>NZ_CP132482.1:0-3055873 GCF_030770265.1 Lacticaseibacillus parahuelsenbergensis | reverse complement strand
AAGCGCCCCTCCTCTAAATAGCGGTTGTCATCAGCATCCAAAAAAGCCGCCGATGACCAACATGTGATGATACGCGAACATCACATCAGCGCATAAAAAAACCACGGCAACTTCTATAGTTGTCAACAGGTGGATCCGCAAACGCTAAATGTGGTTTAACCTAAAATTGCCGACTTAAACACAGGCCGATCAAGATGGACAGGATTAAGTTCGGCTAACGAGTGAATATAATGGCTGGTTTTGGTTAGGTCGAAAAATGTTCTGCAAAAATAAGTTTAGCATTGCGGAACCGAGTTTTCCACAGAAACCACAGTTTTCCACAAACAAAAATTCGCGAAATAAACAAGGTGCGAACAAATTATCCCCAACCCTGAGGACACCTACACCACACTAACCAGAAAAATGCAGTTATGCACATGTTGTCTGTGGAACCGAAACCTTGTAGCCGTAAGCGTTTCACAAGATATGAACAGGCTGCCGACAGCTTGTGGATAACTATATCAACACCCATGTGATTCTGCGAATTAGCTGTGCGCCATTTGTGCATAACAATTAAAACCGATTTTTGCGATACACAAGTTATCCACAGGCCGACCAGCAACAGTGCGTAACTGTCAGAGCAGCAAAAAGCCCAAAAAAGATCCACCATGTCAGCGAAAAAACCTTGACGCAGCTTGCGTCCTCGTGTAAACTCGGATGATGTCTGATAATGCAAGTCATCTTAAAAAGATAAATCGGGTTTTATAGGAGGTGTCGTCAATGACAACCAAACGTACTTTCCAACCAAAGAAACGTCACCGCGAACGTGTTCATGGTTTCATGAAGCGAATGAGCACAAAGAACGGCCGCAAAGTTTTAGCACGCCGTCGCGCTAAAGGACGTAAAGTATTATCCGCCTAAGCCACTGACCGCGTCAGTGGTTTTTTTAAGAGCGCGAACCGGCGCGGTTAGAAGCCGGAGCATAAGTGGCCTCAGCCCTAAATGGTTGGTCTTTGGCCATTTAGGGCTGAGGTTCTTATGTGCAGGCTTCTGCGCCGGTGAGCGCGTTTCGGAGAGTTCTCGGCTAGCGAACCGTGATGGCGGTCTTTGCCATTGCGACCAAGGTCCTTACACGCAGGTTTCTGGGCCTGTGAGCGCGTTTCTACGAGAGCATTCGGCCAACCGCTCACCTGCACATCCTCCGAAACCAAACCCCACCAGCCATCCAATGAACGGCAATGACCCGATTGTTGGTCGTTGCCGTTCATTTTGTTCATCGCCTAAATTCCCATTTATCATATAAAATCGGCAGCAGCCTGCTGATACATATAGGAAAACATCAACTCGTCTTGTATACTTAGAACCAGATTGTGAGGGAGCATCATTGCGCAAGTCGTATCGGATCAAAAAAGAAGCTGAATTTCAAAATGTGTTTGACCACGGCGATTCGGTTGCCAACCGCAATTTTGTGATCTATCACATGAAACGTGATCAACCCCATTTTCGGGTGGGGATCTCTGTAGGCAAAAAAGTCGGCCACACCGCCGTGATGCGAAATCAGATTAAACGCTATATTCGCCAAAGCCTGCTCGAGTTAAAACCCGACATTGATCCGCAGACCGATTTTCTGGTCATTGCGCGTAAGTCCGCTAACCAGCTTGATATGGCTGAAACCAAGAAGAACCTGATTCATGTCATGCGCTTGGCGGGCATCCTGAACGAAGATATCGAGGTCATCTGACCATGCTTAGGTTAAGAGAGGGATTATTTGTGAAAAATCGTCAAATCAAACGCCTGCTTGTCATTGTGAGCATGCTGAGTCTGGTTTTCATTCTGACCGCCTGTGGCACGGCGCCAGTGTCAGAACATAGTACCGGGTTCTGGGATCGTTATGTTGTTTACACGGCCGGCCAATTTGTTATCTGGCTGGCAAATCTGTTTGGCGGCAACCCCGGTGTCGGGATTATCGCTTTCACCCTGATCATCCGGATTTTGATTTTCCCGTTGAGCTACCTGTCCATCAAGAGTATGGCCAAGCAACAGGAACTCGCTCCGCAGATGAAAGAGCTGCAGCAAAAATACAGCTCTAAGGACACGGAAACTCAGACCAAGCTGCGTGATGAAACCCAGAAACTTTATGCTTCTGCGGGCGTCAATCCAGTGATGGGCTGTTTGCCAATCGTGATTCAGATGCCATTTCTGATTGCGCTGTATCAAGCGATTCTGCGAACAACATCGCTGCAATCCGGAACGTTCCTATGGATGAACCTGTCCAAACCCGATCCATGGTGGGTCATGCAGATTCTGGCTACCTTATTTACGTTAGGCACCAGCATTTTATCCATGATGGCTCAGCCAACCCGCAACTCAAGCAGTTGGATTATGATGATCATTTCGCCGCTGATGATTTTTGTTTTCTCAGTAACCTTACCAAGTGCGCTGGCCATTTACTGGGTTGTTACCAACGCCTTTTCAATGGTTCAGCAGTTACTGATTCAAAACCCATTCAAGATTCGGCGCGAGCGTGAAGAAAAAGCGCGGGCGGAAAAGGAAAAAGAACGGGCACTCAAAAAGGCGTATAAGAAAGCGACCAAACGGCGTAAATAACAACGGGAGGAAGCAAGATGCCAACCTTTCAAGGCAGTACGATTCAAAAAGCCATCGAAACCGGGCTGAAGCAACTTGGCTTACCACGTGATGCGGTCAGCGTTCAAGTCGTTCAGGAAAACAAGAACGGCTTCCTGGGCTTCATGCGTAAACCGGCCATTGTCAATCTAAAACCATTGGAGCCACCAGCCGATCCAGCGCCTGATCCGAAAACCGACCATGATCCTGCAGGCAAATCGAGGCCGGGCAAGCTTGCAGTGGCATTAACCGACACTGCCGGCAAAAAAATTGCCAGTGCGTTTAACGATATCACCACTAAAAAGCGCGACAATCAAACAGCGCTGGCGATGGTGCAAAGCTATCTGGAAGATATCACCACCGGCATGGGAATCAAAACGCAAGTCACCAGCGAACGTCAGGGCAATACCGTCACCTTCCAACTCAAAACCGATGAGGAAGGGCTGTTAATCGGTAAACATGGCAAGATTATCAATGCCATTCAATACTTAGCCCAGACCGAATTCAACCATTATGCCAAAAGTAAATGGACGATCATGCTGGATGTTGGCGATTATCGCGAACGCCGCCAAGCCACCGTTACACGTTTAGCCGAACGCACCGCGCGTGAGGTTCTGGCAACCGGCAAGGCGATCTACTTAGATCCAATGCCATCATTCGAACGCAAGGCCATTCACACGACCCTAGCCGACAATCAATACGTCGACACCCATTCTGAAGGCGTCGACCCCCGCCGCTACGTCGTGGTCACACCAAAACGACCGTAACTAACTTTTGACAAGCAGCGTTGATTTAAGTATGATGGTCACAGTTTAATAACGATGAAGTAGTCAAAGTGCTTTATCCAGTCTCTCCCAAACAAGGGAAGAGACTGGATTCGGCACTTTTTTTGTGAAGTGAGCGCGAGCAGGAGCGCTTAGAAATCGGAGTGTAAGTGGCCTCAAGCCTAAATGGCTGGGCTTTGGCCATTTAGGCTTGAGGTCCTTACACGCAGATTTCTGCGACTGCGAGCGCGTTATGGAGAGCCGCGGAAAAAACGACTCACCCATAGCTTCAACCAATGCCTCCAAACCATCCCAAACCTGCCCAACTCACAAACCATCAAAAAAGGAGAGTCTTCCGTTATGTCTACATCTATCACTGCTTACGACACCATCGCAGCGATTTCGACACCGCCTGGCGAAGGTGCGATCAGCATTGTCCGGCTCAGCGGCGAAACCGCCGTCACAACTGCCAACAAAGTCTTCAAAGGCAAAGATCTCACGCAGGTCAAAAGTCATACGATTCACTATGGCCACATTGTCGATCCGGAAACCGGCGACTTGATTGATGAAGTGATGGTGAGTGTGATGTTGGCGCCAAAGACGTTCACCCGCGAAGACGTGGTTGAAATCAATTGTCACGGCGGCATTGTTGCGACCAATCGCATTTTGCAATTATTGCTTGGCGAAGGGGCCCGCATGGCCGAGCCAGGCGAATTTACCAAACGGGCCTTTTTAAATGGCCGGATTGATCTCACTGAAGCCGAGTCGGTCATGGATCTGATCCGGGCAAAAACGGATCGCGCCATGCAGGTCGCCGTTAATCAGCTCGATGGGAATCTGCACACATTAATTAAACGGCTGCGGCAGGAGATCCTCGAAGTGTTAGCCCAGGTCGAGGTCAATATCGATTATCCCGAATATGATACAGACGAAATGACGACCAAAATGCTGCTTGAAAAAGCGCAAACCGTCAAAAAAGCCATCGAACAGCTGCTGACAACAGCCAGCCAAGGGAAAGTGCTACGCGAAGGCTTGGCGACAGCGATTGTCGGTCGCCCGAATGTGGGTAAAAGTTCGTTGCTGAACCATATGTTGCATGAGGACAAGGCCATCGTGACCGATGTTGCCGGCACCACGCGGGATGTGCTAGAGGAATACGTTAATGTGCGCGGCGTTCCGTTGAAGTTGGTCGACACGGCCGGCATTCATGACACCACCGATAAAGTCGAAAAAATCGGCGTCGAACGTTCGCGGCAAGCCATCACGCAGGCGGATCTGATTTTGCTGGTATTAGACCAAAGTCAACCGCTGACGGCCGAAGATCGCGAATTGATTGCGGCGACCGCGGACAAAAAACGCATGATTGTCCTGAATAAACAAGACTTACCAAAGCAACTCGACACAGATGTGCTGTACCAATTAGTAAAGCCCAATGAGGTCATCAAAACCGCCATTCCTACCAGTGATGGGATGGACGAACTTGATGAACGGATCGCCAAACTCTTCTTTGGCGGCATTGAAAACAGTCAGGGTACCGTTATGGTCTCGAATGCTCGGCAAATCGGCTTACTGCGCCAGGCTAGCAAAAGTCTGGACGCGGTCATTGCCGGTATCGATGCCGGGATGCCGATCGATTTGGTGCAAATTGATATGACCGCAGCGTGGGACAAACTTGGGGAGATTACCGGTGAAAGTGCCCCGGATGAATTGATTACCCAGTTATTCAGTCAATTTTGCTTAGGTAAGTAACCTTTAATGTGATGAGAAACAGATTCGTGGAGGAAAACAGATGCCAGAAGTAAAGAAGTTTGAAGCCGGCAAGTATGATGTGGTGGTTGTCGGCGCCGGCCATGCCGGTTGTGAAGCTGCCTTAGCCGCGGCGCGCATGGGTCAAAAAACATTGTTGCTGACGATTAGCCTGGAAATGTTGGCGTTCATGCCATGTAATCCGAGTCTCGGCGGTCCGGCTAAGGGAATCGTGGTTCGCGAAATCGATGCACTGGGCGGTGAAATGGGCAAGAATATCGACCGCACCTATATTCAGATGCGGATGCTCAACACCGGTAAGGGTCCGGCTGTGCGGGCATTGCGGGCGCAGGCGGATAAAGCTGCCTATCATCGCAGCATGAAGCACGTCATCGAAGACACGCCTAACCTGGATTTACGCCAAGGTTTGGCAACTGAGGTATTGGTCGAAGCCGGCAAAGCAGTTGGCATCGTGGCCGCAACCGGCGCGATTTATCGGGCTAAAAGTGTTGTGCTCACGGCAGGCACTAGCTCCCGCGGTAAGATTATCATCGGCGAGCTGATGTACAGTTCCGGCCCTAACAACAGTTTGCCAAGCATCAAGTTGTCGGAGAATCTGGAACATCTTGGCTTTAAATTACGCCGCTTTAAAACCGGAACACCACCGCGGGTCAATGGCAACACGATCGATTTCAGCAAAACCGAAGAACAACCGGGCGACACCACGCCGAATCATTTTAGCTTTACCACGCCTGATTCGGTCTATCTCAAAGATCAGTTAAGTTGCTGGATGACGTACACCAACGCAACGACCCATCAAATCATCCGCGAAAATCTG
Source organism: Lacticaseibacillus parahuelsenbergensis (assembly GCF_030770265.1). Taxonomy (NCBI): domain Bacteria; kingdom Bacillati; phylum Bacillota; class Bacilli; order Lactobacillales; family Lactobacillaceae; genus Lacticaseibacillus; species Lacticaseibacillus parahuelsenbergensis. Next base: position 3,049,921 of record NZ_CP132482.1, on the reverse strand, counting down.
GATCGCGCACCGATGTTTTCCGGCGTCATCAAAGGCGTTGGCCCACGTTATTGCCCATCTATTGAAGATAAAATCGTGCGCTTTGCGGATAAGCCGCGCCACCAGTTGTTCCTGGAACCTGAAGGCCGTGATACTTCCGAGTATTATGTCGGCGACTTTTCCACGTCCATGCCTGAAGAAATTCAGTTGAAAATGCTGCATAGTGTGGCGGGCTTGGAAAAGGCCGAGCTTATGCGGCCGGGGTATGCGATTGAGTATGATGTGATTGAGCCGTGGCAGTTGAAGGCGACGTTGGAGACCAAAATCGTTGAGAACCTGTACACTGCCGGCCAGATGAATGGTACCAGTGGTTATGAAGAAGCGGCCGGCCAGGGAATCGTGGCTGGCATCAACGCGGCCCGCCGTGCTCAAGGTAAAGGACCGTTCACCTTGAAGCGGTCCGATGCTTATATTGGCGTCATGATTGACGATCTGGTCACCAAAGGCACGAACGAACCTTATCGATTGCTGACCAGCCGCGCGGAGTATCGTCTGTTGTTGCGCCACGACAATGCTGACTTGCGACTCACGCCAATGGGTCACGAGCTTGGTTTAATTAGTGATAAGCGGTACGCAGACTTTTTGGCGAAACGGCAGGCCATCACGACGGAATTGAAGCGACTGGAGACAACGCGGTTGAAGCCCAAGGATGTTAACCCGTGGCTTGAAGCCCATCACTTTGCGCCATTGAAAGATGGCGTGCTCGCCAGCGATTTCCTGAAGCGTCCGGAAATTGATTACCAAACCATGGCGCAATTTTTACCTGATAATCCGGAACTGGATCATCGGGTGATTGAACAAGTTGAAATTCAAATCAAGTATGCCGGCTACATTGCCAAGGAAGAAGCCAGCGTTGCCAAGCTGAAGCGGCTTGAGGGGAAAAAGATTCCGACACGCATTGATTACGATGCGATCAATGGTTTAGCAACGGAAGCGCGGCAGAAACTGGTTAAAATCCAACCGGCAACCATCGCCCAAGCCAGCCGAATTAGCGGGGTTAATCCTGCCGATGTGGCCATTTTGTCGGTTTATATCGAACAGGGACGTATTAGTAAAGTAGCGCAATAAGCAGTGAAGCCAGAGGGCCTGAATAAAGGTTCGCTGGCTTTTTTGATATGAGCGTGAACCGAGGTGGCTAGGAATCGGCGAATGCGCGTGATGGTATTGAGTAAAGAAATTGATGGATTGAAACTGTTCAAATAAATTTATATTATGATAAGAACCATTAACCCGTAGCTGCTTCAAAACTGACCTTAGATAAAACCGTCCCTCCCTCAATAAAGGAGTTTTAACTTATGAAGCAAAATCTGATCCAGTCGTTGTGGTTTATTTTTCTGTTGTTTTTGGCATTTGTGGTACCGGTATTTGGTTTTTTGCCGGCCATCTATTTATGGACAACGATGAAAAAAGTACCTGACTTGGCAGCCATGCGGGGATGGACGATGGGAGCGCTTGTGGTGCAGGGTTGCTACTTGCTTGCGCTGGTCTTGATTTTTCTGTTTTTTGTCCCGGCATAAGTGGTATCCGCCAACATGCGATTGAAGCATAGACTTTGTGTTGAAGCAAAAATATTGATATTCTAAAAGCGGTCAGCGATGATCAACCGCGATCAATGGCTGATACATTAGCATGAGGTATACCGAATGGATATTCTTTGGCCGCAGCTGCTACTGATCTTTTTGCTATTGCTTATCTTTGGCATGTTGGCATTGACCCTGATTGCGATTCTATGGAAGAGCAAGTTTTCCGTGTTGCTCAAAAGTTTGCTGGCAACACTGATTGGCGGTGCCATGATTTTATTGGTTTATGGATCGTTATTTATTATTTTCTTTGGGGTTAATACACCTTAATGTGAATTTTGATGTATGCAATAAGCGTACGGCCGAAAAAGTGTCTGCTGCGGCGGGCACTTTTTTCATTGGTTAAGCACGATAACTGATGAAAATTTGTGTTAAACACGATATGCTGTTTTTAAATGACTATTTTATGGCGGGTTGCTTGCCACTGGCGGTAAAAAAGCCGACAATTAGTAAAACGCAACGCGATAAGGAGCAAGACGCATGAGCCAACCGGATACAGAAGAAATTTTAGAAGTTTGCGGCAAGGTCGGTGAGATTTTGCTTAATGCCGGTGCGGAGACCTCGCGCATCGAGACGACGGTTGAATATATCGGGCATGCTGCCGGTGCGCGGGTTGCCTGTTATGCAACTATCACCGCGGTGTTTGTCAGTCTGGAAAATGAGAGTCGGACGCTGTTGATCAAGTCCTCGTTAGGTGGGTTCAACTTGCAAAAGGTTGATGAGTTGAATCAGCTTTCGCGGGAGTTCGTTGCGCACAAAATTACGTTTGACGCTTTGAAACGTGATGTGGCGCGGATTGATCGGCAGGTCATCAATTTTCCCTGGTGGGCGCGCATTCTTGGTGCTGGCTGGGTCTCGGTGGCGCCGATGCTATTGTTTAAAGCAACGAACGGTGATCTGGCCTGGGCATTTTTTGTCGGGATCTTTGGTTATCTCGGGGCGGAATTTGTCGGACGCCGAACCACAACGCCTTATTTCAAAGAGGCAACCGGGGCGTTTGTGGTAGCGATTTTGGCGGAGTTACTCATGAATATTGGCTGGGGAGATAATGCCGGTAATATTATTATCAGTGCGCTGATGCCGTTGGTGCCGGGGGTGGCGATTACCAACGCGATTCGTGAAATCCTATCGCGGCAGATTATTAGCGGTATCGTCCGAACCGTGGATGCCATTTTTGTCGCTGGCGCAATCGGGTCCGGTGTCGTGATTGCGATTGTCTTGACCCAAGTGCTAGGAGGGCGTTAACGTGCGGTTACTCGTTGAATTTATTATCAGCATCTTATCGAGCATCGGTTTTGGCGTTATCACCAATATTCCCAAGCGCGCGTTGCTGCCGGCGGGGATAACCGGTGGCGTTTCGTGGTGTGCTTACTGGCTGATCAGTTTGCAGGATCACAGTCTGGTGCTGCCGAATTTTACCGCAACGGTGATCATCGGGTTGTTAGGGAATTATTTTGCCATTCGCCATCGGGTGCCGGTGAATACGATTTACATACCTAGCCTCGTGTCGCTGGTGCCAGGTGGGATCGCCTATCTGGGTGCCCGCAGTTTTACCATGGGAAAAGCCGCCAGTGCCGCGCAGCAGATCTATAATGTTATTTTGATTGCAATGGCACTGGCGGTGGGGTTCGTGGTGGCCGAGGTTATTTTCAAAGCCATCCGCCCGTTTTTGATTCGGTTGATCGCCAAACTGCCTGAAGCACAGACAAAATCACGCGGCGGAAAATCGGCATGAGTTCAACAAAATACGCCGCTACTCAACTCGATAAAGTTGGGTAGCGGCGTATTTTTTGCCTAACCAGTTCATTAAGCAGCAGCTTCGCTAGTGACTTGTTCCACTTTTTTCATGGCGGATACGATTTGCTGTGGCGTTAGATCTTTGTCGATTAAAACAAAAGTCTCCTCAGGTTGTGCGGCAAATTCAGCGACTTGCTGCATCTTTTGGGCTACGTTCTTGGTGACGTGGAGATCCTCGAGGTTTAACGGCAGACCGATTTTTTCATAAAAAGGCATCAAACTGCGAATTTCATCGTCATCCCCGGTTGTGGCGAGTTGCACCAAAATGCCGTAAGCCACTTTTGAGCCGTGGAGAATCGCGTGGGTTTCCGGCAGGTAGGATAGTCCGTTATGAACGGCGTGGGCACCTGCTGCTCGGCCATCGACGCCGCCGAACCCGCCAACTTCTCCGGCTAAGCCGATGATTGTGTCGGCCACGGCTTCAAAGGCAGGCGTGTCCCGCCCAGCATCCAAATCGGCTAAGGCTTGCTCGGCATTTTTGAAGAGAATTGCCTGAATGGTTTTGGCAGACGCACGGCTTAGCTGACCATAAGCATTCAGCTGGTCAACCTTGTTGCGGGTGATGCCGTCCATTTCGTACCACTTCGCCAGCGTATCACCAATCCCGGCAACGAAGAAATCATGCGGCGTGCTGAGTAGTAAGTTATAGTCAACCAACGTGATATAAGCCGACTTTTTAAAATACTCAACGTAACTAAACGTATGTCCCTGTGCGTGGTAGATCGCGGCTAACGGTGTGAACGGCGCACAGTTGGAGGCCAGCGTCGGAATGCTAATCAGTTCGGCACCCAACGTTTCGGCGGCGACCTTAGCCGTGTCGATCAAGCGGCCGGCTCCGATTCCCAAGACAGCATCCGCCTGACCGATGGCTTCGGCCAAAGCATGGCCATTTTCGTCACTGGCCGATCCGTCATAGTGATAAACCGGTAAGTCCAGTGTGCCCGGATAGGCTTTTTCAAACGCCGCAAAACTCTTTTCGCCGGTAATGACGACCGGTTTGGTGAAATCTTTCAAAATAGTATCCAAATAAGCGAGCGCGCCGGCCTCACTGACAAACCGATTGGCTCCAGGGCGTAAATCAAATTCCAGCTCCATCGACAAAACTCCTCTCATGTAAATCTCATCTTATGTGATAATTGTTAACATACGCGCTGTGATAAGCGAAGTCAACCAAAAAATAAAAAAGATTCAATTTTCAGAAAAAAGTTGGCATAAACGGCGGCGTGTTCCTGTAGACGAATCGTGAAACAAAACAGTTGACATTTAACCCAGATGCAGATAAACTGCTTTCAACTTTAAAAATAACTGATAAAATGATGAAACGTCATGAAGCGGAGAGTAGTCAGAAACGCAGCTTAAGCGAGTCGATGGGTGGTGGAAATCGATGCAGGCGTCTGGTGAAAATGGCCGCGGAATGGATCCGGCGACAAGTCGGGTACGCACTAGGCCTGCGTTAGACGGTCTCGATGTCAACAGGCATCGTTAAGGTTACACAGTAACGAACCAGGGTGGTACCCCGACATTGTCGGCCCTGCTGAATCAATTTTTGATTCGGCAGGGCCTTTTTTTGGACCGGCGAGCGTCTTACAACAGTCAGCTCCCTTCATGCAGATCATCATTTTATCAGCCAAACAACCCATAACAGGAGGATTCTTACATGAAAAAATGGTTGAAGTTAAGCTGGGCAGCAGTTCTCGCGTTGAGTCTTTTGGTCGTTCTAACCGCCTGTGGCAGCAGTAGCGCCAGCAGCAAGACATCGGCGAATCAGCTGTCGGATAAAACGATCACAGTCGGTGTTACTGCCGGACCGCACGAATTAATCATGAAACAAGTCGCAAAGTTAGCTAAAAAAGATGGCTTAACGATCAAATTAAAGCAATTCACCGACTACAACAGTCCAAACGTGGCCTTAAACGACGGCGATTTGGGCGCGAATAGTTACCAGACATTGCCGTTTTTGAAAGAACAGATTAAATCCAAGAATTTCAAGATTACGCAGGTTTTCAAAACCGTGGCGTTTCCAATGGGCGTTTATTCCAAAAAAATTAAGGACTTGAAGGCGCTCAAAAAGGGTGATTCGATCGCCGTGCCGAACGATCCGTCAAACGAATTGCGGGCGCTGCAGCTTTTTGAAGCCGCGGGCGTGATTAAGCTTAAAGCCGGCATTAGCCAAAAGGCGACGAAAGCAGATGTTGTCGAGAATCCGCTGGGCCTAAAAATTGAAGAACTGGAAGCTTCGCAATTGCCAACGCACTTACAAGACGTGACGGCAGCCGCCATCAACACGAATTTTGCTTTTGATTCCGGACTCACGATCAATCAAGACGCGATTTATCATGAGAAAACCAAGAACAATCCTTATCCAAACTACTTTGTTGTACAAACCAAGCATCAAAATGATAAAGTCATCAAGCAAATCAAGAAATACTATCAGAGCAAAACCATTAAGGATTATATTGCCAAGGAATTCAAAGGATCCATCGTGCCCGCCTTCTAAGTCAAAAGTGGACGCGATTAAAAAAGAGGGATTGAGATGACTCAGTTAACACTTGCTTTAGCGCAAATCGACATTGCTTTTGGGCAACCCGAGCAAAATTATCAAACGGTGGCGGATTCGGTGGCCGAGGCAGCCCGAAAAAAGGCGGATGTCGTCGTGTTACCAGAAATGTGGAATACCGGCTACGACCTGGAACATTTAGAGACGCTTGCCGATCCGGATGGCTTGCGGACGCAGACTTTTTTAAGCGATCTTGCCCGCCACTATCACCTGACGATTGTGGGTGGCTCGGTTGCCACGGCAGAAAATGAGCATTTTTTTAATCGCAGTTTGACGCTGGACGCTCAGGGCCACTTGCTGGCGTCGTATGCGAAGGCGCATCTTTTTCGCCTGATGAATGAAGAAAAGTTCATTACTGCCGGATCCGAGGCTGATCACTTTACGCTTGCGGTGCCAGCCAGTGTGGCGATTTGCTATGACTTGCGGTTTCCGGAGTGGTTCCGGCGCATGGCCAGTGATGGTACGCAGCTGTTCTTCCTGCCGGCTGAATGGCCGACGCCGCGCTTGCCACAGTTTGCGGCGTTACTGACCGCCCGCGCAATCGAAAATCAGGCGTTTGTGGTGGCGGTGAATCGGGTTGGTCAAGATCCTGGCAATGATTTTGGCGGGCAAAGCCAAGTGATTGATCCGTTCGGCAAGCGCCTGTTGCAACTGGACGATCAGCCGCAAGTCGGCATCGTCACCATCGACTTGGCTCAGATTGCGGCCGCGCGTCAACAAATTCCAGTCTTCACAGATCGGCGGCCGGAACTGTATTAAGCACGCCAGGCACACTAACCATGCAAACTCATTAAAAAGGGGAATCAGACCAGTGATATTTTCAGAATCAGCGGTGCTTCAAGCGCTGCCTAAGCAGTTTTTTGCCAGCCTCGTCAAACATGTCAATGCACGGATTGCGGCGGGTCATGACGTGATCAATTTAGGCCAGGGGAATCCGGACCAGCCGACACCGGCCAACATCGTGCAGGTAGCCCAACAGGCGGTGGCTAAGCCAGGGAATCATAAGTATTCACTTTTCCGCGGCTTACCAAGCTTCAAGCAGGCTGCGGCCGAATTTTACGAACGCGAATATGGCGTTCAATTGGATCCGGAAAAGGAAATTGCGGTTTTGGGCGGCTCAAAAATCGGCTTGGTGGAACTGCCGCTTGCCTTGATGAACCCCGGTGAGACAATTTTGCTGCCGGATCCGGGATACCCGGACTATCTGTCAGGCGTCACATTGGCGCGCGTGAAACTAGCCCTGATGACGCTGACCGCGGACCATGACTGGCTTCCTGATTATGCAGCCATCGACCCAGCGGTGGCCGATGCTGCCAAGCTGCTTTATTTGAACTATCCGAATAATCCTACGACTGCGGTGGCAACTCCGGCGTTTTATGATCAAACCGTCGCTTTTGCCAAGGCGCATCACATCGGCATTGTCAGTGATTTTGCTTATGGCGCGCTCGGCTTTGATGGTCAGCGGCCGGTAAGTTTCTTGCAAAGTTCCGGTGCGAAAGAGGTGGGCATTGAGCTTTACACGCTTTCGAAGACTTATAACATGGCTGGCTGGCGCTTGGCTTTTGCAGCGGGCAATGCCGATATGATTGAGGCCATTAATCTGATTCAGGATCATCTGTTTGTCTCGGTTTTCCCCGCGATTCAGGAAGCAGGCATCGAAGCATTGCTTGGCGATCAGACATCAGTGCCCAAACTGATTGACTTGTACCAACAACGCCGCGATGAGTGGTTTTCGGCGACAGAGGCCATTGGGTGGCATGGGAAAAAGTCTCCCGGCACGTTTTACGCCTGGATGCCCGTGCCTGCCGGATACACCAGCGAATCCTTCACAGAACTACTTTTGGAGCGGGCAGACGTGGCCGTAGCCGCTGGAAACGGTTTTGGCGACCATGGAGAAGGCTATGTGCGAATCGGCTTACTTACCAGTCCGCAACGGTTGGAGGAGGCAGCCCAGCGTATCGGGAAGCTGGGGTTATTTTAAAAGGCGAAGCCGCAGTATTTGGTCAAAATGACTGGATGCTGCGGCTTTTTTTTGAGGCAGCAAAAAAGCGCTAGTCATTTGACCACTAGCGCTTGTAGGTGGAACGAAACATTATGACTTCAAAATATCAATCAAATTCTTATTAGCCGCACTCTTCGCCGGCAATAAGCCAAACACAATGCCGACAATACTTGAAATGGCAAAGGTGCCGATAACGGAGCCTAACGTGACGACCGGCTTGAATGGTAGGAACATCGCGATGATCCAGGCGGTTAACGCACCCACAATCAATCCGACCACACCGCCTGTTAGTGTCAGCATGACCGATTCTAAAAGAAACTGTTTCATGATTTCGGCGGGAGTGGCGCCGACTGCCATTCGGATGCCGATTTCCTGCGACCGTTCCGAAGCGGAAATGTACATCATGTTCATGACCCCAACACCTGCAATCAGAAGGGAGATGCCGGCAATAGCACTCACAAATAACGTTAAAGCACTGATGACATTGCCAATGCCTTTCAGTAATTCGCCGTAATCAAAGTATGAATACTCGCCGCTGCGCCGTTCGCTGCCGGATTTTTTCAGCTGGCGAACAACATTGTTGGTCAGCTTGCTGACGTCACTACCGGTTTTATACGTGATTGCCAATTTTCGGCCTTCCTGAGAAAGCTGCCCGGCACGATAGGCTTTTTCCGGTACTAAGACATCAACGTCCAGCGCGGAATACGGGGTTTTGGGCGGGCTGAAAACGCCGATAATGTTGTAGTTTTTGGTTCCAAGTTCCAAGGAGGAGTTTAATGCTGCGGTATTGCCGTGGAAAACCTTTTTGGCGAGCTTTTTGGAAATTAACGTATCCTCGCCGTCTGTCTGTAACGATTCTTGGCTAAAACCATGACCAGCGTTTAACTGAATGTTGGGTTTTGCCTTATTGACCAAGGTGACAGACATCATCGTATCGGCATTTGCCAGCTGACCGTTGACTTGCAGCCGTTCTTTATCGTGTTTAATCACGACTTTCTTGATTTTATCCGGCGCCGTTTGCTTTGCCAGCGTGATGTCGCTTTCTTTAAAGCCGGCATCGGTTTCGCTGCTGCTAGTGGGGTTGAAGGTGATCTCGGCGGTTTGCTGGCCCTGGGTATCGGCTTGCAGGTTCTTCACGGTTGCCGCTTTGATGCCGTTACCTAACGAAAGAATCGTGACGACAGACGCAATCCCAATGACAATCCCGATCATCGTCAAGAAACTGCGGCGTTTGTTAGCCGCCAGTGCGCGGAAGGAGATTCTGATGAGTTCACTTAGTCGCATGGGCCACCTCCGTATCACTGATGATCTGGCCGTCCAGGATTTTAATCATCCGATCGCTTTGCTCGGCAACGTGCTCATCATGCGTGACCATGATAATCGTGCCGCCTTTTCGGTGTAATTCCTTGAAAAGTTGCATAATGTCTGCGGATGTGTGACTGTCCAAGGCGCCAGTGGGTTCGTCAGCAATCAGAAATTGCGGCGAATTTGCCAAGGCGCGGGCAATCGCCACCCGTTGTTGCTGCCCACCAGATAGGTTTCGCGGCAATTTGTTTTCCATACCGGTGAGACCGACTGACTCAAGTAACTCGGAGATTTTGCCACGCACCTCTGATCGCCGGTGTCCGCCATAGCTTAACGGAATCAGGACATTTTCAAAAATATTCAGGTTGTGAATGAGGCTGAAGTTTTGAAAGACAAATCCAACGTGCCGATTCCGCATACGTGAAGCTTTAGTCGCGTTGAAGTCGGCCACATTTTCGTCTTGAAAAAAATACTTGCCTTCAAATGCCGTGTCGAGAAAGCCGATAATATTGATCAAGGTTGATTTTCCCGAACCCGAAGGCCCCATGATCGCAACAAATTCACCTTCGTCAATGTGCAGATTGATGTCTTTGAGGACGTGAAAAGCGGTCGCACCTTGACCGTAACTTTTGTTAACATGCTGAAGATCAATCATCAACGGTCACCTTCGCTCCGTCTTTGGTTGACTTGGTGGGATTTTCCAAAATACGGTCGCCGCTGCTGAGGCCATCCGTGACTTCATACATGTCGTCTTTTTTGGTGTAAGTGATCTTGGTCCGCACTGCGCGGCCGTTGACCACCTTGTAGACAGCGCCTTGGCGTACCGCGGTTTTAGGAATCTGCAGGCCGCTTAGAGGGATGATCATGCTGACCGACTGACCGTTTAAAAAACCGTGATCTAACTTAGCGGTGACATCGTACTTCGCCAGATTCGGCTTGCTGGATTTCGCCGGATCGCTGCTGATAAAGTTAATGGAAGTTGTCTGTTTCGTTTTGGTCGACAGTGCCTGCACTGTTACCGACTGATCAACTTTAACATCGGCATAATCAAATTCAGAAACCTGACCAACCGCTTCCATTTCTGATGAGGTTTCGGTGATCGATTGCTGGCCGTTTGCTTGATAGTCAATATACAAACGACCGGCAAATGGTGCCTTAACAACAGTGTTGAGATTTTGCTGCAGTTTAGCGACATCTTGGTTGGCCTCGTCAACAGCCGCGGCCGAATCCTGGCGACTGCTTTGGGCTTCATCCAGTTGGCTCTGTAAATCAGATCTTTGCGGATCGTCAGCTGCCAACTGATTGAGTGACGACTTGAGTTGGTTGATTTTGTCATCCAATTGTTTGAGGCTGCGTTGTTGTTTTTGGAGTGACTGGTTGGCTGTCGTGATTTTTTCCTGAACGTCAGGGTGGTAGACCGTTAGCAGCTGTTGGCCGGCCGTCACCGTATCACCGTTTTTGACCGATTGATTCTGTACCGTGCCTTCAGGAACCTCGATTTTTTGCGTGCGTGTTGCCTGGGCTTGGCCGGACAACCGCAATTCGTGGCGCTTAACCTGAAAAGTCGCCACCGCGTTCGAAGTCGTTGACTGCTGGGGCTGCTTATGTTGGGTCATGAAGAAAACAATGGTTACAACAATGATGGCTAAAATTCCGATGCCAATGATCACCATTCGTTGGGAAATACCTTTGTGCTTCGCCTGTCGCTTTTTCAAACTTCCGCCTCCGTGTAAACGTATTTTTACCGTGCCGTTGGTGCAAGTATACGGATTGATTAGGTTAACGTCCAATCATAGATTTCGCTGAATTTTGTTGGTTTTCCGATTAAGAAACGAACTTTGCAAAATAAATGACAACTTAAGGTTGAGCGGACGATTTGATACAGATATTGGCATGCGTAAGACGAAGCAGGCTGAGGAATTAGGTGAATTGTTAACTTGAGATAACAGGCGGCTTATTTTTCGGGTCTTTGAATTTTGTTAAAAAGTTTCACGTGAAACAGATTGCGCTTAGTGAGCATTTTTCTCCATAAGAAAAAGCCGGCTATTAACCGACTTTCTTGGGTGAACTCTTTTTATTCAAAGAGCGGTTACCTTACAGTCACGAGCGTTATGACTGAATATAGGTAACGAGTCTTTGAAAATGCCGCCTTTTTAAAACGGCAACCACATCAAATGGAGGACTAGCGAACCGTCAACAAGCTAATGCCAATGGCTAATAGCAGAATAGCGACGACGGATTGGACACTGATTTGCCATGTCTTGAATGTTTTGGTACGCCATTCGGCTACGATCACCGCCAACGTGATGATGAAGGCGACAACGACCATGATTAGTAATTGAACGACCAGACTATCCATGTGAACACCTCTAAACTTCTAAATCGAAATATGGATTGATCTTCTTTTGAATATTGTGAATTTGAATGAGATCAATCTGCGGAAAGAGTCGATAGATGAACCCGGCGAAATTATCACGATGATATTTGTAGTTCATCCGCGCCATCCGATGCTGCCGATTTTCGGCGGTAATCTCCCAGACTTCTAAATTATAGTCCGCATTTTTAACGATACTGATATAAGTATGTTTGTTGATCCAAACTACAGGATGCATTGTCGATTGTTCTAACATAACGAGACCCCTCCATCAGCAGATTTTGCGATGCCGCAGCGTTACTGATCAGTGACACGATCACGCCCAAATAACGTGCAGCATGCCTTGAGTATAGCAGAAAATTCGCGCTACTGCGGTCTTGACTTTGCGCGGCGAACACGTTATAGGGGTCGCTGAAAATGCTGATGTAACAACGTTTTAGGCGCAAAAATTAAATAATTTTCGGCCATGAATTTTGGAAGAAAATGATGAGAACACGTGTTTGCAAAGGGGTATCGATGTTGCTATCAAATTTTTAATAATCGCAATGCTTTTTGAGTCCCGAGTTTGGTGTGTGGATCAATTAAATCAGGTTGAAGTGAGCAAGCGCGTTGGGAATGCCATTTTTGCGGTAGTCATCGGTTTGGTAATCGGCAATTGCGGCAACTTTGGGATAGGCATTTCCCATGGCGATGCCGGTATCGGCGGCTTGCAGAAGCGGAATGTCGTTGTAGCCGTCACCAAACGCATAGGTAGGCACACCGCGCAAGGTTGGCTGATTCAACAGAACCGACATGCCACTGCCTTTTGAAATGCCATGATTGACGACATCAAAGGAAAAGTGGGAATTGCGATAGAAGGTCAATTCGGGGAAGTCCTGAATGAACTGCTTACCTAACTGATCGCCGGTCTGATTCCAAGGCAAAAAGATGAGCAATAGCGACAGTGAGGCCTCCTGATAATACTTAGGATTGATCGGCGGCGGGGTTTGGTGCACTTGTGCGTAATTATCGGTGGTGAGTTGATCATAGCCGGTTAAAGCAGAGGCCTCACTGGAGTACATGGCCACCTGAATATCCTGAGCTGCGGTTGCATTGAGAAACCGCACCAGCTGAGGTTCGCCGATGACACTTTGAAAAATATGCTCGCCATTAAGGAAAACATCCCCGCCGTTTGCCGTAATCGCGCTCCGAATGCCAGTAGCGGCCATAATATCGGCTAGTTCATAGTAGCTGCGGCCAGTAGCAATGACCGGCAGCACATCATTGGCCTCCAACGCTTTAAGCGCCTTTACGTTTTCAGGCGGCACTTGCTTTTCATCGTTGAGCAGGGTTTGATCTAAATCGAAAAATACAACGGCTTTATACATAATTTCCTCCGATATCCGAGTTTGTGATGGCTTCATTTTACCATGAATCCAGAGTAAAAATAGAAGCGCTTGCAGAGTGTGAACGGGCTTATGCCATAACGCGTTTGCCTGCTTCTAAGCGCGCTGACTCACGCTCACATTAAAAAAAGCAGGCCAATTAGCCCGCTTTTAGTAGTTCGTTTTAATAACGTTCTATTTCTTGCTCAACTTACTTGCAGCCGCCTTGTCCAAGATGACAACAACATCCGGATGCTTCTGCAAAATAGATGCAGGCACGTCGTTGGTAACCGGGCCTTCGATCATCTTTTGAACGGCGTCGGCTTTGTTTTCACCAAAGGCCAGAAGCAAGATCTTCTTGCTCTTCATGATGGAACCGATACCCATGGAATAAGCGTAACGCGGTACATCGTCCTTATTTTCAAAGAAGCGAGCGTTGGCGTCAATGGTGTTTTGGGTTAACGGAACCTTCCGTGTTTCTGCGTCAAATGGTGAGCCTGGTTCGTTGAAGCCAATGTGACCATTGCGACCAATCCCCAGAACCTGAATGTCGATTGGGTGATCGGCAATGACTTTGTTATAACGCTTGGTTTCTTCTTCAGGATCCTTGGCAAGGCCGTTTGGCACGAAGGTTTCCTTAAACGGCTTCTTGTCAAAAAGGTGGCTCTGCATGAAGTAGCGATAACTCTGATCGTTATCCGGTGACATGCCAACATATTCATCCAAGTTGATCGATGTCATGTTGCTGAAATCAACATCACTGTTCACCATTGCCTGATACATGGTGACAGGGGTGCTGCCGGTAGCCAAACCAAGCACCTTGGCGCCGTTGTCCATCCCTTGCTTAATCAGTTCAAATGCGTATTTACCTGCTTCTGTGTCGTTATCAAAAACTTTAACATCCATAATTGATATCCCCCTTATCTGGTCTAGTCCAATATAACATCAAAAAGTAACCTTGTCAACAATGGTCTATACCTAAATTTGGATTTTCTAAGAAAGCTTCTGTGCATTCGTCAAAATTTGTATTAAGGAAGAAAAGCGGGTTTTGAAGCTGACATCGTCATTAAATGTTGCTGTCTCCGAGCAATCTGCGCCTTTTAAGATAACCCGTGAAACAGTTAGCGAATACTGTTATCGTCTATTTTGCGCTGTTTTGCCAGATAAATGTTGGAAAAGACTTGGGGTGAATGTTTGGCACAGCCAACTGTGCCAAAGTAGCTTTTGTCAGCGATTACATGAAGCGGTTACAATAATCTCCGTAAACAAGGGAAAGGAGTGTGTTTGCTTTGGAAGCTAAATCAGCAAACACGCCGGTAACGGAGAAGAAGAAATTCAATCTGAAGGCCGGTATGCAATCATTCGGGACCAAGCTTTCCGGCATGGTGTTGCCAAACATCGGTGCCTTTATTGCTTGGGGCCTCATTACAACCATCTTTGTTAAAGGTGGTTGGTGGGCTAATCCACAGCTTGCAAAAATGATCACCCCAATGGTCACCTATTTGTTACCACTGTTAATTGCTTATTCTGGTGGTTCCATGGTGCATGGCCATCGTGGGGGCGTCGTTGGCATGATCGCAACAATGGGGGTTATTGTCGGAACCAATGTGCCAATGTTCATTGGTGCGATGGTGATGGGCCCACTGGCAGGTTGGTGCATTAAAAAATGGGACGATAGGGTTCAAGACAAAATCAGACAAGGCTTTGAAATGCTGGTTAACAATTTCAGTGCTGGTATTATCGGCATGTTGCTAGCTATTGTTGGCTTTCTTCTGATTGGCCCCATTATTTCTGGTCTAACTAATGTTATGGCTGCCGGTGTTGACTGGATCATCAGCCATGGATTGATTTGGTTAGCGAATATCTTCATTGAGCCAGCGAAGATCTTGTTCCTAAATAATGCGATTAATCAGGGCATTTTAACGCCGCTTGGCATTCAAGCGGCCGCTGCCCATGGTAAGTCGATCCTGTTCTTACTTGAACCTGATCCTGGCCCAGGGCTTGGGGTTTTGCTAGCCTTTGCGTTATTTGGTAAAGGGACTGCTAAAGGATCTGCTCCATCGGCGATCATTATTCATTTCTTCGGCGGTATTCATGAAATTTACTTCCCATATGTCTTGATGAAACCAGCGTTGTTCTTGTCAGTCATGGCTGGTGGTGTTACCGGAACCACATTGTTCTCCATCTTTAATGTTGGTTTGAAGAGTTCCCCTTCACCTGGTTCAATCATATCCTTATTCGCTATGTCGCCTGTAAACATTTGGAACTACCTCGGCTTGCTCATCGGCGTTGCCGGAGCCACGACCGTTTCCTTCCTTATCTCAGCAGTCATCCTACGTCGTGATAAGAGCACGACCGGCGATGAATTAGCTGAAAGCGAAGCCAAGATGAAGTCCATGAAGGCGGAAGCCAAGGGACAAAATGTCGAGGCCGCCAAAGACGTGATGAATCAGGCTAAGGGCATCAAACAAATCATCTTTGCTTGCGATGCCGGCATGGGTTCAAGCGCAATGGGTGCTTCGATTCTGCGTGACAAGGTCAAGAAGGCTGGGTTGGATCTTTCAGTTACCAACACGGCGATCAGTAATTTGCAAGACAAGCCGGGACTGTTGGTTGTTACCCAAGATGAACTGGCGGATCGTGCCAAGAAACAGACGCCGGGTGCCGCTCACGTTGCGGTTGAAAACTTCCTGAATAGTCCGAAGTACGACGAAATCATTGCCAGTCTGAAAGCTGAAGCGGTTGGCGGTACGGATGAAACGGCTACCGCAGAAGCGCCGAAAGCGCAACAGGAAACACCGGAAGACGAATTGAACGAGATTGATTTTGACAAGATTACGGAAGTTGACTTCCTGCATCATGATCAAAACATCGGCTCTGCGACGATGGCACAGGCAACTTTCCGTTCCGAATTGCGGAAACTCAACAAGGATGTCAAGGTACGCAATGTCGCGATCGGCGAGATTGAGGACAAAGACAACGTGTTGATTATCGCATCAAAGGAAACGGCACGCCGCGTTAAATTGCAATTTGCCAATGTTCAAGTCTACACCGTCGACGGTCTTTTGAACGCAACGAACTATGATAAACTTATTGATAAAATGAAATAGGCGAGGTCGAGTTGCGGCCGTCTGGGGCGAAAAACATGTTACTAACGAATCGTGAACAGGAAATGATCAAACTGATGATGAGTCAGCCCGCCGGTGTGAGCCGGGACGAGCTGCAACGACAGCTGGGTGTCAGCCGCCGGACCATTTACCGTGAACTTTCGCAACTGGAACATGATATTACTGCCTTGAACTTACAGCTCGACAAAGGTGATGGCAGTTCCTACCGGTTAAAAGGCGCAACAACGGATCTGGCAAAATTGTCGGAGACGTTGGCCCAGCAACAACAAAACCTGACGTTCGATCCCAGTCAGCGGCAGAGTGCCTTGATCCTAATGATGCTGAATGCGGGCGCACCCAAAACCATGACGGCCTTAGCAACCGATGTGGATGTCAGCGTGACCACCATTAAACAAGACCTTGATATTTTGGAACCGGCACTCAATGAATATCATCTCAAGTTGAATCGCCAAAAAGCTGCCGGTATCT
Source organism: Lacticaseibacillus parahuelsenbergensis (assembly GCF_030770265.1). Lineage (NCBI taxonomy): Bacteria > Bacillati > Bacillota > Bacilli > Lactobacillales > Lactobacillaceae > Lacticaseibacillus > Lacticaseibacillus parahuelsenbergensis. The sequence continues at coordinate 3,033,307 of NZ_CP132482.1, read as the reverse complement.
GGATTGAAGGGCAGGAAGGCGATATTCGGCGAGTACTTGTCGGCGTCTTGAATGCTGAAATTAATCCGTATGTGTTCTTTCGTTTCTTAAATGATCCGCGGCAAACCTTTGATCCGGTGACGGATTACTTCATCAAACGGTTACCGCAAGAAGAACTGCTGGCAGCCAATACGGCACTATCCCGCATCAAAGCACTAGCCGACCTGAGTGACAATCAACGCAAAGCAGTGTTACTCACCGTTGCCGTTAACACGCATCGGTTGCGTGAAGATCATCATGTGAAGGCCCAACCCCATTTTGACCAGGAACGGCTGTTTCAGGATCAACAACTGGCACTCCAGTTTCTAGCCGAAATGGATCCCACCATCCGGGAAAAAGTTCGCGTTGGCGACTATCAGTTTTTAGCAGTTGAACTCAGTAACATTCGTGGCGGCTTAGCCGGTGAACAGGTTGATCCGTTTGATTTGACCATTAACCTGGAAGTCCAAGAATTAATTCGCGAAGTGGCGCGAAAATTTCCCGGGAAATTTTCCGGAAATACGCAACTTTATTCCTCGCTGCTTGCCCATGTTCAGCGGACAACTGGTGGCGATTGGCTGCCAGGGGTCACGATGACGAATCCGGTGCTTGCCCATTTGCGTGATGACTATCCGGAACTTTATCAGGCTGTCCAACAAGCGGCCGATGACGTTTTCGGACGCGGCGCCTTTACCGGCAATGCGTTAGGCTATCTGGTTTTGTACTTCGCCTCGGTTTTAGACCATACGCGAACTGATGCACCGGTTGCGGTGTTGCTGATCACGAGTGATGGTCCCGGGACCGGCAGTTTGATCGCCGGAAAATTGCGGGTCCAGGTGCCTGAGATTCGCAAGATCAAAATCATTCAGGTCAGCGACTTACCCAAGCAGCAACTTGAACATTATGATTTGGTTTTGGCGACCATGCCGTTACCGGGCTTCAAACACCAATATCTGGTGATCACGCCGATCTTGGGGCGCGAAGAAATGGCCGAAATTCGCCGATTGGTTCAAAAGGCCACCCCTAAACAGGTGCGACCGGCGAACCAACCGTCGCTGGATCAGACGGTCACGGCGTTTGAAAGTCTGAAAACGATGGTGATGGCGGCAGATGGTTTATTGCAACACTTTGCCGTAACTGACATGACGGCGCCAGTCACAACGATTGTGGCTACGATTGACGCGATACTCAGCCGGTTACCGACTGTTGTTGCCGAAGCACCGGTGGTTAAAGAAGCTTTGTTAAAGCGGCTGGAGTTGGCCCCTGTCGGTATTCCGGACACTGGGCTGGCGATGATTCACACCAGCAGCCAAGGGGTGACCACCCCGTATATCGGCGTCTTTGATCTCACCAGCTCGTTGCCACTACCGGCGATGGACATGGGGACAATCCAGTTGCAGCGCGTTTTGTTACTGCTAACTCCGAATCCTGTTTCACAGGAAACATTAACCCTTTTGAGTGCGGTTAGCGCCAAGCTAGTCGCCTCACCAGCTGACTTACGGCTTTTTGAAAAAGGCAACTATAGCCAGTTATATCAAGTAATGACTGAAGTCTTTATGCACGAAATCCAAAAAATTGATCGAAGGTGACATGATGAAAGGACTCGACGTAAACACGATCAAGCTTGGTCAGGAAGCAAAGACCAGGGACGAAGCCATTCGTCAGGCCGGCCAACTCCTGGTCGACAATGGCAATGTTGAACCGGCTTATATTGATTCAATGATTGATCGTAATCGTGACGTTTCGGTATACATGGGCAACTTTATTGCGATTCCCCATGGTACGGAAGCAGGCATGAAATATATTAAAAAAACCGGGATCTCGGTTGTTCAATATCCGTGGGGTGTTGATTGGTCAGAAGATCCGGCTGATGAGAATTTGGTTACCGTGGTGTTCGGCATTGCCGGCTTGAACGGTGAACATCTCAAGCTCTTGTCGCAGATTGCGCTGTATTGCAGTGATGTGGAGAATGTCCAGAAATTAGCCGACGCGCAAACGCCGGAAGAAATCGTCAATTTACTGAAGGAAGTTGAATAAATTATGATGGAAGCAGTACATTTTGGTGCAGGTAATATTGGTCGCGGGTTTATCGGTGAAACACTTGCCGCGAATGGCTTCAAGATCAATTTTGTCGATGTTAACGAGACGATTATCAATGCGTTGAATCGGCGTGGTGAATATACGATCACGCTGGCGGCCCCAGGCGAGAAAAAGATTCACGTGGACAATGTTGATGGCTTGAACAATGCCAAGGATCCTGAGGCAGTTGTGAAAGCGATCGCTCAGGCAGATTTGGTTACCACTGCCATTGGCCCGAAGATTCTGCCAATCATTGCGCCGCTCATTGCGCAAGGGCTGCAGGCGCGTGCCGCGGCCAACAACCACCAACCGCTAGATGTGATTGCATGTGAAAACATGATCGGCGGTTCTCAGGCCCTTAAAAAGAGCGTATATGAACATCTCGATGACGCCGGCAAAACCTTTACCGATACGTATATTGGCTTCCCGAATGCGGCTGTTGACCGTATTGTGCCACAGCAAAAGCATGACGATCCGCTGGCGGTCAGTGTCGAAGACTTCAAAGAATGGGTTGTTGACGAAAGCCAGATGAAGAACAAGGATCTGAAGCTGAAGACCGTTGATTATGTTCCGGATCTGGAACCTTACATCGAACGGAAACTCTTCTCGGTCAACACCGGTCACGCCACAACAGCTTACACCGGCAAGTATCTGGGCTACACCACCATTGGCGAAGCGATCAAGGATCCAAAAGTCTTCAATCAGGCAAAAGGCGCACTGGCCGAAACCCGGTCATTGTTGCTCGCTGAGTTCAAGAACTTTAACGAAAAAGATCTCGAGACTTATCAAAATCGGGTGCTGCAACGGTTCCAGAATCCCTACATTTCTGATGATATTTCCCGGGTTGCCCGCACGCCGATCCGCAAGTTGGGTTACAACGAACGCTTCATCCGGCCGATTCGTGAATTAAAAGAACGCGGCTTGGATTACAGTGTTTTGATGGACACTGTTGGCATGATGTTCCATTACGTTGAACCAAATGATGCTGAAGCAGTTAAACTTCAGGCAATGCTAAAAGATCAGCCGCTGGTTGACGTGATTAAAGCGGTCACCGGCTTGAAAGATGCTGCTTTGATTGATGAAGTCGAAGCCAGTGTTAAGTCGAAGGACCGTTAAAAATTACAATGAAAATAAACGATTAGGTTGTCAGGTGCGTCACTGACAGCCTTTTTGCGTTAATATGGGAATAACCTTTTTAATGCGATGGTGACGAAAAGAAATAGGAGGCAATCTTGTATGGCTGATGAAGATGCAATGTTGGCGAAGATTCAAGCAGTCTGGGCACAAACCGGTGCGCGGGACAAGGCGCGGTATGCCGAAGAGCGGGTTCCCGAAAATGTTCACTGGGAGACGGAATATCGCTATGAGAATTCGGCTGATCCCCAGCAGACGCTGAATCTGTATTATCCGGCGAAACGGCGGAATGCGACATTGCCAACTGTGATTGATGTGCATGGTGGCGGCTGGTTTTATGGCGATCGGAACCTCAACCAAAACTATTGTCGTTACTTGGCGAGTCAGGGTTACGCCGTGATGGGAATGGGTTATCGGCTGCTGCCGGATGTTGATGTTCGCGGTCAGATTCAAGACATCTTTTCAAGTCTGCGCTGGCTGTCGCATTATGGCCCTCAGCGCGGGTTTGACCTTGACCATGTCCTCTTGACTGGCGACTCGGCAGGCGGCCATCTAGCGTCCTTAGTTGCCTGCATTCAGCAAAGTGAGGAGCTGCAAGAACTCTTCGGGGTTAGCCGGGTTAATTTTAACTTCACCATGGTGGCTTTGGTCTGCCCCGTAGCTGAACCAAGCAAGCTGCCAGAAGCGGCCGGTGATATGAGTGAGATGGCGTCGTTTTATCTGGACAAGCTGAGCGGCGGTGATCAGGCATTAGCGGCACATTTGAATTTCTCGCAAGTAGTTAAGGGCTTGGACTTGCCGCCATTCATGCTCATCGGCGGCCAAAATGATAGCTTTTACTTACAAAGTCAGGCCTTGTTGCAAGTCTTCGACGCCAATAAAGTCACCTACACGACCAAGCTATGGCCTGCCAGTGCCGGGCCGCACCTCAAGCACGTCTTCAATGTCCAGCACTGGGAATGGCCGGAAAGCATTGAAACAAATCTGGCAATGCTACGGACATTTGACGACCTCAGCAAGCAGCATGACGAAGCCGATGAAGACGAATTTGATTGAGTGCCGGGCCGCGAAACATGTTGAGCTAGACGATATTTGATCAATCACCATGAAAAAACGCTTGGATGCGTTGTGACATCCAAGCGTTTTTTGCTGATCCGATTAGTAACCGGTTTAAAAGAAAATATCCAAGAACCGCTTGACGTGCGCCTGATACGCCGCCGGATTGACCCAGTAGCTTTCCGCATGCGCAGCGCCGGGAACGATCCACAACGCCTTGGGGCCAGCTGAGGCAGCATAATTCTGACGGCCCATTTCGGTTGGCACGTAAACATCATCAGCGCCATGAATGACGAATAATGGCAGCCGATTGTGCGTCAGCGCCTGGCGAACATTCACAACGCGCAGGGGATAGCCCAATCGCCGGTAGTTGATAAAGCTTGCCAACGGAACCAACGGCATCGGTGGTAAGTGGAACTGCTTTTTGAGTAAGTAGGCTAACTCGGTTTCGACATCCGTGTAGCCGCAATCTTCAATCACAGCCTTGACTTGCTTAGGCAGACTAGGTTCGCTGGCGACCAACGATACCGTTGCGCCGCCCATGCTGGTGCCAAACAGCAGTAACTTCGCGTCATTGCCCAGACGGTCGAGAATGCGCTGCAGCCAGCCCAGGTAGTCAAGGCGATCCAACCAGCCAAAACTGATGTATTCGCCATCTGACTCGCCATGGCCGCGATCATCCGGCAACAAGACGTTGAAGCCTAAATCATAAAACATGTGGGCAAAATTACTCATGGTGATACCGGTGCCCTTGTACCCGTGGCCGATAATGACGGCCTTTTTACTGCCGGGATGTGGTAACCAGAGCGCTTCGAGGCGCTGGTTGTCCGGGGCGGTCATGTGCCAGGCTTCGATATGGCGCTGACTTTCAACCCAATGGACGTGACTGTAATATAACGGAGCGTATTTTTGCATGGAGCTGCGTGCGTCCGGAATATAATTAATTCGGCGAAATGCATATTGATAAAAACGCTCAGCAGTTGCTAAGGTGCCCGCTGACAATAACAACGGGGTTGCAAGGCCGATCAAATGGCTTTGTTTCATGATAAAGAGCCCTCCATTTCCAAGTCTTGCAGTTGGATCAAAGCATGGCAAATGCTAAAGCTAACGTTGGCTGAAGCCTTGCTTATGAATCTGCAAATGTTCTGCTATCACTTTAACTCATTAGATAACCAGTCGCAATTTCTTGTTTTTTCTCGTATAATGACGGTGCAGACCGTTAAATATGAACAAGGGAGAAATCGATGCACGAATTAAAGTTGTTCAGTCTCAATGGTAATCGTCCATTAGCTGAAAAGATTGCGGAAGAAGTCGGATTACCGCTGTCGCCCGCGAGCGTTAATCACTTTGCCGATGGTGAGATTCAGATCGAATTGCCGGAAAGTGTTCGTGGTGCTGATGTTTATGTGATCCAGTCAGTCTCTGATCCGGTTAATGAGAACTTCATGGAGCTCATGATCATGGTTGACGCTTTGCGCCGCGCCAGTGCACACCATATTAACGTGGTCATTTCATATTATGGGTACGCGCGTGCTGATCGAAAAGCGCGATCACGGGAACCGATCACTGCCAAATTAGTCGCTAACATGTTGGAAATGGATGGCGTCGATCGCATTGTGGCAGTCGAATTGCATGCTGACCAGATTCAAGGGTTCTTTGATATTCCGGTTGACCATCTCAAGGCTCACCGGTTGATCGGGGACTACTTTAAGAAGCTGAATCTCGGCGACAATGTCGTGGTCATTGCTCCAGATCACAGTGGCACCAAACAAGCGCGGGCATTGGCGGAAGAGTTACATACGCCCATCGCCATCGTGGACAAGCGCGATCAGGATCACATCGGCGTCATCGGTAACGTTGAAGGCATGCACGCCATCATCATTGATGACCTGATCGACACCGGTGACCGGATCGTTGACTCCTACAAGGCTTTAAGCGAAGCCGGCGCCCTCGACATCTACGCCGCCGCAACCCACGGCGTCTTCTCACGTGGCGCAGTCGACCGAATCAAACACCTCGGCTTGAAAAAGGTCGTCATCACCGACACGATTCAACTCGACCCCAAGCACCAATTCGAAGGACTCGCCCAAGTTTCCGTCGGGCCAATGCTGGGCAAGGCGATTAAGTTGATTAATAGTAATCAGTCGATTCATGTTTTGTTTTAAAAAGGCTTAAGCTATCGGTTTCAGGAGATGCGTCTTGTCTTGCTGAGACCGATTTTTTGTGCAAGCGTTAGTTTTTAAAGATTTAGGGCTAATCAGTAACAAGGAATGCGCAAAATTGATGACGCATAAGGTGGCCTGCAGCCACAGAATGGAGACTATTGCGGCCAGAGAAACAGACCCCAAAGCAATTTTCCTTCAAAAAAGTTTGTAAAACACTTGCGCCAGTAAGGGGTACATGATATTATATTTAAGTCGTGAAGCGCGACAGACATAAGTCAATGGGTGGTTAGCTCAGCTGGCAGAGCAACGGACTCTTAATCCGTGGGTCCAGGGTTCGATCCCCTGACCACCCATTTTAGGATTTTAACCGCGATTCACAAGCATAGATAAACGCTTGTGGGTCGCGGTTTTTCTTTACATTCGAGATTGGAAAGGCTTTCGTAGGCCTTGAACAAATGCTTGGATACTTGCTAAATGTTAGATCATTTACCGGCACGAATATTCAAGCAAGCCCAATTTTTTTGGGGGGTGGAAAGAAGTTTATAAAGTAAGAAAATCTGCATGAGTCTCAAGCTGATCAAAAATCAATGTTCGGGTTCTAAACTGGTCGATTTCGACCAGTTTAAAAATGGAGGAGTGAATAGATGCCACGAAAGAGAGCTGTAATTCAGCCTAAAGGTGTTGAAGTTAGTTTGTTTAATGCTGGCAATGAAAATGACGCGCTTATTAGCTTGACAGATATTGCTAAGTACAAAAATCCCGAAGCACCAGCTGATATAATTAAAAATTGGATGAGAAGCAGAAGTACCATTGAATATCTGGGGCTCTGGGAACAGATGTACAACACTAAGTTTAATAATTCGGCTTATACAGAACTATTAACCGTTTCTGGTTCTAATTCGTTCGTTCTTTCCCCCAAGAAGTGGATTGAAGAAACTAATGCTATTGGGATAGTGTCGAAGTCTGGACGGTACGGTGGAACATATGCTAGAACGGACATTGCATTTGAGTTTGCAATGTGGGTATCTGCTGAATTTCGGCTGTATCTGGTTAAGGACTATCAGCAACTTAAGGAAAAAGAAAGCGATGCTCAGAAATTAGAATGGGATGTTCGCCGTGAATTAGCAAAGGTAAACTATAAGATTCATACAGATGCTGTTAAAGAGAATTTGATCCCGGAACAGCTTACAAAGTCACAAGTGGCATTCAAATATGCTACAGAGGCAGATCGGCTAAACATGGCTTTGTTTGGAATGACTGCACGTCAATGGAAGCTGGCAAATCCTCAAACCACTGGGAATATTCGTGATAATGCGACGGTTATACAGCTTACTGTATTGACTAATTTGGAGAGTATGAATGCCGAACTTCTGAAGGCTGGCGTGGGCGAAGAAGAACGCACTCAAAAACTTAACAAGATGGCGCGGGAACAAATGAAGGTGTTGCTCACAAATCGCGAGAAACAAAAGGATATAGAAAAGGGAAAAGGTCGCAAGGAACTGGAATAGTTACGCTGACGATGCGTTATATATAAGTTGTTATCGAAAGCTTGGTTGACCCGCAAAAAAACCTGATCCATCGGTAGTGTTGGACTTGTTAGGTCAATAAAATTCTAAAAGAAGGGCGCGCCACTTATGGTGAAAATTTTAGCATAAGTTGCAAAAAAGCTGGCGAGGATTAAATGCACACTGTACTGAACTAGCGCTTATTTTTATAAATTGTGGCGATGAGCTTAAAATTAATATTTTTCGAACGATGGTAATTGTTTTAACAAAGAATATAAAGCGCACATGATTGCTTCTATCGTTAAAGTGTAACCCATTATTAACGCTGGTTTAAGCTCGTCGCTATCTGTTATCTTACTATCAATATATTGACAAATAAGAATTGCTCATTTAAAGTGGGAAAATAAGTAAGCGCTTACTTACAATTGTGCCAGTTGTTAGGTGTCTAATTTGAAAATCTTGCAGGTTTTAAACAACAACGTTTTGCTTGTAGCGGATGGTCATGACAAGCAGCAGATTGTTTGGGGGAAAGGAATAGGGTTTCGGCTTAAGCGAGGCGAGTCATATTTTCCGACTGAAGACGATCATATTTTTCGTCCTGTCCCACGCCAAGACGGCCAATGGGTAGATACGTTTAAAGAGTTAGCCAACGAGATACCGCAGTCGTACTTTGAACTAACGGATAGCATTATCGCACTTGCACAGAGTCGACTGAATGTTGCGTTTGACGGTCATTTGCTGGTTCCATTAACAGACCATATCTATTTTGCAGTTCAGCGGGCCAAAAGTGGCATGGTGGTGAGTAATCCAATGCTATTCGATGTCCAGCGACTTTTTCAAAAAGAGTTTCAGGTTGGGCAGGAAGCTGTGGATATGATCCATTCGCATAGTCAGGTTGCTTTTTCAGATGACGAAGCAGGTTTTATTGCGATGCATCTGATTGAACATGAGTTGGTAGAAACGAAGGGTCCGGTCCAAACGGTTGCGGAAGCGATGGCGATTCTTTCTGGCGTCAACGAAATTCTCGGGGAAGACTATGGAGCAAAATTTTCCGAGAGCAGTTTAGCGGTATCAAGAATGGCGACGCACCTTTATTATCTCTTATTGCGAACCCAGGAAGGTAAGTATAACGACTCTAGTGAGAGTTCTGACACGATACTTTTGCGTCAATTGAAAAAGCAGTACCCTCATGCCGGTAAAAGTTTGCGCAAAATTGTTGCGTTTATTGCGGACAAAGTTGGTTATCGGTTTAATGATTCGAACCAGCTATTTCTTTTAATTCACATTATTCATATCATCGAATAGTGGCTTGTGACATTAAGTTGGCAACACCCTGAAGATGTATTGGAATTGGTTTTACCCGATTCCTTTACCTTTCCTGGGTGTTTTTTTATACCAGTCTTTAGGAGGATAAGAATGGAAAAACATGAACGGATTGGCAATGAAATTATTGCAAATATTGGCAGACTCACCAATGTTGGGAGTGTTGCGCGTTGTTACACGCGGTTGCGGATCAGAATCAAAGATGATGCCAAAGTCGAGTTAGATAAGCTCAATGAAATCGAGGGGGTGGTGAAGGCTTTCGCCTCTGAGGGCAAGGTGCAGATTGTCATGCCGGGATACTTAGATAAAGTGTTTGAGTATATTAATGCTGAGTTCATTGGTGGAAGTCGTGTCTCTGAAGCTGGATCGGCTGTTCGTTCGGACGAGGTTGCTGATAAGAACCGCAAGCCTTTCACTCTAAGGCGTTTATTGAATGGCGTTCTTGATGCCATTTCGAATTCACTAACTCCCGTGATTGGTGGGCTCGCCATGGCAGGGTTATTTTTGGCGCTGCTTAATTTATTAACGGTCAGTCATATCGTAGCTCAAGGTAGCGAGACGTATCGGCTTCTCTATTTGATGGGGAATTCGCTGTTTTATTTCCTGCCTTTCCTAGTTGCCTACGGTGCTTCCCGCTACTTTAAAACAAATACGATTCTAAGCCTCATGCTGGCCGGGATTATGATGCAGCCCGATTTTGTGAAAATGGTCAGCGCGGGCAGTGCCATTCATTTGTTTGGTATTCCGGTTGCGGCGGTAGACTATTCAACCAGTTTAATTCCAATCCTAGTCACAGTGTGGGTTCAATCATTGTTGGAAAAAGTGGTTGATCGTCCTTGGATGAACAAACTCGGATTGTTGAAGATGTTTCCGGTATTTTTGATCATGGCACCGTTAACGTTGTTGGTGACTGGACCAATTGGACAAGGCGTTGCCAGTGTCATCGCCAATGGCTCACTTTGGATTTATGATCAAGCGCCGGTTGTCGGCATTACCTTGTTGAGCCTGTTAATTGGTTTTTTCATTATTACAGGCAGTCATTGGGTATTTTTCCCGGTTGCCATTGCTAACCTCAAGCAACTGGGCTACGATCCGTTCCTTTGGGTAGCCTTTGCGGTTTGGAATTTTGCTGAACTCGGCATGGCGTTGGCGATTTTGGTAAAAGGCAAAAAACGTAGCGTAAAAACTTTCTCCGCAACGGCGGCATTTTCAATTGCCGCGTCGGGTATCACGGAACCCGCAGTATATGGGTTGATGTTAAAAATGAAAAAACCCATTATCCCTTCCATCATTGCCTCAGGTGTGGGCGGGTTATTCTTCGGCCTGTGCCAAGTTAAAGTCTTCTCACTCGTGACAGTCTCAATTCTCAGCCTACCGCAATTCATTAATCCTGCAGGCGGCAATAATTTTGTGCTGGCTGTCGTGGGGTTGTTACTGACAACTGTTGTTTCGTTTGCCCTGAATTGGTTCTGGGGGATTGACGAATCGATGTTTGATGAAGACGAAATCGAAGCTGCAGCCGAAGTATAATGCTTAGTAAGAAGAACATGCATGTCAATTTGGAATGATTAAACAGGAGGTCATGGAAAAATGGTTAAACGACTTTTGAGTGCCAGTACCAGTGAAGTGATGCAATTTAACGGACAGGAGCTTAAGGAAAGTATTAAAGCGAGTGAAGGGCGTATTATTGTTAGCGAAAATATTGTGACGCAGGAGAATTTGGATAGTATTACCACTGCCGAGATCGCTGCGGCGTTTGGGGCGGATATGATTCTTTGCAATCGGCTCGATGTGTACAATCCGAAAATCTTCGGACTTTATCCCGGTGAACGCGATTTATATAGCGCGCCTAAGCATGATGGTAAGGCGAGCATTGCGCGGCTGCAGAAGCTGGTTGGGCGGCCAATTGGCATCAACGTTGAGCCGATTGGTGACCATCCAAATATGATGGAGAATCAAATTTCCATTTTGCCCGGTTGTACGGCCAGTGAGGCGGTTATCAAGAAGGCCGAGGAGATGGGCTTCCAGTTTATGGTCTTGACGGGCAATCCGGGCACCGGCGTCACGAATGCGGAGATCGCCCACAGTATTGCCCTGGCCAAAACGTACTTCAGCGGCTTAATCATTGCCGGAAAAATGCATGCCTCGGGCGTCGATGAACCGCTGATGAGCGAGGAAACCGCGAAAAGATTTATCGATGCAGGTGCTGATGTTATTTTGGCGCCGGCCGTTGGATCGATTCCGGGATTTGATGAGTCTGCTTTGAAGGCGGTGGTGCAGGTGGTTCATCGCGCGGGCGGTTTGGTCATGAGTGCGATCGGGACGAGTCAGGAAGGCAGCGGTAGCCGTGTGCTTCAGGAGATGGCTATTCGCAATAAAATCTGCGGCGTGGACATGCAACATGTTGGTGATTCCGCGTGGGGGTTTGAGTCGCCAGTTGACAACCTGTATGCCATCAGCAAGGCCATTCGCGGGGAACGGCATACGATCCAACGCATGGCAAGGTCGATTAATCGTTAGGATTGACGAACCTTTTTATCGTGAAAAGACGCAACATCTGCCTCTTGTGCCCGGAAGTTCAAAGTGGATTAAGACAACATTTTTGACAGTATCCGGCTGGCCGAGCTGTTTGATTCTTCTTTTTGTCATTAAATTGTACACTATAGGTAACGCAAAACAGCCACTCTAATGCGAAGGCTGGGGTGACGCGATGACAGAAAGGCCGTGAGAAAATGCACGAAGATCTGGGTAGTTATGCATATGTTCAGCGTGTTTACAATGCCAATATGCGTCTGGCTGATTATCGGTTGCCGGCAACGGCTAAAGACGGCACCGTTAAGTTTTTTGATGATGGCTTGATTAAGCTGACGATGCAGATCACCAATGGACGTGTGACCAAGATTACGATTGTGACCACCAATCCGCGTTCCTCGGCGTACATGCAGGTTTTTGAAGGCTTTGAGTTTGGCTTTGATGCTGTCAGCACGTGGATTCAAAATTACGAGGAGACCACGCGAACTCATGGCCCTTCTAAAGGGATTGTGAAGGGTATTCTGGCTGATTACAACACGACTGCCGATAATGTCTTGACGGTCAGCTTGACGCGCGTTGCAGGCACGGTACCGGAATGACTTTTGAGTGCGTCGATAACAGTTGCGTTTGGGAAAAGATAACCAAGCGTCATGAAGCCGCGAGCTTTGTTATTGAAATCATTTTGTGATCATGCTAGGTTAAGACGTACGCGCGGATTGATGTTGATTTTAATCGCAAGCAGTTGATAAAAATTTTTTGGTGTCTGAATTAGTCAGAAACGACCGTGTTTTTTATATGCCGTTTTCAGTACGGCATGCTTTTGTAACGGGAAGGAAGAAAAAACATGAAGATAACATTTATTGGTGTTGGCGATATGGGGAGTCACATGGTACCGCATCTGGCAAAAGCCGGTTATGACGTGGTGATCTGGGATAAAGTGCCGGCTAAGATGGCAGCTTTGACGGGAGAGCACGTGACGGCGGCAAAATCGTTGGAAGACGCGGTAGCCGCGTCGAAAGTCGTGATCACGTCGGTCATGTCCGATGACGTGCCAGCGTTGCATATCGGCACCCCGGAACAACCCGGAATTGTTCACTATCTGCAACCCGGCAGCACACTTATCGTGACGTCCACGTTGGATCCGCGTAAGATTACGGCCATTCAGGCGGTCATGCCGGCAAACACCAAACTCCTTGACGTGCCAATGATTGGCGGCGTGAAATATGCCCGTGAAGCTGGTCTGGTACTGATCGCGGCTGGAGACAAGCATGCGGTCGACGCGGTACTTCCGGTACTGAAAACATTTGGCACCGTTAAATATGTTGGCGAACAAGGCAATGGTGCCAAGCTTAAACTGATCACGAATGTCGCGATCATGGCGGCAGAAGCAGGGATTCGCGAAACGCTGGATCTTGCCGATGCGTATGGCATTGACTACGCCACGACCCTGGACTTATTACAAATGGGTCCACTTAAGCCAGTCGTCATTCGCGCTTTAGACGAAAGTAACCCGCGGCCGCTTAAAGATTCCGTAGCTGATGAAGTCGAGTTGGACAATGCGACCAAGGACTTTGTTGACTTACCAATCGCCAGCGCAGCAATGCGGCGACTGCAAAAAGCCGTTGATTCCGTCGCCGGTGAAGCACAGTTTATTGATATCACGAACAAGAAGACGGCTTTGCCGGACACTTCGAAAAAATGAGGTTGCACAACTAAAAAATGGATCGATTCACGGCGATGATGGCTGTGATCGATCCATTTTTTAGTTGCCGAAAAGATTGACTCAGGTGATTTATAAGGGAAGTTTGGGTAATTACATGATTCTCATATGCTACTTTGCATTGACAACATTCTGGGGATGGTGCTCAAGAAATGCCTTTAGATTCGCAACGGTGATATCAAGCAGCCGTTCTCTGGTTTCAAACGGCGCCCAGGCAATGTGCGGTGTGATATAGCAATTTTTAGCGGTTAACAATGGGCTGTCCGGACTGATCGGTTCCTGCTGCGCGACATCAAGACCGGCTGCAGCTATTTTTCCGTTATTTAACGCCTCGGCCAAATCCTGCTCATTGATGAGTTTGCCACGAGCCGTATTAATAATAATCGTTCCCGGGCGCATCTTTTCGATCGTCTCGCGGCGAATCATATTCAAGGTTTCTGGCGCTTGGCGAACGTGCAGACTAATGATATCGGCCTGCTTCAGCAACTCATCTAGGCTAACCTGTTGGCTAATGTTCGGGTCATGCGGCTTGGGCCGATGATTATAAAATATAACCTTCATCGAAAAGGCATGCGCAATGGTCGCGACTTTCTGGGCAATTCGGCCGTAACCGATGAGTCCCAGTGTCTTTCCTTTAAATTCCACCAGCTTCTTTGCCCAAAAAGTGAAATCGGGACTGGTCGACCACTTGCTTTCATGAACAAGGCGGTTGTGGAGGCAGACATGACTGGTTATTTCTAGGAGCAAGGCAAAGGTGAATTGAGCAACCGCGTCCGTCGCGTAAATCGGTACATTTGTCACCGGAATATGCCGTTCACTAGCTGCCTGCGTATCAATAACATCATAGCCATCGCCCATCACGCCAACGTATCGAATGCGCGGAGCAGTGCGAATCGTTTCGGCTGTCAAAGGCGTCTTGTGGGTTAAAATGATATCTGCATCGCCAATTCTTGCCAAAATTTTTGCATCGTCATTCGGCGCGCGATCATAAAAATGGCATTCGCCCAGATTGCGTAAGCCACTCCAGTCTAAATCTTGGTTTAAGGCGTAGCCATCAAGTAAAACAATTTTCATCGTGCAGACACCTCGCTGAGTTTGATCATTAGTCCAATGTTGGTGTGACGCTTGGCTTCAGTATACGACTTTTATAGAAGAAGCTGATTTAAACTGAGAGAAAATTGAACGACTTTAGACCGTTTCACGTGAAACAAACGTCGATACTTATGATCAGTCAGAAATTCCACTAAAAACATGAAATTACCTTAACTTTTTGGTCCAGACTAACTGAATGCGCATGCAAGAATTATGCTAAGAATAGTGGGATTTTTCGCAAACAATGCAGTTTATAGAAAAGTTGGGTGGTCATTTTGAAAAGGAAACACCTTGTATCACTGGTTCTGATCGTCAGTGTGTTGGCGCTTGTGCTTGTAACTTTTGTCAGTCTTCGTCACCAAGGCCCTAAAAACAAACGCGATCCCGGCGCTGATGCTGAGGGCTTTTTGATTAAGCTGCCTGGGAATTTGGAAATCGTTAAGTCGGGTGTTGACCCTTTTTTGATTGAGCGAATTCCTAAAAAGTTACAGACAACGACTGATGCCAACACGCTTCTTTACCATGTTCAAGCCGCTGGGTGGCATGGTCAGGCGATGATTGTGAAGGCGAAGGAAGATGACAACTACGACTTTCTGAAGTCTGGTGTAAGCGATGAGGGTTATGCGTTGATTAACTTACATACAGGAAAAAGAGTGTGGGCGCATCAGTTGGCCTCGTTACATCGTCGATATCCGGAAGCCCGTCGAATTCGGGTGAAATCGTTGGATCACTACCACTGGCGGAACCCTTCCAAGCAGCTTCCTAAAAGCGAGGATAATCGGGTGATTACGTCACGGGTTTTTACTAATATGGTGACTAGTCATTAAGTTCGGGAAAGTTTGTGCCTAAATGTAACGTTGTGCTTGTCTTTTGGTGTTGCAATCGCGAATCAAACAAAGAAAATCCGTTAGCATCGGCGAATTAGGCTGGTGCTAGCGGATTTTTGCTAATCTCGATCTTTTTAAATCGGCAAAGTCGTTAGTAACTGGTAAGTTTTAAACGGCCGCCCGGTTTTGCGATAGATGGTGTCGCTTTTTAGAAAACGATGGGTTTCCAGAAAGTTTAAATATTTGCGGACGGAAACGTGGGAAAGCTCGGTTTTGGCGGTTAATTGAGGCACCGTGAATGGTTGCGGGAGTTGGGCGATAGCCTCTTGGATGATTTTTAGGGTAGCCATGCTTAGTCCTTTATCTAGTTCGAGCGGGGCTGATGCATGTGATTGTGGTTCAAGGTAGGCGTCGAGCTGGTTTTGATTGAGTTGATCGCTGTCAAACATGCGGTTTTTGGCGTAAAAACGGTGAATGCTCTTTTCGAAACGTTTCAGCGTGAATGGTTTGATGAGGTAGTCGATGACGCCTAAGTGTAGTGCATCGTTGACGATTTCAACTTCATTGGCTGCGGTGATTAAAATGACGTCAACGGTTTGCTTGGTACGTCGTAGTTCGGTTAGAAGGTCAATGCCGTTACCGTCCTTGAGCCGAATATCCAAAAGAATCAGTTGAATAGGTCGAGTTGCTATCAAATTCCGGGCTTCGGCAATGGTTTCTGAAGAGTAAATATTCGAAAATGTACCGATCTTTTCCAAATAGTTACGGTGAATGAATTGCACCATCGGATCGTCTTCAACAATCAGAATGTTTGTCATGTGTTTTACCTCTTTTGATTAGGAATAGGGTTGCCGCCGTGATAGTCCACAACTAACTTCAATACTAGCGGGCCATCTTGGTTGAATGTTATGGTGCCGTGTAAATCAGAAAGCAATTGCTGGAAGTAAGCTTGATGAACGAATGATAAAAGTGCATCACGATTTGTTATGGTGCCTAAATGATAGGAGATGGTTAGTCGATTGTCTGCATAGTCCAGTTGAATGAGCATGCTGTCAGGCAGATCGTGCTGAAGAAGGGCAAAATGCAAGTAGCGGCTGAGCGTTAGCAGCGTTTTCGTTTCTGTTACATTGCGATTGGCGGGTAGTTCCGGGAAAATTTCGTAGTCCAGGGTGGTCTTTCGTTCCGAGAATTTTTCCCGTTCACCAATCATAAAGCCGGCGACAAGTGGATTTTTCACGAGTAAGGCGAGACGGTTAGCAAATTCCTGTTCCGGTTTCAGTAGATCTTGCAGATAGATCGCCAGTTCGTCGTATTGTTCGATAGCGACCAAGCCGTAAATCACATGCAGTTTGTTCATGAATTCATGGGACTGACTTTGTAAGGCGTTGGCGTAGCTTGTGGTGTTGGCCAGCTGGTCGGCAACGAAAATTGCTTCAGTCGCATTTCGCAAAAAGATCACGTAACCAATTTTTTGCTTTTTAACCATAATCGGGGCGGCCGAGAAAAGGTAGTCCTGACCGTCTTGTTGGTAGAACTGTTCGGTTTTGACCGTCAGCTTAACGCGTTCGGGATGTGTAATCAGTGCGGTTAGTGGTTGGCCGATAAATGCGCTTTGCGGGATAAGGTGGTTTTGCAGCTTGCTGGCAGCTTTGTTGACCAACATAATCTTTTGGTTGAGATCAATCACGATGACCGGATCTTTTGTTTCTTCGAGCATGGCATTTCGTTCCTCAAGCAAACGAGCGATTTCCCGCGGCTCTAAGTCGTGAAGTTGCCTCTTAATATAATAGGCGACCAAGAAAGCAATCAGGATGCCCATTATCAGGCCGACAAGCAATGCCAAACGAAAGCCGATCTGGGAGTGGTGGATAAGAGTTTGCAGCGCGGTCACTTTGATGCCTAACGCGACAACCCCGATCTCTTTACCATCTCGATAAACCGGAACGAAGCCGCGGAGTGATCGGCCTAACGTTCCCCGGCGGACCGAAACATGTTCATGCCCGCGTAAAGCCGTTACTTCGTCGCCGCCTTGAAAATGACGATTGATCTGGCTGGGATCAGGATGGGTGAGACGGATGCCTTGCATATTCATCACGACCACGAAGTCCAGATTGAAGTTTTTCGCCAGCGTATTAGCGTAGGAGCGGGTTGCCTGATCCGCATGATCGGCTTCAAGTGCCGCTATGACCCGTGGTTCCCGGGCTAATTGGCGACCAATCGCAAGTAACAGTTGGCCTTCGCGGGTTTCAAACTGCTGTCGGTTTTCCAGCATGGTTAAGCCATAGACCGTGAAAACCGTCACTAACAGGGTTGAGGTAAAAATGAGCGAAAGCCAGCCCCACAGACGCCATCCTTTTATCTTCACGTTTTTCATACTCCTAAGTGGTGAAATAGTTTGTGAACGAGTTGCTGAAGGCTTAAAGAAATGATTTTATGCTTTAAAAAGTTAAATAATCTTCCCCAAATAAAGCGCTTACATTAAGCTGTCAATAAATAAGCAGTTGAAGGGGGAGAAAACAATGGCAAACAAATCCACGACAGCTAAGACGGGTTCAGGGACACAAGGAAAGTGGATGGGTTTTAAAGTCGGTTCGGTGCCGCTGCCGGTTTATCTTGTGATGGCAGCCGTCATTGTCCTTGCTGGCGTCATGCAACAGTTGCCTGTGAACATGCTCGGTGGTTTTGCAGTCATTTTAACGTTGGGGTGGTTACTGGGAACGATTGGCGCTAATATCCCGGTCGTCAAAAATTTTGGCGGACCAGCGATTTTATCATTACTTGTGCCATCGATTTTAGTCTTTTATAACGCGATGAATCCCAATGTGCTAAAAGCGACCGATATGCTGATGAAACAAGCGAATTTTCTTTATTTCTATATCGCGTGTCTGGTCTGCGGTAGCATTTTGGGGATGAACCGTAAAATCCTGATCCAAGGCTTAATGCGGATGATCGTGCCGATGATGCTAGGTATGATCCTTGCGATGGGTGTCGGCACTTTGGTCGGCGTGTTGTTGGGGTTGGAGTGGAAGCATACACTTTTCTTCATCGTGACGCCGGTTTTGGCCGGTGGAATTGGTGAAGGAATTCTACCGCTGTCTTTAGGATACAGTACGATCACTGGTACGACCAGCGGCGCGCTTGTGGCTCAGCTGATCCCGGCTACGATTATCGGTAACTTTTTTGCGATCATGTGTTCAGGTTTGTTGAATCGGCTAGGAGAAAAGCGGCCAGAGTTGTCTGGACAGGGGCAGTTGGTGCGACTCAATGGCGCAGAAGACGATCTCGCCGATGCCTTAAAAGATGATACCGGCCCACTTGATCTCAAAATGATGGGTGCTGGCGTACTCACGGCTTGTACGTTGTTCATTTTAGGGATGCTGCTGCAGTCGGTCACAGGCTTTCCCGGCCCGGTTTTGATGATTGTGGCCGCGGCGATTCTGAAGTATCTCAATGTCATTCCTGGAGAGACGCAGCGTGGCGCCAAGCAACTCTACAAGTTTATTTCCAGTAATTTTACTTTTCCGTTGATGGCCGGACTAGGACTCTTATACATTCCGCTAAAAGACGTCGTGGGCATGCTGAGCTGGCAATATTTTATTGTGGTAATCAGTGTTGTGTTTACGGTAGTTGCGACCGGATTTTTCGTAGCGCGGTTCTTGAATATGAATCCGGTTGAAACGGCCATCGTAACGGCATGCCAAAGCGGGATGGGCGGCACTGGCGACGTGGCAATTCTGAGTACGGCTAATCGCATGAATTTGATGCCGTTTGCGCAGGTTGCAACGCGATTAGGCGGTGCGATCACGGTGATTACGATGACCGCTATTTTGCGGATGGTGTTTTAGACAGACGATTTTTCAGAATTGAGGAGGAGAACGAACATGGCTAAGAAGGATTTCAATCAACTAGCACTGACTCAGGCCAAACAATATGGTGGCAAACTGAGTGTAACACCCAAGGTACCGATTGAGACGCGGGATGACTTGAGCATTGCCTATACCCCCGGTGTCGGCGCAGTGTCTTCTGCCATTGCCAAGGATTTGTCGCTGGTCTATGATTTGACGACCAAGAAGAACACTGTTGCCGTCGTCAGTGATGGCTCAGCGGTTTTAGGCTTAGGCAATATCGGGGCTGAGGCAGCGATGCCGGTGATGGAAGGCAAGGCGGCGTTATTTAAGCGTTTTGCTAAAGTGGATGCGGTGCCGATTGTGTTGGATACGCAGGATACCGAAGAAATTATTGCGGCCGTCAAAGCTATGGCGCCAACTTTTGGCGGGATCAATCTAGAGGATATCAGTGCGCCCCGATGTTTTGAGATTGAAGCACGCTTGATTGATGAACTCAATATTCCGGTCTTTCATGATGATCAGCATGGGACTGCCATTGTGGTGCTTGCCGCGCTATACAATGCGCTGAAAGTTGCTGGTAAAAGCATTGGCGATATCAGAGTCGTTGTTAACGGTGGCGGCTCTGCCGGATTATCCGTTGCGCGTCGCTTCCTGGCCGCTGGCGTTAAGCACATTATGGTCGTTGATAAGGTCGGTATTTTGGCGGAAAAGAATGCCGATCAATTGCCGCCACATCATGCAGCTATTGCTAAAATCACGAATCGGGAAAATCGTACCGGTACCTTGGAAGATGCCTTGAAAGGTGCTGACGTTTTCGTTGGTGTATCGTCACCGCATGTTTTGAAACCAGAGTGGATCAAAACGATGGCTGACAAACCGATTATCTTTGCAATGGCTAATCCAGAGCCGGAAATTTTCCCAGATCAGGCCTTGGCCGGTGGTGCTTATATTGTAGGGACAGGGCGCAGTGATTTTGCGAATCAAATCAACAACGTGCTGGCATTTCCGGGCATTTTCCGCGGCGCCTTGGATGCTAGGGCGCGCAAAATTACGATTGAGATGCAGATTGCGGCAGCTAAAGGGATTGCGAGTTTAATCTCGGACGCTGAACTGTCGACGACGAATATTATCCCAAATGCGTTTGACGGGGATGTTGCCGAAGTCGTGGCTGAAAGTGTGCGGCATGCGGCTAAGGCAACGGTTGAGGGATAGAGGTTTTGTTGTGAACCTTCTGACAGAGTTGGTGTTGTAGGCTGTCAGGAGTTTTTGAAATGGTGTCTGATAATTATTATCTAATGTTTTAGCATAATGTTTATGCTAGACCCTAAAGTATTGGTATACTTTTTACCGCCTTTGTCAGACTACCTGACACTAAACGTTGACGCGCGTTGTAACACGCATATACTGATAACGTAAATATTGGTATATGAAAGGGAGTTCACAATGCGTATCGAGGAAGATTGTATTGGCAAGTTGGCAGTAGACGAGGATGTCTTGTACGGGATCCACACCACCCGCGCACTGGCGAATTTTCCGATTAGTCATGAACGGACCGATCCGTTACTTTTCAAGAGCTTGATTATCATTAAAAAGGCTGCGGCTCAAGTTAATGCGGCGGCCGGAACGTTGGCGGCGCCGAAAGCTAAGGCAATTATTGCGGCGTGCAATAGTCTGCTGATGGGTGAACATAACGATGCATTGGTTGCCCCGGCTATTCAGGGAAGTGCAGGGACATCGGTGAATATGAATGTGAACGAGGTCATTGCCAATCTGGCGAGTCGCGATACGACCGAACGGGTACATCCTAATGATGACGTCAATCAGTGCCAGTCGACGAATGACACTTATCCGACAGCCGGGAAAATGGCGGCTTTGCAAGCATTGCCGCCGTTGCAACAGGCGTTGACATTTTTAGTGAAATCACTGCTGGCTAAAGCTGATGAATTTGCTGATGTTGTCAAAGTTGGGCGTACCCAGTTGCAAGACGCGGTTCCGACAACATTTGGCCATACCTTCCAGGCATATGCGCATTTGTTTCAGCGCGATCAGGTGCGATTGACGCGAGCGGCTGATGATTTGCGGCGGGTTAACTTAGGTGGAACTGCGATTGGTACCGGGTTAAATGCTTCGCCGTATTACCGGGAACACATTGTTCGGCAGGTCAATCGCTTGATTGATTTAAACCTTGAGCAAGCGGAAGACTTGGTTGATGCAACGCAGAATTGCGATGTTTTGGTCGCCTTTTCCGGTGCGATGAAAGGCTTGGCGACTGATTTGTCGAAGTTTGCCAACGATTTGCGCTTATTGAGCAGTGGTCCCCAGGCTGGGTTGAACGAGCTCCATCTGCCAGCTAAGCAGGCGGGATCCTCGATTATGCCAGGGAAGGTTAATCCGGTGATTCCTGAAGTGGTCAATCAAATCGCTTTTCAGGTCATTGGACAGGACTTAACGATCAGCATGGCTGCCGAGGCAGGACAACTGGAATTGAATGCCTTTGAACCGATTATTTTCCGCGATTTGTTGCAGGGAGAGCGGTACTTGGCGCGCGGCATCGATACGCTAACCACCAACTGTGTGACTGGCTTAACAGTCAACCAACAGCAGTGCGCTGAAAATGTTGAGCATTCCGCGATTAGTGCCACGATTTTAAGTCCATATATAGGCTATGAAGCAACGATGAAACTCGTCAAAACCAGTCTTGAAAAGCATGTGGCGATTCCGGAACTGCTTAGGCGCCACCATCAGTTACCCGATACGTTGATTGCCCATCTCTTTTCACCGGCTGTGATGACCAATGAAGAACCGGTTCAGAAGGAGGCAGCTGGGGAGAAGCGCTAAGGTGGACGGTTCTGGGGGAACTGGTTGTTCCACATGAAACAGTCGAATCATTATGTTGAGTTTCATGTGGAACCTTATGTGCGTGAGTTGGCGTTTCACGTGGAACATGGTACACAAGTGGTCGCGGTTAGTTACCGGACAAATCAAAAAGACGCTTACGGCATTTTTATCGCAAGCGTCTTTTTCATGTCGTCATCGACAATTTCTGGCAAATACTAGCCGGCAACCTTGGTTCTGGTTGGCTGGTGTTCAATAATTGGCATCCATTGCGACACAATGTTTTCCGGACTAAAGTGACTGGCACGTTCCAGGCTTTGATGAGCGTAGTGTTTCCGTAATTCGGGTTGTGCCATCATTTTTTTGAGATTGGCAACAAAGTCAGGGACATCCTGGGCTTTGGTTAATAGACCATATTGGTTGTTGCCAAGGTATTCACGTGAGCCGGTGTTTTCCATGGCAACGACCGGAAGTCCAGAGGCCATGGCTTCACCGATAACAAGCGGCATGCCTTCCCAGCGTGAGGTTGAAACGAAAATGGAGGCGGCGCGATAGTGATCTCGAAGCGCTTGGTCCTTTAACGGTCCCTGATAAATGAGTTTATCGCTCACATGGAAGTAATCGATCAAATCATAAAAGTTTTTCATGTCTTCATCGGTACCGCCACCGGCAATGGCGATTTTCCAATCGTCAGGTAAAGATGCGGCGGCCTCCAACAGGAAGTCGATACCTTTGTGGGCGATGGCGATGCGGCCGGTGAACGCAATCCGGTGGGCATTGAGGTCCGCCTCACCAGTTGGCACTAAGGTGAGGGGATTGTAGATTTTAACGGTTCGCGGATTGAAGCGTTTGTATGAGTTCAAATCGCTTTCGGTCAAGGTCACCAGTGTGTCGACAGCTTGAAGACCACCTTCAAACTCGGCTTGCATCTGGACGTAGTAATCTTCCATGTAAGTAGCATAGTTGTTGTGCATCCAGCCAATCAGATTCACATCCGGCAAAGCCCGTTTAATCAGCGGTGCAAAACTAGTGGTCAAACCTGCAGGCAAGATGACAGTTTGGAAATGCTGGTCGCGAATCGTAGCGATGAGATCCTCGATTTGATCCTGGTAATGAGTATAAGGATCACTGCCAAAAAAGTTCAGCAACTTGGGATCGGTTGGGCGCCGGGCAATAATCAAAGGCGCGTCCAAGTCAAAATAGGCAGGTGCATCCGCCAAGGTGTAGAAACTGACGTCATACTGTTTAACGAGATCATTACCTAAAACCGTTGAAGCGCGTTTAACGCCATCCATCACGATGTTTTCAAGAACGATCATAACTTTCATAAGTGTTCGCCGCTAACGATCAGCGGCTCCCCCCTTTCTTCTGAGTACGTTACGAACTGACTGCAGCGTCCAGTCGAAGTGGCACGACTACTAAAAATAGTAGCGGGGTCAGAACAGCTTTTTAAAGGATATTCAAAACTGTTTATATTATCATACGCGCTTTTTATTAGTAAGTGCAAGTTTTTTCGCTGCAAGGTTGATACATCAGGGGTTAGCGCAAGGTGTGCTCGTCGAAAAAGGGGGACCATGAGAGTTGCATTAATCGTTCGTGTTTTGTTTCACGTGAAAATCGACGTAACGTTAAGGAAGCGCTTAAGCAATGTATAATTTATTTCACAAATTGGGAAACTTTGGTGCTTAAATTCGGGTAGAAACATGTAAAATAAGCTATCTGGAAACAGCTTAGAAACAAAACCAAGGAATCAGTAGCTAGCGGCGAAACAGAAGACGTGATTGTTTTGCGCAAAATTTTACGGGGGTGACATGTTTTGATCAGTTTCACGTGGAACACATAAAATGATTCATGAAGTTAATAACGTTTCACGTGAAACTTTTTCTGCGTGTAAGCGATGAGTTGCCGACGGAGCGCCTCTATAAGTGAGGCTAAATTCTCCGGATTTACTGTCATTTTGCCGAAGATCATTTGTTCGTAAGCTTGGGTTAGGGCGGACATATTGGTCTGTTTGCCTAGGCGTGTATCAATGAGTTTGGCATATGCTGTTAAAGTTTGGCTGACAGGACGATGCTGAATTCGCCGCAAGCTCCAAAGTAATAGCCGATAGCGGCGCGGGAAGTTGGTTGCCGTAAGTCCAATGCCAATGAGCCAGGCGACAAGCGCCGGGAGTTGCCAGAATGCAAGTGCAGTCAGCAACAAAATGACGATAAGGAGCAAGATGCCGAGCCAGGTGACGTTGCTGAGAGACGATCGAGAATGCGTTTTCGTTGCGGATGGCGAACCAGTTGATGGTGTACGCGATATAGAGGCGGACGAGCTCATGCTTGATGATGATGGCATACTATTAGAGACGCTGTTATTAGCGGATGAGGAGGGTATATTTTCTTCTGGCGTTGCGGGATCATTAAAGCCGGGGGTCGGTTCGAATGGCAGCCAACCTAAATTGTTGAAGTAAACTTCGGGCCACGAGTGAGCGTTGCTGTTACGGATCACATACTGTTTGTGTTGGCCTGATCCGCCAATAAAAGTTCCGGTATTAAATCCCTTGGCCCATCGAGCAGGCAAGCCGATGCTGCGACATAGCACGACCATTGCCGAGGAGAAATTATCACAGTAGCCGATTGGGGAATCAAAAAGAAAGTAATCGACATAATCGTGACCGGGTGGTGTCCGCTGCGCATCGGTTTTGGAGTAAGTGAAGCGAGGGTCGGATTTGAGATAGTTTTGAATCGCGAGCACTTTTTCATAAGGTGTCGAGGCCTTGGCCGTGATTTTTTCGGCCAGTTGCTTCACACGTTTCGGCAGAGTTGATGGTAATTGTAGGTAGCGGCTGCCAACTTGCTGGCGACTGCTGGTTGCAGCGGTTAGTTGTGCGGCCGTGATTTGTTTTGCCTGCACCTGAATGTCTAAGCGTTGAAAAGGAGCTTGATTTGTCGTGCTGACGCGGCGGGTGGCAGCATTGAGCAGGAAGTCAGTCGTGGGATCGGGTTGACCGCCTGTGAACGTCAGTTGCCCATAAGGAAGCGGTAAAAATGATTTGCTGCCGTTGAAGGTCAAGGTTGTACTTTGGGCAGGACCATAGTCAACCGAAGCATTTGGATCGCGCATGATGGCGCCATCCAGCGGCACGGTCTGACTTTGATCGACGCCAGGTTGCCAACCGGTGCCGGTGTATGCAGCATCAACCGCCACGCGATAGTAACTGGCTTCGGCGCTGGTAGCCGTAAAAACGGGCGTGGGATCGTCATAAACCGGACCGCCTAACACGCGACTGTTTTCCGTATAGCCGGTTCGGCCGGGGCCGTTGACGTAAGTTTGAATGCCTGCGTAGAATCCCCGCTGATTTAAACGGTCACGAAATGGAACGGACATGTTGGCTAATTGTTCATTCAAGGGGGTTGCTGAAGACAGCCATGCCAAGCCGAGCGTGACCCCGCTGATAAGTGTGCAGCCAATTAAAAGCGGCCACCAATGATTGCCATACAGATGCAGCATCGCCATCAAGCCAGTGAGTACCGCGAGTTGAATGAATTGTGCCGTGAGATCATTGCCGTTAAAAATATGAACGGCTAGTAAATAGCTGAGCACAATCGCAATGGCACCGGGATAAAACCGGACGACAACTGTCAAAAGCAGGAGAAATGCTACTAAAGTAATAATCAGCGTCATGCTGAGTACAGTTGGCACATCGACACCGCCGACACGTAAAAACTTTGAGGTCGCTGCGGAAAAAGTCTGTAGATAGGCGGTGAACCAAGAGAGGCTAAATGGTTGTTTTAGCGGCACAATGGCCCAAAGCCCGCCAATCATGGCAGCGACTGTCATGACACCCCACAAAGGCCACCATCGCGGCCAGAACGTGGCGACATAAAGGATGAGGCTAATGCCGATGACATAAACCACCAGTGCGCGCGGGTGGCCGATCGGATTGATGTCGGCAAATGGCTGCAAAAAAAGGAATAGGAGCCACCATGTCAATAAAACCATGATGAGTCGCTGCAACCACTTAGACATGCTCGCCACCTCCTGACAAGGAAAGCAAAGTAACGGCAGCTGGAGAGAGCGCCTGCAAAAAAGGCTTTGCTGTAGCTGAATCTGTTGCTAGCACTAGATAAGCTCGATGATGTTGTGGTGATGCCAAGTCGGGTAAAGCCGCGGGATTAGCGACGCCTTCAGGATGAAAACCCGCTAGTAGCGCATCTTGTTGGCCGCGGGGAATACGGGTTAGCTGCTGATCCAGCAGATAGCCATCACCACTGAAAATGCCGGTATCCAGCAAACTCGCAAAAAGGCTCAAGGCCGATTCAAGTGGCAGCGAAGGCGTTACAACCAGCAGCAGCGTCCAAGCGGTTTGGCCTTCATACTCATCATCATGAACAATCAATGAATCTGCGTGAGCGCTAATTTTCCATGCGATTTGTTGGATATTATCACCCGGGAAATATTCGCGGAAATTTTTAATGCGGTCACTGGGTAAACCAGCGTCAGATGCCGCCATTTTTTGTGAAAAATCTGTGGCAATTTTGGCAGCAGTCTCGGGCTGGCGAACCGGACCAACTGTTATCGGGGTTGTGAGTTGCATGGGGAGGGTTTTGCGGAACCACCCGAAAAAGTCGGTGACAGTCACGGTGAACGGCAGCTGATCATAAACGCCCCGTGGTAACTGCAAGGTAACTTTGGCGGTGCGTTGACCAACCGGCAGATGCCAGGTGCTGGTTTTGGCAGCATCTAGTAAAAATAAGTTGGGCAGCCATCTGCCTTTTGTTAGCGTCAAGTGGCGCATGGTCGGGCGCTCGGCGATCATTGTTGTCTGATTAGGCGTGAAGCGCAGATGTCCACGCATCGGCCAAAGCAGTGGCAGTGCGAGCAGCAGGAGGAGCATCAAGGCAAATTCACTCACAAACCAGCTGGTCGGTGAGTTAAACGTCATTCCGAAACCGACGAGCAGGCTGAGCAAGACGACAAGTGCACTATTCATATAAAAATTGCGCCAATGCATGTGGTATCACCCCCGGACTGGTGCGGCGATGCGTTGCAGAATGTCAGTTAGAATCTCAGTTGACGAAGAAGTTGGATCTTTCATGATCAAGCGATGCCCAAAGACAGGGATTGTTAATGTCTGAATATCTTCAGGGGTCACGTAACTGCGGCCGTTGAGCATAGCGAAGGCTTTCGCGGCACTTACCAGCGCAATGCCGCCACGCGGGCTAATGCCTAAACGAATCCGTTGGTCTGTCCGGGTCGCTTCGACAAGCGCAAGAACATAATTGGCAATCGCATCGGTCACGGTGATGGTTGTGACAAGCTTTTTGCTCGCTGCTAAAGCGACGGAATCGAGTAATGGTTTCAAGGCGGCAATCATGGTTTGCCGATCCGGGCTTAGAAGTAAACTTTTTTCAGCAGCGGCATCGGGATAGTCAAGCGACAGTCGCAACATAAACCGATCCAGCTGCGCTTCAGGCAAGGGATAGGTTCCCGCATAGTCAGTCGGGTTTTCCGTGGCCATGACAAAGAAATCAGGCGACAATGGGTAAGTGTGCCCGTCGGTGGTGACGCGGCGTTCACCCATCGCTTCCAATAAAGCCGCCTGAGTGCGTGGGGTAGCGCGATTGATTTCGTCAGCCAGCAAGATGCTGGTAAAAATCGGACCGCGCTGAAATTCAAATGCATTCGTAGCGCGGTTGAAAATGGACGTCCCGAGAACATCGCTAGGCAACATATCCGGCGTGAATTGAATCCGGGAAAAAGGCATTGCCAGCGTTTTGGCGATCGCCTGCACTAAGGTGGTCTTGCCGACGCCGGGAATATCTTCAAATAAGACGTGGCCGTTGGCTAATAAAGCCGTAAAGGCCAATTTGATCGGCATCGGCTTGCCAACCACAATGGTCGCGACTTGTTGCTGCGCTGCCGAAAAGATTGATTGCGCTTCATTGATTTCCATCGTGATCCCCTCCATGCCGCCATTATTCAGGAAAAAGCACCAAACAGCAAGTTTCCTACCGTGTCGTAAAAAAATATGAATATATCGGCTGCAGACCGGGCGACGATTGGTACGTAGTTGACGAGCAGATGTACTGCGGGCGCCATTTTGTCGCTAGAATCTTCTCAATAGCGACACATTTTTGCTTGCGGTATACTGTGACCATAGCCGGTAACCATCCAATGAGTGGGGGCAAGCAAATGAAAGAACGACTGAAGTATCACCTGAATGTGATTGGACATTATCTATTAATCGGTTGGCTGATTTTCATCGTGATGACGATCTTGGTGGGCCTGTTAAGCTATATCGTCATGAAGTCAAATCCGCATTTTGTCCGCGGCCTCATGAGCGGGTTGTACGCTAAGTTTCCTGGAGCAACTGATAATTGGCACGCTTTCTGGGCGATTCTGCTGAACAATGAGCGGGTTACCTTCACGATGATGTTAGTGGGCATGATCCCAATTCCATTCTTATATTGGATTTCGTATGTGGTCACGTGTGCTTCGGTCGGTCTGGTTCTTGGTATCTATGCGGCCAAACTCGGTATCAGCGGTGCTTTTGGTGCGTTTGTGCTGGGCATTTTGCCGCATGGGATCTTTGAAATGAGCGCGATGATCGTCGCCGTGGCGCTGGCGGCGCAGGTCAACAAGGCGTTGCGCCAATCGATCAAACGATTCTTTGCCAATCCCCACTATGAAAAGTCGCCGCTGGATGCCAAAGCCATTGCGGTACAGTATTTCGGCATCGTGGTGCCAGCGATTGCTTTTGCGGCAATTATCGAAGGCTTCATCACGCCGCTACTTTTACGGTTGATCGTCCATTGACTTAATTGCGGTTGACACGTGTTAAAGAGTGGTTGAGTCATAATTCATAGCGACGATATAAAAGCGAACGCGCTAATGGTTGTGTGCGTTTGCTTTTTGCTTTCCTAGGAGTAATTCGTTAGGAACATGAGATGCCAGTGCCAAAGCGGAGCAATCGTAGGCCGGATGGTGCTCAGCCGTCACAGCGTTCCAGCACCATCTGGCCGGAGATTGCGGAGTTTGGCACGACTCGGAACTTATTGCCTAAACCTTTTCTGTATTTTTCGGAGTTCATTAGATTATTAACGTTCTGACGGAATTGTGGCTCAACCTTTTTTAAAGAAAACCAACCTGACTACAAAAATGTTTCTCGTGAAACATTATGACCATTCTGAGCGTAGCAACGAGTATGTATTCACATCGAAGAATCCGCCGCGAGGGTTGGGATCTTCTTGGCGCAAAATGCCATCCAGATGGAAGCCGGCTTTTTCGGCGACGTGGTTGCTGGCGTCATTGGTGACGGCGGCGTTGATAATCAGTTTGTTCAGGTGATAGTCGTGGAAGGCAATGTCTGCAATGGCCTTGACAGATTTGTGCATCACGCCTTTGCCGCGTGCCGGTGTGGTTAACCAGTACCCGATATCGGCTTTGTGGTGGACGAGTTGGTCAATGGTGTTTAGGGTGATCAGACCAACAGGGGCGTCGGCTTGATGAATGACCAAGGTTAATGACTTTTGCTCGCCGAAGGACTTTAGCTCGGTTGTTAAAAAGTTGATCTCGTCGTCAGCGGTTAGCGTTGCATCCACCCAAGTCAGATACGCTGCTAAACTCTCACGGCTGGTTTCGATTTGCTCGAATAAAAGCGGACCGTCAATTTCCGGGCGCGGGAGTGCGAGTTTAAGATCGTAATCAATTAAGTAGCTAAACATCATTTCATCCCATTTTCTTTTTAGTTTCTCTAAGTATAAAACAATCTTGCGTTCTGCGCGCGTAGACAAGCTCTTATAAAATCGGTAGACTTGTTACCTGTGAATGTTGCCGATGCGAACTGTATTGCCCACAGCTTGTGATGGCTGCTTCACGTTGAATGGTTTAGCGTTGCATTAGGAATTGAATGAGAAAGATGGTGTTTTTATGAGACGGGTTTGGAAGTGGTGCGTCGCCGGGGTAGCAGCGTTGATATTGGCGATTGGCTTGACCATGCCGGTATCAACGCAGGCGGCGAAAAAAACATATGTGATCGGCACGGATGTCACCTATGCACCGTTTGAGTTTGCAGACAAGAACAACCGCTACGTCGGGATCGATATTGATCTCATGCAAGCAGTGGCCAAGGCAGAAGGCTTCAAAGTGGACATTAAGCCGCTGGGATTTAATGCCGCGGTGCAGGCACTTGAAGCTCACCAGATTGACGGGGTCATCGCCGGCATGCAGATTACGCCGGAGCGCAAGCAGAAGTTTGCCATGAGCGATCCTTATTACAAAACCGCGGTGGCGATGGCCGTTGCCAAAAATAGCGGCGTCAAAAGTCTTAAGGATCTGCGGGGCAAGCGGGTGGCTTTAAAGACCGGGACAGCGGCGGCAGATTTTGCGATGAGCCTAAAAGACAAGTATGGTTTTCATACCGTGACGTTCGATGATTCCAATAATATGTACCAGGACGTGATTACGGGGAACTCGGTAGCTTGTTTTGATGACAAGCCGGTGCTGCAATATGCCATTGCGACCGGTCTGAAGCTGAAGCTTGCCGGTCCCGAAAGCAAGGCGAGTTATTACGGTTTTGCCACGCAAAAAGGGCGCAGCGACCAACTGGATCAGCGGTTCAATGCCGGACTGAAAAAAGTGAAGGCTGACGGCACCTATGCCAAAATTGTCGCGAAATACTTAGGCAACGGAACACAAGCGGCCCAGAAGAAAACCAGCGCCAAAACCCAAGATACGGATCGCAGTTTTCTTGGCCTGTTACGGGAAAACTGGGGAACCTTAATGAATGGGCTGCGGGAAACGATGGTCGTGACCCTAGTGGCCATCATCTTTGCAACGATTGTCGGGATTCTGGTCGGACTTCTGGGCGTTTTACCGAATCGCTTCGCCCGGGGAGTTGCCACGACGTTTATTTATATTTTCCGTGGCTTGCCACTGCTGGTGTTGGCGTTGTTCATTTACACTGGCGTACCAAGCTTGATTGGTTCTAAGATTCCGGCATTTGTCGCCGGGATTATTACGCTGACGCTGAATGAGGGTGCGTACACGGCGGCCTTCGTGAAGGGCGGCATCCAGGCAGTCGATGCTGGCCAAATGGAAGCGGCGCGTAGTTTAGGACTTCCGTTTGGCAAAGCCATGCGGAAAGTGATTCTGCCGCAAGGAATTAGAATTATGGTACCGAGTTTCATTAATCAGTTCATTATCACGTTAAAAGACACCTCGATTCTGTCGATTATCGGTATCTTGGAACTGACCCAAACCGGGAAAATCATCATTGCGCGTAACATGGAAGGGTTCAAAATCTGGACCATGGTCGCGCTCATTTACTTGATTATTATCACACTCCTGACCTGGCTCAGTAACTGGGTCCAACGGCGCATGAAGGTCTAGTCCACTTGCGTAAAATAATGTGACAAATGTCAGAAAAGCTAACATCAACGCTGGACAGTCGCTATTCCATTCCGCTAGCATAAACAGTAGATTTAAAATCGACCAAAATGCGAGGAGATGAGCTGCGCTTAGCCGCGTACTTGAACGAAGACGTGGTTGAATCAGACCCGTGTCGATCAGACAAGACGCGGGCTTAGCGCACAACCAGTTGATCATCAACTGGCGCATGCAATAACGGCCTAATGGGCTTGTAATCATTAGAAAGCGTGGTGTTTAGGTTGAAGCGAAAGTGGCTGCTAAGTTTGCTGATCGCCTTGCCTTTAATGCTTGGGGCATTACTCCCCGGCAAGACGGTGGCGGCAGCACAGAAGACGTATACGATAGGGACGGATGTGACCTTTGCACCGTTTGAGTTTGCGAACCAGGATAATAAGTATGTGGGGATTGACCTTGATCTCATCAAGGCAATTGCCAAGGAAGAAGGTTTCAAGGTCGAGGTCAAGCCGTTGGGATTCAACGCAGCGGTTCAGGCACTTGAAGCCAAGCAAATTGATGGCGTGATTGCCGGTATGTCAATCACACCAGAACGAAAACAGAAGTTTCTGATGAGCGATCCGTATTATAAGTCTGGCGTTGTGATGGCCGTGGCGAAGAAAAGTACGATCAAGTCATTGAAGGATTTACGCGGCAAGCGGGTTGCTATCAAAACCGGTACGGACTCGGCGGATTATGCTAACAGCGTCAAGCAAAAGTACGGCTTTTCAACAGTTACTTTTGATGACTCCAATAACATGTATCAAGATGTGACGACCGGTAACTCGGCGGCCTGTTTTGAAGATCAGCCGGTCATGCAATATGGCATTAATAATGGCATGGCGCTAAAGATTGTCGGTAAACCGGCGCGTGAAGGTGCTTATGGTTTTGCGACTTCTAAGAACAATCAGGCATTGATGAATAAGTTCAATGCCGGTCTTAAGAAACTGCGGGCCAATGGTCAATACGATAAGATCATCGAACGTTACTTGGGCAACGGCAGTGCAAAGTCACAAAAGACTGCTGCCGGTAACAGTCAGACGACTGACCGCTCGTTCATCGGGTTGTTGAAGGCCAACTGGTCAACTTTGATGGGTGGTTTGCGCGAGACCATGGTGCTGACGATTGTCGCGATCTTCTTTGCAACATTGGTCGGGATTCTGGTCGGACTTCTAGGGGTTATCCCGAATAAGTTATGCCAAGGCACAGCAACAACGTTTATTTACATTTTCCGTGGCTTACCACTCATGGTCCTGGCCTTGTTCATCTATACCGGGGTACCGAGTCTGATCGGGTCAAAAGTCCCGGCATTCATCGCCGGCATCGTGACGTTGACGCTTAATGAAGGAGCCTATACAGCGGCCTTTGTTAAAGGTGGCATCCAAGCGGTTGATCCCGGGCAAATGGAAGCCGCGCGCAGCTTAGGGCTACCATTTGGGAAAGCCATGCGCAAGGTTATCTTGCCACAGGGCATTAAGATCATGATCCCAAGTTTCATCAACCAGTTTATTATTACCTTGAAGGATACCTCTATCCTGTCGATCATCGGTCTGTTAGAGCTGACCCAAACCGGGAAGATCATCATTGCCCGGAATATGGAAGGCTTTAAGATCTGGACCATGGTAGCACTGATTTACTTAATTATTATTACGCTATTAACCTGGCTAAGTAACTGGGTTCAGAAGAAGGTGAAAGCATGAGTCAGTATCGAGTAGAAATGAAAAATGTCCACAAGAGCTTCGGCGACAACGATGTGGTTAAAGGCGTCAACCTGAATGTCGCCAACAATGAAGTCGTCGTCATGATCGGCGCTTCCGGTGCCGGTAAAAGTACCGTCTTGCGCATGATTAACGGGTTGGAAACCGTCACAAGCGGCGAGATTCTTATCGACGGCGAAGATATTGCCCATAAAGGCACTGATATCAACAAGGTGCGTGAAAAGATCGGCATGGTGTTCCAGCACTTTAATCTTTTCCCGAATATGTCCGTGATGGGGAACATTACCTTAGCACCCACTGAGCTGGGCATTGCCAGCAAAGACGAAGCCGTCAAGCAGGCCAAGGAAATGCTTGAAGTGGTTGGTCTTACAGACAAGGCCGATGCGATGCCGGCGCAGCTTTCCGGCGGGCAGCAACAGCGTGTCGCCATCGCGCGGGCGTTGGCCATGCATCCGGATATCATGTTGTTTGACGAACCGACCAGTGCGTTGGATCCGGAAATGGTCGGTGACGTTCTGGGCGTTATGCGGCGGCTGGCAAAGCAAGGGATGACCATGGTGATCGTGACTCACGAAATGGGCTTCGCTAAAGAAGTTGCCGATCGGGTGGTCTTCTTTGATAACGGCACCATCCTTGAACAAGGCAAGCCTGAAGATATCTTTGAGCATCCAAAAGAAGAGCGAACCAAGAACTTCTTGAATAAGGTCTTGAATGCTTAGAATCTAGTGTTATGGTAACGCTTTGCCGGTGACACGACAAAAACGGTTCAGTGAGACAAGCTTGTCTCTTCTGAACCGTTTTTTGTTTGGCAATTTTTGAGGATTTCCCGGGAAATAATGTGCTCGCTAGACTAGCTTACAGAATCGCAGCGTAACGCTTCTCTAAGAAGGTTTCACCGCGCCAACAAAATATAAAACACTGATGGAATGTGACACAGATGTGCCACTCTCAACGTACAAATTCAAGAATGATATCAGCAAATGCCTAATCTCAGTACTCATATCGGAACCGACCACGATGAGTACTCAGATTAGGCTTTTTGCGTCCTCTCGTCTATACATCAATTAGATTGTTTAAAGCTAGTTTCTAGGAACATGTTTATGTTCTGCAACAAGCCCGCATAAGATTTAATCTGATAGTCTGCCAGATCGTGTTGGATTTTGTTAAGCTCATTCATACCAACGCCATTCGTGACAAACGTTTTCAGATGAAGAACATACTTCGCAAGAATGTGCTCCAGTACCTGTTGATCTGATAACTGAAACGTTTGAATTTCGGATATGTCTTGGAGCAGTTGATTCTTATTGTTTTGCTCAATATCCATAATGATGAGATTGAACCACAGACGAAATTGTTCACTGATATTAGATTTAAAATCCGAAAACTTATTCTCGTCTCGTTTCATTCGCTTAATTAAAAACCGAACATCGTCAATCTTAAACACAAACATTACGTTTATAAATAAGCAAAGATCATAATGCGACCACAAATTTAGGGAAAAAATGTAGTCTTTAATCACAGCAAGGCTTTGCGACGGCACTGGCATGTTTTGGAGCCTTGAAATTAAAATGTCTGAAAGGGCATTAATGTGTTTATACTTATCAATCTGTGTTTCATTATATTTCTGATCCGAATATAAAGATATTTCTTGCAGTTTGTCCAGATTCTGATCATAAAATGCTCGCTGAAGCTTGCGAAAAGACTCTCTATAGGGATCCTCCTTGTAGCCACGTGCAATATACAAGAACTCGTCGATAGTAACGTTTAACTCATTTATTAAGCTTAAGAAGCTTTCAACACGTAAGGAAGATTCGCCCTTCACAAATCTAAAATACTGCGATTTTGAAACTCCGCATCGCGTAATGTTACTGACTGGTATCTGTTTTCCTTTTTGTATTTCAATAATGGCCTTGCCCAAAGCGTTTTTTTTCATAATAATTCCTCCAAATAGAAAACTCCCACATATGCGACTGTCAAACCCGATGGTACCTCTTTGATACTAACCTCGAATCAAAAGAGGTGAGCATTATGTGGGCATGGTTAATCTTTGTTATTTAAATACATCTTAGTATACTGACTTTCCTTTTGAAAGACTTTGGAGGTGAAAGCTTGAAAAAAACTAGAGGTTGTTCTACCTAACAATAGACGCACTTAAACAAGGGTATGCCACTCGGAAAAAATTGAGCGTGTACCCCAAACTTCAGTTCTTGTGCAAATGTAACAGCTTCTCGCACGGTCATTGATCGAGTAGGGCGATTGATAAACTTGCTTGGGGCGATAGCCCTCGTGGTTAGAAAGCATATGGTAGATTGCTGTCAATAGTTGTCGAGCAATCGCAATTGCTGACTTCTTATGGCCACGCCGGTTTTTGAGAATCTGATAGCTTGTTTGATCTCTGGGTGCACAAGTCCATTCGCAACTTGCACCAACAGGGGCTTGAGATAAGCCCCTGCTTTGGAAATCCGCGCCAACTCGCCCGGGCTCTCATTATTTGTGAGTGTCAACCCCGCCCAAGAACAGAGATACTTGGCGCTAAGAAACAGTGACATGTCTGTCCCGATTTCGGCAAGAATTTAGACACACTTATTTGTGCATGAAAAGCAAACCTGCACATATAATTATGCAACATCATGCCCGAAGGCGTGACTACTCACCTACCCGTGGTTTGTAGTGTGAGGTGAAGACTACACAAGTTTAAAATACGAAAGGAGAACGTTGGCTGCAAGATTTTCATCCCGTTTTGGGTGAAGGCGAAGCACTCACGTGATTATAATTATGGAAAAGGTTTTAGCAGTAAATCCCAAAATGCAAATCATTAAGATTAAGGACGGTGAATATCTCGTCAAGGAAGGCACGATGTCAAATTATTCATTTGAACTAAAGGATGAGAAGAACGATCATCTGCTCGATACCATCATCGAAGATTCAGGCCTTTTCCCCCAGGACGAGAGTTCACTTGTAGATAAGCTGAGTAATATCAACGCCGTATGGTCAAAGGAGCGTATCAGTGAAACCATTAAAAAGCTCACTGATTTTAACTTTTTAAATTATAAGAACGCTGACACACAGAAAGTAAAAGTAGTAGTGATTACTAACCAAATAGACCTAGCCAAGAAGAAGTTTGGCAAGATCGAAAGTGTGCAAATCCTGGAGTATCTTGACGACGATGCCTCAAAAACCGAGGACAAGGCATTTGTGGAACATATCAACGCAAATGCCGAGTTGATATTAGTGTTTTCTACGTGGTATAACCCAACACTATTTTACAAGATCAACCAGTATTGTATTCAGAATCAGAAGTCACTAGTCATTTCCTATCTAGATGGCAATGAAGGTGTTTTGGTTCCGTTAATCAACTTCTCTCAGACAGGTTGTTATAATGACTTTGAGTTGCTTCGTGAGGCTTCGTTTCACAATTTGCTCGACTATCAGGTTGCTAAGGAACAAATAATTCGGACTGACACAGCGCCCGGCAAAAAGTATTTTGACGAATTATACGAAGACGCTTTATTAATTCGTACAAGCTTGCTCATTAGAAAAATCATCTCGGATTCGTTCATTAATTACTATGCGTATGAGTTCGATTTTGAACGATTAGTTGATTCAAAGATTCGATTAATTAAGTTTCCTAAATGTCCCAGTTGCCAGGGTGACAAAAACTTAACCCATCCATTTATTTAGAGGTGAAATGTTATGGCAGAAGATCTTGTAACGGAAGAATTTACCGGTGAGCAACTAACTATTTTTAAGAGATTCCTTGAAGAAAACGATGTTGCAACCGATAATATTTTTCGGACGTTCGAAGAGAATTTAAGCTATTATTCAAAACGCCTAACAAGTGCTGATTATTTCTCGCCAGGAGAGTTATTCCTAACAAACTCAAAATTCTTTCCCAGTAATGAAATGATCAATAATTGCGCGCTATTCCAGGCCTCAATTAGATGGCGCACACAGACGGTACATCCAAGTAACTCTGAAAGTGCTTTGAATGAAGAGAAGTATAAGTTCACAGAGTCGTTATCTAGCACGCTTAAAGACGTTGTTAAATTCTTGGATACTCATTTAACGACAGAATTAATGGCCTGCGTTGATATGTATCTTATCCACAAAGGAGCTACCTTTCAGTATTTACCCGAAAAAAATTTTGTGTTTAAACCACAGGCTGACTCGAAACAACTCGGGAAGTCTATTGAATCTCTTTTGAACATTACGGGTGAAGATACTGATCATACCGTGGTCCTTGTACCGGTATTCATTCCAATTAGAATTACAACCTTCTTGGGAGAGTATGGGTTCAGAAAGTCGTTAGTTGATTATGGTCGTCTCCTAAACGTAATTGAGTCAGGATTCACAGATGGCACCACGACATTCTCTCAAATCAATTTCGATTATGTAAACTCCCTATTTCATGTAGATGGAGTTGAGAAAAATATAAGCGATATTGTGAAAGTGAGCGTGAGTTAGGATGGATGAAAACAAAATTGCTGGAGTAAGAAGGAATCAATACTCCGATAAAATTCGTGAGGTTTCAGATGTTTTAAAAAATTGTACTGATGCAGAAATCGTCTCAATTCTCCACGAAGTAATTGACGATACGCCCTTTAAGACGAGAAATTATACTGAGTACAGTCATGATGAATATTACATTGTTCATAATAAACGAGAAGTTATACAAAATAGTATTAAAGAATACCCACTATCTACATCTTCGATCAAAAGTGCCCGACCCCTAATTGATTCGATAACAGGTAGAAAATCGCTCAGAGACTATGCATACGACAGCGTGAGCTTTGATCAGTTTTCTGAGATCATTCACTATTCCTTCGGGGTTAAAAGTGTGGGGCGAGGTGCGTATGATCAAAGAGAATTTCCATTTAAGTTCTGCAATAGTCAAGGTGGCCTAAACTATTTAGATCTGTACATTGTTGTTTCAAATGTTGAGGGGCTTCCTCAAGGTTTATATTATTTTGACTTTATAAATGATCAAGTTTGCCTGGTACAAGCTGGCAATATGCGAACTGTACTAAAAGATATTCACTTTGCAAATGAGTTTGTGGCGTATGGTGCATTCACTTGCTTCGTTGTAGCGGATTTGTCACGTGTAATGCCAAAATATTATAAACGCGCCTATCGGATGGCTCATGTTGATGCAGGGATATTAGTTGCATACCTAGAGTTGATCGCTGAGTCCATAGACATTCACTCCTGTACCGTTGCAGGGTATCTGGAACATAAACTAGATGATCTATTAAATTTGACAGTTAATGATTATCCAGTTGTTTCAATTACGTTCGGCAAGCAATATGCAGAATAGTATGGTATTGATTGTCTTCATCATCTTAAATGCAGTCGAGTTAATCGTTAATGCTTTATTTTCACAAATGGCATTCTGGATGAAAATATGCATCCACCTTTCTTGGATGCTCGGTTTCATCTATTACATTTTTTCAATTATATCAGTTGATGGTGGCATACCGGTTTTTAAAGTCTCTTTTTTGGAAATTATCGGCGCAGTTTTCTTGGGTGGCGCCATCTATGTGCTCAATGTAATGTACAATACCATCATGATCAACAGAATGATAGTGTTCGATTGGCGTCTCTATTTTAGGATTCCCTCTGATATCACAGTCACATTTATGGCCGTATTGTTCGCAGTGCTAGAAGAATTCACATACCGCTACTGGGTAGTTGCACAAATGAATAATGTGCTTGGGATACTTATTCTGACGTCCTTAGCTTACGGTGTGAATCATTCCATTTTCAATGATGACGAAGCCTTTGTAAAATCACTCTTTGGGATGCTACTGGGAGCATCTTTAGTGATCACGCACTCCGTGTGGGTGCCGGTTATGATGCACGTAACCTTTAACTGTTTGTCTAGCAATATTAATAAAAAATCATCAAGGAGTGATGGTGAATGACCATGCTACGGATAGATCACGCAAAAAAAGTTTACAAGAAAAGGACGGCTATTTCCGATGCCAACATGTCGTTTAACGGAAAAGGACTGTATCTGATTGCAGGGCCAAACGGAAGCGGTAAGACGACTCTTTTGGAATCAATCGTTGGACTGAGACGGCTAAGTTCGGGAAGTATCGTTGTTGAGCCGAATAGTGCAAAAATTGCCTTCTTGTTTCAGGAAAACAATTTGAGGAAGCTAAACACAGTTCGTGAAGAATTTCAACTAGTTTTGAAGCTCTATCAAAGAAACATTTCCGAGCGGCAGGTGGCTGATCAATACCAACTAACCGAATTTCTAGATACACGTACCGCCAATTTATCAGGCGGTACTAAACGCAGAGTTTTAATTGCCATGACTCTGATGACAGAGGCCCCCATAGTCATTCTGGATGAACCCGCATCTGGACTAGATACGTTTAATCGGAAGGAAATTTGGAACTTGATTAAACAATATGGTAAAAACCACCTTGTAATAGTCTCGGATCACTATCTAAATCAAGCGGCCGATTATTGTGACTTTGTATATATGCTACACGCTGGAAAAATAGTTGAGTCTGGTTTAATTCCAGAACTTGAAAGCCAGCTGAGGAAGTTTGTTTACACACCAATTGACATCAATCAATTGCGGCCGATCGAGAGGGATCTGAAAGAACAAGGAATTGATTATATCTCGAGGTCAACAGGTAAAAACTTTTATTTGTATACAGATAGCTCTGTGAGAACCACAAATATCTTGAATAACCACCGTGTGAGCATATACAGTCTTACATTCGAGGATGGTTATCTCATGTATACCGGAGATGACGTAAATGAGTAGCATTGATAAATACACACCGTTTCTAAAAGTTGAATTAAAAGCACTCTTCCGAGAGCATACGTCAATGTTCTTTATGATTATTGTTCCTATTGCATTAACTGTCATCTTTGGCGGTACCTTTGGCGATAGCCCGACTATCTTTGGCAAGAATGTTCTAGGAATTGACACGGTAGTTCCGATAAAC
Source organism: Lacticaseibacillus parahuelsenbergensis (assembly GCF_030770265.1). Lineage (NCBI taxonomy): Bacteria > Bacillati > Bacillota > Bacilli > Lactobacillales > Lactobacillaceae > Lacticaseibacillus > Lacticaseibacillus parahuelsenbergensis. Next base: position 2,993,079 of record NZ_CP132482.1, on the reverse strand, counting down.
GTTGTTTTCCTCTTAGCCAACACAGGTTTGATGGGAATTTCAATTACTATTTTAGACATTAAAGGCCAGGGTGTATTTAAGAGGTACATGACGTACCCTGCTACTTACTGGCAATATTTTCAATCATTATTTGCCGCATTTCTGGTCGTTAGTATGATTTCAACTGCGATTTTTGGAGGGATGAGCTTTGTAATATATCATGCGATATGGCGCATGAATGTAGGGCAAACGCTACTGTTTATAATTTTTTACCTGCTGACTGCATTGATTTTCTTCTCAATGGGATATTTGATTTCACTATTTATCACATCACCCAGGACTGCTAGCCTAGTTACCTCAGGAATTTTCATGATTTTTATTTTTACATCTGGCATTGCAATACCCACAGATTCATTACCCGAATTTGTCCAGAAATTTGCACATGTCTTTCCAATGTATCACTGCATCCAAATTATGCAGTACCTTTGGGTAGGCGATTTCGAATTATCTAAAATTGGCAATAACATTGTCTATGTGTTGATATTGAGCGCCTTAATGGTGATCGTTTTGAAGAAGGTGAGAATACAATGGGACTCAAAATAACTGTTATCAATCACAGAAAGATTTCAGAACCACAGCTAACCGATGATGCAGATTTTTTGAACTATCAAGAAATGCTTGATTACACTGGCTACTTCAATTTAATTAAAAAGGTCGACCTAGTTCTCGCACCATCCTCTGAATTGCCTTTATTCATTGGTAATTGCGAGTTTTGCAATATCGATTACGTATTCAACTACTTGCTTAGGCAAACAAGCATGACAACACAGCTAAGCGAGTCGATCTTTGCTGGTGGCAAAGGATTATCTCTATATAAAGCGATTGCATCCTCATTGGGAGAGGCCTTTGAGCGATTAATTGCCTGCTTGGATTACTTTAGCCAAGTCGATCATCTTGTATATACTTCGTATTCAGAGCTATCTAAGAAGGGTATCACAGCAATGCCTCCAAGCTCGTTTCAAATGTTTTCGAAGAAACAGTTACAAGATCCAAATTTCATCTTTGATGAATTCACATCTGAAACCAAGACAACATGGTTAAAGATGCATTATTTAAAAGATGATACTGAGGTTATGGTACCTGCAAGCATTGTACTCATGTACTATCAGTCGCAAGTCAAGAATGAGGAAAGAATTGGATACGCAACATCGGGTGGCTTAACATCCCACTACTTACCTGCAAAAGGCCGCACTCACGGCTTAACTGAAATTATAGAGCGGCATGAAATTAATCTATCCTGGTATGACAAAATTCCTCCGAAATTAATAGTGCTAGATAAAATTAGCAATCCGGTTTTAAAGTCACTATTGGGATATATCAACGAGAAAGAGATTTCGTTCTATCTGCACAATGTAGATCAGCACAATTTTCACACAGTCACAGCCATGTCCTTTGACAGGGACATGTCAAAGTATTCATTTAATACAGGTGGTGGCATTAGTGAAGATATTGAGGATGCAATTCTTGAAGCTCTTGTTGAATATGCGCAATCTGTAAACAATACTCGCAAGATAATATATGCGCCGGACTGGATCACTTCAAAGTTTTCAAACAGTGTACTTGATGTAAATCCGGATGATGATCCTCGTCATTTTAAGACTTTTTATCAGGCTGTCTCATATTACGGGCTTAAAGAAAACAAACACAAGTTAGATTGGTATGTTAGGAATAATACGAAGGTAACTGTCTCTGGCTTAAAACAAAACTCAGAAGGTCTGTCTATTGAGTCATATATTCAAAAGAATAACCTTTCTCCCGTCTATATGGATTTAGACATGGCAAACGCTTTTAAAAATATCTTTATTTCGAAGGTTTATATGTCAGAATTCTCTCCAGCATTTATTGGCGGAATTCCAGCTCTAGGACACCCGGCGTTTAAGAAGTATTTGAAACCGGGAGTGCAAGTCAGTGAAAGCATTCTTCCATTCCCATAATTTTACTAGCATATCATCTGTACCTGATGAACCATTCCCAATTTCTTTAATAATAAGGTGACTTTTAAGGTGACTTTGTAGGAGCGATTTAAAATTTGAAGCTCAGAAACAGTCACAACGTCAAAGATCTGAACCAGATCTTCAAATTACTCACTATGTGGGTTCGCGCATACTACAAAGTAAATCTGCTAGTTAAGAAATTAGCAGACTAAGATCCATATTAGAGGTTCGGTTGCGATGTCGGTCAAAAGGAAAGGAGGCGATGAACATGAAGAACGGGAAAAAAGTTCTTGGGATTAAGATCGTTAAGAAGATTGAAGACCAGGATGATTTTAACGCGAGCGCAGTTTCTCCGGGCGGCTGGTGCTGCTCTTGCTGCTGCTGGTGCTGGGCGAAGATTTCGTAATTGCTAAAGTCATTGACTTGATCTCGTGCAAACACTTACTTTCAGATGAATTTGTAAACCACTTGCAACTACCAGATATCGAAAGAAGACACATTTTTGGGAGATTTATTTGGCTCGTTATTTGGTGGAGGTTCAACAGGCGGTGGTGGTTTTGATGGAGGCTGGTAGAACAAGCTATAGATTACTTGCTAGCATAGGGGGCGTTTGCCAAAACGCCCTTTTTATGTGTTTTTAAAATGTAGCACCTAACCAAATGACGGATTGACAAAAAATAAAGCGTGGTTACGGCAGTGTCTGGATACTGGCATCACCTTGTCCTATTTTTGCTTTTAAGCTTTTGCTGCCTTATTTTCTGTTTGCCGTCAATGCCATGACAAATAGTCTTCCGAGTCCTGAGATTTTCGGAACTCCGGAAACTGTACCACCGTAAAATTGGTGGTGCTAGGAACGTTGATACCATGAGACGGCCGCGGAATGTGCCATTGTTTCCGGGAAATAATGGGTGCTTAGTCGAAATGTTTTCCCATTCATGTTGGCATGCTAATCGTTTCGTTCCTGATTCTCCGGCACGCCATGGTCGAGAATGCGATCCATGACTGCTTCCACGCTGCCGGCATAGGCCATGCCGAATTTGTCGAGATGCACCATCAAGTAATACAACCGGTAGAAGTCGAGCCGAAATGGGTAGCCGGGTTCAAGTGGGTAGGTTTCTTGGTAGCCGGCGTAGAACTCTTGGTTGAATCCGCCAAAGACGGTGGTCACGCCGATGTCCAGTTCGCGGTCGCCGTAAACTGCGGCGGGGTCAATGAGTGCCGGTTGACCATCTGCCGTGAACATGTAGTTGCCACCCCATAAGTCACCATGGAGTAAGGATGCTTCACTGTGATGCTGGCTGAGGGTCTTGCTGATAATGGTGCGAACTTGGTCAAACGTTGCTTGATCGTCGGCCTGCCACAGGCCCTTTTTCAGTATGTGAGCGGCCAGTTTGTCGAGACGTTGGTGAATGAACAAGTCCGCCCACGAATCGGTCCAATTATTGGAAAATGATACGCTCGTGCCGGCGTAAGGGTAGTCGAAGCCGAAGCGGCCGGCGGGTTCGTGATGCTGATGCAGGTGGGCGACAAGCCGCCCGAGTTCACGTTGCGAGCCATGGCCACTGGTCAGGAAGCTTAGTAATAGGTAACCATCGCCGTCAATGCTGCCGTTAGCGATCACGCGCGGTGCTAATACCTGGGCAGCTTCAAAGGCTTTTAAGCCGGCGATTTCCCCGGCATAGAAGCTGGCGGGGTAGCCAGGTTGAACGAGCAGAAAGTAAGGCTTCTCGGAGGTATCAACCCGATAAGCTTTGTTGACATCACCTCCGCCAACCGGGGTGATCGAGGTGATATGATCTAATGGTAATTGCTTGGTCCAAGCTGATGTAAGCATGCAAGTATCTCTCCTCTCACGGGCATCTCCGACGGTCATCGGTGGAAAAAGATCGATAAACATTGGGTCTTTCAACGCCAGACGATGCTCTAATGTCACCTTAAAACATTTTTGCCGCTAATGACAATGATTCAATCATGTAACAGGTGATAAACGAATCGTTGCGGGTCATCTAAGAAGCTGCGGAGGAAAGTGATGTGCTCGATCTGGTCGTATTGAATGGGTGCAAGCGTGTCACCCAAGGCCAATAGCTGCGCATCAGGGTAGGCCATTAGAATAGGCGAGTGGGTGCTGATGATGAATTGAGCTCCACCGGTTACCGCTTCATGAATCAAAGCTAGCAAACTCAGTTGATTTTCCGGGGTCAATGGCGATTCGGGTTCGTCTAGTAAATATAGGGCGTTCGCATGTAAGCGGGCGCGGAATAAGGCGAGAAAGGCCTGACCGTGTGATAGAGTGTCCAAATCGACTTTATATAGGTGATGGACTTCTGCGAGTGTATTCAGATACGGCAGACGTTCCAGACTTTTGGGCGCTAAGTGTTCAAGCTGAGCCTGGGCATATTTGATGCGGCCGCGGGTGGCGCGAATGAATGAAATAAAATCGTCGGCGCGGAATAAAAAGCCGGACTTGGTGCGATAAGTCCACGTTAACTTGAGCTGGTGCGCCAATGCCCGGCTATTGTCGTATTCAGGATCATCTTCGAGGGACGCGCCGCTCATCAAGATAGCGTTGTAGTTGGCGGCGATCGCGTTTAGCAACGTTGATTTGCCGCTGCCGTTATCACCGGTCAAAATGGTCACCGGCTGCGTCAGCTTTAGTTCACGGAAATGCGCTTGCCAAGGGAGGTTGAATGGATAGGATGTTGCCTGAAGTGGCGGCGTATATTGAATTTTATTCAGTAGCATGGCAAGCTCCTAACTTCATTTACCTAGACTATGGCAGCGGCTGATACCAACTTAAAATTTGCTTAGCTAAGTCAGCTTTCATGTAGCGGGACGTAATCGTTTGATCGCTATTGCCTTTTCGCACATGAATGTTTAAGTGCGCAACGCCGCGCGGTTTCATCCAGATGGATTGCGCTAAGCTCATCGCCTGGATGTCTTTTTTCCGGACATAGTAGCGCTGCCGGGTCCAGACTTCGCCGACTTGGATGACGAGTTGATCTGGCGGCGCAATGGCGATAGCAGCGTTTGTTGCGGCGTATTGGCCTTGGAGTGCCATGATGAGCAGCCATAGCCCGCCAATCGGTAGCAACCAGACCCACCAGCTGACGCGCAGCCACAAAACGCTGGCTAAAATAATCGGTGCGACAATAAAAGCGAGATTCCCTAGTACCATATTCCGCACATAGTACCAGCGATTTCGTACCGGAATCGGTTGCAATTCCGGTATTGCTGTCGGCAACCAGCTAATGAACTTGCGCATGTCGGTCATGGCCGAGCGCTGCCGGATCACTGGCATTAGAACCAGATCATTATTTTGCTCGTCATCAGCTGCACCTGAAGCCAGTAATGCCTGAACGGTGGTGAGATGAAACCATTGGCGGAGAATGCTTTGTTTAAACCGGACCGCCTGCACGCGTGAGAGACGGGCGCTGACTGTGTTGGTTTGGAAAAAGCCGCGACTGGTGCGCAGTTCGTTACCGGTGCGATCGAGCGTGAAGCGATAATATTTTTGTAGGATGTTCAAATAAGAAACAGCAAATCCTAGCACTAAAACGATGATGCTTAAGCCGATCAAAAGGTAAATGGCTAAACCCGTGATGGCGTGTTCAGCTTGCTGGTACCAGCTATCAGGTAGGTATTCCTGAGCCTTGTCCAACACCCAAAGGATCCCGGTGATAATGGGGATGAAACCAAGCGATGTGAGCGCATATTGATTAAGGTCGTGGGAATTAATTTTATAGGCAGCGTCCGGAACCGGTTCCGTGCTGACGACGCGGGTCCGGGTGGCGGCATCGGCATCCGCATCAGTCGTCTCTGTAGTAGTGGATGTTGCCGATTCCGGCCCAATTCCTTGGCGATAACGATTGATCGTATCGGCAACGGCGGTCGGCACAGCTGCCAGTTGGCCTTCCGCTTTTCTGGTTTCTTTTCCGGCTGTTTCGATGGAGACCTGTTCCAGCCCAAGTGGCTTCAGGAAAAACCATTGCTGGCGCTGGACGGTTTGAATCCGGTCGTACGGAATATGGTTGGTCTTGCGGATGAACACACCGCTTTGAATGGTCAAACCATCCGGCGCCACTAAATAAGTGAAGCGCAGATAACGCAAAATCGACCAGAAGAGCGTTAAGACGACAACGCCAAGAATGAGGCTAAGTGCTAATAGAAGATCGCCAACCCTTGTACTGGATCTGAACATCGAAAAAAAGCCGCCGACAAATAACGGCCAAAAAGCCATGACATTTTTGACCCATAATATCACTAATGAAATGGGCGCAAGGCGGTGCGGTTGTTCATTCATCGCGCGCCTCCTGTGCCAGTGTCAAAATCCGGGTGCGCAATTGATCGGCAACGGATGCCGTCACGCCATCAATGACATGGGCCGTGCTGGCGGTTTCAATGTTGACCTGTTGCAGTTGTTGCCACCGGAGAAGCGGTCCCTGTTCCAACGTCACATTTTGAATGCGGGCAATCGGGATCGCTTCATTTTTACGGAAGAAGAACCCTTTTTGAAGAAAAACTGCGGTCGGCGTGATGTTGTAGCGCAAAAATCGATAGCGATAAGGCACGAGGGCCCGTCGGATAATATATTGCAGCACCGTTAACCCAATGACGCCAAAACCTAGCCATGAAGGCCAATGCCAAAAGTGACTGGCGATGAGCAAAAGTAAGCCGACAACAAAAAAGTTGAAAGACCAGATGAAAATATCGGCGCGCCAGACAAATTTGATGTTAGCTGGCAAAGCATGTCCCGTTTCGTTCATTTTTTCGCCTCCATTTTTTGTCAGGATAGCAGAAAATGGCGACAAACGAAACTGTTGTTGTCATAAAAATGAACTTATCACGGTGCTTTTACCACACGAGTTCGATTGAAGCGAGTGCGTGCGTTTTGAAATGGCTGTCGCTCGCCCAAACGCGTTCGCCAGCGCAGAAGCCTGCGTGTAAGGACCTTGTTCGCAATGGCCTAAGCCCGGGCCATCACGCCCAAGGCCGCTTACACTCCGGTTTCTGACCGCGCTGGCTCACGCTCACACTAAAAAAGCCCACCTATCTGCGACAGCAAAGATTGCTGGCAGAGAGGCGAGCTTGTTAAAATGAAACAGCAGAAGCAGTTGGCGCCGTTGATTCAAACGGTCGGCGCATAAATAAATTCGATTAACTGCTTTTTCATCGCAACGTTGATGCCGTTGATGGGCTGCTCGAGAATCTTTTGGTATTCTTCGAGAACATCATATGGCAGCGGCGTGAGTAAGTTGAGATCGTCAATGACATCACTGACGCGGTCGGTGGTACTGAGATCAACGAAAATATCGATCTTGTTGAGGCAGTCGATTAATAAATCGGTCATGCCAGCATCAGGCTTGCCGCTTTGGTCGGTGACGACAACCTGCAGGTGATTGACCTGCGCATGATCGATCTGGATAAACTTTAAAGCCGAATAGATATTCATTGGCACACCTCGTCTTAACTGACAGAATAGCATCGTGGTTCATTAAACCAATTTTAGGCATTTCGTTAAACTTTTACAAGCTGGTTGTATCCTAAGGCAATCCGTTCCATAATGTGGGCGACAAGGATTATTGTACTTGTGGGGGTGAAATATGGAGCTTAATATATCTGCACAGGCAGCAGCCCGACTGGCGCCGCTTTTACACGCAGATCGGGTGTTGGTTTTGGATTTGAATGATGGCATCGGGCCTTACTCGCGGCAGTATCATGATGCATCCCAAGCTAAATTCAGTCTCCTGATATTGCCACGCCGTAATGTGCCGGATGTATTTGACGCGCACCTTGATTCCCCGGTCGGACCGGTTTTAATCAAAAGCTATGCGGCCGGGTTTTTCGATTCGAAAACCGAGTTAACCGTAAGTGGCGATGAGTTTACACTTTTGCGCGGGAAGCCACGACTCAATCCGAAGGTCCCGCTCAAGTTTGTGTAACAAAACAGGCTTTTCTGTTATGATATTCCCAGCAACTGTATGAGGCAATCACAGTTAAGGGGGAGTTGTCTGTGGACCGGACATCACTAAAGAATCAAGCCAAAGCGGAATTGAATCCCAACTTTAGCTATTATCTGCGCATTAGTTTACCGGCATTACTATTGATGGCATTCGCGACACTTGTGCCGTTTCCTGCTGTTCATGAAGCACATCGCGGGACGTGGCATACATGGCGGATGATGGCGCAGAGCGGATCGTTCACAGTCACAGGCGGCCACGTGAACGAATACTGGCAGATGTGGCAGTCAATTGTTATCTTTTTGAGCCTGTTGGGCGTGTTACTGATGATTGGCGTCATGTTTGCGATGATCGATGGTCTTCGCGGCCGGTCGGATCATCAGTTTAGTTGGATGCAGATGTTCAAGATTTTTGAACGGGGCGAATATTTTCTGGGCAGCTTGTTGATTGGTCTGTTGCAATGGGTCTGGATTTTCCTGTGGATGTTCTTGCTGATTGTCCCGGGGATTGTTAAGGCGATGGCGTATTCACAGGCGCAATGGATTTATCGGGATGCGATCGATAGCGGCCAACCGATTGGCTATACCGAAGCTGTGACTCGCAGCCGAGAGTTGATGTTTGGCCATAAGTGGGATTACTTTGTGTTATTGCTGAGCTTTCTTGGCTGGTGGCTGTTAGAGTTGATTACCATGGGGCTGGCTTCTATCTGGGTCATCCCGTACCGCAGTATGACATTGGCGAATTTCTATCTTAAATTAACGGAAGAACAAGCTTAATACCGCAGTAAAATGCAAAAAGAAAGCAAAATTGGCTTTCTTTTTTTTGGCAAAAGATACCGCTTGCGGTAAGTATTGGTATACTGTATATAGTTTTAAGGAAATGTACTGACAGCCGGATGGGATCGGCGGTTTGCGGGTCTTGTCCATAACGACACGATGCGTTTACGACAATAATGGGGGTACATGTGATGAAGAGACGTTGGTTACTTGGTGTTGCAACTGCATTGATGGTCTTGTTGCTGACTGCATGCAGCAGTGGCAGTTCTGCGCAGAAGACTTCCAAAGGACCGGTGACAATTACCTTTTGGCATCGAATGACCGGTAATTACAACAAGGCGTTGGAAGGGTACATCAAGACGTTTAACAGTAGTCAAAAGCAATACAAGGTCGTTGCAACATCGCAGGGTTCGTATGACAATCTGCAGAAGAAGTATCTGGCATCAGCGAAGTCCAAAACCTTACCGACGATTGGGCAGGTAACGGATACGATTATTCCGGAATACGTCCATGACGGGATGCTGGTCAACATTGATAAGCAGATAAAATCCCAGTTTTCCGCCGCTGAGCTGAAGTCGATTTATCCCGGCATTGCCACGAATTTGAAGTATCAGGGGAATTATTATCAGATTCCGTTTGCCACCGGGACGCGGTTGATGTTTTATAACAAGGATATTCTGGAAAAATATCACCTCACTGTGCCGAAAACTTGGGAAGAACTGACCAAAATCGGGCAACAGCTTAAGGGTGATGGCATCACAGGTGTTGCGTTTAATAAGAGTTATGATTTTGAATTTGAGACATTAGCGTATGATGCCGGCAATCGGCTGATTACGCCACAGTACAAAGCGAAAATCGATACGCCAGCTAGCATCAAAGCCATGACGGCGATCACCAGCATGCTGCAGGATAAGACAGCTGTCACAGCAGGATTAGATAATTACTTCAATGTACCATTTGTTCAAGGCAAAATTTTTGCTGGCTTCGGCTCTAGCGCCACAATTCAGCAGATCGCGTCAACGGCACCTAAGAGCATGCATTGGGGAACCGCGGTGATGCCGAGTTTTGATGGCAAATCCAGTTCGGTTCTGGGTAACAATGGTATTTCAGTTTTCAAAGGTGCCTCGGCGGATCAAATCAAAGGCGCGGTTAAATTCATGAAGTTTCTGATGAGCACCAAGATTCAGACTCAGTGGGCCAAAGCCAGCGGGTACGTGCCGGTTGTGTCGACTGCCACGAAGTCAAGTGATTATCAAGCCTATCTAAAAGCCAACCCGAACTACCAGGCCGCAGTCGATGCGTATGATGATGCGTTCTCATCAACACCATTCATCGGCTATAACACTTACCGTAACAACTTGCTGGATGCCGTTGACCAGACAGTTTCCAAAAAGGCTGAGCCTAAGACTGTGCTAACCAAGCTGCAAAAGCAGGCCGAAACCATTTTGAAAGATAACCGTTAATTAACCAAAAGAAAGCAGGCGCGTCCATGACGACATTCAAACGGATTTTAAAACGAACCCTTATTTACACCGTGCTGGTACTGGGCTTAGCGGTGCTAATGACGTTTGGCTATGTCGGCTATCAAGACGTCACCGCTGGAAAAGGCTACCTTGCCTTGCGCTACCTTTTACTAACGGCAGAGTCCGTGGTCGGCGGTTTTTTCCTGTTCTTCATCGTGGTGAGTCTGGACACATGGCGCGAACATCGGGAAAAGAAGCGGAAGACAAAATGATAGATTGTCGTGCCAAACTCCGCAATCTCCGGCCAGCTGGGGATGGAACGCTGTGGGCACGACTTAGAGCCTCTGCAAAACCGGCAGAGTCTCTAAGCTCGGCCTTGTTGTAGGCGGGGCAAAGAGCGCCCCACCAACAACAATTCCACGGCTGATCCCCATCTGGCCTACGATTGCTACGCTTTGGCACTGACCAAGCCAATTCTCCTAGGAAAACTAAAAGCGGATATACTCCAGCTGTCGTTGAGTATGTCCGCTTTTGTATTGTGGCCGTGAGTTATGATACGACTTCATTTTTTGTTTGTTTATGATATAAGGCTAATTCAGTTAAACCCGGTTCAAGTAACGCTTCAAAAATTCCTTGGTCGCTGTTTGTTGCGGATTGCCGAAGATTTGATCCGGCGTACCGGACTCGGCAATGATGCCGTTGTTCATGAAGACGACGCGATCGGAAACATCGCGAGCGAAGGCCATTTCGTGGGTGACGATGATCATGGTCAGGCCGGTGTGGGCTAGGGCTGTCATCGTGTTTAGGACATCATCAACCATTTCCGGATCCAGCGCACTGGTCGGTTCATCAAACAGGAGTACTTCCGGATCCATTGCTTCGGCTCGGGCAATGGCGACCCGCTGTTCCTGCCCGCCGGAGAGCTGATCCGGTTTGGCGGCAATGAAGGGATCCATGCCGACTTGTTTCAACAGTTCCAACGCGTGGGTTTTGGCGGCTGCAGCGTCGCGTTTTAAGACGGTTTGCTGCGGGACCATCACATTTTGCAAGACGGTCATGTTGTTGAACAAATTGAAGCTCTGGAACACCATGCCGACTTTGGCGCGATAGGTGCTCAACTTTACGTCTTCACCTAGAATGCTTTTGCCGTGAAAAAGAATATCGCCGCCAGTTGGGGTTTCCAACAGGTTGATGTTGCGCAACAGGGTCGACTTGCCGGAGCCGCTGCGGCCGATGATTGAAACAACTTCGCCGGCCTGGACGTTGAAATTAATGTCGGTCAGGACTTCGTGGTTCCCAAAACTCTTTTTGAGATTTTTAACTTGGATTAATGGTTCGTTTGCCATGATCTAGTCCCCCTCTTTTGCGGTGCCGATTTTCGGCGTTTCAACCTGCATTTGATTGTTCATCACGTTGTAGTCTTTGGGTCCGTCGAGATGTTTTTCGATGAGCCGGAAGAGGCGGCTGATGGTGAAGGTCATGATGAGATAGATGCCGCTGACGATCAGATAGGTGTGGAAGAACTGGAAGCTTTGGCCGGCAATGGTTTCGCCGCTGAAGAACAGTTCGGAAACCGAGATAACCGACAGCACCGAAGTATCCTTAATATTCACAATGAACTCATTCGTGACCGCTGGCAGGGAGTTACGAACCGCTTGCGGCAGGATAACTTTCATCATGGTTTGCAGATGCGTCATGCCCAGCGCACTGGCTGCTTCGAACTGTCCTTCATCAACGGAAATAATCCCGCCACGGATAATTTCGGAAATGTAGGCGCCAGTGTTAATCGAAACAATCAAAAGCGCTGCGGTGGTGCGATCCATGTTCAGGTGCCAGGCTTGGGCGGCGCCATAATACAAGACCGCTGCCTGAACAATCATTGGTGTACCACGGAAGACCTCGATATACAAGGAAAGCAACCAATTGATAACTGCCCGCAAACCGCGCTGTCCCAACTTCTTGGGTTTTGGCGTGGTGCGAATAATCCCGACTAACAGGCCGATGATGAAACCAACAAGGGTGCCGACCAAGGCCAGTAACAACGTCATACCGGTACCACGCAAGAGCATCGGCCCATACTGTTTCATAATGGCCATGAACCAGTTGCCGCTCTTTTCGGTCGAAGGCTGATTATCGACCGCCTCATTCATCAGGCGTGCCCGCTCTTTTTGGGAAATCGTAGCGAGCAATTCATTGATTTTAGCTTTATTGGGATCGTTTTTCCGCAACCCGATTGCCAGGTTGGTGTCGCTGGCATCGGTTTTAAACCCCTGACCCTTGGCAAAATGGATATACATCAGGTTCGGGTTGGCGCGTTCTGCCGTGATCCCTTCAGGAACTTCGGAAACATAGCCGTCAATGGTGCCAGACTCCAAGGCCACCCGCATCGCTGGGAAGTCGTTCATGGCCGGTTCCTTGACGACTCCTTTGATTTGGTTAATGGCCTGATAGTGATACGTACTGAGCTGCGCTGTCACTTTAGCACCTTTAAAATCAGCAATGCTCTTGGCTTTTGCATATTTGCTGTCTTTACGGACGACCATCGTCAAATTGGAAATGTAGTACGGATTGGTAAAATCAATCGTTTTGCGCCGATCCGGTGTTGGTGACATCCCGGCGATAATGGCATCGATTTTGCCGGAAGTTAAAGCAGGCGGCAGGCCATCCCAAGAGGTTTTGACCACGACGACTTTCTTGTGCAGTGCCTTAGCGACTTTCCGCGCAATCTGAACATCGTAACCATTAGCGTATTCATGACTGCCTTGAATCTTGACCGCGTTATTGGCATCTGTGTTCTGTGTCCAATTGAACGGTGCATAGCCGGCTTCCATACCGACTTTGAATGTGTTGTCGTCGCTCGCAGCATTGACTGGCTTAGCAGCAAAACCGCCCAGCAACAGGCTCAATACGAGCCCCAGCACACCCAAACGTGCAACCCAGTGTTTTTTCATAAAATGACATTCTCCCTTCTTGTAGTGGGAAATAGAGCTGGAACCAAAAAATCGACCTTTATTGAACAAGCAATAAAGGTCGATTCCATCGATTTTAGTCATAAACCAGAATCATAGCGCCCCGAAGCAGCCTGCTTCGACAGTCCATGAGTTATGCGCTCATGGCCCAATGCGGATCGTCCGAACACGGCCCGACATTTCGGCGGCGGCACTTACGACTGGTTCAACATGATCCGGCACTCCCCAGTTTTCGTTGCCCACCGCAACCTCTATTTCTTGGTGGTGTATTTAAATGTCAAGATCGAGTGTAGCGGAATGGGGAATGAAAGTCAATTAAGTCTGTGCTGGCAAATGTATGAAAAATAGAAAGATATTTTGAAAAAATGACAAAACGTGTTAAATTTGTCTAATAAACTTCTCATAAAAAGGGGCGGGTGCTGATGGCGGAGGAGCCTGTCAAAGTCGGGGCCTATTTAAAGGCGTTGCGTCTCGAGGAAAATGACTCATTGGAAGAAATTGCGGCGGGGATTACGACGGCCGCTACTTTGTCACGCTTTGAACGGGGGGAGACCCAGCTCAGTGCAGCCGTTGTTTTAAAACTGTTAACGCGCTTTGATCAAGATGTTGAATTGATGCAACAAGGCTATCGGGCATTGAATCCGGAGAATTTTTTCCAACAGGTTAATCGGGCCACGGTTGCCGGTAAGTCAGCGTTGCAGGTGTTAGCGCAAAAGCAGTATCGCTTGTGGCGACAAACCGGGCTGATTTTTTACCGACTGAATCAGATTAATATTCTGGCCCACAATGGGTATACGGACCCGAGTTTTCAGACAACACCACAGATGAAAGCCGACGTTATCAAGTATTTGAAACGGATTCGGTACTGGGGATTGTATGAGCTTGATCTCTTTGCCGCCACCTTGGTGATCTATGATCATGAGCAACTGATGAGTTTGGTCATGGAGCTGGTTTTGGACTGGCCGGATGTGAAGGGCCATCCAACCCGGAACCAGTATCTGTGGGCGATTTTGACGAATAGCATCGCCTTGCTGATTCATCGTCGGGAGTTTACGGATGCTGTGCGGCTGCTTAACGTCGCCAAGAACTTACCCATTCCGGCCGATGATCTCTATGCGCGGATCATGTTGCGCTATCAAGAGCACCTGCTGACCTATCATCGCGGCCAGCATCGGGCGGCCAAAATGGCGGTTAAAAACTTACTGGCAACGCTGGCGTTATTGGACTCGCCGTTTTTTGCTCAATTGTTGACGAAAAGTTGGCGACGATTCCTGAAGGAGGAGGCGCAGGCAAAATGACGATCGGTGAACAATTCAAACGATTGCGTAAAGAACGGCGGCTGACGTTAAAAGAAGCCGCTGGCGACATTGTTTCGGTATCAAGCCTTTCAAAATTTGAAAATGGCACCTCACAGTTGGCCGCCGATCGCTTTTTCCTATTGCTGGATCGTTTGAATCTGGACTGGGATGCGTTCACGCCTTCACGCTCGGATGCACCATTATCATTTTTGCATCGTTATCTGGTGGCGGCGCAGCAGGCAGATGTTCAGGCGCTGGCGGGTATCTTACGCCAGTTGCCGCTGGCGAATACCAATCAACGGTTGCTGTTGCATTTGACGCTGCATAACCATGCACCGGAACGCTTTTCCGTGTTGGCCCGTGAACGTAAACAGGCGTGGTCGTTGTTGACGCATACAACGGCGTGGTCGCTGTTGTTGCGGCTGATCGCGCTTCAATTAACCGGCATCATCGCGATGAAGGATTTGGAAGGACTGATCAAGGCCATTGCGAACCAAGTGCAAACACCCAACACACCACAGGATCATTTGAATCTGGCCAATCGCGCGTTCTTGACCGCTTCTCTTCGGTATATTGCGGCAGGGCAACTGGACAACGCGCAGGAAACGCTTGCGTTAATTCGGCAGGCCACAGTGGGTGACATGGGGGTTGAGTTTCAGATTGCCTGCACCAAACGTTTGGTGATGATTTATTCACCGGATAAAAGCAAGGCAACGCGCGGTTGGCAAGAGCTTGCCCAACTGAAGGCGTTGTTGAATGAGGTTGCGGCACCGGACTGGACGGCAAGTTGGCTGCCGGCTTTGGAGGCGTTGGCTGAGGCAAAGCGTTGCGGTAAAGAAGCCTGACTTTGCCTTTTTTGAAAATTCGGATAGTAGCAGTTTGTAACGGACTCGCGATCAGCGAAAATAAGTTGATTGTGGGTCCGTTTTTTGGTGTGTTCCACGTGAAACGTCATGAGTTAAGAAGGAAGACTGTTTTTTTGACACGATAATAGGTTCGCAGTCAAAGAAAGTACGCGCCACCTTGTGGATCCTTGATATTGATTCGGACGACCTTCAATAAGTAACGCAGCCACCGTTCTTGCGTCGGTTGGTCCAAAATATGCTCCAAACTGATGGCTTGTTGGCATAACTCGTATCCGGCTGTGGTTTGGCCGATGACGGCTTGGTACCAGCCGCGTAAAAATAAGAGGAGGGCGGAGTTTGAGAGGTCGTTTGTGTCATGCAGAATTTTTTCAGCAGTGGTGAGGACTTTTTTGGCATCGGTTAAGTGGCGTGTGTTGATGAACACGGTGAAGGCGGAGAAGAGCGTCTGAATCCGTAGATTGCCAATTTGATTGAAGGCGCGATATTTTTCCGAACGCTTCATCGCTATTGGCAACAAGTTTTGAATGGTTTCAGCAGGTAAGGCGACCATGAGATGGCGGAACCAATAAAGCTCAAAGTAATTCCAGGTTTCAACCGAGTAGAGATAGCTGACCAGCGGCTTGGCGCGTTCCTGCAATTGGGCCATGGCGTCGGTCACATTTTTGAATGGTGATGGCTGGTCAGGGGGCTTGACGCGATCAATCATGGTTAGGCGGAAAATCTGGATGCTGATGAGTTCAAATTGGGTTTGGCGGTTGTGGTCGTGCTCGTACCGTTTCTGCCAAGTCTTTTCCTGTTTTAACAAATATTGGTAGTCGGCCAGCGTGGGATTTTCAGAGCCAAAGCGATCCTGATAGGCGATAACCTCTTCAAAGTCACGGTGAACCAAGGTGTTGTAAACAAACCGTGTGTGAGTCGTTGGCGGTACGGCGCCTGCCTGGAGATCGCGGATGAAGACGAATTCTTCCAACGAAATATTGATGCGGAAGAGCAGATGACTTAGGCGGGCAAAGCTGATATTGGAGCGACCTTGTTCGAACTTACTAATGAAAGCAATGGAATTATGCGCATCGGCTACCTGTGCCAAGGTCAGATGGTGGTTGCGCCGAAGTTGGCGGAAGACGGCGCCGTCAGTGGGATTGATTTTTTCTACCATAGTGGAATTTCACCTCGCCTTGAGTGTAGCCTGCTTACACTCAAAGTACAAACCAAGTAGGAATCGAAAATGACATGCTTGGCTGCAGGGAGGTAGCAACATGCATGAATATTTCAATAATCGGGGTTATCGCGCCATTTTAAATGCCAGTTTGTTGAGCGGTATTGGCGACAGTCTGTATAACATCGTTTTTATCATTTACGCGGCTACGATGCCGTTTAAAAGTCTGGCGGTCACGTTGGCGGCGATGGCCACCAGTTTGCCGACAATGCTGTCGCTGGTGACTGGCAGTCTGGCTGATCGAACCCAGGCCAAAACCAGTCATATGGTGGCTACGCGTATTGGCCAAACGTTACTTTTCCTAGGGTTGGCAGGGATGATCCTGCTGCCTGCCAGCTTGCCATTGTTTTTGCTGCTCCTTGGCATCAATATACTTTCTGATACTCTGGGACAATATGGGAATGGTTTGGTACTGCCATTGTTGCATCGGTTAATTCCCGCTAAAGAATTGAACACGGCCATCAGTTTTCAAAGCGCGACCGGGACGACGGTTCAAATGGTTTTTCAGGCGGTCGGTGCGAGCCTGATTGTGTTACTTAACCACAATTATGCGCTGTTTGGCGGGCTTAATGCTGTGACGTTTTTACTCGCAGCTTGGGTTATAACCCGGGAAAAGAGTCGCCTAAAACAAGCTGAACCACCAGTCGTTGCGCATGCGCATCAGCCGATTCTCAAAAATATTGGCAATGTGCTCAAATTTCTGGCAACCAACCGTTTTCTTTTGGCAGTCATTGTTTTCGCAATGTTTGTCAATACACTGGGCTCATCGGTGGATGGCTTAATGTCGGTATCCCTGGTCCAGCAACCTGGCATGTGGCTGCGTGATTTTGGTACGACAGTTGCGTTGTTGAACATTGTCTTCTCGGTAGGGCTGATTTTAGGCGCACTGTTTGCGCAGGATGGCCTGCAGCGGCTCAGTACGTTCAAACTCCTGAGTCTTTTGACAGCGGCGATGATCGGGCTCAGTTTTAGTTTCTTCCTTTTCCGTTCGCTTGCTGCCGTTATGGGATTCAGCTTTGTGACGTCTTATCTCATGGGAAAAATCAACCCGCGGGTGTCGACGGTCATGATGCGGCTCGTTCCTGAGCAGCAGATGGGGACAACGGCAGGAGTCGTTAACCTAGTGGCCCTTTTAGGTATGCCGGTCGGTCAAGTGGTGTTCTTCACATTGGCAAATGTCGTGAGCGCTGCGGCAAGTTGGATGCTCATGGCGGCGCTTTCAGCTGTGTTATTATTAGTGCTTTTATTGGTAGGCACGCGCATCGCCGATCCAGTCTTTACCGATTCCGAAGGCCAGTCAGAAAAGGCCTAGTCAGGCTTTGAATTAATTGGTATCGACCAATATACCAATTTTGATAGATACCAATTAGAAGTGCGTACTGAATGTATGCGCTTCTTTTTTTAAATTTCATTTTAAGTGAAAATGCTTGCATAGCGGCGCGGAGGAAGTCATACTAACTTATTGGGAAGCCTTGTATTTTTGATTATTTTTGTTTTTTGCAGATATTATTTTCGAGGCAACCACAAATTTTTAGGAGGCGTAATAATGGTCGGAATCATTCTTGCTAGTCATGGCCAATTCGCTGCTGGCATCAAGCAATCCGGTCAAATGATCTTCGGTGAGCAAGAAAAAGTCGAAGCTGTGACCTTCATGCCCGATGAAGGCCCGGATGACTTGCACAAGCACCTCGAAGATGCGATCGCTAAGTTCGACCCAGACGATGAAGTTTTGTTTTTGATCGATTTGTGGGGCGGATCACCATTTAACCAAGCGAACACGATTTATGAGGAACACAAGGATAAATGGGCGATTGTGACCGGACTGAATTTGCCGATGTTGATTGAGGCTTATGGCTCGCGGCTGTCAATGGATTCTGCACAAGACATTGCCGCACATTTACTTGAAGCCGGACGTGACGGTATCAAGATCAAGCCAGAATCACTGGACAAGGTGAAGAAGCCAGCTGCTCAGGCTGCCGCACCAAGTACAGCCAATGCTGGCCAACCGGGATCATTCCAGTATGTTCTGGCCCGGGTTGATTCACGTTTGTTACATGGTCAGGTTGCAACCACTTGGACTAAGACCACGAACCCGACGCGGATTATTGTTGTCTCTGACACAGTGGCAAAAGATGAGCTGCGGAAGAACCTGATTAAGGAAGCGGCACCATCTGGCGTCAAGGCACATGTTGTTCCGATTGATCAGATGATTAAGTTGGCCAAAGATGATAAGCATTTTGGCGGTCAACGCGCATTGCTATTATTTGAAACCCCTGAAGACGCCTTACGTGCCATTCAGGGCGGTGTTCCGATTAAGGAGCTTAATATCGGGTCAATGTCGCATTCAGTCGGCAAGGTTCAGCCTAATAAAGTGCTGGCCTTTGACCAGAAGGATATCGACACCTTCCACGAACTGGCCAAAGATGGCGTCAAATTCGACGTTCGTAAAGTGCCATCCGATCATCCGGATGATATGAACGCGATTTTGAAGAAAGCTCAAGACGAACTGAATGCGCAGAAGTAATTTTTGAAATGGAGGAAGAAGACTTATGACTTTGAATTTTATTCAAATCATCCTGGTCCTCATCGTGTCATTCCTTGCTGGTATGGAAGGTATTTTGGATGAATTCCACTTCCATCAGCCAGTTATTGCGTGCACGTTGATCGGACTTGTGACCGGCGACTTGACCCCTTGCTTGATGCTTGGCGGGCAGTTGCAGATGATCGCCTTAGGCTGGGCCAACATTGGCGCGGCCGTCGCACCCGATGCTGCATTGGCATCAGTTGCATCAGCTATTATTCTTGTTCTTGGCGGTCAGGGTACTAAAGGCATTAGCTCAGCGATTGCGATTGCGGTTCCGCTGGCCGTTGCCGGTTTGTTGCTGACCACTTTGGTTCGTACCTTGGCAACCGCGATTGTTCATATCATGGACCGCGCTGCTGAAGAAGGTAGTTTCCGTAAAATTGATTTCTGGCAATGGGTTGCGATCTGCATGCAGGGCTTGCGGATTGCCATTCCAGCCGGCTTGATCCTTGCCGTTGGTGCTGGCCCAGTGCGGGCATTGCTTGAACAAATGCCTGATTGGCTCACTAAAGGTCTTGGTATTGGCGGGGGCATGGTTGTTGCCGTTGGGTATGCCATGGTTATTAACATGATGGCGACCCGCGAAGTATGGCCATTCTTTGCTATTGGTTTTGTTCTGGCGACTGTCAAAGAAATTACCTTAATCGGCCTTGGTGCTATTGGTATTTCCTTAGCACTGATTTACTTGGCACTGTCCAAGCAAGGCGGCGGTTCAGGTAACGGCGGCAGCTCAAATAATAGTGGTGCCGGTGATCCTGTCGGCGACATTATTGACAATTATTGAGAAGGAGGTTGACAAACATGGCTGAAGAAGTTCATATCACAAAAAGCGACCGAATTAAGGTTTGGTGGCGGTCAACCTTCCTTCAAGGTTCTTGGAACTACGAACGTATGCAGAACGGTGGCTGGGCTTACACCTTAATTCCTGCGCTGAAACGTTTGTATCACACCAAAGAAGACCGCGCAGCTGCTTTAAAACGGCATCTGGAGTTCTTTAACACTCACCCATATCTGGCATCACCGATTCTGGGTGTTACGATGGCACTGGAAGAAGAACGTGCCAATGGCGCTCCGATTGATGACAAAGCCATTCAGGGTGTCAAAGTCGGGATGATGGGTCCGCTGGCTGGTGTCGGCGATCCAGTGTTCTGGTTCACGGTTAAGCCAATTATTGGTGCGTTAGCCGCATCGCTGGCGATGGCCGGCAACTTAATGGGACCAATCCTTTACTTCGTACTTTGGAATGCGATCCGTATGGCGTTCCTATGGTACACTCAGGAATTTGGTTACAAAGCCGGGAGCAAGATTACCGAAGACCTTTCCGGTGGTTTGCTACAGGAAGTTACAAAGGGTGCCACAATCCTAGGTATGTTCATTCTGGGATCACTGGTCAATCGATGGGTTTCCGTCAAGTTCACGCCAGTTGTTTCGGATGTTCCGAACCAAAAGGGTGCCTACATTGACTGGAGTTCATTGCCAAGCGGTAAAGCCGGCATCCAAAAGGCTTTGGAATTGCAATCTCAAGGACTGTCACTAACAAAGAATAAAGTGACAACGTTACAAGATAACTTGGATCAGTTGATTCCAGGCTTAATGGGCTTACTGCTCACCTTGTTCTGCATGTGGTTACTGAAGAAGAAGGTATCTCCAATCGTCATTATCCTTGGCCTGTTCGTTGTCGGGGTTGTCTTCCACGTCATCGGTTTGATGTAAGACAAATTACCAAAATCGAACAAAACGCCCAAAAGCTCAGACACAAAGTCTGGGCTTTTGATTTATAATGGAAGAGCGTGAGCGTGGCCGGTTTGAAACCGGAGCATAAGTGGCCTTGGGCGTGATGGCTGGTCTTTGGCCATTACGACCAAGGTCCTTATGTGCAGGTTTCTGGCCACGCGAACGCGTTTATGGAAGAGCGTGAGCTGGCGCGGTTAGAAGCCGGAGTGTAAGTGGCCTCAGGCGTGATGGCCCGAATTTGGCCATTGCGCCTGAGGTCCTTACCACGCAGACTTCTGCGCCAGCGAACGCGTTTGTGGCGTTTCGGGCACCGCGTAAGCTTTAAGCTTTAGCCTCTTACACAGAGCTCTTAACCACACTTCCACAGCACACAAGATCAGTCTAAAAGGATGGCAAAAAATGGTTCAATCAATCAACACCAAATCAGAATTAGTGATGGAAGGCACTGCCTTTATGGGAATGCCGGTCTATGGCAAGATCATGATCGGCGATAAAGGCTTCGAATTTTTCAACGAAAAAAATGTGCATGACTTTTATCAAATTCCTTGGGATGAAGTTAACTGGGTCATTGCATCTGTCATCTTCAGGGGCAAATGGATTCCTCGTTTTGCCATTAAAACCAAGAAGAACGGGACGTATACGTTTGCGGCGAAAGATGCCAAGAAGGTCTTGCGCGCCATTCGTGAGCACATTCCTGCCGATCGGATCGTCAAGTCACTGACTTTCTGGCAAGTCGTGAAACGGGCGTTTACTCGGAAAAAATAAATTGCGTCTTCTATCAGAGGGCGTCAAGAAAAGGCAGCTCGCCATTTCCGGAAATCGGAGTGGCAAGCTGCCTTTTTGCATTCTTGATATTTTGTAGCATGGCATCGACATCCGTCATGACCGCTAACGTTACTTAGGCCGAAATTCTTTAAATAGTTCATCAATAGAACCATATTCCGGATCGCGCAGCTGAACTTTCAAAGCGTCGGCGTTGCTGGCCGCCTGTTCTGGTAGGCGCGCGCCAGGGATGACCACGGCAATATCTGGATTCTTCATATACCAGGCAAGCATGACTTGGGCAATGGTTGCTTGATGTGCGTCCGCGATGCCGTCAACTTCGCGTAAGGCGGCCAAAATCGTTTTGAACTGGGAAGCGGAAAAGCGGCCGCTGAACTTTTCGGCGTCATCCGGACCATACTTGCCAGTTAATAAGCCAGAGGCAAGCGGGAAGTACGGAACGAAACTGATGTGCTGTTCCCGGAGGTAAGGGAACAGCTTCGTTTCAGCGTCACGATGCACGAGGCTATAGTTGTCTTCTACAACATCG
Source organism: Lacticaseibacillus parahuelsenbergensis (assembly GCF_030770265.1). Classification (NCBI taxonomy): domain Bacteria; kingdom Bacillati; phylum Bacillota; class Bacilli; order Lactobacillales; family Lactobacillaceae; genus Lacticaseibacillus; species Lacticaseibacillus parahuelsenbergensis. The sequence continues at coordinate 2,970,931 of NZ_CP132482.1, read as the reverse complement.
ACTTGCTGATCCTGATTCGCTTCTTTGATTTGATCAAGTGAAAAATTGGAAACGCCAATAGCGCGAACTTTCCCGGCTTTGCGGGCATTGGCGACGGCATTGACCGCTTCGGCTTTGTCGGTTTTTTCATCAGGGAAGTGAATATAGAAAATATCGAGGTAGTCGGTTTTCAGCCGTAGCAACGCGTCATCAATCGCTTGGGTCAAAAACTTGGGGTCGTTGTTGGGCTTGAGATCCTGGTGGGGGTCTTGTGCCGCTTTGGTCGCCAGAACAATTTTTGCACGGTCATAGCCTTGAATCGCCTGACCAATTAAGGTTTCAGATTGGCCAAGACCATACATATAAGCAGTATCAAGCATGTCGATGCCGTGATCCAGCGCTGTTTTCACAACGGCTAGTCCGTCTTCGTCATGCAGGTTGGGGAAAAGATTATGGCCGCCAACCTTATTGGTGCCCAAACCTAGCTTGCCGGTAACAACATTGCTTTTTCCGATCGTTGTTGTAAGTGACATTTGGTAATCTCCTTGTCTTGAGTGAGCGTGAGCCACCGCGGGTAGAAGTCGGAGTGTAAGTGGCCTTGGGCGTGATGGTCGGTCTTTGACCATTGCGACCAAGGTCCTTACACTTAGACTTCTGCGGTGGCGAACGCGTTATGGTGTGAGCCTAACATAATGCCAGTTTAGAAAAAGTAAGCCTAATGTGCAAACGCTATTTTCGATCTGATGCATTGAAAATGCTGGGAGTTGCGTTGATGACCAGCCCAACCGCAAACATGAGTAGCGTCAGGACCACGGTGACCCACAAAAGTAGATTCCATGATCCGGTGAGTGTCTGGATAAAGCCATAAAACATCGGACCCACTGCCGCGAATAAGTATCCCAAGCTTTGGGCGAAGCCGGATAGACTGGCAGTTTCGTATGCATCGGCCGTTTTCTTTTGGAAGAAGACGATGCAGATGGCAAATGCGGCCCCGGACGCAACGCCCATCAGCAGGGAGAAAATCACGTTTAAGCCGAAGTTAGCGCCGGGAATAAGAATGCCCAAGGCGCCTAGTGCAAAGCCCAGCATGATGCCCCAGACGCTGTATGCAAGGCCGTGGCGCCGTTCGGCAATAAATGGAATGGACAATGTCGCCGGCATGCCACTTAACTGGAAAATCGTAGCCAAGTTGCCCGCAGTTAGTTGCGAGAAGCCGGCAGCCTGCCACAGACTTGGCAACCAGGTCAGGAGGGAGTAATAGAGAAAGCTCTGTAGGCCGAAAAATAACGCAATCCACCAAGCCAGTAGTGAATGAGAGACGGCCACGTTTTTGCGGGCACTGCCTTGCCAGGTTTTGACGGGTGGCAAGGTGCGCAACGCCAATGCCCAAATCACCAGGCCGGCCACGCCGACTAGTGAAAAAGCCGCCATAGTCAGTTTCATATGGAATTGCTGGTTCAAGAGGCCAGCTAAGCCGGTCCCCAGCGAAGCGACCAGTCCCATGGTCACGGTATACAAGCTGGTTTTAGCGCCGATTGACTGCGGAAACTGATCTTTGATAATTGCCGGTAATAAGACATTCCCACCAGAGATCCCAAAGCCGATCAGCAACGTGCCAACGATTAAGGCGATTAAACTAGGAATAATCCGCAACAAACTGCCGAGTAATAAGATCACGAGCGCAATCAGCAAACTCCACTCGTTACCGCGACGATTTCCCATTTTGGCGATAACAGGCGATGCCAAGGCAAACATCAGCAGCGGAATCGTCGTTAATAAACCAGCCATAGAAGCCGGCAACCCAAGCGTATGCTCAATCGTCGGCAACAGCGGTGGAATCATGGTAATCGGCAAGCGCAAATTAGCTCCCACCAAAAGAATGCCCCATGTAAGCAAGGTGGTCGAATGATGCTTCTCCATGTGTCATGTCCTCCTCGAAAAGTGACTAGCAGTCTAATGCTAGCACTTTTCCGAAAGAGCGTGAACTGGCGCGGTTAGAAATTGGAGACAAACGCGTTGTAAAAACTCAACAATCAATTCTTCTCATGCACTTGCCACGGCTTGATCGTCAATCCAATAGCAATGGCACCCAACAATGCCAGTCCCGCAGCAACTAGCATGGCGATCTGAAGACCGGCGATAAAGTATTCCGGATGGCTCGTTGGATAAGTGGTGACTCGACTACCGGCCAACTGGCTCATCGTTCCAAACAAAACTGTTGTTGCCACCGCGGTACCGCTGACCATCCCGAGATTGCGGGCCAGCGCGTTGAAACTGCCGGCGATGCCCAGCTGATCTTTTGGCACCACCGACATGACCACGTCGCCGATGGGGGACTGGAACAGCCCACTGCCGATACCGATCAAAAGGGTGCTGATGATATAAACCATGAGCGGTGCATCCAATTTTAAAAATGCGCCGACAATGCTGCCAGCCGCAATAAGCAGGCTGCCCAGCAATGCAACGGCCGGCACCTGCCACTTATCGGCCAACCAGCCGCCGAATGGTGCAAAGAAGACCATCATCAGTGGATAGAGTGATAGTAAGGTACCTGCAGCGCCTGGCGTGAGGCCACGTGCATCTTCAAGGTAGAAGGGCATTAAAACGGTGCTGAAAAACTGAACCATGAAAATGAAGAAGACAGTCAGGACCCCTAAGGTGAAAATGCGGACTCGAAAAATACTCATTGGCAACAACGGCGTCTTCTGATGATTTTCAAAGATCAGGAATGCCGCCAGACTGATGATGGCCAAAGCGAAGGTAGCAAGCACAACCGGATCGCCAAAGCCGCTTTGCTGGGCCAAATTCAGTCCCCAGAAACCGCTGGCGATGGCTGTGGCCTGCAGCAGCATCCCCCACTTGTCATACGTGCCGGGTTGCGGTTCCCCGTTATCCATTGACCACAACGAGATACCCAATGCGACAACGCCGATCGGTACATTGATCAGAAAAATCATCGGCCAGCTAAAATGCGCCAAAATGAGACCGCCAAGACTAGGGCCGGCCACGCCGCCAAGCGCCACAAACGTGCTGACAACGCCCATAGCACGGCCGCGTTCAGCTAGTGCAAACGTCGATGTCACAATCCCGTAAGTGTTTGCCAAGGTCATCGCACCACCGATGGCTTGCACCATGCGACCCACCATCAGAAAATTGAAACCAAGATTAATGCCAGCCATCAATGACCCAACCACGAAGGTACCGGTGCCCCACTTGAAAATTCGGCGTTTGCCAATGTGGTCGCCAAGTTTACCAAATGGCAGCAGTAAGGCACTTAAAACGATCAGGTACAGTGAGACCGTCCACTCCATGCGGCTCGCCGAAACGTCAAGATTCTTCGCCATAATCGGAATCGCAATATTGACGATCGAGCCATCAAGATTCGTCATAAAAGCGAAAAAGCCTAATGCTATCAATAACCACCAACGCTTGGATCCAGTTGCGAAACGCTGCATATAAATTCCCCCAAACGCGCTTACCGGCGCAGAAGTCTGCGTATAAGGACCTTAGGCGCAATGGCCAAAACCGGGCCATCACGCCTAAGGCCACTTATACTCCGACTTCTAAACGCGCCAGTTCACGCTCTTGAAAATCTTAGGGGCAATGGCGCGCTTGGCCATTGCCCCTAAGGACATTGATATTCAATTTTAAAAAGACATCAACTGCTGTCGGCGTTAACCGCATCGTCGAAAAAGGATTAAGCGCCTAAGTTGATGAAGTCACCGTTTTCGAGCAAAATTTTAACGAAATCCGGCACAGTATCGGTCCGGTTCCAGTCACGCTGCCACTCGCAAGCTAACTGCGCATTGGTAATCAGCTGCGCGCCTGCCTGTTCAACCCGTCGCAGGGCCGTTTCGTGGGCAATCTTTGAGGTACCGCCAACGGCATCGACGACTGGATAAACCTGGAAGCCTTCCGCTAACGCATCAAGCGTTGGGAAGGTGAGACAGGCTTCGGTCCATAGTGCGGCCATGATGAGCTTTTTCCGTCCGGTAGCTTTGACTGCTTCAACAAAATCCTGATCCTGCCAGGCATTAATTGAAGTTCGGTCAATGCTGGGTTGGTCGCCGAGGACTTTTTTTAAATCAGGAATTGTGTCCTTGTTTCGGCCACTTTTGACATTAACCGTTGAAAGCACGATCGGGACTTGATAAATTTTAGCCAATTTAGCGGTCATCACCACGTTCTGAATAAGCGCATGATGATTCATGGAGCCGATAGATTCGACCTGCGTCGGCTGATAGTCAATCAAAATCAATGCTGAATTTTCTGGTGTCAATAGCTGATCTGTCACAGGATCACGCCGTGGATAACTTGTCATTTAAACTCACTCCTAATCTTAGTGAATGACGAATCTGAAAGTATCTCTACCAGCTCATTCTAGTCCCATCTTGATGAAATCTGTAATATTTTGCCCAGAGCGTGAACTGGCGCGGTTAGAAGTCGGAGTGTAAGTGGTCTCAGGCGTGATGGCCTGGGCTTGGCCATTGCGCCTGAGGTCCTTACACGCAGACTTCTGCGCCAGTGAACGCGTTTTTGGAAGAGCGTGAGCGTGGCCGGTTAGAAATTGGAGTGTAAATAGCCTCAAACACTTTTAACTATTAAGATCAGCCAAAATATGCCCAACCACGTCATCCTGTGACCAACTCGCAGGAATCGTCTGCTCACCCGGAACACCCAATAAATCATGGGGCTGGAACCAGCGGCGCATGCTGTCGGCACCAAACTCGTTAGCTTTAGCGCGGCCGGCATGACGATGAAGGGTTTCTTCAAATGACAGATCATAATAGTAGATGAAACTGCGATCAGCTTCAGCTACTAATCCCTGCAGCATCTGGCCATAACGCGCCGCATTCAGGATGCCTTCAAGGATGACCACTTTTTCATGCTGCAGGCCGAAGCGGGCGATGAGTTCAATTAAGGCAATATTCGGACTGTCAGGTTTATCTTTTTCCGCTAACATGTCGCGGCGGATGACATCCTGGGAGATTAAAAGTGTGTCAGTGAGGTGTTCGCGCAAGACTTTAGCCGTGGTTGTTTTGCCACTGCCTGAATTGCCACGTAGAATGACGAGTTGATGCATCAGTCAAAATACCCTCTTTCCCCAGCGATGAAATGGGCGAGGGCCTCACGATGTTGCTGGTTAAACAAACGCGGAGCGGCTGCGGGATCGAAGAATTTTAGTGCCTCGGTCTCATCGTTATTGCCATTTAGTTCGCCGCCTAATTGTTTCACGAGAAACACTGGGCACAACCACTGGGCGACATCGCCGTTTGGATAGGTGAGGGTCAGATTGCCATTGACGCCGAGCAAGGAGACAACCGTGACCGATAAGTTAGTTTCTTCTTTGAACTCGCGAACCATTGTCTGCGCCGGCGTTTCCCCATATTCAATCGTGCCACTGATGAGCCCCCATTCACCGGTAAAATCGCTGCGTTGCTGAAGTAAAACGCGGCCAGCGTCATCCGTTAAAATGCCAATCGTCCCCGCCATAATCAGCGGCATATGTCCGACTTTTGCGCGAACCTGCTTAATATAGTCTGCCAAAAAAATCCCTCCTGAAAATTGAGTCTACTCCAACAAACCAGTGCGGAGTCATGCTATGATTTAGGTTAACATAGTTGCGACTTGGATTATTTCCTGGGTAATAATTGTGGTATGTTTTAGACAAACATAAAATGCAGACAGGAGCGTTTAGAAATTGGTGAATCAGTGGCCAGTAACCGCGTTCAGGAAACGCAGTAAGGCCCTTTACTTAAAGCTCCTCAAATTCCGTAACCAAATCAAGAAAGAGAGCGTGCGCGAACATGACAGTAACGTTAAAACATTTTCAAACGGAAGATCTTGAGACATTGTGGAAGGTTGCCTTTTCTGACCCCAATGCGGAATGGCACAAGTGGAATGGCCCGTACTTTAATGACGAAATTCCCACACTGAAGGAAATGCAGGATGATCAGGCCAATCAGACCGGCTATCAATGGGTCGCTAATCCTTTTGTTAACGGCATTTGGGATGATGGTATCTTAATCGGCGACGTCTCCGCACATTATGAAGACGGGGATTTGCAACGGTGGCTGGACTTGGGCATCGTGATTTACGATGAGAGCTACTGGGGTAAAGGCATTGGTAAACAGGCGCTGGATCAGTGGATTGATCGGATCTTCGGCCTAATTGACTTGCCGCATCTGGGCATCACGACTTGGTCCGGGAACGAGCGGATGATCGGTTTGGCCAAAGCAGTGGGGATGAAGCAAGAAGCCCGTGTGCGTCAAGTTCGGTATTACCAGGATCGCTACTGGGATTCCATTAAATACGGCATCTTACGTGAGGAATGGCAAGCGCTGCGACAACAGCAATAAATTAAAGACCAGCAAAAGAGGCGGCTTAGTCAAGTCGCTTTTTTGCTGGTCTTTTTAGATTTTAAATGTGTCTGTAGTGTAGCGGGAGGTTAAACAAAGAAAGCGTTATTGAAGCATAAGGAACCCATTTCTACCACAAATAGGCCTTTGCCGGTTCACATGACTGGCAGGGGTTTATTTAGTTGGCTTCCTTGTCACTTAATCGCTTATAAAGTGCCACCATTTCGCCGGCTAGATCGCGAAAGGTGATGGCATTCATCAAGTGGTCCTGACTATGCACCATCAATAACGTGACTTTGGCGTGATCGCCTTGCGCTTCCGCCGTCAGCATGCCACTTTGGACATTGTGTGCTTGGGTTAAGAACTGATCGGCTTCTTTAAGTTTCTCATCAGCCAGTTTGAAATCGCCATCCTTAGCTGCGTGAATGGCTTCAAAGGCCGAACTTTTTGCATTCCCGCCATTGATAATCAAGCCCATGACGGTTTCGAGGCTCTGATCTTCTTCGTTCATGAGGCCGCTCCTTTGCCGTCATCAATCGCCTTTAACGAGGCTTTTAACACTTTTTCGCCGTTCATTAAGCCGTAGTCCTGCATATTAATGACACTGACGGGGATGTCTAAATCTTTCTTGAACTGGCCTTCAAGGTAGCGAACTTGTGGGCCGAGCATTAAAACGTCTGGCTTCTCTGCCGCAAGCTTGTTGTCGGCATCGGAAGCCGAAGTGGCAAAAATATTAACGGTGATGCCGTCTTTTTCGGCAGCTTTTTGCATGCGTGCAACCAGCATACTTGTTGACATACCGGCGGCGCAGACCAACATAATCTTTTTCTCTGTCATTTTTCTGACTCCTTTTTTAAAAAGTGTAACCGTTTTCTGTTTCTTGTGCTATTATAATTCGTAGGTACAAATTTTACAAGCGTTTTCAGGATTTGAAATTGGGGGAGGTTGTCGATGTATCACGATATTGCAGAGCAACTGATTCAAGATATTCTGGCAGGACAGTATCCGGTCAAGCTGCCAACCGAACAAGTGCTGATGGATCGTTATCAAGCCAGTCGCAACACGATCCGTAAAGCATTGGACGTGGTGTTTGCCCACGGACTGGTGCGCCGGGTTCAGGGCAGTGGCTATTACGTCATTGATCATTCGGCGCAGTCGGATGCGGTGCTGAATATGTCGATCGGTTTTGATCAAACGGCCATGGTAAAAGGTGGCCCGCTGACATCTAAAGTCGTTAAGTTTGCGCTGATCCCCGCAACAGCTGCGTTGGCGCAGCGTGGTAATGTCACCCGGGGCGATCCGGTTTACCAAGTCGTGCGACTACGGTACTTAAAGAAGCAGCTGTACGACTTGGAAGAATCGTATTTCCCGCAAGCGATTGTGCCGCATCTTTCGGCCAAAATTGCGCAAGGATCGATCTTCGCATACTTGCGCAACACGTATCACATGGTCGGCAGTACGACCGAGAACTACATTCAAACATTGCCACTGCCCGCTGACTATGCTGACTTGATGGGGTTGCCGGTAGAAACCAATCATCTTTGTCTCGATGGGATTAACTATTTGGCAAGCGGCAAAGTTTTCAACTTTTCACGAACTTATTTTGTTTATCAGGGTCTGACGCTGTATTACCACACGACAAATATCGATTTGGAGCGGTAGGGCCGGGACTGGCTCACGCTCAAAAAATTTGAGGGGTGTAAATAATGAATAAGCTTATCAATTGGCTCAATAAACATGTTGTCCCAATCGCGGCGCGGATCGGGTCGATTCGCTGGCTGGTCGCGTTGCGTGATGCTTTTATTGCCATCATGCCGGCGATGATGGCCGGAGCGATTTCGACTGTGTTGAATGCATTGATTCGGGATATTCCAACGCAATTCGGCTGGACCGGATTCGTTGATTCGATGCAGTGGCTGATCGGGATTAACGCGGTTGTTTGGACAGGAACGTTGGCAATTCTCGGGTTGATTTTCTCGTTTACGTTTGGTTACCAACTGGCGGTTCAATATAAGGTCGAACCGGTGACGGCAGGGATCGTGACGTTGGGCACGTTCATTATGAGCTTGCCGCAAAACTTTACCCTGACGTTGAAGGCTGGATTGGCAAAAGGGGCCGTCAAAACTCTGACCGATGCCGGCGCCGTTGTTTCCGGTAAAGACGTCAGTATGTGGGGCTTCTTTAACTTTGGTAAATTCTTTGGCGCGTACGGTTTCTTCACCGTCATGCTGATGGGCGCCATTGCGGCAACGATTTATATCTGGTTGATGAAAAAACACATCACGATTAAAATGCCGGATTCAGTTCCCCCGGCTGTTGCTAATGCTTTCACCGGTATTGTACCTGCCGCAGTCGCACTTTACGGCGTTGGTATTATCAATTATCTTTTCATCCAGTTTGGTACCACGGTGATCGAATTTATTGCCAAAGTCTTGCAGGAACCGCTGTTGGGGTTGAGCCAAGGCTATGGCGCCGTGTTGCTGATGACCATTTTGGTGCAGGTTTTCTGGTTCTTCGGGATTCACGGTACCAATGTGTTGGGGCCGGTGCTTGACAGTATCTGGTTGACGGCGCAAATTGCCAACATCAACGCATTCTCAAAAGGGCAAGATCTACCATATTTATGGACCCGTAACTCCTTTGATCTGTATGCTTGGATTGGTGGCGCCGGTTCAACATTGCTGCTGTTAATCGCCATCCTGATGTTCTCAAAACGTGACGATCAGCGGGCAGTGGCTAAGTTGTCCATTGCGCCGGGCTTCTTTAACGTTAACGAGCCGGTCATGTTCGGGATGCCAATCGTGCTTGATCCGATTTACTTCATTCCGTTCATTTTGGCGCCGGTCGTGATGGTCTCAATCGCTTATGGTGCTGTTGTCAATGGGCTCGTCTCACCAATTAAAGCGCAAATTGTTTGGTCCTTGCCGCCATTTCTAAATGCTTTAGTGGCAACCATGGACTGGCGATCAGTAGTCTTGCAGCTGGTTAACATGGTGGTCGGCTTCTTAATCTACGTGCCATTTGTCAAGGCCGCCAACCGCATCAAACCCGCGCAGATTGATGATTGATTTAACAGACACGTCACGGTGCTCAGAGAGGTGATTTTTAATTGGAAATTCAAATGATGTTCAAAGTGCCGGCGTCGTTCATGTACGGCCAGCTGATTCGGTCCGTGCAGGCGGATATCAAGACGCATACCGGCCGGGAAGTGTTGCCGGGCAGTCTGGATGGCCTCACATATCAGAAAAAGTGGGCCAATGGCATGACCGGAAAGCTGACGATCACACATGCCATCGCCAATCAGCGTTACGCGTATGAGCTTGACACCGATCGCGATCATTATCAGGTGGATTATCAATTACGCGATCTCGGTGATCACAAGACAATGCTGCATTATACTGAAACAATTGAGGGTAAAACCGCTAAAGGCAAAGCTAATAATCGCACAGCCGGGTTTTTATTAAACTGGCAACGTAAGCATCGCTTTAAAAAGATGTCGCGCCAAATGGCTGCACAATATTTTAGCTAAGAAGGGATTTTTGTGAAATGAAACGATTAGGCATCTCGCTTTATCCGGATCAAAGCAGTTTCGAGGCGAATAAAGCCTATCTCGATCTGGCCCATCATTACGGTTATAGCCGTATATTCACCTCGCTCTTGCAGCTTTTGGGCGAAGACGGGGAGGATTTGTTGGCGAAGTTTAGCCAAACGATTGATTATGCTAACCAGCTTGGGTTTAAGACGATCGTGGATATCAATCCGGCATTGTTCAAGGAACTGAAGATCAGTTATGATGATCTAAGTTTTTTCGATAACCTCCATGTTTGGGGACTGCGGCTGGATGAAGGCTTCACTGGGGCAGAAGAAGCACGGATGACGCACAATCCTTATGGCTTAAAAATCGAACTGAATATGAGCCGGGGGACCAATTATCTGGCGAGTATCATGTCCTATGATCCCGATCGCGATAACCTAATCGGCTGCCATAACTTTTATCCGCAAGCCTTTACCGGGTTGAGTGATGCCATTTTTACCGAATACTCGCAGCAATACCGCCATTATGGGTTACACACAGCGGCGTTTGTGTCGTCGGCTAACGGAAAAATCGGTCCCTGGCCGATTCATGACGGCCTGCCGACGATGGAAAGTGATCGGCATCGGGATATTGTCAGTCAAACCAGCCATTTGGTGCTGACGGGTCAGATTGACGATGTGATCATCGGTAACGCCTTTGCCAGTGAGGCGGAACTTAAGGCAGTCGCCGCAACTTTTTTGGCGCCGTATCCGGTGCTGCATGCCGATATGCTAGCTAGCATGACGCCGACTGAAGAAAAAATTGCCTTTGCCGCGCCGCATCTTTATCGCGGGGACGCCTCGACTTATCTGCTGCGGGATACCCAGCCACGCATTACGTACAGCACGGCAGATATTCCTGCTCATGACAATGGCCAAACATTCAACCGCGGGGATATCCTGGTGGTGAATTCGGCTTATGGCCGGTACAAAGGCGAGCTGCAAATCGTTTTGGCTCCATTTAAGGATGACGGCCAGCGGAATCGGATCGGCCGCATCTGTGCGGACGACCTTGGCTTTTTGGATTTGGTTAAACCTTGGTCGACGTTTGTGTTGGAGAAGCATGAACTGAGTGATTGAAGCAAAGGCTTTTAGTCATAACTTGCGGCAACAGTATAAAAATGAGGATGTGGCCTAATCCACAACCATAAGAAAATGGCGAACATCAATTCCAATGGAGGAATTTTTTGCTCGCCATTTGTTTCGTCATGGACAATTCGTCAGAAGTCTTAAGATTTTAGTGCCAAAGCGGAGCAATCGTAGGCGGGGACGGGCTCAGTGGTGAGATTGTACTAGCCGGGCGGTCTTCCCGGCGTAGTACAAGGCCGAGCTTTGAGACTCTGCCGGTTTTGCAGAGGCTCAAAGTCGTGCCCACCACGTTCCAGCCCAGTCCCCGCCGGAGATTGCGGAGTTTGGCGCGGCAGAGAGTTAATTGCCTGAGCCCGCTGTGTATCGTACTTATTAAAAAATAAAAGTCATGTAACAACTTATTGCGCCGCTTGCTCCTTCTCATGCGCCGCGATAATTTTTTCATCCTTAGCCACTTCTTTCAAGACATTGCTGACCGCGGTGCCGCCTAGTGACGTGCGGCGATTGACGGCGGCTTTGGAGGTGAGTTCGGCGTAGACGTCGTTTTCGATTTGCGGCGCGGCCTGCTGGAGTTCGCTTAGTGGCATTTCCTGCAGGGCGGTGCCGGATTTGATGCCTTTTAGCACGAGTTCACCGACGATGGCGTGTGCCTGACGGAAAGGAACGCCTTTTGTGGCCAGATAGTCGGCGAGTTCGGTTGCATTGCTGAAGTCATGCGTGGTGGCTTCGGCCATGCGCTTTTCGTGCACCGTGAGATCGCTGAGCATGCCGGTGAAAATATGCAGCGAACCGAGAATGGTGTTGTAGGTGTCAAAAATCGGCTCCTTGTCTTCCTGCATGTCCTTGTTATAGGCCAGCGGGATCGCCTTCATGGTGGTGAGTAGTCCCATTAGAGCACCATACACCCGCCCGGTTTTGCCGCGAATGAGTTCGGCGAAGTCCGGGTTTTTCTTTTGCGGCATAATCGAACTGCCAGTGGAAAAATCATCGCCGAGTTCGATGTAGTTGAACTCAAATGTGGACCACAAGATCAGTTCTTCGGCCATCCGACTTAGATGTTGCATCAAAATGGCACTGTTGCTGAGGAATTCAAGCGCAAAGTCCCGGTCGGATACGGCGTCCAGACTGTTATGGTACAGCTGATCAAAACCAAGTTCCTTGGCGACAAACGTGCGATCAATCGGGAAGGTGGTGCCAGCCAGCGCGGCCGCACCTAATGGCAAAATGTCGGTGTGCTTTTGGGTAAAGTCAAAACGTTCCCAGTCACGCTGGAACATTTCGAAATACGCCAACAAATAATGGCCATAGGTGATCGGCTGAGCGTGCTGCATGTGGGTGTAGCCGGGCATGATCGTGGCGGCGTGGGCTTTGGCTTGACCGACCAAAACCGTTTGTAAGTTGGTCAAGGCTTCTTTGATTTCCGGCAGACGATGCTTGAGCCAGAGATGCAAATCGGTGGCAACCTGGTCATTGCGTGAACGGGCTGTGTGCAGCTTGCCGGCAACCGGACCGATTTCGGCAGTGAGCAAAGCCTCCATGTTGAGGTGAATGTCTTCATTCTCCACGGTAAAATGCAATTTCCCGGCGGCCAGTTCTTTTTGCAGATGGTGCAGGCCGGCAGTAATTTTGTCTGCATCACTTTGTGGGATGATGCCGGTTTTCCCTAACATTTTGACGTGGGCTAAGGAACCTTCCAGATCCTCTTTAGCCATTTGTTGGTCAAAACCGATGGAGGCGCCGAAAGCATCGACCCAGTGCGCGGCTTTTTCGGTGAAGCGCCCGCCCCATAGTTTATCAGTCATGTTGCTTTTCCTCGGAGTGAACGTGGTTGACCTGCTCGAAAACGGTGGTCGGCAGGGTCCAGAGTTTGATGAAGCCGGCTGCTGCTTCCTGATCGAAGGAATCGGCGCTGGTGTAGGTAGCAAGATCTTCATCATAGAGTGAGTTATGCGCGGACTTGCGGGCAACGGCGACAGCATTGCCTTTGTAGAGTTTCATTTTGACCGTTCCGTTGACAACCGCTTGCGTCTGATCGATGAAGGCCATTAACGCGTCGAACAAAGGTGAAATCCACTGGGCTTCGTAAATCATGTTCGTAAGTTTGTTTTCGATCGTCGGCTTGAAGTGTTGCACGTCGCGTTCGAGCGTCAGATTTTCTAAGTCGTGGTGGGCGGCCATGATGACCGCAGCGGCCGGGGCTTCGTAAACTTCGCGGGACTTGATGCCCACAAGCCGGTTTTCGATTTTGTCAATCCGGCCGATGCCGTTTGCGCCGGCAATTTGATTAAGTTTTTTGATCATAGCGGCCAGCGGCATGTGTTCGTCATTTAAGGCGACCGGCACACCCTGTTCGAAGGTCAGATCAAGAAAAGTCGGTTCGTCAGGTGCTTCTTCTGGAGCGACGGTCATGCCCCAAGCATCATCAGGCGCCTGATTCCAAGGATTCTCGAGAATACCGGCTTCATTGGCGCGGCCCCAAAGATTGGCATCAATGGAATACGGGGATGCTTTGCCGATCGGTACCGGAACGTTGTGCTCTTTTGCGTAGTCGATTTCTTCTTCGCGTGACCAGTGAAAATCGCGAATCGGTGCTTCGATTTTCATATCGGGATCCAAGGCGTGAATCGCTGCTTCAAAACGGACCTGATCATTGCCTTTGCCGGTTGAACCGTGGGCAATCGCGGTGGCGTTTTGCTGGTGGGCGATTTTGACTAGATGTTCAATGATCAAAGGACGGGATAACGCTGAGACAAGGGGATAGTCACCTTCATATAATGCATTAGCCTTGATGACCGGCGCGACATAGTGATCGGCAAATTCGTCTTGCGCATCAACGACGATTGAATCAATCGCGCCGACTTTAAGCGCCTTTTGCTGAATCGCGTCAAAATCGGCATCCGACTGGCCGACGTTTAAAACCACGGCGATGACCTCGTATCCTTTATCCATTAACCAAGGAATCGCAACGGATGTGTCAAGACCGCCTGAGTAAGCTAATACAATTTTTTCTGTCATGTGTGAATATCTCCTTTTTTATTTTAGTTAAACCGTTTTTCGATTAAACGTAACAAACGCGACAAGGTGAAGGTCATGATGAAGTAGAAGATGGCGACGACCACCAGCGGTAGGAACGGCTTGAACGAAGCGCCTTGAACGACCGTGCCTTCAAACATCAATTCAGTCGCGCCGATCACGGACAGCACTGAACTTTCCTTGATATCGGTGACGAATTCGTTCCCGAGGGCTGGCCAGATGTTCTTCATGGCTTGCGGCAAAATCACGTAGCGCATCGCCTGGCGTTGGTGCAGACCCAGCGAACGCGCCGCTTCGGTTTGGCCAACCGGGACAGAGTTGATCCCACCCCGGATGATTTCAGCAACATAGGCACCGGAGTTGATGGCCATCGCGATCGCACCAGCGATGAAGGCGCTGAGATCCAACCCGAGAATCTGCGTGCCGAAGAAAACAATGAACGCTTGGACCAGTAATGGCGTGCCCCGAATGAATTCGATGTAGACATTGGCAACGGCCTTGGCCAGCCAATTGCGGCTGAGCTTCATCAACGCCAGCAAGGTACCGATGATGGTGCCGAAGAAGACGGTTAACGCCGCGAAAATCAAGGTATAAATCGCGCCGCGGATGAAGTAGTTCCCGTATTTAGCCCAGAAGCCCTGATTCTGATCCTGCAGCTTGTAAGCCGCTTGCAAATACTGCTTATACTTGGCGCCTTTGACCTTGCTGATGGTTTTGTTGACTTGTGCAAGGAGTGCCGGCGACTGCTTGTTAACCGCAATGGCAGTCGGTGCTTTGTCGGTGGCAAAATGCGGATCCAACACCATCAGGCTCGGCGTACGGGCCACATATGAATCAGCAATGGTGCTTGCCATGACGCCGGCGTCCAGTTTGTTGTAAGAAATCTGGGCGATGACGTCATTGGCCTTGTCAAGACTCGTGACCTTTGCACCAGGTAGTTGGGTTTTGGCTAATTGCTCCTGCGTGGTCTGTTTCTGCGCGCCAACCCGTTTGCCGGAAAAGTCGGCGATTGATTTGTACTTGGCTTTGTCGGCTTTGCGAATTACCATAACCTGAGTTTCGTATAGGTATGGTTGCGAGAAATTAACTTCTTTTTCCCGTTCCGGCGTTTTGGACATACCGGAGACAATCAAATCGATTTTGCCGGTTTTCAGCGCACCAATCAGGGCGGTGAAATTCATTTCTTTGATTTGCAGTTTCACGCCCATATCCTTGGCGATCTGTTTGGACATGGAAATATCTGCGCCGACGATGGTATCGGCCCCATTCAATGTCGCATGGAATTCCAAGGGGGCATAATCGGCAGACAGGCCAACGATCAGATAGCCGCGCTTTTGGATCGCTGCCAGATCATCGCCGGCAGCTGCGGTTGGTGTCGGTTGCTGAACGGTGAAGCCAATGAACATGGCTAAAAGTGCAATGATAGCAACTGCCCAATGTTTGATTCCCCGCATATAGCTCACTCCTCGCTAATGATTATGGACTGAATATATACTCATTTCAATGAATATGCAAGGAAAATGTTAAATATGCAAAATTAATTCATTTTTAGTCAGTTGCCCGAAGCCCAGCCAAGAACGGGGAAATGAGGTGCCAAAGCTTGGTATTATCGCGAATGTAGGAGTTGTGAGTTTCGCCGGGGAGGATGTGCAGTTCGGCATTTTGAATATGCGTGGCAATCGTGAAGGTCTCTTTTCGGGCAATCAGGTCGCGGCTTCCGGCTAGCACCAGCGTCGGCACGGAAATGGTGTGCAACATAGCTGGCGTGATTTGCGGTTCGTGAAGCATCATGGCAAGCTTAGGCGAAGGTCGATGCCCGGCAGCAATCCGAAAAAGAATCCGGGAATACCACCGCAACCCTTGAGGCGTCAGGTTGGCACCGGCTACAATCAAGGCGCCCACTAACTTCGGGTGCCGAATCGCCAACAGCAAAGCGACAATGCCACCATCCGAAAACCCAAGAATGATCGGCCGTTGCAGTGCCAACTCGCTGATCAACGCGGCGACATCTTCCGTCATGGCATCATAACTAAGCTGATCCGTGCGGGTGCTCTGGCCGTGGTCACGACTATCAAGCGCAATCACGGTATAATGCGGCGCTAGGTAAGTGATCAAGTCGCTAAAAATCGTATGATCCTCGCCATTGCCATGCAGCAAAATAATCGCCGGCCCGTGCCCGCTTTTGTGATAGTAGAGTTTTAGATCGTTGTGATAGAAGAACATAGGGAACCTCCTAAAGAAAGTGAGCGTGAGCCGGCGCGTACTGCCCAAAACAAGGGCTAGACGTCAACTTTTGCGAAATTTAAAAATAAGGCGAAACAAACGACAGAAGCGGCTTTGACGCGGGTCGCCGCTGCCTCACAGCCGGCGGGTCGCACTCGTCTTACAAAACCGTTATACTATAGAAGAGTATCTTAAACCAAGGAGGGCCTAAGATGGCGAAAAAAATCTTGGTCGTTGACGATGAGAAGCCGATCTCTGATATCGTCAAGTTTAATTTGGATAAAGAAGGTTACGATGTCGTAACCGCTTATGATGGCGAAGAAGCCTTAAAGAAAGTTGAATCAGAATCACCTGATTTGATTTTACTTGACCTGATGTTACCGAAAATCGATGGGCTTGAAGTCGCTCGACAAATTCGTAAAGAACATGACACACCGATTATTATGCTGACCGCAAAAGATTCCGAAATTGATAAGGTCTTGGGACTGGAACTTGGTGCGGATGATTATGTCACCAAACCATTTTCCAATCGTGAACTGGTTGCGCGCGTGAAAGCCAATTTGCGGCGAACCTCCGCATCAAGCGCCGCCAATAACGAAGAGGATGAGGCCAATCGCGAACTGCAAGTCGGCGATCTGACGATTCATCCGGATGCCTATACGGTTTCAAAACGTGGCGAAAATATCGAACTGACACATCGCGAGTTTGAATTGCTGCACTATTTAGCACGCCATTTGGGTCAGGTTATGACCCGGGAACATTTACTGCAAACCGTCTGGGGTTACGATTATTTTGGCGATGTCCGGACAGTTGACGTGACCGTTCGGCGGTTGCGCGAAAAAATCGAGGATAATCCGTCCCATCCGGAATGGCTGGTGACCCGGCGCGGCGTCGGCTATTATTTGCGGAATCCTGATGCTGAATAATTAGGAGCACCACTTTTGAATAAAAAGATTCGCTTCTTTCAGTCGATTCATTTTAAAATCGCGATCGTCTTTATTCTTTTGCTGGTCGTGACGCTGGAAATGATCGGGGCCTATTTTGTGAAGACCCTGGAGCAACAAAACATCGAGCAGTTTAAAACCAGTGTGAACGTGGACAGCTATATTCAAGATAAGCTGGCCGCGGATTTGTTGCGCACTGATACGGATAATGCCAATGATGATATCAAAAGCACGCTGAGCCAAGCAGATATTGCCAACTCAGCTGACTTACAAGTGGTGGATTCAAAAGGAACGATTCGCGGTGACAGTGACATTAATGCCCAGACCAATGTGGGCCAGAAGTCAGCTAATTCCAACATTAAAAATACGCTGTACTCAGGCCAGCAGTATGAAGGCTACGAGTATCGCGATCGAACCGGTTCGACTTATTACAAAGTGATTCCGATTAAGAATCCGAATGCCACCGGCGACAACAACTCGGTTATCGGCGCGATTGCGATTTCGGCATCCATGGAACAGGCCTATGACAGCATCAATAAGATTGTCGGCATTTTCCTGATTTCCAGTTTGGTTGCCGGTTTACTGGGTACACTGCTTTCGATTGTCATTAGCCGGGCAATTACCCGGCCAATTGACGAAATGAAGAAGCAGGCGATTCGCATGGCCCGCGGTGACTATTCCGGGCAAGTACGGATTTATGGTCAGGATGAACTCGGCCAATTGGCGGTTGCGGTCAATAATCTGAGTGTCCGGGTTGAAGAAGCCCAGGAAGCATCTGAGGCGGAGCGCCGGCGCTTGGACAGTGTGCTGGCGCATATGACCGATGGCGTGATTGCGACGGATCGCCGTGGTAACGTCATTATCATCAACCAGACAGCCTTGAACTTCCTCAACACCAAAAATGAGGATGTCATCGGCGTCTCGATTTTGAAACTGCTCAACATTGCCAAGGATTACACCTTACGTGATTTGCTGGAACACCAAACCGAGTTGTTACTCGATTTTTCGGAAAAAATGGATCATGACCTGATTCTGCGGGTCGACTTTAGCCTGATTCAACGCGAAACCGGTTTTATTTCCGGCTTGGTTGCGGTTTTGCATGATGTTACCGAGCAGCAAAAGATTGATCGTGATCGTAAGGAATTTGTCTCGAATGTCTCGCACGAGTTGCGGACGCCACTGACATCGGTACGCAGTTATATCGAAGCTTTGAGTGATGGTGCCTGGAAAGATCCGAAGTTGGCACCGCGTTTTCTAAACGTGACCCAAGAGGAAACGGATCGCATGATTCGAATGATTAATGACCTGCTGAGCCTGTCCCGACTGGACTCCGGCACCAGTAAGTTTAATCTGGAAACCGTTAATCTCAACGAATTCTTCAATTATGTACTGGATCGCTTTGACATGATGCTTAAGACCGATAACGAACACACTGGCGAAGCACGAACCGCCCAGCCGTTGCCGCAACCTGATGGCCATAAGAAACGCTATTCGATTAAGCGGGAAATTACCAATGAAGATCTTTGGGTTGAAATTGATACCGATAAGTTCATGCAAGTGATCGATAACATTATGAATAACGCGATTAAATACAGTCCGGATGGCGGTGTGATCACGGCTCGGCTGTTCCAGACGCATGATCACGTGATTTTGTCCATCAGCGACCAGGGTCTGGGCATTCCGCGCCAGGATCTGGGTAAAATTTTCGACCGCTTCTATCGGGTCGACAAGGCGCGCTCACGCAAACAAGGCGGTACCGGCTTAGGCTTGGCTATTTCCAAGGAAGTTGTCGAAGCCTTGCATGGCCGCATCTGGGTTGATTCCCAAGAGGGTCGCGGCAGTACCTTCTACATTTCATTGCCTTACGAACCGATCACAGACGGAGGGGATGACTGGGATGAAGCTTAGTAATTGGATTTTGCGGGTTAGCCTGATTGCCATGGTCATCTTGAGCTTCGTCTTCACGTCGCTAATTTGGCGGAACCCTTCACGGCAGGAGCGGCGGAACACATCGAATGTGCAGGTGACTACCGAGAACGATCCGAACGTTAAAAAACTGGAAGGCACTGTTTATCTGCCGAATCAGGTTTACTACACGCATGGCGGGCAAAAGCAGTTGCTGATGGAAGCCAATGCCAATATGAGTCGCCAGGTACGCCAAACTATGGCTGATTGGCACATGACGAAAATCAAAACGATTGGCAAGGTTTCTTCGACTAACTATGACAATTATTTGCAGCAGGACGACAGTTTACAGCTGATTTACCAAGATGTGATGAGCTTTAAGCAGTTTGAACAGTGGTATTTCAACAAACAGCCAAACCTCAAGTCATCAGACTTTCATTTTAATCGCATCCTGTTGAATCTGGAGACTGGCGCCAATCGTCTGACGTTCATTAATGATGCAACGCGCACGGTTTATGAAGCGAGGCTAACGAATGTGACGACCGGGCAGTTAGAAAATCTTGTTAAAAAGCGTTCCACCAAAGCCTTTCCAATTGAAGAAAAACGGTTGAGCGGTAATGAGGTTGCCTTTTTCACCCAGCCGATTAAGTTGCAGCCGTATGCGTATTTGATGGATCAACAAAGTGCCAATTATTATGTTTCCTTGTTGATGCCGTCTAAGACAGCCAGCAATGTGGATGCCCGTGAAATCGGTGATAGTACGCTGTATACGGCCGGATCAACCCGCCGGATGACCGCTGATTCGACGACCGGGGCCATTGAGTTTGAAAATTATGCGGCAGCCTTTCCCAATAATGGCCTAGCTAATTTCTTTCATGCAACATTCAAAGGGCTTAGTGCCTTGCAGATGACGAATCTGTCCAGCATGCGGTATTTCCAGTATGATGCGAGTCGCGGTTCTGTCATTTATAAAACGTATGCGCAAGGGTTCCCGATTTTTAATGCCGATCAAAAAGGCGATGTGACGGTTCGGTATACACAGACATCTGAGGAGATTAACTTTTCCAATACCAATTTGACGGTGCCGATTCCGACGAACCAGCCTGCGCAAACCTTGCCGGCAACTGCTACTGTCGTGAATCAACTGGTGGCGGCAGGTTACCGGGCGAGTCAGATTACGGATATTCTGATTGGCTATCAGTGGACCGGCAGCAGTAATGATCAGCAGGTGGTTGATCTGCAGCCGACTTATTATGTCGAGATGAAGGGCGAGTATCGCGACTATCAAAGTTGGCTGAATCATAGCAGTGCTTCTTCTGCCAGTGCTGCTAGCAGCCAAACGGCAACCCCAAGTAATAATGCGGCAGCTGGCAGTTCGAGTGATTCGGGGGCGTCGCAGTGACTGAAGGCCTACACTCCGGTTTCTAACCGGGCTGGTTCACGCTCAGCTTAGGAGGCGAGTACTGTGGATTTTCGACGAATTGAATGGATCTTTCTGGTTGTCTTCGTTGGCTTGAATATTTTTCTGGGCATCAGCTATTTTCAGGCGCAGCAAGTCGATCTGGCGACGATTAAGAGCGGGGATGCGGCGACGATTACCGATATTACCCGCGATCAGATTAAGTTGCCGCATTTAAGCAAAAAGACACCTCAAGGCGATTACCTTGCCAGCCAAGCTAACACCGCCTTGTCAGCGGCGCGGAGTCTGCTTGTGAAGCAGCAGGTGACGATCAGCGAAGGTGACTATCAAGAGCTGCAGGCAAGCTTGGATGAACCGATTACCTTGAAGAAAAACCAGGAACAACAGCAGCTGGCAACATTTGTTAAAAACAACGTCTATCACGGCAAAGAGTACGAATATGCGCCGGCACTTTCTAACGATGAGCGAATCGTCTTTGCTCAGCATCCTAAAGCCGGGTTAATTTATGATCGGCGTGCAGCGGTCACTTTACATGTTAACGATAATCGCCTGGTAAGCTACACACAGACCTACCTGTCCAAGTTGAGCGTGTTACGGGATCGCTTGAATTTAATGAGTGAGCAGGACGCCGTAATCGCCCTGTATCGGGACAACGACATTCCAAACAATTCAGCGATTGTTTCGACTAAATTAGCCTATAGTTACCTACTTGACGCAAAAGGCAGCACGGTTTATGTGCCCGCCTGGTACATTGGCGTTAAAAATCGGGCAACCGGAAATGTGACGGTTAAACGTGTCAATGCGATTACGCGAACGGTTATGAAGAATCGCAGTGACAATTAGTGTTAGAATGTAAAGCGATAACGGCTGGGTGCCAAATTAGGTAGTCAGCCGAATGGTAAAGTTGGGAGATGTTGATCGTGGGCGAAGATTTTGGGATGCGTGTCAGTGTCCTTGCCAGCAGCAGTTCCGGTAACGCAACCTACATTGAAACGCCTGGTCACAAGGTGCTGGTTGATGCCGGCTTGTCCGGTAAGAAAATTGAAAAGCTCATGCAAAGCATCGGGCGGGATCTGACCGATGTGGACAGTGTTTTCATCACGCATGAACACAGCGATCATGTGCGCGGGGTCGGCGTTTTGGCGCGACGTTATCCGCAAATTAGTGTGTACGCCAATGCCAAGACGTTTGCGGCGCTACCGAAAAGTGTCGGTAAGATTCCAGAAGATCAGTTGCGGCTTTTTGATATGGGGGCAACGCTGACTTTAGGCGATCTGGATGTTGAAAGCTTTGGCGTTTCGCATGATGCTGCGGCGCCACAGTTTTATCAGTTTCATCATGATGGCAAAACCTTCACGATCCTGACTGATACCGGTTATGTGTCGGATCGGGTGGCCGGGACGATTCGCGATGCTGATGCTTATGTGATGGAATGTAATCATGACCTTGAGATGTTGCGGACCGGTCCGTATCCATGGCCGTTGAAGCAGCGGATTCTGAGCGATCAAGGGCATTTGTCCAATGAGGATGGTGCCGATGCGCTGATGGATGTGATTGGCTTGCGCACCAAGCGAATTTATCTCGGACATCTATCGCCACATAATAATAATAAACCGCTGGCTCATTTAACCGTTGCCTCGTTATTGGCACAACAAGGGCTCGCGGTCGATCACGATTTTCATCTTTATGATACTGATCCGGCCATTGCCGATCCATTGTTTGTTGTGTGAGATGATTGGTGCAGTGTTTCGGATAGCAGTTGGTAGGAAAAAGCAGACGACTTGTGCATAAAAAGATTGCGGGTTGGCCGCTTTTTTTCTTTTTGACGTGTGTTATGTGTGCCATAACGCGTTCGCCGGCGCAGAAACCTGCGTGTAAGGACCTCGGTCGCAATGGCCTAAGTTCGGGCCATCACGCCCGAGGTCACTTACACTCCGGTTTCTAAGCGCGCCGGCTCACGCTCATTAAAAAAAGCCCTATGTTGTTCATAATTTCGTCAAAATCGCCACTTACAATAATGATTGTAAACAGGGTGAGTTAGAATTGCCCACAAGGAGGATCAAGTTATGGATAATGGAAGTCATAACTTTCAAGAGACACCACAAGATCAGCAACCGCAACGGGGGTCGAAGAAGCCGAAGAATAGCGGCTGGAAACTGATTGCGATTGTGGCGGTGGTTGCTGCTTTGATCGGTGGCGGTGTTGGTGGCGGAACCGCCTACTGGGCGATGAACCACAATGCCAGTCTTGGCGTGACCGATACTTCCGGCAAGGCAGGGACGACGAAAATCTCTAATGTCTCGGTTAACCAAAGCAGCGCATCGGAGCAGGCTTTTGCTAAAGTCAAAGGTGCTGTTGTTTCCGTTGTGAATATGCAAAAAGCCGAAAGTAACAGCGATGGCCTTGACACTTTTGGCGGCCTTGAAGGTATTTTTGGTCAAGGTAACCAACAAAGTAGCAGCAGTTCGAGTAACAGCTCTTCAAGCCTTGAAGAAGCCAGCGAAGGTTCTGGTGTGATTTACCAAAAGAAAGACGGCAAAGCCTATATTGTCACGAATAATCACGTGGTTAGCGGTTCGGATAAACTTGAAGTCATTTTAAGCGATGGCACCAAGTTGACGGCTAGCTTAGTCGGAACCGATTCAACGTCTGACTTAGCGGTTCTGACCATTGATGGCAGCAAGGTCACCACCGTCGCAAGTTTTGGCGATTCAAGTAAGATTGCAGCCGGGCAGACTGTCTTAGCGATTGGCTCGCCGCTGGGTTCACAATACGCGACCAGCGTGACCCAGGGGATTGTCAGTGCCAAGAGCCGAACGATTGATGTCACGGACAGTAACGGCAATACAACTGGCCAGGCAACGGTTATTCAGACTGATGCCGCGATTAACTCAGGAAATTCCGGTGGCCCGCTGATTAACTTAGCCGGGCAGGTCGTCGGGATTAACTCGATGAAGCTATCCGGTAGTTCCAGCAGCAGTTCTGACAGTGCCACAATCGAAGGCATGGGCTTCGCAATTCCAAGTGACGAAGTGGTTTCGATCATCAACCAGCTTGTACAAAACGGCAAAGTCGTTCGGCCAGCGCTTGGCGTTGAGGTTCGCGACTTATCCACCGTTTCTGCCACACAGCAAAAGTCAGTCCTGAAATTGCCATCTAGCATCACCGGTGGCGTCGTGGTTGCCGGCTTTACCAGTGGCAGCAGCGCCAAGACGGCAGGGATGAAGAAGTATGATGTCATTACCGCACTGGATGGTGTCAATGTTACCAACACAGCTGAGTTACACACACAACTGTATAAGCACAAGGTTGGCGATACGATTAAGCTCACCGTGTATCGCGAAGGTCAGCAACAAACCGTTTCATTTAAACTGACTCAGACGACCAGCGATTTAAAGAATTAAATTAGAAGATCCCCGATTGAGAATGTTCGGTTCTTGATCGGGGATTTTTTCGACTCATTCGCGTAGTTAGTCGGAAGCGGTTTCCCCAAATTTTAACGAAAGTTTAGCGAATAACCTGTGGAAAAGTTCAAGAAAAAGTTTTGTCAAGAGTGGGTAACTTTTTGGTAAAAGTGCTCATTGACCTGTGGATAACTCTGTGGATACTGTTCATAACTAAGATTTTCGGGTGTGATTAAGTTGTCCACCGATCTGGGGATAACTTGTGGATAAACTTTTTTGACTTGTGACAAAACGTTTGTTCCCAGCCGTGGGAGCGGGATTGGTGCGCTGAAGTTTGTGAAATCGAACGATTGAAAACTGTGGATGACTGCGTTCGAAAAATTTTTTACTTGAATTTTTCGAATCGTCTATTTGGTGTCAATTTCAGTTCTTCATACTATATTTTGGGTGTCAAGTTACGCACATGTGGATAACCCGTGTGGACAACCTGTTGTTGATTGCGAAAAACTCGGAATTTGACTTCTGTGGACAAACTGGATACCATAAAGATGGTAAATAAGTTGTGCACAATGTATTGAAAGGATGGTCCAACATGAAGATCACGATCAAACCAGCTGCGGTGACTTATTTGAACAACCATGTTGCCAAGGATCAACATTTGTTCCTGGCATTGGATGATGGTTCGAGTAAGTATTCCAAATTAGGCGGTTCCTGTGCCATTGGCAATAAGTACCAAATTGTCGTGACGGATACGGACGATCAGGATTATGCACTGCCGCTAGAAAACGACGCCGGTTTCAAATTGACGACCGGTGATCCGGAGACGGATTATTTCGGCAGCGGGCTAACGCTTGATTTCAAGAATGCTTCGTTAGCTTTGCGCGATGATAGCGGCATTTTGGACGGCGCGGTGACACTGAACCACGTGACGGCAAAACCGCAATCCGATGACAAGCGGCGTGAAGAAATGAAATCCTTGGGCGGCAAGATTTGCTAAATAGCGGATCGTTGTTGCGAGTTTCGGGGACAGAAACTGTGAGTTAGCAAAGATTAGAAGAACAAAATTAGCACTCGTGCATGACGAGTGCTAATTTTTGTGTTATACTTTAGGTGTTCTGAGGGAACAGTAATGACGTCAATGTCCATAACGCGTTCGCCAGCGCAGAAGCCTGCGTATAAGGACCTTGGACGCAATGGCCAAGATCGGGCCATCACGCCCAAGGCCGCTTATACTTCGGCTTCTAACCGCGCTGGCTCACGCTCACTATATTGAAAGGAAGTTTTCAATGATGGCTAATGATCTTATGCGGCGCAATGATTGGTTGGATGATCCATTCTTCAATGATTTAGGGCGGCATATTTTTGACAGCTTCACGCCTAGTCGTGGTGGTGATAGCAGTCGCCTGCTGAAAACGGATATTCAGGAAAATGACAAGTCATATGTTGTGAAGGTGGATGTTCCCGGTATCGAGAAGCCAAACATTAATCTGAGTTACGATCATGGCATTCTGAGTGTTGCGGTTAAGCATGAAGAGCAAGCTGATCATTCAGACAACGAAGGCAATATGCTGATGTCTGAACGCAGCTATGGTCGGATGAGCCGCAGCTATCGGTTGCCAAATGTTGATGAGGGTAAGATCAGCGCTAAAGTCACTGATGGTGTCTTGACGATTGATCTGCCTAAGTTGACAGGCGATCAAGAAGGAAACCATCAGATCACGATTGACTAATTCGGATCTGTTTGCCTAGCAACACAAGTCATGACAAAGATTCTCATCGGGAAACCGGTGGGAATCTTTTTTTCGTGTGAGCGTGAGCCGGCGCGCTTAGGGGTCGGAGTGTAAGTGGCCTCAGGCGTGATGGCCCGAACTTAGGCCATTGCGACTGAGGTCCTTACACGCAGACCCCTGCGCCGGGGAGCGCGTTATCGAAAGCTGGGCTGGCGAGCGCGTTAAAGCAGAAGTGTCACGTATAAGATTCAGAGATCATCTTGGCAGCGGATTCTTTCGAACCATTCCCAATCTCATGTGAAATTGACGCACAAATAAGCTTCAATCCGCGAATCTTTTACCTGCAAAGGCGTATAATGGAAGGTAAATATTAGGGGTGCCAAAAAATAAAGCAGGTACATCATTGCCTTTAAAGCGGCAAAGGGGCGCGCTGTTAAAGGGGATCTGTCCCAGTAAGTTAGTCCAAACTGAATTGAGCGTTGCGTGAAAAACATTTTCCAAGCCAGATTATATTCGTTCTAAAAAGGATTGCTTTTTCAGATTGTAATGGTTATAATTAAGGTACTTAGGAAAAGGGAGTGGCAACAATGAAGAAGAACTGGCAGTTAATGATGGTGCTCGCTGTAAGTGCCGTTGCGCTGGTCTTTGCGTTCGTATTAAAACAGCCATTGATTGCTCAGGGGCTAATCACGGTGATGGGGTCGATTATCGCCTTGATTATGTTCGGGGGCATGGTGAAAACAATTCGGTCCGGTAACTTTGGGGTTGACTTATTAGCCATTACGGCGGTTGTCGCAACGCTGGCAGTCGGTCAATATTGGGCATCGATGATTGTGTTGCTCATGTTAACCGGCGGCGATGCGTTGGAAGATTTTGCTGCGACAAAAGCCAGCAGCGAATTGAAACAGTTGTTGGAAAATGCACCGACAACGGCTCATCGCATGGTTGATGGTCACGTTGAAGATGTTGATGTTGATGCGGTCCAAGTCGGTGAAACGATTTTGGTTAAGCCGCGGGAAGTTGTTCCAGTCGATGGTACGGTTTTGGCAGGCGAGAGTTTGGTCGATGAAGCCAGTTTAACCGGTGAGTCTAAACCAGTTGCCAAAAACGCAGGTACTGATATCATGTCCGGGACAATTAACGGTGATGCTGCGTTAACCGTTAAAGTTACCCAACGTGCCGAAGATAGTCAGTATCAAGGGATTATCAAATTAGTTAAGGAATCAGAAGCACGGCCAGCGCATTTTGTCCGGATGGCCGATCGCTATGCGGTACCGTTCACTTTGATCGCTTATGTGATTGCCGGTCTAGGCTGGTACTTGTCAGGCGATCCGGTTCGGTTTGCCCAAGTGCTCGTTGTTGCTTCGCCATGTCCACTGATTTTGGCGGCACCGATTGCGATGGTTTCCGGCATGAGCCGCAACAGTCGTAACGGGATTATCGTCAAGTCAGGTACCACACTTGAAAAGCTAAGCGATGCCCGGACGTTTGCTTTTGATAAAACCGGTACGGTGACACGCGGTATTTTAAAAGTGGCAGCGATCTTGCCACAAGCAGGTTTCTCACAAGATGAATTGTTGAACTTGGCGGCTAGTGCAGAAGGCCAGTCAACCCACATTTTGGCCCGGTCCCTGACCGATGCTGTGCCGGTTGCTGATCGTCTGCCAGCGACCGATGTTTCCGAAGCTACGAGTTTCGGGGTGAATGCGACGGTTGATGGTCATAAGGTTAAAGTCGGTAAAGCAGAGTTTGCCGGGACAACGGATACTATCAATACGACGGCGGTTTATGTCAACGTTGACGGTAAATACGCCGGTGCCATTACCTTCTCCGATCAGATTCGGCCAGAAGCAAAAGAAACGATGTCCAAGTTGCACGAACTGAATGATGCTAACTTGATCATGATTTCCGGTGACCAGCAGTCGATTGCTGATAAAGTTGCTGAAGAAGTCGGTATTGACCAGGTTTATGCTGAGCAGTTGCCACAACAGAAAATCGAAGTATTGGATAAACTGCCTAAAAATGGCCGGCCGGTTGTCATGGTTGGCGATGGCGTTAACGATGCCCCATCATTGGCGATTGCCGATGTCGGAATTGCCATGGGCGCACACGGCGCAACGGCGGCCAGTGAATCAGCCGATGCCGTTGTGCTGCGTGACGATTTGGCTAAGGTCGCTGCGGCAACCTTGATTGCCAAGGAAACTATGGTGATCGCCAAACAGTCCGTGCTGATCGGGATTGCAATTTGTACCGGTTTGATGGTCATCGCCAGTTTCGGAGTTATCCCAACGATTATTGGCGCGATGTTGCAGGAAGTCGTTGATACGGTGACCATTTTGTATGCGCTGCGTGCTCGGAATGGCTTGCATCGTCAGGCTTTGGTCGATCCGGTTCGGGCAGAAGCTCGGGATTGATGGTTGTTTGGTAGAAAATTATAGATTTTAGCAGTATGTATACGTTGGAAGGCCAATCGGTTTCGCGATTATTCGCGGAGGCGGTTGGCTTTTTTGTTTTGGGTTGGTTTTTTTGCGTTGGGTGGGCGAGAGGTTTTGCGGTGGGGGAAGTATGGAGGCAGCTTTTTCTATTGTTGGCAATTGGG
Source organism: Lacticaseibacillus parahuelsenbergensis (assembly GCF_030770265.1). Taxonomy (NCBI): domain Bacteria; kingdom Bacillati; phylum Bacillota; class Bacilli; order Lactobacillales; family Lactobacillaceae; genus Lacticaseibacillus; species Lacticaseibacillus parahuelsenbergensis. The sequence goes on along the minus strand of NZ_CP132482.1, from coordinate 2,942,673 downwards.
GTGTTGTTGGACTGTCGTGTTCTATAACGCGTTCGCCGGCGCAGAAGTCTGCGTGTAAGGACCTTGGTCGCAATGGCCTAAGCCCGGGCCATCACGCCCAAGGCCACTTACACTCCGACTTCTAAGCGCGCCGGCTCACGCTCAGCGCTTGTTCACGCTCACACAACAGTAACCAGTTCAATGGTTGCAGAAAGCAGTTTATTGGAAGCGGTTACTGCAAGCGCTACAATCATCTTGTAATTAAGGTTCTAATATATCAGATCACAGAAGTTGGCGAGTACCTTATGACAACGGGTGCTTGCAGTGTTAAGTTTTTTAGCTGGTTTCATCGAGAGAAGGAGTTGTGTATGGCAAATCAAACATTTGTAATTTCCAGAAATACAAGTGTCTCGACTGACAATATGGCGGATCCGGTTTTGAAGAATGCCGTCAATATTTTACAGCGGGATATTCAAAAGGTAACGACTTCACAAGCCGATACCAATCAGATTGACTTGGTGTTGCAACCAAAGGCCGATCAGAAAGTACCTGATGCATTTGCAATGCATTATGTTGATCCACAGAAAGTTGAAATTACCGCGGCTACTACTCGCGGGTTGATGTATGGCGCGCTGGCAGTTTCCCGTGAAGTTCTAGGCATTGATGATTTCTGGTATTTCATGGATACGCCGATTAAGAAACAGGCAAGTGTCATCTGGTCTGATTTCAGTCAGCAGTTACCTGATTTTCAGACTAAATACCGCGGCTGGTTTGTTAATGATGAACTCCTGATCGCAGACTGGCAGGATCATGATTCAAAAGAGTATGTGTGGGATCGGATTTACGAAACGTTGCTGCGGATTGGCGGCAACCTGATCGTACCCGGTACCGACAAAGAGAGTCGGTTCCATCGTGCCGGCGCGCGGGATATGGGCTTGATTATTGCGCATCATCATGCTGAACCACTTGGCGCGGAGATGTTTGCCCGGGTTTATCCGAATCTTGAAGCTTCGTATCTTAAGTATCCGGAACTCTTTAAGAAGCTCTGGCACGACAGTATTTTGGAACAACGCGGCCATGAAGTCGTTTACGGCTTAGGGTTCCGCGGCCAAGGCGACCGGCCATTCTGGGCAGACGATACGACGCACAAGTGGACGGATGAGGAAAAGGCTAAGGTCATTAATGACACCATCAAGCTTCAATACGACATGGTGCAGGAACTTGATCCAGGTGCGCAGTGTTCTGTCAGCATCTACGGCGAATTAACCGGTTTGTTCAATCAAGGTTTGCTGAAACTGCCGCAAGATGTCATTGAGATTTGGGCCGACAACGGCTATGGCAAGATGGTATCACGCCGGCAATGGGATGATGATCCGCGGTCACCGGTTCTGACGATTCCTAACAAGGCGCATCGTGCCCGCGGCATTTATTATCATGTGACGTTCCATGATTTGCAGGCATCCAGCTTTTTGACATTATTGCCGAATAGCCCACATTTTGTCGCGGCAGAGCTTGAAAAAGTCAGGAAAGCCGACATGGACACTTTGGAATTAATCAACGTCGGCAATGTCAAGCCGCACATTTTATTCATTCGCGAAGTTGCCCGCTCGTGGCGCCGCGATTTCCAGGTTCGCAGCGAAGACGAGATTATCAAAGACTATGTCAACCATTATTATTCTGAGGCGCAAAAAAAGATTACTGACATTTATGAAGATTATTTCAAGTCGCCTATCCAATATGGTCCGCATGATGATCAAAAAGCCGGCGATGAATTTGCCCCGTATCTCATTCGGAAAGTCGTTAAAGCATGGATGGGTCATTATCCGCAGCTTGAGCAGATGAACTGGTTAACCGGCGATGTGTCACTTGATGAGCAACTTACCAAAATCACGCAATTAATTGATACCAAATACGCCGCATGGGATCATTTGTATCGACGTGCTTCCCAAGTTTACGCCGATATCATGGGCCAGCAACCACAACGGCTTTTCTACAACGATATGTTGATGGGCATTGCTGTTCACGCCTGCTCGTTACATGCTTTGCGTGCCAGCATTGAAGCTTATCGCCACTACCAAAATGCCGAGATCGTGCATGCTTTTCTGGGTGCCGATGAAGCGGTTCGAGCCAACGATGCGATCATGCGGTTGCGGCGCGACAATCCGTCCCCTAAGTGGGTTGATTTCTTCCACAACGATGCATACTCAAACATTGAGCTGAATGCGATTAAGTTACGGCGCCTGCGCTCGTATCTACGGGTTTTGGGTGACGGTCCGGATGAAGATCAATGGGAACGCGAGTACTTGATGGAACCAGCAGATGCACGGGTTATGCTGTTGTCAAATACCCATCTGGCGCTTTCGGATGATCAAATTGCTAAGAAATTACGCGAACAATTGATTGATGAAAAATAATAAATTGAAAGTGTGAAAGAGGAAAAAACAATGGAAAATAAAAAAGCCGTTGTCCACGATGGTTGGGACGAATTCGCCTCGAAGAAAATTTACCATTCGCGTGGCAAAAAGATCGGGATTGGCCGGTCACTAGGATTCGGTGTTTTTTCGATGTTCAGTATTTCCATGCAGGGGTTAGTTGGTGCATGGCTACTGTTCTTCTATACCACGTTTTGCGGTTTGTCAGCAGGTCAAGGTGCGACCATTTTCCTAATTGGTCGTGTCGCTGATGCGATTGCCTCGCTGGTTATGGGTAATATTTCCGATAACATTTACAAGTACAAGATTGGCCGCCGGTTTGGTCGGCGTCATATCTTTATTCTAGCCGCAGCGCCATCCGTATTATTCGCGATTACGCTCTGGGTTGCTGGAATGAGTTACTGGTACTATCTGATTACTTATGTGATCACTACGATTTTGATGTCAGTGCTCCAGATTCCTTGGGAAACACTGCCAAACGAAATGACCAAGGATTATAACGAGCGGACAACGATGTCAACCACCCGGATGGTCATTGCCGGTTTGGGCAACATGTTAGCACAATTCGTTCCTGCCCAGTTGTTCCGGTTCTATCCAAAAACATCACCGATGCCATATCTGATTATGCAGATCATGTTCTCAGTTGTTACTTTCTTCCTGATCCTGATCACTTATAAGACCACTTGGGAACACTTCGTTACTAAAAACGAAGCCAAAAAATTACAGGCTCAGGCGCTTGAAGATAACGGTGGTAAGAAGAGTTCATTTAAGTCTGAAATCCGTAACTACTTCTCCACGTTTAGAATTAAGAGTTTCCGGACACACATGGGCATTTACCTGAGTTCTTACTTTGCCTCCATTCTGTGGTCCACAACGTTTGTTTACTACATTGTCTTTGTGGTTGGGAAAACCACGAGTGTTTCCGGGATGCTGCAATCATTGAGTATCGTCTCGGTTCCGGTCACAATTTTAGCCGGTTATATCGTCACGAAAATTTCACCGCGATCGCTGTATCTATTTGGTTATTCGCTGATTTTAATCAGTGCTGTGGACTGGGCGTTCGTTGGCTTAACCAAACCAGCAGGGATCATGATTTGGTTGATTGTCGGTACCCTGCTCTATGAAATTGGCTTGTACATTCTCTACTTTGTGCCGTGGAATGTCTTCCCATTCATTCCTGATGTGGATACCTTGGTCACTGGTAAAAATCGTGCCGGATTATTCGCTTCGGTCATGGTCTTCATTAACCAAATCAGCCAAGGCTTAGCCTCAGTCGTAGCCGGCTATCTGCTTGATGTCGCAGGGTTCCGCCAGTCAACAAGCGGTGCGGTTTCACAACCTGCAAGTGCAACAAATATGATTTTGTTCATCGTTTCTGGCGGTGTCGGCATCATGATCTTAATCGCGATGTTCTTTGCCAGCCGGTTCCACCTTAGTAAGAAGACATTTAATGTGTTGGCTGCTGAATTAACCCGTCTGCAAAAAGGCGGCAGCATGAAAGACGTTAAGCCAGATACCAAACGGGTTTGCGAACAGTTGACCGGTGTGCCATATGATTCAATTGAATTCTGGCGTCGCAACGATCAACAGCCAGTACCATCTAACGATCCGTCCAATAAAGCTTAATAAGTTCTGAAGTTACATCCTTTAAGGGGGTGATGTTGTCTAGCAGAAGCCATTTTTCAAGCTCACTGAATTCGCTTAGATCGTTATAGATGCCTAACAACTTCTACTCCCAGAGTTGTTAGGCATTTTTTATTAACACTAATATTACGGGTACAACAACCAAACAGAAAGGAAACCCAACATGCAAGATCCCCTCAACAAAAAAATGTTATACGCTTTCGGAACCAGTATCGTTGAAGGCCATGCTGCCCATGAAAGTTTTGTCGACGACATCGCCAGAGCTCACCACATGATCTATCACAAGTACGCCATTAATGGTGCTACGATGCGCGTGGTGCCCAATGAAGATCCAGTCATCAACATCGTTCATCAAGTCACGCAGGCACCCAAAATAGTACCGGACTTGATCGTGTTTGACGGTATCGCCAATGACGCCTATGCCAGTGTGACTGATGATCCGAAAATTCTTGGCAGTATCAGTACGGGATTTGCCGATGAACTGGACACGGCTACTTATTGCGGCGCGTTCGAGACAGTCTGTCGTACGTTATTAACCAAATACCAAGGTGCTCATCCGCTTTACATCACCACCCACAAAACGCCAGCGCGTACTTTAGCGACCCAAGAAAAGCTGCATGACGTTTCGCTTGCGATTTGTCGCAAATGGAGCATCCCTGTGGTGGACCTCTACACACAAAGCGGGTTTAACGCCTTCATCCCTGCTTATCAACATGATTACTCCTATGACAAGCTTGATGCTGACGGGCATAACCTCAATGCCGTCGGTGGAACGGGAACGCATCCTAATGCGGACGGGTATCGATTGTTTTACGAGCCGCGGATTACTGCGGCGCTTGCAGCGATGTGTTAAGTCAGCGGTTAAAAACGATTGAAACACAGAGACGCCTTTTAAATGCCGGCCAGCATTTAAAAGGCGTCTTTACTATAGATTGATTTTAAAACAAACCGTGAAGAAGAAAGCGTGTCAGTAAAAAACTCATGAAGATAACTGCGCTGGGGATGGCCTGACGTCGCGTTAAACTGACAACCGACCATGCAAGCCATTCTACTATCCAGACCACGACGCTGATCCAAACGACGCGATTGGCATATAAGATAAGGACATAGCCTTTGAGCGCGAGGAAAGGCAAAAAATAGCGCCAGGCCAACCGCCAGTAACCCGCGACAATTGGTTTAAACCGCGGTGTGCGTATGTGGACTAAAGTTTGAATTTCCCGGTATTCGGTTTGCGGCATGACCCAGGATAGATAGTCAAAAAAGAAACTTCCTGCGCTGACAAACATCAGTAGCAGTGGCTTTTGATGATAAGCTACCAGCAAACTAGCCAGTTGTTGTGGTGAAAGCTGCGGAAATGAAGCAGGCACAGCCATGAAAACGAGTAAAATGACCAGGAAGTAAGCGGTGAAAATTAAGCCCTTACGCATTGGCAAGCTGTCCGTTTTTTAGAACTAAGGATTGATCATAATCGAGACCGTCAATGTGGTCATGACTTGCCACGATCACGGTTTTTTGCTCTTGCTTTAGGGTTGTCATCAAATTGATGAACTGGTGAATACTGTCTGGATCAAGGCCGCGAGTGGGTTCATCAAGCAAGATGACCGTCTGATTTTCCATGATCGCTTGAATGATCCCGACCTTTTGGCGCATACCGACTGAATATTTGCTGACTGGCTGGCGGCTGGCAGGATCTAAGTGGAACTGGGTTAATAATGCCTTAATACGATCGGCGTCAAAGCGATGATTCAATTCGGCTAGGAAGCGCAAATTTGTCATCACATTTTCGAATTCCAAAAATCCTGGGTTTTCAATTAAGGCACCGATAACGTCATCTGGCGCATGCTTAACGGTACCGTGATCTGCCGTTAAAAGACCAGTAATAATTTTAAATAAAGTTGACTTTCCCGAACCGTTCTCACCGGCAATATGAATGAGTTCGCCAGGCTCAGCCTGAAGCGAAACATCGGTCAAAACGGGGGTGTGCTTAAACGCTTTGGCAAGATGGTTGATTTTCAACATGTGGCGATTCCTCCTTAACCTTCGTAAAGATGGTGAATAGCGCGATAAACCGGATCGTAAATCGGACTGTACATGATCAAAAGGATCTTCATTTCAAGCAAGTAGTGGTAGCCAAAGTTTCCCAATAACGCGAGGGTCAAAATAATGCCAGCATGCCGATGTTGATAGGCGGCGGTGATCACAATGGCGAGGATGGCAATGAGCATGAAGCGTAGCAGCAAAAGCAAGCTGCCAATCAAGGGCGACCCGTTAATAAAGGGTTTAATGCCACTGAACATAAAGCTGGCATCATAAATCACAAAATACAGGAGTGACTCGGATACAATGATAAGGATCAGGTACTGTTGAATTCTTTCAGATTGTTGCCTGATGCCGACAAGCGGTGCAATCGGGCGACAACGCAAAATTTGCCACATAAAGAAGATCAGTAATAACGATTGTGAAATTAAAACTGGAAAATTGAATCGAATTAAGGTGCCGATCATGTCTTTGTGTGAATAATTGCTTAATAAGCAAGCAACACCACTAATCAAGGCCAATATAGTCACGACCAAAATATGCCATCTCGGAATAAGCCTTACTTGTTTGTCGGTATCCTGCATATTAATCAGCAACCTTCCTTCTTTTAAGCCATAGCTTCATGATTAGCCAACTCATGCCGGCATACGCTAAAGCTGCCCAAAAGAAGCTAATGTAAACATTTGGTTGGTGGAGTTGAAAAATACCCATTCTCAGTTGCCCTGGAGAAATTAAAGTGGTTAGTAAGATCACATAGAGAATATGCGCTGTAAAAAGGCTGAAATTAGCGCCTAGTGCGATTCCAGTGATGAGACTAAGGCCGAATACAACGCCAAGGACTATAAAGATGCTATTTTTACGAACGAATAATCCAACTGCAAATATGAAGATTGCGTAGACACCCCAACCAATACTGGAAAGAAGTACAAAGATGGCGAAGCTCAAAAGGGTGTTATCGTAGAATGGACCATTGCCGAATCGTATATTTTTTGGCAGGATGATGTTTGAAGGTAATTTTTTTGTTGTGAGAATGATGATAATTAGTTCATATAGTTTGGTTATGATCGAAAGTCCAAAGGCACCTAAAAAAGATGCAATCATAGCGCGTTTAAGAAAAACAGTATAACCAATACGTTGCTGAACCATATAAAATGAGCGATTGTTTTTAATATAAATAAATAAAAAAGCGCCAAGGATTGTCAACAATGTCATCATCAAACTATCAATAATAATGGAGTCTTCGGCGCCACCAAGCTGGATATACCAAAAATCAGTAAGCGGAGTTTCGCCATGAATGCCTACACTCCAATTACGGTCAACGACCTGTACCGTGATCCAGGATATGATTGTGAAGTAGAAGATCAATATAAAGGTCGTTATTTTCTTGCCATTGGTCAAATGCATGTCCTCACCTCTCTATGAAAAAAGGGCAGAGATAGTCTGCCCCCTAAACTGTATACTTGGTTTATAAATTATCGGCACTAAAATGTAATTTTACAGTTGATTGATTTGGTTCTAATAGACTGGAACGAACATCAGCATAGTAACTGTAACCAGCTAGTCCACTGTTATTATCAGCATGCGAGGTTGAATTGACATACAGCCCCACCTGGTCTGATCGGAACTCACCAGCATTATTAATAAGACGCACATTATAGCCAAGACTATTAGGCAGTGCATCTCCATTAAATGAGGCAACATTCGAATTGGTCTGTTTAACATTAGCCGACCCAAACTCGCTCCAGTCGCCATACGCAGACACACGTTCTTGGGATATTGTCCAATACCCCCCAGCAGCAGAAACCGTGGTCGCGCCTGTCAAAGCAAATAAAGCCAGACCAGTTACGAATGCTTTTGTCCAGACGCTTTTAAAAAGATACTTCTTCATGTGGAAATCCTCCTTTAAAAGTGGCAAAAGTGATATATCAGCATGGCCAAAGAATACTGGAAAGCGATTGTATCGTCAAGAGAAAATAAACAAAAAGATTAAAAACAACAAATAAAAGTTTCGAATCAACGACACATCCGTTTTTTAACTATCAAGTGAGTCGCGGTATTTAGATATAAGACCTCCACCGAGTGAGATTGGCTTGTAGGTGATGTATTAGGATTTGTAAACAAGCAAATTATTACGCAAATCAATTCTTCAATTTTGGAATGCAAAATTAATTCAGTTATTAAAAATAACTGAATTTATAAAGGCCATCTGCTTAAACTTGTCACAATTAATATAGACCAATTTGACGTGTAGTGCCATAATCGAGCTTGAAGGTTACTGAAACTCAATCTGAAGACCCGCATAAGCAATCAATAGTACGTATTTTCCAGCTCGATTATTCGGTACTGCAGCTGTCTTTCCTCTTGCATTATCTCAACGAAAAAAGCCCTGACACACTTCAGGACTTTCGATAAATATCTAACGTTGAATTAAGACCGCAACTGATGCGCAATCGTCCGAAACTCACCCGGCGTCAAATGTTCCTGCCGTTTAAACGCCCGAATCATGTAGGTTTCGGAATGAAACCCTGATTGGCGGGCAATTTGGGAAAGCGGTAGATCAGGCTGTTCAATGAGTAGCTGTTTTGCCTGAATGACCCGATAGATCGTCAAAAGCCGGCGGGGCGTGGTTTGGTATAAATCATGAAACGTTTGCAGCATGTATTGCACACTGTAGTTGGTCATTTCGGCTAGATGCTCGTTTGTCAGATCTTCTTGAAAATGTTGCTGCAACAGGTTCAGCGTTTGTTCAGCCAGCGCTTGCTTGTTCGCATCTGCTTCTAAGCGCGCGGTGTAAGGTTTTAATTTGGTTAAAAAGTCTTGGACAATCGCCGCATCCTGATCGTCTTCATAGCGATGCGCCTGTTGATAACGTGTATGTTCATGAATGAAGCCTAGTACTTCTGTTCCCAGCACTGGAAAGAAAAGCGAGCTTGCGGTTTTCAGTCCAGGGATGAGATCATCGAGAATCGTACCATTGAAACTGAGATAGCTCGTCTGCCAAAGCGATGTTACTGGATGATAAGCGTAACTTGTATTCAGGTTAATCAAAATACCCTGCCCCGGGCGTAAATTAATTTGTTGATCGCCGATAGTCAGTTCGCCTTCACCAATATCACTCTGTAACCATTGATAATCGCCGCTGCCTTCAGGTCGGGCTATCGCTGACTGAGCCCAGTTAAATCCGATTTTATTAAGCGTAAATGGTTGCTTGCTAGCATGATATGTAATGACGGCTTTTGGGTGCTTGTTTGTGGGATGATCAATATGATAGCCGGTGATCGTCACACGATTACCATTGCTACCATAACGGCGGCGCGATTTATCATACCAATCACCGTGCATACCGAGCGCTTCGATCGTTAATTCATAATGGCCAAGCGGTTCAGTCGGTGAACGATAGCACGGCGCGTCCTCGTGCAGAAGACTGTAAAAGTCCGTGTACACCTGGGATTTAATGTGACCGGCTTCATCACGCAGCGTCATTTTGGCAAAACCGCCATGTGTGCCGGATTGTCCGGTTATCGTAATACCCGTGCCATGAAACTTGAGCGTCAGCCGGGCATCAGTGGTCTGTCCGGTCCAAGCCAAAGGGGTAAACGTCATGGGCTGCTCGCGCTGTTGGTACCAGTCCCACTTCGGCCAATAATGAGGAATAGTCAAGGTGGTTTCATGAACGTTTAAAGGCAGCCAGACGTGAGTACTATTTTCTAGATGTGGGTAAGTGTGCCGATCGCCTAAGTATAAAGGAACGATACCTTTGGCCGTGGAAACCAGCGCGACATCGGCGGTTTGAGAATTATATGTCAGCATTCCCGGTGGACAAAATGGGCCATGCGGTGTCCATGGACCAGTCAATCGGTCAGCGGAAAAATAAACGTTATCGTTGTGCCCCCAGCTGGTCTTTTGGGATGCCAGCAAGAAATAATGATCATGAAAGCGAAACATCGCCGGTGCTTCGGTACCGGGTGCGATGTTGCTGATGATTTTGGCCTCAGCGGTTGTACCGTCAGCCGATAACCGATAGATATCGCCTTCATGTGTTAGCAAATAACTCGTACCATCATCGTCGGTGAAACTGCCAATATGCCACATACGAATGGATTGGTTGTTGAAAAGCAGTGGGCCCTTAAAAGTGAATGTGTCGGTTAGCTGATCAGCCGTGGCGTAAGCGACAACCGGATCAAAAGTGCGTTCATCGTCGGTGTGCATAAGCATGATATACTGGCCGGTTTGGGCGCGGAGAACCTTGACCCGATCGCCGACTCGATGCGGCCCTAATAGACCAGACGGCTGAACCGGTAAAGCAAGTCCCGCGAAGGTCCAGTTTTCTAAATCGGTTGATACATAGCGCGAGAATCCGGCGAATTCCGTCGATTCTGCTTGCCGATATTCACCGAATAAATAAAACTTGCCACTTTCCTGGATCAAGCAACCGCCAACAGCATTAACGACTTGCTGGTGTTGATCGTACCAGGGAACCCCATTGAAAATGGCTGGCATGGACGCAACCTCCTTGTCTTGACGAATCCCTACTGCACCAATCATAACAGACGTCATGAATGATATGCTACGTCGCTTGTGGGAAAACTCGCGGAAGAACATGACGGTTTGTCAGCCAAGATGTTGGCAGTGGATGATGCGCACAAAAAAACTGAAGTCCGCGTTTTTGGACTCCAGTTCGCTCAAAAAGATATTAAGGTTAATTGTCTTGGCTAGATGATTGGGCATTATCAGAACTTGTGGTCGGTGCAGAGCTGCTGGTGCTTGAGGAAGCGCTCGTTTTGCTGCTGCTGCCGCTGTCACCAGTTGGGCCCCATGTCCACTGATAAGAACCATCACTCATCGTCACGGATTTCACGGTCATATCATCAACAGACTTGCCTTGAACTTTGATGGCTGCGACAGCGTCATCATAAGTCTTGTACAGGCCGCCGCTGAGAACCGTCGTCATCGGCTCTAAACTACTTGAAGCAGTCGGGTCGGATGAGGAGGGTTGCGTCTGATTATCTGACTTGCTTGAGGAACTACTACTTGTCGCAGCAGATGAGGACTGGTCAGTCTGGTCTGACTGACTGGCGTTGCTGGTCGGTGCCTGACTAGATGAGTTATCCTTTTTGCCAACGCCACTAGCCGGTTCTGAACTGTTGGCAGTCGCGTCTTGCTTTTGCGTGCTTTGACCGCTTGATGTCGTGTTACCCAGCGCAACGTTTGAGTCGCTGCTTTCCTGTGACTTACGGGCAACTTGGACCAATGGCAAAACATTTTTAGCAAAGTCCTGGTTCTCGACATTTTCAACAGCGTTAACGGCTAAGTCGACACTGCTGCTGCTGAGATCGGACTTGGGGTGCTGCAGGTTTTGATCTTTATAGAGTTTCTGAATCTGGGAAATTGCCAGCGATTTTCTGTAAAGCTGACTGACTGATTGTTGGTAATCAGCGGCAAATTCAGGCTTAGTCGACGCAATGGCCTTGTAAGCCTTATTGGCCTGTGAACCATCTTCGGCAAGTTGAGCCAGATTGCTGCTCTGAGCCTTCGTGGTTTCTTCAATCGTTAACATGTAACTGGCTGCATCAGCGTCTTGTTTATCTTTCAGAATCGTTTTCTTTTGCTTGCGATCATCAACATTGTTGGCCAGTTGCTTCAACTTTTCCTGAGTTGAAGTTACCGAGGCTCTAGACAAATGTTTAGCTGGGAAAGTTCGCTTTGCGGATGTGTATAGTTGATTGGTTTGTTGCGTTGCCGCTTGAACCGCGTGTTGCGCAAATGAGGTATCGATCGTGCTCCGCATCCCGTAGAAAACGGTCAGGTACCCAGCGATCAAGGTGCCGACCAGGATTTGGAAAATATGTTTCTGTTTCATTGATGCCACCTCCAATAACCTAATGGTACGGGCTGGACTTAACAGGACCATTGCAAACAGGTCACGAATTGAATCTTTTTTGTTACACATTAATATATTCGTAATATAAGGGGTTTACTAAATGAATGCAACCCCTGCCAAATTGAAAAGGAGCCGTGGTGACTATAACGGCAAGAATGAGCGCTTATTAAGAATATTTTTGGGCTGTTTGGTTATTTAATGGCAAGATGCTTGACAATTAACCAGGCAGTCGGTTAACGTTGGTGTCAATCAAATAAACCGTTCATGCAAACCTTTGAAGTGGAGATCAAGCTGATGGTGCACGCACAGAGAGCCGGCGTTGCTGAGAGTCCGGCCGAACGCAAGTCAGTAAATGGACCACTGAGGGTTCCCCCGAAAGATCATCGAGTACGGGGAAACGTGTTGGCATACGTCAGTTGTCGCCGGGGTGTTGGCCCCGGGCTAAGCGTGATCATTAACTGCCAAGGGCAAAAACCCTAGGCGCAGTCTCATGATCAAACTAAGGTGGCACCGCGGGAAACCGTCCTTAACAAGTGAGTTTGTTATGGACGGTTTCTTTTTTTGTTGAGTGTGAACTGGCTCCTGCGCCAGTGAACGCGTTATGGCGCGCAACAGCATCGGAGAACTCCCCCTCCAACGCCAAGCACGCCGACCAAAAATACTTCCACGAGGTGGCACAAAATGAAAAAGTATAACTCCCTGGGACTAACCTGCATCACCCTAACCCTACTTCTAGCCGCATGCGGCCAATCAACCAAAGCAGCAACCAACCAACGTACTCTAAACGTTGCCGTCAGCACCGAAGCCAGATCCCTTGATCCAGCCCACGCAGTTGATGCAACCAGCGGCGCCATTCTGCAGCAAATCATGACGCCGTTGTATGACCACGACAAATCCGGCAAAATCATTCCGGCCATGGCCACCAAGGTCGTGAAACCAACCGACAATGGCAAAACCTACACCCTCACGTTACGCAAAGATGTCAAATGGAGCGACGGCACTCCGGTGACGGCCAAGGATTTTGTCTATTCACTCAAGCGGATTGTGGATCCGAAAACCAAAACCGAATTCGCGTACCAATATGATGCCATTGCCAATTATCAGGATATCGTCGACGGCAAAAAGTCACCCGATACCCTTGGTGTTTCCGCTCCAAGCAAATATGTGCTCAAAATCCAACTCAGTCAGCCGACACCCTATTTTTCCAGTCAGATGACCGGTTATTATCCGACCAATGAAGCGGCGGTGAAACGTTATGGTAAGAAATTTGGTTCAAGCGCCGACAAGATTGTGACGAACGGCGCGTATAAAATTAAAAATTTCAGCACCACTAGTGATAGTTGGGACTATGTGAAAGATCCGAACTTCTATGCGGCTAAAACCGTCAAGATCAATCACGTTCACGTCAACGTTTTGAAAGATTCCAGCACAGTCGATAACCTTTTTGCGACTGGCAAGTTAGACGATGCGCCGCTATCTGGGAACTTGATTCAAAAAGAAGCGCAAAACCCGGCCTTGACGAAGACACCGGCCGCCAATATGAACTATCTGCAACTCAATACCAAGAATCCGCAGCTTAATAACGTCAACTTGCGCCGTGCCATTTCAGCCGCACTTGATCGGCAGTCGCTCACAAGCAAAGTTCTACAGGATGGCTCTCAACCGGCCAAATCATTTGTACCTAAGGGCCTTAAAACCAATCCGACGACCGGAAAAGACTTTACTGAAGATGCCAAAACGCCCCTGACATATTCGCCAACCAAAGCCAAAGCGTATCTCAAGGCGGCATTGAAAGAGCTCAACACCGATAGCATCAGTTTCTCGATTCTCACGTCTGATGTCGATACTGACAAACAAGTCGGTGAATACATTCAGAGTCAGCTAACTAAGGTATTGCCACAGCTGAAAGTCACAGTCAGCAGCCTGCCAAAAATGACGCGCATTCAGCGATCGCTTGACGGCAAGTTTGACGCGGTCTTGATGAGTTGGAACTCAACGATTCAGGATCCGTCAGATTATCTAAACACGGCAACGGCGGATAACATTTCGAACTTTTCGAAGTTTAGCGATGAGCAGTTCACCGCGTTGATGAAAAAAGTCAACACCACCACCGGTCAAAGCGCCACCGCCCGCTATCAGCAAGAACTTGCCGCTAATGCTCGCGTAATTGATGTGGCTGGCTACATTCCGGTCTTTCAAAGTGCCAATAGTCGCCTGATCAACACCAAAGTCGGCGGCCTGCACTACAGCATGTTGCAACCGGCCGAATATCGCTATGCGTATTTCAAATAAGGTTATAAGAAAGCAGGCTTGAAAATGACTCTTCCGATGCAAGCATTTTTAACTCAGTATTTGCAGTTACGTTCGGTTTCGTTAGCGACCGACAATGAGATTGATGAAACAGCTGCCTTTTTAAGGGAACAATTTACCGAATTTGGCGCGACCACTAGCCGGATTTTAACCACCGAAGCGGCGAATCCAGCAGTTTACGCGGTTTTCCCGGGTCAATCCGCGGATGCGCCGACATTACTTTTCTATAATCACTATGATGTCCAACCGGCGGAACCCTTAGATTTATGGAAAAGTGATCCATTCCAATTAAAAATGACGGACACCCACCTGTATGCTCGCGGGATTAATGACGACAAAGGCGAATTAGCCGCGCGGTTGGCTGCCATCCAACGGTTACAAGCGCAAGGTGGCTTGCCTTGTACGATTAAGTTTCTTGTTGAAGGTGGGGAAGAACAAGGCAGTCCGCACTTGGAAGACTTGTTGAAGCAATATGCTGATTTGCTGGCGGCGGACTTTTGCTTGTGGGAATCCGGCGGCCGCAATGAGCAAGGCAAGTTTCAGATTTCGCTCGGCGTCAAAGGTGGCGTGGCGTTTCAGCTCAGCGTCAAGACGGCTGATTTTGATCTTCATTCCAGCTTAGGCGCGATCACCGAGAATCCGGCATGGCGCTTGGTGCAGGCACTGGCGACCTTGAAGAATGCCAAAGACGAGATCACGATTCCGCATTTTCTCGATGCCGTGAAGCCCTTGACCACCACCCAAAAGCAACTCATCGACAGTGCGGTCTTTGATTATGCGGCTTTTGCTAAGAACTATGGCATCACGCGTCCGGCGACCGTGCCGGCTGATGATATTAAAGAAGCGTTGTATAATCGGCCGAGCATGACGATCAACGGTTTTTCGAGCGGGTATGAAGGCCCGGGAATCGGTAAAACGATTTTGCCGCATACGGCGCTGGCCAAAATCGTTTTACGACTGGTTCCAGACCAAACGTCAGCCGAGACCGTGCGCTTAATCAAAGCGGCACTGACAGCCGGCGGTTATGATGACGTCATTGTGTCTGACTTTCTCGGCGAACCGCCTTTCCGAACCGATCCGGACGACCCGCGTGTGCAAGAAGCAGTGGCGCTGGCCAAGACGACTTATGGGGATGACGAGGTTCAAATCGAATTAAATTCACCAGGCAGCGGCCCGATGAAGTATTTTTACGACATCAATCACGCCCCGATTATTTCCTGCGGCATCGGCAATGCCAACTCGGCAGCGCACGGGCCCAATGAAAATGTGGCGATTGCGGATTATTTGCGGTTTATCGATTATTTGACGCAACTGGTGGGTAAGTTGGCGGTATAAAGCAGAGAAACTAACGAGTCCCCCTACTTGGCCTAAAAAGGCGGCTCAAGCTCCGGGACAATCTTGCTTAAAAAATAGAAGTTATAAAAAGTCTTACTCTAAAGTGAAAAACATAGCTGGATACCTAGAGCGATTATGAAATATTAAAGCTCAAAACTCTGATATATTAGTTTGTAACGGCAATACAGCATGTACACCTGAACACAAACGCTTAAAATCTTTTCCAAATGTTGGAAAAGATTTTTTTGATGGTCACTGTTATTCTATAACGAACGTTTCGAAAAAGGGTTGACTGGAAAACTTTTGGTCCTGTACACTGTTACCACATCTGGTATACATACAATATCACAAGAAGAATATGTTCTTTAGATGAAGGAGAGACATGATGGCCAAAGTTATCTACCTGGGATTAATCGCTTTTTTTTCGACAAAAATTCCATCATTCCAGGCTTCTTACCTTACGATAAGCTCTTAACACCGTATGACGAAGACAATGTAAAATAATCTCGGCAAAAGAGGTGGAAATGATATGTCTTTTGGGAACTCAATTAAACAAAAGCGTGAAGCAATGGCCTTAAGCAGATATCAGTTAGCGAAATCAGTTCATACGACGGTGACTCAAGTTGCAATCTGGGAATCTGGCCGCAAATATCCCAACATAAAACAGCTCATCATGATTAGTGATGAATTGGGACTAACCTTAGATGAATTGATAAAAGGAGATCCATCCTTTCAAAAGAAGATTATGATAGACAAAAACAATCATGATGCTGATATGATTGTTAGGTTTTCCATAATTCTCGAAATCGTTTTGTTTGTTGTGGGTATTCTTCTTATTTTTCATTATGCTTAATAGTTTAAGAGATTCAGCAATTCCAAACGCAAAGCAAAAACAAAGAGGCCGCACGCTATTTTACGCGTAGCCTCTTTCTTTTTGGGCAGATTAACCTTGCGAACTCGAAGAACTAGCAGAACTTGCTGATGATGAACTGCTGGATTCTTGCTGGCTTTGGTTAGACTCATTGCCGGTACTTGAAGCAGAAGATGTCGACTGACTGTTTGTGGCAGATGACTCGGAGCCGCTTGCTGAGGAACTTGGCACCGTCGAGGACGATACACTTGCTTCAGCGCTGGAAGTATCATCCGAAGCTGCTTGTTGGGCAGTGGCGATCGCCGGCAGCATTTGGTCGGTCAGTTGCTGGTTGTCAATATGTTTGAGTGCTGCCAAGGCAGCCTGAATCTCGCTGGTACTTAAGCCGGACTTGGGTTCTTTAAAATCGGCGTCAGTAAACAAGCTGGCTACTTTAGCCACGGCCGCTTCTTGATTGGACAGCTGGGCAACCTGTTTTTGATAAGTCTGAACGAATGTTGGCTTTTGTTTGGCCAGTTTGGCTAGCGCTTGCTGCGATTCGCTTGTCAATGTCTTCAACTCAGTCAATTTGGTTGGCTTTTGCGCCACTGCGTTTTTGACAGTTAACATTTGCTTGGCGGCGTCGACGTCCGCCTGGGCGCTGGCGAGCTGGTTAGCCTGCTCCGGTTCCGTGAGTTTGCGGCGTGCTGCTTGTAAACTAGCTTCCGCAGCGTCAATTTTTTCCTGACTAAGTTGCGCGGCAGGCAGTTGATGCGATGAGTCTTTGAATAAAGTATCGACTTGATTGGTAGCCGCTTGAACGGCGTGTGCTGATTGGGTGTCGGTCCAGGTGCTGTGCACGCCATAAAAAAGCGTGAAACAACCTGCGACTAGCGTGACGACGATGATCGAAAACAACGTCCTGCGCTTCATAAACGATTTCCTCCTGATGAGCGTGAGCAGGAGCGCTTAGAAATCGAATTGTAAGTGGCCTTGGGCGTGGGCCCGGACTTAGGCCATTGCGACCAAGGTCCTTACACGGAGATTTCTACGACTGCGAACGCCTTAATGTGCGAGATAATAAAAAAAGTTCAACTGAAAGCCGCTGCGTTCTAGACACATGATCATGAAACCCAAGTATCATCGAACAACAGCTGTCCAGTTACAAAAGTTTTTTTAAAAATACGTAATCTCTCTAGCAAAGCTTAATTCTAGCACGTTCCAGAAGAAAAGCAATGAAAACGGATACAAAACTGCCATAGCAGGGCTCACAAGCTCAAAAAGGCCCTTAAATTGCCATGTAAACCGCGCAATTTAAGGGCACTTTTTAGAAAGCTAGGAAAAACAAAGCTTGAAATCTATAACAATCATGATTTATTCAACATTAACGTGTTCGTGCAAGGCGTCGGCATTACTGGTGTCATCACGTTTAGCTAACTTTAGCGTGAGGGCATCCAAGGTGATGTGGACGGTTTGGTCGAACAAAGTCGAGAGCAGCTGGATTGATTTAACGCCGGCACCGGTTTTGGTTGCGCCAGGAACAATCACGACCGCATCAGCGAGTTTGGCCAGCGGCGAGTCAACGGCACTGGTAAAGGCCACAATGTTGAGGCCAAGTTTCTTGGCTGCTTCAGTATCGGCAACGATGCTTTTTGTGGTGCCCGAGCCGGAAACTGCGACCCAGGTATCGCCTTTTTGAATGGACGGCGTAATGGTTTCGCCCATCACATAGTCGGTATAGCCAATGTGCATGAGGCGCATGGCGAAGCCTTTTGCCTGAAAACCGCTGCGACCAGCGCCGATGACGAAGATGCGTTTGTCCTTGGTCAAGTATGGCATGGCCGCGTCTAATTGATCTTCATCGACGAGTGCCATGACTTGGTTGATTTCTGTCATAATATCCGGAATGACTTTCATGCGTTGATTGCCTCCATAAATTGTTGTGCCGTTGCGACTGGATCGGCTGCCTTGGTGATGGCGCTGCCGACAATCGCGATTTCGGTTAATCCTTGTGCGGCCAGCGCCGTCGCCCCTGCTAAATCAATCCCGCCGGCAATCGCCAGTCGCTTGAGTTGCGGAAAGGCGGCGTGAAAATCGGCCACCGTTGCGGTTGGATCAAGGTGATCTTGACGGTCAGTGCTGTGGTGCAACGCATAAATCGCATTTGGGAAAATACTGATGGCTTGCTGTTTGGTCGCATTAACCTCCATCAAGTCGATCATCATTTCTTTCTTCGCCGCATCCGTCGCCGCTGCCGTTGTTTTCAGAGTTGCCAGTGACGCCGCACCCATCACGGTTAAAATGTCGGCACCAGCTGCAAACCCTTGTTTGAATTCGTAGCCACCCTCGTCAATCGTTTTTAGATCAATGAGCAACTGTGATGAACGAATCGCCGCCCGCATTGCGCGAAAACCGGCGAGCCCCTCGTCCTTCACTAAGCTAGTGCCCATTTCGATAATCGCTACTTTGCCATCTAATTGTTGCGCTAATGCAACCGCATCGGCTAATGGTACCCGATCAATGGCCACCTGTAATTTCATTAAAAATCGTCTCCCATCACAGCCAGATTTTTGTCCAAAAATGCTTGCAGTTGCTCAGGCGTCGGATAACCATCATTATCGCCAGGCGCCTGAACTGCAAAAGCGCCAATTGCGTTTGCGCGGACGACTGCATCACGTTGGGACTTGCCTTCCATCAAGGCGGTAATCAGCCCCAAGGCAAAACCGTCACCGGCACCAACCGTATCAACGACCTGCGCCACCTTAAAGCCTTTCACCCAATAACCGGCTTCACCCTTATTCTTAACATACGCGCCTTTAGGACCGACTTTGACGACCACCGTTTGCGTGCGGTCGCTTTGATTGAGGTAAAAATCGGCAATCGTTTCCGGATCACGCGAGCCTACCAAAAGTTCCCCTTCGTTGTCGCCGGGCAAAATAATCTCGGCTTCTTTTGCCAGCTCGTTGAGTGTCGCGGCCATTTTTTGCGGACTGGACCACAACTGCGGGCGCAAGTTCGGGTCGAAGGTGGTCCGGATGTTGTGCTCATGCAGCAGGTCAATCAAGTGGCGAAAAGCAGCCAGTGCCTGTTCCGAAATTGCTGGGAAAATACCGGAAAGATGGGCGAATTTCACCTCCGAAAAATCAATGCGGTCGAGCGTTTTGGCATCGAAGTGGGCGGCCGCAGAACCCCGCCGGAAATAGAAAATATCCGGATCGCCGGTTGAAACCTTATTTTTAAGCTGGAACGCGGTCCAATAATCAGGCGTACTATCAATATAATCGGTTTGGATATGATTTTCACGCAACTGGTCCTTGATGAAATCGCCAAACGGATCTTCGCCTAGCCGCGTGATATATTGCGCCGAGTGACCTAAACGCGAAACCCCGACAGCCACATTAACCTCGGCTCCGGCCAGATACTTACGGAAGTTCAAGGCATCCTTGAGTGATTGATCTGTATCCTGTGAAGCAAAAAGCGCAATTGGTTCTCCGATGGTAAGAAATTCTGACATGGTATGTTCCCCCTCTTTAAATGAACGCAGATATTACAACAACACATAAGCCGCCAATAAATTCAAAATGGTGGCAATCCAAGCCCAAGGCAGTCCGGTTAGCAGAAACGTCTTGGTATCAAGCTTGGCATATTCAACCGACCAGAGATTCCAGGATTGGGTGATGTCGGCCGATACCGCCATCATGGTCGGGACAACGAGCAACCCGTATAAGAAGTAAGGCGGGAATAAACCGGTGGCGGTAAAAATTGCCGCCGTTGCCGCGCCTGCTCCATAAAGCATCAACGGGCCGCGGAAGTAGGACAGTGGTGCGATGACGATCATGATGAACACCATCAATAAGCGGCTATCAGGGATGATGTGTTTGAAAACCGCGGTGAATTGGCCCATGGTGTGGACTGCCGCGCTTTGAAACATGGTCAAGACCAACAACATGATCAGCAAACCAGCGATATCGCCAATGGCCGTTTTGGTCGTCGTGTTCATCATCTGGACAAAATGCACGTAAGATTTCATATTGCCGGTCATCGCAAACGCCAGGAGCGTCGCCAGCAACAATGCCGGAATCGCATCCCACTTGAAGAAAATGCTCATGGCCACGGGCAACACCGGCAGCAGATACGTGATCGGATTCACATCAGGCGGGACGCTTGTTTCCGGTGTCTCTGACTCGACAACGAAGGGCTTGCCGTTCCTGATTTTCCGAGCATAGAAAAGGATCATGGCGATGACAACCAGCATCTGAACAGCCATGGCGACAAAGCCGAACCGCAGATAATGATCACCCCAGGCAACGCCTTTGAAGAAAACGGTGAATTGGTTAAACAAAACCGGATTAATATACATGGCGGCGCCGATCGACAACGTGAAAATCGACACGGCAATATTTTTTGGGACACCCATTGAAAACATAATCGGGAAAAGAATGACCCCGACCGCGATCGCCGAGCCCACGCCATAGGCACTTGAGAAAATCAAGGCGGTGATAATGGCAATTAAAATGGTGGCAATCACCGGTGCCTTGCTGCCGACGCTTTGGGTGCGCCGGCTGATCGACCCGGCAATGCCGGTATCCACCAGCACACGGCCAAACCAGGAACCGAGAATGATATACAAAGCGGTTTTGCCGTAATTCAGCACGGGATCGGTGAAAATTTCTTTAATCGCGACGTTGAGTGGTATCAGTCCGATGATGGTCCACACAATCGCCATGACGAAGAACCCGACCGTCAAGTTGCCACCCCGCATCGCAAACGTAATGAATAAAACGAAAGTCAAAACAAGTAAAATACCGGTTATTAGACTCCCCATCTGAAGCGCCCCCTTAATACTTGTTCAACTCGCTTAAAATGCGTTGGTAACTAGAACGGATGCCGCTTTGATCAGGATCCTCAAAGAACTTGTTCTCAGTCGAGTTAAACCGCTCAGCGAGATAAAATGCCGACAAATACGCAGCTAAAGCTTCTTTACTGGCTGCCTCAATATCCACTTTTTCCGGTGACACCTGAATATTCAAAGACTTGATAAAATTCAGGGCGAATTGTTCCGGATCAATTTGCAAACGTTGGTTATTCATGTGCGTGACCCCCTAGCTTGCTCATCTTGCAGCAGTTTTTTGCCTGCCAAGATAATGCCGTGATGTGCGGTCGGATATTCCAAGGCGATGGGTACTGTTTCTGGCAAGATTGCCAAAATATCACGCCACGGCAGATCGCCTTGATCTAACGGAACGGTGACTGGCTTTTCGCCACCGGTCAGGTCGTCTTTCACGTGGATGTACCGCGTATACTGACGCAGCGCAGTCGCTGCCTTCAGCGGATCTTCGCCAACGAACGGCCAATTACCTAAATCGTAAACATAGCCGATCGGAATATTCGCCGCCGTAACGGCCTGAAGAAATGTCAAAACCGGCTGTAAGCGACCGCTCGTAGTGGTTTGATCATTTTCAATATTGATTTCGATCCCTTGTTGGGTCAGCGAAAGCAAGGCGCTGGCCAGATCACCGGAAAACTCGGCAAAAGCGCCGATGTTCCACTTGATCTTGGTCACGCCCATGGCTTTTGCTTCATCCAAGTAACCTTGAAGCTTTGGATTAACCTGGCCTTCAGCAACGAAAATTTCGTCAGGAACACTGTAGAAAAGCGTCAGCGAGTGATCCTTGGCAAGTTCAGCCACTTGTGGCAGTTCCTGGGCAATATCGCCAAAATATTCCCGCCTGACTTCAATGGTCGAAAAGCCCAAGTTGACCAACTCTGACACCAGGTCAGCCTGTGATTGGCCGGCCTGCCATTCAGAAGCGAACAATAAAAGATTGGCAACGATTGGTGCTGGCATGATTACAACCTCCTAAAAGTGAGCGCGAGCCGCCCCTCTGCGCTAAGGGGAAGCGTGTTACGTCGAACAAAAAGTTAACTTGATTCAAATTGGAAACCGGTTTCCTTAAAGAGCACATCGTTACTATACAAGCGCTTACAATCACGGTCAAGTAAAACGCCCGTTTTGTTTTGATTAAAATGTGCGGCCGAGGTAGCACGGCTTAAGAACGCAAAAATCGCTCCTAGAGATTTTATTCATCTCTAGAAGCGATTTACTTTGGTGTCAATTTTCAGAATCAAAATGATGAGCGAATGCGTACATCGGCGGGAATTTCCAGGCGCTGGACCGCAACCGGTTCGCCGGCGATTTGTTGCGCCAGTAATTGAGCTGCCGTTGTGCCGATGACGTCGGGATGTTGTGATACTGCGGAGATGCCTGGTGTGACCAACTCCGCCCAATCCCAGTCATCATAGCCGCTGATGGCAATATCTTGAGGGATGTGTAGGCCTTTTGCATGCAGCCAGCGCAGCGTTGCCATTAACAACCGGCCGTTCGCGGCAAAAACCAGTGGATGTGTTTGGGGATGTGCTTCGAGCCAGCTGGCCAGAGGTGCGACACTATCGCTTTCGGTTTCCAATAATGTCACCGTGGTCGTCGTATTTTTAAATGTGTCCAAAAAGGCTTGGTAACGGGATTGGCGCGTGGAAATCTGGGCGATCGGATTGATGAGGATCAGGATATCCCGGTAATGACTGTTGCGGATGACTTGTGCCAGTTTAGTGGTCGAGCGGTAGTCGTCGGCAGTGACAGTTGGCCAAGCGAGCGGGCGGGTCAAGCGGTCAACCAGAACCATAGGCGTCTGACTGTCACGAATCAGGTCGTAGTGATGGGCCACGGCACTTAACGGCTGCATGATAATCCCGTCAACATTCATACTCAGTAACATTTTCAACGCTTTTTCTTCGCGCTTCAGATCATTGGCCGCGTCATTGATCAGGATCTGATCCATCGACTGCTGCGTGACTTTGTTGATACCGCTGATTAATAAAGTCGAATAAATGTTGGAGATATCGGCAACCACAACGCCGATCAAGTGACTGCGGTGGGTTTTCAGCGAGCTGGCTTGGCGGCTGGGGGTATAGTTGAGCTCCGCAATCACCGCAGCAATGTGTGCCTTGGTGGCGTCCGACATATGTTCAAAACGCCCATTCAAATAGCGGGAAATCGTCGCTTTAGATACGCCGGCTTTCTGCGCCACATCTGTAATGGTGAGTTTCAATCGCGCCACCTCCGTTTGCTTTTTATTGTACGACGATTAGCGGACGGTTAACCAGTAACCGGCGCACCCCAAAATGATCAGCGCCACTAAGTTGAACACGGTGAACCCGACAAAAAAGCGTGCGTGTGGGCGACTGCCGTAAACCAAATACTGCTTGAAAACCAATAAGTTAGCCATCGATCCGACCAGCGTACCCACACCGCCGATATTGGAACCATAAAACAGCGCTTCAACATAGCCGGTAAATCGGGCCAACAGAACGGTGGATGGAACGTTGGAAATAACCTGACTGGTCAGGACCCCGCTTAAGTAAACCGAATCTTCTGAATTTTCAAGGCTGGCAATAAAGTGGGTCACCCATGGAATCTGTCCGACCACGCTGACAATCACAAAAAAACCGGCGAAAGTCAAAACAACCGCATAATCCACATCTTTCATGTCTTTTGGATCAAGGGCGACTGAAAGAAGAATCGCTAATACCGCGCCGACCCAGGCCGGTACGAGGCCGATCACTCCGGCAAAAACGACACACGCAACGATGACGGCAAAAATCGTCGGCCGGATTTGAATATGAATATGTTCCGTGGGCACGTTGGGTACCGGGACGTTGCGCAAAAACAGGCTTAGTAACACCAACACCAAGAAACTGCAGGCCAGCAAAGGGATTGACCAGCTGAAAAACTCTTTTAGATTAATCTGGAATTGATGCATCAGGAAAATATTGTGGGTGTTACCGAACGGAGTGAAGGCGCTACCAAAGTTGGCAGCCATTCCGATCAAGGTTACTGGGAGAATTTCCGGCAGTTGATATTTCTTGGCCACGCGCAGATATAACGGTATCAGCGTTAAAACCGTGACATCGTTGGAAAGAAACATGCTGGCAAAAATGGCAAGGAAAATAAACCACCACGTTAACTGGCGCGTGTTGTTCGCCCGGGACGTTAACCGATATGCCCAGTAATCAAGAATATGTAGGTGTTCGAAGATTTGAATCACCGTCATCATGGCAAGAATGGACCATAATGTGGCAAAACTTATGTCGCTTATTTTAGGCCGGCCTATGAATAGGCTTATGACGACCAACAAGCCGGTGATCTGCAGGACCCGATCTCTGATCAGACGCCGAATAACAATCATCAATTTACCTCATTTGAAAAAAACTCAACCTGTACATTTTGCGCTAAAAACCGAACAATGACAATAGCTAAACCCGACAGAACGTCTGGTATACTTGAATTAAGACAAGATTGTGGCATGAGCATGATGACGGGGGCAGCAAATAGCGTGAATATTAAAATCATTGGTGTCGGTAAGTTGAAAGAAAAGTACTTTCGCGAAGGCATTGCGGAGTACTTAAAACGAATGGACAAGTTCGCCAAAGTCAAGATTGTCGAGGTGGCGGATGAAAAAGCACCGGAGAATCTGTCCGAAGCCGAAATGGCGGAAGTCAAGGACAAGGAAGGTAAGCGCATTTTGACCAAAATCAAGGACAAGGAATGGGTCATTGCCCTAGCGATTGAAGGCAAGCAGCGCCCCTCCGAAGTCTTTGCGAAGGAGATTGCCGATCTTGGTACATATGGCCACTCGGATATTACCTTTGTGATCGGCGGCTCGCTTGGTCTGTCGCCGGCCGTCATGAAGCGCGCCAACGACACCTTGAGCTTCGGTAAATTGACCATGCCGCACCAGCTGATGCGCTTGGTGTTGATGGAGCAGATCTACCGCGCTTTTATGATTAATATTGGTAGTCCGTATCATAAGTGAGCGTGGACTTTGGAAGTGAAAAAATCACACTGTTTACCTTGCCAAAAAATATTTCTCTCAATTTTGGCCATTTCTAAGAGATATATTTTTAAAAGCGGCTGTTTCTTCAAATCTTCGAGATATATTGGCCAAAATCAGCAGGTATTTGTTCGATTGAGCCATCTAAGCAAGGAGGAAGATAATGACACCGGAAACTTATTTTACCCAAGCAAAGCAGGTGTTGGGTTTGCCGGGATCCACACCGTTACAAAGCGCGTATCAGTTTGGCGCTGAAGCAGATAAATTGGCAGCACTCGTGCTTGTTGGCAAAAAAACGGCAACAGCAAGTGCACGAGATCTATATGCTGTCGATGAACCATTGCCACAAGCAGGCGCGTATGATGTGATTTTAAATGCATCCAACGAACCTGTTTGTGTGACTTACACGGATGCTGTCGAAGTCCAGCCATTTTTAGCGGTGACGGCCGACCATACGTTTCGTGAAGGTGAGGGAGATCGCAGTTTAGCCTATTGGCGACAGGTTCACGAAGCATTTTTTAAAGCCGAGTATGCGGAAGAGGGTAAACAGTTTGATCCAGCGAAAGCGCGGATCGTTCTCGAATCGTTTCATGTTGTGTATCCGGTTTGATGATCGGCGCTCGACAACCTTTTGACATCATCAAAAAAGTCTCCGGTATGGGAGGCTTTTTCTGTAAGTAAATGTTCGTAAGTCAATAAATCTTAACTGCGGGCAGATCTAACTTTTTGCCCTCGATGATCTTCTGGTCAATCAAGCAGTTGAAGACTTGGTTACCAAAGAACTCGGCACTTTTGGCATCAAAATGATAAGCGTCCAGTAAGGTGCCGTTTTGCATGTCGATCATGTGGATGTTGGGGTCTTCCGAAGCTAGTTGAATCATGCTCTTTTCGACTTGCGGGTCGTATTGTTCGGAGTGATGGCTGACGGTGCCGCAGATGATCGGTAAGGTAGCGTTGCCGACTAACTGGCGGCAGTAGGTGAAGACAGCCTTGAGATTGTCGTAGTAATGATCGGCAGCGGCTTGCGAATAGGATTCGCGGTCGGCTTCGCCTTGATGCCACAGCATGGCCTTGATGTCGAGGTGTTGCTGACTCGCCGCAAGACACTGCTTGATGAGGTGGGTGAAGGCCAGCAGCAAGGAGTCATCAGGCGAAGCGAGTTCGTCAAAATGCGTGGTCCAGTGGCGATCACCGTCACCGGTTGGGTCGATCGATGTCCCGCCCTCGGAACATTTGATGACGTACAGACCTTGATAAGGCGTCCGTTGCAAAATGTTGTGATAGGTCACCAAGTCGAAGCCCCAGCGATCCTGAGATAAATCGCTGGTTTTTAAACTGGGTTGAAAGACGCCTTTATCGTGATCAGGGGTGTCGTTGCTGCAATAGTGGCAATCCGCCAGCGGCAGCTGAATGTCGGCAGGCAGTTCCGCCACGGGCACCCGTCCATCCATGTTGGACTGGCCGGCAGAGATAAGGGTGATCGGCGCTAGATCTTTTTCCAAAATAATCGCTCCATTCCTAAAAATTGAATGTGGTCGAGTCGTTGCTTCGAGCAGTTTTTACTGTCACCGCGTTTGTTTTGGCCCGAGACAACAAAGAGCACTTCTATGGATTCGGTTTTAGAGCGAACGAAACCCATAAAAGTACTCCCGCGATTAAAGTACAACAAAAGAAACTGTATGGCAAATCGTTGAGCATCTACAAGCGTGTGGTATGTCACAACTAAGGCGATGTGGCTGAAGTCAAGCCCAAAGAAGGCCATTATATTGGGCGAGATCAAAGACAAGATGCTTCACTGCCTTAGCAATTGATCGCGAGCAACACTTATTGAACGGAAAGATACCGGCTATCTTGGTTGGATCTCATCGCTCATAGATTTGGCCACGTTTGCCAGTCTTGACGACTAAGACGAGGAATTTTCCATCTCGGATATCTGCAATCACCCGGTAGTGGCCAACGCGATAGCGCCATAATGTGCCGAGTTTGCCCTCTAAAGCCTTTCCCCATGCACGTGGGTTATTATAGCCTTCGATATGGTCGTCCAGCCAACGAACGATCCGGCGCTGAACGGAGCGATCCAGTTTGCTAAATTCCTTGGCAGCTTTCTTATCGAATGCCCAATGATAAGACGGGGATACCATCAACTTAACCCAAGACGCTTGCGGATCTCAGCGCTAGAGACAGTTTCACCGTGACTTGCCTTTAGGTTGGCCATTGCGTCATTGTAGTCTTCTTCATCTTCCATTCGTTCAAGAACGGCTTCACGCATATACTTCGTGACAGAGACGCCATGAAAGTCAGCCAATTCTTTAACTTTTTTGTACTGGTCATCTTTGAATCGCAATGAAGTTACAGTTGTAGCAGTCATTTTGATCATCCTTCCTTATTTCTAAAAACATTATACCACAAAAAGGCTTCATTTGAAGTCTAATGCCTGCAAGCATAACTGACCAAACCAATTTTTGGACGCGCTGTAACAAAATTGCTGTTGAGGAAAATAAAAGAGCGGAATCACCTAGATGCAGTCAAAACTTATTCTGGATGTCATTATCCAATCTTATCTTCTTGTAAGATATCAAGTGAATTTGGGGTATGGGAGGCCCCTCATTGTGTTAAATTAGTAGCAAACCCTGATGTTGAAGGCGGATCGAGGTGAATCGGATGAATGAAAAACGCGAATTGCAAGTCAAAGCGGCCATTGCTGGCGCTTTGGACGCCGAAGACTGTATCATCAGCTTCTATTGTGCGCGGAAAAGTCAGTCAATCTATGTGATTCTTGGTCGTCCTATGAGCCAATATTTGGCCATCCGAATCAGTAACCACCGTGCTTTCAGCGGGTTTCAAAAAGTGCCGACATTTTTCTTGCGTTCACAAGCACAGCTGACTGAAGAGCTGACAGAATTTTTAAAAACGGCGACTTGGCTAACGTTTGATTATCAGGATTTCTTTGTGCTGTCACTGATTAAATACGGGCACCATCATGGGACAACGTTTCAAATTGATGATAGTTACGCGACCTTTTCCGAAGAATCGCAGGCTATGATTTTTTACCAGCTTATCCATTTAGGCAGGCGGCAGCAGGTGATGATGAACGCCTTGCCGGAGGATCTGAATCATGCGCTTGCCAAGCTTTATGCGTCGGATTTGATTGGCAGTTTTTCTAATCAGCAATCATTGCTGGTTTATCTTTCTGAAGGCGGTCGGCGGCTTTTGGACTTACATGCCGGTCAGTATATAGCACAATTTATGGAAGATTATGAGCAAGTGAATTGGCGCAACTTGAACTTGCCAGCGGTTGGATCATCGACTGAACAGCAACAGGATCAGGCGTGATGCCGGTCATCTTATTTTTAAAAAGGCGAGCGGAATGCAGCCAAAAAGCCTGATTCAAGGCAGCGACGTTTTTGGTACAAAGGGGTGTGGACTTGGAAAAAATCACAAATTTTCGCGAACTTGGCGGTTATCGCAACAAGAACAAGCAAATGGTCAAAAAAGGGTTGTTGTATCGCTCTGGGCAGCTTTTTGAACTGGATGATGCTCAAAAACGTTATCTGACCGAGACGGTGGGCATCCAGCACATCATTGACATGCGTAGTGCAGACGAACGCGCGCAGTTTCCCGACACGACCCTGCCAGGTGCGGCGTACACGGTGTTGGATATTTTGAAAGATGCCACCACCAACGACGCAAGCTTGGGTCATATGATAACCGAACAAGGCGATGTGCGCGAAAACATGTTGGCGACCTATGAACAGCTGGCGATGAGCGACTCGGCGCAGGCGGGCTACCACGCGTTTATCCACGACTTGCTGGCGGCACCGGAGCCCACTGTTTTTCACTGCTTTGCGGGAAAAGATCGCACCGGCGTCGGCGCCGCGATCATCTTGAAGTTGTTAGCAGTACCCGACGAAACGATCATGGCCGATTACTTGTTAACCAATCAAGAGCGCAAGACGGCAAATCAGGTGATTCTGGCTGATTTGAAAAAGCAGGGCGTTCCGGCTTCACAATTGCAGACCATTGCGGTGGCGCTGAAGGTGGATGCTGCGTATTTGGAGCACTATTTTCAGGTCATTGATACGAAGTTTGGCAGTTTTGACCAGTATTTGCGGCAGGGGTTGCAACTGACTGGTGAAGATGTTGATAGGTTTCGGGGATTGTATTTGCAGGATTAGCAGGTTAATCTGTCGCTGCTTGTTCGGTGTTTCTTTATTGGCGAACGGTAATTATTTATGAAGGGGCGTTACTTAATGCCGATAAAAATTGTTTTCGTTGATCGTGACGGGACGATTGGCGGGGATGGGCACTTTACGCCTATAGCCGAATTTGTGCCCTATGCCGGAAGTGTGGAAGGCATTCATGCTTTACGTGCAGCCGAGCTTCAGGTTTTTGCCTTGACCAATCAAACGCGGATCGCGGCTGGTGAGCTGGACGAGGCTGGATTGCGGCGCTCGCTCCTTGAACTGGGATGTTCAGACGCTTTTATCTGCCCGCACGCTGAAAATGCTAACTGTGATTGCCGCAAACCGAAAACCGGACTCTTGACTCAGGCACACTTAAAGTATCATTTTTCTAATCAGGAAGCTGTGATTATCGGTGACAGTTATCAGGCTGATATGCAATGTGCCAATCGCGCCGGCATTTTAGGTATCCACGTTGCCACCGGTCGCGGAGTAGCGGGCAGAGCTGATGTTTGTGGTAGATGGGTTGAATGTGCGGATTTAGCCGCTGCGGCAGAGTGGATCTTACGACATAATCAGCTGGAAAAAGAAGGTGACTAGGCATGACGAGCATTCATATTGTTAAAGCAACGCCCAAGACCGATTTTGCTGCCGTCAGCCGGGTTTATTACGACACTTGGCAGTCGGCCTATCGTCATCTGATTCCAGCAGGTTTTTTAAGACAGCTCACGCCAGCATCGTGGCATCCCGAAAAACGGTGGCAGAACACTTTTTTGGCAATCACTGGATCCGAAGAGATTGTCGGCGTTTGCAGCTTTGGTCATGCGCGCATGGCAGATTATGCAGGTTGGGGTGAATTATATTCGTTGTATGTTTTACCGCAATTCCAGCGGCAGCACGTCGGCAGTCAGCTGATTGAGCATGCGTTGAAACGACTTAGCCAAACCTATGCAAACAATTATGTGCGGGTGCTGAACAACAATCTTGCGGCTCAAAAGTTTTACCTGAAGTTTGGTTTTAAGAAGACGGACACAGTACTAGAAGATGTGACCAGATTTGGCACTATTCGCGAATTGATGATGATTCGGGAAGGGTAGACTAATCAACGAGCCTTTAAAAATATTGGTAATACTTGAATTTATGAGCTGAAAGAACGCACTTTTTGCTGTTATGCTACAGTCAAACCAAGCAATGTCATTGAAAGGTGTAGTGTATCATGTCTGATCAACCGATTTCACCTCAAGTTATGGCGAAATTCAAACAGTACTGGCCAAGATTCGAAAAGAGCAAGAACTACCGGGAGTTGTATGTGTATCCCGCCGTTAAAGAAAATGCACCCAATCTTATCTAGGCATTTCTCGCCGGTATGGAAGATATCATCGGTTTAAACCCAAGCGAGTGGACATCCGCGGACATTCAACAATACGTGGATAGTTTTGCTGACGAGAAACCCGATGAGGTTGAGGCAATGATTCTCTTATCGGACAGTCTGGACTTAATTGAGACTTTCTTGGTGTGGTTGTCGGCAAGGCATGTGGTTCATATCAAGCAGATGGCTATTACACAAATAATGATGACACCCCGAATGGATTTGTCAGACCGTATTGACGCCACGTTCACAAGCGGTGAAACGGACGATCTGGGCGATGGCGAGGATATGTCTGATGCGTTCACAGATGAAGACCCATGGGACCAAGACAATTTGTATCAGCCGGACGAATTCTATCAAAGCGAGCCACACGTCGACAAAATTGGTGATCAGCAATGGCAATTGGCCACTGCAACAAGTGTTCACGATCAATTGCTTAAGTACATAAAATTGGCATGGGCAGCCGAAGACAGTCAGGATCTGCGTGATGCTTATCCTCAATCAGTGGTCATTGATGTGGTTGTTCAGATGGGTGATGCGCTTTATGCCCAACATTTAGAAACCTTACAGACATGGGAACCGGAACACTTTCTTGACTACATCACCAACACTATTCATACACAGTCATTAGAAAAATCTCAGGCACTCATTGCCAGTTGGATGCATCTACTTTTGTATTTAATTTTCAATGACAAGATCGAAAGAGAGCATGGTGATGAACTGCTTGCGATGTTTGCGCGTGGAGCACAATTATTGCCCAAGCCAAAACCAAAAGGCAGAGCTATCTCGCTATCTGACTATAAACGGGGCAAGCGGAAGAATAAGAAACGTCGTAAAAAACGTTAGTCAACAGCTACACAAGTGCACGTTGTGCGGCGGGACTAACTTATCTGAGGGCTCACCTATACTCTAAAATTCTAACAATGAGGTCATCGAAAGGGACAATTGCTATGTCTTCTCCACAAGTTTCACCGCACGTCCTGACTATCTTTAATCAATATTGGCCAGAATTTAGTAAAAGTAAAGAATATCAGGGATTAAATCTACCTCATGAGGTTAGCAGTATCGCGCCAACAATCATTCAACAATATCTTAATAGCATGAATGATCGGACTGGGCTAACCCTGTCAGAATGGACAGTTTCGGATATGAAGCGAAGTGCAAAGGCTTTGATCGCTGATGCTCCTAAAAATCATCTGGGTGTGACTGTTGCAGCGGCAAGCTTGTTGATGATTCAACAGTTTCTAAAGTGGCTTGCCACAACGGGTGCGCTTCGTGTGCCACAAAGTACGATTAAGGTATTGCTGCTACCCATGATGCTAAAGCTTATTACCTTTCATAAGCTACATCACAGAAACCATTGAATGCCAAACTGGACACGTTTGCTTGTGTGTAACTAATAGGATCGGTAAGAATCGTTAAGCAGGAATCGGGGAAACTTTTTTCGCGATATCCAATTTGACACCGCCGCAAAAGTGTGAAATGATACCTAACAGCAGCAATTTAAATAACCAGTCACTACCGGGTGACAGTATCGCAACCGCATTAGGTCAATGTAGCGGTTGCGGGTACTGTCACCCTTTTTTGTTTGGCTGTGATGGTTGATGACTGGCATTTAATCACAGGAGGAAACAAACATGCAGTGGTTTTATTTAGTTTTAGCAGGCGGTTTTGAAGTCGTTTGGGCAACGTTTATGAAGTTGTCGCACGGTTTTTCCCGATTAGGTTTTACCTTAGCTACGTTGGCAGGGATGATTTTAAGCTTTGGCTTTCTTGCGCTGGCGGTCAAGCATCTGCCGTTAAGTCTGGCATATCCGGTTTGGACTGGGATCGGTGCGGTGGGTTCGATCATTGTTGGTGTCGTTTTGTTTAAAGATCAACTGCAGCCGGCAACTTGGCTTTTCATCGCGTTGTTGGTCATCGGAATCGTCGGCATTAAAGTGACCAGTGGCGATTAATCGAAAAACAACCGTTGTGAAAGAAGCGCTAAAAAGGCGCATTCCAGCTGCAGATGGAATGCGCCTTTTGTTTACTTGGTACTGATGCATTAGTTTTCGTCAAGCGATGACTACAGGATCCCACGAGGTTGGCTAATTGAACTTAGCTCTTCATGAATGTCGTTCTCCATAAAATCCTTTAATTTATGCCACCACATCAAGGCTTCAGGATCAAGCTTAAAACCTTGTAAGCCAATTAAGCGCACGAATCTCCCATATAAATGTGCTAACGCATAGTCAAGAGCTCTAGGAGAATGCTTTTTTGATGAATTGAAGATGCTCAATGCTTCATCAAGAACTTCCTGAGCTGACTGAACATCAGGATCTCTGCGAGGCATCTTCTGGAAGCTAAGATTCAAACCGGTCAGAAGATAAAAGGCCATATTTCGATTGACGGTATTCATGACTTTCCTGCTTTCCATAATGGAACCTACCGACGAGGTATTTAGAAAATGATTATGGCAGATGTTGTCCCAAAGCCCCACCAATTGCAGAATTAATTGTATTGTTTATGACATTGCCAACAACAGTATCCCAATTAACTCGGCACTTACCATTTCGCATATTCGCCATGGTATATGGATATCCATTACGACATTCGATGTTATCGCTAATGCTGCTGAACGGCGAGTAATAGCCAGGTGTAACGGACGCTTCTGCGGTATGGGGTGGAGAAAAAAGTGTACCCCCTGTAACCAGCCCCAACGAAACAGACAACAAAAGTAGAACTTTTTTCATGACAATACTCCTCTTTTTTCGTGAAAGAAGTGGCGAGAAAAACGCAATATGTAACCGATTACATTTAAGATTATACTGCGTTTGTTGACAGAGTCAATCAGAACGCTGTTTATTTATTTTCACAATTTTTTATTTGTTCGAAGTGGCTTTTCATCGCGTTGTTGGTCATCGGAATTGTCGGTATTAAAGTGACGAGTGGCGATTAGTCACCAAATGAACCTTATGAAATGATAAACTTAAATCATGAATGGGGAGGTGTGCGAATGTTACCGGATCGCATTGTGCGAGTGCTTGAGGCAGCTATTGTTGGCGATGCTTTTGGCGTGCCATATGAATTTAAGGAGCGTAAGTCTTATACCGTAGAAGCTGAGATGATCGGCGGTGGGTTCTGGGAGCAAGCGGCTGGGACGTGGTCGGATGATACGGCTTTTACGCTTGCACTCATTGACAATCTGACTCACGACGGCAGTTACGCGGATCTTATGGATAAGTTTGTGGCGTATATGGAGCGCGGCGCTTATACGCCGACTGGGCAGCTGTTTGATATTGGTAATACCTGTGCCAAAGCCATTCGCACTTATGTCATTGAGCAGGCTGAACCGACAATGTGCGGCGATCCCTCTGAATTTGCAAACGGCA
Source organism: Lacticaseibacillus parahuelsenbergensis (assembly GCF_030770265.1). Lineage (NCBI taxonomy): Bacteria > Bacillati > Bacillota > Bacilli > Lactobacillales > Lactobacillaceae > Lacticaseibacillus > Lacticaseibacillus parahuelsenbergensis. The sequence goes on along the minus strand of NZ_CP132482.1, from coordinate 2,908,390 downwards.
ATGGTGCCTTGATGCGCTTGGCTCCCTTGGCAATTGCGTTATATGATGAGCCGACGTTCAATCAGCGGGCTAAAAAGTATCGCGCATACACCCAACTGACGCATCGCCATCCACGAGCCGTGCTTGGCAGTATCATTTATCTGGAAACGTTGTGGCAGTTGCTGCATGGCAAAACATTATCGCAAGCGTTGGCAGCAGTGAACTTATCGTTTGAAGCGTTACCGACAGCAGAAGAAGCAGAAATACCGGTTTATCACCGGTTGTTCGCGGCCAACTTTAAAAAGCTGCCTGTGTCAGCGATTAAATCAAGCGGTTATGTCGTTGATACACTGGAGGCAGCAGTTTGGGTGGCCATCAATGCTCGTGATTTGAAAAGTGGGATCATGAGCGCTGCTGCTTTAGGCCAGGATACGGATACAATTGCGACCATTGCGGCTTCATTAATGGCTGCCAGCGGAAGCGATGCAATACCGCCGGAATGGTGGCAAGCCATTGTTAATCGTGAATTAGCGGATTCATATATAATGCCCTTTGCGGAAAAGTTTGGTACTACAATCGAATCGGCTGAAAGCGATGGTGTAAAAAGGTAATGAATCAAAATGAAGAGTCCTGGCTTGAAGAAAGTCGCCAAGCGATGCATGGATGGGATTTTAGCCACTTAAAGAACCGCTGTGAGACTGGCGCTTTGCCGTGGAACTATCGTGATTTGGTGAGGCAGCATTTAAAACCGGCTGATGAATGGCTGGACATGGATACCGGCGGCGGGGAACTGATGAGTTCGTTTAAGCATCCCGTTGAAAAGACTTCGGTCACAGAAGGCTGGCAGCCGAATATTGATTTGTTGAAGCGGACACAGGTACCACAAGGGATAACACTGTATGCCGATCCGGAAGGTCAAATGGCGCAGGTGCCTAGTGGTCATTTCGAAGTGGTGACGAATAGTCATGGTGGATTGCCAATTGCTGCAATTGCGCGTGTCTTGCGTCCTGGCGGTATTTTCATTTCACAACAAGTGGGGGCAACTAATAATTACTCGTTATCGCGATTCTTGAATGAGAAGTACGCTCCTGCATTCCCTGACAACAATCTGTTGCAAGTTATAACGCAATTACAGAACAACGGTTTCCGGATTTTAAAAGCAGATTCCTCTTTTGTTAAAATGCGCTTTACGGATGTTGGTGCCATTGTATACTATGCGACTGTCATTCCCTGGGAGTTTCCTAACTTTGACGTTAACCGAGCCATGCCGAAACTTCATCAATTACAGGACATTATTGCAAGCGTTGGTGATATTACTACTTTTGAAGATCGCTTTATCATTGTGGCTAAGAAGGATGAAGACTGAGGTAGAAACGGCGACTTGCGATTAGCACCAGTCGCAGTATGCAAGTAATAAGTGAAGAAGGCTTAAAATCCGATCTAGTTTCGGATTTTAAGCCTTCTTTTACTTATTAAGCTGGTTAGCCTCAAACACGAGCTGGAATGTTTTAAAGACATTTGCTTCAACAACCGGTTGCTTCATCAACTCGATGAGAAATGCCTTATTCTTTTTGTTAACGAGTACTTTTAGAGTTTTCTCGTCTCCCATGAAAGTCATTGTTGCGCTAACTCTTGTGTAATCGCCTGTACTTCAGCAAGGTCATCTGCCACAGCGCCGCTTGCTAAGGGATGGCCCCCACCGCCATGGCGCACGGCTAAGGTATTGATTTCCTTGGTTTTACCGCGTAGCTCGACGCGATATTTGCCGTCTTGACGTTCCGTGAACACTACCCAGCAGTCGATGCTGGCGAGTTTGCCGATATTGCCGACTGCACGCTGCTCTTCGCCGTAAGCCAAGCCGAATTGCTGCAACACTTTTTGCGTGATGAGCAGTGATCCGGCACCGTTTGCCGTAATTTTAACATGCTCCAACGCCCAGCCGATGAGTCGACCGACCTTTTCGGGGAACTGGTCTTCACGGCGGCCGATTGCGGGTGCGTCAATGCCGGTCGCAAGCAGGTCGGCAGCTGCCAGATGCGTACGGGCCGTGGTTAAGTCGTAGAGGAAGCGGCCGGTGTCACCAATCACCCCCGCGTAAAGCGCCGCCGCGGCCGGTTGATTGAGAGTCAGGCGCTTGCTGTGTTGCACCAACTCCCAAACCATTTCCGAAGCACTTGACGCGTTGGTGTCGACCCAACTGATGGCGCCGAGTTGATCTTCATTCAGATGGTGATCGATTTTAATCAGCATGGCGCCTTGGTCAAAATGCGTCCCGGCGATGCGCGAGCGATTGGCGGTATCAATCACCACCACCAGTGCGTCCTTATAAGCAGCTGCTGGAACATCTTGCTGCGGCCCGATCCAAGCTAAGTCGGGCGCGGCCGGGCCGGCAGTGTAAATGACTTTTTGCGGATAAGCTGCCCGTAACAGCAGTGCCAGCCCGGTTTGTGAACCGATGGCGTCTGGATCAGGGTTGATGTGGCGGTGAATGATGATGGTATCGAATTGATCAAAAGCGGCTAAAATGCGCTCGATTTCGGCTGACATAACAGGTTCCTTTCAATGCTAGGTTATGTAAAGTTGTGCATCCTGCTTGCGAAAATGGCAGGCGTGTACACATACTTAATCGTACCGGTCTCAGGTGAAAAGACAACTGTTATAATGATTGAAACCAAACTTAATGGGGGAATATTGGTGAAACGCTTATTGAAATGGATTGCCATTGTCGTTGGCGCCGTCGTGCTGGTCGCAGGCGGTTACCTGATTTATCTTTTCACGACTTATTACCGGCTACCGGATAATCAGGCGTTGAAAGTCAAAAATCAGCAAGATGCCCAATTCAAGCCAGGCCAGACGTATACGGCCATGACCTATAACATCGGGTACGGCTCTTATCCGCCGAGTTATAGTTTTTTCATGGACGGCGGCAAATATTCGCGGGCTTATAGTCAACAAGCGGTGCGAAAAAGTATCAATGGTGTCATTAAAACCACGCAGGCGCAAAATCCGGACATTGCCTTTTATCAGGAAATCGATCCGGATGGCGATCGTTCCCGCCACGTGAATGAAGTGAACATGGTAACGCAGGCGCAAAAACAATACGCCAATGTGTACGGGCAAAATTACGATTCCGCCTATTTGTTCTATCCGTTTACCCAGCCGATTGGGAAGGCGAAATCGGGGATTTTAACCCTGAGCAAGGCTAAAATCGACAGTTCCCGCCGTTACAGTTTGCCGGTTGATACCGACTTCAACAAGATTATTGACTTGGATCGCGCCTTTACGGCCACGAAAACGACGGTCGCGAACGGCAAACAGTTCATCATGGTCAACATCCATATGTCCGCCTTTACCCCGAATGTGAAGGTGCAACAGGCGCAATTTGCCAAATTATTTAAGTACATTGATCGTGCCTACAAGCAAGGCAATTACGTCATGGTCGCTGGCGATTATAACCACCGGCTATTAAAAAATACCGCCGAAATTTTCCACACCAAAAATCTGGAAGAAACCTGGACGCACCTGTTTCCTAAGTCGAAATTGCCAGCCGGGTTTCACATCCCGACCATGGGCTTGGCTGAAGCCAAAGTACCTTCCGTCCGCGCCCTTGATCAGCCGTATCAGCCCGGAAAAAGTTTTGTGACGTTAATTGACGGCTATATTCTGTCCCCCAATATCAAAGCGGAAAGCGTGCATGTGGTGTCGACCGGTTTTCAGTATTCCGATCACAATCCGGTCGTGCTGAAGTTCCGGTTGCAGTAGTAAGAACATCCTTAGTGGCCTGAAAATGGGGCCACTTTTTTATGCCTTCATTCGTTGCAGTGTCAGCGTGAAGCACACCATTTTCTTGTACACGCTCATGCAGATACAGATGCAGCAATCTGTTTTGCTGGCAAACTAACTCGCAATTCCTTAATTGGTACACGTGACACTTTTCTGTTCCACAAGAAACTGCATTTCAGTGTTAACTTTTATAACGCAAATACTTGAAATACAGTTTCATATGGGACCATAATCAAGTTGATCGATGAAATCTTATTAGGGAGGGGAAACATCATGTCGATATCTGCTTTTGCACTTATTTTTCTGACGATCTATGTGGGCTTGGCACAACTCGATGCACTCTCACTGAAGATCGGCTTATTTTCACCGGTGTTTGGTGGTGCGGCAACTGGTCTAGTTATGGGAGATCTCAAAACCGGTTTGATTGTCGGTGCGACTTTGCAGTTGGCAACGTTGGGGGTCGCGACGTATGGCGGCGCAACGGTGCCGGACTTTCTTTCCGGTTCGATTATGGGTAGTGCGTTTGCGATTATGTCCGGGCGTGGGGCTGCTTATGGGATCGGGTTGGCGATTCCGATTGGCTTGCTACTGACGCAAATGGATATTCTGGCACGGATGACGAACACGATTTTTCAGCATCATGCTGATCGCTTGGCACTCAAAGGTGATTATAAAGGCGTCGAACGGAACAACCTTTACGGGATCATTCCGTGGACGGTTTCACGTATGTTGCCGGTTTTTGTAGGCTTGTTCTTCGGCTCGGCGGTTGTTAAGGCCATCAATGCCTGGATTCCGGCGTGGTTGATGGTTGGCTTGAAGACGGCCGGGATTATTTTGCCCGCGATGGGGATTGCGATCCTGATGCGGTACCTGCCAATCAAGCGGTACTACCCTTATTTCATTCTCGGATTCGTCCTCATGGCTTACTTCACGAAGTCCTTCTCCCTGCTGGGCACGGCGCTGGTTGGCTTCGTCTTTGCGGCCATTCACGTGATGGAGGCCAACGAGCGCAAGCACAATGGCGGCAACGACAATGGCCCAAGCAAGCCTGACAATGGTGGTAACGACAACGGCAGTAGCGACGACGAGGAGGTCGAGATCGATGTCTGACTTGAAATTAAACAAAATAACCAAAAAAGATCTTAAGCACATCTTCATTCAAAACGTCTTGGGATTGCAGTTGGGTTGGAACTACGAAAAGATGCAAGGTTTGGGCTACGCGTATTCAGTGATGCCTGCGTTGAAACGGCTGTATAAAGATGATCCTGCCAAAATGAAACAGGCGCTGAACATGGAGATGGGCTTCTTCAATACTACCCCGCAAATGTCACATTTGATTGTCGGCGCGGATGTTGCCTTGCAGGATCAACTGGGGATGAACGATGAAAATGAAAAAGCCATTGCCGGATTGAAAACCGGGTTAATGGGGCCTTTTGCCGGCGTCGGCGATACCATTTTCGTTGCGATTTACAATGCGATTATTTACTCCATCACGGCGTACATGGCACTGTCGAATCAACCGATCGGCCTATTGATTCCAGTAGTTGGTTGCTTGGCCATTTTATGGGTGCGTTGGAAGTTGTTCCAAGTCGGGCTGGCACAAGGCACGCGGCTGGCAACGACCTTCGCCGACAGCATGGCGATTTTCACGGAAGGCGCTTCGATCCTTGGCTTAACAGTTGTCGGCGCGATGATTCCCGCCGTCATTAATTACAAGCTTGATTTGACCTATAAAGTCGGCAAGGTCACGATGAATGTCCAAACCATGCTCGATAAGATTATGCCAGCCTTGATTCCGTTGGCGATTGCCTTGTTCTCATACTGGATTCTTGGACGCAAGCATATGAATTCCACGCGGCTGATTTTCGTCTTGATTTTGATCGGCATGGTGCTAGGCAATCTCGGTGCGATTTTTGGTTGGATTGGTAGTTTGGTATAAAGACGACATTTATGACGAAGGGAAGTAGCGTTCAATGACAATTGTGGCAGCACGGGTTGACGAACGGATGATTCACGGCCAAGTGGCGATGGTGTGGACGAATACGGTTGGCGCTAATCGGCTGATGGTCGTCAACGATGAAGTCGTCCACGATGACATGGCGATTCAGGGGCTGAAAATTGCCCGGCCGGCTGGGAAAAAATTGGCCATCAGCTCAGTGGCCAAAGCTATCGAAAATCTGCAAAATGGCAAATTTGCCGCGGATCAAGTGTTTGTGATCACCCGCAATGTTCCGGACATGGCGAAGTTGATTGACGGCGGCGTGCCGATTAAGTCGTTTAATGTTGGCAACCTGTCAGAAAAACCCGGTACCAAGAAAATTAAACCATCTGTGGCTTTGTCGCCTGACGATATTGCGATTATTCGGCGTTTGCTCAAACAAGGGGTGACCATTACTGCGCAGATGGTGCCTAATGAAAGTAAAACGTCAATCGCCACATTTATTGACAAGGCCGAATGACGCCACTTTTAACGAGGGTGGAGGCGCGGCTTGCGCAGTTGAGCCCGGTTAACCGCGCCTTGGCCCACCACGTATTGGCCGATCCGGAGGCGTTTGTCGCCGAGACAACGGCCCAGATTGCCCAAGCCAGCGGCGTCTCGGCAGCGTCCGTGATTCGGTTTGTGCGCCTGTTTGATTTTGATGACTTACAATCGTTTAAGCTGGCTTTGGTGCGCGAAACCAAAACGACCGACGATCCGCAACCGCTTGATCCGCTGGTGCAAGACGATGATGATTTGCCGACCATGATGCGCAAACTCAGTCAGACAGCGATTGCGGCGGTGCGGGATTTGCCGGAAGCATTGGACCAAGATGCGGTTCAATCGGCGATTACCACGCTGCGGCACGCCCGGCATATTTATCTGGTTGGCATCAGCGCGTCGGCACTCGTGGCGCAGGACCTATATTTAAAATTGATCCGGGCTGGTTATCTGGCGATTTTTGATCATGATGCGCACACGGCTTTGGAGCGGATGTATTATACGACTTCGGCCGATGCGGTAGTTGCCTTTTCCTACAGTGGCATCACCAAAGAGGTTGTTTTGGCAGCGCAACAGGCGCGGCACAATCACACACCGGTGATCGCCGTGACCCGCCATGAGCCGAGTCCGTTGCGGGATGTGGCGAGTTGCGTGATTGCCTTGCCGCCGACGGAACCACTCTTGCGCATCGGTGCCGTAACATCTATGTTCACGGAAACTTATGTCGCCAATATTCTGTTTTTAGGGGTGGTTCATGGCGAGATTAAGCGCACCGAGCAGAATTATCGGGCGACATCACAACTAACCGGGGAATTGAAAATTCGAGGTGAGGAAAATGGCAATCGCAGACCTAACAACCGAACAAAGAAATCCGGCCAGCATGCACATCGACACGATGACGACGCCTGAGATTGTGGCCTTGATCAACCGTGAAGATGCCAAAATTGCACCGGCGATCGCCAAGGAAGAGGCGCATATTGCCGCAGCCATTGATGAAGCTAGTCAGCGTTACAATCGCGGTGGGCGGCTGATTTACGCCGGGGCAGGCACATCCGGGCGCCTGGGTGTTTTGGATGCAGCCGAGCTGGTGCCGACTTATGGCATTCCGCCAGAGCGGGCAGTGGGCTTGATCGCGGGCGGCATGTCAGCCATGTTCAAATCTGTGGAAGGGGCCGAGGACTCGGCTGAATTGGCCGAACACGACCTGAAGCAGTTGAATCTGAATGCCAATGACACGGTGATCGGGATTGCTGCGTCCGGCCGCACGCCTTATGCGATTGGCGCGTTGACGTACGCCCAACAGACACACGCACTGGCCGTGTCCGTAACCTGCGTGGCCGATAGTGAGTTGGCTACCCATGCCGACATTGCGATTGCGCCAGTGGTTGGCCCGGAAGTGATTACTGGCTCCACCCGTATGAAGGCTGGTACCGCTCAAAAAATGGTGCTGAACATGTTGTCGACGGGTGTGATGATCCGCGCCGGAAAAGTGTTTGGCAACTTGATGATCGATGTACTGCCGACTAATGCTAAGCTGGTCGATCGCGCCGAGCGGATTATCGTTGAAACCACTGGCGTTACCAAGGCCCACGCTGCTTCCTTATTGAAGGCAGCGGCGCATAAGGTGCCGGTAGCAATTGTCATGGCCAAAACCGGCATGGATGCCGCGACCGCAACCCAAGTGTTGGCTGCCCATGATGGCGTCGTGAGTGCGGTTTTAACGGCATGGGAGGCTGAACATGGCCGACACTCCTGATTTAGTGGCACCGATCACGCAGGCCATTCACGAGGGTGCCGTCTTTGGTGCTTCGTTTAGTTTGGTTGCGCCGGATGAAAATGCGTTATATTTTCTGGGTTATCAAGGTGCCGGCGACGATCATCTACCGGTAATGCCACAGGATCGTTATGATCTGGCCTCGCTGACTAAAGTCGTGGGGACGACGACGCGGTTATTGCAGCTGCTGGTGGCGGGGACAATCCAGCTGGATCAGCCGATCGGGTCACTTGTAGATGGCTTGCGGTATCCGCAACTGACGATTGAGCAGCTCATGTTACACCGCAGCGGGTTGCCGGCAGATGTAGCAAACGCACATGCTCTTGATCGTGGCGGCTTGATTCAAGCGGTGAAAACAATGGCGCAAGTTGCGCCGCCGGACACGACCACGATTTATTCGGATCTAAATTATATCCTGTTGGGCTGGGCGGTGGCTCAAATTGATGGCTCATTAGCGACCAGTCTGCAGCAGCATATTTTTACGCCATTGGGGATGCAGGCTACGGGTTATCAACCTCATGGCGTCGCGTCACGCGATTTTGTCCCGACCGAAAAGGTGCCAGAGCGCGGCGGCGTGTTGCGAGGGACGGTTCACGACCACAAGGCCTTTTTACTGGATGGCGTTAGCGGTCACGCCGGGTTGTTTGCGACCTTGGGTGATTTGACAACGTTCACGCGGTTGTTGGCGGGGTTGCCTGTGCCAAACGGTGAAACGGTGTTGCCACCTGCTGCTTTTTCCTTGCTGGAGCGTTTTTGTGTTGGCGGACGCACGTTAGGATGGCGTTGTTGGTCAGCCAATCGCCGCCAGTATTGGCACACCGGCTTTACCGGCACCTCGATTGCTTTTGACCGCGACACCCAGCGGGGATTTGTTTGCCTGACGAATCGGATCTATCCCAGTCGGACTAATCGTGCGTGGGTGAGGATTCGGATGCACTTGCTCACCCGATTTTTCGGAGTTGCAACCTCATGGCTTGATGAATGAGAAGCGTTGGTCGTGTTATGTTTTCTCAACGAGGGTCATTGACACGGCGAATGGGTGTATGATCGAAAGTAACTTGAGCTGAGTGCTAGCTACTGGCTGTCTGGCGCTTGGTTTGCGATCGGAGATAGATTTAGATGAAGCATGCCCATTTAGTTGAACAACTTAACCAGTTGCACCGCCACTTTGCCGAGCCGCATGCGCTCTTGCTGGCTGATAATCACCGCTTGCTTTTCGGCGCAAAGACCGACACGTTGTTTCCCGCGGCGAGCTTGATTAAACTCGGCATTGCTGCTTACGTGAAAAAACGTGCTGAGGCGGATCCTTTTCAGTGGAATCGAATGGTTGAATTACCAGCGACTGTCGGTGGTGCCGGGATATTGCGCTTCATGACGGCGCCGTCATGGTGTGTGCGGGATTTGGTAACGCTGATGCTAATGGTGTCTGATAATTTGGCGACAAATGCGCTATTGAAATTATACGGATTGCCGACAATTTCACGCTGGTTGGCCGAACATTTTCCCGGCACCCGATTGAACCGAGCGTTAATGCAGTCGCATGCGGACACAGATAACTGGATTACGGCGGAGGCAGCTTGGCGGCTGTTGCATGACTTGTTAACGCCGACCCACCAGTCAGCCGACGGGGATTGGTGCGCGCAGGCGTTACGGCACCAGCAAAATCGTACGAAACTGTTGCTGGCACCAACGATGCGGGCTTTTGTGGGTTGGACAGCCGGTAAAAGCGGCGAGTTGTCAAATTGTGAACACGATGCGGCATGTTTTGCAGCGGAAGGTGAGCAGCTTTACGCCGTAGTGCTCACCACTTACAATCACCGGCGAGAGGATGCCATGCGCTTTAATCAGCAGGTAGGTCAGTTAATCGTAGACGACTTTCAGCAGCGGCGGGATCGGCTGATGTGAGCATTCATGATAGTCAGTTTTGCATTTTTTTAATGGATGTATCTCCAACTCTAAATTTTTTGGAAATCCAATTACCCAGTGGTGCAGGAATCAAGCCTATAACCAGTATGATTTTGAATCCTACATTGTGCTCAAACTTACTCGCGAGAATTAATGCTAACGGCCATAATATGAGAACTAATATAGCGGTCGTTACCCAGCTATTTGAAAGTGCTTTTCGAAAATGCTTCATGTCTTGTCTCCCAGATTATTGACTGCTGATTTTTCAACTAGCATATCACACGATATTAGAATTTAATTCTAAAAAATTATAATGAAGACCGTGATGGCGGTCTTTTTCTTTGTGTATTTTGACGCTTGTTTCGAGCACCTCTTACTGCACATGATAAATTGACCATTTCAAAAAAACTGCAAATATTATAAAATGGTTAATATTGTTAGAAAAAGATGAGCCGAGAAAAGAGACGATGATCGTTCATGCAAGCAGCACACGCTACTCACCCTGTCATGATTACGGACCGGGAATCGAATCGCCAAATTACCAAGGACTTTACCAGCAACCTGATCGGCTCGTTGAGCGGCGGGATGTTTTCGTTCGGCATGGGGCTGATGTTGCTGAATCAAACCCATTTGGCCATTAGCTTTGGCCTTTCGACGATTGTCGGGCCGCTTGTCAGTCTGCTGCTTTTTGTACCGATGGGAAGCATTGTCGATCGCTACCCGCATCGGTCAATTCTAATCGTCAGCAATCTTGTCAGGTTGGTCGGACTGGCGGTGTTTGCGTGGGCCTTGCCTAACTTTTCCGGGGTGCAAAAACTCATCCCCGTGGTGCTTTTTGCGATTATCGATTATATGTGCAGCGACTTTAGCTCAACCGCTTACTCATCTTCTGTACACGAGTTGGTGAACGAACAGAAAATTCAAAAACTGAGCTCACTGACGTCAACGGCTAGTTCGATTTCTTCGATTTTTTCACCGATGCTGGGGTTAGCTTTATACTCGTTGGTCGGATTTGAAACTTTTATTTTCGTTGAAATTGTTGCGTCATCGCTTTCTTTTTTCATCATGCTGACGATGAAATTCCACGTGGCGCCGCACCGTGTAAGCACCGAAACTGATGAGAGCGGCCGTTCGCTGGCGATGTTTAAGGCGGGGATTGGGTATATCAAGACCCGGCCGCTGGTAAAAGGCGCCATCATGGTGGGCGTTGTGTTGAATTTTAGCTTCACCAGCGTGACGGTGGGGATGCCGTTCATCATTACTAACACGCTGCATTTCGGCAGTGCGCCGATCGGTTATCTGGAAACAGGCTCGGCGGTCGGTATTTTAATCGGCAGCCTATTTATGAGCACCTTGGCCACTCAGCGCCATATTCGCTTTAAAATGCTCGGCCCAGTCATTGCCGATTGTGGGTTGCTGGTGGTGCTGGGTGGTATCTTCAATATGGCCAAAACAGCAAGTGACGTGTCCATCAGCGGCACCATCCTCATGACCGTGCTAGGCTTTTTAATCGTGATTCCTAACATCGTCCTGCAAGTGGCCATCCAAAAAACCGTCCCAACCAGCTTCCTAGGCCGCGTCAACACAACTTTGATGACCATCAACAACTCCGTCACACCCCTCGCCACGTTCTTTTACACGTTCCTCTTCCAAAACATCGCCCAAAACTACCTCGTCTTTGTCGTCAGCGGCATCGTGGCACTGCTGTACATGCTGACCATTTTGCCGCGAATTTTGCAGTTCTTTAGGGAGGAAGGAATTCAGTAGATGGCCATCAAACTGGAACAAAGTTTTTCTTAGGCATGTAGTGCCAAGGCGGAGCAATCGGAGGCCAGAGGGGCTCAGTGGTGACATTGTACTAGCCGGGCGATCTTCCCGGCGTAGTACAAGGCCGAGCTTAGAGACTCTGCCGGTTTTGCAGAGGCTCTAAGTCGTGCCCACCACTCTAGCTTCGCGGTCGCCAGCCCAGACTCGCCGGAGATTGCGTAGTTTGGCACGGCAAGAGAACATCATTCTTGAGTTGCATAGCACCGCAAAATGCTATGTTTCATTTCGAAACACCTGTTTTTACATAATACTTACATAATTAATACACCGGGTTGACATCGATCTTTACAAAGGCTTGTTAGGCTTTGTGTAAGGAGTTGATGAGGAATGAGTATTCGATTAGCGAATGTGTCAAAGGCTTTTGGCAACACCAAAGTACTTTCCAATATTTCCGTCGAGATCGAACCCGGTGAGTTTTTTGTGATGGTCGGGCCGTCTGGTTCTGGTAAAAGTACGCTCTTGCGGATGATTGCCGGCTTAACCAGCGTGACAGATGGGCGCATCTTTTTTAACGAGCGCGACGTCACCGACTTGCCGCCCAAGGATCGCAAACTGGCGATGGTCTTTCAAAACTATGCGCTGCTGCCATTCATGAGCGTGGCGCAAAACGTTCGGTTCGGCCTGGAAAACCAAGACCTGTCCGATGATGAAAAGACCAAGCGGGTGGACTGGGCACTGGATTTGGTTCACATGACGGATTTACGCGATCGGAAGCCTAAAGAACTCTCCGGTGGCCAACAGCAGCGAGTCAGCCTGGCACGCGCCTTGGCAACCAAAGCCCCGGTGGTTTTGATGGATGAGCCGCTATCGAATCTCGATGCGCAATTACGAACCGAAATGCGTGAAGAAATTGCCCGATTGCACCGTGAAATCGGCATGACGCTGATTTATGTCACCCATGACCAAGTCGAAGCCATGACGATGGGCGATCGAATTTTGGTGTTGGATGATGAAAAAATCCAGCAGCTCGGTACGCCACTTGATTTATACAATCATCCAGCCAACGAGTTTGTGGCCAAATTTATCGGCAGTCCGGAAATGAACCTGCTGCCTATCACGGTTAACGATGAAGGCGACCGCTTCAGTATCGGCGATGCCTTTTGGACTGATAATGCCTTTGTCCTACCATTCGATCTGCCAGCCGGGTCTTATCATCTCGGCATTCGGCCAGAGAAATTGGTGCCGGTTTCCATTGCCAATCCGGATACCATCACCGCGAAAGTCAAAAGTTTGCAACAACTTGGCAACGATACCTTGATTTTTTGCGACTATGACGGCCAGCCACTCGTAAGCCGGGTACCGGAGCAGTTCACGGTCGCAGTTGGTGCCGAACTCAATTTGCTGCTTCCGGCCAGTGCCGATGAATGGCACCTCTTCAACGTTGACGACGGCGAGCGGATTGTTGCGGCGCCGGTAAAGGAGGCGGCAGGTTATGGAGCTTAATAAAGAACTCAATAAAACCACAACCGAATCAAAAGGCAAAGTGGTTGCGACGCTTCGCGAAAACAACAAGCCGGCCTTTTGGTTCTTAATGCCATCGCTGTTGATTCTGACCTTATTTACGTTTTATCCGATGATCATGACGGTTTACAACAGTTTCTTTGCGACCAACATTCGCGGTGAATCGGCTAAGTTTGTCGGACTAGGCAACTATCTCGATATTTTCAAAGATCCGTTATTCCTGAAAAGCCTGGCCGGCACCTTAGTGTATGTCGTTGCGTTTGCGTTGGTGACCATCATTCTCGGGGTGACCTTGGCGCGGTTGGCGACGATGAAATTGCGGCGGATTAGCTGGTTTCAGACCGCCTTTGCCGGCACGATGGGTACCAGTGCCGCTGCGGCTTCGATTCTCTGGCTATTCCTGTTCAACCCGTCTGTTGGCCTCGCCAGCTTTGCCTTGAAGGCGATGGGCGTCACGAATGCCAACTTGTTGGTTGATCCGACCGGCGCCATGATCGTCATTGTGCTGGCCAGTGTCTGGATGGCCTTGGGCTTTGCCTTTCTGATTCTGCTCAGTGCCTTTCAGAGTGTACCGCCTGAATACTATGAAGTGGCCGATATTGCCGGCTGGTCCCAGTTTAAGCAGACATTGAAAATTACGGTGCCGATGATTTCGCCAACCTTATTCTTCCTATTTGTTGTCGAAATTATCGATGGGTTCAAAATGTTTGCCCAGATTGACCTGATTACCGGCGGCGGGCCTAACAACGCGACGAACTTTTTGGCCTATAAGATTTATCAGGATGCATTTGCCTTCCATAACTTCGGAACCGCAAGTGCAGAGTCGATTGTCTTAACCGTGATTATCGCGTTGGCAACTTGGGTTCAATTCCACTTCACAGAACGGAAGGTGTATTACGCATGACACATGTCAAACATGGGGCACGTTATCTGCTGTTGACCGTTGTGGCGGTAGTACTCCTGTTCCCGATCTTGCTGGGAATTTGGGCTTCACTGCTGCCGACCAAAGATATCGCGGCAGGTAACTTCTTATCCACCAATATTTCGTTAAACAACTACTGGCAGGCATTCGTGACCACGCCGATTATCCGCTACATGATCAACTCGTTTGTCACCGCCGGATTGATCACGATCGGTCAGCTGGTCTTATGTACGCTTGCGGCCTACGCGTTTGCGTTCATGAATTTTCGGTATAAGAAACAGTTGTTCTTTGCCTTTTTGATCACGATGATGCTGCCGTTTGAAGCGCAGATCATTCCTAATTTCCAGACGGTGAAGGCATTTGGCTGGTTGAACAATTACGCCGGCTTGACGATCCCATTCTTCACGTCTGCCTTCGGGGTCTTCATGTTGCGGCAGGCCTTCTTACAGATTCCCACGGACCTCGTGGACTTTGGGAAGTATCTCGGCCTCGGTCGCCTGCAGTTTCTCTGGAAAATCGCGATTCCATACAGTCGCAGCATGTTGATTACCTTTTCGCTGTACACGTTCCTGACGCACTGGAACCAATACCTGTGGCCGTTGATTACCACATTCTCGGACGACTTCCGGCCAGTACAGGTTGGGTTGAAACAGTTACAGGCTGAAGATACCTTTGCCAACTGGGGCATGGTCATGGCCACAGCGATTATCGTGCTGTTGCCAACCTTGGCGCTGCTGCTGATTGGGCAGAAGTTCTTCAAGCGTAATCTGAATGCAGGGGGGACGAAGGGGTGAAAACCACATACAAGAAAATCATTGCGTTAATCGCGGCGCTTGCGGTTATATTAGGTCTTGCCTTTTTCCTGACCGGGCAACATAAAACCGAAGCGGCGTCGGACAATGGCCGGACCACCATCACGTTTTGGCATTCGATGAACGGACCGAATGAAAAGGTGCTGGAAAAGCTGGTCGATCAATTTAACAAAAGCCAGACGAAGTACACGGTCAAGCCGATTTACGCTGGCAGTTATGAATTGTCGATTATGAAGTACGCCAATACGGTCGGCAGTAATGTTTCACCTGATTTGATCCAGAGTGACCAGGCCAACCAGTCGATGATGATCGGCCTCAACTCGACCGTGCCGGTGCAAAAGTTCATTGACCGCGATCATTATGATCTGAGTCAGCTGTATCCCGGCGTGACGGCAGCCTATAAGATCAATGGCAAGCTAGCTTCCATGCCGTTTAACTCGTCCAGTTCGGTCATGTACTATAACAAGGCACTGTTCAAGAAATATGGCATTGCGGATTTGCCGCTGTCGCCAACCTATAGCGACATCACTAAGGCAGCTGTTGCCTTGACCAAGAAAAGTAAAGGCGCCGTTAAAGGAATGACCATGCAGATCTATGGTTGGCTGCCGGAAGAATTGGTCGCCAACCAGAATTCGCTGGTGGTCAATCATGATAACGGACGTCAGGCGATGGCCACCCAAGCAACATTGAATTCGCCAGAAATGGTCAAAAGTATGAACTGGCTGCAGGATGTCATCAAGCAAGGCGCTTTCCAAAACTTCGGTACCGGATCAGCTGCTGCCAACAACCAAAGCGCGGCATTCCTGGCGCAAAAGGTCGGTATTTTCATGCAAAGCTCGGCAATGCTGGGGCAGCTGCAGAAAAACGCCAAATTTGACTACGGCGTTACGTTCACACCGCATCCGGATGATACCAAGGCCAATGGGGTCGCAATTGGCGGGGCCAGTCTCTGGATTACCAAGAACAAGCCAACAACCGTTCAAGAAGGGGCTTGGCAGTTCATGAAGTACCTCATGACGCCAAAGGCCCAAGCGGCTTGGCAACTCGGCACCGGCTACTTTGCGGTCAACCAGAAAGCCAACAAGGTTAAGACGCTGGCCAATGCGATCAAGAAGAATCCCGCCTTGGCAGTGCCAATTGAGCAGCTCAATCAAGGTAAAATCAATGCCGCCACAGCCGGTGCCTTCTTCAGCAATATCCAGGAAGAACGGCAAAACGTCGAGTTGGCCATGCAACAGATATACGGCGGTGAAGATGTCAAGAAAGCCTTAGATGAGGCCGAATCAAGCACCAATACCGCAATTTCCAAGACCAACTCTGTCAGCGGTAATTTGTTGGATTACAAACGCTGATCGTAAGTTTTAACAACATTGCCGAATGCATGGCGGACGCGTATGATCAAGACAATATTAATCGTCCTATTTTGAGGAGGTTGCGATCATGCCAAGAGTCTATTTTCTTTGTACCGGCAATGCCTGTCGCAGTCAGATGGCAGAAGGGTTTGCGAAAAGGCTGCTGAGTCAGCAGTGGCAGGTAAGAAGCGCCGGACTTGAAGCGCATGGACTCAATCCGCTTGCTACGAAGGTGATGGCAGAAAAAGGGATCGATATCTCCAGACAGCAGTCAAAAGTTATTGATAACGCCGCGTTGCAACAGGCAGATCTAATTGTGACATTGTGCGGAGATGCGCGTGATCGTTGTCCGTGGACACCGCCGTCGGTTCGCCGTTTGCATTGGCCGTTGAAAGATCCTGCTGCTGCAACTGGTTCACCGACAGAAGTGTTGCAGGAATTTCGCAATGTGCGTGATGCAATTGAGATCCGTGTGCGTGCGTTGGCAGCTTCTGCCGATAACAAACAGGATCAGAATTGAATGTCATTAGGGATCAATGAACGGAGGGTAAGCATGACAGTAGCAATTTATGGACATCGCGGGTACCCTGCCCGTTTTCCGGAAAATAGCCTGCAAGGATTCGAATATGCCTGTGAGCATGGTATTGACGGCATCGAAACCGACGTGCAGATGAGTGCTGACGGCCATCTGGTCATCATGCATGATGAACGGGTCGATCGCACCACAGATGGTACCGGCTGGATCGCCGATTTGACGCGAACCCAGTTGAAAGGGATGCGGTTGGCCAATG
Organism: Lacticaseibacillus parahuelsenbergensis; assembly: GCF_030770265.1. Classification (NCBI taxonomy): domain Bacteria; kingdom Bacillati; phylum Bacillota; class Bacilli; order Lactobacillales; family Lactobacillaceae; genus Lacticaseibacillus; species Lacticaseibacillus parahuelsenbergensis. The sequence goes on along the minus strand of NZ_CP132482.1, from coordinate 2,891,305 downwards.
GCGAACACATTCCATCGCTGCGGGAAGCACTCACGGTTTTGAGTCATTATGATGTGATGGTCAATATTGAATTTAAGACCGGCAAAATCCGGTACCCGGGAATCGAGGCACTGACGCAGGATTATGTCGAGCAGTTCGACATGCAGGATCGCGTGATTTACTCCTCGTTTAATCACGACAGCATCAATGTGGTTCACACACTGGCCCCAAAGATGAAAACCGCTTGGCTAACCAGCCGGGTACTCATGGGTGCTACCTTACCATCTTACTTAGAAGCCGTTCATTTCGAACACTATAATGCCCACCTCGACAAAGCCCAACGCGTCTGGACGGTTGACGACCCGCTGCAAATGAAACAACTGATGCGCGAAAAGTATGTTGTCGGGCTCATCACCAACCGTTTTGAGGAAGCCATGGACATGCGCGAGTTGGTGGCGAAAGAGAGTAAATCGCCGGTGTGAGTGGCTAGAAAAAAGAGACGTTTCGAGAATTTACTCGAAACGCCTCTTTTATATTAGCTTTTGTTTTTGCCGCTATGTTATGTTAAACAAACAGAAAACAGCATATACGAGGAGGCCTCACGATGCCAACTGGCGAGAACAAATATTTAGAAGGGAACGTTACCAGTAAAGGACGAGTAACCATTCCGGCTGAATTCAGACGCCGAATGGGCATCACTAAAGGTGCTAGAATCCGCTTTGACTTGGACAAGGATGGCGTTCTTGAATTGCGTGTGGTCAAAGATGATCAGACACATGACAAAGAGGCGTTGGACAATGCCGTTGAAGTACTGTTGGATAAGTATCACGTTGCAATGGATTATTTAAAGGATAGATGATGAATCCGAAAACAGATGTTACAAAGGTTACACTCATGTTGTGATCCAGAAAACGAATTCATTATAACAACCGTGATTAATGCGTAGCGTTAGACACATGCGTATAATGGCGATTAAGGAGGCGAGGAAAGTGGCAGACACCCGAGTTCAAGTGAATAAGCGGCTAATTGACTGGGCATTGGCAACCACTGACCTGCCCAGTGACGTTTTAGCGAACATCCAGCAGCGCAATAAGTGGTTACAAGTCGACTTCAAACATTATTTACAGCCAACCGTTAAGCAACTGGGTTTATTTGCGCGGCGTCTTCATGTGCCATTTGGCAATCTGCTGATGGATGAACCGCCCAAAGAGGAAGACATTCGTTTGGCTTTCCGAACCCGGGAAAATGTGCCAGCGCAAGTCAGTCTCACGTTACGTGACATTATATATGAAATGCAACGTAAACAAGACTGGTTCAAACACGAGAGCGGCGTAGCTAATCAGCAGCTAACCTTTGTGGGCGCTGCTCGTGGTGCATCGGCATCAGAGACACAACGGATGATGGCTCGTTTCATTGCATTGCATCATGCTGAATCGCCAAGACATCTTTACAAGGACCTGCGTGCTCAGCTATCCCAACTGGGTGTTTTAAACATGCAAAAGGGTGGTGCTGGTTTTGGCACTAATAGGCCGTTAAACGTTTCTGAAGCCCGTGCCTTTGTCCTTCTCGATGACTATGCTCCCTTGATATTCATTAACCAAAAAGACAGTTACACCGCTCGTATTTTTTCGCTTATTCATGAGTTTGGGCATATTTTACACGGCACCGACGAGCTGCTAAAGAATCTTGACAGTGAAAAACAAGAAGAACAACTCATTAACAAGGCAACTGCTGCGTTTTTGATGCCTGAACAAGACTTCATTCGTCGCGTTAAAGAATATGATATTCGTAAGGCCGCTCGGTTCTTCAATGTGAGTCCTTTAGCAGCAGCAATTCGTGCGCAAGGTTTAGGTCTTATTGATCATGTTGTACCAGATGATTTTACTGAACAAGTTCCATCCAGTACAGATTCGACTGGGGGAAACCCATATAATAACGCTCTGAGCTTAAACGACAGTCGGTATATGAATACCTTAATCGCAGCTCAAGAACGTGGTGTAGTGCAACCAACTGAGGCCGCTAGTTTGATGGGTATCAGTTATAAGATGATGGATCGTACTATTGAAAAATTTATTGAGCGTGAGGTTCTGACATGAATGGCTATTTGCTGGATTCAGACATCTGGATTATTTCCAATAGGCATTATCGCCAGCGATTCTTTCCAATCGTCTGGCATTTCTTCTTAAACACGGAGCACCTGTACATGCTTGATCGAGTGTATGAAGAGATAACAACTAAGGATGATGAATTGAGTGTTTGGGTCAAAGAGCACTTTAAGGGTAAAACCATCGTGTCAGATTTATTTGTTACCGAATACCAAGTTGTTACACAGTACCTAATGACATCGCAAAAATGGACTGCTGCTGGATACGAACAGTGGACTGGTGATTATCAAAAGGCTGATCCGTGGTTAATCGCGTGTGCATTGAACAAAAAGATGACCATTATTACAAATGAAAATATGACTGGTCCTAATGGTCTGGCCAGTAAGGCAGAGCCCAAGATTCCATACGTTGCTAATCAATTAGGCGTTGCCACAATGAACTTTTGGGACTTTCTTGCTAATGAAAAGTTCATTGCCGAATAAACCTTCTTACCCAAAACTTCCCCTAAGAATTGGTAATGCCAAATTCAATGGGGTATTTTTGTATTTGAAGCCGCGTTTTTTCAATGAGTGAAACGGAAGTCAAATATACTGGCATCATTTAACCGTTGCTTTCGGAACTGCCACTTTCAAAACAAGGAGTTGACGCTATGGCCGATGAATTTGTTGCGCACCCACTAATTACCATAACCAATGTGATTTGGAGCTTTTCCCGCACCACGCATCAGCTGCAGATTTTGCTGATTCACCGCGCTGATGAGCCGTTTGCCGGATACTGGGCGCTGCCGGAGACCACGTTGCGAGTGAAAGAAAGTGCCGATGCGGCTGCGATTCGCCTGATTCGCGATAAAATCGGCATCCATGTCAATCGCGGCTCAACCGAGCAACTCGCCACGTTCACCGATCCGGCCCGCACGCCAGGGGAACGAGCGCTGGCGCTCACTTACATGACGTATCTGCCGACAATGCCAAAATTACGGCCCGGCTATGGCGCCACCGATGCGCGTTGGTTTGCCTTCAATGCCGTGGCAGGGGATGAGCAGCTGCAAAACGGTCGGCTCACGTTTCACATGAAACCTGAAGCAGCTGACTTAGCTTTTGATCATGCGCGTATTCTCAGCGTCGCCATTGGCCGGATCCGCAACAAACTCGATTATCAGCCGACTATTTTGCAAGTCCTCGGGCCGACGTTTACCTTAAAAGAAGCGCGCGAAGTTTATGCGCCGTTTCTCCATACCACTGCCGCCGCGATCGATAACTCGAACTTCAAAAAAACCCACCAGCGGCTGTTTATCGAAGTCGGGGTTGCCCATGACCGTAGTCGCAGCGGTCGGCCGCCTAAACTTTTTAAGTTGGCATAGTTGAAAAAATTAACCAGACCGCGTATCGTTGTCACCAAATAAAAGTCTTCTGTACTTTTATGCAACCTTAGTTTAAGTAAAAAGTACTTTAATTAGAAAGGAATGCTACTGATGGCACATTCAAATGAAGCACTGCTGATCATTGACTACACGAATGATTTTGTGGCAGATAAAGGCGCCTTGACTTGCGGAAAAGCCGGACAAGTGCTGGCGCCCACGATTGTTGCACTCGCGGATGAATTTTTGCAACAGGACGGCTGGGTTTATTTACCGACTGACGTGCACACGCCGCATGATCCTTATCATCCCGAAAGCAAACTGTTTCCGCCGCATAATGTTCGCGGTACTTGGGGCCGGGAATTTTACGGGCCACTGGCGCCTTGGTATGCCGCGCATCGCGATGAGGAACGCGTCAATATGTTTGACAAAACCCGCTATTCCGCGTTTGCCGGCACCCCGCTGGATCTACGCTTGCGCGAACGTAAAATCGACACGGTTCATTTAGTTGGCGTTTGCACCGATATCTGCGTGCTGCACACGGCAGTTGATGCTTACAACCTCAATTACCAAATGGTGGTTCACAAAAATGGCGTGGCGGCGTTAACCCCGGCTGGGCAAGAATGGGCATTGGATCATTTTGCTCATGTGCTTGGTGCTACTGTTACTGAATAAAATCGCTCACGAATCAAAAGAAGGCTTATTAAATTATGAATATGAATCCGGCAATGTTGACAGATCTTTACGAATTTTCGATGGCGAATGGGTATTGTGCTGCCTTGCCGCACGAGGATCAAGCGGTTTTTGATCTTTTCTTCCGTACCGTTCCGGATCACGGCAGCTTCGTTATCGCGGCCGGTCTGCAGCAAGTCGTTGATGCATTGCGCAACTTTCACTTCGAGGATGCAGATATCAGCTACTTGCGGTCGTTGAAACTTTATTCCGAAACCTTTTTAGACTACTTGAAAAATATGCGCCTGGATTGCAAGGTTCTGGCTTTACCTGAAGGCACACCGGTCTTTCCGCGTGAGCCGTTATTAACCGTTCAGGGACCGCTGATGCAAGTGCAACTACTGGAAACATTGCTGCTGAACATTGTCAATCACCAGTCGTTGATCGCCACCAAAGCGCGGCGGATCACGGCTGCCGCAGAAGGCCGCCCCGTCATGGAATTCGGGGCGCGGCGGGCACAAGGCCCTGATGCGTCGGTCTACGGTGCGCGCGCGGCTGTCATCGGCGGGTGCAGCAGTACCTCCAATGTGTTGTCTGCCCAGCAATTCAACATTCCGGCTGCCGGAACGATGGCCCACAGCTGGGTCGAAGCCTTTCCAGATGAACTAAGCGCATTTAAGGCATGGGCAAAAGTCTATCCAGACAACAGCGCTTTGCTGGTCGATACGTATGATGTTCTAAAGTCCGGTGTGCCCAACGCCATTATGGTCTTCAAGGAGCTAAAAGCGGCCGGTCATCATCCGGTCGGCATTCGCATTGACTCCGGCGATATCACCCAGCTCGCCAAGCAAGCGCGCCAGATGTTAGACGCTGCCGGCTTCCCGGATGCCAAAATCACAGCCTCTAATGCCCTAGACGAAACGGTGGTGCAGTCCTTGCTAAAGGAAGGCGCGCCTATCGACAACTTCGGAATTGGTGAGAACCTCATCACGAGTGCTTCGTCACCGGTTCTGAGCGGCGTTTATAAAATGGCTGCTTTGCAAGCAAATGGCCAATGGTTGCCGAAGATCAAAGTCAGCGCCAGTCGCGAAAAAACGACCTTACCGAGCCACAAGCAGGTTTACCGGTTGTATCATCACAACAGCAAGCAAGCCTTTGCCGATGTCATTGCCTTAGCCGATGAAACCCTGCCGCAAACAATCGCAGCAGTCAGCGCGAACCCACTGGCAACGCATCCGCAAGTTACTCTGCGCGACTTCTCCGCCCGTCCACTTCTGAAACCAGCTTTTAATCCTGGAAAAGAATTGTCAGTGACAACCGATGTCTTTGCGATTCAAAAATACGCTCGTCAAGAATTAGCCCAGCTGCCTGAAGCCACACAGCGGCTCGTCAATCCTGATCTTTACCCAGTCTACCTGACACCTAAGCTGGCAACTTTGCAACAACAACTCATTGATGAGCATCATCAAAATAGTCAAAAATAATTAGTATAAACTGATTCTTTGAACGTCATCCGCTCTAAGTTGGATGACGTTTTTTTTCGTCGGTTTAAGATAACGTTGTTGGCGTTAATGAATTGTAAAACCATGAAGTCTTAGATTGACTATGTGTTATTTTATTAGCGCTTTATGGAGGTCTGGACAATTATGCTAGCACGACGATTCAGTGAACATGGTGAACCAAATCGGACGACCGAAAGTGGCCAAAAAGTTGTCACTTGTCGTTCTCTTAACAATTTGTAAGTAGATGCGCCAAAAATAAAAAGCCTGTTTTTATGCCATATTTTAGAGACCAACGTCCTTTTTATGTAAAATAAATTAAATGATATTGTAATATAATTATTTAGATGTATACTAAATGTGGATTCAAGATTTATGCGCTTCCTGCCAAATGGGTTGTGTTGATAAGTGGCCAACCAGTTTTGTCAGGAAACGATCAGTTGTTACCATATGGAGGGGATACAAATGTGGAAACAGGCCAAGCTATATGTTTATAGCGCAGCTGTTTTATGCATGACAACCATTGCGTTGTTATGTGTGCCTGGAACCAGCGTGTCGAATGCGGCAAGCAATAGCAGTACTGGTTCCGGCTCCGATCATGTTACCGCTCAATTGAAGACAACGCAGGACAACAGTGTTACCAATCTAATACCGAATCCTACCAATGATAATTCTTCGAATGAGCGAAATGGTGTGGCGTTTAGCACTCAGTTCCAGACAACTTATAAGAATGGTACGAGTGTGATCACACCTGTATCCACTAACTCAAACTCAATCACAAACTTTACGGATTTGAGCAAAGTGGATGAAATCAGCACGTTGAAGAACAGCAATTCAACAGCTGAGAATATCAATGTTATTTTCGAAACACCTGATTTTAAGGGTGTCGACCCAAACAATATTGAAGCCAACGTTGCAGACGCACCGACCTTTAGTCAGGATATGGCTAAAGCGGGCTTGAAGGTTCTCTATAGTGGCAAGCCTGGCGTGTATGATTCACAAAGCGATTTTCTGAGTCAGTATAAGTGGAGCCAATTGATCGCCGTTCAAGTCATGGGTGATTTGCCAGCTAATAGCAAAATTACCATGACCATGCCGCTTACGTTGAGCAATACCACAGATAAAACGATTGGCGCAGGCGACTACGATCGTTCGACTTTGTTCGTTCAGACCTTGGCGTTTGGCGACAAGGGCTGGGGTTCAACAACAACGACTCGCTTCTCTGAACCTTACGATATGAACTTTACCGGATACTTTGCAGCCAAGAGAGATTCGGCTACACAATATACCGCTTTACCTGACTCAATTCAGAAATTGATGCCAACGACAACCCCTAATGCAGATTTCACCGCGTATAACTTTTCGAATCTGCTTGATCAACCGGATGAAACCGGCACTGTTTACAAGGGTGGCCTTATCAAACTTGATTTGACGCGGATCATGAACGCGATCAAGGATCAGGGACTTTCCGTTGACGTTGGTGCGGGTGGTCAGTTCGTGAAGAGCTATCTGTATGATACCGTGTCTGACACCAAGGTTCAGATTGTTGATGAAAATGGTAAGCCGATCAGTATTCCTAAGACTGATTGCTACGTTGAAATCCATCAAGTGATTGATACCAAAGATACAACGATTAAAGAAGGCAGCACCTGGAATCCTAAAGATAATCTTGTATCGGCAGTTTCACCGAAGGACAGCAGCGACATCTCATCACAGATTAAGACGGATGGCACAGTTGATACCAGCAAGCCAGGTACTTATGCCGTTAAATACAGCTACACACTCGGCGGCGTGACGATTTCCAAGACCGCGCATGTCACGGTTGCTGCGCCAGCTCCTGTTAAAGGCGGTAACGTCACGGTTTCTTACGAGACAACCGATGGCACCAAGTTGGCACCGGACGTTACCTTGAGTGGTAATGTCGGTGACACGTATACGGCAACGCAGAAGCAGTTTGAAGGTTACGAGTTTAAGTCAGTAACCGGCCAGCCTACGGGTAAGTTCACCAGCGATCCACAAACGGTCGTCTTCGTTTATGAAAAGCATGGTGTTCTTCCAAGCACTGGCGGCAGTGGCAGTAGCTCCAGCAGCAGCTCAACCGTTCCAAGCTCAGGTTCTAGCTCCAGCAGTTCGAGCGTCGTTCCGAGCTCCAGCGAAAGCAGCGGTTCGAACGTACCAAGTTCCAGCTCAACGCCTAGCGAAAGTAGCGGTTCAAATGTTCCAAGTTCCAGCTCAGCTTCCAGTGAAAGCAGTAGCTCCAACGTACCAAGTTCCAGCTCAGCTTCCAGCGAGAGTAGCAGCTCGAACGTACCAAGTTCCAGCTCAGCTTCCAGTGAAAGCAGCAGCTCCAACGTTCCAAGCTCCAGTTCAAGTGCCAGTGAGAGCAGCAACTCGAATGTACCAAGCTCAAGTGAAAGCAGCAGTTCCAGCAGTTCAACTGCCCCAAGTTCCAGCAATGGCAGCAGTTCAAGCAGCTCCAGCTCTAGTGCAAGCGGCGCCGTTACACCGGGCATCAATGACAACGGTGGCAATGGTGGTAACGGCGGCAACGGTCCACAATTACCTAATGTGACAGGCAATGACAATGGTACCAACAACCATCGTTTGCCACAAACCAGCGATACGGTCAACGCATTGGTTGGCATTGTCGGCGCTATGATCGTACTGACAGGCATTGTTGGCCTCGCAGCACGGCACTTGGCACACCAAGCAAAATAATGCGGTAGTTAAGATACGGCAACAAAAGTAGCTTTTGTAACCGTGTTGATATGAGCATCAAAGAAGAACGCGTAGACATTTAATCTGCGCGTTCTTTTTGTGCGCTCAGATGCCAAAGCTTAACTTCCGTGAATGAAATGAGTCTGGCTCTCATGAATATAAAAATTATAATCAAAAAAGTTCAGGGGCATTTTCTTAGGCGCCGCCCCTAGCTGAAGCCGCTTGATATATAACGAGTGTTGCGACAAACTCCCGATAAATACATTTATATTTTCAGAAAAATATTTTAGGAAACCGATTTTTCCTTCTCATCGAAAGAACTTTCCAGTTGAAAGTAACTCATGAATGCGGTTACAATTCGCTCAGGTGGTACCAACCACCTAAATGATATGTTGTGCGAGGGTTATGCAAACGTTGAGGGGGAGTTTCTCGATGCACCAAGGGTTAAAGAAGCGGCAATATCGGGTTCCACGTTCACTACTTTACAGCAGCGCGGTTTTATCGCTCACGGCCACGGCCGTTTACTACACCAGCACGATTCCGGTGTCGGCGGTTAAGGCGGATCCGGGCACTAGTAAGGCGACGGCCAAGGCAGCAACAAGCAACCTGCAAATCGTCAGTGTCACGAAACAAGCACACTATTTTGAAATTACTTACTCGAATAATCTTAAGGCACGGTTATTCATTTTGGCTGACAATCAATTTCGCTTTTATGCTGATCCGTCTGGCAAGTTTGATGCACCAGCGCAATCCGGCGATGGGCTGAATGCGAAAATTTTCACCAAAACTGTCGATACCTCGGCCACCAAGCCGTTTGACGCTGCTCAGTTAGCGAATGCAGCGAAGGGCTGGCAGATTCAAACCAAGGCGATCACGATTGCCTTTGATAAGGCCACCGCGACGTTACAGGTTTTGCAAGGCAATAAAGTGGTGCTGGCCGAACAGCAGCCACTGGAAATGACGGCCGATCACACGACGCAGGTCTTGAAGCGTAGCGGCCAGGATCATTTCTTTGGCGGCGGAACGCAAAACGGCAACTTCACCTTGACCGGCAAAAAGATCAAAATCCAAAACACCAACAACTGGGTGGACGGCGGGGTGGCGTCGCCTAATCCGTTTTACTGGTCCACAGCTGGTTATGGGGTGGTGCGCAACACCTTTACGCCGGGGACTTATGATTTTGATGCGGCTGGGGATGGCCAGGTTAAGACCACGCATCAAGAAGAGCGCTTCGATGCCGTGTACTTCTTTGATGCCAAGCCGGCTGATTTGTTGAAAGACTATTATGACCTCACGGGTGCGCCTGCCATGATGCCGCGGTATGGCTTTTATGAGGCGCATCTGAATGCCTACAATCGTGACACCTGGGTGCCGGTCAGTGCCGATACGCCGGGTGCGATTAAGTTTGAAGATGGCAAGTATTACAAAGAGTATCAGCCAGGGAAAGTGCCGGCTGGTCAAAGTGGTATCAAGGAATCACTGAATGGCGAGTTGAACAATTACCAATTCAGCGCCCGGGCCGTGATTGACCGATATGCCAAGAATGACATGCCATTGGGCTGGCTTTTGCCGAATGATGGCTACGGGGCCGGCTATGGGCAAACCGATTCATTGGCGGGTAATCTGGCCAACCTCAAGGAATTTGCCGATTATGCCGACAAACATGGCGTCGCAACCGGCTTATGGACACAACAAAATCTGTCACCGGTCGATCCGGCGCATCCAAAACCGGATGACCGTGATTTTGCCAAAGAAGTGGCGAATGGCGTCAAAGCGTTGAAAACGGATGTTGCCTGGGTCGGCTCCGGCTATTCGTTTGGGTTGGATGGCTTGGAAAAGGCTAACCAGATGCTGACCAAAGTCAAAGGCGACGATTTGCGACCGTTTGCCATTACCTTGGACGGTTGGGCCGGCACCCAGCGCTACGCCGGCATTTGGACCGGTGATCAAACCGGGGGCCAGTGGGAATATATTCGCTTCCACATCCCGACGTACATCGGCACCAGTTTATCCGGCCAGCCGTATGTCGGTTCGGATATGGACGGCATTTTCGGCGGCGGCAATCCGATTGTCAATGCCCGCGATTTTCAGTGGAAGGCGTTCACCCCGATTCAGCTGAACATGGACGGCTGGGGCAGCAATCCCAAGACACCATTTTCGTTTGATGACCAGACGACCGCTATCAATCGCGCCTATAACAAGCAGAAAACGATGTTGATGCCGTACAATTACACGGCTTCGGCGCAAAGCGTTTTCGATGGCAAGCCAATGGTGCGTGGCTTATTCCTGGATTATCCGGAGATTCCTGAAGCTTACACGGACTTGGTGAAGTATGAATACTTGTGGGGCGATAACTTCCTGGTGGCGCCGATTTACCAAAACACGGCCGCCGACGATAAAGGTAATGACGTCCGCAATGGCATTTATCTGCCGGATAAAAACCAGGTTTGGGTCGATTATTACACCGGCAAGGAATACCGCGGCGGGCAAGTGTTAAACAATTTTGACGCCCCGATCTGGAAGCTACCGGGCTTTGTCAAAAAAGGCGCCGTGATCCCGACAACACCGGCGCACAATACGCCAAAAGCGTTTGATCAAACCAAGCGGCAATTTCAGATTTTCCCGGCAGCTGGCAAGAACGATTTTACCGTTTACGAAGACGACGGGATTTCGCAAAAATATTTGAAGGGTGCCCACGCCCAAACCAAAATCACGAGCGAACTGCAAAAGGATCAACTGGAAGTGACCGTTGATCCGCTCACTGGTGATTACAGCGGGCTGGATCCGGAACGCACCAGCGAGTTTGCCATTCGCACCAGCGGCCAGCCGAAAAAAGTAACCGCAACGGTTGGCGGCAAAGCGGTCACGCTAAAGGCAGTTGATAATCTTCAAGATTACGAAGCCGGCAGCAATGTGTATTTTGTCAACAAGCAGTATCACACGAATACTTACTTGGAGAAGTTGGCCGACAAGCAGATTGATCAAAACTTCCTGCAGGTGAAGCTGGACAAAACCAATGTGAAAACCAATGCGATTAAATTAACTGTGTCAGGCATTGACGCCACTGACGATCCGACGACTGGCGACTTGCCGGAAAGCGATCAGGTTCCGGTACCGACCGACGTGAAGCAAGACGACAAAACCACCACGGACACGGCTGTCGGGATTAACTGGAGTCCAGTGAAAGACGCGGCAAGTTACGATGTGAAAGCGGATGGGGTCACTTATCGCAATCTGAACAAGCCGGCGTTTGTGCTGGATCAGGTCAAAGACAACTCGAAGCACACGTTCCAGGTACGGACCGTCACGACCAAGGCCGTTTCAAAATGGAGCACCGAGCAGACGTTCAGTTCCAAAGAAAACCCGATGCGCCTAGCCTTGAAGATGCGCAATCCGAAAGTGACCTCGCCGATCAAGGACGCCCCGGTTTGGCAGGGTGACGATACCGTTGATAATCTTTTTGACCAGGATCTAGACACCATGGCGCACAGCAATTGGTTCTCGGATACGCCAAAACAGTCGCCGACACCGATGACGATCACCACCGAATTGGATGGCGTGTATGATTTGGATCACGTGACCTATGTCCCCCGCGAAAACGGCGGTAACGGCAATCTGTCAGCGTTAACCGTTGAAACCAGTCTGGACAGCATTCATTGGCATCAGGCCGGTGAAGGCAAGGGCTGGAAATGGGATAGTACCGACAAAACCATTAATTTTAGCGAGAAAGAAAAAGCCAAGTATGTCCGTTTTGTTATTCCGGAAAAGTCAACAGTCGGCGATTTTGTCTCCGGTCGCGAACTCCTGCTTTTCAAACGCGACGGCACCAACAAGGCCACACTCGGCGATATTACCAATGACGGTCAGGTGAATGATGACGATAAAACGTCATTGATGAACTACGCCGGATTAACTGCCAATATCGACAGCGATTTTAACGGCTATGTTCAAAATGGCGACCTGAATCGCAATGGGGTGATCGATGCGTTCGATATCAACTATGTTATGACCAAGCTGGGTAAGCAGCCGGTGACCAAACCGGACGAAACGACGCCCGCGGGCACATTGGCCTTGCAGACTGACAAGCCGACTTATGTACCAGGCGATACCATCACGTTATCCTTAGTCGGCAATCATCTAGACAAGGTGAACAGCCTATTTGCCCGCCTGCCGTTGACCAATCCGAATGTGGACTTGGTCAAAGTCGAACCGACTAAAGCGACTGCCAACATGGTCAACTTCAGCAAAATCCGGACCCACGGCGATAACAGCCGGGATGTTTATCTTATTTTTGCCAATGAAGGCCAACAAACGCGCTTGTCCGGCGATCAGAAACTGGCAACGATTACGCTGAAAACCAAAACCCAGATGACCAAAGCCGACTTGCAGTTTGCGTTACGCGACCTGATGCTGACCAATCAGTGGGGGCCGGAAGCCTTGCCGCAAGACCCTTCACCTGTGACCGTGCAGCAGTCTGCAAGCGAACAGGCGCAGGCAAAGACTAAGTTAACGGCACTGCTGGATGCGGTTCATGCCTTGGATCCTAAGCTGTTCACCGCTACCAGCTGGCAGGCAGTCGCAACCGCCAGTGACACAGCCGCGCAGTTAGTGAAAGATGACACTGCTTCCACCGATGCCCTCACGAAGGCGTATACCGATCTGCAAAAGGCTTTGCAACAACTGGAAGCTGATCGCGGTGTGACCCAAGCACAGTTGAAGGGTCTCATCAACGCAGCAGAAGCATTGAAATCGGATGCCTACACGGCGGACAGTTTCGCTAAATTGCAGGCTGCGGTTGCTGCGGCTAAGCCAGTCAATGCTGACGAACACGCCACCCAAGTGCAAATTCAGTCGGCCATTCAGGCGATCACTGCCGCTTGGGTTGCACTAGAACTCAAACCGCAACCAACACCGGTTACCGATTTGGCGCAGTGGCTTCAGGTTGCGGCAGCGCTTAAAGCAGACGACTATACACCTGCCAGTTATGCCAAACTAACCGATGCCATCACCGCTGGCAAAAAGGTAGCGGCAGATCCAAACGCATCCACCGCTGCACAACAGGCAGCCGTGGATCAGTTAAAGGCCGCGATTGACGCGCTTGTGCCACGCGCCAACAAACAGTTGCTGGAGGCGGTCATTGCAACGGCCGACAAGTTAAGCGCGAGTGCGTACACCGCCAGTTCCTACGCGAAACTGCAAGCTGCAGTGAAAGCGGCCCGTCCGCTTTTAACTGACCTGAACGCCACGCAGGCAGCAGTCGCGGAACAAACCAATGCTGTTTTGACGGCACTTCAACAGCTCGTCAAACTGCCAGATAAAACCGAACTGGTCAAGCTGATCACGCAGGCGGCTGGACTCAAAAAAGACGCCTACACAGAGGCAAGCTTTAACGACGTACAAACGGCTTTAGCGCAAGCCCGCACCGTCCAAAAAGACCCTGAATCAACGGAAGCGCAAGTTGCTAAGGCAGCTGCCGACCTTAAAACCGCGATCGATCACCTTGTGAAAGCCGCGCCAGAGCCAGACAAGAAAGATCCGGCCACGCCACCAGTGCCTGCACCGAATCCAGGCAAAAAGGATCCGGCAACGCCTACACCGAAACCAGCACCAGGCGGCGGTTTCCAAGGCGGACAGCCAACGCAATCCGGCAAAACACCGGAATCTCGGAAAGAAACGAACGATACAAACACGATTCCTAAAACGGGCGAGCAAACGCAGTCAGTTTTGGCTGTTTTGGGAGCTGCGTTAATTGGGTTGTTAGGGTACGTTAAGTTGCGTAAGCATAAGCATGAATAATAGGTTGTCGTATTAGTTACGTGACGCCAATAGGCCGACATCTCCTGCGAGGTGGCGGCCTATTGTTTCAATTAAGAAGGGCACCATTTAGGCACCTTCTCGTAGCGAAATTCAAACGGAGGTAGGCAAATTGAAACATAAAATACTTTGGCTAGTAAACGGTATTTTGGCAGTTGCGATAGTTGGTCTAACCATCACAGTCCTGGTGCGACAAGTTGATGGGACTGGTCATGTGGAGACGTTGCAGTCACGTTTAGCGTCACTGGCAGTTTTGGGGGTCGTGATATTAGTGATTGCTCTTGTGGAAGGAATTTATTTGTTGGTTTCCAACCGTCATTCATGAACAACGCTTACTTTAATAACGAGATTTATTTATTAAGTGTCTGTCTTTAGAAAAATCGCATTCTATGGAAATTAAAAAACCCACGATATGATTGGTCGCGGGCGTAGCATCTGATAAGCTATGACTAAGCAGAAAGTTAAATAAGCGGTGGCGCTTCGCAATCGAAAGAAGGTGATGCCGATGGTTTTAGGACTATCGAACCACATTCCAACGAAAGGAGGTGCCAGTTTGTCGTCTGTGATTGACGCCTTTGCGGCAATCACGACTGGCCTCGGCTCGGCCATTGTCATGGTCAACGTGTTCACACGTTTGATCAAGGCTTTGGAGAAACTGTGTCATGCAGTTTACGAGCTGAAGCAAGCGCTCGGAAAATTCCGAGAAAAGTAGGCAGACTAAAAGCCGCGTTAACTTTGACGAGTCGCGGCTTTTAGTTGCGTTATAGTCACCGTACTTTTAACGGTTCTGCTTTACCACAAGGCGCGTCTTGTTAGAGCAAGGCGCTCTTTGCTTACACATTTATTATAACAGGTTCAAATTCATAGTGGAACCCGTTTTTAACGATTCGGATACCGTGCTTGTCATCGAAAAGCAACGCCTTCAACTTTGCTTAAATTCATCACTAAATACGTTAGTCATGAAATATCATCAATTACAATGGTAAGTGAGGTGATAGGGATGGCAACGAAGGATCTGAATCTGTTAATCGCGCAGCTGCAAGCGATTGCGCAGTCCGGGCGCTATTATACAAAAGATGTTTTTGATCGCGAACGCTACGATCAGTTGGCAGCGATCACCAAGCAGCTGGTGATGTTGTTGGGGGATGCAACTCCCGAACAAGCACGATTGTTTGTGGATCAGGATATTGGCTACGTAACGCCTAAAGTCGATGTGCGGGCCGTCACGTTTATCGATGATCGCCTTTTAATGGTTCAGGAGCGGGCCGGAGAAACGTGGTCCATTCCCGGTGGCTGGGCTGATTTGGGCTATAGTGCCAGTGAAATCGCGGTTAAAGAAACACGCGAAGAGGCAGGCTTGACGGTTAAACCTACGCGGCTACTGGCGGTCTATTCAGTCCGCAAGCGCGACTATGCGCCGCAGAGCACCCGTGACGTGTACAAGTTTTTCATTGCTTGCGAACCAGTGTCACACACGTTAAACACCGGTGTTGAGACCGAAAACGTTAAAACTTTCAGTCGTGAAGAAGCGCTGGCACTGCCGTTATCGTTGCAACGTAACCTTCCCGCTGACGTTGCTATGGCGTTTGCGGCGCATGGGGTTGATCATTGGGAGACGCGGTTTGATTGATTGTTTGCCAATCAGATCGGTCCTGATATTGAACGTATCAGAAGACCTAATATCGCGTTGCGTATAGGATTAGTGCTTCGGCAACATTTACCATAAACTTGGCCGGATCACACGAGGAACGCTACACCTCTTTGGAAAAGACTGCTGTAATGCGCTTTCTGCTTAGTAAAAGCTATATCAGTTAAGCACCACTCGCAGATCAAGAGCACAACTGACCCGACACCACATACCACTGGAGTAAAAGTGAGTGTGAAGCTCGGGCTTTTTTAGTACACTTAACCTCAACTGAGACAGATGAGGCAATACCAAGCTATTTGCGGCAATCGTCACGCAAACGTTTTAGGGGGGCTTGTATGTATACAAATGGACATGTTAAACAATTTCAGCTCGTCAAGCAGCAGTTAGCGGTTACTGAAGCGAAAGCTTTTTCACAGCCAGCACTTTTTACTTTGCTAAGGAAAATTGGCTATATTCAACTTGATAGCATCAACGTCACCAACGCCAGAAGCCAGGACATCTTTTTGTGGTCTCGGTTTAAGGATTATCAAAACACAGGCTATGTCGACGCCTATACTGAAGGCGATGCGGTCGAGGTCTATTTAAATGCCCTTTCACTGATGCTAAAAGACTCACAACTAGTGCAAAACTTGCGCCGAATGAATTTAGCTACGCTTCAGAACGATGTCAATTACCCCGATTACATAAAGATATATCGCCAGCTAATTCAAGTCGGCAGGGTTTATAAAAAGGACTTTGTCACCAATCACAATTTGCCGCAGTGGGAAATGTCTAAAGAAGACAACGCAATCGACAAACTTTGGCGCGCGGGACTCATTGATATCCAGCGGGACCGCTCGTTTCGGAAAATATTGATCGCCGCTAAGGATGACTTCGACGATTCGCCCGCTGATGTTAACGAACTGGAAAAACAGGTATATGCGGACTTAATTCTGTTAACATTCAATAATCTTGGGATAGCCACTAAAAAAGACGTATTTAACGGAGCGCATTTTCGAAAGCGTTTATTCGATAGTGTTTTTGACGAGTTGCTCAAAGAAAAACAGATAACGAACATCACGGTTGAAGGACAAGATCATTACATCTTGGCGTCTGATCTAGATGCCTTTCATCACAACGATATCTTGCCGAATATGGGCACTTTGTTGACGCCTTTCGACAATCTCATTCGTGACAGAGCTAGAACGTTGCGATTATTTGGCATCAACTATAAGTTAGAAAGTTATACGCCGACTGCTGATCGGAAGCTCGGCTATTTTGCACTACCTATCTTGATTCATAGTGATATTGTCGGCACAGTTGATCTTCGATTTGACAGAGCCCGCAAACAACTTGGCGTGAACCGACTTGTTTGGAAAAATGAAATGATGAATCATCACGAGAATAAAGCAATCTTGGACGATATTTTGCAGCGATTCACTGAGTTTATCAGGCGTTAAGATTGTCTCCTCATTGTGCCAAAAAGACTCGGTCGCAAATATTATCTCTGATGCCAAATATTGACCTTGCAAACATACTCAGCAGCATAAAAGCCACATTCAGAACAAAATTTGCAGTCTGCTCCTGATAAGCATATAAATAACGGTGAAATGCTTAATAAACAAATCAATAGCAAGTCGAGAAGCCAACTGGCCAAGAATGATGAAGTTAATGTTGTGTCTGTGTACAGCAGCAAATGCCAACGTCCCGGCAGAAACTAAGGAGCACGGTTCGAAATGAAAAAGTTGAAGGTCCGTCTTGATGCATTCAGCGATGCAGTGATTGCCATTATTCTGACCATTATGGTGCTGGATCTGACGCCGGTGATGAAGGATAACTGGGCGAACTATTTGGTGTTGTGCAAGGAGCTTGGGGTGTATTTGATCAGCTATGCTTTTGTCGCGAATATGTGGTATCAGCACAGCACACTGTTTAACGAAATCGACGACATGAGTTACCGCATCATGCTGTATGATTTTCTTTTCCTGATTCTGTTATCACTCACACCGCTGGCAACCAACATGATGGCGAGCAACACGACGCAGGTAACAGTGATGGGATATGGCGTCTTGCTGGCAGTTGTGTCGTTCTCTTTTCGGCTTTTGGCGCGCGCCATCATTCATTTTCAATACACCGCGGCCTCGGATATGCGGCAAGTTTATGGCAAAATCTTTGGCGAACATAATCGTATTTATACACTGTTTAATTTTATCTTGATCGGGTTGGCTTATTTCTTCCCGCATTTTGTGATGTGGTTTTACTTGCCATATCCGCTCGTTTATCTGCTACTTAGCAGCCGTGATCGCCAACAAATGTACGATGTTGCCCAGTTGACCCCGTCACAGCGGGCAGACTATTTGAAACTGCCGCGTGACAAGATGGCCGCTTTTCGGAAAATGATTGCCGATCAAGCTGCGCCGGAAACGGGTAGCGCCACCACGCGCCCAGCCAATAATGGATCCCGCCCGGTTCTGCCTTGGCTCGATCGGGTAGTAGGAAACGGTATCGAAACTGCAGCACCGCGCACGCCTGGTGGGCGCATTGATGTCGAGCAATTACGGGCATTACGCAGGGAACAGTGGGCAACATTTTTGATGCAGCAAAAAGCGCAACACGCCAAGGGAAAAGACAACCACCATGCCGAGCATCACGAACAAGAAGATGCTGACAAAGCGGCAGCGCAACAGCTTGAGTTGAAAAAGAAGGCACAGAAGCAAGCAGACAAAGAGCAGGAGCGGCAACAAGAACGCCAGGCCGATGCGGCCAAACAAGCGGCAAAAGAGCGTGAACGGCAACAAGAAATTGATGAAGATACCCAAGAAGCAGCCAGACACGATTTGGCAAGACGACAAAAGTTAGCCCAAGAAGCTAAAGAACATGAACAAAAAATGGCTGCCAAAACTGCAGAGCAGGCCTTGGACTTGCAAAAACAGCAGCTGCGGATGGATCGGCGAGCGCAAAAGGCACGACTTAAGGCCCAGCGAGAAGAAGTTAAGGCACAAGTGCGGCGGGCAAAGATAGCCAGAAAAGCTGGCATTCCGGTTGAAAAATCTGGACAAGAGACGTCGACTTCGAAAGAAGAGGAGAAATCTGAGCATGATCAGTGAGGGATGTGGAACACCACATTGCGATCACGCTTATTCACCCGCCTCAAGATGGTTGACCAGTTCCTGCCGTTTATTCAAATAGTGAGTTGCGGTGTCGGGATCCGCATAGGTGGTTAGTTGGGCAGCCTCTAGCAAGGATAATTGTTTTTGCTGTACGAGCTGATTAACGACATGGGTGAGGCGGGGAAACTTTTTAAAAGGCTCGATTTTGTCTAATGGGCTAGGTGGAAAACTGGAATTATCAACCAGTTTCTGCCAGTCAGCATCGGTTAGCTTGGCGATTTTTTTGTTTGCCAATAAATCAAGCTCTGATAACCGTCGCGTGACAGCTGCGTAAGGCATCGCGGACACATTCGCGATTCGGATGATGGCGTCTGTTACCATATCAGCATTTGGCGAAATTTGATTTTGAATATATCTGTTCCAAGTTCTAATCATAACGTCCCGCGGCATCATGACCGCAGCGGCAAAATGATCAGCTGCACGTTCGGTATTAAATTCGGGTAAGCTAATCAGCTTCTGGTACTTGGTGTGGTCAATGCTAAATAAGTCAGTGCCCACAACTAAATGCCAGAGTTCGTGGGCAGCGCTGTAATAGCGGTTACGCAATGTCTGGTGGGTGTTTAAAGCAATAAAATGAACGCCTTTATACGAAATGGCAGCCCCGGAATAGTTAGAATCGTCGACATCTTGATAGACGATATTCACTTGTTCAGCGAGAACACGTTCGATGTCCGCGCTAATAAAAAGATCGGAGCCAAAGTAATTAATCAAGAAAGTTTCGGCTAGGTCTTCAGCTACTGACTCTGACAAGAAGGTGGAGGTCAATGAATTACTTTGCATGAATTGTTTCTCCCAAGTCGACACAATGCTGTATATCCAAAAGCAGTTGATCAATTTGTTTTTTGGCATAATCATTCGACAACCTGCCCCTTAAAGCAATCTGGGGTTGGTGATTGTCATTTTCTTTGGTGCCAAGTAGTTGTTCTAAAGGGATCTCGGTGATCTCGGAAATAGCGATGATATATTTTGTCTGCAGCTTCCTGTTGCCATTCATAACTTGGCTTAGAAGAGCAGCAGACATATTAAGCTGCCCAGCCAAACCAAGCCTGGGTCTTTTTGTTGTCGGTCAGCCATTTTTGAATGAGCTTTAATGTTTCTGTGGCGTTCATCATGTAACTTCCTTTCTGGGTCAAGACGCATAGGACAAGCTTTAATTGTAGTTCATTATATCAGCAAATGTAAATATTTATAAAATATAAGACGTTATTGTAAACGCATAGAAGATAACCAAAAAGGCTGATGAAAGCCAAAAAATAGGTGACTTTAACGGATAGAAGGACAAACCTAAATGGACAGTGACAGCGTATCGCAGCAGCTAACAAATGTTTCCCGTGAAACATTCCACACCACCCTTGCAATTAGCTGAAAAAATACTATGATTTTGGTTAAACTCTTTTGAAAGCAGGGATGCGCATGTCAACACCAACCCATGAAGAAGTTATTCGGCCTATGACTGCAGCAGATGATGCACCGGTTGCAGCACTGATTCGTGAATGTTTGAAAGCCGCTGATTTGGATCGACCGGGAACAGTTTATTTTGACGCGGGACTGGATCACTTGAGCCAATTCTATGGTGCAGCGCCAAATCGGAATTATTTTGTCGCGACCCAAGATGGGCGAGTTCTGGGTGGTGTCGGTATCGCCGAATATGATCCGACCCACGGCGTTGCCGAATTGCAAAAGTTCTATGTGCATGGCGATTTGCAGGGACATGGCATCGGCAAACGGCTATTGCGCCACGCCTTGGATTACGCGCAGCAGGTCGGCTACCAGTCGGTTTACCTTGAGACCTATCACACACTTAAAACTGCGGTGCATGTTTACCAGGAGTTCGGGTTCACCTCGCTGCCCGGTCCGTTGGTGACGGCGCAGCATCAATTGATGGATCAGTTTTTGCTGAAGAAGCTTGCCTGAAGTGCATTTTTAAGGGACATCATTCAAGACTGACAATTTCCTGTAAAGCAAGGTTTGAAAAAACATATCAAGTTAAATAAATTGGCTCTAGAGATACGTTAACGTGCGTTTCTCTAGAGCCAATTTGTTTACCCTTTTAAAGCCAAGCTGATGTTTTGGATGTGGAAAGCTGGACGAGAAATCTTGTTTTCGGCTTCAATTCCGTAGTATTGCAGCCAAGGTTTGTTCGAAAGGATCAGAAGTCAGTCGGGCATAGTCGTTAATTGTCTTGACAAGATTTTCGAGCTGAGGTTCCCAATATGCTGTTACATAATCCTTTGATTTGACGTTGCCTTTCGGTAGATGGGATAGCTCCTGCTTGACGTATTCATGCGGTTTTGCGTTTGCCTTTTTGAACGTTGCAAACTTGCCTTCGTTAATGATGTATAGGATTTCAATTTCAGGCCGCGTATACAATGCTTCAATTTTTGAAACGCGCTTTTGATAGGCGGGAGACAATTTGAAACGCTCGTGACGTGAATCGAGAATACGGTAAATATGCACTTTACGATCCATGGCGCGATCAAGGTGCCGCTTTTGAAACTGTGTCGCGGATCGCGTGCGAATGATATCTTGTTCTAATAAATCTTCCCGTTCAAATTTTAAAAGATGGTGATCAATCAGTAATGTCAAAACAGCATGTTCGGCAGCGCCTTCTGCAATGATCGCAATCCACTCAGCATTAACCATGATCAGACCTCGAGATTGTCAAGTCTTCGTCATTAGCTTGCTGATTCAAATCAATCGTCTGACTGCGTAACTTGAGATAAGTCGCGTAGTCCGGGGCAGTCCCGCCGAGATAGTCTGACATGAAGACTTCAGCGCGGTTGATGTCCTGACGATCTGCAATCTTTGAATAGCGGCCAAGGGTCATCTTGCCTTGTCGACGTCTGGTAATGAAGATTTGGTCGCCGCGAGACAAGTCGTTCAGCAAATCAGCATTGTGGGTGCTGAAGACGAGCGTGGTGTGATGCTGATTAATCTTGGGGTTGGCAAAATATTCCATAAATGTATGGACAATCGCCAAATTAAAATGATTTTCGAGTTCATCAACAAAGATGAGTCCCCCGCTTTGCAGTGCCTGAACGACATAGCGGTAAAGCGTAATGCCTTTGACAGTACCTGAAGAAAGATAGTATTCAATCGTGGCGAAATTGTTGTCGGTAATTTCTTGATCGTCTTGCTTGAACTTTAAGCGGTAAAAAGCTTTGCCATGTTTGTTGGTTTCGATGAAGAGATAGTCGATGGTCGGATCAAGGTAAGCCAGGATCGCGTCAGGGACTTGGCCATTGCTGCTAGGGAAGAATGGCAGATTGGCGTTTGTGAACATGAAAGTATCGAAAACCTTTTGAGTCTGATAATGATGTTGGGCAATTAACGACCGCATGAAAGAATCATCAGCTGCCAGCAGGCTTTGCTGAAAAGTGTCTAATTGCAGTCGATCCATTAATAACTCTGCTTTTGAAAAGTCGAAAATTGATTTTCGCGTCATTGATTTTTGTACCTTCTTGGCCCAGATTTTTTCGTCTTTAACTTGCCATTGCTTCGCTTGGTCTGGAACAGGCGCAATTGTGAGGTCATCCCGATAAAGGAAATGGTCACTACCGTAAAAATAGACGCTAAAAGAAATCGGTTGGCTACCCATTAACGTTTCATTTAGGTGGGTTTGGCTGATCGATCTTTGATGTAGCAAAAGATCCAGGATTCCCATGACAAGTTTCATGGTCAAGGTTTTCCCTGAGGCATTGCGACCGATCAATGTTGTCAGATTGTTAATCCAGATTGATCCAAATAAATGTGTCATATCGTCGTGGGCATCATTCGGAACGCGTTGGCTGGCGGTTAAGGAAAAAGACGTCTTCTGTGCAAACAGTGGGTGGTCCAAAATGTCGATTCTCAGGAAGCTTAGGTGCGGATTTGTCATCGATTTTCACCTCTTAAGGTGATTTTACCATAGTTTCAAACGCATTTCGCGTTTGAATCTTAAAAGTGTGAGTGAGCAGTAAGACAACTGGAAGGCAAGCGTTGGCTATGAGAATCTAGCTGTTCCAACTTGCTTAACCACAGATTACGCAACAGCTAAACCGATGCCCTCTGTACCACCTGCCTCTAGCCCTACAACCCCGCAAACCAAAACCCCCATCCGCCAATAACCATGCCGGATGGGGGTTTTAACTTTACATTTCAAAAGCCGACTTTACTTAGATTTAATTTTGCAACATCAAACCACCGATGCCACCCGACGCTTGGCCTCCTGAGCGTCAGCCACATCTTCCAATGCCTTAGCTGCCAGCAAATTCTCCTCGGCCATCATCGGTACCCGGCCCAGCGGATCGAGGCCAATATTGAGCAGGTAGTTGATGCCGAAGTCGTTGAGATGTTGCTTATAGCGGAAGAGCGTGCGCGGTGTTTTCCAATTTTGATCGTGATATGAAAAGCCCCACGAATCATTGATGGTGCCGGCGGTTTCGTACAGGCCCAATGGTGATGGCTTAAACCCGGAAAGGTCATTGAAGTCCACGTCGGTCTTGTTCATGTCCTCTTTGTGTTTAGGAATTTCATTGTCACCGAGCGAGACATAGTCGTATTTGCCGTTGCCTAGGCGCGAGTTGATGAGGCAGTTTGGCTGCAGGTCGCGAACCGTGTCGTAAATCATTTGGCTTTGCGCATCCGACAGCGTCATCGGCACATCGAACCAGGCAGTGGCAATGTCGCCGTAGTGGGTCATGATTTCTTTGATTTGCGGCAGAATTTTGCGGTCAAAACAGCGATCGAAGTTTTTTTGCTTTTCATCCGGGAAGTCCCAGCTGTTGTCCCAAGTCGTCCCAGCCGTTTCAACATGGTTGGATTTGTAGCCGCCGCCGTCTGGTTCGTGCCAGTCGAGGTCCTGCGAGTAGTAGAGGCCGAATTTCAGCCCAGCGTTGCGGCAGGCTTCTGCTAGCTCGCCGATGACGTCGCGGTGGAACGGGGTGGCGTCATAGACGTTGTACGCATCGACTTGTGAGTGATACATGGCAAAACCATCGTGATGTTTGGTGGTGACCACCAGGTATTGCATGCCGCACTTTTTTGCTAACGAAACAATCTTATCCGCATCGAAGTAGATGGGATTGAACGCCGTGGCCAGTTGCTCGTATTCGGCGTTAGGAATTTGGAACTTGGATTGAATCCATTCGGCGTAGACACTCGATGATTCGCCGCGGTATTCCCCGGCCAGCAACGAGTACAGCCCCCAGTGGATCATCATGCCATACTCGGCTTCTTTGAACCATTTCACTTGATCGTTCACGAAAACATCCTCCTTTTTAAATGGTTAACTCATCCTTTTTAACAACAATCAGGTCGTAAGCGGCGAGGAGGACGAAGAAAAAGCCGCTCCACAAAATCATATTGCCTGGGCCGGCATTGCCGACCATGCCGCCGAAGAATTGGAAGAAGTACGGGGCTACCAGCCCGCCGATGTTGATGCCGATGATGATAATCGAGGTCGTGAAGTTCATCGAATCTTTTGGCGAATAGTGCACCATTCTGGCGGTTAGCGCCGGGTGGACGATGCCGTTGCAGAAGCCTGACACCAGGACCAGCACCAGTAAAAGCGGAATCGATTCGGTGAAGGCCATGACGATCATGGTGGTGGCGACAATCAGTTCGGCGATGGCCACGGTATACTTGCCGAACCACTTGGCAATTTTCTCAAACGCCACGCCGGAGACAATCGAGCACAAAACCAAAAATCCGAAGATGCGGGTTGCGTCCGCCGCCGTACCGACGTGGTTATTGACCATATAGCTGGCCAACTTCAGTCCGATCGCCGAGTAGAAAAGGCAAACGAACAGGAAAATAATCGCTAGCTGAATGACGCCGCCGTTGGTTGTTGGCTTGGCTTTGGCCACTTCTTCAACGACTTCGCCACCTTCTTCAACCACGATATTGTCATATTGCTTAGGCACCAGCATCATGACCAAAATAATCGGCACCAGCAAGAAGAGGAAGACTAAGTAAGTCGTGTGC
Organism: Lacticaseibacillus parahuelsenbergensis; assembly: GCF_030770265.1. Taxonomy (NCBI): domain Bacteria; kingdom Bacillati; phylum Bacillota; class Bacilli; order Lactobacillales; family Lactobacillaceae; genus Lacticaseibacillus; species Lacticaseibacillus parahuelsenbergensis. The sequence goes on along the minus strand of NZ_CP132482.1, from coordinate 2,866,400 downwards.
CAGCTGATGTTGATCAAGAACCCGGCAATGAAAAGCATGATCGCATCGCCAATCGAGCCCACCGAATTACGCCAACCCAACAAGCGATTCCGGGTTTCTTCAGGGAATAAGTCGGTAATGTAAGACACACTCAGCGGGGTGAAAACGCCCATGCCGACGCCAAACATCGCACGGGAAATCAAGATCGCCGGGTAGCTGAAGAAGAACGCTGGAATGATGCCGAAAATCAGCGAAATAGTCAAGCCAGCGATCACCGTATACTTTTTACCCAGCAAGTTGGAGACCAAGCCGCTGATAACGGTTCCCAGCAGGACGCCAGCGGTTGGAATCACCACCAGCAATTCCACGTTGGCGCGGGAGACATCGGAAAAATATTTTTCCATTAACGGGATCGTGCCAGACACGGCATTGCTGACCGATATCAGAAACGAAATCGATAAAATGCCAAGCGCTAAAAACGGTGAGCGCTTGTCTTCGGGGACGTTGGTAGATGTTAACATGATGCCACTTCCTTCGTTAAGTTTTGTCGCGTTTCGTTACCCAACCAGTAAAAATGCGCCGGCAATGTGCGGTATGACACGGTTTGCGGCGACTAATAAACCGAGGCGCCTGTGAAAATATGAATATTTTAGTATATACTAGTTAGTACATACTGATTATAACCGGTCACTTGTTGAAAGACAAGCAAAAATGAAAGGGCATACATTAGCGTTCTGAAGCCGTTTTCTGGTGGTACCAGGTTCACGCTGCCGGTTCAGGATGTTCTTTTGTGCCGGCAGAAACCTTAAACACAAGAGCCGCTCGTAGGTGCCATTTTTAAATTCGCGCAAACGGTTGCAGTTTAAAAGTAGATCAAATAGTATATACTAAAAAGTATAGATGCGCAGCGGGCCGCATGAACTTGAACACCATGAATCCTAGCGACAGTCCGCCCACCAAGAAACCGGAGGCTACAAAATGGCAAAATTTGAAGAAGTCGCAGATGAATTGAGTCGCCGTGTCCGTGATGGCATTTACACCACAAGTCAGCGCCTGCCATCCGAATATGATTTAGCCAAAGAGTTCGCGGTCAGTCGGTTGACGGTTCGCAAAGCCATCGACTTGTTGATTCGCAAGCAACTGTTGGTCAAATCGCCAGGCAAGGGCACGTATGTCATGTCGTATTCGGATAAAGTCGAAAGTGGGCGGATGGGGCTGCAAGGGTTCACCGAAGCCGCCAAAGCATACGGCAAAAAAAGCCGCACCGAAGTCATCAGCTTTGGGCCGCTGGAGCCGATCCCGGAAGAAATCGGCCGCGTGTTGGGCTGTGACCAACAAGTTCATAAAACCGTCGACTTATTGGTACGGCGCCGGTTCTGGGACGAAGAGCCGATGACGGTCGAGCATATCGCCATCTGCCACGAATACATCGAAGGCCTGCAGGCGCAGGACTTTGAAGGCTCGCTTTTTGCGCTACTCGAAAAGCGGGTGGCGATTGCCTACTCACATCAGGAAGTCGAAGCGGTGCTAATGGATCCGGATTTGGCTGCGTTGCTGGATGGGAAAAAAGGCGATCCGATTCTACTGGTCCATTCTGTGACTTACACGGCAGATGCCAAACCGATTCTGTACGATATTTCCTATTACCGCGCCGACAAGTATTCCTTTAAGTCAACGCTAACCCGCGATCACGTCTGAAGCCAAAGGAGCAGAACCCGGTGAAAAAAGAAACGTTGGCCGCCTTATACGATGCACATCGAACGGAATTCATGGATGCACTGCGCTCAATCATGCAAATCAAAAGCGTGCGCGGCCCAAGTCGTCCCGACGCGCCATTCGGTTCCGGCCCGCGCGCAGCCCTGGACGCAGCGGCCGAACTTGGCACAGCGTATGGCTTTCAAACCAAAGTGATCAATGGCGCCATGACGGCCATCCAGTGGGGTGACGACGATCATCACTACATCGGGATTGTCGGCCACTTAGATGTCGTCCCGGCCGGTGAAGTTGCGTGGCATTTTCCACCGTACGACCTCACCGAGCAAAACGGCCGCTTGTATGGACGCGGCATTCTCGACAATAAGGGGCCGAGCATGGCATGCTTGTTTGGGATGAAGCTGTTGAAAGAGGCTGGTTATCGACCGAAAAGAACGATTCGTCTCATCTTAGGTTCAGACGAAGAAAGCGGTTCGGCTGATGTGCCGCGCTACCTTGCCAGTCAAGCACCGCCTGACTTTGGCTTCACGCCGGATTGCAAATTTTCAGTCGTATATGGCGAACGTGGCATCGTGAATTATCAATTAACCACGCCGATCACGGATGGGTCCCTCGCCAACATCGGCGAAATCCGCGGCGATCAGGCCAGCGACCACGTTCCCGATCAGTTGGAAGTGCCGGTTAATGACCAGCTGATTCGAGCCACCGGCAAGCGGGCACCCAGCAATGCGCCCGAACTCGGCGATAATGCGATCACTCGCCTAGCCGACACATTGCTCAACCAACCTGCAGTCCACGGGCAATTCGCCGACTATTGCCGGTGGCTAGTCACCAAACTAGCCGACCAGCACAATGGCGCGGGATTAGGCATGGCGTTTGCCGATGCGGCCAGTGGCAATCTCATCGTTACCCCGTACCAATGGCAAAAGGCGGGCCAAACGCTGACTTTGCGCCTAGCGATGCGTTATCCGGTCACTTACCACGAGGCAGATGTTACGCAGGCACTGGCCACATCGGTTTTACCGCGAACAGCCATTGAAGTCATTCGCAGCCTGCCTGGCGTTTTGCACGATCGCCATGATCCGCGCCTGCAGGACTTAAGCCAAGCCTATGAACAAATCACCGGCCGACCGGGGCAACTCGTCACCACCACCGGCGCGACCTACGCCCGAACCATGCCGAATATCGTGGCATTTGGCCCGTCTTTTCCCGGGCAAAAAGGCATTGCCCATAATGCAGATGAATGGATGGACGAACAGGATCTTAAACTGAATATGCTGATTGATATGACTGCGATGATGAAACTAGGAGGAATGACCGATTGAATAAAACTACGTGGGGCGCAATTGCCACTTGGCGGATGGCGCATGATGGCGTTAAGCAGGCCAGCCAGATGCTGCAAGCCAATGGCAGCGCCGGGGATGCCGTCGAGGCGCTGATCAAAACTGTTGAAGCCTACCCCTATTACAAATCGGTTGGCTACGGCGGTTTGCCTAATGAAAATGGGGTCGTGGAAATGGACGCCGCATTTATGGATGGCGATACCCTGGCTCAAGGTGCCGTTGCCGGTATTCACAATGTTTTCCACGCTGTATCGGTGGCGCGGGCACTCAGCCATGAGCACTACAACAGTTTTCTGGTCGGCGAAGGCGCCACACAATACGCGCAGCTAAACGGCTTTGAAATGCGCAATATGTTGACTGATCGCGCCAAGCAACGCTGGGAAAAGCGGCGTCAGGAAATCGCCGACACCAAGGTCAAACCCTATGACGGCCATGACACGGTCGGCGCGATCACGCTGGCACCGAGCGGATCGATGGCCGCGGCCACCTCAACATCCGGGCTGTTCATGAAGCGTCCCGGTCGCGTAGGCGATTCACCGCTCTCCGGCTCCGGCTTCTACGTGGACAGTGACGTTGGCGGCGCTGCAGCAACCGGCCTAGGCGAAGACATCATGAAAGGGTGTCTCTCCTATGATATCGTTCGCCGCATGGGCGAAGGCCGAACCCCGCAACAAGCCTGCGATGAAGCCGTCTACCCGTTCATCGAAAAGCTGAAGCGCCGCTACGGCAAAGCCGGCGAATTCTCCTTGATTGCATTGGATCGTCAAGGCAATTGGGGCGTGGCGACTAACGTGGAATTCACCTTCAGTGTGGGCACCGCCAGCCAAGAACCGGCTATTCTGATCGCGCATCCGGGCCCGAACCAAACGACGAACATCGAACCGATCACCCAGGCGTGGCTCGATGCTTATGAAAAGCGCATCAAGGCACCGATTGAATGAGATTATCTTGGAAAAAGAGGAAACAGCCACATGAAGCAGTACTTAGCCATTGACGTTGGCGGAACCACGACCAAATATGCGTTAGTCTCTGACCAAGGCGATTTGTCCAAACAAGGCAAACAAGCAACCGTCCATAGCAACTTAGCTGATTTCATGGTTGCCATGATCCAGCTTACTCAACGCTATCAAACCCAGATTGCCGGCATCGGCCTAGCGTTACCCGGCGTTGTCGATCCGCGACGAGGCATCGTCAAAGCCTGCGCTGCCTTACCTTTTTTGGAGAATGTCGCACTAACCACACGCCTCGCTGATGCTGCCAAAATAACGGTGCCCGTCGTCCCCGAAAATGACGGCAACGCAGCGGCACTAGCCGAATTCTGGCGCGGGCAACTTGCCGGCACTACCAACAGCGCCATGGTCGTCTTAGGCACCGGCGTTGGCGCATCACTATTCATCAATGGCCAACTCTACACCGGAAGTCATCAAGTCGGCGGCGAACCAAGCTTCATGGTCACCAACGGCTTGCGCCCGATCACGCGCGACCAGACTGCAGCCGGACTCTCTGCCGTCAAAACTGTCAACGCCATGGCCGCTGCCCTCAACATCCACCGAACACCACTGGGTCAGCGCGTCTTCCAAGCGCTCAAACCCAACACGCCTGCCGCAGCCATCCTCGAAATCTTCACCCGCGGCGTGGCAGCCATGATCTACAACATGCAAACCGTATTGGATCTGGAAAAAGTCGTCATCGGCGGCGGTATCAGCGCCCAACCACGCGTTATCGCCGCCATTCAGTCAGGTGTAGCGGCATATCGCAACGTAACGCCGCTTGCTGCCCGCACCATCCAGATGCCGGTGATTGAAGCAGCTAAATACCGCAACGAGGCCAACTTGATTGGTGCGGTGGTGCCACTGTTGCAACGCACGGGCATCCACTCTAAGTCTTAGCATCGCCAAAGAATCAAATAAAAAACCAACAGCAGCGCAACTTCCAAATGACAAGAAGTTGCGCTGCTGTTTTGGTTTTTGTCCTTCAAGGAATCACCCATGCAGCTGAAGTGCCAGCTTACTGGCAAACCACTGGCGGCCGTCTGCTGTTACGGTGACAATGCGCGAATTTGGCGTTTGTTGCACATAGTCGTTGGCTAATAGCCCTTTGAAAAGTGCATGTCCCCATGCACCGCCCAGATGAAAATCGCGCTCGCTCCAGTCAAGGCAGGCAACGGTATTTTGGCGTCTGGCACGATCGATAGGATCGGGATCAATGGCCAGTTCCGCTTTCAGAAAACCCTTACCCGCCGACAATACTTCAAGACGATGGTCCGAATGCGCCATCACAAAATGCCGCTCTTCCAACGCATGCAGTAAGCTGACCGCGACTTTGCCGGCTAAATGGTCATAACAGGAACGACAATAAGTCATTGCGGTTGCACTTTGCCGCTGGCTCAAGCGATGTTCGATTTGTTTGGGAGCCACTGAGCTTAAGGATTCAAAAGTGGCCGCTAACTCATTGGAAGCCAAGCGATAGTAATGATGCCGACCACTTTTAATCTGATTGACAACGCCAAGCGCCCACATTCTATGTAAATGATAGCTCACGGTTTGCGGCGTCACCGGCAGCCGCTGAGTGATCTCAGATAAGGTATAGGCTTTGCCGTCCATTAAGACATCAATGATAGCCGAACGGGTATTATCAGCAAGCATCGCCGCCAAATCCGTCACGTTTGGAGCCGCGACAATTCGATCTTCAGAACATGCCATATTTCGATCCACCTCGATTATTACTTTTGTTATGGTTATACCACTAACTGGTCAAGGAAGGAATGTTGGCAATGCTGGTACCCTACACGACTAAGAAACTCTACTACGCTTATCCAATCTTCATCATTGGTTATCAAGATGACCGTTGCCGCTACAATGTAACCACCTGCAGTTCATCGTATTCCTTAGGCGACATGTTCACCTTCAGCGTGGCCAACGACGAAAATGTTGCCAAGCAGCTGCAAAGAACCCGCCACTGCACGATCAATTACATGACAAGCGCTCACTTAGATCAAATCGAATATGCCGGCTACCTACATCGCCGCGAAAAGTTAAACAGTGGGCAGCTACCACACCAGATTGACCCCCAAACTGATCTGCCGATTCTAACGGATGCCTTAAGCACACTCTTCATTGATATCGAAAAAAGCGTTCCTTATCACGGCTACATCAACTTCATCGGCCACATTACCCGCCGATTGGTACAAGAAGACGCGCTTCAAAATGGGCGCCTCAATGTTGCCACCATCACACCAGCGCTTTATGCAGGCGATCAACATCAGCGGGTTTATCGTGAAGTCAATCAGCAAGTCAACACAACCGGACAATTCTTCCGTCAGCGGACCCGATTAAGCAAGCACCACGAGGAATAGACGTTAAAAAGTTGGCTTAGATCATGGTCATGCAGGTAAGCCTCTGCATGTACTATTCAAGAAGAATCGGAATGGCTAATGCCCACGACACGGAAGCTCATGTATGAAGGCAGTTGGGAAAAGGCGGTCAAAAAAAGTGCCAGCAAAGTTGCTAGCACCCAATAGTTAACCCGCTGTCAAACAATGAATGAATCACGAGGCGGATGATGAGCCATCCTTCCGCGGAATCCGCTTAATGACCCGTGCAGGATTACCGGCCACCACCAAATTCGCACCAAAACTGTGCGTGACCGTGGCATTAGCACCAATCACCGTATTATCGCCAATCGAAACACCAGGCAACACCACAGCGCCACCGCCAATCCAGACATTGTTACCAATCGTAATCGGGGCACCTTCACCGATGCGTTCCCGCCGCCTCTCCGGATCAAGGGGATGCGACGCCGAATAAAGCTGCACCAACGGCCCAAACATACAATCATCGCCAATCGTAATCGGCGCAATATCCAGCATCACATTGTTGTAATTGCAAATAAAGTTATCACCTACATGAATGTTGTACCCAAAATCGCAATGAAAATCAGGCTGAACATAAACATTCTTACCAACACTGCCAAACAACTGCCGAATCAAGCCAATCTTATGCGCATCATCCGTCGTACAACGATTAATCTCCCGACACAACGCCCGCGCCCGCTCCTCATCCGCCGCCAACTCCTCATCAAAAATCCGATAAGGCTGCCCAGCAAGGAACTTCTGCTTTTCCGTCGTCAATGAAATCACTTCCTTGGTTAAATTAAAGCGGTTTCCTTTGGGCGGGGGCAAGGGCAGGAGGTTGGGTGGTTGGGACAGAAGGTTTGATTTAGAAGTTTGGCCAATGAAAAAGTACTGACCTCATTTATTACGGTGAGGACAGTACTTTTTTGAATTTAAAAGAAATCAGACTTTGTTTGTTTTATCCGTTTCAAGTTTGGCAAGTGTTGATTTGAGTTCGTCCCAGAATTCATCTTCGCCAATACCAGTTAGTAATCCAGTTCCGTTAATCACAGGAATCCCATAGTCCGCTTTTGGCAATGGGCTAGTAAAAACGATCAAGTCATAATGACCACTATCGACTAATTGCTTTGCCTCTGTCGGTCTTGCTTCGGTGGCGTTGACATGATAGCCATCACTTTTTAAGTTATCCGTGATCTCACCGGCTATCATCGATGATGTCACCGTACCAGAACCGCAGACAGATAACAGATTAATTCGCTTGCTCATAGTGCTTACCCCTTTTATCATAGTGTAGAAAGCCCTTACATCGAAACAATTATGGCATTCATTTTTTGAAATTGCAAGGATTTAGCTTTTCTATCATTGGCAAATTGTTTGCAAAAAAGATATAATTGGTTTGCAAACTGGTCGTTAATTATTTTAAAGAGGGACTTCGGAGGTAATCGTATGAAAATCGATGAACGTAGGCGTTATATCCTAGACGCCGTTAATCAAAATAAAAATGTGAGAATTTCAGCGTTGAGCAAGAAGATGGCGGTCTCACGGGAAACCATTCGCAAAGATATTTATAACTTGGCGGAGAAGGGGCTCGTTAGCGCGATCAGAGGCGGAGCAGAGGCAGTCGATGATGATCCGACATCACGATTTGATCAGCGGAAAGCGGTCAATCAAGATGCAAAACGTGAAATGGCACAACGAGCTCTGTCGTATATAAAAGATGGCGCCACGATTTTCTTGGACTCCGGAACCAGTTCATATGAATTAGCTGAAGCCCTTAAGCAGGAACCTCGCCATGATTTATCAATCATTACTAGTTCCACCTTTGTAGCGCAGACCTTGCTTGTTATGAAAGGTATCCAAATTGTTTTGCTTGGCGGTGTCGTCCGTGGAGATGAAGGATCGGTATCAGGGCCAATTGCCTTGCAAGCAATTGAGTCGATTTATGCTGACGTTGGCTTCTTTGGCTGTGGAGGGATCGATGAGGTCTCAGGTATTACGAACCGCTACTTGGAAGAATCCCAAACGGCCAAAGCAATGAAACAGCATTGCCGAACAAGCATTGTTTTGGCGGATCATAGTAAATTTGGCGCTAGCTCATTAGTCAGCATGTTTAAGTTAGATGACGTTGATTTCATCATCTCCGACTCTGGTATCAATAAGGATCTAGTTCAGCATATAGGCGTGAAAAACCTTGTAGTTTGAACATTGAGCTTTGAAAATTTGCTTCGACTAAAAAGCTCCTCTGTAGCAGCATTCCGATTTTGAACATTGGAAGATGCTTGCAGAGGAGCTTTTTAAACTATTTCCCAAGGAGGATGAAACTTACTTCAACGGTTCCCATTTCCATTCTTCGACTTCCGGCAGATCGGTCCCGGCTTCACGAATGAAGTCGTGGTGCTTCTGCAGGAGATCATCCATTTCCTGCATCAGATGAGCGCCTTTTTCGTTGAAATCTGGCACATCTAGGACGGCTTCCTTAACCAAGTGGAAGCGATCAAGGTCGTTACGTACCCGCATATCAAATGGGGTGGTGATGTCGCCTTCTTCACGATAACCGTGAACATGCAAGTTATGGTTATGACGATCGAAGAAGATGTCCTTGATCAGGTCGTCATAGCCGTGATAGGCGAAGATGACTGGTTTGTCTTTGGTGAAGTACATATCGAATTCGTCGTCGGACAAGCCACGTGGATCGTCTTTCTTCAGCTTAAGCAGATCGATGACATTGATGAAGCGAATCTTGAGGTCTGGCAAGGCCTTGTGCAGGATGGAGATGGCGGCCAAGCTTTCCAGCGTTGGTTCCGAACCGGCAGCCGCAATAACCAGATCCGGCTCAGCGCCTTGGTCGGTGCTGGCCCAATCGATGATGCCGAGGCCTTTTTCAACCAGATCCTTGGCTTCGGTGTCCGTAAACCACTGCGGACGCGGATGCTTGCTGGAAACGATCAGGTTAATCAGTTGTTTGGAATCAACGGCCTTGTCGAAGACCCGCACCAACGTGTTGGCATCGGCTGGCAGATAAGCGCGGATGTACTTGGTCTTCTTTTCTGCCAAGTGGCTGATGACGCCAGGATCCTGATGGGAATAACCGTTGTGATCCTGCTGGAACGCGGTGGAAGAAGCGATGACGTTCAAAGATGGTACATCAGCACGCCAGTCGGCTTCTTCATGGGCATTGCGTAACCACTTGAAGTGCTGGGTGAGCATGGAATCAACCACGCGCAGGAAGGATTCGTAGCTGGCAAAGAAGCCATAACGGCCGGTTAGGGTGTAAGCCTCTAACATGCCTTCATCCATGTGCTCGGAAAGCATCGAATCAATGATCCGGCCATGTGACGCTAACAGGGCATCATATGGCGGGTCAGTTGGTTCCATCCACTGCCGCTTCGTTGCTTCAAAGACCTTATTTAATCGATTAGACAGGGTTTCATCTGGTCCAAAACCGCGGAAGTTCTTGTTCTTATCATTGAGTTTGATCAGGTCACGAATGTAAGCGCCGAGCACCATCATGTCCTGCCCTTCAATAGCGCCATGATCCTTGTTGTCCAAAGCGTAATCAGATGGATTTGGCTTCTCCAGATGCTTGGCCAATTGACCACCGTTCGTCACCGGATTCATGGCCATGCGCTTGTCACCCTTAGGAATGATCGCCTTAATGTCAGCTTTCAGGGTGCCATCGTCATTAAACAATTCTTCCGGATGGTAGGACTTCAACCAATCAACGAGTTGATCGGCATGTTGCATATCGCCTTGGTCCACCGGAATTGGAATCTGATGGGCACGGAAGGAACCTTCGATCGGTTCGCCGTCCCATTCTTTCGGACCGGTCCAGCCTTTAGGAGCGCGGAAGACCAGCATCGGCCATGCCGGACGGCTTTCATCATCGTTATCCTTAGCGTTCTTCCGAATCGCCTGGATCTCTTCGATGATCTTGTCCATTTCGGCTGCCATGAGCACATGCATCTTAGCTGGATCCTTGCCTTCGACAAAATGCGGATCCCAACCCAAGCCTTTGAAGTAATCTTCCAGCTCTTCATGGGATTCCCGTGACAAAACGGTTGGGTTGGCAATCTTGAAGCCGTTCAGGTTCAAGATCGGCAAAACTGTCCCATCGGTCACTGGATTGAGAAACTTATTAACTTGCCAGGAAGTTGCCAACGGACCAGTTTCCGACTCGCCATCACCTACGCCAACCGCCGCAATCAAGCCTGGATTGTCCAGCACCGCGCCGGCACCATGAAGGATAGAGTAACCCAGCTCGCCGCCTTCGTGAATGGAACCCGGTGTCTTCGGATCGGCATGTGACGCCACCCCACCAGGGAACGAGAACTGTTTGAACAGCCGTTGTAAGCCCTGCGCGTTCTGTTCAATCTTTGGATACAGTTCCGAATAACTGCCATCCAAATAGGAGTTAGAGACCATCACCTGGCCGCCATGACCCGGACCTTCAATGTAAAACATGTTCAAGTTGTACTTGTTAATGACCCGATTCAAATGGGCGTAAATAAAGTTCTGACCCGAAATCGTTCCCCAGTGACCAATCGGATGCACTTTAACATCTGATGCCTTCAATGGCCGCTTCAACAGCGGGTTGTCTTTCAAGTAAAGCTGACCGACCGACAGGTAGTTAGCCGCCCGCCAATACTTATCGACTTCAGCCAAATATTCTTTCGACGAATAGTCGGTGGTTTTTTCAATTGTTTGGTCCATAATTGGCAATCTCCTTTGCAAAATGTTCGCATATTGTTGTCTACAAACCGTATAGTATATCTAAATGTAACCGATTGCAATTGTTAATTTGCTAAAAGGGCAAGATAAGCACAAAAAATCCGTAAAAAAATCGAAGCAGACTTTTTGCCAAGATAAATAATGAGCGAAGTTTAGGATTAAGAACTTGAAGTGCATTTATGCTTAAGAAGGAATGCCTATAAATAAAGGGGAGTTAACGATGCATTAGTTTTTATGAACCTTGTTAAGAAATTTGCAATCTCAATAAACACTATATGCCTTAAAATTCTTTGCTTAAAAAATTAATGCAATGTTGTTGCAAACAAAAAGCAAAGGTGATACATTGATGACGTTGAAAGCGTTTCCTTCTTGTTTCTGACGGGGACAGATTTCAGGTAACAAACAAAGCTATAAGCGATTTTCAGGGTGTGTGAAAGGAGAAAGCCAGATGGCCTTAAAATTTGAAGAGGCGTTTATCTACCCAAAGCTAGACGCCAAAAGTTATGAAGATGCGGTTCGTAAAATGTCACAAAATCTCTTAAAGGAAGGTTATGTCACTTCTGAGTATCCCGATCAAGTGCTTGCTCGGGAAAAGAATTTTCCGACAGGATTGGTATTGGCAAACATGAATATTGGTATTCCGCACACGGAAGCTGAATATGTCAAGAAAACAGCTGTAGCGGTTGCCACTTTAAGAGAACCAGTTAAAGTTCACAGCATGATTGATCCGGAACAAGAATTACCGGTCAGCATGATGTTTATGATCGCCGTTAGCGACCCTAAAGGACAAGTCACAATCTTGCGCGAATTGATGCGCCTTTTCCAAGATCAAGATTTGATGGAAAAAATTATGTCAGAAGATACAGCATCAGGGATTTATAAGTTATTGAAGTCAAATACCGTTAAGGAGCAAAGCAGCAAATCTTAGGAGGATGGAATTTATGAGCAAACGTATTAATTTATTGGCAGTTTGCGGTTCGGGAACTGTAACGTCATCTATGGTCGCTGGTGAAATCCAAGATGAACTAAGCGATGACGGTTACACAGTCAAGGCAACAGAAGCTCGGCCAACAGAAGCAAAACAGTTAATTGATAGTGGCAAATTTGATTTAGTGGTGTATACAAGTCCACTTCCTAAAGCCGACTATGGGGTCCCAGTTATAAATGGGACAGGCTTGTTGACTGGCATTGGTGAGGACGAATTTTGGGAAGAACTTAAAAAGACCGTTGCTGGAATTAGTGGGAAAGCTTAGAGCTCTTTGTTAGTTCTTATACAAAATCATCAATATACGAGGAGATGCCGAAATGCTAACGACAGTAAAGCTCGTCTTTGACACTTTTGGAGCAAACGTCTTTGTTCCGATTATCTTATTCTTCATCGCCTTAATACTAAAAGTTAAGACCCAAAAAGCTTTTCTCTCGGCTTTATATGCCGGTGTTGGGTTGACTGGATTCACTCTATTATTGAATTCATATACACCGATCATTAGTAAAGTCATTAAAAAGATGGTTAGTGACACAGGCGTTAACCTGCCTGTTTTCGATATTGGTTGGCAAGGGGCCTCACTTGTAGCTTACTCCACTCAGGCAGGTATGATTTTTCTGGTTGTTGCATTTATTCTGCAAACAGTTTTGTTCTTAGTTCGTTGGACAGATGTCTTTCAGCCTTCGGATTTATGGAATAACTACTCCTACATGGTTTGGGGTTCGATGTGTTATTACGTCACAAAAAACATGTGGCTTTCGCTACTCTTGATGTGCCTCTTAAATATGTACAGTCTTCTTCTTTCAGACTCCATCGCTCAACGATGGTCAACGTACTATGGCTATCCTAGAACGACCATCATTGCCTTGCATAATTTGGAACCGGCAATTTTTGGCATTTTAATGGATCCTATCTGGAACAAATTGCACATCAACAAAATCAAATTAAGTCCTGAGTACCTTCAAGAAAAGTTGGGATTCTTAGGAGAACCGATTTCGTTGGGATTTTTCTTAGGATTTCTGCTAGGTATCCTGGGGAACTTTAAACATCTCGGCGAATTAGCATCTTGGGGACAAATTACGCAAGTGGCGATTGCTACAAGTGCAATTATGGCTATCTTCCCTAAAATTGCCGGTATTTTTGCTCAAGCTTTTGCACCTCTTTCCCAAGCTGCCAGTCGCTCGATTCGTAAAAGCAATAAAGGCAAAGCGGCAAATCAACCTGAAGGTAAAAAGCCTCGTCTATGGTTCTTGGGTGTCAATGATGCGGTTGGTTTTGGTGAAACAGCCACTCTGATTACAGGAATTTTACTGATTCCTATCATGGTTGTTCTGGCTATCTTGTTACCAGGTAATAAAGTCTTACCGGTTATTGATTTGCTTGCGATCCCATATTGGATTGAAGGTCTGATCGCGTTGTCGAACGGTAACATGGTCAAAACAATGATCAATGCCGTCATCTGGTTCAGCTTAGGGCTTTATATGTGTACCGCAACTGCTCCTTTATTCACACACATTGCAAGTTCAGGAATTGGCGTTGCTATTCCAACAGCTGCATTGATGGTCACAAGCTTTAACATTCTTGGCAAGCCGTTCTTTGGCTTAATCTTCTATGCCTTTTTAAGCCAAAACATTTTTTGGATAGGGTTGACTATCATTCTTTACTTCGTTTTATGGGCAGCGTTCCAAAAGAACAAAGAGAAATTCCGTGCTTATTTGGAACGGGCTGCTGCTAAGAATGCCACTGCGGCAACCGATGGTTGATGTTTGGAAAGATTAGAACAAGTTGTTAACGCGGACGAAAGATTTAAAAAAGGTGGGCAATATTCTCATGGTTAATACAATGAAAGCTGCTGTGTTGATTAGTGCTGGTAACGTCGAGTACAAAGATGTCCCGGTTCCGGAAATTTCTGATGACGATTTTCTGATTAAAGTTGCTTATTCAGGCGTTTGCGGTTCAGATCTACCCAGAAGCCAAAAAGAAAATGGAGCTAGACTGTATCCGTTGATTATGGGGCATGAATTTAGCGGTACAGTGGAAAAAATGGGCGCCAACATCGAAGGTTTTAAGGAAGGCGATCATGTTGCCATTGCGCCGTTGCTGCCTAATTCGGATTCGATTTACACCAAAATGGGATTGTATGGGTTCAGCGAACACTACAACTTGATAGGGACAGGTAGCAATGGCGGATTCGCAGAATACGTTAAAGTGCCCAAAGGTCATGTTTTGCATCTGCCTGACTCAGTTGATTTAAAGACAGCAGCTGGCATTGAACCGGCTACGGTTAGTGGATATGGATTAGCTCGCGGGCACATTCAAGCTGGAGATACTGTGGCAATTCTTGGTGCCGGATCAATCGGCCAGTTTGCGATTCAGAATGCAAAACTTTATGGCGCAAGCAACGTCATTGCTGTTGATGTATTTGACGACAAACTTGAATTGGCGAAAAAGCTTGGTGCGGATTATACGATCAACGGAAAGACGCAGGACGTCATTTCAGAAGTTAAAAAGATTACCAAACATGGGGTAGACGTTGCCGTTGACTGTGCAGGTAGCCGATTCACTGAAATTGAAGCCTTGGAAATTACGCGGCGAGACGGCAACGTTGTCTATATCGGTATCTCAGGAGATGATTTGCCGATTCCTAAAGATGTCTTTGAACAATATGTTTTGCGCGGCGGCTTGAATATTCACGGATCATGGATGTCATACACCATGCCATATCCTGGTCGGGCATGGGATATCGTCATTGATGCCATGAGCAAAGGCCGGCTGAACTTTAAATCAATGATTTCACATGAGATTAGTCTAGATCAGCTCGGAGATACCTTGAAGAAAATGTACAACAAAGAAATTGAATTTAACAAGGTAGTCGTAAAGATCAATCAAGATATCGATTAACAAAATCGCTGATGCTGGAAGCGCCACTATAGGAAGGAAGAGATTTTAAAATGTTAGAATCTTTAAAGAAACAGGTTTACGATGCCAATATGCAGCTACCTAAATTAGGTTTGGTTACTTTTACCTGGGGAAATGTATCTGGAATTGACCGAGAAAAAGGCCTATTCGTTATTAAACCATCGGGTGTTGCCTACGAAGATCTTACGCCAGACGATATGGTGGTGGTTAACCTTCAAGGGGAAGTAGTGGAAGGTGATTTAAACCCTTCTAGTGATACGCCAACCCACACGGTATTGTATAACGAATTTCCAGACATTGGCGGCATTGTTCATACCCATTCACCTTGGGCAGTTGCATTTGCCTCAGCTCATATGGATGTGCCGAATCTAAATACGACGGCTGCCGACACTTTCTATGGTGATGTTCCAGTCTCTGAAGCATTAACTAAACAAGAAATTGAGGAAGCTTACGAGGAAAATACAGGCAAGGTAATTGTTAAGACTTTCAAGGACAGGGGAATTGATCATAACGCAGTTCCTGCAGTCATTGTTAGTCAGCATGGTCCGTTTAGTTGGGGCGCAACACCAGAAAAGGCAGTTTACAACGCAAAAGTTCTCGAGGTAGTTGCCGATATCGATTATCATGCCCTGACGTTAACACATGCGGATGTTCATGTTCCTCAGTATCTGCTGGATAAGCACTATTATCGTAAGCACGGGAAAAATGCATATTACGGGCAGAATAATGCTAAGTCAAAGAGCCATGCCGTAAAGCTTTAAGCTCTGCGTTCAATGCACGCTTTAAAAACTTGAAGAAAGGATTTAGGAGTTAGATACTCATTCAACGATTCGAAGCATCTCGGGTATACGATTGAATCGGCGAAAACCGCATATTAAAGCTGAGAAACACCCCGCGATCGCAGTTGAGCAGTGACTACGATTGCGGGGTGTTTTATATTATCATGGTTTTTGGTTGTCTCTTCGAAATGTATCTATTTGTCATCATGTCGGTTTAACTCAACAATGACACGATAAGTTTCTGGCTTAAGCGCCCATTGCATACCTTTATCGATTTCGGACAAAGGCACGGTACCCGCGATCAATGGCTTTACATCAACACTTCCGTTATTTAGCAACCTCATAGCTTTAAGAAAATCGCCAGAATCCGAATTTGCGCTGCCCATTAATTTTGTCATTCGCCGATGAAGGGTGTGAGGACTAATAGAAATTGGTGTGTCTGGATGAAAAGAACTGTATAGAATAACTCGTCCATCAATAGCGGCCATTGATACAGCCTGTTCGGCAACTGGCGAAATAGGCAGGGTGTCGAATACAACGTCTGCACCTTTTCCGTTTGTTAATGTATTAATTGCGTTAACTGGGTCCAGATGTTTAGGATTGATTATTTCGTGAAACCCAAGCTGTTTCAAAAATTTTTGCCGATTTCCATCAGGTTCGCTGACAATAACACGCGCACCGCGCTCTCGTGCAAGCATCGCATGGAATATGCCCATAATGCCTGCACCAATAACCACTACATCATTACCCAATTCAACCTTTGCCGTATCTACGCTATGAACGACACAAGACAACGGCTCGGTAAGTGCCGCTTCTTCGTAGGTTAATTGATCACCAATTTTAAAGAGTTTAGTCACCGGAACGGCTAAGTACTCTGCGAGCCCGCCCATACCGCGAATGTTTAAACCGCCAACATGATTTTCGTAAGAGAACTGGGTGCAACTTCCTTCGTGGCCTGTCCGGCAATTATCGCAGTAGCCGCAAGAAGTCAGCAGGCCAACAACAACCCGGTTTCCGATTTGCCATAAATCGGTGTCAATTTTTTTCCCAACATCAATGATAATTCCTGCTTCTTCATGACCGCCAATAAATGGAAAGTGAACTTTGTTAACACCTGTATAAACTCGTTGTTCCCACGTACAAAGGGCACACGCCTTAATCTCTACGAGGACCTCGTCTTCTTTGATATTAGGTTTATTGATTCTTTCAACATCTAACTGTTCAATATCGTTGAAAATTGCTGCATTCATAGTTGCCATAATTTTAGCCTTCCTTTTTGTTCTTTTTTTCGTAGTTTTTAAATATCTCGAAAGCCGTGTTTGCATCAGCATTGTTATGAACTATTGCATTCAAGCCAGCTACTATTCCAACTGGGCTCTGACTCTGAGTGATATTTCGACCGACAGCTACACCTCGGGCACCGATCTCAATACAATGTTGGACAAACTTGAAGTAAGTTAGTGTGTCAGTCTTTGGACCGCCTAAAGCTAGAACAGGCTGACTGGTACTTCCTGTGATCAGGGCATCTTCTTCAGTACCTGTAAATCGTGTCTTAATAATGTCAGCACCAAGTTCTGCGCTCAGTCGAACGGCAGTTGCAATATAATGTGGATCATTTGACTTTGGGGAAGTAACTGGATAGCCAAACGGCAAAGCTTCTGCAATGACTGGCACTTTCCACTTTGCTGACTGATGCGCCAGTTTGGTCAGCATGTGATGAGAATCAGCTTCTCTTTTTGAGGCACCAGGAAATGTCATACAGACGACTCCTGATGCGCCGAGTTTAAGCGCATCTTTAATATCGAAAAAGAGTTGTGTGTTAGGCACTGATGAATCGTAAATTTCAGTATTTGCATCCACACGAAGTACAGTTGTTACCTTAGACAGTTCATGTTCATAAGTCTTAGCTTGACCGTACGTGACTAAGGCAGTATCTAAACCGGCATCAACTAATTGGTCAATTTGTAAACTCGTGTCGTCAATACCTGATGTGGTCATTGAAAAAGCAAAGCCATCTAACGCAGCAACAACTGCTCTGCCATCTGCTGCGAATATTTGATTCATTCTCCTAAATTTGCTCATAATCGTTTTCCTTGTCCTTTCATTACAAAAACGCCCAAAAACTCCTGAAACAGGAATTCTTGAGCGTCTCCTTACGTTGCTCTATGCAGATCTTTAGTTTTAACTATCGATGGTACATGGTTTCATCAATCGCATCAACAGGTCTTTGTTAGTCAGCTTTTTCTGCCGCTGATGATGCTCGTGGGTACCACAAATCTTTCTGGCTAGTTGCAATAAGTTGATAGCCTGACGAAAACGCTAATTTAACTTGGTTACGAGTTTCTAACAAGCCACTTGCGATTAACGGCTTGTGTGTAACCATTTGTTTAATGCGTTTAACTTCAGCAATCGCACCAACGGCTGGCAAAACTTGAACAGCATCATAACTGTCAGAATTTTTTAAAAAATCGTGTGCCTTTGCCAAAGAAAGTGAATCAATTAAAGGAAGCCGATAGATTGTTGTCATTCCCCAATGTTTTCCTTGACTAAGTGCTCGAACATTAGCACTTAAAATACCATCTAATTTATACAAGTTTTTCAGCAAATGCATGCCGATATCATCCGATTTAAAGCCGCCTAAGATATCGATATGCGCCACTGCCTGTTTTTGATGTTCATGGATAGCATGGACAAATTCTCTCAAATTTCCAATCGAAACCCCAGATAGCAAAATAACCTTTGAGGGCACGCGCAATGCATAGTTGAGATCACGACCATTTATCAACGATGGAATGACCATTGATGTGTCAAAAATAACAAAATCACCTCCATGCACGTCATACGGCAAAGTCCCTTGATAAGTTTTTGTTATCCCAAGCCACTGTTTACTGACCGACGGCTGCTAACAATTTATTGACTTGTGATATTGGATCACTAGTGTCAAAGACGTAGGAACCAGCAACGAAAATATTAGCACCGGCTGCCGCACAATCCTTAATGGTTATATCGTTAATACCCCCATCTACTTCAATGTTGAATTTCAAACCTAAATTATCTCGTAACTCAGCCAATTCTTGAACCTTATTGACCATTTGAGGAATAAACTTTTGCCCGCCGAATCCGGGGTTAACAGTCATAATTAGTACTTGGTCTACAAGTGGCAACACTTCCCTTGCAGCGTCAACCGGTGTTCCTGGATTCAAAACCAGTCCGGCTTTTGCTTCAAAATTCTTAATTTCCTGAAGAACACGGTATATATGCACTGATGCTTCTAAATGCACCATGATGACGTCGCCACCAGCCTTTGCAAATTCTGGTGCAAACTTATCGGGATTGTCAATCATCAAATGGCAATCAAGCTTTAATGATGTTGATTTGTGGAGATCTGCAATCATCTTTGAACCGAAAGTAATGTTGGGAACAAAGTGACCGTCCATTACGTCAACATGAAGCATATGAATGCCAGAATCTTTAACTTTATCGATATCCTGCATTAAATTTGAAAAGTTAGCACTTAATATTGAAGGCGCAATTTCAATTGACATTTTCTTTTCCCCCGAATAATTCTGGTTAATCCTAAATAATCCAGAATAAACCGCCAACGACACCGATTCCGACAAGTATTAATAATACCGTAGTGGGTTTGAACTTTTTTCGCAAAAGATAGTAGGTGAGTAGGGTGACAGCCATAGGGAGTAAACCGAGAACCAGTTTATCAAGTATCCCGGTTTGAACCTTCATAACGGTTTTACCCAAGTGCAATTTCGCCGGAGTGGAGATCTTAACGAAGGTTGCTGACAGTGCGCCAATGACAATGGGTCCTAATGTTTGCGCATAAGTCATCACTGTCGGTAATAATGATCCCTGTAAGATCTTCGCTATTCCTTCTTTACCTAAGTTATAGCCCTGCATCCAAGCAAGATACCCGATGGACCAGATAATCGCTAAGTGCAAAACGGCAAAAAGAACGGGTCCCATTAAAATATTTCCTTTTGCCGCAAAACTAATAGTAAATGACAGCAAAATTGGAATTAAAGTACCTTGCCAAAGTGTGTCACCAATCCCCGCCAAGGGTCCCATCAAACCAGTTTTCAGGCCGTTGATGGTTTCATCAGTAATCGGTGCACCATTTGCTTTTTGCTCTTCCATCGCAATGGTAACGCCAAGAATGGAGCCGCCAAAGTGTGGTTCGGTGTTGAAGAATTGCATGTGTCGTAATAAAGCGGCTTTCATTTCTGCTTCATCATCGCCGTATAATTTCTTAAAGATAGGTGAAAGGGCATGAATCACCCCAGTAGCTTGTAAACGTTCGTAGTTGTAATTGGCGTGTGAGAAGAATGTCCACCGCCAAAAAGCCTTAACCACGTCACGCTTGCTTAATCTTTTTGCATTAGGCTTTTTTTCCGAGGGGAGTTCTTTTTCTTCGAGTTGTTCTTTTTTGTCTTCTTCACTCATGCTTGTTCACCTCGTTTCAGGAATAACTGGGTGTAAATATAGGCTATGATTGCTGCAAAGATAGCGATTGGCAAAATTGCGAGTTTTGAGTAAACGGCAACCATGAATCCCAGAAGAAAGAACACAATAGTTCCTTTGCTGCTCATTGCATGCAAGTTCATCGCGATCCCTAGAGCAGGTAAAATACCACCGATAACTGTTAATACATGCAATGGTGTACCAGCTAATCCACCAATAACCTGTTTGACCGGTCCTGCACCGAAATATGCTGCCAGCATAGCGGGAATGACGGAAAAAAGAAACATAGTTATCTGAGGCGGCCATACATGCAAGAAATCAATTCGTTTCAAATTTCCTTCTTCTGCTGCCTTGTCTGCCATGTGAACAAAAGTAATATCCACCGTCATATGAAGAACCCATATCATGGTCCCAACAAGGCTGATGGGTACGGCTAGTGTAATTGCGACTGATGGGGAAACGTTGGATGCCATGCCAAGGGCGGTACCCAACGTACCAGCTAATGCCGTATCCATAGGGACAGCACCACCGGCACCAATCCAAGCTAGAAAAGGCAGCTGAATAGCGGCACCGTAGATTGTTCCTTTAACCGGATCGCCCAGAATCAAGCCAACTAAAGCTCCGTTTACCAAGGGACGCATGATAGTGTGAGTGCCTGCTAGGGAAACCCAAGGCGTCCCCATCTGACCAAGGTAGTAAACAACCCCAATCAGGAATGCTTGCCAGAGATGAATTGTCATATCTCTATTCCTCCATTTTTACTTCAACAAGTTTTTAACATCAGTTGCTCCATCGCTGGGTACAATTTGAATTTTGACGTCAACGCCTGCATCAATTAGCTTTTGCATAATAGCTTTTTCGTCGTCTGAAGCGGAAATATTTTTATAAAACTTTTTTCTTTGAGGATTTGCACCCATACCGCCAATAACAACTTTGTCAATTTTGACGCCTGCATTTACCAAATCGAGGAAAGCTTTGGGAGTTTTTGCTAGTAAAAGTAGCTTATCGTTACCGTGTTCCCCCTTTAGGAAATCTGGTCCTTCGGCAACGCTTAAGACATCTAACTTGATTCCTTGAGGTACTGACATGGACATAATGCTTTTTAGAAAATCATCCTTTGCTGTGGCATCATCGATAATGACAATGTGATTACCCTCCGTATACTGCAACCAAGCAGTCATGACCTGGCCGTGAATTAAGCGATCATCAACACGTGCTAATACGATCTGTGACATGATAATTCCCCCCTTAATGTTTTGTTTGCGAAGTGTGTGCATTTAGTTCATCCCAAAAGTTTTTGATACCAACTTTAGCGGTTTCAAATGCAGCATTCGTGATCTGTTCAATATTTTGCCCCATCATTCGTGCATTGATTGCTTCAATAATCATCGGCAAATTGACCCCTGTGATCAGCTGGATTTTGACATCCTTGATTCTACTTGCGCAAAGTGCTGCTTGATTATACGGACTAGCGGCAAAAAGATCAGTGAACACAATGACACCGTCACCTTCATCTTCTTGTCGGATCAATTTTTCCAGCTTCAATCCAAATTCGGAAACATCATTGCCTTCGAACAAACCAATTTCGCCAATGTTCTCTTGTTCCCCAATAATTAACTTCACTGCGTCCAGAAACCCTGACGCTAATTTTCCGTGAGTTGCAATGACAAAACCTACCATATTTTCAACTTCCTTCTTTCATAGAATCATCACCGTTCATAGTTGAGATATAGCAGTTACCATTCAAATTTCAGAACGGCTTTGTACCAAGCCTTACTTGCAACAATTGCCTCAAATGCTTTATTTAAATCGGACGCGCTTCTGATAATCGTTTCTTTTTGAGGCAAGAGTTTACGAAGCGTGTCTTGATATGCTTGACTTTGACTCATGGCTTTAACGACTTCTTCAAAGTCAGGTGTTGTCGAACGGCTAGTTCCATAGAACGTCAAACCCTTTTCCAAAATATCTCGGGTATCAATTGGAACCAGATCTTCGCTAACGCCCATTAAGACAAATTTACCTGTTCGTTTGATGACTTTAATGCCTTCGTTAATGGCACTTGAGCTAAAGTTTCCGCCCGTTGCTTCGAAGATCACATCAAATTGTTCACCAGCATGGTCGAAATCATACTCTGTAACCAATTCTTTGTTAGCAAAGTCAAATTCATTTAGTCGGTCAGGAACTGCACCGAACACAGTCAGGTGTTCTTTATCAATGCCGCGAATGTAATGCAAAACGGCCGCTGCCATGTAGCCAACAGGTCCATCACCAAATAACGCGACACGGCAGTCTGGCTTTGCTAATGCATCCGCAACATGACTAGTTGCGTGATACCCCACGGTGCTGACCTCAGTTAAAATTGCAATTTCATCTGGAATGTTGTCTGGGAGAGGGACAACCGCACGATCCGGCTGCACTAAGTCACTTTGCGCAATTCCGTCATAACCACTACTTAAAAAGACTGAGTCGACACTGTAATTGTCAGGGATTGTATCTTTCTTTTTTTCCCCTCGTAACATATAACCAGGAACATTTGGGACAATTACAACTCGCTGCCCTTTTTGGAATTTGTCGCTCATTGTTTCTTTAATTGTCCCAATGCCCTCGTGCAACAAAGCCATAGGTAGCTTTTTAGCCAATGCCTCTGGGCGTCTTTTACCAGCAAAGTAGCGATCATCCGCATGGCAAACGCTTGCCATTAGTGGCTGAATATTGACAAATCCAGGCTTTAGTTCGTGCTTTAACATAACCTCTTCAATATCTCCAGGATTCAATAACCTGTAGGACTTCGACGTAATTTCCTTGCTTCTAACTGCATTGTTTAACATGATATAAGCCTCCATCTTTTTGCAACCGTTTTCAAGAAGGACTATAGCACGAGGTTTTGCACTTTGCAATGTTTTTCTACTTGAATGTTTGCCATAATTTGCAAATTAATGGCGCGATGCCTTGATTTATCAAGTATCGAACGAGGTTTAGGAATGTTAATATTGCCTTATACTTTGGGGCGTGCTTAGACAAGTTAAATCAACATTTGGAGGCGATCTTGGTGAATTATATTGAACGGCAGCAAAGTATTTTAAAACAATTGAACAGTAACGGAAGCGTGCGTATCTCTGAGTTAGCGAAAGACTTATCTGTTTCGCGCGAAACGCTTAGGAAAGACATCGCCGAGCTAGGGAACCAAGGGAAACTACAAGTGATCCGTGGTGGGGCTGTTCTGAATAAACCCGTAAATGAAACGATTTATGACCAGAGGCGCAAAGAGAACTTCCAAGAAAAGCTCTCAATCGCCCGGAATGCTGTCAAACTCATTTCTGAGGGTGATTCTGTATTCTTAGGCAATGGCACAACTGCTGCACTGGTGGCTCAGGAAATCAAGGAACATGAGTTTAAGAATGTCGTTGTTATCACGACATCAATTAATGTTCTGCTGGAACTACGATATGCAGAGTCGGTTCAGCTGGTCTTGCTCGGCGGAGGGCTTCGTCGTATTGAAGGTTCACTGTCTGGCCCCTTGACGCTTGCCAATATCGACAGTGTCTTCTGCGACATTGGCTTTTTTGGTTCTGGTGGTGTAAGCATCAGTCGTGGCGTGACAAATCATTATTTTTCTGAAATTGAGGTGGACAAAAAGATGATGCAGCATTGCCATAAAAAGGTGTTGCTGGCAGATCATTCGAAGTTCACTAAGATGAATCCCTTTAGAACAGCTTCGATAAGTGATTACGACGTCATTTTGTCTGACAAAGGTCTCAACACTGAGACTATCTCGGCAATGGAAAAACACGGTGTAAAGGTCATTGTTTAAGAATGTTAATGGCGGTGTCCTTATCGTCATTCTTAAAAATAATTTTGAAAGGGGTTTCAAAATTTTGCTTGTGTGGTATTATTGCTATGCAAATAAACGCAAAGTTTAGCAAAGGAGATTGCCAATTATGGACCAAACAATTGAAAAAACCACCGACTATTCGTCGAAAGAATATTTGGCTGAAGTCGATAAGTATTGGCGGGCGGCTAACTACCTGTCGGTCGGTCAGCTTTACTTGAAAGACAACCCGCTGTTGAAGCGGCCATTGAAGGCATCAGATGTTAAAGTGCATCCGATTGGTCACTGGGGAACGATTTCGGGTCAGAACTTTATTTACGCCCATTTGAATCGGGTCATTAACAAGTACAACTTGAACATGTTTTACATTGAAGGTCCGGGTCATGGCGGCCAGGTGATGGTCTCTAACTCCTATTTGGATGGCAGTTATTCGGAACTGTATCCAAAGATTGAACAGAACGCGCAGGGCTTACAACGGCTGTTCAAACAGTTCTCGTTCCCTGGTGGGGTGGCGTCACATGCCGATCCGAAGACACCGGGTTCCATTCACGAAGGCGGCGAGCTGGGTTACTCTATCCTTCATGGTGCCGGCGCGGTGCTGGACAATCCAGGCTTGATTGCGGCGGTTGGCGTAGGTGATGGCGAGTCGGAAACTGGTCCGTTGGCAACTTCCTGGCAAGTTAATAAGTTTCTCAATCCAGTGACCGATGGGACAGTTTTGCCGATCTTGAACCTGAACGGCTTCAAGATTGCCAACCCAACCGTTTTGTCACGGGAATCCCATGAAGAGCTGGAAGATTACTTCAAAGGCTTGGGTTGGGATCCGCATTTTGTCGAAGGCAAGGATCCAGCTAAGATGCATGTGCTCATGGCAGCCGAAATGGACAAGATCATCGAAGAGATCCAGGCGATTCGGAAGAACGCTAAGGATAACGATGATGAAAGCCGTCCGGCATGGCCGATGCTGGTCTTCCGCGCTCCTAAAGGCTGGACCGGTCCGAAAGAATGGGACGGCGAACCGATCGAAGGTTCCTTCCGTGCCCATCAGATTCCAATTCCGGTGGACCAAGGCGATATGCAACATGCCGATCAACTCGTTGATTGGTTGAAGTCCTACCATCCGGAAGAATTGTTTAATGACGATGGCACCCTGAAAGCTGACATTAAGGCGATCATTCCTAAGGGTGACAAGCGCATGGCCATGAATCCGGTGACGAACGGTGGTCAATTGGCCAAGCATCTGGAGAAGCCAAATCCATCTGATTACGCTTTGGACAACAAGGATCATGGCGCTATTGAAGGGCAGGACATGATGGTGCTCGGCGCTTACATTCGTGACCTGATCAAACTCAATGATAAGAACAAGAACTTCCGCGGTTTTGGACCAGATGAAACCCTGTCTAATCGATTAAATAAGGTCTTTGAAGCAACGAAGCGGCAGTGGATGGAACCAACTGACCCGCCATATGATGCCCTGTTAGCGTCACATGGCCGGATCATTGATTCGATGCTTTCCGAGCACATGGATGAAGGCATGTTAGAGGCTTACACCCTAACCGGCCGTTATGGCTTCTTTGCCAGCTACGAATCCTTCCTGCGCGTGGTTGATTCCATGCTCACCCAGCACTTCAAGTGGTTACGCAATGCCCATGAAGAAGCCGACTGGCGTGCTGATGTACCATCTTTGAACGTCATCGCTTCTTCCACCGCGTTCCAGCAGGATCACAACGGTTATTCCCATCAGGATCCTGGCGTCATCAGCCACTTGGCAGAAAAGAAGACCAAGTACATCCGCGCTTATCTGCCAGCCGATGCCAACACGTTGGTGCGGGTCTTCGACAAGGCCGTTGATTCCAAACAACTGATTAACCTGATCGTTTCCAGCAAGCATCCGCGTCCGCAGTGGTTTACGGACACCGAAGCCAAGGATCTGGTTGAAAAAGGCCTCGGCATCATCGATTGGGCCAGCACCGACCAAGGCGCTGAGCCGGATCTGGTTATTGCGGCTGCCGGTTCGGAACCAACGCTGGAAAGCTTGGCCGCCATCTCCATCCTGCACAAGGCCTTGCCAGACCTCAAGATTCGCTTCATCAATGTCATCGATCTGCTTAAGCTGAAGAAAGACGATCCACGTGGCTTGTCCGACGACGAATTCGATATGTACTTCACCAAAGACAAACCAGTCATCTTCGCCTATCACGGCTATGACGACCTGATCAAGGACATCTTCTTCGATCGTCATAACCATAACTTGCATGTTCACGGTTATCGTGAAGAAGGCGACATCACCACCCCATTTGATATGCGGGTACGTAACGACCTTGATCGCTTCCACTTGGTTAAGGAAGCCGTCCTAGATGTGCCAGATTTCAACGAAAAAGGCGCTCATCTGATGCAGGAAATGGATGATCTCCTGCAGAAGCACCACGACTTCATTCGTGAAGCCGGGACCGATCTGCCGGAAGTCGAAGAATGGAAATGGGAACCGTTGAAGTAAGTTTCATCCTCCTTGGGAAATAGGGAAATATTCTAAACCACGTCCTCTTGTGTGAGGGGGCGTGTATTCGAGAAAGAACTTTTGCGCGAACTTTTAAATATTTACCACATACTACCTGAAAAGCTTAGTTGACAAACCGCCAACAAAATGTAAAATATACTGTGTTGTTGCAATGTAATCGCTTTATGCGAGCATGTGTAACCCGTTTCAGATTTAACTTATAAGTTAATCGATTATTGATAAGGTGCGATCGTTAAGAGCATGACTTATCCTAATTAAAGGGTCTATTTGACCTTCGTTAGGGTAAGTCTTTTTATTAACATTAGCAGGGAGGAAGTCAGTCGTGATCATCGAACGTGTTTTGAATAACAATGCATGCTTATCTGAGAATCACGACGGTCTCCCAGTCTTGTTAATGGGTAAGGGTTTGTGTTTTGGTAAGCGAAAGGGCTCGCCAGTTGATATGGAATTGGTGGATAAAACTTTTATTCTTAAAGACCACAACACAATGAACCGGTTCACTGACTTGGCAATTGACGTTCCGATGGATGAGATCATGATTGCGGAGAAGGTCATCAATTACGCGAAAATCCGCACCGGTAAAAAGTATAGTGAATCGATTTACGTTAACTTGACGGATCATCTGCATAACACGATTAAGCAGGCCAAAGAAGGCATTCAGCTAAGCAATCCGCTAAAGTGGGATATTAAGCGGTTTTATCCGGACGAATATGCCGTCGGTCAAAAAGCAATTCAAATCGTCAATGATGAGATGGGAGTATCCTTGAAAGACGATGAGGCGGCGTTTATAGCCTTGCATTTTGTCAACGCGGACGTCTCCAATGGGGCTGAACAAAATCGCGCCTATGACGTGACCCAGATCATGAAGGAAGTTGAAGGCATTGTTAAGGACTTCTTCAATACCGAATTTGACGAGAATTCACTAGCTTATTACCGGTTTATTACCCATTTGAAGTTTTTCGCGCAACGTCTGTTGGAAGGACAACATTATGAAGATGATGATTTAGATCTCCTCGAAACCATCAAGCGTCGTTATCCTCGTCCTTACGCCTGCTGCAAGCAGATTCAAGCCTATATTCAGAAAAAGTATCAATTTAAGGTGACGGATACTGAAATGATGTACATGACAGTCCACATTAGTCGCCTAGTTAAAAATCTTTAGGGTGTTATCTTAGCAAAGAGCATGACCTAAATGAGTGAGAGGATCTTTCTCGCTTGTTTGGGTCTTTTTATATGGAAAGGAAGAACAAACATGGACTATTCTGAAACAGCTCGCTCGATTGTTAAAGCAGTCGGTGGCAAGCAAAACATTAAGTCGTTGACCCATTGTGTCACACGGCTACGATTCTATTTAAAGGACGAACAGAAGGCTTCAGATGCGACTGTTAAAGATATTGCCGGGGTCTTAGGTGTGAATCATCAGTCCGGTCAGTATCAAGTTATTATGGGCAACGGAGTCGGAACTTATTATGACAAGATTATGGCTTTAGGTGGTATTCAAGCAGCTGACGCTGATAACGTGGCTGATTCAGCCGAAGATGAAGCTAAGGGTCACACGAACCTGTTTGATACTTTCGCCAACTTTATTTCTTCGTGCATGTCGCCTTTGATTCCTGCTTTGATTGGTGGGGGCATGATGAAGGTCATTGTCATTCTCCTTCCGCTGCTTCATATGTTAAGTACCAGTAGTCAAACATATAAGATCCTCACTATTTTTGGTGACGCCCCGTTTTACTTCTTACCCGTTATGCTTGCCTATACGGCTGCGAATTACTTCAAGGTCTCCCAGATCTTGGCAGTGGTAATTGCAGGCATCATGATCCATCCGAATTTCTTAGCGATGGTCAACGCGGCTAAACCGGTGCATTTCATCGGCATCCCGGTGACACTATTCAATTATTCATCTTCTGTCATCCCGATCTTGATGATTGTGTGGGCTATGAAATATATCGAAGGTGGACTCAAACGGGTCATTCCAAATTCGATCAAGAGCATCGCGTTACCGTTGCTTGAGATTTTTGTGATGGGCTTCTTAGCATTGATTGTCATTGGACCAATCGGATCATTTGCAGGTCAAGGTTTGTCTGCCGCAATTCTCTTCATTCAATCCAAAGTCGGTTGGTTAGCGATGGCTCTAATGGCGGCCTTTATGCCGTTGATCGTCATGACCGGTATGCACTGGGCTTTTGCACCAATCTTCTTGGCCGCCTCAGTTGCTACACCTGACTCGTTGATTTTGCCAGCGATGTTGGCTGCTAATATTGGTCAAGGCGCAGCAAGTCTCGCCGTCGCCATTCGAACAAAGAACAAAAAGACCCGTCAGGTTGCTTCTGCCGCCAGTATCTCTGCTTTATTGGCTGGTGTAACTGAACCTTCACTTTACGGGGTCACATTAAAGTATCGTCGTCCTCTCTATGCTTCTATGATTGCGGGCGGCATTACTGGATTATTCATGGGATTTGTCCACCTGAAGGCGTTTGCCTTTGCTGTCCCATCTTTTGTGGCTTTACCACAATTCATGAGTGACGGTCAAAACCAGAACTTCATGTTTGCTCTGATTGCCTTAGTGATGTCGTTTGTTTTGTCCTTTGTTTTAACGTTAGTGCTTGGCTGGAATGATGGATCAGCAACAACATCGGTAAAAGGACAAAAAATGAATCATGCGGCTAATGAACCGGCTTTAGCTCTTGCAGGTGTTGCTGATGTTGCAGGTGTTGATGACACTACCGCCCAGACTGCGACGGATTCCGAAACGGTCAGTTCAGGCGTGCGGGCAACCAAGCGAATTTACAGCCCTGTTCAGGGAGAATTGATCACGATGACAAGTATTCCTGATGATACTTTCGCAAAGGGGATGTTAGGAAAAGGCTGCGGAATCATTCCCGAAGATGATCACTTCTATGCGCCTTTTGATGGAACAGTTGAATCGGTTTTTCCAACCAAACATGCCATTGGCTTAAAGAGTGACACTGGGATCGAGTTACTAATTCATATTGGCTTGGATACGGTTGATTTGAAAGGCAAACCATTTACTGCTCATGTCAGTCAAGGTGACCGTGTCAAACAAGGACAATTGTTAATGGATGCTGATCTGAAAGCCATCAAAGCGGCAGGATATGACATCACTACGCCGCTGGTTGTAACGAACTCCAAAGACTTTGTCGAAGTCACTGCAAGCGATAAGACTCAAGTTTCAACCCAAGACCCAGTTCTCTACGTCATTTAAGGAGGAATATCAATGACTCAATTTCCAAAAGGTTTTTTATGGGGCGGTGCCACCGCCGCCAATCAACTTGAAGGGGCATATAACGTTGATGGTAAAGGCTTATCTGTTGCTGATGTATTGCCTGGAGGTGAGGAACGTTTTGCAATCGTGAACGACCCGCACTTTGATTGGCGTATCCATGCTGATCAATATCGTTACCCTAACCACGAGGGCATTGATTATTACCACCATTACAAGGAAGACATTGCATTGTTCGCGGAGATGGGCTTTAAATGCTACCGTTTCTCGATTGCATGGAGTCGCATCTTCCCGAATGGAGATGAGGCAACGCCAAATGAAAAAGGGCTGGCATTTTATGATGACGTTATCGCGACCTGCCTGAGCTATGGTATTCAACCGGTCATTACCTTGTCTCACTATGAAATGCCGCTCCATCTAATTACCCAGTATGGTGGATGGAAGAATCGAAAACTGATTGATTTCTTTAAACATTACGCGGACACTGTCCTGACTCGTTATAGTGACCGGGTTCATTATTGGATGACTTTTAATGAGATCAATAGTGCCATGACAATGCCGATCATGGGTCAAGGTCTGGCACCAAGTAATGGCAGTCATGACAAGCAAAATATTTTCCAAGCTTGGCACAATCAATTTGTTGCCGGTGCTTATGCGGTTTCTAAAGCCCACGAATTGAACTCGGCAAATCAGATTGGTTGCATGTTGCTGTATGCCACCAGCTATGCTTTTGACAGTAATCCGAAGAACCAACTGGCGACTTTGAAACATAATCAGTCCTTCAATCAATTCTGTGGCGATGTGCAGGTGCGCGGTGAATATCCTGGATATTCGAGCCAATTAATGAAATCGTTTGGGTTCAACTGGTCAGATCTAGATATCACTGATGCAGACTTAGCATTGCTCAAGGCTAATCCGGTTGATTACATCGGCTTCAGCTACTATATGTCAACGGTCATTGATGTTGTTGACACGAATAAGCCTCAAGCTAATGGGAATCTCATTGGTGGCGTGGCTAATCCATTTTTAAAATCCAGTGATTGGGGATGGCAAATTGATCCCACTGGTCTACGGATTGCGTTAAACGAGCTCTACTACCGCTATCAAAAGCCTGTCTTTGTGGTTGAAAATGGCTTAGGGGCTGTTGATAAACCAGACGAGCATTATTTTGTTCAGGATGATTACCGGATCGATTATTTACGTCAGCATATCCAAGCCATGGCCGGTGCGATTGATGATGGCGTTGACTTAATGGGATACACACCATGGGGATGCATTGATCTAGTCAGTGCAACAACTGGGCAAATGTCCAAACGGTATGGATTCATTTACGTTGATCTCGATGATGATGGTCAAGGGAGCTTGAAGCGGTACAAGAAGGCATCTTTCGACTGGTATAAACAGGTCATTGCGACTAAT
Organism: Lacticaseibacillus parahuelsenbergensis; assembly: GCF_030770265.1. Lineage (NCBI taxonomy): Bacteria > Bacillati > Bacillota > Bacilli > Lactobacillales > Lactobacillaceae > Lacticaseibacillus > Lacticaseibacillus parahuelsenbergensis. The sequence continues at coordinate 2,835,119 of NZ_CP132482.1, read as the reverse complement.
GGTGAGAAGATGTAGTTAATATGACTCAGTCTACGGCATTCTACTTGACAAACCCAAATTTCCGCGTAAGCTGACAATTAAATTAATATTTCATGACAAGATGAGTAATCGTCTAACCGAAATACAGAGAATTGTCAGTTGGTGGAAGGCAATGTGAAGTTGGCGATGAATATGGTCTTGGTATTGTAAGTGTGATTGCGGTCGAACGTTGGTAAGACGGCAACGGAAACTTTCGTTAACAAGTAAGGATATTGATTTTGATGTATCCGGAGTGAGACATTTTGTCTAATCAAGGTGGTAACGCGGCTTATGGTCGTCCTTGTCGAGTGATCGGCAAGGATAACATAGGCCGCGTTTTTGTTTGGTTGATGATGGCGTTGTCGCAAAAGGCTATAGGAGGAGATTTTCATGAAACGAACGCAGCGAGTGGTTCATCTTTTCATTGTTTTGGCGGGATTGTTTTTGGTTCTGGTTGGCTGCCAGAAGACCAGTAGTCAGCAAGCTTCCAGTAGCACGAGTAACGTTAAACAGGAACTTTTGGATCATAAGACGTTAACGGTGGGGCTTGAAGGGACTTATGCGCCGTTTTCGTATCGAAAGAATGGCGAGCTGGCGGGTTTTGAAGTCGATCTTAGCCGTGATATTGCCAAGAAACTTGGGGTTAAAGTGAAGTTTGTGCCGACTAAATGGGATTCGCTGATTGCCGGTTTGGGCGCGAACAAGTTCGATGTCGTTTTGAACAATATTACCAAGACGCCGGAACGGGAGAAGGTTTATGATTTTTCAACGCCGTATATTTATTCGCGTTATGCGTTGATTACGCCCACGGCAAAGGCCAATACGATTACAAAGTTGGCGGATATTAAAGGAAAGACGGTTGTGGAAGGAACCGGCACGAGTAATGAGGTTTTGGCCAAGAAGTTGGGTGCTGCTAAGATCCTTCCGTCAGGTGACTTTGCGACAACACTGGGACTTTTGCGCCAGAATCGGGCGGACGCGACGATCAACTCCACTGCCGCATGGTATTCGTTTGCTAAGAGCAATAGCACTAAAGGGTTGAAGTTTAGAGCAGTCCCCGATTCTCAACAGAAGCCAGATGAAGTGTCGGCTTTGTTGACGAAGAAAACGCCTAAGCTTCGTAAAGCGATTAATCAGGCGATTCACGATTTACGCGCGGATGGCACGCTTAAGAAACTTTCCGAGAAGTATTTTGGCGGGGATGTTACGACCAAGTAGTCGCCGTTCTTGAATTTGATACCGTCTTTTATAGTCAGGAGGATTTCAATGACAGATTTTAATACCAAGCTTGTCCATGGCATACCCGTTGGCGATAACCAAACCGGAGCAGTTGTGCCGCCGATTTATCAAAGTACCACCTTTGCTTACCCGCAGGCAGACGCTAAGGTGCGCTGGGATTATACCCGAAGCGGCAATCCGACCCGTGAATATCTGGAAAAGGAAATTGCGTATTTGGAAGATGGCGATGCGGGGTTTGCGTTTTCGAGCGGGTTAGCGGCGATCTCAACCGTCTTTTCAATTTTTGACCGCGACGATCATATTATCATTGGTGATTCGGTTTACGGCGGGACTTATCGTCTGTTGAACGATTATTTTACCAAGCATGGCTTGTCGTTTACAACGGTGGATACCGCGTGATCTGGATGCGATCAAAGCGGCCATTCAGCCGAATACCCGCGCGATTTATTTTGAAACGCTGTCGAATCCGCTGCTAAAGGTGACGAGCGTTAAAAAGGTCAGCGCGTTGGCTAAGGAGCACGGCCTTTTGACGATTGTGGATAATACCTTTTTGACGCCGTATCTTCAGCAGCCGCTGAATTTGGGTGCGGATATCGTGATTCACAGTGCTACTAAATATTTAGGTGGGCATAGCGACGTTTTGGCAGGCTTGGTGGTGACCAGAACACCGGCGTTGAGCCAACAAGTCGGCTATTTGCAGAACGCATTGGGACCAACATTGGCGCCTGAAGCGGCTAACTTGGTTCGGCGCGGGATCGAAACCCTGAGTTTGCGCATGGATCGGGAACAGCAAAATGCGCTGGCAATCGCCGAACACTTAGAGGCATCGCCGCTGGTTTCAAGCGTTCATTATCCTGGGTTGAAACAGGATCCGAATTATCAGATAGCGCAGGAGGAACTCAACGGAGCGGGAGGCGTCTTGTCGTTTGAATTGGCCGATAACGTTGATGCGGATCGCTTTGTGAATCATCTGAAATTATTTACATTGGCGGTTTCGCTAGGATCGGTTGCCAGTTTGGCAGAGTTGCCTTGGACGATGACCCACGCCGAGTTGCCGGTTGCCGCGCGCAAGGCAAGTGGGCTTTCGCCGCAACTTATTCGGTTGGCGATCGGTGTGGAGAGTGTGCGGGATCTTATTGAGGATCTTGATCAGGCGTTGGCGCAGGTGGAGTGAGGCGTGTTGGCTGATGGCAAGTGTAGCGTTGTGGTAAGATCCAGATTCAGGATAATTGCAAAAATAAACATCTTCGTGTAAAAATGAGGTAGTCAGAGTTCGACGTATCATCACCAGACCGTGATTGACTGCAAGCATCACGGTCTCCTTAATACATTTGATCTTCGCTTGAAAAAAGCTTGTGCAAAGAGTATCTGCTCTGATATCATAAGATTGATCAAAAAAATCGCCATGATGGCACAATAGCCGCTTCCCCGGCCAGGGAAGCGGCTATTTTTTCGCACGGTCACTGAGACCCAACTACCCCGGCATGTAGGTGACGACAACTGCGCGATTACCGCCAACCAGCGCAGTGGGGCGGAGCGAGAAATAAAAATGCTGAACTGAAGCATCGAAAAAACAGGTATCGTACCAGCAGTGAAATGCCGGTAACAATACCTGTTTCTTTATATACATAGTCGTTATACCCAGGATTGCCAGACTAAGAATCTGCCATCAACCAGGTTCATGCCTAGTCATACCTAGTGCTTCTCATGCAAAACCTCAAGCTGATACCCATGCTGCTTGAGAGCCTCCGCATAGTTGTCAGGCAATTGCTGATCAAACCGAAAGCGGATGAGCGGCTTGAATTCACCTTTGTCTGTGCGGGTGCCGAAGATGTGATCGGCGCCTGGTTCGCTAGGCAAACGTTCAACCACGGTTTGTTGCAGTTCGCCGCGTTGACGCGCCTGAATCAAGGCGGTTAAGAGCCGATCGAGATTCGTAATGGTCACTGGCTGCACGTGCTCATCTCCCTTGATCATCAACCTATTGTTCCAAGTTGATTTTAGTCTAGACGCGTTTCTTCCGGGATGCAAAGCCCATGAAACTAAAGATGCTGACGATGGCGAGACCGATGACAGCTAACGGGTTCTGGGCTTCACCGGCTTGTGGCATGGTTTTGCCGGTTGCAGCTTGTTTGGTGGCGTTGGCTGTCGTGCCATTCTTGGCAGCAGGCGTCTTGGTTTGGTCCTTAAGCTTGTTGTCAAGCGTCACCAATTTTGAACCTTGCTGGCCGTTGTTACCGTTGTTACCGTTACTGCCGGTACCGGTTGTTGGCGTGGTTGGTGTGCCGTTGCCGGTAGCCGGGTTTTGGCCGCTGCCGTTACCGCCTTGAGTACCACCGTTGTTGCCTTGATTGCCGGTATTGCCGCCTTGGTTACCGGCGTTGCCACCAGTTTCTTGCTGATTCGAGTTGCCATTGCCTGAGTTGCCGGTACCCGAGGTGTTGTCATTATCACCAGGCGTTGGTGTTGGCGTTTTAACCTTAACGACATGGAAGACCTTGGTGACTTTATTGCCAACCATATCGACGGCTGTCACTGTGAAGTAGTTATCACCGTCTTTGAGCGTGTAAGTCTGGTTGAAATTTGCGGCACCATACGGGTTAGAGGTTGTCGATAGCGGATCAAGATGGTTGTTGAAGCCAGCCAGATTCTTTTGATGGACAACGTTATCGCCGTTGGTGTAGAGCCGGTAGCCGTTGATGTTGTCATTGACAGTGCCGGAGACCGTGAATGTGTCACTGGTTGTCGTGATATCGTAGTTGCCTTGGTCATCGACTTTCAATGTGTCGGCTTGTGGCAGGTCGAGCGTTGGGAAGATGGTGTCGAGGTAGATTTGCAGCTCGCCATAAGCGGTTTTCGTTGATTTCGAGCCATCGGTTGCTGGTTCGGTCAGCCGGTAGCCGACCGATTGCTGTTCGGCGGCTTTGAATGGCACAGTGAAGCTGAACTTGCCATCTGCGCCGATTGTAACAGTTTTGGCCGGTTCGGTGGCATCCGTGACGGTCAACGTTTTACCAGCAGGGTTATCGACGTGGCCGGTAATGGTTAACTGGCCGGTTTGCGCGTTGTAGATATCGGCGACTTGGTCAGCGCCAACCAGTGTGAAGGAGTTGTCGTTGAATTTATCAAACTTCAGACCGGCAGTTGGCTGGGCATGCGTCGTGATTTGGGAAAAGGCGCGGCCGCCTAGTACTGGTGCGCCACTGGTCTTGGTCGCGTTGGCCGCAGCCTTGGCATTGTCTTGCAACGGAACGACAACGTGCACGTTCTTCTGGCTGAAGTGGCCGTAGCCAGCAGTACCATTAGCATCCAAAAAGACAATCATTTCATCACCGTCTGCACGGCCAGCTTCTTCATAAGTTCCGAAGTCTGCGGTCGGTGAAAGGACGGTGCCGATAAAGTCTCCATATGGCACGGATTCGGTCAAGTTGAAGGTGACAGTCCCGGTTTTGGGATCGACCGTGCCTGGGAAGACTTTGCCGGTTTGTGCATCAGTGGCATAGACGATCCAATCCACGCCAGCCGGTACTTGAGCATAGGCTGTAAAGCTGGTTTGGTCGGAAACCGCTTGAACGAAGCCTTCAGAACGCCAGAAGTTGTGCGGGCCGTCGCCGACTTTCCAGGTGAACTGCGGTGCCACGTCACTTGTTGGCGTGGTGGTATCGGTTTGATGTGTGCCGGCGGTTGCTTGCAGGGTGGCGCTGGTTTTATTGCCGGCGACATCGGTTAAGGTCAGGGTCAGGCTGCCGTCACTATTTTCCAGGGCGGTTTTTTGGGCGGCGGTTAGTTCAAAGCTTAAGGTGCCGTCGTTATTTTGGCCGTTGTTGTTTAAGTTGATGCCGTATGCTTTGTTGCCGATTTTCAGTGCCAAATCGCTGAACTTGGTGAAACCGGCGCCTTGATCATCGTAATGAACGGTGACGCGGCCGTCTTGATAGCTTAGGCCGGTTAATGTTGGCGCAACGGTGTCGACAGTGACCGGTAAGTCATAATCCTGATTCTGTTGGGCGCCTGTGTTGTATTGCTCGGTCACCAGCCGGTACGTGTACTTGCCATCGGGTGCGGTGACATATTTGCCGGTGGCCTGATCGTAAACCTTGCCGTCCCAAGTGAAGGCGGTTGGATCAAGGCGCATGTCGGTACTTAAACCTAGATCGGAATTAAAACTGTTGCCGTTTTGCAAGTAGGACTTGGAGGTGTTGTTTTCCTTGTCCAGGACTCGAACAACGTGGCCTTGAGCATCGAGGATCTGGATAGTGACCGACTTCAGGTTTTGCTTAGAGAAGACGTATGGGAAAACCGTGTCGCTAGCGCCGTCGCCATTTGGTGAGAATGAGACTTTCTTGTTGTCGACGTACGTGGGTACCAGCGTCCATGTATACTTGCCAGTCGTGTCGGTATTAACCAAATTGCTCAGCGATGCGGCGTCGGTGACACCAAGCGGATTGTTGTTGTTATCCACCAGATAGCCGCCATTGAAAATGGATTCGCCGCTGTTTGCCGGTGCGTCGATGACCTGCTCATCGGTGAGATCACCATAGTAGCCGAGATACGGGACGCTGATCGTTTGCGCGGCGTCGGTTGCTTTGAAGGTGAGATAGCCTTCGACCAGTTGGTTTGCCGCAACGGAATCATCGAGGGAGAGTTTGAAGGTGACTTGCTTGGTTTCGCCAGCCGCTAAAGTGAAGTTGGCGGTATCGGTGTTGACCGTTGCCCCGACAAGGGTTTCGTCATGGACGGTGTTGCCGTTACTTGCATCGCGAACCTGGGTGAGCGGGCCGCCATTGGTATCAACGGTATAATTTTGCGCGGTTTTGCCGTGGTTCGTCAGGGTCACGGTGAAGGTCGTGGTTTTGCCGATTTTACCGAGTGAAACCGAACCGGCGTCGTTGCTGCCTTCAGCGCTGACGGTCAAATCGCCGGCTTTGGCGACATCAATTTGGCCAGCGCCTTGACGCCGCGGGGAAATGTAGGTGTCCGGATAATTGATATCTTTCATCGGTTCCGCCGCGTTCATGAGCGCTAACTTAACGGCCTTGACGAGATCAGCCCCGGTTAAGTCAGGCTGGGTTGCTTTGATTTTTTGCATGACAAGTAAAGCCGCACCAGCGTTGAACGGGCCGGCCATGGACGTGCCGGACTCGACGGCATATGTTTGCGTGTTGGTAGTGGGGTCGATCGCGGTAGACGTGACGTTATCGCCAGGCGCAGAAATGTCTGGTTTTAAGGTGTAATCAGCCATCGGTCCCCAAGATGAAAAGCCGTCCATCTGGGAGTCCGCGCCAGTTGCGCTGGTTTCTGCGGCAACTGTCATGGCTGATGCAGCGGCACCGGGATCGCCAATCGTCGAATCGTTTTTAGGCGCATAGGCGGTGGAGATATCATTCGGCGTTTTAGAACCGATGATACTGCCGGCGATGGCGTTGTTACCCGCTGAAATCGAGACGAAAACGCCGTGCTCCGTGGCGTATTGCACCGCTGCTTGCTCTTCATCGGTTAAATCCTGTTCGGTAACACCGATGCCCAGGGACATTTGAATGGCATTGGCGCCGAGTGCCACCGCATCGCGAATCGCCCGGGAGATGTCGTTGGCATTTTCATCCGGGAATTCATCGATGACCTGCATGGCGAGAATCTGGGCTTCAGGCGCGACGCCTTTGACGTAAGTGGATGCTTTTTCTTTGCCGGTTGCGCCGTCTGCGGTGGTACCGTTAGCGGCAATGATCCCGGCAACGTGTTCGCCGTGGGTCGATCCGGCAACCGTTGTGCCAGTATTCACACTGTCGTTATTGACATAATCATAGGCAAATGGAATTTTACTGTTGACGTAGGTGCCATAGCCTAGTTTGGCGATGGCAGCTTCGGCTTTTTCTTTGGTCAGTGTAGCGGTGCTATCGTCACTGAGGCGCAAATCGGCATGCGGTTGCACCCCGGAGTCAATGACGGCTACGACCATGCCTTGGCCTTGGTAGCCTTCGTCCCATAGCCCTTTGACGTTGCCTTTGGTCAGGGTATCTTGGTTAGCTGGCCCGGGATCGGTTGTGGCAGCAGAACTGGCTTGGCTTTGATTGTCAGCCGTAGCCGTGCTGGTTGCAGTCGCCGCGGCGCTTGCTTGGCTAGTAGCCGTTGTTGCCGTACTTGTTGCCGTTTGGCTGGCCGCGCTGCTGGCTTTTGTTTGCGTGGTTGCGCCTGATGCCGGTGCGGTTGTTTTTGCTGTTGCAGATGAGGCTTGCTGGTTCGTAGCTTGCGGTTGACTAGCACTGCTCTGTGTGTTTTGGGCAGGTGTTGCCTGTGTCTGAGCTGCGCTACTTTTGGCACTGTTTGCCGTTGTAGTTTGAGTCGCGTTGCTAGTAGCATCGTTGGCTGTTGCCTGGCTGGTCGTCGTTTGTGCGGCAGGTTGGGCCTGCGTACTAGTTGACTGAGCCGTTTGACTCGTCTTTTCTGTCGGCGTTGTCGTTGTATCGGCGGCAACGGACTGGGTGGTGGTGCCGCCCAAGACAATCAAACTCGTACCAAAAGTAATGATCGCAGCAGTCATCCACTTGGAGCCTGCTTTATACATCTTGTAATGTCGCTTCATTTCGGTCGTCGAATTTTTATTCATGTACGCCCGTCCCCCTTAGATTTTGTATTAAGAAAAATGAGACTTAAAAGAAATGTCCAAAATACCCAAATTTTTCACATTTTAAAAACAATTTATTCTCATTTATTCTTAATAGCAAAAAGCTTATTACCTGAGGTGGCTTCTGTCAAGACATGGACAGGGTTTCAGCGGTGAAATATGGCCAGATAATTTTGGTTTCATTTTATAGTAGATTATTTATCTTATATTGATAACGATTACTGGGGAAATTGTCTTGTTTATACAGAGTCGAAAAGTTCGAGCTTGCCGTGTCGCAAATGCATTTCTCGGGCTTTTTGGCGTGCCAAGAAGGGTGCTACAGAAATTTGTTAAGCATTCCTAAATCATGAATAAGAAACAAGACAGGTATTGCATTCTGTTGGTTAACGTGCAATTTTAAATGTAATTATAGATTTTTGCCTTAATCGGTTTTATATTCCCTCAACGCGTTTTTGTCTGCTTGTGATAAATAATACAGACAGACTGATGTGACTTCCCGGCCAAGAAACCAGCAGGCCATTGATATCAATTTGGTTATGCCGCAATAACCTTTATGTACTGAGTTGCCGAAAATTATGATTCCATTCATAAAGTTTCACTGCTTAAATTCGAAAACGTGCATATAAAGTTCATAAAGCGTCATATAATCCTAGAAACGTTCATATAGCGGTATTGTAAGCGCAACCACGAGACTTTACCATGAGAAACAGGGTCAGGGAAAGAAGCTAAGGAGGAACATCATGGTAAAGAAGACAATCAATAACGTCACCCGCGAGAAATGGATTCTGAGCACGTTTCCGGAATGGGGGACTTGGTTAAATGAGGAAATTGCGGCGAAACATGTGAAATCAGGCACATTTTCGATGTGGTGGCTGGGTTGCACGGGGATTTGGTTGAAAACTGCTGAAGACACGAATATTTTGGTTGACTTGTGGTGCGGCACAGGTAAGCAGACGCATGGCAGCGGCATGATGCGCAAAGGCCATCAGATGATGCGAATGAGTGGCGTGCAGCAGATGCAGCCAAACCTGCGTAATCAGCCGTTTGTGATTGATCCTTTTGCGATGAAGGATGTGGATGCCTTGTTTGTGAGCCATATTCATAGTGACCATTTGGACATCAATACTGCCGCGGCGGTGAATGCCAATTGTCCGAATGCTAAGTTTTACGGTCCGGAGAAAGTCTGCGAAATCTGGCAGGGATGGGGCGTTCCAGCCGAAAAAACCGTCGTTGTCCGACCTGGCGATGTCGTGACAATTGGCAAGACGAAGGTCAAAGTGTTGGAGGGTTTTGACCGGACAGCATTAATCACTGAGGATGATCCGAATATGAAGTTGGCAGGAAAACTGCCGCAAGATATGAATCAAATTGCCGTTAACTATTTGTTTGAAACAACCGGCGGCAATCTCTATCATGCGGCAGACTCGCATTACTCAAACCTATTTGCCAAACATGGCAATGAAAATCACGTTGATGTTGCCTTGGGTGCTTATGGGGAGAACCCGCGCGGCATTACCGATAAAGTGACCTCGATTGATATTTTGCGGATGGCAGAATCGTTGAAGACTAAGGTCGTCATTCCGGTTCACTATGACATCTGGACGAATTTCATGGCCGATCCAAAGGAAATTGAGGCCCTGTGGCAGATGCGGAAGGACCGTCTGCAGTATCAATTCAAGCCATTTATCTGGCAGGTTGGCGGCGAATTTACGTTCCCGGACGACAAGGATCGGATGGAATTCATGTATGACCGGGGCTTCCATGATACGTTCTCGGTGCCAAACGATACGCCGTTTCCAGCATTCTTATAAATCGTGTGAGGTGGGGTTTTAGCATGTTACTGAAAGACTTTTGGGAAAAGGATTTAGTTGATATTCGCCCGGAACCGGCAACCGATTGGCGAGACGCATTGCGTCAGGCAGCAAACAAGTTGATTGAACATCAGTATATTTTGCCGGGATATGTGAATGAGATCATCGGAAATGTTGAGAAGAATGGACCTTACATTGTGATTGTGCCCGGTGTGGCGATGCCGCATGCCATGGCAGAAAGTACCAATGTTTTGGGGACGGCGATTGGGTTTGCCAAGTTCCCGGAACCCGTCATCTTTGACCCGGACGATCCGGAGAAGCAAGCACAGCTGTTCTTTACGTTAGCGGCAAAGGAACCGAACCAACATTTACAAAATATCGGTGATCTTTCTGACATGTTGATGACAGAAGGACTGATTGATCGACTATTGGCCGTCGAAAGCGTTGATGACTTCAAGGTGATCGTTGACGCAGAAAGTTGAAGGGGAAAGGTATCAATTCATGCAGCCATTTTTAGATTTTCTAGTCAGTGTATGGGACTACTTTGCGGCAAATATTCTAACGCAGCCGGCCTACATGATTGGGTTCATTGTCTTACTTGGGTACATTTTGGAACGCAAGCCGTTGTATGAATCAATCGCCGGTTTTCTCAAAGCGGTGATCGGTTACATGATCCTGATGGTCGGCTCAGGCGGCTTGGTCAATAGTTTTCGCCCGATCCTGACTGGCTTAAAAGATAGATTTAACTTAACTGCGACTGTCATTGATCCGTATTTTGGGCAAAATGCGGTGACGGAAGGCTTGGAAAAAACGTTTGGGCGAACCTTTGGCGATGTCATGCTGCTGTTGCTGTTTGCCTTTGTCTTCAATATTTTACTGGTCCGCTTCCAAAAATGGACAAAATTGCGGGCGGTTTTCACTACCGGTAACGTTCAGGTGCAACAAGCTGCCACGGCCTTTTGGATTCTGCTCTTCTGTTTCCCGCAGATGGGACGGATTGAAGTGTTAGTGGTAATGGGCGTTATGCTGGGGCTTTACTGGGCTGTCGGGTCTAATATGACAGTGCGGTATACCCAGGATTTGACCGATGGCGGCGGCTTTGCGGTTGCCCATCAACAAATGTTCGGCATTGCGTTTGTATCTTGGCTGGCTGATAAGTTCAAAGCACATGAAGTCAAGGCGCAGAAAAAAGCCCGGCGCTTGGAAGACATCGAATTGCCAGGCTTTCTCAAGATTTTCAATGAAAACATGGTAGCAACTGGAATTCTGATGCTGTTCTTCTTTGGGATTATCATGTTGATTCTCGGACGCCCGTACTTCAATGGTGTCTTTGCTGCGACAAAAGGTGCTTCGGGATTGGCACCGAATGGCAGTTTTCTGTTTTACATTATGACGACATCGCTAGGCTTTGCCGTCAACCTGACAATTTTGCAGCTCGGGGTGCGGACATTCGTTGGTGAACTGACGGAAAGTTTCACCGGTATTTCCGACCGGTTATTGCCTGGTTCGGTTCCGGGGATCGATGTTGCGGCCACCTTTGCGTTTGGTGAGCCTAATGCAGTGACCATCGGCTTTCTGTTTGGCGCACTGGGGCAGTTTTTGGCAATCGGGGCATTGTTGCTGTTCCATTCACCCACAATTATCATTGCCGGCTTTATCCCGCTCTTCTTTGATAATGCCGCTTTCGGGGTTTTTGCCAACCGACGTGCCGGCGCCAAGGCAGCTATGATTCTGCCGTTCTTGAGCGGTTTGATTCAGGTCTTTGGCGCAGCACTGATCGCCACGTGGATCGGATTGTCGAAATTTGGCGGTTATCTGGGAATGTTCGACTGGGACACAGTATGGCCATTCTTCACCGTCTTAATGAAGTTCCTTGGCATTGTCGGTATCGTTGCCGTTGTGATCATTTTGATTTTGATCCCGCAACTTGAATACCGGCATGATCCGAAGAATTACTTCTTGATGGTAACCGACTATGAACAGTACAAAGAGAATATGACGAAGAAAAAAGCATCGTGACATGCTCACAGAACATTAGGAGGAGATTTGATGAATATCTTAGTATCGTGTGCCAATGGATCAGGGACCAGTTTGATGATGATGCGCAGTGTTCAAAAGGCCTTCAAACGGCTGAATATTCCTATTTCTAAAATCGAACATACTAACTTGGCAGAAGGTAAAAGCACTGCCAAACAATATGACATGGTGTTTACCACCACCAATTTTGTCGACATGTTTAAAGATGCCAAGGACAAAGGCGTGCAGGTGATCGGCGTTAAAAACGTGATGAGTGATAAAGAAGTCGAACAACGGGTACGTGAAGAGACAGACCTTGTAGGGTAATGGTTGTAAATTTTGAGTGTATGGTGGCGAGTTTGTCACCAAGAATTTTCGGTTGGGCGTACAGGAGGAAAACATTTTGACGAAACCAAACTTACAGGTGGCACTAGACAATAATACGTTAGCCAGTGCCTTGGCGGATGTTCGGGAAGTTGGCCCGCTGGTTGATATTGTGGAAGCAGGCACGATTCTGATCTTGCAGGAAGGGACGATTGCAGTGCGGGCATTGCGCGCCTTGTTCCCGGACAAAGTCGTGATTGCCGACACCAAGTGTGCCGACGCAGGATCCACGGTTGCCAAGAATATGGCTGATGCCGGTGCGGACTGGATGACGTGCATCTGCTCAGCGACCATTCCGACCATTCAGGCAGCACAACAAGAAGTGGCCGACATTCAAATCGAACTTTATGGTCAGTGGACCAAGGAAGATGCCCAATCATGGCTGGACATTGGCGTCACCCAGGCGATCTATCACCAGAGCCGGGATGCCTTGCTTTCCGGTGGGTCATGGGGTGCCGCGGATCTGGCCAAAGTGCAAATGCTGGTCGATATGGGCTTTCGGGTTTCGGTGACCGGCGGCTTGAGTATTGACACGTTAAAACTGTTTTCCGGCGTGAATGTTTATACGTTTATTGCCGGGCGGGCGATTACCCAGGCACCGGATCCCGCCAAGGCCGCAGCTGATTTTCAAGCGGAAATTGTCCGAATCTGGGGTAAATAAGCAACGTAGGGTTTGGTTATGGGGTGACAATGGTGAAAAATTCAATGGCGAATGTGCAAGCGCGCCGGGAGAAAGTTCTGGTCGTTGTGGATCAAGCCGAATCGGTGGCGGTTGAAGAATTGGCCCGCCAGTTTGATGTATCGATCACAACGCTGCGTCGGGACTTAAAAGCGTTGTCAGATATGGGTCAGGTCAAGTGGCATCATGGGCTCGTTGAAAAAGCCAAACTGCCCACAACCGCCAATCATACCTCGCGTTCGGGCATCGAATTGCTAAAGGACACGATTGCAGAGACGGTACCAGGCTATATTGTCAAAAATAGCACCTTGTTTGTTAACTCAAGTTCGCTATGCTGGCGAGCGATTAATCAGTTGGCGACAATGCCGCTGACGATTATCACAAACAATATCCGGGCGACAGAATGTGTCCGTCACCCTGAAACATCAATTATCCTGACCGGTGGCGAAATCCGCTATCCCAAGGAATCACTGGTCGGCACCGTGGCTATTCAAATTCTTGAAACCATGCAATCGGATTTTACTTTAATCGGTTGTGATGGCATTAGTGAAGGCGGCGGGGTCACGACGCAAAATATTTTTGAAGCGCAGGTGAACACCACCATGATTGCCCGTACCAAGCAAAAGGTGATTTGCGTGGCGGATTACCGCAAAGTAGGCGTTACCAGCAACTATCATGTGGCCGATTTAACGGCGGTGGATGTGCTCATTACCGATAATTTTGCCAACGAGAAAACGGTTCGTGAACTGCGGCGTCACGGGATTGATGTGGTTCAAGTGGTCAATTAACGCGATTGATGTGGAAATACGCGCTGGCGAAGGCCTGTCGCCTGGCCGATCCAGCCTGAAAAACTGGTTGAATGGGCAACGGACTCAGGAGGTCTCGCCAGTTTTTTGTTGCCAAAAATCGCGTCAAGGAGGGAAATTTTTGAACTCATTGGGAATTTATGAAAAGGCACTACCTAAGACCGATTCTTGGTTGACACGATTGCAACTGGTGCGGGACTTGGGGTTTAACTTTTTAGAATTGTCGATTGATGAAAGCGATGAGCGGTTGGCGCGTCTAGATTGGACCAAGGACGAGCGGGCGGCTGTTCGCGATGCGTGTTGGCAGACCGGCGTGCGGATTCATACGCTGATGTTAAGCGGTCATCGCCGGTATCCGTTGGGCTCGTCCGATCCGGCAGTGCAGCAGAAAAGTTGTGACATGTTGGGTAAAGCGATTGATTTGGCCAGCGATCTGGGCATCCGCAACGTGCAGCTGGCCGGCTATGATGTTTACTACGAACCCAAAACGATCATGTCCCGCGAATGTTTTATTGAAAATCTGCAACGCGGCGTGGCGTACGCAGCGACTAGGGAAGTCACTCTTGCGATTGAGACGATGGATGATCCGTTTTTGAATTCGTTAACGAAAATCCGGGCACTCAAGGAGCAAATTCATAGTCCTTGGTTACAGGCCTATCCCGATGTCGGCAATCTGTCAGCGTGGCCGGAAAACGATGTTGGCCGCGAACTAGAGTTGGGCATTGCCAATATTGCATCCGTTCATCTGAAAGATACTCAGGCCGTCACGGCAAATCATCCTGGCCAGTTTCGCGATGTGCCGTTTGGGGATGGGGTTGTCGACTTCGCCGGCTGTCTGCACACCCTCAAGCGCCTTCATTACGGTGGTGCCTTCACGATTGAAATGTGGACTGAAAAAGCTGCCGATCCGATTAAAGAAGTGAAACAAGCCAAAGCGTTTTTTGATAAGCTATTCAATCAAGTCGGCTTGACGCAGGAACCTGTGAGCGAGGCAAATGTGCGGTCTTAAAAAGGGGTTTGTCTCGCTTCTCATAAAGGCCGGTTCACGCTCACATAAAAAACAGCCGACCCAAGCTGCCGGCTGCCAACTCAATCTATTCTTATAACCGAATTGCGGTTGGACTGATCTGGAAGTAATCGACTAAGTAACTTGCGACCCCATCGTCATCGTTGGATGGCACGGTAATGTCCGCGATTTTCTTAATTGACGGGATGGCATTGCCCATGGCGACACCGATGCCGGCGTACTCGATCATGTCCTTGTCGTTTTCCTCATCGCCAAAAGCAGCAAGCTGCTCACGCGGAATGCGGTAGAAGTTAAGCGCTGCTTTTAAGCCATTCATCTTATTGACGTTTTCCGGCATGATTTCCAGTAATGTTCGGCGTGAACGGGCGACGTTGAGATTCTTCAGCGATTTTGCAGCAGTTGCGGCGGCATCGACCATGTCAGGCTCACCGGCGATCACAACCTTGAAAATCGGCAACTTAGCCGGAACCTTATCAAAGGTCGTGTCTGTAAACGGCATCAGCTTAGGAATCAGCGTCTGATAACTCGATTTACCAAACTCGGTCAGTGAATAAACTTTATCTTCACCGACAATGTCCAGCTTGAAGCCATTTTCCTTAACCAGATCATAAACCGGCTCAACTTGTTCCTTGGTCAAAGCCGTTGCCTTGATCACGGTATGCTCGCGCACGAGCCGAACCAAGCCGCCATTGAAGCAAACGCAGACATCGTCATTTTTGGTGACATGCAGTTCCTCCAAGAATGGCTTCAACGTGGCAAACGGCCGGCCTGAGCAAAGAATAATGCGGATGCCTTTACGATTCAGGTAACGAAGTACGTCGCGATTCGTGACGCTGAGTTCCTTCTTGCTGTTAAGTAACGTGTTATCCATATCAAGTGCGATGGCTTTAAGCATAATTAACTCCCTTTCCAACTTTACGTGGTTAATGCTTATTATATCAGAGTTTCCCAATGTAAAAACGTTTTCAGAACGAACCGGACCAAAATGAATTCATGACAAAGGAGGCAATCATCATGCTCGAACAATTAAAACAAGATGTTTATGAAGCCAATATGCAGCTGCCAAAATTGAATCTCGTCACCTTCACGTGGGGCAATGTTTCCGGTATTGATCGGGAACGCGGCTTATTCGTGATCAAACCGTCTGGCGTTGCTTATGAAGACTTAAAGCCGGCAGACATGGTCGTCGTTAACTTAGATGGCGAGGTAGTGGAAGGCGCGCTGAATCCATCAAGCGACACGCCCACCCACACGGTTTTATACAATGCTTTTCCGGATATTGGCGGCATCGTGCACACCCATTCACCGTGGGCAGTGGCTTTTGCCTCGGCGCATATGGACGTGCCTAATCTCAATACCACGGCGGCGGACACTTTTTATGGAAATGTCCCGGTTTCCGAAGCCTTGAGCCAGCAGGAAATCGAGGACGCCTACGAAGAGAATACCGGCAAAGTGATTGTGAAGACATTCCACGATCGCGGACTCGATTACAATGCGGTACCGGCAGTCCTGGTAAGCCAGCATGGCCCATTCAGCTGGGGTGCGACGCCAGCGAAAGCAGTTTATAACGCAAAAGTCTTGGAAGTAGTCGCGGAAATTGATTATCACGCGCTGACACTGACGCACCAAGACGCCCACTTGCCGCAATACTTATTGGACAAACACTATTATCGCAAGCATGGCGCCAATGCTTATTATGGACAGGATGGCGCGAAGTCGCAGGAGCATGCGGCGAAAGCATAGGTGGGTTAGTTAGTTTTATAAAAGTTAAAAGGAGAACCGGTCGGAATGGTGCATTGTCCATTCTCGCCGGTTCTTTTTATTGGCACAAAAGTGGTGTGGTAAATGGCCTTAGTTGATGAATGGCGACTTCTAACAAGTTGACAAGTCTCTATACCAGTGTTCCTACATAACCTAACACACAATGCCTCCTACCATGGTGCACGATTTTTCATCCACAACGGAAAATCACTGGATTAAGCTGCGTTCAAGTAAACGCTACCATGAGTATCGAAAGATGAAAAGGAGCGATATTTATGACTGATTGGTTAGGCTTGGACGGTAAGACGGTTGTTGTGACAGGCGGTTCGTCAGGAATTGGCGCTGCCATTGTTGAGGAGCTGATTCACAACGGGGCTAACGTCGTCAATGGCGACCTTAAGGAAGGCAACTTCAAAGATCCAAAACTGACTTATGTTGCGACCGACGTGACTGACTCGGCTGAAGTTGAGAAGCTCGCAGCAACTGCCGAAAAGATCAACGGCGAGATTTGGGGCGTTGTCAATAATGCCGGTATTAACAAACCGCGGGTACTGGTTGATCCTAAAGCGCCGCATGGCAAATACGAGTTGGATGTGCCGACATTTGAACAAATCTTCAGCGTCAATGTCAAAAGTGTGTTTCTGGTCTCGCAGGCAGTGGTGCGGCGGATGATCAAACAAGGCCATGGTGTGGTGGTCAACATGTCATCTGAAGCTGGCTTGGAAGGTTCTGTTGGCCAAAGCGTTTACGCTGCCAGCAAGGGTGCGATTAACGGATTTACCCGTTCTTGGGCCAAAGAGCTAGGCAAGTATCACATTCGGGTGATCGGCGTTGCGCCAGGCATTATGGAAGCAACTGGCTTGCGAACACCTAGTTATGAGGAAGCCCTAGCTTATACTCGGGACACAACAGTTGAAGCGATTCGGGCAGGTTATAGTTCCACTTCAACCACCCCACTTGGGCGCAGTGGCAAACTGAGTGAAGTAGCTGATTTGGTTAATTATTTCTTGTCGAATCGCGCCAGCTACATCACCGGCGTAACGACCAATGTTGCAGGAGGCAAATCCAGAGGGTAAGCATTTGTTAGGAGGAGGTCAACCTGATTGAATAGTTTGGATTATCGACTTTTGCGCTATCTTCTGGCAAATGGCACCTCCAGTTTGGATGAATTGGCTGAAAGCGAAAATGTTTCAACCCGAACGATGCAAAAATATATTCATGAACTAGGCGAGTCACTAGGAGACGCAGCGGAAATCCGCATCAACAAAAACGGTTATTTCTTGCATATTTTAAATTACCGCAAGTTTTCGCTGATTCAATCAGGCGTCTTCAAACAAAATATTGACAATAATGACAAGCAAAAGAGGCAGGCAGAAATCTTGTTTCGGCTGATTCAAGAGCGTGAGTTTGTACCGATGGACGACATTGCCGATCAACTAACGGTAAGTCGCGGGACGCTATTAAAGGATTTAGCAGCATGTCGCGTGTGGTTGAAGCCTTATGATCTCAGCATCGAAAGCGCCACTAGTCGTGGAATTAAGCTTCGGGTTGGTTCGACCGTTGATTTAACGATGCTGATTTACAATCGGTTGTTTGACTATCTCCAGGCGCGGTTGTTCAGTGATCAAACGCTTGTGGCAGTTGTCATTGATCGTTTGAATGCAGCCAAAATCAAAACAAGTACGACTCAGATCTTTGAAAAGGTGATGCAAATTGTTGTGTTTCTCAAACAACATCATTATAAACTCAGCGGTATCAGTCCATATTATACGAATTTAATGGAAGCATCGCCGTTGTTCATTAATATCATTGAGGATATCGAAGATCGTTGTCATGTGACGTTTACTCAAGAAGAGTACAATTTCCTGGCTTTCCCATTTAACCTTTATGCCAACAAATTGCTGTCATCGGAAAAGTTAAAGCAAAAAGTCGAGGCTAACAAAGTGATTTTCGATCAGGTTGCTGACGAGATCCGCAATTTGGTCGATGCCAAAATCGATTATGAGCAGTTTTATCAAGCAACCAAGTATCATCTAATCTTTTTGATTAATCGCGGCATTTTCCATATTTCGCCGTCTGATTATTTAACCAATAAAATGTTACAGCGGTTTCAGTTAGCGGCGGACATGGCGATGGTGATGATTGACAAGCTTGAAGAAATTCTAGGGATTCACATTGCTGATGTCGAGATTAATTATCTGACGGTTTACTTTGAAATGGCACTGCAACATGCGGATAGTGTGTCGCCGGATCAGCCACAGGTCGGATTCTTTTCCAGTATGGGGCAAAGTGTTTTGCGTTATTTACAAAATCAACTGGATACGATGTTTGAATCCAAGGTGAGCATTCGCACTTTTCAGGATGAGACGGATATTTTGACGCATCAGGATCAACTGATCATGGTTTTTACCGATCGGCCGCTGGCATTTCGGTTGAAGATTCCAGTGGTGATGATGGGCGATATTTTCCGCGATCGAGTGTTGGAAACGAAGGTGCGGGCTTCGGCGGTACAACATGAAATCGATGCCGGGCGGATTATCTGGCGGGCCCAGACGTATGCGAACCAAACGAATCAATCCTATGAAGCGGTCTTACGGGCGACGTTGAAGGCTGACAGTGAAGCTGGTTTGGTCGACGCCGGGTTTATTGATCGCTTGATTCAACATGAATCCACAACGAAATTTGTGTTGGATAATGGTGCAGCCATTCCACATGCCATCGCTGACATTGATCAAAATCGCCTGTTTTTGCATCTTAGTGTGTTGACGCATGCGATGACGATTGGCGGGAAGTCTGTGAGTTACATTTTTGTGATCGGTATTCCCCGCGTGTTAGGTAAGAAGGCCTTGGAAGATTTATCGATGCTTTATGACTTACTCTTTTTGCTGGCAGTCAATGAAACTGCAATGGCAAATTTACGCAAGATTTCCGATAGCCACGATCCTTTAACCGTTGTGACGGAGGGCTTATAAAATGAATGTTTTGATACTTGGTATTTTCGTTGCCGCAGCATTTTTGTTGCAAGCTTTGATGGGTTATTTTCAAATTCGTAACTTTGCCCATAACTATCATGAGGTGCGCCAAGGCGGTCGCGTGTTGATCGGCAAAAATCCGCGGCGGTTTCGGCAAGGCAGCTTGATGCTAATCGGACTGGATCACGATGATCGGATTCAGGAAATTCGGATTATGAAGGGGCTCACGGTTTTCAGTCGGTTTCGCGAGGTTGACCGGTTCGATGGCGAATCGGTTGCTGAAGTCGGTGCTGATTACACGGCATTGCATAAGCTGAGTCGCACCGAACGGGAATGTTTTCTCAACGCGTATCGCAATTATGTGAATTACAAAACGAACAATCTCAGTTTTGAAGACTTTGACACCAGTCGCGTCAGCATGTTTTCGTTGCCGATTTTCAGCGAAATCAGCATGAAAATGAAAGCGATTCCGCAGACGCTGAAGCATGTATTCAAGAAAAAGATAATTTAGGGGGATGACATCATGCAATATATTTCTGATTTTGCCGCTGGCTTCATGAAGCTGTTTCAAACCGGCGGAAAGACGTTTATTAGCTGGATGACCAGCATTGTGCCAGTGGTTTTGCTGCTGTTGGTTCTGATGAATACGATTATTGCATTCATTGGGGAAGCGCGTATCGAACGGTTTGCGCAAAAAGCTAGCCGTAATGTATTGATGCGCTATCTGGTTTTACCGTTTCTAGCGGCGTTTATGTTGGGTAATCCGATGTGCTTTACATTGGCCCGGTTCTTGCCGGAATATTACAAACCAAGTTATTACGCGGCCCAAGCGCAGTTTTGCCACACCAGTAATGGCGTCTTTCCTCACATCAATCCAGGCGAATTATTTGTCTGGTTAGGGATTGCGCAAGGCGTGCAGAAGCTTGGTCTGAATCAAATGGACCTTGCCATTCGCTACATGTTGGTCGGCATTGTCATGAACTTCATCGGCGGTTGGGTCACTGATTTCACAACAGCCTATGTATCTAAGCAAACCGGAATTACGCTCAGCAAGACGGTTGACTTGTCAACGAGAGCATAAACGCGGCAATTACAGTAGCACTTTCAAATCAAGGAGGCTCGATCAATTATGGCCGAACAAAAATGGCATAGCATTCAAGTGGTCAAAGGATCAGGTGGTTATGGCGGTCCATTGACGATCACACCGACCGAACAGAAGCATAAATTTATCTATGTAACCGGTGGCAACCGCCCCGCCATCGTCGATAAGATTGCGGAATTAACCGGGATGGAGGCCGTAGACGGATTCAAAACGTCCATCCCTGAAGATGAAACAGCGCTGGCGATCATTGACTGCGGCGGCACGCTACGTTGCGGCATTTATCCAAAGAAAAATATTTTAACGATTAATGTTTTACCGACTGGAAAGTCCGGTCCGCTGGCAAAGTATATTGTGCCGAAATTGTATGTTTCAAACGTTGATGTCGATCAGATTACGGCATTGCCTGATGATGCTGTTCCTGATCAGTCCCTAAACGGCGTGCCGTTTGATCAGCGCGGTGAAGCAGGTAAGCAACAGGAAGCCACTGCTGAACCAACCGCTGCGCTTTCTTCGCCGAATACCACGTCAGAAGCAAAGGCAGACGAAGCGGCCGCTGAAGCCCGCGAAGCCAAGTTTGATACCAACAAGACGATTACGGCGCAAATGAAAAAACCTAACTTCATCGCGCGAATCGGCATTGGCGCTGGGAAAGTAATCGCAACTTTTAACCAGGCCGCTAAAGACTCAGTTCAGACGATGTTGAATACCGTTATTCCATTCATGGCCTTTGTTGCTTTGCTTATTGGGATTATTCAAGGATCAGGCTTAGGTAACTGGTTTGCCAAATTAATGACGCCGTTAGCTGGCAATGTTTTTGGCCTGATTGCGATTGGCTTTATCTGCTCACTGCCATTTCTATCACCAATTCTCGGTCCAGGCGCGGTCATTGCTCAAGTTATCGGTACGCTCATCGGGGTCGAAATCGGTCGCGGCAACATTCAGCCACAGTATGCGCTGCCAGCCTTGTTTGCGATCAATACGCAGAACGCGGCGGACTTTATTCCGGTTGGATTAGGACTCGAAGAAGCGGATTCAAAGACGGTTGAAGTCGGGGTTGTTTCCGTTTTGTATTCGCGCTTCCTAAATGGTGTACCACGAGTTGTCGTTGCATGGCTAGCAAGTTTCGGGCTGTATGCAAAGTAAGCAGTATTTTTGAGAGGTGAGGATAGTGTCGTCAGTAGCAGAAAAAACAAAATATGAAACAAAGATTCTAGAGGTTGGTTCAGACGCGCGGGATTTCAAAGATATTAACATGGCTATTCTTTTCGGTGATGAGGCGCCGGATGCGTTGCGCTCGTCTTGCTTCATCATTCAAGTCACCAAAATTCTGGAACCGATCCAGGCGGGAGACGTGATGGTATTTGGCGATCAGGCTTATACCATTACGGCAGTTGGTGATGAGGTGAATACAAATCTAGGCAACCTCGGCCACACAGCAGTGGTATTTGATGGCTCAATCACCCCTGAGCTTGCCGGGTCGCTTTATTTGGAATCCAAACCGTATCCACAACTAGACGTGGGCACTGTCATCAAAATTATGAAGGGGGGTCTAGGCCATGTTCATTGATACAGCCAATCTCGCACAAATTAAGGAAATGTTGGGATTTAACCAATTTGAGGGCGTTACCACAAATCCCAAGCTACTTCTAAAAGAAGGCAATCCACGATTTGAACAATTGACTCAGATTCGGGCGTTAAAACCGGGTGTTCTTTTTGTCCAGCTGGTAGGAGATACTGAAGCAGAATTATTGGCGGATTATCACGAATTACGTAAACGTTTTCCAGACACTGACGACACGCGAATGGCGTTTAAGGTGCCATTATTTGAACCGGGATACAGAGCGATTTCGACAATCCGCTCTGAAAAACCAGATGAGTGTCTATTAGGCACGGCCGTTTATTCCGTTCGCCAAGGTTTCATGGCATGCGTGGTTGACTGCGATTACATTGCCCCGTACGTGAACCGCATGGAGCAGTTGGACATCGATCCATATCGCATGATTGCCGAGACTCACGCTTTTTATCAGAAAACCGACACGCACATTAAGATTATGGGTGCAAGTTTTAAAAATGCCTCACAAGTGATGGCGGCGATTAAAGCTGGCGCGGAAAACGTTACGATCAGCTATGATATTTTCAAACAGTTGATGACTAATGCTGCAGCAGATGATGCCATCAGGGTCTTCAATGAAGAAGGCCGGCAGCTGGATCAAAAAACGGGTGTCTGAAGTATAGACGGATGCGTTAAGAGAAAAAGGATTAAGCACCTGTAAAGCATAAGAAAGCGCCATGGAGTTCCGAGTAGTTGGGACTGCATGGCGCTTTTTGCGTGCCAGCATCAAGTTTAAATGGTCGGATCATATGGGAAAGCGAATGGCGTTATCATCTTTGATAAACCAAATATTAACAACTACTTGATTGATTCCACCTGTTATTTTATAAAATTAAAGCAGAAATTTTGCACGAATTGAACGGTCGCATTGTGAAACCAACAAAGCTGCCAATTTTTAATATTCTAAAACAAAGACAATTCCACCAACCTGTTATACGCCGGTTAAATGCCGTTTTATAAGCATCTTAATAATAAACCGCCGAACCATAATCAGACAGCCACTTTCATAAATGGAACAGACCAATCAATTTTTTGTTGACCCGATCACATATTCTTGCACGATTAATCGTGCAAACATTTCCTGTTGTTTCGTTTGAGAAAGCGCTTTACAGTAATGATAGACATTAACAGCAAAGGGGGTGAACAGATGACATTGAGTAACCGGCAGCGACAACTTGTTTTGCAGTTGTTGAATGCCGAAGGGGCGGTGACCGCTAAGCAATTAGCTGAATCGGCAGGGGTCAGCGTCCGGACCGTGAAGTATGATTTGGCCGACATTCGCGATTGGTTGGCGGCGAAGGGCTCGGCGTTAAAGAGTGCGCCGCGCAAAGGGATTTGGATTGAAGCCGGTGATGCTGCCAGAGCGGCCTTGCGTGAGAAAATCGATGAACAAATTGCCGATCATTATTTAGCGCCGAATGAGCGCATCATCCGCATGATTTTGATTCTTGCGCAAACCGGTGATTATACGACCCAGCAACAGTTTCAAGCGCGGGTGAATGTCAGCCAGACAACCGTCAACAATGATCTTAAGAAGCTGGCGGTTTATCTACAGCAGTTCAACGTGAAGCTGACCAGTAAAAACTACTATGGCTATAAGCTCAATGGCACTGAATTGGACATTCGCCGCTTACTGGAACAGTTGATTACCCAGCAGCTGAATCGGAAGACACTCATGGCGGAACTGGTTGACAGCCTGAGCACCAAAACCGAGCCGAAACGGGCAGTGATTTTAACCGGCGAGGCAACGTTTGACCACGCGTTTAATACGATTTTGAAAGAAGCCATTCGCTTGGGCAAAACGGAAGCACACATGCCGGATCCGAGCGAGCTGATTGCGACGATCATTCGGTTGACGATCGGTGTGATTCGCCAAGGTTTTAATCAACTGGTGAATAGTTATCATCGCGTTGCGCAGTCCCAAGCTGAGCAACACTTTACTGACAAGCTGATCATGAACACGCTAGCCTTTTATAATCTGCCGGCGCTGACAGATGATATCGCATATTACCTTGGCCAGCGTGATCACGACCAGCCGGCTGCTCAGGATCACAATCTGGTGGCGATGACGCATCGCATCATTTTGGCGGTTGGCGCGTTGGTTGATCATGATTTCAGTCATGACAGTCAGTTGCAGGAGAATTTGTACCTGCACCTGAGCCAGTCTTTAGGCAAGCACAGTCAGCTTCTGGAATATAGTCCATTCACGCAAGACATTAAGCAAGAATATCCGGGCTTGTTTGCGGCTATTGAAAAAACCGTCAATAAGGAATTGGCCAATGATCAAGCCGTGTTGAGCGAGGCGTTTGTTTCTTTCATTGCGTTGCATTTCATGGTCTCGCTGAATCGAGACAGTCAAATGCGAACGGTGCGGGTTGCTTACGTCTGTGCGACGGGCATCGGGATTACCAATCTGATTCAGCAACGAATCGCTTCGGCCATTCCAAACATTGAACTAGTCGGCTTTGCTTCCATTGACGATGCGCGGGCCTTGATCGCACGTGAACAACCGGAATTGGTCATCAGCGTTTTTCCACTCAAAAATGTGGATGTTCAGGTGATCGAAGTGCAACCATTGCCTAATGCCACCGACATTGCCGCGATTCGCCAGGCGGTCGCCAAAAAATTACAGGTACCGCTGGCACAAATCAAATCGCAGCATCCCGTCGTACCGATCAAACCGAAGCCGAATCTGGAGCAGCAGACTCAGCAGACGATTTTGACCATGTTCAGCATCTATTCGGAACTCAAGCTGCAGTTGCCGACCAAAATCGATCCGTATTACGGCGATGCGTTCATGATGCACGTTTTCCTGGCGGTGCAACGCATCATGTTTAACAAACAGTATCAAGGTAAGCCGAATCATGATGATCCGAAACTGGTCGGGACCGTCGAGCATGTCTTTTCGGATCATGGGTTGGCGATTAATCGGGCTGAGGTGCATGCGATTCTGGAATATTTGAGCCTAAGTCACGCAACATCTTAGAAAGGGGATGACACCACTGGAAGCCAACGATGAATTACCGGAAGAAGTTCAAACAATGATCCAACAAAGTAGTGATGCGCAGGCGGCGGAAGCGCTGGTTCGTTATGTCATTGGACTAGCAGCAGCCGCGGAGATTCGATTTACCGATGTTCAGCTACAGGTGCTCACGAATCACTTAATCGAAATGCTGAACCGTTCTCAGTCTGGTGAACAACTCCCAGCGGTCGATCCGCAAATGTTTGCCGATGTTTCCCAAAAGTCGCTTGACTTGGCGGATCAGGTTGTTCGGCACATCGGGCATTTGGCCGTCGCCGAGAAGTATATTTTATCGATTCATTTTGAAGCAGCACAGAACAAAATATAGGAGGATTTAACCATGGTTAAAGTCGTTATTGCAGATCGAATGGGTAAAGGTCAAAACGTTGCTAAAGGTGTTGAAGCCGCTGGCGGTACCGCTGTTGTCGTACCGGGCATGGGCGCTGATATGCGTTTGGGTCAGGTCATGGACAAAGAAAAAGCAGATATGGGCATTAGTTTCTGCGGTTCTGGCGGTGCCGGTGCGATCACCGCACATACGCAATATGGCTGGCCGGAACGTCACGGCATGCGCTCAATTCAAGAAGGCGTGACCGCGATTGAAGAAGGCACCAAGGTTCTCGGCTTTGGGTTTATGGATCAGGAAGCATTGGGGAAGGCCTTGGTCGAGGCGTGGAACAAGAAGTATCCAGAAGCTTAAGGAGTGAGCAAGATGACGGTCGTGAATGAAACCAAACGTCAGGTGGTCACCGTTTCCGGCAAAGGCGAAACCAAACAACAGGCATTTGCCGCCGCTTTTAGCAGCATTCAAAAACAGCTGGTTGGTAACGGAGATGAAGCCATTTTACGGATTATTCCGGAAAAAGTTGAGCCGCTTAAGTTAGTTAAATCCAATTATACCGAGAAGTTCCTGTTCTTCTTTTTCAAGCGGACGCGAACGACTTATGCTGTTACGCTGGCCGTGACGGTTGCCGTGAGTGCGATCGATCTTGACGCTTTGGCGTTTGAAGATGTCACGACGCCGTCACCGGATGCACTTTCATTGCCAAATTTGAAAAATATGTTGAAGGGTGTGAAATGAATTGCCAATATTAACAATCTTATTCCAGTCGATCATTATTGGTGGACTGGTAGGTTTTGCGGCAGGCGTTGGGGCAGCGCGGATGTTTACGGCACCGAAAACCCAAGCCTTGGGCGCATTCCGTACTTTGGGGGAAATGAATGCGGCAGAAGGCGATCCGGCTTCGCATTTTAGCTTCGGACTTGGGTTCTTCTTCAATGCTTGGGCATCAACGGTTGGTGCCGGCGCGTTTACCCAGGATATTACCCACCGTGTGATTCCGAACTGGGCAGCGGCTGGCTTGTTGATGAAGAATCGCAATGTCGAGCAGACCATGCATAACCCGAAGAAAATGGGGATTGCAGGTGCGATTGTCGGCGCAGTGGTTGTGGTGTTCCTGAATGTCACTTCCAGCTCGATTCCGGAATCGTTGCAGGTAACGGCGGTTAAGGTGCTGGTACCAGCAGCCAATCAGCTGATCAATCTGATCATGCCGATTCTTTTCTGGCTGGCTGCAATTGATGCAGGCCGCCGCTCAGGATTATTCGGCACGGTCTTTGGCGGACTGTCTGCAATGATCATGGGTAATGCGGTGCCAGGCGTGGTGCTGGGCATTTTAATCGGAAAAGGGGTCGACGAACTCGGCTGGACGCGGATTACGAAGTCCATTTTGGCGGCGGCGATTCTGCTGTTCGTCCTATCCGGCTTCTTCCGTGGCTTTGATCTTAACTTGTTGAAGTCCTTTAACCTGAATGCACCAGGCTGGTTGTCGAATGTCCATCAAATGATAGGCGGAAAGTAGAGGTGTTGACGTATGGCGGATAAACAAACCACCGCAACTGCGGATGAAGAATTAAAGGCAGTTGCAAACGAACATGACTTTTGGCACGCAGACTGGGGCTTCGTTGTGATCGTCGCATTGATGTCGGCAGGGGTCTTTGCCGGGACGTCCATGTATTTCAATTATGGCGTCGGTGCCTTCAACGAAGTCGCGATCGTGGCGATGTTGAAGGCGGGGATGACAGGCGGATCTTACGGTGCCGCCGCGGCGTTTGGCGCCAGCTTCCTGTTTGCCCGGATCTTGGAAGGCTCGCTGGTTGGGATTCTGGATCTCGGCGGCTCGATTTTGACCGGTGTCGGCATCGGGATTCCGGCCATCCTGCTTTCTGTTGGTGCTAAACCTTTGGTGGCCAACTTCGGACTGGCGCTTTTAACCGGCGCTGTGTTGGGCATTATCATCGGGGTCATCATTTTCCTGGTTCGGAAATTTACCATTAATCAAAGTAATGCCACATTTGGCGCGGACGTCATGATGGGCGCCGGGAACCAAACCGGTCGTTTCCTCGGTCCGCTGATCATCCTGAGTGCGGTCACCGCCAGCATTCCGATCGGGATCGGCAGCACAATCGGCGCAGCACTTTTCTACGCATGGAAAAAGCCAATCCCGGGCGGTGCGATCATTGGGGCTATGATTATGGGATTTTTCTTTCCAGTCAAACTTTAGAAGAAGTTTTAGAAAGGCAGGTCATCACTTGTGTTTGATGTTTTAATCAAGAACGGCAAAACAGAACGCGAACAGCCGATTGAAGTCGGCATTAATGGCGATCGAATCGCGGCGATCGCGCCAAAGCTCGAAGGGGCCAGCGGACAAAAAGAAATCGACTTGCATGGCCAGTCGTATGTCAGTGCAGGCTGGATTGACGATCATGTGCATTGTTATGAAAAACTGACCTTATATTATGACGATCCCGATGCCGATGGGTATAAGTCCAGCGTGACAACGGTTATCGACGCCGGGTCAACCGGTGCGGACAATATTCGCGATTTTTACAACATCACCCGGGACAAAAAGACCAACGTTTTCGCTTTGATTAATATCGGGCGTACCGGCATTTTAGCGCAAGACGAATTAGGCGATATGGAGAAGGTCAACAAAGAAGCCTTGTTTGACGCAGTGGTTGATCTGCCTGATTTTATCGTCGGCATCAAAGCACGCGAAAGCCATTCGGTGGTGATTGACAACGACATCAAACCGTTACTGGCAGCGCGGTCATACGCAGCACTGCTCGGGCATCTGCCGATTATGGTGCATGTCGGTGCGAATCCGCCAGAGCTTCAGGACATTTTGCAGGCGATGGGCGCAGGCGATGTCTTAACCCACGCATACAACGGCAAGCCGAACGGGATGATTGACGAAAATGCGGAGATCAAGGATTTCGTCTATGATGCGTATGATCGTGGCGTGGTCTTCGATGTCGGCCACGGAACTGATTCGTTTAATTTTAAAACCATGAAAATTGCCCGCGACCATGGGCTGGATCCGAAGTCGCTGAGCACCGATATTTATCACCGCAATCGGGAAAATGGGCCGGTTTATGACATGGCAACCACGATGGAGAAAATGCTTCAAGTTGGCTACACCTTGCCGGAAGTGATTCGGATGGTCACGTTTGCGCCGGCTGATACTTTCCACCTGCTGAACAAAGGACGCCTGCGCCCGGGCAAAGATGCTGACATTACCATTTACAATGTCACGCCGGGTGATAAAGTATTAACGGATTCTAATGGCAATACGGAAGCCGGCCATCAATTGATCACCCCGATTTGCACCATTGTTGGCGGGACGGTATACGACTTGGAGGCACAGCGAGCATGACAGACTATTACAGCACTTATGATTTAAAACACGTGATTAACGCCAGTGGCAAAATGACCATTTTGGGCGTTTCCAAAGTTCCGGAGGCCGCGATTCAGGCGCAGCAATTTGGCGACACCCACTTTTTTGAAATGAAGGATTTGACCGACAAAACTGGCGCCTTCATCGCTAAAAAGTTAGGGACAGAAGGCGCGCTGGTGGTGAACTCGGCGTCTGCGGGGATTGCGGAAGCGGTGGCCGGCATCATCGGCCAAGGCAGCAAGTATCACGCTTACCATCCGTTTTCACCGCGCTACACCAATCGCGAGATCATTCTGCCAAAAGGCCAAAATGTGGACTATGGCACGCCGGAAGAAGTCATGATCGAACTTGGCGGCGGCCAGGTGGTTGAAGCCGGCTATGCCAACATGTGCACGTCGGAACACGTTGAGATGATGATCAATGAGAACACCGCAGCTATTTTCTACGTGAAGAGCCATCATGCCGTGCAAAAGAGCATGTTGACGATTCAAGAGGCGCTGGAAGTGGCGCATAAGCATGAACTGCCGTTAATTCTTGATGCTGCGGCGGAAGAGGATCTGAAGAAATACGTCGACATGGGCGTTGATGTGGTTCTGTTCTCCGGTGCCAAAGCGATTGAAGGCCCTGCTTCCGGGCTCGTCTTCGGTAAGGAGCCGTATATCAGTTGGACCAAGTTGCAAGGCCTGGGCATCGGCCGCGCGATGAAAATCGGCAAGGAAAATATTCTCGGCTTCACCACCGCGCTCGTTCAGTATCTTGACAACGGTCCGGAATCCGGCGAGGCAATGAAAGCTCGGCTGCACCCATTCGTGGCGGCGCTCAATGATGTCCCGCATCTGAACGTTAAGGAAGTTCAAGACGGTGCCGGGCGGCCAATTTTCCGCGCTGCCGTGACCGTCGAAGCATCCAGTCCTAAAGACGCCAAGCAAGTGACCGCCGAACTCAAAGCCGGCAACCCGGCAATTTACACCCGCGAATATCGCGCCAACGAAGGCATCATCGAGTTCGACATCCGCGCCGTTGATCAAGCAGAAATGGACCTGATTGTTCATCGCCTCAAGGAAATTCTTGCCTAGAAAGGATCGTTCCCATGAATCTAATCCCAAACTATTACAAAAATCGCGTTGCTCTAAACGTTTTGGCTGGCTCCGTTGAAAATGCCAAAGCGATCTACGAAGCCGCAGAAGGTCATGTGGTCGTGGGCGTTTTGACCAAAAACTACGATACCGACGAAGCCGCAATTGACGATATGAAAAAATACCAGGAAGTCACCGACAACGGATTGTCAGTCGGCCTCGGCGCCGGCGACCCGAACCAAAGCACGATGGTCAGCCGCGTTTCCAAGGTCTTGCAGCCGCAGCACGTTAACCAAGTCTTCACCGGCGTCGGCACCAGCCGGGCACTTTTGGGCCAAGCCGACACCGTGATTAACGGGTTGGTTTCGCCAACCGGCAAAGTCGGCGTGGTCAACATCGCCACCGGTCCTAAAAGTAGCCAAAAAGCAGCCGCAGAAGTACCAGTCGAAACTGCCATCGCCTTGTTACAGGACATGGGTGGCACCAGCTTCAAGTTCTTTCCCATGGGTGGTTTGAAACATGAAGCCGAATTCCGCGCTGTCGCTAAAGCCTGTGCGGCAGAAGGCTTCAACCTCGAACCGACCGGTGGTATTGATTTGGAAAACTTCGAAGCTATCCTCCAAATCGCATTGGATGCTGGCGTTAAGCAGATCATTCCGCATGTTTATAGTTCGATTATCGATAAGGCGACTGGTTTGACGCGCCCGGAAGATGTTGCTGCGTTGTGGCGGATTACCAAGCGGCTGGTGGATGCTAGTGAGTTGGTAGCAGCGGAGTAGGAAGTTTTTATTTAGTCATTAGAGAAAGTTAAAAGCCTACAGACCAAAAAAGCGGTCGGTAGGCTTTTTATCTTGTTGATTTTTAGACAGTGTCAGCGCATCTGTGAATAGACAATGTGGTATCGATGCCACATCGGTTGGAAAGTTTTAAGCGAAGTGACATTTTGTTCCATATCTGTTAAAGACTAGTCCGATAATTTACGAAGTGATCGAGATTTTTAGCTTAAGGCCAAGCCCAGCGGCAGAGCTGAGTCGAATGGAGGAGGGGAAACCGTTTACATAACTTTTGTGTTTCTGTACAATCAAAAATAACGACTATAACTTTTCGGCTTATCAAAGCCTGAAATAGTTTATTGGCGAAGAAGAGGAGGATCACTGATGTTTGGTTTATTCAAGAAAGAAAAGCGCGAAGTTTATGTGGCTCCGGTGACTGGTCGACTAATGCCATTGGAGGATCTCAAGGATGGTGTTTTTTCAGAAAAAATGATGGGCGAGGGGTATGTTATTGTACCGGAAGAAAACATAGTTTATGCACCAATTTCAGGTATCATAAGCTCGGTCTTTCCGACTAAGCATGCAATTGGCATAACATCGGGAACAGGATTGGAAGTTTTAGTGCACATGGGAATTGATACCGTTGAGATGGATTGTACGCCGTTTGAAACCAGAATCGCGGCTGGTGATGAAGTTAAAGCAGGTGACGAACTATCCACGATTAACACTACCGAAATCAAAGATTCAGGACGTAATCCGGCAATTTTAGTAGTCTTCACGAATATGAATAAGGTGAAGGATTTTTCGACTATCAGTGCAAAACAGGTGGTGCATGGTGACCCTGTAACAACGCTGACCTACGCCGATTAATTGTCCAGGGTGTCTGATCTTTAGGGAACCTCCTTAAGAGACTATTTTTCGATTAATTACTAGCTTTGTCGAAAGGACAACTGATAAGAGTGAAATTAGAGAAGTTGGTTGCGAGTAAGCATCTGTCCGAAACCGAACTGACAGTATTGCAATACATGATCGCTAACATTGACCGTGTGCTGGACATGGGTGTTCGCGAGGTGGCGAAGGCAAACTATACTTCAGCAACCACGGTGATGCGATTGGCACATAAAATGGGCTATCGTGGTTTTATTGAACTCCAATACAAATTAATGACGATGTTACGTAATGGTGAAACTGGAATTCAGGCGACACACGATTCTCAAGATCCGCTGCTCTCTGAAGCAACCAAGAAAAATAACATCATCAAGTTTCAAACTGTGGCGCAACAGATCGCATCTGTCGACAACAAGTGTCTATACGTTTACGCTGCAGGTTTTTCAAGTGTCATTGGAAATTACATGTTTAAAAAGTTTCAGATTCTGGGGAAGCGTTGTTTCTTCTCGACACCAGGTGACTCTGCAGCCTTGTTAGAAAACTGCTTGGAAGATTTGGGCCTTTTTATCGTTGTTTCAAAATCTGGAGAAACACAAACTGTTATTGATAAAGCGACTTTGGTTAGCAGTCTGTCGGTACCTATTGTGGCTTTTACGGGCAAAGATGATAGCTCGTTGGCGAAAATAGCAAATTGGGCCATCGCGGTTCCAGACGAATTTCCATTAGATGATCTAAATCAACGTGCATCATTGTTTTATCCTAGAATGTTGACGGCGTTTGAATTGGTAATTAGCGAAGTGGAAAAGTTGGCTTGATGTTTAATAGCCGTAGGAAGTTATTAATAGTTGTGTATACGCACTAATTAACCAGACGATAGGGAACCTGTTCCGAGTGAACAAAACGGGTTCCCTATTGTTGTGTAAGGGTTTTCAACAGGGGAACATTTTGCTAAATTAAGGCCATCAACAATGAGGCTTGCTTAGTTGAGAAACTTGTTTAGCAGATTTGAGAGGTGAAAAGAATGAAACAAAAGGTCATGGATGGCTTACAGCGATTTTCGAAAGCGATGTTTGTTCCTGTATTGATATTACCGATTGCTGGTATTTTGATAGCAATCGGTAATATCTTCACGAATCAGAAGCTTCTCGAAGTTGCACCCTTTATGAATAATCCGGTGACCAAAGGATTTGGGCTAATTCTATCAGGTTCCTTGGTATCAATTCTGACGAACCTTGGGGTGA
Source organism: Lacticaseibacillus parahuelsenbergensis (assembly GCF_030770265.1). NCBI lineage: Bacteria > Bacillati > Bacillota > Bacilli > Lactobacillales > Lactobacillaceae > Lacticaseibacillus > Lacticaseibacillus parahuelsenbergensis. Next base: position 2,802,333 of record NZ_CP132482.1, on the reverse strand, counting down.
TTTTCTGTGTGGGGTTGGCAGTTGGCCTGGCAAAGAAAAAGAAAGCGGAAGCCGGTTTTACCGCATTATTGACGTTCCTTGTCTTCATCAATGCGATGAACAAATTTATGGAATTGCGCGGTATTCTTTCTAAGGCAGAAAATCTTCAAGGAACAGGTCAAGCATCAGTACTCGGTGTTCAAATTTTAGATATGGGCGTTTTCCTGGGCATCATACTTGGTATCACCGTGGGTTACATCCATAACAGGTTCGTCGATATAGAGTTCCGCAGTGCGTTTCAAATATACGGTGGGAGTCGATTTGTTTTTATTGTTCTAATTCCGGTGACCGTTTTATTGGCGGTCGTGCTTACGTATGTCTGGCCTTTCATCCAGATGGGTATTTCCGGATTAGGTGGGGTCATCAATAAGACTGGTAACTTTGGACTGTTCCTCTACGGCTCGTTGGAACGTTTACTAATCCCAACCGGCCTGCATCATTTAATTTATACACCATTCTTATATACCTCACTTGGTGGCGTTCAAGAAATTGGTGGGCATATTTTTGAAGGAGCAAGAAATATTTATTATGCTGAAATGGCGGATCCGAGCATCCACTTGCTGTCCCGCTCCGTTATATGGGATGCTCGGGGAATCTCAAAAATGTTTGGTTTGATCGGTGCATGTTTAGCAATGTATCAGATGGCTAAACCAGAAAATAAGAATAAAGTAAAAGCCATTTTGATCCCGGCAGTAGTCACTTCGTTCTTGGCTGGTGTTACAGAACCAATTGAATTTTCCTTTATGTTCATTGCCCCATTGTTATTTGTTGTACACGCAGCGCTGAGTGGCCTTAGTATGGTGGCTCTGAATATCCTTAATGTCAGGGCAATTGGTCCCAATGGTTTCCTTGATTTTCTACTTTATAATCTGCCATTGGGTATAGGAAAAACTCATTGGCCAATGTACATTCTCGTTGGAGTTGTGTTCTTCTTTATCTACTATTTCACGTTTAGATTCTTGATTAGTAAGTTTAATTTGAAGACGATCGGACGTGAAGATAGTGATCAAGAAACAAGACTTTACAGCAAATCAGATTATCAAGAAAAACAACAGGCAAAACCTGTTCAGACACCAAAAGATGATCGCCGCGTACCAGCTACAACTATTATTGAAGCGCTTGGTGGCGCGGATAATGTTGAAAGCGTCACGAATTGTTACACAAGACTGCGAACCGTTTTGAGAGATCCGAATTTGGTGGATGAGTCTACCCTGAAGAATGTTACAGGTGCCAGTGGCGTCATCAAGAAAGGGAACAACGTGCATGTCGTTTATGGCTTAGCAGTGACAAAAGTGCGAGCTGCAGTAGATGAAGCTTTAGGTATTGATGCAGCAGAAGTTGAATAGGAGTGGTTATAATGAACGAATCAAAGAAGTTTTCAGTTGTTATTGCAGGTGGTGGCAGTACTTATACGGCTGGTATTGTGATGATGCTCTTAGCAAACATAGAGCGTTTTCCGTTGCGAGTTCTAAAACTTTACGATACTGATGCAAATCGCCAGGCAACAATTGCAGAAGCGATTGCGATTGAACTTAACGAGAAAGCCCCGGACATTGATTTTACTTGGACGACTGATCCTGAGTCAGCATTCACAGATGTTGATTTTTGCTTCGCGCACATTCGTTCCGGTGGTTATAAAATGCGTGAACTGGACGAAAAAATTCCTTTAAAGCATCATGTGGTGGGGCAAGAGACATGCGGCCCCGGTGGTATTGCATACGGGATGCGCAGTATTGGCGATATCATTGAACTAATTGACTTCATGGAGAAATATTCACCGGATTGTTGGATGCTAAATTACTCCAACCCAGCATCAATTGTGGCCGAAGCCTGCCGTCGATTACGACCTAATGCAAAAATTATGAATATATGTGACATGCCAGTTGGCACGCAACGGAGAATGTCACAAATTGTTGACTTAAAGCCACAAGACTTGGAGGTGCGCTATTTTGGCATGAACCATTTTGGCTGGTGGACGAGTGTGAAGGACAAAGCTGGGCATGAGTATCTGCCGCAAATTCGCGATTATGTGGCTCATCATGGATACCTGACTCAAGTAGAAGTCGATACCCAGCACATGGATGCGAGTTGGCAAGCAACCCATAAAAAGGCACAGGATTTGCTTGCGGTGGATCCAAATTATTTGCCTAACACTTATTTGAAATATTATTTGTATCCAGACTATGTGGTGGCACATTCAAACCCTGATTATACGCGAGCAAATGAAGTTGAAGATGGGCGTGAGAAACGGGTCTTTACAGCGGCTCAAAAAATCATTGATGCAGGTACCAGCAAGGTTGGAGAATTTCAGATTGACAGTCATGCCTCCTTTATTGTTGATCTTGCACGCGCCATTGCATTTAATACTCATGAACGGATGCTACTGATAGTTGAAAACAATGGTGCAATTGCGAATATTGATGACGACATTATGGTTGAAGTTCCATGTATCGTCGGCAAAGATGGTGCCGAACCATTAACCCAAGGCAAGATTCCTTTATTCCAGCGCGGGATGATTCTCAATCAAGCTATGGTTGAAAAGCTTGTTGTAGATGCGTGGATCAATCATGATTATCAGGAACTATGGCAGGCATTGACATTGTCAAAAACATTGCCCAGTGCTCAAGTTGCCAAGGAAGTGCTAGATGATCTAATCATTGCAAACCAAGCATATTGGCCAGAGTTAAGACATGCCAAACATGAAGTACGGTTGATGAGTGAAGAAGAGGTTGCAGAGGTATAACAATCTTAAAAAAGTCGCGGGAAAAACCGAGGCTTTTTTTGATGCAAACAAGGCACAAATTAGGGGATTTTAAAAATCAGAGATTGCATGCTTACCTGATCACTTTAAAATTCGCCACAGGGTGCTTCTGCTAATGCCAAGTTCTTTTGCAGTTTTCGTTCGGTTATCAGCGTTTTGTTTTAGCAGAATCGTGCAGATTTGCTTTTCGATTTTGGCTAATGTTTCTCCTTTGAACATTGAAATGTTTGATAAATCGCCACGTTGGGTTTGGTGGTATGCAAATTGCGCTTCCTCATTAAGGATCATTCGCTTGACCGAGTTACTTGAGATAAACGGGCCGTTAGTTTGTAAGACAAGTTGTTCCAGAACCCGTTTGAACTGGAAAAGGTTTTCTGGCCACGAATACGATTCAAGGATTGTCATACCATCTTCACTGATACCGACCACACTTTTCTGGTACCTTTTGGAAAATTGATAGAGGTAAAGACTGACCAAAGATCCAATATCAGCTTTACGTTTTCTAAGAGGCGTAGTTGTAATCTGAAAGGTCGTATGGAAGCGACTTGCAACCGAATTTTGATGAGAGCCAGATCGATAAATTAGAAGAAAATGATTGTCGGTTGTTTCTGACATGTCACAGAAGCTCTGGAGAGTTTTCAGATATAAAGCATTCAATTTTTCAACACCAATAATAATGAAGAGAGCATGGTGGTCGAGCAAAGGTGAAGTGGCATTGTTGAATAACGCCCAGAATGCTGATTCTGACTTCATCTTATTTAAGTCAATTTTCCAATAATGATTAGCCTGTATCATTGACGCAAGATGCTCAGCAGCTGTTAACTTTGCCGTCCCTTTTTCGCCTATGAACAAAACATTCCTTCCTGATTTAGCGGCTAATTGGACGTCTTTCGACAAGTTGCCAATGTTAACTGAACTTACATCCTGATTAGAAGCAGGAACAAAGCTTTTGATGGAGGAATCATTGTCAACTAAAGACTTAAGAGGTGTTACGAGAACATACCAAAGCCTATTTCGGAACCTTGCGTTGATTTGATATAGTTGTTCTTCAACACGTGAAAAGAGTGTGAACGCTTTGGTAGAGCCAGACAATACTTGTGGCTTTATTGTGTGAAGAATTGCTTGCTCATGTGCTTTTAAAAGCCCGTTATGATGCTGAGACTGTAAATGACAATTTTGATCAAGAACTAAGACTGACTGATCAAATGCACTCAGGGCATTAACAACCGCTCTATTGCGATCATCTACCTTTTTCAGCTCTGTACCGAGATAGCGTGCTGATGAAAAGGCATTGTAAATACTCTCGTCGCCGGATTCAATCAAAATAGAATTGAGATTTGACTTCCGTGCTTCTTTAAAGGTGATGTTGTCGCCAATGATCATAGAGTAGTCCTGAGCTTTAAGCTGCTTGATGATGTTAGGCAACTCGGCAGACTTTGAAATAGTGACAATGTGCAACTCCTTTTCCAAAATCTGCCCCAGTATCTTAATCTTATCAGTCACGTTAGAGAATCCTATAAATGCATAATTATATTTGTATACTTCAACTAATCGAATGACTCGCAGGATATCCAGTAATGACAAGTCAATTTCGATGAGAGGCTTGTCTAGATTTTCACGAATGAGTTTTGCAGTTCCACCTCGGGAAACAATGACGTCAAAATTCGCACTCTTTTTCTGCGCGATTTCCAATCCCTCCGTAAGATCGCCAACGTAGGATTCAATATAGAGTGTTTTGAACTTCTGCGCGATTTCGTCCATTTTGTTTTTTAAGTTTGGATATGGTGCAATAGCTAGCACTTTAAGCATCGTTAATGCCCCCTGAACGTTTAAAAATTGAACGATTTTTATAATTACAGCTGTTTATTTGAGACGTGTTTCAAAAACGAACACAATCTGACCATATCCCGTTTGTTGATTTTTTGCAAGCGCTTTACATTATAAGAAATGTAAAGGAGGAGGAAGCACCATGAACATCTTAAAAACAGTCAAGAAGTTACCAGGAGGCATGATGGTTGTTCCGTTACTATTAGGGGCATTAACAAATACCTTTTTTCCACAATTTTTTGCATTAGGAGGCTTTACAGAAGCATTATTCAAAACTGGAGCAATGGCGTTGTTAGCCGCATTCTTATTTTGCAGCGGAGCGCAAATTAGTGTTAAGGAGGCGGGTGTCTCAGTTTACAAAGGTGTGGTTTTGCTCGTCACTAAGGTTGGTATTGGGGCTATTTTGGGAGTTCTAGTGAATCATTTCTTTGGACTTGCCGGAGTCTTGGGATTGAGCCCATTAGCAATTGTGTCGTCTATGACCAATAAAAATGGGGGTTTATATGCGGCTTTGGCTGGCGAATATGGGGATGCCACTGATGTTGGTGCAACCTCAATCATTGCATTAAGTGATGGTCCATTTTTTACAATGATTGCTTTTGGCGCAACAGGATTGGCAAAAATTCCTTTGACCGCTTTAATTGCTGCCATCATGCCTATTTTAATTGGATTTATTCTCGGTAATCTGGATTCGGAGATTCGTAAATTTCTAGCACCTGGAACGACACTGCTTATCCCGTTTTTTGCCTTTCCGTTAGGCGCTGCGTTGAATCTCAGTCAACTTGTAGATGCAGGACTGAGCGGTATTATTCTGGGAATATTCTGTACGGTTGTGACAGGCATAGCAGGGTATACTGTCTATAAAGTATTAAAGATGAAATTCCCGCAAGTGGGTGCGGCAGTTGGCGCCACTGCAGGTAATGCTATCGGAACACCTGCTGCAGTTGCAGCTATTGATCCGGTCTTTAAGCAAGTTGCAGCTCAGGCGACTGCACAAGTTGCAGCTGCCATCATTGTGACAGCGCTGCTTTGTCCGTTACTTGTCAGCCTGCTAGATCGCCATGAGAAAAAGATCCATCCCGAGCGACGTGAAGAATCGGCGGCTGAAAAGGAGATGAAGGTGATTGAAAATGAGTAGGGAAAAGTACCTGATTATCGCGGATGATTTTACCGGAGCAAGTGATACAGGCGTTCAACTTAAGAAGAATGGTTATCAAGCAGAGATTCAGCTTTTCCCAACAGGTGGATTAGTTGACCATTCTGTGGTGCTTGATACGGAGTCACGAACAATTTCTCCGGTAGCAGCATCCCGTAAAGTTGCTGAACTGGTTAAAAAAATAACCGAGAAAAATCAGTTTAATCTCGTTTACAAAAAAATAGATTCAACGATTCGCGGCAATATTGGAGAGGAAATTCATGCGATCTCGGACCTTTACCAACCTGATCTGATCGTTGTTGCCCCTGCGTTGCCTAATGCAAATAGAACGACCATTAACGGCATTCAGATGCTAGGAGGGAAACCGTTAATGGCAACTGATATTGCTAATGATCCTTTAAATCCTTTATGGACAGATAACATTGTTGAACTGCTGCAAAAAGAATTCGGTCGTGATGTTGAGCTGGTAAGCTTAAAGACTAATAAAAGGGCATTGCCATCAAAAGCTAAAGTCCTCGTGTTTGATGCCGAAACTGATTCGGACCTGGAGGCTGTTGTAGCAAGTACGCGAGCAAAAGAAAGGCGCATACTTTATGTGGGATCCGCAGGCTTGGCGAGTATATTATTTAAAAAAAGCAAACGCGTTCTTCCAAGCCTAGCTGTTGTCGGGTCAATTAGTGAAACGAGTCTAAGTCAGATGGAATACGCGGCTGAAAATGGTATCCCAATTGTTACGATTCAGCTAAACGACCTCCTAAAGCCAGATAGATTAACGCTTATCTCAAAATATCAAGAACTGGTACACTCGTCACTTAGCAAAGGGGATACCATTTTGACAGTCACCCGAAAGAAAGAAGATTATCAGAAAACAATTGAAGCTTTTGAGAGCTTAGGGACGGTTGACAGATCAGAAATAAGCAGAATTGTTCGTGAAAACCTTGCTGCCATTGCGTCAGAAGTTGTGAAAGCCCAGCGATTGAGTGGTTTATTTTTAACTGGTGGCGATACAGCCATAGAAATGATTCGAGCGCTTGAAGCCAGTGGGTCAGAGATTCAGGAAGAGATCACACCCGGCGTTGTTTTAGGTACTCTAATCGGTGGAATCGCAGATGGATTGAAGATTGTGACGAAAGCAGGTGCATTTGGCCAACAAGATACGCTTTTGGAAAGCATGAAAAGACTTAGTGGAGGAGAATAAGAATGACAAACTATATTGGAATTACAATTGGCGACCCTTCAGGTGTTGGACCGGAAATTTCATTGAAGGCATTGATGAAAAATAAAGACTATCTGAGTGAGAGCATCATCTTCGGCAGTAAAGAAATTATGGCCTATTATGCGGATCTCTTAAAAATAAAGACACCATTAAATTTCATTACAAACGTGGATCAATTCGAACCAGGAAAGATTAATGTTTATAATGTCATGGATATTCCGTTAGAAAAGATTCCAATTGGGAGAGTGAGTCCCATCTCAGGAGATGCTGCTTTTCAGTTTTTGAGGGTAGCCATCGACCTAGCGATGAAGAAAAAAATAGGTCCAGTCGTTACAGCGCCTTTAAACAAAGATGCTCTGCATAAGGGAGGACATAACTTTGATGGACATACGGAAATATTTGCAGAGTTCACTGGCACAAAAAAATATACTATGATGCTCTGGAGCCCAAAATTAGCGGTTGTTCATGTGTCAACGCATGTACCGTTGAGAAAAGCATGTGATCTCGTCAAAAAGAACAGAGTAGAGGAATGCATTGATCTAGCCAATAATGCGATGAAACGGTTAGGCATAAGGGAACCTAAAATAGCGGTTGCAGGCTTAAATCCGCATGCTGGAGAGGACGGGCTCTTTGGTGATGAAGAGATTAAAGAGATTAATCCTGCTGTCAAAGAAAAACAAGCTCAAGGAATCAACGTGAGCGGCGCACTTCCGCCTGACACGGTATTTTTAAAAGCAACGCAAGGTAAGTTTGATATTGTGGTAGCAATGTATCATGATCAAGGCCACATTCCCATGAAACTATTGGCGTTTGACGAAGGCGTTAACGTCACGCTAGGCCTGCCGATTATTCGAACCTCAGTAGATCATGGTACAGCGTTTGATATTGCTGGAAAAGGCATTGCAAATGAATCCTCTATGTTAGCGTCAATTGCACTCGCTATGAAGTTTGAGCACAATGCTTAGTCTTTCGAACAATAATGCGGTATTAATGCTGAATAGACAAGAGACTAGGGTAACAGCGTTGAAATTAAGCAAGCACTTACGTAAAGAGTAGGTGCTTTTTGTTTTGCGGACATCTTGTCCATGTCCAGAAACAGCGTGTCCGAACCTCTGGACACTAGTTTATGTGGATCAATCCAGTACATCCGTATACTGTAACTGTAAGCGGTTGCACAGGTGAGGAGGTGTTTACAGTGAATCACATTGGCGATCTTGATCGGGCATTGTTGGATTACTTGTCCCAGAGTGCCGGATTTGTGAATGCAGGTGAGGTCGCAAAGGCTTTGGGAACATCCACGAAAACTATTTATCGTCACATTGATCAAATTAATGAACGGTCTGACGAGCCTGTTATTCAAATGATTCGGGGTAAAGGGGCACGGCTTTTACCCAGTGCACTGCCGGATCTAAAAGCTCCAAACGAGTCCGCCGATGGGACCAATCAAAGTAGTCTTGAGCGCAGAAATCAAGTTCTAGAGCAGCTGTTGTTTCGGGCACCGCTTAAAATCTCGCTGTCTGACTTGTATGCCGATCAATATGTCAGCGATGCCACGATTGACAATGATCTCCTTTATCTTAAGCGCAGATTGCTTAAGCAAAAATTGCAACTTGTCCGAGTCAACAACACCGTCCATCTCGAGGGTGAGGAGACCCGTATTCGGGAACAACTTAGCAGCGTTTTACAAAATATGTCAGCGATTACAAACGGTGGCAAGATCGAAGGCATTACAGATTACGATCAGCAGTTTATTACGACGCAGGTTCAGGTCATTGAACAAGCCACCGGTGGCAAGCTGGCTTATCCATACAATGTCAACATTTTGTCTCATCTGTATATATTGATTCAACGAGTTCGTCGTCAAGGTAAAGCTGAACAGCTCAAAATTGTCAACGGCGGTGAGGTACGGCGACTGATGTTGAAAAACATGCATCTTTATCGGTTGGCAGAAATCGTGATTAATAATACGGAGAAATATTTAGCCAAAAAGTTGCCACCTGAAGAAACAGACTACCTTTTTCAATATTTGATTTCGTCGCGAATTGATGAAGGAACCCCGAATGTCAAAATGCTTTCATATAGCCAAAAGGTTCATGATGTCTCGCAATTTTTAATTCATTATGTCAATGAACATCTTCCGACCGCGCATATTCAGTTAAAGACTTGGCGAGAGTTGGCTGGACACATCGCCCCGCTCATTAATCGCTTGGAAAACAATATTGCCGTCACAAACGGGTTGTTGACCGACATTCAGCGTGAATATGCCAAGTTATTTGAGGTTTTGACATCGGGAACCCAGGCTGCAGCGAAGAAGTTCCAATTACCTGAGATATCGGCTAATGAAGTTGGCTTTATTGTCATGTATTTCGCGCGTTTCTTGGAACAACAGGATCATAAAATCCAAACGCTCGTCATTTGTTCCAGTGGTATCGGTACTTCAGAGTTGTTGCGGGTGAAGCTAGAGAAAACTTTTCGCGAGTTAAAAATTGATCAAACAGCGACAGGATTGTTGTCTGACATTGATCTCAATTCGCTGAAAAATACGGATCTGATCGTCTCAACGATTGATCTCAAAGATTCCCAGTATGACAAGCTGGCAATTCCTAAAGTGTTAGTTAGTGCAGTGTTGTCGAACTTGGATAAGGAGAAAATTCGCCATGCCATTAAAGAAATCAAGTGATGTGCCATTAGTTAGTTTGGAAGACCCAGTAAATCAGAAGCGCCTATTCGAACTGATTGCCAAGGTGTTGCAACCTGACATACCTGATCTGACGCCTGCCTCAGTCAAAAAGATTGTGACTGAACGTGAACGTGAAGGGGAGACGTATATCGGCTATGGGACGGCCATTTTGCACTTGATTTCGGAGAAGATTGCGCAGACGATGGTGCTCTTGGTAAAAACCGATTCGCCATTGAACTGGCGCTCAGACTACTCTGGCGAAGTGCACCAGATAGATAAATTCGTTGTATTAGCCATCTCACCACATGACCAGAATGGTGAACGTTTTCGTCCAGTCATGCAAAAACTAGCAGACGAAGATTCAATTAATCAATTGTTTGAAATGGAGTGAACGTTATGGAGGAGACACGTATCAATCATTTCTTCTCGGATCAGGTGATTACCTTTAACCAGGTTTTCTCTGATCGAAATGCAGTATTAAAGGCAGTTGCAAGTCGTTTAACTGCCGTTGGTGCAGTTAGACCGACTTTTGGCGATGCCATTATTGCACGTGAGCAAACTTATCCAACAGGGCTGCAACTGAATGATGGTGTGGGTGTTGCGATTCCGCATACTGATGCCGATCAGGTGCTTCACGACCAGATCGGTTTTATCGCTTTAAAAACCCCAGTTACATTTCGACAGATGGCAAGTGCAACTGAAGTGGTTTCGGTTAACTATCTGTTTGTATTGGCATTGAAGACAGCTCACCAACAGTTAGATATGCTCCAGAAGTTAATGGGCTTGTTTGCAGACGACAAAGCTATGGCAGAATTTCAACAAATAACCACGGTAGCAGCGTTCATTAAGTTTATGACTGAACGTGGTATCGGGTAACAGCTGGTATTGAAAACAAAGGAGGAGAGCTCAAATGCAAGTGATTCAATGGATCGTCAACTTAGGCGCAAGCGTCTTCTTGCCCATATTGCTATTTCTTTTCGGACTAGCGCTGCGGATTAAACCAGGTAAGGCATTTAAGTCTGCGTTAACGATTGGTATTGGTTTTATCGGATTAAATCTTGTTATTAACCTACTGACAACAAGCTTAGGACCGGCAACAAAAGCCATGATCAGTAATTATGACTTGCACCTTAGCAGTATTGATGTTGGGTGGCCAGCAGCCTCGGCGATTGCTTATGGTACGGCATTGGGTGCTATGGCGATTCCAGTAGGCGTTGGCACGAATATTATTTTGTTGATTTTGGGCTTAACCAAAACGCTGGACGTTGATATTTGGAATTACTGGCATGTGGCATTTGCTGGCTCCATTCTTTATACGCTGACCGGCAACATGTGGTTAGGACTTGCCACGATGGTTGTCGTTACCATGTTCACTTATTTCTTTGCTGATCTGAGCGCGCCCACTGTTGCCAAGTATTATGGTCTGGAAGGTATTTCGTTTCCTCACGGTTTATCTGCACCAGGTTACGTCTTTGCGCTTCCTTTCAACTGGTTGTTTGATCGTATTCCCGGAATTAACAAAATTCATCTTGATGCCGAAACCATTCAAAAACGCCTAGGTGTTTTTGGCGATACGACCGTTATCGGAGCCATTATTGGGTTGGTTATTGGGTTATTAGCGCAACAACCGATCAATAAAGTATTGAACTTAGCTGTCAGTATGGCTGCAGTCATGATGCTCATGCCACGTATGGTTTCGCTGCTTATGGAAGGCCTGACCCCCATTTCGGAAGGCGCTAACGATATGATCAAAAAGCACTTCCCAGGCCGAAAATTATACATTGGGATGGATAGTGCGTTAGCTATCGGACAAGGTTCGGTTCTATCTTCAGCCTTACTGTTGGTGCCAATCACATTGCTCCTCGCAGTTGTCCTGCCAGGGAATAAGGTATTACCCTTTGGTGATCTAGCAACAATTCCGTTCTTTATTGCGTTGTTTGCTGCTGTGTTCAAGGGCGACATCTTTAGAACCGTCATTGCCGGGACTGTCGATATCGCAATCAGCCTTTACGTTGCCAGTTGGGCAGCGCCACTGATCACCAAACTGGCAAAAGCGGCAAGTTTCAACATGGGCGGTAACAATTCGATTTCTGCATTAAGTGATGGCGGTTTGTGGACGAACTTTATTTACTTGATGATGGGTGAAAAGTTTCAGTGGGTCGGCATTGCAGTTTTGTTCCTGATTGCATTGGGATTACTATTCTGGCTTAACAAGATTCGCGATAAGGGTACAAAAGTAACAGCATAATATCTAGAAAGAGGAGAACAAACATGACCAAAAAATTATTAGTTATCTGCGGTACCGGTGTAGCAACTTCAACTGTTGTAATGGGTAAGCTAAAAACCTGGTTGGATCAACAAGGACTCACGCAGAATGTCAAGCTGTATCAAAGCAAAGTGGCCGAAGAAGTGAACCACATTGATGATTACGACATTGTGGTCTCGACAACGTTGGTGCCAGATTCGATTAAAGAAAAGGTTATTGATGGGGTACCGTTGTTGACAGGTATTGGTGCAGATAAGGTTTATGCCGAAATTAAACAGGACATTGAAGATGGGGAGGCTGCTAAATAATGCTCATTTCTTCAAAAAATTTGTTGCTGACGGCACGCGCAGGTGGTTTCGCGATTCCGCACTTCAACTTTTGGGATGAAATGTCAGCTCGCGCACACGTTGCGGCTGCCGAACAAAAACAAGTACCAATTTTACTCGCGTGGGCACAAAAGCACGAGGCAGATATCGATATTGATGAAGCTTTGAATTTAGGCAAGTTTTATGGTGCTCAGGCAAAAGTGCCGATAGTTTTGCACCTAGACCACGGATTTTCTCCGGATTTAGTGAAATATGGCGTTGACCATGGCTTCACATCCGTCATGATTGATGCTTCGGCAGAAAAGTTCGATAAAAATATCGCAGTGACCAAAGATGTGGTTGATTACGCACACCAACGCGGCGTTGTGGTTGAAGCTGAAATTGGACATGTTGGTACCGGTTTGAGCGAGGACGATGCCAATCAGTATACCGAAGTCGATGCGGCAGTTGAGTTTGTAAAACGTACGCAAGTTGATTCTCTAGCGGTTTCAATTGGGACTTCACATGGTGTTTACAAAAGTGCACAAACACCGCATCTGAACTTTGAGCGTCTTAGCGAGCTTAGAAAGGCGGTTTCTGTTCCTTTGGTTTTACATGGTGGATCTTCATCAGGGGATGAAAACTTGCGTAAAGCAGCAACGTTGGGAATCACTAAAGTCAATATCTATACCGACTTAGCTAATGCTGCACTTCACGCTGCGCAAGCTCAAGAATATGAAAATGTCCTTAAGATGATCGAAGCTGAACAACGCAGCGTTGAGTTGCTGGACGAACACTATATTGATGTTTTTAACACGGTCAAGCTGAATCAGGCTGAACATGCGATCGCACTTGGCACCTTATAGTTGTCATTTTCTGAAAGGGATGATGTTGGTATGACAGGGATCAGAAAACCATTTTTCATTGTGAACCCTAAGTCTTATCTTTACGGTGATGACGTGGTGAAGCTCGCAAAGATCGCGGATAAAGTTGCAAGTCAGAATCAATTGGATTGTTTGTTTACCGGTCAACTGATTGACCTACCGCGCATCAAAGCTGCAACGAGTCACCTAATTATCGCGGCGCAACACATGGATCCGTTGCGACCGGGACGGGGAATGGGCCATGTGTTACCGGAAGCGTTAAAAGCAGCAGGTGTTGAAGCAGTTGTGTTAAATCATGCAGAAAAGCCGCTTGGGATCGGTGTCTTGGATCAAACGATTACTCGTGCCAAGGAGGTGGGTCTCATGACCATTGTGTGTTCAGATACACCATCGGAAAGTAGGGCAATCGCGACACTGCACCCTACAATGATGATCTGTGAACCCACCAGTCTGATCGGTACTGGTAGCATCAGCAATGAAGACTATATCAAGGCAACGAATGAAGCAGTGCGTGATGTTGACGCCAATATTTTAATCATGCAGGCAGCTGGTGTCAGCACCGGCGTTGACGTTAAGAAAGTGCTGCAACTAGGCGCTGATGGTACAGGTGGCACGAGTGGGATCATTAAAGCACCAGATTGGCAGGCAAAACTAGAAGAAATGATGGGTGCAATGGCTGCTTATAAGGAGGCACAATTAGCATGACGGTTAAAAGCGAAGTATTGGACTTAACGTCGAATGGGCATAGAGTTACTTTTCATAATGTGACTGACCAAGTCAAACAGTTTGTTAAGGATAGTGGCGTTCAGAATGGCATATGTGTGGTTCAATCACCCCATACCACTTGTTCGGTCATATTTGAAGAATTTACCCATGATCGCGACTTTAACGGTGATGAATATCTACTGGTTGATATGAGTCGCCTGTTAGACAAAATCGTGCCACGAGAGCTGACCGAAAATACTAATTACAAATATCCAGGCCCGAAGCATATTGATTTTCTACACAGCATTCAAGACAATCCTGCATACAAAGGCGACGACGGAACTGTGCTGAACGGGGATGCCCATATTCGTGCGTCGATGTTCGGTGCCAGTGAAACCTTTGTTATTCGCGATGGTGAGCTTCAAACGGGTACAGTTGGATATATCTATTTTGTTGATTGGGATCAGAATAGAGTTCGGACGCGGCATTGCAATGTGTTGGTGGAAGGCGAAGCGTAAGTGAAAATTTAACTACAAGCACTACACACATAATTACGGTAATGCGGGAAAATTGCGCGCAAATAGACTGTTTCACCGGTTGAGACACGAGAAAAGAACCTTCATAGAATTAAGAACGCCTGAGGTCTGGCCTCAGGCGTTTTGCTTTGAAATAAAAAACGGCTCCCTTTCAAGGAAGCCGCCAACCGTTCGAACGATCTTACTTAATGCAGGTGGTTAATCTGCGGTGACCGTCAAATGGCACGATTCATTTTCATCCTGTAAAGAGCTTATCACTTGTAACACTTTTTGTCACCGCAGTGTTAAATATGGGCATATATCTTGGAGGATTGAGTTAGGTGATTCAAAAGCGATGTAGCCACTTGGACTTTTCGTTGAAAAACTATTTGTTAGTGTATCTTGAGTCGCACTTCAAATGTGAGTTGTTAGTAAGCATTCTCGTCATTGAAGTCATCTGGTTTTGCGCTCTACATTCAGTTCCTGACAACGGGCAGCGTGTCCGTTTCGTATAAGAAATCCAGTTCTTTCAAATCGTTGTAACGGTCTTTACTGACCAAAACAATTCTTCTATCGAAGTCGGTACGTCGGTTGAGGGAAATTTCTATTTCTTCGTTTCCTGTTGCCACTTTGTTCAGCAAATCAAACAAATTTTTTCGCAGAGCTTCGGGGGTATATGTCTTCATAATAATTCTCCTGGTTTGTCAGCTTAGAGAGCTGGTATGGCATCAAGGTTACGGGAATGTGAGCTGATCATCAATTTAAATGTACTGTAAACCGAAAAATTCTGATAAGATTAAAGAGGCAGGTAGCTCGATGTTGCACTATTACATTGACAGAGTGGAGAGAACCGGCGTATTCTACCTATTGTAGAGAGTAATGGTTACTATTTAATTGCTCAGAGTTGAACGCTTTGAAGACGCCCAACTCTAATGGTTGTTTCTGGCGTAAAAGCGGCTAACAAAGCGAGGGTGTTAAAAATGAAGGACTTATTGATCAGGCACCAACTGGAAGAAAGTCACCCGATTCGTGAATATAAGGCACAGATGATCCTGAAGGCATTAACAGCGACTGCAACAATGTCCGAACCCAATGCAAAACTCGAAGCCTTGCGTCAAGCCAATCAACGCACTAATGCAGTCATCGAGAGGGTTGTGGACGAAGTTAAAAAGGACCGCACCGTATTTTGTCGTGAACAATGTGGCCTTTATCAGCTGCGAGAACAGAAGGTAAATCGTATTCTTGATGACCTTACGGCGGAATCAAAGTAACGTGAATAAAAAGTGCGGTGACAGATTTCTTCGTCTTGTGAAGAACGAGGGTAGCTGAACATACCAACATGGAATCACAGGTAAGCGTCAGGAGAAATACTTAGCGGGGAGTCAAGCACGCCTAGAATTGGTGAAATTCTGGGCGTGCTCTTTTTTTGTAAACATGATGACGAAACACCAGCAAACTCCACATGCAGTCTGATAATCGATTATATGCGATGTTGACCCGCGGTCTGGCGGCTATTTGAGCGTAGTGACGATGAGGGGGTAAAGGCGATCGGCTATTTTTTGTCAGTCAGTTGTTGAATGGAGGCGCGTTCAACAATTTTGGGCGGAAATTCAACGCTGCCAACTTTTTGATGGGCAATTTGCTTCAACAGCATTTCGGCAGCGGTACCTCCCATTTTACGTTTAGGGTGACTAGCTGTCGTCAGCTTGGGGGTAATATACGCTGACATGGTGTAATTGTCGAAACCGACAATTGAGATATCTTTTGGAATCACATAGCCTTGGTCTTGCAACCAAGCGATCAATTGAATGGCTAATTGGTCGTTATAAGCGGCAATGGCCGTGGGTGGGTTGGTAGCATTGAGGAAACCCTGCAACTTGAGGGTGAGATTTTCAAATGACTCTTCCGACTGGTAAAGAATCAGGTTGCTGAAGGTGGCTAACTCAGGATGGTCTTGATAGGCCCGGACGAAGCCATGCATGCGGTTAACCCCTTGTTGATCATCAATTTGGAACATGCCGAGAATGTATTTGTGGTTGGCGTTAAAAAGCAGTTGTAATAGATCATACTCCGACTGTTCGTCAGCCGTTTTGATGACTGGCACATCTAGCTCGGGATATTTTGCATGAATAAAGATGATGGGGATGCGACGCCGTAACAGTTCTCGATAGATATCAAGATTCGGACTTGGCGTCGCACTTTTGGTTGGTTCAACGATCAGGCCATTAATCGGGCTATCCAGAAAGGTCATTAAACTTTGACGTTCGCGGGCAACGTCATTATGGGTGTTGCTTAAGATAATCGAATAGTCTTGTTTAGATAGAACCTGATCGATTCCGGAAATAATTTTGGGAAAGATATAATCGGCTAAATGCGTGGTCAAAACACCAATGAGCTTTTGGCTACTGGGCGGGACAATCGGTTGACTAGGATCTCCAACATAAAATCCACTCCCTTGACGGGAAACAATGTAACCTTCAGCTCTCATTTTCTTTAAGGCTTGTCGTAATGAATAGCGCGTCACTTTGAACATGTTTAACAGCTCATGTTCGGTTGGCAATTTGTCTCCAACTTGATAGTCACCAGAAAGAAGTTTTGCTTTTAGCGCTTTTTCGACCTTTGTGATATCTGATTTCATGATTTGATCCTTTCGGAAAAGGTTTATTTTTAATTAATTCGAATTAATTTTAACACAATAAATTAATGCAATAAAGTTGTTGGGTTTCGTAAGCGGTTGCGCAAAATGTTCATATGAGAACGATGTTTCCTGAAGAGAAATGGGTGGTCTATTTGATTGAGATGGTGAGAATCGACGAGCGACTTGTCCACGGTCAGGTGGCGCTTGTCTGGAGTCGCAATTTGGGCGTTGACAATATCTTGGTGGTTAACGATAAAACGGCAGCCAATCCGGTTCAGACTGATATTTTCAATCACTTGGCCATGATCTGGCAGTCTGCCAGCGTCCGGAAGTTACGCGATTGACTTTGCAAGGCTTTCAGTGGGCTGCGCGGTAATTACCCCGCAGCTACACTTAAGTTTTTGTGTTTGCGAATTTATTCGAATTAATTTTAAAAATTATATTTGATTCGAACAAAAAGCTGCGTTAGGATAAATGAAAGTGCTTCAATATTTTTAGTGATGTAGCAGAACTATTGAATATAGTTGCACTTTGATGAACACTGTCGAACGTTTTTCAGGCAAGTTCCGGTACACAGACGTCAATGACTAACGGCAACATTTTTCACGTTGACTGAAGATGTGTACGCAGTTTGCAAAGGCTCGCGTGTAAAGGCTAGCTGGCTAAAGATCCACCACAAAATTGCCGAGTCACATACATTCCGTTACCTCAACATCCTGACTTGCGTTCTAAAAAATGGAGGTTTTCAGTATGATGACATTATCGCAAAACTATGAATTCTGGTTCGTTGTTGGCAGTCAGTCACTTTATGGCGAAGAGACCTTGCGTGAAGTTCAATCTGATGGTCAAACGATTACTGATCGATTAAACAGTGAAGGCAAATTGCCTTATCCGGTAGTCTTCAAAGGTGTCATGACAACTGCTGACGGCATTACCAAGTTTATGAAAGAAGCTAATTATCACGATGAGGTGGCCGGTGTGATCACTTGGATGCACACGTTCTCTCCTGCCAAAAACTGGATTCGCGGTACGGAGTTACTTCAAAAGCCGCTTTTGCACTTAGCGACGCAGTTTCGTAACAACATTCCTTATAGCACGATTGATTTTGATTATATGAATCTTAACCAAAGTGCTCACGGTGATCGGGAATACGGCTATATTAATGCTCGTCTCGGTGTTCATAACAAAATTGTTTATGGTTATTGGGATGATCCCGAAGTTCAGGAAGAAATCGGTCAATGGCAAGACGTTGCCGTGGCTTACGATGAAAGCTTCCATACTTCAGTTGCCCGATTTGGCGATAACATGCGTCATGTCGCTGTAACTGATGGCGACCGGGTTGAAGCCCAAATCAAGTTAGGATGGACCGTTGACTATTATGGAGTCGGTGATTTGGTTCAGGTTGTGAATGCGGTGAGCGACAAAGATATTGATGATGCTTATACCAAGTTGGCTGCTGAATATGACTTTGTACAAGGCGATAACAGTGCTGACAAGTTTACGCATTCGATTAAATACCAGTTGCGGGAATATCTGGGGATTAAAAAATTCCTGGATGACCGCGGCTATAACGCATTTACAACGAATTTTGAAGATTTGTGGGGTCTGGAACAGCTGCCGGGGCTTGCCGCGCAGTTGCTGATGCGAGATGGTTATGGCTTTGGCGCGGAAGGTGATTGGAAAACTGCCGCTTTAAGTCGCATTATCAAGGTCATGGCTCATAATGAGAAGACATCGTTTATGGAAGACTACACGCTTGATCTGCGCAAAGGTCATGAGGCTATCTTAGGCTCGCATATGCTGGAAGTTGATCCGACGATTGCCAGCACCAAGCCGCGAGTTGAGGTTCATCCGCTCGATATTGGCGGTAAAGCTGATCCGGCACGTTTGGTCTTTGATGGTTCTGAAGGGGACGCCGTTGATGTGACGCTATCTGATTTTCGTAGTGGCTTCAAGCTAATCAGTTACCCCGTCAATGCCCACAAGCCTGAAGCTGAAACTCCACACCTGCCAGTGGCAAAACAGTTATGGACACCCAAAGTCGGGTTGAAAAAAGGCGCCACGGACTGGATTCAAAGTGGTGGTGGTCACCACACAGTCTTCTCGTTTGGCATTAATGAACAACAGATTCAGGATCTAGCAACATTGTATGGTATTGATTCGGCTGCCATTGATTAAGCCCAGAGCTTTTGCAACGTTTGTTGGATAGGCGTGTCATCGGAAACATGGTGAGCGGTTTAATGATGTTGAAGATAAAACCATCCATTAACATGCGGTGGCAGTCCACGCACATTGTATGCGTCACATAGCACCGGTACCTATAACTGTTGGAATCTTCCATCTATACTTGGTTTATCAAGAAGATTGGAGGATTTTTTATGACCCAAACCAACGATAAGGTGCCGATCCAAATGGTGAACCGCGATGGTGCCTCGGTTGTCGTAAAGCCAAAACTTGGCGCTAAGGTTAAACTCAAAGAAGCTGAGGTTCTTTTTTACAACGGCATTGATAAGGTGATGGCACGGATTATTCTGCAGGAGTTGATGGCCCATGATCTCCAACCTGTCCAAAGCTAATAGCTACATCGTTTGTGCTCGCATTGACTTACGCAAAGGCATTGACGGTTTGGCGGCGTTCGTCACAGAAGAGTGCAACATGAATGCTGCGGAGTTGTGCGAAATGCACGACTCTTTTTTCTTTTACAATATGATGCGTGGTAAAAACTCCGGATCTTTTCAAGGCTGCTGATAACCGTGAGAAGTGAACTGTCCATCAAGTAACTTGTAAATTAATCAAGCAAATAAAAAATTTGATTTATATTTTCAACAGCCGATGCAATATCAAAGGCATTTTAAATCAACGCAAGCGTCCATATTGTTTGCGCTTTCAACCTCTGCATGTTAACCTCACAAAGGTTATTTCATGACGTTCTCGGTGAATCTAACAGTTGATTCTTATCCTGAGATTGTCGTGAAATAAGATGCTTTTGAAGGACAAACAGGTGGGAGAGGTCTATGAGGAGATACATATTGAGCATAAGCGTGATGGCACTTACGCTGGGTTTGATTGGGTTGCAACCCAGCCAAGCAAGCGCCAGTGACACGCTTGATCAGCAGTCTGCGGTGAATGTGAGCGATGACAATGGCCAGGACACGAAAAAACTGGATCCGAATGTGGCAACTGAATTGCCAAAGCAGACAACAGTTAGCACGAGCGATGAGCAGACAGCACGACCGGAATATGCTTTGATGCGAACGCGCTGGCGGGATCGATTGATGGCGGCACATCCGGATTTGAACAATCCCAATGTTACTGCCTATTTGACCGATTTGGCTAAGCAAAGCCAGACGTTATGGGACACAATGGATCGCAGTGCTGGTCGAACGCGGTTGTGGCCCAAAAAGGCTGCCGATACAACGTCGGCGGATTACACAACAATGTTTACTAACCTCAAACTGCTGACGCTGGGGTACTATAATCCGTTGAGTGCCCAGTATCAAAAGACTGAGGTTTACCAAGCCATTCTTGATGGTATCGATTTCATGATTACGATTAAGAAGTACAATGGCGTGTATTCAACCGGCAATTGGTGGGATTGGCAGATTGGCGCGGCTCAACAACTGGATGATACGTTGATTTTGTTGTATGACGACCTGCATCAACAAGATCAACAAAAATTAGTTAAATTTGTTCAACCGTTGCTAGGTTATGCCAAGGATCCCAATATTCAATGGCCAAAATATACCGCAACCGGAGCGAATCTGACCGATATTTCGATTTCCGTGTTAGCCAGTGGTTTGCTTTTGGAGAATGATACCCGCGTTGCATTGGTCCAAAAGAACCTGCCAAAAGCGATGGGGTTAGTGACGTCCAAAGACGGTATTTATGCAGATGGTTCCTTTATTCAGCATACTTTTTTCCCATACAACGGCAGTTACGGGAATGAAATGATTAAAGGCATTGCCCGTATCTCGTCAACCCTTGTCGGTACGCCTTGGGCCATTAGTGAAGTTCAATTTGCCAATGTTTTTAATTTGATTGACAAAGGATTTTTGCAGCTAATGGTTAATGGGCGGATGCCGTCGATGGTTTCCGGCCGGAGTATTTCGCGAGCACCTGGAACCAATTCGGAAACAACTGAGCTAGAAACAGGCAGGGAGACGTTAGCTAATCTGACATTAATTGCTGATGCCGCACCAGCAACACTAAAACAGAAAATTTATCAGGCAGTCGCAACGTGGGTAGGGCAAGTGGGTAAACAGTATAATTTTTATCACAATCCGCGTGATTACGCTGCCCTTAACGGACTGCAAACAGCACTGAGTCATGCCACTGCGCAACCTGATGATGTGAGCTCGCTGAATGTTTATGGTTCCATGGATCGCGTGATGCAGAAAACGCCAACTCACTCAGTTGGCATCGCGATGTACTCCAAGCGGATCGCCAATTTTGAGTTTGGCAATACTGAAAACGGTCACGCTTGGCACACAGCTGACGGGATGCTTTATCTGTACAATCGTGATTTGAATCAGTTTGGTGAAGGCTACTGGACAACGGTCGATCCTTATCGATTGCCGGGAACTACAGTTGACACTATTAAACTTGCAGACGGTGCCAAGTCATCTTCACGGAGTCCGGAATCCTGGGTTGGCGGTGCGACGGATGGTCTTACCGCCAGTGTCGGTATGGCCTTGAACAAAGTAAATGAAGGCCAAAATCTCAAGGCCAAGAAATCCTGGTTCTTGTTGAATGATCAAGTGGTGAATCTCGGTGCCAATATTACCGGCACCACCACAGCCGATATTGAAACAATTCTTGATCAGCGACAAATTGATCCGGCTGCCACCAAGATAACGGTAGACGGGCATGCCTATACGAGCCAAAAAACGGTAGGGCAGTGGGCCAATTTGAATACTGCCGATCCTGCCAATAATGTCGGGTATATCGTAGCGCCCGGCAATAGTCCGGTTAACATCAGCCAGGCAACGCGCACCGGAACGTATAAGGACATTAACGGGTATTTCCCATCTGATACCGTTTATCGACATCATTATGTCACATTAGCTGCCATGCACGGCTCGGCTGTTAATAACGGTCATTATGAATATGTCACGGTGCCAGGCGCGAGTGATGCCAAAATCGCAGCCCTAGCCAAAGATCCAACCTATCAAGTGCTGGCCAACACTGGTGATGTTCAAGCCATTAAAACGGAAAATCAACTGATGGCTAACATCTGGACCAAAGCTTCACAACTGGATGGCTTGGTTTCTGTTCAGCAACCGGCCGCACTTGTCATTAAGGATCTTGGATCAAATCGTTATCAGCTCACGATTGCGGATCCGCAACAAACCAATCAACCCATTCACCTTGATTTCAAGTATCCTGTACAAATTGACGGAGATGACGCAGCCAACTTTTCCACGAATGGGCATCGGCTCGTTTTTGAAACATCAGGCTTGGCCGGTGCGAGTCGTACCGTGACATTCACGCTGGATGTACCTGCCGATAAAACCGATCTGGACAACGTGATTAAACAGGCTGAACAGATGAAAGCGGCCGATTACACGAAAACCAGCTTTGCGGCGTTCGCATCGGCACTAACAGCGGCCAAAGAGGCTCAGTCATCAGACAATGTTTCCCAAAAAGTCGTGGATGCGGCAAAGGTAAAACTAGTCGATGCCATGAACGCATTGGTCAAGGTTGCTGATAAACGCGCACTTGCAACAGCTTTGGCAGATGCCGCGAAGTTGCATGAGAAAGACTATACCGACG
This sequence comes from Lacticaseibacillus parahuelsenbergensis, assembly GCF_030770265.1. NCBI lineage: Bacteria > Bacillati > Bacillota > Bacilli > Lactobacillales > Lactobacillaceae > Lacticaseibacillus > Lacticaseibacillus parahuelsenbergensis. The sequence goes on along the minus strand of NZ_CP132482.1, from coordinate 2,779,569 downwards.
ATACATGGCAAAACCTACAAATTGCTATTGCTGCTGCCAACCAGGTGTTGAGTCAGTATGAGCCGACGCAAGCTGAAGTAGATAAGGTCACCCAACAACTGAAGGATGCACAGGCCAAGTTAGTGAAAATTGAAAAAGCCCCGGATATTAATCAAGGGACCGGAGGACAGGCAACGTCAGCCAAACCCCATGCATCACAAAAAGGCCAACATCAACCGAAGAACGGCGATGAAATGCCGGAGACAGGGGAAACAAGTAACGTGAATATGAGCTTTGTCGGCGTGGCAATTCTCGGGTTGATTGCCGGTGCGATGCTATGGCAAAAGCAGCGAAGGGTATGAGCGGGTCAATATTGTTTGAATATCGGAACATTTCCGCATAACTGGTTAAATAAAAATTAATGTGCTTATGCGAGAAATTCCTTGTGAGTGAAAATACAGACGGTGCCACTTCATGAAAATGGAGGGTGCCGTTTTTTAATACCAAATAATGCTTAATAGCCTATTATAACGGAACTCAATGAAAACGTTGGTGCTCAGCCAATAAGATTAAAAAGAAAGATAGAAAGTGACAATCAGCGCTAGAAAAAGGCAGCACATAATGTACGTTATTTCTTTATAAGAAATGAAATTACCAATTTAAACCAATCTAATATAGCACGAAAATAGAAAAATACAAGTGCTGAAATTTAGCATGAATTTGCCCTTGACATTCTGTATGCGCTTGCAATAATATCAAGATGTTTGATAAATAAAAAACGTTATTTCTTTTTAGGAAATATAAGGCCTTTCGGTTTTAAATATAGAAGGCGGCGTCTGCCTTTTCTTGTGAAAAAAGTATCAAGCAAATGCTAACCAGTGTGTCGATAGACAGCTAAAGGAGGTTCAAAAACAGATGGGTGCATATACCAAGAATCAGCTAGAGACAAAAATTGATTTACTAATTGACAATGAGATCCACCTTAGCGATCCAACAGGCGAGTTCTTCGTAAAGGTTGCAGATGGTTCCCTTATAGACAATAAGAGTTTTAACTTCTGGGAATGGACGTCAGGAGTTGGATTGTACGGCATGATGAAATACTACCAGCTTAGTCGCAAACCAGAGGTGCTTAAAGTCATTAAAGACTGGTTTGACAGCCACTTTAAAGAGGCGCCTGTTGAAAAGAATATCAATACCATGGTTCAAATGTTGACATTGGCATACTTGTACGAAGAAACCGGAGATCGAGCCTACTTGCCTCATTTAGAAGCCTGGGGTGATTGGCTTTATTACCGATTGCCGCGGACAGAAAAAGGCGGGTTTCAACATGTCACATATGGCGACCTCAATCCAGGAGAAATGTGGGCGGACACTTTGATGATGAGCGTTTTGACACTCACGAAACTCGGAAAGGTGTTGAAGAAGCCGGAGTACATTCAAGAAGCCAAAAAACAAGTTTTATTGCACATCCAGTTTTTGCAGGATAAGCGGACCGGACTCTGGTATCACGGCTGGTCATTCAAACGGCGGGACAACTTTTCTGGAGCTTTTTGGGGACGAGGTAATTCATGGATTACGATTGCTTTCCCGGAAATCTTAGAGTTGCTGAATTTGCCTGAAGGGGATGCTTTTCGTGAGTTTGTTCGAATGAATCTTCAATATCAAATTGATGCATTGAAGAAGTATCAAGACAAAAGCGGACTTTGGCACACGCTGATTGACGATCCGACTAGCTATCTGGAAGGGTCAGCAACAGCAGGTTTTACTTACGGCATTTTGAAAGCGGTTCATAATCATCTGATTGATAACAGTTATCGGGAGGTGGCGCTTAAGGGTATTGATGCACTTTTCGCTAACATCGACGAAAATGGTGCGCTTGCGATGACGTCTGGCGGAACACCGATGGGCGAAACAAAGGAATTCTATAAGCAGGTCAAAACTTCAGTGATGCCTTACGGACAGTCAATGGCGGAGTTAGCACTGACTGAATATCTGAAGGAATTCTACTAAAAATTTAAAAGCAAGTTTTGCCTGGTCTATTCATAATGACCGGACAAAACGGATGGTAAGGAGTGTTTAATGATGAAAGCATCTTCGATTGACACACCGGCTGATGCGGCGTCCGGGCTTGAAATGGTGCAAACACATGCCCACAGCTTTGATTGGCGCGACAAGATCGGTTACGCATTTGGTGATTTAGGTAATTGTTTTATTCTTGGTTTGGTTAACAGCTTTTTGACCATTTATTATACGAATGCACTTGGTATTTCCGGTGCGATCGTGGGCGGATTATTTCTTTCGGCGCGCTTTATTGATGCCTTTGCGGATGTCACGGTTGGACGTATAGCCGATATAACGCCGTTGACCAAAAATGGTCGGTTCCGTCCTTGGATTAAATGGGTTAAATATCCGTTTTGTGCGATTACTGTCATTCTTTTTCTTCCGTTTGTCTCGAACTGGCCGATGATTTGGCGGGTCGTTTATATTTTCGTCACTTACCTAGTTTATGGGATCTTAAATTCTTGCATCAACATTCCTTATGGTTCAATGGCCAGTGCAATTTCGGAAAATCCTGATCATCGAGCATCATTATCTACTTCTCGTTCAGTGGGTGCAGCGATTGGTGGCGCAGCAACTGGGTTCATCATTCCATTATTGGTTTATCAAACGGCCGCAAATGGTCAAAAAGTGGTTTCAGCGAATCGCTTCTTTATGGTTTCAATCATGTGTGCCGTCATTGCGTTTGCTTGCTACAATGTGATTTATCGGATGACCACGGAAAGGGTTCAGGTCAAGAAAACCGAGCGTGTTTCTGCTTCTAAACTCATCAAAGGCTTGTTTACAAATAAAGCTTTGATGGCGTTGGTCTTCGCCGATTTCTTCCTAGTCATCAACCAGAACTTGTCTGGCACGTTGGCAACCTATCTCTTTACCGATTATTTCCAGAACAGCACGGCACTTTCGATTGCTTTGCTCTTCACTTATGGCACAGTGGTTGTACTGGCACCGTTTGCAACGAAGCTTATCAAGAGTTTCGGTAAGAAAGAGGCAAGTATTGCTTGCTTAGCGTTTGGAACGTTCATGTATTTGCTGATGTATTTCTTGCATCTCACAAATCCTTGGATCTACCTCATTCTTTTGTTCTTGGCAACGCTTGGTTCCGGAATGTTCAACTTGATGGTTTGGGCATTTATTACTGATGTTATTGACTATCATCAATACTTAACCGGTTTTCGGGAAGATGGCACTGTTTATGGCGTTAATTCATTTGCGCGAAAGTGTGCGCAAGCTGTCGGTGGTGGCCTTGGTGGGTTCATGTTAACAGCGATCGGGTATATTTCTTCAACAACCGGTGGGGCTACTCAAAGTGCTGTGGTTATCAATCGGATATACGCGATCGGTAACCTGATTCCGGCTGCCTGCATGTTACTTGGCATGTTGACATTGATTTTCTTCTACCCGCTTAACAAGAAAAAGATTGATGCTGTCGATGCAAAATTAGCCGCCCGGCGCGCTGAAGAATTGAACGCTCAAGACCAAGAGGCCTAGAGAGCTAAAGAAAAGAGGAACTGATGACATGGCGAAAGACAAACTACAAATCGATCGCGAAAAGTTTGCCTACGCGGTTGTTGCAAATTATCAACCGGATGAAAAAACCGATCTTAAGGCTTCCAAGGCTGTCCTTAGACGCTTTTTGATCGCATATTATTTGGCAGACCAGTTTAACACTTTGGAAAGTAATCATTTTGATCAGGATAAAGGCTGGAATTTCAGCCTACTGGCAAAAGGATTAGACCAAATCAGTTTACATTGATATTTAGAAATCGGAGGATAAGCTCCGATTTCTTTGCGTTAGGAAGGAGTTTATCATGCGAAAAGATTTTGCAGTTCGTGCTCACGACATTCCCGGAACAGATGATCTTGAATTGCTAACTCGAAATATTAAAATGCGAAACATCCACACGTTGGCGTTTGCGCCGGCCATTAGTTTAGCGGCAACGACTCACGGAGGTGATAAAGTCAGCACAGGGCTGGCAAATTACGTCCGTCGGCTATTTGCTGCCGACGATATTGAGATTGGCACCTTAAGTTGTTATGTGAACCTGATTGATCCTGACATCAATAAACGGGCAAAGGTTATTAATCGATTTCAACATTACTTACAGCTGGCACCGAGTTTTGGTACAAACATTGTTGCGACTGAAACTGGCTCGGTGGATCCCGCATTTGCGTTCACCGAAGCGAATTTTAAACCAGAACCGTTTGAAACGTTACTTGATACGATCGCCCAACTATTGCCGGTTGCCCACGAATTCGGCACCTTGATCGCTTTAGAACCAGGCGTCAATCATCCACTGTATTCGTTGGAACGAACGGAGCAACTATTGACACATTTCAATTACGATCCGGCATTAGCATTGATTATTGACCCGGTTAACCTGATTTTACCGGAAAAAGATAATGTTGAGGCAATTTTGAAGGAAGCATTTGAACGGTTTAATTCGAGAATTGTTGCCGTACATTTAAAAGATTACGCATGGACACCTGATGCACCCCGTCTGCTTAAAACGGTTATTCCGGGTACGGGTCAGGTTAACTTCCGCCAGATGCTTGAGATAGCCGAGCACTATCAGCCATTCGGGTTAAAATGTTTAGATGAATTACCGAAAGGGCATCTTGACGAGACGCTTGAGTTACCTGTTTTAGCGCCTTATCGAAGCTGAACAGCAGACGCTTGATGGGAGTCGGCAAAACACAAACAGGCACCGGAGATGATGGTTATCTCCAGTGCCTGTTGTCTATTTGTAATAAGGAACAATCAAGTTGTGTGCTTAATTTGGAAGCTCGAAATCTACCGCGTCAGATAACCACCATCAACCGGAATGATCGCACCGTTGATATAATTAGCAGCATCACTCGCCAAGAAGACGGAAACCCCCATTAATTCATAAGGCTCAGCCCAGTGTCCAGCCGGGATGCGGTCGAGGATTTCTTGGTCGCGGGCTTTGTCGGCGCGGATTGGGGCGGTGTTTTCGGTCTTGATGTAACCTGGCGCAATGGCGTTGACCTGAACGTTGTAGGCGCCCATTTCGGAGGCAAAGGCTTTGGTTAAGCCGGCCACGCCGTGTTTACTTGCTGTGTAGGACGGAATGTATTTGCCGCCTTGGAAGGAGAGCATGGAGCCGATGTTGATGATTTTGCCGGATTTTTGCTTGGCGAAGACTTTTGAAACAGCTAGGGACATGTGATAAACGGCGCTGAGGTTGATCGCGATGACTTGATCCCAGTCTTTATCCTTGGATTCGAGAAGGGGATTACGGCGAATCATGCCGGCATTGTTGACCAAGATATCAACGTGGCCCATTTTGTCGACGGCTTCGGCAACGACTTTATCGGCGATGCCCGGTTCGGTTAAGTTGACTTGCATGAATTCAACTTTGTGGCCGCGTTTTTCGATTAAGCGACGGGTGTTGTCCCATTCGGCGGTGCCAAAAGTCGGGATGAAAATATCGGCGCCGGCTTCGGCCATCGCAACGGCGTAACCCTGGCCGAGGCCGGTATTGCCGCCGGTGACAATGGCAACTTTGCCGGTCAGGTCGAATTGCTTCATTTTAAAATGATCGAGTTCGGCTTCGTGTCGTTTGATTTCTTCTTCGGTTTGATGAATTTCTGCCATTTTTTAAACGCTCCTTTAATGAGTTTAAATGTTAACGTAATTCAGACATTGGTACCTGATCCATATCATCGTAGGTTTGGTTTTCACCGCACATTGCCCAGATGAAGGCATAGTTGGTGGTGCCGACACCGCAATGAATAGACCAGCTTGGGTTGACCACCGCTTGTTCGTTAAACAGTGCAATGTGCCGAGTTTCGTTCGGTTCGCCCAGGAAGTGGAAGACGCGGGTATCAGGTTCAGCGAATTCAAAATACATATAAGTTTCCATCCGCCGTGCGTGGGTATGGGCCGGCATCGTATTCCAGGAAGAGCCGGGTTCGAGGACAGTGTAGCCCATCTGCAACTGGCAGGTGTCCATTTGTGAAGCGTCAATGTATTTGTAGATCGTGCGCTTATTCATATGCGCCTGATCGCCCATTGGCTTTGCCAACGCATCGGCAAATGGCAACTTTTTATTCGGATAGGTTTTGTGTGCCGGCGTCGAAACGACATAGAACTTAGCTGGGTTAGCCGGATCGTTTGATTTGAAAATAACATGCTTGGTGCCCATGCCCACATAGTAACCGTCGTGAGTCGTCATTGGCTCTTCGGTTCCGTCGATGGTGATACTACCTTCGCCGCCAATGTTGATGAGCCCTAATTCGCGGCGTTGTAAGAAGAAATCAACGCCTAATTCTTTTGATAGCGCAATTTCCAGTGGCTGATCAGTTGGGGTTACCCCGCCAAAAATCATCCGATCGTTGTAAGTATAGGTGAGTAAAATATCGCCAGGCGCAAAGATCTTTGGCATCAAGAATTCCTCACGCAGCTTATCGGTATCGTAATGTTTAATGTCTTCAGGGCTATGCGCGTAACGCGTGACCATATTGAATGACAATGAAAAAGCCTCCATTTCTTTTAAAGAAACAATGTTTATTATTTTGCACAAGTCCAATATAGCATGACTAGTCAAAAATGCAAGCGCTATTATGAAATTTCGGCCACCGTTTGACAGCACACATTCGCTTGCCATACGATACAGTTGCCTTTTGTTAAAAACGGTCTTTCTTAATCGGAAATTTCGAGCTGGCAAAAGGACATGGTTTGCTGAGCCTAACGTTTGGCTACCGAGTTAGCAGTTAATGACTTTGAGGAGGCACATGATGACTGAAATAACCTTGCAATTAAGACATGAAGATCAAACGCTTAAAACCGCGACGAGTGAGACTAGAACCTATTTGGCCTATCACAAACAGTATGCTTTGGGCGATTACTATCAGGTTCGAGTCAGTGACGCACCCGCTTATGTGTGGGTGCAATTGGATGCGAGTGTGGCACCATCGCTGGTGTATCTGAAACAAACCACGTGGGATTTTCGGATTCCGTTTAACTTGCAGAAGGAATGGCCGTATCCGGATGGGGCATTTTTAGGAACGAACCACTATGCCTGGGTGCGGGTGGCACATGAAGATGAGCTAACTGTTTCACGCAATTTGGCGTTGAACACCTATGACCAGCATGAAGCAACCGGTGCCTATCCCCATGCGTCAGCCAATGCGGAGACGCGGGATGAACTTGTGTTTTATGCCAAGAATATCATTGATGGGGTGATTGCTAACGAAAAGCATGGCAGTTACCCATTTCAGTCGTGGGGAATTGCCGAGCGCCCTGACGCTGAATTGACATTGGACTTTGGCCGGGAAGTTTTGTTGAATCGCCTTGTGCTGATTTTGCGGGCTGATTATCCGCATGATAGTTATTGGCAGGAAGTCACCGTCGAATTTTCCGATGGCAGCAGCGAAAAGCTTGAACTTAAGAAGACGGCAGCACCGCAGCAGTTTGACATCACGCCGCGGAAAGTGACGTGGCTGAAACTTACGCAGCTGGTAAAGGATCAGGATAGCTCGACTTTTCCGGCGCTTACTGAGCTGGAGGCGTGGGGTAAAGAGGCGTTCGCAAAATAGTGACGATCACAATATTCAGCATGAAAAATGGCAGCCACTTTGCTTATGGTGATAAGCAAGGCGGCTGCCATTTTTGCATCTTTAAAGGTCTTAGCTTAAATTTACAGCGTTTGTTCAATAGCATGCTGCGTATTCAGCAACAAGCGGATGAAATTGGATTGACGTTCTTTGTTAACCCGGTATTTAGGTGAACTGATACTGAAAGCACCGTAAATGCGGCCGGCTTTCATGATCGAGGCGCCTAGGCAAAGGACTTCCGGCTGATTTTCCTCGTTGTCGATGGACACGCCCATTTCCTGAATAGTCTTCAGATTCTGGCGGAGTTTCGGCAAGCTGGTGATTGTATTAGGCGTCAGGGGCTTGAGTTTATGTGTCTCAAGGTAATCGTCTAAATGCTTGCGCGAATAGTTGGCCAGCAGCGCCTTGCCCATCGCGGATGAGTACATGTTCATGGTGCCACCGATGATGGATTCCAGTTTGATGCTGTTAGGACTCTCGAGTTTTTCAACCAAGACGATTTTGTCATTGCGGACAATGCCGAGATTAATGGTCTCGTTGGTTTCGTCGCGCAGATTCTCGAGAAACGGGCGCGCGACTTTGGCAATATCAAAACTGTCGAGTGCTTTTTGCGCATAGGGAATCAGCTCAGTGCCGAGATAATAGCGTTTGGTGCTTTCGTCGCGCCGAACGAAGCCGATCATGTCAAGCGTGTTGAGAATTTTCAAAATCGTGGGTTTCGACGAACTTAACGCCGCACTCATATCTGCCAGTGACGGCGGATCGTCAGCTTTCATGAGATAGTCTAAAATATCTTTAGCTTTGATAAGCACAGTGCCATAAGGTTTTTGCTGTTTTGGTTTTACTTGTTCCAATGGAAGGCCTCCAAACGAAATTTTGCGAAGTTTATTATATAGAAATATACAATGGTAAAAATGGTTTGTCCAGTTTTGGTTTGGGTTAGCTCAGGTGAAATTGTGTAAAGCTGTGATCAGCAATCACTGATATGCTGGCGCTTACATGATAAGTTAACAAAACCACGAGACTTTTTAAAATATTTTGTTTCATTTTTGGAAATTGATAGACTGTTATAGGAAAAAGGTCCTGTGATAATCAGAAAACAACTTGTCAATTTGCCGATAAGTCTTGTGACAACCCGCTCATCTTCCGGGGAATCAGATATAATAGAGTTATTAAGCGAAAAGGATGGTTGGCCATGGATCAGAACAAGTTGAAGCAGGAGGCTGCTCAAAAGGCAGCTGAGTTTGTTGAAGATGGCATGACGATTGGCTTGGGCACCGGTTCAACGGTGTATTACTTGGTTGAAGCGATTGCGCAGCGGGTCAAGGAAGAGCACCTGAATCTGACCGGTGTTGCGACCAGCGTGCGGACACGCAAGCAAGCTGAGTCGCTCGGCATTCCTATGAAGGATCTGGATGAAGTTGCGCAAATCGATTTAACGATTGACGGCGCCGATGAAGTGGATAAGCATTTTCAAGGCATTAAGGGCGGCGGACGCGCACATTTGATCGAAAAGATTGTGGCGATTAATTCTGCGCGGAATATTTGGATTGTGGACGAGACTAAGTTGGTGGATACGCTGGGCAAGTTCCCGTTGCCGCTTGAAGTCATTCCGTTCGGCAGCGGCAAGTTGTTGCAACGGCTAAAGGATGAAGGCTTGAAGCCGGCGTATCGCCTAAACGACGATGGCACCAAGGCGCTGACGGATTCAAAGAACTACATTATCGACCTGCACCTTGGCCGGATCGAGCATCCGCATTTGCTGGCGGAATGGCTTAACAAACAGGTGGGCGTGGTTGAACACGGCCTGTTCCTTGATCTCGTCAAAACGGTGGTAGTTGGCACGACACATGGTCCGGAAATTCTGGATGCGCACCGCGGCTAATCGTTAGCCAAAGTAAAAAGCTAACAAGTTGAATAATCTGAATAGCGTCAACGCAAAACCCTCAAAGTTGCAACCTGACTTTGAGGGTTTTAGGTTGGCGTTTTTTGCTGGTCTCATCAGCTGTCTAAAGGGCGAACATCGATAACTGACTTAAAAGTGATTATGAATGTTTATATTTGTCGCTTGTAAATCCCTATAAAAATAGCGTTTACAAGCGCTTATTGGTTTTTGAAGCCGTTAATTTGGGGAAAATTGTTCGTAAATGATTTACATTAAAGCGCTTGCATGTTATAGTCTTTTTGGAAATAAAAAGAAAGGACGTTTATTATAAAGAAATAAATGAGCAGTTCAACAATGTCCTTTGTTTTTAACGGCTTTATGAAAATAGTTAAGTTTCCCTATATGACGGGGCACGAGTGCAACAATTGGATTTTTCAGAAAGCCTTTTTGCCTAGAATGTCACAAGATGGAAACATTATTTCCAAAAAGTATACATACCTATCGATTCCAAACGATTCGTAACAAAGCACCAAGGAGGCAAACATTGAAAATTGAAAATTTAACGAATGCCCAGCGATTTTTCAACGCTGGGATTGTCGACAGGCGCATGGTGACCACGGCGTTGGATAATGTCGTTGCGCATCTTGATTTAAACATTAAGGTGTTCGGCGAGAATTTTCCCGAGCCGTCAACGGTCAACAACCGCTATGCACCGATGAAAAACACGGAATGGACCAATGGCTTTTGGACCGGGATGTTGTGGTTAGCTTATGAATACACTGGCGAGCAAAAGTATCGCGCACTGGCCGAGAAGAATGTCGCCAGTTTTGCCGATCGAATTGACCGCAAGATCTCGGTCGATCATCACGATTTAGGCTTTCTGTATTCGCCGTCAGTTGTCAGCGCGTATCGACTAACGAACAGTCAACTGGCAAAAGACACCGGGATTAAAGCGGCGGATCAATTGTTAACCCGATTCCATGAAAAAGGCGGCTTTATCCAAGCCTGGGGTGCAAAAGGCGCTAAAGATGAAAATCGGCTCATCATTGATGCGTTGCTGAACATTCCGTTGCTGTATTGGGCAACGTCTGTGACTGGGGATGCTAAGTATCGGCAAGTTGCCGATCAGCATTATCAAACGGCATTGAAGACGGTGTTTCGTCCGGATGGCTCCACTTTTCATACTTATTTCTTTGACGATGCCGGCAAACCATTGCGCGGGGCGACAAAGCAAGGGTACGCCGACGATTCCGACTGGGCGCGCGGGCAGGCATGGGCGATCTACGGGACGGCCTTGCATTACTATGACACGCATGATGCGGCCGCTTTTGACAGTTTCAAAGCCGTGACCAACTTTTTCCTGAATCGGTTGCCGCAAGATGACGTGCCGTATTGGGATCTGATCTTCCAAGAAGGCAGTGATCAGAGTCGTGATTCTTCTTCGGCGGCGATTGCGGTGTGCGGGTTGCATGAGATGCTGAAATATTTGCCGGAAGCGGATCCGGATAAGCCGGTTTATCGCGCGGCCATGCATGCCCAGCTGAAGTCGCTGATTCAACATTATGCGACGCCGGTGGATGGACAAACCGCAGAACCGCTATTGGTTCACGGGGTCTATTCCTGGCATTCCGGTCATGGCGTGGATGAAGGCAATCTATGGGGCGACTATTTCTACATGGAAGCGTTGATCAGGTTTTATAAAGATTGGCAACTATATTGGTAGGGGGCTTTTAAAATGACGGAACCAAATATTAAGGCAGTACGTCTGGATGAGCGGTTGATTCATGGACAAGGGCGATTGTGGATTTCCAACCTTGGTGTCAACTTGGTGATTGTTGCCAACGACGAGGTTGCGAAAAGCCATATTCAGCAACAGTTGATGTCCTCGTTAATGCCGGAGTCGGTGGGCATTCGTTTCTTTTCACTTCAAGAGACGATCGATAAAATTTTCAAGGCTTCGCCGCGGCAGACGATTTTCATCATTGTGAAAACGGCGCAGGACGCGTTGACGTTGGCGGAAGGCGGCGTGCCGATCAAGGAACTGAATGTGGGTAACATTCATATGAAGGAAGGCAAAACGCGGCTGACGAATTTTATTGCGGTGGATGCTGATGATCTGCACGCTTTGAAGACGTTGCATGAAAAGTATCACGTGGATTTGAACACGCGCACGACGCCACTGGGTAACGATGTTGGGTCGGATTTTGATCTGAATGATTATGTTGCTAAGCACTAACTGACACTAACGATAACGCGTTCACCGGCGCAGAAAACTGCGTGTAAGGATCTTGGTTGCAATGGCCTAAACCCGGGCCATCACGCCCCAGGCCACTTATACTCCGGTTTCTAAGCGCGCCGGTTCACGCTCAAAGGGGAGAAAAGCATGACCTATTCTATAGTTCAAGCGCTCTTGGTGGGTCTCTGGGCGGCATTTTGTTTTGCTGGTCAACAATGGGGCATTTATACCAATCGGGCATTATTTATTTCATTTGGTATCGGATTGATTTTGGGTGATTTACAAACGGCGGTTGTCTTTGGCGCAACGGCTGAACTGGCCTTCATGGGCTTTGGTGTTGGCCCCGGTGGTTCGACACCGCCTAATCCGTTGGGGCCAGGCGTGGTCGGCACGATCATGGCGATTTCGATTCATGGGTTGAAACCAGCTGCGGCATTATCACTGTCTTATCCATTTGCAATTTTGATTCCATTCGTCATTACCTTCATTTTCTCTGTGAATGCCAATAACCTGGCATGGTCACGAAAAGCGATTGAAGAGGGCAAGTATCGGCGGTTCCATTTCTTGGCAAATACGACCTTGTTAGGCTTCATTTTATTCGCCTTTTGCTTCGGTTTTGCCGCGACCTTGAGCACTTCAGCATTGAAGGTGTTCGTTCAGGCGATTCCGCAATGGCTGATCAGTGGCTTGACCGTTGCCGGCGGGTTGCTTCCGGCAGTCGGGTTCGCGTTGATCATGAGCACGATGGTCAAGAAGGAATACATCCCGGCGCTGATTCTGGGTTACGTCTGCGTTGCCTATCTGAAGATGCCGGTCATCGGGTTAGCCTTCGCCGGTGCCGTACTGGCGTTCAACAATTACTACAACGGTCGCCGTGCCGATAAGAAGGATCATGGGACCAACGGCAACGATGACGGCAGTAACCAGGATGAAGGGGGTATTGAAGATGGCATCTAGTCGCAAACCGGTTTTAACCAAAAAAGATTATTTAAACTCCATTCTCCGTTCGTATGTTCTGCAAAATGCCCAAAACTACGGCACCATGCAGGGAACCGGGATGGCTAACAGTATCATGCCGCAGCTGCGGAAAATTTATAAAGACGATGACGCGGAATTTAAACGGGTCACAACGTCTAACTTGGAATTTTATAATACGAATCCGCAACCTTATCCATTTGTGACCAGCATCATGCTGGCCATGTATGACAGCGGTCAGGATGAAGACGATGTCCGGGCGATCAAGTTTGCGTTGATGGGACCTTTAGCCGGGATTGGCGATGCCCTTTCGCAATTCGGGTTGGCGCCATTGTTCAGTTCGATTTTTGCTTCCTTGGCACTTCAAGGGATGACCTGGGCACCGATTCCATTCATTCTCTGCTTGTTCGGAATCACGTTTGGCGTCCGGATGCTGATGGGGTACTTAGGCTGGAAAGTCGGCACGAGCATTATCGATACGTTGTCGGACCGAATGGCAGCCATTGCCGATGTTGCCAGTATGTTGGGCTTGACTGTGATCGCCGGGCTGTCGGTTTCCTTTGTGAAAGTCAACCTGGCATGGCAGTACACGCAGGTCATTAAAGGCAAAACCCAAGTCGTCGCGATTCAGACGATTCTGGACAAGATCATGCCATACATGCTGCCGATTGCACTCACGTATTTTGTTTATTGGCTGATCACCAAGAAAAAATGGACCATTTACAAGATTGTTATTTTGCTTTTTGTCGCCGGGGTACTGCTATCAGTGCTGGGGATCTTAAAGTAATCAGATGATGAATTCGGCCGTCGCAAACTTTTGGCGACGGCTGTTTTAGAAATAAGCATGGTAAAAAATGGAGGATTTGAACACATGAATTATGCAATGGCAGTTGTTGGGCACGGGCGTTATCCAGAAGGGGTATTGTCCGCCTTGAAGTTATTGATTGGAACCACAGACGGCATGACCGCGTTTAACCTGGATGAAACCACGACCCACGAGCAATTCGAACACAAGGTAAAAACATTTCTTGATGAAAATGACCATGCTTTGGTCTTTGCCGACATGACCGGTGGCGCGCCGCATCAAATCGTTGCGCGGCTGATGCTGGAACAAAATCGTCCGCATCAGTACATTATTTCCAGTGCGCCATTGAACTTGATTCTGGATCTATATGCCAAAAACATGGGCGGCTTTGACGATGCTAACGTTGATGAAACACTCCGGCATACCGTTACCTTGTCAAAAGAATTGATTGAAATTTTACCAGACAGGATGAAGACCAACTCTGACGAAGTGCCGGTGCCGGATATTAAGCACGAAGATGAAGGAGATGGCATCTGATGACAATATGGCAAATTGCATTGATTGTTCTGTTAGTCATCGTATGTGCACTATACTTGGTCGCAATTCCGTTGGCTAAGCGGTCGGCGATGCGCAAACAGGCCAAGATGGTTAATCAGATGCACGCGAACCTGAAACCCGGCGATCAGATTCTTTTGATTGATGGGATTGTCGGCAAAATCAAACATTTGAATCAGGAAGACGTTCAAGTTGAAATTGCGGCGAATACCGTGATCACGGTCAAGCGGATGGGGATTGCTGGTGTTGTGAAGGAGGCGGTGACAAGTGACGGACACGAGTTGGACCACGTACATTCAGCAGTTGAGTCAGCAACAGCATCTCACGGATGATGCCCGTAAAAATGCTGACCGGTTATTAAAGAACCAATTTTTATTTGATAGTCCCTATGCGATGGAGCCGACGCAAGTGAGTTACACCATGAATCCGATTACGTGGCAGCAGACGCCAAATGGTGATCCGGAATGGCTTTATATGTTAAAACGCCAAGAGTATTTGCTGGATCTTTTGGAAGCTTATTACGAAACCGGTCGTAGTGACTATCAGGCGAAAATGAAAGCTTTACTGTTCAGTTGGATTGATGAAAATCTGGCGGTGCCGGCCACCTGGCGAACGATTGATACCGGCATTCGGTTGCTGAATTGGACGGCTGTTGTCGCAAACTTGCTGGAAGATCAGCAGTTAAGCCAGGAAGAGCAAGCTCGTATTGAAGAGGTGGTTAATGTTCAGGCGGCGTACTTGCAACAGAACTATACGGAAAAGTTTGATATCAGTAACTGGGGTGTGTTGATTACCACGGGTATCTTGGTATACGCGGCGCGCTTTCCCAAGGTTTTGCCGCCAACGATTGTCCAGTGGGCGCAGCAAAAATTTGAAACCGAACTGGACTTGCAGGTTGATGCGCAAGGAATGCAATGGGAACAGTCGCCGCTTTATCTGCTTGAAGTTTGGCGGAGTACTTTGGCTGTCATTGCGGCGCAACAACGGGCTGGGTTGGCGGTGGCGCCGGTTGTGCTGACAAAAGCCCGTGCCATGCAGCAGATGATCACACAGTATGTGAAGCCGGATTTGTTGCTGTTGCAACAAGGGGATACCGATGCCATTCGGATTGATAGTCTGTACAATGCGTCAGCGGCTATTTTGCAGCAGGCGTCGCCGTTGCAGCAACGGTTAGCGCCGATTGTTGATTTCGGACTTTTGGAACTCGCCCATCAGCAGTGGCAGCTGCCAGCCAAAACTGAAACTAAAACACCGCTGCCGAAGGAGTTCGCCGCGCATACTAGTGGTAATTACTTCTGGCGCTCCGATTGGGGCCAACATGCGGACTACTGGCATGTCTTTAATGGCGATTTAGGCAGCGGTCACGGGCATGCTGCGCTGGGACATGTGGATTTGACGATCGGAGGTCATGATGTGCTCGTTGATCCGGGTCGCTACACCTACGTTGATGGCACGGAGCGGCGGCAGCTCAAGTCGGTGGATGCGCACAATACGGTGATGCTTGACCATCGGGCGTTTAGCTTGCCGAACGATTCGTGGAAGTATCGGTATGTTGCAACACCGTTGAATCATGCGCTAGTGGATTTTACCGGTGGTCAGGCGGTTAAGCTAACGTTTCTTGATCAATCGCAGGTAGTTCCAGCGGTGGTCACGCGCTTGTTTATTAGCTTAAGTCATGAGCGGTTGTGGCTGATTGTTGATATGATTCATCATCCCGGTCAGCATTCCCTCAAGCGTTTTTGGCAAGTGGCGCCGCAGTTAAGCGTGACGCAGCACGACACTGGGTATCAATTAGGCGACGTAGCGAATTTTGCGATGAGTGATGATCAGGTTTGGGCCAGTCAGCAATTATTTTCACCGCGGTACAACACGCTCGAACATTTGACGCGACTGGAAAGTGAAACGATGTTTACCGACTTCACGGTTCAAGCAGGGGTTTTGTCGCCGCAGCAACAGCCGGTGACTGTCACGCCGATCGCGGCACAGCAGTCTGGTGATCGCGATGCCTTGGTACCGCAGCAGTTGGCGGCTGGGTTCCGGGTAGATTTGGATAACGATCGTAATTTTCTGGTGACGTTGCAACCGGAAAATACGATCGTTGGCCGCAAGCTTTACTGGTTTGACGGGACTGAAGCCTATGGCAGTTTGAACATTTTCGAACGGCAGGGGCAACAGGTGGAACAACATTTTCAGGTGCTTTAGCGATGAAAAAGATGAAAGCGAAGCGATGGATGTGGGTGCCGCTTTTTCTACTCGGCATCCTTGCCAGTTTAATCGGCGGCTGCGATGTGCTTAAACCAGCCGACGCGCTATCCGTTGCGGGTACACCGATGTCGGCAAAAGTTTATCGCCTCTTTTTGCAGAATGAAAAAGCGCTGACGGTCAATCGTTATGTGACGAAATATCACGCTAAGTACAACGCACAATTTTGGCAGACCAAGTACGGGCACCAGACGCCACAGCAGGCTGCTCAAGCCCAAGCCATGAATAAACTGAAGCAGTTTGTGATTGAGGATCAGGCATTGGTGAAGGCCAAGCTGCTGACGAAACCGCTGGCGGAGTTTGATGGCTTGAAGAAGACGCAAGGAACCGGTGCCGATCTGACGGGGATGGCGGCAGCGCAGAAACAACATCGCGAGTTGATGCTCAAGCTGCAGGCGCAATACGTCAAGGCGCATCGCAAGTCGGTGACGGGTCAGCGGCAAATTGCTTTTTATCGGCAAAACAAAAGCAGGTACTGGGCGCGGCCTGATCTGATTCATTATGAGACGCTGACTTTTGAGCGCGGGAAGATTGGCAACCTTAGTGAGTTCACGGATTTGATTCAGCGGTTTAATGGGCAGCAAACCGATCTGGCTAGTGTGCAAAAAGCATTTGGTGACGCAGGTTTTCAAGGGCAGCTTGGGCAAAATGACTCGTTGCATGATGCTGACCAATACTATGGTGCTTACTTGCGGGCAACCAACGATCAGACCGGTCATGTCGGACAGATTTTTGCAGCGTGGTTGTCGGATCAAAAAATGAGTTTGGTGCGGGTCACAGCATCAGCGAAAGGTGGTTTTGTTCCTTTTTCCGATGTGAAAGAAGATGTGACGGCTAAGATTTTACAAGCGCAACTGGCAAAGACGTTAGAAAAACGGGCTAAACGAGTCGAGGTGCAAGGCGATCCGGCGCAGCTTGCCAAGGAAACCCTTGCCTGAAATGGAGGGACATCATGAAACGATGGCGGGTGACACAAGGAAAAGTTTGGGTATTTTTGGTGGCGTTGCTGGGGTTGGCGGTGATGATCAACGGGCAGGCGCCGCAACGTTCGTTAGCTGCCGGGCCGCGAACATTTTATGTGGCCAACAACGGCAGTGACAGTCATGACGGGCTATCTGCCGATCAACCGTGGCAATCGCTGGAGAAGGTTGCGGCGACGAAATTTCAACCGGGCGATCGCATTCTTTTTGATGCCAATAGTGTTTGGAATGGCCAGCTGATTCTGGATGGCGCCAAGAACGGCGATGGCACAAGCACAGCGCCGATTACGATTGGCAGTTACAACCAAGGCAGCACAGGCAAAAAGGCGATTATCAATGGTTTAGGGACGACGGCTAACAAAAATCCCTATCACGAGCGCAAGTTGAGTAATCTCAATTTAATGACCGGGACCGTTGAGCTGTGGAATGCGAATCACTGGACAATTTCTGACTTGGAAGTGACGAATACTGCGGGTGATGGCAATCGGCAAGGGATGCGGATTGGCATTTTGGTCGCGTCAGACATTCAGACCGCATATCCGAGAGGGAACGATGCCGCGGCAGTTCAGCAAAAGCTGGCGATTTTTAAAGCATCGCATCGCACGGGGATCACGATTACCAATAACAACGTGCACAACGTCGATGGTGCTTATCAAAGTGACCTGATTCCCGATCAAACCGGGAAAATGGTAGCGGCCGGTAAGAATTCTGGGGGCATTATCATTGTCGGCAATACGGATGTGACTGCAACACATAACGTGATCACTGACGTTGCCAATGAAGGCCTGCGCAACGATGCCAACGCCTCGGTTTTGCCCGGCGGTTGGGATCAATATTCTTTTCAGGCCAGCGCCAAAACCATTTTTAGACATAATTACATCCGCAACAGCGCCGGTGACGGGATTGTCATTAGTTCCAGTGAAAATGGCACTGCCGAGTATAATACGGTGCAGGCTGCCAATAGCATGCCGAACTCCAAAAACGCAGCCGGTGCCAGCAAAAACTTTGCCGGATTGTGGTTCATGGGCGGGGAATACAATTTAGCCCAATATAATGAAGTGTTTGACATTCCCAACCATTACCTCGATGGTGCGGCGTTTGATTTTGACGGGTTTGCATCCAAAGGGGTCTATCAGTACAATTACTCCCACGACAATTCTGGTGGGTTCACGCTATTTATGGGCGACCACCAAACGGACAATGTTTTTCGTTATAACCTCAGTGTGAACGATGTGAAGGACGTGCCATCGCCTGCATTGAATCATCTGATTTTCGTAGTTTCAGGTAAGGCTGATGGCATCGATGGCTTTCCGCTGTTCAACAACAACACGTTTATTGTCGGCAAAGCCGTGAAGAACCTGATGATTTCCAACAATGGCCAGACCGGAATTCGATTCGTTAATAATCTGGTTTACGCACCGGGTGGCAATGTGCCGCGCTTTGTGGTGAACCAAAATGGCACCAAACGACCGGTCTTTACCGAAGGACGCTTGGATCACAACCTGTTTTACCCACAGGCGCTGATGGACGAGAGCCATGCAGGAACCGTTGATGTGAGTGGGAATATTTTTGCGGATCCGCAGTTGGTGGATGCTGGAGCTAAGCCAAGTGGCGTGATTCAGCAGGCGGATGGCACTTTTGATCGCACTGGATTGGCAGCCTTTATTCCGCAAGCCCAATCGCCGGCCGCCAACGCCGGCATCAATGTCGATGAACTGACGCCAGCGGCAGTGAGGGAGAAGTTCCCGATCAGTCAAGACTTTGCCGGCAAGCCGATCAATTTGCAACATCCGACGATCGGCGCCTTTGAAGCAGCAGAGGCAGTTCCGGTGGTGCAAAAAGATAATTTAAAAAAGTTAATCGATCAGGCGCTTGATGCTAAGAAGACCGATCGTTATTCGTTGGCAAGCGTGGTCAAAAAGCAGGCGTTCGATCAGGCGTTACAGGAAGCTCAGCGGATTTTAGCCGATTCGCAGGCCGACCAGTCAGCTGTTGATCAGGCAGTAAAAGCATTGCAAACCGCATTGGATCAGCTTGACGGTCACCAAGCTGCAGAAGCCTCGTCAGCCTCTCAGGAAGTGTCTTCTGGGCAGAAAACCGGGGATGATAAAAAGTCGAAGCAGGATCATGAAGACCAGTCGTTACCGCAAGCTGGCGACTTGATTTTTAAGAGCCTACCGATCATTGGTGGCGTGATCCTCATGAGCGTCGTGATCGGCGGCTTGTATTTTAAGCATGTTAGAGAAAAGTAAAACCGCAAAATTGCGGTGAATAAAAAACGCCTGTAACCTTTATGGCTGTAGGCGTTTTTGCTGTTCATATGATATGATGGCTGTAACAGAGAAGTTAATATGACGGTTTGGCAAATCCAACGTATTGTGAGGTGGTCGCCTATGCGCGATGATCAAAATCTATACGGAAGGAGGTGTCTCGTTGTCCGTTGCTGACGCATTAATGCTGATGCTGACCTTTGCTATGTTCACGCTAGCACTGGCTGCATTCATCATTGATGTTGTGAAAGCGATTTTAGACAATCAAAAAGACCGTCAATAGATTTTTGGCCCGAAGTCTAACGGTCTTTTGATTGTTTTTACTTTAATGCCAGCTGTCTGAAACAACTGACTCTGCCAGAGGAGGAGTGCTGGGCCTAACCAGTGCTCCTCTTCGTGTTTTATTGTAGCATGAAAATTTGGCTAGGCGCAATTATTCTTGACTACACCTTTGACACTTCCGCTCTCCATAACGCATTCGCAGTCGCAGAAATCTACGTGTAAGCGCTCCTGCTCACGCTCACACAAAAACCCGCTGTCTCAGCAAACAGCGGGCTTTGTTATGTATTGGCCGACCGGCTGGGAAACCGGTCGGCGATTTCTACTTTGGAGGAGTAAAAATGAAAAAGTTGGGTTGGGGTTTGTAGGAATGAGTGGGTGGCTCATTTCTATGTTGTTAATACTACCGAGCAGTTGTGACGAAATTGTGACGTTGTTATGTTGTTTATGTTATTCATGTGGGGTGAAAGCGTGACCGCATACGAAGCAACTTGGCGCGCTTATGCTTCTACCTTCAAGATCGTTGCTCGCCCAGATATGCCTTAACTTCATAAGGCCGTAACGTATCACCGGCGTCATCAGCATAATTGCTAATCAACAACTGGGCAGCTTGCGGCTGGCGTTCGGCGATGTTCCGCGTGAGTGTCTGGTCAGTGAAGTTGCTGACAACCAGCAATTCCTGATCAGCGGCGTGCCGTTGATACATATAGACCTCGGCGTCATCTGGATCGAGTAAGGTGTAGTCGCCATAAACGATCAAATCCGGATACTGTTTGCGCAGGCGGTTGAGTTTTTGATAAAAGAAGAAGACCGAGTCTGGATCGGCTAGGGCCGCAGCGGCATTGATTGTGGTGTGATTCGGATTCACTGCCAACCACGGCGTGCCGCGGGTGAACCCGGCTTGCTTTTCAGCCGTCCATTGCATCGGCGTACGGGCATTATCCCGCGAACGGCGGTGGATTCTTTTCAGCATATCGTCCGGTGCTAGGGCATGTTGCTGTTCAACGAGCTCGTGCCAGGCATTCAGTGTGTCAAGGTCGCGATAATCGTGAATGGACGGAAAAGCGACATTGGTCATACCGAGCTCTTCACCTTGATAAATGTATGGGGTGCCTTCGAGAAAATGCAATGTGGCGGCGAGCATTTTGGCGGAACGTACCCGAAAAGCCGGGCGATCATCGCCAAAGCGGGAGACGGCACGGGCTTGATCGTGATTGTCCCAGTAGAGGCTATTCCAGGCTTTCCCATGCAAGGCGGTTTGCCAATCGGACAAGACGCGCTTGAGGTCAGTCAGTTTTGGCCGATGCAACGACCACTTACCGAATTGCGGATCATTATCGAGGCCGACATGTTTGAATTGAAAGACCATCTCCAGTTCGTGGCGGTCAAAACCGGTATACTTGAGTGCCAGTGCCGGCGTGACACCGGGCGCTTCGCCAACCGTCATGAGGTCATACTTGCTCAGCACCTTTTGATTCATCGCCCGTAAATAATCATGCACGTGCGGACCGTTGGCAATCAGACCGAGCGAGTTGCCGTTGGGCTGTTCAAAGAGGTGCGGATCGTCTTCAAATACGTCAGGTTTGGAGATCAGATTAATGACGTCCATCCGAAAACCGTCAATGCCTTGTTGGCACCACCATGTCATCATATTGAACACGGCGTCGCGTACAGCCGGATTTTGCCAGTTGAGGTCCGGCTGTTTGACGGCGAAAAGATGGAGATAATACTGGCCGACTTCCGGCACATAAGTCCATGCTGAGCCACCAAAATCCGCGCGCCAATTGGTCGGGGTATGCCCATCAACCGGATCACGCCAGATATACCAATCGTGGTGGGGATCCGTGTGGCTTTGCTTGGCCGCCTGAAACCAGGGGTGTTCGTCGGAAGTGTGGTTGACAACCAAGTCCATCATAATCTTCAAGCCGCGCGCATGGGCTTCTTTCAGCAACCGCTTAAAGTCCGCCATCGTTCCAAACTCCGGCATGATCTGCTGGTAATCCGCAATGTCGTAACCGTTGTCGGCATTGGGCGATTTGTAAATCGGGTTAAGCCAAATGACATCGGCTCCGAGTTGCTTGATGTAATCCAGATGTTGAATGATTCCCGGCAAATCACCGACGCCATCGCCATTGCTATCCTGAAAACTACGCGGATACACCTGATAAACCACTGCTTCCTGCCACCAACTTTTATGCATTTAAAAAAGCCTCCTGAGCGTGAGCCAGCCCTTACGCCAGCCCCCCACGTAAATATGTTGTCAATTTCAGTATAAAGGTTTCATCCACCAACGCAGGTAAAAATGGTGTAAAACCAGCTGACTCAAGGCAGTTGCACCGCCAGTCCAAATCTTTTCAAAAAAAATCCGGCAAGCAGCTGGTTAAAACCAGTCCTTGCCGGAACGTTACTTTGCTAATTGAGGGGGCATGTGGCGGGGTGTGACTTGACCGGGCTGAAACAAACAGATAAAACAGTCGGCACCGTCTTAATCACAGGTCTGCGCAGTTTGCATACTAGCAGGTTTTTGTTTCAGCCACCAATCTTAGTGTTTAAGGAGCGCTTGATCAGATTATCCTTGATCGTTATGAAGATGCGGATCGGCCGGCTTGAATGTCGGCACACCGCCCATGGCTTCAGGATCTTCCTGGTAGGTGAACTTTTCGCCATCTTTGGCGACTTGACCTTCAAAGGCCCGCGAGCCGTCACCGTCCGAGAAGTTCATCAACACGTGGGAGAATTTGGTGTGTTCGATGTCTTTCATGTCACCTGGTACCACGACACCGTACTTGTCCTCCAGCTCTTCCTGTGCCTTCATAAATTGCAGCTGATGTTGGGTTTCGCGTGCCAAAAGGAACTTGAGCATATCGCGGATCCCTTCATCGCGGGTCATGTAATACAGGCGGCTAACTTGCAGGCGGGCTTCGGACTCACGGACAACGTTGAATCGCATATCCGCCACTAAGTTACCGCTGGAAGTGGCGTAACCCGCATTCCACGCAGCACCATTGGGGTTGTTCAAACTAGCGGTCAACCCGTGCACAATGGCGTGCTCAGGATCCATGCCGCCCATGACCGCAGCCAATGCCGGATCAGACTTGTACGCATCAGCTTCCGCATAAATCGGGGCGCCTTCCAGCAGCCGCGCGATCATTGTCGAAATCATTTCGACGTGAGCGATTTCTTCGGTACCGGTATCCAGCAGCAGATCCTTATACTTTTCACTGCCGGTAGACGACCAGCCCTGCGACAGGTACGACATCATCCCTGTCACTTCACCCCACTGGCCACCAAGTGATTCCTGCAGCCGGCGAGCCATCAATGGATCCGGACGATCTGGTTTCGCGTTGTATTGCAACTTTCGAGTGTGCTTAAACATGAAATACCCTCTTTCTTGAAAGACCAAGGCAAATGTGAAAAATGTTTTGCGCGACAATACGCGCATGCGATTTTTCACTGCCAAGATGACAGTTGCGTTCAAAAGAAAGCGAAAATTCCCCCGCCACATCATGCACAACGTTTACGCCATTAACATTGTACACAATTAAATATACCGTGTCATATTATGATGTCAATAAGGAAATTATTCATGAATAGCTGAAAAAAGCCGGTGAAGCTTGTTAATCCGGCTTCGGTTTGAAAAGGTTAAAAATATCTAAGGAAGCTAGAGAAACGAGAAAAGGCGAAGACAATTTTCTGCCTTCGCCCTGTGTGTTCGCGTTAATAGTCTGTTAGAAGGAACAGATAATACGTTGAAACTACTTATTACCGAACCTGAGTATCCACTTTTTTAATCCTGTCTCGGCGATTGACCACGGTCACTTTGGGTCCTGCATTTAAAAAAGCGCGCATTTCTTTTACCGATTCTTTATACTCGCGCGTGTCAATTGGACGAATTATTTTAAGCGCCTCTTTAAAGAATTGAGTGTCTTTAAATTTTAAAACATGATTCGCTGGTATTTTTGCCATGAGTGCACCCCGGTTAAAGTTATCTTTCCGTCTTAAATGTCGAACTTAAACATCTAAATTCTCCCACATGGCTTCCGGCGAATGATACTTCTTTAGAAGCTCTGGGTTCTTTGCTTCCTTCAGTGCCTGCAGAGTTTCAGCTGGTAAGCTGGTTGGCGTAAATGGCAAGGCGCGATCTTTGACCATTTTGGCAAGAAACATATTAACGGCAGTGGATAAATCCATGCCCATGTCGTTCGCGACGTTTTGGGCAGCTTCCTTTAATGCCGGATCAATTCGAATGCTTAATCGAGTTTCTCTTTTTTCGGTTGACATCGGTGGTTGCCCCTTTCTGTCTGGTAGCCGTATTGTATCATCTGCATATGCCATCGCAAAGCAATTAGATGTGAAAACTTCGGCAATTATCAGGGAAAATTGATTCATCTGTGCAACATACTGCTATCTCAAATGGCGAAGATTTAACGAAACCCAGATCGCCACTACTTATTAACAAACTTGCTAACATAAGCCGTCACAAACAACAAAACCAAAAAAATCAGGCCCAGCACTAAATCCCGCTTCAGATTAATCTTTTTCCCTGGGGTAAAGACGCGCGCGTCATAAGCAAAGTAAGCGATGAAAGCCAGTCCTGAAATCACCAGTAATCGATATATGTATTGCAACATGGTTAAGCACCTATACCAGTTTTGTGTGAGGTGCCAAAACCGGTCTTCACAGCTAGCAATTGCTGAACTTTGAGTTTTACATTAGCGAGCATAAATCATTGCCTTCGTTAATAAACAAAATTAAAATATTGAACCGATACTAACAAACAAAAATTATAAAAGTCAACCGCAGTCACTAAATAAACAGGAAAATCGAGTCACTTAAATTGACAAAATGAAAGCGCTGTTATAAGCTTCAATTGGTTAGAGAGAAGAAGAGGGATAACCGCTGGTATTTCGTGTATACCAGTTTAGGTTATCTCTCTTTTTTAATGAGCGCGAACCGGCGCGGTTAGGAGCCGGTGAGCGCGTTAATGCCAAAGGTTTAAGAAAGAGGAGGATCATAACCATGGCTAAGTTCAGTAAGGATACCAAGTTGTCGGAACTGTTGGCTGATAAGCGGTACATGAAGGTTGTCGATAAGTATGTTGCCGGCGCATCAACCAACCCTGGTGTTGTAATGGTCAAGAATCTGTCGCTGGAGCAACTGATTGCCATTCCGCAAGTGCACAGTGACGAAGCAAGCATGAACAAATTGATTGATGAACTCAACGAGACATTTGGCTGATTCAGGAGGCGCGAGTGATGCAAATCGATTTGCCGAAGATTTTTATCAGTCCATCGAATTATATTCAGGCTAAGAACATTTTGTTTAACGCGGATCCGTATTTAAGCCGGTACGGTTCCAAAGCGGTGATTGTCGGTGATGAGAATGTGTACGGTTTGGTTGGCGATCGGTTCATTGACTATCTGAAAGACAATGACTATACCGTCACCAAGCTGATGTTCGGCGGTGAGGCTTCACCGGAAGAGATCCAAAAGGCAATTGATGAAATCAAGGATACGCCGGACTTTGTGATCGGTATTGGCGGTGGCAAAACGCTTGATACTGCTAAAGAGATTGGCCAGCATTTGAACATTTACACCGTGATCATCCCGACACTGGCGTCAACGGATGCGCCGATTTCTCGGCTATCAGTGTTGTACAACGAAGATGGTACGTTTAATGCCTACCAGTTCCACACCAAGAGTCCGGATTTGGTTTTGGTCGATCCAGCTGTCATCAGTCAGGCGCCTCCGCGGTTCTTGGCTTCTGGCTTTGGTGATGCGCTGTCGACTTATGTTGAAGCCAAGGCAGTTGGCGACATCCACGGCTTTACCAATGCGCAAGGCATCGGCACGATCACGGCGATGAAAATTGCCCAGGCGTCGACGGATACGATTTTTGAGTTTGGCGCCCAAGCGTTTGAAGCTAACAAAGCCAAGGTGGTCACGCCAGCGCTGGAAGCCGTCATTGAGGCCAACATTTTAATGAGCGGCTTAGGCTTTGAAAGCGGCGGCACCAGCCTAGCGCATGCCTTGCAAAACTCATTCCCGGCGTTGAAGAAGGGTAAGCATTTGATGCACGGAGAGAAAGTGGCGTATTCACTACTGACGCAACTGTTGATGGAAAATGCCGAGACTGCTGTGATTAATCATTATCTGCACTTCTTCTTGCAGGTTGGGCTGCCAACCACGTTAGAAGATCTTGGTTGGGAAGATGCGACCGATGATGAGTTGATGTTGGTGGCCAATGATGCCGCAGCGGCTTGGACTGGCATTGACCAATTGCGGTTTGATACGTCACCAGAGGCAATCGTTGCGGCCATGCGTGCGGTGGATCAGTATTCAAAGGATTATCAGGCTCACGCATTAGCAGAGTAACCACAGTCAGTCATGGGGAAAAGTTTAGCAACGTGGGGTATGCCATTTGGCGGTTTGAAGGGAGCGCATCATGCAACTGCAAGATGTTGTCGCGGCTAATCCGGTGATTGCCGGGATTCAGGATGATAAAGGCTTAAATGCTGCCTTGACCGCAGATGTCAAAGTTGTTTTTACCTTGTATGGGTCAATTCTCAACATTGGGGATATCGTGGCACAGCTAAAATCAGCCAAGAAGATCGTGTTTGTCGACGTGGATCTGGTTGAAGGGCTGGCGAGCCGCTCCAGTGCCGTTGAATTCATTGCCAAAACAACCGATGCAGATGGCATTTTGAGCTCCAAGGGACACTTGCTGGCCGTGGCCCGGCAGAAGAAAATGTTGACCGTTCACCGTTTCTTTTTAATCGATTCGCGGACGCTGTATACGATGCAGCGGCAGTATGATGTCGGGCATGCCGATATGATTGACGTGATGCCAGGCATTATGCCTCAGGCGGTTTCCTGGATTACCCATGAAACCGACGTGCCGCTCATCAGTAGTGGTTTGATTAGCACAAAGGAAGCGATTATGGCCGACTTGGCGGCTGGGGCAACGGGCATTTCCACCACGAATACCACCTTATGGCAAAATTAGCGCAGAGCAAAAAGAGAGCGCGCAATCCTTGAAGATAGGGAGGCGCGCTCTTTTTACGGTTAAAAGCCGAAACGGACTGGCAGATTTGGTAATTTTTACGAGACGTTTGCTGCCGATCGCACATGTTTCGGCTGCATCCGAAAGGGGTGAGTTGAATGGATCGCTATATACTGGCCATTGATCAAGGAACGCAGAGTAACAAACTGACGATTTTTGATTTACAGGGAAACGCATTGTGGCAGGAGCATCAGCCGCTAAAACCGTTGCATACCGCAGCTGGCGGGGTGGTTGAGCATCCTGATGATGATTTATGGACGTCGCTGCAAACCGCCAGCAAAGCGTTGATGGCTAAGTTTGACGGTGACGTGAATGAAATTCTGGCGATTGGCTTAGGCAGCATTCGTTTCAATCGATTGGTTTTAAAGGTAAATGGTGACCTAGCCCAACCGGCCATTAGCTGGATGGACGACCGGGCGCACCAGATCTATGAAAAGACGACCGACGATGCGGTGTATGTGACCGCAAGCACGGGATATCTGGCTTACCGACTGACCGGGAATCGCATTGACACGGCGGCCAGTTATATTGGCACGTGGCCGATTGATATGGACAAATGGGACTGGACCGATGAGGATATGATGTTTGATTTCCTTAATCTACCGCGGACTTCCTTGTTCAAACTGGTTAAGCCAGGTGGCATTTTAGGCAATGTGACGGAAGAAGCAGCCGCGGCAACCGGTTTGCCAAAGGGCTTGCCGGTGATCGCCACTGCCAATGACAAGGCGGTGGAAGCACTGGGCGCAGGGCTGAAAACCGGGCCGGATCTCCTATTGTCGCTAGGCACCTATACCACTTCCATGTTGCAAGGCAATGAGAATCATCCGTTCG
The DNA here is from genome assembly GCF_030770265.1 of Lacticaseibacillus parahuelsenbergensis. Taxonomy (NCBI): domain Bacteria; kingdom Bacillati; phylum Bacillota; class Bacilli; order Lactobacillales; family Lactobacillaceae; genus Lacticaseibacillus; species Lacticaseibacillus parahuelsenbergensis. Next base: position 2,751,812 of record NZ_CP132482.1, on the reverse strand, counting down.
GGACAACCCGCTACTACTGGACCAATTTTGCGGATGTGCCAAATGAATATTTGTATGAAAGTAACGGCGTTTATCGCGGTATGTGGACGGTCAGCTGGTTCGCCAAGCAATTTCAGGGGATTGGGGATGCGACTCATGAATCCACTTTGGATGTGCTGACCCGAGAAGCGGCCACGGTTCCGCCTGGCAGTGACGGGTTGTTGACCATTTTGGACTGGCAGCCGGCTGCGGATCGCCCGTTTAGAAAAGGCGCGTTTATCGGCTTGGATGAACGCCATAACCGGGGGCACATGTTCCGTTCGATTCTTGAAGGGCTTGCTTTTAATTTGCTGGATTACTCAACGGCGATGCTGAAGGAATTGGATCGCAAGGTTGATCGGCTGGTAGTCACAGGCGGTGGCGCGCAGAATGACATTTTCATGCAGCTAATTGCCGACATTTTCAACTTGCCGGCGCAGCGCAACGTGATCACCGACGCGGCTGGGTTAGGAGCGGCGATCAATGCGGCAGTCGGCATTGGCGAATATCGCACGTATGACGATGCCATTGCGGCGATGGTGAAGCCGGCCGATAGCTTTGTACCGCAAGCAGATGCGGTGGCGCAATATGCCAAAGTATACGAAAAGTACAAGAACCTGCATCAATTAACCGATCCAGTGTTTAAAGACCTTCAAACCATTAACGGCGTTGCCGAACGCGGCAAGGTCGGCGAACCGTTGATTGCCAGTTGGGATTGAAAGTAGACGAGGTGAATCTAATGGATACCGTTACAAAAGATGCAATTGTGCAACAACTGATTCAGTTAACCAGTCGTGATCAGGTCAATGTGGATCCAGACCAGCTAAACTATGCCAGCCTTGACTTTTACCGGAAATATCCCCGGGCCCGAAAAATTTACCAAGCACCGATCCCGGTCGCGATTGTTTATCCGGAAAATGTTGAACAGGTGGCGGCGGTGTTGAAATATGCCAATGACACAGGCGTCAACGTGATTCCGCGTACGGGCGGGTCAGAGATTGAGCGGGGATTGGAAAGTGCGCGCGAACCGCACATCATTGTGGACGGATCACGCCTAAATCAAATCTTGAAGTTTGATCCGGAAGACATGCAACTAACTGTTCAGGCCGGGGTACCGCTGAAGCAGGCCGAAGATTGGCTGAATGAAAAAGGCTACACCACCGGCCACTTGCCGCAGTCGCAGCCGTTAGCCGATTTTGGCGGTTTGGTGGCCACCCGCAGCATTGGGCAATTATCAACCTTGTATGGCGGAATCGAAGACATGGTGGTCGGTTTGGAAGCCGTCATGCCAGATGGCCGCATCGTGCGGATTAAAAATGTCCCACGCCGATCAGTCGGCCCGGACATTCGTCATGTGTTTATCGGCAACGAAGGCAGCATTGCGTTCATCACTGAAGTCACCGTCAAGCTGTTCCCGTATTTACCGGACACGTATCATTATCTGGCCTATACCGTTGACACCATGCGCGAAGGTTTCCGCCTGTTGCGTGACATTGTAGCAGCCGGCTATCGGCCATCGGTTATTCGCCTTTACGATGCGCAGGATTGGAGTCAATTTTATCCAAAACACGCCGAAAAACCGGTGCTGATTTTCCGAACAGAAGGCCCGCAACCACTTAGCGACGCCACAGCCGGCGCCATCAAGGCCATGGTCGAAGCATCCGATCAGACACAACCATACGAGCCGCTAGATGAAATCATTGATTGGTTCAAACATCTAACGTGGACGCAAAAAGAAGTCGACGCTGAAGTCAACCAACTTGAAAAAACGCCATTCGTCGGCTTCACGACCGAAGTTGCTGCTAACTGGCATGAAATTGCCAACATTTTTGAAGCCGTGACAACACGCGTGAAAAAAGAAATCCCGAACCTATACGGCATCGGCGGTCACTCTTCGCACAGCTACGTCAACGGCACGAACTTGTACTTTGTCTATGCCTTCATCGATGCAGAAGACGACCCCGCCGGCGAAATGGTCCGCTACCACGATCCGATCAACAAAATCATTGTGGAAGAAACCCTCAAACGCGGCGGCACCATGTCCCACCACCACGGCGTCGGAAAAGCCCGCGCCCCATTCATCAAAGAAGAATACGGCAGCTCCTACTGGGTCCTCAAAACACTCCTTAAGAGCTTCGACCCCAAAAACACAATGAACGCCGGCAATATCATTCCGCTAGAATTCTGGAACGAACCAGACTAAGCAAGTCACTGCAAAAACTAGAACAAAAAGCCTGCCATCTCGCAAAAAGATTTGCGAACATGACAGGCTTTTTCGTTGGATTTGGATGAGGGGTAAAAATACAAGGATTAAATGTTTTCGCAGATAGCTAAGAAACTTATCTAAAAGCCCAAGCGCCAAAGCGTAGCAATCGGAGGCCAGAGGGGGCTCAGTGGTGCCCACCACGTTCCAGCCCCCTCTGGCCGGAGATTGCGGAGTTTGGCCCGATGATAGAACAATCAGCCTAAACTGTTATTTCCCAGGCACATAATCCTTATCAATAATCAGCACTGGCTTGATCGTCTTACCAGAACGAGAATCAGCGTTAGCTTCGTTGATCTGATCGAATGAATAGAACTTCTCGGTCTTGTCAAAGTCAAACATGCCTTGCTTGTAGAATTCAATCAACCGCGGCACATCAATTTGCGGAATCGAGTCGCCCATGTTAACCCCGACAATCTTCTTGTCATTGACGCACAAATCGTTCCAGGTATCCACATCAATATGATGCGGCGTAACCGCAATCGTTGCTGTGGTACCGCCTTGAGCCAGCATCTGGATCGTATCTTCCATAACCGCCTTAACACCGGTCGTGTCAACCGCCCAGTCAACCCCGAGGCCGCCTGTCAGCTTCTTAACGGCTTCAACCGGATCCTCTTCCTTGCTGTTAACAACATCCGTCGCACCCAGTTCTTTAGCCAGCTGCAACCGCGAATCAACAATATCGATCGCAATGACCTTAGTGCAGCCAGAAATCTTGCCAGCCATCATGGCAGCCAGGCCAACCGCACCAGTGCCGGTAACCGCAATTGTATCACCAGGCTTTGGCTTCAACGTGTTCAAAACGGTACCGGAACCGGTGACATAGCCGCAGCCCAACGGTCCAAGCTTACGTAAATCGAGATCCTTGTCGACTTTAACAGCGTTCCGTTCGCGAACAACGGTCGTGGTGGTGAAGGAGCTTTGGTCGAACATGTCAGCCACCGGTTTGCCGTTTTCCGTGAAGTGCGCCGAGCCGTCCGGACGGGTACCGGACAGGTTGTTATGCGCATAATTCAAGCACTGTGTTGGAATGCCGCGCAAACAGTTCTTGCAGTTACCGCAAGCATAGAAACTTAAGACAACATGATCGCCCGGCTTGAACTGGGTAACTTCCGGACCGACTTTCTCGACAATACCGGAACCTTCATGGCCAAGAACGATTGGATAACCGATAACCGCGTCACCAATCCGCAACGCTTCGTCAGAATGGCAAATGCCGGTAGCAACCATGTGCACTTGCAAATCATCAGGACCCATCGGCGCTAATTCAACATCATCCCGAATTTCAAAATCGGCACCTTTTTTATCAACAACAGCTGCTGTGATCTTCATAAAAATCGCTCCTTCAATCGCTATAAATTGATTACACGTTCATTCTTTCACAATTCATATTTTTATCAAGAGCAACATCTAAACATATGAGAATATGTTCCAGAATTTAGTTGACTTTTCCCGTTTCACATTGAAAGCGGTTTATAGAGGGCTTTTCGGTACCAAAATGTGAAACATTTCGGAACATATTTACAGAATGGTTAACGGCGGGTTAGTGTGGCTAGGTGAGATGTAGCCATTGGTGTGCTGGCGATCGTCCTTAGGCGTATTGCCGAAAAGATCATGATACTTGTGATAAAAGAAGCTCTTGTTGCTGATGCCGACTTCGAGACAGATTTCACTGATCGGCTTCTTAGTGTTTTGAATCAACCGGCGCGCATTAATGAGCCGCTCTTGGGTCAGGGCTTCGGAAAAAGTTTTGCCAACTTCTTTGGAAAATAAGTTACCCAAATAGTTTTTATTGTAGGCGTATTTGTTGGCAAGGTCTTCCAGGGTCAGGTCGCGGTAATGCTCGTGAATGTCATTAAGCAGCTTAACTGCAAGTTTTTGGGCCGGCGATGGGTCAGCGATAGTCGGCTCTTGACCGCGGACCAGTTCGGCAATCAGCACAGTTAATTCTGCTTGAATAATGGTGTCGGAAAAGGCTCGCGGGCGGAAATATTCTTCAATGATGCGCTCCAGCGATGTACGAATATCGTGCATGCCGCTGCGGAAAATCATGTAGCGCTTCTCGGTTTTCTTTTCCCGTAAGTGGTTAATCATGAAGTCGTAGAGGACACTTTGTTGACTTTGAATTTGGTTAAGAAAATCAAGCGAAATGTTGCGGTCGCGGAAAAGGACGTTAATGAGGATGTCATTTTCGCCAAGTGCGTCAATCGAATGTTCGCTGCCGATGTCCAATAGGAGCACATCGCCTTGTGAGAGATGAATTCGCTCGCCGTTAACGGTTTCGTTGGCGTTGCCTTGCAACATATAGTTCATTTCAAAGAATTGGTGGGTGTGCAGCGGATACGGCGCAAAGCGATTGTGCTTGCTGACGTAAATGGCGTGGTTACGAAAGAAGTAGTCGTTTAAAACCGGAACATTAAACTCTTTTGACTCCTGCAGGTCGATGGCAGTCGGCGGGATATCGTCACTGAAGATCTGCCGGTTTTTTTGCTGCTTTTCGATTGTCGTTAGGCTTTCCAGTTGCTTTAAGACTGATAGTTCCATGATGGCCTCCTGTGTTTATGTTCCACTCCTGATATTTATCTGACATTGTGACCATACCATGTAAGCGGTTAAATGTTAACTGTAAGCGATGACAAAATTATAAATGTTCAGGAGGTAACACAATGGCTTCAGAGAAAAGCTCGTTAAAATCCACGGTTCGTGTTTCGATCACGAACTTCCTGGATTCTGGCAGCATCGTAGCCGGCGCCAGTGGCTTGACACTGTGGACCCAACATTTTGGGCTTAGCAGTTTTCAAGTCGGCTTGCTCGGTGCACTCTCGGCGAATGCGTTCGGGGCGGCACTAGGCGCGCTGATCGGCGGTCCGCTGTCAGATAAGTTTGGGCGTAAATTAATTTACACCTATGACATGTTGGTTTACATGCTTGGAACGATTTTAGTGATGTTTGCAGTTAGTTTTCCAATGTTGCTCACTGGATTTCTGATTACTGGTTTAGCAGTTGGTGCCGGTGTTCCTGCTAGTTGGACGTATATTTCCGAAACATCGCAAAATGATAATCGTGCTAAGAACATCGGGGTATCACAGTTTGCTTGGTCGTTAGGACCAGCCGTTATTTTCATTCTTGGAACCATTCTTGCACCAATGGGTCTTTTAGGTAACCGGATATTGTTTGGCTTGCTAACGGTGATTGCCTTTGTTGCTTGGTTATTACAACGTGGTCTTGGCGAATCCAAGGCATGGCAGGATCGCAAGGCGTTTGAAAAGTCTTCCGGTCAAAAATCCCATCCATATCGGACCCTGTTCTCCAATAAAACTTCGCTTAAGTGGTTGTTCTTCTTAATCGGCGTTTACATGTTCTGGAACTTGGTTGCCGGCGCAATGGGCTTCTTCATGCCGTATGTTTACGAAACGGCGGGCGGCTTGTCCAACCAGGAAGCCAACATGTTGCAGGCAGTTCTATGGATCCTGACCGCGGTTGCAACCTACTTCGGCTTTGCTAAGTACGGCGACCGAGCTAACCACCGAATCTTCTTCTTCGTTGGCGCGGCAATGGCTGCCGCTTCATGGATCATCCTGACTTATGCCGGCATGGCACAGTCATGGAGCTTATGGGCATTCGTTGCTTTATGGGGTATCAGTGCCGGCATTGGTGCTCAGGCATGGTACGCACTGTGGGCAACCGAACTCTTCCCGACCCAGTTCCGGGCAGGTTCACAAGGTGTGATGTTCTTCGTTGTTCGGGCAAGCGCCGGTGTTTGGTCCATTATTTTCCCGGCCATTCTCAGCAGCTTGGGCTTCACCGTCGCTGGTACTTTCATGATCGGCCTGTTGCTCGTTTCCTTGGTCATTGGGACGATCTGGACACCCAAGACGCGTGGCAAGAGTCTTGAAGAAATCACCCGTGAACAATATGGGGATAAATTCCTCACTGATGATGAAAAGGCGAAAGCTGATCGCGATACCGCGGCTAAAGATAAAGCTGCCGGCAACTCGGTCGCTCAGCAGATGATGAATCCAGACAAATAGTTTTGAAAAATGAACGCGTGCCGTAACAAGAAACGCGGTCGTCAATGTTGTTGGTAAGAGAGGTGCAATTTTATGAAAGCATACGTCGCAGTTGACATCGGTGCTTCAAGCGGACGCCTGATGCTCGGTGCTGTCGTTGACGGACAATTAAAAATTAAAGAAGTCCACCGCTTCAAGAACGGTTTTAAAAAGGAAAATGGGCATGATCGGTGGCAAATTGATCACATTATCGATGAAATCTTCGCTGGCTTGGAAAAAGTCAAAAAGATGGGTTATACGCTGATTGATATGGGCATTGATACCTGGGCCGTTGATTACGTCTTGGTTGGGGCTGATGGTAAAAAGATGCACGATCCGGTAAGCTACCGGGATGCGCGAACCAACAGCGCCATCAGTAAGCTCACATCAGAGCTGCCTAAGTCGTATATCTACGAAAAAACCGGCATTCAGTTCCAGAACTTCAACACGCTCTATCAGCTGTACACAGAGGAACGTGACGATCTGGCTAAAGCCGATAAGATTTTGATGATTCCGGATTATATCGGGTACGTGTTAACCGGTAATGCGGTCACTGAAGTCACGAATGCGTCAACCACGCAGATGCTCAACTTGCGCCAAGGCCTGTTCGACAAGGATTTGCTAAAAGAAGTCAACGTCGCGCAAGATCAATTCCCTGAGTTGGTCGAATCCGGCACGCCGCTGGGCAAGATCAGTCATAAGTGGCACATGAAGTATGACATTCCAGACACAGATGTTATTACGGTTGCCACTCATGACACCGCCAGTGCCGTTGTTGGTACGCCAGGTCTTGGTGATCACTGGGCATTCTTGAGTTCCGGCACTTGGTCCTTACTCGGAGCAGAACTAAACACGCCGGAAAATGGTCAGGATGCCTTCAAAGAAAATTACACCAACGAATGGGGCGCCTATGGGACGTACCGGTTCTTGAAGAACATCATGGGCTTGTGGATCGTGCAGTGCATCAAGCGCGAACTCAAGGATCAATACAGTTTCAATGAATTGGCAGAAATGGCTGATAAAGTCGCACCATTCCGAGTTTTCATCGATGTCAACGACAAGCGTTTTGAGAATCCGAAGAGCATGATCAAGGAGCTGCAGCAATACGTTGCGGAAACCGGTCAGGCCAAACTTGAAACGCCGGGCGAACTCACCCGGGCAGTTTATGAAAACCTGGCACTGTACTATGCCAACGAGATTCAGAAACTTAGCACCATCATTGCCGATCCGATCGACACCCTCAACATTGTCGGCGGTGGCTCAAACGTCACGCTGATGAATCAACTGACCGCTGATCTTGCCGGCATCAAAGTGGTCGCCGGCCCTAGTGAAGCAACCGCGATCGGTAATTTGCTGGTTCAAATGATTACGACTGGTGCGGTTAAAGACGTGGTGGCAGGTCGCAAGTTAATCAGGGAATCCTTTGACTTGAAGACTTATCAACCGAATGCGACAGCCTATCCCGATGTGTTGACGAAGTACAAAGCATTTATGAAGACAGCAAAGCCGACAAAGGCAGCTGCAAAATCTAAGGAGGCGGTTTGATCATGGCACGCATTGGCCAAGTCATGTATGTCTATCCTGACAAGTACGACGAATACGAAAAGCGGCACCATGAGTTGTGGCCGGAAATGAAGGCAGCACTCAAGGAATACGGCGCCACCAACTATTCCATCTACTTGAACAAAGCAAACGGTGAATTGTTTGCTTATCTGGAAGTGCCGGATGTTGACAAGTACAACCAGATTGCCAACACCGATATTTGCAAAAAGTGGTGGGCTTACATGGAGCCACTCATGAAGACCAATCCGGATAACAGTCCGGTAGCAGTTGATCTGCATGAAGTTTTCCACTTGGATTAACTCGGTTTTTCATTTTGGTAACAAGTAGTTTCAAATCATTTTCAAAAAAGGAGCGTTTATCACATGGTTAAACCAGAAGAAGTCGATAAGGCATATGAAGTTGCCAAGCAACGTTACGCAGAAATCGGTGTCGACACAGACGCCGCTATGAAGGAATTGGAAAAGGTACCTTTGTCAGTCCATTGCTGGCAAGGCGATGATATTCATGGTTTCCTGTTCCCGAACCAGGCACTGACAGGTGGCATCGGGGTTTCCGGTAACTATCCTGGCATCGCCCGCACACCGGATGAATTGTCCGGCGACTTACACGAAGCTCTGAGCCTGATTCCAGGCAAGCACCGGGTTCAATTGCACGCTATCTATGCCGTTACCGACAAGAAGCGTGACTTGGATACTTTGGAGCCTGAAGACTTCGATTATTGGATTGATTGGGCAAAGCAAGAAGGCATCGGCCTTGACTTTAACGGCACCTTCTTCTCCCACCCAATGGTTAAAGACAACATGACCGTTTCATCACCGGATCCAAAGGTTCGCGATTTCTGGATCCGTCACGGCAAGATCAGCCGGGAAATTTCCAACTACATCGGTGAAAAATTAGGCAGCCAGGTTGTCAACAACTTCTGGTTCCCAGATGGTTTCAAAGACAACCCAATTGACAAGAAGACCCCCCGTCTGCGCTTGTTGAAGGCTTTGGACGAAATCATCAAGGATCCACTTCCGGAAAAGAATACGATTGAATCCTTCGAAGGTAAGCTCTTTGGTACCGGGATTGAATCCTACACCACCGGTTCACACGAATTCTATCAAAACTATGCGATCAGCCGGAACAAACTCTGGACCATCGATGCCGGACACTTCCATCCTACTGAAGATGTGTCTGACAAGTTCAGCGCATTCTTCCCATTCGGCAAAGGTTTGTTCATGCACGTTTCTCGTCCGGTTCGTTGGGACTCTGACCACGTTGTCATCATGGACGATGCTTTGATTCGGATCACCCGTTCCTTGGTTCGTGACGGTTATCTTGATCGCACCCACATCGGCCTTGACTTCTTCGATGCAACGATCAACCGGGTTGCTGCTTGGGTTGTCGGCGCTCGCGCAACGCAAAAGAGCTTGCTGCAGGCAATGCTGGCACCGATCGACCAGTTGAAGAAGAGCGAATTGAACGCTGACTTCACCACTCGTTTGATTGAAACCGAAGAATTGAAGTCCTTCCCATTCGGTGCTGTTTGGGACAAGTTCTGCCAGGATCACAACACCCCGGTTGGCTTCGACTGGATGAACAACATTCATCAGTATGAAAAGGATGTTCAGTTCAAGCGCGACACCAAGTTGGTTCACTAATTCAGCAGATTCTGAAAGGAATACCTCTAATGGATAACAAGAAACAATTTCTGAATCCAGAATATACCCAAAGTTTTACAGAATCCCCTTATGTGACGCAGATGCGTAAAGTGACATGGAATCTCTACCAACACGGTTGGGACGAACGCAATGGCGGTAACGTCAGCTATCGGCTGACCGAAGCTGAAATTGCTCCTTATGGTGATGTTCACGAGGTCAAGCGCAACATTCCGATCAAGTTTGATGCCAGCAAACTTGCCGGCCAGTATTTTCTGGTTACCGGAACCGGGCGCTACTTCAAGAACGTGAAGGACTTTCCGGCACGTGATACCGGATTGGTTCAGATCGCCCAAGATGGTCACAGCGTTAATCTGTTGTGGGGCTTCAATGACGGCGGGCAACCAACCAGTGAGTTCCCGGCACACTTGATGACCCACATTCAGCGCCTCAAGGTTGATCCTAACCAGCGCATCGTGATGCACTGTCACCCAACCAATCTGGTCGCCATGTCCTTCACCTTGCCGCTAGAAGAGAAACTGTTCTCCCGCATTTTGTGGAAGATGCAGGCCGAATCCATCGTTGTGTTCCCCGAAGGCATTGGCGTCTTGCCATACATGACCCCGGGAACCAATGAAATCGGGCAGGCTACGGCCGATAAAATGGCCAAATTCCGCCTCGTGATGTGGCCGCAGCACGGCATCTTCGGTGCTGGCGACTCCATCGACGAAACCTATGGCCTGATCGAAACCGTTGAAAAAGCGGCAACCATCTACACCGCCATTCAGGCGCAAGGTGGCCGCATCATCAACGAAATCACGGATGAAAATCTGGAACAGTTAGCCAAACGTTTTGACCTAACACCAAATCCGGAATTTCTCCATGGTGATACCTTGATCAGCAAGGTGACACTCAAAGTCTGAGCCAACAAGTTTGTTTGCGATACCTCCCATGAATTTAAGAAAAGCACCTCGTTCGCTGCAACGAGGTGCTTTTTGTGCTTTTCTAATGATTTTGATGCGGATACGTGAGCTGAATATGGTGGTTTTCAAACAAAGGTTGATAGGCTGAAGACGGCTGTTTGTCGGTGACGATTTCGTTGATTTGATCCATGTTGGTAATGCGGATGTAATCACTTTGGTCGAATTTAGTTGAATCAATCCCAAAAATCACACACTTAGCAGCATCAATCATGGCTTCTTTGACTGCTGCCTGTTCCGGATCGGCGACGTAAATGCCGTCAGCATCAATTGAACCGGTTGATAGCAGGGCAAAATCAGGGTGAAAACTTTGAATTTCGCGAATGGTTGTCGAGCCGAGTGTCGTAGCCGTTCGTGGCACCATCTTTCCGCCAGCAATGATAGTCTCAACATTATTCAGCGAATTGAATTGGAGACCCATGTTGACGTTATTGGTGATGACGTGAAGACCAACCTGTTCATGGAGTAACTCAGGCAGACTGAAGAAAGTTGAACTGCCATCAATGAAAAAAGCGGCATTGCTGGGGATTCTGGCAGCAATTTGCCGACTAATCGATCGTTTAAGACGCGCGTTTTCGTTGCGTCTTTTTTCATACGTAAATTCAAGGTTATTGCCTTGCAGCAGTTGAATCATCCCATACTGTCGGCGAATGACATTGCTTCTTTCAAGCTCGATCAGATCGCGGCGCAGTGTTGATTTGCTGGTGAACATTTGCTTGCTGAGATCAGCAATGCTAATTTGCGGCGTATCACGCAAAATTTGAATAATTTCGTTTAACCGCTCAAATTTAGCTGGACTTTGTGACATAGTAAACGCTTCCCTCAATTGATTTTTGTTGAATCATTTTGGACCAGTTTGGCTGAGTTTCGTGAACGATTCTCAACCTCGATGAACCTTGCTAAATACCGTAGACATAGGCCTGTAAGCGCTTTAGCATTAATAATGTGATGAGGGGAAAGATTCAAGAAGGTTCAAAACAATTGATTCAACTTTTCATATTGAGGGGAGCTAGTTATGGATTATAGCACAATGATTCACAAAGACTTGATTTTTTTGAATGAGGATGCTGCTGATCGCAAAAGATTGTTCAGAGATGTGGCAAAAAAGATTCAGGCCGCTGGGTACGTTAAGGATACGTATGAGGCGGCACTGAACCGGCGAGAGGACGCTTTTCCGACCGGCATTGTTTTTCCGGAAATATCCGTGATGTTGCCACATGCCGATCCTGTCAACGTCAACCGACCATTTATGGCAATTGTCAAAAATGCCCAGCCGGTGCGGGTTTTACAGATGGGCTATAACAAGCCGGAAGATGCGACCGCGATGTTCTTTCTAGGTATCACGGATTCAAGCCAGCAAGTTGGACTCTTGCAGATCTTCATGGATTTGTTACAGAACGGAAAATTTGTCGCCAAGTTCAAGGCGATCAGTGATCCGGAAGCGATGTATGAGTTCTTTGTTAACACGTTTAAAGCACAAGTTGCAGGAAAATAATTTAAAAAAGGAGCGCAATTATTATGGCAAAGATTGTTGTTGCATGTGGATCAGGCGTTGCATCAAGCGAGGCTACGGCCAGTCGAATCAAGGATTTCTTTGAATCTCATAATGTCAAAGGTGTGTCGGTGGATGCAACCGATTTTAAGCAGTTACCTGAAGTATTGCACAACTACGACGTTTACGTTTGGATCGCCAAGCCGAATCAGCAATTAGAGGACTTAGCTAAAGAAAACCATATTGCGGTGGTTAATGGCATGCCGATTTTTATGAATATGAATCCGGAGAAGTCTTACAAGCAAATCATTCAGGCTTTGAAGAATATGCAAAATGCTGGCAAGTGATGTCTTATGTCATGCGCACGGATGCAGCAGGTTTTGGACTTTTAAGTGAAACGATCAACTGCATCGCGGGTTAAGTTGTGAGGAGGTAAAAATCGTGACGATTCTAAAAGACGTCTTTAATTATATCCTGAATCTCGGGGGACCGGTGTTTGTTCCCTTAATCATGCTGATTCTGGGATTGGTTGCCGGCTTGAAGTTCAAAAAATCGATTGTGGCTGCGTTGACATTAGGGGTTGCCTTTTCTGGGATGACCTTGGTTGTGAACTACATGATGGATGCCATTTCACCAGCCGCCAAATCCATGTCTAAGCTATTCCACCTGAGTCTTAATGCGATTGATGCAGGTTGGACAGGCGTAGCGGCGATCACATGGTCGTATAAATCAGCCTTTCTGTTTTTCCCGTTATTATTAGCCATTAATTTTGTCATGTTGACCTTTAACTGGACCAAAACGTTAAACGTTGATATGTGGAATGTATGGAACAAAATTTTCACTTACGTTGTTGTATTGTACTTTACGCATAATGCCTTCTTTGGTTTTTTGGTTGCCGGGATTCAGATCGTATTTGAATTGAAGGCCGGCGACATGTGGCATCGGCATATCGAGGATCTGACAGGGATGCCGGGGGTCACGGTGCCACATTTCATCACATTGTTTGCGGTGATCTTACAACCGCTGAATAAATTGCTTGATTTTATTCCGATCATGAACAAGCCATTTGATGCTGATGCCTTGCAGAAAAGAATCGGTGTCTGGGGCGACAACACCGTGATGGGTGCGTTGATCGGGGTACTGCTTGGATTTGGTGCTGGGTATTCCATTTCCGGCTCACTCAACTTAGCGGTTAAAGCGGCGACAGCTATGACGCTGTTTCCAATGATTTCCAAACTTTTCATGACGGCGTTGCAACCCATTGCCGATGCGATGAGTGGCTTCATGCAAAAACACTTTAAAGGCCGTGAAGTTTATATCGGGCTTGATTGGCCGATTCTTGCCGGGCGCAATGAGCTGTGGGTCACCGTGATTATCCTCGTGCCGATTATGTTGATTTTTGCGATGATCTTACCGCATAACACAGTGTTACCATTTGCCGGCATCATCAATCTGTCCTTTGTTAATGCGGCTCTGTTACTGACAGGGGCGAATCTGTTACGCATGATTACGTTGGGTATCATTACAACACCGATTTTCCTGTATGGCGCCACCTATTTTGCCCCGGTGATCACGAACCTGGCGAAGACAACCGGAACGGTCAAGGTTCAAGCCGGACAACAGTTGTCATGGTCAACTTTTGAAGGACCTGATTTCCGCCTCTTCTTTGCCCAAGCCTTTAATGGCAAATGGTGGGCGATCGCATTAGCAATTCTGTGGACACTCGGGTTCATCTGGTTGTACCGGGATCAAAATAAAATCAAATTGCCTAGTCAACGTTATGGCACCTTGGCCCCGGCTACTGCGGCGGCAGCACCAGCAGTGTCAGATACGAATGACAATGCCGATGACGTGGATTTGAATGACTTGAGTGGCTTGGACTTCAGTGATGCCAAAGCTTCTAACGAAAGCAAGAAAACGTCATCCCCGCAAAATAATGAAGCAGACGATGTTGATTTAAATGATCTTAGCGGTTTGGATTTCAGTCGAACCAGTCACGAGAAGAATAAGGGTGATAAGCATGAGTAAAACCTCTGCGTCATTACTTGTTTTCCTAGATACAATTGGCGTCTCGATTGCCTTGTTAGGCGGCAATACCCTGTTATGTCTCTTGATGGGCCTCATTACTTTGATTCTGTACAGAAAAGTTAATCCAATCCTGTTCGGTGATTATGATCGAAAACGGGAAAAACGGTTGGCACAGCGTCGCAAAGTTTTGCTGGCGCAACGTGCAAATAACGGAGGAAATACAAAATGACGGAACAATATGTTTTTGAAGAAGAACGGAAGGATTTAGCAGCAGTTGCGCGGGAGATGTTTGTCCGCAAGAACACCAATGTGGCTGGCGGTAATATTAGTGTCCGGATTACCGCTGACAAGGATTTTGACTATGGTTCAATTCATATTAAAGCAGGGAAGGATTATCTGATCATGACGCCAACGATGATGTCAGAAGCTTGGTACGCAAAGCTTCAACCGACTCAGATTTTGGTGGTGGATCTTGAAACCGGTCAGCAGATTGATGGGGTTGGTCGCTTAACCCGCGAAATCAATATGCATGAAGAAGCTTATCGGGCTAATGACAAAATCCGCTGCGTGTATCATTCACACGCCGAAGAGTCGATGTTCTGGGCAACGGCTGGATTGGACATGCCGAACGTTACCGAAGTCACCGGAGAAGTCGGGCCGATCCGCGTGCTGCCGTACGCGCCGGCCTGCTCCAAGGAACTTGCCGATACCGTCTACAATGGACTCAAAGAGGTTGGGGACGCGGCAAAAGAGCATATTTTCCTGCTAAATAGCCATGGCGTCCTGATTACCTCTGAAGACTTGCATCACGCTACCGAAATCTTGGAGACCGTCGAATGGAACGCGAAGATTGCGTATCAACAAACCGTCTTCATGAAGTTGGGTTTGCTGGATAGCTACCAATCATGCGGCAAGCCAAGTGATGGGATGTTGAAGCAGCCGTTAAAAGCTTAGAGTTTTAAAATAATAAATTGGACGAATTAAAAAAAGTCGTTGGCACTTCATTGCGAAGATGCTAACGACTTTTTGTTTTCTTTGTAACGGCACATTAAGAGATACTGATCCAACAACTTGTGACCTCAAACAACAGTATCACCCCAAAAAATTTGGCAATTTTCGGTGAATGTTTAAAACAAACCGGGAATGATCGTGAATGAACCGCGAAACCGAGTATTCGAATGCGTGGCCCTTTTGGTCGTATGCTGTTTGTTCAATGACGAGTACCGGGCTGCCTTTTTTGATATCAAGGGCGTCGGCGGTTTCGGCATCGGCTTCGGTTGCGTATAGAATGCGGCGGGCATCGGTTAGCTGGATGTTGCGGTTGCCGAGATAATCGTAAATCGAGCCTTTCAGAATATCCTTGTCTAACGGCGCGATATTGGTGGGCATAATGGTGTGTTCAAGGCTGTAATAGCGGTCATTGATGAGACGAACCCGTTTGATGTCATAGACAGGTTCATTACTTTTAATGGCAAGGTTTTTCTGCTCGGTTTCGTTGGGCAAGCGCGCATCAAAATACAGCAGTTTACTGGAGATGTTTTGATCGCGGTGTGAATAGGTCGCTCCAATTGGCGCATCAAGCGGTAACAGTTCCTTGTCGTCTTCAGTTGTCCGTGCGCGCACAAAACTACCTGATCCTTGCTGACTGTAAATCAGGCCTTCATCCTGTAAGAGTTTTAGCGCTTTTTTAATGGTTAAACGGCTGGTGTGGTAAGTTTCCGCCAGCTTTTTTTGTGTGGGCAGCGGCTTACCGGCGCGATAGTGGTTCGTTAAAATGTCTTTTTTAATGTCTGAATAAATTTCCGAATAAAGATACAACACCGTCACCTCAATGGCTTACTTGTTAAGCGATTATAACATAAGCGAATGATTTGATAAGCCATATTTTCAAGCTAGTCAAGATTGAGCCAGCGTTATCTGACAGCATCGCATAATTTGTATATATAAAATGTAAATAAGACTTTACAAAAATTAGGGAAACCGGTAAACTGACGATTTTGGAAAACGTTTTCTTTTTAAAACTACTTAGGGGTGATGCATGATGAAGTTCAATGTGGATAAGCTTCAGGAGCCGTTGCTGAAGGCTTCGATGTGGGTGCAGAACAACACGATTCTCCAAGCTGTTAAGAATGCTTTTGTTCGGACGATTCCATTTACGGTGATTGGATCGTTTTCGAACCTGATCAAGATGCAACTGGATGCGTTGATTAAGTCACAACATTTAAATTGGGGTTGGTTGACGAGTCTGAGTCAACTTTTTGGTTATCTCGGCGTCGCTACGCTTGGCATTGTTGGCTTGATTGTGGTGGTTTCCAGCGCCTATTCCTACGCGGTTGAATTAAAGCGGCGTGATGAGAACAAAGGTATGAATGTCATTATTGCCACCTTGTTGGCCTTTTCCGCCTATTTTGTCATGGTACCGAACAACGTCAACTTCGCCGATCCTAAAGCTAAAGTCATTGAAGGATTTGCGGCGTCGCTGTTCAGTTATGAAGGGATGTTTACCGGCTTGATTGTCGGGATGTTAGCCGTTGCGCTGTTTGCTTCCTTCAGCCGGTCCAAGTTCACCATCAGGATGCCGGGGAGTGTCCCGCAAAATGTGTTTGACTCGTTTTTTGCCTTAATTCCAATGTCCGAAGTTTTGCTGTTGTTCGGATTGGCCCGGATCGGTCTTCAGGCCATGGGCTACACCAGTTTAATTCAGCTGATTTCAACGGTCATCATTAAGCCGTTACTGACAGTCGGCACCGGATTACCAGCTATTATTGTTGTCATTTTATTAGAACAGATCCTGTGGTTCCTTGGGTTGCACGGCTTCAACATTGTCTGGGGGATTGTTTCCGCGTTTTGGCTGCCGTTATTCCTGCAGAATGTGGCGAAGTTTGCGGAAACCAAAAGTTTTGCCGGCATCTCGATTGCGCCGAACACGATGACCAACGTTTACGCGATGATCGGCGGTTCAGGGGCAACATTTGGCCTCATCATTGCCATGCTGATTTTTACCAAAAAAGGTGAAAAAGAACGGGAAGTGGCTAAATTGGCCTTGGTGCCGGGGTGCTTTGGGATCAACGAACCGGTTATCTTTGGCTTGTCGATTGTCTTGAATCCGATCATGTTCATTCCGTGGATTTTCGTGCCGCTGTTTAATGCGATTGTGGCTTATGTGGTGACTTCGATTGGCTGGGTAGTGCCGCTCGTGGTTTTAAACTCGGGTAATGAGCCGATTTTTGTCAGCACCTGGATCCTTGGCGGGTTGCATATGAGTCCGGTGATTCTGACGGCCGTTTTAGTTGTCATCGATATTTTCCTCTACGCACCGTTTGTCATTATGAATCAACGCAGTGAACGGCGGTTGGCTGCGGCATAGTTGGTAGACACGGCATGAAGACAGAAAGAAGAATTTGATTAATGCAAAAAGTTCACGTGATTGCCCACACGCACTGGGATTTTGAATGGTACTTCACGCGTCAACAGGCCCGGGTTCAGTTTGCGTATCATATGGCGGAAGTGTTGCAAGCACTTGAGACGAATCAACTGGATGCGTATTTACTGGATGGTCAGATGGCGATTGTCGATGATTATTTGCAGACCAATCCCGAACAACGCGATCAAATGCGCAAATTTATTCAGGCGCGGCGGCTGTTTGTCGGCCCGTGGTATACGCAAATTGACGAGATGGTCACCAGTGGCGAATCCATTGTGCGGAACCTGCAACTTGGCCACAAACTGGCTGCTGATTTAGGCGGCGTTATGAAAGTCGGCTATCTGCCTGATTCGTTCGGGCAGGGGCAGGACATGCCGAAGATTTATCACGGATTTGACATCAGCTCGACTGTCTTTTGGCGGGGGATGCCGCATGAAAAGAACGCGCGTTACTTTTACTGGACCGCCAATGACGGCTCCAAAGTGTTGGCCGCCAATATTAAAAACGGCTACTATGCCGGCGTTGAGCTGATTGAAAATGACGATATGGCGAGTTTACTTCACCGCATTGCCACCGATACGCAGGCGCATGATTTGGTTTTGCCGGTGGGCGGTGACCAGCGCGCAGTTGATTTCAATTTGAAGGATCGGCTGCAAATCGCCAATGCGCAACAAGATGAATTTGACTTGGTAGAAGACAATTATCCGGACTTTTTCAAGGACTTGGCGAAAACGCCGGACTTACCAACTTATCAAGGCGAGTTTGTGGATCCGTCCGCCTCGAAAATTCATCGCGGTATTTACTCATCACGGGCTGATTTGAAAGAGCTGTATGATCGGCTGGAACATCTGATGGTCGATGTCGTTGAACCGCTGATGGCCGTTGCGGCGCATCACGGCATTGAAGCCCAGTCCGGCATCGTCGAAACCATCTGGAAAAGCATTGCCCGCGGTCAGGCGCATGATTCTTCCGGCGGTTGCAATTCGGATGAGACGAATCGCGACATCGCCCAGCGCGGCGTTGATGCCTTACAGTTGGCGGAATCGCTTCGTGACTATTTATTACGCAAGTTGGCTAGCAATGCCCCGGATTCGTTGAACGTTTTCTTTTGGAACTCGACGATTCAATCGGTTCACCAGACTGGCCAGATCACCGTTGCGACGCGAGAGCCGCATTTTACGCTGAAAAATGAAACCGGCGAACCGGTGGCGTTTGAGGTGCTGAAGCAAGAACAAGTCGATAATGCCGTTTTGCGTGGTGATCCCGCTCAAGAGACGCCGGACATCTATTATCGCACGACCATTGCGGTGCCAGTAGTCATTGATGCGCTGGATTGGGTGGGCTTGACGCTTGAGCCGGCGCACCAGCAGCTGCCGTTGCGAACCAAAAGTACCACGATTAGCAACGGGGTTTACACGCTGACTTTTGAGGGTGGCAAGCTCTTGTTGACGGATCATCGCACGCAGCAAACCTTTATCGATCCGCTTCATTTCGAGGATGGCGGCGATGCCGGGGATACGTATGATTACTCGCCACCTGATGAAGACTGGCTGCTTGGCTTGTCGCTTGCGCAGGCCGAGGTGACTGGCCATCAGGGTAAGTTGGTGAGTGACCTGATTTTCCGCGGAAGCTGGCAGTTACCAGGCAAGTTGGCCGATCGCAAGGTGCAAAAGGCCGACGTTGCGATGCCATATACGCTGGTATTGCAACTGGCCGCTGATGATCCCGTGATTCGATTTGATTTGACGGTCGAGAATACGGTACGCGATCACCGGCTGCGGCTGGTGCTTAAGACGCCGATCAAGGCAAAAGATAGCTATGCCGATACTCCCTTTGGCGTGGCAATGCGTCCGGTCGTTGATCCACATCTGAAGGACTGGCAAGCCATCGGTTATCATGAGGAGCCCACTGCGCTGCGACCGCTGATTCATTTTGCCAACAGCCACGACCAAAAGACCAGTTGGACATTCCTTGGCTTAGGTGAAAAAGAGTGCCAAATTGTCGGCGAGCAGTTTGATCAGTTGGCAGTGACGATGTTTCGTGGAGTCGGTTACCTCGGACGGCCAGATTTGAAGCGTCGGCCGGGGGATGCGTCTGGCTTGCAAACCCGGTATGTGCCAACCCCTGACAGTCAGCTGTTGGGAACGCGGCACATGCGCGGCGGTATTTGTTTGGATGCCACCTTTGATCCGGTTGAATTACAGCGCCGGGTGCAGGCACTGGCGATTGGCAGTCTGGGTTACCAAAACCAGACAATTGATCGCTTCACCACGTCGTTGCAATACTTCCCGATTAACGCAAATCAAACGCCACTGCGACATCACTCTGCGATTGAGTTAATCGGTTCGGACTTGGTCGTTTCCAGTGTTAGCGCTACTTCGGATGGTACGGGATATCTCGTCCGGCTTTATAATCCGACCGATCAAACCTGCACGGAAACAGCAACGCTTCATTTGGCCCAACCCGCCAGCGTTCGCTTGTTGAATCTCAATAATGAGGTTCGGCAAACAGTCGCAACGGATGTGACAGCATTCGAGTTGCCTGCATTTAAGCCGGGTGAGATTCGGACTTATGGCATCTACCCGCGCCAATCGCCATCAGTGGCAGAAAAGGAGCACGCATAATATGGAAGAAAAGTCAGCGTTGGCAACAGCCTTAACGGAATATGCTGAAGCCCATCCACTACCGGATACAGCGACCCAGACAATGTTTCGGACATTATTACCCGACGCGCTGGTTAAAGCGACCCGCCGTCAGCCTGATGGTACGTATTTTGTTGCGACTGGCGATATTCCGGCAATGTGGCTGCGGGATGCAACGTTTCAGGTGCTGCCGTATGTGCAACTCATCAAGGACATCCCTGACCTGAAGCCGATACTTGAAGGGGTACTGCGCCGCGAACTGGCTTTTGTGCGGCTTGATCCTTATGCGAACGCCTTTAATGAAACGACTAGTGGCGCGCATTGGCGGGCGGATGACGAAAGCGATCGGCCGATGTCGCCCCAAGTTTGGGAACGAAAATTTGAAATCGATACTCTGTGTGCGCCGTTGCTGTTGGCGGTGAATCTTTACGCCGAAACCGGGGATGCCAGCATTTTTGACATCGACTTTTGGGCCACGTTCACGCTGATTCTGACGATTTTTGAACAGGAGCAGCATCATGAGCGGTCGCCATATTTCTTTCGGCGGTCGGACGCGGATGAAAACGATACGCTTCCCAACAACGGATTAGGCAATCCAATTGGCGAGACCGGCTTGATCTGGGACGGTTTTCGACCCAGTGATAATCGGTGTGAATATGGTTTTCATATTCCGGCCAACCTGTTAGCCAAAACGGTTTTGACCCACTTATTGCCATTGATGCCGGTTGATGAGCGGTTACTGGCCAAGCGGACACAGACGTTGGTGGCAGCGATTGAGCAAGGCGTCATGACATACGCGATTCAAACGTTGCCGAGTGGGGAACAAGGCTTGGCCTATGAAGTCGATGGCCTTGGGCACGCCCGCCTGATGGATGATGCCAATGTCCCAAGCTTGTTGAGTCTGCCGTTTTTAGGCGCCATCGCCGCGGACGACCCACTTTATCTGGCCACAAAGGCATTTGTACTCAGTCCGCAGAATCCTTATTACTATGAAGGAAAAATGTTGACCGGTATCGGTAGCGAGCACACGCCGCCAGAATATGTCTGGCCGATTGCGGTGGCAATGGAAGGCTTGGTCGCAACGACCGCCGCGGATAAAATGGCCAAGCTGTTATTGCTGGTGGCGACAACCGGCGGAACCGGTCAATGTCACGAAGGTGTTCAAAAGGATGATCCGTTGCAATATACCCGCACGTGGTTTTCGTGGGCGAATATGACGTTTTGTCAGTTGGCGCTTGATGTGATTCAGCAACAGGAACAGGAAGGATTGCGATGAGTTTAGCGGTGATCGATATTGGCGGCACCACGATCAAATTTGGTGGCTACAGTGCCGAAACCGGTCTTTTTCAGCAAACCAAGGTTGCAACGCCGAAAACGTTGGCAGCCTTTTATCAGTGCCTGCAACAACAGGTGGCGGCGTTGCGGCAGATGACCGAGGTGACTGGCGTGGCGATCAGTAGTCCCGGCGTTGTTGATCAAGCGGCCGGCATCATTCGGGGTGCCAGTGCGGTGCCTTATATTCATCATTTTCCGATCGTGACCGAGTTAACAAACCGCTTGGAGCTGCCGGTCACAATCGAAAATGATGCGAACTGCGCGGCGTTGGCTGAAGTGCAGGCAGGTGCGGCTGCCGATGTGCGCGATGCGATTTTTCTGGTGCTTGGAACCGGCGTTGGTGGGGCGGTGATTCTGAATGGTCAGCTGCATCGGGGCCGTCATCTGATGGGTGGCGAATTCGGTTATATGTGGCACGGCGATGACGATTCCGTCAGCCATCTTGGCACGCTGGTTAACACGGTGGCACGTTACAATCGGCGCCACGGTACTCACCTGGATGGCAAAACGCTATATGAGCAGGCACACAAGGGTGGTCAGGAAGCCAAAAAAGCCGTTCAGCGCATGTTCAATGTTCTGGCCACGACCATTTTCAATTTGCAATATAGTTTTGATCCAGACTGTTTCGTCATTGGCGGCGGGATTTCCCAAAATCCACATTTATTGGCCGATTTGGAAGCGGCGCTGGATGCGGTCATGGCGCAAACCGAACTGGCACCGGTGCGGCCGGTTATTCGGATTGCCAAGTTTCAAGCCGATGCCAATCTGTATGGCGCGGCGGTTCATTTTCAACAACAACGTCAAGCCGGTTTGATCCGCTAGAAAGGAAGTGATGGCCATCCAATTTGCAGCTGATTTTACCTGGGGTGCGGCCACAAGCGGTCCCCAAGCAGAAGGTACGTTTCACAAAAAGCATGAAAATATCTTTGATTATCATTATCACACGCGGCCGCAGGATTTTTATCACAATGTCGGCCCGGATGTAGCGTCAAACTTTTACAACGATTATGAGCAGGATTTGAAACTGTTGAAGCAGGCGGGGGTTCAGGCGCTGCGGATTTCGATTCAGTGGACGCGGTTGATTGATGATCTTGAAGCGGCCACGGTGGATCCGGCAGGCGCGGATTATTATCGACGCGTGTTTGACGCGATGCATGCGCTGGGGATCACGCCGTATGTGAACCTGCATCATTTCGATCTGCCTATTACCTTGCAACAGCGTTATGGCGGCTGGCAGTCCAAGCACGTTGTTGATCTGTATGTGAAATTTGCCCGGCAGTGTTTTGAACTTTACGGCGATCAGGTGACGCACTGGTTTACGTTTAATGAGCCCAAGGTGATTGTGGACGGCCAGTATTTATATCAATTTCACTATCCCAATCTAGTTGACGGTAAGGCGGCAGTTCAGGTTGCGTATAACCTTAATTTGGCTAGTGCCAAGGCGGTGGCGGCATTTCGCGAGATCAACCAGCATCCGGATGCAACCATTGGCACGATTATCAACTTGACGCCGGTTTATCCGGCTTCCCAGTCCGCTGATGATCGGGAAGCGGCGCGATTCGCGGAGCTGTGGGCCAATGATTTGTATTTGGAACCGGCCATTCATGGGCGTTTCCCGGAAGCGCTGGTCGAACGACTCAGGCAGGATCATGTTTTGTGGGCGTCAACGCCTGAGGAATTGGCGGTCATTGCGGCCAATCACATTGATGTGCTCGGCGTGAATTATTACCATCCTTGTCGTGTGCAGGCGCCGGATGTGGCACCTGACAGCCTACAGCCGTGGTTGCCGGACATTTATTTTGACGAGTACAAAATGCCCGGACGCAAAATGAATCTCGACAAAGGCTGGGAAATTTATCCCGACGCGCTATATGACATTGCGATGACCATCAAAAAACGTTACGGCAATATCGACTGGTTTGTGGCGGAAAATGGCATCGGCGTTGCTGACGAGGAGCGCTTTTTGCAAGACGAGGTGGTGCAGGATGATTACCGGATTCAATTTATGACCAATCACCTGCGTTTCCTGCATCAGGCGATTGAAGCCGGCGCCAACTGCCATGGCTATTTTGTCTGGACCGGGATTGATTGCTGGTCGTGGCTCAATGCCTATAAAAATCGATACGGCCTGATCCGCAATAATTTGCGCAATCAAACGAAATCGTTGAAAAAATCCGGCTACTGGTTCCGCCAAGTTGCGGCCATCGGTTATGTGCCGGACGCCGATTCCTGACAAGCGCGCGTTGAAGAATCGACATAATAGAAAAGAGGAACTTCATCATGGCTGAAAATCCGAAAACAATCATGCTGGTTTGTGCGGCAGGAATGTCGACCAGTATGTTGGTTAGAAAAATGACGGACGCTGCTGAACAAAGCAAGGCGAACGTCAAAATCTTTGCAGCTTCGGCAGCAGATGCAAAAGACAAGTTGGCAGCCGAGCATCCTGACGTTTTACTGCTCGGTCCCCAAGTGCGCTATTTGGAAGGCGACTTTAAAGCAGCTTTGTCGATACCGGTCGCTGTCATCAATATGTCCGATTACGGCTTAATGAAAGGCGATCGGGTTTTACAGACCGCGCTTGATTTAATGGCTTAAGGGGGGACGAGGCTCATGAACGAACAACAACAATTGGTCGTGATGCAGCTGATTATGGCTGGCGGCAATGCGAAGAATGCCGCATTTGAAGCCATTCGAGCTGCGAAAATCGGCGACTTCAACCAAGCAAAAGCTAAACTCAAAGAAGCCGATCACTTCTTAGCCGATGCACATCAAGCTCAGACCGGCATGTTGACCGCGGAAGCAAATGGCCAGCATCAAGCTGTGTCACTTTTGATGGTCCACGGCCAAGATCACGTCATGACTGCCATTACATTTCGCGACTTGGCTGAGGAAATCGTGGCGTTGTACGAACGGTTGGGTGAGAAGTCAGCAAGCTGATTTTGCTTGATTGGGAGGGGCACGACAATGAAAAAGGGTTTTAAGATACGGTGGGTAAGCTGGCTGATCATCGCCAGCGGGATCTTTTTAAGTCTGATGATGAAGCCGCAGTCAGTGTGTGCGTCAGCGGAAACGCCGCAAAAGACGTTCATGGTTTATTATCGCGCGTGGCGGGACCAAGCCATGCACGGGGTTAATACAACAATTTTGGATCCGAATCCGCAAAGCATGCTGGATTTGCCATATGGGATTGATATTATCAACGTGTTCAGCTACGTTCCAGCCGGTCAAGAGGCCAAGGCGCAACCGTTTTTCGATAAGTTGAAAACCGTCTATGCACCGGAAATGCATCGTCGGGGCGCAAAACTGGTTCGCGCTTTGGATTATGGGCGTATGGTCGATGGCTTAATTCAGCAATATGGCAAAAATCCAACCGCAAGCGAGATTGATGATTATGTGCAGACATTGATCTATGAATTGTCCGGTCAATGGGGACTGGACGGCATCGATATTGATATGGAACAGTACCCAGATGCCGAAAAAGTTGCGTTGTCAGATCGTATTATTCAGACAATGGGACAGTATCTAGGCCCCAAAGCGGGAAATGGCACCTTATTGATTTATGATACCAATGGCAGTTACCTTGCCCCGTTTGAAAATGTCATGGGCTACTTTTCCAAGCTCGGGTATCAACAATATGGCAGTGGGCCAAGTCGAACCGAGAAAATGCGCCAAACGTATACGATGGCTGGGTTTCCACAAGATCGGTTGCTGGCTGGATTAAGTTTTCCAGAAGAGGGCGATCATAATCGCTGGTATGACACCGATCCCAATCATTTTTTACGCTCGAACATGCATACGGTTGCAACGTTTTCGCGTGAAAATTTAGGCGGTATGTTTGTCTATGCCGTTGATCGCGATGGCCGAACGTATGAAGAACCGGATTTCAGTCACATTCGCAAGACGACCTATCGCTGGACGAAAACCGCGATTCTAGAAACAAAGGGTTATCCATTAAATGAGATTAAGGCAGCGGCATATCGCCACTTGAAAAAGATAGCGCCGAGGATCTCACCGATACAATATCAACTGCTTCACCGGCAAATTAACCAAGCAACCAATGCTTTTGAAGTTAACAGCGTCTTCATGAAGGATGACTTTAACGGTGCGGTTGATCCTACTTTTGATGCTGTTAAGCAGATTCAGACGGATAGGTGAATGCGTCGACAGTTGTATCCAAGATTACATTTTTAACGATATCGAGTTATTGCTGAGATTGGCGTAACCTTCACATTAGCTTAATAAGACGAGTGAAATTTCTGTAGATCGGAAAATTCACTCGTCTTTTGTTGTCTCAGAGGATAGTTAGTCGACTTCTTTAAATGAGTAAGTGCCAAGGGGGAGCAATCGGAGGCTGGAGGGGGCTCAGCCGTGCAAACAACACAGCGACTGGGCTTGTCGCTGATGTTGTTAGGCGACTTTGAGACAGCGGGTTTCTGGCTCAAAGCGCCGTCACAGCGTTCCAGCACCCTCTGGCCGGAGATTGCGGAGTTTGGCACGGCAAGGAACTCATTGGGCTAGATCTTTAGTGCCTTTTTTCTCCCCAAGCAAAAACCCATAACCACGCGCTTGAGGCAGACATAAGTTCACCTTGAACATTCCGGATCCGAATGGGGTGGACAAAAGCCGGAATGAAAGCGCCGTCATACGGGCGGTTTGTCCCGTACAATTGATATTGGACCTGGAGGTGAGGGTTGAGTGAAGAAACGCAATCTGCAAATCCTTTCAGAAATTATTCGGCATCCTAATTTGAAAAGTGGTGATTTGGAAAAACAATTTAAAATTACGCGGCGCCAACTTGCTTACGCCTTGGCCCAAATTAATCAGGAGCTAGTGGATCATCAGCTGCCCAAGATTACCCGGACCCCGCGCGGTGAGTTTGTTACCCCAAGCGAAGTAGCTGACTTTTTCAACGTCCAGGCAACTGAAGCGCCGCAACCTTATGTATATCGCGAAGAAGATGAGCGCATCTTGCTCATTTGCCTGTATCTACTGGTCAGCGACGAGTTGTTATCACTGGTGCACATCTATGATTTCAGCGGGGTGAGTCGGACAACCACGTCAGCTGATTTAAAAGCAGTTGCCCGATTCCTCGACGAGCGCCAATTGACGCTGAAGTACACGCGGCAGGCAGGCTATTTTATCGCCGGTTCCGAACAGGTGATGCGTAACCTGTTGAATTATCTGGTCACCCAGCTGTTGACGTATGACGATGGTCGCAGCTCAATCGAGCAGTTAGGCAAGGTGCCCACAGAGCAAGTCATTCATTTTATTCACAAAATCGAAAATGTCCGGAATGTCACGTACTCCGATGAATCGTTTAGCTTTTTAATGCTGGCAGTGCTGATGAACGTGACGCGCAATCTATCGCATCGCGCCAAAGATACACCATACTTTGAGCATCAGATCAGCGATACGCAGGAGTTTGCACAGCTAAAACCGCTGATTCCGCAGTCGTGGCTAACGAGTGATTCGGATGCGGAGTGGTTGGTGATTCTGCTGTTATCGGCCAACACGATTCGTGGGGATGTCGGGGTCGCGGATCAAGCGTTGGTTGCGGCGATTCGTACCATGGTTGCCAAATTTGAACAACAGACGTTCATCAAAGTGGCGGATCAGGATGACTTTGTGAAACGGCTCCTCGCCCACTTGCGACCGGCGATCTTCCGCGTCCGCTATGGCTTGCATCTGCGCGATATCGGCGTCGGGCAGGTGATGGCCGCCAATCCCCGTCATCGGTTTCTGGTCGACACCATTGATGCGATTATCGAACCGCTCGAGAAGCTGACGGGCAAAACCATCCCCGAAGATGAGCGCAACCTCATTGCCTTTTATTTCGACGGTGAGCTGGAAAAGTCCGCCGACTTACACGTCAGTAAGGAGCGCGCCGCAGTGGTTTGTACCAACGGCTTGATCGTTTCCAAGCTGATGATTCAGAATCTGCGCCGGTTATTTCCGGAAATCAGCTTTTTATCCGCTACCTCTGCGCGCGAATTCGAACACTTTTCCGGTGACTACGATCTGGTTTTCACCACGGTACCGTTAAAAACGTCGGCGCGGCAATATATCATCCACCCGTTGTTAAGCGAAGATGAGCAAGTTCAATTGCGGTACCGCGTCTTGAATGATATCGGCGTGAAAAATATCCAAACGGGCATTTCGGCATTGACCGCGATTGTGCGTAAACACGCCAAGATTACGGATTCTGCGGGTTTAGATCATGCCTTGCGCCGGTTTTTAGCCGATCAAGGGGTTGAGGAAATGCCGGAAGTTCACCAGCCGCGCTTGTCAGCGTTGACGGCGCCGAATCTGATTCAGATCGGTCAAAGTCGCGATTGGCAAAACGCCTTGCAGCAGGCAATTGAACCGTTGGAACGACTGGATTATGTGACTGATCCGTTTCGCCAAACGTTGATCGACGAGACAGCAGCTGCGGATAATTACAGCTTTATTGGAACGGAGGTCGCCATTCCCCACACAGTTCCGGAAAACGGGGTGCTCAACAATGGCTTTGCCTTTTATATTCTGAAACAACCGGTGATTTATCCAAACGGGTTTCACATTCGCATGATCGTGCCGATCGCCGTTAAAGACACCGATCAGCACCTGCAAGCGATTCAAGAACTATCGGAGATCATTGCTGACACTACCACTTTGAAGCAGTTGTTGAATGCTAAAAGTGGCCAGCAGGCTTATGAAATCTTGCAACGTTACGAAAGCAAATCAGGCGCAAACCTGAAATAAAAAAATTAAGCAACACGTTACGAAATACAAGGAGGGCACCATGGAATTATCTGAATATCCAACTTTTACCGTGATTATGCGCAGTTACACGCCGGAGCAGGCCGATGCGATCATGCAGGCCATGGCCGGTTTTGAAAATCAGTTCGGTGTTGAAGTCACGATGAATACGCCACATGCGCTCGACATTATTGAGAATGGCAATGCCCAATATGGCGATCGTATCCACATCGGGGCCGGAACCGTCACAACGCTGGACGAAGCAAAGGCAGCGATTGCCAAAGGTGCCAAGTTCATGCTGAGTCCGATCGAATTCACGGACGACATTTTCGCTTATGCTAAGGCGCATGACGTCATCACGGTGCCGGCAGCGATGACGCCGACTGAAGTGCACGACATGTTTGAAAAAGGCGCCGACATTGTCAAAATTTTCCCGGCAACCACGGTTGGATCAGACTTCTTCAAAGCGATTCAGGCGCCACTTGGTAAGTTGCCATTAATGGCAGTTGGCGGTGTGTCGCTGGCAAATGCCAAAGACCTGTTGACGCATGGGACCAGTTACTTGGGCATCGGTTCCAAAATGTTCAACGCTGAAGATTTGGCTAACCGGAATGTGGACGGGTTGGCGGCTTCTATGCAAGCCTTTGTCGATATCAAATACGCACTATAGAAAGGGGCTTGGATCTGTGGCGGTTGATTTAGTCATTGATAAAAAATTATTACTGCCTCACTTGGAGGCAACGGACAATCTGGACGCGTTGAGCCAGATTGCCGACAACTTGTTTGCGCAAGGCTACGTCAAGGAAGGGTATAAACAGGCGATTCTTGATCGGGAAGCCACGTATCCGACCGGCCTGCCATCACCGCGACCGACCGTAGCGATTCCCCATGCAAATTATCAGCTGGTGAAAAAGACCACCATTTCGGTCGCCACCTTGGCTCATCCGGTTAAGTTTCACGATATGGGGGATGTCAACAACGTCCTGGACGTAGACGTCATCATCATGATGGCCATTGGCGAACCGCATGGCCAGGTTGAGATGCTGCAGAAAATCGTCGATGTCATTCAAGACGATCAGTTACGCCACGCCATTGCGGACGCAGCGGATGTGGATGGTTTGTATCAATTGTTGGCGAAAACGTTTGAATAAAAAATGGAGGTAAAGAAATTATGGCTGCTCATATTTTAGTTGCATGTGGTAATGGTATCGCAACGTCAACGGTGGTTGCGTCGAAGATTAAGAGTTTTTTGGCAGAAAAAGGGGTTGATGTTGAAACGACCCAGACGAAGTTAATGGAAGTGCCGGGCAAAGTCGAAAACTACGATTTGCTGGTAACGACTGGCCAGTTTGAAGGGCAAACGCACGGGGTTCCGTATATTCATGGTCTGCCATTGTTAACCGGCGTTGGGGCGCAAGAGACTCTCAACAAGATTTACGAGACGGTTAAAGACAAGTGAGCAGGTGCGTCAACAAGGTCGGGTCAATCCGACCGAATTGGAGGGATAACGTTTTATGAATATCGTAATGGACGTCTTTAACTGGTTAATTGCCGCCGGTCCAACGGTGTTACTGCCAGTTATCATCACGATTATCGGCATGATTTTTGGCCTGCGCATCGACAAAGCGTTTAAATCCGGGCTGACGTTGGGAATTGGTTTTGCCGGGATCAAATTGATTCTGGACTTCATGACCACCAATGTCGGACCGGCTGCCAAAGCCATGGTTGAGCGAACCGGTGCCCATCTGACCGCACTTGATGTCGGCTGGGGTTCCATTGCCGCTGTGACTTGGGCATCACCGATTATCGCGATTCTGATTTTTGCTATTTTGGCCGTTAACATTGTGCTTTTGATCATCAAGCGCACGCATACGCTTGACGTGGATATTTGGAACTATCACCACATGGCCATTGTCGGCGTCATGGTTTACTTCGTCACGAAGAACATTGCGCTTGGCGTAGGTTCATCAATTGTCATGGCGCTGGTCACTTTCAAGCTGGCCGACTGGTCACAGCCGATGACCGAAAAATTCTTCGGCATGCCTGGCGTGTCCTTGCCAACCGTCTCGGCACTGTCGTCATTGGTGATCGCATGGCCGTTGAATTGGTTGTTGGATCGCATCCCATTTATGCGGCGCAATAAGTTCTCCATTCGTGATGCCCAGAAGTATTTAGGCTTCTTCGGTGATTCGATGATCATGGGGCTGTTAATCGGGATGGCCATTGGCTTTTTCGCCGGGTATAACCTCATGAAGATTATGCAATTAGGTGTGTCAATGGCGGCGGTTTTGGTCCTGATTCCAAAAATGACCTCGCTGTTCATGGAAGGCTTGATGCCAATTTCCGACTCCGCGCAAAAATGGTCAGAAAAACGGTTCAAAGGCCGCAAGCTGTTTATCGGCTTGGACGCCGCCGTGGTTGTCGGGAATGCCGATGTTATCACGACTGCTTTGATCATCATTCCATTGACCATCCTGATGGCATTGGTTTTGCCTGGTAACCAGGTCTTGCCATTTGCTGACTTGGCGGTTGTGCCATTCCGGGTGGCCTTGGTTGTGGCACTGACAAACGGCAATTTGCTGAAGAACATCATCATTGGCTTGGTCGTCACCGCTTCGCTTTTGTGGTGCGGGACTTCGACAGCGCCGGTTTTGACGGAAATTGCCAAATCAGTCGGCATTAAACTTGGTGCCAACTCGCTGTATATTTCATCATTTGCGGCCACTTCGATGATCCAAAGCTTTGCGGTTTACTTCGCCTTCACTTGGCATCCACTGATTTCGATTCCGGTATTGTTAATTATTTTCGCCGGTGTCTGGTACTTCTTTGACGGGATCAAACATGTCAATGCGGCGATGGACGCCCAGAACCAGAAAAGTGCCCAAGCTTAATCGTTAACGACGTTGAAACTGTTTTGAAGGGAGCATTTTTGAATTGAAACTGTCAGATATTAAAGTTTACAAAGTTAAGCCACGATGGATTTTTGTTAAATTGTCAACCGATGAAGGCATCACGGGCTGGGGGGAAATGATCTCCGGAACCAAAACGGAAACCGTTGTCGCTGGCGCCTATGAAATGGGCAAAAAGTTAATCGGCCGTGATCCGTTCGAAATTGAACGGCTGTGGCAGGAAATGCACCGCTCCTTCTTCCGTGGCGGTCCAATTAACGGCACCATCATTTCTGGTTTGGAGATGGCACTTTGGGATATCAAAGGCAAAGCGCTTAATCTGCCGGTGTATGAACTACTCGGCGGGGCGGCGCGCGATCGCATTCGGGTATACTCCTGGATCGGCGGCGATCGGCCATCCGATGTTGCCGAACAGGCGCAAGCGCGGGTCGACAAAGGCTTCACCGCGATTAAAATGAATGCCACCTCAGAACTGCACTATATTGATTCCTACAACAAGGTGCAGGCCGTCGTTGATCGCGTTGCTTCCATCCGTGATCAGGTCGGCGATAAGCTCGAAATCGGCATTGACTTCCACGGACGGGTTCACCGGCCAATGGCAAAAGTACTGGCGCATGCGCTGGAACCATATCATCCGATGTTTCTGGAAGAAGTCGTGTTACCGGAAAACTGGGATTCGTTTGATGACATTGCCCGCGAAGTTTCCATTCCGCTGGCAACCGGCGAACGGCTTTACACGCGCTGGGACTTCAAGAATCTATTTCGTCAAGGGGCCATTGATATCGTGCAACCGGATGTAGCGCTGTGTGGCGGTATTTTGGAAACCCGCAAAATTGCGGCTATGGCTGAAGCCTTTGACATGGGCGTTGCCCCGCATGCACCGTATGGACCGGTATCACTCGCAGCAACCCTGCAAGTTGACGCCTGCACGCCAAATGTGTTCATTCAGGAACAAAGCCTGGGCATTCACTACAATCAAGGCTTTGACCTGCTCGACTTTGTGAAAAATAAAGAAATTTTCCAATACAAAGACAGTTATGTTCAGTTACCAAAAGGTCCGGGTCTCGGAATTGATATGGACGAAGACAAGATCAAAGAAGTTGCCCAGGAAGGCTTGGTTTGGAACAACCCGTCTTGGAAGAACTATGATGGCACGATTGCCGAATGGTAAAAGTCGCGGATTGAAAGCTTGGGGGCACGTGAGATGACAGATGTAACAGCAACGGCACTCTTGTTAGGCGGACTGCTTTATCTCGAGTGGCAGCAGCAACGACAGCTGCAAATCAAAACCAAGTCCTCTTGGCTTAAAGTCGTGGTCGCCATCGTTGCAGCACTATTAATCGTTGCGCTGTTCTGGTCGACAAACACCATCAGCAACCTCCGCCTCGTGATTTTGGCGATTCTGGTGGCAAGTGTCGGGCTGTATCGCCAGGGGTTAGGCAAAACCAAAGTGATCACGTATGGCTCGGTCGCGCATGCAAGTGACTACCGGCGCTACGATCGGATCATCACTGAAACCATCAAGCAAGGTACCATGGTCACCTTTTGGTCTAAAAAAGGCGGTAGCTACTCCTTGATGTTTGATCAATCTGAGGCCCAGATCCGCCAGTTCTTCAAGAAAAACCTGCCGCAAAACGTGGCACTGTTAACTGCGGAAGAATGGGCCACGTTGGAGAACCGCGACGCTCAAGATGATCGTCAGCGTCAGGCAGACATGTTGGCCGCGATTCGTAATCGGCCGCAGCGGAATCGATTGCCGTGGCAGAAACGAGGACGGCGGTCTGAAGCGACGCGCAAAAGTTGAATAAACAAAGAAAGTCCCGAGTGATCGGGGCTTTTTACGTATTGTGATGAAGATACTTGGATAACATGAGAATTGATTCTCATAAGTAAGCTCAAATTATTCCAGCAACAGCGAATATTTCACATAATGATTCGCCGTCGGCACTAAAAAACTGAATCTCATCTTCTGATTGCGTAACGCATAATTTGCTTGCGTTGTCGTGAAATGCAGCGTGATGGGTTGTTTGGCAGCTAAAAGATGTTCGGTTTTATGAATGCGCTGGTTGTCTTTATCCGTGACATCAGCCGTTGCAGTGCTGATGCTATAGGGGATGTTCAGCCACATATTTTCCAAAAAATTGGGGTTATTTTTCTTATGCCCATAATCGGCCGGGCCGGTTTGTTTGATTGTCAGTTTAATCGGTACCAAGATTTGACTTTTGCCTTTTGAGACATGGGCGCTGCGAATCATGAAGTCGACATTCTTGGCATGAATGAATTGATTTTGATGAATGAAGACTTCTTTGGTAACGCCGAGTGATTTGGGGTTGGCATTGACTTCGTGGTAACGGAAAATACCGATCAACATCACTAAGATTAAGACCAGAAAAGTCATTATCAAAAGTTTATGTTTAGTGCGCATCACTGATCGTCCCTTCCTTCACCAATAGTTTTTGAGTCGCCACCTGCTCCACGAAATCGTGGTCATGCGAGGCGATGATGAAAGTGGCGCCTTTGGCATGATAATCTTGAATGAGTTGGACCAACTTGCCGATGGCGTCATGATCTAACGCATTGGTGGGTTCGTCCAAGACGATCAGCGGATAGCCGCCTAAAAATGCCTCCGCAATGCCCAGTTTCTGCTTCATGCCTAGAGAAAACTTGCGAACTTTTTGCTTGGGAAATCTTGTGAGGTCAAAATAAGTCAGCAAATCCTGAATTTGCGATGATTGGATACTGGGGTCTAGTCTAGCCAGTAATTCCAGATTTTTAGCCGCTGTGAAGTCCTCGATCAGGCTGGGGTTTTCGATTAAGATGCCGGCTTTGATCGGGTAAGCATCTTGCATCCGCACGGTTTTGCCGGCGACCATTACATTGCCGGTGACGGCGATAAGACCTAGCAACGCTTTTAAAATCAACGTTTTTCCAGAGCCGTTGATGCCTTCAAGTGTTGCAATGTTGCCGCGGTCAATGTTGGCATTGACTTGGTGCAAGAGTTGCCGATGCTTGATGACTTTAGCTACCTGATGTAATTCGATAAATGTCATGAAGTCCTCCTCAAGCTAACTTGATGTTGCGGTCAACGATGATGTAACTTAGCGTCATTACGATGGCGATGCCGAGCCAAATCAGAATAGCATTCCATGTTCCTGTGGCTGGAAGTCGGCTGAGCATCAGGAAGCCGAACGGGTTGTGACGATTTGCCGAATAAGCGGTCGCAATGAGGATAGCGGCAGGGATAACCAAAGCGAGTGGTGGGTTAAGTCGATTGACAATGGCCTGAATTAACAAAAGTGTGAAAACGCCTAGCCAAGTAAGGTAAAGAAGTTCGCTGAAGGTCCCTGGGGTGGTGGAAAGCCCCGCTCGCGATGTGGCGATTGAGGCTAGGAACGTTGAGGTCATTGTCGACGCACAATAGGTCGTTGTGATGAAACCCAGCAATAGCAAATTGACATTGGCAAACTTCCGCGGGGGTATTTGTAATCCACGCAGGTGCATCGTGCGCGCCTGCCACAGCTGCTTGAAGCTGTTGAGCGAAATTAAAAGCGGGGCAAAGAAATAAACAAACCACAAGACCGGCAAAACAACATGATGGGTTTCCACCATGGCGTAACTGGTACCATCAAAAAACAGGTTGATGACGGATGTGTGGGGATTGCCAGCGATCTGGAAAGCGAGCGTGATAATGGCGAGGTTCATAAAGATTAACCAGAAAAGCAAGCGAATCCGAATGATGTGCCAGTAAAAGAAAAACTGATTTTGGAACAGTCGCCACACTATAAATCCCTCCTCCCGATAATCTGTGTCATGACTGCAACGAAGAACAAAGTAGCGCCTAACATGATGGTTTCTTTGCCAAGCAAGACGAAATTAGTATCTGCACTGGTAAAGTCGAAGAATAAAGAAGGCATTGTGGCAGTGGCAAGGTAAAAAGATAACGCGCTGATGGAAAAGCTGATAAGAAATGCGATTAACTTACTTTTGGTTGCAAAGGTGAGTGTGATTGCAATTAGCCCTAGCAGAAAACACGCTGTCCACAAATAAACGGCGCGTACCAAAATCGTAAGCCAGATTGCCGCCAAAAAGTAAAAACGGTGGCTGACAGTCATGATCAAAACGGTGCCAACAGTCCAAACGCCAGCCATGATGATGGTGATTAAGCAAAGCCGATATAGCGCTTGAAGAACGACCACTTTTCGCGATTGGTGAAGCAGAATATCTTGTGAACGAATCTGGATAGTGGCGAGTAATACAAGCAGGTAAGTCGGAATCAGTCCGCAAAAGATTAAGTAGCGAGGGAAAATAATTACGATCAGATTTTCCGGTGACATAAGTTCTTGGTTTAAGCTGTTGCCGCCGATTAAACTGATGATGAGCGTGATCAACGCACAGACGACGTAAATTTTGAGAAATGCATGCGTGAGTAGATTCTGTTGACGGATGACATTACGGTACAAGATGCTTCACCCCGATTTGGGAAAAGGCAATGCAATAGATCAGCATCAGCAAAGTGACAATGCCAGTGACCGCGAGACTGACATTGGTTGGGGCCATTTCATGTAAAAAGTCAGCGGGAGAGTAACTGACAGAATTAGGTAACTTGATGAAGCTATTGAGCATCAACACAACAATTTGCGCAACCAGTCCTAGACTCATGGCAACAAA
This sequence comes from Lacticaseibacillus parahuelsenbergensis, assembly GCF_030770265.1. Lineage (NCBI taxonomy): Bacteria > Bacillati > Bacillota > Bacilli > Lactobacillales > Lactobacillaceae > Lacticaseibacillus > Lacticaseibacillus parahuelsenbergensis. The sequence goes on along the minus strand of NZ_CP132482.1, from coordinate 2,716,063 downwards.
GGCGTTTTTGATCCAAATCGCCGTCACCGTCACAAAGACAGAAAAAAGACCTGCCCAAGTGCTTGCAAAAAGGATAGAGATAGCGGCGTGTAATAATGGGTGGGCGTAGTAAAGACTGACCAACAGCGTGCTTTGGTTAATTAACAGGATATTACTGTTCAACAGGTTGTCCGGTTTTATATTGGGCAAAACGGTAAAGTAAAACGCAAAGTTAAGCAACAATGCCAATGTAATGATGGCAAAACCGGTTAAAAAGGCAATACCAATATAGGACCACATGACCTTTTGCAATGAGGATTGCAATTTAACCTTTGCAAATAAGCCAGAATCAACATCGTTTTTCAACAAGGTTCCGGCGGGGATGCTGGCGATCAAAGGCAACAAAATAAAAAAGATGACTGGTAAAAAACTGAAAGGGTCAATCGACAGCCAACGGGTATAAGGAGAATTGCCGGCGGGGATCGGTTTTAATAGTTGAATCATCTGTAATGCACAGATCGATACGGCGATGACACCGGCTAAAACCACTCGTTTCTTGGGTAAACGCAGCCATAAAAATGCCAATGTATAAACACCTCGTTAGGAACAAACAACGCTCGGCCGAACATTTTGATGAGATCTTGTCCGAGTGCCACTTGCCTAGGTTTTAGATTCACTTGTTGCGGTCTTTTTGCTCGCAAATTTCTTCATTGAAGCGTACGTTTATTGTGAAACGGGTAAATTTTTACTTATCATCAACACGTCCGCGATGCTAAAAGCATACGATGGGACATTGACGATGACAATTTTTTTGGAACTTCGCTTGCATATATGAAAATCTGAAGAGGTGAATGCCGTGACAGATACATTTGCAAATTTTGGGTTGTTGCTGGCAGCTATGCGCAAACGGCGACAGCTGCGGATGGCAGACATTGCCGGTAACACTAGTTTGAGCACCATTTCGCGATTTGAACGAGGCAGTCAGACCATTTCGATTAAGCTTGCCAGCGACTTGTTCCGGCGCGTTCATGCTTCATTGCCAGAAACTGCCGAACTCGTGGATGGCTCAACCGAAATTCCCGAGATGTGGCAAACATTAGCTGAGGCTGCGCTTACTGAAGACACCCGCGAGTTAGACAAAGTGATTGTTGCGTTTGAAGAAAAGCCGGATACTATCAATGCAATGATCGTCACTGTTCTCAAAACATATCGGAGTATGTTCAAACACGAAAAGTTGGATCGCGGTCACGCAATTGCGCCGGTGATTCACTATTTGCTCGGCAATGGCCGGTGGTTCCTGCTAGAGTTCCAACTATTTGCGGCTTCAATTTACTTAGCCAATCCCGAAGATAGCAGGCATTGTCTGATCAGAGCCATTCACGAAATTGAACACGCCCATGCCCACATTTTTCTGGAACCATTCACCAGCGGCTTGTTCTACGCGGCAGTCGCAGCCATTGAAAAGCATGATGTACCAACGGCAAACGTCTTGTTAGGTAACTTGCGCGGACTTGTTGCCACCGCCGACACGATTTTCCTCAAATACCGCATCAGGATGATAGAGGCAGCATTACGGTGTTCACTCCGCAACGAACCGCACGAGTATCAACATATCGTGGAGATGCTCACTTTTCTACATACCATCGGCGCCGATAACTATTGTGTGGCCGATCGTCATTGGTTGCGAAAGATGGGGATTGAGGTTCATTTGAGTTTTGATTAGTGGGTTGACGCATTGTCGGACATTAGGGCTGTCAAACAAAGAGGCGCATGAATTTTCCGTTTTGAAAATTCATGTGCCTCTTTGTTTGATTCTGGCTTAAAGATTAACGGGCCTCGCGAGGAACGATGGATAAATGGATCTTTTTACCCAAGCCTCCTGCATATCGGTTGAGCGTTCTTAACGTTGGTAAAGAATCCAAGCGTTCAATTTTGGCCAGTTGAGGTTGTTTCATGCCAATCATATCTGCAAATTGTTTTTGGGAAATACCACGTTTGATTCGTTCGCTTTCCAATTCTGCCAGAGCTTCGATGATCGCTACTTTATCTGGATGATCGCGTTTCAACTGCTGTGCGTAATCGTCCCACGTTGTCATTTTTCACCTCTTATGAAAATTGTTCTGCGATTTAACTCGGTTTCTATAGAGACTATTACATGATTGCTGTGACAGATGCAACTATTAATTTGAAGTAACCCTCTGTTCAAGACGGTTTCTATTTCGTCTCTTCTTCATCTGATCGCCTCAGACTTCTGGATTGACTATTTAAATGATTGAAAACATGGATAGCACAGCAAAGAAATTCATGAGGGCATGCAGCACAATCGAATTTTGCAGTTTGCCACTTTTCCAGTAGACAAATCCAAGCGCTATTCCCGAAGCGGCGTAAAGCAAGAATCCGAAAATTGTGTTGCTTTCGTGAACGGATGAGAACAAAAGCGCACTTAGTATAATTTTAAGCCAGGCTTGGTTTGAATTGAAAAATAGGCTAAACACCATTCCTCGGAATACCAACTCTTCAACGATGGGCGTTATGAAAATCATGTTGATGATAAGCATACCAACCATTAGCTGATGATGGCTAAATAAAAACCTTTCGAGGACTTGGTTATTTGGGGTTTGCATTTGACTGGACGTTATGTAGTTTAGATATGCAAAAAAAGCATTGCTCACTGATTGAAATACAAAACCGCCAAAAATATATAAAAGGTCATGAAAGCTGGCTTTTTGTAGCAAGTTAGTGTTTGTGTACTTGCGAACAAATCTGTATGCAACAAAAATAATGACCGCATCAGCCACAATGAAGGTGCTCGCAAGTTCAATTAATCCTAAGCTAGTTTTGGCATCAGCCATAAACATCAAAAAAATAACTGGGAGCGGCTCCAAGAAGTACATCAGTGCCATATAGGCGATCCTTTTGAGCAAAGGATCCCTTTGAATCGTCACGGGTTATCACAGTCTCTCATAATTGTTTGTTTTCCAACGCATTAGCGCTTTTTGCTTTCATTTAGTGGCGTGCGGAAGGCACCAAACTCATCAGTAGCGAGCAACACAACTGCCTGTTACACTCTCACGAATCCAGATAACTGCTCAACGTCCCTAATGCTCCGCGATTGGTACCAAAAGGAAGGTTTTGATCATAGAGAACTTGAAAATCATCATAAAATTTACCTGCATCACGTGACAGACCGAACCGCATTGACTCTCTCTGTAAACTAACGAGCGTCTGATGAAGAACCGCAACGTTGTATCTACCTTTTTCCATATCGGCTTTTGCCATGAGCCCGATTTTTCGCTCACGCTCCTTGATATCAGGATCGAGGACAAAATCGTAGAGCTTGTTTAGCATCTCTTCGTTTATTTGAGCATTCTTTTGATGTTTCACTATGTCTACCACCTTTATCAATATAGCTTCGACGTTGACGACCATCTGTATCTGCAATGTTAACAACAGTTATGATACCACTAAAAAGGATTGGTTTATTCTTCACGTATATTTTCCTGCTGGTAAGTGTTGCTTAACTAGCATCCTACTAACACTCAGAAGAATTTATATTAAATAATTTATTTTGAAGTGCTACAAACATTCCTGATACTATCAGCAAATTCACATCAAGAAATCGCCTGTATAAGATACAGTGAAGTGCCATCAGTTTTACAAGCATGAACCCCCCAGCAGCACGCTTCTGATTGAGTCACCCCACCAACCATTTTCTTTTGGTATACCCACCCTAGCGAAGAAAAGTTCACAAGCTTGATGAACTATGACGAAAATTGGCGCTTTTTTTGACGAAGTTTCAATCACTTTGCCAACCCTTGGCGCGTGGAATGAAAGCGCTTATCATAAAAGCCGTAGTCAGCTGATGAAATTAACGAGATGGTAACTAGACAAGCAGCACATGTGGAGGCAAAAACAAATGACAAACATGACATTCCCGAAGATTGGTATTCGTCCGACGATTGATGGTCGGCGGCGTGGCATTCGTGAATCATTGGAAGATCAGACGATGAAGATGGCGCATTCAGTGGCGGATCTTTTAGCGGCGACGCTTAAATATCCGGATGGGTCGCCGGTGCAGACGGTGATTTCTGACACGACCATTGGCGGGGTTAAAGAAGCCGCGATGTCGAAAGAGAAGTTCGATCGCGCCGGAGTTTGTGGCACGATTACGGTGACCCCATGCTGGTGCTATGGCAGTGAAACGATGGATATGTCACCGGACCTGCCGCACGCAATTTGGGGCTTTAATGGTACCGAGCGTCCCGGCGCCGTTTATCTGGCAGCCGTGTTGGCGGCGCATGCCCAGAAAGGGATTCCGGCGTTCGGTATTTATGGTCATGATGTGCAAGACGCGGACGATACCAGCATTCCTGACGATGTCAAAACCAAACTGATTCGGTTTGCCAAAGGTGCGCTGGCGACCGGCATCATGCGCAACAAGAGTTACCTGTCGATCGGTAGTGTTGCGATGGGAATTGCCGGCTCGACCGTTGACCCTGATTTCTTCCAGGAATACTTAGGCATGCGTAACGAATATGTGGACATGACGGAAATTGTTCGCCGCTGGGACGAAGGTATTTACGATAAGGAAGAATTCGAAAAGGCCTTGGCCTGGGCTGAAAAGAATACGCCGATTGGTCCGGATCTTTACAATGAAGACGATCCGAACAAATTTACCGATGAACAAAAGCATGAGCAACTTGTTGCCTGTGTGAAAATGACCATGATTGCTCGTGACCTCATGGATGGCAATAAGAAACTTGCCGACATGGGCTTCAAGGAAGAAGCCGAAGGGCACAACGCGATTGCGGCTGGGTTCCAGGGACAGCGGCAGTGGACGGATCATTTTCCTAATGGCGACTACATGGAAGCCTTCATGAATTCCCAGTATGACTGGAATGGCATTCATCAGCCGCATGTTTTTGCGACCGAAAATGATTCATTGAATGCGACATCCATGTTGTTCAACTACCTGTTGACCAACACGCCGCAGATTTTTGCTGATGTGCGGACGTACTGGAGCCCTGAAGCCGTTGAGCGTGTCACTGGCACCAAACTTGAAGGGGTAGCCAAGAATGGATTCTTGCATCTTTCTAACTCGGGTGCCCAAACGCTTGATGCAACCGGTCAGGAGACAATTGACGGCCAGCCGGCGATCAAGCCGTTCTATGACTTAAGCGAAGAAGAAGCTCAGGCCAATCTTGATCATACCCGCTGGATTCCGGCTAACATTGGCTACTTCCGTGGCGGCGGCTTCTCATCTAACTATGTGACCCGCGGCGGTGAAAAGGGCATGCCAGTCACCATGGCGCGTCTGAATCTGGTCAAGGGTGTGGGTCCGGAATTACAGGTGGCAGAAGGCTATGCCGTTGATTTGCCGGAGAATGTTTTCGACATTATCAATAAGCGGACCGATCCGGGTTGGCCATCAACGTTCTTTGTACCGATTTTGACCGGACATGGCGCGTTCAAATCGGTTTATGACGTGATGGACAACTGGGGTGCCAATCATGGAGCCATCAGTTATGGGCATATCGGTGCTGATTTGATTACCTTAGCTTCGATTTTGCGGATTCCGGTGAATATGCACAATGTTCCTGAGTCCGACATTTTCCGGCCGCGGGCATGGTCGTCACTAGGCACGGAAAATCTAGAAGCGGCAGACTTCAATGCCTGCAAGAACTTTGGCCCGTTATACAAATAGCTGGGGAAATGAGTGATAACCATGGCAATAACAAATTTAATTGCCGTTGATCTGGGCGCGAGTTCCGGTCGCTTGATTTCCGGCCAGTTTGATGGTGACCAAATTCACTTAAAAGAACAGTTTCGCTTTTCCAATCAACCAGTGGCGGTGAATGGTCATCTGTATTGGGATTATCTGAAAATTTTCCAGGAAATCAAGTATGGCCTAGCCATTGCGCGGCGGGATCTTGGGCGGATCGACGGCATGAGTATTGATACTTGGGGCGTTGATTATGGCATCTTGAGTCAACGCGGTGAGCTGTTATTTGCCCCGCACAGCTATCGGGATTCACGAACCGACGCCGTCAAAAAGGCATTTTACCAGCGCATGAGTCCGTGCAAGTTGTTTCTGGAAACAGGTAATCAGGCGGCCATGATCAATACCAATGTGCAGCTTTTTGCTGATGTGACCCGTTATCCGTTTTTGCTGACAGAAGGCGCGGATGTGTTGATGATGCCGAATCTGATTGGGTATTTCTTTACCGGTGTCAAACAGACCGATTTTACGATTGCCAGCACCAGTGGTTTGCTTGATGTTGCCAATCGTGACTGGGATGAAGCGGTTTTGCACAAGTTGGGTATTCCGCGGAACTGGTTTGGTCATCTGGTGACAGGTGGCGCTGTGCTGGGACCATTGCGGCCGGAGATTCAGACGGAATTGCAGTTGAATGATGATACGCAGGTCATCAATGGTGTTGGGCATGATACCGCCGCGGCGGTGTTGGCGCTGCCGCTGACGTCGGAAGATTGGCAACAAACCGCGTTTATCAGTTGCGGTACCTGGTCCATCATCGGCCGCAAAACCGTCAAGCCGATCGTGTCGCTGGCGGCAGCCGATGCCGGCTTGACCAATGAGGGCTGTTTTGACGGCAGCAATCGCCTATTACAAAACGTGACCGGCCTGTGGATCGTGCAGGAGTTACAACGGGAATGGTCGTATCAAGGCGAGATGGTTGATTTTGGCAAAATGACCGCAGAAGCGCAGGCGGCTGAGTCCCTGCACAGCTACATTGACCCGAATCATCCGTTGTTCACCGGTCCGAGTCGGATGGAAGAAAAGATTGAAGCCTTCCTGCACCAAACCGGCCAGCCGTTGCCGCAAAGTCGCGGTCAGTTGGTGCGTATCGTTTTGGAAAGTCTGTCCATGACGTATCGGCAAACTATTTTCAACTTGGAGCAGGCTACGGAAACGCCACTGACGAAGATTCATATGTTTGGCGGCGGGATCCAGAATCAGTTGTTAGTGCAGCTAACGGCGGATCTGACCCAAATGCCGGTCAGCGCCGGGCCGATCGAAGCCAGTGTAACCGGAAACATTGTGTCGCAGTTGCTGGTGCTGAAAAAATTAGCGCCGGAAGACGTGGCCGCAACCATGAAGCGGACGTACACCGTTTCGACCATTCAGCCGCAAGCAGTGCCGGATCTTGACGCGCACTTCAAGGCGTTTCAACAGATGGTAGAAAAAGGCAAGGCAGTAGTGGCTGAGTTACCACCAAAAATGGAGGCGAAGTGATATGGGGACGACATCGAAGCAACCTGTCACCAAACCGGCAACGAAACCGATTGTGTACCTGTTTGCCATTCTGGGCGGCTTTGCAGGGCTGTTATATGGCTACGATTCAGGCGCCATTTCGCTGGCCTTGCCGTCGATAACCACCGCATTCGGCTTAAATTCAGCAGAAAAAGGCCTAGTTGTTTCGTTTCTGCTGTTCGGCGCGTTGCCGTCTATCGTTGTTTTTACCGCGATGGAAAAGAAAATTGAACGACGTAATGTTTTAGTCCTCGGCGGGATCATTTTTATCGCCGGCAGTATTTTCAGCGCGTTATCAACGGATACGGTGATGTTGATGATTGCCCGCTTTGTCCTCGGGGTTGCGGCGGGGATCGCCAATATGTATGGCCTGATCTATCTTTCTGAATTGGCGCCAGCGCATATTCGCGGGTTAATGTCGTCGCTTTACCAATTGAGTGTCAATGTCGGGATTCTGGCGGCTTATGCTGTTGGTGCCTATAACCTGCCGACTGATAGTTGGCGGTGGACGCTGGGTCTCGGGGCAGTGCCGGCAGCGGTTTTTGCGATTGGCATGATGTTATCGCCGCAAAGTCCGCGTTGGTTGATTCGTGATCAGAAAGTTGACAAGGCGCGTAAGGTTTTAAAACGGGTCCGTGCCACTGACGATGAAGTCGAATCGGAAATTCAGGATATTCAAGATAGTTTGAAGTCCCAAGAAGCCGGGATGCGTGAGCTGTTTGGCGCCTTTAGACCAGCGATGTTGTTGCTGTTTACCTTGACCTTTTTCCAGGTGTTTACCGGTATCAACGCTGCGGTGTATTATGCCCCTGAGATTTTCCACAACTTAGGGATGGCTAATGCCAGTATCATTGCCGATTTTGCAGTCGGCAGCGCGTTGGTGATTTCAACCTTGATGTCGCTACCGTTTATTGATCGGTTGGGGCGGAAGAAGTTATTGGAGATCAGTCTCGCCGGTCAAGTGCCGCCTGCCATTGTGCTATGTCTGTGGTCTAACGATGCCACGATTGCGATCATTGCGATCTTCGTGTATGTCTTTGCTTTCGGGTTTGGATTAGGACCGGTCTTTTGGTCATATGTTCCGGAGATTCTTCCATTAAAAGCGCGGGCGTTGGGGATGGGGGTCATTACGTTTACGCAGTATCTGTTTAATGGCCTACTGTCGTTGATTTTCCCGATGATGCTGGAAGCGTTAGGGATTAACGTCTTTTACATTTTTGCGGCGTTGTCGGCGCTGGCGGTGGTTTATATTCACCGGAACGTCTTGGAGACTAAGGGACGGACACTGGAAGATATCGAACATTATTGGGAAACCAAGCATGCGTGAGAGGGTGAAGTGATGCTGAAGCATATTCCAAAGCAGTTGTCACCGGCGCTGGTTGAGGCGCTGATGGAGATGGGGCATGGCGACGAGATTTTGTTGGCGGATGCTAATTATCCGGCGCGAACGAATAATGCGCGGGTGATTCGGGCTGATGGGTTGGCGATTCCGACGTTGTTGCAAGGCATTTTGACGCTGATGCCACTGGATCCGTACGCGGATTATCAGGCGGTGGTTCAAGCGGTGGTGCCGGGTGACAAGAATGTTCCGGAAGGTGAGCCGCCGATCTGGCACGACTATCGCGCTGAGCTCGCCAAGTCGTTTCCGGATTTTCACCTGAAGTCGCTGGAGCGGTTTGACTTTTACGACCATTCCAAGCAGTGCTTCGCCATTGTGCAAACTGGTGAGCAGGCGTTGTACGGGAATTTGATTTTGAAAAAGGGTGTCATTGCGTAGCGGTAAGGTGATGTACTGAAAAGCGTAGGCTGTAGATTACTTGTCGTGCCAAACTCCGCAATCTCCGGCGGGTGCTGGGCTGGAACGTGGTGGGCACGACTTAGAGCCTCTGCAAGCCCGGCAGAGTCTCTAAGCTCGGCCTTGTACTACGCCGGGAAGATCACCCGGCTAGTACAATCTCACCACTGAGCCCGCCCCCGCCTCCGATTGCTTCGCCTTGGCACTACTAGGTCTTTCTAGCTTCTCGAATTAGCAAGTGAAACTTTTGATAATCAAAAAGACCGAACATTTCCATCTGGGAGTGTTCGGCTTTTTGCGGCTTAGCACAATTGAGCCGTTGCCGCTGAATTAAAAAAGCCGCTTCATCCTGGGTGTCTTTTGACACAACTGGGATAAAGCGGCAGTGGGGCTGAATCATCGCCTATTTTACGGTGCTGGCTGGCGTGACTTCGCCTGGCTGCATTTCGCTGGCTGGGCGTTGGGGATTTTTGGGTAGTGGGACTTGCTTGGCTTTGATCGGGATGCCGGGGACGGCGATGGGTGGGACTTCTTTGTAGGGTTTTTGATAATTTTGGCCGCAGGAGTGGTAGTCGTCGAGTAAGCCCAATTTAATGAAGATAGCTTGCTGATAGGCGATGCGGGCGTTCCATTCCAAGGTTTCCATGATGCGTGCCGCAATGTGGAGGTCGGTGCTGGTGATCAAGATGCCGTGGCTGTCTAATAGGAAGACATTCTCCATTGCCTTGTCGCCGATTTCTTTTAAAGCCGTGTAGACGGTGTTGGCGAGTTCCATGGACGTTGCCGGGGCAAATGGCAGCACGCGGATGCGGCCTAACTCGCGGGTGGCTTCGGTGACGTTGGGCATGTCAAGTCCGGCGGTGGCCCAGAACATGGACTCTTCTGCGTGCGAGTGATAGATGCAGCGAATGCCCGGATGTGCGTTGTAGGCTTTCTCATGCATGTTGACTTCGCGCGTCACGTCACCGACACCATCGATTTTTTGGCCGGTTTCGGCATCGATGACCAGAATCTGCGCCGGATGTAGTTCGGAGTAGTAGGTTTCGGACATAAACGTCGGCGTCATGAGGATGTAGGGATGTTCCTGTTCGTCAAAAACCTTGACCGACATGTTGCCGCCTGCGACGTTGGTATCTTTGCGATCGAACATGACTCTGACTGTGTGGGCAAGATCGTCACGTTCCGCCTGAAACATCATTTCCATTTTGAATAACTTCCTTCCATGATTGATTACCGTCATTATAGTTGAAAACGCTGTCGTAGCGGCGCTTGGCGAACATTCTGGCTAAAGCGCGGGAAACGCGTCGAAGAAGCTTCATAATTCGTCACAAAGCGTCATTTCTTGCAACCGCTTTCGCAGCCCTTTAAACTGGTTAAGGGTGAATAGGGGGACGATATTGTGTTTAAAAATGAAAGGCTCAATCGGATCATGACGATTCTGGAGCATAAAAAAGTGGTGAGCACGACGGATTTGGAGAAAACCTTATTTGTCAGCAATTCCACATTGCGCCGGGATTTAATGACTTTAGAGCGATTGGATAAGGTGCATCGTAGTTTTGGTTATGTTGAGTTGGTGAAAGCAGATAATCTGGAATTGCCGTATCTGTTTCGGGGACAGGAGCGAGCGCCGGAGAAGCATCGAATTGCCGCCACGGCGAGTGTATTTCTCGGGGATAATCAGGCTATTTTCATTGATTCAAGCTCAACAGCGTCCTTTTTGGCACCATTCCTTGCCAAGCTGAACCATGTCATCGTGATTACCAATGGGTTGCGGGTCGCGGTTGAACTTGACGGTCTGCCGAGCATCAAAACTTTTGTCACTGGCGGCCGGCTGCGCAATGGTGCGGGCTCGATTATCGGGGATGATGCGATTGGGTTTCTCAATAATTTTCGGGCAAACCTGTTCTTTATGTCGTGTGTCGGGTTGACCAACGATGGCGTCTTCATGTCCAGTCAGGAGCAGTCCAGCGTTAAGCGTGCCATGATGCAACATGCGGAAAAAACGATCCTGCTGTGCGATCACTCAAAATACAATGTGAAAAGTTATTACCGCCTGTGCCATGAAGATGAGCTGGAAGCCGTCGTCTCGGACGCGCGCCCGGATCAACCACTGGCGACGAGTTTGGAAAAAGCGGGTGTTGAGGTGTTGGTTTAAAGGCGCGTGAAAATGCCTGCCAAGCGAGCCGTTTGCTTGAATAATCCTTATCATTGAATAACAATGGTTGTGCACAATCTAATGACTGAATAATAGCGTCTAGCCGGTTTCTAACCGCGCCGGTTCACGCTCACACATTAACGCGTTCACCGGCGCAGAAGTCTGCGTGTAAGGACCTTGATCGCAATGGCCAAGACCGGGCCATCACGCTCAAGGCCGCTTACACTTCGACTTCTAACCGCGCCGGTTCACGCTCAGGAGGGATTTTTAATGACAGATAAACTAACCACAGGCGAAGGTCAGGCGTGGGCGGATAATAATCATAGTTTAACCGCTGGCGAACGCGGGCCGGTGTTGTTGCAGGATTATCAATTGCTGGAGAAATTGGCACATTTTAACCGGGAACGCATTCCGGAACGTGTTGTGCATGCGAAAGGCGCAGGTGCCAAAGGTGTGTTTAAGCTGACGCATGATATGAAGGCGTACACAAAGGCGGATCTGTTTAATGGCGTTGGCAAAGAAACACCGATTTTATTGCGGTTCTCGCAGGTTGCCGGTGAAAGCGGGTATCCCGACACGATTCGCGATGTTCGCGGGTTTGCGCTGAAGTTTTACACGCAAGCCGGTAATTATGACATCGTCGGCAACAACACGCCGGTCTTTTTCGTCAATGATCCGTTGAAGTTTCCTGATTTTATTCATTCGCAAAAGCGGGATCCGCGCACGCATAGACGCGATAACAACATGCAGTGGGATTTCTGGGCGCATTCACCGGAAAGCACCCATCAAGTGACTTATCTGATGGGCGACCGCGGCAATCCTGCGAGCTATCGCACCATGAACGGTTATGGCAGCCACACCTTTAAGTGGGTCAACGCGCAAGGTGAGGCTTTCTGGGTTAAGTATCACTTCATCAGCCAACAAGGGGTTCAGAATATGACCGATGAAGTAGCTGCCAAAATAGCCGGAACCGATACTGATTATCTGCAAAATGATTTGTTTAGTGCCATTGAAACTGGCAACTTCCCCAAGTGGACGGTCTATGTCCAGATTTTGCCGTATCAGGAAGGCCTGGAATATAAGTACGATATTTTCGATGTCACCAAAGTGGTTTCTCACCACGACTATCCGTTGATTGAAGTCGGTGAGTTTACCCTGAATGAAAATCCGGAAAACTATTTTACCGATGTCGAAGAAGCGGCTTTTTCACCGGCCAATTTTGTTCCTGGGATTGAAGCATCTCCGGATAAGCTGCTGCAAGGGCGATTGTTTGGCTACAAAGATGCGGAGCGCTATCGACTTGGGGCCAATTACGAGCAGCTGCCGGTCAATCGGCCGTTGAACCCGGTGCACAATTATGCGCGTGATGGTTTCATGGCTGCCAAGCAGGATCGGTCGGTTAATTACGAGCCTAATTCACATGGCGGTCCTGAAGAAGACCATAGCGCCCAGATCCATCAAGATGCTGTCAATGGCAAAATCGGCAACTATAAACCTTACGACGAAGATAACTTCTCGGCAGCAGGCCGCCTGTATCGCGTCATGAGTGAAGACGAGCGTACCCGCCTGGTCACAACGATTGTCAATAACCTCAAACAGGTAACGAGCCAGGAAGTCCGCGTTCTTGCTGCGCATAATTTCTACCAAGCCGATCCTGAATATGGTAGTCGCATTGCTGAGCAACTCGGGCTGTCGCTGGAAGACGTGAAGGCGGGTAAAGCCGAAGCCTAAAGCCAGGATTTATGCAACCAAGTGTCAGCGAATGATAGCAAAAGAAAAAGCTGAGATAAAAAGTCACACCTGTTCACTTTCGACAGGGAGACTTTTCATCTCAGCTTTCTTTAGCTTTCGAGATTAGCCGCTATGACGATTAAGCATCGTAACTTGCGGCCTGGGTTTGGGCATGTCTGGTTTTTAAGCCGATCGCAATCGCAAGATCACCGATGATTGCCAGGATTAATAAGAACCAAAAGGCGTGTAACCCGCCAACCGCGGTTGTGTGTGCCGTGGTCTTAGGCACCTGCGCCAAGGCAACAATCAAAGAGACACATGCGGTTCCCAAGGCAGCGGCAAACTGCTGCAAGGTGTTGAAAATCGCATTGCCATCTGTTGTTTCGGCTTTGGTTAGCTGCGCTTGGCCACTGGTCATGATATTACCCATGGCAAAGCCGGTCCCTAACATGACAGCTGCATAACCAAGCATTAACATGACCGGCGTGGCAGTCAAGGCAGTGACTAACAAAAGCAGAATCCCAACCAGCTGCAAAGCTAAGCCAATGAAAATCGGCTTGGCCGGCCCCAAATTGTCATATAATTTACCACTCATTGGCGCCATTAAAGCTCCTAATGCCGCGCCGGGAAGCAGGAGCAGTCCGGCGATTAATGAACTTGTGTGGTTGACTAATTGCAGGTAGTTAGGCAACACAAACGCAAAGCCGACGTTCACGATCTGAATGATAAGAAACGTGATAACGTGCCAATCAAACGAGGCGTTGGTCAAAAGGCGTAGATTGATTAAGGGTTCTTTGACATGCAAGGAACGCAAGGTGTAACCGATGAGGCCTAAGATGACAACGACGCCGTAAATCGCAGCCTGGCCGGGATCATTTTCAATGCGGTTAAGGCCTAAAATGGCACCGGCAAAGAAGATCGCGATCAAGAGCCAAGCGATGAAGTCCAAATGAACATGGACCGGTTTGGTGACTTGCGTAATCGAAAACAGCCCGAGAAACAAGGCAATCACCATGACGACTAGCAGGAAAATAAAGATGAGATGCCAATTTAAATCCACTAAAACCCCGCCATAAGTCGGCCCGAGTGCTGGCGCAATGGCCGTTACCAACGTGCCAATGCCCATCAAAAACCCGATTTTATCCAGCGGTGCCTGCTCCAGAATAATGTTGAACATTAAAGGTAAGGCAATCCCCGTGCCGCAGCCTTGAATCAGCCGACCAATCAGTAAAAGCGCAAAATCATTTGCGACACTACAAATAGCTAAACCGAGGATGAAAAAAGCTGTTGCGGTTAAGAAAAGCTGCTTGGTGGTGAAGCGGCGTTTTAAAAATCCGGAAATAGGGACGATGATTGACACGACTAGCAAATACCCAGTGGTTAACCATTGAATTGTGCCCGTATTGACCTGAAATTGTTTCATTAAAGTCGGGAAGGTGACATTCATGGCGGTTTCGATTAAGACACCGCAAAACGCCATGAGGCCAGTGGCGAGAATCGAAAGATACAATTTAGCTGATACTTTTCTTGTCATAAAAACCTCCGTTGTGTATAGTTCTATATAGAACTATATGCTACTATAGCGACTTATTTTTCTGAAAGCAAGTTATTCAGGCAGATGACTGGTTCTGAACCAGTAGCGATTCAGATAATGGAGGATATGATGACAGATTCGATAGGTATCTTGGTCAAGAAATTGAATAATGACCTGCAACGATAAGCAGATCGCGAGGCCAAACAAATGGGATTAACGCAGGTGCAGATGAGCATCATCGATTTTTTGGCGCGCCACGGTTCGCACCGCAGCCTTTACCAAACCGATGTTGAGCGGGAATTCAATATTCAAAAGTCATCAGCGACAGCACTGCTACAGCTCATGGAACGTAAGGCGCTGATCGTTCGAACGGCATCAAAAGAGGACGCCCGGTATAAAACGATTCAGCTAACCCCTAAGGCGCAACATGATGCGGCGCATATTCGTGCGTACTTTGAACAGAATGATGCTTTTTTGCGGGAAGCTTTGGGTGAGAATGCGGATGTCGTGGTGACGGCGCTCAAGCAATTGCAGCAAGTGATGGCCGGTAAGCTTGCGCAGGTGGACGGGTGATAGCCTAAGAGGCAACAGACTGAGATTATCAAAAGAACATTTTAAGCTAGCCGCTTCGCTGGCATTTTCACATATGCAAGTAACGGGTGAAAAAAATTGCAAATATCAATCTGTCATCATAATATTTGAGCATGAAGAAACTGAACCAAGTTTACTGACATGGTGGTATTTTGTGATGGTTATTGATTGGAAAAGGGGGGCAATGAATCATGGCGCGTACGAAGAAAATGCTGCTCGTCGTCGGCGCACTTATTGTGATCAGTGTGGTAGCGCTGCTTTCGATTCACAATGAATGGACGGATCGAATCAATCCGTTTATCAGCGAAGAAACAAGCTTTGCCAAAGTTCCTTTAAAGACCCAGACCTATCAGGACGTTAAGATTTACTCGAAAACGGGTCAAAAGCTTTCTTATACGTTGAAGCATGTCAAAGGCTATGATGCCACGCAGCAATATACTGCCATTCAACACAAAGGCCAGTACGTGAAGCATCTTTCGTACGTTGCTAAAGCGCCGTTTGTCGAATGATTTAAATGGTACATCGGAATGAAACAAGCCCTCTGGTCGAGCGCCGTTACGGCATCTCGATCAGGGGGCTTGTTGCGTTACTTTTGGAGGATTTTCAGGTTGCTGACTTTACTTAAGAACGTTTGCGTTTTTTACCTGTCAGCGCAAAGCCAAACATGCTTAGGATGAACGCACCCAGGGCAGCTAAGCCGGTTGCTGGTTTATCACCGGTTCGCGGTAATGAGGAGGTTGGCGTTAGCGTGGTTGACAGTGAGTGGGTTGTTGTTGGCCGTGGCGTAGTATTCATTGGATCTGGTTTAGGAGCGGAGGTTGGTGATTTTATTGTGCCTGGCACGTACTGGGCATCGATTTTCTTGATACCGTCAGCTAGTGCTGCATTTAAAGCATCGGCGTTAACCGCTTTTGCTAGTGCATCCTTGGCCAGTGCTGCTTCGTGGTCCACATTGGCCTTTTGCGTGGCCTTTTCCGTATCGGTCAGCACTGGGTCATTGTCGATTTGTTGTTTGACTTTTACGGTTTCTTTGTCAATCTCGGCAATGGCAGTCACGCGTTGTTCTTCCAGCGCTTTACCTGGCTGGTGCGCGTTGTTGATGTTTGCTTTGCCGGTTTCAAACGCTTGGTTGATGGCGTTTGCATCCTTGGCGGCGTCAATGGCGGCCTGGCCGTCTTTTCGCGCCTTGTCAACGTTGTCGGTTTGTTGTTGCTTTTCGGTCGTCGTCAACGTTGGGTCGTTTTGGATGTCCTGCTTAACTTTGGCCGCTTCCTCATCCAGTGATTTCTTTTGGGCAGCTTTTTGATCATCGAGCGATTTGCCAGGTTTGTGAGCATTGTCAATGTTGATCTTGCCGGTTTCAAACGCCTGGTTGATATCATCGACATTAGTAGCGGCATCAATCGCAGCTTGGCCATCTTTGCGCGCTTTATCCACGTTATCGGCTTGTTGCTGCTTTTCGGTTGTCGTCAGCGTTGGGTCATTTTGGATGTCCTGCTTAACTTTGGCGGCTTCTTCATCAAGTGACTTCTTCTGGGCGGTTTTTTGATCATCAATCAGTTTGCCCGGCTGATGAGCGTTGTCGATGTTGGTTTTACCAGTGTCAAAGGCCTTGTTAATGTCGTCGGCGGTTTTGGCGGCGTCAATGGCTGCCTTGCCGTCCGTTAGTGCCTTGTCAACATTGGCACTTTGTTGCGTCTTTTCCGCGGTTGTGAGTGTTGGGTCATCTTGAATGTCTTTTTTAACTTTGGCGGCTTCTTCATCGAGTGCTTTCTTGCGAGCGGTTTGCTGATCGTCAATCGCGGTGCCCGGTTGATGAGCCTTGTCGATATTTGCTTTCCCGGTGTCAAACGCCTGGTTGATTTCATCAGTGTTCTTAGCGGCGTCAATGGCTGCTTCACCGTCCTTGAACGCCTTGTCGACATTTTCGGACTGTTGTTGCTTCTCGGCAGTCGTTAGCGTTGGGTCATCTTTGATGTCCTGCTTCACTTTAGCAGCTTCATCGGCTAGTGACTTCTTTTGGGCGGCTTTTTGATCATCGATACTTGTGCCTGGTTGATGGGCGTTGTCGATGTTGATTTTGCCAGTGTCAAAGGCCTTGTTGATGTCGTCAGCATTAGTGGCGGCGTCAATTGCAGCGTTGCCGTCTTTGAGGGCCTTGTCGACATTTTCTGTTTGTTGCTGTTTCTCGATAGCGGTCAAAGTTGGATCGTTTTGAATGTCCTGTTTAACTTTTGCCGCTTCCTCGTCCAGAAGCTTCTTCTGGGCATTCTTTTGATCTTCAATGGATTTGCCTGGTTGGTGGGCGTTGTCAATGTTCACTTTGCCAGTATCGAACGCTTTGTTAATGTCATCGGCATTGGTGGCGGTGTCAATGGCGGCTTCACCATCTTTCAGCGCTTGATCAACATTGGCGGCTTGCTGGTCCTTTTCCGCTGTCGTTAGGGTAGGGTCGTCTTGAATATCCTTTTTAACTTTGGCGGCCTCATCGACCAGTGACTTCTTTTGAGCGGCTTTTTGATCATCGAGACTGGTGCCTGGTTTGTGGGCGTTGTCAATATTCACTTTGCCGGTATCAAAAGCCTGGTTGATGTCGTCAGGATTCTTAGCCGCGTCAATAGCCGCTTCACCATCTTTCAGCGCTTGATCAACATTTTCGCTTTGCTGCTGCTTTTCAGCGGTGGTCAGCGTCGGATCATCTTGAATGTCCTTTTTGACCTTGGCAGCTTCATCAACCAGTGACTTCTTCTGCGCGGCTTTCTGATCATCGATACTTGCCCCTGGTTGGTGAGCGTTATCGATATTGGATTTGCCGGAGTCGAAGGCTTCATTGATGCCGTCCGCATTCTTGGCGGCGTCAATCGCGGCCTTACCATCTTTGAGTGCTTTATCAGCATTTTCAGTTTGTTGCTTCTTCTCAGCACTGGTCAAGGTCGGATCGTCTTGAATCGCTTGTTTGACTTTAACCGCTTCTTCATCGAGTAGCTTCTTCTTAGCGTCCTTTTGGTCATTGATGTCCGTGCCGGATTTGTGGGCTTGGTCAACGTTTTGCTTGGCATCCGTGAATGCTTTGTTGATCTCGTCAGTGTTGGTTCCGGCGTCAATCGCAGCGTCGCCATCTTTGACTGCTTTATCCACCTCAGCAATTTGCTGGTTTTTCTCAGCCGTTGTCAACGTCGGATCGTCTTGAATCGCCTGTTTGACTTTCTCGCCTTCTTCATCGAGGGCTTTCTTTTGATCCTTCTTTTGCTCGTCAAGCGTTCGGCCCGGCTGATAGGCATTGTCGATATTCGTTTTGCCGTCTGAAAATTCCTGGTTGATGCTGTCCGCATCTTTGGCAGCGTCAATGGCAGCTTTGCCATCCTTTAGCGCCTTGTCGACGTCATCGGTTTGTTGCTTTTTCTCGGCAGTGGTCAGCGTCGGATCGCCTTGAATGTCCTTTTTAACTTTGGTGGCTTCATTGTCAAGTTCCGTTTTCTTGGCGTCCTTTTGCTCATCAAGTGGTTTGCCAGGCTGATGGATCTTACCGATGGCGGTGATCGCGGTGTCTGCGGCAGTGTTGATGGCGTCAGCATTGGTTGCGCCGTCAACAGCTGTTTTGCCGTTTTCGGCAGCTTTATCAACTGCATCAGTTTGCTGTTGCTTTTCAGCAGTTGTTAAAGTTGGGTCGTCTTGAATGGCTTTCTTTGCATTGGTTGCGGCATTGTCAATGGCCGTTTTCTGATCCTTTTTTTGGTCTTCAAGCGATTTGCCGGGCTGATGTGCTTTATTGATGTTGGTAATCGCGGCATCAGCGGCAGTTTTGATGTCATCGGCATTGGTTGCAGCATCGATAGCATCTTTGCCGGCCGTGACAGCCTTATCAACCGCATCAATTTGCTGTTGCTTTGTGGCGTTGGTTAAGGTTGGGTCATCTTGAATGTCTTTTTTGACTTTAGTCGCGGCATTGTCAATAGCCGTTTTCATGGCGGCTTTTTGGGCATCAAGCGGGGTGCCGGGTTGGTAGGCCTTATCAATATCAGTGATACCAGCGTCAGCAGCGGTGTTAATGTCATCAGCGGTTTTAGCGTCATTGATTTTTTTTAAGCCATCTGTCAAGGCCTGATCAACTGCGGTAGTTTGCGTGGCCTTTTGCGCTTTTGTCAGCGTGACATCATCTTGAATCTTTTTCTTGACTGCAGTGGCTTCATCCGTCAGCCGTTTTCGTTGGGCGTTTTTCTGATCCTCAAGTGGTTTGCCGGCTTGATGGGCGTTGTCGATGTTGGCTTGACTGGTTGTGGCTGCCTGGTTGATCGCATCAGCTGTGGCGGCGTTATCAATATCTTGGTTACCTTGATTAAACGCATCAGAGGCATTCTTAATTTGTGGTTTTTTCTGTGCGGTCGTCAAAGTAGGGTCATTATTAATGTCGTTAACAACTTGATTGTATTTGTCCTGCAGGGCTTTCTTTTGAGCCGTTTTCTGCTCATCCAAGGAGAGGCCAGGTTGATGGGCTTTTTGAATATTGGCCAAGCCAGTATCGGCAGCGGTATTGATAGCATCGGCGGTGTCGGCCTTATCAATCGCGTCTTTGCCAGCGGTCAAGGCTGTGTCGACGTTATCGGTTTGGGTCTTTTTCTTGGCAGTAGTTAAAGTTGGATCTTTCTGAATGTCTTGTTTAACTTTTATTGCCGCGTCATCTAACGCTTGCTTTTTTGCGGTTTTTTGCGCATCAAGCGTGGCGCCGGGTTGATGGGCGTCGTCAATCGCTTTTTTCCCATTTAAAAATGCTTGGTCAACTTGATCCGCATCAGTTGCACCGTCAATCGCTGTATTGCCATTGGTAAGAGCCGTATCAGCATTACCCCGCTGCTGGTTCTTCTGGTCGGAAGTCAGCGTCGGATCGTTGTTGATCGCGGTGATGATGTTATCGTGTTCTGTTTTCAGCTCCGCCTTTTTATTTGCTTTTCGTTGATCTAGTGGTAGCCCAGACTGGTGAACCGCAATAATGAGTGGCTTATTGGTATCAAAAGCGTTAACGGCATCAGGTGTCGTGGTGGCGGCATCAATTGCATCCTGTCCTGTTTTGAGAGCAGTGTTAATGTCGGTGACTTGTTTTTCACGTTCCGGAGTCGTTAACGTCGGGTCGGTAGTCACAGCTGTTTTTTGAGTATCTGCTTCAGTTACTAATCGGTTTTTCAAATCAGCTTTAACTGCGTCCAGTCCAGGAGTGTACGTGAATGATTCAAAGTCGAACAGATGTTGATTGGACTTTTCGCCGGTTGAACCAATAATAAACATGGAGAGCTGATCGTTTTGAATATATGGTCCAGCATCAAATGAAATTGATTTGCCGCCATAAGTGACCGTTAACCGCTTAGAATCGCCATTGTAATCGACGATCAATGGTAAATATTGGCCCTTGGGATCATCGAGTTTTTGATAAAATTCGCCTTCTGCTCCTTCGATGCTTTTAACTTTACCCAGTGGGCCTACTGTTTGAATAACGCGCATCTGAGGATAGTCGGTTTCAACACCTGGGTCTTTGAAATAAGCACCAGTGTCTTCCTGGCCATTGTAATACTCGTCAAATTTGACCCCAAATGCATTCTTTAATGTGCCGATGCCAAATGCGTTCCCAGCCTTACCGGTTTTACCCGGATCTTCATCAGCAAAGCCGAATGCAACGCCATCTGCCGCGTTAGCTTTGGTGCCAAGAAAAAGCCTGCCTTGAAATTTAAAACTTTTATTCATATCAATTTTCGTCTTTAACGCGGCAGTCCCTATTTGACCTGGTACGTCAGGGGTTAACTGAACCTGAAAACCTAATTGACCTGATGGATAGGCAATGGCAGAGCCTTGGCTTGGATCCGTGCCTCCTCCCAAACGGAAAAAGTTCAAGAACTCATCAGGTTTAACAGTAGCGGTGATATCAGTCGGTGTGGTATCTGCGCACACCGGTACAGCTTCAAAAATCTGCGGAATGGTGATAACCCCAAACGTTCCGAGTGAAATCGAAATCAAAGCGGTCACCCAGAATTTACCGCTCTTATAGCGTTTATAGTGCACTTTACTTTCCATTTTTTCTACCCCTCATTAAAGTTGTGATAATGCGTTGCTGTCTGTTTTTATACAAGTAGAATAGCACATATTATTTTTATATGGAAGCGCTTTATAATATAAAATATTATTAAGTAGTATATTTAGGAAACTATATTATATGCTAATTTCCGAACAGCTTATTTTGCAAAACTGATATATCCGAAAGCTTTCGCAGAACATGCCATTAATGACAATAATGAATAACTATAATCGAATACTGATTAACCGAGTTGCTATAAAAGTAACCATGAGAATCTCGATAATAAATAAGTCAAAATTTTCAGAGCCGTTGACGAAAATTTGCGAGCATGCAATATAATGGCCAGTACGAGAAGCATCTTTCGTACGTTACCAAATCGCCGTTTGTCGAATGACAGAAGCGGTAACTTGGAATGAAACAAGCCCTCTGGTCGAGCGCCGTTATGGCATTTCGATCAGGGGGCTTGTTGGGTTACTTATGGAGGGTTTTCTGGTGTCTTTACGTTAAGAACGTTTACGTTTTTTACCTGTTAGCGCAAAGCCGAACATGCTTAGGATGAACGCACCTAGAGCAGCTAAGCCGGTCGCTGGTTTTTCGCCGGTTCGTGGCAATGGGGAGGTTGGCGCTTGCGTGGTTGATAGTGGCTGGGTCGGCGTCGGGCGTGGATCAACCGTTATCGGCCCTAGTGTTGGATCGGGGGCTGGGGCTGTGCTTGGTACGTACTGGGCGTCGATTTTCGTGATGCCGTCAGCAAGTGCAGCATTGACAGTCTCTGCATCAGTTGCTTGCGCCAATGCTTCCTTCGCCAGTGCTGCTTCGCGATCCACGTTGGCTTTTTGTTCGGCTTTCTGGGCATCGGTTAGCAGCGGGTCGTTGTCGATTTGCTGTTTGACTTTGGCCGCTTCTTTGTCAATTTCGGCGGCTGCTGCCAAGCGCAGGTCTGCCAATGATTTGCCAGGTTGATGCTGAGCATCGATATTGGTTTTGCCGGTTGCAAATGCCGTGTTGACGCTATCGGCATCCTGCGCTTGATCGATTGCCTTTTGGCCGTCTACCAGTGCTTTGTCAACATTTTCCGACTGTTGCTGCTTTTCGGTTGTCGTTAGGGTCGGGTCGGCTTGGATTTCCTTTTTAACTTTGGTGGCTTCATCGGCCAGCGATTGCTTTTGGGCGGCCTTTTGCTCATCAAGCTTGGTTCCCGGTTGGTGCGCGTTGTCAATATTGATCTTACCGGTAGCAAATGCTTGGTTGGCTTCATCGGCAGTGGTGGCGGCATCAATGGCTGCAGTGCCATCTTTGAGCGCCTTGTCGACGTTTTCGGTTTGCTGTTTCTTTTCCGCGGCGGTCAGCGTCGGATCATTTTGGATGTCCTGCTTAACTTTAGCGGCTTCTTCATTAAGTGACTGCTTCTGCGCGGCTTTTTGTTCATCGATCGTTTTGCCTGGTTGATGAGCGTTGTCGATGTTGATTTTACCGGTCTCAAACGCCTTGTTGATGGCATCAGCGTTCGTCGCCGCATCAATGGCTGCCTTGCCGTCTTTGAGAGCCTTGTCAACATCGGCAGTTTGTTGTTGCTTTTCGGCCGTTGTTAGGGTCGGGTCATCAAGGATCGCTTGTTTAACTTTGGCAGCTTCCTCATCGAGGGCCTTCTTCCGGGCGGATTGCTGATCGCTCACAGCGGTGCCTGGCTGGTGGGCGTTGTCGATGTTGATCTTGCCAGTGCCAAACGCTTTGTTGATGTCATCGGCGTTCGTCGCCGCATCAATCGCCGCTTCGCCATCTTTGAGGGCTTCATCAACATTTTCTGACTGCTGTTGTTTCGCCGCGGTTGTGAGCGTTGGGTCATCTTGGATTTCCTGCTTCACTTTAGCGGCTTCATCGGCCAGTGACTTCTTTTGGGCTTCTTTTTGGCCATCGAGACTTGTGCCCGGTTGATGGGCGTTGTCGATGTTGGTTTTGCCAGTCTCGAACGCCTTGTTGATGTCATCGGCATTGGTTGCGGCGTCAATCGCAGCGTTGCCGTCTTTGAGCGCCTTGTCGACGTTTTCTGTTTGTTGCTGTTTCTCCACGGCAGTCAGCGTCGGATCATTTTGAATGTCCTGTTTAACTTTGGTAGCTTCCTCGTCCAGAAGCTTCTTTTGGGCATTCTTTTGATCATCGATAGACTTACCCGGTTGATGGGCGTTGTCAATGTTGATTTTGCCGGTGTCGAACGCTTTGTTGATGTCATCGGCATTGGTCGCGGTGTCAATGGCATCTTCACCATCTTTGAACGCTTGGTCGACATTGGCAGCTTGCTGATTCTTTTCCGCTGTGGTTAAGGTTGGATCATCTTGAATCTCTTGTTTAACTTTGGCGGCTTCTTCAGCAAGTGACTTCTTCTGAGCATCTTTTTGGTCATTGACTGCTGTGCCGGGCTTGTGAGCATTGTCGATGTTGATTTTACCGATGTCAAAGGCTTGGTTGACTTCATCAGCAGTCGTGGCCGCGTCGATGGCAGCTTCGCCGGCTTTGAGGGCGTCAGCAACATCTTGTATCTGCTTTTGCTTTTCAGCAGTTGTCAAGGTTGGGTCGTTTTGAATTTCCTGGGTCACCTTGGCGGCCTCATCGTTCAACGACTTTTTCTGAAGGGTCTTTTGATCGTCAATCGTTTTGCCTGGTTGATGGGCATTATCGATGTTGATTTTACCCGTGTTGAAGGCGTCATTGACTTCATCGGCGTTTTTAGCGGCATCAATAGCAGCTTCGCCATCTTTGAGTGCTTGGTCAACATTGGCAGTTTGCTGGTTTTTCTCCGCCGTGGTTAGGGTCGGATCGTCTTGGATTTCTTGTTTAACCTTGGCGGCTTCATCGGCCAGTGACTTCTTCTGGGCGGCCTTTTGATCATCGAGATTGGTACCCGGTTGGTGGGCGTTGTCGATGTTCACTTTGCCGGTATCAAAAGCCTGGTTGATTTCGTCAGCATTCTTGGCCGCGTCAATGGCCGCTTCACCATCTTTCAGTGCTTTATCGACATTATCGGTTTGCTGCTGCTTTTCAGCGGTGGTGAGGGTAGGGTCGTCTTGAATTTCTTGTTTAACTTTAGCGGCTTCATCGGTCAGTGACTTCTTCTGGGCGGCCTTTTGATCATCGATACTTGCGCCTGGTTGATGAGCGTTGTCGATGTTGGTCTTGCCGGTGTCAAAGGCTTGATTGATTTCGTCAGCATTCTTGGCCGCATCAATGGCCGCTTTGCCATCCTTGAGCGCTTTGTCGACATTATCGGTTTGCTGCTGCTTCTCGGCAGTCGTCAAAGTTGGATCATCTTGAATGGCTTGCTTGACTTTGGTTGCTTCATCATCAAGCAGCTTCTTCTGGGCATCCTTTTGATCATCGACAGCCGTGCCAGGTTTGTGGGCTTGGTCAACGTTATTCTTGGCATCCGTGAAGGCCTTGTTGATCTCGTCAGCGTTTGTTCCGGCGTCAATCGCGTCTTTGCCATCCTTGACCGCTTTATCCACCTCGGCAATTTGCTGGTTTTTCTCAGCAGTCGTCAGGGTTGGGTCGTCTTGAATAGCTTGTTTAATCTTAGTAGCTTCGTCATCCAGGGCCTTCTTTTGATCATTCTTTTGGTCATCAAGTGTTTGCCCCGGCTGATGGGCGTTTTCGATCGTCGTCTTACCGTGTGAAAATGCCTGGTTGATGCTGTCGGCATCTTTGGCCGCATCAATCGCGTCTTTAGCATCTTTGAGTGCTTGGTCGACATTGGCGGTTTGCTGCTGCTTCTCAGCCGTCGTTAAGGTTGGGTCGTCTTGAATAGCTTTCTTGACTGTGGCCGCAATATCGTCCAGCGCCTTCTTTTGATTGGCTTTTTGGTCATCGACTGAGGTGCCAGGCTGATGAGCATTGTCAATATTCGTCTTGCCGGTGTTGAACGCCTGATTGATTTCGTCAGCATTCGTGGCATTGGTAATGGCCGCTGTCCCGTCTTTCAACGCTTGGTCGACATCGGCAGTTTGTTGCTGCTTCTCGGCGGTTGTCAGCGTCGGGTCGTCTTGAATGGCCTTTTTGACGGTGGCTGCTTCATCTTCGAGAGCCTTCTTTTGGGCAGCTTTTTGATCATCGAGCGTTTTGCCAGGTTGGTGCGCCGCGTCGATAGTTTGCTTACCATCGGAAAAGGCCTGGTTGATGCTGTCGGCATCTTTGGCGGCGTCAATTGCGTCTTTTGCATCCTTTAACACCTTGTCGACATTGTCGGTCTGTTGCTGCTTCTCGGCCGTTGTCAGGGTTGGATCATCTTGAATCGCTTTTTTGACGGTGGCGGCTTCGTCTTCAAGTGCTTTCTTTTGAGTAGCTTTCTGGTCATCGAGCGTTTGACCGGGCTGATGTGCCGCGTCTATCTTGGCTTTACCATCAGAAAATGCCTGATTGACGCCATCCGCGTTTGTTGCGGCGTCAATCGCATCTTCGGCATCTTTTAGCGCCTTGCCAACGTTGGCCGTCTGCTGTTGTTTTTCGGCAGTCGTTAGCGTTGGGTCATCCTGAATAGCTTTTTTGACTGCAGCAGCTTCGTCCTCGAGTTTCTTCTTTTGATCAGCCTTTTGGTCGTCAAGCGAGGTGCCGGGCTTGTGGGCGTTGTCGATGTTGGTTTTGCCAGTGGCAGTGGCGGTGTTGATCTCGTCAGCGGTTGTGGCCTTATCAATGGCAGCTTCGGCGTCTTTTAGCGCTTTATCGACGTTATCGGTCTGCTGTTGTTTTTCAGCCGTCGTCAAAGTCGGGTCATTTTGAATGGCCTCTTTGACGGTCTTAGCTTCTTTTTCGAGTGCTTCTTTCTGCGCCTTTTTCTGGTCGTCAATTGAAGTGCCAGGTTGGTGGGCATTGTCGATGTTGATTTTAGCAGCATCAGTAACCGTGTTGATGTCATCGGCGTTAGTTGCGGCGTCAATGGCTTTCTTACCGGCGTCAAGGGCCTTGTCAACTGCATCTAGTTGCTTATTCTTTTCATCGGTGGTCAAAGTCGGGTCGCCTTGAATCGCGGTTTTGATCTTGGCCGCTTCATTGTCAAGTTCCGTCTTCTTGGCGTCTTTTTGTTCATCGATCGATTTCCCAGGCTGATGGATTTTACCGATGGCGGTGATGGCGGTGTTAGCTGCATTGTTGATGTCATCCGCGTTGGTGGCAGCATCGACAGCTTTTTTACCGGCATCGGCGGCGTTATCGACGGCATCAGTTTGCTGCTTCTTTTCAGCCGTCGTTAAGGTTGGGTCGTCTTGAATGGCTTTTTTGGCAACAGCTGCGGCATTGTCGATGGCGGCTTTTTTGGCTTCTTTTTGGTCGGCGATTGATTTTCCTGGCTGATGGGCCTGATTGATCGTGGTGATCGCCGTATCGGCAGCTTTGTTGACGTCATCCGCGTTGGTAGCGGCGTCAATCGCCTTTTTGCCGTCTGTGACAGCTTTGTCGACCGCATCAGTTTGCAGCTTCTTTTCAGCCGTTGTTAAAGTTGGGTCGTCTTGAATGGCTTTCTTGGCAATGGC
This sequence comes from Lacticaseibacillus parahuelsenbergensis, assembly GCF_030770265.1. NCBI lineage: Bacteria > Bacillati > Bacillota > Bacilli > Lactobacillales > Lactobacillaceae > Lacticaseibacillus > Lacticaseibacillus parahuelsenbergensis. The sequence goes on along the minus strand of NZ_CP132482.1, from coordinate 2,689,428 downwards.
GGCCGCGTTATCAATCGCCGTTTTCTTGGTGGTTTTTTGGTCATCAAGGGGTGTGCCGGTTTGATAAACCTTATCAATAGCAGCAATGCCGTCATCGCCGGCTGCAATGATGCCGTCAGCGGTGGTTGCGGCGTTGACGGCGTTTAAACCGTCTGTCAGTGCTTTGTCAACGTTAGCGGTTTGTTGGTTTTTTTCCGCGGTTGTCAGCGTGACATCATCTTGAATCTTTTTCTTAACCGCAGTGGCTTCATTGTTCAGCCGTTGTCTCTGCGCGTTTTTCTGATCCTCGAGCGGTTTTCCGACTTTATGCGCATTGTCGATGTTTGCTTGGCTAACAGTCGCTGCCTGGTTGATCGCATCAGCTGTGGCGGCAGTGTCAATGGCAGCATTGCCATCGGTGAGTGCCTGATCCGCATTAGTGATTTGCGTTTTCTTCTCGGCGGCCGTCAATGTTGGATCTAGGGTAATGTCATTGACAACCTGATCGTGTTTAGCTTTTAACGCCTGCTTTTGGATGGTGCGCTGGTCAGCCAAGGACGGACCCGATTGGTGGGCATTTCTAATATTGGCTAAACCAGTATCCGCAGCGGCGTTGATCGTGTCAGCTGTTGTGGCATTGTCGATGGCGGATTTGGCATCGGTTAAGGCTTTATCAACGGCGTCTGACTGGGTTTTCTTTTCGGCTGAGGTTAGGGTGGCGTCATCTTGAATGGCTTGCTTGACCGTGGCCGCTTCTTTATCTAATGCGTCCTTTTTGGCTGTTCTTTGCGTGTCAAGAGTAGCGCCGGTTTTATGAGCGCCATCAATCGCAGTTATGCCATCTGAAAATGCTGAGTCAACATGATCTGCATCGGTCGCAGCATCGACTGCTAAATTAGCGTTAGTTAGTGCTGTATCAGCATTAGTGATTTGTAGCGGCTTCTCCGCAGCAGTCAGGGTTGGGTCGTTCTTGATGTCATTTACAATTTTGTCATGCTCAGCCTGCAATTTGGCCTTTCTATCCGCTTTTCGATCTGCTAGCGGTTGACCGGGCGTGTGTACAGCTTGGATGAGGGGCTTGTTGGTATCAAAAGCGTTAATCGCATCAGGTGTCGTGGCTGCGGCATCAATCGCATCTTGTCCTGTTTTGAGTGCAACATCAATTCTGCCTGTTTGAATCTTGCGATCGTCAGTTGTTAACGTTGGATCAGCGTTAACTGCTGCTTTTTGCGTGTTTGCTTCAGTGAGCAATCTGTTTTTAAGATCGGCTTGAACTGCTTTTAGTCCTGGGGTGTATGTGAACTTTAGAAAATCGAACAAATGCTGGTTAGTGACGCCACCAGTTGAGCCAGTGAGAAACATGGCTAATTGTTCGTTTTTAATATACGGGCCTGCATCGAAAGTAATTCCCACGGTGCCATACTTCACGGTCATCTGTTTAGTTTGGCCATCATAGGTGATCACCAGGTCTACATGTTGTCCATTTGGCGCGGGGATGTTGTTGTAGAACACTCCTTTTGCACCTTTGACTCCCACGACCTGTGTTGGATTGTCACCTGGACCCGTATGAACCACTCGCATTTGAGGGTAGTCACCTGGGTCCAAATCTGCTGCAGCATATTTGTCGCCACCGCCGTTGTAATATTCGTCGAATTTAACCCCAAACGCCCTCGGCAATCCGCCAATACCGAACGCATTACCTGGTTGACCGATATCGCCAGGATTGGCATCGGCAAAACCAAAAGCAACACCGTCACCGCCCTTAGCGTTTTTGCCAAGATAAAGCCGACCTGTAAGTGTGAAACTTTGCGTCATATCGATTTTTGTTTTTAAGGCAACGTTTCCTGCTTGTCCTTGGGCATCAGCGGTAAGCTGAACCTGATAACCTTGTTGCCCGGCTGGATAGGGAATTGCTGGCTGTTTACCCGCTCCTGTAGATCCACCTAATTTGAAATAATTTAAGAAGTCATTAGGATCAACCGTGGCGGTAACGTCAGTCGGGCTGGCATCCGCATAGACCGGTACGGCCTCATAAATCTGTGGAATGGTAATAACCCCAACCGTTCCGAGCGACACTGAAATGAGGGCGGCAACCCAAAATTTGCCGCTCTTGTAGCTTTTGTAGTGTACTTTTCTTTCCATTTCTCTTCTCCTTGTTTAAAGCGAGGGGCAATGTTCATTTATTCACTTTCTCACAAGAAGAGTATCATGTTTCGTTCTTTTTGGTAAAGTAATTTGCATCATAAACAATCTAAAATAGTACTATACAGAAACACATTGGTATCTTAGGTTAATCAAAGTTACAATTGTTAATAATTGTTAATAATGCGGCAGCCTAATTATTTGAAAAGCTCATCATATTATTAGTTAACTATAAAAACGAGAGCGTTCATTGTTAGAAAAATTGACATTGACACATAAAAAACGATTCTACGCATTTTGGCTAATCGTGCAAAATGCGTAGAATCGTTTTTATAAATTTGATGATTTCCGGCTAATATTCGAGAATTTAAGACTTTCCAATAATCCCAAAAGCACCTAAAACAATGCCGAGAATCAACACCAGAACAATGAGGCGTGTTGAATTCATCTTTTTCTTGCCAAGCAGCCAGTAACTTAATGCAACCAACGCCACCGGAACCAGCGACGGCATGATTTGGTTAAGTACCGTCTGTGCCTTCAAAACGACTTTGCCGGTTTTGAAAACAAGTGGCACGTTGGCAGAGACGACGGTGGGAATTAAGGCTCCGACAACGGTGACACCAAGAAGGATCGCTGCATCGGTGATGCGATTGAGCTTATCGCCAGCTGCGTAAATTAATTTTTCACCTTGCGAATAGCCCAGCGGTAGTAAAAAGAAGCGCAGGATCAGGACGGCAAAGTTAACCAATAACCATAAGATTGCACCGGTCGGATTGCCTTTCAACCCCATGTAAGCACCGATAGAACCGAAAATGGTTGGTAGAATGACGCCGACAATGGTATCGCCCACGCCAGCGAATGGCCCCATCAGACCAGCCTTCAGCCCGGCGACAGTTTCTTCGGCTTTGCGGCCTTTCTTTTCCTCGATGGCCATGTCCATGCCAACGATGAAGCCACCAACATAAGCATTTGTGTTGAAAAATTGATTGTGCATCTTCATCATTTCAATGAGATCTTGATCATTTTTGTACAGCTTCTTCAGCGTTGGCAGCATGGTAAACAGATAACCGGTTGACATCATCCGTTCATAATTCCAACAAATTTGGCTGCTCCATAGCCAGCGCCAGTTTGCCTGAAAGAGATCATGTTTGGTTAGTTTGACAGGCTGATCAGTCTTCGTATTCGCCGATGGCATTTTCAAAACCTCCTTTGTGCGTGTCGTGTTGATCGTGGTCATTGCTCGCTGAATGACCGCTTTGCTTGTAGTAAATAATCGCTAGTGCCAAGCCCAGTAAGGCGACACCGAGCATTGGAATTTTGAGATAGGCTGCGGCTAGGAAGCCGATCACTAAGTATGAAATAAATCTTTTTGTTGGTAAGAACCGTAGAAGAATGGCAATGCCGACCACCGGCAAAATGCCTCCCGCCGCTGTTAACCCTTTAGAAAGCCACTCAGGCATGGCATTGACCACTTTTTGGACGACACTGTTGCCAACCAACAGCATCACAAACACTGGGATCGCGCGCGACAAGCCCCAAGGGAAAACGCCGTAGACAATATTCCGGGCAACATGTTTCGTGTCGCCTTTTTCGATGTAGCGATCCACACGGTGCAGGAAGAAAGTGTTCGTGAATCGGGCAAGAACATCTAGTTGAACCATCAGTAAGCCAACGGGAACAGCGAGGCCGATGGCAAAATTGATCCCTTTGCCGGAAATGACGGCGTAGGCGGTACCGATGATGGCGCCAGTCATGAAGTCTGGCATGCTGGCGCCGCCATATGTACCGACACCTAACACCATCAATTGCAACGTTGCCCCGACAACGAGGCCGGTTTTGACATCCCCCATGATGATGCCGGCAACAAAGCCATAAAGTAGGGGGTAATTAGTTAAAATTCCAACAGTTATCTGATCAATGATCATCCAAAACGCGAGCATTGTCAGTAACAGAATCTGCCACCATGCAATTGCCATGTGGCTCACACTCCTTTTTTAAGTAATGGCATGAAATCAACTTTTGGATCATTGGGAACCATTTGGTGATAGAGCTTGACCCCATGAGCGGCCAGGTAATCGAATACGTTGACATCTTCGGTGGTCACTGCAACGCTTTTGGCAATTTGCTTGGCACCTGCAGCCATAGAGAGATTGCCAACATTGACGCTATCGAGCTTGACGCCGGCTGCTACCATTTCTTGTAAAGCCTTGGGGTTGCGCACGATCAGAAAAACGCGTTGTCCTTGATATTGATCCGCTAAAATGCGTTTCGCAGCTCCGGCTGGCGTCAGGATACTGAGATGAACGCCGCCGGGAACTGCGGTTTTCAGAGTCATCTTCTGGACCTCGCTTTTGACGATCTGGTATCAACCACCATGATGCGCGTGGCGTTGAGCGTTCGCGTCCACATCGTTGCAACTTGCCCGTGAATGAGTCGGGCATCGACGCGAATATTGATTAAAGGATTGACAGTATCGTTGACTTCCTTGACCGGATTGGCGGGCGTTTGCTTCAAAAGTTCGGTACGATCGTTGTGCAGTGAAAGTTCTTTGATAATTGCCTTGGACTGTTCAAGTGCTTCTGCAATGGGCGTCCCGGTTGCCAGTGCCAGGACGAGTCCCAGCGACAACCCGGAAAAAACATGAATGTCAGGGTGCTGATGCTTGAACTGTAAAGCGGCGTTCGCAGGCGAGCCATTTGGAATATCTGTCACGATAATGAAGTCAGCAGGATCTTTTACTTTGGAAAAAGCGTTCGCGTATGCCGCGCTCAGATCTGCTACGCTCATTGGATCGTGAAAAGAAATGGCTGTGAAATTAGGCAGTTTGCCTGCAATTATTTCACAACTTGCTAAAGTAGCTTCAGCGTAATTGCCATGACTCACAAGAACATACATATTAATCACCTCGTTTTACTTAATGTGTTAAGCTTGGCTTACGCGCAAATCGTAGCACATTAATTTGCCGACTTCAATACTTTGGACTTGCAGATAAAATACTAAATTTTAGGCGATGCAAGCGATTAACTCTAACAAAGGTATAATAGAACAAAAGCATTAAAAAGTTCAACCTAATGTGTTAGGATATGTACCAAGGAAGACAAATGAGGTGACAAAATGACAGAACCACTACCACGAATCAAACGTTATGAAGATCTTGGTTTAGGGCTGTTTATCCACTGGGGTCTTTATTCCCAATTGGCAGTCGGTGAATGGACGGAATTCATCCATCAACGGCCGCAAAATGACTACGAAAAATTGAAAAACAGTTTTACGGCAAATGAGTTCGATCCAGAAAAGATCGCCCACGCCGCCAAAATGATGGGAGCAAAATACATTGTTTTGACAACAAAACATCATGAAGGCTTTTTCCTATATGACACTAAAGGCTTGAGCGATTTTGATGTCATGCACACACCGGCTAAGCGGGATTTAATCGGCGAGTTTGTGGCAGCGTGTCAAAAAGAAGGGCTATTGCCATTTTTCTACATGGCAACGTATGACTGGCATTCACCTTTATACGAAAAGGACTTTTCGGCGTATTTGCGGTACTTACAGTCGTCTGTTGAATTACTTTGTCAAAACTATGGCCCGATTGGCGGCTTTTGGTTTGACGGCAATTGGAATAAGAAAGACGCAGACTGGCACTTGCCAGAGCTCTATGGCATGATTCGCAAATATCAACCGGATGCCATTATCGTCAACAACACCGGACTCAAAAATCGTGGGCAAGTGAGCGATCCCGAAATTGATGTGGTGACGTATGAACGGCGAACGCCTGATGAGATTTATCACGGTGCGCCTAACGAAAAATATGTTGCTGGGGAAATTTCAATAACGTTAAATCAACACTGGGGCATTGCCACGAATGATCTGAATTACAAATCACCGGCGGAAATCATCGAAACGGTCGCCCATGCGCGGCACATCGGGGCTAACATTCTGGTTAATATCGGACTGACTGGTCAAGGTGCCATCCCGATGACAGCCAAAGCCTACATGGCGTTGTTGGGACGCTGGACGGCGATGGCGGCACCGGTTTTGTACCAGGGACGTCCCACTGAAATTACCTCGGGACATGGCACACGAGATTTTGTTTTGAGAACGCCTCAGCATGATTATCTTTGCGTTTTTGATTTGCAGGTCGTGGGGAACGACAATGTGGTTCTTGGTGGCGAAGGCGTTAATCCGCGGTCCTTTGTTGGTGTTACACGACCCATTAAAGCCATTCACTGGCTGGATAACCAAGAAAAGTTGACGTTTACGCAAGATCTAAACAAAAAGGTTCTCACCGTTGATGCGACAGGGTATCCTTATGGCAGTGACTGGGTTGTTCGAATAGCGCAAATCGATTATGCCGATAGATAGGTGAATTGAAGTGATTAGCAGGCAATGGTTTGGGCATTCTTTGTGTTCTAATTGATTTTCAAATCACTCAGTCCGAAACTGATAGGTTGAAAGGATGCTGACGTGTGGCTAAACCAAAGTATCAGGAAATTGTGGATGAATTGATCAAAGAACTTAATCGCGGCCGGTTGAATCAAGGAGATCGGTTTTATAGCGAAGCGGAAATTAAGGAGCGTTTTGGGGTCAGTTCAACAACTGCCGTTAAGGTGCTTAATTTGCTTCAGTCGGAGAACTGGGTTACCCGAATTAAGGGACGTGGGACTTTTGTAGCCAAAGAGAACCATCGCCGCGTTGTTTATTTAACCGATCTCAATATGGCCAAAACGCAGCCAGAATGGACCAAGGTTTTAAGCGTCGAACCCGGGAACGATCCAGTGGTAAGAAAAAAGATGCACTTGGGTGAAAGTGGCGCTTATGTCGTGATTCAGCGGCTGAGGATGATAGGTGATCAACCGGTTCAATACACGATTAACAACATCAATGCTGCGTATCTCAAGCAAGAATGGTTGCAGAAACTTGATGCTTTTGTATCGGTGTATCAACGAATCCGCGATGACAGTGGCCTTGATCCGTATAAATTGCCTTATGCGCAGCGCAACTTGGCGGGCTCGATTGATGCGGCGTTGGTGAAGCAATATTTCCCTCAACGTCCTGTGAACCAAACCTTCATTCAGCAATTTCGGTTAACGTATTTGCCTTTCGATCGTCCGGGCTTGTTAGAATATGCTGTTAGTTACAAACTACCTGAATTTTGGGGGTTACAGACGGATTCGACTTATGGGTTTATCGGTCAGGATGAGTAGTCGGTAGGTCGTAAGCTATACAGTGTTTTAGAAGGTGTAATAAGGTCAACGCACGCAAACAAAAGAAGCCCTCAGTCACGAACTGTTGCCAGTCCGATTGAAGGCTTCTTTGTTTGGATCAAAAATGCTGACCAGCTTTATGCTGTCACAATGGTCTGATCTTACATACGTTTGCGCTTTTTGCCCAATGTTGTCATGCCTGCAATGCCTAAGATTAGGGCACCCAGGACTGCTAACCCTTGGGACTTGTTGTCACCGGTTTGTGGTAAGGACGCGTTCTGATTTGTTGGTTTGGTCGGATTAACAAGTTCTGGGGATTCTTGAACAGGGAGCCGTTTATGCTTCGAAAGGTTATGGGCTTTGTCGGTCTCAATCTCAGTTTTATGGTGCTCGCTGCTTTTGGGGATGTCTGTTTTCTGGTCTGTTTGACGTTCTTTTATTTCTTTTTGTACCTCTGTCAGCAACGTATTGGTTTTGAGCTGTTTCTTCTTGTTGTCTGTTTCAGTATCAATTGTTTCTACAGGATCGTGTTGTTTATCAGTTGAGGTGCTGTCTAATGAAGGCTGATTAACAAGCAAGATTTTAGCAGATATTTGGTTTTCATGGTTCTGAACCATATCACCTGTGATCCGTTCAGTGACTTGATCGTGTTCGGACTGTGTCACCTTTTCTTCAGCATCTTTTTGGGGAGTTGAGGACGTGATTGGCTGATGCGGCTGATCCGGTGTAGCTTCGCTGACTGTTAGTACTTTGTTGATGGCATCGGCTGTCGGTGTTGCGTCGAGAGCAGCTTCAGCTTGTTGGGCGGTTTGATCAACAGTACTAGACTGTTCGGACTTCTCTGTGACCATTTGCGCAGTGTTATCGGCAATGGCTTGATTGTCTGTGGCGATCGTTGCCACATCAGGCGTCGGTTGTTGGGCCTTTTGATCAGCGATCGGCGTGCCGGCTTGGTGGACATTGTTAATAGCGATGATGCCGTTAGTGGCTGCAATTTTGATCGTGTCGGCGGAGGTGGCCTTGTCGATCGCATTTGCAGCAAGTTTTGCTGTCTCGCCAACAGCCGCAATTTGTTGTGTTTTATCTGCAGCCGTGAGCGTTGGATCGCTTTGGATGGTTTGTTGAGCGTTATTCGCGGCATTGGTTACTGCTTGTTTTTGGTGCGTCTTTTGGATTTCCAACGACTGGCCAACTCGGTGCACACTGTTAATGCCAATTTTACCGATCGTAAAAGCGGCGTTGATGGCATCGGCTTTCTGTGCTGCATTGATGGCCGCTACGACTATTTGATTAACCTGATGAACGTCGTCGGTTTGTGCTTTTTTCTCCGTTGGGGTTAAGGTGACGTCAGTTTGAATGGTCTGAACGGCTTTAGCAGTCACAGCGTCTAGCTCTCGCTTACGTTGTACTTTTTGATCGGTAATAGAGAGGCCGGCTTGATAGGCGTTGGTGCAGTTGGTCATACCTGCAGTAGTTGCTGTGTGCACGGCATCAGCTGTAGCAGCAGTAGTGAGAATGGCTTGGATGGTGTGATCAATATTGTCAACGGCCGCGGTTTGTTGCCACTTGTCCACTATCGTTAACGTGGGGTCGTCTTTGATGCTTCGCTTGGTGCGGTCCACCTTTGAAACCAGCAATCGTTTCATGGCCGTTTTCTGATCGGCGAGCGGGGTGCCAGTCTGGTAACTATTGGTGATCGCAGTCTTGCCAGCATCAAATGCGGCGTTGATGGTATCTGCTGACGTGGCAGCATCGATGTTGGCAAGGACAGTTGCTTCTGCTTTGGCGATAGCCGTGAGTTGCTGCTGTTTCTCCGGTGTGGTTAGCGTCGGATCAGCCTGGATGGCCTTTTTGACTTTAGCAGATACGGAGCTAATGGCCTTCTTTTGAGCAGCTTTTTGGTCAGCAAGGGATGGCCCGCTTTGATGGGCGTTGACTGCAGCAACTGTTCCGGTTGTAGCGGCAGTGTTGATTGCATCAGCGGTGGCCGCAGCCTTAATAGCGACCTGAGTTGTTTTTTCAATCTGGTTGACCGCAGTTATTTGCTGGCGTTTTTCCGCAGTTGTGAGGGTTGCGTCTACCTGAATGGCTTGTTTGACAGTTGCAACTTTATCAGCGATTGCCTGGATCTGGGTGATTTGCTGTTGATCAATCGCGGTGCCGGCTTGGTGAGTATTGTTGATGGCGATGCGGCCGGCAGCCGCTGTTGCGTTAATTGTATCGGCAGTTTTAGCAGCCGTGATGGTGGTTTGCGCCGTTTTCTGAGCATTGGTGACCGCGGTGGCTTGCTGCTGTTTTTCGGCAGTTGTCAAAGTAGGATCTGCTTGAATGGCCTGCGCAGTTTTGGCGGCTGCCTGAGCCAGCGCTTGAATTTGCACGGCCTGTTGATCGGCAATGGCGGTGCCAGGTTGATGAGTCTTGGCGATGGCCGTTTTGCCAGCAGCAAATGCGGTATTGATGTCATCAGCAGTTTTGGCCGCCTCAACGGTCGTTTTGGCCGTTTCTCCGGCTTTGGCAGCGGCATTGGCTTGCTGGCTTTTCTCGGTCGCCGTTAAGGTTGGGTCGCTTTGAATGGTTTGGGTAACTTTAAGAACCTCACTGGCTAGTGAGTGTTTGCGGGTGGTTTTCTGGTCAGCGATAGGTTTGCCGGCTTGATGCGCTTGGTGAATGGCTGTCTTGCCAGTGTTAAACGCGGCGTTAATGTCGTCAGCGGTTTTGGCAGCATCAATGGCGACTTGGGCAGTTTTATTGGCCGTGGTAACTGCAGCGAATTGCCGGTTCTTTTCAGCAGCCGTTAGTGTGGCATCATGCTGAATGGCTTGATGGGTGGTGGCTACTTCCTGGTCAAGCGCTTGTTTTTGGGTAGCCTGTTGCGCGGCGATCGGACTGCCGGGTTGATGAACGTTGGCGATGGTGGCTTGGCCTGCGACGAGCGCTGCCTTGATATCATCAGCGGATTTTGCCGTGTCAATGGCTGCGGCCGTTGCTTGTGCTGCCTTGGCTGCGGCATCGACTTGTCGTTGTTTTTGGGCAGTCGTTAATGTGGCGTCGCCTTGGATCGCTTGGATGATTTTAGCTGCTGCGTTATCTAACGCCTGTTTTTGCGCTGCTTTCTGATCTGTCATGGCTTTGCCTGGGTGATGCGCCTTTTTAATGGCGGCTTGGCCAGCGTTGAACGCGGCACTGATTGCGTCAGCTGTTTTGGCAGCATCGAGCGTTGTTGCCGCCGTTTGACCTGCGTTATCAGCTGAGGAGGTTTGCTGTTGCTTTTCGGCCTTGGTCAAGGTGGCATCGTGCTGAATAGCTTGCTTGATCTTGGCGAGCGTATGATTCAGTGTCTGTCTTTTGGCTGCTTGCTGAGCGGCAATTGCGGCGCCGGGTTGGTGAGTGGTGGCCAGGTTGGCTTTGCCAGCGTCAAACGCGGCGTTGATGGCGTCGGCTGACTTGGCATTGTTAATGGCATTTGCAGCTGCCGTTTTGGCTGCCTCTGCATGATCGCTTTGCTGCTGCTTGTCGGTAGTGGTTAAGGTTGGGTCGGCTTGAATATTTTGCTGAATCTTAGCGAGCTCATTGGCCAGTGCCTGTTTTTGGGCATCTTTTTGATCAGCTAAAGGTGTGCCGAGTTGGTGGACTTTTCCAATATCGACTTTACCGGCATCAAACGCTGCATTGATAGCATCTGCGGTCTTAGCGTTATCGATTGCATCGCTAACCGTTTTGGAGGTACGAGCAACCTTATCGAGTTGTTGCTGCTTTTCAGCGGATGTCAAAGTCACGTCACCTTGGATAGTTTGCTCGGCTTGGGTGACGGCGTTGTTAAGCTGTTTCTTTTTGTTGCCTTTTTGGGTATTCAAAGGAAGGCCAACTTGATACGCTGCTGCGATGTTGTTTTTGCCAGTCGCGGTCGCGGCGTTGATCTGGTCGGCGGTGGTAGCAGCATCGATATTGTTCAGCCCGGTCGTCAAGGCTTTGGCGACTGCGTCAAGTTGGGTAGATTTTTCGGCAGTGGTCAAAGTAGGCGTATCTTTGATGGCTTGTTCAACTTGCTTGGATTGCGCAGTGAGCTGGGCCTTTTGCGCCGCCTTCTGATCATCGATTGCCATTCCGGATTGATGGGCTTTGTCGATGTTGTCTTGACTGACGGTGGCGGCTTGCTGAATCGCATCAGCGGTCACCGCCGCATCAATGGCTTGTTTACCAGTTAAAAGAGCCTGATCAACAAGCGCAGTCTGAGTTTTCTTTTCCGTGGCCGGCAATGTTGGGTCATGGATGATGCGATCGATCACGGCAGCTTGTTTGGCTTGTAGGGCCTGTTTTTGGCGGGCTTGCTGAGCGGCAATGGCAGCTCCGGATTGGTGGGCGTTGGTGATGTTGGCCTGACCCGCCGCTGCAGCTGTGTTGATGGCGTCAGCGCTAGTTGCTGCGTCAATGTTGGCTTCGCCAGTAGCTAGGGCAGCGTCGAGGCTAGTAAGTTGTTGTTGCTTTTGCGCCGTGGTCAAGGTCGGATCACCTTGAAGGCTTTGTTTGGTCTTATCGGCTGCATCGGCCAACACTTTCTTTTGCGCGACTTTTTGATCAGCCAGCGGTGTGCCTGATTGATGAGTTGAAGTGATCTTTTTGAGCCCGTTATCAGCCGCTTGGTTAATGGCATCTGCATCGGCAGCAGCATCAATTGCTGCTTTGGCATCCGTTAGCATCTGATCAGCTTGGCTTATTTGCCGCTTCATTTCTTTGTTCGTTAACGTGAGATCTTTGTTGATAACATCAGTGATTTCAGCGTGTTTGGAAGTCAACGCCTGCTTCTGCGCAGCTTTTTGATCGGCGATGGCGATGCCGAGTTGGTGCGCGTTGCTGATAGACGTTTTGCCAGCGGCCACGGCCTTGTTGATGGCATCAGCTGTTTTCGCTGTATCAACCGCAGTTTCACTATCAGCCAAGGCGGTGTCAACGTTGGCGACTTGCTGGGCCTTTTGCGTGGTTGTCAACGTTGGATCGCCTTGAATGGCTTGCTTAATATTGGCGGCATCATTTGCCAAGGCCTTTTTTTGCGCGGCTTTTTGGTCGGTTAACGGAACGCCGGGTTGATATGCGGCGGCAATTTTTTTGAGGCCGTCTGCGGTTGCTTGGTTGATTGCGTCCGCACTCGCCGCGGCATCAACGATTGTACTGGCATCTGTCAAGGCTTGATCGGCGACGCTGATTTGGTGATTCGTTTCGGTCATGGTTAACGCGAGGTCCTTGTTGCTGACCTCGGCGATTCGATCGCGTTCAGCTTTAAGTGCTTGTTTCTGCGCAACTTTTTGGTCAGCTAATGGCGTTCCCGGGTGATAAGTCGCAGCAATTGCTTTTAAACCATCTTCGGTAGCTTGGTTGATGGTATCTGCATCGGCAGCTGTATCGATAGCCGCCCTGGCGTCAGAAAAAGCCTGATCAGCTTGGCTAATCTGGTGCTTCTGGGCTTCACTTGTCAGTGTCAGATCCTGATTAATGACATCAGTGATTTTATCGTGCTTGGCTTGCAACGCCTTTTTCTGCGCTGCTTTTTGATCGGCAACGGCGACCCCGGATTGCGGGATCTTGTTGATCTTGTCTTTGGCGGCTGCCGCAGCTTTGTTGATCTTGTCGGCATTGCCAACAGCGTCAATGCTCGCTTCGCCATCTGTCAAAGCGGTATCAACGCTCGCAAGTTGCGTTTGCTTTTCTGCGGTTGTCAAAGTCGGATCGGCTTGAATCGTTTGCTTAGCGTTGGCGGCTTCGGTTGCCAGCATTTTTTTCTGTGCGGCTCTTTGATCAGCTAACGGGATGCCGGGTTGGTAGGCGGCCGTGATTTTTTGTAGGCCATCATCGGCTGCTTGCACGATGCCATCCGCATCAGTGGCAGCATCAATGGCCGTTTCGGCAGCTGCTAACGCCTGATCGGCCGTATCCGTTTGGTGAGTGGTTTCAGCCATCGTTAACGTCAGATCTTTAAAACTGATGTCCGCGATCTTATCGCGTTCGGTTTTCAATGCTTGTTTTTGAGCAGTTTTTTGATCGGCGAGGTCGGTTCCGCGTTGATGAACATTTAAAATGGCAGACGCACTAGTTGCTTCGGCTTTGTTGATTTTATCAGCAGTAATGGCTGCATCAATGGCAGCTTCGCCATCTTTTAACACTGTATCAACGCTAGCAAGTTGGGTCTTCTTTTCAGCAGTTGTCAAAGTTCGATCACTTTGAATGAATTGCTTGGCCTTGGTAGCTGTGTCTGCCAATGCTTGCTTTTGCTTGGTTCTTTGGTCTGCTAAGGGAACCCCAGGTTGATAGGCCGCGGCGATTTGCTTCAGGCCGCTAGCGGTCGCTTTGTTGATGGCATCTGCACTTGCTGCTGCATCAACGGCCGCACTGGCATCGGCTAGTGCCTGATCGGCAACGCTGGTTTGTTTATTCGTTTCAGCAAGTGTTAGCGCATAATCTTTATAACTCACGTCCGCAATTCGGTCGCGTTCGGCTTTCAAGGCCTTTTTCTGTGTCGCTTTTTGGTCAGCTAAAGAGGCTCCCGGTTGATAAGCGTCGGTAATCTTTTGTAGCCCGTCTGCTGCCGCTTGATTGACGATATCTGCCTCGGCTGCTGCATCAATGGCTGCATTAGCCGCTGATAGTGCCTTGTCGGCTTGGGCAATTTGATCGTTCGTTTCTTGCATTGTTAGTGTCAGATCTTTGGTGCTAGTGTCGGCAATTTCATCACGCTTGGTTTTCAATGCTTGCTTCTTTGCGGCTTTTTGGTCAGCTAAGGGTACGCCGGATTGATGCACTTGATTGACGCTGATTTTACCAGCTGCAAGAGCCTTGTTGATTTTATCAGCAGTATTGGCTGCATCAATGGCGGTTTCCCCATCTGTCACGGCATTGTCAACGAGGCCGAATTGCTTTTTCCTCTGTGCAGTTGTCAAAGTCGGGTCTTTTTGAATGGTTTGCTTAGCACTGGTTGCTGCATTGGCGAGTGCGTTCTTTTGGGCGGCTTTTTGGTCAGCTAAAGGCACGCCTGGTTGATAGGCCGCAGCAATTTTTTTCAGGCCGTTTTCCGCTGCTTGACTAATGCCGTTTGCATCACTGGCCGCATCAACCGCCGCTGTTGCGTCTGCCAAGGCCTTATCAGCAGCGAGCGTTTGTTGCTTCGTTTCAGCCATCGTTAACGCATAATCTTTATAACTTACATCGGCAATCTGATCACGCTTGGCTTTCAACGCCTGCTTTTGTGTCGCCTTTTGATCGGCTAGGGGCGGACCGGATTTGTGAATGTCGTCAATTTTGGCCTTTGCCGTATCGAAAGCCGCAATGGCATCACCGGTTTTAGTCGCCTGGTCAATCGCGGATTTTCCGTTCTGAAGCGCCTGATCAATCGCATCGCACAATTGCTTGCGTTGCGCATTCGTCAATGTGGGATCTTGATTAATAGCGTTTTTAGGTGCGGTGATCGTGGGGGTCAGATTGTTTTTTAAGTTTTCTTTCACCGTGTCTAATCCCGGGGTAAAGCTAAACGATTCAAAGTCGAACACGTGTTGATTCATTTTGCCGCCAGTTGACCCGGAGATGAACATCGACAGTTGATCGTTTTTGATATAGGGTGCTGCATTGAATTTAATCGTCGCACCGCTTCCAGTGACGGTCATGATCCGGTTGTCACCATCGTAATTGACGATCAACTCGGAGTATTGGCCGTTTGCGCCCTGAATTTTAGCGTGACTCACGCCTTCGCCACCGTCGACGCCAGCTACTATGTTACCCTTTGCGTCGTCCGTGTAGATAACGTTCATTTGGTTGGCGCGATAAACATCTGGCAAAGCTCCCTCTGTCCGAACGCCGTTATAATACACATCGAATTTAACCCCAAAAGCGTTTTTTAGCCCACCTAAGCCAAAAGCATTTCCGGCATCACCAAGCACACCGGGTTTCGTATCGGCGAATCCAAAAGCAACCCCATCAGCGCCGTCCGGGTCATCGCCCAGATACAACCGGCCCTTGAGTGTGAAGCTTTGGCTCATATCAATCTTGGTGTTTAAGGCAACGCTCCCTGTTCGATCGGGTAAGTTAGGCGTGAGTTGCACTTGCGTCTTTGAATCTTTGGGATAAAAAGAGGCTGAACCGCTGAGTTTAAAATACTGGGAAAACTCATTAGGTCCAACCTTAATTGAAACATCTGTTATTGAAGTTGCGTAAACGGGAACGGCTTCGCAAAGCTGTGGAACGGCTAAGCTGCCGATGATGCTAAACGAGACTGAGATCAGTGCGGTTATCCAGAACTTACCGCTTTTGTAGCGTTTGTAATGTACTTTCGAGTCCAATTTTGTTTCTCCTGAATGGTATTAGGTCTGACACATTTTCGCGTTACAACCTGATTTAGCAATTAGCATAGCATATATTATCAATTGAACAAGACAATTTTTGCAATTGGTTGAGACTTGTAGATTAACAAACTTATGTTATTTAAAAATAGCTGCATGTCTGGTATAAAAAGTAGCTCGACTGAATTTTTAGTATGTTGAATGTTCAGTCTTTAAAAACGACAGAACGTGATCAATGCGCCTGCTTCCGCTTCCGCACCACATAACTATCCAGTAAAATCCGACTCATCACTTGCAATGGCAAACGCGAAGCCACTTCATATTTGTCAAAATAGGCGGCCTTTGATTTATAGCCCACAAATAATTCATCAGCGTATTGGACAATGGGCGCTTCGGCGTTGGTCGTCAAAATGATTTGCGGGATGTCGCGTGCTGCCAGCGTTTTGGCGGCGGCGACGAGTTCAGGCGTTTCACCGTTCAAGGTAATCGTGAGGGCGACTGCTTTTGGACTGATCTGTCCGGCAATGGTTTGAATAATGTTGGGATCACTGAAAAATTCGGCATACTTGCCAAGCAGCTGAAGTTTTAGCGTGATCTCAGAAGCGATCGATTCTGACAAGCCGCGGGCGAGTACCAGGACGATCTCGGCTTTGGCGAGCAATTGCACGGAATCTTCAATGACGGAAACTTTTAAATTGTCGAGGGTGTTGTGCACCTCGATTTGATTTTGCATAATCACTTTTTTAATCTGATCATCCACCTGATCAAGGATGCCAAAAGGTTCAGCGTCGCCAATGCGTTTCAACAAGTCATGCCGAAATTCGGTGTAGCCGTTGAAGCCTTTTTTCTTCATGGTTCTGACAATGGTGGCGGGCGACACATTGGCAGCGGCGCTTAACTGTGTGATCGAGGCGTTGACGACTGTCTGCTGGTGGTTTTCGATGTAATCCCAAAGATACGCTTCTGTTGGACTGAGTGTGGCCATAAACAACCTCCTGAAAAACATTTTCGATCCGGTACCAAAATCGCTGAAAGCAGAAAACTCTTTTCGCATGAAAGCGGTTAACATAGAAATAAGCAAAACCGAATGACATGAAGGAGCGGTTAATTTGATTTATACCCTGACGTTAAATCCCGCCATTGATCTTTTTATTAAAACCCAGACAATGGCGCCCAATACGGTGAATCGGACAGATAGTTATGATATTCAGGCGAATGGGAAAGGCGTCAATGTCAGCTGTATCTTGAAGCGGCGCGGAGTAGATAATGTCGCGCTTGGCGTGGGCGGTGGCTTTACGTTGGATTATATTGCCGACTTTTTGACGCAGCAGGGCATTCGCAATCATTTTTATAAAGATGCCGGGTTTACCCGGATTAATGTGTTTACGCGGGTCGTGAGTGACAACACGGAATACAAACTGGTCAATCCTGGTCCCCAAATTAGCGCGGCAACATTAAAACAATTATATCAACAACTGACCACGCTTGGCGCTGAAGATTGGCTCTGCGTCTCGGGCAGTTTTGCGCAGGGCATTGAACCAAGCTTTTTGCTGAAACTGGGCGCCTTGAGTCAGGAGCGAGGTTTTCAGTTGATCATTGATAGTGCCTATCCTGAAGCCGTCAAAGCTTTGGCGTATCGGCCACTGTTAGTGAAGCCAAATGATGCGGAGTTGATGAGCTGGTTTGCTCAATCCGGCGCGGCTGATCTGGCAACCATGGTGGCTTTAGGTCATCGCGCACTGGATGCCGGAGCACAGAACATTTTGGTTTCATTGGGTGCTGCCGGAGCGTTGTTCATGAATCATGAGGTCACGCTGGTCGGTAACGCCCCTAAAATTGACGTGCTCAACACGGCAGGCGCAGGTGACACCATGCTCGGCACCTTTTTAGCCGGGTTGTATCAAAAGCAAGATTTAGCGGCCACTTTGAAATTAGCGATTGCGGCCGGCAGTGACACGGCCCGGCGCGCATGGATTACGGATTTTACCCAGACAGATGAATTATTGACGCAAATTGAAATCAAGCAACTGGAGGGTTAGAGAATGGCAAAATATGATTTGATTGCGGCAACCGGCTGTGCGACCGGCATCGCGCATACTTATATGGCGCAAGAAGCGTTGGAACAGGCCGCCAAAAAGATGGGCCTAACGATCAAAGTGGAAACACACGGACAGACCGGCGTGGATGATCCGTTGACGCAAGCTGAGATCTCAGGGGCCAAAGGGGTTGTCATCGCTTCGGACATTGATGTGGACGCCGATCGGTTTGCCGGTAAGCCGCTGGTCAATGTTCCGGTGGCAGCGGGCATCCGTGAGCCGGACAAACTCATCAAGGAAGCCTTAAGTGACAGTACGCCGGTTTATATGCCAAAAGGCGGGACAGCCAAGGCTAGTGCCGATGAAAACGTTGAAACCAGCACTGCCGGCATTGGCAACAAGATTTATACCAGTTTAATGAACGGGGTTTCGCACATGCTGCCGCTGGTGGTTGCCGGCGGGGTGTTGATCGCTGTTTCATTTTTCTGGGGGATTTACTCGGCTGACCCGAAGAATGCCGAATACAACCAATTCGCGGCCATGCTCAATGCGGTCGGCAGTGCAGCGATGGGCTTGATGGTGCCGGTCTTAGCAGCATACATCGGTGAAGCCGTGGCGAAGCGGTCTGGCTTAATTGTCGGCATGGCAGTCGGGATGATCGCTTACAACGGCGGCAACGGGTCCGGATTCCTAGGCGCAATTGTCGGTGGCTACATGGCCGGACTGGTTATTTTAATGTTACAAAAAGTGTTTGCCTTTATGCCTGACAAGGAATTTCGCGGCTTAAAAGCGATTTTCCTTTATCCGGTATTAGGGGTTTTCATTGCCGGTTCGATTATGTATCTGATCAACACGCCCATGAAGGCGATGAATCTCGGCTTGATGGCGTGGTTAAAAGGACTTGAAAGTTCCAGCCCGATTATTTTAGGTGTCGTGGTCGGTGTCATGTGTGCTGCCGACTTTGGCGGGCCGATTAACAAAGCTGCCTATCTGACAGGTACCGCATTACTCGCACAAGGTAATTACTTTTTCATGGCTGGCGTGTCAGCCGCCTGCATTGCGCCGCCACTGGCAACCACGATTTCGGTTTTGCTGAATCCTAAAGCTTACAATCGTGACGAGCGCAGTGCCGGTTACGTCAATGCTTTGCTAGGGTCGACGCATATTACCGAAGGCGCAATTCCGTTCGCGGCCAAAAATCCACTGATGAACATTCCTGCCTTTATGGTCGGCTCAGCGATCGCGGCAGTGCTGACGTACATGTCGCGCATTCAAGTGCCGGCACCCCATGGCGGGTTCATCGTTTTGCCACTGGTGAACAAGCCGTTTCTCTGGGTCGCCTGGATCTTGGTCGGTGCTGCTGCCTCAGGCGTTCTTTTAGCCATGATTGCCGGGCGCTCTGCTAGAAAACGCGGCGTGAAAACCGGCGTGGTTGAAGCGGCTTTGGCAACAGAAGGCGCTGCAGACGATGCGACGGCGGCACCGGTGAAGGTTGACCCGGCACGCAACCAGCCGGCGCCGGTCGATGATCAGGCCAACGAAACTTTTGACCCGAGTGACATTTTGAGTAAGGAAAATATCGAAGTTGACGTACCTGCGAAAACGCGTGACGATGTTTTACACTATTTGGCGGACATGGCGGTTAAGAATGGCCTTGCTACGGATGCCGATGCCATTTTCAAAAAGTATGTTGCGCGGGAAGAGGAAGGTTCGACTGGGATGGAAAAAGGCATCGCCATTCCGCACGCTCAGGATGCCACGATTAAGCAGTCGGCAATGCTGGTGTTGCATTTGGCACAGCCGGTTGATTGGAAGACTTTTGATGGTAAACCGGTGACAGCCGTGATTTCGTTTTTGATTCCGGAGCATGATAGCGGTAGTCATTTGAAGTATTTGTCGAATACGGCGAAGTTGCTGACGCATGAGGATTTTGTCAAGGCGTTTCAGGCGGCGCGGACGCCGGATGCTTTGTATGCGTTGTTTAAGCGGTAGGTGTGTGTTTGTAGGCGGAAAAGTCTCCCGATGATGTGGGAGGCTTTTTTGCGTTGGGTGATGTTCTATTGGCGGCAAATAAGGAGGTGGACTTTCGTGTTCTATAACGCGTTCGCTGGCGCAGGAGCCTGCGTGTAAGGACCTTGGTCGCAATGGCAAAGAGCGCCATCACGCCCAAGGCCACTTACACTCCGTCTCCTAAGCGCGCCAGCTCACGCTCAAAAAAAGCAGACCGCTGGGTGGGCGGTCTGCTGGGGGTGTCTGATCGTTTGGGGGACGATCGACGATTTCTACTTTGGAGGAGTAAAAATGAAAAAGTTGGGTTGGGGTTTGTAGGAATGAGTGGGTGGCTCATTTCTATGTTTCTTATACTACCGACAGTGTGTGAATGAAATGTGAAGGCAAATGCAATATTCTATTATATCTTTGTGGTGATTGTGTTCACATTTGAATTCACCGCTTGCGTCGCCGAGGTTGGTTAGTTTGGCGGAGGGTTAATTAACGAAACAAACGTTCTTTATGCAAATCCGAACATTTCGTGTTAAACTTTTTTCAGCAGTACAAGTCGCCTTAGGGGCCAAGGTAAGTGGGGTGGTAACATGAAGAAGCAACATATCGTTGTACGGGTTCGCCGTCCGGATGGGTTGGTTTTGGACTTCCGGTTACCAAAAGATGTTACGCATGCAATTAAGGTAAGTCCGCAAACTGACTGGTTTGAGCGGCTGCGCGGTGGACTGATTGTCGCACCAATGGCGCCATACGTCGGTAAAGGGCATACCGCATTTTTCATCGGCCGGATTGAACGGGTTTATTATTCAGGACGACAGTTAAAGCGCTTTACGCGGAGCCAATTTTTGTTGCCAGATGTCTGGCGTGAGCAGGATTTACTTGAGAGCTTCACGTTTTTGCGGCATGACCATGCATGGCTGAATCGTCTCTACATTAAAGACGATCTGCGCTATTGGTATCACGATGCGAACTCACGCGTTTTAGCCAAAATCCGTGACTGGCATTGTAAGATGGTTTATCGGCGTTTTCAAAGCGGCCGGCAAGGATTGATTCCTAATTTCTGATCGGAGCCGCAAAAAAGTAATAGGTAACAGACTATTAAAAAGCAGGTCAAGGCGGCCTGCTTTTTAGATACCTAATTTATAAAAAGTACTGACCAGTCAGAATTGCCAGGAGAACGAGCAACCCTGGCAAGAGATTGGAGATCCGAATCTTGGTGATGTCCATGAGGTTCAAGCCGATGCCCAGAATCATCAAGCCGCCAATCGCGCCGATTTCGCGCAAGGACGTCGCCAGTAAGGTTTTGGGGATGAATTGGACTAAAAAACTGGCTAACAACGTGATGGTACCTTGATACAGGACAACCGGAATGGCGGAAAACATAACACCGACGCCAAGTGAAGCGGTCATCATGATGGCCATGAAACCATCCATGACCGCTTTTGTGTAAAGTGTGGCGTTATCACCGGAAACGCCGGCTTGAATCGCGCCCAGAATGCTCATGGCACCAATGACGGCAATTAAAGTAGCCGTGACGAAACCTTCTGCAAAGTGGCTGTTGCCTTTTGCAAAGCGCTCCTGCAGCTTGAGGCCAAGATGATTCATGCCGTCTTCAATATGCAGCCACTCACCCAGCAGGCCACCAAGACACAGGCTAATGATGATGACAATGAAACTTTTGGTCTGCAACGCCATCTGAATGCCTAGCGCAAACGTGCCAAGCCCTAGACTTTTGGTGATCGTATCCTTGGCGTTGTCGCTAATATTGTGCAAGACCAGCCCAAGCAGACCGCCGCCGATAATGGTTAAGCCGTTGACAATGGAACCCATGAACATCATTGTTTTTCTCCACCTTGTGTGTATGATTGCCATCACTGACCGAACCATCATAGCATGTTTTCAGCAGAGCGTGAGCTTGGCCGCTTAGAAACCGGAGTGTAAGCGGCCTCGGGCGTGATGGCCGGGCTTTGGCCATTGCGCCCGAGGTCCTTACACGCAGGTTTCTGGCCCAGCGAACGCGTTTCAGCAGAGCGTGAGCTGGCGCGGTTAAAAGTCGGAGTATAAGTGGCCTTGGGCGTGATGGCCCGGGCTTAGGCCATTGCGCCCAAGGCCCTTATACGCAGACTTCTGGGCCTGCGAGCGCGTTTCAGAGACGCAGCAGGGAACTCGTGGCCGCTAAACTCAAATGGCTGGGTTTTTGCCATTTGTGTCTAGAGGACCTTACACGCAGACTCCTGCTCCAGCAAACGCTTTTCAACCCATCAATAACAGCAGATTTTTCCCAATCGCCCGGTTGCTTCAGGTAAAATAGAAGGGAAACCAATTTGGCACGCAGAAAAATTCGTTTTGTTGAATGAAAAGCTTGCAAAAAACAAACGCATGTTCGATAATGTAACTAGTGTATTTTAAGCGTTATAGACGCGTAATTAAGGAGACAAGTATGGCGAAGAAAACGACCACAAAGAATGCGAATACAAAATCTGATACCACAGATCGCGAAACCGAATTAGAAAAGGCGCTGCAGAAAATCAAGAAGGCGTTTGGTGAAGGCGCCGTGATGAAAATGGGTGATCGGCCGGAACTGAAGGTTGATGTTGTTTCGACCGGCATTCTTTCACTGGACCTGGCGCTTGGTGTCGGCGGGTTGCCACGCGGCCGGATTGTGGAAATCTATGGTCCTGAAAGTACCGGGAAAACCACGATTGCACTGCAGACGATCGCAGAGTTGCAAAAGTCCGGCGGCAAGGCAGCTTATATTGATGCCGAAAACGCGATGGATCCAAAATATGCGGCTGAACTTGGGGTCAACATTGATGATCTTCTGTTATCCCAGCCAAACTCGGGCGAACAGGGATTGGAAATTGCCGAAATGCTGATCGAATCTGCCGCCGTGGATATTGTCGTGATTGATTCGGTTGCCGCTTTGGTTCCCAAGGCTGAAATCGAAGGCGCCATTGGTGACAGTCATGTCGGCTTACAAGCGCGGTTAATGTCGCAAGCACTGCGTAAAATGGCCGGATCGATTAACAATACCAATACATTGGTGATCTTTATCAATCAGTTACGGGAAAAAGTCGGCGTGATGTTTGGCAATCCGGAAGTTACGCCGGGAGGCCGCGCTTTGAAGTTTTATGCCTCGGTTCGTATTGAGGTTAAAAAGGGCCAGCAAGTCAAAGATGGCAAAGATGTGATCGGTTTTGCCAGCAAGCTGAAGGTTACCAAGAACAAGGTGGCGCCGCCATTTAAGACGGTTGAAACCACGATGTCATTTGGCCATGGGATTGAGCACAACACCGACATGATCAACTTAGTGACGGAAAAAGACAGTAAGTTTGATGTCATCACCAAGTCAGGATCCTGGTATAACTACGGCAAAGAGCGTTTAGGCCAAGGTCTTGTGAACGCCTCCCATTATCTGGATGAACATCCGGAAATTTCTAAGGAAATCGAAGCCAAAATCCGTGAACAGGCCGCACCTAAGAAGCCTGAAGAAACGGACGACGACAAGAAGGACGCTAAAAAAGACGTCAAGTCAACCGACGAAGCCAAGACTGAAAAGCCAGCTGAGGCCGATGAAAAGCAGGATGACAAGAAAGATGATCCATCAAGCTTTGGCGTTGATCGGTTAGTTTAAGCATCACGTTGATTAGTTTCGAAAAGTTATCGGTCCACAACAAAAGGCTCGCTGCCAAAACGCAGCGGGCCTTTTTTGGGGTGATGATCGGATGGGGGCCAATCATCTTTTTCTTTGGAGGAGAAAAATGAAAATTAGGTTGGGGTTTAGGAATGAGTGGGTGGCTCATTTCTATGGTGCTAATACTACCGGCAAAGTATGACGAAAATGTGATGGTTACTTTGTCATTTTGTAAAGTTTACCGCCTAAGCAACACGATTCGTCAGGTGACTAAGCCTGTTCGGCAACCAGAGTAGGCTGGTGCAATGCCATTTTCAAAGCATCGCCTAATGCCTTGATACCGGTGTCAATTTGATCCAAGGTCGGGCCGGTGAAGTTGAGCCGGGCGCCGTTGACTTGCGCGGAGGTCGCATATAGATTGGCCGATGGCACATAGGAGATGTTGTTTTCCGGCAATAGATGCTGCTTCATGAAGGCACCCATGTCAAAACCAGCCGGCATGGTGAGCCATAGGAAGAAGCCACCGTCAGGATTGTTGAAGTGGGCTTCAGCCGGCATATAGCGGGTCATGGCGGCGACCATCGCATCCTTCTTCTCACGGTAGCGATCTTGAATCTGCTTGATGTGCGCATCCAGATCGTTTTCTTCCATGTAATCATTGATGCCGTGCATGGTAAGGTTGCTGGATTCCAGGTCGCTGCCGCCTTTTAATGCGATCAGCTCTTTCAAAAGCTCCGGTGCAGCAACTAACCAGCCCATTCGCAAACTAGGTGAGAGGATCTTGCTGAAGCTGCCAAGATAGATGACCCGACCTTCTGTATCTAAGGATTTAATGGTTGGCAACGGCTTGCCGTCGTAGCGAAGATCGCGGTAAGGATTGTCTTCAAGAATCATCACATCGTATTGATTGGCCAAGCGAATCAGGGCTTTCCGTTTGGCGAGCGACATCACGATGCCGGTTGGATTTTGAAAATCCGGAACCGTGTAGATGAACTTGACGGAACGGCTCATCAAGACTCGTTGCAAAGCGTTGATGTCAATGCCATCGTCCTGCATCGGCACTTCGTAATAAGTTGGCTGATAAGCATTAAACGCAGCCAAGGCGCCTAAATAGGTTGGCGCTTCAACCACCAGGCCGTCGCCAGGATCAAGCATTAACCGCGCGACCAGATCGATGCCTTGCTGGGCACCTTGCGTCATCATGATATCGGCAGCACGGGTTGGCATACCGGTGGCTCGCAGCCGCGCCGCAATCTTTTCCCGGAGTGGCAGGTAACCTTGCGTGCTGGCGTATTGCAGCAACTCGGTATCGCCACTGGTGAAGCTGTGCTTAAAAGCGCGGTTAAGCTGCTGAGTCGGGAACAGGCTGCGATCCGGATAACCGCCCGCAAAGGAAATGACATTCGGGCCAGAAGCCGCGAACAGATCCTCTAAGCCTGATTTACCGGTTTTTTGTGTACGTTTTGCGAATTTCATGATGAAAATCCCCCTTTGGTATCGATGCAAAAAGCGGCGCGATACCTTCGTCGCGCTGGTTCAAAAATCCGATCAACGCTTTCTTATTGACACTAGTGTAAAACGGCTCGTATGATTGAGTAAAGCTCAACTATTTCAGGTTAAGTTGAATATTGTTCACGTTAAAAAGAACGAACACGCTTGGTGACTGATGTGACGGGATTTGTTTCGCTGAAGTGACAAGCGCTGTCACTTCAGCTTCGCGGTGAAAGGGAAGAAAAAATATCATGGGTAATTTTTCGTATGAGGTTTTTAGCAAGGTCGTTGAACGCGGCACACTGGCGCAAGCGGCGGCGGAATTAAATGTCACACCGAGTGCGGTCAGCCACAGCATCAGCCAACTGGAAAGCGAGCTAGGCTTTCCGCTGCTGATTCGCAATCGCACCGGCGTGACCCTAACCGAAGACGGTGCGCAGGTGTTGCCGATTATTCAAAGTATTCAAAATCTTGAGGAGCAACTGTCACAGGTTGCCGATAACATCAATGGCGTCAATACCGGGCGCATTCGCATCGGCGCGTTTTCGTCGGTGTCCACGAATTGGCTGCCCACGATTATTCAGCGGTTTAAAAAGCGGTATCCGCACATTGAAATCAGCGTGGTTCAAGGCACCTTCAATCGCATTGTGGATGCCGTGCGATTGGGAACGGCTGATCTGGGGTTTTCATCACTGCCGGTTGGCCCGGGGGTGGTCGTCGAGCCGTTGTTGAAAGATCCGATTTACTGTATCACGCCGAAAAGCTTCAAGCCCAAGAATGGTAAAACAGTGACGCAGGCGGATGTCGAAAAGCGGAACTTCATTCTTCAACAAATCGACTATGACCGCGACACCAAGCGCGCTTTGGATCGCTATCATGTGTCGACAAACACCATTAACTACTCAATTGATGACCAAAGTATTTTATCAATGGTTGAGTCGGGCTTGGGGCTTGGCATTTTACCGAAACTGGCCTTGCAGAAGCTGGTGGGGGATGTTAATGTTTACCCGTTTTCTGAACCATTTTCCCGGACGTTATGTTTGGTGATTAATCCGACCATTAAAAAATCACCTTCTGTCCAAAAGATGCAGCAGGTGATTAACGGGTTCTTGGCGGAGACCTATGGAGAAGCTTTTTTAGGCCATCAAGGGTAAAATAGTCAGGAGCGATCATCGAGCCGATCCATGGTTTGATTCAACGCCTCATCAACGCGATTGTTGTTATGATTGGTGGCGTGGCCCTTCACTTTATGAAACGTCACGTGATCAAAGCGGTTAACTTGATGCAACAGTGCCTGCCATAGCTCCGCGTTTTTAACCGGCTTGCCGTGATTGCGCCAGCCGTTTTGCTGCCACTTGGCCCACCAGCGCTGTTGCATGGTGTTGATCACGTATGCAGAATCGGAGTAAACGTCAACGGGAATATCGGTGCGCTTGATCGCTTTTAATCCTTGAATCACCGCCATAATTTCCATATAATTATTGGTTCGGCCGTAATCGCCTTCAGAGAGCATTTTCTCGTGCTCCCCATAGATCAGTAACGCCGCCCACGCGCTTTTATCGGTGGGACGGACTGAGCCGCCAGCGTGATTGCCGGTGTTGCGATTACCGCCGTCTGTATAAAGTACAATTGATTCAGCCATCTTGTCCTCGCTTTCTAACTACCTATTGTAGGGGAACGGGTTGCAGATGGCTATCCTTGATCGCTTTCGAAAAATGATTGAAAAGAGGCTGCTGCATGAATCGTTATCTTATCGCACTGGATTTGGATGGTACGACCTTGAACGCTGATGGCCAGTTGAGCGCTGGCACGATCGCTGTTTTGCAGGCGGCGCAGGCAGCAGGCCATTTGGTGGTTATTGCTACTGGCCGCCCGGATGCGATTTCCGAACAATTTTATGATGCTTTAAAGCTACAAGGGCCGATGATCAACTTTAATGGTGCCTTGATTCACATCCCGCACCGCCACTGGCAGTATGAAAAGGAAGTCACGATTCCGATTCCGGTTGCCTTGTCCTTGCGCCAGTTGAAGCAAGAGTTTGCGTTCAAGGTCATGGTGGCAGAAGGCAAGCGCTTGTTGGTGGCGGATCGGCCATACGCCAACATCCCGTTTTTACCGGATCGCCTGCATCCTGATGCCTTGTTGGATGAGCAGGGGTTGCGGCAGGCGCCGATTTCGGTCACCATGTTTATGGAAGCCAAGATCTTCAAGCCGGTTGCCGCACAGGTTGCGGCATTGTATCCGCATCTGGCTGCCAAGACTTGGGGCGCCTGGAGCGGGGAGTACACGGCATTGGAAGTCACCAGCCGCAATACAAGTAAATCCCGGGCATTGGCTTATGTAGCGGGATGTTACGGCATTGATCAGTCGCATATCATTGCATTTGGTGATGATATGAACGATTTGGATATGCTGCAATTTGCCGGTCATGGGGTGGCCATGAAAAATGCGCGTCCGGCCATTCTTGCAGCAGCCGACGCGCATACGCCAAGCGATAACGAGCACGATGGCGTTGCGGATTATTTAGCGGATTACTTGAAACTGGCTTAGTGACAAGTCAACAATGAAAATAACGCGTTCGCCGGCGCAGGAACCTGCGTATAAGGACCTTGGTCGCAATGGTCAAATTCCGGCCATCACGCCCAAGGCCACTTATACTCCGGCTCCTGAATGCGCCGGCTCGCGCTCAACCATAACGCGTTCGCCAGCCCAGAAACCTGCGTGTAAGGACCTTGGTCGCAATGGTCAAAGCCCGACCATCACGCCCAAGGCCACTTACACTCCGGTTTCTAACCGGGCCGACTCACGCTCACAGAAAATAGGGGATTGTAATCATGACAACGCTTTATCTTGTCCGTCACGGGCAAACTGAATTTAATGTTCAAAAACGGGTTCAGGGAATGGCTGATTCTGCCCTAACTCCCAAAGGCATTGCAGATGCCAAAGCATTGGGATTGGGGTTTAAGACAGCAGATATTCGATTTGATGCAGCATTTGCGAGTGATCTGACCCGCGCGATCGACACGGCGCATTTTATTTTAAGTGGACTAGGTGAACCGTTGCCGGTCACAACGCTGATGGGCTTACGTGAAGAAAATTATGGCAAGTTTGAAGGGCAGCTGGCAAATGATTTTTCATTAGCGACCATGGGTGTTGCCAATTTTCACAAAGCCTTGGCCAATCGCGAAATTACCTTGGCGCAAACGGCTGATGCGGCGTTTGCGGCTAATATGGATCAACATCCGAATACTGCCGAGACGAATCGCATGGTTCAGGAACGGCTCAATCGGACTTTGCGTGCAATTGCCGTGGAAGCCGAGACGAAAGATTGGCAGCGAGTTTTGGTGGTGACCCACGGAACTGCTGCGTTGATGTGGTTGAACTACATCCATTACAACATTGATGGCCGGGAAATGCTCGACAATGCCAGTGTTACCAAACTGTCGTGGACTAATGAGCGTTTTCGGGTCACCGATTTTAATGACTTAGGCTTCCTGCATCAGGGCCAGAAAGTGGCTGGGGAAGCCAGCGCTTAATGCAGTTTAATCTGGTCTTGCCAGAAAATGCCGTCAATGGCGATTAGGCATAGTGCCGCGCCTGCCAAAGCATAGGTGCCGATATAGTGGGTGAGGATGCTGGTAATGCCAGCGCCAGCCGCAAAACTCAGGATAATGGTGCCAATCACAGCTGCGGATTCGCGGCTTTTTTGCTGGCCGCGAATGAAGCCATCATAGAGATTCTGAGCAGCTGTCCGGAGATTGCCGGTCATCATTAATGAAGTAAACGGGCCACCACGTAGCCGGCGGAACTCCTGAAGTTGGGCGGCAGCAATGAGCGAGACCATGGCGCTGGCGACCAAGTCAGGTAACCAGCGGCCTAGCAGACTGACGAGCAAAATTAATCCGATTTCGTAACGAACGATCCAACGTTGTTCGCTCAAGGGATGCTGACGTTTATCGGCTCGCAGCTGAATGGCCCGTGCCGCCATCGTGCCGAACATGAAGGCCAGGATCGGTACGACATAGCGAATCGCCGTATACCATTGTGCCTGACTAAGATGCACACCTAATAGAATGACATTCCCGGTCTGCAAGCCAGCAAAAACTTCGCCATGCAGCAAATAGGTAAACGCATCAAAACTGCCAGCAGCGCCGGTAAGCAACGTGCCGATTAATAGACTTTCGTGGATGGGCTGATCTTTGGTTTGCATATGGATTGCCGCCTTTTAATGATAATGTGTGAACCGCGCCACTTATTGTACCCAAATTCGCCATCTTGACAACGAAAATGCCTTGGCAGTCAAGATAGCTACAAGTCGTTTAAACACCTAAGTTAAGTTTTAGCTACTAAAAACCCCGGCTAGCCTAGTTTGCGGGCTGCCGGGGGTAGTTTGTTCTATTGGGATGCGACTAAGTAAACAATAACAACCGGCATGGCCACAGCGTTAGTAAGTCATGCTTGGCTGATCGTTATCGGATGATTATTTTTTCTGATCCTCGGCTGATTCTGGTGGGAATGCCAAGACAGTGCCACCACCAAGGTTTTTAGTCATGGCGTGGAAATTTGCAACAATTTTAAAATTCAGCTCTGAAGCATTCTGTCGGTCTTGCTCTGCATAGTCAGTAATGGTGAGCAATGCAGAGTTTTCGTAAACTTTTTCGATTTTCCCGGTAAAAGGCGCTTCCATGTCTTCCTTAACCTGACAAACCACAGCGTCCCCGAGATGTAATTTTTCTTTTTCCATAATGCCTCCAGCCTTTCAAAAATTCCCAACATAAGTGGCATATTATAACATTCGTTCTCCAATATCAAGGTACTAGAGGCGGAAAGTTTCAAAATCCTAAAAATATTTCTTTATTTTTTGAAAACGGCGACGTTGCCGGTAGAGGGCTTTTCAAAAACGGCCTAAAAGTGGTTATAATGGAATAAAATAGAAAGGACGAAATTAGTCATGGCAGCTAGCAACACAACGATCGATCAACTGAATGAGGCGGCACAACAGACCGCACTGGAAACTTTTGCAAAATTTTACCTTAACCGGTTCTTTGGAGCGGGGTTAGACGTTTTCTCCCAGCTTGATAAGCAAGGTGATTTGGCCGATATTAACCATTATCTCCTCGACAACCGTACTTTAACGCGGGAGGAATTGACGAGCGGCTTGTTGACGCATCGGTCAGGTAATCTGCTGGATCTTCTGAAGCAAGTTAAGGTTAAGTACAATGCACAAGGCGCTCCGGAAACACCATGGCAAGAATGGTATGCTGCGCAGATTGATAAGCTGCCGCAGGGACTTTAGGCAACGATTGCGATAAGCGTTTGGTTTAAGCGGTTATCGGAAACGTATTTGAAATGATTGTATAGATGAGTGTTAAAGAAAATCGGTCATAGAAACTTGTGATGTTTCTATGGCCGATTTCATATAAAGACAGTGGGGGTGGGCTCACTTTAACGAGTTCGCCAACTCAGAAGGAAAGGATCGATTATGGCCAAATACTTAATCGTAAGTGATATTGACGGGACGTTAACGGCCAATCATCATGATGTCACAGCGAACACAGCACAGGCATTGGCAGATGCGGTGGCAGCCGGCGCAGCTTTTTATGTTGCGACTGGGCGCATGCATGCGCTGGCAGAAGTGGTTGCCAAACAGTTTCAGCCGGATGCCAGCATCATCGCTTCTAATGGCGCCGTGTATGATTTTTCCGGTGAGCGGGTGCATCACACACTTGGTGAAGACGCATTGACGGCAGTTGAAGAAGTCAGTGCCGATTTGAATCTTAACGCCTTGTACTTTAGCGATGATACCGTTTATTTCACCGGAACACTGCCGCCCGCCATTGAAGCAGCCGCCCGCAAGTTTGCGCCTAAATCGGTTGAAATTAAGGTGGTCGGCGTGCCATCGATAAAGGAACTATTGACCCACGCCGCGGTGATTACGAACGGCATTATTTTTGGCCCCAATGATACGAAAGCTTTGGATGCCGGAAAAACGGCCTTGGAGGCGCGTGATGTTTTGCATGTCTCGGCCTCTGAGCATACGAACTTGGAATTAATTCCCAAGCATGTCGATAAAGCCAATGCGGTGCACGAACTACAGGAAAAGACCGGCATTGGGCCGGACCACACGATTGCTTTTGGCGACGGCCTTAATGATTTAGGGATGTTGCAGGCCGCTGGTGTGAGTGTGGCCATGGGCAATGCCGTGCCCGAAGTCAAGCGCGTTGCCCGATATGTGACTGATACCAATGTCGATGACGGCGTGGCGCACTTTTTGACGGAATTTTTTGAAAAATAAATTTTTATGGAGAAAACAGGGTTTCCAGTTGCTTGTTTGTTGAACGTTTGCCACCATAGAGATGGTAAATGTTTTGTGAGCGCGAGCTGGCGCAGTTAGAAGCCGGAGTGTAAGTGGCCTCAGACCGCAATGGCCGGTCTTATCCATTGCGGTCTGAGGTCTTTACACGCAGGCTTCTGCGCCAGAGAGCACGTTGATGACAACTAGGAAAGCGGGGGATTTGTTCATGTATCATGCAGCAACAGATCGTTATGCGAAGATGCCGGTTCGTCATGCCGGTAAGACAGGGTTGATGTTGCCGGCAATTTCTTTGGGATTGTGGCAGCATTATGGCAATCTGGATCCGTTTGATTCGCGGCGTTCGGTGATTCTGGATGCGTTTGATCATGGTGTTTTTCATTTTGATGTTGCCAATCATTATGGTAACGGTGATGTTGATCCGGGATACGGTTCGAGCGAAACGCTGTTGGGACAGATTCTGGCAACTGATTTGAAGGATTATCGTGATGAACTGGTGATTAGCACGAAGGTCGGCTATGAAATCCACCCAGGCCCATATGGCATCGGCACTTCACGCAAAGCCGTCATTCAAGGACTGAATGATTCCCTCAAACGGTTGCGTCTGGATTATGTCGACATTTATTATGCACATCGTTTCGATGACACGGTGGCGTTGGAAGAGACCGTCAATGCGCTTGATCAAACCGTGCGGGATGGCAAGGCCTTGTATATCGGCATTTCCAATTATGATACGGAGCAGACCAAAGAGGCCATTGCGATGTTTAAAGACCTGCATACCCCGTTTGTCTTGAACCAGTTCAGTTACAACATGTTCAATCGCGAGGCAGAAACTTCCGGCCTGACGGATGCCTTGAAGGCGAATGGCGCCGGGTTGATTGCGTATGGTCCATTGTCAGAAGGGTTATTGTCCGATCGTTATTTGAACGGCATTCCGGATAGCTTCCAGATCCATCGCACTAACAAAGGCACTTTTGCAAAAGGTAAGGATGCCGTGGTTAAAAAGCTCAACGATCTGAACGAGATTGCCCAAGGACGTGGCCAGACATTGTCCCAGATGGCGTTGGCATGGCTTTTACGTGATCCAGTCGTTACCAGCGTGATTATCGGCACGACCTCAGTTGAGCATCTCGAAGATAACCTCAAGGCGACAGAACATCTGACATTCACGGCTGAAGAGGTTCAGCAAATTGATGATATTTTGAACGCATAAGGCGCGAGCGGGTTGCGCTGGATATAAAAAATCGGCTCTAGAGATGATCTCCGGAGCCGATTTTGTTTGTTCTCATTTAACTTGAAAAGCCGCCAGATGTGCCGCTAAGTATTTGGCGGTTTCGCCGTGGCCTTGACGGGCGATGGCTTGTGGCGTGCCGGCTGCCATGACTTGGCCGCCTTCAGCCCCGCCTTTTGGTCCTAAGTCCAAAACGTAATCGGCGTTGGCAATAACATCTAGGTCGTGTTCAATGGCAATGACGGTTGCGCCGGTTTTTAAAAGGCGCTGGAAAACTGCGACCAACGTTTGAACATCAAGGGGATGCAGCCCAACGGAAGGTTCATCGAAGACGAATAGCGTGTCTTTTTGGGAACGGCCCATGTGTGCGACCAGCTTGAGTCGTTGGGCCTCGCCACCGGATAGTGTCGGTGTGCTTTCGCCTAAATGCAGATAGCCCAGTCCCATGTCGTGGAGTGTCTGCAAGGTATGGGCGATTGCCGGTTCGTCCTTGAACACCTTGAGTGCGGTATCGACGTCGAGATCTAGCAGGTCGGCAATGCTGTGGTCGTGCCACTTGATTTTCAAGACCTCGGGATTGTAGCGGCGACCATGACAGGTAGGGCAGGTTTGCTGCATATCTGGCAAATACTGAATGTCCAGATTAATCACACCGGTGCCGCCACAGGTGGGGCAAGCACCTGCCTTGACGTTATAGGAGAAGTGACTGCTGGTATAATGCTTGGCTTTGGCGTCCGGCAAAGCGGCGAACAGATGGCGCAGGTGATCGAGAATGTCAGTATAAGTGGCAACGGTTGAACGGACGTTTTTGCCAACCGGCGTGGCGTCAATGGCAACCACATGCCGAATGCCGCCGTTTTTGAGATCACGGACAAAAGTCGGTCCGGGTTGATCTTTCGTTGCCGACAATGCCGGGACTAACGCGTCGAAAATGAGCGTTGACTTGCCAGCGCCCGAGAAGCCGGATACAACAGAGAAGCAATTAATCGGGAAGTCGACATGCAAGTTGTGCAGATTGAAGCGATCCGTCACGGTCAGTTGCAATTGCTTGGCCTTGGCAACTGCTTCGTCACCAGCTTGCGGGCGGACGATGAGCTTGGTTTTGCCGGTTAAAAATGGGGCAATTAACGAATGCGGATTGCGGCTAACGGTGGCGGGATCCCCCTGATCGAGAATGCGACCCCCGTCAACGCCGGCGCCCGGACCGATTTCGACGATTTGATCGGCGGCGTTGATGATCGCCGTGTTGTGATCCACGACAACCAGTGAGTTGCCTTGATCAACCAGGCCGTGCATCACTTCCAATAAACCGGCAACATTGGCGGCATGTAATCCGATAGAAGGTTCGTCGAGGACGTACAGGACGCCGGTTGTTTCGGTGCGTAGTGTTCGACTGAGCTGGATCCGTTGCAATTCACCGGTGGACAGTGATGCGGCGGCCCTGCTTAATGTCAGGTAGCTCAGCCCTAGATCCATGATCGGTTTGAGCAGTTGGGTCAGTTCCTTGATGATGTCATGTGCCAATGCTTGCATGTTTTCCGGCAGCCACTGGTAGATTTTCGGGATAAACGCGGACAGCTGCGTCAGGGTCATGTCGCTGACTTGCGCGATATTTTGATCAACCAAAAGTTGTGACAACAGTTTCGGCGCAAACCGGCTGCCATGACAGGTCGGGCAAACGCCGAACTCATAGAACCGATTCAGACGCTGAATCGCGCGTTCGTTCTTGGTGGTGGCTAAAGAGTCTTCGACCGCATTGAAGGCATTTTCGTATTGTGCGTGGTCCATGTGGAAAACTCTGCCTGTTTTGCTGGGGATGTTAATGGCGTATTTTTTCCGTTGACCATGCCAAACCTGTTCCTGTTGGTCTTTAGGTAGATCCTGGAAGGGGGTATCGATGTCAATGCCGATTGCCTGGGCTACGTAAGGCATGAAGTTGCGTCCGGGCAACCGCCATGAGGCAACGGCGCCTTGGCGAATGGTTAGCGTTTGGTCGGGGATGAGGCGATTGGCCGCCAGCGTCCGCGCTTGACCCGTGCCGCCACAGGTTGGGCATGCGCCAGTCGAATTGAAGGCAAAATCCTCTGCCGCGAACGCCATAAAGTGAACCCCGCAAGTTGGGCAGGTGATCATGCCCATCCCGCTTTCGCCATCATTTGGCAGATCCATGGCCTTGGCAATATCAAGTGTCGGCGGAACGCGGTGACCATTTGGACAAACCGGTGAGCCGAGACGGGAAAACATCAGGCGGATCACATTTAAGGCTTCCGTGGCGGTGCCAACGGTTGAGCGAATGCCAGGCACAACCGGCCGCTGTCTGAGGGCGATCGCACTGGGAATATGCTTGACCGAATCAGCCGCCGCCGGACTCGTCTGCCCTAACCGCCGGCGCGTATAAGTCGACAAGGCACTCATATACCGCCGCATACCTTCCGCGTACAAAACGCCCATCGCCAGCGAACTTTTACCGGAGCCTGAACGACCGGTAATCGCCACGAGTTTGTTTAAGGGGATATCCACGTTAAGGTGTTTCAAATTATTGACATAGGCACCGCGAACACTGATATGATCTGGAATTGCCATCGAATCAAACTCCTTTGCCGGAATTAGTAAACTGTTTAAGGTTGAGTGATATGTCACTATGGGTTTATTGTAACGCAGTTGAGAAAATACGAAAAAGGCCTCACGCAAGCACTGCGTAAGGCGGATTGCCGAACATGACCGATTGGCTTATTCTTCGACTGCGACGCCGGTGGCCTGGCTGAGCAGTTTGATGAGCTTAAGGTATTTCTTTTCACCCAATTCGTTGTACAGGCGCTCAAGGTTCCCCATATATTCAGGCCCCAGATCCTCGACAGCGTCTTGTCCCGCTTCGCTGAGGACGAGTTTGAAGCTGCGGTAGTCGTCCGGGTCAGGCTGCTTGTCAAGCAACCCGCGGTCAAGCAACGGCCCGCTGGCTTTGGTGATGGCAGCTTTGGTGACATGCATCTCCTTGGCAAGACTCGTCGGCGTTTTTGGTGTCAGATCCGTGGCCATCCAGAATAGCAGATTTTGCTGATTCAACGGGATGTCCGAAGATGACACTGGTGAGAAAAGTCGATGGAATTGGTTAACCGATTGACTCGCCGACAAACAATGCTTTTTCATTTTAAAGTTCCCCCTTTTACATAACCTCTTTATACTTTAAGTATGAACTCTCGAGGTTAAGCCATGCAACAAATAGGGTAGCTTATCGGTTAATTAGTTCAGGTAATCACATTTGAAAGATTGGAAGGTACGTTACATGATTGATTGGCAGGCGTTGACAGCCTATGCGCGCTCCGTTTCCGCACAGGATCATAGCGGTCACGGATTCGACCATATTGAGCGGGTGATCGCGATGGCAAAGCGGTTAGTCGCCGAAACTCCAAGCGTTGACTCGGCCGTCGTTGTCGCGGCAGCAACGATGCATGACACTTATGATGACAAACTGGTTAACGATGTCGCCGCAGCGAGGTCGGCTGTGCGTCATGCGATGGCAGCAGCCGGTTTGACGGACGAACAGATTCAAGCAATTATCGCAATTATTGACCACATGTCCTTTAAAGCCAATTTAGGGAAGCGCCAGCCTTTGTCCCTGGAAGGTCAGCTGGTGCAGGACGCAGACCGATTGGACGCTATTGGGGCAATCGGCATCGGTCGCGCCTTTATGTACGGTGGCGCACATGGTGGTCGCATGTATGATCCGGAACTGGTACCGCGAACTGCCTTAACGCCAAGCAATTATCGCACGAAGGAAAGCACCGTCATTAATCATTTCTATGAGAAATTGTTGAAGCTGAAGGATCAGCTGAATACCCCAGCAGCCAAGCAACTTGCCGAACATCGACAGCAAGTTATGGAAGACTTCTTGACGGAGTTTAAGGCCGAGTGGGGCGGCGAGCGATGAGAAAAGGGGCACTGACGGCTGTGTTGAGTGAATTTTGTTACTGGCGAGAGTCGGGAAAATGAGCAACGATTGTTATTATGAGAATTCGATGCTATTATTTGCTTATTCTAATATTATGATGAGTTGATTGTGGCACTGCTCGGCGTGTCAATTTGCATTTCTGACATAGACGGAACGTGTCCCTTGTGAGAAGAGGCCTTTTCAGTGACTTTTCGACAGTATCTTTTCCGACTAAAATGGCGGTTTGGTTTGTTTATCTTAATGTATGGCGTCATGATTGCTGCGATGACGGCGGTATCGGTTTTTACCGGGAACATGATTACGGCATTGACGCAATTTAAGGTCAGTGCATTCGTGACTGCGGCAATCGTGATGGTCGTAGCGACAATTTTGCAATTGGTCGTGCAGACGTTGGTCAACATTTATCAGATCTCGCTCCAACGCCGGTTGAACAATGACATTCGCACGGAGATCACCAAGAGCATTGCGACGATGCCGTTTGAACAGTACCATTCTCGGTCGGATGCGGTGTATACCTCGTGGATGACCAATGATG
This sequence comes from Lacticaseibacillus parahuelsenbergensis, assembly GCF_030770265.1. Classification (NCBI taxonomy): domain Bacteria; kingdom Bacillati; phylum Bacillota; class Bacilli; order Lactobacillales; family Lactobacillaceae; genus Lacticaseibacillus; species Lacticaseibacillus parahuelsenbergensis. The sequence goes on along the minus strand of NZ_CP132482.1, from coordinate 2,652,589 downwards.
TCAACACCATTAACACGCAGGGGCTACGCAATGTCGCATATCTCATTCAGGCCAGTTGGCAGGTGGTTCTCAGTATTTTCGTTTTGTTAACGTATCATGCTTCGCTGTTTATCACGACACTGGTTTGCGCCGTGCTCTTAATCACGGTACCGATGATTTATCGCAAAAAGCTAAGCGCCGCCGCGGCAACATGGAGTCAGGAAAACGAGAAGTTAACCAATCGATTGACCGACATCCTCGAAGGGTTCAATACGCTCTTCATGGCTAATCGGCGTCACGTCATGGTGGAGCGGGTGCAGCAGGCTTCGGATGACGCGGGCCATGCGCAGGTCGGTTACATTCAGTTCAATATGGCCACTCAGTTTTTGATCAATTTGGTTAACTTGGGGAGCCAGCTATTCTTACTGATTCAGGCCGGGTTACTTGCTTACAATCACATCATTCCGGTTGGCGCAGTGGTGACGATTCATTCTGTCGCAGGAACGACATTTAGCGGCTTGACGTTGATGAGCTTTGCCCTGACCACCGTCAAGTCAGTTGCCCCGATTTTCGATAAGTTTGCCAAGGCAGCGCCAGCTCCACAAGAGGCGAAAACACCTGTGACACCGCTGACCGAAGCGATCAAGCTGCAAAATGTGACTTTTACATACCCGCATAAAAAAGAGCCGGTCATTGCCGATCTGAACTTGACGCTCCAGGCTAATCAAAAAGTGGCGCTTGTCGGGCCATCCGGGCGGGGGAAAACCACGTTGTTGCGACTTATTAGCGATGTGTTGGCCGATTATCGCGGTGAGATCACCTGGGATGGGCACGATTACCGGCAGCTTGATCCGCGTTCTTTACGGGATCAGATTACTTACATCGAACAGGCTCCGTACATTTTTAACGACACGCTGCGATTTAATTTAACGCTTGGGCGGCAAGTGGATGACGATGTGTTACAACAGGCCATCAAAGGAGCGCAATTGACTGAATTTATGAAGCACCAAGCGCAAGGGCTAGATACGGTGTTGAAACACAATGGTGGTGATTTGTCAGGCGGGCAGAAACAGCGCATTGCCTTGGCGAGGGGTCTGATCAGGCAAAGCCAACTCATCATCAGCGATGAAGGCACCGCAGCGCTGGACGCGAAAGCTGGACTCTCCATTGAAAAGCTGCTGGTATCACTGCCGAAAACCACATTAATTATGGTGACCCATAATCTGCGTCGTGAAATTAAAGATCAACTCGACCGCGTGATCACGGTTTGAGGCGATTGTGTCGGGATGGGGATTGAGATGTGTCTGTGCTCGTTGCGACGCTCAACGTTTTCATTTAGGGATTTCGGCCGTCCGCTAAGTCTTGCTTACTTGTACATTTAGTTGTACAATGAATTCAGCAAGTTTTCACGCAATGAATCCCAGAAAGAGGCTGATCTCATGGACGCTGTTTCCTACTCAGTTTTCCGCCGCAATCTCAAGCACTACCTTCAAGCAGTCAATGATGACGCTACGCCACTCTTGATTACTAGCCGTGATAATGCGGCTGATACTGCCGTCTTGATGAATAAACGTGATTTTGATGCTATGCAAGAAACGATGAGGATCTTATCGAATCCTGAACTCATGGCCAAGATCCGCCGTGGCCAAGCGCAGATTGCCGCTGGTAAAACCCGGCAACATGATTTAAAAAATGTCGGTGGCGGGGATGATTAAGCGCTGGACTGACGATGCTTGGCACGACTACATCAGTTGGTTTGAGCAAGGTGATAAAGCCACGGTCAGAAAAATCAATCGACTCATTGCATCGATTGATCGGACACCTTTTGATGGCCTAGGTAAACCAGAACCATTGAAACACGCCTTGTCTGGCATGTGGTCGCGTCGAATCACGCAAGAGCACCGCTTAATTTACGAAATCGAGGCAAACACAATGACAATCATTTCCTGTCGCGATCATTACTAGAAAGCAGGCAGCACTCGGATGATTTACGAGGATGAAATCGGCAAGGAATCGTTTGCAAGCTTGTTGATGATTTTTTCGAAATCATTCCATTCTTAGTCGACAATCCTGACGACTTTTTCCAAAAAAGGCTTGCGAGTGCTGGAGATTTAGTGTACATTAATTAGGCAGTTGTTTTTAAACAACCGAAACATTTGCCGTCTTAGCTCAGTCGGTAGAGCGCATCCATGGTAAGGATGAGGTCGTCGGTTCAAGCCCGATAGACGGCTGCAAATGACGTTGCCTGACAGGTCAGTTGATCTGTTGGGCTTTTTTTCTGCAATTAAACGGGTGGAACGCGAACGAGCCTTATCACGATGTGCGTGAGCAACGAAAGCCCAAGATTTTGGTGCTCGAGAAATTATTGGTATCATGAAACAGTAACGACTCTCCCTTGAAAGGACGTTAACTTTGAAAATATTCCATTCTTTTTTACAGGTATTAGGTGTCGGCATTGGGTTTATTTTATACTCGTTTGCTGAGTTGGCACTGGTTCGCGGGGAAGCGGCTTGGGGTGCTTATGGCGCGATTGGCGCGTTTGTCGTTTCGTTTGGGGTGTTGATTGGGCTGTTAATGCTGATCTATCGCCGGTGGTATCGGCAGCAAGGTCCTTTGACGGTGAAGCACCCGTCTGCTGTCATTTGGCAGGGAATCGGCTTGCTCTTCGTCATTCAACTAACGAATTCGCTACTGATGCATTTGTTACATACCCCGCAAGCAGCGAATCAGAGCAATTTACTTCATCTGGTGAAAACTTATCCTTGGGGCATTAAATTATTGGCCGTGGTCGGGGGTCCAATTGTTGAAGAGTACCTTTTTCGCGGCTTATTGATGAACAGCTTTGGCTCATTACGACGGCGCAAGTGGCAATGGGTTAGCATTCTAGTCAGCGCCTTTACGTTCGGCTTTGCCCACGTTGTCGGGTCACGGATTGATTACAACCTCTTCATTTACGCCGCGCTTGGTGGCGTCTTGGCCTGGACCTATCTGCGAACCCGCGACATGCGTTATTCGATTGGGTTACACATGCTTAATAATGCCACGATCCTGTTAGTTTAGATCGTGTGCGGACTGAAAAACGTTGACGGTCGGCTTTGCGGCTGACTGTCAACGTTTTTTAAGTCTTATTCAGTTTCTGAATATTAACGATGCAATAGATTCATTTAGCTACCACCAGTCATTCTTGTTAGACTCAATGGCATGCGAAGGAGGCTGACATGACAACATTTTTGAAAAAAGTCCCGTTACCAATGGCCGGCTTGACGCTGGGCCTGGCATCGTTAGGGAACTTATATAAATTAGCCGGATGGCAACTGGTGGGGGATGTCACCGGTATTGTGGCGCTTTTGCTGTTTGCGGTGATTTTACTGAAGCTTTGCCTGACCCCGCTTCATGCTGCCAAGAGTTTACAGGATCCGATCATCGCTTCGGTGTCGCCGACATTTTCGATGACGCTCATGATTTTGTGCACCTACTTCACCGCTTGGGGGATGCCTATCCAAGTGGCGACTGTTGTGTGGGTGATGGCGGTGCTCATTCACTTTGGTTTGATGGCATTCTTCCTGTCCCGGCACTTGCTCACGCAGCAAAAAGCCTGGCACATGATTTACCCGAGTTGGTTCGTCACGTTTGTCGGATTAGGCGTTATTCCGGTGACCAGTGCCCAATTTGTGCCTGCTCTGGGGCACCCGCTTTTCTGGATCGCATTTGTCTTGTATGCGGCGTTGTTTCCCGTGGTCGTGCATCGCGTGCGGGTGATGCCATTACCAGAGGCTACCCAGCCACTACTGACCATCATGGCGGCACCGGCCTCGCTGTGCTTGACCGGTTATCTCGCCAGCTTCAATCAGCCTAATTTCTGGTTTGCACTTGGCATGTTGATCTTTGCTCAGAGCTTATATTTTGGCACGTTGTTCAGCATTCGCAAGTACACGCGGTTATCATTTTATCCAAGCTTTGCGGCGTTTACGTTTCCACTGGTTATCTCCGCAACGGCGTTAACGCGTTTCATCGGCATTTTCGCAAAAACCGGTGTTGCCCATAACCTGTTAAGCGTCGTGCAGTGGAGCGAATGGCTAGTTGCAACGTTGATGCTGGTATTCGTTACGGGTCATTACCTGCGTTTCTTACACCTGAATGTTCGCGCCACCTGGCAGACTCAGCAAGCGCCGCGTGATACGACTGATTAATTAGCTGATGGCGATGGCGGTGATTTAGTCGACCTTGTTGGCTAAATGCTGGATCGTGTCCAGCATGGCTTGCTTGTGCGGCCAGTGAACATCGGGATTTTGTAACAAATAAAAATGCCGGCGAAATTTTGCGCCGATGGTTTGCTGTGGTACTTCTTGGGGGACGATCTGATCCGACAGCAACGCCTGACCGACTCTGTTTTGCACCAGCGCTCGTAGCATGCTGTTGTTGTTAACGGTCATGAGATGATCGGGTGTGATGCCGGCTTCTTGTAGATAGGCAGTTGTGTAGTAGCGCATGCCGGAGCCTTCCTCGCGCGTGAGCCAAGTACCGGTAGGCCAGCCTGCCACGACCAATTGATCGGCACAAAGCGTGGTTCTGACCGCACCTTTTAGCGTCAACGGTTGTTCGATAAATCCCAGATCAAGCCGCCGCGCCTCCATCTGCTTCACCACCTGGAGCGAATTCAAAACGGCAACATTGAATTCCAGAAAAGGGAAGGCTGTTTTCAAACCGCGTGCCAAACTCGGGAACAGGACAACGGCAACACTTTGCGAAATGCCGATATTCAGTTCGACTGAAGCGGTTGTCGCTGTGTTTTGCATCGCCTGCTTGGTTTTATCCCAGTCAGCGAGCAAGTTGCTGCTAAACTCATAGAGAATATCGGCCGCCGCTGTCGGAATGGTGGCACTGCGTTTGTTGCGCTCAAAAAGGGAAACATTCAGCTCATGTTCCAGCTGGTGAATATGATGCGAAACAGTCGGTTGGCTGGAAAACAGCTGCTCGGCGGCCAATGAGAAACTGCGGGTTTCATAAACTGCCATGAAGGTTCGAAGGAGATTGAACAAGGTATTGCCTCCAGGTCTTTCATTTAGAAAGTTGATTAAAAATACTTAGCTGATAAACTATCACAATATTAATAACAAAATCAAATCGGCACTAACGAAGTATGATGCGTATCGTTAGTGCCGATTTTTGTGAGTACTACAGAATTGGTATAACAAGAGAATAGTGCCAAAGCGGAGCAATCGTAGGCCAGATGGGGCTCAGCTGTGCCCCCGCTCTAGCTTCGCGGTCGCCAGCCCCAATCTGGCCGGAGATTGCGGAGTTTGGCACGGCATAAAACTCTGAGCCCATCCCTGGACAATCGAAACAACTAAACCCTTGCCTCCGAAGCATCGGCAGCGTGCCGATAGAGATCAGTCGGCAATGCCGTGATTAGTGGACTGGGCTCGTCCAGCGCGACCAGATCCAAATGGTGCAACGCGCGGGAGCACAGGGTATAGAGAATATCGCGATCAGCTTCATTTTGGTAGGTTGATGCGGAGACATCCCAACCGACGACCGCATCGAACTCAAGCCCCTTGGCCAAGTATACCGGCAGAATGACACAACCGCTTTTAAGACTGTGATCATTTGCTGACAATAACGTGACCGGGGTGTCGAGCTTGAGCGTCGCGTAAAGCTGATCCGCAGTCTGGGCGTCTTTAGTTAAAATCGCCACCGTGCCATCAGCCGTCAACAGCCGCGTGACCAACTTGGACAAGGCCGCGGCCGCATCCGCGCGCGGAACCGTTAGAACTTCCGGCTTGTCGCCAGCGCGATTGAAGGCTTGGATATGGTCGTGTTCAGGCAACAAGGCTTTGGCAAAATTCGTAATCGGCTGCGTCGAACGATAGCTCTTGTTTAACGTAATGAGCCGAATTTTATAGCCAGCAAAAACATCTTTGATTTCATGAATGAAGTCACTAGGCTGATAGTTGCTGGTAAAGACGTCCTGCTTGGCATCCCCGAGCAACGTCAACTTTGCTTTAGGGAACGCGTGCTTCAGATACAGCAATTGCGCCATACTGAAATCCTGCATTTCATCGACAAAGACATACTGAATCAGGCTGTTTTGACCGCTACCGGTACTCAGATCGCGCAGATACAGCAGTGGCGCGGCATCCTCCAGACGCAAATGATGTGATTCGATCCCATCGGAAAAGGCTGTGATCATGGTCTGCCAAATCGAGTCGCTGACCGGGGCATCGACTTGAGCCATGAAGTGTTGGTAATCCTGGAACACATCATAGAAGTGATCATTGTAAAGCGCATCGTAAATCGGGGCAAACGCCTTGGAGACAATGGCTTCCGACACGAATTGCTGCTCGTCTTCACCGGTCGCAAATTCATGATCGGCAGTCAGGGTTTCTAATTCACTTTGCGATAAATCCGAAACCTGCAACTGCGCCCAGTCCTGCTTGGCTTCCATATGAATGCGGGCATTCAAGCGTTTGATCAAGGCGTTTTTAGTGGCTGTAAACTTGTCAACTGGCTGCATCAGCGCTGGTTGTGACTGGTAAATCTTGGCAATATTAGCGGCGGAAAAGAAGGTTTCACCATTAAACTCAACATCGATGAAATGCGGCGTGCGGTCCGGGTTTTTGGCAAAGTCATAGATGGCTTCCAAGTAACTTGGGGCTTCTTTGAACCGGCGAATGGTTTCGGCAGCTTTTGGCAAGCCTGCCGCGTCGTGTTCATAGCGTTCGAACAGGGTTTCTACGTGGAGGCCAGTGAAGCGGTTGGCCAAAAATTCAAATAACGTGGCCTGCCGCATGTTCTTTTCACCAAGGCTTGGCAACACTTGGGAAATGTAATTGGCAAAAAGTCTATTTGGCGAAAAGAGCACCATCTGATCGGCGTCCAGATCGCTGCGACTGTGGTACAGCAGGTAAGCAACGCGTTGCAGCACGGCGCTGGTTTTACCGGAACCGGCGACTCCTTGCACCACGAGCAAATCACTGGAAGTGTCACGGATAATGTCATTTTGTTCCCACTGAATCGTCGCGACGATGTTTTTCATGTATTCGTCGGATTGATCGCCAAGAACCGACTGCAGAATTTCATCGCCGACGGTTTCGTTGGTATCAAACATGGTTTTGATATGACCATGTTCAATTTGGAATTGGCGCTTATTTTTCAAAACCGCGTGTTGTTCTCCGGCCGGCGTTTCATAGGTGACATCACCCAGCGTGCCATTGTAGTAAATGGAACTAATCGGCGCGCGCCAGTCATACACCAGAAAATCGCCATTTTCATCAATGAACGTCGCCGTCCCGATATAAAGGGTATCTGGCTCACCATCTTCATCGATGTCAATGCGGCCAAAATAAGGATTGTCTGCCAGTAGCGTCAGACGATCGCCTTCGTGCTTGAGGATCGTTTCGTTTTCAACGGCCCGCGCGACCATGACTTTTTGCTGCTGAACCGCGGCGTTGGTTTCCATTTGGTCATCGACTTCGGTGACGTTGACTTTCGTGTTTTCACCATAAGCCCGTTCAATGCGGCTGGTCTCGCGGTGCGCCGCTTCGATTTGCTCATGAATAGCCGCTAACCTTGCCTTCAGCTTCTCGATAACCGCCGTGACGCGGGCTTGCTCTTCCGCTTTGGTTACATTTTTCATAAAAACGGCGCTCCTCTCCGTGTTTAAAATAGTGTCGATAATCTTACGCCCAGCGGCCTGAAAAGTAAAGCAATGCGACATAACGCTTGTTGTTGCATCGGAAATCAAGGTGGTACACTTATGAATAATTAAAGTAAATGGAGGTTTGACATGGCTGATTTATGGCGGACGGTTTCCGAGCGCCACGTTGAATTGCTCAATGCCTTAGGACAACATATTGAAATATCGCTGATTGCGCTTGTTTTGGCAGTCATCATTGCCATTCCGCTTGCTGTTTGGGTACAGACGCATCCCAAAGTAGCGGCAGTTTTACTTCAGGTAACCGGCGTTTTGCAAACAATTCCTTCATTAGCCTTGTTAGGGTTGTTGATTCCATTCGTCGGTATCGGCACGGTGCCGGCGATCATTGCGTTGGTCGTTTACGCACTGCTGCCGATTTTTCAAAATACTTATATCGGACTGCAGGATATCGATCCGTCGTATGAAGAAGCCGCCGATGCATTTGGCATGAGCCGACTGCGCAAATTGTTCAAAGTCGAATTGCCGATTGCGTTGCCGGTCATTTTATCCGGTGTGCGCACCGCGATGGTTTTGATTATCGGGACCGCCACTTTGGCAGCGTTGATTGGCGCCGGCGGACTGGGGACGTTTATCCTGCTGGGCATTGATCGCAACGATGCTTCATTGACCTTGATGGGTGCGCTGGCGGCGGCGTTGTTGGCGATTGTCTTTTCGTGGCTACTGAATTTACTGCAAAAAGTCAATTGGAAGCTGAGTGTCAGCGTGGTTGGTATTGTATTACTGGGCTTTGCTGGCACCCAGGTTTACAACTGGGCGACCGCACCTAAAGAAACGATCACGATTGCCGGCAAATTAGGCAGTGAGCCGGACATTTTAATTAGCATGTATAAGGAATTAATCCAAAAAGCCGACCCTGATGTGAAGGTGACGCTGAAACCGAATTTTGGCCAGACGAGCTTCTTGTACAATGCGCTGCGAACCGATAAGATCAACATATACCCTGAGTTTTCCGGAACCGTGCTGGAAAGCTTGACGAAGCCGACTGCCGCCCAGAAGACGCAAGTGGCAGCAGGTAAGAACAATTATCCGCTGGCCCAGCAACTACTGGCGAAGCAAGGACTGCGTTATCTGAAACCCATGGCGTACAACAATACTTACGCGCTGGTTGTCAAAGCCAGTTTTGCCAAGCGCTACCAGTTGAAGACAATTAGTGATTTGGCCAAAATTGCCCCGTCGATTCGCGCTGGCTTCGACTTGGAATTCATTGATCGCCAGGATGGGTATAAAGGCATTAAGCAGAAATATGGCCTCCAGTTCAAGGTCGACTCAATGGATCCGTCGCTGCGGTATCAGGCATTGGATCGGGGACAGATTAACCTGACTGACGGCTATACGACAGACGCGCAACTGCGGCAGTATCACCTTGTCGCTTTGAAGGATGACAAAGGCTTGTTCCCGATTTATCGCGGCGCGCCACTCATGCGCAACAGTTTTGCCAAGCACCACCCGCATTTGGTCACGGCGTTAAATAAGCTGGCGAACCACATCACCGAAAAGCAGATGCAGGATATGAACTATGCGGTCAGTGTCCGCCGCGAAAAAGCCGCAACAGTGGCGCATCGTTACCTTGTCCGGCATGGTCTGCTAAAGGAGGCGCGCTGATGGCACTGATTAGCTTGGGAAACGTGACCAAAGCCTACGATGGAAAGCCAGTCGTTGATGACTTAAGCCTGAATGTGGAGCAAGGTGAATTGTTTGTCTTGGTCGGGACCTCCGGCAGCGGCAAAACGACCACGCTGAAAATGATTAATCGCCTAGTTGAGCCAACAAGCGGCACCATTAAATTTGCCGGCAAACCACTCACGGATTATCCGGTTCGCGATTTGCGGTGGAATCTAGGCTATGTGTTGCAACAAATTGCGTTGTTTCCGACCATGAGCGTTGCGCAAAATATTGCCGTGATTCCGGAAATGAAAGGCTGGTCGCGCCAAAAGATTCGCAAGGCAACCGATGAGCTGTTGACGATGGTTGATTTACCGCCGGCCGAATACCGTGATCGCATGCCAAGCGAACTTTCAGGCGGCCAGCAGCAGCGGATCGGTATTTTACGTGCACTGGCTTCACGGCCTAAAGTTGTGTTGATGGATGAGCCGTTTTCCGCCCTTGACCCGATTTCGCGAACCCAATTGCAGGATATGTTGCTGCAACTGCATCGCGCTATGAAAACGACTGTGATTTTTGTCACGCATGACATGGCGGAGGCAATGAAGCTAGGCGATCGGATCGGCGTGATGCACAGTGGGAAACTTTTGCAGGTCGACACGCCGGAAGCGATTGCGACCCAGCCGGCGAATGATTTTGTTGCCGATCTTTTCAAGGGCGCACAGGCCAATCAAGGGCTGCAGGTGACCTTGAGTCAGCTGGCGCCGTTTGCGGTTGCCGAGTCAGCGCGGCACGCGGTGGGCGGCAACCTGACGCTGGCGGAAGCATTGCCGCTGTTAGACGCACATGAAACGTTGCAGGTGAATAGTGACCATGGCACGTTTGTGGTCAATACTCATAGTGTGGTTGCTTATCTGGCAAGTGCATTTGTTGATCAAAATACAGAAACGGAGTGATCGTGATGGCATATGATTATGACACGATTGTGATCGGTGGCGGCCCCGGTGGCTTAGCTGCTGCTTATGGTCTCGCGGCGCAACAGAAGGTATTGGTCATTGAAGGCGATCTGTGGGGCGGCACCTGTCCCAACTACGGCTGTGATCCGAAAAAGATGCTGTATCGCGGTGTTGAAGTGAAAAATGCCGCCTTGCGGATGAACGGTTTTGGGATTAGCGGAACGGCTAAAATCGATTGGCCGTCCTTGATGGCGTTTAAGCGTGGTTATACGAGTGGCATTCCGGCTGGGACTTTGAACGGCTTAACCCGCACCGGCATTAAAACATTATATGGCCGGGCACAGTTGCTCGGTGAACACGCGGTTAAAGTCGGTTCGCAAAATGTCACAGGTGAACATATTGTCATCGCGACTGGCCACACGCCACGCTTTCCGGATATTCCCGGTGCCAATTTGTTGAAAACAAGCCGCGATTTTCTGGATTTAGATGAGCTGCCGACCAGCATCGCGTTTATCGGTGCCGGGTACGTCAGTGTCGAGCTCGCCAATATTGCGGCCGCTGCCGGTGCGGAAGTGCATATCATCGGGCACTCTGATCGCTTGCTGCGGGCTTTCCCAAAAGTCGCCACCGAAGCGTTGAAGCAGCTGTTGATTAAGTCCGGCATTCATTTTCACCCTAATGTTGAACTCACGAAAATCAGTCCGCTTGGCACGATGACACATCTGCATGCGGATGATTTTGACATGAATGTCGATATGGCGATTACGGCCATGGGGCGCATTGCCAACGTTGCTGACCTCGGTCTTGCTAATGCTGGGATTAGGGCGGACACCCGCGGGATTCCGGTGGATGATCATTTGCGCACGGTTGTTCCAAATATCTATGCGCTCGGCGATGTGAATTTGAAGCCGCAACCGAAACTGACACCAGTTGCCGGATTTGAAGGACGCTATGTGGCCAGCCAGATTCTGGGTGATCAGGAGCCGATTCATTATCCTGCGATCCCAACGATTGTCTTTGGACCGACCGAGCTTGCCAAAGTCGGCGTGGCCCTCGAAGACGCAGAAGCTGCGCCTGATCGGTATCAGGTGGTTCATAACGATACCACCCAATGGTACACCTATCACCGTCTGCAGGATCCAGAAGCACAAGTGTGGACGATTGTCGACAAAACAACCGGCCATCTCGCCGGTGCGGTTGTACTCGCCAGCCTAGCCGAAGATCTGATCAATACTTTCGCCGCAGCCATTGACGCAGGTAAACAGCCAGCTGAGCTTAATCAGATCTATGCTTATCCGAGTGCGCAGAGTGACTTGCAGTATTTGTTTTAAGTTGGTTGAGTTGCATGGCGCGAGTTCACGCTCTTGCTGTTGACATCACTGCAATAGTTGGCTAACCTAAACTCATATTCACCCAAACGATGAGTAGTCTATCCAAGTGGTCTCAAGAGAGTCGGCGGTGCTGTGAAGCCGGTGGCCGGGATAGGTAAAGTTGGGTCGTTTGGGTTATGTTCGGTGGGTGCGCCTTAAGCCAAGAGTGGTCCGCAAGTCGGACAAATTAGGTGGTACCGCGCGCAGGCGTCCTATGTTGCAATGACATAGGGCGCCTTTTTTAATTGAAGGAGGTAGCTGACATGGCAAAAAAAGTGATTTTAACTGGTGATCGGCCAACAGGACGGTTGCATATTGGCCATTATATTGGCTCATTAAAGAATCGGGTTGAGTTGCAGAATTCAGGCGACTACGAGACTTTTGTGATGATAGCGGATACGCAGGCGCTGACGGACAACGCGAATGATCCGGAGAAAATCCGGCATTCGCTGCTGGAAGTCGCGTTGGATTATCTGGCGGTCGGGATTGATCCTGACAAGACAACGATCTTGGTCCAGAGCCAGATTCCGGCGCTGTTTGAATTGACCGCTTACTATCTCGACTTGGTGACCGTCAATCGTTTGGAACGCAATCCGACCGTGAAGGCAGAAATTAAACAAAAGGCATTCGGTGATAGTGTTCCGGCCGGCTTTTTCATTTATCCGGTCAGTCAGGCAGCCGATATAACGGCGTTTAAGGCGACAACCGTGCCAGTCGGAGATGACCAGGAACCGATGCTGGAACAAACCCGCGAAATCGTGCGGACTTTTAACCGTACTTATCACAAAGATGTATTAGTCGAACCAGAAGGCTATTTTCCGCCAAAAGGTTTAGGGCGCCTTCCTGGCATTGACGGTAATGCGAAAATGAGCAAGAGCCTCAACAACGGTATTTATTTGGCGGATGATGCCGATACCGTTAAGAAGAAGATTATGTCGATGTATACCGACCCTAATCACATTCATGTGGAAGATCCCGGCAAAGTTGAAGGCAATGTCGTGTTTACTTATCTGGACATTTTTGATCCGGATAAGGCGCAGGTGGCCAAGTTGAAGGAGCAGTATCAACACGGCGGCTTAGGGGATGTCAAAATCAAGCGCTACCTGATCGATGTCATGGAAGCGGTGCTTGAACCGATTCGTACGCGGCGGGCCCATTACGCGGAAGATATGGGTGCGGTTGCGGAAATGCTCAAACAGGGCTCAGCTAAGGCCAATGTGGTCGCCAATCAAACCCTGCAGGAAGTTCGCGATGCCATCGGTTTCAACTACTTCAAATAACCAGATCCGTCTTTAGCCGGATGTCGATTGGTACCGGCATGGTAAAATAAAAGGGAAGTGAAAAACTTGATTACGGACGCGAATTGGCCTAGCGACGATTTTTTGCTGCCGAGGTACGTCCCAGAGGAGAATTGAATGATGAAAACGAAACGACTAAGTCCAGTTGCAGTGACAAGTATCGTGCTTGGCGTGATTGTGGCCATTTGCCTGATTTTTGGCATTGGCACGTATAACTCATTAGCAAAGCAGAATCAGGCGGTTGAAGCGCAATGGAGCCAAGTTGAAAACGTCATGCAGCGACGCGCCGATTTGGTGCCTAACCTGGTCAATGCCGTTAAAGGCCAGATGGGTCAGGAACAAAAGGTTTTTGGTGAAATTGCCGAAGCCCGCAAGTCCTATGCGAACGCAAACACAACGACTGGCAAGGCCAAGGCCGATGACCAGCTGAATAAGAGCGTGGGCACCTTGATTAACGTCATCAAGGAAAACTATCCGAGTTTGCAAAGCAGCAATCAGGTAAACACGTTGATGACGCAGCTTGAAGGTAGTGAAAACCGGATTTCGGTTGAACGTAAACGCTATATTGACCAAGTGCGTGATTACAATCAAAGTGTTGTAACGTTCCCGAAGAACATTTTTGCCAGCATGATGGGCTTGGGTAAGAAGGATACCTTCAAAGCTACCCCGTCAGCCCAGACGGTACCAAGCGTTGATTTTTCAAGTAATAGCTCCAGCTCCGGGAAGTAGGTGGCGCCATGCGCAGGCATTTAGCGTGGTTATTCGCCGCGCTGACGGGCTTGCTGCTGTTTGCCGGTGCAGCCCATCCGGTGGCAGCGGCCGAGGATCTGCCGGCACGACCGACTGACCATTACTACCTGGATCAGGATCAATACCTTGACAATACTACCAAGCAATTAGTCGACCAAAAGAATCGCTACTATCAGGGAACCAAGCAGCAGCCGCAAATTGCGGTCGCTGCTTTGAAGTCCACCCACGGCGATCCGTTGTCGGATTATGCTCCGGATTTATTCCAAAAGTGGGGCATTGGTAAAAAGGGTACCGATAATGGTGTCCTGATTCTGTATGCCGACAATAACGGTAAGCAAAATCTGCGGATCGAAGTGGGCTATGGTCTCGAAGGCGATTTGCCGGATGCCTTGGCCGGACAGATTCTAGACAGCAATCTGAAATCGATTAAGTCACACAACAAGGCGGATTTAAACCGAGCGTTGCGCAAGGTGTTTAATGCCGTTGCGACCGTGATTGATAAGAAATACAAGTTTCCTAAAGACCAGAACACGGTGCCTGATGAAACCATGAATCAGTATCGCAGCACAGGCCACAGTCAAGGTGGCAGTTTATTAGGGAAAATCATTTTAATTTTCCTGGCGGTTGTCGTTGTTGCAGTCATCTTCGGCGGCCGTGGCGGTGGTGGCCGCGGAGGTCGCCGCCGCGATGGCGATAGCGGTTTCTGGCTATGGCTCATCATCGACGCCTTGCTCTCCGCAGGCCGAAGAGGCGGCGGAGGCGGTTTCGGCGGTGGCTTTGGTGGCGGATCCGGTGGTGGCTCAAGCTGGGGCGGCGGCAGCTCCGGTGGCGGTGGCGCCGACGTTTGATTGCAAATATGTTTCATTTACCAGACAGTTATTCAGCTGTCTGGTTTTTTGTGCTATGGTGGTGAAATTGTTAAGCGCGAACCGGCGCGGTTAGAAGCCGGAGCATAAGTGGCCTCGAGCCTAAATGGCTGGTCTTTGGCCATTTAGGCTCGAGGTCCTTATGTGCAGGCTTCTGCGCCGGTGAGCGCGTTATGGGAGTAAGAAAGAAGCTTTGCCTTCCCCCACCCGCAGTCAGACAAACATTACAAATTTTGGAGGTTAGATATGCGCAATTTAACAATTGGCAAACCATTAAAACTCATCGTGTTGTTTACGATCCCACTGTTAATCGGGAATCTTTTTCAACAACTTTACAGTTTTATGGATGCGCTGATTGTTGGCCGGACGATTGGCAAAGATGCTTTGGCAGCTGTCGGTGCAACATCTAGTATTGTTTTTTTAATTATCGGCTTTGCCCAAGGCACAACGGCAGGATTGTCGATCTTAACGGCACAAGCTTATGGTGCTCACGATTATCGGCGGGTGCGCCGGAGTTTTGGGACGAGTGTCTGGATTACGCTTGGTATTTCCCTGATTCTGACGGTCGGCGCGGTCACTATGACCCGGCCGTTACTTGCGGTGATGCAGACGCCGCCGGACATCATGGACGATTCGATTGCCTTCGTGCGGGTCATTTACTTTGGCATCATTGCGTCAATGGTGTTTAATTTGCTGAGCAATATGTTACGGGCATTAGGTGATTCGCGCACACCGCTGATCTTCCTGATTATCGCGACCATCATCAATATTGCGTTGGACTTCTGGTTCATCCTTGGTTTTCATTCCGGGGTTGCCGGTGCCGGTTACGCAACTGTCAGTGCGCAAGTGATCGCGGCATTGCTGTGCTGGGTATATATCCGCTTGCGAATTCCGCTATTGGTGATCCGGCGCCGGGACTTGCGAATCGATTGGCAGGATATTTTACGCCATCTAAAAGTGGGCCTGCCGATGGGCTTTCAAATGTCCATCATTGCCATTGGGGCAGTGATTTTACAGGTCATGCTCAACACACTTGGCACCAACGCGGTCGCAGCGTACACGGCGGCTGGACGGATTGATCAGCTGGCAACGTTGCCTTCCGCTTCTTTCGGAGTGGCCATGGCCACGTTTGCGGCCCAGAACCTGGGTGCAAAAGCCTATGGCCGCATCCGCCGCGGCGTTTACCAAACGCTGGTTGTTAACGTTGGCTTATCGCTGGTTTTAGGGGCCTTGATTATTATTTTCAGTAAACCGCTCGTTAACTTGTTCCTTGGCCCGAATCAGCCAGCGGTCACGGCTTTGGCCCAGACGTATTTCCATTACAATGCCAGCATGTATTGGTTGTTGGCGATTCTGTTCACGATTCGCAATTTGTTGCAAGGTTTAGGCCAGACGCTGGTACCAACTGTTGCCGGCTTCTTTGAACTCGGCATGCGGGCGTTTGCCGCAATTTTCCTAGTCGTCCCATTTGGTTTCGCCGGTGCGTCCGCTGCCAATCCCTTGGCATGGTTCGGCAGCGTATTAGTGCTGGTCAGCTCTTACGTCCGCACCATGCGACGCATTAGGCAACAGGAAGACACCCTTGCCGGTGAGCAAGAGTGAGTTGCCGTTATTCAAGGCTACCAAAAAACAGACAAATGAGTTTCGCAAATACTGCGGCTGAAACTCATTTGTCTGTTTCTATTTACGGGCCTATATCCCAAAATGCTTACCATAAACCTCTAGATCCGCGTGGCCTTCTGGCAAGGTTGCGATCGCCGGTAAGTGACCCCAGTGTTCGTAGCCAAATTTTTGAAATAAGTGGCGGCTTGCTTGGTTGTGGCCGAAGATGCGGGCAATAACGGTGGTCAGGCCGTGGGCAGGGGCTTCGTGATCAACGAAAGCCAGCGCGGCGGTGCCGACGTGATGGCCGCGGGCGGCTTGGTCAAGGTACAAGCTGATTTCGGCCGTCTGGTCATATGCCGTACGGTCGCTGTAAGCCGAGAGCGTCAGCCAGCCGACAGTTTGGTGGTGGTTTTGGATCACCCACGCCGGAAAATGGGCATTGTGCGCGGCGAACCACGCCGACTTTTGCGCCACGGTTTGCGGTTGTAGATCCGCGGTTGCGCGATGCGTCGGAATGGTTTCGTTGTAAATCGCGACTATTTTTGGCAAGTCAGCGGCAGTTGCCGGTTTAAATTCGATCATCGTTCATCATCGACTTTCTTGGCAATTAAAATGTGATGCGGCCAGTAAAAGTTGGCAGGGTAGCGGTCCCATTGTGGTGCATTGCTTCCAGCTGTGGCTTGACGCGATCACGCAAATTGGTACTTAACTTCAGCTCTGTCAGCAAGGCATTGGTAGTCGCGATTTCCCACCGGGCATCATCTAAATCCGGATCTTCGAGGAGGCGGCCGGCGGTATAAGTCCAAGTGTGATCGTGGGCTATTTGGATCAAAGTGTCAGGCGTGATCAACGTGCGAATATTGGCGACATCACTGGGGGCAATCGCATAAAGCAGTCCCTGAACCATCGCCGCCTGCAAGTGACCGATTTGATTAAGCGCCGTGGGCTGAAGCGACCATTCGGCAACATCCACAAAATCACCAATCGTGCGCAGATTGTTCAAGAGCAGCGCCAAAGCATTGGCCGATTCAAAATACCAAAGGCTATGAGCCATAACGATCCGGTCAAAATGCTGATCCGCCAGCGTGCCGAGACTGCTCGTAAGATCCGTATTAAAATGCACCGTTAACCGACTGGCGAGCGGACCATTCAACAAGTGATCCCAAGCCTGTCCCAATGTCAATGGTGCCCCATAATCGCGGGAGGCAATATCGACACCGGTAACGTGGCCGCTGGAACCAACACGATCAGCCAAAACCGCACTCAAGTCGCCTTGGCCGCAACCGATTTCCAGAATATTTTCACCGGCTTGAACTTGCCACGCGTCGGCAATGGCAATGCGATGAGCAGTTTGGCGACGTTTAACGGCATAACTATCAGCGGTAGGTCCAAGCGCCATAAGTTTGGTGATGTCATCAAGGTGATTCTTCATGAGAGACTCCCTTTATGTAAAGTTAAATGTGGACGATGTAGTCAGGCTCTTTTTATAAGGAAAAAGTACAGCCGATATCGCCTTTTCCAGAGTGACGAAGGTTGATCAGCGTCAAAAGTGAGACTTCCTTCAGCGTCGTTTCATGATGGTCTAAGATTATCACAAAAATATTGGCGATTGCGCAAAAAGATGGCGACAATCGCATATTTTTATATAAACCGTGGTCATACTGGGTCACATTGGCCTAGCCTCCATATGATAGCGAAATAATTGGAAGAAGTTGTGAATCTACGCCAAATTCGGCGAAGTATCGGCTAAATATTTGGTAAACTTGAATTGGAGTGGCTAAGCAGATAAATAAGGCTTGGCTAAAAACTCATGCAACCAAAATATGCCGTGCTATGATGGCATTAGGATGAACGGTTCGGTTTTGGTGAATTTAAAAAGAATGGACGGAACGGACATGGCAAATAATATACAGGGATTCGCGATGATCGGTGCACAATCCATCGTTTTTAGCATCACGAATTTAAGGACACTTAAAACAATTGAACGCGGTAAATATCCAGTTGCCATCGGGGATGATTTTTATGCCGAACACGAAATCCTCCCTGAAACCGTTGATACCATTGTGCAGGCGTTTGATGCCATTAATCAGATTTTTAAGGACTATGGCGTGACGACGGTTAACGTTTATGCCAGTACTAGCTGGGCTGAGGCGGACAATGCCGAGTTTGTTCGGGACCAACTTTATACCCGCACCGGTTGGCTGATCCGGACAACTTCATTATCGGAAGAGGCCTTTTTCCGTACGCAGGCCATTATGGTTAAATTCCCACAGTTTGCCTCGATCACGCAAAAAGGAACGGTGTTGATCGATATCAGCTCCGGTTCGGTTGAATTGACAACGTTTTGCCAAGGAACCTTTGGCTTTTCCCGTAACTTGTCCTTAGGGCCGTTGCGGGTGTACGAGATTATGAGCGATGTTCAACGCTCGGTGACGAATTATGTCGAAGTTATGCGTGATTATATCGACAGCCGCTTACTGGACTTCATGCGCTTGCTGCCGCAAGGGGTTGAGTATACCAACATGATTTTGATGGGCAGCAGTTTGTCGATTTTTCAAAATCTGATCCCGGAAGGCAAACGGCAGGTCGAAACCGATCGGCCGGGCTTTGACATGCTTTACGATGAAGTGACGAAAGCGTCCGACCAGTACCTTGCCGATACTTATGATCTGACCTCAAGTCAAACATCGCTGGTGTTGCCAACGGTTTTGCTTGTGTATCGTCTGATCGAAACACTGAATAGCCAATCAATCTGGATTTCGGATCTCAAAGCGATTGATGGCCTCGAAGTCCACGCGGCGCACGCTGGCGGGTTTAAAAAACTCGGCTTCGATCCTGATGAAGAAATTGTCATCAGCGCTAATAATTTAGCCAAACGTTATCAGGTCGACGACAAACATATGGAAGCGACGCGCACGTTTGCGTTGCAGCTTTTTGATCGGCTCAAGAAACTGCATGGGATGGGCAAACGTGAACGCCTGTTGCTGGAAGTGGCGGCGACTGTGAGCGATATTGGCAGTTACATTGAAACCCACAAGCATTATGCCCACTCGAATTACATTATTATGGCTTCAGAAATTATGGGTTTAAACGAGTTAGAAGTGACGATGGTCGCAACGATTACCCGCTTCCACAGCTCGGTGACGCCACAGTCAGACTTGAAGAATTTTCCGATGATGTCAACCGAAAACCGGTTAGTCGTCGCGAAACTGTCCGCGATTTTGCGCGTAGCCGACAGCCTCGATGCCTCCCGCCAGCAGAAAATTCAACAACTGCGCGTCTCAGTGAAGCCAAACAAAGTCTTGTTGTCAGCTAAAGTGAATGATGACATTGAGCTGGAACGATGGACGTTGGCACGAAAAGGAAAATTTTTCTCGGAGGTTTTCGGAGTAGGGCTTGAGTTGAAAGGACGAAACACACTATGAAGAAGCTTGATTTTTCTAAACCACGCTATTTTAATAACCGCGAGCTAAGTTGGCTTGCGTTTAATGATCGGGTGTTAGAAGAAGCGCGAGATAAAAATAATCCATTGTTGGAACGCGTCCGTTTTCTGGGCATCACCCAAAGTAATCTGGACGAGTTCTTCAACATTCGGGTTGCTTCATTAAAGAAAATGGTGACGGTCAATTATGACAAACCGGATGCAGCCGGCATGAAGCCGCAGGAACAACTTGATGCAATTTCCAAAACGGCGCACGCCATGGTGGAAAAGCAATACAACACATTGGTGCGATCGTTGACGCCAAAATTGGCGGCAGTGGATATTCAATTACTGCATCCTAGCGACTTGAACCAGAAGCAGCGGGATTTTGTGTCAGACTATTTTCACTATGAACTTTATCCGGTTCTGACGCCGATGGGAGTCGACCCGACTCGGCCGTTTCCATTCTTGGGTAACAACAGCTTGAACTTGGCGATTCGGCTGGTTCGGCCAGAAGATAGCGAAGATGATAAGTCGCGTTCGTTTGCCATGGTTCAGGTGCCGGATGTGTTTCCACGCGTTTTGCGGCTGCCTGGTGGCGATAACGTATTTATTTTACTCGAAGAAGTCATCCGAATGTTCGTCGGTGAGTTGTTCGTCGGCGCCGATATCAAGGAAACGGCGACATTCCGCGTAACCCGCGATATGGATATGGACGTGGCTGAAGAAGATGCTTCCGACCTGATGAAAGAGATTCAGTCACAACTTAAAAAACGTCAGCGCGGCAAGGTGATGCGCCTGGAAATTGAGGCAGGCATGGGCAAACACCTGCGGAAGCGGCTGACCAAGGCGATGAATGTCAAAGACGAAGACATTTACGAAATTCATGGGCCGATCGATCTGAATTTTCTCAGCAAGCTTGTGAAGCAGGTTCACGGCCATAAAGAGCTTTTGTTTAAACCATTCACGCCTTATATGGATCCGGCGTTTGAGCGCGAATCGATCTTTGACGTCATCAAGGAACGCGATGTGTTTATGCAGCATCCCTATGACAGTTTTCAGCCAGTCATTGATTTTATCCGTGAAGCTGCCCAGGATCCGCAAGTCTTAGCGGTGAAAATGACCTTGTATCGCGTGTCGAGCAAATCGCCGATTATCCGTTACCTGAAGCAGGCCGCTGAAAATGGTAAGCAGGTCACTGTCTTAGTCGAATTGAAAGCTCGATTCGACGAAGAAAACAACGTGCATTGGGCGCAAGAACTTGAACATGCTGGCTGCCACGTCATTTATGGTTTGGTTGGCCTCAAAACCCATTGTAAGTTGGCGCTTGTTGTGCGGCGCGAAGAAGAAGGCATCAAACGTTACATGCACATGGCGACCGGGAATTACAACGACGTCACCGCCCGACTTTACACCGATATGGGATTGTTCACCTGCAACAACGAAATCGGGGAAGATGCATCGAATATTTTCAACATGCTGTCCGGCTTTTCGGAACCACCGTATTTCCACAAGCTGGTCATCGCACCACTTGGCATTCGCGACTATCTGATGGATCGAATTGACGAGGAAATCGCTGCTGCTAAAGCCGGTCGTAAAGCCTTGATCCAGATGAAGATGAATTCGCTGTCCGACACTGCCATGATCGAGAAGCTTTATGAAGCCTCGCATGCCGGGGTCGAAATCCATCTGCTGGTTCGCGGCATTTGCAACTTGAAAGTCGGGATTCCCGGCGTTTCGGATAACATCACCGTTCATTCGATTGTCGGTCAGTTGCTGGAACACAGCCGAATTTATTACTTTTACGCGGATGGTCAGGAAAACGTCTATCTTTCCTCAGCTGATTTGATGAATCGCAATTTAAGTCGACGCGTGGAGCTGCTTTTCCCGATTCTACAAGACGATATTCGCGAGCGCATCATCAAGATCTTCGGGATTATGTGGGACGATAATGTTAAAACCCGCATTCTCCAGCCGGATAGCACTTGGACCCGCGTGCAATTGCGCGGCGTGACCAAGCTTAATGCACAGGCTTATTTCATTAAACATGCTGTCGCCATGGGTGAAGCATTGCGGCGTGAAGAAATCGATCAGGCACCTGAGGATTTGCACGCAACGCACGCATTTATTCCCATGACGGCACCAAAGGAGGATGATGATGCATGACGCATCACTTCGCAGTAATTGACCTTGGCAGTAATTCTGCCCGGATGACGATCTGGTCGATTGATCAGGAAGTCGTGAAACCGGTCAAGCGACTCAAGGAAATGGTGCGCTTGTCTGAAGATATGGGGACGTCGCGAACCCTTCAGCCAGCAGCCATGGACCGAACGTTGAAGGCGTTACAAGGGTTCAAAGCCGAACTGGATAAGTATGAAGATATTTCCTTAAAAGCCGTTGCCACGGCAGCGGTTCGCCAAGCCAAGAACCAAAAGGCCTTTCTTAAGCGGGTCAAAAACGAGGCTGGCTTGACGATTAGCGTGATTCCCGGCACGCGTGAAGCCGAGTATGACTTTTTAGGGGTGGTCAATACGCTGCCGATTCAAAACGCCTTAATCATGGATACTGGCGGCGCATCGACTGAACTGGTTTTGGTGCAGAATCGTAAGCTTCAGCATCTGGTATCGATTCCATTCGGGTCGGTCAATTTGTCCGAACGCTTTTTGAGCCCGGATGTTATTTCGGCAGCGGAGTATTTTTCCTTGAGTACGTTCATTCACCAAACTTTCAATAGCGTTTGGTGGCTGCGGCGAGCCCAGAATCTGCCAATTGTGGCACTGGGTGGGAGTAACCGGACATTAGCCAAAATCGAGCGCCGCAAAGAAAAACTTGCGGATTTCGAAGCGATTCATGGTTATCGGATGCCAACCCAGCAAGCGAACAATATTTTTAAAGAGATTCTGAGTTCTGATCTGGCGACCCGGGAAGCCATTCCAGGATTAGCGAAGTATCGGGCGGACATTATTGTGGGCGGCTTGGTGCCGGTGATTTCCATGATCCGGTATCTTGATTCCGATCGGCTGACCTTTTCCCAGTTTGGCTTACGTGAAGGCGCGCTTTATGATCACCTCAACAGCCGGGCCGTGGCGCAGCGGGAGCATTAGTTAATCATTGCTTAAAAAGCATGCTAATTTGCTGACGGAATGCGTCCAAACAGCGATAATGAAAGTACCAATCTAAAGGATGGTTTTGAGCTATGAAAAAATTGATCAAATGGCTGGGGTTGGCTACAGCCGGTCTGGCATTATTAACAACAGCGCCACGCGTGGTGCGGGCGGATACCTGGTCGCAACCGGTGGCCACGCTTGGCGCCTCACTGACAAGCGATCAAAAAAGCGGGACGCTCAGCACGCTGCAAAATGCCGCGGGTGTTTCCAACGCCAGTCAACTAACGGTCAATGGCGCAACCTTAGTGAAGTATCTCAATCCTTCGGGCAGCTCGTTCACCGAAAATTCCGGCGTTTGGTCGAGTGCGTTGGTGCAAAAAACCAATAATGGCGGGATCAATGTCACCATTGTGCCGTATAACGGTACAAATAACATTACGACCATTACGGCTGACCAATATCGCAATGCCGCGTTAACGGCGGGCGTCAGCAACGCCAACCTGTATATTACCAGTGCCGTTAAAATTGACGGTTCCGGTGCGTTAGCTGGGGTCTATGCGGCGTTTGCCCAAAACGGCGACAACCTCAACAATCAACAAATCAACGCTGCCCAGCAGGAAGTTAACACGCTTAGTTCGATTACCCAAGCCAACAAAGACAAAGACGGCTATTCGGACAAGCAGCTCAATAATGCCGTTGCCGGTGCCAAGCGGCAAATGGCGACCCAAAGTAACAATGGCCAGCAAACTTTGTCCCAGAACCAAATCGGTAATATTGTGGACAGCCAGCTTAAGCAGAATAATTTAACGACCATTATCAACAATAACCAACGTCAATTGATTATTAATTTGCTGGTGAATGTGCAAAAAGCCGGTTCCTTAAAGAATACCGATTTCAAGGCACAGGCAAGCAAATTAGCCAATTCAATTCAAAATTCGGCAAAAGGGCTGTTTGATAAGCTCAATAAAAGCCTAAACACTGAAGAAAACCGGAATTTCCTGCAGAAAATCTGGGATGGCATCGTTAGTTTCTTTAACGGTATTGCCCAGTGGATTCGGAGTCAGTTTTAATAACCGCAACTTGGTAAGTTAGAAACGAGGTGGCCTCATGTTGCCTAATATCTTGGTCAGTGATCAAACTGGCCAAAGCAGTCACACGTTGACAGGCGCCATCACAATTGGTGCCATTGTCGCGGTGATCATTATCTTGTTCTTAGTAATTAAACTGTTAGGTGCGATTTTGCGCCATCCATTTATCAGCTTGGCACTCTTTGCACTCGGCGGCTTTGCCATTTTCAAATTTGCGTTAGTCGGCATCATCGGCATCGGTGTGCTGGCTGCAGTCGGCGCCGGTGCGTTGTGGATGAATACTGGTGACGGTGGGTGAAATAAAAGAGGACAAAGGAAGCTTAGGCTATAAGTTCCATGTCGTGCCAAACTCCGCAATCTCCGGCCATCTGAGCCTGGAACGTGGTGGGCACGACTTAGAGCCTCTGCAAAAGCGGCAGAGTCTCTAAGCTCGGCCTTGTTGTAGGCGGGGCAAAAGGCGCCCCACCAACAACAATGTCACCACTGAGGCTCATCTGGCCTACGATTGCTCCGCATTGGCACTATAATCTTAAACACCGTAACTAATTATTCTTGGTGAAAAAACGGGCATACTTTCCACACTCGATTTGCAGTGCAGAAAGTATGCCCGTTTTTATATTGTATTTGTGAATGGTGTCTTAGCATCTGAGCACGGTTGCCACAGGCAGTCGCTTAAACCCGCGATGGCAAATCAATCTCAGCTTTAGCCAAAACATGGCCTTTCATTGCATGGCGGGCTTCATTCAACCAGAAGCCGGGTTGCAGTGGTAACTTGGTGTCTAAAGCAAAAATCATCAATGTATAATCATGATTCTTGTCTGGCGGCTGTGGCCCTACATAGCCCTGCTGGGTAAATGGATCAGTGTTACCAACCAAGTGCCCTGCAGAAGCATTTTTGCCTTCAACCATTGGAATCTGATCGCTGTGACTCGCGCCAACCGGGATCGACGTGACATTGGCAGGAATGTTTGCCGCATTCCAGTGAATCCACGGCAATCCGCCGACCGGAACCGCGTCATAGTCGAGGAGCCAAAGTGCGAAACTGACAGTGCCTTCCGGAGCATCTTCAATCGTAAATGGAAAACTCGTGATCGGGTAACCATTTTTGACATCGGCGCCAGTGGCATACTTGCCATAACGATCAGCCAGCATCCCATTGACAAGTGGAACGGATAGTTTCATTTGAATTTCCTCCCTTTTATCGCTACCTTTATGATAGTAGATTGAAATTACGAAAGCCAATTTCGGATTAAAAATATTTTTATTGCCGCAAGAAGATCAAACAGACCGAATTGAGCCATAACAAGGAGTTTTGAATAATCATGCAAAAAGATGTCCAGGCATTACTTGATGAAGTTAAAAGTCACTACGATCACCCGCTGGAAGTAGCAATTAACGGTGAAGCAAGCGGCGTGCTGACCCATGATCAAAGCCATCAGCGCCTGAAAAAAGATGGTACGCTAGAGGTGGTTGTGACCGATACAACGAATGTGGCGTACACGTTAAGTCACGAACTGCTTCACTTATTGTTCCAGATGAAAGGCTATCCCCAGTTGCAATTTCATCTGCTGAGCGGCGATCCGCAAGTGGATGATCAGCTTTATGCCACGAGTACCGCTCTGTATAACGCTGCGGTGCATATGCTGGTGGTTGCTTGGCAGCGGGAACATGGCTTGCTGACAGACAAGGTGGTTGCGCAGGTGTTGGCAGGCTTCAAGCAGAATGTGCCAGCCGAAGCTGATGATCAGCTGGTGATTTACCGTATTCTGTCGTTGCTGGATCTTTTAGGCTTTTTGGACGGGCAGCTACCCGATGAGCTGGCAAGCGCGTATCCACAAGCGTTGCCGTATGCCCAAGAACTATTCAGCTTACTAGACGAACAGAAACTTGCTTCACCATTTGGCTTGCGCCGGGCGATTGTGCACCTGTTTGAGCGTTTCGATGCCCAAATTGAGAAGTTAGGCTACCAGCCGACCAATGACCATGAATTTGCCACGGTGTCGCCGGTTTTGTCGAAGCGACAACTGCGGCTCACACTCGATCAGGTTTACCTCATCAAACACAGCAGCTACCGCGATCGGGACACGAAACAACCTGCCTATGTCGCAATGGGGCGCAGCGATGACCAAAATGCGTTTGTGCTGCCACTGCCTGAAAAAGAAACAACGCCAGAAGCTTTCCAACAGCTGTATCAACAGCCGCTAGACAGCGTTCTGACGAAGTATGGTCTCGATTTTACCATCCGTTAATGCCGGCCAAAATTAATGAAGAAGCCGTTAGTCACGGACTGAATACCAAGCATCACAACCTGGTAGAAGACGAAAAGGAAGAAAATGAGGACTAGGATCATAAACAAATAACTAAAAAAGTGCGACCACCGAAAGGACTTCATGGTATTAAGACCCCTTTCTACAATGTTTCTTATAAATAATATTACACCTTTTACGCCTAGGGTGACGAACTTGTTCCAAATCAGCCAGCGCGATAGTGACAGTTTCACTAATTGGTGACTGGCGGGCAAGCTAAACGTTTTGCCTGGTGTGAGGTGAATTTTTCGTTAAGAATGTTGCGCTGTTCAGCGTGTTAGGAGATGGAAACGATGTTTGATTTGCAAACCGCGATTGATCAAGCAAAACGGGTTACGTTTATGACCGGCGCAGGCGTTTCGACAGCTTCGGGAATTCCGGATTATCGATCAAAAGGCGGCTTATATGCCGACAAGGTTGACCCAGAGTATGCGTTATCGATTGATAATCTGCAGGCCCATCACGAGGACTTTCATAAATTTGTCGTCGAGAACATGTATTATCCCGATGCCAAGCCGAATGTCATTCATGAAAAAATGGCGGCGATTACCAATCAAAAAGGTACGATCGTCACGCAAAATGTTGACGGACTTGATCGTAAAGCCGGCGCCAAACATGTGGTGGAATTTCATGGCAATCTTTATCGGATTTATTGTCAAATCTGTCGCAAACAATTTGACTATCAAACGTATTTGAAAAGTGACGTACATGAAGAAGACGGCGGTATTTTACGGCCGGACATTGTCTTGTACGGTGAACCGATTAATCCGGATACGGTAAGTGCGGCGATTAATGCCATTGCGCAGGCGGACTTGCTAATTGTCGTGGGGACAAGCTTTGTTGTCTATCCATTTGCCGGGTTAATTGGCTATGCACAACCGGATGCAACGATTGTGGCCGTGAACCGTGAACGGATTGCTTTGCCGGAAGGGGCGCAGATGGTCTTGGGGGATGCCGTTGACGTTTTTGCCAAGTTGCACGTCTAGTCACGGATAATCATGACAAAAAGGGGATTTGACGGTGAGTAAAGGACGCTTGGAAGCATTTACCGATGCGGTCATCGCGATTATTTTAACGATCTTGGTGTTGGAATTAAATCCACCTCACAGTGGCTCACTGGCGTCGCTTTGGGCATTAAGAGGAAGGTTTGGGATTTATTTAGTTTCATTTCTGACGCTGATTGTTTATTGGAACAATCACCACCATTTGTTCCAGTTGGTGAATCGGATCGACTGGCGTGTGATGTGGGCGAATTCGTTTTTTATGCTGGCCATTTCGATGTTTCCGTTTGCCACCAGCTGGGTCGGTGAAGGGCATGTGGATGCATTCGGACCGGAGCTGATTTATGGTTTTGTTGTACTCATGTCGAATGTCAGTTACCTTCTTTTGGTCGTCACCCTGCGACATGTCAACGG
The DNA here is from genome assembly GCF_030770265.1 of Lacticaseibacillus parahuelsenbergensis. Taxonomy (NCBI): domain Bacteria; kingdom Bacillati; phylum Bacillota; class Bacilli; order Lactobacillales; family Lactobacillaceae; genus Lacticaseibacillus; species Lacticaseibacillus parahuelsenbergensis. The sequence continues at coordinate 2,625,109 of NZ_CP132482.1, read as the reverse complement.
CCCGACCTCGGCGTTGGTGAAGCTATACGGCCATCAGCATGACTGGAAAGCGGTCGGTTCGATTGTCATGGCGTTTATCGCGATGATTTTGGCTTTGCTTTGGCCGCCATTAACGATCATACTGGACTTGTTAATGTTATTGTTGTGGGCAATTCCGGACCAGCGTGTTGAGCGACATCTATTACGTGGTCCAAAAGAGTGAGTGAGCGTGAGCCAGCCCGGTTAGAAACCGGAGTGTAAGTGGCCTCGGGCGTGATGGCCCGGTCTTAGGCCATTGCGACCGAGGTCCTTACACGCAGGTTTCTGGGCTGGCGAACGCGTTATGATGAAAGGAGATTTTTTAATATGGCAAGAACGATTGGTATCATTGGTATCGGCCATGTCGGTGTGACGACGGCATTCAATTTGGTCAGCAAAGGTATTGCAGATAAACTGGTGTTAATTGACCAGAAAGCCGAATTGGCTGAAGGCGAAAGTTACGATTTGAAGGATGCGTTAGGCGGGTTGCCGACGTATACCGACATTGTGGTCAATGATTACGATGCGTTGAAAGACGCTGATGTGGTGATTTCTGCAGTTGGTAATATCGGTGCGATTTCAAATGGCGATCGGATCGGCGAGACTAAAACGTCCAAGGCGGCGCTGGATGATGTTGCACCGAAGCTAAAGGCGTCCGGTTTCCATGGTGTCTTGCTGGATATTACGAATCCCTGCGATGCGGTGACCAGCTACTGGCAGTACTTGCTTGATTTGCCGAAGTCCCAGATTATCGGCACTGGCACATCGTTGGATACTTATCGGATGCGGCGCGCGGTTGCCGAGACGCTGCATGTGAATGTTGCGGATGTTCGTGGCTATAACATGGGCGAACACGGTGAGTCTCAGTTCACGGCGTGGTCAACGGTTCGGGTCAATAATGAACCGATCGCAGAGTACGCCAAAGTGGATTACGATCAGCTGGCTGATGCAGCGCGGGCTGGCGGTTGGAAGATTTACAATGCGAAGCACTACACCAGTTATGGCATTGCAACCATCGCAACCGAAATGACCCAGGCGATCATCAGCGATGCCAAGCGGATTTTCCCATGCGCCAATTACGATCCCGAATTCGGCATTGCGATCGGCCATCCGGCAACCATCGGCAAGCTCGGTGTCGTCAACACACCGGAATTGAAATTGACCGATGACGAGCGGGCGAAGTACGTCCATTCGGCAGGCATCATCAAGGACACACTCGAAAAAATGAAATAATCAACTACGGTAGCAATACCGAAGTCTTTTAAAAGACGCCGACCCGGCGCCTTTTTGCTTCAACTGCCTTAAGCAGATCATTTTTGAAAAGGGGATGCACATGGTCAAGAAATATACATTGGTGACGGTTGAGACGCCCACTGGCTGGCTGTTGATTAACCGCACGAATCCGCCTTATCGTGGCATGTGGAATACGCTCGGTGGTAAGTTTCTGCCTGACGAGACGCCGGCTGTCTGTGCGGCGCGTGAATTGCAGGAAGAGAGCCACATTATCATCCCGGCGCACGAATTGCGCAGTGTGGGGCGCGTTTTTTGGCATGTCGATGGCGAACTTCGCGGTGAGCTCTATGCCTTTCTCGGGAAAACGTCCGATCGGCTTCAGATGCCGCAAGCGACTCGTGAAGGGATTCTGGCGACCTTTTCCAAGGAGTGGTTGCTGGCGGATAATCCGGGATTGGTACCGGATTTGCAGCCGTTATTGCGATACGCTTTGAATGGCGAGAAGCATGATTATGCATCGTATTTTACCGGCGATGTGCTACAGAAATTTCAGATTACGGACGGTGAGCGCCATGATTAACGTCGGCTTAACCAGTGTGGCCGATCATCCGAGCATTGCAGCAAATGGTAAACGCAGTACTTTCGCGGACTATGCCCAATATTTTCCGGTGATTGAGTTGGATACGACTTTCTATGGGTTGAAAACAGTGGAGCAGATTCGGCGGTGGCAGGCGCAGGTGCCAGCGAGCTTTCAATTTATTGTGAAGGCCAGTAAGCTCATGACCAAGCACGAAGCCACACAGGATCTGGTTGCGGAATTTTCGCGTTTTAATGATATGGTGGCGCCCCTAGTTGCAGCGCATCAGCTGCAGGCGGTGCTGTGCCAGTTTCCGCCTTATTTTGGCGTGACGGCGGAAAATGTCCGGTATCTGCAAAATCTCAATCAGTGGCTGCCGGATTTGCCAGTTGCGGTCGAATTCCGGCATGCCAGTTGGTATCTGCCGGCCTATCGTGATGCCACGATTGGGTTATTGCAGGCGGCAGGCGATATTCATGTCGTTGTGGATGAAGCTCAGACAACAAGCGGTTCCGTTCCGCTGGTGCCAATTGCCACGAATCCCGACTTAACGATTCTGCGCCTGCATGGCCGTAATCAGGCATGGGGTCAGAGCGGTGCCAAAACCACAGAACGGACGAATTATCGCTATAGCCAAGCAGAATTGCAACAGTTTGCCACCATTGTGCACCATCTCAAAAGTAAAAACGTCACCGTTATTTTCAACAATAATGGCGGACATGATGCTGCCGCGAATGCCCAAGCATTCATTGACATGCTGGGATTGGATTTTCCCGGATTGGCGCCGCGGCAACTGGATTTGTTTTAGATTTTGTGTGGCAGCGCCGAATTCGGTCTGACAGTCTGGTACTGGTGTAGTACAATCACGGTAAACACATTGTTTTCACCAAAATAGTTCAGCAAATTTTAATCGCTGGCTTTGGCGCATCATTGCTTCGAAAGGCGGATTGCTATGAAGATTACAGAGGGCTACATGCCGTTTCATGAGTACAAAACGTATTATCGGATTGTGGGTGAACCCAGCGCGGATAAGGCACCGCTGTTGTTAATTCATGGCGGGCCCGGGTCCTCGCATAATTATTTTGAACTCATGGACGATTATGCTGCGACCGGTCGGCAACTGATTATGTATGATCAAGTCGGTTGCGGTAAGTCATCGCTGCCAGAGGATCCGGCCGTTTACGTCAAAGAGACATGGGCTGAAGAACTCATTGCGTTGCGCAAATTTTTGCATTTGGACGAGATTCATATGCTGGGGCAGTCATGGGGCGGCATGTTGGAGATGTATTATCTGACGAGCTTTGACCCGCAAGGCATTAAGAGTGTCATGATTGATGGGTCACCGGCTTCGATTAAGCTGTGGGTGCAGGAGCAGCATCGCCTGATCAAGTATCTGAGTTATGAAGACCGGGAAGCAATTGCCGAAGCTGAACGGACCAGGGATTTTAAAAACGTCAAGTATCTGGCCGCCAATGACCGGTACATGGAGAAGTATTGCTGGGATGACCCTGACGAGAACTCGCCTGAGCCGCTGCGGCGCCCGACCAACGGCAAACGGGCCAGTTTGATTGCTGAAGGGCCCAATGAGTTTACCGAAAACGGGACGATTAGCGATTTTGATGTCACCGATCAGCTGCATAAAATTCACGTTCCGGTCTTGGTCACCAGTGGCACGGACGACCTTTGCACACCGTTGATTGCAAAAACAGTAGTGGATCACATTCCAGGGGCAAAATGGCATCTGTTTGCGAATAGCCGGCATTTGGCGCTGCTGGACCAGCACGATGAGTTTATTGATGTGCTGGATCATTGGCTGGCGGCGAATGATTGATGGTAGTTGTGAGGCAGCCACTTATTCGCCATTTTTGAGCAAGTCTGCTCATACTCTGTTATACTGGACTCATTCTGAATTAAAGTACGGGAGGCACCTTGCATGGCAAGCAAACCAACTTTTTATGTGACGACACCGATTTATTATCCATCTGGCAAACTACATATCGGCAATGCGTATACCACGATCGCAGCAGACGTTTTGGCGCGTTATAAGCGATTGATGGGTTATGATGTTTTCTTCCTCACCGGGACGGATGAGCATGGCCTCAAGATTGAGCAAAAAGCCGATAAACTGGGTGTGACACCGCAAGCTTATGTCGATGGCATGGCGGCGCAGATCAAACAGTTGTGGAAGACCCTTGAGATCACCAATGACAAATTCATTCGGACGACGGATAAAGCCCACGTTGAAGCGGTTCAAACCATTGTTGAACGGCTTATTAAGCAGGGTGACGTTTACCTTGGCGAATATACGGGCTGGTACTCGGTTGAAGACGAGGAATATTTCACCGAATCGCAATTGTCAGAAGTCTATCGGGATAAAGACGGCAAGGTTGTCGGCGGGAAGGCGCCATCCGGTCATGAGGTTCAGCTGGTTCATGAGCCAAGCTACTTCTTCAAGATGAGCAAATATACGGATCGCTTGCTGAAGTATTATGACGAGCATCCTGATTTTGTGCAGCCGGCTTCGCGTAAAACGGAAATGATCAACAACTTCATTAAGCCGGGGCTTGAAGATCTGGCGATGAGCCGTACCAGTTTTAACTGGGGCGTTCAGATTCCGTCTGATCCGAAGCACGTGGTTTACGTGTGGGTTGATGCCTTGCTGAACTATATCACGGCACTTGGCTACGGTAGCAACGACCACGCTTTGTTTGACAAGTATTGGCCGGCTAATGTGCAGCTGATCGGTAAGGAAATCGTTCGCTTCCACATCATTTACTGGCCGATCATTTTGATGGCCTTGGGTCTGCCATTGCCGAAGAAAATTTACGCCCATGGCTGGCTGGTCATGCGCGACGGGAAAATGAGTAAGTCAAAAGGCAATGCCGTTTATCCGGATATGATCGTGGAACGGTACGGTCTGGATGCTTTGCGGTATTACCTGATGCGGGCGATTCCGTTTGGCAATGATGGCCTGTTCACGCCGGAAGACTTCATTGATCGCATCAACTATGATTTGGCCAATGACCTCGGCAACTTGTTGAATCGCACCATTGCGATGATTAATAAATATGAAGACGGCGTTTTGCCAACCTTCAAGCCGGATGTGACGCCATTCGACAAAGAGCTTGGCGATGTGGCCGAAGCGGCTTTGACCGAGTATCACAAGCTGATGGACGAGTTGCGCTTCTCGGATGCGTTGGATCAGGTGTGGAAGATCGTTTCCCGTGCCAATAAGTACATCGACGAAACCGAGCCTTGGAAGTTGGCTAAGGATCCGGCCAAAAAGGATCAACTTGACTCTGTCATGGCACACCTAGCCGAAAGCTTGCGGTTGATTGCCTTGTTGATTCAGCCGGTCATGACCCATGCGCCACTGCAGATTTTTGGCCAATTGGGCTTAGACCACGAAAATGATGATCACAAAATCGTCAAGTGGGGTGCATTGCCTGCAGGTGCCAAAGTGGTTGAACAAGGCACACCGATCTTCCCGCGGCTAGATGCTGAAGAAGAAGTTGCCTATATCAAGAGCCAGATGACCCCAGGCACGGCTAAAGCAGCAGTCGATGAGAAGAGCCGCAAGTCGGAAATTGAGTTCAAACAATTCGATAAGAGTGAAATCCGAGTTGCAGAAATCCTCGATGTCGAACCGGTCAAGGGTGCGGACAAGTTGCTGAAATTCACCCTCGATGCCGGCGATAAGGGCACGCGCCAGATCCTGTCAGGCATTCGTGAATTCTACCCTGATTACGAGAAATTGAAGGGCAAGAAAGTCATGGCAGTCGTGAACCTCAAGCCGCGAAAAATGAAGGGCGAGATTTCGGAGGGTATGTTGCTATCAGCCGAAAGCTTGGATGGTAAGAAGATCACCTTGCTGGAAGTTTCCGAGAATTTACAAAACGGCAGCTTGGTTGGTTAAACAAGATAATTCAAAAAGGACACGCGGCAAAAACTTTTGTCGGTGTCCTTTTTGAATGCTTTGCTAACGGCTATAGCACGCGGTTCAAATGTGCTTGAATCAACAGGTTGAGGATTGGAATCATAAAGGTATACGCAGCCAAAGCAATCATGGCAGTGGAGGAGGCGTTCAGACCAGCCAGAACAAACAAGCCAGCTATGTTCAAATACACCAGCAATTTGGTCGCAATGACCGCTGCTTTTCCAATGATCATTTGGTTTCGTTCGTCAGTCATTTCATTTGCAATCCGCTTATCTGAAGGCGAGCCTTGCTGAAATTTTTTTAGTTGTCGCTGCTCAGATTGGCGTTGAGTAGCGAATATGGCGTAACCAACCAATAGCGCTGTTAAAACCAAAAGAATCTTGCCAATATTCTCCGGAACAGAGGTTTTGACGTAACGATACAATATGGCAAATGCGAAAGCGCCTAGCCAAGCAAGCCAACCACTTTTGGGAACTGCGTGTACGATTTTTTTCATAATAAAGTCGCCTCTTTTAACAGGGAAATAAGAGGGATGAGTGGCAGTCTACGGAAGATTACTGTCGGTCAGTGCGTTCATCTGAGAAGATGCGTTCAATAGGTAAGTCAAAAACGCGCGAAATTTTAAACGCAAGTCCCAATGAAGGATTGTATCTGCCGTTTTCCAAGGAACTGACGGTTTGGCGCGATACCTCTAAAAGATCAGCTAGGTCTTGCTGAGTTAATTGATGCTGGTTTCGCAGTGCTTCAATTCGGTTTTTCAGAAATATCACCCCGTTTTTGTAAAGCTTACTTTACATGGTGATCATATTAGCATTTTTGCGAAATGTCAAGTAAGCTTTACACGCTCTTTGTAGTTTTAGTACCGAGATTAAGGTCTAATTCGAAAGGTGCATATCAAAAGAGGCGAGTAACTGGAAGCTCACTCGCCTCTTTTTTCAGTGGCAGAAAAAGTAATGCCAAACGTAAACCGCTAATCCGCCACTGCCGTCGTGGTAGCCGCGACCTTTTTCCGAGCCGCTTTGATGCGGTCTTCCGTGTAATACTGTGCCTGGGCGTTGAATAGTTCCCGGTAAATACCCGGATGCGCCATGAGGCTGGTGTGGGTACCATCTTGGACGATTTGACCGTGATCAAGGACGACGATGCGTTGTGAAAAGCGGGTGGAGCTCATCCGGTGTGAGACATAAATGGCTGTTTTGCCTTCGATAAGTTCGTCAAAACGCTGATAGATTTCATACTCGGAAATCGGATCGAGCGCTGCCGTGGGCTCATCCAGAATCATGATCGGCGCATCTTTGTACCAAGCGCGGGCGATGGCGATTTTCTGCGCTTCGCCGCCGGAAACGGTCACACCATCATCGCTTAAGGCTGTGGTGATCGGCGTGTCGATCGTTTTCGGCATCCGCTTGACGCGATCGGCGACATCCGCAACCTTCAAGGCTTCCCAAACGCGCGCCCGATCTGGATCAGTCGTGGCGGCCACATTTTCCGCAATGCTGTAAGCAAAAAGGCGGAAGTCCTGAAAAACGACACCTAACAGACTGCGGTATTCGTCTTCGTCGTATTTCTGGATGTCAATGTCGTTTAACGTGATGGTGCCTTCAGTGGGTTTAAACAGGCGCACGAGCAGTTTGATCAACGTCGTCTTGCCGCTGCCGTTGCGGCCGACCAATGCGAGCCGTTCACCGATGTTCAGCGTTAGGCTGACGTTACGCAAGGCCCACTGGTCGCTACCGGGATACTTGAAACTGACATCGTGAAATTGAATGGCAAATTCGTTGTCGTTGCGCTTTTCAACCGGAAGTGTGCCGGATTTATCGTGATCCGGTAAAGAAAGAAAATCAGCGTAGAATTGCAGGTAATCGACCATGTTGATGTACATGCCGACTTGCTGTAGAAATTGATAGGCAGCGGTCATCAGTTGCTGAAAATATCCGACGGCGATCATGACGCTGCCAATAGCGATGATACCCATTAACGCTTTGGCGCCAACCAGGATGTACAAGCCAATGACCGACAACGCAATGGCTAGGTTTGGCCAGTGACCGAACTTGGCCATTTGCCAATAACCGTGGCTAAGTTGGCCAAAGAATTCGTTGTTGTCATTGCGTTCATTGTTCATGACTAAGTGGCTTGCTTGATAAAGGCGAATAACTTCATGATTATCCATATTTTCCGTGAAGTGGTAAAAGTACGTAAATCGGCGATTGCTTGGGATGATTTTTCTGATCAGTTCTTGTTGAATCTGATTACTGTGGTGAATACTCCAGCTTCCAACGACAATCGGGAAGATGAGTAGCGCCAAAATCAATAGTGGATAGCGAAAGTCGTTCAGCCAGGTTGTTACATGGTTAGTTGCCCGTGCCAGACTGATCAAAGTAGCAACACCGAAGCCAATCGCAATGATTAGCGAAAAGAAATCTTGCATACCATTTGTCATGAGTGAAGTCATACCGCCATTAAAAGTTTGCCCGGCTTGAGCGCCGGCATACTGTTTACGCATATCTGGATCCTGAAGGGTGGTATAACTCACCGTCAACAATTTCTCGGTTGTTGCGCGGGTGAGCCGCCTGTTAACGCCGCTTTCATGATCTTCGGCTAATTTAGCAAACCATTGACTCGATAATTGAAGCAGGTAGCGAATGGCTAGGAATAGGCCGACAAGAAGCACCATCCGCCGGAACGTTGCGCGTTGCTGTAATTGATTAAGCACCAAGCCAAGGAAAGCGATGTTTAGGTAGGGGATGCCGACAGTTGTCAATGCGCGGAGAAATTCGACCGGGATCGCAAGCGGGTCGAGACTTTGAATCACACGCACCACCCGCAAGGCCCGATGAACAGTTTGTTTTGGCATGGTTTTTTCTGAATCTTTAGAAGTTGTCATTGACTGCGACCTCCTTTGCGTCCGGTTGATAGTACTTACTTTGGATTTGGTACATTTGGGCATAACGGCCGCCCTTTGCCATGAGCTGCTCATGAGTCCCAGATTCGAGTACCTGGCCATGATCCATAAACAGGATGCTGTCACAAAAGCGGGTTGATGCTAATCGATGGGAGATGAACAGAGAAGTTTTACCGGCCGCCAGCTGCGCATAGTCTTGGTAAATCTCATTTTCGGCAATCGCATCCAGTGCGGCAGTTGGTTCGTCCAAAATCAGGACGGGCGCATCTTTATACAGTGCCCTTGCCAGCATGAGCTTCTGCGCCTGGCCGCCGGATAATTCAACGCCGTCATCTCTGGTATAACGGGTCATCGGCGTGGCAGTTGTTTGCGGTAGCGTTTTGACGAAGGTTCCCAAGCCAGCCTCGGCTAATGCAGTTGTGACCCGGTTTAGATCCGGATGCTCGGTCATGGCAACATTGTTGGCTAAACTCTGGGCAAGAATAATGGTTTCCTGAAAGACAGGGGCAAATAAAGCAAAACGTTCTGCTAGTGGCAAAAGATTGGCATTTAGCCCGTTGATGGTGATGGTGCCACTGGTTGGATGCAATAGGCCCATCATGAGGCGGGCGAGCGTTGATTTTCCGGCGCCGTTAATGCCGACGATCGCCAATTTCTGTCCGGCCTGCAATGTGAAGCTGACGTCTTTAAGACTGGCACTTTTGGCTCCTGGATATTGATAGGTGACGTGCGAAAACGTGATGGTGACAGGGCGTTTTGCTAACAGCTTCTGCTCCGTTTCCGTGAGTGTGCGGGTTGGCGTTTGCGGTTGCAGTTTCATAAAATCACGGAGTTCCTGCAAGTCGAGACTGGCATTTTGCAACTTGCCGAAGTCGTCTAAAAGTTGATCCAATAAGGTGATGAAACTATTGGTCATCCCAAACATTAAAGTGAACTGGGCGATGGAAAGACTGCCGCGCATGATTGCCACAATCAAGGTGCCATAGACAATGGCATCGCGTAGCAAGCCGGCAAGTTGACCGATTTGTTCTCCTAGAAAACGACGCAGCGAGTTACGTCGCTGCCAGGCATCTTGCAATTGAATCAAGCGATCAAGGTGGTGATGGTACCAGCTTGCCATGCCAAACATGCGAATATCTTTACCATTTTCCAAAGCGTAGGCGTTGCGCGTAATGTAATCTTGCTGGCGTCCTAGCTTGTTCCACTTGACATTGTTTTGTTGATACCAGTGGCGGTACCAACTCATGCCGGCATAGCTGATGGCGGCACTGACCAGGACCAGTGCAAAGATCCACGGAACGGCAAATGACAACGTCGCTAGGAACACGATTAGCGTTGTGAGGTCCACTAGCGTACCGCGGCCATACAGATAGATAGCTTCGGCTCCGGCATATGTGTTGCTCAGCCCTTTTTCGAATGCGGTGTGGGCTAGCCCTTGGAGTTTGCCGCTGCTGATCTGGTCGTAGTCAAGATCCCATTGCTTTTGATGAAAATCCATTTCGATAACACCGCGCAATACGGAACTTGAGACGCTGTCATGGGTCAGCAACAGGTACTCGATTTCACTGGTCAGAGCGAGTCCCAATCCGGTTAATGTTGCCAGCCAAGCAAATTGGCCTAATGTCGCGTGTCCGGTAATTGCTCCGACCAACAGCGCCGGCGTAAAAACGCCCAGCAAAGCGGCTGCGGCCTTATCAATGGCCAGACCGCTTGCTGTCCAGGCTAAGGAAGGCTTGTCTTTACGCAGATACTTGATGTACCAGCGCAGGTTGTTCCATAAGCTATATTTTTTCATCCCACTCACCTCGTTGATCTTAACCTACCAAAAAACCGACGCGCTGACGCAAATTATGCGTGAGTGGTCGGTTTGACTGCGTGAATGGGAATCGCAATTTCAGTCACGAATACCTCATCCTCATATTGGCGGTTGATCATCCCATCGTACTTGGCGACGAGCTTATTCACCCGCCGAATGCCGAGACCGCGTTTATCGCTTTTGGTAGAGGCATATTGATAGTCAATGACTTGGTCAGCCGGGCGGGTGTTGGTGACGGAAATGTAAAACTGTTGCTTCACAATGCCGATATAAAGGCGCAGCTGACGCTTTTCATCAGCTGGTTGTTCAGTGATGGCTTCAATGGCGTTGTCCAGCAAGTTGCCTAAAATGACCACCAAGTCCACATCTTTGATAAGCGGCGTGTTCCCCACGATCACTTTTTCGTTAACCGGAATCTGCAGGCGTTCTGCTAATGTGAGTTTCGCGTTAACGATGGCGTCGAGCATGGCATTGCCGGAGTGGACGAGCGGATCAACGGCGTCCAGTTTATCTTCCAGTTCATCCAAATATTGGCGCGCGCCGGTCGTGTCTTGGTTGTCTAGGTAAGCTTTTAAAGCCTGCAGGTGGTCATGATAATCGTGCCGCCAGCCGCGCATGTTCGCGTACAGCTCCTGCACTTCCTGCGAGTACTGAGCCATCATTTTATCCAAGCTGCGCGCAAACACTGCATCCTGATCGCTGAGAAATTGGCGAATCAAGACAAATTCCAAGCTGCCTGCCAGAACCGTGCCGACGAAAAGTAAGATGCGCACGATCGGTTGCGGCCAAAGCCACCAGCTGCCAAGTGCAACCGCGACGATGGCGAGATTCAACCAGCGAACGGGCCAGTTTTGCTGGCGGCGAAAGATCCACCATAACTGCCAGCAACAGCCCACTGTTAGCAACAGAAACGCGCCGAGGCCGATCCAATCATTCACTGTCATCTGTCAGCCCCCGGAAATGTTTGAAAAAGGCTTGCTTAACCACCGGCGCCTGTTGTCGGGAAACGGGATAAGTCGTCCCGTCCGCCATTACAACGGTGTGGTGATCGAGTTGAGATAAAAAGTTGAGGTTGATGACGATGGACCGGTAGATTTGAATGAAGTTGTCATCCAGCCGTGGCAATAAGTCCTTTAACTGGCCGCTCACGGTGTACGTCGTTTTCTGGGTATGGACTTGCAGCCGATGGTCGGTCACTTCGATGGCGCTAATGTCGTAAAGCGGCACACGGGTGAGGCCGGTGGACGTTTGCAGCGGCAACAACTTAGGCTGTGTCCGAGCCGCAGTTTTGTCAATCAGATGCTGCAGCTTCTCTTTGGTGAGCGGTTTGATGATGTAGTCGATAGCGTTGACATCATAGCCATCGAAAACGAACTCGTCGTAGTTACTGACAAAAGCGATGGCGGTGTCAGGATCGTGTTGGCGGATGCTTTTGGCAAGCGACATGCCGTCCATCCCCGAGCCGAGCTTGATGTCCAGCAAAAGAAGATCCGGCGGCTGTTCGGCGAAAAGGAACTGTTCCGCACTTGCATAAGCTGCCACCTGCAACGGCTGCGACGGCTGAGCCAATTGTTGAATTAATTTAACGGTTGCCTCGCGGGTCGCTGCTTGATCGTCAATAAGTGCAATGTGCATCTGGAATCATCCCTTTCGCCAATATGCTTTTATTTTACCGCAACTGTGCTGATGTTCTGGTGCATTTGGTTAAATTTCGACAGCCGGGTGGAAATAGCGGAAAGTGTGAAGGCTTGCAAGAAATTCAGTCATGATCCACATCCATAAGAAAAGGACGAACAAAATTTTTGCTCGTCCTCTGTTTCATTATAGGTAATTCGTCAGAAGCTTTAAGATATGAGTGCCAAAGCGCAGCAATTGTAGGCCGGAGGGGGCTCAGCTGTGGAAACAACACAGCGACCGGTTTTTGTCGCTGATGTTGTTAGGCGACTTTGAGACAGCGGGTTTCTGGCTCAAAGCGCCGTCACAGCGTTCCAGCACCCTCTGGCCGGAGATTGCGGAGTTTGGCACGGCATGGAACTAATTGCCTAAAGCGTGTGTATCGTTTGGAGCTCGGTGAATCAAAGCCATTCAACAAGAATGATGACCCGAGCTCTAAAAACAGATGCTTACTTTAAAGCAATCTTCAACGCCAGCTGCTTGTTAGCACCTGCTGACAAGGTGGTGTTGCCAAGCTTGGTGTACCAGTCGGAGGGTTCGCCGGCTTGGTCAGGCAGACCGTCAAATGGCTCAACGGCAATGAATGGTGCCTTTTTATGTTCAGGACTCCAGATGGTGAGGTAAGGGAAGTCATTGATATCGAGCGTGACGCTGTGATCGTGGTGCGGGGATGATAGGGTCGCTTTCATGATTTCGCTGTTGGCGAGGATGACCAGGCCGCCATCTAGCAACTCGTGCGTCAATGGCAGTTTATTACCTTCTGCGCCGGGAATGTCCTCGACTTCGCCATTACGGAACGGCACCGGGCCGATGCCGAACCGCTGCAAGGGACTATTCAGCGGTTCAACCGTAAGATCATAATCATCAAAGCTGCCATCAGCCTTTAACGCCACATTGAATGCCGGATGGAAGCCAAGCGCAAACGGCATTGAATCCTTGTCGTCATTGGTCACGGTGTAATGAATACTGAGCCCGTCTTTGGTCAACATGTAGGTGACGGCTAACGTATATTTAAACGGGAACTTTTTCAACGTCTCGGCGCTTTGATGTTGCGTAAAGGTCACTGCTGAATCGCTTTGATCGCTGACGGCAAAATCATAATCCCGGGCAAAGCCATGTTGGCTCATCGGGAATGTTTTTGCCCCTAAGCGATACTGATCCTCATTCGATTTACCAATCGCAGGGAAAAGAATCGGTGCATGGCGATTCCAAAATGTTTTATCACCATTCCAGATGTACTCGTAATTGTCACTTTTGTTGACTAATGACTGCAACTCGGCACCGCGCTCGGCAATGCCCGCTTTGAATTGATTATTTTCAATTGTGATCAAACCATACTACCTCCTAGTATAAGAAACCGCATTCATGATTAGTCTACCACTGTATCAGTGGGCTGCAATGGTTAGTGAAAATTTTCGTAAATGTGATCGTTCTTTTGCAATGAAAAAGGCTGACCTCAATGCGGCCAGCCTTCTTGCTTACTTATTTATCAGAACTAACCTTCAACTTTGTCCGTCCAAGGGGTGGCAGTTTCAGCCAAGACCTTGTTCAAACGATCGATGTTAGCTTTGCCTTCGGTTTGGAGCCACTTCTTGCCGGCAGCTTCGCCTTCAGCAGCAAATGGCTTAACGCCTGGCTTCCAGGTTGCCCGGCCGCAAAGGACACCATTAAAGGTTGAACCTGCTTCCTTGGCGAATTTGAGTTCTTCAAGGAACAATTCGTTGGAAACACCAGCAGACAAGAAGATGAATGGCAGATCCGTTGCATCGGATTGTGCCTTGTAGTACTTAGCAGCTTCTTCTTTGCTGTAAACCGGGGTCACACCTTCGTCGGTATAGCCTTCAACAAACTTCTGGTCAACCGGAACTTCAAGCTTCAAAACGGAAACATTGTATTGTGGCTTGCTGAATTCCTTGGTGATCTTGATAACCTTTTCTGGCTTAGCCTTAGCCCATGCAGCGGTGCCGGTTTCGTTGGTCTTACCATCGTAAGAAACCAATTCAAGGAACAACGGCAGGTCGTTGGCCTTAGCTTCGGCACCGACACGTTCAACAAAGGCGTACTTGCGATCGTTGATTGAGTCTGGTTCATCCGGATCAATGTACAGCAAGAACTTAACCGCGTCGCCGCCTTCGTTCTTGATGCGCAATGCACTCTGGTTGTCGATCAAATCAGGGAAGCGGCCAGGTTCGGTGGCATCGTAGCCGGTCTTTTCATAAGAAAGTAACAGACCGGACTTAGGATCGCGCACCTTGGCAGCCGGTAAGCCATATTCTGGATCGAGCAGAATGGCACTGGCGTATTTGGTTAATTCTTCAGAAACAGCCTTTTTGAAATCAACGATGGTGGTTTCATCAGCCGGCTTGTTGGCAGCGGCTGCAAGCATCTTCTTCAGGGAACCGCGTTGGTCGATGGCCAACGCTGAGATCACATTGTCATCATTGGACAATTGCTTCAAATGTGCTAACTGACCAGCAGTAAGTTTAACAGACATGTAAAAATACCTCCTAGGTAATCCTTAAATGTTCAGTACAAAATCAGTATAGAACAAAATGACAACAATAGACATTTTTCGCCGAGGATTTTCATGAAACTCCAAGAAAATGGGTGAATAATAGAAGCTTTAATCAAAAGTGAAGCCGATCATGAGGGACAGCAAGCGGCGTGCTATACTCTAACCATATCGAGTTTATGAAAAGATAGGTGAAAAGCTTGGCTGAATTTAGCACAACCCCGTTGGTTTATTTTTTAAACACGCCGACGCAAGAGGACTTTTTTAATGTCATCAGTCACGAGCTCGTGGCCCAAAAAGTGATGCTGCCAGCAGGTAAAGCGGCGCTGATCGCGCGGGAGCAGACGTTTCCATCCGGCATGCAGCTGAATCAGATTGCCGATCGGCTGCCTAATATTGCGATTCCGCATCTGGAAGGCGATTTAGTGCAGCAAGGGCGATTGGTCGTGGTTCACTTTGAGATTCCCGTTGCGTTTAAGGATTTGGCAGACGTTAGCCGCATACTGCCAGTTGAGTGGGCGTTTATGTTAATGAATCCCGTCTCCAAGGAGCAGCCAATGCGCATCGCCCAGTTGATCCGCGCGTTGACCCAGTCACCAGTGGCGCAGTTGCAGCACTTGTTTGCCGCTAAGAAGCCGAGTCAGGTGGTCCGTTTGTTGCTGCCATTAATGGCAGAAGCAGAAAGAAAGCAGTGATTGCATGAATATTTTCGATTCGCATACCCACTTAAATGACACCCCTTATCGCGGCAAGGAAGCCGATTACATTGAGGCGGCGCGGCAACTAGGCGTGAAAAAGATGGCAATTGTCGGCTCCGATACAGCGTTAAATGCCGGCGCTTTGACGTTAGCCCATGAGTATCCCAACTTATACGCCATTGTCGGCTGGCATCCCGAGTCGAGTCAGGATTACGATGCAGCAAAAGAGGCGTTGCTGCTAAAGCAGTTGGCGGATCCCAAAGTGGTGGCGTTAGGGGAAATCGGGCTGGATTATCACTGGGACACCTCCCCGCGCGAGATCCAACGCCGCGTTTTTCGCCGTCAGCTAGAATTGGCTCGTTCCCTGCACATGCCGGTGTCGATTCATAGCCGGGATGCGTTTGAAGATACTTACGATATTTTAAAAGCAGCGCATGTCGAGCAATTTGGCGCGATTATGCATAGCTTCACCGGTGATGCCGAATGGGCGCGACGCTTTTTGGATTTGGGCCTGTACATCTCTTATTCCGGTATTGTTAGCTTCAAGAACGCGCCGGAAGAGCATGCCAGTGCCAAAATCATTCCCAGTGACCGCTTATTGGTAGAAACCGATGCGCCCTACCTGACGCCGACACCGTACCGCGGCCGGCAGAATCAACCGGGTTACACGCGGTATGTGGTTGAAGCTTTGGCAAAATTACGTGGCACCACCTCAGACGTGATTGCCCAACAGACTTGGGACAATGCCCACCGAATTTTCAGATTAAAGGAAGACGCATGACAACCATTAAACAAATTGTGGTCGTAGAAGGCCGCGATGATACGAAAAGATTAAAGGAAACTTTTGGCGATATTGATACCATTGAAACCCGCGGGAGTGCGATTGATGACACCACTTTGGCGCGCATTCGCCAGGCTCAGGCCAAACGTGGAGTGATTGTTCTCACCGATCCGGATTTTCCTGGTGAGAAGATTCGCAAAACGATTTCGCGGGCCGTTCCCGGCGTGACCCATGCTTTCCTGCCGCGAGCTGAAGGCGTCCCGGCACACAAAGGTTCGCTAGGTATCGAACATGCGACCCCGGCAGCATTACGGGCAGCGCTTCAGCATTTATTTACCGAAGTACCGGATGCACCGCAAGTCATCAGCCAGCAGGACCTGTTAGCTGCGCATTTGATCGGCGGCACAGACTCGCGGCAGCGGCGTGAGCAGCTTGGCGAGTTGTTGCACATTGGCTATACAAACGGCAAACAGCTATTACGCCGCTTGACTGAGTTCCGCATCAGTCGGGCTGCCTTTTTTGCGGCACTGGATCAGGTGAATGGAGGCCAAGATGACCATGCATGAAAAAGTCGCACAGCCGGCAGTGACCAATGCCATTTTAAAGCGCCACGGGTTTCGCATGCGCAAAGGCTTAGGCCAGAACTTTCTGACCGATCCGCAGATTTTGCAAAAAATTGTCGCAGCTGCCGATTTGTCGTCACAGGATGATGTGATTGAAATCGGACCAGGCATTGGTGCCTTGACCCAGTTTCTTGCCGAAAGCGCCCATCAGGTGGTGACGTTGGAAATTGACGAGCGCCTGCTGCCGATTTTGGCCGAAACGCTGGCCGATTATCCTAATACCGCAGTGGTGAATGAAGATGTTTTGAAAACCGATTTAGGCGCGCTGGTGGCTGAGCATTTTGACGGGAAGCATACCCTGAAGGTGGTTGCCAATTTGCCGTACTACATCACGACACCGATTTTGTTGCACTTGCTGCGGGCACGGTTGCCGCTGCACAGCATGACTGTGATGATGCAAAAAGAAGTAGCAGCGCGGCTGAGTGCGGCCCCAGGGTCAAAAGATTACGGCAGCTTGAGCATTGCCGTGCAGTTGGTGGCAGATGTGACGACAGCCTTTACGGTCAGCCGCCATGCCTTTGTCCCGGCCCCTAATGTCGATTCGGCGATTGTGACGTTAACCCAGCGATCCGAGCCGTTAGCAGCCGTTACGAACCCAGACAGTTTCGATCGCTTGGTGCGTGGCGCCTTTGCATCCCGACGGAAAACGCTTTGGAACAACCTTGTTGCATTATTTGGCAAGGACAACAAGCCAGCGATTCGTAAAGCACTGGCAGCTGCAAACATTGCGCCGGAAACGCGCGCCGAACAGTTGGCAATTGCCGACTTTGCCCGGCTGGATACGGCGTTGCGAGGAGAAGGGCTCGGCGTGCGCGCTGACGCCTGACGTGACGCATTTGCTACGCGTTTATTATTGCTTGCGATTAATAAGAGTGCGTGGTATAATTGCAAATTTCTTGCTTTCGTGTTAGAATGCTATTTAAGAGGTGAAGCGCATGCCAATCACACTAGCAAGCATCAAACGGAAGCTCGATGGGAAAATCGGTGAGAACTTAACGGTCGTTGCACAAGCTGGACGCAAGAAAGTGACGCGGCGGCGGGGGACCTTGAAGGAAACCTATCCGGCTATTTTTGTGGTCGATCTTGACCAAAGTGAGAATGCGTTCGAGCGTGTCTCTTACAGTTACGCAGATCTTTTGACCAAGTCAATCAAGATCACCTTCGAAGGCGAAGAGAAAGCGTCATAATTTCAGATAGTAACCGACGATTAAATCGTTTATTTCAGGAGGCCTTGGTGCATTTGCATCAGGGCTTTTTGCTTGCTGTTAACTTCTAACGCCCTTTTTAAAATCCGGCAATGAAAATCACAACGCAAAACAGTATACTAAAAATAACTATACGGTAGATGCATGCAACGGCGCTTGTAGCTAGGCTTTGGTAGCTATAAAGGTATGCATCGCCAAAGACTGGTGGTTAGCATGGAACTAATCGAAAAAGCACCCGCCAAGATTAATCTCAGTTTGGATGCCTTGTATCGCCATGCTGACGGCGAACATGAGTGGCAGATGGTGATGACATCAGTCGACTTGGCTGATTATGTGACGATTCAGCCGAGCAGCACGATCAAGGTTTCCACGGACAGCGGTTTTTTACCGGAGGATCCGCGCAATCTGGCTTATAAAGCGGCACTGGCGTTACAACGTCATGCCAATATCCGCCAAGGTGCGCGGATTCATATCGAAAAACATATTCCGGTTGCGGCTGGACTGGGCGGTGGATCAAGTGATGCCGCTGCTGTGTTGCGCGGCCTGAATTCACTTTGGGAGTTAGGCTATAGTCGTTCGCAATTGGCGCGTATCGGGTTGAGTGTCGATAGCGATGTCCCGTACTGTGTTTATTCAGAGACGTCGCTGGTTACGGGACGCGGGGATGTCGTGACGCCGTTGGGAAGTTTGCCCAACTTTTGGGTGGTGTTAGCTAAGCCGCGCGTATCAGTGTCAACGCCAACCATCCTCAATGCGATTGACTATCAAGCCGGGCTTGAACATCCGGATACCCAGCGTGTTGTGGCTGGGATTCAGAATCATGATTTTAATCAAATGATCAGCGGTATGGGGAATACTCTGGAGAAGATTACGGCTAGTCGGTACCCCGAGATGACGGCGCTTAAACATCGGTTAGAGAAGTATGGTGCCGAGATTGCCCAGATGTCCGGCAGCGGCCCGACCGTGTTTGGCCTTTGCCAGAAACATTCGCGGGCGATGCGCGTTTACAACAGCATGAAAGGCTTCTGCCGCGAGGTTTATTTGTTGCGGCCGTTTTGTCTGCCCGCAAATGGTCGTGGGCTTAGGGGTTGATTTTTAGGGATCACTAAACCATGATGGATGAGGAAATGAGGCATTGACGATATGGAACAGGTTCAGCCAAACAAGGCGTTCTTTTGGGGTATTTTGCTTAATCTGGTTTACATTATTGCGGAGATTGCTTTTGGGATCGGGATCGGTTCGGTTGCGTTGGTCGCGGATGCGATTCACAATATGAGCGATGTTTTAGGCTTAGGGTTGGCGTGGTTTGCCGAGTGGCTGTCGAATCGCCATCCGACGGTACAGCGTACATACGGTTACAAAAGTTCATCGATTCTGGCCGCTTTGGCGAATGCAGCCTTTTTGTTAGTCGCAATGGGCGCGATCATTGTCGAAGCGATTACCCGGCTGTCGCAAAATGCGCCGGTTGAAGGCGGATGGATGATGCTGGTTGCCGGTGTCGGGATTTTGGTCAATGGCGCGACGGCAGTCCTTTTCCACAGTGGTTCGCAGCACGATCTGAATATTCGCGGCGCGTTCATGCATATGGCGGCCGATGCGGGCGTTTCGCTGGGTGTTGTGTTAGCCGGGGGCTTGATCATGCTGACAGGCTGGGAATGGCTTGATCCGGTCATGTCGATTGTGGTCGCCATTGTGGTCTTGGTTGGCACGTGGAACTTACTGCGGGATGCGGTCAACCTAGCCATGGCGGCCGTTCCCAAGGAAATCGACCCGATTGCCGTCAAAACCTTGGTCAATGCGTACCCGACCGTTGCTTCGTGCCACGATCTGCACATCTGGGCGCTTAGCACAACTGATGTGGCGCTGACGGTCCATGTGGTTCGGACAACACCAGAAGGCAACGACGCCTTTCTAGACGCCTTGAGCCTGTCGTTGCGGGAGAGCTTTGACATCGCGCATACGACCATTCAAGTCGAATATGGCCCGTACTTGCCGGATAACAAGATGGAAAATCCTTACTGAACGATCGGTATTTGGAAAGCAAAAAAAGTTGTTGCAGAAGTAAAACACATTACTTCTACAGCAACTTTTTACGCTTGTTTGATGCGAACTAGCCAACGATCACCGTAACTGCTTTTGCTCATTATAAAAGCGTGAATAACTGCGATAAACGGCAATGAAGCTGCCGAGGCTTGTGGCGCCAAGTAACATGAAGGTGACCATGATCTGGTACATAATGGCTTTTGTTGGATCGATGCCGGCAAAGATCAGACCGGACATCATGCCGGGTAAGCTGACGAGTCCGACCGTTTTCGCCGAGTCGATCGTTGGCGCCATGCCGGTTTTAATGGCATTGACGATGAGTTTTTGACTAGCCTGTTTGAGGGTGGCGCCCAAAGCGAGGCGTTCAAGGACTTGCGGGCGCAAATCCGTGAATTCGGTGTTCAGACTGCGGTATGCCAAACCTGTCGCCACCATGACATTGCTGGCAATCATGCCGCTGATCGGGACGATCTGTGCGGGAATGAAGCGGATGGCGCGGACAGAAACTAGCATGATCAGCGTGAGTCCGGTTGCTGTGGTGACGGCGAGCAAGCTGGTGACAAAGGCATCGGGGATGGTGCCAGCCCGCTTTTTGGCGTTCCATGCAGCATTGAAAATAATGATGGCCACCATAGCTAGCGTTAACCAAACTGTGTTGACTTTAATGATATAGGTCAAGACAAAACCGACAACGGTTAGCTGGATGACGGCACGCACGACACCAACGATTAAGTCTTTGGTCATCCCCAACTCTTCTTTTAAGTTGATCGTTAACGCAATGACCACTAAGATTAACGCCAACAAAAGCGCTAAGGGTGATACAATTAACTGACTATTCATGCGGTTGGCACCTCCTCAAATTGGCCATCTACCAGTGTCATGAGGTTCTTTGCCATGTGCAGTTCGCCTTCGTCATGGGTCACGCTAACGAGGGTGATTCCTTTTTTATTTTGGCGGTCCAGCAGGTCGTGAATCACGGCTTTGGTGTCCGGGTCCAGTCCCGTTGTCACCTCATCCAGCAGCAGGACTTTAGGTGGAAAGAACAGGTGGCGCAATAAGGCAACACGCTGGCGTTCACCGCCGGACAGATTTTGTGTCGGTGCGTCAAGCATGCTCTTCGCCAGGTCGACGCTTTCCAGTGCCGCTTCAGCTTGTTCACGCGGCAGTTCAGTGTTGCGAATTGCGAATGGAAAACGCAGATCATCGGCGACGGTCGCACCAAACAAGGCAGGTTGCTGGGCGCAATAAGATACCTCCCGCCGATACAGAATCGGATCGTAATCAGACTGAGGCTTGCCATTATACAAAATCGTGCCACTTGTCGGCGTCAATAACGTAGCAAGCAAGCGCAGCAAGGTACTTTTACCCGACCCGGAATGCCCGGCAATGGTAAGATCAATCCCCCAAGGAATGTCCAGATTGATATCATTCAGGATAGCCGTTTTTGTCGGCGCGAAAGTCATGTGGTGTAATTCAAAAGCATTCATACTTTTCCCTACCCTTCTTTATAACCATTCTAATATAGAATAAGGTGGGAGGCCACTGATACGACTCGCGAGGCGGCAGGGGTCAAAATGAACAAATGCGAACATTCGGTGAGAAAATCGAGTCAAAGGGTCGAAATTTTCGGTAAAAGCATTTATACTGGGTAAGATTATCACGTAATGTTAACACAGAGCTAAATATTCGGAGTTAGGAGCGGGATTAATGAAAGTAAGACGCAGTGATCGCTTGATTGATATGACGAGGTACTTGTTAGAACGGCCGCATACGCTGATACCGTTGACGTTTTTTTCTAAGCGGTATGAAAGTGCCAAATCCTCGATTAGTGAAGATTTGGCAATCGTAAGACGAACCTTCGCGCAACGTAAAACCGGGATTCTTGAAACGGTTCCGGGAGCGGCAGGCGGTGTGCGGTACATCCCGATCATGGGTGAAGATGAGGCAGAAAACTTTATTTCCGCCATGGCTAAACGGTTGTCGGAAACCGATCGCCTTTTGCCAGGTGGCTATGTGTATCTTTCGGATTTGCTTGGAACGCCAAGTGTGTTGCGGCAAATTGGCCGGTTGATTGCCACCCAGTATCGCGATGCCAAGGTTGATGCGGTGATGACCGTCGCGACCAAGGGTATTCCCATTGCCCAAAGTGTTAGCCAGTATCTGAATGTGCCGTTTGTCATTGTGCGGCGTGATTCCAAGATTACTGAAGGCTCGACAGTCTCCGTCAACTACGTCTCCGGATCGTCGGCGCGGATCGAGAAAATGGAGTTGAGTAAGCGCAGTCTTCCGGCAAATTCGCGGGTACTGATTGTCGACGACTTCATGAAAGGCGGCGGTACGGTCAATGGCATGAAGGCGTTGATTGACGAATTCAATGCTGAAATGGTTGGCATCACCGTCTTTGCGGAAGGCAAGTTCGATGGCGATCGGATGGTGAATGAATATACATCACTGATTCGGGTTGATAAAGTCGACACCAAGGCGAACACGCTCCATGCCACTGCCGGGAACTTTCTTAGTCAGAATCAGCAGCTGCTTGAGGTGAGCCATCAATGAGTGCTTACCTCGGGCCGGTTAAAACGGCACTGATTACGTTTCCGTTTTTAGCATTGGTGCTTGCACTACCGTTTCTGGTGATTGTTTATCGGCGCTACGGTGCGTTTAGCTGGTGGCGGGCGATTGTGATCTATTCGTTCATATTTTACCTATTATCGGCTTATTTTTTGATTATATTACCGCTTTCATCACGCGAGGCGGTGGCGCAGTTTACCGGGCCAAAATATAATCTGACCCCGTTCATGGCTTTGCGCTACTTTATTCACACGACGGTCTTTTCCCCGACCAACCCGCACACGTGGTTAGCGGCGTTGAAACAATCCGCGTTTATCCAGCCCTTCTTTAACGTCGTCTTGACGATCCCGTTCGGCTTTTATCTGCGCTATTATTTCAAGCGCAGTGTACCGCAGATCATCATGATGAGTTTTGGCTTGAGTCTTTTCTTTGAACTGACCCAATTGTCAGGGCTATATGGCATCTATGTGCGGCCGTATCGACTGTTTGATGTGGACGATTTGATTCTTAACACCACCGGCGGCTTGATCGGCGGCGTTTTGGCCCCGATTTTCATGCGGGCGTTGCCATCTCGGGATACGATGGATGCCAAAAGTCAGGCGCGTGGCGTTCGAGTGACGTTGATGCGCCGCCTGGTTGCTTTTTTTATTGATTTTATAATATTAAGCACCATCGTCGGCTTGATGATCAGGTTCCTGTTTCATTTGCTAGGGTTAGCGCAGTTGCCGGACTTTTTGAGCGAAATGGTTTTACCGCTGCTCTTTGTTTTCGTTATCTGGCCCGCCTTTAATGATGGGCAAACCTTAGGCAAGGGGCTGGTTCGGATTAAAATCGTTCGTACCGATGGCCGGCCGGTTGGTTTTTGGCGGCTCTTATTGCGAGAAGGCTTGTTATATGGTGTGGCCTATTCAAGTCTGATTGGGTTCAGCAACTTTCTCATCGAGTATTTTGGAGAGGGACATCGAACCGAGATCAATCTTGCTGCGCTGGGATTTTTCGGCATTTTGGCGATGTTGTTTATTCTCAACTTTATTTGGGAAACGATCACCCGGCATTATCGGTTCTTCTATGATGCGTGGGCGGACACGACTCAGATTAGTACGTTGAAAGTGTCGGATGATGTTAAGCAACATGCGGCTGAGAATGAGCAGTAAGGGTAGTTTTTTAGGCAGATCCGTTGTGAGGCGGGTCTGTTTTTGTTTGGAGTTTGAGAGTGCGGATGGGGGTTGGTCTCAAAAAGTGTTTACTGGACTAGGGAGCTTGCACATAAGGGTCTTAGTCGCAATAGCTTAAGCTTGACGTAGTATGTTAGAGGCTATTGGGTTCTCTGCGGCTTTCTCAAACGCGCTCACCGGCGCAGAAGTCTGCGTATAAGGACCTTGGGCGCGATGGCCTAAGCCCGGGCCTGAGTTTTCCGATACAAAAACGCGCTCACAGTCGCAGAAATCTCCACATAAGGACCTCAAGCCTAAATGGCCAAAGACCAGCCATTTAGGCTTGAGGCCACTTATGCTCCGATTTCTAAGCGCTCCTGCTCGCGCTCTACATAACGCGCTCACTGGGCCAGAAACCTGCACATAAGGACCTTGGTCGCAATGGCCTAAGCCCGGGCCATCACGCCCAAGGCCGCTTATGTTTCGGTTTCTAACCGGCCCAGTTCACGCTCACTTGTTGTCACCGCATTCGCGCTGGTCTATTATGAAATAAGACAATTAGGAATGGAGCTTTAGCATGTCAAAGAAATTCACCATCATTCTTGCGGCCGGTAAGGGGACGCGGATGAAGTCGAAGTATTATAAAGTTTTACAGCCGGTTTGTGGTAAGAGCATGGTTGAGCATGTGGTGAGTCAGGTTGAAGCAATTCATCCGGACGCCATTGTGACGATTGTGGGCCACGGTGCCGAAGCAGTTGAAAAAACGCTTGGTGACCGGACTAAATTCGTTTTACAAGAAGAGCAACTTGGTACTGGCCATGCGGTTTTGCAGGCTGAGCCGTTATTAGGCCAAAAAGACGGTGCCACGTTGATCATCAGCGGTGACACGCCACTGTTTACCGCGAAAACGTTAAATGACTTGTTTGCCTATCATGAAGCTAAGGGCGCAAAAGCCACTATTTTGACGGCCAATGCACCTGACCCGACTGGATATGGCCGGATTATTCGCGACGCTGATGGCAATGTCATCAAGAACGTCGAGCAAAAAGATGCCACCCCAGAAGAGGCACTCATTTCTGAAATCAACACAGGTGTTTACGTTTTCGATAATCAGTCGCTGTTTAAGGCACTGCATTCGGTTAAGAACAACAATGCGCAAGGCGAATATTATTTGCCGGATGTTCTCGGTATTTTGCGTGAAGCCGGTGAAAAGGTAGCCGCATATCAAATGCCGGATTATACCGAATCGCTAGGCGTCAATGATCGGGTCGCGCTGGCCAAGGCGACTCGGATCATGCAACAACGGATCAACGAACAGCATATGCGCAACGGCGTTACCTTAATCGATCCGGCAACCACCTACATTGATTCAGATGTTCAAATTGGCGCCGACACCGTGATCGAACCGGGCGTTTATTTGAAAGGTAAGACCGTGATCGGCGAAGATTGCCACATTGGCACGCATTCCGAACTCGTCGATGCCACTCTGGAAAATGATGTAACGGTCACGAGTTCAACGATCGAACACGCCATCATGCATGCCCACAGCGACATCGGTCCGAACTCTCATTTGCGGCCGGATGCTGACATTGGCGAATATGTCCATTTGGGCAACTTTGTGGAAATTAAGAAGGCCAAAATCGGTGCACGCACTAAGGTTGGCCATCTCACATATGTCGGCAACGCAACACTCGGTACTGACATTAACGTAGGGTGCGGCGTGGTATTCGTCAACTATGACGGGGTCAAAAAGTGGGAAAGTACCATCGGCGATCATGCATTTATCGGCTCCAATTCGAATATCGTTGCGCCGGTTGAAGTGGCAGACCACAGCTTTATCGCGGCCGGATCCACTATTACCAAAGACGTACCGTTTCACGCAATGGCTATCGCTCGTGCCCGGCAAACAACCAAAGAGGATTACTGGAAACGGTTGCCGGTCGCGAATGATCCAGATTGGAATTAGGTTATAATTCGTCTCATGTGCTTGCTTTTTTCCGTCAATCCGCTAAGCTTTTTGTGGAACAATTTTTCGCAGCCTATAATATTTCGTGGAGGAACATATGTCTGAGCAATACGGTGACCCGAGATTAAAGATTTTTGCCTTGAATTCGAACAAGCCGTTAGCAGAAAAAATTGCTGCTGAGGTTGGTGTCAAGCTGGGGAAGTCCTCAGTGAAACGTTTTAGCGATGGTGAGATTCAGATCAACATCGAAGAAAGTATTCGTGGGGATGATGTGTATCTGATCCAGTCGACATCCAGCCCAGTGAATGACAACTTGATGGAATTGCTGATTATGATTGATGCGTTGCGGCGGGCATCTGCCCACACCATCAATGTTGTAATGCCTTATTACGGTTACGCGCGGCAGGATCGCAAAGCGCGTTCACGCGAACCGATTACGGCGAAACTGGTAGCCAACATGCTTGAACGCGCGGGTGCGACCCGTGTGCTGGCACTTGACTTGCACGCTGCTCAAATTCAAGGCTTCTTCGATATTCCGGTGGATCACCTTGTGGGCGCGCCTTTGTTGGCTGACTACTTCTTGCGTAATCATTATGACGGTGCCGATACGGTTGTGGTTTCGCCCGATCATGGCGGTGTTACCCGCGCCCGTAAGTTAGCGGAATTTCTTAAAGCACCAATTGCCATTATCGACAAGCGGCGTCCGCGGCCAAACGTTGCCGAGGTCATGAACATTGTCGGTAATGTGACCGGCAAGCAATGTATCATCATCGACGACATGATCGACACTGCCGGCACCATCACGCTGGCGGCTCAAGCCTTAAAGGATGCCGGCGCAACTGAAGTGCTGGTTGCCGCAACCCACGCCATTTTCTCTGGCCCGGCGGTTGAACGCTTGACCCACTCGGCCATTGAAAAGGTCGTTGTCACTGACTCAATCAATTTGCCAGCTGACAAGCACATGGACAAACTCGACGTTGTTTCGGTTGGCCCATTGATGGGTCGCGCCATCATGCGGATTCAGGAGAACCGTTCCGTTACGCCGTTGTTTGAGAATCGGTTTACGAAATAATTTGAGAGACTACACAAAAACCGCACCTTCACATTTGAAGTGCGGCTTTTTGTTTCTTGAATTATAATTTGGGAAATAACTAACTTGAATGCTCTTATCTAAGAGAGATATACAGCCTGATGAACTTGGCTACAAGCTTAGATTCGCACCGATTTTCACGAAAGATGGTGACAATTTGAAAATGGGGCTCATGCACGATCAATTTGAGCTGGTACGAGAAGGCAGCAAAACCATTGAAATCAGATTAAATGACCAAAAGCGCCAACAATTGCGGGTGGGCGACCCAATTGTATTTGAAGATCTGACCACGCAGCAGCAAATGAACAAGCGGGTTGCTAAACTTGAAAAATTCGCCAGTTTCGCGCAGTTATACGATCATTATCAAGGAACCGTCGTAGGCAGTGCCCCAACAGATTCAGTGGTTAAGATGGTTAGCGATGCTTACCAGATTTATTCGAAACAGCAGGAAGCCGAACATGGTGTTTTAGCGATCCACTTGGAATGAGCAGCATGATGATGTCTTTTGGCGTATGCTAATAGCAAAAATATGGACCTGTGCAGCCTTGGTGTCAGAGATAGGATTGTTGCCTATGCAAAAACGGATCAGATTATTTGCGGCATATGCCTTATTAACGCTATTTTTCCACTTGAAAAAGACGAGTGGACTTAATTTCGGATTGACACTCGGCGACGTTTATTTATTAGTAAGCTGGTTAGGCGCGGCACCGAATTTTCTCGATAAAATCGAACGTAATGCGCAACGATTGGCGGCGACTGGCCGATCGACCAAAGATTACGTCGCAGAAATGAAAAAGGACATGAATGTCTATCAGAATTTCATT
The DNA here is from genome assembly GCF_030770265.1 of Lacticaseibacillus parahuelsenbergensis. NCBI lineage: Bacteria > Bacillati > Bacillota > Bacilli > Lactobacillales > Lactobacillaceae > Lacticaseibacillus > Lacticaseibacillus parahuelsenbergensis. The sequence continues at coordinate 2,597,485 of NZ_CP132482.1, read as the reverse complement.
TACAGTACCACGCCTGTCATGGCATCAATACTAGAAAGCGGCGGGATGGATCGTGTCGGTGCAGTCATCGTTAGATTTGCTTTTCAGTTATTTCTGGTTTTGACTGCCCCGGTGATTTGGATCGGAGTGCTGCTCATCAAATGGTTTAAGTACGTTTGGCAGCGACTCAATTGAGACACTTTTTGCAGAATAATAGTGAAGACCAAAAAACCGGATCAAGTGAGCTTTGCAACTCACCTGATCCGGTTTTTGTTCCGCTAACGAATGTTCATATGATCAGTCGTTAATTTTTAGCCTTAGTATCCTGGTCCTTCAAGAGATCGCGAATTTCTTCAAGCAATTCGGTTTGTGTCGGGCCGGCGGGTTTTGCCGGCTTAGCAGGGAGGAAGCGATTGACGCTGCGCACGATTAAGAAGACGACAAAGGCAATGATCAAAAAGTTGATCACATCGTTCAGAAAATCGCCATATGTAAACTTGGCGCCTAACAGCGTGAACGACAAACCGCTCAGATCGGTTTTGCCGGCAAACATGGACAGAATCGGGTTGATCAGATTCTTTGTCAAGGACTTGACTAGGCCGGTAAAAGCACTCCCGATGATAACCCCGACAGCAAGATCCAAGACGTTGCCGCGCATGATGAATTTCTGGAATTCTTTTAACATGGCTCACACCCCTCATGGTTTAAACGCGTTATCGTTGAATTCAGTATATCGAAACAACCAGACTTCGTGCACGTAAATGGCTCGCGGCGGTTACCATCCCCGCAGCAGCTGGGCAAGTGCCATGAGCACAATAATGCCAAACGCAATGGCATGCCGCCGTTTGTAGAGTACAACCAAGGCGAGGTATTCGCGGATAACCGCATTAGGCAGGAAATAAAAGGAAGTGTTACCGCCAACGCCATTGGCATCAATGCCCGCCATGCGCGCATAGATACCTGCGCGGAAAAGGTGATAATTGTTGGTAAAGAAGCTAGCTTTATACGGTGCTTCGCCGATTTCCTGCGTAATCAAGCGTTTGGAAAAAGTCATATTTTCCAGCGTTGTTGTGGACTTGTCCTCTAGCAAGGTATCTTTTTCAGGAATGCCTTTTCCCAAAGCATAGCGCTGCATGGCCAGTGCTTCGGAGATTGTCTCATCGCCACCCTTGCCGCCGGAAAAAATAATCCGCGGCGCCGGGCGGCCTTTTTTAATCTGCTTATGATAAAACTTGATGGCTGTGTCGATGCGGCTGGCGAGCAATGGCGAAACCTGGTCACCATGCAGCAGGCCAGCGCCCAACACAATGAGAAATGTGCGATTGTGCGGCTGGGGACGCAGATTGTATAAGACTAGTACTGTCAGGAAGTTATAAAGTGTCAATAAGACATACAGACCGCCGAAGCTGAAGAAAACAGCTAAAGTGATGTAGATCGGCTCTGGAATAAAACGGCGCCCGAATGAAGCGGCGATTTCCAGCAAAAGTAATCCGATGGCGATGTAAAGCGTCAGCATGTTGCTCAATGAATGGCCTTCACGCCGCCAAACCAAGATGGCGTTCCACAACAGCCAGAACAAGTGTAAGGTGAATATGAGAATGACGATCAACACTGTGATGATGAAGAGGGTACCCGTAACCGAAATCAACAGAAGATTACTTGACCCTAAAATAGCTAAGGCGAGCGCGAATAAAAAGGCAACCGCAAACAGATTGAACAGCCAACCATTAATCAGGCGGCGCGGCTCAACCGTGAAGCTGATGGCGAAGACAATTCCCAGCACGATGGGGATTGAAAAAACAAATAATGTTTCCTGAACAGTCATCGAAAGGACTCCTTGTGTAGAGGTTAGAAATTGATTAGGGTATAATGTGATCAAAAGCGGAGGGATGCCATATGATTGATCCAGTGTTTGGTCGAAAAGATCCTAAGTTAGATTATCACACCCGAATTGGCGCGTATGGCGTGATTCCGGACCACAGCGGTGCACGATTGCTGATTTTACAAGCCCCGAACCATGCGTTGTTTTTACCGGGTGGCGGAGTTGAAAAAGGCGAAACGCCTGAAGCAACTTTGGCGCGCGAGTTGCTTGAAGAATTTGGTGCAACGGTTCACGTGACTAAAGAACTGGGCAAGTCGTCGGAATATTTTTATTCCCACCATCGGCAAACTGCGTATTATCATCCGGCAACCTTTTTTGCCTGTGATGAGCTGGCATTTGTCCAAGATCCCTTGGAAACGTTCAATACGTTGATGCTGATGCCCATCGATCTGGCACTGGCGGAACTCAAGCGCCCCACGCATCGCTGGGCCGTTGCCAAATGGCTGGCACAACAGCCCAAGCGCTGAAGACGAAAAGGCTAATCATGTAAGTGGGGGTCAATAACGCCGCCATTTAGTAGGTAATGCTGAAATTTTTCATAAATCGATGAAAAGAGATTGCTGTCCTCAGTGGCAAGCATTTCTTTTGGAAAATAGAATCGTTTATCACCGGTAGCCCGACCACTAAGCGCCGCCACCAACGGGGATAAAGTCGACAACTCCTCGAGGGTGCCGTCTTTTTGCATGATTTCGATTTGGGTTTTCGGATTGGCAGAGGCAGGATCGTATTGATCGTATGGTAAATCGAAGCTGTCATTTTCCGCCGTGTAGTATTGGGCATCAAAGCCGGCTTCTGTCACTAGGTGGCGCAGTTTCGGCAGCAGTTCAGCCGTTTGATCGGTGAAGGTGACTGACTTAAGCGGCCGCCGGTTCAGAAAGCGATCGGCAAAGTCACTCAGAATGCTGTCTGGATAATCGAGCCAGTAAGTAAAGTAGGTATTGAGCACGCCGTCATCCAACTTGAGATAATCGCTTAAGGTAAATGACTGTTCAAAGAATGGCACTAATAATCGTGGCGAAAAACCCGGTTCGAACTGGCCAGACTCATAAAGAAACTTGGCGCGTTTCAGCAAGTGGGACAAGATAACTTCCATCCCGCGCGATACCGGGTGGAAATAGACTTGCTGATACATTTGAAAGCGACTGACAACATAGTCTTCAACCGCATGCATCCCATTGGCTTCGTAAGCAATTCCGTCCGAATAAGGCCGCATGACCCGCAAAATGCGAGACAAATCGAACAAACCATATTTAGTTCCGGTATAGTAAGCATCATGCAACAGATAATCCATCCGGTCGGCATCGATTTGACTGGAAATCATCTGGACGACTTGTGGATTCGGATAAGTATGGTTGATGACCGAAGCCACGCGCTCTGGAAAATCGGAACTAACACTGCGCAAAATACGGTTGACGTTGGTATGCGGATCCGTAAGAATGGCGCGGGTAATGGCTTCGTGATCAGTATTGAAGATATGCTCAAAAGTGTGGGAATAGGCGCCATGGCCAATATCGTGCAGCAGTGCGGCACACAGAACAACGGGGCGCTCCCGATCATCCCAAAGGCCGTCTCCCGGCGTTTTGCTAGGGTAATTCGTGACAAAATTGTCGCACATTTCCCGGGCAATCTCATAAACACCTAACGAATGTGCAAACCGGGTATGTTCGGCTCCTTGGAACACATAGTCCGATACGCCTAGCTGTTTAATCCGCCGCAAGCGCTGAAACTCCGGCGTATTGATTAGATCAAGAATCACGCGATGTTGCACGTGAATATAATTATGAACCGGATCGCGAAAGACTTTTTCACGCGGTAATTTTTCAAATTGCATGGTGTTCCCCCATTTTTCTTAAGTGAGCGTGAGCCGGCGCGGTTAGAAGTCGGAGGGTAAGTGACCTTGAGCGTGATGGCCTGGGTTTAGGCCATTGCGACCAAGGCCCTTACACGCAGACTTCTGCGCCGGGGAGCGCGTTATGATAAATGACGATTGCGATTGCGCAGATCCGCAGTGGCCGCAGCGAGTGCCTTGTGGTAGGCAGGATCGCGTAAAATTGCCGGCATCGAGTTCATATCTGCGGCAATGCCATTAGCAGCCAGAGCATTTAACAGTGCTAAAATGGCTTCGTTGCGGGTCAGCGGACGACCCAGCAAATCGCTGAGCGTGGTCATGGTTTCAGAACGAATAATTGGAAACTTGAAGTGCGGACTGGCGCTGGCATGTCCTGCCCGATAGAAGCGGCGTAATAAGTCGCACCGGGCATTTTGATCGCCGAAGATGCTGCAATACAGCATGACGACGACACCAGCATGATTGCGTCGCTGGGCCATCCCGGCAAACTTTCGCCCGTGAACACTGAGGTCGTATTTGCCAGGACAATACGAATGAATAATTTCGCTGGTGGCAATGGGCAGGCTCGGGAACGCTGTTCGAAAAAGAGCGGTCATCATATCGTAGGCAGTGTCGATGGACAGATTGTCTTCATTAGGTAAAAAAAGTGAGACATTCAAGACGCCGCTATCGGCAATCACTGCCAAACCGCCGGAATTACGAACAAAGACGCCGTAATGATCACTGGCGAGGACTGGCAAGCCGTGCCCGAATTGCGGTAATTTTAAATCCTGCATTCCAAGGATCACGGTTTGCTCGGCTGTCCAAAAATGCAGCATTAGCGGTGGGTGCAACTCAGGATGTGCTAACAGGGCATTGGTATGGGCAAAGCTGAGCGGAGCTTCTTCTTTGGTGAAATCCTGTTGGAAAATGGCGGCTTGTTGTCCAGCCAGCGACGTCAGGTCCATCGTGCGCCCTCTTTCTTAATAGTAGATTACCTATATTATAACGAAGGTGACAGGGCACGTCAGTCACAAAGACATTTTCCCTGCTTAAACTCGACCGAGTTGACCCGTGAGCGTACAATACGTTATAGAAAGGATTGACATTATGGATCTTTCACAAGGAGTGCCGATTCAAATTCACCTTGAGACGTTTGTCACGCAAGGTGATGATACTGAGACACATGTTTTTGATGAACCCGGGACGTTGGTTCAAATGGGTAACGCGCTTTACATTCGGTATCAAGAAGTCGATGAAGACGCTGGAACCAGTATGCCGGTGACGATGAAGCTGCGCGATGACGGCGACATTCAGCTTTCGCGCGGCAGCAGCAATGGCGATACGCAATTGAAGCTTTTCTTTGCCAACGAAAAGCGGGTTTTGACGCGCTATCGAACACCATATGGGATTATTCCGGTGGAAACAGTCACCCCGCGTATTGATGCCCGCATGACAACCGATCCGGTAGCAGGGGAGATTTACGTTGAGTATGAGTTGTTCGCAAATCACCAACATCTGGGAAATTATCGGTTAAGATTGCAATTCAAGGCATGAGCGTGTACTATAAGAAACAGACTGTAAAGACTTGGAAAGGGCGTGTATCGGTTGAAACTCAAAGCATTTGCCAATGCCGATAAATCAGAATTATCAATGATCGAAGTAGCCCATGAGATCCTCGAAGAAAAAGGGGATACCATGGCGTTCGTTGATCTGGCCAACGAGATCCAGACTTATCTCGGTAAAAGTGACGAAGAAATTCGTGAACGTTTGCCGCAATTTTACACGGATCTGAACGTGGATGGCAGTTTCATTTCTTTAGGCGATAACGTTTGGGGCCTGCGCGCTTGGTATCCATACGATTCCGTCGATGAAGAAGTTAACCATCCGGAAGATGAAGAAGAAGTACCACGTCGCAAGAAGCGCAAGAAGGTTAATGCCTTCTTGGCTGACGTAGCCGATGACGATGATGTCATTGATTACAACGACGATGATCCCGAAGATGAAGATCTCGACGCCGATAACGATGACGATGATTTTGACGACGATGATCATACCGGTTTTCATGATAAGATCGGCAAAGCTGCCGCAACTGACGATGACAGCGACGACGACCCTGACGATGGGTTGCCAGATGGCATTGAAGGCCAGCTAGCCGAGTTCGGAGACAATGACAGCGACGATGATGACGATAACGACGACATCACGGCTGACTTCTCCGGTGATGATGACAGCGATGACGATGATAGTGATGATGACGACAGTGACAGCGATAAGCACTAGTCGTTTAGGCCGTGCCCTTTAAAAAGGCGCGGCTTTTTTGGTTCGGTGAGCGCGTTATAGATCGATCGCATCAATCTTGATTTTACTCAATTCACTTTAATGCTTGACGAACCTCTTACAATTGGTTAATATACGTTTTGGGCGCTTTACAAAAGTGTAAAGCCAATACGGTTCAAGCTCCCTGTTCGTATGAATAGGGAGCTTGTTTTTGTTTTTTCCCGATTATTAAAAAAGGAGACTGAGTATGACCAAGTATATTTTTGTTACCGGTGGGGTCGTATCGTCATTAGGTAAAGGGATCGTTGCCGCATCCCTAGGTCGTTTGTTGAAGAATCGTGGTTTGAAGATCACCATTCAAAAATTCGATCCGTACATCAATGTTGACCCAGGCACCATGAATCCTTATCAGCATGGTGAAGTGTTCGTCACCGATGATGGCGCCGAGACTGACCTCGACCTTGGCCATTATGAACGGTTCATCGATATTAACCTGAACAAGTATAGCAATGTCACAACCGGGAAAATTTATTCTGAAGTTTTGCAACGTGAACGCCGCGGCGAATACCTTGGTGCGACCGTTCAGGTAATCCCCCACATCACCAACATGATTAAGGAAAAGATCATGCGTGCCGCTAAACACAGCGATTCCGATGTGATCATCACGGAAATCGGCGGAACGGTTGGCGATATCGAATCTTTACCATTCCTCGAAGCAATTCGGCAGATGAAGCGCGATGTCGGCTCGGATAATGTTTTCTACATCCATGCCAGTCTGGTGCCTTACTTGCGGGCAGCCGATGAAATGAAAACCAAGCCGACCCAACACAGTGTCAAAGAACTCCGCAGTATCGGTATCCAGCCGAACATGCTTGTTGTTCGGACCGAAAAGCCGATCACCGAAGACATGAAGAAGAAAATCGCGTTGTTTACCGATGTGCCGGAAAACGCCGTGATTGAATCCCGTGACGCCAAGACGCTTTACTCCGTGCCATTAGCATTGCAGGCGCAAAAAATGGATCAGATCGTCGTTGACCATTTTGGCTTTGATGTGCCGGCTGCCGATATGACCGAGTGGATGAAGCTTGAGCATAAGGTTCAGCATTTGACCCACCACACCAAAATTGCGTTGGTCGGTAAATATGTCGCCTTAAAGGATGCCTATATTTCCGTTGCCGAAGCGCTTAAACATGCCGGCTATTACTGGGATTCCGATATTGATTTGGAAATGTTTCAAGCAGAAGATGTCAATGATGATAACGTCGAAAGCCTGTTGCAAGGCTTTGATGGCATCTTGGTTCCTGGCGGCTTCGGTGATCGCGGCTTAGAAGGCAAAATTGCAGCCATTCGTTACGCACGCGAAAATGATATTCCATTCTTGGGCATTTGCCTCGGCATGCAGATGGCATCAATCGAATTTGCCCGGAATGTTTTGGGACTTAAAGGTGCCGGCACGACCGAAACCCATCCTGATGTCAAGGATCCGGTCATTGACTTGATGCGCGACCAGGTTGGCGTGAAGAATCTCGGCGGGACGCTGCGGCTTGGCCTTTATCCATGCGTGCTTAAGCCAGGTTCCGTTGCAGCTAAGGCGTACGACAACGTTCATGAAATCCAGAAGCGTCATCGTCATCGTTATGAGTTCAACACCAAGTATCGCAAGCCGATGGAAGACAAAGGCTTAGTATTTTCCGGTGTTAGCCCGGACAACCGCTTGATGGAAATCATTGAATATCCGAAGAACAAATTCTTTGTTGCTTCCCAGTATCACCCGGAATTCCAGTCACGTCCGAATAAACCTGAAGGCTTGTTTAAGGCCTTTATCCAATCGGCTGGCGATTTTAAAAATTAATCGTTGATCATTGCTGCCTTGAAGCGGGATGCTTTGGGGCGGCTTTTTTGTTGCGATGGCTTGGTCAAAGCATGGCGCAGAAGTTTGCGTGTAAGGGCCTCAAGCCTAAATACCAAAAGACTGAGGTCGTTAGAGTTCTCTGCAGCTTCTCTCAAACGCGTTCACCGGCGCAGGAGCCTGCGTGTAAGGACCTTGGTCGCAATGGCCAAAGACCAGCCATCACGCCCAAGGCCACTTACACTCCGGCTCCTAAGCGCGCCGGTTCACGCTCTCTCCAAACGCGTTCACTGGCGCAGAAGTCTGCGTGTAAGGACCTCAGTCGCAATGGCCAAGACCGGGCCATCACGCCTGAGGCCACTTACACTCCGACTTCTAAACGCGCCAGTTCACGCTCTCATCTTTTTACTCCTTGTTTTTTCCTCTGGGATTCATTAAACTTGTTTATTGAGTGCATGGCGGATGAGTCATGGGCTTGCCTACCAGAAATCGCGTTTTATATTTGAAGCAAAAGATGCAGGTCAGCTTCAGCCTACTTGAAATGAACGACCTTAAGCGAGGATTTAAGTCAAATGGAAAAAATGCTGATCCACGGCGGAAAGAAATTGTCCGGTGAAGTTGTGATCGGCGGTGCGAAGAACAGCACGGTTGCTTTAATTCCGGCTGCAATTTTGTCGCGCACCCCGGTGACACTCGATTCAGTGCCGCACATCCAGGATGTCTATAATTTGATGGCCATTTTGGATGATATGAACGTCAAATCTGATTTTACCGAAAATGTTTTGACGATTGATCCAACAGAAATTCACGATGTACCGTTGCCAAACGGTAAGATTAAGAGTCTGCGCGCTTCCTATTATTTTATGGGGGCGTTATTAGGGCGGTTTGGGAAAGCCATTGTTGGATTGCCTGGTGGCGATGATATCGGTCCGCGGCCGATTGATCAACATATTAAGGGGTTTGAAGCGTTAGGGGCTTCCGTGAGTAATGAACACGGTGCAATGGCGATTAAAGCACCTGCTGAAGGCTTACACGGCGCCCGGATTTTCTTGGATATGGTTTCTGTCGGCGCCACGATTAACGTGATTTTGGCGGCAGTGACGGCGAAAGGCCGCACAGTGATCGAAAATGCTGCCAAAGAGCCGGAAATTATCGACTTAGCGACTTACTTAAACAATATGGGCGCCAAGGTGCGGGGTGCTGGCACGGATGTGATCCGGATCAGCGGTGTGCCGACGCTTGAAGCACATAACTCGCATACCATTATCCCGGATCGCATTGAAGCCGGTACTTATTTGGCCATGGCCGCAGCGGTTGGCGAAGGCGTGAAAGTTAAGAACATCATTTCGGAGCATTTAGATGCCTTTTTGGCTAAGCTGGAGGAAATGGGTGTCGTCATGGACGTGGGCGAGGATAGTATTTTCGTCTATCCGTCAGGCGATTTGAAAATGGTTCAAATCAAAACGATGCCCTATCCCGGCTTTGCGACCGACTTGCAACAGCCAATTACACCATTGATGTTGAAAGCACATGGCGAAGGACTCATCATTGATACGATTTACCCTAAGCGTGTCCGCCATATCCCGGAATTATTGCGGATGGGCGCGGACATTACGATTGAAAATGATGTGATCATCCTGCATCATTGCGATCATCTGCAAGGAACCGAGGTCGCGGCTGAGGAAATTCGCGCCGGCGCCTGTCTCATGATTGCCGGGTTGATGGCTGAAGGGACAACGACGATCACCAAGGTCGATAATATCCTGCGCGGCTATGATCGAGTCGTGATGAAACTGCGTGGTTTAGGCGCGGATGTCGAATTGGTTGATTGAGATTGCGTTTATAGGTTGCGCGTGATAGACTATTAGAGTTGTAGTCATAGTATCTCTAGATCAGGCAATGATTTAGGGCAAAAGGAGTAATTGATTATGAAGCAAGGCATCCATCCAGATTATCATCCAGTTGTTTTCATGGATTCAGCAACTGGCTTTAAATTTATTTCCGGCTCCACCAAGACTTCCAAAGAAACCATCAAGTGGGAAGACGGCAAAGAATACCCATTGGTTCGGGTAGAAATTTCGTCTGATTCTCATCCGTTCTACACCGGCAAGCAGAAGTTCACGCAGGCCGATGGGCGGGTTGATCGCTTCAACAAGAAATACGGCTTGGATAAGAAATAATAACAAAAAGCAGTCCGCTTGGGCTGCTTTTTTGTTAGCCATAACTTATAATAATATAAGTCGATTTATTAATTAAAGGGATAACTTGTCGAAAATGGAATCACGGAGTCGTTAAGAAGTTGTTATACTGATGTCAATGAGGCGGAGGTATTTCTGCCTTAGGCTTACACATTAACTTACACTCCCAAAAAAGTTCCCCCAAACTTTTCCACCGTTATGGTGGTTTTTTTATTGGAAAAAATGGCGCCAACCCATGTCTGGTCTTGTGCTAGCGGTGCCTCGGGCTGCCAATATTAGTAAGCAATAATAAAAAGCAGCCAGACTTGGCCACTTTCGATTTTGTCTTCTTAGACTTATTTGGCGTTGGGAATGACGTGCTCGATCAAGTCCTCGACTTCAGGACCCGAGAGAATTTGTTGTTCTAGCTTGAGGTTTTGAACGACTTTGCCATCGTGAATAATAATGAGATAAGAATCTTTATATCCGTCATTCAGATAAATAAACGTAATGCCGGCTGCTACAACGACTTGCGCCGATGCGGCACCGCCCATAATCGGGTCAGCATCCGCATCGCTGTAAAAACTAATCGTGCGATCAGGGTCGGGATCATTTAGCAGCGTGAGTTCGAATTCGAGCTTGGTTGCAGTGTGATCGGTGTCAAAATTTGCGTCATGCGTTAAATCATTGACATAATAAGGGAAGGCAAACGCTTGGGCGACTTCTTTGACGACGGACTGACTCATGGCGACCAGTTGATCTTCAGGCAACGTTTTGATTGGCATGGGACCACCTCCTAAAACTGAGTCTACACCAAGCGCTTACAAAAATATAATAATTGCATCGGTGCCTGGAACCCTTGAGGAAAAGAGGAAACGTCATGACTAAACGATCGAATTTTTTATATTGGTTAAATATTGGTGGCGATCTGCTTTACCTGCTGATTGTCGGCGGGCTTTTCATAAGTGGGCGGCCATTATTCCATGGACAGGCAATGTTGCTGGCCCAAGTTGCGTCAGGAATCTTAATTGTCAGTCTGCCTAGGTTAATGGAACACTGGTGGCATTTTCGCTTTCCGCCGCTTTTGATTTACTTATTTGAAATCTTTATTTTGTTGAGCGTTTTGTTAGGCACGGGGTTGCAGTGCTACAGCGTGCCATATTGGGACAAGTTTGAGCATCTCTTCAGTGCAGCCATGTTAGCCGGATTGGGCTTTGCCATTTTTGCTGCGTTAACGCCCGCAAAACGGTTAGCGACGACGAGCCCGTTGTTGATGGCGTTATTTGCACTCGCATTTGGTACGACCATCGGCGTTTTGTGGGAATTTTACGAATTTACGTTTGACGGCTTGCTGGGCATGAATATGCAACGGTATATGGCTGCAGGCGGCGTGTTGCTGCGCGGTCGGGCCGCGTTGATGGATACCATGGGCGATTTGTTCATGGACTTCTTTGGCTCGCTAGGCTTGGCTTTGTTTGGGTATTTTGGGATTAAACGCGACTTGCGGTGGTTAGATACGTTTACATTCCAACCTGAAGATCGCGGCACGCGAAATGAGGGGAAATAACTCAGGACAACAATTTTCGCAATTCGATTGTTGTATTCGGCGTCAGAAAGTTTGGCTGATAACGGCTAAGAAAATGATATTCTTCGGCAGCGGCCTGACGTTTCGCTAAGTCAGCCGAAGTTGCCAGCCAAATGAGCCACGGGCCAATTTCCGCGCCGGTCATGAACGTCCGCGCATGGTCGAATAAAGCCGGCCAGTCATCGGCGGTAGCAATGACCGCCATGTGGCCAAAAACTTGCGGATCGACTGGCAGTTCCGGTAGACGGATCGGATGTGGCTGCAATTGTTTAAGAAACGTATCAAAATCTGGCGCGATCGTGAGCCATTGGTCGACTTCGGTATCAATGTAGCGAATCCGTCGCGGGTCATGACTTAAATCAAAGCCAAAATATTGATGACCAGTGTGGGCAAACGGCAAAAAGTCCGCCGGTAGATCGTCTGCGGTGATGGCGGCTCCCGGTGTTGCGAAGGCGTGAATGCCAACACCGTCCAAGCCATCACTGGTCGGCTCAGAAGTTGGCAGCCACCATCTTTTTGGCAGGCAGCCGGTTTTAATTGTGGAAAAATAAGTCGAAGGTATGAGGTCAGTATGTGGAACTGTTGGTAAATTAGGTTGTGGGATCTTGTTTGGCCAGGGTAACATACGCAGAACTCCTTTTTTGATTGAAGGGTCAAGATTGCCGCTGAAAGTCGTATAATGGTTGTGGGAGTTATAAGGGGTTTTAATCATGCGAAACGCAATGATTTATGTTCATCACGAACCGTTGGCACATTTATTTTTGACTTATGGTATTTCGGCAAGTGATTTGCTGAACAGTCAGCAAAAAATCCCAAATCATCTGCTGTTATTGCCACCGGTTAACGAACAGGAACAGATTGATCCGCATACTTGGTTTAATATTATCAACGGACGGGATCAAGTGCGCGAGTTTCTGCGGAGTAAAGAGGGTCAAACACGGTGTTGGTTAGATTATGCCCGTCCGCGTTTTTTGCAGGAACTGACCCCTAACGAGATTGCAGAACTGCTATACTTAGGACATGTCAAAACGCATCTCAGTTCACCTTTTTATTATAAACTACAAAATGAATTGGTTTACTTGCCGTTGCGTAATGGCATGGTGAACATGTATTTGCGGCATGAGGCGTTGTTCGAAGCCTTTTTGGCCGCAGCAATTAACAAATATTTGCGACGCATTGCCAACGAGCAACCATTTTGGTTACGGTTGCGGCAACAGCACTTTTCACCTTTGTCAGATGAAGCCTATACCCAGCTGTTTCCATTAATGGAGGATGGGGTGCTTTTTGATTTTCGCAATGTGCGGTTTTCCCGTGAACAAATCAGAATTCCGTTACTGGAGCCAAGCAATCGGTTTATCCCAGATAGCGCGTTTCCTGACAATGCCGTTCGGAAGCTTGGCAAACTGGTTTTGATGCGTCAGAAAAATCAGTGGCAGATGGTGCCGACTGAAACTGCCAAAAAAGCGTAACTTTAAGAAACTGCCTGCAAAAGGGCAGTTTCCTGCTTATAATGAATATGTTTGACTGGAAAAGGGTTGATGTGGCCTTTTTTCTGTATGTTGAAACGCGTTCGCTGGCGCAGGAGTCTGCGTGTAAGGACCTCGGTCGCAATGGCCAAGATCAGGCCATCACGACCGAGGCCACTTACACTCCGGCTTCTAAGCGCGCCGGTTCACGCTCTGTTGAAAACGCGTTCGCTGGGCCAGAAACCTGCACATAAGGACCTTGGTCGCAATGGCCAAGGTCGGGCCATTACGCCCAAGGCCGCTTATGCTCCGGTTTCTAACCGGCCCAGCTCACGCTCTACGTTTAAGAATTGGAGTCGAGTTAATGATGAAAATGACATTGGCAGAGATTGCGCGTGTCGTTAAAGCCCAACCGCTTTCTGAGGCGGATGGTTCGCGCGTGGTTACCGGACTAACCTTTGATTCGCGTCGATTGAAGCCAGGGATGTTATTTGTTCCCTTACAAGGTGAACGTGATGGTCACGAGTTTATTCCGGCTGCCGCTGCTGCGGGGGCAGTGGCGACGTTTGTTGCGGCGGATCATGCACCGATCGAGACCAAACTGCCAGCCTTGGTTGTTCCGGATCCGTTGGCGGCCATGCAACAGCTGGCCCAGTATTACTTGTTGATGAAGGTCAATCCCAAGGTCGTTGCCATTACCGGCAGCAATGGGAAAACAACGACCAAAGATATGACCGCAGCGATTTTGGCGACGCAATATCATGTTGTGAAAACGCCAGACAATTATAATAACGAAATTGGCGTACCGATGACGATTTTGAGTATGGAACCCAATACCGAGGTGCTGGTCCTTGAGATGGGCATGGATCATCCGGGCCAATTGCACGCGTTGTCCTCCTTAGCCGAACCGGATGTTGCGGTCATCACTATGATTGGCGAAGCGCATATCGAGTTTTTCAAAACCCGCGCTAAAATTGCCGATGCCAAAATGGAAATCACCGATGGACTGAAAGAAGACGGTACTTTTATCTATAACGGGGATGAGCCATTGCTTATGGAACGTGCCAAAAAGATTACTCAAAAGCAGGAGACTTTTGGGTTGCATCCGGAAAACACCTTGTTTGCACATTCCATTAACGGCCATCGCAATCATACCGAGTTTACGGTAGAACAATGGCCGGATCTGACTTTCTCGATTCCGATTATGGGTGAATATAACGTGGTGAATGCATTGGCGGCGTTGTTAGTTGGCCGACAATTTCATGTTAAGCCCGAGGTCATGCAAAAGGCACTCGCGCATTTTCAGGTGACTGCCAATCGGACGCAGTGGCTGATCGGTGATGCTGGCGAACAAATTCTCAGTGATGTTTATAACGCCAATCCAACGGCGATGCGGGCGGTGATCCGCGACTTTAGTGAATTTACGGCAACCGGCCGCCACATCGCAGTGTTAGGCGACATGCTGGAACTTGGCGATCAAAGCCAGGCGCTGCATGCAGGCTTGGCCGATGCCCTTGATCCTCATGAAGTACAAGTTGTCTATCTATATGGGTCGGAGATGCACGCACTGGCCGATGCTTTGGCCGACAAGTATTCACCCGATAACCTGCATTATTACCCGCTATCAGCCAAAGATCAGATGATTCGCGATTTGCAAAATGACGTCGGCCATGACGACATGGTGCTGTTAAAGGCAAGTCACGGCTTGCATCTGGAAACGGTTTTGGCCGCGCTGATCGCTGGGGGTCATGCCTGACACGGGTGCGTTTTCTAAATGAAAATTTAATTGCATTGAACAAAGGCGAACAGCAGCTAATGTGTTCGTCTTTTATTATCTTGTAAATTTTCATAAAATAAACAGTCATACCTCAGTATCAAAGCGCTATCATCGCGACACCGCCGCGTTTGGTCGGAAATTGTAAGTCCATTACCGCCACAATTCTGCAGTGACACTTGTTCTTGTTTTTCAATTGTGAACGTGCTATTGTTGTTGAGATATGTTTTTTTGTCATTTACTGAAAATGCACGTGATGCCCGCGGATTCCTTGAAAACACGCTTGGGTAAACGCGTGCAGGAATTCTCAAGGAGGAACTCATTTGAAGTTTAAAG
Organism: Lacticaseibacillus parahuelsenbergensis; assembly: GCF_030770265.1. NCBI lineage: Bacteria > Bacillati > Bacillota > Bacilli > Lactobacillales > Lactobacillaceae > Lacticaseibacillus > Lacticaseibacillus parahuelsenbergensis. The sequence goes on along the minus strand of NZ_CP132482.1, from coordinate 2,582,329 downwards.
AACTAGGTTTGGATCATGATCTCTTAAAGGCAATCGCACAGTCAGGTTTTGAAGAAGCGACCCCGATTCAAGCAGAGACGATCCCACTGGTTCTGGAAGGCAAAGATGTGATCGGTCAAGCACAGACCGGTACCGGGAAAACGGCAGCATTTGGTTTGCCGATTCTGCAACACATCGATAAAGCTGACCGGAGTATCCAAGCACTGGTCATTTCCCCAACCCGGGAATTGGCGATTCAGACCCAAGAAGAACTTTATCGTTTAGGTCGCGACAAGAAGATCAAGGTGCAAGCTGTTTATGGTGGCGCTGATATTCGCCGCCAGATTCGTCAGCTTGCTGACCACCCGCAAATCGTGGTTGGAACCCCAGGACGGATTCTTGATCATATCGGGCGTCATACCTTGAAACTGGAACATCTTGATACCTTGGTATTAGATGAAGCCGATGAAATGCTCGATATGGGCTTTATTGACGACATTGAAAAGATTGTTGAACAGATGCCAACAGAACGTCAGACGTTGCTGTTTTCTGCCACCATGCCGGCAGCGATCATGCGCTTGACCAACAAGTTCATGAAGAGCCCGGTTGTTGTTAAGATTAAGGCCAAGGAACTGACGGCTGACACCGTTGAACAATACTATGTTCGCGCAAAAGACTATGAAAAGTTCGATGTAATGACGCGCTTGTTCGACGTTCAGGATCCTGATCTGGCATTGATTTTTGGCCGGACCAAACGCCGCGTTGACGAATTAACCCGCGGCTTGAAGGCACGTGGGTATCGCGCTGAAGGGATTCATGGCGATTTGACGCAGCAAAAGCGCATGAGCGTGTTGCGCCAATTCAAGAGTGGCCAATTGGACTTTTTGGTGGCGACGGATGTTGCGGCGCGTGGATTAGACATTTCCGGCGTGACGCATGTTTATAACTATGACATTCCGCAAGATCCTGATTCATATGTGCATCGTATCGGCCGGACCGGTCGTGCAGGGCACAAAGGGGTTTCGGTAACATTTGTCACACCGAATGAAATTGAATACCTGCACACGATCGAAGACTTGACGAAGAAGCGGATGTTGCCGATGAAGCCGCCTACCGCTGAAGAAGCGTTGATGGGCCAGATTTCCAGCGGCTTATCCACGATCAAAGAACAAGTCGAAGCCAACGACACCGAAAAGTATGAAGCCATGGCGGAAACGCTTTTGGAAAACTATACCCCGCTACAATTGGTTTCTGCCTACCTCAAAGCAGTCAGCCCGGATGATGCCAGTGCGGTTCCGGTCAAAATTACACCAGAACGGCCACTGCCACGTCGCGGTCGCAACAATCATGGTCACGGTAATCGTGGCGGCGGTTATAAAGGCGGTTACAAAGGTAAGCGGCGCGAAGGCGGCTATCAAGGCAACCGTGACGGCCGGCGCAACTATGACAAGAAGCGCAACTTCGGCGACAAACGTAAGAATGTCAAACGTAACTTCAAAATTCGTTCAGGCGAATAAGCTTTCACGAGTCAAAGTTCCTAACACGAAAATTGACGGTTAAAATAAAACAGGCACCGGGGCTGATATCGTCTCGGTGCTTTTTTAATGGAAAGAAAGTTGGTTTTCTTCATGGCGACATGTAGCGCCGGAGGGACAGATTATTTGTAGCTAAACAAACAGATGTAGCAGGCAATTTGCCGAACATGGCCGATTTTTAATCAAAGCATGCTAAAATGACTTTATCAAATGTATTGGAGGCCAAGTATGATTTATGGCATCGGGGTTGATGTGACAGATTTAGACCGAATTCAAGCCGCTCAGGAAAAGAACCATGGATTCGCCGCGAAGATTCTGACACCCGTAGAATTAGCAAACTATCAACAATTGGATGGCCGCCGTGCTGTTGAGTATCTTTCTGGCCGGTTTTCGGCTAAGGAATCTTATTCCAAAGCTTTTGGCACTGGATTGGGCAAAGTCGCATTGCAGGACGTTGAAATTCTGAATAACGAACTTGGCAAGCCGATTCTGACGAAACACCCATTTGCCGGCAATGCATTTGTTTCCATTTCCCATAGTGAGACTTTGGTGTTCACCGAGGTAATTTTAGAAAAAGAAGGTCCTGAACGTGACGATCGGTAACTTCCGACCAGCAACAGTTTTGATTGATGAAACAGCTATTTTGCATAATGTCCAGCATGAGGTGGCGCGGTTAAAAAAGAAGACCCAACTTTTTGCCGTTGTCAAAGCCGATGCTTATGGTCATGGTATGTTACGGGTAGCACGGGTTGCGAAGGCTGCTGGCGCAAGCGGCTTTTGTGTGGCGCTGCTTGACGAAGCGTTAGATTTACGAGATGCGAATTTTGTCGAGCCAATTCTGGTTTTAGGCATTGTGCCAAGCCAGCACGCTGCGGTTGCTGCGGCACAAACGATTTCGTTACCGATTAGCAGTGTCGAATGGCTCGAGCAGGCGTTACCGGTGTTGGAAGCCCAACCGGAGTTGCCGCCTTTACGCATTCATCTTGCGTTGGATACCGGCATGGGGCGGATTGGCTTTACGGAAGATCAGGCACTTTTGGATGCCCTTAAGTTCATTCAGGCGCATCCGAAGCAATTTATGGTTGAGGGCATTTTCACCCATTTTGCCACAGCTGACGATCCAGATGATGCTTACTTCAAACAGCAAGTGGCCAAGTTTAACCATATGGTGGACTTATTGCCAACCCGGCCCCGGTACGTGCACGTCTCGAACTCGGCGACCAGTCTGTGGCATGCAGCATGTAATGGCAACATGATTCGCTATGGTGTGGCGATTTATGGCCTGAACCCATCTGGTGATGCGATTCCGACAACACCTTTCCCGCTGGAACCTGCCTTGTCACTGGAAAGTGAATTGACTTACTGCAAGCAGGTTCATGCCGGTGACGGTATTTCCTATGGTGTCACCTATCGCGCTAAAGGTGACGAGTTTATCGGTACCGTTCCAATTGGGTATGCTGATGGATGGCTGCGGCGGCTGCAAGGGTTCCATGTGTTGGTTGATGGCCATGCCTGCGAGATTGTTGGCCGAATTTGCATGGATCAGTTCATGATTCGTCTACCAAAAGCCTATCCGGCAGGCACCAAAGTCGTCTTAATCGGGCAAAGCGGCGATCAGGAAATCACGCTCTTAGATGTCGCCAAGTATAGCGACACGATTCATTACGAAATTGCCTGCAATTTGACGCCGCGGTTAAAACGGCAAAGCATCAATCCGATCGGCAAATAACAAGGCAGTTTTTCAGATGATTGGCTAAGTGCGGTAGCTCCTGAATCGATTTTGTGATAAAGTAGCAACATGAACTTGGGAAGTTGGAGGAAGTTGTCATGAAGAAGCAAACGTCAGTAACGGTAACGTTTGATGCTGCTATTAAGGCGCGGTTAGATGCCTATTGTGAGTTGAATGACACGGATACTCAAGATGTGATCACAACAGCAGTGGCTAAATTTTTGCAGTCACAAGCACCCGATATCAACCAGCTGATTTCCGGCTATGTTGCCATGGGACAGATCAATACAGAGATCAGTCATGCTTTCTCCGCCTGCGAAAGTGAGGCATACGCCCATATTCGATAAGCAACGAGGGGGCAAAAGCATGGATGTAACCGTAAAACGCGGAGATGTCTTCTTCGCCGATTTATCGCCGGTTGTCGGATCCGAACAGGGTGGCAATCGACCTGTACTTATTATTCAAAACAACGTTGGCAACCACTATAGTCCTACGGTTATTGTGGCGGCCATTACCTCCAAGATCCAAAAACCCAAGATGCCCACTCATGTTGGCTTACGGGCAAAGCAAGACGGGGTTGAACGTAACTCGGTGATTTTGCTAGAACAGATTCGCACCATCGATAAGCAGCGATTACAGGCGCGCGTGACAGCTTTATCAAGCGCAAAAATGGCGGCCGTTGATCGTGCGTTGGCAATTTCAGTAGGGCTCGTTAGTTTGCCCAAACCAAAAACATACAATAAAAATTAACGCAATATTTTGGCAAAAAGCCGCACCCACCTCAGTGATAAATTGACTGAGATGGGTGCGGCTTTAGGTTTATTCGACAACAACTGGCGTACCAGTTGGGACGGTTTCGAAAATCCACTTGGCATCCGGAATACTGAGGCGTACACAGCCATGTGAACCGGGTTTCTGGCCCAACTTTGCCGCTTCAGATTCAATATATTGACCGTTGACGTCAGTCGGCACGGTGTGGAATAAGTAGGTCCCGTGTAAGTAAAAGCTCGTGTAATAATGCGCGCCCATTTGTTCTTCAGGATTGAAAAAGTCATAGCCGCGTTCAGACTGAATCTTAAAGTGCCCATGCGGTGTCGAGTCGTCGATACCAGTTGAAGCATACATGGTGTAAAGGGTTTTAGCACCATCTTTAACAAATACCCGTTGCTTGTTCAAACTGACAACCAAGGAAAGATTAGGGTGTTGCGTCAAGTCAGGATAAGGCTGATTTTCGGAGGGAGCTTGCCAGTCGATTTTCTTTGTCACGTTGAGCGCAACTTTGCTAGTAGGCTGATGTGAAGACTGGTTAACCTTGGCGAGTGTTGTTCCGGTGCGAAAAATGGTGGCAGCAGGAACCGGTTTTTCTACTTGTTGGCCGGTGATGATGGTCACCAAACATACTGGTACCAAGACAGCGAAGAAAAACAGCTGTTTGCGAAATTTAGGTTTGAAATGATGGCTACGAAGGAAACGAATAGTGAAGACGATTCGATCCCAAAAATGCGTCAGAGTTTTCATGCGAGGTTTTCCTCCCCGTGTGACGATCATTAGATCTGGTTACTTATGCCAACGTATTATAAAGGATCTGAACTGCTTAAACCAGTAAATCGAATTGACGCCAACGCTAATAGGCGATATAAGCAGCAATGAACGCCCACCATAACGCGTTCACCAGCTTCTGACCGCGCCAGTTCACGCTCACCATATAAAAAAGCTCGACAGTAGTCATAACGTTGCCGAGCTTTTTAAAATCGGATTACAATTCTTCGTCTACCCGAATCGGCTGTCCGGATTGCAGATCGTCGATTTCAACTACGCGGAAACTCTTTTTCTCTAAGCGTGAGACGATTTCGTTGAGCGTATTTTCATCGGTCCCTGCAGGCAACGTGAACAAGGTTCGGCGGACGAATTCGTCGCGTTTGGCATCCAAGGTGATACAGCCGGAAATGGACACATACTTAGCCAAAATCTTGCTCATTTTTGCCAAGTCGCCGCGTTCACCGGTGGACATCACAGTCAGAACATAGGAGCCAACGTCAACGTTCCAAGCTTCAGACAGCATCCCAAGCAATTTGGCATGCGTGAGGATCCCGTAAAAGTTGGCATTTTCATCCAAGACCGCAATGTAAGGCAGATCCTTGATGTTGAAGAAGACTTTGAAGAATGGGGCATTCACCGGAATCGTCTTGGTTGCATTCTTCAGCAGATAAGTAACCGGCAGACTCATATCGCCGCCTTGGGACTTATGGCGATAGATATGCATCTTGTAAATATTGCCGCGGAAGATCGTGCCGCTTTCATCCAAGATCGGCACACAACGAAAGCCGGAGTCTTCAAGGATCTTCAATGCTTCTTCAAGGGTGACTGTTTCCTTGACAGTGGTCAGGAATTCCTTTTTTAATACTAACGACTTAATTAACATTCGTTTTCCTCCATCAAAGGTGCACACTTTATTAAAATGTTCTAATCTTGTCCTATGATACCATAGTTTTTTGACGGTGTAACGGTCTTTCCGGGTAAAAAGTCAGCGCCGGATATTGCTTAGCAGTTGGGTACAAAAAATCGGCTCAAGGGACGGGTTCGCCTTATGAGCCGATTTCTTGTTGGTTAAGATGTTACTGACTGAAAACTAATAAACGATAACCGGCGTTCCTTCATCAACTGCGGCATATAACTTGGCCATGAAATCAGGCGGGTTATTGACACAGCCATGGGAGCCGTGTTCTTTGTACCAGTCGCCGCCGTATTTAGGTTGCCATGGGCTGTCGTGAAGACCGACACCCGTGTAATCGATGGGCATCCAGTAAGAAACCGGGCTGGCATAGGAGCTACCATCATCGTTTTTGCCGCGCAACGTTGCATTGCGTTGCTTCGACCAAACGTAGAAGACACCCGATGGCGTTTCCTGGCTCGGCTTACCGGTTACAATATCGGAATCCATGACGACTTTGCCATCCTTAATGAACCATTCGTGTTGTTTCTCTTTTGAAACTTCAACGTAGGTATTGCCGATGTCACCGTCAGTCGCATAACCAGAACCGCTGTGGATGATTTCTTTGTTAAGATCCTGTCCGGCTTTGACACTGGCAAGGATCATCGCTGCAGTGGCGCTGACATTAATGCTCCAGCCATACGTACCAGCGGGAACCGAAACCGTCCCTTGCTGTTGCGAGTTAAACTGCCGGGTCTTATTAATGGTGCTGTACTGCTGTGATAGCGTTGAGACATAATTGGTGATGGCCTGACTGGAGACTGTTGCCTTGCCGTTGTCGTTGGTAACCCAGCTCATCACGGTTGCTTGAGGAACTGTGACGGTCTTGGACTGAATCTGCAAGGATACTTTGGTTCCGGCAAGCTTATTCATATCCCGTTCTGTCGTTTGCAGACTACTGTCAGACGCCTTAACGGTCGGCTTTTTGTACGTATCCGTTAAATTAACGGTTTGCCGATGATTATCCAAGGCGGTCGTCACCGTTTTAGCAAGTTTATCAGCGTCAATCTGATTACCGTTGACTTCTTTTTGAATCTTGAACTGGGTGCCATCTGCAACGAGTTTGGCATTGACCGGTTCTTGGCGTCCTTGGTTCAGTTTATTGGCAGTGGTGTCCGCAAACTGTTTTAGGGCAACACTGTTAATCGAAGGATCCTCATCAGCATGAGCCTTTTGACCCGCAAAAATCGAAGTGGTCCACAACCACGGATTTTGCTTATTCAGTGCCTGATTGAGACCCTTTTTGAAATCCTGGCTTAAGCCCAGGGCGCGGCCTTTGACCTTCATGACTTTTTTATTGCCTTCAACAAACGTATATTGGCGCTCATTGAACTGTTGTACCAGCTTCTTATTGGCCGCATTAACCGATTGACCAGACACATCAATTCCCAGAATTTCCGTGTTAGGCAAAAAATGATCGCGATAGTGCATGCTCCGGACGATATAAAATCCGCCTAGAAGAACGACTAGCGCGCCGACAACGAGGAGCCACCGTTTATTCTTATTCACTGATCGCTGCCTCCTGCTCCTTGTTTGTTCCTGTTTCGTAGCAAGCACTTCCTCAAAAAAATGACATTGTTCTTGCCCATTATAAGGTAACAAGCCCAGAATTAAAAGCGGTACGCCTCGTTCAGCTATAGGCATTTCGGGTGTGTTAACCATTAGCGGAGCGGCATCTGACAACTTTAAAAAAACATTATACTTTCAGGATGCTGCCAAGCGAGAGAAATGTGCTAAAGTCCCTAATCATTTTCGAGATTAAAAAAAGAACAACCAGGCAGTTGCCCAGCTGTTCTATAGTCAGCCATGATGACGATTACTGACGGGTTTCGATGTCGTTCTTGGCGAAGGCATCGGTCAGAACCTTCTTCAATTGTGAAGCAGATTTCTGCATGGATTCCTCTTCGTGGTCGGTCAATGGGATTTCCAGAATGTTCTGGATACCATTGCGGTTGATCACAGCTGGGGTACCGATGTAGATGTCGTTCAAGCCATATTGACCATCCATGTAAACGGACAGTGGCAGAACAGCATTTTCATCGTTCAGGATAGCCTTGGAGATACGTGCCAAAGCAGTTGCGATACCATAGAAGGTTGCGCCCTTGAGTTTGATGATTTCGTAAGCAGCGTCACGAACGTCTTCAAACATCTTAACAAGCTTGTCTTCCTTGATTTCCGGATGTGCTTTAACCCATTCGGCGATGGTAACGCCACCGATGTTAGCGTGTGACCATACAGGGAATTCAGTGTCACCATGCTCACCCATGATGTAAGCGTGGACCGAACGTGCATCAACGTTAACCATTTCAGCAATGGACTGACGGAAACGCGCGGTGTCCAATGAAGTACCTGAACCAACAACGCGGTTCTTCGGGAAGCCGGAAAGCTTCCAAGTTGCATAGGTCAAGATATCAACTGGGTTGGCAGCAACCAAGAAGATACCGTTAAAGCCGGAATCCACAATCGGATCAACAATGGACTTCAAGATCTTCAAGTTCTTGTTAACCAGATCCAAGCGGGTTTCGCCTGGCTTCTGAGGAGCACCAGCAGTGATAACAACCAGATCAGCATCCTTGGCATCGCTGTATTCAGCTGAATAAATCTTCTTTGGGCTGGTGAATGGCAGCGCGTTGCTTAAGTCAATCGCGTCACCCTTCGTCTTGTCCTTAAAAATGTCAACGATCCCGATTTCTTGTGCAATACCTTGCAATACCATTGCATAGGCATAACTTGAACCAACGGCGCCGTCACCAACGAGAATAACTTTTTGGTGATCCTTATCCGTAATACTTGCCACGGTGATATCATCCTTTCTTATGTGCATGCAAACTGCATTTCATTGTGAGTATAACACATTATCAATTCGCCGAAACAAAATTGACAGACTTTTTCATAATTTTGCCATGGTTAAAAAGTCGCGCTCAGCCTTACAATAGCAAGGCTTGTGAATCCTGTGACAAGCTCGCTTTCAGGAACGAAAACGCTTGCATGAGCGATTTTCACGAGGGCCAAAAGCTTAACAGTTCACAAAATGAATGTGCACAGTTAATCAGTCCTGATGTGTTATACTGCATACTAATAGAAATTCACGTCCCAGTATGTGGATGACGGTGTATAGCGAAGTGACACCAAGCGCTTAACCTTGTGATGTTGGTTAGTGTTTGGTGTCCTTCGCTTGGCCTGGTTACGCAAGAATACACACGGTTAGAAAAGCAACTGTAGCTTGTCACTGTTGCCAAAAGGGTGCCAACCACAGGCAACCGGGGTTGTTGAAAAAAGCACTAATTTAAGGAGACAAAATGAAAATGATCGTTGGTCTGGGTAATCCCGGACGAAAATATGCAGGTACCAAACACAACATGGGTTTTATGGTCGTTGACGAACTGGCTAAACGTTTGGGACTCAAACTTGATAAGCTTGAATTTGATGCTGCCACGGCGACTACCCGGATTCATGATGAAAAAGTGTTTTTGGTGAAGCCCCAGACTTATATGAATGCTTCAGGGCGGGCCGTACGCGAACTGATGATGTTTTATCAAATTCGGTTAGACGAAATCCTGGTGGTTCATGATGACATGGATCTGACGCTCGGCAAATTACGGTTGCGGCAACGCGGGTCAGCAGGCGGCCATAACGGGATCAAGGATATTATCAGCGCAACCGGCAGCGATGAATTTTACCGGTTGAAAATCGGTATTCAACACCCTCAGCGCCAGCGGGTTGTTGACTGGGTGCTGACACCCTTTTCCCAAGCCGATCAGCCAACGATCGATGATGCCATTGCCAGAGCAGATGATGCGTTGGAAGACTGGCTGAATGGCATGCCGTTTCCGCAACTGATGAATAAGTTTAATTAAAAGTCGGTGGCTTGATCGTGATCGCACGCGGCTGATTAGGTAAACTTAGTAGAAGAAAGAAGTAGGTGAAGCGATGAATTTGATCGACATGGTGCAGGCAGATCCAGAACTGTCGGCATTATGGCCTAAACTCAAAACCGGCCGTCATTTGGTGACAGGGCTTTCGGGTTCCGCCAAGACGGTCTTTTTTGGCGCGCTCTTGCAACAACGTCAACAACAGCTTCTGATTGTCGAGAATAATCGTTTTCACGCTGACGAATTAGCGGCAGACTTGAGCAGTTTGTTAGGCGATGCGCTGGTTTATGATTTTCCGGTTGAAGACGTGCTGGCTGCCGAAGTTGCAGTGAGCTCACCGGAGACCCGCAATGATCGGATTAATGCACTAACTTTCTTGCAAAGCGGTAAGCCTGGCATTATTGTGACCAGCCTGGCTGGGTACAAGCGTATTTTGCCGGCGCCAGCGGTTTGGGCGGCTAGTGAGCTGGTCATCGATATGGATTCAGAGCTTGAGCCACAAGATGTTGCTAAGCAATTGATTGCGATGGGGTATCGCCGCGATTCACTGGTTAGCGCGCCGGGGCAATTCGCTATTCGCGGTGGCATTATTGATATTTATCCATTAAATCAGGATGATCCGATTCGCATTGAATTATTTGATACGGCCATCGATTCGATTCGTACGTTTGACATTGCCACGCAACGTAGTTTGAAAAAGCTAACGCGCATCGTGATTTCACCGGCGACCGATATGATCGCATCAGATCAGGTACTGAGTGCGACTGGTGAGCGTCTTGTCAAGCAGGCAACGGCTTACAAGGCCAAGGTTAAAGATGCTGATACCAAGCAAGCGATTACCGACGGACTGTTAACCACCGGCCAGCAGTTGCAGGCACTGGAGCGGCCAGAGAATCTGGCTCTGTATGCACCGGAACTTTATCCGGAACATCAGCGCATCACTGACTACCTCACACCGGATGCACTCGTTGCCTTTGACGATTACAGCAGGTTACTGGATAGCGATGCCCATTTAGTCCAGGAAACCGCAGAGTGGTACGCTCAATTGCAAACGGAAGGTCGGCTGCTGCCTAAGACACCTAATCCTAAAATTCAAGAACTCAACCAACACGAACCGCACCCACGGCTGTATTTAAGCCTTTTTCAAAAAGGAATGGGACAATTGCGGCTGGATAGCCTGACCAATGTTCCAAGTCGCAATGTGCAACAGTTCTTTAGTCAGATGCCGTTGCTCAAAACAGAAACCGATCGCTGGGTGAAACAAAAACAAACTGTGGTCTTTCTGATTGCGGACAAAAATCGGCTAGATAAGCTGAGCGGAACGTTGAAAGATTTTGAGATTAGCAACGTTCTGACCGAACCCAATCATTTACTGCCAGGTCAGGTTCAATTGACGGAAGGCAGTTTGAAGAATGGCTTCGAACTGCCGGACATGAAGTTGGTCGTTGTCACCGAGCACGAGTTGTTCAATGCACGGCAGCGACGGCGGGCACGGCACCAAACACTGGCCAATACGGAACGACTGCGCAGCTACAATGAGCTGAAGCCCGGCGATTATGTGGTGCATGTTAACCATGGGATTGGGCAGTATACCGGTATGGAGACGATGGAAGTCGACGGTGTTCACCGCGACTACATCACCATCGTTTACCGCAATAACGATAAGCTCTTTATTCCGGTTGATCAACTAAATCTGGTGCAAAAATATGTCTCCGCTGACGGCAAGGCGCCAAGCGTCAATAAGTTAGGTGGCACCGAATGGCAGAAGACCAAACGCAAAGTGGCGGCCCGCATTGAAGACATTGCGGATGAGTTGATTGATTTATACGCCAAACGTGAAGCAGAAAAGGGCTATGCATTTGGCCCGGATGATGACTTGCAGCAAAAATTTGAAGACGAGTTTCCTTATCCGGAGACGCCGGATCAGTTGCGGTCAGCCAAAGAAATCAAACGCGACATGGAAAAACCGAAGCCAATGGATCGCTTGCTTGTCGGGGATGTCGGCTTTGGTAAAACCGAAGTTGCGTTGCGGGCAGCATTTAAAGCGATTGATTATGGCAAGCAGGTGGCCATTTTGGTGCCCACGACGATTTTGGCGCAGCAACATTTTGACACCATGAAAGAACGCTTTGCCGATTTTCCGATTAAAGTCGGGTTGCTGTCCCGTTTTCAGACGCCGCACCAAAATAAAGAGACCATCAAAGGCTTGAAGAATGGCACGATTGACATTGTCGTCGGGACACACCGGTTGTTGTCAAAAGATGTGGCTTTTCGTGATCTTGGTTTGCTGGTCATCGATGAAGAGCAGCGTTTTGGTGTTAAGCATAAAGAACGCATCAAACAGCTAAAAAGCAACGTAGATGTTTTGACGCTGACGGCGACCCCGATTCCGCGTACCTTGAATATGTCGATGCTGGGCGTGCGCGATCTGAGTGTCATCGAGACACCACCGACCAATCGTTACCCGATCCAGACATTTGTCATGGAGCAAAATCCCGGGGTGATTCGCGAGGCAATTGAACGCGAAATGGAACGCGGCGGCCAAGTCTTTTACCTGCATAATCGGGTGGAAGATATGGAGCGCACGGTGAGTCAGTTGGAAGAGCTGGTGCCAGATGCCAGTATCGGCTACGCGCATGGGCAGATGACCGAAACGCAGCTGGAAAACGTCATTTATGATTTTCTGCACGGTGCCTATGATGTGCTGGTCACAACGACGATCATCGAAACCGGCGTTGATATGCCAAATGCAAATACGTTAATTATCGAAAATGCCGATCATTACGGCTTATCTCAGTTGTATCAACTGCGGGGACGGATCGGTCGTTCGAGTCGGGTAGCGTATGCCTACTTCATGTATCAGCCGATGAAGGTGCTTAATGAGGAGGCGGAAAAACGACTGCAGGCGATTAAAGATTTTACGGAATTAGGCAGTGGCTTCAAAATTGCCATGCGTGACCTGTCGATTCGCGGAGCCGGCAATCTGTTGGGCAAGCAGCAACATGGCTTCATCGATTCGGTTGGTTACGATCTGTACACCCAGATGCTCCAAGAAGCGGTGAATAAACGGCGTGGCATTAAGACGGCACAGAAAACCGATGCCGAAATCGATCTGGGCTTGGAAGCTTATTTGCCGACCGACTATGTGGCTGATTCGCGGCAAAAGATCGAACTGTATAAACGGATTCGTGAAGCCAATAGCGATGAAGCCGAAACGGAAATCAGCGAAGACTTGATTGATCGGTTTGGTGACTATCCGCAGCCGGTGACCAACCTGCTGGCGATCGCGCATCTCAAACGGTTTGCCGACTTGGCATGGGTCAATAGCGTGCAAAAGACGGATCAAAAAATTGCGGTTGTGTTATCGCCGCAAGCAACCACTAAAGCGCAAGGCGAGCCGATTTTTAAGGCGTTGGCCGCAACAACGCTTAAAGCTCAGGTTGCGATTGCTGATGGTAAGCTGACCGTGACGTTGACAATTCCTAAAACCATGCAGGCCGAGACCTGGTTGGCGCAACTGACAGCTTTTATGCAGAGATTGGTGAACGTTGTCAATCCCCAGCCGGAGAAAAAGCCGGCAGCTTAATGCCTTATGATTGGCCAGCAAGGGTTTCGCGAATCGAGCGGTCAGCTGTGACCATGTTAACAGGAGACCACCATGCATAATCAACAAATGAAGTATTTAATGCGCGGTGCATGGATCTTGAGCCTCAGTTCGCTGATTGCCAAGATCCTCAGCGCAGTTTACCGGGTGCCATTTCAGAATATGGTTGGCGACACGGGATTTTACGCCTATCAGCAAATCTACCCTATCTACGGGCTAGGGATGACGTTTGCGTTGTCCGGATTTCCGGTTTATATTTCCAAACTTGTCGCGGAAGCTGACGGTGACGAAGCAAAGTTAACGGTGGCTCACCAGAGCAACGTGATTTTGAACTGGGTTTCGTGGGCGTTGTTTTTGGGGCTTGAATTTTTTGGTCAGGAAATTGCCCGCGCGATGGCTGATCCCGAATTGTTACCGTTAATCCAAATCGTGGCGTTTATGTTCCTGACGATGCCGGTTTTGGCGACGGGACGCGGTTATTTTCAAGGCACTTTTGATATGGTGAAAACGGCCACGAGCCAAGTGGTTGAGCAGATTGTTCGGGTTGGCGTGATTTTACTAGCCGCATGGTGGTTCGTCCAATATCATTGGAGTGTCTACCAGATGGGGGCTATTGCCATGAGCGGGGCCTTTTTTGGCGGCTTGGCAGCAGTGCTGACATTGTGGCGGCCGTATCACCGGATTTTTGGTCGCCGCCGCTTTCGTTTTCCTGGCGTTCAGGCATATGCCCACCTGATTAGTCGCTTCGTCAGGGAAGGCGGCGCGATTACACTGTATGCCGCACTGTTGATTTTGTTACAACTGGTTGACAGCTTCACAGTGACAAAAGGCTTGACCAGTTCCGGTATTGCCATGGCAACGGCCAAAAGTTTAAAAGGGATCTATGACCGTGGCCAACCCCTTGTCCAGCTAGGGCTTGTGGTGGCGGCTTCACTGTCCACAACTTTGCTGCCTAGTCTGACCCAGGCGCGCCAGCTACAGCAACGTCGGCAATTCATTCAACGTGGCGCAGAATTGGTGCATTTTAATTTGGCTTTTGCACTTGCGGCGACTTCCGGGTTGGTTGTTTTGATGCCGGCAATTGATTTATTGCTTTTTGGCGATACCGCCGGCGCATTTGTTTTACAACTGTATGCCATTGCGATTGCCGTTGTTGCCATGATTAATGCGTATAACGCCATCTTGCAGAGCTTGGATCGGTATAAGGGCATTAGCGTGGCGCTGCTGATCGGTATTTTGATCAAGGCCGGGATTAACCAGCCGCTGGTTGCCCGGTTTGGGACGGCCGGCGCCAGTGGTGCGACAATTCTGGCATTGGGCGCGATCCTTTGCTTGATTTATTATGCCGTTCCTGAGACGATCAAGGGCAGAAGTGCGCTGCGGCTGTTTGTGCCAAAATTGCTTGCGGTGACCGGTCTCATGGTGTTGGCGGTTTACCTGGCAGTTGGGTGGATTCCGCTGAGCTCACGGCTGGTTGCGCTTGGTGTTACCTTATTAGGCGTGGTTCTCGGCGTCATCGTCTTTTTACTGACAGGTACCTGGTTCAAACTTTTGACGTTGCGCGAAATGCTTGATCTGCCCGGCGGTAAAAAGTATTTAAAATTTGTACGAAAAATAAAAGCGAGGTAAAGATATGCGGTTAGACAAGTTTCTCAAAGTTTCCCGAATTATCAAACGACGCACCGTGGCAAAAGAGATTGCCGACAAAGGACGCATCACGATTAATGGTAAAGTGGCCAAATCCAGTAGCGACGTCAGTGTAGGCGACACGCTGGTCATTAACTTTGGCAACAAAACACTGACGGTGCGCGCCGATGATTTGGTCGAAACAACCAAGAAAAACGATGCGGCAGACATGTACACGGTGCTGAAAGAAAATTATAAAGAAACATTTTAATGCGGATTTGTTGGTCTGTAGCCCCTTTGATTTGTTATACTTGACTTACTGAAGTCGTAACACGTGGCTGGTGAAAACGAGGGTGCGATCAGATGGCAAAGAATAATATCAGTCAATTAAATAATGCGTATACGCGTGAACACACAGCAAAAAAGCAGCGTGCGCCCAAGTCCCGGGCACACGCGGTACATATGAAACGCATTCGGAATTTGCTGATTCTGATGGTGGTAATTTTGGGTCTGGGGGGCTTTAGTGTGGTTCGGACGCAAATGACACTGGGTGAAACCAATCATGCCGTGACGAAAGCCAAGGCTAACTTGGATAAACTAAAGGCCAACAAAGCCGCACTTAAAGTCCAGGTTGATCAGCTCCACAATGATGACTACACGGCCAAATTGATTCGGGAGAAATATCTGTATTCAAAACCCGGTGAGGTGATTTTCAACTTGCCGGATAAAGCCAATAAGATTCCGAATCTGAACGTCAGTCAATGAGCTTTTTGGCCCTGATTGGCGCAGCTTTTGTGTCGGCGAATGGATGTTGTCAGGTTTCGGTAGTTTGTTGGTTTGTGATTGAGTGGTATGCTTGAAGCGTGCGCGAGTGGCATACAGTTTTGATTGTGACAGGTTCACGCGCTGCTTGCGTGTCTTGTTACCCATGCTATACTTATAGACACATTTAATTAGGAGGACTTCTTTTTTTATGGCAGTTGAAGTTGGTACGAAAGTGACTGGTAAGGTCACCGGGATCACGAAATTCGGTGCATTCGTTGAGTTAGGCGATGGGAAAACCGGATTGGTGCATATCAGCGAGGTCTCTGATGCTTATGTCAAAGACATTCATGATGTGTTGCATGTTGGCGAACCGGTGACGGTTAAAGTTCTTTCGATCCAAGATGGTAAGATTGGCCTGTCTATCCGGAAAGCGGTTGATAAGCCGCAACAGCGTGAACATGAGAATAATCATCATGAAGGCCGGCACGCGCCATCAGCGCATCCGGGCAATAATCGGTTCCAGGGTGGTACCCGCAATGGTGGCAATCACTTTGGTCATAAAGCCCAACAACCGGCTAAAGGTGATTTTGACGCGATGATGTCCGGTTATTTGAAAGAAAGCGAAGATCGGTTAAGTGTTCTTCGTCGTAATACCGAAGGCAAACGCGGCGGCCGAGGCGGTCGGCGCAGTTAGAAATCGGGTCTGGGACAAATTATGATTTGTTCTGGGCCTATTTTCTTGGATTGCCTTTTTTGACTGACTTAATGCTGAAACGAGGTTAACGTGGAGGAGACGTATGAGCCCGAAACTTTTTCAAACATTCGGTTTCGCACCGCATACCCGTGTGCTTGTGGCCGTTTCCGGCGGCGTTGACTCAATGGTGCTGTTGGATCTGGCGGTTCGGGCACCGGATCTGGATGTAATTGTGGCCACTTTTGATCACCGCTTGCGGCCGGAAAGTCGCCAGGAACAAGCATTTGTGGTGGCGGCTGCAGCGCAGTATCATGTTCCCGTTGTCACCGGTGTTTGGCACCGCGAGTCGACGGATACTGCGAACGAAGCGGCGGCGCGTCAGGCACGCTATGAGTTTTTGGCTGCAAGTGCCGAGACACAGCATGCGACCGTGGTCATGACTGCCCATCATGCCGATGACCAACTTGAAACAGTCTTGTTTCGGCTAGGGCGTTCCGGTGATCCGGCCGCGCTGGTTGGCATTCGGGCAGATCAGTCGTGGCATGGGAAACGGTTGGTTCGCCCCTTGTTAGGTTATAGTAAGGCCGCGCTTCGGGCATATGCTCAGGCGCACGACATTGAATTTCGTGATGATGCCTCGAATAACGATACCCGTTATGCTCGCAATCAATTGCGCCACGAGGTTATTCCCGCCTATAAGAAGCAAAATCCGCAATTGTTGGCGCACATTCAACGGTTTACGGTGGAGCAGGCAGGGATGCTGGCACTGGCAGATGCTGAAGTCAATCGATGGCAGCAGCGGTTGCAAGTGGATCCGGTGACGATTGACTGGCAAGTAGCGACGCGTCTGCCAAAAGCGGTGCAGTTTGTGCTTTTAAAAAGGATGTTGCGTCAGTGGCAGCCCGAAGTTGACGAAAAACTACTGCCAGAGGTTATGCACCATTTGTTTGCTCAAAATGAACACCACTTTGACCTTGGCGCCGGCGTTAGCATTGTCGTTCAGAACGGCCGGATCAGGGAGCTAGTTTTGCAACCGGCAATGACCCCAGTGACGTTTACGCAGATTGGGCAGACTGTGAAAACCCCGCGTGGAACGTTTAGTTTACAAACAGCGGCATTGCATTGCGAAGGCGTGCCGGTACAGGTGCGGTTGCCGGTGACATTGCGTACCCGTCAAGCCGGTGATCAAGTTCGGCTGCCCAATGGCGTGACCCAGAAATTGCGGCGGTTTTTTATTAATGAAAAAGTGCCAGCAAGTCAACGCGATCAATTACTTTTATTGGCGCAGGACCATCAGGTTTTTTGGATTGAAGGTCAGCCTTTAGAACGATTGTCGCCCCCAGCTCAAACTGATATACTCCATGTTGTACTGGTGCACTC
This sequence comes from Lacticaseibacillus parahuelsenbergensis, assembly GCF_030770265.1. NCBI lineage: Bacteria > Bacillati > Bacillota > Bacilli > Lactobacillales > Lactobacillaceae > Lacticaseibacillus > Lacticaseibacillus parahuelsenbergensis. The sequence goes on along the minus strand of NZ_CP132482.1, from coordinate 2,564,654 downwards.
GCCAGATGTTGACAGAAGTGAGGATAGATGATGAATCCCGATATTTTAAAGGTGTTGTACTCTCAAGACGACATCCATGCCATCACGGCGCGGCTCGGCGCTGAACTCAAGCGCGATTACGCAGGGAAAAATCCCTTAGTGGTGTGCATCTTAAAAGGTGCCATTATGTTCATGACTGATCTTGTCCGTGAGATTGATGACTATATGGAACTTGACTTTATGGATGTGTCTAGCTACGGTGACGCGACCGAATCTAGCGGCGAAGTCAAGATTATCAAGGATCTTGATGCAAGTGTGAAGGATCGGAACGTTTTGATCGTAGAAGATATTGTCGATACCGGTCGAACCCTGAAATACTTAACCGATATCTTTAAAACCCGTAAAGCGAAGTCTGTGCGGATTTGCGCCTTGATGGACAAGCCGGAGGGACGCGTGGTCGATGTTCAGGCAGATTACGTGGGAACCACGGTGCCTAATGAGTTTGTGGTCGGTTATGGTTTGGATTACGCAGAACGTTATCGTAATTTGCCTTATATTGGGGTATTAAAACCAGAAGTCTACGCGGCAAAATCTTAATCTGTGCGCCGTGTTTGTGGTAGTATATAAGGTACTAATTGAATGTTGCCGGAGGTTCTAAATGAAGAAAAAACAAAACGGCCTGTTCAGTAGCACACTAACGTATATCATCATTTTTGTGCTGCTGGTCACCGGTTTTGCGTATTATATGCGCGATAATGGGACAACATCGTCCCAAGAAATTGAAACAAGCACCTTCATGTCCGAATTAAAGAAGGACAATGTCAAGAGTTATTCGCTCCAGCCATCTGGCGGCGTCTACAAAGTCAGCGGTGAATATAAGAAGGCCCAGAAGTCTTCCGGTGCGAATAATTCACTGAGTTTATTTGGCAATCAGACGACCAAGGTGACGAAGTTCTCCACCTATATTCCGACGAACGACGCGACTTTGAGCCAGATTCAGAAGATGACCAGTGCTAACAATGTTAAAACGGATACCAAGGAAGAATCACAGTCCGGGGTCTGGTTTAGCTTACTGATCACGGTCGTGCCGATTGTCATCATGATGATCTTCTTCTATATGATGATGAATCAGGCTGGCCAAGGCGGCGGCTCTGGTCGGGTCATGAGTTTTGGCAAATCACGCGCTAAGCAGGCAGATAAAAATGCCAACAAAGTGCGGTTCTCCGATGTTGCCGGTGCCGAAGAAGAGAAGCAGGAACTGGTTGAAGTGGTTGAGTTCCTAAAAGATCCGCGGAAGTTCTCGGCATTGGGTGCCCGCATTCCAGCCGGTGTGCTGCTTGAGGGTCCTCCTGGTACTGGTAAAACCTTGCTAGCCAAGGCGGTTGCCGGTGAAGCCGGTGTACCGTTCTTCTCGATTTCCGGTTCTGACTTCGTTGAAATGTTCGTGGGTGTCGGGGCTTCCCGTGTTCGTGATCTTTTTGACCAAGCCAAAAAAGCAGCGCCTTCGATCATCTTCATCGATGAAATTGATGCGGTTGGTCGTCAGCGTGGTGCCGGAATGGGCGGCGGCCATGACGAACGTGAGCAGACATTGAACCAGTTGCTGGTTGAAATGGACGGGTTTACCGGTAATGAAGGCGTGATTGTCATTGCCGCAACCAACCGTTCTGATGTCCTTGATCCGGCGTTGCTGCGTCCAGGCCGATTTGACCGGAAGATTCTGGTTGGCCGTCCGGATGTTAAGGGCCGTGAAGCGATTTTGAAAGTGCACGCGAAGAACAAGCCGCTTGCGCCGAATGTTGACCTTAAAGAAATTGCGCGGCAAACGCCTGGTTTTGTCGGGGCTGATTTGGAAAACCTGCTGAATGAAGCGGCCTTGGTTGCTGCAAGACGAAGCAAGAAAGCCATTGATGCTGCCGATGTGGATGAAGCGGAAGATCGAGTCATTGCCGGTCCGGCGAAGAAAGACAGGGTCATCAGTCCAAAAGAACGCAACATGGTGGCCTTCCACGAAGCGGGGCACGCAATTGTCGGTCTGGTCTTAAGCGACTCGCGAACTGTGCGTAAAGTCACGATTATTCCGCGGGGTCGTGCTGGCGGATATGCGATTATGCTGCCAAAAGATGATCAATTCTTGCTGACCAAGAAAGAATTGACCGAACAGATTGTCGGCTTACTTGGTGGTCGGACCGCCGAAGAAATTATCTTCGGGGTCGAATCCACCGGAGCGTCCAATGACTTTGAACAGGCAACCCAAATTGCCCGGAGCATGGTCACTCAGTACGGGATGTCCGATCGCCTGGGAACGGTTCAACTCGAAACCGAGGGCCAGCCATTCCTTGGTGCTCAGTATGGCCAGACACCACCTTATTCTGAGACGACAGCAACAGCGATTGATGATGAAGTGCGGCGGATCATTGACGAAGCCCATAAGCAGGCTTACGAGATTATTCAGGCCCACCGTCAGCAGCATAAGCTAATTGCCGAAGCCTTGCTCAAGTACGAAACGTTGAACGAAAAGGAAATCCTCAGCTTGTTCAACGATGGCAAGATGCCAGAACGCGATCAAGACGAATTTCCAAGCGAAAAGGCAGCTACTTTCGAACAATCCAAAGCAGCACTTGAGCATAAGGATAAAGAAAAGCAAGCAGACGAAGAAGCCAACGCCAAGTCCGAATCTGATTCCCAGGCAAGTCAAGATCAGGCCAGCCAGGATGATGATACAGGCGGCGTTGAAAAGCCAGATGATACGTCGGCTGACAGCGGTTCTTCAGACAACAATGAACATCAGGATCCGCAAGCGTAACAAAAAAAACACCGCCCAAGTTGGTGGTGTTTTTTTGTTACGCATTATCATGAAAAATTCCAGAGGTCAGCTGTGGTTTGAGTCACTTTGTTGCCGAGGTTTGGTTAGCTGCAGTCTCGCTGCCTAGTGGTTGGTACGGGTGTTCCTTAAGTAGGCGTGTGTAAAAGCCAATATCGTGCATCGTCTCGTGCAAGCGGCGGGCAAAATGCTGGCTGTTCTCGGCAGCGGAATTGATCTGCCCGTTTTCGTCAAAACAAGGATCGGCCGACCAAAGTAACGTCGGGGTGGGCAGAACGATCATTTTCAGCATTTGTAAAATCGGCACTAAACTGGCTGCTGCCAGCATCCCGCCATCAGAAAAATGCGAATACCCAATGATTTGAACCGGCTTATACGCAACTTCCGGACCGATTAGATCCAAGGCATTTTTCAAACCGCCGGGTAGCGCGTGATCGTATTCTGGCGTTAATATCACGTAACCATCCTGGTTGGCCACCGCAGTTAACCATTTTGTTTCGATTGGGGTTAGCTCTTGGATCGGATCTTCGAGTGGCGTTTCGGGATGGTCATAAAGTGGCAACGGATAATCCCGAAGATCAAGCCACGTGTAATGAACCTCTGATGTGTCGGGAAATGCTTGTTTTAAATAATTGAAAATACGGGCACCTAGCGCATTTTTTCGAGTTGTACCTAGGATAACGCCGATATGACTGATCAAAAATACCAAGTCCTTTCCAAGTTAATTAATAATTTTATTTTACGCGTTTTTCGAAATCAAGAAGGCATTCGGCGCAATTTTCGTGATGAAGATTGACATAGTGCGCATAGGCATCGCCAATTGGGAAAATCGTGTAAACCCGAAACCTACTTTGACTTAAATGGTGCCGTTGGGCTTCAATCGGGCATACTGATGAGTACACTGACTTTTCAATAGCGCACAATTTTGGTAGAATAGCCACGTTTAACTTTCAGAAAAGAGGACCCAACATGAGTGACTATATCGCGAGCGCATTGTCGCGTGATACCCATTTTCGAATTTTCGCTGTCGATGCGACGGAGACAGTACGCGAGGCGCAACGCCGTCATGATACCTGGAGTGCGGCGTCGGCGGCACTGGGGCGGACGCTGGTTGCAACGGCGTTATTGTCCGCTTCTGGATTAAAAAACCGTGATGACATGCTAACAGTGCGCATTAAGGGAGATGGCCCGGTTGGTTCTATCATCACCGATGGCACAGAGATCGGCACGGTTCGCGGCTATGTGCAAGAGCCGCACGTCAATTTGCCGCTCAACCTTGTCGGAAAAATCGACGTCGCCCGTGCTGTCGGTAAACATGGCATGCTTGCAGTCACCAAAGATATCGGGATCGGTGAACCATTTACCGGCCAAGTGCCGCTGGTATCAGGTGAATTAGCCGAGGATTTCACGTATTATCTGGCAAAATCCGAACAAATTCCTGCCGCAGTGGGATTATCCGTTTTCGTCAACGCCGACAACTCGATTCAGGTCGCTGGCGGCTTCATGCTACAGGCGTTGCCGGGGGCCGATGATGCAGAATTGTCCGCACTGGAAGCCAACGTCAAAACATTGCCGCTTGTGTCGGAACTTTTAAAAAGCGGCCTGACACCAGAGCAAATTATTCAACGTATCGCTGGGGATGCACCGGTGCAATTCCTGGATACCCAGTCACTGCGGTTTGCATGTAATTGTTCTAAAGCCCATTTTGGCGATATCATGGCAACCTTGCCGCATGAACAATTACAGGAAATGATTGATGAAGATGGCGGTGCGGAGACGACCTGCAAGTTTTGCGGTAATCAGTATCATTACAGCGTTGCGGATCTTGAAGCATTAATAGCCCGACACGAATAGTTGCGATTTTTGCTTATTTTAAGTAAAGTTAGCATCGCGAAAGCAAGAAAGAGGTGGCTTGTATGTGGCATATTGCCAATGTTGAAATTCCCAATCGACTCGTTGTTGCCCCGATGGCCGGGGTTACCAATGCGGCCTTTCGGGTAACCGCCAAAGAATTCGGTGCGGGTCTGGTTGTGTGCGAAATGATCAGTGACCGTGGAATTATGTACAAGAATAAGAAAACGTTGAGTATGATGTTTGTGGATCCGCGGGAACATCCAATTTCGATTCAGATTTTTGGTGGGACCAAAGAAACCTTAGTTAATGCGGCGAAATTCATCGACCAAAATACCGCGGCTGATATTATTGACATTAATATGGGCTGCCCAGTTCCTAAAGTCACTAAAACTGACGCAGGTGCTCATTGGTTGCTGGACCCGGAAAAGGTTTATGAAATGGTTGCGGCAGTCACCGATGCCGTTTCCAAGCCGGTCACCGTCAAGATGCGAACCGGCTGGGATGAAGACCACATTTATGCGGTTCAAAATGCGCTGGCGGCCGAGCGTGGTGGTGCAGCAGCGCTGGCGATGCATGGTCGTACGCGTAAGCAGCTTTATTCCGGACATGCGGATTGGAATATTTTAAAAGAAGTTAAGCAACATCTGACGATCCCGTTTATGGGCAACGGCGATGTACGGACACCTCAAGATGCCAAACGCATGCTTGAAGAAGTCGGTGCCGATGCCGTGATGGTCGGTCGCGCAGCGTTAGGGAATCCTTGGGTCTTGAAACAGATGGCAGCATATCTGGATGACGGCGAGTTGATCCCGGAACCGACACCACGGGAAAAAATTGCAACTGCCAAGTTACAGCTACAACGGCTGGTTGACTTACACGGTGAGCATCAGGCCGTGCGCGAATTCCGGATGCAGGCAGCTTATTATTTGAAAGGCATCCCGCGTTCAGCGAAGACCAAAGCAGCCGTTAACATGGTTGATACGCAAGCTGAAGTAAATCATATTTTTGACGATTTTGTTGAGCAGACCGAAGCGCGCGCCCGCGAGCGTCAGCGCAGTCATTAACTTACTAGAGCTTTAGACGAAAAAGACGTTCTGCGATGATTTGTTGGCCAATCAATCATTGAGAGCGTCTTTTAATGCTTAGAAGGTTGCTTTTTCGCAGTAAAATTGTCATCATCAAAGAGTGCTATAAATTGGAACGGAGGAACATGTGTTGGCTAAGGAAAACGGACAGCAACCAGAAATGAACGATCAGATGATCGCGCGGCGGGAAAAGATGGAAGCCTTGCGCGAAGCAGGGATTGATCCATTCGGTCATCGGTTTGATCGAACCCACTCGGCAGCGCAAGTGCGCGAAGACTTCGGTGAAGACGACAAGGAAACGTTGCTTGAAGAAAAACCGAAAGTGACGATCGCAGGACGCATGATGTCCAAACGTGGCAAGGGTAAAGTCGGATTTGCAGATATCCGTGATCGTAGTGGCAAAATGCAGATCTACGTTCGTAAAGATGTTGTCGGCGATGAGAACTACATGATTTTCAAGAAGGCCGATCTTGGCGACATTCTTGGTATCAGTGGCGAAGTCATGAAAACCGATTCCGGCGAGCTGACGGTCAAAGCCAACCACGTTACCCACTTGGCTAAAGCATTACGCCCATTACCGGACAAGTGGCATGGTTTGACGGATGTTGAGCAGAAGTACCGCAAACGTTATTTGGATCTTATTTCCAACCCTGACAGTTTTGACCGGTTTGTTAAACGGACCAAAATTGTGAGTGCTGTTCGTGAATATTTAGATAACCACGGCTTCCTTGAAGTCGAGACGCCGGTGTTGCATAACCAAGCCGGTGGCGCCAATGCCCGTCCGTTCATCACGCATCACAATGCACTGGATATCGATCTTTATCTACGAATCGCGCTTGAACTACATCTGAAGCGGCTCATTGTCGGTGGGATGGAACGAGTTTACGAAATTGGTCGGGTTTTCCGTAATGAAGGCATTGATACCAAACATAATCCGGAATTCACCGAGCTTGAAACCTACGCAGCCTATTGGGACTTGACCGATGTCATGACTGAAACTGAAGGCATTTTTCGATTTGCTGCCCACAAGGTTCTTGATTCCGGTAAATTAACGTATCAGGGAATGGACATCGACCTAGATGCGCCGTTTGCCCGCATTAACATGGTCGATGCCATTAAAGACAAAACCGGCGTGGACTTTTGGCCGGAAATGAGCGTTGATGATGCGCGCAAGTTGGCAGACGAACATGATGTCCATTACGAGCCTTATTGGAAGGTCGGTCACATTATCAGTGCCTTCTTTGACCAGTTCGTTGAATCAACGCTGATTCAACCGACTTTCATTACCGGGCATCCAATCGAAGTGTCCCCTCTCGCAAAGAAAAACCCTAAGGATCCCCGCTTTGTCGAGCGGTTCGAACTTTTCGTCGGCGGTGGCGAATACGCCAATGCCTTCACCGAATTAAACGATCCAATTGACCAGCGCCAACGGTTTGAAGCCCAGGCAGCAGAAAAGAACGCAGGCAATGAGGAAGCGCAAGGTATCGATGATGATTATGTTGAGGCATTGGAATACGGCATGCCGCCAACCGGTGGCTTAGGCATCGGTATCGATCGTCTTGTCATGCTGTTGACAGATGCGCCTTCAATTCGCGATGTCCTTTTGTTCCCGACATTGCGCCCATAACCTAAACTTATGTGTCGCCATTTTGGCGGCACTTTTTGTTTTCCGAAAGATTGCGCTGTGAGTAAGTTTATTATAGGCTTATTCACGAATGAAAATCATAAATGGCACACATAATATCCGGATAGTATTTTTATTTAAAAAAGTTGTTGACGATGGCGCAAACCGTTGGTATGATAATAAGCGTCGTAAATGAGCAACGCTGATGTGCTTCAAAGCATCAGAAAAAGTTATTGACAGGTATTGCTTGCCTGTGATAATATATCAAAGTTGTCTTTTGACAAGGTCGTCCTTTGAAAACTGAACAAAGTTTCGTTTAAATGTGCAGGGTCCTTGATACTTCGGTATCGAGGCAAAAAGTAACATTTGCGAAGTCAATTCGCTAGAACAACAAATCGAGCTATTCGAACAGCTCATATTTATATGAGAGTTTGATCCTGGCTCAGGATGAACGCTGGCGGCGTGCCTAATACATGCAAGTCGAACGAGTTTTGGTCGATGAACGGTGCTTGCACTGTGATTCAACTTAAAACGAGTGGCGGACGGGTGAGTAACACGTGGGTAACCTGCCCTTAAGTGGGGGATAACATTTGGAAACAGATGCTAATACCGCATAAATCCAAGAACCGCATGGTTCTTGGCTGAAAGATGGCGCAAGCTATCGCTTTTGGATGGACCCGCGGCGTATTAGCTAGTTGGTGAGGTAACGGCTCACCAAGGCGATGATACGTAGCCGAACTGAGAGGTTGATCGGCCACATTGGGACTGAGACACGGCCCAAACTCCTACGGGAGGCAGCAGTAGGGAATCTTCCACAATGGACGCAAGTCTGATGGAGCAACGCCGCGTGAGTGAAGAAGGCTTTCGGGTCGTAAAACTCTGTTGTTGGAGAAGAATGGTCGGCAGAGTAACTGTTGTCGGCGTGACGGTATCCAACCAGAAAGCCACGGCTAACTACGTGCCAGCAGCCGCGGTAATACGTAGGTGGCAAGCGTTATCCGGATTTATTGGGCGTAAAGCGAGCGCAGGCGGTTTTTTAAGTCTGATGTGAAAGCCCTCGGCTTAACCGAGGAAGCGCATCGGAAACTGGGAAACTTGAGTGCAGAAGAGGACAGTGGAACTCCATGTGTAGCGGTGAAATGCGTAGATATATGGAAGAACACCAGTGGCGAAGGCGGCTGTCTGGTCTGTAACTGACGCTGAGGCTCGAAAGCATGGGTAGCGAACAGGATTAGATACCCTGGTAGTCCATGCCGTAAACGATGAATGCTAGGTGTTGGAGGGTTTCCGCCCTTCAGTGCCGCAGCTAACGCATTAAGCATTCCGCCTGGGGAGTACGACCGCAAGGTTGAAACTCAAAGGAATTGACGGGGGCCCGCACAAGCGGTGGAGCATGTGGTTTAATTCGAAGCAACGCGAAGAACCTTACCAGGTCTTGACATCTTTTGATCACCTGAGAGATCAGGTTTCCCCTTCGGGGGCAAAATGACAGGTGGTGCATGGTTGTCGTCAGCTCGTGTCGTGAGATGTTGGGTTAAGTCCCGCAACGAGCGCAACCCTTATGACTAGTTGCCAGCATTCAGTTGGGCACTCTAGTAAGACTGCCGGTGACAAACCGGAGGAAGGTGGGGATGACGTCAAATCATCATGCCCCTTATGACCTGGGCTACACACGTGCTACAATGGATGGTACAACGAGTTGCGAGACCGCGAGGTCAAGCTAATCTCTTAAAGCCATTCTCAGTTCGGACTGTAGGCTGCAACTCGCCTACACGAAGTCGGAATCGCTAGTAATCGCGGATCAGCACGCCGCGGTGAATACGTTCCCGGGCCTTGTACACACCGCCCGTCACACCATGAGAGTTTGTAACACCCGAAGCCGGTGGCGTAACCCTTTTAGGGAGCGAGCCGTCTAAGGTGGGACAAATGATTAGGGTGAAGTCGTAACAAGGTAGCCGTAGGAGAACCTGCGGCTGGATCACCTCCTTTCTAAGGAAACAGACTTTAAGTCTGACGGAAACCTGCACACACGAAACTTTGTTTAGTTTTGAGAGGACGACCTCTCTTTTTACGCCTATCGGGCCTATAGCTCAGTTGGTTAGAGCGCACGCTTGATAAGCGTGAGGTCGATGGTTCAAGTCCATCTAGGCCCATCAAGCGTTCGCTTGTTAATTGAACAACCCTTATGGGGGATTAGCTCAGCTGGGAGAGCGCCTGCTTTGCAAGCAGGAGGTCATCGGTTCGATCCCGTTATCCTCCATTGGCCGTCAGGCCAATTCACCGACGCAAGTCGGCGACTTTGTTCTTTGAAAACTGGATATCATTGTTGTAAATGTTTTAAATTGCCGAGAACACAGCGTATTTGTATGAGTTTCTAATTTAGAAATTCGCATCGCATAACCGCTGACGCAAGTCAGTACAGGTTAAGTTACAAAGGGCGCACGGTGGATGCCTTGGCACTAGGAGCCGATGAAGGACGGAACTAATACCGATATGCTTCGGGGAGCTATAAGTAAGCTTTGATCCGGAGATTTCCGAATGGGGGAACCCAGTACACATCAGTGTATTGCCTGCAAGTGAATTCATAGCTTGTCGGCGGCAGACGCGGGGAACTGAAACATCTCAGTACCCGCAGGAAGAGAAAGAAAACTCGATTCCCATAGTAGCGGCGAGCGAAGTGGGAAGAGCCCAAACCGAGAAGCTTGCTTCTCGGGGTTGTAGGACTGGACATTGGAGTTACCAAAGTTCGACGTAGTCGAAGTCAGCTGGAAAGCTGCGCCATAGAAGGTGAAAGCCCTGTAAGCGAAACGGCGGACCCTCCGTCCAGGATCCTGAGTACGGCGGAACACGTGAAATTCCGTCGGAATCCGGGAGGACCATCTCCCAAGGCTAAATACTCCCTAGTGACCGATAGTGAACCAGTACCGTGAGGGAAAGGTGAAAAGCACCCCGGAAGGGGAGTGAAACAGTTCCTGAAACCGTGTGCCTACAATTAGTCAAAGCCCGTTAAAGGGTAATGGCGTGCCTTTTGTAGAATGAACCGGCGAGTTACGTTTGCCTGCGAGGTTAAGATGAAAAGTCGGAGCCGGAGCGAAAGCGAGTCTGAACAGGGCGAATGAGTAGGCAGATGTAGACCCGAAACCAAGTGACCTACCCATGACCAGGTTGAAGGTGTGGTGAAACACACTGGAGGACCGAACCCATGTATGTTGAAAAATGCTGGGATGAGTTGTGGGTAGCGGTGAAATTCCAAACGAACTTGGAGATAGCTGGTTCTCTCCGAAATAGCTTTAGGGTTAGCCTCGGAGGATGGATCATGGAGGTAGAGCACTGTTTGAACTAGGGGCCCATCAAGGGTTACTGAATTCAGATAAACTCCGAATACCATCGATCTTACTCCGGGAGTCAGACAGTGAGCGATAAGGTCCATTGTCGAAAGGGGAACAGCCCAGATCACCAGTTAAGGTCCCTAAATTTATGCTAAGTGGAAAAGGATGTGGCGTTGCACAGACAACTAGGATGTTGGCTCAGAAGCAGCCACCATTTAAAGAGTGCGTAATAGCTCACTAGTCGAGTGGCACTGCGCCGAAAATATACCGGGGCTAAGCATAATACCGAAACTGTGGGTGCACCCGTCAGGGTGCGCGGTAGGAGAGCGTTCTAAGGGCGTTGAAGGTCGATCGTGAGGACGGCTGGAGCGCTTAGAAGTGAGAATGCCGGCATGAGTAGCGAAAGATCAGTGAGAATCTGATCCACCGTATGACTAAGGTTTCCTGGGGAAGGCTCGTCCTCCCAGGGTTAGTCGGGATCTAAGGCGAGGCCGCAAGGCGTAGTCGATGACAAGCAGGTTGAGATTCCTGCACTAGTTTATTTTGTTTAAGCGATGGAGGGACGCAGGAGGCTAAGGAAAGCGCACGGCTGGAAAAGTGCGTCCAAGCCGCAAGTCTGGTGGCGAGTGAAATGCTTGCGACCATAAGGACAAGCGGTGATGGGGAGCGAAATTAAAGTAGCGAAGTTCCTGATGTCACACTGCCAAGAAAAGCTTCTAGTGAGAAATAAACTACCCGTACCGCAAACCGACACAGGTAGTCGAGGAGAGTATCCTCAGGTGAGCGAGCGAACTCTCGTTAAGGAACTCGGCAAAATGACCCCGTAACTTCGGAAGAAGGGGTGCTGACCGCAAGGTCAGCCGCAGTGAATAGGCCCAAACAACTGTTTATCAAAAACACAGGTCTCTGCTAAATCGAAAGATGATGTATAGGGGCTGACGCCTGCCCGGTGCTGGAAGGTTAAGAGGATGAGTTAGCGCAAGCGAAGCCCAGAATTGAAGCCCCAGTAAACGGCGGCCGTAACTATAACGGTCCTAAGGTAGCGAAATTCCTTGTCGGGTAAGTTCCGACCCGCACGAAAGGCGTAATGATTTGGGCACTGTCTCAACGAGAGACTCGGTGAAATTATAGTACCCGTGAAGATGCGGGTTACCCGCGACAGGACGGAAAGACCCCATGGAGCTTTACTGTAGCTTGATATTGAGTGTTGGTACCGCTTGTACAGGATAGGTAGGAGCCGTAGAGATCGGAACGCTAGTTTCGATGGAGGCGTTGGTGGGATACTACCCTAGCTGTATGAACACTCTAACCCGCGCCACTAATCGTGGCGGGAGACAGTGTCAGGTAGGCAGTTTGACTGGGGCGGTCGCCTCCTAAAATGTAACGGAGGCGCCCAAAGGTTCCCTCAGAATGGTTGGAAATCATTCGCAGAGTGTAAAGGTAGAAGGGAGCTTGACTGCGAGACTGACAAGTCGAGCAGGGACGAAAGTCGGGCTTAGTGATCCGGTGGTTCCGTATGGAAGGGCCATCGCTCAACGGATAAAAGCTACCCTGGGGATAACAGGCTTATCTCCCCCAAGAGTCCACATCGACGGGGAGGTTTGGCACCTCGATGTCGGCTCATCGCATCCTGGGGCTGTAGTCGGTCCCAAGGGTTGGGCTGTTCGCCCATTAAAGCGGTACGCGAGCTGGGTTCAGAACGTCGTGAGACAGTTCGGTCCCTATCCGTCGCGGGCGCAGGAAATTTGAGAGGAGCTGTCCTTAGTACGAGAGGACCGGGATGGACGTTCCGCTGGTGTACCAGTTGTGCCGCCAGGCGCATCGCTGGGTAGCTATGAACGGAAGGGATAAACGCTGAAAGCATCTAAGTGTGAAGCCCCCCTCGAGATGAGATTTCCCATTCCTATATGGAAGTAAGACCCCTGAGAGATGATCAGGTAGATAGGCTGGAAGTGGAAGTGCAGCGATGCATGGAGCGGACCAGTACTAATCGGTCGAGGACTTAACCAAGTAGAGCGTGAGCAGGAGCGCTTAGGAACCGGAGCATAAGCGGGCCTGAGTTCGTTGGCCGGGTTTTGGCCAATGGACTCAGGGTCCTTATGAGGAGGTTTCTGCGACTGCGAACGCGTTTCGATGAAATACGCCGATTCTCAGCAAAGCAAACCAGCAACAATGATAGCCAGTTTTGAGAGCGCAAAGTTCTCATAAGTGTGGTGGCGATAGCAAGAAGGATACACCTGTTCCCATGCCGAACACAGAAGTTAAGCTTCTTCACGCCGAGAGTAGTTGGTGGGAAACTGCCTGCGAGGGTAGGAAGCTGCCACGCTTACATATGGAGGATTAGCTCAGTTGGGAGAGCGTCTGCCTTACAAGCAGAGGGTCACAGGTTCGAGCCCTGTATCCTCCATTGAGCCGTTAGCTCAGTTGGTAGAGCAACTGACTTTTAATCAGTGGGTCGACAGTTCGAGCCTGTCACGGCTCATTTAACCCACCTTTTGCGGGTGTGGCGGAACTGGCAGACGCGCTAGATTTAGGTTCTAGTGGTTTTTGACCGTGGGGGTTCGAGTCCCTTCACCCGCATCGTATCTTGAACGGAATGCTCGGGTCTTTGAAGGCCGCTCCTCGGTCATAATTGAATAGGTTTGATATGCGGAAGTAGTTCAGTGGTAGAACATCACCTTGCCATGGTGGGGGTCGCGGGTTCGAATCCCGTCTTCCGCTTTTCACTTTATGCCGGGGTGGCGGAATTGGCAGACGCACAGGACTTAAAATCCTGCGGTCAGTGATGACCGTACCGGTTCGATCCCGGTCCTCGGCATTTTGTTGAAGCACCCATAGCGCAACTGGATAGAGTGTCTGACTACGAATCAGAAGGTTGTAGGTTCGACTCCTACTGGGTGCATCGTCGATCGCCTATGAAGCTAAGCTGGCGCCGATCAATTTAATATGCGGTATGCGGAAGTAGTTCAGTGGTAGAACATCACCTTGCCATGGTGGGGGTCGCGGGTTCGAATCCCGTCTTCCGCTTTACCGGGAAGTAGCTCAGCTTGGTAGAGCACTACGTTCGGGACGTAGGGGTCGCAAGTTCGAATCTTGTCTTCCCGATTCTTGGATCACGAAAAATCGTGGTCCTTTTTTCGTTTTCAAATGCAGAAATTTGTATAAACTGACCAATGCCAGTATAATGTGTAATAGTCAAGATTGGTCAAAGTCAAAAAGGATTGAACGACATGCAGCGTGAGAATATTTCGGACATTATTGAGGCTTATCTAAAAACGATACTGGCACAGGAGGCCGCCGTTGAAATACGGCGAGCCGAGATTGCGCGTCGTTTTAATTGCGTTCCTTCGCAAATCAATTATGTCATTAAGACCCGGTTCACACCGGCTCGCGGCTACATTGTTGAGAGTAAACGTGGTGGCGGGGGCTACATTCGCATCGTGAAGGTCAAATTGACAGATGATCAGGATTTCATTCAAATCATGCGGCAGCACATTCCCAAGCGCTTGCGGTTACGCGATGCACGTGATTTGATTCAGGAACTGTTTGACAATGGCCTTATTTCCCAGCAATCAGGTAATTTGTTGTTGGCGGTCATGAATCATGAGACTTTGGGCATTCTTGATCAAGGGACAGAAGAGCATTTACGGTCGCGCATGTTCCTTGCATTTTTGGATCGTTTGCGGTATGAAAGATAGAACAGTTTATAATTAGTTTTCTAAAAAGGAGCGTGCTTATGGACAACTTATTTACCCCTAGTGCTAAAAATGTTTTGCTTTTAGCCCAGGAACAAGCGAAGTATTTCCATCATCATGCTGTAGGCACTGAACATTTGCTTATGGCGCTGGTTATGGAAAAAGATGGAATCGCTGGTAAGACGCTGCGTCAGTTAGGGGTCACAGAGAATGATGTCCATGACGAGATCGAGCGCTTCACAGGGTATGGAACTGTTGATGCCGCCGGTCAAGCTAGCGATAGTTATTTGCCTTATTCACCAAAGGGTAAGGAAATTCTGGCGTTTGCCGGCGACGAAGCAAAGCGCTTAGGTGCTTTGAAGATCGGCACCGAGCATATTCTGCTGGGGTTGCTTCGTGAAGACGATATTTTAGCCGCGCGGATTCTCCAGAATCTGGGCCTCAGTCTTTCGAAGACACGACAAATGGTGTTTAAGAAAATGGGCATTGCGGACACCGCTGCCAAACGCCGGCCAATGGCGCGTGGTGGTGCCCGCCAAGATAGCCAAGGGACCCCGACACTTGATGGCCTTGCGCGCGATTTAACCCAAATGGCGCGGGAAAATCGGATGGATCCGGTGGTCGGCCGCGAAAAGGAAGTTCGGCGTCTGATTCAGATTCTGGCCCGGCGCACCAAGAACAACCCAGTGTTGATTGGTGAACCAGGTGTCGGGAAAACCGCGATTGCGGAAGGCTTTGCCGAAAAGATTGTCGCGGGCAAAGTTCCGGATGACATGCTGAATAAGCGACTGATGATGCTTGATATGGGCTCACTGGTTGCAGGCACAAAGTATCGTGGTGAATTTGAAGATCGCCTGAAGAAAATCATTGATGAGATTTATAAAGATGGCAACGTCATTTTGTTCATTGATGAATTGCACACGCTGATCGGTGCCGGGGGTGCTGAAGGGGCCATTGACGCTTCCAACATTCTCAAGCCGGCCTTAGCTCGTGGCGAGTTGCAGTTGATCGGGGCAACAACCTTAGACGAATATCAAAAGTATATTGAAAAAGATGCTGCTTTGGAACGGCGGTTTGCGACCATCCAAGTCGATGAACCAACGGAGGAAGAAGCAGAACAGATTTTGAAAGGGCTGCGTCCACGGTATGAGGCGCATCATGGCGTCACCATTACTGATGAAGCTTTGCATGAAGCAGTTGTTTTGTCCTCACGTTACATTACAACGCGCTTCCTGCCTGACAAGGCGATCGATTTAGTTGACGAAAGTGCTGCCAAGGTACGATTGGACAAAGCTAATGTCGAAACCAAGTCTGACAAGCTTCAGGACGAATTGGCTAAGTTAGTTGCCGACAAAGAAGACGCGATTGATCATCAAGACTTCGAAACAGCGGCTACCATTCGCACCAAGGAAGCGGACGTTAAGGCCAAACTTGCTGATACGCCGGAACCCGTGAACGAAAGTGGCGTTCGAACCGATATCAAAGTGACAGGTGCCGATGTAGCAGAAGTTGTGTCACAATGGACTGGTGTGCCGGTTACCCAGTTGCAAAAGAAGGAGTCCGAACGTTTGGTCAACCTGGAGAAGATTCTCCATCAACGGGTTGTTGGTCAGGATGAAGCTGTTTCCGCAGTTGCACGGGCCATCCGCCGGGCACGTTCTGGATTGAAAGATCCTACCCGCCCAATTGGTTCCTTCATGTTCCTTGGGCCAACTGGTGTCGGGAAAACCGAGCTGGCGAAAGCCCTAGCTGAAGCGATGTTTGGATCAGAGGATGCCATGATTCGGGTTGACATGTCCGAATACATGGAGAAATTCAGCACCAGTCGTCTGATTGGCGCGGCACCAGGTTATGTCGGTTACGATGAAGGCGGCCAGTTGACGGAAAAGGTTCGCAACAAGCCATATTCCGTTGTGCTGCTGGATGAAGTCGAAAAGGCGCATCCGGATGTCTTTAACATTTTGCTTCAAGTCTTGGATGATGGCTACTTGACCGATGCGAAGGGGCGTCGGGTTGATTTCCGTAATACGATTTTGATCATGACCAGTAACATCGGGGCAACTGCCATTCGCGACGATAAAACGGTTGGGTTTGGCGCCAAAGATCCAACCGCAGACTTCAAAGCCATGAAGAGTCGGATGTTAGATGAATTGAAGAAGAGTTTCCGTCCTGAATTCCTGAACCGAATTGATGAAACGGTTGTCTTCCACAGCCTGAACAAGGAAGAGCTGCATGAGATCGTCAAGATCATGACCAAGACCGTGCTCAGTCGCATTAAGGATCAGGGAATCGATGTCAAAATTACGCCAGCAGGCATTGATGCCATCGCGGCTGCCGGATTCGATCCTGAATACGGGGCACGTCCGATCCGACGGGCTTTGCAAACGGATGTTGAAGATCAACTGAGCGAACTTTTGTTGACAGGCCAAGCGAAGACTGGTGATTTGATTCAAATCGGTGCCAAAAAAGGCAAGCTAACGTTTACTGTCAAGGAAAACAAAGGCAAGCATAAAGAAAATGGTGCATCGAAGGAACCGGTTAAGGCGTAAGCGATAGGTCATTGACCTTTCGTAACACTGAAACTGGTCGGTAATTAAGTAGAAAATTAAGAGGCTCCAAGATCCCGAATACTAACGGGATCTTGGAGCCTCTTTTTTTGTCTTTGCGGGTTAGCGATTGCGGTCTTCTTCCGTTGCCTCTAGCCGGCTGATAAACACACGATTACGATCACGGCGCGCTTTGCGAGCGGTACGACGCTCAGGGTAGCCACTGAATAAGAGTCGTTCTTCTGCAGTTACCGGAGTGAAACTCGGCAGCGGTGTTGTTTGACCATCAACGACCACATAGGTGCTAAAAGCTGTGGTTGCCAAATAAGTCTTTCCGGTCGTTAACGTTTCTCCCATGACTCGACAGAAAACCTCAATTGATCTGGTACCGACTCCGGAGACGAATGCTGTCAGTGTGACGCTATCATTGGCAGCAATTGGATGGCGAAAATCTACCGAGTCAGTCGAAGCCGTAACCACAATTCGCTGACTGTATTTAACCGCCGCAATTGCGGAAACATCATCAATATAACTTAACAACTTACCGCCGAACAAGGTGTTATGAGCATTGGTGTCGCCAGGCAACACCAAGCGGGTCTGAATCACTTGGCGATCAGTCAAAATGCACCCCCTTTAGCGAAATGAGCTTACTTGGATAACCGCGAACCAGCAGTCAAACATTACGCAGTCGCCTCTGCAGTTTCTTCGTCTGGAATCATCTCATAAATGCCGGCTGCTCCCATGCCGCCACCAATACACATCGTGACCAACCCATAACGGCCGCCGGTGGCCTGCAAGTAGGAAAGAATCTTGCAGGTCAAAATCGCACCGGTTGCTCCCAACGGATGGCCAAGTGCCAAGGCACCGCCTCGTGGGTTGACTTTGTCGACAGGCAGATTGAGCTTATCAATGCAGACAAGCGACTGAGAGGCAAACGCTTCGTTTAATTCGATACTGTCCATGTCATCAATGGTTAAGCCTGTCCGGGCCATCACTTTTGGCACCGCATAGATCGGGCCAAGTCCCATAACGGCCGGATTGACGCCAGCTACGGCATAACCGACAAAACGGGCAATTGGCTTAACCCCTAACTCGGCAGCTTTGTCTGCTGACATCAAGATGACAAAGGCGGTCCCATCACTTAATGGTGAAGAAGTACCGGCTGTGACCTGACCACCATCTTCTTTAAAAGCGGGCGGCAAAGCGGCTAGTTGATCCATCGTTAGATTGCCACGGACCCCTTCATCTTTGTCGAAGACTTTAGTGTGACCTTCGATGTCGCCATAGTGAACAGGAATAATCTGATCATCAAAAGCATGAGCTTCCTGAGCCGCTGCAGCTTTATGATGACTGTGCATAGCAAATTCGTCCATTTTTTCGCGTGGCACCTGGAATTTTTCGGCAACTACTTCGGCGGTTAGCCCCATTGGCATATAGTCTTGAGGCTTTTCAGCTCGTAATGTCGGATTGATACCGGCCATATCAAAGGACATTGGTACCTGGCTCATGGATTCAACCCCGCCCGCAACAATGATATCAGCTTGATTAGCCATAATGGCGTTGGCCCCGGTTGCGATAGTTTGAATTCCTGATGAACAGAAACGATTAATGGTTTGAGCGGGTACCGAGTCTGGCAGGTTGGCGCGTTGAGAGATCATTCGGGCTACATTGAGTCCTTGAACATCTTCAGGTAATGCACAACCGACCATAACATCATCAATATCGTTGACGTCTAGTTGGGGAACTTTATTCAAAACTCCAGTCAAAACTTCTGCGGCATAATCAACCGGGTGTTCATTCGTCAAAGCACCTTTCAATGAGCGCCCTACGGCAGAGCGACCATAAGCGACAATGACAGCATCTTTTGTTTCAGGCATTTTATTTTCCTGCTATATAAAACGTGGAAGAATGTCTCTTTGACACCAATAAAGGTTTTATATATTTCCTTTCTTGATTGACAATCCTACATTTCATTTAGTCCCGTCAACAACGGTATTCCCACTCTGAAATAATTCATCATGACAGTGACCGTCTCCTGAACTTTAAGGGTATAGCCTACCCCGTAACCTTTGATTTCGCATAAGCTATCAGATTTTCAACCGCATTTTCGTCTCGCCGCAACTTCACCCCGCACTGGTAACAATGATAATCATCGTGACCGGTCCGGTATTTCAAGTTGCCACTCAGCGTGATGCGTTCATCAGCGGTTTTCACATAACCGCAGCGGGAACAGCGCTGGGTGCTGGGATAAAACCGATCCGCTAGCACCAACGTATTCCCATACCAGTCAGCCTTGTACTGCATGATCACCCTGAACTTACCAAACAGTGATCGATGCAGGTTCTTCGCGAGACGTTTATTCATACGCATATGGTGATTGTCTAAATCTTCAATCCCAATTAGGTCATAGTCAGTGATAAGCTTCGTTGTAAACTTTTGCAGCAAATCCGTTTGAATCCGTTCAACTCGTTGGTATTGGCGCTTCAACTTGGTTCTCGTTATGCGATAAGCCGCGGAGTTAAAACGTTTGGGATTTACTTTCCGTTTGCGGGCTAATTGGCGCTGATAATGAGCAATGCGGCCATAAATTCTTGGTAATCGCTCAGGTAAGGTGGACTGGGTCGCATAGCCAGTGGCCGTTTGATAGTCAAACTTGCCGATGTTGACATCAACCCCAGTAACCGTTAGAACCGGCCGCTTTTCAATAGAAGTTGGAACCTCAATTGAAAAGGAGGCATAGTAACCATCGGCATCTTGAACGACGCAAACTTGTTTCAATTCGCCTTGCCAGCGCGGTTGCTCAGCCAGTTTGATGTCGTACCACGTTCCAGCACCATGAGGTTTATCTAAACGTAACCTGCCATTCACAAGTTGCGCCCGATCCGTCTTGAAAGTTTTGCGGGATCGTTTCTTAGATTTCCAGTTGGGCTTATCGTGATCTGGCATCTTCGGATTGAAGTAGTTCTTCCATGCCTTACCTAGATCCTTTACAGCAAGCTGCAGAACTCGGGCTGACTGCTCGTACTGCCAGTCGGCTTTATTCCAAACCAGTTCATTACGCACTTTGCGTTCATTAGGACGCAACGTTTTATCGGCCATCACTAGGGACGCATCGTACATGGCATTCCACGTTTCGAGGGCTTGATTCCAGCAAAACCGGCGATAGTTAAACAATCGCTCCAGTTCACACCGCATGGTTGCATTGGGATAGAGTTTAATCTTATGCGTTTTAATCAAAAGTTGTCACCTCCTCTCAATCAGCCGGTTAAACGCCACTTGAGAGGAAGCTCAGAGTAAGCGTTCAAACCAATATTGGCTAGCGGAACTTTGGTAAGAACCATCATACAGTACCGATTCAGGCTCTTGTCAATACATTTCGCTAGTTAACTTGGTTTGAACACACGGACAGCTTCCACTTAATTATTTTGTCCATGTTGTACCGCTTGATTCCATACTATTCGACATATTTGAGTGCTGTTAACATCCTCCTTGAGTGAGCGTGAACTGGCGCGGGTAGAAGCCGGAGCGTAAGCGGCCATGGCCAGGTTTAGGCTGGCTTCTGCGCTGGTGAGCGCGTTATAAATAGATGCACTCCAATTAAACTTCAACAGCTTCATCAGCAATTTGGCTGACTTTCAGATTATCTGCAACGTTAAAGTGTGCTCCTGTTTTGGCCCGCACTTCATCTAGTGTTGTTTTAGGTGAAATTTCGGTCAGAACCATTCCGTGATCCGTAATATGGAAAACAGCCAGTTCCGTGATGATCTTGCTGACGCAATGTGCGCCGGTTAATGGGAAGGTACATTCGTCTAAGATTTTAATTTGACCTTTGGCGGTGTGTTCCATCGCGACGATGACTTCCTTCGCGCAAGTGACCAAATCCATCGCACCGCCGAAGCCCACCAACATCTTGTTCGGGATGATCCAGTTGGCGATGTTACCTTGGGAGTCGACTTGCACTGCGCCGAGAACTGTGACGTCTACCTTGCCACTACGGATCAAACCGAATGCTTTGGCACTGTCGATGAATTGGCCGCCTGGCTTGATCGTTGCCGGCGAACCGCCAGCATCAAAAATATTGGGATTTTCCGGTTCGCCTGGTTTTGGTGCCGGACCGATATTAATGATGCCGTTTTCGCTTTGGAAGATAATGTGTTTGTCATCACTGATGAATTTTGGTATCAAGGTCGGAATGCCAATGCCTAAATTGACAATCTGACCATCTTCTAACTCATCGGCAACGCGTTTGGCGATATAAGTTCTACTGATCATGACGCATCCCCACTTTCACAATGCCATCGATGTAGATTCCTGAAACCGTGATGAGCTCAGATGGAATATCGCCCACCGGAACAATTTCTTCTGCTTCGACCACGGTATACTTCGATGCGGCCGGAACAAGTGCGCCAAAGCTCTTCATGGCACCTTCGATATAACAGTTGCCGTCGTAGTCGACTTTGGTGGCTTGCATGAAACCTACATCAGCATTTAAAGCTTCTTCCAGTAAATACTGGCGGCCGTTGAATTCTTTGACCTCTTTGCCTTCTGCCACCATCGTTCCGATGCCGACGGGGGTATAGAATCCGGGAATACCAGCACCGGCTGCGCGCAGACGCTCTGCAAATGTTCCTTGTGGCGTTAGCGTTAACTTGCCTTCTTTAAAGAACTTGGTTGCTGCGCGACTTGTGCGGACAAAAGTGGTGGTTAAGTGGCTTGCTCGTTCTGCAATTAACCGATCCAGCGTCGGCAGATACATGCCATTAGGTGCGTTTAAAGCAATATGCAAATCTTTGGCATCGCTGAAAAGATACAGCGCTTTCACCAGCTGAGCCGGATAACCCAGCGGTCCGAATCCGCCGAGGACGACAGTATCGCCGTCTTTAACTGGTTGGATGGCTTCAATTGGCCACATCAATTTATCTGTTTTTGTTTCGACAGCCATAACGAGACTCCTTTCTAAAAAAGCTTGCTTTCTTATTTCCATGGTTAGCATATGGAAAAGGCTTTAGTCATGGAATGACAAACCAAAATGAATGTTCAAAAATGGACATTTGTTTTTTCTGTGTGTTTAAAATCGGTGTTTCACAAGATCTGACAGCGATCAGGAAACAACGGTGCGATGATCGAGCAGCTGTTGCAATTCGGCTCTAGCCACTTCGAACGTCGGAATTGTGTGTGTTCTTTCAGCTTCGGTAATCAGTTTGACCACTAAATCATTAAACGGTGTTGCAACCCCGTGATCGCGAGCAGTAGCGGTGATTAAACCATTGATATAATCGACTTCGGTTTTGCGCTGTTTGTATAAATCCTGTAGCATACTGGCTTTGAGTTTAGCGCTAGCGCCGGTCATCAAACGGAGGGTTGCAATCTGCGTATCAGTAAAGTCGTCACCGGTTAAGCCAAAAGTGGCCGCCAAATCAACCCCTGACAACGATGTGAAAGTGATACCGTCTGCTTGCCCGACATTGAGACCTTCATTGAGGATGTGCAAAGCACTTTTCACACCGACGTCATCTTGAGCGACTTCCCCAAAAGTTCGATTCATGATGGTTGATAAGCCGCTAAAGGCAGCATTGACCAGCAGCTTCGACCATTTCGTTCCCATAAGGTCATTTGAAATCGGCGTCATTCCTACATGAGAGAGAATCGTTTGTACCAACTCCGTGCGCGGTGTTATGGTGCCGCCAATTTCACCGATCTGATAGGCGTGGGCTTTAAAACTATCGTAGGCGGTTGTCAGTTCAGTCACCCCTGGGCCAGCACCGGTCGCACCGAAAACAACCGACCCGGCAATTAGATTTTTCGCCGGAATATGCGTCAAAATATACTTTTCCGGAACGCCATTTTGTAAGGAAACTAAAGTGCCATCAGGCTTCAAAAGCTGCTTGACTGCTGGAATGACTGTCGCGTTGTCGACCTGTTTGGTATGCAACAGGATGAGATCGAATTGATCGGCCACTTCATCTGCCATCACCGCGGTAACAGGTGTGGTGAAGTCTGTTGTTCCGATGACATGTGCCCCCTCTGCATTTAAGGCAGCAACATTTGCTGGCCAAGTATCAATCAAGGTGACGTGATCTTTGCCATACGCCGCAGACAAGTAGGCGCCGGAAATGGTTCCGATCGAGCCCGCACCGTAAATGGCAATCTTTAATGTATCCATGGTTACATGTCCTCCTGTATTTTTGTCTCGATTAAGCCGCGTATTGCTCACTTATGCACAACGGCTGATATCAATTCATTAACACAAAGTCTATTATGATAGTAATGTAAGGGTTTACATTTTTTAATACCAGTGTTACGCTGAATGTGCGAATTTGGACACTTATGGGCGAACTGTACATAGCAACGCGCTTAATGCTATGGCGATTTTTTCGGCTGCTTCGGTTAGATAGCGTGAGCAGCCTGTTATGATGCCGATTCATGCTGCGAAACGAGGCATTAGGGGAGGTCAATCATGGGCAAGCAGCAAAAATATATCAAGCGCGCTTTTCTGGATCTTCTGAAAGAGAACGATCTGCATAGCGTGTCCATTCGCCAGTTGGTTCAAAAAGCTGATGTGAGTCGATCCTGTTTTTACAGCTATTACTCGGATAAATATGAGTTGTTGCAAGAAATTGAGGATGAATTGATCGCTGGGTTTGTGGTCATCATGAAGAAAGTTCGGCAACATTCGGTTGGCTATTTCTATGAAGGCATTACGCATCGTAATTACCCGATATACACGGAATATTTCACGTATATCAAACAACATCAGGAAGTCTTCACCATTCTTTTCTCGGCGCGAATGGGGGATGATTTTACCAATCGTTTCTCGCGTGCGATTGCCAAAACCCGGCATGACACGTTGCGCTACTGGCATTTAGACCCGGAGCCGAATCCGTGGTTAGCATTTCAGGAGAATCTGTTAGCAGCTTCCTATGTCAGCATCATCAAGACCTGGCTGAATCAGGACTGTCAGCCTAGTATTGAAGAGATGGGCGCCTACCTAAGTACCTTATGGCGTCCGGGATTCTTTTATAACGAAACCCAGTATCAGCGTGCGGTGCAGTATATGGATGACAATCGGGCTGCCGTTTTGAGTAGCTGAGGGTTGTAGCGTGGGTAAAAGAAAACCGCCGCGTCAGTCATCTTGATGTGGCGGGTGATTTGATCTAAATTGGGTGGCAAGGGTGATGTGGTCGCACAGATGCGACGAAAATTTTGCACACGTACAAGAAATTTTGCCGCTTGACTTTCTTGACACCACCGCGTATTATTAAGTCAATCGCATTTCGGGTTGGACAGGCTGTCAGGACGATCTATTGTCCGTTCTGGCTAATGGAAAAAGCAAAAACAGCAGGCTGGTTGAAGGCTGATCTGTTTTTGGTTTTTTTTTGCTCAAAATGTCTGCGAGATCGTTATTGTCATGTAAATTTAACAATATTTACATTATTTTTACAATCGACCAAGCCGGAAAATCTTACAAGGGGTGAATAATTTGGCAGGACACTTAGTGAATTATGGTAAGCACCGGACACGCCGGTCTTATGCCCGGATCAAGGAAGTTTTGGATCTTCCTAATCTGATCGAGATCCAAACGAATTCTTACCAATGGTTCCTCGATGAAGGTCTTAAAGAAATGTTCGACGATATTATGCCGATCGATGACTTTCAAGGGAAACTGTCACTGGAATTTGTCGGCTATCAACTGCTGGAACCGAAATATACTGTCGAGGAAGCACGCCAACACGATGCAAACTACTCTGCACCTTTGCATGTAACCTTACGTTTAACGAATCATGAAACCGGTGAAATCAAGAGCCAGGATGTTTTCTTTGGCGATTTTCCACTGATGACCAAACAAGGGACTTTCATCATTAACGGGGCGGAACGGGTTATTGTTTCCCAGCTGGTTCGTTCACCTGGTGTTTATTTCCATAGCGAAACCGATAAGAACTCACGGGTTACCTATGGCACGACTGTCATTCCTAACCGTGGTGCTTGGTTGGAATATGAAACAGACGCTAAGGATATTGCTTATGTCCGGATCGACCGGACGCGGAAGATTCCGTTGACTGAACTGGTTCGTGCTTTGGGCTTCGGGTCTGATCAAGATATCATCAACATGTTCGGCGATAACGATTCGCTGATGCTCACTCTTGAAAAAGATGTGCATAAGAACACGGATGATTCCCGTACCGATGAAGCCTTGAAGGATATTTATGAACGCCTACGCCCAGGCGAACCAAAAACCGCTGATTCGTCACGGTCACTTTTGTATGCGCGTTTCTTTGATCCGAAGCGCTACGATTTGGCTTCAGTTGGCCGCTATAAGGTTAACAAGAAGTTGAGCTTGAAGACGCGCCTGTTGAATCAGGTCTTGGCTGAAACGTTGGCTGATCCGGATACCGGTGAAGTTATTGCCCAAAAGGGAACCAAAGTTGACCGTCAAGTGATGGACAAATTAGGGGCTTATTTGGATCGCGATGATTTCAAGACCGTCACCTATCAACCTTCCGATCAAGGCGTTGTGACGGATCCGATTGTGCTGCAAAGCATTAAGGTCTACTCACAAGTAACACCGGATAAAGAAATCAATTTAATCGGCAACGGCCACATTGGCAAGAAAGTTAAGCATATTGTTCCGGCTGATGTGTTGGCATCCATGAACTATTTCCTTAACTTGCAAGAAGGCCTTGGCTCAGTTGACGATATTGACCACTTGGGTAATCGTCGGATTCGTTCCGTCGGTGAATTGCTGCAAAACCAGTTCCGGATCGGGCTTTCCCGGATGGAACGGGTTGTGCGTGAGCGGATGTCGATTCAGGATACTGCCACCGTGACGCCGCAACAATTGATCAATATTCGTCCGGTTGTTGCTTCGATCAAGGAATTCTTTGGCAGTTCCCAGCTGTCACAGTTCATGGATCAGACCAACCCGCTTGGCGAATTAACCCACAAGCGTCGACTTTCTGCCCTTGGACCTGGTGGCTTAACGCGTGATCGTGCGGGTTATGAAGTTCGAGATGTTCATTACACCCATTATGGCC
Organism: Lacticaseibacillus parahuelsenbergensis; assembly: GCF_030770265.1. NCBI lineage: Bacteria > Bacillati > Bacillota > Bacilli > Lactobacillales > Lactobacillaceae > Lacticaseibacillus > Lacticaseibacillus parahuelsenbergensis. Next base: position 2,538,686 of record NZ_CP132482.1, on the reverse strand, counting down.
GGATGTGTCCGATTGAAACACCTGAAGGCCCGAACATCGGGTTGATTAACAGCTTGGCTTCTTATGCGGTGGTTAATCCTTATGGCTTCATCGAAACCCCGTATCGCCGTGTTTCTTGGGATACGCATAAGGTTACCGATAAGATTGACTATCTGACCGCCGATGAAGAAGATAACTACATCGTTGCGCAGGCAAACTCGCCATTGAACGATGATGGTTCTTTCGTTGACGATACCGTTTTGGCGCGTCACAAAGATAACAACATTGAAATTTCTCCAGACAAAGTTGACTACATGGACGTTTCGCCTAAGCAGGTTGTTGCGGTTGCGACGGCATGCATTCCATTCTTGGAAAACGATGACTCCAACCGTGCCTTGATGGGTGCGAACATGCAGCGTCAGGCGGTGCCGTTGATCAATCCGCACGCCCCACTTGTTGGGACCGGGATGGAATATAAGGCAGCGCATGATTCCGGGACAGCGGTTCTGGCTACGAATGCCGGGACGGTTGAATATGTTGACGCTAAGCAAATTCGGGTTCGCCGTGAAGATGGTGCCTTGGATTCCTATAACTTAATGAAATTCAAGCGTAGTAACGCCGGCAAGAACTACAACCAGCGTCCGATTGTCACGATTGGCGATCACGTTGATGTTGATGAAATCATCGCCGACGGACCAGCCATGCAAAACGGCGAACTGGCATTGGGCCAAAACCCAATCATCGCCTTCATGACTTGGAATATGTACAACTACGAAGACGCGATTGTGCTGTCTGAACGGTTGGTTAAAGATGATGTTTACACGTCTATTCATATTGAAGAATATGAATCCGAAGCACGTGATACCAAACTTGGACCTGAAGAAGTGACTCGCGAAATTCCAAACGTCGGTGAAGAAGCCCTCAAGGATCTTGACGAGTTCGGTGTTGTTCGTGTCGGCGCCGAGGTTCGTGATGGCGACATTTTGGTCGGCAAGGTGACACCTAAAGGGGTTACCGAGCTATCTGCCGAAGAGCGGTTGTTACACGCTATTTTCGGTGAAAAGGCTCGTGAAGTCCGTGATACTTCATTGCGGGTACCTCATGGCGGCGGCGGGATCATTCAGGACGTCAAGATCTTCACTCGTGAAGCGGGCGATGAATTGTCTCCTGGTGTCAACATGATGGTTCGTGTCTACATCACCCAGAAGCGGAAGATTCAGGTCGGCGATAAGATGGCCGGTCGTCATGGGAACAAAGGGACGGTTTCCGTCGTGGTTCCTGAAGAAGACATGCCATACTTGCCAGATGGGACACCGGTTGACATCTGCCTATCGCCAATGGGTGTGCCAAGTCGTATGAACATTGGTCAGGTGCTTGAATTGCATCTGGGCATGGCCGCACGTAACTTGGGTATTCACGTGGCAACCCCTGTTTTTGATGGTGCCAACGATAAAGATCTGTGGTCAACCGTCAAGGAAGCTGGCATGGCCTCCGATGGTAAGTCAGTTCTGTATGATGGCCGTACCGGTGAACCATTTGAAAACCGGGTATCTGTAGGGGTTATGTACTACATGAAGCTGTCACACATGGTTGACGATAAGATCCACGCTCGTTCAATTGGACCTTACAGTTTGGTTACCCAACAGCCACTTGGTGGTAAAGCACAATTTGGTGGCCAGCGGTTTGGTGAAATGGAAGTTTGGGCCCTTGAAGCTTATGGCGCGGCTTACACCTTGCAAGAAATTCTGACCTATAAGTCAGATGACGTTGTCGGGCGGGTCAAGACCTATGAAGCCATTGTCAAAGGCGAACCGATTCCAAAGCCAGGTGTACCGGAATCCTTCCGTGTGCTTGTTAAAGAATTGCAAGCCTTGGGTCTGGACATGAAGGTGCTTGGCGCGGATAAGAAAGAAATTGAATTGCGGGACATGGATGACGACGAAGACGACGTTGTTTCAGTCGATGCTTTGGCGAAGTTCGCAGCCCAGCAAGAAGAAAAGAAGGCACACGAAGCCGCAGCTCAAGCGAGTGACGGTAAGCCTGCCGATAACAGTACCGACGATAAAAAATAGGAGGTTAGCCCTTTGATTGATGTCAATAAGTTTGAAAGTATGCAAATCGGCTTAGCCTCGCCGGACAAGATTCGCAGCTGGTCGTATGGGGAAGTCAAAAAGCCTGAAACGATCAACTACCGAACCTTAAAGCCTGAGCGGGACGGCTTGTTCGATGAACGCATCTTCGGACCGACTAAGGACTGGGAATGTGCCTGTGGTAAGTACAAGCGGATCCGCTATAAGGGGATTGTTTGTGATCGCTGCGGGGTTGAAGTCACACGTTCCAAGGTTCGGCGTGAGCGGATGGGCCATATCGAATTAGCCGCACCGGTCACCCACATCTGGTACTTCAAGGGCATCCCAAGTCGGATGGGTCTGGTACTGGATATGTCGCCACGGTCACTTGAAGAAATTATCTATTTTGCTTCTTACGTTGTGATTGATCCAGGCGATACGCCAATGGAGAAAAAACAACTTCTGACCGAACGCGAATATCGTGAAAAGCGCGAAGAATACGGCAAAACCTTCAATGCCAAGATGGGTGCTGAAGCCATCAAGGAATTGTTGCAGGATGTCGATCTCGACAAAGAAGTTACCGAACTAAAAGATGACCTGAAGTCGGCGCAAGGCCAAAAACGGACACGCGCGATTCGCCGGTTGGACATTTTGGATGCCTTTAAGGAATCCGGTAATGATCCGGCCTGGATGGTCATGGATACGATTCCGGTTATTCCACCGGATCTGCGGCCAATGGTTCAGCTCGAAGGTGGCCGGTTTGCGACGTCTGATCTGAACGACTTGTATCGGCGGGTCATCAACCGTAACAATCGTTTGAAGCGGCTGCTTGACCTGAATGCACCAAGCATCATTGTTCAAAATGAAAAACGGATGCTGCAGGAAGCGGTTGATGCTTTGATCGATAATGGTCGGCGTGGTCGTCCGGTTACCGGCCCAGGCAATCGTCCGCTTAAGTCCCTGTCACACATGCTGAAAGGGAAGCAAGGTCGGTTCCGTCAGAACTTGCTTGGTAAGCGGGTTGACTACTCTGGTCGTTCCGTTATCGATGTCGGCCCATGGTTGAAGTTTTACCAGTGTGGCGTGCCGCGTGAAATGGCTTTGGAACTCTTTAAGCCATTCGTGATGCGCGAACTGGTTAAGCGGGACATGGCAAGCAACATCAAGAATGCCCGGCGCAAGATCGATCGTCAGGATGATGACGTTTGGGATGTGCTTGAAGATGTTATCAAGGAACGGCCGGTACTCTTAAACCGTGCGCCTACGTTGCATCGACTTGGTATTCAGGCATTTGAACCTGTTTTGGTTGATGGGAAATCCATCCGTTTGCACCCTCTGGTCTGCGAAGCGTATAACGCGGACTTTGACGGTGACCAAATGGCGATTCACGTGCCGTTGTCTGATGAAGCGATGGCTGAAGCACGGATGCTCATGCTTGCGGCACACCACATTTTGGCGCCAAAAGACGGCAAGCCAATCGTTACCCCTTCGCAGGACGTTGTGTTAGGTAACTATTACCTGACCATGGAGCAAAAGGGTCGCGAAGGCGAAGGTATGATCTTCAAAGACACCAACGAAATCCTGATGGCATTGCAAAATGGCTACGTTCATTTGCACAGCCGCGTTGGCGTCGCAGCTAATTCCTTCACTAACAAACCATTCACTGACGATCAGAAGCAAAAGATCATGGTGACAAGTGTCGGCAAGGCGATCTTTAACGAGATTATGCCAAAAGACTTCCCGTATCTGAATGAGCCGACGCAAGACAACATCGTCAATGGTGTGCCAGATAAGTACTTCATTGATAAAGGTGAAGACATTCACGCTTATCTCGCGGATGCACCTTTGATCGATCCGTTTAAGAAGGGCTTCTTATCCGATATCATTGCGCAGGTCTTCAAGGTTTATAAGGTTCAGCGGACCAGTGATTTGTTGGATGACATGAAGACTTTGGGCTACACGGAATCAACTAATTCCGGGTTAACTGTCGGAATTTCCGACATCACTAACCTGAAGGAAAAGCCGGAAATTGTGGCTGCTGCCCATAAGAAGGTTGCAACTGTTTCTAAGCAGTTCCGGCGTGGGTTGATCACCGATGATGAACGCCATGATCGGGTTATCCAGATTTGGAACGATGCCAAAGATGAAATTCAGCAAAAGCTGGTTGACTCTTTTGACCCGAATAACCCAATCTCCATGATGTCCGATTCCGGTGCCCGTGGTAATATCTCAAACTTCACTCAGCTTGCCGGTATGCGTGGTCTGATGGCTGCGCCTAACGGTGGGATGATGGAAGTGCCGGTTATCTCGAACTTCCGTGAAGGTTTGACCGTTATGGAAATGTTCATGTCCACTCACGGTGCTCGTAAAGGGATGACCGATACGGCGTTGAAGACGGCTGATTCAGGTTACCTGACCCGGCGGCTGGTTGATGTGGCGCAGGATGTCATTGTTCGTGAAGAAGACTGCGGCACCGATCGTGGTTTGGTCGTTCGCGCTATCCGTGAAGGTAACGAAATGATTGAGCCACTGTATGATCGACTTGTCGGTCGGTTTACCATGAAAGACGTTCTTGATCCTAAGAGCGGCAAAGTCCTGGTTAAGCGCAATACCTTGATGGACGAAGATATGGCACAGAAGATTGTGGATGCCGGTGTTGAAGCCGTCACTATCCGTTCGGTCTTCACCTGCAATACCAAACACGGTGTTTGCCAGAAGTGCTACGGTCGTAATATGGCAACCGGCGAACAGGTTGAAGTCGGCGAAGCAGTCGGAACCGTTGCTGCCCAGTCAATCGGTGAACCAGGTACCCAGCTGACCATGCGTAACTTCCATACCGGTGGTGTTGCCGGTGGTGAAGATATTACTCAAGGGCTGCCTCGTGTTCAGGAAATTTTTGAAGCACGGAACCCTAAAGGTGAAGCTGTGATCACGGAAGTAACCGGTGAAGTAACTGCTATTGATGAAAATCCGGCTGAGCATACGCGTGAGATTACGGTCAAGGGTGAAACTGATACCCGAACCTATAGCGTACCGTATGCATCCAGTGTGGCAGTTGCGGAAGGTGATCACGTTAACCGCGGCGAACGACTGACAGGTGGCTCAATTGATCCTAAGCAGTTGATCAAAGTGCGCGATGTGATGGCTACCGAAAACTACCTGCTTTCTGAAGTCCAGAAAGTTTATCGTATGCAGGGTGTTGATATTGGTGATAAGCACGTTGAAGTCATGGTTCGGCAGATGTTACGCAAGATCCGCGTCATGGATCCGGGCGATACAAACATCTTGCCAGGAACATTGCTCGACATTGCGGACTTCAAAGAGAAGAACACGCAAGCGATCATCAGTGGTGGCATTCCGGCTACCGGCCGTCCGGTGCTGTTAGGGATTACCAAAGCTTCCTTGGAAACCAACAGCTTCCTGTCAGCTGCTTCCTTCCAGGAAACAACGCGGGTTCTGACCGATGCTTCTATTCGCGGCAAGAACGATCCGTTAGTTGGCTTGAAGGAAAATGTCATCATCGGGAAGATCATTCCGGCTGGTACCGGGATGGCAACGTATCGTCACGAAGAACCAAAGAGTGTCGGTACCGTTTCCGACAGTGTCTATTCGATTTCTGACATTGAAAAGCAAATGAAGGAAAAAGACAGCCAGCAAAAAGACGACCAACAGGATGATACTGACAACAAGTAGTCATCATGTCAGCTGCCAAGCTAATCGAATAATCTAGGTACAAACAAGCACGGCGTAAGTGTCCTTTAAGGGCGTTTACGTCGTGCTTTTTTGTTGTGAGCGTGAACCGGCTCGCTTAGGAGTCGGAGCGTAAGTGGCCTTGGGCGTGATGGGCCCGGTCTTGGCCATTGCGACCAAGGCCCTTACACGCAGACTCCTGCTCCGGCTCGCGCGTTATGGATGGCCACGTTTTGCGGCACTTATCATCATCTCAAAACAGCCAACCACTTGCTAGCTGCACACAGCCATAACCGACCGCTAAATGACTGATGAACGGTAGGGATGGCGGATGGGCTACCAACCAGTGGATGACAGCGCTGAAGCACGCCATGCACGTGATGATGAGTGCAATTTCAAGTTGCAGGATGCCACCGAATACGGCAATGAGGAGCACATCGGCACTGCCTAGCCCGTGTGAGACGACCGCGAGCCCACCAACCAAAGCTGCCAGCAAATACACGTTAAACCAATCGCAAGGAAACAGGAGAAGGAGCAGGAAACACCAGCTGCCAAACCAAACGGCAGACACCGCCCGCTCCCGCCAATCTACCACACTAAAAACCAACAAACCCACACTCAACACCATCGTCAGCCAAGTTTGGGCAACCATCCCTAAAAGCACAGCCAGGCAACAGTGGAAATACCGGTTATCTGCCGTCAAGTCCATGGTGAACTTCGCAACACTAAGTAACATTAGTCCTGAAATCATAGCGGCCATCCTCCTTCATAAAGTAGATTCCGCTTAAAAAAGTAAAAGAACCTAGAAAATAATAATGACACTAACTTTTAGAAAGTAAGTAAGGCGTTTCGGTGATGATAAGTAAGCAAAATGACGTACTTATATTTAGTTAAGGGATTATATTGTTTCTTTTTGAGATTATGCGCCTTGTTTTAAAAAATAAATCTATAAACACTCAAAAAATTAAATGTATATTTGATGAGGATTTTTGTTAACCGCTTCAATATTTATGGCAATGTTATACAATGACAGTGGGTGTAGTTTTAGTTAATGTATTCATAATTCACAAGTTAATGGTTTCGCGGGGGAGTGGCCATGAAAGTCTTTTAGAAGGAGGAGTGGGAACATCATGAAGGAGTTGGGTGTCAAAAAAGTCAGGCACAAGCTGTTCAAGATTGGCGTTTATTTTACTGTCATTCTTGGCATGATTGTGCAGTTGCTTTCGCCAGCGCTGACCCTTGCCGCCGAGAATCCGACACAAGCAGAGACTGGTACACTGACGATTAAGAACCAGGATGAGCAAGGCAAGTCGCTGAATGGCGCAAAGTATGAGGTTCATAATGAATCCCATCAGGTTGTGGCTAACAGCGCCATTAGCAAAGACGGCCAGACAACTATACCGAATCTGCCCGTCGGAAATTATATGGCTACCGAAACGCAGTCTGCTTCTGGTTATACGGCCATTGAGCAGACCAAGAATGTGAGTGTCACGGCGTCAGGTACTGAAACGCTGTTGTTTAAGAGTCGTGCATCCGCAACGATCACAAGCAGCAGTAGCAGTAGTGTTGTGGCGTCATCAGCAGCGCAGACAGCCAGTGCGCAGGAACCGGCTAAAAGTGCCACGCCAGATGCAAAGACTGACACGACATTGCCAAACATTTTCACGAAGGTCGTATTAAAAGACGGCAACGGGCAACCGTTGGGTACGGAAGTTAATCAACAAAGTACCGTGAAAATGGAATTAACGTTCACGTTACCGGAAACCAGCACGCCGTTTCCGGCAGGCGCTTCGTTTACCACGCAGCTGCCGAAAGATCAAATTGATTTTCCGCCAAGCAGTACAGGTGTCTTTGACGGCGGTGTTGCAGCGTATCAGTTTGATCAAACAACCGGAAAGTTGACGATCAAGCTTTTGAAGGCCACGGATAATGGCTCATGGCGGGTCAATATTACTGCAAGTTTTAAAGCACTGACCGCCAATGACTCATTGAATCAAACGTTGGTTTTCCATACAAAAGACAATGATACCAAGTTTCCAATTACGTTTCGGTCGAACGCAAAGCCGGTGGTGGTGAATGCGCCAAAAGTCACACCACAGAACTTGAATCCAACCGGTATTTCCGGAAGTGCCAAGTTTAATTTGAACGGGGCCGAAAGTGATAAAACGAACCCGCCTAAGTGGGATAGCGATCCGGCCAAGCGTTCCAAGAATGCCGACATGGAGTTGACCGTCACTGCGCAAGGTAGCGGGACGACTTATCCGAAGTCGCTGACGTTTAGCGACAGCGATCTGGCAAAAATCAAAGTTTCTTCTGCTCCGGTCAATGTCTTAGGCGACTTTTCCGAAGCGTTGAAGCCATTGGTTGCTGGTCGGGATTACCATGCGGTTTTATCGGATGACAAACGCACAGTCAAAATTTATTTGACTGACGGCCTCAAAAAATCAACCGGCTATCAGGTCGATTACACAGCCAGCATTGATCGCTCTTTAGACGATACCGGTAAAGTCGGTAGCGCTTTGGTTGAGGGCTATCGCTATTTAACTGGCACTAAGAGCTATGATGGCTATGATTACAGCAGCGTGACCATGCGTAACTCCGGGGTCGCGATCACCAAGGCCGGGGACATTACGAATAACTTCCGCGCGTTAAAGTGGAAGATTAATTGGAACTATAGCATGGACACCATGAAAGCCGGTGCGACCTTAACCGACCATTTTGGTAAGCAAATTGGAGGAACCGACGATCACAATCAGCCAAAAATCGAGCAGGATGCTAATCAGTCACTCGATACCAGTTCGCTGAAAGTCTTCCAGGTTACTTTTGACCAAAATGCCTCGCCAACAGTTTCTGAAGACAACATTGCCAAATACTTCAAGCTGACGGATAAAGGCAATGGCACTTTCACGTTGACGTATCTCGGCGGTGCAAAGCTGCCGGACAATGCGTCATTCCAAGTGCAATACCAAACCAAGCTGAAAACGACGCCAGCTAATGGGACTAAGCTAACCAACATTGTCAATGATCAGAAGGACCATTATGCCAATGCGACTTATCAGGTGAGTCTACCGAATAGCATCGACAAGACAGCCGGGAACATTGATACCTACAATGCTCAAATGATGTGGCGGATCAATGCTAACCAAACGTTCCGCGAGATGCGTAACGGCAAGATTTTTGATTTGTTCCCTGATGGCGTTGATAAACTTGGCGACGATCCAACCGCTGCCGATATCAACACGATCAATGGCGAAAATGCGTCAACCGATGATCAGGATGGCAGCAATGACGGAATTTTGGTTTATGCGCAGGATCCCGATGGCAAGCGCACGCTGTTGAAGTCTGGCACCGATTATGCGATGAGCACAAGTGATAACGATGTTCAGACGGCAGTTAAGCAGTATAACGCCAAAGACAAGGAAAATCCGATTGATGCTGATGGCCAGACCAAAGGCATTCGCGGGTTTGTCGTGACGCTTAAAGGCAAGTATGCAGACACCGATTCCCAGATTGTGATCTACACGCACACCAAATTGGACATACTAAAACTGGGCCAAGTTGCCAATGACCCGGATGCATTGAAAAAGGCTTTGAACAACCGGGCCTTCTTCTTCTTTGATTTACCACCGGGCAGCGATGATACTGCCAGTGGTTCCAGCAGCAATACGCCAACTCCTGAAGAGGGTGCGTTTAGCGGTGCCTTGAAGAATTCGTGGAGTGATACACCGGATACCCAGTATTGGGGCGTTTTGGTGAACCGCTTGGGCGTCAAATATGGGCATTTGCATTTGACGGATATTTTGCCGAGATTTGACGGGGTCAATTATGAGCTGATTCCTGATTCGATCAAGTTCTATGAAGTGACCGGGTCAAATGGTATCGATCCTTCAAACACTGGCGATCCGACCACATCGGGTGACGTCAAAGAAATTAAGACCAACCCTTATTACGGCACCAGTGGCTGGTCAACAACCGCGCTGAAGGCGGATGACGCCGCGCAGCAAAATCTGTTACCGACCAACACACCGAATACTTGGTTGACGGACAATAAAGATTTAGCGCAACAGTTAGATTTTGATTTTCCTAATATCGGTAACGGCCGCGTCTGGGTTGTCTTTGAAACGAAACGGGCCAATCAGTGGAGCTATAACGACCCTAACTTCACCAATACAGCGACCGTGACGGACAAGAACCAAGCAACAACCGTCATTCCGAAGTTCACGCCGTCTGCTTCCAAGTCGGCGCAGAGCTATTGGACGCCAATTAACAAAACTGTTAGTCGGGACTCAGAGCTGAAAAATGTCCTAAACTGGCATGTCCAACTGGAGAATATCCAAGACAAGTACCGGCCGATGGTGAATCCGGTTATTGAAGATACGCTTGATCCAGCTGGTACTGGTGCGGAAATCAATGCCACTAGTTTCAAGGTTACCTTGCAGGTTGGATCAGCCAATGAAGTCACGTTGAAACAAGGCAAGGATTACGATCTTGCCTTGAACGGCGACAAATTCACCGTTACGTTCCACCGGACTTTTGGTAATCTGACGCAAACCGATGGCAGTCCGCTAAATAATTATCACGTCAACGTTTACTACGCCACTAGCAGCAAGAATGCCGGTTGGGTTTACAACACCAGCAAAGTTTCGTGGAGTGGCGATGAGACCACCCATCAACCTAGCGACGGTGTTCCTGAAAGTGGCCGAACGGCGTCAACGCAGGGCTATCTATCATCTTGGGACTCTGGCATAAGTGGTGAAACCATCACGCAGCTGGCTAACTTAGTGGTTGAGAAAAAAGATAAAGTCAGCGGCGCACCGATTCCGGGTGTCAAGTTCCGGTTGAGTGACGGTACCCATACTTTTGAAGCAACTACCAAACTCGATGATCAAACGCACAAGGCAACCGCAACTTTCCAAGGCTTGCCAATCGGCGTGGATTATACCTTGACAGAACTCAACACGCCTGCTGGCTACAAGCCGTTGGCGCCACAGAAAATTCGACTGAAAGCGACTTCTGATACCGGCACGGCGATTCAGAATGAAGCAGTTGAAAATGAGCCTTATCAAATTACCCTTTCGAAGTATGACAATCGCGCAAAAGGTCAGTTGGCAGCCGACAGTAAGCAATATCGCTTGTCTGGTGCAACCTATGACCTCATCGACACTGATAACCAGCAGACATTACTGTCAGGTCTGAAGACTAATGATGACGGCCAAATCACGGTTGGTACGGCAACCAGTTTTGCTGGCAGTTATACTGATGACAAGTTCAAGCCTGATCTGAAAGCCGGGCAATACGTTCTTGAAGGGCTAAAACCCGGTCACTACCGGTTGGTTGAACGGGAAGCACCGACCCATTACCGGGGAGATGCGCATGATCAGTCAACCGTGACAAGCGGGCCTGAAAAGCAACTCTGGATTGATAGCCTCAACGCTGGCAGTGTCAATACCACCATTGATGACAAAACGCCAAACGCGCAAGTTACGGCTTACAACCAAAAGAAGCCCGGTCAATTGGCCATCAAGAAGCAGGCAGAAACCATTAAGGATGATCATTTTCCGGATCGCCAGCCAATGACCGGTGCGACCTTTAAGCTTTATCGGTATGGCGATGACGGCAAGCTTGACTATGACAAATCATGGGAAGCAACCGTCACGAACAATGACGGAACCGTTTCGTTTTCTGATAATGACTTATATGAAGGCAAGTATCAGCTGATCGAGACGAAGGCACCTGAAGGCTATGTCATTCCTAATGACTTGGCTAAAGGCGTTGACGTCAACATAACCGGCGATCAAACATTGACGTATCCAACGATTGAAGAACCGGTTTTTCGACGCACAGTCGTTTTGAAAAAGAGTGATGGCAATTTTGGCAATCCGATTGCCGGGATTACCTATGCACTCTACCAAGAAGACGGTACCGAACTTGCCAAGGATCTGGTCACCAATAAGGATGGCGAGGTTGCTTTACCATTTGACTTGCCAGCCGGACAATATTATTTCAAGGAAACCAAGACGCTGCCGCCTTATCGGCTGAATACCGATAAGCATGCGTTTACCATTAAGCAAACGGATCAAACGCAGACCGCAGCCGCATTAGCCAGCGATAACAAGCAGAAGCCCGTAACCGTGAACGTTACGAACTATCAAGTCAAAACCTTGAACGTGAAGAAGGTTGACCGCACTTATGCCAAACATGCATTACCAGGCGCCGTCTTCCGGCTCACGAACAGCACTGGCTACAGTCGCGATGTCACCACGGATGAAAATGGCGTTGCCTCATTTGGCGATTTGCTGTTGGGTCACTATTCACTGACTGAAGTAAAAGCACCAGCAGGCTACCGACTTGATACCACGATCTATCCGATTACGTTAGCATCCGCGGCCACGCCTAGTGCGATCACGGTCAACAAGGAAATCGCTGATGATCCATATCAAGTCACCTTAACCAAGTACGACAACCGGGTTAAGAAGACTGACGATGCCGCCACGCTTAAGAAGTATCTGTTGCCAGGCGCAACGTATAAACTTGTCGATGAAGTCACTGGCAAGATGCTGAAAGCCGACATGAAGACAGATGCGGACGGACAGTTAACCTTTGGTGCCGCAAGCAGTTTTGATATGCCACTTAAGGCTGGCCAATATGCGATTGAAGGCTTGAAGCCGGATAACGCTTATCGTCTGGTTGAAACCCAAGCGCCTAAGCACTACGAAGGCGATGCGACTGATCAAGCTCGTGACACAAACGGTACCGCTAAACAGTCGTGGCAGCAAAGCCTAGAAGCTGGCAGCGTCGATTTCACGTTGACAGCCAATCAGGCTCAGCTTAAGTTAACGGCCACCAACCAGAAGAAGGCCGGCCAAGTCGTTATTACCAAGAAAGCAGCCACAACGCATGATGACCGCTTCCCAGCCAAAACGACGATGATTGGCGCTCAGTTTGCTCTTTATCGTTATCGCGACGACGGCACGGTTGATCACAGCCGGTCATGGAAGGCAACGATTACCAACCAGAACGGCATTGTGACCTTCAACAATCACGATCTTTACGAAGGTAAATATCAGCTAGTTGAAACCCAAGCGCCACGCGGGTATGTCATTCCGGATAACCTAGCTAAGGGGATTGATGTGAGTGTGAAAGGCGACCAAAAGATCGACCTGGATCCGATCATCGAACCAGAATTCAAGCGTACTGTTCAATTGCAAAAGACCGATGGCGATTTTGGCAATCGACTAGCCAGGATTACCTTCAACTTGTACGGTAGCAGCGGGAATATCCTGGCCAAGGATCTGGTAACCGACAAGAATGGGCAGATTGATTTGCCATTTAACTTGCCAATCGGTGATTATTACTTTGAAGAGACGAAGACCTTGCCGAAGTATGCATTGACCACCGATAAGATCCGCTTCAAGGTTGAACAAACCAGTTTGACCCAGACAGCCAGTGCCTTAGCTACCCAAAATAAGCAGCAACCGATTACCGTTCAGGTTGCCAATTATCAGATTAATTCGCTTATCATCCAGAAGGTGGACGCGGCCGATCAGCAGAAAGTATTGGCCGGCGCAGTCTTCCGGTTGACCAACGATCAAGGCTACAGCAAAGAAATCACGACTGACGCAAAAGGCTTAGCAACCTTTGACAATTTGAAGTTGGGTCGTTATTGGCTCACTGAAATCAAAGCACCGAGTGGTTATACGATTAATTCGGATTATGCGAAGCCGGTCGCTGTTGAAATCAAGAGCGGTGATGCCGTCCGAATGACCATCGCCGATCAACCGCACAAAACGTTGCCGGATACAGGCGGCAATGGCGGAAACAACGGTGGTGCGACTAACCCGAGTGGCACGCCAAGTACCCCAAGCAGCCCGAGTGCTCACAGCAACAATGTTCGGCACGAACAACCGTCACGACGACTGCTCTTTGGCAGCTTTGGCGATCGGGACGCTATGACGTTGATCCTTGCAGGTGTTGTGATTCTTATCATTGCTGGCAGCACGGTCATCCTGCGGCGGCGTAAGCAGTCGTAATGGGTGAGATGCTAGTCAGTTAGTATCAGATTGAAAAATAGTTCCGCGAAGTAAGCTCTGATGAGGGCTTGCCTTGTGGGACTATTTTTGTGCTGAAACGCGCTCACTGGCGCAGAAGCTTGCGTGTAAGGACCTTGGGCGTGATGGCCTAAGCCCGGGCCATCACGCTCAAGGCCACTTACACTCCAGCTTCTAACCGTGCCAGTTCACGCTCTTGCTCTGAGTCAAGGTGCTTGCTTTGTAGAACAATTTTGTTATGATTAGGAGTTGTTAGTTAACCTGATCTAGTTCAGGTTACGCTTGACACTGATGCGTACAGGATAGTACACTATCAAAGGTGCTTTTTTCCAGTTTATTCGGGTTATCCGGACGTGCTGACTGGGTTAAGAGCCGTCGCCGTTCGGTTGGCCATTTTTTTATCAGAAAAAATGAACCGCCTGGATGTGTGGACTTAAAAATGATGCAAAATAAGGAAGGAGAAGCTTAATGCCTACTATTAATCAATTAGTTCGCCAAGGTCGTAAATCCAAAACAACCAAGTCAGACTCTCCTGCGTTGAACTTCGGTTACAACAGCAAGAAGAAGAGCCTTACCAGTAATCCAGCACCGCAAAAACGTGGGGTTGCTACACGTGTCGGCACGATGACACCTAAGAAACCTAACTCTGCTTTGCGGAAATATGCCCGTGTTCGTCTGTCCAACTTGATCGAAGTGACAGCTTATATTCCGGGGATTGGTCACAACCTGCAGGAACATAGTGTTGTCTTGATCCGTGGCGGCCGTGTTAAGGACTTGCCAGGGGTTCGTTATCACATTGTTCGTGGTGCGCTTGATACTGCCGGTGTTGACGGCCGGATGCAAGGTCGCTCCAAGTATGGTGCAAAGCGCCCTAAGAAGAAGTAAAACATTGATCGCGGTTTAAACCGCAGATGATCATGATAAAAATTTTCTAGTGCCGCTTTGTGCGGTTATAAGGAGAGCGTGATCGGGAAGTTTGGGTTTCCGAGAGCGCGTTTAAAGAGGAGGCCAAAATACATGCCACGTAAAGGCAGTGTTGCAAAACGCGATGTATTACCTGATCCAGTTTACAATTCAAAACTGGTGACTCGCTTGATCAACCACTTGATGATTGACGGCAAGCGCGGTAAGGCATCAACAATTTTATATGATGCATTTGATATGATTAAGAAACAAACCGGGAACGAACCGTTAGACGTTTTTGAAGAAGCAATGAAGAACGTTATGCCGGTCTTGGAAGTTAAGGCTCGCCGTATCGGTGGTTCTAACTACCAAGTGCCGATCGAAGTTCGTCCGGATCGTCGGACCACACTTGGTCTTCGCTGGATCGTTCAGTATTCCCGTCAACGCGGTGAACATACGATGGACGAACGGTTGGCTAAGGAAATCATGGACGCCGCTAACAACACCGGCGCCGCAGTGAAGAAGCGTGAAGATACCCACAAGATGGCAGACGCCAACCGGGCATTTGCACATTATCGTTGGTAAGATGATTTGGCTATTATATCCGCGGCTTGGTATATAGTAGCCATTCTTTGTATAAAGCCAGTTGAAACAAGAGAGGAGCAATACGCCACATGGCCAACAAACGTGAATTTCCGTTAGACCGTACCCGTAATATCGGGATCATGGCTCACATCGATGCCGGTAAAACGACCACGACTGAACGGATTTTGTATTATACCGGTAAAATTCATAAAATCGGTGAAACTCATGAAGGAGCTTCACAGATGGACTGGATGCCACAGGAACAGGAACGTGGGATCACCATCACCAGTGCTGCTACTACGGCTTTCTGGAAGGATCACCGGGTCAACATCATCGATACCCCAGGGCACGTTGACTTCACCATTGAAGTTGAACGTTCGCTGCGTGTGTTAGATGGTGCGATCACCGTTTTGGATGCCCAATCCGGTGTTGAGCCGCAGACTGAAAACGTTTGGCGTCAAGCGACAACTTACGGCGTTCCGCGGTTGGTTTTCGTTAACAAGATGGATAAGATCGGTGCGGACTTTAACTATTCTCTGCAGACTTTGCATGACCGTCTGCAAGCCAACGCCCACGCTGTTCAATTACCAATCGGTGCTGAAGATAAGTTCGAAGGGGTCATTGACCTGATCGACATGAAAGCCGATTTGTATGACGAAGACGAACTCGGTACCAAGTGGGATACGGTTGACATTCCTGATGACTACAAGGAAGCAGCCCAAAAGGCTCACAATGAACTGATTGAAGCCGTTGCTGATGTTGATGATGGCATCATGGATAAGTACCTTGAAGGCGAAGAAATTTCCAATGCTGAATTAAAGGCAGCGATTCGTAAGGCTACCATCAACTTGGAATTCTACCCGGTTCTTGCCGGTTCTGCTTTCAAGAACAAAGGTGTTCAGATGTTACTGGATGCCGTTATCGACTACTTGCCATCACCGCTGGATGTTCGGCCATATCACGCAACCGATCCTGAATCCGGGGATGCTGTTGAGTTGACGGCGGGCGACGACAAGCCGTTTGCTGCCTTGGCCTTCAAAGTTGCGACTGATCCGTTCGTTGGCCGTTTGACCTACATCCGGGTATACAGTGGCACACTGGAAGCCGGTTCGTATGTCTTGAATGCAACTAAGGACAACCGTGAACGTGTCGGCCGTCTGTTGCAGATGCACAGTAATCACCGGGAAGAAATTCCTGAAGTATTCTCCGGTGATATTGCTGCGGCGATCGGCTTGAAGAATACCACAACCGGGGATTCCTTAACCGACGTCGATCATCCGTTGATTCTTGAATCCTTGGATGTTCCGGATCCGGTTATCCAGGTTTCCATCGAACCTGATTCCAAGGAAGACCAAGACAAGCTGGATGTTGGCTTGCAGAAGCTTTCCGAAGAAGATCCGACCTTCAAGGCTGAAACCAACCCTGAAACCGGTGAAACTTTGATTGCCGGCATGGGCGAACTGCATTTGGATATCATGGTTGATCGTTTGAAGCGTGAATTCAAAGTGGCTGCCAAAGTCGGCGAACCACAAGTTGCTTATCGTGAAACCTTCACGAAGGAAGCATCTGCTCAAGGTAAGTTCGTTCGTCAGTCTGGTGGTAAAGGTCAGTATGGTGATGTTTGGATCCAATTCACACCAAACGACGAAGGCAAAGGCTTTGAATTCGAAAACGCGATCGTCGGTGGGGTTGTTCCGCGTGAATATATCCCAGCCGTTGAGCAAGGTTTGAAAGAAGCAATGGCCAATGGTGTTCTTGCCGGTTATCCATTAATCGACGTTAAAGCCAAGCTTTATGATGGTTCTTACCATGAAGTCGATTCTTCTGAAGCTGCCTTTAAAGTGGCTGCTTCCATGGCGCTGAAGAATGCTTCAAAGAGTGCCGGTGCGGTTATTCTTGAACCAATCATGCACGTTGAAGTTGTCGCACCTGAAGAATACCTTGGCGATGTGATGGGCCAAATCACGGCACGTCGCGGTCGTGTTGAAGGTATGGAAGCTCGTGGGAATGCTCAATTGGTTAACGCCATGGTGCCGCTTGCCGAAATGTTCGGTTATGCAACCACCTTGCGTAGTGCGACCCAGGGCCGTGGTACCTTTACCATGACCTTCGACCACTACGAACCAGTACCAAAGAGCATCCAAGCAGAAATCATCAAGAAAAATGGCGGCGGTGTCGCAACCAAGGAATAATCCTTGAATGCCCAACGTCAACATTGAATAAAAGCACGGCAGACAGTCAACTGAACAGGTTGACATGTCTACCGTGTTTTTTTGGTTGTGGACTGATATGATAAAAGCGAGCGGTGCCAGGACTTTTTTTCAGACAATAGTGTCCCACTGAGAAAAGCCACTGAGGAGGTGTGTCAGCATGGATCTCGATGAAGTTTTGAGCGAACTGACAAAATTGCGCGATGAAATGCAACAATATCGCCCGTTAGATGCCACCCAGGCTAAAATGTTGCGGCAGCAGATCAAAGTTGACCATGTCTGGTCGTCAAATGCGATCGAAGGCAACAGTTTGAGTCAGGCGGAAACCGAGTCGATTCTCGATGCAGGTCTGACGATCCATGGTGCGCTGGTGAAAGATATTCTGGAAACGCTCGATCTCAGTGAAGCGTATGATTTTGTTGAGAAGCTGGCCATTGGCAATGAACCGATTAGTGAACGGGATATTCGCGACATTAGCCGCATTGTGACCCTGCAAACAGTCAGACAGCGCAGTGAGGCCGGTCAGTTCCGGACGCTACTCGTTTGGCCGAGTGGGGCAAAAGACCGACCATATCTTGAACCGTTCGAAATCAAACCGGCGATGGCGGCGTTGATTCAATGGATGAAGCAAGCTGAAAAAGAGTTGCATCCGGTTTTGTATGCTGCCCAACTTCATGCCAAGTTTGTTGCGATTCACCCGTTCTTGGATGGTAATGGTAGAACAGCGCGTCTGCTGATGAACATGGCCTTGACGCGACACGGCTATCCGGTGATTAATATTCAGCCGGATCCAAAGGCGCGATCGGCGTACATGGATGCATTAGAGATAAGCCGCAGCAAGCACGATATGGACCCATTCGCACGACTGGTCGCGACGTATGTCAAAAAGGCTTTGCAGGAGCGAATCGCCATCTTGAAATTGCATGAACAGAATGTCGCCGATGCGAAAACAGCGGAAAATCAGAGCCCGCTGAAAGATCTTTTTAAGCGACTTGAAGATGATTAGGCTACCATCACAAGCGTTCATGACCTGCGATGACAGGGATGCCGCCAGTTTCGGATGATCAACTGCAAAAATCACCTCCCGCTCTGTTCGGCAGTATAGTATACTCGACGTTATATAATAACCTTTGTATTGGAGGCAGGTTGGGTGTCGAGTCAGGAACGGATTGTCACGATTTTGTTACGCTTGTTGCGCGGGGATGTGTTGACCAAGCAAGATTTGATGGCAGAATTTGGAAAAGACGAATCAGCCATTCGCCGGGATATTGCCGCGATCAGACGGCTGTTTGACCGGGAGCTGGACGAACCCGATGCCTTTGCCAAAATGCCAGCCGGCCACTATCGTCTGCAGTCGGGCTTGCGTGCTCAAGGGACCAAGTTAACGGACGGCCAGTTAATGGCGGTCGGCTTGATTTTAACGGCTAGCCGCGGCTTGGCAACAGAGGAGATGAAAACGTTGTTGCGACAGCTCATGCCGACCGGTGCCGATCATAAAGGCAGCGATGCGGTGATGCGGAATCCGATCTTTGAATATCGCGGTGTCCCGAAGATGCTGTTGAGTGACCGGTTGGAACGACTCAGCCAGGCGATTGTCAATCATGAACTGATCCGTTTCGACTTCACGTATCATGGCGAGCAGCATCATTTTGACCATAAACTGCCGACAGGACTCTTCTTCGGCGACCTGTTCTTCTATCTGATTGTCGATGGCAGCGACGAACAATTTGAAAATCCCGATCACGGTAAGTTCGCCAAGTTTCGCTTGGATGCCATCAGCAACCTGAAATTCTATGGCCATCATCCGACCCACAATCACGATGACCGGTTCCAAGGTGGGCGGCTGCAAGTGCACACCTGGTATCCTTATCTGGGCAAGCCCATCAACCTGGAAATCGAATATGCTTATGACCCAGCTTATGTGACCGATCGCTTCCCGCAAGCCAAAGTCGACCCCAAGTCGATTCGCGTAGATCCGGACAACGGCAATCCTTACGCACGACGGGTTTACCACATTGAAATTGCAGTCAACGACGGCTTCGGCATTCGCATGTGGCTGTTAGGCCAAGGCGCACTGGTCAAAATACTGGCGCCAAAATATCTGCGCGACTATGTGGTCTGGGTTTTTGCCACGTCACTCAAAGAGCGTTATGGCATTTCCGACCTGTCACATTACCACCTATCAGATAACATGTAGCCAGCCGCAACCAGTGAAAGCATCCAAACTGGTTGCGGTATTTTTATGCCATTTAAACCGCCATTGCCCAAAAACGCCCTTGTCAAAAACCGAGCAAACGGCTATCCTTAATATGTAGATGATAATCATTCTAATATTGGAGGTAATATTATGAGCTTTATTGGACAAAAATTACCGGCGTTCAGTTTGACCGCCTATCAAAATGGGGATTTTCACACGGTGACCGATCAAGACATGCGCGGTAAGTGGGCGGTGATCTGTTTCTATCCGGCTGACTTTTCCTTTGTTTGCCCAACCGAATTAGGCGATTTGCAAGATCATTATGATCAGTTCAAGTCAGTCGGCGCTGAAGTCTATTCAGTTTCCGAAGACACCGAATTTGTGCATATGGCTTGGGCAGAAGCAAGCCCGACCATCAAGAAGGTTGCGTATCCGATGGTCGCCGATCCGGCCGGCACCTTAGCCAGTGCGCTTGACGTACGCGATGCCGCAAGCGGCCAGGCCTTCCGTGGCACCTTCATCGTTGATCCGGATGGCGTCATCCAAACCTATTCCGTCAACAACTTCGGCATCGGTCGCAATGCGAATGAAATTCTCCGCACCTTGCAAGCAGCCCAATTTGTGGCAGCTCATGGCGACCAAGTATGCCCGGCAAACTGGCAACCAGGCGAAAAGACATTGAAGCCGGGTGCAGCGCTGGTGGGGAAGATTTAATCCCCAGTTACCTGTCTTGAATTAAAAAAGCCGTTTATGTCACCAACACCTAAACTGAGGTGTCTGGTGACATAAACGGCTTTTTGTTGTCTTACGAGGCTTTGCTGTTATCAATGACGTGGCTGGTTTGGACGAAATTAAACTGTATATCGCAAGAAGAAGAAGGAACAGCAGTGAGCACTGGTGAGGGCGATCGGTTGCTGCAATAGGATTCACTTAAAAAATGCCCATCTAAGCTTCACTAGGTATAACACGCCTAATGTGTTTATATAATTTTAATGTTAACAGAACCACGAGTACATACCTAAATTGGAGGGGACATCATGTTATACAATCGATTTGCACAACATGTGGTAAATGATAAGAAGAAAATGTACAAACGCGGCAGCCAATGGGTGGTTGCTTCAGCATTTGCCTTAGCAATCGGTGGCTTCGGCGTAACCCAGACGCAATCCGTTCACGCTGCGGAGACCCAACCGCAGTTAACGGTGCAGTCAGCAACGTTGGTCAATAAAACTGATGCCACAACGCCTTCTTCAGCTGCGGTAAGTCAGGCAGCACAGGCTCAAGCAGCGACGGTCGTCACATCACAAGCTGCAGCACCGGCACAGCAAAAGGCTACATCCACAGTTTCGGTTCAGGCTGCCCAACCAGCTAGTGCGGCGGCCAAGACTGCGAATGATGCGGTGCAAACGAATGCGCCGGCACCGTCTTCAGCTAGCATGACGGATGAACAGTGGAAAGCTGCTAAGGCTAAGTATGATCAGGCTAAGGCGGATGCGGCGAAGCAAGAAGCAGCTGCGAAGAGTCAGGCTGAGGCTGCGAAGAGTGCGTATGAAGATCAGATTGACAAGCAACTTAACGATCAGAAGGCCAAAGATACAGCCGATTATTATCAATATCAAAAAGACGGCTGGTCAGATTTGATGACGTTACGGAATTCCCAAGCCGACAGCTATGCTGCTGCAAGTCAGGCTGCTACTAAAGAAATTGCGGATTTGAATGCCGAGCGAGTAACACCAAACGTTCAAGTTGGTAATGGTGGCACGTTTAATTTTATTGCTCGAACGGGTGCTTGGAACAATATTGTTACGTATGCTGATAGCAAGAGTAAGACGTGGAATGGCAACTACTTGGTTGAACATTTACCAGAATTTACTGATAAAGATGTACTTGCTACAGTTACTTTATCATCACATTCGGATGAATGGTTTTCTCCTGCTGGTGACAGTGTGCACATTCCTAAATGGGCACTGACCGATGTTGTACAGAACAATCAGTTAAGCCAAGCTCAACGGCTTGAGGTTAATCAATATGCCATGATGCTTGTGAATAATTATCGTGCATTTCTTGGCTTAAGCCCATTAAAGTCGACAGAGGAGTTTCTGTCTCTAGTACAAAAAAGAAGCGATTCGCTAACAGGTATGACGCACGACTCGGATATTCTTGATCAAATTTTCGGCGGTAGTTGGGCTGAGACATTGAGTGGCGTATCTCCGGACTATATTGTTGATGGGAAAACCACGATGCTCGGTATTCTGGATGGAGTTGCATCATCAATCGATGGCCTTTTTAATGAGGACGGATCAAGCGACACCTATGAGGGCGATCATAATTGGGGACATAGAAAGATACTCCTGAGTGAAAGTTATGGAACGACGTCTGGTGGCTGGGCACTTAAGTATTTTCCGGGCCAAGATGGTAGCAACGGCGGCTGGATGCTTAATTTTGATACAAGTGGAGATCTTGAAGGAAAGAATATCGCTACCGTTCCAGAAAAGGATTCATCGCTACCAGTTGATAACAATTATGAGATAGATGTGAAGGTTGAACAAGTTCAAAGCAAAATTAACAATCTTAAAACTCAGCAACAAAAAGATTACCAGGCTGCCTACGACAACTATTCTGACAAACTTTCAAGCATTGCTGAAAAAATTAATGCCGATTACGATGCTATTCGACAGATTCCACAAAAGATTCAAACCTTCAACGAGCAACAGGATGCATCTGTTCAAGCTTTAGCTAAAAAACTAGATGCAGCAGTAGCTCAGCTTGATCCGGGCCCAGAACCGAATGCGCCAGCAAGTGGCGGCAGTTCTTCAGCCTCTAGCGCCAATAGTTCGAGTGCGTCAAGTGCTGCCAGTTCTGCGACCTCCAGTGCTACAAGTTCGGCTAGCTCAGGTGCGTCCAGCTCTGCGGCATCCAGTGCCAATAGTTCAAGTGCATCAAGTGCAGCCAGTTCCGCTACTTCCAGCGCCGCCAGCTCGGCTGTCTCTAGTTCATCAAGTTCTGCAGCATCTAGTGCCAATAATTCTACCGCGTCAAGCGCGGCCAGTTCTGCTGCCTCCAACGCTTCCAGCTCCGCAACCTCCAGTGCAGCTAGTTCAGCTGCCTCAAGTTCCGCTGCTTCCAGCGCGGCTAGTTCTGCTGCATCTAGCGCAGCCAGTTCCGCGACCTCCAGCGCCGCAAGTTCAGCTTCATCAAGTGCATCGAGTTCTGCTACGTCCAATGCCAATAGCTCAGCTGCTTCCAGTGCCACGGGCCCAGCTGCTACTACGCCGGCAGGTTCGAATGCTCCTAAGAATAAGATACCTGCTACCGGTCCTGCTAAACCTGCAACAGTGACACCATTAGTCAAGACGGAGCCTGCTAGCACGCAACCACTTAGTCGCATGACCCAAAAGTATGGCAAACATGCTTATCCAGCAACAGGTGAGAGTCAAAGCGGTGTCGTTTTGGCCGAAGCTGGCGCGCTGATCATTGCGGTTCTGGGCTTTGCTGGTGTTCGTAAGTATCGCCACGCAAAATAGCGACAGACCATACTACAGTAGTTGACAATCTTGTTAGTGACGATCGTGGGGATGGCCACTGGCATTGATACATCATCTAGGTTGGCTAGTTTAATGAGTCGGGTAAACACAACGGATGTTTGGATGCGAATCATCCATGATGAAGTGATTTTGGGGATTGCGTCACTATAGAGATGACTTCACGTTCAACATAATGCAAGATAAGCTGCTGAGAAATTTGTCGTGGGGATAAGGTTCTCAGCGAACGGAACAGAATCATGGCGGCGTTGTACTGCCAAAAAGTAAACAACAAAAGAAAGCACGACAGACCGTCAACTAAGATCAGTTGATGTGTCTGTCGTGCTTTTTTAAATAGAGCGAGACTTTCAGAAGCTTCTTCAGCAGATAGATCAAAATTAACGGCCAGCAGAGACACTAAGCTCTAAAAATGCTGGTCAATATCCACATCTTTTTCATCGCGCGAATGCTTGAAATCGCCGCTGACGTATGAGAAAACGGTCAGGACCCCAGCTAACACGAGAATGGCGAGCGTCAGCAATAAAGTTTCCGTGCCGCGGTCGTGGAGGACGAGCAGCTGACGCAGAATGGCCGTCATCGAGATCAGGATAAGGTAGCGAATAGGGATGTGGTGGCCTTCCTCAATGTAACGAATGAGCATGATCACGAACTCGAACAGCATGAAGAAGCTGGTGACTTCCTGAATGACCTTGCCAAATAGGTCGGCTGAGAGTGGCCGGAGGATCATGCTGCCGATATCGATGATGTAACGGAGCATGAAGACAACGACAACGATGGCAAGCAAGCCGAGTAGAACGTCTAAGGCTGCGTTGACGATTTTTTTATAATGATCAAATTTCATGAGTGGTCTCCAATCCGTTGTGAAAATAAACTTACTTGAATTGAATGTAGCACAGACGGCTTCTTGAGAAAATAAGTTTGCTCAGATCAATGTGTTACGCGCTGGCGGAGCCAAAAGAGCTACCGATGAAATGATTGACACGTATTATGGAAGAAACGGATTGCAGCGCGCATGTTTTTTCTGCAAACCTCAAGAAATGCTGTCAAGCGATTTTCGACTTTGACAGTAAATTCCATAAAACATGCGTCCGAAAACTGGACGCGAGATGATCCTAATTAGACTTGAATCGCTTGTGAATTCTTGTATGGATATCGTTCGGCGATCAACTGTTTAACCCTTGTCCTGTTAATGCCAAGAGAATCAAGGTAATCGCGATAGTTAGCGCGGCGCCACGGATGCGTGATTGCCGGGATTTTCTTGGTTCGTTTAGGAGTTGGTGCCGCAGCTGGCGTAAGATCGAATTTGGCTGACATGAACTGTTCTTTTGGCACACAGAAAAGGTCGTACACCTGGTCATCATCAGTGGTCATATAAAGTCTGCCCGTGAAGCTTTTGATGACTAAGACCTTTGTATGCGGGGGTAAATAAACCAATTCGCCATTCCGGTGTGGCAGATAGCGTTTGTTATCAAAGCGAACACAATGTCCGTGGCCGATGCTGCGTTCATTGGCAATGATCAAAATATTGTCAATTTCCTTGGGTGTTAGTTGCTTATCAAACACCGACATGCTACTTTTGATGGTAGATGCGAAGCGGTCATTGTAACGCTTGATAAAGCCGACCAAAAACCGATTGGCATCTGCGATTGTGGTGATGTTATGCAACCGCAGTTCACTTGTGAGCCGATCTTGAAAAGTCTCCAGAAGACGTTCTATGCGGCCTTTGGCTTGCGGAATACTGGTGACCGAAAGTTCTGTTCCAAGTGTCTGGCAGGCATAACCGAAACGTGTAAGAGGGTTCTCGGTCGAAGGTGAGCCCTCTTTTTTGTTGCTGTTAAACACGGTGCGCCGATCCGTTAGGAATTCTGCTGGAGCGCCATAATCGCGAAGGACTTGGGCAAACACATGATAATAGCCGCTGAGTGTTTCTTGTTTGGCAAAGTAGCCGCCGACAACGTTCCCGGACTGATCATCAATGGCTGCGTGTAAGGTGGTTTTTTGAGTACCAAACCAATACTCCCAGGAAGCATCCATTTGTACCTGTTCACCAGAATAATGTTTCCGAGGACGTTCTGGATGGGCTTTGATGTTTTCAACGACCTCGATGGCTGACAAGGTGGCTTCATCACGTTTGGATAGGAGCTTGGACTTCTTTTCTTTTTCTTTTAATTCACGCTTGACTCGGCGCTTGGTGGCTTTATGGGCTTTGGGTGAGAGAATGTGGTGGTGTCTGAATAAGAGCCGGAGTGAGGATTCGGAGATGGCGATTTGTTCGGCAGTGGTTAAGAACTCGTGAAAATGGGCGATGTTGAATCCGGCATACTTGTTGGTGTACAGACGAATAATCTGGCGTTCGAGTTGCGCGTTGCGTTTGTTGGCGGGCTCACGACCGGCATTGCCATGGATAAAGCCGTCTTTGCCTTGTTGCTTGTAAAGCTTGATCAATCGGTAGATGGTTCGTTCGGAGCGCTTGAGCTTAACGGCTGCGCGTTGCACGGAGGTCTTACCATTGACCACTGCTTTGATGACTCGGTAACGTTCTTCTTCTTTCATTGTTAAGACAACCTTCTTCATGTGATTCCTCCTAGATGTATCTTCTAAGAGGTTACAGTTTTTGTGACACTTTGGCTAACTGCTTACTTAAGACAATATCGCTTGCGGTCGACAGTTTTTTCTGCAAACCTCAAGAAATGCTTGTAATGGCATGAATGTTTTTGTATACTATCAAGAGTGCTGTTTCTCGAAGGGGATAACTGTGCACTTGGTTCAAAAGGTGAACCAGAGTAGCGTGGATGTGAGAGGTTGCGACACGCCCGGCCGCTTTGCCACGGTGGCGAGTTGGTAATTTTCACGGAGCTAGTCTACTAACTGATAATAGACGAAGGAGGTCACACAATGGCAAAACAAAAGATTCGGATCCGGCTCAAGGCTTACGAACACCGGATTCTCGATCAATCCGCAGACAAGATCGTGGACACTGCAAAGCGCACTGGCGCAACAATTTCAGGTCCGATCCCACTGCCAACAGAACGCACAATCTATACGGTGCTGCGTTCCCCGCATAAGTACAAGGATTCACGTGAACAATTCGAAATGCGGACACATAAACGTCTGATCGATATTGTGAACCCAACACCGAAGACAGTCGATGCTTTGATGAAGCTCGACTTGCCAAGCGGCGTCGATATCGAAATCAAATTATAATCTATAGAAAATAGGAGGTGTACCCATGGCACGTAAAGGAATCTTAGGCAAAAAAGTTGGCATGACGCAGGTCTTCACCGAAAACGGCGAACTTGTTCCCGTTACCGTCATCGACGTAACGCCCAACGTTGTAATGCAAGTCAAGACCGTTGAATCTGACGGTTATGAAGCAGTTCAACTGGGCTACGGCGATATGCGTGAAGTCTTGACGAATAAGCCAAGCGTCGGTCACGCCAAAAAGGCTGACACGACCCCTAAGCGCTTCGTTCGCGAAATCCGCGATGTAGCGCTTAGTGATTATGAAGTCGGCAGCGAAGTTAAAGCTGACGAATTCGCAGCAGGCGACATTGTGGACGTCACCGGTACTTCCAAAGGTCACGGTTATCAAGGTAACATCAAGAAAGATGGTCAGTCCCGCGGTCCTATGGCTCACGGTTCTCGTTACCATCGTCGTCCAGGTTCTCTTGGAGCCATCATCAACAAGGTCTTCAAGGGTAAGAAATTGCCTGGCCGGATGGGTAACCGTACCCGCACCATGCAAAACCTGCAAGTCGTTGCTGCTGACACAGATCACAATGTTCTGTTGATCAAGGGCAATGTTCCAGGGGCAAACAAGTCCTTTGTTACGATCCGTTCTGCTGTTAAAGCAGCTAAATAATACGAAGGGAGGACAATAACTAATGGCTAACGTTACTTTATATAAGCAAGATGGCTCAGAAAACGGCACAGTTGAACTCAACGATGCCATCTGGGCAGTCGAACCAAATGAAAACGTCGTGTTTGACGCAGTCGTGATGCAACGAGCTTCCCTTCGTCAAGGTACTCACGCCGTTAAGAACCGTTCCGCTGTTTCCGGTGGCGGTCGCAAGCCTTGGCGCCAAAAGGGTACCGGTCGTGCCCGCCAAGGTTCAATCCGCAGCCCGCAATGGCGTGGCGGTGGGATCGTCTTCGGACCGACCCCACGCAGCTATGCTTACAAGCTGCCTAAGAAGGTTCGTCGTTTGGCGATCAAATCCGTACTTTCACAAAAGCTTCTTGATAGCGACCTTGTCGTTGTTGATGGCTTGAACTTTGACGCACCAAAGACTAAGGCATTCCAAAATGTTTTAGATGGCCTCAAGGTTAATGAAAAGGCATTGGTTGTGCTCGAAGACGGCAATGAAGTTGCTGCCAAAGCGGCACGCAACCTGCCGAATGTGAAAGTTGTTCCTGCAGAGGGTATCAACGTCTTGGACGCTGTTAATTACAAGAAATTGATCTTAACCCAATCTGCGCTCCAAAAGATTGAGGAGGTGCTTGCATAATGGAAGCACGCGATATCATTTTACGTCCGATCGTCACCGAGCAATCGATGGCTGAAATGGATAACCGTAAATACACATTCGAAGTTGCACTGCATGCAACGAAACAGCAGGTTCGCAAGGCTGTTGAAGAAATCTTCGGCGTGAAAGTGGTTAATGTTAACATTGCCAACGTTCGCGGTAAGAAGAAGCGTCAGGGCCGTTACGAAGGCATGACGCGTCGTCGTCGCAAGGCCTTGGTTGCCTTGAGCGCCGATTCCAAAGAAATCAAGATCTTCGCTGATGAAGATAACGATAACAAGTAACAAAAATTCGTTATAGGAGGTAAAACACGTGGCGATTAGAAAATACAAACCAACAAGCAACGGCCGGCGTAACATGTCCGGTTCCGACTTTGCTGAAATCACCAAGACGAAGCCTGAAAAGACTTTGCTGGTCAGCCAAAGCCATACGGCAGGACGCAATGCCCACGGCCATATCACGGTTCGTCATCGTGGCGGCGGCCACAAGCAATTCTACCGTGTGATTGACTTCAAGCGGAATAAAGATGGCATGGCCGCAACGGTTAAAGCCATTGAATACGATCCAAACCGGACCGCAAACATTGCTTTACTGCATTATGAAGACGGGGTTAAGTCCTACATCTTGGCACCAAAAGGTCTCAAGGTTGGCGATAAAGTTTACTCTGGCGAAAATGTTGATATCAAAGTCGGCAATACGCTCCAGTTGAAGAATATCCCAGCAGGTACCACGATTCATAACATCGAATTAAAGCCAGGTAAAGGTGCTCAGTTAGCACGTTCAGCCGGTGTTTCAGCTCAGTTACTGGGTAAAGACAACGACAAGTACGTCACCATCAAGCTGGCTTCCGGCGAAGTTCGCTTGGTTCTGGGTGAAAACCGTGCCACAATCGGTGCTGTCGGTAATGAACAACACGAATTGATCAGCATTGGTAAAGCTGGCCGTAAGCGCTGGTTAGGCTTCCGTCCGACGGTTCGTGGTTCTGTTATGAACCCTAACGATCACCCGCATGGTGGTGGTGAAGGTAAAGCGCCAATCGGCCGTCCGTCACCATTATCACCATGGGGCAAGAAGACCTTGGGTAAGAAGACCCGGGATCACAAGGCTAAGTCCGAGAAGTTCATCGTTCGTCACCGCAAGACGAAGTAAACACATTAATGTGTTACATCGATTAAAGGAGGTCACACAATGGGTCGCAGTCTTAAAAAAGGACCTTTTGCCGACGCTCATCTCCTGAAGAAGATTGAAGCGCAGGCAGATAACGACAAGAAGACCGTTATTCGTACATGGTCCCGTCGTTCCACAATTTTTCCAAGTTTCATTGGTTACACCATCGCGGTTTACGATGGTCGCAAACATGTCCCAGTTTTGGTGAGTGAAGACATGGTTGGTCACAAGTTGGGCGAGTTTGTTCCTACGCGTACCTTCCGCGGTCACAACACCGATGACAAGAAGACAACAGCACGCTAGAAAGGAGCACAACATTCATGGCTGATCAAATTACGTCTGCAACGGCAACGGCCAAGACAGTTCGGATTGCTGCTCGCAAAGCGCGCTTGGTAATCGACTTGATTCGTGGTCGCGATGTTGCTGAAGCTCTGGCAATTCTTGAGTTTACCCCTCGATCTGGTTCACCGATCATCGAGAAAGTGCTCAAATCTGCTATTGCAAATGCAGAACATAACTATGACTTAGATGCACAAAACCTTTATGTAAGCAAAGCTTATGTCAACGAAGGCCCGACCCTCAAGCGGTTCCGTCCTCGTGCCAAGGGAAGCGCATCACCGATCAATAAACGGACAAGCCACGTCACCGTGGTCGTATCCGAAAAAGAAGCATAAGGAGGGATAACGCGTGGGTCAAAAGATTAATCCAACCGGTTTCCGTGTCGGTGTCATCCGTGACTGGGATGCCAAGTGGTATGCAGACAAAGACTTTGCTGACTACTTGCATGAAGACATTGAAATCCGAAACTTCATCAATAAGAAGCTGTCAGAAGCTTCCGTATCACGTATCGAAATCGAACGTGCCGCAAAGCGTGTCAACATTTCCATTCATACTGCTAAGCCGGGTATGGTTATCGGTAAAGGCGGTTCTGAAGTTGAAAACTTGCGCAAGCAGCTTAACAAGCTGACCGGTCGTCAAGTTCACATCAATATTATTGAAATCAAGAAACCTGATCTGGATGCCAAGCTTGTCGGCGAGAACATCGCTCGTCAGCTTGAACAGCGGATTGCATTCCGTCGTGCAATGCGTCAAGCAATGCAACGGACCATGCGGGCAGGCGCCAAGGGGATCAAAACCCAGGCTTCCGGTCGTTTGAATGGTGCCGATATTGCTCGTCGCGAACATTACAACGAAGGCTTAGTACCGCTGCACACCTTGCGTGCCGATATCGACTATGCATGGGAAGAAGCAGCTACCACTTATGGCCGGATCGGGATCAAAACCTGGATCAATCGTGGTGAAATTTTACCTGAAAAGCCACAGCAAAATAGTGCGAAAGGAGGGAAATAATCAATGTTAGTACCTAAGCGTGTCAAGCATCGTCGTGAATTCCGTGGGAAGATGCGCGGTGCAGCCAAGGGCGGTAAGAACGTTGACTTCGGCGAATATGGTTTGGAAGCATTGGAATCCCATTGGATCACCAACCGCCAGATCGAAGCAGCGCGTGTTGCGATGACCCGTTATATGAAGCGTGGTGGGAAAGTATGGATCCGCATTTTCCCTCACAAGTCCTACACCAGTAAAGGTGTCGGCGTCCGGATGGGTAATGGTAAAGGTGCACCTACCGGATGGGTTGCAGTCGTTAAACGTGAGAAGATCATGTTTGAAGTCGGCGGCGTATCCGAAGCAGTCGCAAAGGAAGCTTTGCGCTTAGCATCCAACAAACTCCCAATCCGCACCAAGATCGTTTCACGCGAGGAAGTAGGTGGGCAATCAAATGAAGGCTAAAGAAATTACTGCATTAACCACTGCTGAGATGCTCGACAAAGAGAAGCAATATAAAGAAGAGCTGTTCAACTTGCGCTTCCAACAGGCGACTGGCCAATTGGAAAACACCGCTCGCTTGAAGCAGGTTCGCAAAAACATTGCACGGATCAAAACGGTCCTTCGACAACAGGAACTCAATAAATAATCGGAAAGGAGACATTTACCTTGGCAGAACGTAATTCTCGTAAAGTTTATCAAGGCCGCGTGGTCTCGGATAAAATGGACAAGACCATCACCGTGGAAGTCAGCACATACAAAACACACCCTGTTTATGGCAAGCGTGTTAAGTATTCCAAGAAGTTTTATGCGCATGACGAAGACAATAGCGCTAAAGTTGGCGATATTGTGCAAATCGCGGAGACTCGTCCTTTATCACGCAATAAGCGTTTCCGTTTATTGAACATTGTCGAAAAGGCAGTTATCATCTAATCATTTTTAGAATGAAAGGAGGACCAAATCCGTGATTCAGCAAGAAAGTCGTCTTAAAGTAGCAGATAACTCAGGCGCGCGCGAAATCCTTGTTATCAAGGTACTTGGCGGCTCATACCGCAAGACCGGTAACATCGGTGATATCGTTGTCGCAACTGTAAAACAAGCAACACCAGGTGGCGTTGTCAAGAAGGCTGATGTTGTTAAGGCTGTCATTGTTCGTACCAAGTCCGGTGCTCACCGTGCCGACGGTTCCTACATCAAGTTCGATGAGAACGCAGCTGTCATCATCAACGCTGACAAGAGCCCACGTGGGACTCGTATCTTTGGACCTGTGGCACGTGAATTGCGTGACGGCGATTTCATGAAGATCGTCTCCTTAGCGCCCGAAGTGCTTTAATCATTCTGACCAAATAGGAGGTGCGATACATGAAGTTCAAAACTGGTGACAAAGTGCGGGTTATGCGCGGCAAAGATGCCGGCAAAGAAGGCCAGATCACAAAGGTCCTGAAAGACGCTGATAAAGTTGTCGTTGAAGGCATCAACATGATCAAAAAGCACCAAAAGCCGAACAACGCCAATCCGCAAGGCGGTATCATCGATAAAGAAGCACCTATTCACGTTTCCAACGTGATGCTTCTGGATCCTGAAACCAACAAGCCGACCCGGGTCGGTTCTGAAGTTAAAGATGGCAACAAAGTGCGGATTGCTAAGAAGTCTGGCACCGCAATCGATAAATAATAGGGAAGGAGGACAAACTTTTTCATGGAGAATCGTCTTGAAGAACGTTATAGCAAAGAAATCGCCCCTGCATTGGTAAGCAAGTTCAACTATAAGAGCACCATGCAGGCACCTAAGATCGAAAAGATCGTGTTGAACATGGGTGTTGGTGATGCAACTCAGAATGCTAAGTTGCTGGATGAAGCTGTTGATGAATTGACACTGATCTCTGGCCAGCATCCGCTGATCACCAAGGCCAAGAAGAGTATCGCGGGCTTCCGTCTGCGTGAAGGCATGCCAATCGGCGCAAAGGTGACCCTGCGCGGCGAACGCATGTATGATTTCTTAGATAAGCTGATCAATGTCTCCCTGCCGCGTGTGCGTGACTTCCATGGTATTTCCCCTAAGTCCTTCGACGGCCGCGGGAATTATACGTTGGGTGTTAAGGAACAACTGATTTTCCCAGAAATCGATTACGATAAGGTTAATCGGGTTCGTGGATTGGATGTTGTTATTGTCACAACGGCAAATACTGATGAAGAAGCACTCGAATTGCTTACGCAAGTCGGGATGCCATTCGCCAAATAAGGGAGGTCCGCTACTTGGCTAAGAAGTCAATGATCGCTAAAAACAATCGGCCTGCAAAATTTGCAGTCCAAGAATATACGCGGTGCCAACGGTGTGGCCGTCCGCATTCCGTATATCGTAAATTCAAACTCTGCCGGATTTGCCTTCGTGAGTTAGCACATGCCGGCCAAATTCCAGGCATGCGCAAAGCTAGCTGGTAATCACTAGACAAAGGAGGTTAAATCAATGGTCTTGACCGATCCAATCGCAGATTACTTGACCCGGATCCGTAACGCTAATATGGTGCGTCACGAGTCCTTGGTCGTACCTGCATCAAAGATGAAGAAAGACATTTCTGAGATTCTTAAACGTGAAGGGTTCATCCGTGACTACGAAGTTATCGATGATGACAAGCAAGGCATGATCCGCATTTTCTTGAAGTATGGTAAGAACAATGAACGGGTTATCTCTGGCTTGAAGCGGATTTCCAAACCGGGTCTGCGCTCATACGTTAAGAGTGATGCGGTTCCTAAGGTTTTGAATGGCTTAGGGATTGCAATTATCTCAACTTCCGAAGGTGTTATCACCGATAAGGAAGCTCGCGCCAAGAACGTCGGCGGCGAAGTACTCGCTTACGTTTGGTAATTCATTACATCAAAAAGGAGGTGCCGATAAGTGAGTCGTATTGGTTATAAAGTCATTAAAGTCCCGGCCGGTGTTACTGTCACCAAAGATGGCGACAACATCACGGTTAAGGGTCCTAAAGGCGAATTGACGCGTCATTTTGTCCCGGAAATCGAAATGCATCAAGAAGGCGACGAAATCAGTTTCACCCGTCCTGATGATTCGTATAAGGCTATCCACGGTACCATGCGTGCCAACTTAAACAATATGGTCGTCGGTGTTACCGAAGGCTACAAGAAAGAAATGAAACTGGTCGGTGTTGGTTATCGTGCCCAAAAGCAAGGCGAGAAGCTTGTTTTGAACGTCGGTTACTCACACCCAGTTGAAATGACCGCACCAAAAGGGATTACTGTTGAAGTTCCAAGCACCACCCAGATCATCATCAGTGGGATCTCAAAACAGGTTGTTGGCCAATTCGCAGCCGTTGTTCGTTCCGTCCGTGCACCTGAACCTTATAAGGGTAAAGGAATTCGTTACGTTGACGAACATGTCCGTCGTAAGGAAGGTAAGACTGGTAAGTAGTCGTAACCTTCAACAAATTTAACAAGAGGTGAACATTGTGATTTCAAAGCCAGATAAGAACAAGACTCGGCAACGGCGTCACGCCCGCGTACGAGGCAAGATTTCTGGTACGAGCGAGCGCCCACGCTTGAACGTTTTCCGTTCCAATAAAAACATCTACGCGCAATTAATTGATGACGTAGCGGGTGTGACGCTAGCAAGTGCCTCCACTCTTGATAAGGACATTAAAGATCCTGAAAACAAGACCGACGCTGCTGCACAGGTTGGCGCATTGATTGCCAAGCGCGCTGTTGCTGATGGTCATAAAGTTGTGGTCTTTGACCGTGGTGGTTATCTGTACCATGGTCGCGTTGCTGCGTTAGCTGAAGCAGCACGTGAAAATGGCCTCGAATTCTAGTAAAAAGGAGGATAACCAACACATGGCATCATTTATCGATCCAAACCAATTGGACTTAGAAGACCAGGTTGTTGCCATCAACCGTGTTACAAAGGTTGTTAAAGGTGGTCGGCGCCTGCGTTTTGCTGCAATTGCAATTGTCGGTGACAAGAACGGTCACGTCGGCTTTGCAACCGGTAAAGCCCAAGAAGTACCTGAAGCAATCCGTAAAGCTGTTGACGCAGCCAAGAAGAGCCTCATCGAAGTACCGATCGTGGGAACAACCATTCCTCACGAAGTTATCGGTCACTTCGGCGCTGGTGAAGTGCTGTTGAAGCCGGCTGAAGAAGGTTCCGGGGTTGCTGCTGGTGGCGCTATCCGTTCCGTCATGGAACTTGCCGGCATTGCCGATATCACCAGCAAGTCCCTCGGCCGGAACACGCCAATCAACATGATTCGCGCAACAATGGACGGCCTTTCACAATTGCGGACTCGGGAACAAGTTGCTGAATTGCGCGGCGTTTCTGCGTCATCGCTTGAAGACTAGGAGGTAAACACATGGCTCAATTGAAGATTACTTTGACCCGTAGTGCTGCCCACCGTCTTCCTAAGCAACGTAAGATTGTGAAGGAATTAGGTTTAAACCGGGTAAATAGCTCGGTGATTAAGCCAGACAACGCAGCCACTCGCGGTGCGATTTTCCAAATTTCACACTTGGTTTCTGTTGAAGAAATCAAGGATTAATACATTATTTCGACAAGGAGGTGCCCAAGAGTATGCAATTGCACGAATTAAAGCCGAGCGTCGGCTCCCGTCATGCCCGCAAACGTCTGGGCCGCGGTACTTCTAGCGGTCAAGGTAAGACAGCCGGTAAAGGGACAAAGGGTCAATTGGCACGTCAGGGCGGCAAGACGCGTCTTGGCTTCGAAGGTGGCCAGATGCCATTGTTCCGGCGGATGCCAAAACGCGGTTTCAACAACATTAACCGCAAAGAATACGCAATCGTTAACCTTTCCGATCTTAACCGTTTCGACGATGGTGCCGAAGTAACGCCAGCAGCCTTGATCGACGCTGGTATTGTTAAGAACGAAAAGAACGGTGTCAAGTTGCTGGCAGACGGCAAACTTGAGAAAAAATTGACCATTAAGGTTGCAAAAGCTTCAACCGCAGCAAAAGCTGCTGTTGAAGCAGCTGGCGGTTCGATTGAGGTGATCTAATGCTGAGGACCCTAAAAAACGCGCTCAAGGTTAAAGACATCCGTAACAAGATCCTCTTCACTTTAGCGGTTTTATTGGTCTATCGATTAGGTACACTGATCGCAGTGCCAGGCGTTAACGCCAAAGCACTGCAGTCAATTGGCTCGACAGGCTTGATCTCACTGCTGGATACTGTCAGCGGTGGCGGACTTGCGCAATACTCCATCTTTTCGATGGGTGTTTCGCCGTATATTACGGCGCAAATTGTGGTTCAGCTGCTGCAAATGGATATCGTTCCGAAATTTGTTGAGTGGAGCAAGCAAGGGGAAGTCGGTCGGCGCAAGCTGAATCAGGTCACCCGTTATCTAACCATCATTTTTGGGTTCTTTCAGGCAATTGGGATTACAGCCGGCTTTCAAACGTTAAGTTCGATGGGCTTGGTCAATAATCCGTCTGTTAGTACCTACATTACGATCGGGATCATCCTCACCGGCGGTACTATGTTGCTGACCTGGATGGGTGAACAAATCACCGATAAGGGGCTTGGTAATGGTGTTTCGCTGCTGATCTTCTCAGGGATCGTTGCACGCCTGCCTTCAGGTCTTCAGGAGTTATATCGGGACAATGTTCAGGTATACTCCGGCGCCGAGATCTGGAAAGGAATTGCGTTC
Organism: Lacticaseibacillus parahuelsenbergensis; assembly: GCF_030770265.1. Classification (NCBI taxonomy): domain Bacteria; kingdom Bacillati; phylum Bacillota; class Bacilli; order Lactobacillales; family Lactobacillaceae; genus Lacticaseibacillus; species Lacticaseibacillus parahuelsenbergensis. The sequence goes on along the minus strand of NZ_CP132482.1, from coordinate 2,502,778 downwards.
TTGGCCGCCTTGGCAGTGATTGTGATTATCGTGATCACTTTCGTTACTTGGGTACAACAAGCAAACTACAAGATTCCAATTCAGTATACCCGCCGCGTTACCAGTGCAGGTAGCAATAGTTACCTGCCACTTAAGGTGAACGTTGCTGGTGTTATTCCGGTTATTTTTGCGAGTTCTTTCATTGTAACGCCGCAGACAATTTTAATGGCTTTTCAGAAGAGTCATGGTAGTGATGGTTGGTATCAGGTCATGACCAACATCTTCAATATGCAAAAGCCTGCCGGAACTGCGATCTATACGATTTTGATTATCCTGTTCACATTCTTCTATGCGTTCGTTCAGGTCAATCCCGAAAAGGTCGCAGAAAACCTAACCAAACAAGGCAGCTACATTCCCGGTGTTTGGCCGGGTAAGGAAACTGAGAATTATATCTCGCGACTGCTTATGCGCTTGTCAACAGTCGGGGCATTGTTCCTTGGTTTGGTTGCCTTACTACCGCAACTGGCCGCTAACATTTGGGGGCTGCCACAATCAATCGGGCTTGGTGGAACCAGTCTGCTGATTGTTGTCATGACCGCAATTGAATTAGTTCGGCAGTTAGACGGCTTGCTCATGAAACGTGAGTATGTCGGCTTTATCCGTGGTGATTTGGTTAAGGATGATCAGAAGAAGTAAAAAAATCGTACGTTAACCGGTTCAATTTTTGAATCGGCTAACGCGGCAAAAGCAGTGTATGGGCTAGTGCACCCGGCAATCAAAAGATTCAGGCATTTAGTTTGAATCCAAGACTTTGCTGCTGCGCTGGCGTGTATATTTAGAGGAGGATGCAACGTGAATCTCATTTTAATGGGACTTCCCGGTGCAGGGAAAGGCACGCAGGCAGAACGGATTGAGGATACTTATCCGATTGCACATATTTCTACTGGGGATATGTTTCGAGCTGCAATGGCTGCTGGCACGGCATTGGGTAAAGAAGCAAAGGGGTTTATTGATAAGGGACAGTTGGTACCGGATTCCGTGACCAACGGCATTGTCAAAGAACGTCTTGCTGAATCTGATACCGACGCCGGTTACATGCTTGACGGCTTTCCGCGCACCATTCAACAAGCAGAGGCACTCGAAACGATCACAGCTGATCTCAAGAAGCCGTTAGATGCTGTTATCAACATTGATGTTGCGCCTGCAAAATTGGTTGACCGTTTGTCTGGCCGGTTTATCTGCAAGACATGCGGAGCAACTTATCACAAAATCTACAACCCGCCAAAGGTTGCCGGCACTTGTGATCGTTGCGGCGGTCACGAATTTTTCCAACGTGAAGATGACAAGCCGGCAACGGTTAAGAATCGACTTAAAGTAAACATCGAGATGAACACGCCGCTATTGGACTTCTATAAGAAGAAGGGCCTGCTGCACACGGTTAATGGCGACCAGGACATCGATAAGGTGTTTGCCGATATCAAAGCGATTTTGGCGACTGTGGCAAAATAAGTGCTTGGACGATTGCACGCCCCTCATGACTGTTTTCAAAGTCGAAGAATTATGGTACAATATCGCGGTATGCGGTGAGTGCCAATCGGCCTCACCCTTTTCGCGCGTTAATAGAACCAATAATTTTTAGGAGGAAACACTTCGTGGCAAAAGACGATGTAATTGAGATCCAAGGCACCGTGACGGATACCTTACCCAACGCGATGTTCAAAGTCAAACTTGAAAACGGTGCGGAAATTCTCGCTCATGTTTCCGGTAAGATTCGGATGCACTATATTCGAATTCTCCCAGGGGACAAGGTAACGGTTGAATTGTCACCATACGATTTGACCAAAGGCCGGATCACCTACCGTTTCAAGTAGTTGCCAACTCAAGGAGGCTAAATTCTCATGAAAGTACGTCCATCTGTTAAAAAGATGTGCGAGCACTGCAAAGTGGTCCGTCGTAAGGGTCGGGTCATGATTATCTGCTCTGCAAACCCAAAGCATAAACAGCGTCAGGGATAATACAAACTAAAACAATAGGAGGTGTCATTGTACATGGCTCGTATCGCAGGTGTCGACTTACCACGTGGTAAGCAAATCGTCATTGCCTTAACCTATATTTATGGTGTTGGCAAGACAACCGCTCAAAAGGTTCTCAAGACTGCCGGTGTTCCGGAAGACGTTCGTCAAGATGACCTGACCCCAGAACAAGAAGACAAGATTCGTGCAGCTTTGGATTCATACAAAGTTGAAGGCGATCTCCGTCGTGAAGTGAACCTGAACATCAAACGTTTGATGGAAATCGGTTCATATCGCGGCATCCGTCATCGTCGTGGCTTGCCGGTTCGTGGGCAAAACACCAAAAACAATGCTCGCACCCGTAAAGGGAAGAAAGCAAGCATGGCAGGTAAGAAAAAATAATTAAAGGAGGTCATTGATCGATGGCAGGTAGAAAAACTACGCGGAAGCGCCGTGTCCGCAAGAACGTTGAATCTGGCGTGGCTCATATCCACTCAACCTTCAACAACACCTTAGTAATGATCACGGACCCTCGCGGCAATGCGATCGCTTGGTCCTCTGCTGGTGCACTCGGTTTTAAAGGTAGTCGTAAGTCAACGCCGTTTGCTGCGCAGATGGCAGCTGAAGCGGCTGCGAAGGAATCAATGGAACATGGCATGAAGTCGGTTGAAGTTGCGGTTAAGGGCCCTGGCTCTGGTCGTGAAGCTGCAATCCGTTCGCTTCAGGCAACAGGTCTTGAAGTTACTGCGATCCGTGATGTTACACCGGTTCCGCATAACGGTTCTCGTCCTCCAAAGCGTCGTCGTGTTTAATTGTTACCCTTCGACCGTTATGGCGGTCAGGCAGACAAATCTTCACTTCTCGTTTTGAAAGGGGTACAAACTAGATGATCGAATTCGAAAAGCCGAACATTACCAAAGTTGATGAAAGCACCAACTATGGCAAGTTTGTGGTTGAACCGTTGGAACGCGGCTACGGTACTACGTTAGGTAACTCGTTGCGGCGGATCCTTCTTTCTTCATTGCCGGGCGCAGCTGTCAGCAGCATCCAGATTGACGGGGTACTTCATGAGTTCTCGACAATCGATGGTGTGCTGGAAGATGTCACCCAAATCATTTTGAATATCAAAAAATTGGCACTCAAGATGAATATCGATGAAGACAAGAACATCGAAATTGATGTCAACGGTCCGGCTAAGGTAACTGCTGCTGATATCGTCACTGATCCTGATGTTGAGGTCTTAAATCCTGAACAGTATATCTGTACTGTTGCAGACGGCGGGCACTTCCATGTACGTATGACTGTTAAAAAGGGTCGCGGGTATGTGGCAGCTGACCAGAACAAGTCTGATGACATGCCAATCGGTGTTTTGCCGATCGACTCGATTTTCACCCCGATCAGCCGGGTTAACTATCAAGTTGAAAGCACCCGTGTTGGCCGTCGGAATGATTTCGACAAGTTAACGCTGGATGTTTGGACTAATGGCTCAATCTCACCACGTGAAGCCATCAGCTTAGCAGCGAAGATCCTGACCGAACACCTGGATATTTTCGTCAATCTGACGGATGAGGCTAAAAACGCCGAAATCATGGTTGAAAAAGAAGAAACACACAAGGAAAAGATGCTCGAGATGACCATCGAAGAGCTTGACTTGTCGGTTCGTTCTTACAACTGTTTGAAGCGTGCCGGGATCAACACGGTCCAGGAGTTAACCAACAAAACAGAAGCCGATATGATGAAAGTGCGCAACTTAGGCCGTAAGTCACTTGAAGAAGTTAAAAACAAGTTGGCTGATCTTGGCTTAGGTTTGCGTAAAGAAGACTAAAATTTCGAAAAGGAGGCCAATCCATGAGTTACCGTAAATTAGGGCGGACCAGCTCACAGCGTAAAGCAATGTTGCGTGATCTGACAACTGATCTGCTGATCAATGAACGGATCGTCACAACCGAAGCCCGCGCTAAGGAAGTTCGTTCGACTGCTGAAAAAATGATTACTTTGGGCAAGCGTGGCGATTTACATGCACGCCGCCAAGCAGCAGCTTATGTCCGCAACGAAATTGCAAGTGTCGAGGAACAAGAAGACAGCGTTATTGTGAAGTCCGCTTTGCAAAAGTTGTTCAGTGACCTGGCACCAAAATACGCAGATCGCAATGGCGGTTACACCCGCATCTTGAAGACTGCGCCACGTCGCGGTGACGGTGCCCCAATGGTTATCATTGAGCTCGTCTAAACACAGTTAAAAACCGGCTGGCCCTTGAAGGTCAACCAACTTTGATCATTTGATCGATGGAGCGTTACGATGGTGGCAGGCTCAGTCCTGCTTAGTCTAGCTTGAGAGCACCGGGCAACCGGTGTCTCCATCATTAAATGATTTTTTTGTGTGAGCGTGAACTGGCGCGGTCAGGAGCCGGAGTGTAAGTGGCCTTGGGCGTAATGGCCGGGTTTTGGCCATTGCGCCCAAGGTCCTTACATGCAGGCTCCTGCGCCAGTGAACGCGTTATAGAAAGCGGAAGCTAAGCCTCCACAAGCCCCAAATAGCACAGGTGTCAAAGAATAGGTCTTTGGCCATTTAGGCTTGAGGTCCTTACACGTAGATTTCTGCGACTGCGAGCGCGTTATAGAAAACGGAAATCAAGCCCATACTTTGCCTTCAATAGAACAGACTTTCAGTACCGGGTGGAGGGCTTTGCCCATTGCGCCAAGGGTCCTTACATGCAGGCTTCTGCGCTGGCGAGCGCGTTATAGAAAGCCAAACCTAAAATCCACACCTGCCGTCAATAGAACTTCCTATTGACCAAACAACCACACCCAAGTGGCAGTAAAAAGCAATCGCCCAGACCTGAAGCGATTCCTTTTTACCGCCACTTTTCTTATAGCCCGGTCGTCTGCGACCTGTCCATATTCAAGATGCAGGCGGCTAATAAAAAAAGTCACCGCCGATCCAGCACAGCCGTCATTTTTCCTGTATACTGCACAATATCGGAGGTGAATGGCATGCACAATTGGCTAAAAGAACGAACACCATGGCAGATTGGCTTGCTGGTTGTTGGAATTTGGTTAACGTTCACAGTTATTCTTGTCGCCTTGGTGATCAGTTTGACGCCTAACGTAGGAAGTTTCGGCGGCCCCTTTATTCCGAGCGTGTATCGAGATACCAATGGCAACGCAACCGTGAGATGGCTAAGTGACGTGTGGATTATTGCGATTATTTGTGGCTTCTTAACTGGTAGACAATACCGAAAACACAAAAAAAGTCCACATTTGATTCAAACTTTTATCCCACTCCTTACACTTTGGATCGCTGTGGTTGGCTTGGCTCAATGGTACCCTCTTGCAACCCAAACATTCCCCAAGTCTACGGCCGGTATTCTATTACTGATGATGCTGAGCTTTTTAAGTATCTTTCCGGCTGGCATCATATCTGCCTATGTCGGATTGTTTAAAAAAGGCGGTCGTATGATTTGGGCAGTCTTCTTCATTTTCCTTGTGCAAATGTTGCGCCCGAACTTGTGGATTGTGAATGGTGAAAGTCACTTCGGCATTGCAATGCTTCATACTGATCCGACAAGGTGGGAAGCGTGGGTACTGATGATACTTGGCGTGATCGTTGTTGCCGTCTTTGCCTTTTTAAGTACGAATGATGATATTGTTAAAAGAAAATTCTAATGGTCCGTCTTTTTTACATCTGTTTTACTGCTTAATATCGGTGACAGCGTAAGTGCTTATTCCCAACAACTCAGTAAAATATGGTATTATTGTTCGGTATACAAAGCGTAGGAAGAAGGGTCGTCGTGGGCAACGTCATTCGTGTTCAACACTTGAATTACACTTATCCCGAGGCAAAACATCAAGCACTGACGGATGTTTCTTTTGATGTGGCTAAGGGTGAATGGCTCGCCATTATCGGGCATAATGGCAGCGGCAAAAGTACGCTGGCGAAGAATCTGAATGGGTTGTTGGCGCCTGAGTCGGGTACGGTCGAAGTCGCCGGAATGACGCTCAGTGAAGAAACGGTCTGGGATATTCGCGCCAAAGTCGGCATTGTTTTCCAAAATCCCGATAATCAGTTTGTCGGTGCAACAGTGGCTGATGATGTCGCGTTTGGTTTGGAAAATCGGGGTGTTCCCCGTGATGAAATGGTCAAACGCGTTGATGAGTCACTGAAACGGGTTGGTATGACGGCGTTTGCCGATCGCGAGCCGGCGCGGTTGTCGGGTGGTCAAAAGCAGCGGGTCGCAATCGCCGGGATTATTGCCCAGCGGCCGGAGATTATCATTTTGGATGAATCAACGTCAATGCTGGATCCGACTGGTCGCCAGGAAGTGTTAGGGGTCATTCGTGAGTTAAAAGACGAACTTAACCTGACTGTCTTGTCGATTACACATGATATTGACGAAGCCGCGGTTGCTCATCGGATTATTTTGCTTAACGATGGTAAAATCAACGAAATTGGAACGCCAAGCGACATCTTTGCCCATGGTACGGACTTGTTGCGCTTGGGATTGGACGTTCCGTATTCGGAAAAGCTGAAAGATGCCTTGATTCAGCGTGGGGTGGCAATGCCGAAAGCATATTTGGATAATGAAAGGTTGGTAGACTACCTGTGGACATTACATTCGACCATGTGAGCTTTACCTATCAGGCAGGTACACCTTTCGCCGGTGACGGCATTAAAGATGTTTCCGGCACGATTCATGATGGCAGTTATACCGCGATCATTGGCCATACAGGTTCTGGGAAGTCAACGATTCTCCAGCACTTAAATGCGTTGCTAAAACCGACATCCGGTACGGTGACGATTGGCGACAAGGTGATCACCAACGAAACGAATAATAAGAATTTAAAACCATTGCGGCAAAAAGTCGGCATGGTGTTTCAGTTTGCCGAAAACCAGTTGTTTGAACAAACCGTTGCCAAAGACATTGCGTTTGGTCCGCAGAATTTCGGTGTGAGTGAACAGGATGCTTTGGCATTGGCTGACAAAATGGTCGCCATGGTTGGATTACCACATGATGTGCTAGAAAAGTCGCCTTTCGACTTATCCGGGGGGCAAATGCGGCGGGTTGCCATTGCCGGAGTATTGGCCATGCAGCCTGAAGTCTTGGTTCTGGATGAGCCCACAGCTGGATTGGATCCGGCCGGTCGCCACGAGATGATGACGATGTTTGAACGGTTGCATCGAGAACAAGGACAAACCATCGTCCTTGTGACCCACCAAATGGACGACGTAGCTGATTATGCCGACACCGTCTGGGTGATGGCAAAGGGACGCCTGATTAAAACGGGCACGCCGCGGGAAATCTTCAGTGATCCAGAATGGTTGAAAGCCAACCAGTTGGGACTACCTAAAACCGCCCAGATGGCGCAACAGTTGACAGCAAAGGGGTTCCATTTTGATCCGCAGCCGTTGACCGAGACCGAGCTGGCTGATCAGCTGTTGCCGCAGATTGGGGGTGGCCAGCGTGGATAAGCTTCTGCTTGGCCGGTATATTCCGGGCCATTCATGGATTCATGAGTTGGATCCGCGGACTAAACTGATGGCGAGTTTCTATTATATTGGCATTGTTTTTCTCGCCAACAACTGGCAGACATATTTAATGATGTTTGTTGCCACCTTATTCATGATCTGGCTATCCGGTATTCGGATTGGGTTTTTCCTGCGTGGTGTGCGGCCGTTGATTTGGCTGATTCTGTTTACCGTTGCCCTCCAGGTTTTGTTTGTGCGTGGCGGTACAGTCTACTGGCATTGGGGCTGGTTATGGATCACGAAGCTTGGGCTGATTAATGGTGCCTTTATTTTCGTTCGGTTTGTGTTGATCATTTTCATGTCGACCTTATTAACCTTGACCACGCAGCCATTGTCGTTGGCGGATGCGGTTGAAAGCTTGCTCAAACCATTACGCGTGATTCGGGTACCGGTCACCGAACTGGCACTGGTTTTGCAAATTGCCTTGCGCTTCGTACCAACATTAATGGATCAGACAACGAAAATTATGAATGCGCAGCGTGCGCGCGGCGTTGATTTCGGTGAAGGTAACATTTTCCAACAGATGAAAGCTGTCGTACCATTGCTGATTCCGCTGTTTGTTTCCAGTTTTACCACTGCGGATGAACTGGCCACGGCGATGGAGGCACGTGGCTACCAAGGTGGCGATGATCGCACGAAGTATCGAATCTTACGTTACCATCAGCGCGATTGGATTGCTGCAGGCGGGATGGCTGTTTTGACTGGGCTGTTGCTTTTGCTGCGGGCGTATTAGAAAGGAAACATGGTTTTTGACGCATTATAAAGTGACATTAGCTTACGATGGCACCAACTTTGCCGGCTATCAGGTTCAGCCAAAACAACGGACGGTTCAAGGCGTGTTGCAAAAAGCCTTGACCAAAATGACGAAGGGCCAGCCGGTGCATGTAGACGGATCGGGGCGGACCGATTCAGGCGTTCATGCTTTAGGTCAGGTGATTAGCTTTGATTACCCGGGAAATATTCCTGCCGAGTCAATGCTGCGGGCGATGAATTCATTGATGCCTTTAGATATCGAGATATTGAAGGCAGAAATTGTCGCCGCGGACTTTCATGCGCGCTACTCGGCTAAAGGCAAGCGTTACATGTATCGGGTTGCGCGCGGCTATTATACGAATCCGTTTAATCGGCTTTATACTGGCCACTATCCCTATAAGCTGGATGTTGCCCGAATTGGAGTTGCTCTGAAGGATCTCGTCGGCACACATGACTTTACGAGCTTCGCTGCCAGTGGTGGTGTGATTAAGGATAAGGTCCGGACGATTTACGAGGCGACGGTTCGCGAAGATACAGCGACAAATGAACTCATTTTTGAGTTTTATGGCAATGGGTTCTTGTACAACATGGTACGGATACTGGTTGCCACGGCGCTTGAGATCGGCAACGGCCGACGCGAAATCCATGACTTTCAACGGTTGTTTGAAGTTAGAGATCGGCAGCAGGCAAGAGGGACAGCGCCTGCTTCGGGATTGTACTTGAAGGAAGTTTATTATTAAGCTTAAAAAAGGCGGTGACACAGTGTCACCGCCTTTTTTGTTAAGCTTGATTTTTCAATTGCGTTTGATGAACTATTTCCGCATTCAGAAGACATGCTTGCCGAACTTTTTCAATTTACCGTGTATAGTGGCGAATAATGGCATTTAGCGTTTCAGCAGCACCATTTTTGCCGGTTCCATCTTCATAGTACTTGCTGAAACGTGGATCTGAGACGTACAGGGCGGCAAGGCTACGATGGGCTTTTGGCGAGTATTGTTTGGATGGCCAGGTGAGCTGCAAAAATTGTTTGTGCAGTTTGAAAAGGTGTTTGGCTTCTGGCGTGTTGAAGTCGTTTGTGCCAACAAGGGGTTTTAATTCATCTAGAATCTTTTGTTGCAATGCAGTGAGCTGTGCCACTTGTGCTTGCGACATTTTGCGGAATTTCTCGTTACTGGCGTTCACAATGTCCTCACCGTATTGTTCGCGGACTTCTTTGCCAAAAGTTTGTTCATTATCATTGATTGCCCGATTTTTAAAGGCTGCGAATTTCTCATCGTCTGTCATAGTGTCGACCCCTTTCTCTAAAGTTTGATCCAAGGTTTGCAGCAATAAGCTCAGTTGGTCGCGTTTTGCCATGATCAGTTCGCGCTTACACCAAAAGAACCGCGGCCCGGGGCTGCGGTTCGCGGTTCATGATGTTCAGTTTTTGATTACTTCTTGAGAACCTTTTCTGCGAGTGCTTTGACTTCATCGTCGGACATGTCGAGGACTGGTTTCATTTCTTCCTCGGTCTTGATGGTGTCGCGGCTGTTCTTTTCCATGTAATAATCCCACAGCGCGTCACGAACGGGTGCTTCGCTGTCGCTCCAGTCAAATACCTTGTTCATTGGTTCATCGAGAAACAATGTCTTTTCAGGATCTACTGATGCCATAATGAATTACCTCCATGATTTAGACTCAATTTTGATACAGGTTCATTATAAGCCTTTTACCGGTTAATGATGCAAATTTTTAGCACTGTTTTTAATTGAGTGCTAAAAATTAAATAATTTTGACTAAATCGCAGTTTCCTGAATTTTTTCCAAGCTGGACTTAGGAAGGGCTCTGAGGTGGCCGTCGCGCATTTCATAAACGGTGTCGACGGGATCGAGTAATCGGGTGTCATGAGTGATCATGATGACGCCACGGTCGGTATTGTGCGCAATATCGGCGAGTTGTTGTACGACTTGCAGCGCACGCTTGGTGTCTAGGCTGGCGGTCGGCTCATCGGCCAAGACGATCGGCGGGTCATTGTACAGTGCCCGAGCGATGGCCACCCGCTGCCGCTCGCCGCCGGAAAGTGCCGCTGGGTAGTTGCCGGCAAGGTCGGTGATGCCCAGCATGTCAAATAACTCGCTTTTCGACATTTTGTGCTGTTTATGGTGATTGAACCGATCGACTAACGCCAGCTGATCTTTGACAGTTAAAAAGGGGATCAGATTGCTGGCTTGCAAGATGAAGCCGAATGTGTTGAAGCGCAGTTCAGTGCGTTGATGCTCCGTGAAATGTGTGGTGTCTTGATGATTAATGATGACCTTGCCGCCACTAGGACGCTGCAAATTACCGATAATGGTGAGCAGCGTGGTTTTTCCCGAGCCTGAAGGACCGATAATCGCGGAAAATTCACCGGCTTTCAAAACGAAATCGGTTGGTTGCAAGGCCGTGACTGCAGTGCGGCCGCTGCCGTATATTTTCGTTACTTGGGTTAATTCAACGAGATTGGTCATGCTATTCTCCTCCTCCGATGGCAGCTAATGGGTCGACTTTAATAATGCGTCGCAGCGAGAACAGGCCACCGACTAATGACATCACAATCAAAGCAGCGGCAATACTCGAGAAGAGTGCCGGGTTAGCATAGAACGGCATCGTTTTTGGCAAAATGAACTGCGTGAGTCCTAGCAATCCGGCGCCCATGCCAACTCCGACGACGGCAAGAATCAGAATCTGCCAGAACAACGCAGCGATAATGGAGCGGGTACGAATACCTTGCGCTCGCATGACGCCGTACATCGAGATTTTTTGAATCGTCAAAATATACATAAAAATGCCGATAATCAGTAGCATAATCCCGATCATGGCGCCAATCATCAGCGCAAAGGTGGACGTTTCGGCGGTATAACCAGGGATGTTGTTAATCAAGGTTGCCCGATCAATTTGTTGGGTTTTGGCGGGAATCGTCTTAAACGGGCGGGTACTGATGACGATTGAAACATTGGCCGCGTTGGCTTGGCCATATTTTAATTGGCGAAAAGTCGTCAAAGTTGTATAAAATACAGGTACAGTGTAGAAGCGGCGATCATGGGTGAAGCCGACAATTCGGTACTTTTGGTCACTACCATTGAGCGTAATGCGGTCACCTTTGTGCAGGCCTTCATTGGTCACACTATCGTCGGCCAGAACCTCATGATTGTTTCTTGGCATGCGGCCACTGGTGACAGTCGGCTTCAACTTGCCGGCGAGGTTAATCCCAAAAACGTTGCTATTGACTTTCTTATCCGTGCTAGTATTCTCGGCGACCACAGAAACTTGGCCGAGCACGGCGGTGTGCTTGTTAGCAACTTTATCGACCTGCTGTTTGGTCAGGCTGGAACTCAGCAGGTTTTTGTTGGCATATTTAGACATGAGTACATAATCACCAGGCAAGGCGTCAATTGCAGTGCGGTTGTTGCGCGCCAGTCCGGTTGCCAGACCCGTCAGGAAGAAGACCAGGTAGGCAATGAGGACAAACGTGACGACAACAAGAAGATAACGCGCCTTGTTATGCAGAATTTCTTTAATGGCAAGAAACATTTCGATCACCTCCACTTGAATTTTGTAAAATCATTATAGCACTCGTTTATCAATTGATAAATAAAAAGGGCTTGGTAAAAATGAATCAACGAGAACAGCAAAAGAAGGCGACCATTGCACGCATTTTGGCCGCAGCACAGACATTATTTATGACTAACGGCTATGCCAGCGTCACGACGCGGATGATTGCTGAAGCCAGCAACGTGCAGCAACCGTTGCTGTATCACTACTTTGGCACCAAAGAAAAACTGTACCTGGCAGTGGTGATGCAGGTGAGTGACAGCATGGCGGCCAAAATTGCGTCGGCGCAAACTGGCAGTGGCAGTCTAGCCGCTAAGGTGAACCATTTAGGGCATGTTTTGACCGATGACAATGATATGAACCTGCAGATGGTGATTCACGATATCGCCAGCTTGAAGGCCAGCGCGCGCGGACGGGTTTTCAAGGCATGGCAGGACAGTCTGCTCGCGCCGTTAGATCGCTTTTTTGCGGGTTTTCAATCAGAATTACTGAAGGTGTATCAGCCTCGCGAAGTCACGTTATATTTTTTAAACGTTCTGGCTGTTTATTTGCGACCGTCTAATACTGCAGAAAACGGTGGCTTCCAACAACAACTGCCACTTGATCGGGCGTTGCAGATGTTTTGTACGGGTGTTAGCCGAACGGACGAAAAAAAGTGATGTGGGGACTTCTTTTGTTCATGAGATTAACGGCCTCATTCCTCTTTTAAATAACAAACATTTTAATTTTTGTGATAAGCTTAGTATTAATTAAAGGTTGATCAAGCATAGCAACAAGGAGAGCACGCGCATGAGGGTTACCGGGGATTTTTGGGTGAGACATGTCAATCGGTGTGACTATGTGCCACAAGCTGACCCGCGAGAAAGCGGTGTTGCAGCTTTGAGCATGGTTTTGAAATTTTATGGGGCAGAGATATCACCGACGCGTTTGCGGGCACTGGCTGAAGTGGACCAGACCGGGACGACATTAGATGACCTGATTCATGCTGCCGAGGCGCTTCATTTCACAACGAAAAGTGTTATCAACATCACGCCGAAGCACTTAAACGAAACCCCGCTTATTGTGGCGAACCGAGACGCGCAGGCCGGCCAGCAACGTTTTGCCGTTGTGTTCAAAGTCACCAAACGGCATTTGTTGGTAGCGGATCCTGATGTGACGGTTGGTGTTAAGTGGTTATCGTATCAACAATTCAACCAAACCTGGGCTGCAGCCGGCGCCATTATTAAACCGAGATTGAACCATACAGCCGTTAAAATGCCTTCATCACCTTTACAGACGATTAAAGCGTTGATTTTGCAGCAAAAAGTGGCCTTGGTGCATTTAATACTTGCGATGCTAGCGACGACAGGTATCAGTGTTGCAGGAGCTTTTTTCCTTCAGATCATTGTGGATACTTATCTGCCGAATGGATTAATGAGGCCGTTAGCCATCATGGCGCTTGCACTAATGGGAGCAGGGCTTTTTGAAGCAGTGCTGACCTGGGGCCGTGAGCTTTTGTTGGGGATGTTGGATCAGCGGCTCATGATTGATGTGACCTTGGCCTACGTGCGGCGGTTATACGCCATGCCCTTACCTTTTTTGAATCGCCAGCGACAAACACTCACTGCCCAAGTGGTCGAAATGAATCGGCTCATTGGGGTTGCAGCCAAAACGCTTGTAACTCAGTGGCTTGAGACGCTCGCAGCGACAATATTACTTGTTTTACTGGTTGGCATGAACTGGAAGTTGGCGCTACTAGCCGTTCTGGCTATATTCGGGGATGCCTTACTGATGTGGTTTTTCCGTGATCGTTTGCGAGCAGTCGGTTACGCTACGAGTCAGTCCGATGTGGCGGTTAACACCGAAATTACTGAAGGCCTTCGTGGCGTTGAGACAATGCAGGCATTACGTGCCGAACCGGATCTTTTTCGGCGGGTTGATCAGGCCTTTGCCGATGATTTACATAAAAAGTTTGCTCAGCTGCAGTTTGTGCAACTTCAACGGGCGGTGCAGCGGACGTTTCATTTCATTTTAACAGTCGGCCTCTTATGGCTAGGTGCCGGCATGGTCTTAACACAACAACTTAGCCTCGGCCAATTGGTAGCATTTGCTGCCTTGTTCGTTTACTTTATCGGCCACTTGACACAGGTGGTGCGGTTGCAGCCGCAACGGCAATTGATTGGCGTTGCCGACAGCTGCTTGCGTGATCTTCCGTCAAGCAGTGCGGCTGATCAACAACGGCGCGTCAGTGATTCGCAACAAATTGCCGGGACGATTAAATTAAGCCAAGTAACGTTTGGCTATCGGCAAAAGCAGCCGGTTTTACAAAAGATTGATTTAACGATTATGCCAAATCATAACGTGGCAGTCGTTGGCGCAAGTGGCGCTGGTAAAACGACTTTGGCACGTTTGATTGATGGCATATGGCCACTCGACGCCAGAAGTGGAACGATCACTTTTAACCAAACGAATATTAATGACATTCGCTTGTCGCTACTACGCCAATATGTTGCCTATGTTCCAGAACGGCCGGTGATTTTTTCCGGCTCCATCCTGGACAACCTGCGTCTTGGCAATCGATCTGACGTGACCGATGATGATATGGATGCTGCTTGTGAAACGGCCGAAATTGCCGATGACATTACAAACCTGCCAAACCTAGTCTACACACTGGTTGATGCCAATACCGAAACGCTGACAGCGAGTCAAAAGCAGCGGCTGGTAATTGCCCGGGCGTTATTATCGCCGGCAAAAGTACTCATTTTTGACGGGACTTTTAGCCAGATCGAAAGTGCCATGGCTGAGCGAATTCTTAATCGCCTGTTTGCGATCAAGAATCGAACGATTATTTTAATGACGCAACAACCACAGCTAGCGCGTAATGCCGATAAAATTGTTGTGTTGGTTAATGGCCGCATCGTTGAGCGGGGAAGCTATCCGATTTTGTTTGCCAAGCACGGGTATTATGCCCAAATGCTGAGGAGGTAGTCGCCATGAGTCAAAAAGAAAATCAATTGGTGACGGCTACTGATTTTACCCGGCGTTTCAAGCATTTTAAGCGTTGGATCGCTTTACCATTCATCGTGTTTATTTGTCTCCTCGTTCTGTTTTTGGCCTTTACCAAACAAGAAAAAGCCATTCAGGCAAATGGCACCATGGCTACCAGTCAGCGAGGCCGGGCGCTTTATGTACAAGGCCCGGCGACTATCACCCGAGTCATGATGCAGTTCGGCCAAAGGGTTCGCAAAAATCAGCCTATTTTGGTTTATCGCGTAATCGCTGATACTGATCGAATTGACGATCTTGCCAGTCAGATAACTGACCTGAAAAAACAGCAAAAGCAATTGCAAGTTTTCGGACAAAGCGTTGATCAAAATAAGAATCTTTTTTCAAAAGCCGATCAATATGGCTATCAACAAGCGGTACAGACTTATTTAAACCAACGGCAAAAGGTGACGCAGACGTTATCTGGAAATGCGGCGGCGAGTGACAACCAGGCGCTTGACAACAAAAAGCAGGAGGTTGCCCAGCTGCTGACAACGATAATCGCTCAGACGGCGACCGAGATCGGCCAGATTCAAGTTGCTGAAGCTGCCATTCACGGTCAAGGAAGTGTTGCCGCTGACAATCCTTATGCTGGCTTTTATCAACATTACCAGCAGGCAGTCGCCACCGCAGATGCAGCGGAGAAGGCGGCCATTCAAACCCAAGATCTTGCTCAACTGCAAGGTCGATTAAATGATCGGCAAAAACAACTGGCTGCCTTGCAAGCACAGCAGCAAGAGAATCAACAAACGACAGGAACTGGTCAGGCCAGTGCAGAAACGTTGCTAACGACTTTGCAAACCATAACTGAGCAAACAGTTGCAGCGGACGCGAAACGCATCCAGCAAACCCTTGGAAAGCTTGAGGCAAAAGACAATGATTTAAGGCACGCCAGCCAACCGCAAACCATTAAAGCACCAGTAACAGGGTTGATCTATTTTCGCCAGTCAGCGGTGGCTGATCAGCAAATCGTTGCTAAAAGACAGGTAATCGGCCGGATTTTACCTGAGCAAAATCACCAATCTTCAATCAGCTTCAACTTGAAGGTCGCAAAAAAGGACGTTTCTAGCGTTAAACGTGGTCAGCAGGTGCGTGTAAAAGTCGAACCAAATGCTGGGGACACACTTATACTTACCGGAAAAGTCACGCAGATACCATCAACAAACCAGCTGCAGCAAGGAGCCTTGCAGATAACGGTTCAGAGTCGGGTTAGTCAATCGCAACTTGCCCGGCTTCATGACGGAATAACGGTACATGCTTCGATTGTTACCGGCTCGCAATCTTCCTGGCAGGCATTGGTGCGGAAGCTTGGGGTCTAACGGCAGAAGTTTTGTGATGATGCTAAAAACCCACCGACAAACTCGCTTGTGTTGTAATTTAACATTGACTTGAGCCTGAATCGTTGGTATTCTAATAGCTGGTATTGTTTGCCCCACGATAAGCCCCGGAAACTTAACGTGTTCAAACAAGCACAGAATTATGGAGGAAACAAATCGTGCGTACAACATTTTTGGCTAAGCCAGGTGAAATCGAACGTAAATGGTATGTGATTGACGCAACGGATATCGCGTTGGGTCGTCTGTCATCTGTCGTTGCTTCGATCTTGCGTGGTAAGAACAAGCCGCAATTCACCCCAAACGTTGATACCGGTGACAATGTGATCGTTATCAATGCTTCCAAGCTAAAGTTGACTGGCAAAAAAGCCTCAGACAAGATTTACTATCGTCACAGTCAGCATCCAGGTGGTTTGAAACATGAAATTGCTGGGGATCTCTTGCGGGACAACCCGGCACGTCTGGTTGAATATTCTGTTAAGAAGATGCTCCCGACCAAGAATACACTTGGCCATCAGCAATTCTTGAAGCTTCATGTCTATGCTGGGGAGGAACACCCGCATTTGGCACAGAAGCCAGAAGTACTCGACATTTCAAACTTAATCTAAGGAGGCAATTACTGTGGCACAAGTACAATACGCAGGTACAGGTCGTCGCAAGAACTCCGTTGCCCGGGTCCGTTTGGTCCCCGGCACCGGCAAGATCACGATGAACGGTAAAGACGTTCGCGACTACCTTCCATATGAAAACCTGATCACCGATTTAACTCAGCCATTTGGCATCACCGAAACCACTGGCAGCTACGACGTTCTTGTTAACGTCAATGGCGGCGGCTTCTCTGGCCAAGCTGGCGCAACTCGTCACGGCATTGCCCGTGCCCTGTTGACCGTTGATCCTGACTTCCGCGGCCCACTTAAGAAGGCCGGCATGCTGACCCGTGACCCTCGTATGAAGGAACGGAAGAAGTATGGTTTGAAGAAGGCTCGTAAAGCTTCACAATTCTCCAAGCGTTAATCATTCGATCAATATTTGGAGCATCGACACTTTCCCGAAGTTTGGGGAGGTGTTTTTTTGTGGCAAACAAATGCACCAAAGCTTTACGATGCGCTTGGATATGGATAATGGCAGTGTTTCTGACGATGAAATGGCAAAATGTGTATTAGTAGGAGGGTCAGTCGATCTTTAATTAACTAACACATTCAAACACAGTTTCATGCTATAATGGTGTTTGAATGTGGGAGATGAGGATATGCGATTTGATCCTATAAGAAAAATACTAGAAACAAATAACGGGCAAGTTACTCGCCGACAAGTTGACCAGGCTGGACTTGACCCACATATACTTGTGGAACTAACTAGATCTGGAAAGTTGGAACGAGTAGATCGGGGTGTGTACATCGATCCAGCTATTTTTGAAGATGACATGTATATTTTACAGTACCGGTTTAGCAAAGGAATTTTTTTTAAAGATACAGCATTGTTTTTACATGACATGATTGATCGGACGCCGGGAACGTATGAGATGAATTTCCCGCAGGACTATCATCCAACTAAGATTGATCAGTATCCAGTCAAGGTCTACCGACAAAAAAACGCGTGGTATGAACTCGGTGTAGAACTTGTTAAAAGTCCAGGGCAGCATATGGTACGAACTTATAATATTGAACGTACATTGTGTGATATTCTAAGAACGCGCGATCGATCTGATGCAGAAACCATTCAACAAGCGATGGTATCGTTTTCAAGGATGAAGCATAAGAATTTGCATCGCTTAAGTGAATATGCGGATATTTTTAATGTGAAAGATAAGATCAGCCCCTATATGGAGGTGCTTTTATGAAACTTGGCTTCAATAATGGTCAGCAGTTTAAGACAAAAGTTAGAAACCTAGCTAGGCAAAACCACATTGACCCGCAGCTATTGATGCAGGAGGTTGTGTTGGACGAGATTGTCTACAGAATTTCTAGATCAAGATATCGCGATAACTTGATTCTAAAGGGCGGGTTCTTGATTGCCTCTATGTTGGGTGTTGATACCCGTTCCACACGTGATATTGACACATCAATCAAGGGGTTGCCAGTGACTAAGGATGAGGTATTTAAGGTTTTCTCGGAAATTGCAGATATGAATGATCTTGATAGTGACATTGCGATTCAAATCATTAAAATTAATGAAATCCGTGTTGCAGCTGACTATGCAGGTTTTCGCATTCAGGTGTTGGCTAAGATCTTTGCCAGTGAGATTGTCACTAAGATTGATGTTTCAACGGGGGATGTGATTACGCCGCGTGAAATTTCGTGGCACCATCGTACCATATTCAACGATCAGGATATTACAATCATGGCATATAATGTCGAGACAATTCTATCGGAAAAGTTGGAGTCATTGGTAGCCAGAAAAGACTTGAATACAAGGCTCAAGGATTATTATGATTTGTACTTATTTGATAAAGTGCAAATTCAAAACATTGATTTTGCAACATTAAAATCAGCGTTATGGGCGACTGCTAAGCTCCGAGGAACGGAGATGTTGTTGCCGAATTACATATCAACTATTGAGTCTCTTCGGGTCAATAATAGCCTGAAAATCTTGTGGAAGAAGTATCAAGAACGTAACGAGTATGCATGCGGTATAAAGTTTGAGGCCACGTGTGATGCCGCCATTGATTTGGTTAGTCGTGCTGAGATATAGGTTGTAGAAGATGATCGAACGCACTCGCCCACACATTCAAACATAGTCCAGCATGTTTGAACGTGTGCACGTGCTCAGTTGGTCAGATAAGCGCCGCTCTGTGTCATCTAGCAAAGAGATGGTGGTCAACAACCTTGAAACTTCAATTCCTCCGAACACGGGCATATGCCGTCATTTTACACAGTTGTTATCGGAGTGTGTGTAAAACGGCGGTATATAACTTGAAAAAGTAAAAGGGTCTCTTGACCAGCCATGGTAGGGAGAATATCTTAAATTTAACAAAATTGATTTTTGATATGTAGCCTAATTCAGACAAAACAAGGGAGCATGACATGTTCACGCTTTTACTCGGTTTTCTTTTAGCTTTTAACGGTTGCGTGTTTATCGCTGCCTACTTTAAGCTTCGTGAAAACGATACTCGCGAGATACTTGAAGTTTCACCATTTGGTATCGTCCTGTTTGTCTTATTGGCAGGAGAAGTTGCTAAGCTCCTTGGCGTAAACAATCCTTACCGCCGCGCTTCGTTAGTGGGTGGCATTGTTTTGATGCCTACTTCGCTTGTCTTAATTGCGATAGGACTGGGAGAAATTATGGCTTAAGGTCTTTCATTTCGGACTTTGCTTGTAAAACGGTCATTTAGTGCCTGGTTTTTAAAATTCGGTAACGTCAAATATTTCTTGAATCGCATGGTTCATATTTGTGAAAGGATCATTTAGGAAAAGCGGTTCAGAATATCCATTTTCTAGAGCATCAGCATTCATCTTAGCTGTTTTCACCTTGTCATAAAGAAGGTCATCGTAAGGCTTTCCCTTAAAACGTTCGTAATTTGTGTTGAAGAAAGCAGGACCTGACAGAATACTGTTTAACTTAGTTGGCGTGTATGGGCGCCGGACGGATTGAAAATGCATCAAGATCCAGATTTCAAGATTGACATTTGAGAAAATGATAGACATGTTGTGTTGCATGGCGAACCTGCGACAATCCGCAATTTCACTTGGGCCTAAACTGTCTCTATCAAATACGACATAGACTTCTTCTGCCTGCTCATTGTTTTTTAGCCGCTGAACTTTTTGGAAGGCTTTTTTAAGTAGCGACATGCCACTCAGGCCAACGGAAGTGATGACCAATTTAGGTGAGTGGACGTGTACATTGGCTGCATGATACTTTCTTTTTAACATTTTGAAATAAGCTTTTTCTGACTCGCCTTCGCAGTAAATTGCGATGATCTTTTTATAAGGTATCTTCCGTGATTTTCGGGGCATCATTACTTCCTCGTTGGTGGATTGCTGGCATTTAATGCGTTGAGCATCTCGTCGACATCAATTTGCGGCAGGGAGCCGAATCGGCCTTCAATATAGCGCTTCATATATTGAACGTCATGGCGGGCTGTGTTTTTACTGTCCTTGAAATCAAAAACAGAGTAAAGCGAACTTCTGCCTTGAAAATCTTTCTCAACCAAATAAATTTGATCCGTTCGCAATTCTGAATTGAGCAGTTGCAGTTCGTGGGTGGTCAAAATGAACTGGTTTCTATTTTGCTTAGAGTTGAAGATTTCGATTAACGCTTTTGATAATTCGAAATGTAGGGAATCATCAAATTCGTCGAAGAGAATTGTTTTACCATTGCCGTTAAGATGGGCATTGATGATAGAGAGTGCAATCAGAAAAATCTTTTGGGTGCCCCGTGATTCTTGAGTAAGTGGGATTTCCTCAGTGCCAATAACGTTGCCGTTATCATCGTATTGTTTGTGGGAAGCATAGAGTTCTTTTCGAGTATCAGGAAGGTCAATCTCTGGTTGCAAAGTCGCCATGATTTTTTTGATCTCTTCCGGGAGGCTCAAAGGAATATCTCTGACTTTAACATCAACAATATTGAAGTCAGCAAAGCGAAGAAAGCGTAGAAATTCATTTTTGATTCGTTTGTCATCCATTAACTCGGTTAGCTGGTCAGGAATAATGTTCTTGCTATTGACGAAAACAAGATCCTTTTGAAACCATTCGAGAACTGTAATTGCCGCGGAAATATTTGCCTTTTGTGCATTGAAAAGAAAAAGTGAGTTCTTTTTGGTATTTGCGGCAACTTTCTTAAGCTCCTCATCCAGCACCGGATAATTTTGACCCTCCCTAGCAAAAATCGTCCGTTCAGTTGTTTTGAGAACCTGGGTTAGTTTCTCGGCAACGATTGCTTTGGAAACGTAAGAGAAGGAATATTGAAAGGTTTGATTTCCATAATTGAATTTAACTTGAAATTTGGTCGGTGTTTTGGCATTAAGCGGATTTAACCTAAATGGATTATACGGCAATGATGTAGTGATTTTATCAGGGTCGTTTAAGACCATGGATCGCATCAATTTAAGTGCATTGATGATATTTGTCTTGCCAGAGCCGTTTGGACCAATAATTATGAGATTTTTTAGCAGCGAACTTTTGTTTTCCCTGATGGTATTGGTTTCCTTGAGGCGGCTGAGACGTTCACCTGTTTCAGCTGAAAGGATCATTTCGTCTTTGATAGAAGTAGCATTCTGGACGGAAAATTCAATAAGCATGATGGTAACCCTCCTTTGTGCTTTATATAGGCAGTATATCATGGTTAGATTGAAAAGTCTTAGCAGATGCATAAAAAGTGTGAACTGCAATTCGTGGCTCTTTGCGTGCAACTTTTATTATCTAATTTAGCGAGATATTTATGAGAGTTATCTTCGTTATGACATTCATCAGTTCACGCCTTTATGTGTTTAATGTCATTATGGAGGTGTCTTTCAGTGTGAGATACTACAATGAGATCATGAATCATTTGCCTCATGCACTGCCGTAAAACGTTCCCTATAGCGTGACAATCACAAACAAAAATCCGCCATCCTCTTCATATTCGTAATTAACAAAGACCATGTTAAAATGATAACAAGTATGGTCTCTCAATTAACCAAAGAAGGCGGAAGTTTGAATCATGATACATTTAAAGAATATGTGATATCCCATTGCCATGCTGTACGTGATTTTCGGCGGCGCGCGGTTGTCTACCAGCGGCTGAAGCACGCGCAGGGATGCGCGGCGGACCAGCGAGATCCCGTGATAGAAGAAAAGGCTGTTGAGGTGATGGTGGAGCGGTTTGTGTGCAGCGCTTATTGCAACTTGAAACGCTACATTAAAGAAGAGGATCAAGACTCGCGGCAGGCTTGGATTGCTTTCATCGAACAGCAAGACGTCTTGGCTAGCTTGGAGGCAAGTGCCAGCCAGATAGTTTTGCACGACGAGTGAGTGAAGGTTAGCTGTGCTTTGTTGACGGTCAATTAGCATTCAAGTGGTTAGCATATGCCCGCTGGTGCGCCGCGCTATTGATCTGCACGGATTTTTTTCCTGTCGAAAAGTCGTAAAAGTGAACTTGCTTACAAACCCGTTAGTTACGCCTTGTGATTTGTTAGACAATTCTATTTCCAACATAAACGCCCACTTGATAAACTATCTGAAAGCTTGGCAGCTATGGAAACAAGCATCTCTTTGAATAGCTGGCGGCTGGAAATTAAAAAAGGGGCGAAACGACATTGAAAAAAATGCTAATAGGATTGGTTGTCCTGATTGTGCTGGGATTCGGTGCCATGAAAGCTTATCAACATTTTAGCTACGGCGGTCCGAGCTACTATACGAAGATTACGGAAAAAGGTAAAGAATCAAATGATAGTGAAGGCAACAAGCAGTATGACTATAAGTTGACCGGTTATGATGAAAAGGGTCAAGCCAAGCAACTCAAGTTTAAAGTTTATCGTGACCGGCCTTTGAAGATGAATGCGTACCTAAAAATGACTTACAACAAAAATCGCGGCGTTACCCGCTGGCAAAGTGTTCCGTCTAAAGATGTGCCAAAAGCGGCAAGAGAGAAATTAGATTAAGCGACTGCTCTTTGGTCAATAGCGCGAGTATTAAGAAGCGACAAGGTTTCGGTTGATGGGATTTAAAAGATCAAAGCCTTGTTTTTCTTTTGCCACGATATGCTCATTGATACACGACTGCCTCCTCATTAACAGGCGGTACACCAGCAACTTTCTTGTCGCAGCTGTCGGAACAGTCGTAGGTGCAAAAAATCAGAAGTAAAGAAAAGTTAAAGTGGCTTACAAAGACGTTAGCTTGAAAAGGCTGTTTGTTAGCCCATTATCAGGAAATGCCGGTCTAGAGCCGGTATGATGACATTATTCAAAAAAGCAAACACGCAAATGGAGGATTATCATGGACAAACAACCAGTTGTAACGGTTGAAAATGTGACCAAAACTTATGGCAAACGCGGTGAAAAGCAGACGCCAGCATTGAAAGGTGTTAGTTTCCAGGTTGAACCCGGTGAATTCGTTGGCATCATGGGGGCGTCTGGTTCAGGGAAGACGACCTTGCTGAACATTCTCAGTACACTTGATCGCCCGACTTCTGGTGCTGTTCGCATTAAAGGCGAAGATGTGACCAAGTTAAAAGGTAATGCACTTTCGGATTTTCGGGCCAAGAAAATCGGCTTCATTTTCCAGGACTTCAATTTATTGGAGAACCTGACAGGCCGGGAAAATATTGCCTTACCGCTGGCGCTACAGAATGTCAGTGCCAAAAAGCAACAGGCAGCGGTTGATCAAATTGCGGCAACGCTTGGCATTGCTGCGGTGTTGGATCATTATCCGACCGAGTTATCCGGCGGCCAAAAACAGCGGGTGGCTGCAGCACGGGCCTTGGTTCAACAACCGGACATTTTGTTTGGGGATGAACCGACAGGCGCCTTGGACTCCAAAGCAGCGCGCGAGTTGCTACACACAATGGATGATTTAAATAAGAATCACGGGGTTTCGATTTTACTCGTGACGCATGATCCGTTTTCAGCGAGTTATGCAAGTCGGATTCTTTTCATTAAAGACGGGCAAATCGGATCTGAGTTGGTGCATGGGGATAAGAGCCAAGAAGCGTTCTATCAGGAAATCCTGGAAACACTTGGCACATTTCAAAAATAAGGAGCGGCATCTATGTTAAGCAAACTTGCACTTGGCGGCTTAAAGAACCGCTTCCGCGACTATGCGGTGCTATTTTCTGGACTGGTGATTGCCAGTGCCGTCTTTTATATGTTCATGGCGCTGGCAACGAACACCAGCTTCTTAAAACAAAATTCGCCGATTAGCTACACGCCGTTTATTTTTGGCTTTGGGGCAGTGTTGCTGGCGATCATTACGTTTGTCTATATTGTTTACGCCAACAGTTTCCTGCTGAGCATGCGGCAGCGCGATTATGCGATGTTTATGATGCTCGGAGCAAAAGGGCGGAAGATCGGACAGCTCATTTTTCTTGAAACAGTTGCGATTGGGATTTTCGCAACGTTTGCGGGCGTTTTGATTGGGTTAGTCGGCACCAATTTTATTGGTAAATGGTTGATTAATGCCCTGCACGCCCAAGCAACCGGCTTCTCCGCTATCTGGGTACCGGCGATTTTATGGACGTTCGGATTCTTCGTTGTCTTGTTCATTTTATCGGCGATTTACAATACGGCTAAGTTGCTAAAAATGCCGATGATGCGGCTATTGCGGCAAGCGCAAACGCCGAATCGGGTTAAACAGAAGAAGATCTTTTTCGCTTTGCAAATCGTATTAGGCTTAATTTTACTGGCGATTGGCTATTACTGTATGGGTAATGCGCTTCATATTGGCATTAAAGCCATCCCGACTGCATTGGTTACCATCGTGATGGGGACATATTTCTTATTCAACGCTGTCTTTGTGGCCTTGATTGCCTTGTTGAAGCGCAACCATTCCTTTGCTTCCAAACAGCTGCACACTTTTACATTGTCGCAATTGAGTTTTCGGATTCGCGACTATACACGGATCCTGTCCGTTGTATCCATTTTGGTAGCCTTGGCATTAGGGGCGATCACTGTTGGACTAGGGTTTACCCACGATATTCCGGTGCTGGCAAGTCAATACACCGCTTATGATTTGACGGTTGCATCACCAAATGCCCAAACGCAAGCTGAGATCAAAAAGTTGCAAGGCGTCACTGAGAAGCAGCAGTATACGCTCAAGTCAGATGCCAAAACGGTTTATATCAGCCAGCGTGCACTTGACGCTCATCCGTTAAAGGTTCAGATCCGTGATCAGAGTAAGAGTGGCAAGTTGCGCTCGGTCACGTTAACAAGCCGCAACTTTAACAAAATCGCAACGCAATACTCAGGCGCTATTGGGATCTTTATTGGTAATAACCGCGGAAAACAAATGCGGGTTGCAGATGACGCGACCTTTGCCAAACTCGGGAATGCCGAAACATTGACGACATTTAGAGTCAAAAACTTCAACCAAAATTATGACACCATTGAAAAGATTATAAACTTGCAAAATAAACAGTATCCCAAGCTGTGGGGACATGAAAGCGATCAGAAATTCGTGTCGTATTCCATTCTCAATGGGATGTACTCTGGCCTTGCCTTTATGGGCTTCTTCTTAGGGCTGTCGTTCTTGGCAATGTTGGCTTCGACCTTGATGTTTAAGATTTTATCCGGCGCTAACTACGACAAGCGCCGCTACCTGATGTTGCAGAAAATCGGCGCACGTCCCCAGGTGCTACGTCGCTCCATTCGGCAAGAAATCGGCGTGCTCTTCCTTCTACCAGGTATCGTCGGCATGATCCACGTTTTGTTCGGATTACAATTGTTCAAAATGATTCTGCAGGCACCTTATGACAACCTAATCGTGCCGTTCGGCGTATTCATCGTACTTTATGGTTTATACTATCTGATCACCACTTGGATGTATCAGAGTATCGTGATCAACAAGGATCTGGCTACTAAAGGTTAAAACTGAGATTTGGTCCCAATCAGTCAGATCAACTATTAAGGGCGTTAGTTTTCGACTTAGGAAAACTAGCGCCCTTTTCGCGGTGTCTTTCACTTAATGATAGCTTTATCGCAAGCGTTGCGTTGATGTTCAGCGACTTTTGACGGCATGCCGTTGATCGGTTGTTATCAGTGTTTCCATAAACTTCAAAACGCCCTGTTCTTCGTTACTTGTCGTCGTGGCATCAGCGACAGCGGTCACGCGTGGATCGGCATTGGCCATGGCCACACCTAAACCGACTTCTTGCAGCATCTCCAAGTCATTACCGCCGTCACCGAAGGCACACATTTCGGACAAGTCAATCCCAAGCTTTTGCCCAAGCAGCGCAAGCCCTTGCGCTTTGTTCACGTTTGGACGAATCAAATCAATGTCGCCGTGACCGCTGCTAGTCGGAGTCGCAACGCCAGCCAGCGCACTGCGCAATTCAGCAACAATCGCATCTGTACGCTCCGGTGGACAGCCGATGGAGAACTTAAGGATTTTGTCGTCGAGTTCATGGTAGTCATGTAGTAACGTCAGCTTAGGATAATATTTTCGCATGATCGCCAAATGATCTGGATCCATGGTGTCCAGTGTGTAGGCGCCGGCTTGACCACTGACGGAGATTTTTAAATCAGGAATCTGTTCAAGGTGCGTTAGGATCGGATGGATAATCGAGGGAGCAAAGGCATTCAGGGCATAAATGTGGTTGACATCGCGAATGTAGGCCCCATTTTCCGCGACAAAAATGGTTTCGGGATAGTCTTCAAAGAAAGACCGTAACTGAAAGTACTGGTTGCCGCTTGCGATGACCCAATAAATGTGGCGTGCTTGCAGCTGGTGATAGAGTCGGTCGAACCAGTTGCGATCGTAGCTCATGTCATCCCGCAAGAAAGTGCCATCCATGTCGGTTGCGATTAGTTTAATCATCATCAATCCTCCGTCAGTCTTGTGCGTTGATTCCGGCAGGTGACCGTTATCAACGTTGTTAACCAGCCATTTATCATTGAAAGTTGTTGTAGTTCTGCGTTGATACTTCTATGACAATAGTACCTTATTTGCCGATGATTAAGCTAGAGCCGACTTAACTCGGAAAGGCGGCTGATAAACAATCGCATTATTCATTAACCACTTTTTCAACTAAATAAAATTTGCAAATTTGTAATAGACTATATTCAAATTAGATAGGCACAGGCAAAACTAAACGCCGTCTGGATTGCGCCCTTTTTCCTTAACCGACTGCAACATATACCTATCTTCCCCAACGGCCTGCTTAGCGCCTTGTTGCCAAAGCCGCCCATTGACGTGATGCATCAATATCTTGGCAGTCTGATGATCCACCAGCACTGTGTGTTCATGCTGCGGATCGTCAGCTAACGGTGCGTGACCTGCGCTGATCCGCGCCAGTTGTTCCGTCACATCCATCAAAAGCCGACTGCCTGCCAAAATTTCCGAAAAATGCGCGGCATGATAAGTCGTCGGTAAAGTCATTTTCATATTCCCGCAAAATTTGACCGTAATGATCTGCTTGCCTCCGCGACGCTGAATGGCATGGTCAACTAGGTGATGGGAAGCAACCCAAATGACACTGCGATGATCAGGAGCAGATAACGGAATAAACGCATAGCCGGGACCGGCAAGCATCTTCGGCAACTTTTCCGCGTTACCATGATATAATTTCGTCACGATAACTTGATGTACCGATTGCGAATAAATAGATTCGTCTTCGTGATAACGGACAAAGCTTAAAGAGGTATTCGGCAACAGATAGTTGGCAGTTGCTGTTAGCGCCAGCATTTTCCCGGACAGAAAATCGGCTGGCAAGGGAAGAATCGCAATAATTTCCCTTAGCGGCAACTGTACGCCATCCGAAACCAAAGCCTCCGCGGCAAGTCGTTTAACGAAACATTCATGTTCTTCATTTATGGCTTCGTCCATAGAGCGTTATGTATAGCTTGAATATTATCGTAAACGTTTTCAAAAAGAAAGCCAAACGACTTACCGAGTTAACATATTGGTCCGCTTTAGAACGCTATCCATAGGAAAACTATTTGACGCGCGGCATTATCCGATTACTGCCACCGCAAGACAATCAAGCCAAGTTGGTGGTGATCAAGTTATGTATAGGTTGATCCAGCGTGAGCGGTAAACGTGAGACATCAAGTAAGCGGTGGATAGTTGATCAGGCACAATGATCTTAGGATCGTTGTGTTTTTGTTCGCCGATCGATTTCCGTGACGCAGATGATGCCGTTAAAATTATCCGACTTAAAAATAAACAGTCGTAACCTCTCGCAGTCATTGAACTGACGAGTAGGTTACGGCTGTTTTATGATTTCCAATCACTAATGTTCAGGCAAAATGCTCTAAACGGTTAAAGGCAGGTACATGATCCGATCCATGTAATGCGGCCGATGGAAGAACCAGCCTTCTTCACGATAAGTCTTTGCGCCACTTTCGAAGATAAGGAGCAACTCATTTTGATCAGGGTTAAAGCTGATTTCCTCAACTGAGTTCGGTACATTGATCATTTTATCGCCAGCTTTTGGCGATTTAAAATCTAACTTTTCCCACCCTTTATCCACGGCCATGCGGATCCAGATTTTGCCTGGCGCACTGCCATTTGACTGGCTGAACAACGTCACGCCATCTTTGGCAATCGCAACGCCTTGCAGTCGATCCCACGCCGGATTGTAAGAGTTGATGATTTTCTTTTTGATGAGGGTTTTGAAAAGAATGTCTAACATTTGGGTCGTGCTTTTATGTTGCGTCTGCGGGGCGAGGTCGGTGACGATCTTGTCAAACTGTTTTTGCGTGATCGCATTTGGCAGGTTCTCGTCATTTAAAGGCAAGGCAATCAGCGAGCGGCCGGTGGTCTTTTTGCCGTACTTCACCAAGACCAATTGATGGTTGTAAAGGGTCATGGCCGAGGTGCGGTTAGCCAGGTGGAATGGAATCCGTGTCGAAGCCAGCGGTGCCTGGTTGACTTGCGGCTGATAAGCGTCAATTTCGCGTTGCGCGGCATAACTGATCCCGGCGCCGCCTGCTTTCGAATTGTCATCCGACCAAAGCAATCGCTGCTTGTCGAGATCGTAAGTAATCCCACCGACATGTGCCTTGGAGCGCAAAATAAGCGTCTTATTGTAACGACCAGTTTTGGCATCAATTTCGATAATAATGGAGTTTAGCCGATGATCACCATCATACATGCTGACATAGAGCGCCTTCTTAGACTGCGTAACCCCTTGTGGCACCCAGTTGGTTCCAAAGGCTGCTTGCCGAGTTTTGTTGTTGATTGACCACGCGCCTCGCAACCCCGGAATCACCGCCATCTTGGTTTTCTTTGCCAGGTGCACTCCAGACGACGGTTGCCGAATTTCGGTAATTCGTTTTTGCGCTTCACTTTCAGACTGCAAAGGCCGTGGATCTGCCTGCCATTTTTTGACGTCGGTAGGCTGATCAACCAGATGCTGATAATGATAATGGTCAATTAGCCACCATCCGCCGATGCCAAGCACCGCCACACTTACAAGGGTTCCGATTGTCAGCCAACTCCATTTTTTCAAAATACTCCGCTCCTCAGCTTTAAGATTGCTAATAAACATCTTTATTTATTGATGCCATAGTGGCGAAATCAAGTCAAACATTTTGCTGGACTACTCTCATTGCGGCAAATAAACTGGTTAACCTATGCGTTTGTTGACGAGTTGTTAACGCTGTTCTAAACTGTGTGCTGTAATCTGTTATTTATTTACTGTTAGGTCTTCTGTATGGGAATAAGTGGGTGATGCTGACTGTTTGATTGAATGAGCCTTTTGGTCTACTGGGAGGAGCAGAGACCCAGAGTTACTGTTTTAACGAGTCATTTCCTGAGCATGAGAACAGGCAAACTGTGTGTATCACGTGATTTGATTCAACTTTTAAGGAGTGATAATGATGGTTGGAAGTCATGCAAAAAGCACTAATAGAATTGTTAATGTAGTTGTGATTATATTAATGGCAATGGCGTTTTCCGGTTCTTGGTCAAGCCTGCAGACATCATTGATGCCTCAGACGGTTCAAGCTGATGAAAAAGAATCGAATATTTTTAAAAATGGCCCTGCCTATGATTCACCAACAGCTACAAAGGTTAACTATCAGGCAGTCGTGAAGCAGGACTGGAACTTGGTTGATAAGCCTTTTACAGAACCTGGGTATCAAACGATTGGATATTACAGCTCGGTGATTGGCCCCAATTACATAGGGACAAAGGTGACAATTAGTGAACGTGCCAAGGATTTCGCAACGTATGCGGACCTTATTACGCTGCCATCAGGAAAATCTTACTGGGTGGATGAGCACAGCCTAACGATCACCTCGGATATTTATCAAAATGGCCCTGCATTGAATTTACCTAACGCGAAAGTTGTTAACTATAAGGCAAAAGTCGTTTCTGACTGGAACTTATGCTCACAACCCTGGGACACCTTAGCTTACTATTCTGACGTGAATGGTAAAAATTATGTTGGACAAACAGTAACAGTTACTCGTGAAATTGATCGCGGTAACGGTGTAACAGCTGTTTTAGTCACACTGCCGAACAACTCTTCGTATTGGGTAGACAAAAGTTCATTAGCAGTTACTTATCAAGTTTTGTCCCAGGAAAAATACCAAGTTGACAAGTCGGATCCGACGTACTGGCAAGATTTTCGGAGTGATGGTAGTAGAATATATACGATAAAACCAACAGCAACCGACTATCCAATATATGAAGACACATTTGGTAGCGGGCATGTTTTGGATGACTCAAGCAACTTGGTAGGAACCTATTATTTGGCCAATGAAGAAGAAACCGTCTTAAATCCAAGCGGCGAAAAAATTACAGCTGTCCATATTTCGAATGACAACGTGAATTGGTACTGGGTTGACAAAAATGCGTTGAGTTTGGGTCAGGATGGCTACAAAACTGCCTATGAAGGTCTCACTGGAAACGGTTCGAATGGAGCAATCAAATACTGGATTGGCAGCGATGATCCGTTAGCTAATGAGATTCAAACTGCCATTGATAAATGGAATTCAGAGATTCCGGGTCTTTTTGAAAAAACCGACTCCCCATCGAATGTAAATATCAATTTTGAAGAAAAAAGTCTGGATAACCCTAATTCTTGGGCATCAACGGTGCATGATGGTGCGGCAAATACTGTTACCATAGAGCTTAATACCACGGGTTCGGCAAGTCTTACAGTCAATAAATATATTGATAGCCAAGGAACTGCCAACATCATCGAACATGAAATTGGACATGCGCTTGGCTTGGGTCATTCTGGTGCTGACGGTGCATCATGGTCATTTTATACGACCCCATCTAACTTAATGTATATAGCCTCAGATGGCAGGAGTGATAATTACAACACAATTCCTAAGACGATGGTTGATGCGATTAAATTCATTCGAAGTTTAGGATGGACATACGTTGGCCAGCCAAATAGTGAACAGTTCAGTCTCCGTCCGTTTAATGGTAACAGATGGTTTGTCATTGACTGATGATTAAATTAATGTACCCGAGCTTTTTGCTAGAACCTCACAATTCCTCTGTGCCATAATGAAGTTGTTGTTGCAAACCATGTGCCAAACACAAGGAGGAATGATTGATGTCTGATGTTAAGTACCCGCAAACCATTGACCAGCTTAACCAATTGATTGCGGATTTGATGCAGCTTCAAACAAATGTGCAACAGATTCACTGGTATATGCGCGGGCATAACTTCTTTCGTCTTCACCCATTGATGGATGATTACAAAGATCAACTAGCCGAAGCGTTGGATGCAATTGCAGAGCGGCTCATTGCTTTAGGCGGCTCACCGTATGCGACCACCCATGAGTTCATCGAACATACCGGTCTGCCCGATGAAAAAGTGGCATTTGGCCAATATACGTTGGTCGAGTTGATGCAACGTCTCGTCAAGCAGTTTAAGTATTTGGCCGATCAGTATCAGAAAGCCATTGAAGTCACCGATCAAGAGCGCGACTTTCCAACGCAAGACATGATCAACGGGTACAAAGAAGAAACAGACAAAAACATTTGGATGTTAAACGCGTACCTTGGGAAAGGCCCGTTAGATGATTAGTTTGCCATAGCGGCTTTTGATGATGACGACATAAAAACGCCGGCATACTTTTCACACGTTTATTGTGGAAGGTATGTCGGCGTTTAACATTGGGTTCAAATGGCTAGTGAGCTCTGTTTCGGCATAATCCGATCCAGTGTCCATTGCATGGTTTGGCGACGTCGCCCAGTCAATAACCAAACAGTCAACCCAATCATGACGACTTCCACAATAGTTTGGAATAAATAGACCGTTATTGATCCGGTGATTGAAGCCTCAGTGTTGCTGACGACCATGCTGAGAATATCAATGGTCGCGTGGACAAGCATCGGGATGCTAAAGGAACCAACGTAAAGATAAACGGCGGCAATAAACCACCCGAAGACAGCAGCAAACTGAATCTGCGAAAGCGTATCAAACCAATTTTGTTCACCCAAAACGTTGATCAAGTGGGAGGCGCCGAAGAGCAGACCACTTATGAAGATACTGCCTGATAATGCCAACCGATGCCGGCTCAACCAGACTAGCAACAAAGTTAAGACCATATAGCGGTACTCCCATTCCTCGGCAATCCCCGGCTCAAGTCCTTGAGCAAACCAGTTAAATGTTAGGGGATTTGAATGCCATGACCAGATGAACAGGCTTTGAAACGAATCGTTCGTGCTAAAAGCATTCCAGAGCGTAAAGTAAATGATAAAGACAACCAAAACAATCAAGACACCGGCTTGCATATTCGGGTTGAACCGCCAACTTGGAAGCGGCAGGCCCCACTGATGCATCGCGATGGCGCCGACTAGCACTGAAACAATCGCCGCCAAAACGCCTGCTTCGGCAAAGCTCCAAAGCGGCGAAGCAAAAGCTGATTTAGTCAAACCTTCAGTAAAAGTTGTTCCTGCGTAAATAACCATAAACGCAACCAGCATCGTTGTGATAACCCGCGTCAAATAGTGCTGGTCCGGCGTGAATAGAACTTTCGCAAAAGGAATATGAGCCAGTAAAATTAGCGCCGCAATCAGAATCAAACTTAAATTGCCTGGCAAAACACGCAAGAATTGCTGACCACTGTAGAAAACAATAAGCGGATACACAATAAGTTGAATCAAAACAGCCAGCAGCTTGAGTAAGCGACTGATCCAATGCTTGGGTGCCGAAATGGCGCTTACCAGTAACAAGCCACCTTCGATAATGGTTAAGACAAGCGCCCATAACCAGAACTGTGCGCCTTGGGCCGCTAGCAAATAACCGGCCGTTAATATAAGCCCCTGGACAAAGTACCACCAAAACCAGGGGGAGCTGTATGCTTTCATGTGATTAAATACCTCCTGTTGTTGTTGGTATAAATGGTAGCACAAGTCTGTAGAAGAACGGTAAAATTAGGCATTGAATTCTTTATATTAAGCATAGCGCCATGTGTTAGTAACCGTGTCGACGCGTCATATTTATTAAAATATTTAACTACTTTTTGATCTTTGAATGCCTTGCTAGGTCAAGAAGACGGTGCCAAATTAGCCAAGAACTTCAGTGCCGACTATCATTATAAAATATTGAATATAATAACTTTATTAAACGTTATTTTTGGGTTATGATGTAGGCTGTTACAACATATTTTGGAGGAGGGCTAAGATGATACATTACGGCCTTATCGGTACTAACCAGGCAACCGACGATTTTGTCCAGGCGGCGAGTATGACAAAGAAGTGGGAGCTTGGCGCTTTGTATGCTAATGATGTTGATCAGGCTGACAAATACGCTAATAAGTATGGGACAAACCAAACTTTCTTCGACCTTGCTGACTTTTTTAAAAATGGCAATTTCGACACGGTTTTCATTGCTTCTCCTAATGCTGAACATTTTAGCCAGATTAAGCAAGCGATCGAGGCCGACAAGAATGTCATTGTGCAGCCACCAGCGTTAACCAATCCAGCTGAGTTCTCGGAAGTCGAGAAACTTTTGCTGGATCATCCCCGTGTCTTATTTTTTGAGGGAGCCTACCCAATTCATATGCCGAATTTCAAAAACATTGAAGCGGCTGTTGGCAAGATGGCTATGGTTCAAGGCGCAACTTTCGTGTCAATGCGTGAACGGCCAGCATACGATGCTATTTTAGAGGGCGGCAAACCTGAAGGATTTACTTTGGAATCCTATGGGGGCGCTTTACAGCAACAGGGGATTTATGCAGTTTATGCTGCATTAAAGCTGTTTGGTCGGCCAAGCTCAGCAACGTATTTTGCCACCGCTGTTGAAACTGGCGTTGATGGTGCGGGTGTTGCCTTTTTGCAATATGAACATTTTTACGTAACGCTTCACTTCGGATTTATCACCGATTCATATATGCCAACGGAAATTAACGGTCATCATGAGCTTATTCAGGTTGATGATCTAACCGAAATCCATCTGGTTCAGCATTATGACGCGCAAAAGAAAATTACCCCGCTGATGACGGCGGATTATACGTATCATTTTACTGGCGAGCTGTTAGACTTCACTGAGATTTTGGAACACCCATTTAAAGCCGAAAACCGAAAGCAATACGGGGAATGGTTGCAACTGGCAGAAGATGTCAATAACTTGGTGTATCATTTACGCAAAATGGTTGGCATCAAGTTTCCCACTGATTAGTAACGGTGCGCCATTTCGATGGTTTAACATTTGTGGATGGCAAAGATGAATGGCCCCCGCGTGACAAGTTTATTTATAATGTTGGGGTTCATGATTTTGCTGATAGTGTGGATATGTTATATTAAGTTTGTGCTATATGAGAATAGCTATTGTTATATCGTAATGTTTGGCTTGGGGAACGGATGAAAATTGAAGGATCCTAAATAGTTGAGCATATGTCGCTTTGTCTATATTATTGTGGGATGGTGAAGAACAAAATGATTTTTTTTCTAGATGAATATCTGTTACAGAAAAACTCGAGCGTTGAGCATGCAGCAATCAAACGTTTGGCGCTGTTCAAACGATTCAAACAACCGGCAGTCATTTTGACCCGTGACTTTGACCGTTTGAGCGTCCGCACCCTTAAAAAGATGAATATTGCGTCAACGGATGTGTTGAATATGTTTGATTACTTTCAGCATATTCCGAGTGATATGCCGGAAAAATCGGTATTGAATGATGAAATGAATTTGCCGACGCTTGACGAGGTGTCAGTTGATGCTAATCAAAGCCAGGTAACAGATGGTGATCGGCTTCGACGCCAAGTGGGTTACATACCAGAGACATATGGGCGCGTCTTTTACCAGAATTATTTGGATGATCAAGGCAATGAAGTTGAACGCGATTTATGGGATGCCCGAGGCTTTAGATCTGCTACACAGTATTTTGGCCGTGACGGTCTGCTGACGTTTGAACGATACTACGATTTGCATGGCAAGTCGGTTATTGAGATTTATTACCTAGGTAACAAGGCGGACAACATGCGGCCTTCGCGAGTCGTCTTGAAAGGCGAGAGCATTTTGAAGGATCGTGAGTTTGATGATCTGGATGGCTTATTTACGTATTTCTTAGATGAATTGGCGGATGCAGATCCGGGCGAGACAATCTTCATCAGTGATCGTCCGGGTGTCGGCGTATTACCACTGAAGAATATGCAGCAACCTGCCAAAAAGTTTATTTATATTCCAATTAATCACGTCATGAACAATGGCAATCCGCAAACAGATCCTTTAGATGGATTCCTGAAGCCTGCATTTGCTGATCCGACCAAGACCGATGGCTTCATCGTTCAGACACCAAGTCAAAGGGATGCCATTGCGAAACGGTTCCCAACCGCTAAAGTGACGGCTATTCCGGCGGTAACAGTCGATCCAAATGAGTTGCCGCACGACGCATCGAAAGCTACGACCAGCCCTGACAATAAGAAATTGATGTATGTTGGTCGCATAGCTGAAGAACGGCAGCTTGATCAGATGATCCGAGCATTGGATCTGGTTAACAATAAGGTTGCTGGCGTCGAACTGGATCTCTATGGTTATGGTGATCCTGACTATCAAAAGAAGCTTGAAAATTTGGCTAAGGATCTGAAAGTCGATAAGCAGGTTCATTTCAAAGATTACGTGACGGATTTGGATGAGCGTTATGGTCAATACACGATGTTGCTGAATACTGCTGCTACTGATGGGGGTCCCCTGTCTCTGCTGGAAGCCCAGGCGCATGGTCTGCCGGTTATCAGTTATCGTTTTCACTACGGTCCCAGCGATGAGATTGCCAATAAAGAAGACGGTTATTTGGTTGCCAAAAATGATTTGGCGATCATGGCGAATCTCATTGTTGATTTATTGCAGCAGCCGGAGAAACGGGCGGAATTTGGCAAAAAAGCACTTGAAAATGTCAGCCAACGTTTAGATGAAGCCAAGGTTTACAAACAATGGCAGCAGGTTTTAGGTCTGTAATGGAGGTCAGGTCATGTATTATTTTTTAAATGAAAACATGCAGTTCGCTAAATCAGGCATTGAAGGTGCGGAAATTCAGCGACTAAACTTATTCAATCAGCATCAGGTGCCGGCAAAGATCGTCACCCGTGTTTTTGCTATGAATTTGCACGATGTGACTGCTGATGCCAAGATCAGTGATGATCACTTCGTTAATCTGTTTGATTATTTCTGTGGCACAACCAACGTTGAAAAGAAAGTGACAACGGTTGACGATGTTGTTCCTATCGGTGACAATATCACCCAGAAGTCGGAGGACAACAAGATTACTTATCTGAAGAACAACAAACTTTATCAAATTGCGTATTTACGCCAAGGTGCAGCTAATCCACGTGAAATCAGTAATGTTCAGTATTTTGATGCAACGGGTCGCACCATCAAAATGAGCTGGTGGGATTCACGGGGTATCCTTTGCTTAAACCAATATTTTGATAACGCGGGGAACATTTTTCAGGAACATTATCTAGATTTAGATGGCAATGTTAAAATTGAAAAATTGCATTATCTCAATCGGGCAAATAAGGATAAGTTTTCCTATAAGCTAGACGATTTTGAGGGTGTAGATTATCTGTTTGACGGCATACATGATTTAACACGGTTTTTCTACGACCAGCTGAACAAAGTCGACGGCGGATACAATGTGTTTATTAGCGATCGGACCACTGAAACAGGTTGGGGACTGCGGCATATGGAGACGCCGGCATTTAAAGTGTTCCATCTGCATAACAATCACTTAGCTGATGACAAAGATATCATGCATGATCGGTTGAACAACTTCTATGCAAGTTCATTAAACAACTTGGACAGGTGGGATGGCATTATTGCACCATCTGCGCAACAAACCAAAGATGTGGCAGCACGTTGGGGAACTAAACCGCCAATTTTTACGATTCGGGTTGCATTTGTTAAAGCTACGGACGTCGAAGCTAATAAAGTGCCTTTTACACAACGCGAAAATAATCTTGTTGTGCACGTTGCACGTTTGGCCACAGAAAAACAACAAGACAGTTCAATCAAAGCATTCGCAAAGGTACTCAAGGTCATTCCTGATGCTAAGCTTGAGTTGTGGGGTTATTCTAATGGCGATATGGGGGACAAGATGCGCGCACTGGTCAAGAAAATGCATCTGGAGGATAGCGTTCTCTTTAAAGGATATACCAGTAATATTGCCGAGGTTTATAACCGCGCACAAGTCGGATTGTTACCATCCAGAGCTGAAGGCTTTCCATTAACGTTAATCGAAGCTCAGTCGCATGGATTACCCATGATCGCAAACGATATTCACTATGGGCCGGCAGACATTCTCGAAGATGGTAAAAGCGGCATTCTGACTAAAAACGGCGATATTGATGGCTTGGCAGACGCCATCATTGATTTGCTTACGCATAAGGACAAGCTGGCAGCCTTCAGTGAGGAAGCTTATCAAAATGCGTTGCGCTTTACGGACGATAATACGTTTGAACAATGGCAGACGCTGTTCGACTACGCCGCGAAAAAGCGTGCGAAAGTGTTGGCAGCAGAAGCACTATAATTTCAAAATTTAGGAACCCTTAGAATTGAATTGTTAACGTATGGAAGAGATGGCGATGACCATCTCTTTTTTTACCTTAAAATTTGAGGCGAATGAGTAAGCAACTAGAATTCGAAAGCAGCTAGATTGAATGCATCAAGAATTCCAGATAGTCAAAAAATTGAAAAAATAACATTCAGTTAAGATTCTGATATTTTAGATTTTGAAATATTAATAATTATAAAATAGTGGCGTTAATGGACTTTTTAAGAATCTTTGAGAACTCAAAAAATCGTAAAAGATTCATAAATAGCCAATAAAAGGCTGCCATTGTCAACTTTTGGCAATATTTTTTAAAGTAAATAACACGTTGTCAAAATACTAAAAAATCTTTTTATAACATTGGAGTTGTGATGGTATGAGAAATGTTATAACATGTGAATGTGTCAAAATAACAGGCATAATATCTGGGGGTGATCGTAATTACAGGCAAATGAATAGTGACTTGCCTGTCATCAAATTTTAAGCGAAACCACAAATGCAATCATCAAGCTGTCTGACGTATACCAGCTCTTGGGTGGGTTGCTGTGGGCTTGCTGATCGCCAAATGCTAGCAATATTGGTCATTCTAGAACGCCAATACCTGACTAGCCTTTTTCGGATTTTAAAACATCACGTAAGACTAATGGTGGTCGGCCAGCTTAAGTCGGTATTTCAGCAGCTTTTGTAAAAAATGGTAAATCGAACTTGAGACTCGATTTTGCCACTGGACCACAGATTTATGCGACATCGTTTTCACATTTTTAATCAAGAATGTGGTCAATGGTGTCCCAATTTTTTAATTAAGTGGGGCGAGCAAATGGAAAAGTTCAATAAAAAGCAGAAGCTCGTAAAGAAAAATACGAACTTCAAAATGTATAAGGCGGGGAAGCGATGGGTATTTGCTTATAGTATCCTTGCGTTCTTAGCCGGCGGTGCTGGCGTCGCTATTTCTGAATCGGCGCCGGTTCATGCGGACTCGAATGTTGAGCAGTCCATTGCGGCAGCGGCGGCACTCAGCAATACTTCGACGCCAACATCATCTGTTGCACAACAATCAGCAGCTTCCAGCGCGCAGAGTAGCGAGCCGCAAAGTGCGGTTGCCCAACAGAGTCAGGCTAATGATGCCGCGGTTCAGGCAAGTGTTCAGGTTGCTTCCCAAGCACAGGCGGCCGCACCAAGTTCAGCAGTTGCTACCAATGTGCAGACACAAAGTACGGCGTCACAGGTGCAAACAGCAACGACTCCGGCATCTGCGTCGGCTTCATCAGCAGCTGCAAGTTCAGCAACTGCAAACCCAGCAGCCGCAAGCTCGGTTACGCTGGCTTCGGGGTCTGTCGCGAGTGATAGCGGTGATTTTCCCAAATCGCTGACCATGGATCAAAATGGCGATAAGTCTGTTTTGATGACTGCCAACAACTTGACGATTCATGCGGGGGACGCAGCTTTCAAGAGCGCCTTTCCTGACAATGCGGTCGCGAGTGCTGCAACACAAGGCGAACAACTTGTAACCTTTGACTTAGGTAATGGGGTGACGCTCAGTGCAAGCTTAGCGGAAGGTGTCATTGACTATTCACAGACAACCGATGTCGGGGATGGCCAGTTTCATGGGCCATTTGCGGCAATCACGCCTTTACCTAAGATCAGCACAGAGCTTGCCAAGCAAGTTGGCCGTCCGGAGACGGATGCCAATATTCCCGTATGGAACAGTGTTGAAGACTATAACAAGCCGGGGACGTATGCAGTTGTTTATACCGTTCAAGCTGCACAAGCAACCGGTGCAACAGAATTTGTCGGAGCCTTTACTGGGTATTTCTTTATTCGGGTTATCCCAGCTGCAGATACAACGAAACCAACTTCTGATGCTTCTACAGCAAGCACTTCAGCAAGCCAAGCAACGGTGACGGCAAATTCGGCCGCTGATATTGCAAACACGGCAAGTACAGCTGCCAGTTCTGCGTACGTCTATACCTCTGGCGCTACATCAAGACATCCAGATAACAAGGACCTAGCAGATCTCAATAGTGTTGCGTCTGCTGCTAACACTAAGACAGCAGGACTTGCGTCAGCAGCAGCTAGTGACGCTGCAGGCGCTAAGGGACTGGCTACTTCGGTTGCGGATGCAAATAAGGCGGTTGAGAGTGCAGTTGCTCAAGTAGACGCGGCCAATAAAGCCGGCGACTATGATGCTGCTGGTTCGTATGCTAACGCAGCAGCAAAAGCAGCAAGTAACGCCTCGTCACTTGCTGCCAAAGCAAACGAACAAGCTGCAAAAGCTTTGCAAGAAGCTAATGATGCATCTGATGCCGCCAAGGTTGCAACCGATGCTATGAACAAAGCTAAGACAATTGCCGCAGCTGCAGATGCAAAAGATTTTGCAAGTAATGCTAAGAAATCTGCAGAAGCGGCATCGGATTCAGCAAGTCAAGCAAGCACTGACGCTAAAAAGTATCCTTCCGATACCTTGATTTCTAATGCGGCAAGTACCGCATCTTCTGCAGCGGCAAAAGCTTCTGATGCTGCAACCCAAGCTTCTGATGCGGCAAGGAACGGCAACGAATCAGCAGCATCTAATGCAGCGAGTGACGCGGCGAGCGATGCAAAAATTGCTTCTGATGCAGCTGCCACGGCCCATAGCCAGGCAAATGCCAATGAGGCGCGAGGCTATGCCGACAATGCTAAAGCTTCTGCAAATCAAGCCTCGGCATCTGCAAGTCAGGCAGATGATTTTGCCAAAAAGTATCCTTCTGATGCGAAGGTTTCCGCAGCTGCTGCCAAAGCAGACGCCGCTGCCAAGGTAGCTTCTGATGCAGCTAAGGCTGCTGATGAAGCCGCTTCAAAGACCGATCCGCATACTGCATTCAGTCAGGCTGCTATTGCTTCCCAAGCGGCCGCAACCGCATCTGATGCAGCGGCTGAAGCGGCAAAAGCAGCGTCTGCAGCATCAGATGCGAACAGCAGTGCTGCCGTCACCGATGCCGGAAAATTTGCAGATGCAGCTAAGAAGTCTGCAGATGATGCTGCTACCTCCGCTAAGCAGGCAGGATCAACGAAAGATAAGTATCCAAGCGATCCACTGATTGTTCATGCTGCGGATACCGCAAGCAGTGCTGCAGCTAAAGCTTCCGATGCTGCTACAGCGGCTGCAACCGCCGCCAAGAACGGCAATGTTTCCGGAGCATCTGACGCGGCTAATCAGGCTGCTGGATTTGCAAAAGATGCTTCCGATGCCGCAAGCTTGGCTACAAGTGAAGCTAATGTGGTGCGAGCAAAAGAATTGGCTGGTCAGGCAAAGAATTCTGCTGACCAAGCCGCGGCCTCTGCGACTAAAGCAGAAGGTTATGCAAAACAATATCCTTCCGATGCCGCAATTTCTAAAGCCACAAGTACTGCGACCTCTGCTGCCGCTGTTGCATCCACTGCAGCAAGTGATGCAGCAAACGCCGCAAAGAGTGGTGATGTGCCAACCGCACTTGAGAAGGCTTATGAGGCTGCCAATGCTGCTCAGGTAGCTAGTGCAGCTGCCAGTGACGCTGCGAAGGCAGCTGCTGCATATGGTGGCGGTGGCAATGATAGTGGCGGCAGCAGTTCTAATTCGCAGGCAGGTATCTATGCCGATGCTGCTCGAAAGGCTGCCAGTGCCGCATCTGATTCTGCAAAGCAGGCGGAAGCAAATCATAACAAGTACCCTTCTGATAGCACTGTCTCTACTGCAGCAAGGACAGCAAGTTCAGCGGCTGCCGACGCTGCAAAAGCAGCTGATGCTGCAAGTGATGCTGCCAAAACGGGGGATGTTGCAAAAGCAAGTAATGCCGCAAGTACAGCAGAAAGCGATGCGCGCATTGCTTCCGATGCTGCTAACACAGCGGCTAAAGCTGCAGAAGCTGCAAGCCAGGCTGCTTCTAAAGCTGCCAGTGATGCTGCCAAAGCAGCGGCAAATGATGCTGCCAAGGCCAGTGACGCAGCCAAGAATGCTGCGAACGATGCCGCCAACAACAGGTCTGATGCCAATATCCAAAGTGATGCAGACAAAGCAAGCGCAGCAGCAAGCCAAGCAAGCACCGCGGC
Source organism: Lacticaseibacillus parahuelsenbergensis (assembly GCF_030770265.1). NCBI lineage: Bacteria > Bacillati > Bacillota > Bacilli > Lactobacillales > Lactobacillaceae > Lacticaseibacillus > Lacticaseibacillus parahuelsenbergensis. The sequence continues at coordinate 2,460,930 of NZ_CP132482.1, read as the reverse complement.
AGCCAAAGCAAGTGACGCCGCAAGCAAAGGCGATAGTTATACGGCTTCAAAAGCAGCTACGGACGCTTCAAATGCTGCCAAGACAGCAAATGATGCAGCCAGTGATGCTGCATCGCGTGCTGCAAGCAATGCTGCAAAGGCCGCAGCCGATGATGCCGCAAAGGCAAGCGACGCGGCAAAGAGCGCAGCCAGTGATGCTGCCAACAATAAGTCTGATGCCAATATCCAAAGTGATGCGGATACGGCAAGCACAGCAGCTAGTGCCGCAAATTCAGCAGCTGCAAAGGCAAGTGATGCCGCAAGCAAGGGTGACAGTGCAACTGCCTCAAAAGCGGCCGCGGATGCTTCAAACGCCGCCAAGACGGCACGTGACGCAGCCAGTGACGCTGCATCACGCGCAGCAGCCAATGCGGCGAAAGCAGCGGCAGATGATGCTGCCAAAGCTAGCGACGCGGCTAAGAAGGCTGCGAGTGACGCTGCAGGCAACAAGTCTGATGCCAATATCCAAAGTGATGCAGACAAAGCAAGCGCGGCAGCAAGCCAAGCAAGCACTGCAGCAGCCAAAGCAAGTGATGCCGCAAGCAAGGGCGATAGTGCAACTGCTTCAAAAGCGGCTACTGACGCTTCGAATGCTGCTAAGACAGCAAGCGACGCAGCTAGCGATGCTGCATCACGCGCGGCAAACAATGCAGCAAAAGCAGCGGCAGATGATGCAGCCAAAGCTAGCGATGCAGCTAAGAAAGCTGCGAGTGACGCTGCGAACAACCCGTCTGATGCCAATATCCAAAGTGACGCGGACAAAGCAAATGCAGCAGCAAGCCAGGCAAGTACAGCAGCAGCCAAGGCAAGTGACGCTGCAAGCAAAGGTGACAGTTCCACGGCTGGCAAAGCAGCCAATGACGCTTTAAACGCTGCAAAGACAGCGAATGAAGCCGCAAGTGATGCTGCATCACGCGCAGCGAACAATGCAGCAAAAGCAGCGGCAGATGATGCAGCCAAAGCTAGCGATGCGGCCAAGAAGGCTGCGAGTGACGCTGCGAACAACCCGTCTGATGCCAATATCCAAAGTGACGCGGACAAGGCAAATGCCGCGGCAAGCCAGGCAAGTACAGCAGCTGCCAAGGCGAGTGACGCTGCAAGCAAAGGCGATAGTTCTACGGCTTCAAAAGCGGCCACGGATGCTTCGAATGCTGCCAAGGCAGCGACTGACGCGGCTAGTGATGCTGCATCACGTGCAGCAAGCAATGCCGCTAAAGCTGCAGCCGATGACGCAGCCAAAGCGAGTGATGCTGCTGCCAGTGCCGCTTCAAATGCTTTTGATAATCCGTCAGATGCCAATATCCAAAACGATGCAAATAACGCAAGCGCTGCAGCAAGCACAGCAAGTTCAGCAGCTGCCAAAGCGAGTGATGCCGCTCGTAATGGCGATAGTTCGACAGCTGCTAAAGCGGCCACGGATGCTTCAAACGCAGCTAATGCTGCAGTGAAGGCTGCGAGTGACGCTGCATCGCGTGCGGCAAACAATGCCGCATCCGGTGCTCACAAATCGGCTGACGCAGCCTCTGATTCAGCGAGTCAGGCAAGCGACTTTGCAAATAATTATCCTGACAATGCTGCTGTTTCAAATGCTGCCAAGAAAGCGGCTGATGCCGCAGCCGATGCTGCAAAAGCAGCTAAAGATGCTGACAGTGCTGCCAAGAACCATGATGCAGCTAGTGCTTCTGAAGCGGCCAAACGCGCAGCAAATGCTGCCGCGAAAGCAGCAAATGCTGCAAACGACGCAGCAAAAGCAGCACAACGAGCTTCTGAAGCAGCTTCTCAGGCAGCTACAGAATATGCTGATGATGCGCATAGTTCAGCAAACGATGCCGCAGCCGCTGCAAGCCAGGCAAGCGATTACGCCAACAAGTATCCTGATGATGCGGCTGTTTCAACTGCTTACAAGAAAGCTTCTGATGCTGCGACCGATGCCGCCAAAGCTGCTCAAGCAGCTGACAAGGCAGCTAAGAGTGGTAATGTTTCAGACGCATCTGATGCAGCAAGTCGTGCAGCGGACGATGCGTTGAAAGCATCCAATGCCGCAAACGACGCGGCCAAGGCAGCCGCCAAAGCCTCTGAAGCAGCATTGAATGCTGCAAAAGGTTACGCGGATAATGCACACAGTTCAGCGAATGATGCTTCCGACTCAGCAACTCAGGCTAATGATTATGCAAGCAAGTATCCTGACGATTCTGCTGTTTCAAATGCTGCCAAGAAAGCATCTGACGCTGCAGCTGATGCGGCCAGGGCTGCTCAAGCCGCTGACACAGCTGCCAAGAGTGGCAATGTGGCGGAAGCATCCGATGCAGCAAGTCGTGCCGCGGCTGATGCTGTGAAGGCATCTAATGCTGCAAGCGACGCAGCCAAGGCAGCCGCCAAAGCTTCTGAAGCAGCATTGAACGCGGCCAAAGGTTACGCGGATAATGCACACAGTTCAGCGAATAATGCTTCCGACTCGGCAACCCAGGCTAACGATTATGCAAGCAAGTATCCTGACGATTCTGCTGTTTCAAATGCTGCCAAGAAAGCATCTGACGCTGCAGCTGATGCGGCCAAGGCTGCTCAAGCCGCTGACACAGCTGCCAAGAGTGGCAATGTGGCGGAAGCATCCGATGCAGCAAGTCGTGCCGCGGATGATGCTTTGAAGGCTTCTAATGCGGCAAATGATGCAGCCAAGGCAGCCGCCAAAGCTTCTGAAGCAGCATCGAACGCAGCAAAAGGTTATGCAACCGATGCTCATAGTTCTGCAGATAAAGCAGCAGATTCAGCAAAACAGGCTGCCAACTACGCGAATGAGTATCCTCAAGATTCGGATGTTTCAACCGCGTATAAGAAAGCTTCAGACGCAGCGACCGATGCCGCCAAAGCTGCTCAAGATGCTGACGTGGCTGCTAAGAGTGGCAACGTTGCTGATGCGTCGAACGCGGCAAGTCGTGCAGCAGATGATGCTGTAAGGGCTTCTAATGCAGCAAATGATGCGGCCAAGGCAGCAGCCAAGGCCTCTCAAGCTGCATTGAACGCGGCTAAGGATTACGCAGCTAACGCCCACAGTTTTGCAAATCAGGCATCTGATTCAGCAAATCAGACAAGTGATTACGCTAATAAGTACCCTGATAATGCAGTTATTGCTGATGCGCTCAAGCAGGCGTCCGCTGCCGCCGCTGATGCTGCCAAAGCGGCACAAGATGCTGATACAGCTGCCAAGACTGGCGATGTATCAGCTGCCTCAAACGCAGCAAGTCGTGCTGAAGCCGATGCTGTGAAAGCAGCCAATGCGGCAAAGGATGCCGCGAAGGCCGCTTCGTCAGCCGGCGATACTGGCACAAGCACAGCCGCAAATGGTTATGCCGATGCTGCAAATAAGTCTGCTAAAGATGCAGCTGATTCTGCTAAGCAAACTGGTTCATATGCAAATGAATATCCAAATGACAAGACGATTGCGGACGCAAACAAGACTGCTTCCGATGCTGCCAGTCATGCGGCTGATGCTGCCAAAACTGCTGAACAAGCAGCTAAAGCAGGCGATGCAAGCAAGGCTAGTGATGCAGCGAATGTAGCAGCTAGTGATGCCAAGACGGCAAGTGATGCGGCACGGACAGCTGCTCAGGAGGCAGCTAACAATGCTGCCAAAGCTGCCGCCAACGATGCCGCGAAGGCAAGCGATGCCGCGAAGAATGCTGCAAATGATGCGAAGAACAACCCTTCTGATGCGGCCATCAATAGTGACGCCGCTAAAGCGAGTGATGCCGCCTCAAACGCAGCAGATGCTGCCGCTAAAGCGAGTGATGCAGCATCTAAGGGTGACGCATCTGCAGCTTCTCAAGCAGCAAGTGACGCAGCTCAGGCAGCAAGTACAGCAACCGACGCGGCGAATGACGCCGCCTCTAAAGCTGCTAGCAATGCTGCTACGGCGCAAGATTATGCTGGCGCAGCAGCCAAGGCTGCAGAAACTGCTAAACAGTCCGCGGCCTTGGCCTCTGATGCAGCAGCGTCTACTGCCGCTATTGCAAAGAATGATCCGAATAATAAGCAAATCGCATACCTGAATACTGATGCATCGACAGCTAGTTCAAATGCTGCATCTTATGCAACAGATGCCGCGACCAATGCAAATTCAGCCAAAATTGCTCAGTCCTTAGCTGGCGTCTTTAAAGAAGCTGGCAAGGCTGATGAAGCTGCTAAGTACACAGCAGCTGCTAAGCGGTACGCCGATGCTGCGATTGCTGATGCTAACAATGCTGCAAATGCGGCAAGTCGTGCTGAAGCTGATCGCGATCTTGCTAAGGATCTGGCTACTCAAGCTAACAATGGTGCACTTCCTGATACTAATGGCAATGGTAGTGGTACGAATAGCGGTGGCAATAATGCCAATGGTAACGGGAATGGTACAAATGGTTCCGGTACTAATAGCAACGGTTCGAACGGTAATGGTAACAACGGCCAAGGGACTGGTACTAACGGTACAGGTACCGGCGCTGACGCTAATCACAACGGTAGCAATGGCACTAATAATGGCAACGGTTCGAACAGTAATGGCAACAATAGCCAAGGAACTGGTCTGAATGGCAATGGCACGAATGGTAGTGGTTCAACAACCGGTGCCAACAGTGTGGGTAAATTGTCAGCAACCGGTGTTACGAATGGATCAACCGCAAACAATGGAAATCAGTTTGGCAATGGTTCTACTAGTGGCGACCATTCACTACCACAAACAGGCGAAGACGAAGCTACAGGCGCTATTGCGTTAGCCGGCGTTAGCTTGATGGCTGCATTATCTCTTTACGGTGCAACACGTCACCGTCGTCATGAAGCGTAATGTGGTCTGAATTTGCTTGAATGAACTAAGGGCAAACAATGAAAAAGTGGGGCCGAATTATATGAAGAAAAATTTACAAAGACAAAGGGGGAACGAAAAAGCGCAGATTAAAAATACGCATTTTCGTTCTTGGAAGAAAGGCAAGAAGTGGTTATTCGCTTCTTCGCTGGTGGTTTCGATTATCGGTGCGGGTGCCTTAGAATCAGGGAAAACAGTTAAGGCCGACGTCACAACCGACACGATTCAAGTGGCACAGCAAGTCGACCAGGCTGCAGCAAGTGCTAAAGCTGCTTCATCGGCGGCTGTCCAAAGTGAGGCTTCAGCGGAGACAACTAAAAACGTTGAGCAGCCTTCTGCGCCATCAGTGGCAACAGAGACAGTCAAAGCAGTGGAAAGTTCTGCAGCAGCGCCAGTCGCAACTTCGACACAGGCGCCGAGTGCAGCAGCTTCACAAGCTACTGTTGCAACGGCTGCAACACCTGCACCTGCAAACAGTGGCGCAGCAACCACGACCAATGCGGCATCCTCCGCTGCTGCGGTTGCCGCTACAAAGGCAGGAATGGACTTTGCAGCATCAATTGATGCCACAACAGCAAGTTCCAGTGCACCAACTTCGCAACAATTTGCTGATCTCTTATCATCAGCGGCATCTTACGCGAAAACACCGGCTGGCAGTGCTGCTTTTGCCCAGCTTGGCGATAAACTCAAGAGCGCGGCAAGTCTTTTGAGTGAAGCTGGCTCGTTGGCGAATGATCCTGCTGTTTTGGCTTTTAAGAAACAACTTTCAGATGCAGCTGCTGATCCTGCCAAGCAACGGGCATTGATTGCTGAATTTAACACAACGTCGCAAGGCAAGACGTTAAATTCGTTAGCGGCGGTCAAAGCATCGTTAGAATCATTGGCAAGTAAGCCCGAAGCAAAAGCAATGCTGAACTCATTGTCATCGAGTATTTCAGCAGCATCTGCTAATGCTACAAAAAAAGCAGCCGCTAATTCTGCTGCTGTCGCTGAGTTCATGAAAACCGATGCCGGCAAGAAACTACTTGATGAAGCTAAGCTGGCAGCCGATTCGGGTGCTGCTCAGAGTTCTGCAGCGGTGACGGCTTATCTGCAGACTGCTGATGGTAAGGCATTATTGGAAACCTTGAAGTCATATGCGGACATTCCTGAATTTGCTGCATTTAGCAAGGCTATGACGGCGGCAGAAAAGGCTTCCGATGCGACAGCGATTCAATCCTTAGCTGCATCGTTCTTTGCAACAGATATTGGTAAGGCTTTTGCTGATGATTTGCAGAAATACGAAGCCAAGGATTCTTACAAGGCGATGACCAAGCAAATTAATGACGCACAAGATGCTGTTGCCAATGAGCTGAAATCATCCATCTCGAAGGCAAGCATGTCAACTTCACTCGCTGGTTTTGATTTAGGTAGCATTACAAGTGGCATTACCGGAACGATCTGGAACGTGGTTTCATGGTTGGCAACGAATATTAACCCAGTGCGACTTGTTCCGGATCTGACGGGACTTGGTGAAATCGGTAAGTTTATTGAATCGTTGGTTGGTGGTGCAATTGGTAGTACGTTCTATGGCACAATCGCAACGGCTGTAGGGGGCTTTGGTGCTTATCTGGTTGCGGGGATTCCCGGGACCATTCTGAACTCAATCCTTGGATTAATTCCGATCGTTGGGATGGTTGCCAATCCAAGTACGGCCGGTGACCTTGGTTGGGCTCCTGGTATCACGGGCTGGCTAACCGGGTTGATTGGTGCTCCACTTGGTGCTTATTATGGGGCCACCTCAGGGCCAGGATTAGCTGATAAAGATGGCAATCTTGATACTGTTGTCAGCGGGACAGCCTTAGGATCTGCCATCGGTGCACTTGTCGGTGAAACTTTAGGCGACTGGATTATCTCATTCCCTATCGGCACGCTTGTTGACGGGATTGCAGGTTTCATCGGTGGTGTTATCGGTGTTATCGGCCTTGGGATTATTGTTGATCCAATCATGTTCTTTGTAGTTGGTTGGGTCACTGCCTTGACGGATACGATTGCAACGCTGGTTGGGACACCAATCGGATCAGTTATAGGCGGTGCCATTGGTGGTGGAATCGGTGCGGTCGCAAGCCTACTTGGTTTGAATCTTCATTTGCCAAACCTTCAGTTGTTGATCAAGGATGTCGGCTCATTGCCAGGAATCTCTGATTTGATCAACACGGTCCAAAGTCTTGCCTCTAAGGCTGGCAAGTTGAAGACGAAGGACATTAAGCTGTTCCGTGGTGCACGCTTTAATCCTTTTGATGCGATTGTCAGCGCTCAGGATGGTAATGGTAAGGATATTTCAAAATCTAACATCAAGGTTGAGGGAAATATCTATACTAATTTGCCAGGTAAGTTTTATGTTAAGTACTCCTTCGTTAATGAAATGAACGATAACGAGGTTGTTACCGGTTACGCGACAGTCACGGTCGCCTAGGTGATATTTATGCAAGAAGAATTGAGACTAAAACCAATCTCGCTGCCAGTTGGATTGCGGTTTGATCCAAGCGATGTCGTTGTAAACGCTACGTATTCAGATGGTGCCAACGTACCATCAGCTAAGCTTGAATACGAAGGTCAGGTTTGGCCTACTAATCCAGGTTTCTATCCTGTTAAAGTTGCATTTTATGACGAGGTATCTGGTAAGAGAGTTGAAGAAAAGACAATTGTCACAGTCCACGAAGTTGAGTAAGAAAGTTTTTATGTGAACAGTCACATCAGTTCACTGAAGGCGGGAAAGAAGTTAATCCGAGCTTTGGGGTTGACTTCTTTTTTTAAGTTTCAGTGCAAAAGATCATGAATCGAACAAGGAGACTGTTTTTGCGGTTATGAGCGAACTGCTTAAACGTTGACGCTGGCAATTATGGAGAAGGAGATTAGATAATGGGGAACCAAAGTGGGCAAAGGTGGCTTAATCAACAAACCAAGATCACCCGGTTTAGAAGATGGAAATCTGGCAAAAAGTGGTTGTATGCTTCAAGTGTGATTGTAACTTTTGCAAGCGGGGCGTTTTTGGCGGATGCAGTCATGACAAATCACGTCAATGCAGATACACAATCAGATATAGAAACAGCTATTAAAGTGACGGATCAGGTTCAGAAGGCGACAACTCAAGCTGCTAATTCACAGAATTCGGAAGCAACAGAGGGTATTAAGGCTGATTTGCAAGCGACTCCGGACCAAAATAATCGGTCAACTGTTGATGCTCAAGAAAAACCAACAGTATCGCCGCAGCAGGAGGCGCAACAAATCTCGTCAGCTAAAGAGGAATCGTTGGTAAATGCAGCTGTCTCGCAGCAAAAAAATGACACGGCCGCAACAACGACAGAACAGCCGGTTGTACACTCGGCATCCACAGCTTCCGAGAACAGCCCAAGTCGCAACGCACAAAACGTTTCGCAATCTGCTGCCACGGTTGGATTAACACAAAGTGATAAATATGGTGAAGAGGGATCTTCGATGAGTCCTGAACGTCAAAGTATCGCTGAAAGTGAGACCAAGACTAGTTCTAGTGGCAGCCAAGATCCTATATCAATCACTTACAACGCAACCAATGACGAAACGGAAAAAAATCAAGAAGCCCGGATTCGTCAAGCCATCAATGCCAGTCTTCACATCGACCAGTACGTATCCAGTATCAATCAGGGTCAGGATGAAGCAAAGTTAGAAGAAGTCACATCATCATCAGTTGCTGATCACGCGTCAGCAATCATACTGGGCGCAACGAGTACGTCAGCGGCGCAACCGTGGCTTACGGCTCCGGACCTGAGTCAACTGGTTAAGCAAATTAGTGACGTCTACAATTTGACACTTGGAGATGCGGTTAAGTGGGCCATCAAAAATGGCGTTAACGGTGCTCTAGATGGACTTTCCGCAATCGTTTCCGGGTTGCGGTCCGTAGCAGGATCGCTGCCAATTGTTAATGTGATTTTGCCACTTGCCAGTGGTGCAATCAAAGCTGCTCAAGATGCAGTTACTGTTGCTAATTCACTTGGCATTGACCCAACCGGTTTGGTTTCCGGCGCGCTAAACCTTGGCATTAACACGATTGGTAAAGCGATTCAAGGTGTGATCTCACCGGTATTAAAAGCCATTCCATTTATTGGTCAGAATCTGGCAAACTCCATTAACCCACTTTTAGATACTGCGACGAATCTAGGACCAGCTTCGATCGTCAAGGCGGTGGCGGGGGTTGTTGGACTTTCAGGTGTTTTGACCGGCGTTTCAAACATCACGGCCACAGTTGCACCAACAATCATTAACGCACTGCAAGGCGTTTTGAATATCAGCGTGTCAGTGGTCAATGGGATTGCTTCGTTTGCCGGATCGGCAATGAAAATGTTTACAGATGTTCTGGGTGGCATCATGGCACCGATTCAATGGGTGATTAACCAAGTGAAAACAACGATCCAAGGATTGTTTCCGGGTTCATCCAGTACCGGTGCAGCGACAAATAACAATAATGGCAAGGACCATCAAAATGGTGACTCAAAGACGCCTGCCCCTAAAACCCCTGACGCCACCGATAGTGACAGTACAGACACATCGAAGAGCACCACGCTAACACCATACATTAATCTTTTCGATATGAGCATTCCCTTGGGCACGCGTTGGAATCCAACTAAAATGTTAATAGCTGCTGTCAATTCCACCGGGAAAGCGGTTAGCTTGTCAGACATCAGAATTGATGGTACGGTTCCGGTAACATTACCAGGAATTTATTTTCAACGTTTCGAATTTACCGATCCCAACGGCACTATCGTTACCAAAATGGGAAAAGTCAGAGTGGGAGGTAAAGAATCGTACACCATCCCTTCTGACAGTGCCACACTTGCTAGTATAAAGAATGCTATCCAATCCTTACCGCACTCTGACAGCAACCCTGCCTCCAGATTCACTTCCACCACTAACTATCCGAGCAAAGAAGCAGTTTATCTTGCCGTTAATCCGGACTTTAAGCCGGACGCCAAAGAAATCGCTGGTGAATTTCTACAATATGTGAATCAGTTGCGCACGTCAAATGGCCAGAAACCGCTGAGTTATTCAGCCAGTGAAGAGGCTTTTGCCACTAAGCGGGTTCAAGAGATTATGACGAACTTTAGTCACGATGGTTCTCACGGATCGACTGAAGATATTGGTGCCAGCAAGGGGATTATCGAGGGCATGCACTCTAATCAGGAAATTGCCTATTATCTGGTCATGGATTGGTATGATGAATCGGATAATCCGGAGCCAATTGGCGATGGGCATTATGGACATCGGGCAAATTTGCTGTATGGCGGTCCGACGATGGGGTTGGCATTTACCCAATCACCGAGCGAAAAAAATCAGTACAGCTATTATTACGCTTTTGAAGCCCCAACCTACAGTGATAAAAGTCTGTATGATAAAGCTTTGGCAATGGCCAATGCGAAAACTAATCCCCAGACGGTGCCGCTTCCAGACATAACTTTTGTTTATGTTGACTCGCCGAAATTTGCAAGCCTTCAAGCACAATTGAAGCAGTTGCAAGCTGACCAAAAAGCGACCACGCCGAATGCTGACCCTGCGATTAAAACCGTGGCGGTCGCGTAATTTGGCTATTTGCTGCAAAAAATTGACGTTGCGAGATAATCTCACACGTCATTGCTTTAAAAATTACTGACAATGAAACGTGTGAACCGATTTTAGAAAGGAAGATGAAGATGGGCCTATTTGCTAAGAAAAAAACGTCAGATCAGGATGATCTTCTCGGTGCGTTGGAGAAGCAATTGCGTAGGGCTGGGGATGACGGTCTCGCAGGCCTTGCGGAGTTGTTGCCTCGAACGGACGCCAACGGTTTACAGACAGGGATTGCAGGGACAGCGACAGCCAGTGAATCAGAGCCATCCGGTAACGCGGAACAGGCTCAGGCGGATGACGTTCCTGAAAAGTCTGAAGTAGTGAAAAGCAAAAACTGGACAATGAGCATTTCCAAAGGTGCGCAACTGAGCTTTGCTAACGATCAGTTAACACTTTATGTTGATTCTGAACAATCTGCGAGCAGTCAATCGGTATCTTCGGTTTCAGCGGCTGATGCAAATGATGCTGCGGATTTGAAAGTAATTGCTACTGAAAAAGAGAAAAAAGAAGGCGAAGCGTCAACTCCGGCAGCAGGTATGGCCTTTAAACCGGACAATGTGATTGACATTGATCATTTCAATCATAAAAGTCTCTCTGAAGCTGATGCGCAAGCTTCCGATGCTGCGGCCATTGCATCAGCAGGTGATACTCGGACCGAGATAGCTGCAACCGCCTCATCGGATCCGGCAAAAACACCACAACAGCCTCAGGATGGGGAGAATGGCTCGACGCCGGAAATGAATGTAGCCAAGTCAGCTTCACAAGCCGCAGTTGAAAAAGTTATCGAAGTCTCATCAGAAAAGAATGAAGAATTGAGTTCTACAGCAAACTCAACCCATTCACAGGCTCCAACTGAGGGTGACGCTGGCGCATCTGTACCTAACCAACAGATGACACAAGTTTCGGAGAATCAATCGAGTGTTGAGCATGTCACTACTGAAAAGCCAAAGGTATCAGACCAAACTTCCGACTCAACTGAAGTGCATAGTGCTACAGGTCGCAGCTCAGAGACAGAGACCGCTGTGATGGTCGCCATCAAAGCACTTCAGCAACAAAGCCAAATGAACCAAGAACAAGTGGCGGCTCTATCCACAAAACTTACGCAACACTTGGATGCTTCCGCTGAATTCGAGCGCACACATAGCAAGACAGTCAATAAACTCAGTGAGATTTTAATCAACCTGATTGTGACTAAGAACGAGCTGGAAAACACCAAAAAGGATTTAAATGATACGAATGAAGCGCTTGGCAAGATTCGCGAGCAGGTCAAACAAGCACATGAAGAGGTGCTTAATCGCCAAAACGTTCAAAACGAAAGCCAACATGCGCTTGTGACAGAATTGCAGGCCAAACTCCAAGAGGCACAAAAGTCGATCAAGGCATTAACCGACAAGTATGCAGAAAGTCAAGAGCAAACAAAGACACTGAAAGATAAGGTCAACAATCTGCGTTTTGAAAATTTGCAGTTACAACATCAGATTGAGGACAGTAAAATGATTCAAGCTGAATAAACGATCTTTTCGGTCAGTACCAGAAGAAACAACAATAAGAACCCAGCGCTGGCGCTCACTTGGATGAGCTCGCCGCGCTGGGTTCTTATTACGACCGGCTTGCAGCCGAGTCCTTTTTCTATGGAATTTTTGGTTAATGATCAATCAGCGGGCATCGAAAGTTGAACCGGTAATGGTGCCTGATTGAGAACATTAACATAAAGTGGCAGCTTGGCCTTTTTGGCTAAGGCACTTTGTGTCGTGACGTTGTTGGTGATAAAGGCCTGTTGCTTGTGATCGGCCATCCAGCGAGTAAAGTCGTCCGTGTCGACAACGGCTTCATCGACAAATGGCACTAACTTGACGCCGGATTTGGCGGTCAAATCACGGTAGGCTTTGGACTTGAAGTTGCCGATCATAGCGCCTTCCTGCGGGAATGACTTTTGTAGCCACCAAACGTTGAGAGCCGTAAGGGAGTCGAAAGAGTTGATTTGCAGACCGGCTTCATTGAAGACACTAATGTCGCTTAACTTCTGACCTTCATAAGTTGCTGAAACGACGAGCAAACCGTCACGACGGTAGAACTCTTTGCGTGTGATCCCGTTGGCAACGTCATAGAATGTGTTGGCCGATAGCACACCATTCTTACGGAAGAAACTTTCTTTCGTGAGTTTGTCACCTTGGCGATAGGCAATCTTTGCAATGAGCTTGGTCGGCTTCTTTTGGGCGTCGAGTTGATAGGTGACAAGCATGTTGGTTTGACCATCCGGCATGGTGATGGTTTCGGCCGTGTGGTTTTCATTCCATTGGCGATTTTTGATATTAGCAGGTAACGTTGCGGCATTCTCGGCGCCCTCGCCAGCATTTTGCAATTGATAAAGGCAGTTGATGATTTGGATTTCATCCGGATTGAAGTTGTTAGCCGTTGACCAGGCATCGATGGTCGGAACCAAATCGATGTTGAAATAGGTCGTGAAAATACCGACCTGTTTCTTTGGCATTGATTGTAACATGTCACTTAATGGGGCCAACGCTTCAAAATCATGTGCAGAGAACGAATCAATATCCAGAATTAATGGTGCATAATCAGCTTCACCCAAAGCATGAACCGGCTCCGAGAAGTTCAACCATGCGGTGATGCCATCACTGAGCGTATGCAACTGGTCATGCAAACGTTTAGACTCGTCTGTTAAATCGGCCTGTTGATGCTCAAGTTTGTCTAATTGGGCTTTGTCGTCAGCCTGATCACTGGCCACTTTAGCTTTCAATGAATCAAGCTTGCGTTGCGCATTGGTGATGGCTTGGCCATTGGCATTTTGTTCGCTATTGATTTTGGTGATTTCATCTTTAGCTTGGTTAATTTCATTGATAATATCTTCAAGCTGCTTCTTCAAGCTGAGCTGCGTTGCGGTTAGCTTTTTTTCACCGGCCTTAATGTCATCGATTTGCTTACGATGAGCATCGGCAAAGGCGAGGACTTTTTCCGGATCTTTGATGCCGGAAAAAGCGGCCATGATTGCCTCTTCATCCTGCTTGAATTTCTTACCCTGCTCAAGGGTCATTTGCGCTTGCTTTTCTAGAGATCGGCGTTGGCGGTTGAGATCGTCAAGGATGCCTTGTTTGGACTTGAGTTGGCTCGCAATTTTATTGGCTTGGTTTTGTAAATCGCTAATTGTATTTTGCGCAGGAACTAACTCGCTACCATCATTTTGGGCCATGCGTTTTTGCATGACTTTGATGTCGCGTTGTGTTTGGGCCAACGTCAACTTGTTTTGGGTTAGGGCGGCCTGCAAATCGGCACGTTTAGCAAACATATTCGTTTGAAGCGTTCGCCGTGCCTCATTGTATGTAGAAATCGCTTGTTTCAAGGTGTTCTTGGCATTGTCAATTTTAGCCGAACTGGCGGTGATGTTTGTTGCTTCGGTTTTTGGAGCCGAACTTGGTACCTCTCCTGATTTGCGCTCGCTCTGGGTTGGTTTTGCCATCGCCGGTTTGCTAGCCTCTGGTGACTTAGCTGACATCGTTGACTTTGCAGAAGTTGCCACACTGGTGCGTGAAGCGGCTGACGATGATTGCGAGCCTGTCTGCATGTTAGAGGTTGATGTTGAGGCAGATTGCGTTAGTGACGAAGATGTCGACTTGGCAGTAGTCGTCGTTGTGGTAGACGCAGTCGCAGAACGCAAATTGGCAACCGGACGATCCGTCACTGCGGTTTTCGTCCCGGTTGCCGGAAGCACACGCGGTTTGGAGGCAGCTTCTGGTTTGGACTTAACAGATGATGCAGACGAAAACAGACCAGTATAGCTATCTCCTGTCGCCGCGCTCGAGTTTTGTTCGCTTTCCTGTTGGAGCTTGTTTGGCTGATTGCGCAAAAACTGGATCCGCCCTTTTTTCCCAAAGATACTCATTTTTAAACCACCCCATAAATTAAGTTTTCTATTTCTACTAAACAATTGAAGCATTATTTCTCACCTGCTAATTGTCTTGTTCTTTGTGCCAGTCCGGCATCGTTTTCGCCCAGATTGCTGATTCCAATTGACACATTACCTAATCTCAATCGTATTATAAGGCATAATTGCATGACCGATGCACGTATTTATTAAACTTGCTGCCTTTAATCTCCAGAGGTTCTGGCAAAACATTAGCATCAAGCAACAACATTGTCTGATTAACCGGCGTGATGACGATCAGCCAAATAAAAGCGTTCATTTAAGTACAATTAAATAATGAGAAACAGGCAAAATCCCATGTGCCTATTTTACAGCAAAGAGCCAATTTAAAAAAGAATTTTATTGTTGAATATTAATTATCCTAAAATTGAAAATTCTTTTCGATTTTTTGATCTTGACCGGTGTTTCAAGAAATATCCAATCCTAAAGTGGGTGTAGAAGTGCGTTCTGGATCACGACCATGTTATAATTATTAGTGTTGTTGACTTTTGCCATTCACTGTGACAGGCGCAAAACATTTCTTTGTTCACAGACATTAAGGAAGGTTTCCAAATAATGAATACATAAGTGTCTTTTGGCTTTTTTGTTTATGACGGGACCATGTGCGTCTGGTTTGTTTCACCAAAGAACACTCATTAAATGAAGGTAGGGTGCAGTCATGGGCTGGTTGTCGAATCGATCAAAAAAGAAACAGGAAACAACGAATGCGACTGAAAAAATGAATGATTTCATAATAAGCGATGATAAGCAAGACTTTTTTTACTTAGAGACTTTGCCAGAAGATATGTCACAGCAGCTGTGGGCAAAGATTGCAACGGTGATGAATTATTTTAAAAATAAAGGGTTGGCCCCAGCGATCATTGATGGCGGGTTCGGTTTTGGCAAAGTTTCCCGGTTCATGCGTTATCGTGACAAAGAAAAGCTGTTTTTACCGCCAACGTCATACCATAATTTTTATACATCCTTACACCAACGCGGCAGTGACAGTCGCGCAACGGCCACATTTGGTAGTGAATTCACCAAGGAACTGACGCCTAAGCAAACTTTGGGCAGTCATGTGACGCGTTATGTCGATCAAGATGGGCAAACTGCGATTAAAGTCGAACGTGATGACCAGGAGCGGGTGCAGGTTGTTAGTTATTTTCGCGATGGTAAGTTGCGTCGCGAAGATAGCTACGATCACCAAGGGCGCTTGATGATGACTGAACGTTTCGCTGAAATGCCGAATATCCATCGGCAAAATGCAACAGATCCGTTTTTTGTGACGACTTCGGTGCACCGTATGCTGGTTGACATGAGCGGGCGTCCGGTCATTGTGGCATTGCCGACTTTTAATCAATTTTGGGTAGAGTCGGAAAGTGGGGAGCCAATTAAGGCATTAGATGATCAGGATGAACTAATGGTTTGGTGGTTGTTGCAAAACTTTCAGCATACAAAACGTAAACTTTATATCGATGCTGACAGTGACCTGTTTGCGCAACTTATTGACGAGCCGGCCATGCATCCGCATTTGGTGCCAATTGTTTATGACAAACCTGACACTGCGCTGCTGGCGAATGTGAAGGCACAGGCGTATTTAATCAGTCAGCAATTTGTCGATCAACCGGATGTTAAGAGGTTGGCAGGCGAGGTGTTGCCGATCTTGAGTTGGCATGAATATATGCCTCATTGAGCGGGTTGGTATCGGTAGAATGAATGCGGAGGAGAATCATGGTTTATTTTTTAACATATCGATTTGAAGGCGATACACCTAGTGGTAAAGAGCAGGTACAACGACTCCAATTATTTGCGGATCACCAATTGCCGGCAAGTATCATTGTCGTGAGCGCGCAAGAAGATCTGGATGAGCAGGTTCAAAAGGCCCATTTACAGTCGGATCAGGTTATGTCACTGATTGATGCTTTGCGTGGCGTTGATACTAGTGAAGGGAAACCACTTTACACGATTGGCGACATTATGAAGCTGAACGATTATCAAACCAAGACGGTCGACCACCATTTACAATTTTTGAATGGTGACCATCTGATGTATGATGTCACAACTTTTGACGATGAAGCTGAGTTGACCGCACAGCGGATTCATACCATTACGTTCTTTGGCGCTAACAACCGTAAAAGTTATGCCGAGGTTTATGATCGTCAAGGCAATAAGGTGAAAACCGTGTATTTCCAAGCGAATGGGCAAGTGCGACTAGCCGTGTATTTTTATGCGAATGGAATGCCACTTTTGTTTTGTCAATATGATGGTAACGGCATTTTGCAACATCTGACCGTGTTGGACTTGGCTGGACAATCAGCTGAGTTTACGGATTGGACGTCGTTTGCCAAATACTGCTTAGCACATGTGATGAAGCAACATCCGGGTAAACTATTAGTGGATCAACCAAGCCGCGTTTTTCCCATGTTAGGACAAGAAATGATGACTGATTCTGTGCCAGTTGTCAGAACCGAAGATGATGTTAGCGTCGTCAAGCAAGCCGAGCAGTCAAACGGCGGTCGTGCTACTTTTGGACAATTAATTGCTGATCCTCAGGCGTCCTTTACGTCGTCTTTAACCCAATATGCAAAAGTTGTGCCCATTGCGGCAGCAGTGAGCCAGCAGTCCGCCGTTCCTGAGGTGAAGCCATGGTCACAGCGCTTGCCAGGCCGAGTGGCGATGGAGCTGGACAATCAAAACTTGGCGATTTTTGAACAGCTACTGAGCACGTTAGCAATGGTTAAGGTCAAAGAAAATCAAGTGAAGCTTGATCTTTTCGTCAAGCATCAAGATCAAGCGCTGGTTCAGCAATTACAAGAAAGAATTGAGACGCTTGGATTATCTTCGCTTCTAGATATTCAAACCCAATCATTAGCAGATTCAGGCGATTTGGCGCGGGTCTTGGCATTTATCGTGGCGGATCTAGGCAACTTGGGGGATGCTGATTTGTTGAGCTCGCTCACTTATGGCACGCCGGTCATCACGTTTGCAAAAACTGCCGATCAGATGCTGAATGGCGCAACCAATGGCGAGCTGGGAATTGTCAAGCCAAGTGAGCAAGTGCTTGAGGCGGCGACTGACATACTGAAATTATTGACGGATCAAACTTGGTGGCAGGAAGTCAGTGATCATGCGCTTGCAGCGGCGAAACCATTACAGGGCTTGACTGGCTGGGAGCTATGGAAAATGGTATTGTAGCCATTGACATGGTGAAACTATCAGGCATGCAGGAATGACAACGCATTGGAGGAATGGAACGTGCGAAAATTAATGAGCTTATTGGTCTTAATGGTGACGATTGTCGGCATTGCTGGCTGTCAGTCAAAATCGTCGGATTCGTCGGCAAAAAAATCTTCGACGATGGTCACAACCAATAAGTTTGACCAAAAGGCACTTCAGAAACGCTACACCAAGATCTCGGATACCGTGATCCAAACCTTAACCAAAATCACGGTGAAAGACGACCAAAAAGATATTATGGCGTCGGCTAAAAAAGGCGTTGACGATTTAGATAAAATTACCTTGGAATTGCAGAACAATCAGCCCGCGTCGGGGATTGGCACAAAAAATACCAATGGTGACTTAACCAAAGCGCTGATTACATACAGCCAAACCGCCACCGATGCCTTGAAGAGCCTGCAAGGGAATGATTCCAATGCTTTTCAGTCGGACGTCAAGAACTTCTTCAGTCAAGCTGCCAGCATCGGCAAGCAGTACTTTAACGGCCAATTGCCGGTCTCCATTCAAAACTTTTCCCAGAATCGCCAGGCCGTTACAACGATTCCAAGCAAATAAGGGGCTTCTACAGAGATATGATTAGAAGCTAAATTTGAGTTTGATCGGAAGATGGCGCTATTTAAAAAGTTCCTATTTTGCGACATTGACTTTCCGTAACTTTGACACTAGTATAAAAGCAATTTAATCCTTCAAAAATGCAGAGAAGAGTAGCGGCGATGCAGGTGTGCAGCGAGTCCGGGAGATGGGAAAGGATAACCGAGCGAGCCGTGAAGATGAGCTTTGCGATATTGTTAGCTTGTTGACGCAGACTAGCCGGTCGGAACCGTTAACTTTCCGGACCTCACAATGGGTGCTGCAGCGGCACGCTATTGCGGCGTCGTTGAGGCATTGCTTGCGAAGGTAATGTAAATTTGGGTGGTACCACGTGACAGCACTCGTCCCTTTGATGATAGGGGATGGGTGCTTTTTTGGTGTGAGCGTGAGCCGGCGCGGTTAGAAGTCGGAGTGTAAGTGGCCTTGGGCGTGATAGCCCGGGTTTAGGCCATTGCGACCAAGGTCCTTACACGCAGACTTCTGCGCCGGGGAGCGCGTTATAGAACACAAAAGTAGCAGTTAACCGTTCTCCCAATCTGCGCAAATATCCCCACAACGCAAAAAGAAAGAGGCCATTCATATGAACTTTATCGTAGATCCCAGAGTATTGGCGCTTGGTGTTAAAATCCGCGGCGTTGAATTAACCAGCGTGGATAACCACGCGTACCCGCAGGCGCTAAAAGAAATGATTGCCAACGAGATTAAACAAGTCCTGACAACGCTGGATCGCGACCAAATTAAAACGGATCCGTTCATTCAAGGCTTTTGGGATTTGCATCGCGCGGTGCATTTGCCTAAACGCAATAACACGCCGGCACCGGCAACGTTGCTGAAGCTCATCCTGAAACGTGGTGAGTTGGCACCGATTAACCCGGTCGTTGACTTATATAATTTGATTTCGATTCAAAGCCATTTAGCGCTTGGTGCCCATGATATTGACCGCATTGATGGTAATGTTAACTTGCGACTCACGACCGGCACCGAGAAATTCGTCCCCATCGGTGCAAATGGTCAACCCGAGCCCGTCAAGGCAGGCGAATATGCTTACATTGATGACAGCAACGAAATCATCTGCCACTTGGAGACGCGCCAGATGGAAAAGACAAAGGTGACGGCAGAAACAAATCATCTGTACTACATTGTGCAAGGCAATCAACAGACCAGCCAAGAGTTTGTGGATCAAACGGCTGAACGGGTTATCGCCTTGACGACCAAGTATCTTGGCGGACAGGGGAAGTTGCTGAATTAATTGTGGCAGTGACCGGTTTGCTGGCGGAACCGCTCGTTTAAAATGATCGAATAAACTTCAAAAAGCTGAACAGTGGCAAAAAGTCTGGCATGACCGGGGCTTTCTGTCACTATTCAGCTTTTCTTTTTTACTCCAGGACTTCATATTCCTTCAAAAACCTTCTCCGCGACACCACACGCTGATTCGTTGCGTCCAAAAAATCGCCTGTATACCCATACGCGTAAACGCCAAATCCAGCATCAGTGTCATTGGCGGTAAAATTTATTTTCTTAATGATTGGCGGTCTCAACGCTGCCATCAGAATGCGAACGCGGTTGTCTAACCAGTAGATTTGATTTTTGGCTAAAGCATCCTTTACCCAATCAGGACGTTCACTGGTTTGACTGATCTCCCAAACAGAGGCCGGTTTGCCTTTATAGAGGACTCTTATGATTGTCACTATCCTTGCTGATCAAGTGAAAAAAGTGGTGGACTCGGGGTAACTAAATTAACCCACGTCACGATAACATCCCACCTCTTCGGTAGCAACAGATTTCTTCAGCAGAACCCAAATATCGACAACTAATCCTCTGATGACGACCTAATCGCGATCGTGCGGGAGCATTCCTTGGCCACCAGCGGATCATGGGTCACGATAATGACAGTTTTTCCTAGCCGATTAATGTTCTTGAGTTCGTTTAAGATGAGGCTGCGATTGTCGCCGTCCAGTGAGCCGGTTGGTTCATCGGCAAGGATGAGCTTGCTGGGTTTGATGAGGCAGCGGGCGACAGCAACGCGTTGTTGTTCGCCACCGGACAATTCGAATATTTTGCGGTCAGCGTAGCCGTTCAATCCGACTGTTTGAAGCGCATCGTCAATTTGTTTTTGCCGTTGCGCTTTATTTAGCTTGAGGTATTTCTGGGCGATTGCCAGGTTTTGCCCGACTGTTTCGTCATCGATCAGGGCAAAATCTTGGAAGATATAGCTTATTTTCTCGCGAATAGTGCGATTGGCTTGGCGGCTGTTGGGCTTAATATTCTTGACGCCATCGAATTCGTAGGTGCCCGAGGAAAAATCGTCAATCAACCCGATGATGTTCAGTAAGGTTGACTTGCCTGAACCACTTGGCCCCATAATAGCAACCATTTCACCTGTCTCAATGTGGAGATTGAGGTTATCAAAAATTGTTTTGGAAGCGAACGTCTTGGTGACATTGGTCAAGTCGATCATGGCTTATTCCCCCTTCAGAACCTGGACGATATTTTTATTTTCTTCGTGATAGAGCATGGCGAAAGACACGAGTAGATCACAAGCAGCCAAAATGAGGCCAACAACGATGGCGAGCGCTGATTTCTGAAGCATAAAGGCGACGATGATTTGCGTCACATACATCAGAAGAAGGAAGCCGATAATCTGCTGGTAGCGGTCAACTAACTTGATACCTAGCACGCGCAGAACCGATAATTTGAACTTGTGCGTTTCGAAGTACAAAAAGCTGGCAAAGGCAGAGACGATAAGCGAGATCAGGAAGGTGATGATTAGCAGGCCAGCAGAAATTTGCAAGCCTAGGCGTGAAGAATCGGTTTCGTTGTTTAAGATCGAGCCGATCGTGGCAAAGCGCAGTTCGATGCCGCCAAGCTTTTGCGCGTTTGTCATGGTCTTGAGTTTTTGCCGGTTTTGTTTGGTGTTCGTGATTCTCAGCGGGCTTGAAACGTCTGCAGTTAGCAATTGATTTTGGCTTTTGTAATCAATTTTTTGCGGGTTAATCACTTCGAAAATGGGGTTCGAAGTGGCGTGCCATTTACCATCACTGGAGAAGTATTTAGCCTTTTCACTGGTCGGCGTGTAGTACTGGATAGTGACTTTTAACTGGCTAGGCGTCGTTTTCTTTTGTTCAGCTTCGGACAGTCGATCGTAGGCGAGTAGCTGACTCAAAAGCTTGATATGCCGATCATTTTTGCGAGATATTGGGGCCAAAAACTGGTTAGACAAATGCTTTTTAGTAGAAAGATTAAACGAACGTAAGGCATTTTGATTAACCTGAACAACTTGATAGGCGTCTTGGAGTTTGAAGGTACTTGCTGCGGGGTACCTAGTCAAATTTCGGCGCGGATACACAGTGCCTCCGGATATGAATTCCGCGCCAAGTTGCTTGTCCAATTGCGAGAAAACGGCGCCGAGTCTGGCTTCGTTTTTGCCGTTGTTCAGCTCGAAGTTTTTCAGTGCTTCGCCTTCGAATCCCAACGAGTTAATGGTAAGTTTTTTCCCGACTTCAGCCACCTGATTGTAGCGCTTCGTTGCGGCAACAATGTCTTTGATGTTGGCCAGACTGCCAATCAAGAGAACAGTGGTCAAAATAATCATCACGGCTTTCAAAATGGCAAGGAGGCCAGTGCCGAGTTTGAAGCTAATCGCATTTTTAAGAAATTGAACGACTTTAATACTGCGGATCAGTACGAGGACAATAAGAATGGCAATTACAAAAATCGATAGAACAGCTATCTGGGAGGCGCCCAACAATGTCCAAAAACCTTTGGGAAAATAGTCAAAGTAGAAATAGCAAGCCGCCAGCACTAGCACACTTGATGCAAGTGTCGTGATGAGTGGCAGTTGATAGAGTTGAAGCAAAATATCGCGTGTTGACAGCCCGACAATCTTCCAAACGCCAATCGGTTTGATTCGGCCCATGGCTAAGGCGAGCATGCCTAATAAAGACAGCAGCGCCAAAACACCAAAAGCAATCGCGTACATTAACAAGTCACGATTAACATATTCTTTTTCAGATTGTGTTTTTGGTGTCAGCAACTCTGACTCGGGAACGTCGAAAAATACCGCAAATTCCTTGGTGATGGCATCTTTGGAAGCGCCAGTGGCGGGGATGATA
Organism: Lacticaseibacillus parahuelsenbergensis; assembly: GCF_030770265.1. NCBI lineage: Bacteria > Bacillati > Bacillota > Bacilli > Lactobacillales > Lactobacillaceae > Lacticaseibacillus > Lacticaseibacillus parahuelsenbergensis. Next base: position 2,438,579 of record NZ_CP132482.1, on the reverse strand, counting down.
GTGTAAATACCGTTTGCCGATTTGTCACCGTTCTTAAAATAAGCTGCCATGCTTTGGAGGCGAATGTTGATGCTTTTTCCGAAAACCGGAATATGCGGCTGACCTTTAGAAGAAGCAGTCTGGGTATAAGTGGCATTGGGCTTTTCGAAAAGCTTAACGGGTTGAGGATTCTGGAAGAAGTTGGTGTAAGGGAAACTTGACTGATTAACAACGGCGGATTTTAAAACAGTTTGGTTCGGAAAGTCAGTTCGCACAATTGAGGCGTGCTGTCTTTTGGCCAATTGCTCGAAAAAGCTTAGCGTTGCTTGGGAGCTTTTAGTGGCGTTGGCCAGATAGACCTTAAATGAAGTCGCCGTTGACTCAATGTTTTCGACCCGGATCTGATCGTTAGTCTGGAAAATATTAATAACGAATAAAGACGCCAGTAAAACCATGAATGAAAGAAAAACACTGACAATCCGTTTCATGAACGTGCTCCCCCTTAAATGCAGTTTGACGCTGCCATAAACGCAAGTTCGAAGTATAGCGATCACCCTGATTACCCCAACAGCAAGACATTTCCCTTAGTGTACTTCAGGTTTTATGAAAGCGTCTACAAAAACGAACTGCCACAAAATCTTTTGGCTCTTCGTGATTTAGCAAAACGGCTTTTAAGGGATAAAACCGTTATTTTCGTTTCCTTCAACCCGCTCATTTACTGGCCCAACGCCGTTTCCCGCCCGAAAAGACATTTTTTCATGATGGTTTGGTCATAAACTCTTCAAATTGACTTAAGTCAGCTTTAAGTCGCTGCCCGTAGTATGAACACCATCAACTTAAAGGAGATGGCGCTGATGCAAGAAGTAACGACACTGACGCAACAGCCAAAAAAGCGGACGAGACGATCCGTGAATTGGTTGAAGGTACTGCCATGGATCGTGCCACTGGCGGTGCTGATTGGCTGGCAGGCTGCAGTCAGTTTTAACTGGGTCACCAGTTCATTGATCCCGGCCCCGACGACCGTTATCCAAGATGGCATCAAGTTGTGGCAAAACGGTGAATTGCCAAAGAACATTGCGATTAGCCTATATCGGGCCACGGCCGGTTTTGCCATCGGCGGCAGTGTCGGCTTTGTGCTTGGCCTCATCAACGGCTTGGTCAAACCGATCCGCGCGCTGCTGGATAGTCCCATTCAGATGTTGCGCAATATCCCGCATCTGTCATTGATTCCCTTGATGATTATTCTGATGGGGATTGGCGAACCCGCTAAGATCGCGTTGGTGGCGATCGGGGTCATGTTCCCGATGTATATCAATACGTATCAAGGGATTACCGGCGCTGACCCGGAGCTACTGGAAATGGGCCGAGCTTATGGACTTTCCAGACGGGCATTGTTCACCCGCGTGATTTTCCCGGGTGCCTTGGCCAACATTCTGATGGGTGTTCGCTACGCACTTGGTGTCATGTGGACGACTCTGATTGTTGCCGAGACGATTTCGGCCACTTCCGGTTTAGGATACATGGCCACCAACGCCCAAGAATTTATGCGCATGGATACGGTTCTACTTTGTATTTTGATTTACGCCTTGCTAGGAAAACTTTCTGATGTGATTGCTAAGAATCTGGAACGACTTTTCCTCAGCTGGCGACAAGGAGGCGTTGACGCATGACCAACCCAATTGTGAAACTGCAACATGTGGAAAAAGTATACGGTGACAAAACCGTCCTGAACGATATTCAGCTCAACTTGTACCCAGGTGAGTTCCTGGCCTTGGTTGGGATGAGCGGCGGCGGAAAAAGCACGATTTTACGCTTGATCGCTGGGCTTGAAGCGCCGACAGCCGGTCACCTAAGTCGTGAAAAAGGCTTAGTGATGCGGGTGATGTTTCAAAATGACCGTCTGTTACCGTGGCTGACCAATCTGGATAATGTCTCGTTTAAGAATCGGGATCCGGAGGTCATCAGCGAGGCGAAGAGCCTCTTGCATGCAGTTGGCTTAACGGATAAAAGCACCGGTTATCCGGCCCAGCTTTCCGGCGGGCAGAAGCAACGGTTGGCGTTGGCCCGGGCGTTATTGGCTAAGCCACAATTGCTACTCCTTGATGAACCGTTGGGCGCGTTAGATGCGTTGACGCGGCAACGGATGCAGGATCTCATTTTGAAAATTTTTACCGAACAAAAACTGAGTACGTTGCTCATCACCCATGATGTCAACGAAGCAGCCCGGATGGCGGATCGGATTATCGTCGTCAGGGATGGCCAGTTGGCCGCCGAAACGACCGGTGCCCGCGGACAGTCACCTGAAGCAGTGGCCCAAACCGCTGCCCGGGTATTGCAAGCGATCCTGTCAGAAGAGCCGGTGACCTCATGAAAGAGCCAGTATTAACCGCTACTGCTGCCAAGCCTGCTAAGAAACATCGTTACCTATATGAAATTGACTTGATGCGACTGATTTTCATTGCCGGGGTCTTGTTGAATCATACGACAACCGCGTTTGAGCATCAGCTGTCCTCCGGATTCGCAAGCACCGCCTTACTTGCTACGCACTTGATGATCCACTTCACGCGGATGGGCTTCATGTTCATGACCGGACTGGTTTTGACCATGGTGTACTATTCGCGGAAACGTAATTGGCCGTTGTTCTTCAAAAAACGGTTCACAACTGTCGGCATTCCCTATGTTTTGTGGAATACGTTGTTGATGATCGGATCCATCTTGCTTGGTATTGGCGGTTTCACCATTGCTAATTTCTGGCCGGACTACCTCAGCGCTATCCTGCATGGCGATCAGTTCTATCTATACTATGTCTTGGTCACGATGCAACTGTATCTGGTCTTTCCGGCGATGCTCTGGTTGTTCAAAAAGACAGAAGGGCATCACGGCGTCTTGGTACTGGCCAGTTTTGGCTTACAACTGCTGATTGTGGCCGGAATTAAATACGGACTGCCCCACATCGATACCAGTGGTTGGCTATGGTGGTTCCGTGCTTATGGCGTCAATGTTTTCACGTATCAATTCTTCTTCATTGCCGGCGGTCTTTTCAGCTTACATGCTAAGGCAATCAAGAATTGGTTGCTGGATCATCAACTGCTCATTGGCATCAGTACACTGATACTCAGTTTTGGCACAATTGGACTTTATGTCTTTAATAAACAGATTTTAGGCATGACCCATAGCGCAGCCGTTTCACCGCATCAACCTTATATGTTGGTCTATGACGTGGTGATGATTGCTTTTGTTGCACTGCTTGGCCAAAAGTATGCTACCTGGCATGCCAAGCAGCCCACACACTGGTTCGCCCGCTTAGTTGGTAATGGTGCCCAAGTTTCTTTTGGGGTCTATCTTTGCCAAACGATCGCACTGTCGTTATTAAGCGGGGTGCTGGGATTGATGCATCTTAGCAATCTGACCCTGATGTTACTGTTGCCGCTTGGTTATCTCGGTATTCTCGGCGTCTCTTTTGGGATCGCCTGGTTCTGTTACAAAGTTTCACCGTTTGGATGGTTAATAGGCCGTCCGCAATCGTTGTCGTTATCTGCGAAAGGAGTCTTGAATCATGAGCAAGCTCACCGATCAGTTATCTCAGAATCTCATCAATCATCGTGATTATCCCTTAGTTAAGTCCGTTGCTTCCAATACGTGGTACACGGGGCGCGACTTAGAAGAAGATGTTGCCGCCTTACGCGAGCAATTTGCCGAACAGAAAATCGGTGCCGGGGATCAGGTATTGATCGTCTTGCCGAATTCACCGGTCTTCCTGCCGCTTAATCAGGCACTTTGGGAAATTGGTGCGGTCGCCCATCCGATCGCGGCTAAAACGCCGGTACCGGAATTGCTTGACGAGTGGACCACTTATCACTATCAAGCGGTCATCACCCTGCCAGCCTTGGGAGAAGCCATGGAAGCACCCTTGATCCCATGGGCGCGGGTTCGCTTGCATACCATGCCGGAATTGGCGATTCTAACCGATGCAGGCCAGCTGGCTTATCGCATCAACGCCCCGCAAATGGCGCCGCGCGAAGATGATCTGGCCTTAATTCTGAACACCTCAGGCACCACCGGTAAACCGAAACGTGTCGGGCTGACACACCGAATGTTGGTTAACGCCGCCCACTATGACATTGTGAGCCACGCACTAACGCCAGATGACACGGCAATGGTCGTGATGCCGATGTTTCATATCAATGCGCAGGTGATTTCGGTTTTGGCCACCCGACTATCCGGTGGTAAGTTGGTCATTGCGCCTAAGTTTTCGGCAAGTGCCTTTTGGCCAACTATCGAAGACAATCACGTGACCTGGGTGTCGGTGGTTCCGACGATCATTTCGATTCTGCTCATGAACCAAAATGCCTTAAAAGCGTATCACGACAATATCCATTTGCGGTTTGTCCGCAGTTCTTCTTTCGCCTTGCCGGAAGACAAACTCGTGGCGTTTCAATCGCGGTTTCACACCCAAGTCTTAGAAGGTTACGGCATGACGGAAACTGCCAGCCAAAGCACCTTGAATCCGATTCAGGCACCTAAAATCGGGTCTGCGGGCAAACCGGTTGGCACGGACCTCCGTATCAGATTGGCAGACGGCACGTTGACCAAAAAACCATTTGTCGAAGGTGAGATTGTCCTTCGCGGCGACCACGTGATTCATGATTATCTCGAGCCCCATCCTGATTCATTTGCCGATGGCTGGTTCTTGACCGGCGATATTGGCTATCTGGATCAAGAAGGCTACCTGTTTGTCAAAGGCCGCCGCAAAGAGATGATCAATCGTGGCGGCGAAAAGGTGGCACCGGCCAAAGTCGAAAATGTGCTTAATGAACTGGACTGGATCGCACAAGTGGCGGTCATTGGATTACCGGACAATCTGTACGGAGAGGCCGTCACGGCTGTGGTCATTCGGCAGGATCCAACTGCTGATCCGCAAAAAGCCAAGGCTGACTTACTCGATTTTGCCCGCCAGCACCTTGCTGCTTACGAATGTCCGACCGAAGTCGTGTTTGTCAAAGCTTTTCCAGTGAATACCACTGGCAAGGTTTTGCGACCGAAACTACGCGACCAACTCATGCGAGGCGGGAAACTTTATGAAGCGTAAATTTCGATTCATTTTACTGTTAGTCGGGCTCATTGCGTGGTTTAGCGTTGCCGTGTATGGCTATACCCAAACCACCACGGCTTCGACCAATCAGGAAACCGTCACGATTGGCTACCAAAAAGCCGACCCGGTGGACATCTCCCGCCAGCGCGGCGAACTAGCCAAGAAATTAAAGGCAAAAGGCTATCAAGTAGTCTTCAAGGAATTTTCGGATGGCGCAGCACTGATGACCGCTCTTAAAAGTGGCGCCATTGACTATGCGCGAGTTGGCGACACGCCACCGGTCACGGCTAAAGCGTCCGGTACCGACATTGCTTTGATTGCGACAGGCGCCACGAAAGAATACGGCAGCGGCATTCTGGTTGGCAAAAATAGCGGCATCACCAGTCTCAAGCAACTCAAAGGCAAGACGATTGCTTATCAAAAAGGCACTGCTGCCCAGTATCTGATCATCCAGGCGCTCAAGAAAGCTGGATTATCAACCAATGATGTCAAGTTGGTGAATATGGATCAGAGTTCGGCGTCGGTTGCTTTTGCTAAAGGCAGTGTGGATGCCTGGGTCACCTGGGATCCGTACACGGCAACCGCGCAAGTGAACAACAATGCCAAGTTGCTGACCAATGGCACCGGCCTGTCCAAAAACCGGGATTTCCTGATTTCGACGCAAAGCTATGCCAAGAATCACACGTCGTTAAGCAAGTTGTTGACCACAGCGTTGAATGACGACATGACGTGGGCGAATGCGCATCATACCCAACTGATTGCCATGCTAAGCAAGACCCTCAAGCTTTCGGATGAGGTGATCCAAAAAATGGTCGAACGGCGAACCTATTCCATGACGCTTATTGACGGCAACAGCACAATTGTCGCCGAAGAAAACGCCATTGCCAAGGCGCTGTATCAAGCTGGCGTTGTCACTAAGGAAGTGGATATGAAAACAACGTTAGTCGATGAATAGACCTTATATGTGAAAGTTTACGATAAATCGCAAAATATCATTAAGCGGCCAATCCCTTTGTTATGAAGGAGTTGGCCGTTTTTTCGTGCTTATAACTGTCAAAGAGTTTGGTCTTTTTTTCCTAGCTTTCTTGCATATGATATTATATGACGTATAATATAGGCGGTGATGTAATAAGGAAGGAGGTTGGGTTCATGAGTATGCCGCTCAGTGCGGAACTATTAGATGGCATTGTGCTCGCCGTGTTGCAACAATCCGATGCATACGGATACGCACTGACCCAACAAATACAAGCGGTGATCAGCATTTCCCCTTCCACGTTGTATCCGGTGTTGCGACGCCTAAAAGCTCAAGGTGCGTTAACGACTTACGATCAGCCATACGAAGGGCGCAATCGTCGCTATTATCGGATTACGCCTGCCGGAACCAAGTTGTTACAGGAAACCGAAACCAATTGGCAAACTTTCAAGCAGCAGATTGAGCATTTTCTGCCCGAAGCAGGTAATCAAGCGAAGAAGGAGGACCAGTCATGACGAGTGAAGCTTATTTTCAGGCACTAACGCAAATACTGTCACCGCTAACCAGCGATGAACGGGCAGAAGCCGTTGCCTTTTTTCAGGATTATGCCGAAGATGGCGGCTTGACGGACGGTGATGCAATTACCAAGGCGCTCGGCACACCGCAGCAGCTTGGTCGTCAGATTTTGGCAGATTATGCGATTAAAAGCAGCACGGCTTCTGGCTCCGCGGCGTCGCCTAAAGTAAATGCGCGGCAAATCAAGACCATTGTATTGGCGATTTTGTCAGCACCGATGACGGTTCCGGTTGCCATTGCGTTGTTTGTTATCGTTTTGGCACTGCTGATTGTGATTGTCGCAGTCAGTTTGGCGATTCTGCTGGTGCTTGCCGGTGCCACTGGCCTAGGCTTGGGCGTCGGTGCCTTCTCGATCTTCGCCGGACTGTTCCTGCTGGCTCATCCCATGGTGGCGTTGAGCTACGTGGGCTTAGGGATCGCAGCGATTGGCGTGGGACTATTCCTGATACCGTTATTGAAATGGACGACGCAAGGCATGTTTAACGTGGTGGCCCGCTTCTTCCGGTGGATTTATCGACACATCCGCAAGCAACATTTGGAGGTGACTCAGCCATGATGAAAAGATTCCTGGCAATTGGCGCGCTGCTAATTGTGCTTGGCTTGGCCATGCTTGGCATCGGTGCTGCCCATGATGGGTTGCAGCCAATTGCGGTGGTACATGGGCAGCCCATTATCGCCAACCCGACGACCAAAACGCAACAGGTCAAACCGTTCTCACGACTCTCGGTGACTGCTAATGATATGGACGTGGTCGTGAAAACCGGCGCGCAGTATTGCGTTGAAGTCACCTCAGTTGGATCAGGACACGTTATGCAGACGGTTCGTTCCGGCCAGCTCAAGTTAACGCAAAAAGGAAAGCCGATTTTTGGCATGATGCTCGGCCAGACACGCGCACCGCAAATTACGATTACAGTTCCGCGCGATCAAGCCATCACAGCGGCAACGGTCCACACTAGCTCCGGTAACTTGACGTATGCCGTTGCCAAAACCACTCGACTTAACCTCAGTGCAACCAGTGGGGATATGACGGTCAGCCATGTTCAGCAGGCGCAGTTGCAATTGCAGTCCGATTCCGGCAATGTTCGCGTGAAGAATTTGACATTGCGTGAGCCAAAAGTCATGACGAAATACGGCGATCTGTTTGTCACCGGCAGCACGATCACCCAAGGACAATTCACCTTGAGCAGTGGCAATTTTCACATGGCGCACACTGAGCTGAAAGGGAAAAATCAGGTTAACAATACCTATGGCGATAATGTCGTCACTGGGGCAGATAAGCAGAGTGGCTATGAATTACGCACCGGTTCTGGCGATAACAAAGTATTTACACGTGCCACAACTGAAAACAACGTCACTTATAACCGACGAGCAGATACGCAGCTCCGCTTAGTCACGCACAATGGCGACAATCAGGTGAAATAACGCGTTCGGAGGTTGATTTTTATGAAACTTACAACAAAAAATTTGACCATGCAATTTCACAATAAAATGGCATTGAATCATGTTTCGGTGACGATTGAAAGCGGCGGTTTGGTTGGCTTGATTGGGCCAAATGGCGCAGGCAAGTCGACGTTTATGAAAATTTTGGCGACGTTAATGCGCCCCACGGCTGGGGATGTTTTGCTGAATGGGCAAAGCATTTTACGGCATCCTGGCAAAATGCGGCGGGTATTGGGTTATATGCCGCAAACCGTACCGATTATTCCCCAGTTGACCGCAACGGAGTATTTGCAATATTTGTCCGCACTCAAAGGGTTGCCAACGACCAAGGCTAATCGCCAAATCAAGGCATTGTTGCAGCAAATGCATTTGCAAGGTGCTGCCCATGCACGTTTAGGCGGTTTTTCCGGTGGTATGCGGCAACGTGTGGGCTTGGCGGCCGCACTGTTGGGCAATCCGCAAATCATTATTGTCGATGAGCCGTCTGCCGGACTTGATCCAATTGAGCGGATTATGATGCGTAATTTGTTAAGTGAACTGGCCCAAACACGGATTGTCTTGTTGTCAACGCACATTGTTTCAGATGTCGAAGCCGTTGCCAGTCAATTATTGTTGCTAAAAGACGGGCAGTTGGTCTTCCAAGGCACTGCACCGGCGCTGATTCAAGCCGCAACGGGTCACGTGTGGGAGTATGTGCTGCCGCAAGGGACGGAACCGCAGACCGATCAGGCGATGAGCGAAATGCGGCAAGCCACTGATGGCATTCATATTCGGACCGTTGCCAAGCAATCACCAACCCCTCAGGCAGTAGCGGTGACGCCCACGTTGGAAGATGCAACGTTAAGTGCTTTGGAAAGCCGGTGATCAGCATGTTAACCATGATCAAAACATCGTTCAAAGAAAGAGTCCGCCAGCACTCATTCTGGCTGATGATCGGGACAGTGGTCGTGTTAGCGATTCTGTGTACCCCGCGGTTTAACACCGGTATTAAAGTCCTATCGTTAGATCCTAAGATTTTTCGGCAGGCGGATAATCCGACTTGGTTGCCAATCTGTGCTGCGCTGATTTTCGGCTTCACGTTGCCGTTTTTTGGCATAGGCGCGGTTGAAAATGCGCTGCAAACCGATCGCACCAGTGGCGTATGGCCATGGATTGCGACAACGCGGTTTGCGCGGCTATCGTATGGACTGGCTTTATTTGTTGGCAACTTTTTGGTGTTGCTGTCAATGTGGTTCGTAACACTGCTGGCTACCGGTTTGATGGTAGTGATTCGGTTTCCAGGACAAGGTATAAGTTTTGCCACCTTCTTGTCGCCGTTTCTGGCTTTGCTGCCGAGTATGGCCTTGATTGCGGCGCTGGCGTTGCTCGTCGAAAGCGTCACGGCTAAACGCAGCAGTGGGTTAGTCACAGTCTTTATGTTCGGCCTCTTGTATGTGTATGCTACTCAGTTATCGGAGCCGCACGCATTTTGGCATCGCTTGTTGAGTCTCAGCGGATTGACGTCACTGCAAGATACGGTCAGTCGCGCTAGTGAACATGTCATCGGTCGCCCGATCGATGGGATTCAAATGTTCAGCAGTTATGCAGGGCAGCAAGGCAAGCTGTCGCTACATTTTGGCCCCGTTGCATTTGACCGGACAACACTGGCCTTTATGCTTGGTGAGGTGTTGATTGCGGTAGGCATTGCGCTGGTGGCGGCATTGCTGATGCACAAGGCGCGGCAAACCGGTGGACTAAAAGTAAGGCATCAAGTCCAAGCACCAGCATCTAGCGCTTCAGTACCAGCGGACTATTTTCCCATTCAGGCTGGACATTTTCAGTGGCCGCAACTCCTGCAAGTGGAAGCAAAACGTCAGTGGCACATCGGTTCGTGGCGTTATCGCGCGCTTTTGCTAGGCAGTTGGTTGCTTGTCTGGTTTGTTCCCACCGCAGCACAACAAGAAGCGGGTTTGCCGATCGTATGGCTTTTGACCTTGCCATGGCTGAGTGCATTAGGCTCATCACCACGCGGCTGGCAGTCATGGCTGCATACGGTTCCGGCAGCAAATCAGCACCAAAAATGGGCTGAATTGTTAGTCAGCGGCGGATTGGCACTGGTCATCATGTTACCTTTCATCGTCCGGACGCCTAGTGCTGCGCTTCAGCTAGTGCTCGTGGCCTTAGCGACAGTCGCATTGGCGCAGGGGATGGGAAGCTTGCTGAACTCAGGGCATTTGCTAGCGTTGCTGATGGCGCTATTCTGGTTTTTCTACATGAATGGTCTTACCGGAATGATCAGCCCAACGCACTTTTCCTTGATCGTTTGCGTTGTCTTTGCAGGGTTGTTCATTGTTGGCTTGGCGTTGACGCAGTTTGCGAACCGTCGGCGAGGTTTGGCTTGATGGTGTGAATATTGGGAAGTGGAGAATGCCTAATATGATGTGCTTGCAAGGTGGAAGCCCTCTCGCCTAAAGCTATCTTCACGCCGCCTTCTAATTGCGTCGGTTCACGCTCACCATAACGCGCTCCCCGGCGCAGAAGCCTGCGTGTAAGGACCTTGGTCGCAATCGCCAAATAGTTTCAGTGGAAGATGGTTCTATTTTAGGCAAATGTGAGACCAGACTTCCGCTTTCTATAACGCGCTCACAGTCGCAGAAATCTACGTGTAAGGACCTCAGACCTAAATGGCCAAAGACCAGCCATTTAGGTCTGAGGCCACTTACACTCCGATTTCTAGGCGCTCCTGTTCACGCTCACAAAAAAGCAACCCCATCCAAAAGGATAAGGTTGCCACTGTGGCTTGTTTATCAAGCCACAGAAATGCCTTTCGCCATCATTATGGCAGGCATCAAGTATCGTTGCCGATACTACGGACTCGAAGTCCAATAAATTTACACGGAGTCTGTGCTCCGATAAATTTATGATAACGCTTTCGGGACGAAATTGGAAGCTATTCGCCTCGAGAAGTTTAGAATCAAAAATCATTAAATTGAGGATTGCCTCCTAGTGTTTATTTATACTCAAAAAGTAGTATACAATCAGTGTAAAACGCAAGAAGGTGATGTTCACCATGGCTAGTCATGAGAAGAGGCGGATACAGGTACAAGTTGATAAGGAACTAGCTGACAATACAGAGCAGGTCCTACAGCGGCTCGGATTGACGCAAACGACAGCAATCACGATGTTGTATAAGCGAATTGTTGCTACTGGTGCGATACCGTTTGAGCTAGCTTTAACCGAAAGTGAGAAAGCAACTTTACATTTTCTCGAAAATACTGAGGATACACCAGCGACCGCTTTTAAGGACGCGAAAGCAGTTGAAGAGTGGCTTAATGAAGACGAATGATCCTGTCATTCTCTATCGGCGAAGTTTGGCTTGATAGTTGTTAGATGAAAATACGTCCTATTGACAACTACGCAATTCTTCTATACGATAATACCGTATTAGGGAAGGAATTGGTTTGTGGCTATCATTCGATTTGGGTATGCACCGTCTTTTGATGATGACTGGTATTCTTATGGGTTAACAGACGGCGACAAGGAAGACTTAGAATCCTCTATTGTAGCGTTTGTCAAAGATCCACCGGAAAACAACGGTGGCAAAAAGTTCCCAGGAACCATCATTAGTGGCGTGTCTGGGGCGTACAAAATTAGGTTTGCTTCTGAAGTAGATCCAGCTGGGAAGAGTGGCGGTTACCGCTTGCTTTACATTGCAGTTCACAGAAACCAAGTGTATTTTTTGACTGTATTTGCCAAGGGTGACAAAGCGAACATTACGGCACGAGAGAAAAACGATCTGAGAAAGGTAATCAAAAAGCTGAAGGAGCGTTTGAAATGAGCAACAAAGTAAAATCAACCAGCAAAGTTCAGCGAGGAATTGACGAGCTTGATGCGCTACTGGATGGCAATGACCCCGGCTTTGTATTCCACACACGGAAAATCCCAACACCGCCTAATTATTCTGCTGAGGAAATCAAAAACATCCGGAAACGAATCCCGGCAACGCAGCGTGTTTTTGCACAAATTATCGCAGCTTCGCCAAGAACTGTTGAAGCATGGGAGTCCGGTAAGAGTCACCCAACAGGTCCAACTCGTAGACTTATTCAGATAATCGCACAGAATCCCAAAGAAGCAAGAAAGTTCATCTGACTTTTTTGAAACAGGGCTTTCTATGAATCTAGCAAAGGGTTGTTTCATAAAGCCTGCTTCAAACTAAAATGCCCTGAAATTCCAGATCGTTCGGAATTTCAGGGCATTTTTATGCAGATATAGAGACTACGGCCTTCGATAACTTGCAAGACATATGGACTGCAGTCGAAGCGGTTGATTTAGTTTCTTGTAAAAGAGGAAACTGAGTCAATTATTGTGGGAATAAGCTCAAGGGTTAAAGCCAAGATGTCAAATCATCAGAAAATAAATTCTTAAAAATAACAATAACAAGTATTTGAAATTTCGGAACACTGCTGAGTAAACACTCACAAATACGATTTCTAAAAGCGTGCAAAGTTTTTGACATTTATGCTGCTTTGGATTTAAATTTCGTTTGTGAAGGCGAAGCAAAATCACCTTCATGGTTTTCTGATTTAAGATGCCCGGCCGGCGTCAATCTATTACTTCTCGTACTCCCCTTGTCTATCTCGAATAGGAGAGAAAAGAAATGAAGAGCATGTTAATTGGTATTGTTCTCGTTGGAGCATCCTCTCTGGCCCTTGCTTCATCCAACACGAGGGTTTCAGCAGAACAAAATAATCCTAACAGTGATACGTCGAACTGGTCAGCAAGTCAGGTTACCAATTGGTTGAACTCAAGTCAGGACAAGCAGGCGGACGCGCCAGCAACACCTGACACAAGTGGGATTGTAGCGTTGGATCCATATGTACAAGTTGTTAATAATCAGTTCAAGTTAAGTATTCCAAGCGGCGTTAAAGTGGACCCGACAGAAGTTAAAGCGGCTGAGGAAGCTATTGCTGCAACAAACAAAGATATTAGTCAAAATGAGGGGACGATTGACGTTAACACAAAGGAAGTCAATATTCCCCAAGTTGAGACAAGAGCAGCTGAGTATTGGGAGCGACGGCAATATTGGTGGGGTAACCGACTGATTTTTCGGTCAAACGCTCAAGTTAACACCTTCGTGCATCTTCTTCGAAACGGTGGAAACGGGCTTGGGGCAATTCATATACCTTACATTGACGTGTTCTCTGTGATTACAAATCATTGGCGGGATATTGCAAACGCAATTGAAAGTTTTAACAATAGTCATCAGAATGATAAGATCTACATTGACCTTCACAATAGCTGGGCCGATAACTGGGTGATCGGTGTCTGGCACGATTAACATGCGAGGGAGGCTGATTTAGATGACTTTCTGGGATATCGTTCAAATAGTGTTTACCTCAGTTGTGATTATCTGGATTATTGCGACATCGAAGGGCAAAATTGATCGCAGAACTAAGGAACTCATTTGGATTGTTGTTCTCTTGGTGATTGTTGGAAATGTTGCAGGTTATATCATTGCGACTGAGCGGAGCCAGTGGGCAATTGCCTATAACTACACATTTGCCTTTATCCAGTTAGTCATCATGTGGTCGTTTGCACGAAACTTCTAAAGAATTTGTGCAAGAAGCTCGGCTATCTTCAGCAGTCATCCCATGAGCTGAATTTCATCCTTTTTGCACCAAGACTCAAAAGAAAGACATCAGAATCTCAAACTCGAGACTCCGGTGTCTTTTTTTGATTACGTTCCCTTTTTCAAACGCATGCGCATTACTTACCCGCAGTATCTTGTTGATAAGTAATCCGATAACTGCCGGCCGGGATGGTCAAGGTCTGATCATCGTGCTGGACAGCAGTTGTCCAATCTTTGCCGAATTGATCCTGCACGGCCACTTGGTGTGCTTGGGCGGGGAGTTCGACTTGTGCTTTTGCATTCATCGGTATGGCAACTTCCAGGGTTTGGTTGCCTGCGTCTTGCTGATAATGAACGGTGATGAGGCCCTTCACGGACGGGGTGGTGAGGTTCAGGTGGGTCAGGTTGCCCGCACGAACTTTGATTCTGAATGTAGAAAATCCGGGTTCGATTGGCATGATGCCCGCAATGCCCTGAACGATGGTTAATCCCGGGGTGGCACCCCACGGATGGGACAGCGTCAAGTTCGGCTTGTAGTGATTGCTCCAAGCTTCCGGGGCGATGGTGGCTTTCAGACTGTCGAGAATCGCGGCGAATGATTTGTGATCCTTTTGATCGTTCGGGTCTGTCAGCAAAGTGATCGCGTCTGCTGCATGGCCGGATTCGAACAGGCCCTTGAGCATGAAGTAGATAAAGTAAATGCTGCCGACGAATTGGCCGTCGTTAGCGACAAACTGGCTCAAACGATCAGCCATTGCTTGATCAGTGTAGACGCCATAGCAAAGCGCATAGGCCGAAGCGTGGTGTGAAGTATGGCGGTTAATGGTTTGGTCAGCATTCAGTGAATCAAAGAATCGGCCTGTCTGGTCATCGTACAACTTATCGATCAGATTCTTTTTAATCGTTGCTGCCCGATCTTGATAGTGCACTGCGTCGTCGTCATGATGCAGAACCTTGGCAATTTTGGCCATGGTCGAATAAGCACCGTAGAAAATGGCGTTGAACGGGGTATTATAGGTGCCTTCCACAAAGCCATCGCGTTCCGAAATTGGCCAATCGACCAAGCCGTCGTTAGTCACCAATCCGACTTTTTCATCGAAATTGTCGACACCTTTGATATTTTTTAGTGAACCTTTGAAACTCTGCGATGCGCCGTCAAAACTTTCGGCGGATTTGCCGCGGTTCAACTTGTACTGCAAGGCCGTGTAACGGGTCTTGAGTAGCGTATCATCGCCAGTGTAAAGAAAATCAAGCCAAGCCATTTCAATTGCGAACAGCTTGTAATCTTCCGGCCAGGTCGGGTTGTCGATTAAATAATCCAAGGAATGGCGGGCCAATGAATAATTCGCGGATACCGTGTAGCTTGTATTCGCGTTAACCAACAAGTCACCTTCATACGGCCGCCGTTCACGGGCCTGCGAGTCAACAAAAACATCCTGATTAGTGGCCTTAATCGTGTACTTAGATAGCTCGTATTCACGGTTTAGCAGGTCGCTATCGCTTTGGAAGTTGCCTTCGTTGTCCGGGAAACGCTGCTGCATGGCCCAGCCGTTAATGGCATCGAGGTGTAGGTCACCCTCGAAGCCAAGCAGTTCAACATAACGGAAATTTTTCATCTGTAATGTGGTGAAATGATTTTCACCCTTGACCAGTGTCCAATTTTCAACGTAGTCAGGGCCGCAAGCCATGTTGTGACGGACGTGACCGTTGTCTTCGAGTTGTTCACCCATCAGCACAGTCACGCGTTGATCCGTGTCACTGGCAAGATCAACGGTCAGGCCGCCGATAATTTCTTTACCTAGATCGATTAACCGATTTTGCGGTGAAAAAGTGACGATACGTTTATTGGCGTCATGGACCTCAATGCGCTCGGTATTTTCACTGCGATAGGGAACCAACACTTCGTCATCAGCGATCATCGGTTGCGGGTTGCGCCAAGCAGCTGTCCAATCATGGTCATCGAAGGTCTTGCTTGCCCAGTTTTGTGGGTAGTAGCGCATATCGATATTTTCACTGACCATGCCAAAATATTGGGAGCGGATTTTGATCCCGAAGTCGCCAAAAGCACTGCTGCCGTCCAGCGCCCGCCAGCTAGGATCAGCTGTGGTGACGACTTCTTTGGTACCGTCATGTTTGTACACAATCAACTGGCACCAAAAAGCGCGTCGGTCTGAACTGCCGGTTGCCAGCGCTGCTACCGTATTGGTGCCACTTTCCAGGTAATCAGTGGCGTCGTAGACATTATAGTAAACTGCCGTGCGGTCCGTGCCGTGATCGTGTTCTTGCTGACGCGCGGAACCGACCCCGAGGCAGTGGCCATTAACGTATAGGTCAAAGCTTTGGGCAAAAATCGGTTCATTGCCGCGCGCGAAGGCAACCACAACTGCCGTGTCGACATCGTTCGTGTCAATGGTCAACTGCGGACTGCGAAGAAAGACGACGTTGCCGATATGGGCTAGTTCTTCACCAGATTTTGGTTGCGATTGCCGCCAGATGCCTTGCTGAACGGGCAGTGCGGGGTCAGCACAAATGAATTTCGCCAGCTGTGAGAAATCACTGGTGTGGCCAAGATTGTCTTTAATCCGGACCTGCCAGTAATAGAGATCGCCAGGATGCAAGCTGTCTGCCAAGTCTGCGGCAGTGATGGCTGAGTTTTGTGCTGAATGGACCCAGCCGCTGTCGTATAGGTAGGTTTGGTGATCGCGATCCTGAAGCCGCTTGAAGACAACTAGCTGATAGTCCGTTTGGGCGGCGTCAGAGAAACTACTATGATTCCACCAACTGAAGCGGGGATGTTGCTGAACGTTATAGGCAAAGTGCTGCAAGTTAACGCTTAAATGATCTGGCGCGTACAATGCTGCTGTTATGTTTGACATGATTTAACTTACTCCTTTATAAGTAAAGAACCCTTTTTCTTAGCGTACGTTGTAAATATTGAAAAATCAATATGGCGTTTAAGCGTTTACTAAAAATCAAAGCGACTAGGCGAGCATAAATTGCGTGATATCACCTATTCTCGAGAATAGTAGGATTGGCAAAATGTGTATTTGTTCCAAACTTAGTATTTCATTGTCCCAAAGTGAAAATACGCGACCAAAACAGGCGCTTTTTTTGACGAACAGCGTGAAGAGAAACTTCGAAACAATGGTCGATATCGATAAATTCCGGGTCATTCTAGTAAAAAGGTCTATGTTTTAAGAAGCGCTTGCCGCATGTTTCACAAGTTTTCGCGGCAGGGATTATAAACCCTGCCGATTGGACAGATGGCTATTAGTGAGTAAGTGGTATCGATTTTTGGCTAGTCGTCATTGTTAAACAAATATGAAGACAGATGGCTCAAAATGAACGGACCCTGTAGATTTGTTCCGGTTTTGGGACATATCAATAGCAATCGCATCTCTTTTACTAAAATCTCCTAATTTTGGTAGCGGTTTTACGAAAACGATGTTAATCTCATTTTTGTAAACGTTTACGAAAAGCGGATTCGGATTCATATTTGTTGTTAATCAAACAGGGAGGTCTTTCATCGTGAAGAGGAAAGTCCGGTGGCGTAATGTTATTGGTTACGGTGCCGCAGATTTATTTGGTAATGGGGCGCTAACGGTTGCCTCAACGTGGATGCTTTTCTTCTACACATCCTTTGGTGGCTTGTCACCAGTCCTTGGTGGTACGATTCTTGCCATTGCTCGTGTAGCTGACTCATTAATTAGTCCATTGATGGGGTATTTAACCGATCATTTTGGCGCAACTAAAATGGGACGGAGATTTGGACGCAGACGATTCTTCCTGCTGATCTCCATTCCGTTAATGTTTATCTACGTTGTCATCTGGGTTTCACATATGGGCTTCTGGTATTATCTGTTTACCTATCTGCTCATGGAAGCATTCACGGCGCTGGTCATGATTCCTTATGAGACCTTAGCTGCTGAAATGACAGATGATTACGATATGAAAGCTCGTTTGTCCAGTTCCCGGATGCTTTGGTCAGCGCTTGCAACGTTCCTTGCATCATGGTTGCCAGGTCGGATCTTTGCTATTATGGGTAAAAACAATCCCAACGCGTTCTTAACGCTTGGTATTGTCCTAGCCATCATCTTTATTCTTGCGATCGGCTTAACCTACTTCTCCACTTTCGAGCGGGAAACTGACGGTACGCCTGAAGAACGTAAAGCGATCATCGAAGAAAGCCGCAACAAAGGCGAAAATCCTTTGGTAACGCTTTGGAACATGATTAAGGATATGGGTTCGGTTTTCCGAATCAAGTCCTTTGCACTTCACTTAGTTATTTATCTTAGTTCATTTACCGCCCGCGATATTGTGGGTGCGACGTATGTCTTCTACATTGTTTATGCGATGCAGAGTAACCCAACCGAAGCTTCGAACATCCTGACAGTTGGTTCAATCATTGGTATTCCATGTAACCTGTTCTGGCCGAAGATCATGAGCAAACTTGGCCCGTCTAAGTTATTGCGGATTATGTACTTAATGATGTTCTTTACGGTTGCTTGCTATGCCGGTCTTTATTATGGTTCGGCTGCAGGTACCAGCTGGGGCATCATGACCTTGTACGCACTTCAGGTTACGTGGGGCATTTCAAACTCTGGTACCGGTTATGTTCCGTGGACGGTTTACACCTTCATTCCTGATGTGGATGAAATGGTCACCAAACAACGGCGCGAAGGTATTTTTGCCGGCATCATGACGTTTGCTCGCAAGACCACTTCTGCACTGGCACCGTTCTTAACCGGGATTGTGCTATCAGCATTTGGCTTCAATGAATCAGCCAAAAGCCAAAGTGCAGGTGCGTTAAACGGTTTGATCTTATGGATGCTGCTTGGTACCGCCCTCATGCTGCTCTTGGCATTTGTCACTTCTTACTTCTTCAAATTGGATCGTGAAAGTCACAAGGTTCTGCGTGACGAAATCGATCGTCTGAAGGCCGGTGGTAAGATGTCCGATGTTGATCCGAAGGTTAAAGCGCAAGTTGAAAACCTAACCGGATTTAAGTATGATCATCTTTGGGGTCACAACAACATCGTCTGAGGTGTTCACGCAGCTACTCAAAAAAGGCTTTAGAGAGCGTTGTCATTTGATTCACTCCCAATTCAATCAATTCTGCCGCAACGAGCGGAACAACGCACAACGTAAACCATGGCCACCGGAAACATAAATCCGATGTACATGGCAAAATGAAAAACCCGTGTTCAGGTGAATGCGGGTTTTTTCGTGGAGAAAAGTTTGCTATAATTTTTTTGAATTGAATGGCGATGGTGTTCGCCTATACGTTTAGTTGATGACACCTACCTTGGGATATATGACAGGGTGGGTGTCTTTTTATGTATGCATGACAGAAAGCTGGCAGGAGACGCACGAAAAGGAGAATGAACAGTTTATGATACAGCGAGAACAAGTACGGTTTGGCTGGCTGGTAGGTATTTTTGTTGGCGGTTTTTTCGGTGGCGTTTTGCGTTACTGGATTAGCGCAGTAACAACAGATCAAGCAACTATGATGGGAACAACGATTGTGAATTTGCTAGGAAGCTTTTTGTTGGCAGTAACCACTTATGGATTGGACTTGAAGTTTGATTTGCCTGAATGGTTACTGTTAGCGATTGGAACAGGCTTGATCGGGGGGTTCACAACATTTTCCACGCTTATGTTGGACTTCGTAAGTCTGATCAGAACGAATATGCTTGCGGCTATCTTGATGCTAAGTGTGAATCTTTTGGGAGGGATGCTAGCTGTAGTGGTAGGCGTACTAGTCGCCAAATTCACGGTTGGAGAGGATCATGGCGCTTTATGGTAATACTGATTGGGATCGGAACAGGATTGGGAGCAGTGTGTCGCTACGGGTTGACCGTGTTGGGACGAACTTTATGGCCAGGTAAGCCATTTGCTACGTTGTTGATTAATGTTTTGGGTGCATTTTTAGCTGGCCTTCTGGCGGGATTGCCAGTATTGTCGAATTTCCGACTATTTTTATTGACTGGCTTTTGTGGTGGATTTACAACATTTTCAACTTTCACGACGGACACGTTTATTTTGCTGAGGAATCGTCAATGGCGATTGGCAGCACTTTATGGTCTGAGTAGTGTGCTGCTAGGGATACTGGCAATGGTAACAGGATTGACATTGTCTGGAGCTTAAGTGTGCAACTTTTGCGCATAAAAAAAGCCGCCTCAACCAACGTCGAGACAGCCACAACTGTGGTAACCATCAATCAAAATCTTGCATTTGTTTTTGGTTGTAGGCTACTGAGATTTGTGTAGAACAAGTCAGCCTGCAAACGGGCTTGTTCTTCTTCGTGGGGATCGCGTGGTGTGGCGATCAGATGCTCAACGCGTTTAAAAGTATGCTTGATCAGTGACATTAGAAACATCTCCCCTTTGGTTGCTCCTGTTTACAACTACATTGTAGGAGCTATGTCAAAGAAATTCAATCGGTCTAGGGCAAATGAAAACGCATTCATTGCAAAAAGTTTACGAAAAGATTGCAGATGTTACAATGTTTCACAAGCGACCAAGAAAAGTTCCTAAAATAAACAGTGAAATCGGAGCGATTGGTGGTCAAAATTACTTAGCAGCTATTTGGTTTTGAATCTTTTCTAACTGCTGATACTGACTGAGCATCCAGCTGCGATAGTTTTTGCCTTTAGGTAAGGTTTCGGTGACATTAAGAACCGGAACCTTATTTTCTTTTGCGAGTTTAATGAAACTATCGACAACTTTAGAACTGGCTTGACTATTGTTAACGAAAAAGGCAATTTTCTTTGTCTTAATGTCTTCTTCGACGCTATGAATATCTTTAGCGCTATAATCGGTACCTTCTTCAGTCGCCTGGGCAAAGTGGCGGTTGTTAATCTGATAGCCGAGGTAATCGAGCGCATAACCGAAGACCGGTTCGGAAACATCTACTTTCTTGCCTTTGGCGTTTTGCCTAAGTTTTCCGATCAGGTCATTGAGTTTACCGAGTGAAGCAATATAGTGCTTGGCGTTAGCTTTAAACGTCGCCTTTTTGTCCGGATTCTGTTTTGCAAATCTGGCAGCTAGCGCGTTTGCGAGTTTCGGCATGGTTCGCGGATCGTACCAGATGTGCTCATTGTCGCCTTCATGTTTACCCATGATATCTTCCGCGACCCGTAAAGACTGTTTAGACTTGTTCTCGGACTTGATCAATTTGGTCATCCAGCCGTCGTAGCCGATGCCATTAGCAATCACCACATTGGCAGTCGCTATCTGCTTGCCGACTTGGGTGGTTGGTTCATAATCGTGGGGATCAATTGCCGGGTTGTCAATAATCGAAGTGACTTGCACTTGTTTGCCGCCGACAGCTTTGGCGACCTCACCATAAAAATCTACAGAAGCGACAACTTGAATTTTATCATTGTCACCGGACGGCTTAGCGGTTGTGCCACAAGCGCCTGCCACAACCGACAACAATAGTAGACTGATGACTGTCAATACTCGTTTCATCATTCGTAAAACCCCTTTAACCGTAATCGTTACGAGCATAAGCGTAGCGTACTGAGGGCTATAGACGCAAGTAAAATATTCGTTTGATCAGCTGTCAGTCTTGAGGGATCCATAATCGAATCAAGGATGACCGCGGTTTTGTTCTAAAGACGAGAAAAAGAATAAGCCCTTGATTTGGCCCTATTCTTTTCAGTAAAAGCGTTTGAATTGATGTTTATCGATGATTCTTAAAGAACAGAACGCTACCGAGTACAGTTAACACGATGCCGATCGCAGTGGACAGGGCGCTTACAAGGCGTTCACCTGTCTTGGGTAGGATCATCCATCGCTTGGAGGCGTGCTTGCTGTGGGGATTAATTGTTTCAGTTGAGGAATCGTCTTGCCCGAATTGCGTGTTCGTGTCTGAGTCCGTTGGCAAAGCTGTATCGGAACTGGCTACCGAAGAAGTTACTGCAGATTTGGCTGGCTGAGACGTATGACTTTCAGAGGTCGAACTGGCGGATTCTCTAGTAGGGGCTGATGAAGAAGCGCCCATTGATGGCTTAAGACTTGCTGATGAATCACTTGACCCAGTACTGGAAGCTGATTCAGGAACTGACGAACTCGATTTAGAAGAGGCAACCTGATGGCTTGAGGAAGATGCAGACGACTGCGCGCTTGATGGCGTTGACGGCGGGTTAGACGGCTTGGTGCTGCTGCTCGGTGCTTTAGATGAAGGTTCTGAAGGTTCTGAACTGCTGGATGCCTTAGATGAAGGTTCTGAAGGTTCTGAATTGCTCGATGCCTTAGACGAGGGCTCTAATGGTTTTGAACTTCTTGAGGCTTCAGACGAAGGTTTTGATGGCTTAGAGCTGCTCGATACTTTAGAAGATGGCTTTGCCGATGATGCAGACGAATTGGAAGTGCTCGATGAATTTGATGATGAAGCAGGTGCTATCGGCATATCCGCCGACTTGACGGCCACTCGCGGATGATCTTTGGTCAAAGTGAATTTAATTGGCTGTCGGTTGAGGCGGTAGCCAGCGAGTGCTTTGGTTTCGACAAACTGATACTGACCAGCCAGTAACTGAGAAATTGATAAGCTGCCATTCTTGTCAGTCGTCAGCCCGTTTTTAACAAGTTTGCCATCATTGCGGTAAAGTGCAAAAGTTTCCCCTTTTAATGGTTGCGGCGGTCTTGTCGCACCTACTTTAGTTAGCTTCACCTGACTGACTGAGCCAATACCAACACCAGTGTTATTCCAAGTGATTTTACCCTTGGCAGTTGGATTCAACCCGCTATCTTGCGAGCCTGTTGCCGTGACCTGATTGTTCCAGGTGTTCTTGTCACCGCTAAAACTTCCAAAACTGGTTGAAAGCGGATTGGTCCATAAGCTGACTTCAACGGCTGTGGTAATGGTGCCTAAGGGGATCGTCATTTCCCGATCGTTTACTTGAGGAGTAACTTTAATCGTACCATTTTGATGAAAGGCGTTCTGACTGTATGTGCCAGTGGCTACGGTCAATGCATGCGAAGCATCAAATGTCTGACCTGCATCCAAAGTATCATGCAGGACAACATCGTGGATAGTTTTGCCTTGAGGGTTTAACGTGATTTGCCATTGAAAGAGTTTTGGTCTGCCCAGTGAATCGACATATTGGTTCGAATCCGCTGCATGATTACCCTTAGGCGGCGTCACCACCCAGCCGGCTTTATTGATATACCAGCTAACCTGCTGGTGATCGGGATCGTTAAAGCGGCCATTGACTTGGAGTTTTAAGGTGCCTTCGCGTTTAACCGTCTTTTGGCTGAAAAAGTCGGTAAAGGTGATGAGCCCTTGGGAGCTGCCTGCTTTAACAAAAACATTGCCAATCGTTTCCTGGGTGCCGGGGTTTAATATTTTGAAGCTAATGTCGGATTGCGGCAACACCGATGATGGCAGTGAAAATTCGGCAGTGTCGCCGGCATTAACGGTGACCCCATCGGAAATTTGCCAACGGTACGTTAAGTAATAAAGCTGGCCTCGTGAAAGACGCGCTGTATGGGTCACATCTTTTTGATTAATGTCGGTAATCGTTGCATCATTGCGATTTAAACCAGAAACCGGGACATTCTTTCCCGCATCAACGACGGTCGGCGGGCTGATTAGCGGGCTGAACAAGAACGTTAGACTTGCAAGCAGCAGCGTTAACAGTAACCAACTCGACGTATATTTTCGGATGCGGTTTTGAATTTGCATAGATACATTCCCTCTTAAAAATTAGATTCCAATTTATTTATATCAGATCGCGGTTTATGGAATTAATAATATAAAAAAAATCGCCGAGTCCTCTTAAAAAGTTGCTACCTACTGAGTAGGCTTCCGGTGAAATCTTTTTTTAATTGGCAAAGAACGGGTTTCAATAGAAGGAAGGTTTGTCACCTTGCGTATTCGGTTGGTCAACCCCAAGTGATTGACCAATGTGCTGGCTAGGATCGTTGATTAAATTGACGACTAGATCCGCGATGCTGCGACGTGAAACCTCTGTTCCCTTGAACGGCTCACCTTTTTGGGTGATCTCGTAGCTCACGATATTTTTGTTGGACAGCCATGCCGGACGGATAATCGTATAAGCTAAATCAGACGTCTCAATGACTTTAGCGGCCGCCGCATAAGTTTCCAGATAGCCACCGTCTAACATTTTGTGATTCCAGCGGCCAAATGCACCGGGAACTTCATCATAAATGCCCAGCGTTGAAATCCAGATTAACCGTTTAATGTTGTTGGCATCCATGGCTTGGACCACTGACTTGGCTTGGTTTTCAATGCCTTTGTTGCCTAGATTGGCATAGACAAGATCACTGCCGTTCATGGCTTTTGTCAGAAGGGGAGTGTCGGTGACATCTCCGTCAACAACGGTTTCCCGCTGTTCATTAACGTCTTGCAGCCGCTCAGCGTGACGCAGAAACAAGTTAAGATGATGCTGAGTTTCTTTCAACAGGCGCTGGCGTACCAATGTTGCAATTTGTCCGTGGGCGCCTAGAATCATGACATTTGCCATGGTCATCTTCCTTTCTTGTTCGTAAGTCAATTTCATTGTAACACTGTCGATTTTGGGTGGAAGGCGGCGGAAGGGAGGTGTTGGCTTCTATAACGCGTTCGCTGGCGCAGGGGTCTGCGTGTAAGGACCTCAGTCACAATGAGCAAGCCCGGGTCATCGCGCCTGAGGCCGCTTACACTCCGACCCCTAAACGCGCCGACTCACGCTCACACAAAAAAGCACGCCATTTCTGGCGTGCTTTCCTTCTGGCCGGGGTTGTCCGGTGCTTTTGACCCGGAGCTATGGTTTGTCATGTAATCAAAGCTAAGCGATTGACGAATTCGACAGGGGATGTGTCTTGCCGAAATTAAAAGTAAAGGAGAAAAAGTGTGGCAAACCCTCGTGGCCAGAAAGAGGTTATTTGCTTACCGAAGTGGCGCTGGATGATGACTGATCCTGGATTTTTTCAAGCTGCTCATATTGGCTTGTCATCCAAGTGCGGTAGTTTTTACCTTTTGGCAGCGTTTCGGTAACCTTTAAGACCGGAACATTGTTCTGTTCGGCTAATTTAACCAAACGTGTGACAGTCTTGGAAGATGCCTGGATGTTATTAACGAAGAAGGCAATCTTCTTTTCTTTAATGTCGGTTTCGATACCGTGGATATCCTTGGCACTATAATCGGTACCGTCTTCAGTAGACTTGGAGAAGTGTTCATCGTTGACTTTATAACCCATGTAATCCAAGGCATAGCCGAAGACTGGTTCGGAAACGTCAACGAGTTTGCCATTTGCATTAGCCTTTAGTTTGTTGATTAAAGCGTTGAGATCATCCAAGGAAGCGATATACTTCTTCGCGTTGGCTTTGAACTTAGCCTTGTCAGCCGGGTCCTTCTTGGCGAACTTGTCGGCTAAGGCATTAGCCAACTTCGGCATGGTTCGCGGATCATACCAGATATGTTCGTTGTCGCCTTCCTTTTTGCCCATCAGATCGTCAGCAACTTTTAAGTAATTTTTCGACTTGTTTTCGGACTTGACGACTTTGTCCATCCAGCCGTCATAGCCGATACCGCTGGCAACCACTAAGTCAGATTTTGCAACTGACTTGCCGACTTTAGTAGTTGGTTCATAATCGTGCGGATCCACGGCCGGATTGTCGATAATCGACTGAACCGAAACTTTATTACCGCCAACCGCTTTGGCGACCTCACCATAAAAATCGACGCTGGCAACAACCTGAATTTTGCTGTTGCTAGTGCTGGATTGCTTTGCGGCACCATTATTACCGCACGCTACGCCGAAAATGGCTAGCAGTACGACACTGATACCTGCAAGTAATCGCTTCATCATAAATACCCGCTTCCTTCCAAAACGTAATCATTACGCTTTAAACCATAAAGCAAGCGGAGCAAATTGACAAGCAAAATTTTTAAATTCTAATCCGAAATCAATTGCTGCCAAAATTTCATTGACAGCAAAAAGGCCGGCATGATAAGGTTAACTTCGTCGTTTAAGCGTAATGATTACGATTAAAAGGAGCTGAAAAATTTTGGAGAAAACCGATTTGGCGAGTGCACGGCGGCGTATGAAAAGCCCAAACATTAAAACCCGTAAGCGCGCCTTGAAGATTTTACATGAGGCAAAACGCAAACAACAAAAGAATCGATAAAAGGAAGTATACGCCTGTCAATTTGCGAAACCAACAATGACAGTGTGGTCACTTCATAACAGAAAGAGGTAAGCGAATGGCAAAAAAATCAAAGATCGCCAAGGCCGAGCGCCAGGAAAAATTAGTTCAACAGTATGCGGCGAAGCGTGCGGAACTCAAAGCAAAAGGTGATTACATCGGACTTAGCAAATTGCCGCGTGATTCGAGTCCGGTTCGACTACACCATCGTGATGCATTGGATGGCCGACCACATGCGTATATGCGTAAATTCGGCCTTTCCCGACTCAACTTTCGCGAGTTGGCACACAAAGGACAGATTCCGGGTGTCCGCAAAGCCAGTTGGTAGTAGTGGCGTACCGCTGAAAAGATTCATTGCTTTTAGCGAGACATTGAGCCGTGAAAATGCTTAAAATAACATAGTGATAAACACAGTCCTATGAACAATCAATGAGATTGCTCATGGGACTTTTTTTATGGCTAATAGCGATGAATTTATGTATTCGATTTTATTGCTTATTAATTTAGCTTAATCAGCAGTCATCACGAAGAAATTTGGTTAACGAGTTATAACTTTAAATGGGTTGCCAATATTTTTTAAGTACGCCTTAAAAAACACTTGTCAGTAGGCGCGGTTTTCTGTAAGCTAAGGATGAAAGCAAATTAGGTCACCCTAAAATTGGAGGTTCTTATGTTAACAGTCAAGAACCTGACCGTTGCCTACGCTGACACACCGGTGTTTGCTGATGTTGCCGTTCATTTTAACGCAGGCAAGATCACCGGGATCATTGGGCCTAACGGAGCAGGTAAATCGACCCTGATCAAAGCCATACTGGGCTTGATCAAGGTCCAATCAGGAACAGTGGACTTTTCTGGCAAAACACTCAAAGAAGTCCAGCAAGCCATTGCTTATGTTGAACAGCGTAAAGATCTGGATCTGACATTTCCGATTAATGTTCTGGATCTGGTGCTGACCGGGACGTATGGGCGCTTGGGTTTATTGAAAAGTCCCGGGAAAAAAGAACGTCAGGCAGCCTATGATGCGCTTGAACAAGTGGGATTGGAGGAATTTACCAAACGTCAAATCAGTCAGCTGTCCGGTGGTCAGTTGCAGCGGGTCTTTGTTGCGCGGGCGATCGTTCAACAAGCTGACATCATGATTCTCGACGAACCGTTTGTCGGGATCGACATGAAAAGTGAGCAAGAGATCATGACGATTCTGAACCAGTGGCGGGATGCCGGTAAAACGTTAATCGTCGTGCATCACGATTTGAACAAGGTGTCGAATTATTTTGATGAACTTGTGGTCATGAACCACGGCATTATTGCTGAAGGACCGGTTGAAGAAGTTTATACGGCCCGGAATATTGAACGGGCATTCTCGGCGGACCTTTCCAATGTATTGTTTGCAACTAAGGAGGGGGCGAGCGCATGAACTCATTGATTGAATTTTTTAACGCGTTAGGCAAGTATGACTTTCTGCAAAGCGCATTAGTAACCGCGATTATGGTCGGGATCATGTCCGGCTTGATCGGTAGCTTCATTATTCTACGCGGTATGTCGTTGATGGGCGATGCGATCTCCCATGCGGTGCTTCCGGGTGTGGCGGTTGCCTATATGCTGGGCGTCAACGTGATGATCGGCGCTTCAGTATTTGGAATTATTGCCGCCCTATTAATCGGTTTTGTAGCCGCTAACAGCAAGATTAAAACCGATACCTCGATTGGCGTCGTGTTCAGTGCGTTTTATGCCTTAGGATTCATTTTGATTTCAATGGCAGAAAGCGCCACGAATTTACACCACATTTTGTTCGGTAATATTTTGGCGGTTAGCGATAGCGACATCATGACCACCGCGATCGTCTTAGGCATCGTCGTCCTGTTCGTGGTTCTGTTTTATAAGGAATTGTTGATCACGTCCTTTGATAATACCTTCGCCAAGACGTATGGGTTAAACACCACAGCAATTCATTATGCCTTGATGCTCGTTTTGACTTTGGTGACAGTTTCAGCCTTGCAGACAGTCGGGATCATTCTGGTGGTTGCGATGCTGATCACCCCCGCGGCAACGGCGTTCTTGTGGACCGACCGCCTCGAAACCATGCTTGTCATGGCAGCTAGTGTGGGTGTGATCTCATCCATCACGGGCCTGTACTTCAGCTTTACTTTGAACTGGGCATCCGGTCCGGCCATCGTGCTCGTAGCCGCCGTCCTATTCGCTATCTCATTTATTTTCTCGCCAAAACAAGCATTCTTTAGTTTTAGCAAGCGTCAGCGGACCAAGGAAGCCGCGACGACTCAGACAGCGGAGGAGATTGTTCGATGAAAAAGATTTTAATCACAGTTGGCGCGTTAATTGTTATGATCGGTGGCGTATTTTGGTTCGTCAATAGCCGCAGTAATGCGCAAAAAGACGCTGCCAGCACCGGCCAAAAGTTACGGGTTGTGACAACCAACTCGATTCTCGAAGATATGGTGCAAAATGTCGGTGGTGAGCGGATCAAGCTTTATAGTATTGTGAAACGCGGTACCGATCCGCATGAATACGAACCGCGACCGACCGATGTGGCGGCGACTAGCGAAGCCAATCTTGTTTTCCACAATGGCTTGAATCTCGAAACCGGTGGCAATGGCTGGTTCAAAAAACTGGTAAAAACATCACACAAAGCTTTTGGTAAGGACGTCTTTTCCGCAAGTGCCGGGGTTACACCAGAACATTTGACAACCAACGTCAAGGAAGAAGATCCGCATGCGTGGCTGGATTTGGCTAACGGGATTCAATACGTTAAGACTATCACCAAGGTGCTTAAGGAAAAAGATGCCAAGAATGCCGATTATTATCAGAAGAACAGCGATCAGTATGTAGCCAAGTTGCAAAAACTGCATAAAACGGCGCAATCACGCTTCCTGGACATTCCGGAAAAGCAACGCGTTTTGGTAACATCAGAAGGTGCCTTTAAGTACTTTTCCAAGGCTTATCACGTGACTCCGGCCTATATCTGGGAAATCAACACCGAAGCTCAAGGGACGCCAGAACAGATGCAAACGGTTTTGGCTAAGATCCGGGCGTCAGAGGTTAAACACTTATTCGTTGAAACATCGGTATCACCGAAGTCAATGAATAAGGTGGCTAAAGAAACCGGGCTTTCGATCTACTCCAAGATCTTCACCGACTCCCTTGCGGCGAAAGGCAAGCAAGGCGACACTTATTATACGATGATGAAGTGGAATCTCGACAAGATCCACGATGGCTTGGCGGGGTAGCGCTCGAAGCCTTTGATAAAGTACAGAGACATGCTCATGTGTGAAGTCGGCTAGTAATTGGTCGGATTCACATCAAAAACAGCGCTGCTCGCGGATTTTCGTAAAGGAATCTGCGGGTGGCGCTGTTTAGTTGGCATAAGGGGGCCTTGCTACGCGTGTTGTTACTCACCATGTCGTTTACCACGGGCGACGTGGTCGCCGTGGGCGAGCATGGCGTCGATCACCGTGATAATGTGAGGATCGTCCAAGCGGTAGTAATTCGCCTTGCCCACTCGCTTGGCGCTGACCAGCTGATGCTTACGCAGGAGTGCCAGCTGATGGGAGACAACCGATTGTTCGAGCCCCAATAAGTCGCCGAGCTTGCTGACGTTGAGTTCCTGCTGTTCGAGTAACTTCAACATCTGTAGTCGGATCGGGTTGCTCAGCAGCTTAAAAATGCGTTCGGCTTCAGCAAGCTTAGCTGATTCGACTAATTTTAACGAGTTGGCAGTCATAAATGTCATCGCTCTTTTCTGAAATGGGTTTGGCGGATTGTTTTTTGAATATAAAACGACCTTAAAGCAAGATGTCTTAACATTCAAGACATGTTACTTTAAGGTCATTTTGATTCGAGGTGGTAATGAACCATGAATTCAATCACGGTCTAATCCCGTTTGTAGGCTTTCCCAACCTTCACTCGCAACAAAGTAAACCAGAATCAAGGCAGCCACTGAATCAGCCCACCACCAATTAAGCAGCCAGGTTAACAAACTGCCAAGCAAAACCGTAGCGGCCATATACGCACAGGTGATGTTGCACATGCCGTCTTCGACTAATGCTGCAGAAGCCAGCTTTTGGCCAAGATGGCGTTTTTTCAACGTCAGAATCGGCATCAACAACACAGAGGCAATGGCAATTCCAATCCCGCTAAAGCTGCTTTCGGCCGCAGCATGGGTCACAAGGTTGAAGCCGGAAACACCGATCACATAAAGACTCAGCAGTAGCAAAACGCTGCCGACCACAAGACTCGAGCGCCGTTCAGCCGCGGCTACAACTGCCGCGGGTGCACTGCTGTTTTCTTTTTTAAGTCGCCAGATTAAGGTTGCTCCCGAAATGATTTCAAGAAAACTATCTAGCCCAAACGCGATTAATAGAATCGAACCGGCTTGAAGACCTGACCATAAACCGATGATGAATTCAAAAGCCATCCAAGCCGTCGAGAAGTATTCAACCCGAATGGCTGCGGTCATATCATGCTTTTCAGTAATGGAAAGTGGCTGCATGCTCATCCCCCCTTGTTTATCTTGATTGCTAACACATGATACATTTAACATATGTATGTGTCAACATATATAACTGATCGAGGGGTTCATCGATGGCCGAAATCGGACAGCTGGTTGGGCACATTAATGTTGCGGAGCGTGGCCTTGATGATGCGTTTCGCGGTCAGCGTGATAGGCTGAGATTAACCCCGAGATGGCATCAAGCGACATGATAATACCCATTAACCACATCGCAGCCATGTTGTGCATGGTAGCAATTAGCACCAGCAACACGACATTGAGGGCCAGCATGAACCAGCCCATTGACTTTGACATTGTTTGCATGTTCATTTCCTCCTTTTTCAAAAAAAGTTCCCCAAACGACGCTGATGGATACGCGCCTAGTTTAGATTAATTCTAAATTGTATTTATGGCAACCCTAAAAAGTGCTAAAATTCAAATTAAGGGGGGGGACCGATGATGAAAACCTATACCGACTATTTCTTTGATGAGCCGGCGTTTGACTTGCACGATGGCGGCTATGTGCCGCTTGAGGTAAGCGATGCGCCAGCCAAACCCTTGAACGTACCGCCTTTGTTGAAGCCTGACAAAGAAACGGCAACTGATGTTTATTACACAGTCACGGCAGAAGCGGGTGAGACGCAACTGTTGCCGGGACCCAAGACCAAGACTTGGGGATACAATGCCAGCTTGTTGGGGCAGACCATTGTCTATCGCCGTGGTCAGCACGTTCACGTCACGCTGAAAAATGCGTTGCCAGAAGTGACAACTTTTCATTGGCATGGGGCTGATGTGAGTGGCCCGTATGTGGACGGCGGTTGCCACGCGCCGGTTTATCCTGGTGAAAGCAAGCAAATTGATTTCACGCTGGATCAACCGGCTACAACGCTGTGGCTGCACGCTCATCCGTGTCCGGAAACGGCGGAGCAGGTATGGCATGGGCTTGCGGCGATGGTCATTGTCAAAGATGACCATGAGGAGCGTCTGCCACTGCCACGGAATTATGGCGTGGATGACATTCCGGTCATTTTGCAGGATCGGCGCTTTCATGAGAATAATCAGTGGGATTACCGCGCTGATTATGATCCTGATGGAGTTGCCGGCCCGACTGTTATGATCAACGGGACGGTTAATCCTTATTTTGACGTGACGACGCAAAAAGTTCGGTTACGCTTTTTGAACGGTGCCAATCGCCGTGAATGGCGTCTGCATTTTTCCGATGATCTGCCATTTACCCAGATTGGCGGGGATGGTTCATTATTGCCCGAACCAGTTTCATTGACCCATTTGATGATGACGTGTGCCGAGCGGGACGAGGTCATCGTTGATTTTGGTCAATATCATGAAGGCGACGAGGTGACCCTGTTCACGGATGACGTGCCAATCTTAAAGTTCCGGATTCATGCATTTAAGCCAGATCACAATCAGTTGCCGGATAAGTTATTTACCGTGAACGCACCGGCAGTGGATCCTGCTTTGCCAATTCGGCACGTGGTCATGCAGGGGATGGATGAAAGTGTCGCCATTGACGGCAAGAAATTTGAAATGCAGCGAATTGACGCTACTCAACCGATTGGCAAGGCCCAGTATTGGGATGTCACCAACAGTAATGAGGCACCGGGTATGGTTCACCCGTTCCATGTGCATGGCACGCAATTTTTGGTTCTGTCACGCAACGGTCACGCACCTTATCCGAATGAGCATGGCTACAAAGATACCATTGGCGTTAACCCAGGTGAAACGGTTCGGCTACTGGTTCGGTTTGATTTGCCCGGCGTTTACATGTATCACTGCCACATCCTCGAGCATGAAGATGGCGGCATGATGGCGCAAATCGAAACGTTTGATCCGAATAAGCCAAAACAGGAATATAAGTTGATGGACATGGATACGTTGATGAAGGCGTTGGCAAAAGAGCGCGGCATCAAGCCATCTGAATTATGGATGGGCGGTATGCAGTCCTATGAAAAAATGGGCATGAAAATGTGAGGCTCCAACCATACTAAATAGAAATCGATGATGTTATGAGTGTTTCAACGATAAGACATCGCGGTGCGTTTGTGGCAACTTTGCTGACAGGAACGTTCTCGATGTCAATTTCGCAGTCTTCTTTGAGTACCGCGTATCCGGCGTTTATGAAGGCATTTGGCTTAGGCGCGGATACGGTCGCGTGGCTGACAACCGGTTTTATGCTGGTGATGACGTTAATGATTCCGGTTAGCCCGTGGCTTTTGCATAACGTTCCGTTTCAACGGTTATTTCAGGCGATTGAACTGATTTTTGCGATCGGGACCGGGCTATGTATCTGGGCGCCGAATTTTACCGTTTTGATGATCGGGCGGTTGCTTGAGGCAGTTGCTGTCGGGATTATTTTTCCTAGCTTCCAGACGGTCTTGTTGACGATTACACCGCATTCGGAACGGGGCAAAGTGATGGGCACCGCCGGCTTGGTAATGGGCTCAGCGTTGGCAGTCGGCCCGATTATTTCCGGGGTACTGCTGACTTGGTTTCCATGGCAGGCACTGTTTTTATTCTTCCTGATCGTGTCGCTGTTGGTGCTGGCAGTTTCGACGGTGACGATTGCTTCGGTGATGCCGATGTCGCCAACCCGATTGGACTGGGTTTCGTTTATTTTGTCTGCCAGTTTTCCAATCCTGTTGTACGCTCTGAGCGCTTGGTCAAAACAAGGCTTACATGCCGGGGTTGTTGGCCTGTTGATTCTAGGCATTTTAGCGGCAGGTATTTTCGTGGTCCGACAGTTAAGCCGGCAGCCACCGATGCTGCAAATGCGCGTGTTTGCGACCGGAATGTTTACTAAAGCGGTGTTCTTAACCGGCATTTCCTATATCGGGTTAATTGTCACGACAATTCTAATGCCGCTTTACTTTCAGACGCTGTTAGGCTTATCGCCACTGGTTTCGGGACTGTCCTTGGTTCCGGCAGCGGTTTTGTTGAGTCTGCTTAACCCGGTTAGCGGTCGGTTGCTTGATCGCTTTGGGCCGCGACTGGTTGCGATGATCGGGATGGTTCTGATTACCGGCGGCTTTGGCTTGCTGGCTATTTTTGCCCGCCATCTACCGTTAATCGGCGCTATCGTGCTGGCGATGGCGACGGAAGCCGGTAATGCGTTTGTGATGATGCCATCAGTGACAGCTGGTGCAAACGCCTTGCCGAATGACTTGGTGGCGGATGGCACCGCCGTCACCACGACCGCCCGGCAGCTGTTCGGTTCGGCAGGCGTCATGTTTGCAACGGTCCTGCTGGCTAACATGCAAACGACGCTGCACAGCAATGCTGGCGGGTTCGTTGTCACCTTTGCTGTCTTTGCCGGTGTGGGACTCATCGGCTTGTTACTGGCGTTGACGTTGCCGAAAACGGTCGCAAAGGCGCAATAAGACGACAAAGACGGCTTCCTTTCACGAGGGTAACATCCCTGCGCAAGAAAGCCGTCTTTACGTATTGTAAAACCTAGACTTAAAAACATTTTCATACCTGTATGAACAAAACGCCGCCTAACCCGAAAAAGTTAGGCGGCGTTTTGTTGCAACTAAGCTGCTTGACTGAATGACTTAGCCGCAGTGATCAGGAGAGAAGCCGTGATGCGACTAGGAAAGGAGGTAACGCGGTTGCTTCAGTCAACAAAAACCAACTCGATTTCCGCGTCGGCCGGTTTAATATTGACTGACAAATGACGGTTGAGGTCGGCAACCAGTTTGCGTGCAAATGCCATTTTTTCATCGAAATCAGTCATATGCGAGGTGAAAGGAACGCTTTGATAATCGAAATTTTCACCGATGAACGCCGGATCAGTCACATAACGCAAATTATTTTGGTCATGCCGACTGCCTGGCCTTAAAACGGTATCCAAATACTGATACAAAATCGTTGGCTCGTAGTTCAGCGATTTATCAAGGGTCGTGGTAATCTTATAGCCACTTGCTTCACCAGCAAATTCTTCGTTAATTTGGACTTGCGTGAGACCTTGGTACAATTTCAAAACGATCAGCTCCTCTTCTTTTCACCTACAGTATACCAGCTGTATTTTTATTTAAAAGGCCGAATTTAGGATTGCCTGAAATATTTTTCGGCAACACGATGCGGATGTGCTCAACCTCGTCACTGGCACTGAAAAGAAAGAAACACTCAAAAAACCCGCTAAGTCGGGGGATAATTAACCAACTCGGCGGGTTTTCTGAATACGCATAAGGTTTGTTAGGGAAACCTTACTTATATTATTACCATTGTTATCGCAAAAAGAAAAGAAAAAGTTTAGGGCGTCCGAACATTATTCATTGGTTTTGGAAACAGAAGGGAAGGTACCATGTCCGTGCAGCCGGTCCCATCGGATGCGAATGATTTTATCGATTTCCGTGACGATCAGGATAATGGATCCCGCCGCAACTGCCAAGCCCCATTCCCGCCAAGACATAGGCGCGGTTTGGAAAATATCCTGCATAAACGGTACGTAAGTCAAGAAGCATTGGAGAGCCAACATGACCGCGATGATGACAAACGCCATAGGGTTACTGAAGAAGTTCTTGGAAAGCGCCAAGGTGTTGGTGCGGATGTTGAAGAGGTAGAAGATTTTACCTAAGACAATCATGTTGACCATCATGGTGCTGGCAGTTACGCGGTCGGTCAAATGGTTGGCAGTCAACCAATCAAACGCCCACAGTCCGATACCAGCGATCATCATGGCGACATACGCAATCTGGAAAACATCGTGCTTGTGCATCATCGAAGCGTTCTTCTTTCGCGGCGGACGATCCATCGTGCCGGCTTCGGCGGGTTCGAAGATGAAGGCAAACTGGATGGTAATCGCGCTGACCATGTTAATCCACAATAGTTGGCTGGCACGCAATGGCATGGCTTGTTGCGTCAGAATGGTGAACACGATCACCAAGCCTTCAGCAAACGATGTCGGCAGCAGGAACAAAATACTTTTCTTGATATTTTGGTAAATCCGGCGGCCTTGAGCAATCGCCGTTTCCATGCGGGCAAAGCGATCATCGGTCAAAACCATGTCGGCCGCATCTTTGGCGACATCGGTTCCGGATTGGCCCATAGCAACGCCGACATCTGACTTTTTGAGGGCCGGTGCATCATTGACGCCGTCGCCAACCATGGCGGTGACGTTGCCGGCATCTTGTAAGGCGGTCACAATCGTTAGTTTATCTTTTGGCGTGGTTCGCGCAAAAACATCGGTGTCCAGAATGGCTTGTTGCCGCTGTTCATCTGATAGTGCGGCTAACTGAGCGCCAGTCATGGCTTTTGGAGAATCGGCCATATCCAGTTTCTGTGCAATTGCCAGCGCCGTTTCTGGATGATCGCCGGTAATCATTTTGACTTTAACGCCAGCACGCCGCATTTGTTTGATCGCGGAGATGACCGATTCACGCGGCGGATCAATGATCGCGGTGAGCCCCAGAAAATCGAGCCCTTGGTTTAATAGCGCTGGCGTAATTTCGGTTGTGTCAGGCGCGACGATACTTTCGGCAACGGCAATGACACGCTGGCCTTGGACACTGAACTGACTGGTTAACTTTAAATAATGGTCGGTGTCAAAATCCGGATGAGCAATTGCCACTAAGGGCAGCAGCTTGTCTGGGGATCCTTTAACGAATAAGCGGGTTTTCCCGTCAGCACATTTCGTCAACTTGGCCATATAGCGATTGTTGGAATCAAACGGCATTAAATCGCGTTCAGTATTGTCCGGATCCTTTTCAAAGACTTTGTAATAGGCAGTGAGAAAAGCGCCATCAGTAGGCTCGCCGTTGATCACATACCGGCCGTCTTCTTGATGCAGCTCGGTGTCGTTCGCTTCAAAACCGGCCGTCAACAAAGCAATTAAATCCGGATGGGCGGTCGGCTGAATCGTTTTGCCTGCAAGGGTAAAGGTTCCTTTCGGCGTGTAACCCGAACCACTGACCTCATAGGTAGCCTTTGGCGTGACAACGGTGGTAATGGTCATCTCGTTTTTGGTCAGCGTACCGGTCTTGTCAGTACAGATGACATCAACGGAGCCTAAAGTTTCGGCAGCCGGTAACGTTTTGACGATGACGTGCTGCTTTTTGGCCATGTTGGAAACACCCATGGCCAAGATAACAGAAGTGGTGGCCGGCAAGCCTTCTGGCATCGAGCCGACGACCATCGTGACAATGGCGAGTGCCAACACAGGCAGGCTGTACTTGCCGATGATCAGGCCGAAAATGAAGAGCAGAACCGCCGCAGCGATGATCGCATATGAAATGCCTTTCCCGATGCCATCAATTTCACGCATCATCGGGGAGCGGCCTTTGCGAACGTCAGAAACGGCTTGGGAAATTTTACCGAATTCCGTGTCGTGGCCAGTGGCGACCACGATCCCGATGCCGCTACCACCTGCAACGGCTGTCGAAGCAAAAGCCATATTGCTTTGATCGGCAAGCGGCGTATCAGCCGGCAGCGTGGCAGTGGTCTTAATGACAGAATTGGCCTCACCGGTCAAGACGGCTTCTTGAATGGTGAGGTTGTCTATATCAACGAGGCGCAAGTCGGCAGGTACATTGTCGCCGGCTTCTAAGAACACAACATCGCCAACCACTAAATCCGCACTGGGGATGTCGAGACGCTCACCATCCCGATAGACAGTGGCTTCAGGTGCCAGCATTTTTTTGATTTTCTCAAGCGAATCGCTGGCATTGCTTTCCTGATAGTAGCCAATGATCGCGTTGACGATAATCACCAAAACAATGACCGAAGTATCGGTAACATCGCCAATAACCGTGGTCAAAATCGCGGCAATGATCAGAATATAAATGATCAGGTTGTTGAACTGCCGAAGAAAAATCAGCCATTTGGGCGTCGGATGCGATTCAATGGCATTTGGGCCATTGGCTTTTAAACGTTCAGCGGCCTCGGCTTTAGAGAGACCGTGGTCAAGGGATGGGACCTGCAACTGCTGCTGCAGATCCTTGATACTGTGTGCCGTGGCGGGCGGTTGCGCGTCAGGAACTTCTTCCATACGTAATTCCTCATTTCGTGATATAAATTTTCTGTTACTATCCTTATCATATGGGATGCCTAAACCTGATGCAATAAATTTGTATAACTGATTTAATACGCAGGAAAATTTTCGCATTTTTCAAATTTTAAAAAAGGGTCACGGTGAAATTGAAAAAAGTTTTCTGAAAGCAAGCTGGGCAAGGAAAAGCCGTGGAATGCCCATAAATCGGCATTCTTGAGGTAGCATTATTAAATTAACTAATCACAATTTGTTCACTGAAAATACAAATTATTTTCATGAAACGGTTGACGATATCAGCTTCAAGGCATATTCTATTAGAGGATTAAGTTAGGGAGACCTAAAAGGCCTTGTTCCCCAGGGACTTAACTTTTTTCAGAGCGTGAACCAGCCCGGTTAGAAACCGGAGTGTAAGTGGCCTTTGGCTTAAATGGCTGGGCTTTGGCCATTTAAGCCAAAGGTCCTTACACGGAGGTTTCTGGGCTGGTGAACGCGTTTTAAAGAAGAGAGCGTGAACTGGCGCGGTTAGAAGCTGGAGTGTAAGTGCCCTCAACCGCAATGACCCGGGGCTTAGGCCATCGCGGTCAAGGTCCTTACATGGAGGTTTCTACGCCAGTGAACGCGTCTACAAAAAGCACTTACCGGCGCAATCTCCTGCACCAGCAAGCGACTTCAAGAGGGGGAGACATATTGTGAGTGATGATCACAAGAAGAAACATTCCATGAAGCTCATCCAATACGCGAATGGGCCATCATTGGAAGAAATTAACGGTACTGTCGAGGTACCGCACGGGAAAGGCTTTTGGCGCACGCTATTTGCTTATTCCGGGCCAGGGGCGCTGGTTGCCGTTGGTTACATGGATCCAGGTAATTGGTCCACTTCCATTACCGGGGGACAAAACTTTCAGTACCTATTGATTTCCGTTATCCTAATGTCAAGTTTGATTGCGATGTTGCTGCAATACATGGCAGCTAAACTTGGCATTGTGAGTCAAATGGATCTTGCCCAGGCGATTCGGGCAAGAACTTCGAAGACATTAGGGATTGTCTTATGGATTCTGACAGAGTTAGCGATCATGGCGACTGATATTGCTGAAGTTATCGGTGCCGCCATCGCGCTTTATCTTTTGTTCCACATTCCGCTAGTCATTTCGGTGCTGATTACGGTGCTCGATGTCTTGGTATTACTGTTACTGACCAAGATTGGGTTCCGCAAAATCGAAGCCATTGTTGTTGCACTTATTCTTGTCATCCTGTTCGTGTTCATCTATCAAGTTGCCTTATCGGATCCGAACATGGGGGCATTGTTAAAAGGTTTCATTCCGACAAGCGAAACTTTCGCCAACTCACCTTCAGTGAATGGCATGAGTCCAATTCAAGGGGCGTTGGGAATCATTGGTGCGACGGTTATGCCGCATAACCTATACCTGCACAGCGCGATTTCCCAGACACGGAAAATCGATCACCACGACCCAGATGATGTGGCCCAAGCGGTTAAGTTCTCCGCATGGGATTCCAATATCCAGTTATCATTTGCGTTCGTTGTTAACTGCTTGCTGCTGGTCATGGGGGTTGCGGTCTTCAAGAGCGGTGCGGTTAAAGATCCTTCCTTCTTCGGTTTGTTTGAAGCATTATCAGATTCCTCGACCCTTAGCAATGGGGTTCTGATTGCCGTTGCCAAGTCCGGTATTTTGTCCATCCTGTTTGCGGTTGCACTGTTGGCATCAGGTCAAAATTCAACCATTACCGGTACGTTAACTGGGCAGGTTATCATGGAAGGCTTCATTCACATGAAGATGCCGTTGTGGGCACGCCGTCTGGTTACCCGGATTATCTCCGTCATTCCGGTTATTGTCTGCGTTATGTTGACTGCCAGAGAAACACCGATTCAGCAACATGAGGCACTCAATACATTGATGAATAACTCGCAGGTCTTCCTGGCCTTCGCGCTACCGTTCTCAATGTTGCCACTGTTAATGTTTACCAATAGTAAAGTCGAAATGGGTGATCGGTTTAAGAACACTGGCTGGGTCAAAGTGCTTGGCTGGATCTCCGTTCTCGGCTTGACCTATCTGAACCTTAAAGGCCTGCCAGATTCAATCGCCGGATTCTTCGGTGACCATCCAACGGCTACGCAAACTACCATTGCGAACGACATCGCGTATGCTCTGATTGTTGCGGTGCTTGCT
This sequence comes from Lacticaseibacillus parahuelsenbergensis, assembly GCF_030770265.1. NCBI lineage: Bacteria > Bacillati > Bacillota > Bacilli > Lactobacillales > Lactobacillaceae > Lacticaseibacillus > Lacticaseibacillus parahuelsenbergensis. Next base: position 2,399,060 of record NZ_CP132482.1, on the reverse strand, counting down.
TTGTTAGCTTGGACTGTCTGGGATCTTTACAAAGGGAACAAGCGCTACGAAGCGCATCTGGAAGCTGTAGCCGATGCAAAAGAGGCGAAGGCAAGTGATGACGTACAATAATCTCGTTGCATCTTTGGTGATGAGTTGCGATGGAATTGAAGAGTCAGTAGGTTACGATCCGTGGCTATTTGCCATTCTCGGATTGGAACATACGCGAACCCAAGTCCATGCGCATGAACGTGTTTAATCGACCTGATCATGGCACTTGATCGTCATGGTTAAAGCCCGGCCATTTCGCTCAAGGCCCACACACTCCAAATCCTAATTGGGTGGGTTGATACGTTAACGCCAAAAGATCGTTGAGATAGTTGTTAAGCATTGTTGTATATTCAAAAAGCCGCCTTGATCTGCTCAACGTGATCAGGGCGGCTTTTTGAATGATGCAGGATGAAAGTGGGGATGGAATGGAATCGTCGAAAGAATTAGGGAATGATGTTGAAACAGACGAAGGGACAGCTATGTTGTCGCAACACGCAACGGATTTGCTGATTGGGTTGATGTATGCTGATCATCTCGATGTGGAGAGTAGTTACGAACAGCGTACGATTTTTCGTGGTGGCAAGGATTTTTTTGCTACCTTTGCGCCACTGACAGGGATCAAAAATCGCACCACCTTAAAAAGAGCGCGGTGGGAGCTTCAGGCTTGTGGGGCGTTGCTTTCGGATCAACAGCAAACTCACAAGCACTACCACTTAGCGCAAACGCCTTGGCAGATTTTCAAGCAATTTAACGGCATCATGGCGTCACCGGTGCGGGCCAGCCGAACCTATGATGCTGGCACGTTTGCCGAATTATTGAAGTTGAGCGGGGTGGATCGCAAGAATTTTCCGCTTCATACAGAAGGCGTGGTCATGCTGCAAGCCGCAACATTCGGCAGTGACCAGCCGCTCATGTACGCCGTTTCGCAATTAGCTTATGACCGCTTGTTGAAAGCCGAATTAGCGCTCAAAATTGCGGGTTCAACGCCGGATTATCCTGATCGCCGCGTGGTTAGCATTCAGACCTGGTCAACCGACCCAGCCTTGGTTAGCCGCTGGTTGCACGCCGGAATGCCAACGCCGCAAGCTGATCCGCTTCATTATTATTTATCGGTTTTATCCTCGTCCTCCGTTGAATTAAAAAAAGATGCCGCCCAGCTCGTTGCGGCACTATTACACTGAAATTATTTGTAAAAGTACGCCTGAAGTCTGGAAAAATCAGCTTCTGCGGCGCACTTTTTTGCTTACTAGGGTTCGCTTGGTGGGCGGATCGTGTAAAATAGGACTATCAATCTCGCGACAGGCATGGTGGCGATGCAGACGGAGGCAAGGATGACAAAAACACGCACCGAATCAGATACACTAGGACCAGTTGAAATTCCAGAGACTGCTTTGTGGGGGCCGCAAACCGAGCGTAGCAGGCACAATTTTCAGGCGGGTCCGCTGATGCCGCTGGCGGTGATCAAAGCGTTGCTGCAAATCAAAAAAGCGGCAGCACGCGCCAATGTGGCGGCCGACGTTTTGCCTGCGCCTAAGGGTCAACTCATTACCCGCGCGGTGGATACGCTACTGGCCTTGCCGGATAGCCAGTTACGTCAGGACTTTCCGTTGCATGTTTACCAAACCGGTTCCGGTACGCAGACGAATATGAATGTGAATGAGGTTGTCAGTCATCAGGCAGCAAAGCTCAATCCCGATTTGCCGATTTTGCCTAACGACGATGTGAATCGCAGCCAAAGTTCCAACGATACCTTTCCAACGGCCATGAACATCACGGCAGCCTTGGCTGTGGATGAATTGCTGAAGGCAGTCGCAGAATTACACGCAGTTTTGCAAACTAAGGCCACCGAATATGCCAAGACAGTCAAAATCGGCCGCACCCATTTGCAAGATGCAACGCCAATGACGTTTGGCCAGGAAGTCAGTGGGTGGGCGGCCATGCTGGACCATGATCAGGCGGCAATCAAGCAGTTGCAGCCGACTCTTTTTCGGCTAGCCATTGGCGGAACCGCGGTGGGAACGGGACTAAATGCAGCGCCAAACTTTGGGCGAATCGTTGCTGGCCGGTTGAGCGATGTTTATGGGTTGCCGTTGACAGCGCAGACCAATAAGTTTGCGGCTTTGGCGGCGCATTCCGAAATCAGTCTGGTTCATGGCGGCATCAGAACTTTGGCTGCTGACTTGTTGAAAATTGCTAACGACATTCGGTTTCTGGCCAGCGGTCCGCGTGCAGGCTATGGGGAGCTGACCATTCCGGCCAATGAACCAGGCAGCTCGATCATGCCAGGCAAGGTGAATCCAACCCAGGCCGAGGCGTTGACCATGGCGGCTGTGCGCGTGTTGGGCAACGACGCCACCATTGCCGTCGCGGCTTCCCAAGGTAACTTCGAACTGAATGTTTATAAACCGGTGATCATCAGCACTTTCCTTGAATCAACCACGCTGCTCACCCAAACCGTGACGAGTTTTACGACCAAGCTGGTAGCTCAGCTAGCCGTGAATGCGCCACGAATGAAAGCACTGGTGGCGCACTCGCTGATGACAGTAACGGCCCTCACGCCGCACATTGGGTATGAAAAAAGCGCTGAAATTGCGCAGCTAGCTGAACGTGAAGGAACCGACCTCAAAGCCGCCGCGCTTAAATCCGGCTATGTCACTAGCGACCAGTTCGATGCTTGGGTGGATCCTGCTAAAATGACCGGCATCTGACACGCGTCATGACGATTGCAACGATTACTAGCGGCACATATGGAGGACAATATGAAAAATCAAAAAATGGGTTGCGCCGGTCTTTTTGCCATTCTGGTTGTCATCGCCATTCTGATTCAATTTTGGTACATTGTTTTAGCCGTTGTCGTCTTGGGCGTTGCGCTTTACTTGTACTACCACCGCAAGCAGCAGGAAGCGGCAGCCCAGGCAGCCAAAACGGCCCAGGAACAAGCAGATGAGCAGGCAACGATCGCTAAGCTGAAAGCGTATAAGGACCTGCTCGACACTGGGGCGATTACGCAAGACGAATACAACAAGAAAAAAGCCGAGCTATTACGGCTCGACTCGCATGATGAACTTAAATTTTAAATTGCAACGGCTTAGTGGTCGTCAGCTAGTGCGGTGGTCAAAGGAACACCCTTGGCGCCGCCGGAAATACTTTCGATGAAGTCAAGGAAAGTCGGGGCAATCCCTAACTCATCGAGATCTTCAGGGGCGATCTGGTAACGGATCGCTTTTTCGTCGTGGGCCAGTACCTTTTGGACCCAGTGTGGCTCGCGGATCAGCTCGTGGCCGATAGCGACAAGGTCAAATGCTTGCGCAGCTTTTTCGGCATCAGCAGGGGTTTTGACATCGCCGACCACGATGATCGGGAAGGCGCCGGCAACGTGATCCCGAATGACTTCGTTCACAATTGCGGGGTAATTCGGCTGACGCAGCGAAGTTCGCCAGACATCGGATTGTGAAACATGCAGATAATCAATCTTGGTGGTTTTCAAGGCGTCAATAAGGGCGAGCGTATCATCCAACGTAATGCCCGGCTCTTCCAATTCCTCGGGTGAAATCCGGTAGCCCAGCAAAAATGGCCGATCAGCGGTTGCCGCAATCACTTTTTCGGCTTCATGAACAACAGCCAACGGGAAGCGCATCCGCTTGTCCCGATTGCCGCCCCATTCATCGGTTCGGCGGTTAGAGTGCGGGGAAAAGAATTGCTGAATCAGATACGTGTTGGCACCATGCAATTCCACGCCATCAAATCCGGCGAGAATCGCGCGCCGCACCGCCTGACCAAAATCATGAATCGTTGCTTCGATCTCGGCAGTCGTGAGTGCGCGCGGCGTTTCATAACCGGGACGTGGGGCGGCGACGGCACTGGCGCTGACCGGTTGCTCGCCGCGCAAAATCTTGCTGCTGCTCATGCGGCCGGCACTGAAAATCTGCGGAACCGCCTTGGTGCCACCGGTTTTCATGGCAGCGGCCAGTTTACTGAGACCGGGAATGAACCGATCGTCCGCAACACTTAATTCGCCTTCAAAGCCTTTACCCAGCGGATTAACGTTGGCGGTTCCGGTAATAAAAAGCCCCACACCGCCAGCACGTTCTTGGTAGTAGCGAATTTCATCACTGGTGACCGTGCCATCTTCAAACGACAGACGCGTGGTCATCGGTGGGATCACAATCCGATTTTTCAACTGAATTGCTTGATGTTTAAAAGTGAATGGTTTCAAAAAAGAATACTCTGACATGTGAAACTCCTTTTGCAAAAGACAAGGGTACGGTTTACCGCTGTTGGGTAACTGGGCGCATCAGAACCTCATTAACGGCAACGTTGGCTGGTTGATCGATGGCATACAAGACGGCATTGGCGACATCGGTTGCACTGAGGCCGTTATTCTTTTCATCGGACTCAACTGCTTCGCGCCGTTTAGGATCACTGATGGTGCTGAACAGCTCGGTGTTAACAGCACCTGGGGAGATCATCGTCGTTTTGATATGGTTGGCAGCCTGTTCTTGCCGCAAGCCATCCATAATTGCCTGAATGGCCCACTTGGTTCCGGAATAAACTGCGGTGCCGGGATGAACGATGTGGCCGGCAACCGAATCAGTCGTAATAATCTGCCCGCTATGCTGAGCGATCATATGTGGCAAGACGGCGGCGATCCCGTAAAGGACGCCTTTGATGTTGACGTCGATCATCCGCTCCCATTCGTTGACCTTCAACTCAGAAAGTTCCGACAGCGGCATGAGGCCGGCGTTGTTATACAGCACATCAACGTGGCCGAAGGTGTTAATGGCCAAATCAACTAAGGCTTTAACTTGTTGCTGATCGGTGACATCGGTTGCTTGATAACGAACCTGATCGCCAAAAGGCTTAGCCAATTCGGCGAGCCGCTCCGTGCGCCGTGCCCCAATCACCAATTTGGCACCGGCTTGCGCCAATACTTGCGTGGTCGCGGCACCAATGCCGCTGGATGCACCGGTAATAACAACGACTTTATCTTTAACAGTCATGAAAATTGACCTCCTAATAAGGGACTTTTGCTGATAAAAAATAAGTGACTATATATTTAAATTACCGCGCGAAAAAGATGATGACAAGTCGTTATATTGAAATTCTAATAATGGCTTGACCTCAAGTGGACTTTAGGGGCTAAACTAGAGGCGGTTACGGTTGTGATAGATGATATCACGATGGTTAAGTTTGCATTGAAAGGGGTTTTTAAGACATGAAACAAGTGCGATTAGGCGGTTCTAACTGGCAGGCTTCAAGCGTGGCACTGGGCATCATGCGCATGAATGTACTTTCGCCGGAAAAAGCTGCGATCGTTTTAGACAGTGCGTATAATGACGGCATTAACTTTATTGATTCCGCGGATATTTATGGTCAAGGCAAGTCGGAAGAAGTTTTCGGTGAAGCCTTGAAGCAATCCGGTGTTAACCGCGATCAACTCTATATTCAGTCGAAGATCGGTATCGTGGTTGACCCAGATCGTTCACACGGCAGTCTTGTTTTTGGACGGCGCTATGACTTTTCAAAGGAACACTTGCTGGGCGCAGTTGATAAGATCTTGGAGCGCCTGCAAATCGACTATCTCGATTCAGTGTTATTGCACCGGCCGGATCCATTAATGGAAGTGGACGATGTGGCGGCGGCATTTGACGAGTTGCAGCAAAGCGGCAAAGTTCGTCACTTCGGCGTTTCAAACTTTAATCCCGAGCAAATTGCCTTACTACAAAGTGGCATTCACCAGCATCTGTTAATCGACCAAGTGCAATTCTCGGTCGCTCATACTGGCATGGTCAACGCAGGCATGCACACGAACATGGAAGACGATCGGTCCATCGACCATGATGGCAGTCTGTTGCCTTATCTCCAGCGCAAACAGATGACATTACAGGCATGGTCACCGTTCCAATACGGAATGTTTGAAGGCACCTTCATCGACAGCCCGAAGTTCAAGGATCTGAACGATGAACTGCAAAAAGTCGCCGACCACTACCACACCAATAAAAATGCCATCGCCGTTGCCTGGCTCTTACGCCATCCGGTTGGTGTCCAGGTTATCCTCGGCTCCATGAATCCTGAGCATATTAAGGAAAGTGCAGCTGGCGCGGACATCACGCTGACGCGGCAAGAGTGGTACAACATTTACTTTGCGGCAGGCAATGATTTGCCGTAAACATCAGCTAGCGTGTTAAGGGCACGCAACTGAAGTATTTTAATTTTACGTGGCTCGTTAAAAAGTCCGACAAAATTTGACTGAGTGTCAAAATCTTGTCGGACTTTTTGGCTCGTTGGAATCCCTTAGCAAAATGGAAATTTGCAACCGTACATCAATTCTTACGCGGCAAAAAGCTATGCGTTGATCTTTTCATTCTTCATCGATTGATGAGGCAAAATATGAAATCAGGGCTGATAACAATAGCATCGGGACGACAAAATCAGATGAAGGCAGCCATTTGAACGCGGCAGCAACGATATACAGCACCAAGGAAATGGCGCTGATCCATGTAATCACTCTTAGTACCATATCTGCGGTTATGATCATTTGAAAGTTCCTCCAGACTTCTTTACACCCAGTATACGATGACAGCATGACTTCAGGAATCAAAAAAGTTTAACGTAGGTAATTTGGCAATTTTCGTCGTGTGAGGTCTTTAAAATGTCAAGTGACGACGAAAAAAGGAGGTTTTACTGCGTTAAAAAAGTTAATATCTCGTGCCTGCTTAAGAGCGCTGAGGTTGGGCTTGCAATCATTAACTTCCCGGAGCATCCTATGGGTACTTGGAAAGTAGACAAGATTTCAGAAGAGTGAAATTACGCAAGCCGATTTTCGTGAGGAAGTGCAAGATGCCAGACAAACGTGAAACCTTATTAGACTTGTTAAGCAAGGCTTATTCGAGTCCAACGATCAAAGCACAGGCAGATTTACAGGCGCTAATCAAAATCAATGCCAAGAAACTTGATGAAGGCGATGATGACAAAGCTTATGTGACTGCGGTGACCCAATTGTCCCACGATATTTCAAAGTATTATCTCATTCATCATACGATGCCAAAAGAGCTGGTGGACATTTTCAACTTCATTAAGAAAGATGTCGCCATAAGCGAGGCTGACGCCGCCCGTTATCGAAAACAGGCGCTGGCAGCGGGATTAGGTGCCATGCCGATTGTTTGGGGTGGTCATTAATACTGGTGTGAGATCCGGGGTAAACTGACTGGGGAATCGTTGAAAATGACAACCTTACCCAAATAAATCATTGCTGCAACTGGCCGTGGAGTAGTCCGCGGCTATTTTCATACAAAAAAATTTGCAATATTAGTATATACGGAATATACTAATTGAACCAAGGAAGGGAGAATCGCATATGAATAAAACAGAAGACAAAGAGGTTGCGGCTGCAGATAGGCTGGTAGCTGATGAATCACTTGAAGATACGGACTTGACTGAATCCAAGCCGATCAAAACTAACGCCATGTCGATCACAGAGCGTATCATTTTAGGACTCGCGCTGATCGGTGCTTTTCTTGGGGTACTTGATACCTCGATTGTTTATACAGGAACGGTTAAGATGGCGGCACAATTACAGTTGAATGCCAATGCCTTGTCATGGGTGCAGGTTGCATATGCCTTGACTTATGCGGGGTTCATGCTTGTAGGCGGGAAATTAGGCGATATTTATGGACGTAAGCCGCTTTTTATTGCAAGCTTAATCATTTTTGGCATTGGTAGTCTTGTTGTCGGAGCGGCAACCAATGCGCCGATCATGATCGGTTTTCGCGCGATTCAAGGGATTGGTGCCGCAGTACTTGCTCCGAATTGTCTCGCGCTCTTGACCGATACCTTTCAAGGAAAAGCACGCCAGCGGGCAATTGGCTATTATGCGTCTGTTATTGGCGCTGGCGCAGCAGTCGGTTTGGTGATCGGTGGTTTTTTTTGCCACTTTTGCTTCATGGCGGGTCGGTTTTTACATTAACGGACCGATTGCGTTGCTGATGGTGATTGTTGCAGCGCGGTATTTACCTAGTGCTAAGTGCCAAAGTGGGAAGATTGACTGGATTGGCACAATTTTATCAGTTTTGGCGATGACCTCGATTTCATATGGTCTTGATGGCAGTCCTTGGCCAGTAGTGACATTGTTGATTTCATTGGTGTTATGGGGCGCATTTATTATCAGTCAAGGACGCGTTGCTCATCCGACAATGCCATTGGAGATTTTTGCGGATAAGGAACGGATGGCATCTTACGTCAGCTCACTGTTATTTAGTGCCGCGGCGATCGGCTTTTGGTTCTATACGCCGCAGTTTATGCAAAAAGCGCTTGGACTGACACCGTTCATGACAGCGCTGGGTATGGTGCCAATGGCAATCTTACTGTTCATTGTGGCAGTTAGGGCCCGAACATTCGTTGATCGCTGGCATAATTCGAGTGTCATGCTTTTCGGATTCGTGGTTGTTTCACTTTCTCTGGCAGAACTCGTAGTTGTCTCACGCTTTGCCAATTATTGGTTACTGTTGCTCGGAACACTGGGATTTGCTGTTGGGTTTGCGCTGGCTTTCGCGACATTAGCCACCTCAGGCTTAGCTAGAATTCGGCCGCAGATATCAGGTGCCGCATCAGGCGTCTACAACACAGCGCGTCAATTCGGCGGTGCTTTGGGATTGGCTGTTTTTGCGGCAACGACTGGAAGGCTGACGAATATCGCCGATGTTTTTGGTCAGGCCATGTTAATCGGCGTCGGGATGACCCTTGTCGGCATTGTCCTCGTGCTGACTTTGATCATTCCCGCAGAAAAGCGCAGCGCTTGATCAGATAATTGGTATAATGGAATATACTTAATCGATTAATTGGAGGGTATATTCGATGGCCTTTTCCGTTGCATTTTCGCAAGCGCTCGACATTGCTGCCTATGTCAATGCGAAGTCACAAGATCAGCGTGACGAATATTTATCGATCCAAAAGATTTCCGAAATGTTGAATATCCCGGTGCCCAGCATTAAGAAAATATCGGCAACACTTAAAAAGAATGGCATCTTGAGCTCCAAAACCGGTCTCAATGGTGGACTGCGATTGGCCAAACCTGCTGACGCGATTACCATTTACGATATCTTGATCGCCATTGAAGGCAGAACACCGCTATTTAAAATTCATGAAGCAGTGGATCCAAGTGCTTTTGTCAATGGAACAAGGGTTGAGCGCTGGCTTGATGCTAGCTCAAAGGTATTGAACCAAGCCGAAGAAGCGATGCTGAAGGTGTTAAAAAATACCAGCCTCGCTGATCTGGCTAAGGGCTCAGACCGCGATTAGTCGAAACAAATCGTTACAAATAGCCACTTTATTCAAACCCCCCGTACATGTTGGGTTTGGATGAAGTGGCTTTTTCGATCTTATGGCAAATTTAGAAATTGAGGATGGTGAATCTACTTTTCAATGAAGACTGTTTAGACGGAATCTGATGAACCGCTTAGAAGCCGAGTTTCAGGAAAGATGGTGCCTTATCAGCGGACGAGGCAAAATAATTAAAAGAAAAAACGTTGCATGATACAATGGTAGTCCAAGTAGTTAACCCCATTGCCTAAGTAGACAAGGAGTAAGACCATGAAGTTTTTCGCTAAAATCGCACTGATTTTTTTCATGATGACGGCTGGTTGGTTTGGACTTCAATCAAATCGCCAATCTTCAGTTGCACAAGGTCAAACAGGTAAGACCAATCAAGTGCCGACTTTATTTGTCCATGGTTTTGGCGGCAGCTATGCCTCGGAAAAGGGGATGATTGACGGGCTTAGTCAGTATGCCGGCTTTCAGGAAGTGCTTTATTACCTGATTAAGAGGGATGGCAGGTTGGCGGTTAAGGGAAAATGGCGGCCAAACGTGAAGCATCCGTTAATTGCGGTTGTTTTTGAAAGCGGCAATCCAGAAGATGCCTCGGCACTCGGCAAAATTCTCAAACAACTGAAGACTCGTTATGGTGTCAGGTATTTTAACGCGGTTGGCCATTCTGCTGGTTCGCTGGGATGGACATACTGGGCGACGCAAGCGAATAAGACGGGTATGCCAAGTTTGAAAAAATTTGCGGCCGTTGGTGGCCCGTTTAATGCCATTCCGGGAATGGGAGCCAATAGCGGTAAGACAGTTACCAAAAATTCGAAGGGGCAGCTTCAAAAGATGTCGAAGCAGTATGCCGATTTTTACCGCAACCGCCAGCTTTTCCCCAAAACAGTCAAGGTGCTCAATCTCTTTGGCAATCTTGGTGACGGCTCCGATGGCCGAGTACCAATTGGCTCGGCCAAGTCACTAAGGTACCTTGTAGCTGATCGGGTCAAAGAATACACGGAACATGAAATCAGGCATCGAGCGCAGCATAGTCAGTTGCATCAGCGGAATAAAGTTGTGAATGCGCATCTTTATAAATTTTTGAATCAGAAATAGGATTTTGATTTGTGTTTTGAGTTGTGTTAGTTCAGCAGATTAGGCAAAGTCGGTGTCAGTCGAAGATGGATTTATTCTAAAAATTTTAGGCGTATAGCATGGTCACAAAATAAACGCCGTGAAAGTCACTTTTTTCGTCTTTTTTTTGCATTTTTTGAAAAGAAAGTAACGAAAAAACGGCAATTTTGAACGTTTAAAATTTAAAAACCTAAAAATACTCTTCAGCATGTATATTGTGTGTAAGGTAGCTAGCACCTATTGGTTTGATTTTAAAAGACGTTGTTGTCGTGGATGGATTTAAACTTGGAGGTTTTTATGGATATAAAGGATTTAGCATTAAATCGGTTTAATGATCTTTCAAAAGATGATTTGGCAAATGTTAGGGGTGGCCTGTTTCCAATTGTTATTGCGGGGGTTGCTATTACTAAAGGAATGGCATGGGGTGCCGGTGCCCTTGCAGCAGGAATCGGAACAGGGTACCTAATTAATAAACATTAGGAGGCGGAACTTTAATGAAAAACAGTAATTTAAACGCTTTAGGTGTCAGTGATAAATTTCAAGACCTCACAGACAAAGACATGAAAACTGTCGTTGGAGGGATTGGGCCAGCCTTAATTGTTGCAATTTTTGCGCTGGGGTACACCATGGGCAAGGACATTGCTAACCGTAAATAACGGAGAATGCCTATGAAGATAAGAACAGCCAGCATCGTTCTAGGTTGGACCGTGTTTTTAGCCGCGACTATGTGGTTAATACTAAGTGATTTAAAAATATTGCCGCGGGTTTCATTAATCGATCGCTACTATTGGCTTCTACTCGTTCTGTTCATCCTTATAGCTGGGACGAATCTGATTAATAGATTAAAAAGATGAGCCGTATGCGAATGATGGTCGAGCGATGACATTTAACGCTGCAGATAGCAGTGGATAGAAAGTGACAATCTGGTCGGCTAAGAGACACGAACTAAGGCTATTACCTTAAAACGCCCTTTAGTCTGCAATATCTCTAATTTTGAGGAAGGTGATTTAAAATGACTAAAATGAACAGTGAACAATTTTATGTGTTAACACAAAGTACACTTGAGAAGGTTCTGGGTGGCAATGCGTTCATGAAATTTGACGATCTACTATGGAATAAGACCTTAATAGAACCAATCCATGTGCCAGGGAAAAGATACGGGTTGCCAATTGTTCATCCAATTTTGCAGGAGAGTTAGCGGTCGAATTGCCAAGTTCAATCACGGACCGGTAATATTTTGTTGGAAAAACGCTAGATTGGGGAATTTTTTTATGGAAATCTTAAACGGGTATTTAAAAAACTGGCGTTGCATGTGGTCGTTTGCGAACTTGCGATTACCGATCGGCAAGCGTGCCTTCCTACAAGTCACTGTGACAGAATTTTTGCTTTATTTTGTCTGTGCGCTAGTTGCCAATACTATTGGTGTATTATATGCTCCGTTATCGCTCCTGATCGGACTGTCGCTTTTTGCATTCGCACTGTTCTCGATGCGAAGATTCATTTCTGTTGGAATTCCGCGAATACTAGCGGTTCCGATGTTTATTGTGCCGTTTTATCTTTTCAAATACCTAGGAACTTTTGGCTTGATTGCTGGATTCATCCTACTTGGACTTCATTTTTATATCACGGTATTTTTAAAGCCGAGAAAAAAGAAAATATAAAGATGAAAAATGAAGAGCTAATTTGAATGCATTTAGCCACAAAAGCGTTCGCAATGCCGGCTGCCGACATGTGAGCGCCTTTTTTATGGAAGGGGAAGCGTCGTTGAACCCAAGGATAGATTCTCATGGTGGAGTACGCAATTTAAGATTTTCAATATGGTTTGGGCTAGTTTTGCCGCAAGTAGCGCTATGGTTTATTGAACTTATTCGTCCGAATAATCAGATCTTTTTGGTTATTTGGTGTGTGGTCACTTTCTTTTATATGTTCGTTTCATATAAGTATATCGCTGCAGCGTCTTATTTAAGGCCTTCTCCCTCGAAAATATTCATCGGTTTGCTTGGCGGTGTACTCGTCTTAATCCTAGAGGTGATCTTTGCTGAACTTTTTCCAAATATCCAAGGTTCGCAATTGAGTCCCAACATGGTACCGTTTATTCCGCTATACGCATGTGTTTGTGGACCGGTTTGGGAAGAAGTTTTGTTTAGAGGCATTTTGAACAAAAGAATCTTTAACGGATCAGGGGTAGGACTCATCATTTCGTCACTTGGCTTTTCCTTGCTACATGGATATCTTTCTCCACTCATCATCCTGTATTTTTTAATGGCGTTGATTTTCAGTTTCTGTAATCGCGGTAAGGCAGATGTCAGTGCATCGATTGTTGCCCACATAGTTGTCAACACAGTCGTATTTTTCCTTAACTTTTAGGCACTTATAGGAGTTGCCTACCTGAAAAAGTTAAGTGACTCGTTATTGCCATGGCAAACCTGGCTGTCGATAGTGTCTAATCCCTGATGGTTCTGTTGTGCTACGGCGCATTATACCAACAGCATGTTCGTTGAAAGCGGCGATTAATTCCAGCAAGGCGTTACCTGCTTGTCGAATTAATCACCGCTTTTAATGCTCTGGCGGCGACTAAAGATGATCCAGCCAAAAAATAAACGTCGCAAAATCGGCTTTTTTCGTTGAATTTTGTCGTCTTTGGTTAAATTCACTACGAAAAGTTCAAAAATACCGACGTTTAAAATTAATTAATCAGATGAACTCAAGCCTATCGTATATTGTGTTTAGGGAAGCTAGCACCCTAAAAGTTTAAATATATCGGCTGTGAACAAGTCGAAGAAATGGAGGAAACGCCATGCAACAATTCGTGACGTTGGATGATAGCCGCCTGGAACGGATCAGTGGTGGCGGTACTGATAATTTTTGGACTTACATCGGCATGGGACTGGGAGCAATTGCACGAAGCTGGGCTCAAGGTGGTTTTGTGGCACCTGCAATGAGCCTTAGCATCGATGTCCTTAACGAGCTCAAACGAAAAGAAAACTTGCCATAGGATCAGTCAAAAGAAAGGATGAGCGTCATGACCAACTTAAAAGATTTCGAACTTTGCCAGATTACAGGTGGCTTTTTACCGTTCGCGATTCCGGTAGCAACGATTCTAGGTATTCTGGCGACAGATGCATTTAATCATGCTGACCAGCTGATTGATGGGTTTAAACAAGGCTGGGAGAGGCCATAACAAAGTCATGATAAATGTGCTTTTCAGGGAGACAGGGTGTAGCCGTTTAGGAAAACGTAGCTCTACCACTGCAGAAGCAGTAGCTGTTAGGTTTTCCCTTCCGGTGAATCTCTCGGTCTCTCTTTAGGTTTGTGGGCACTGTTGCACGAGCAGTTATTGGCGAAATCGAAGGTGAATTCACTTATATGTATGCGAAAAATGGCTGTATTTGATCATAAGCGACTTAGACAGCCGCTTTTTATGTGGATAGTCCAGATTTGTTTGTTCACACTACTGTGGATCATGTCTAATGATGCGAGTTGGCAGGTGCATGCGATTATCCTCATTGCAATTCTATCCAATTCGTACGATTTTTTAAGAAAACTGTTCACAATGACAAGAGCGTATGATCGACAACGAAACAACAAGAAATGACCATATTTAAAAGTGTGTTTATAAAGGCAGCAGAATCACGCAACTGCGAGTAGGAGCAGAAGAATGCCATCTAAAGATGAGATAATTGTTGCAATGGAGAAGCTAGCCATTAAGTTGAGTATGTGTCATAAAAACTCTGAAACAGCACTGTTTGTTGACCGAGAATTAGAAGTGTTGAAAACGTGCGATGGTCTTGCATTCCACAACAAGCTCCAATACTTCTTTAACACCGCACCGGTTATCAAATTGTCTGACAGTATTTCTTTCAGTGAGTCAGAAAAAACACTTTGGGATGCTGTCTTTGAGTACAAACAATTAGGCAACTATGATTGGATCGCAAGTGAATGAGTGGCTGTTGTATTCCTTAATATGCTTTTTCAGCTGTTCTTTGAATCAGCGACCAATAGCCCGAGAATCGGCGAAAAGTCAGCTCAGTCGACAAGCTTTCTAAAGGCCCAGAAATTCCTTCGAAAATGGAAGAATTTCTGGGCCTTTTTTGCACTTGCCGCGAGGGTGACGGGCGTTTTTTTAAGCGTCATCCGCCAGATTGTTAGCCTCAGCATGTGAACGATTAGCCGCTGCCATGAGTCTACGTAAAGCTGAAACTTTACGAATGCTGACGTCAAGCTTATCCTGATTGTCCATGTAAACGAACCGACCAGAAGCGTTCAATTTATGAACGTGAAGGGGGTTAAGTAGGAAACTTCGATGGCATCGAAATAAGGTTGGATATCGACTTGCAACTTCTTTTAAGTTCCCTGGGAAAGTGGTTGTTTCATGTTTAGCGTGCAATTCGAGCGTGCTAGGTGTGCCAAGCACGGTTTGAATATACAGCACGTCGTCTAGCGGAAGTGAAAAGAGATTGGCTCCAATCTGGTAGCTGAATAGCCGTGGGGATTCGAGTTGACGTGACCGTAATCGCTTTATCCCTTGAACAAGATTGATACGCAGCCGCGTTTCAACTTCTGCAGGCACGCTTTTATCCACTAAGTCTAAAGGCAGAATCTTTTGGGACAGAATGGCCAGTGCTTGTTCGGTGTGGCTGGTAATGAACATGATGTCTGCATATAGGGAATGCTTCCGGACAATGTTGGCAATATCAATGCCATTGATAGAGGATCCGGGAATATCAATGTCCAGCAGAAAGAAGCTGTCATTAATTTGCTGTAGATCAATGGCGTTTAACAGATCTGTAGCAGATTGTGTAGCAATTTTAATTTCCGCATGTAATTCTTCAATCATAATGTAATTGCTGAGCGTTTTTTCAATGAACCTCAGGAAGGTATCGTCGTCTTCCAAGATGAAGATTTTCAAGGTCGTACGGTTAGTGATCATATAATGAATCTCCTATGAATAAAGTGATTTTCAGCTGTTGGCTAATAACCGATTTTCTGATAAGAATATTTTTGTTTTGTTGCATGAGCTCATTGATGATGGACAGGCCATTGCCATGTCCGTCGCCCTTAGTCGTAAAGTTCTTCTTTTCAAGATCTGCCAGATTGAAGTCAGGACCGACATCGTTCATGACGCTGACTTCTAGACCTTGCTTTAAGGCAATTAACGTGACGTCGAAGCGATGATGTTTAATTCTGACGGTTTCCTCTAGCGCATTGTCGATCAAGATGCCAAGCGCTCTGATAATGGCAAAACCAAGGGCACTTTCTAGAGGATGAATGATTCCTTTAGTTTGGACATTCATGATGACATTGTGGTTCATTGATTCAGCCCATTTTAAATAAAGCAAGCTTTTTAAAGGATCACTTTTAATTGATGTGAATGAACTTTTGCCTAGTTCTGCCTGATTTAGCGATGCCTGGGCTCGAGAAAGGATGGCTTGGGTATCCGGCGAGATGGTTGAAGAGGATTGCTGCAGAGACAGTTGAAGCGATGCTAACAGATTTTTGTAGTCGTGTAGAAGTTTGTTCGTGTTTTTTTGTTGTTGGCTCAGGGTGGTGTAATACGCCCGCTGAGAAGCCTCGGCTCGCTTGATCCAGGTGAGTTCAACATAGTAACTAAACGACTTCAAAATCAAGAAAAGTGAATATAGGTTGATGATGACTGACAGCGTAAAGATACCAAGAATAAGCAAGTCCAACATGATGCCGATGTTGACTAAATTAGATATCGCCTCAAAGCAGTACAACGAAACGCATGTGGCACCTGTATAGAGAATAACTGATTTCTGGAGATGGTTTTGCTCTCTAATAAGCGTTCGCAACTGTTCAAGCTGCTTTTGCTTTTTTACTAGTAGCCAGATCACAATCGCTGCTAAAGCTGTAGTGAGGATAAGTGTAATAACCACACTAATTAAAGCCAGGTTTTGCGTACCTGCCGCCGCAAAAATTCTTATGACACAGGTTTGAATCGTGATGATGATGAGATTAACTTCCATGAAGATAAAAACCCAGAATTTGTCGGAACGTTGGTTCGTTTTGGATATATACCACGCATATATTAAGCAGAAGCCAATTTCTCCATAAGTTAGTAAGAACAGTGAGAGTGTCGTTCCAGTCATTGACCATAAGGCCACGTGAAGCGGACGGATACGGCAAAAGAAGATATATGAAAGAAAACCAATCCCAAAAATAAAGATTGGTAAATTCATAAAAAAGTATATATGACTCGGAAGAATGACCATATCAAAAGCTCCAATTTTCTTGAAAATAGGCCAAGTTATTTTTGCATTCGTCTTATCATACGACGTTAATTGGCCAAAACACGACGTTAATTTTTTTTTGAACAATAGTTGTACCTTGCATGGTAGGCTGATGTTATCAAAACAAATCGTCTAGGAGGAACTTACCATGACTGACAAAAAGAGTAGTAAGAAAGAGGCAATCATGTCGGATTCCAGTCTTTCACATGTACGTGGAGGTACCAATCGTGTCACAAACCAGTCATTTGAGGATTTGAAGAGTTGGATAGCGGGTCTTTTTCGAGGAAAACATTAAGGCGTGCAGGAAAGAAAACTGCGTGAGGACCTGATATCTTCGGCAAAGACGCATGAATGTAGCAACGGACAAACAGGTTTTTATTAAATAAAAAGTAAACTCCGATTTTTATTTAATATTAAATTCTCTATTTTAAGGTGCTATTGATTCTCAGCAGAGTCATATTACCATAGATTTGTCTTTGCGACAGTTAATATGCTCAACCTTAACATCTGTGATAAAAGACTAAGCTCCGAGCAAGCTTGTCGCATCTGAGCCCGCGAACTGTGGACGTTGCATGTTTTACAATCTGAAATCCAACATGAGGAGGCTTTAATGGTTCAGTACAAACTAAAACTAGGTCAAGCAAAATACTACAAACGCTATTACACGCCTCAGGTGGATGAGCGTGATTGCGGCGTTGCGGCGCTTAATATGTTGCTGAAGTTTCATGGGTCCGACTATTCACTCGCACATTTACGGCAACTGGCGAAGACTGATCAAGAAGGAACGACGGCGTTAGGCATTGTTCGCGCTGCCCAGGAACTTCATTTTGAAACCAAGGCAGTTAAGGCGGATATGACGTTGTTTGATTTGGATGATGTTTCATATCCGATCTTGGTGCATGTTTTGAAGCGCGGCGAGCTGTTGCATTATTATGTCGTGTTTAAGGCGACGAAGGATCATATCTTAATCGGTGATCCTGACCCTTCAGTCGCGATGACCTGGCTTTCAAAAGATGAGTTTACCAAGGAGTGGTCGGGGGTCGCTATTTTCATTGCGCCTGAACCGCAATATCAACCGCACAAAGAGGACAAAGGCAGTTTGTTTGCCTTCGTGCCGTTGCTCGCGCGGCAAAAAGTGATTATTGCCAATATTATTGTTGCGGCTTTGTTGATCACGGTGATTAGCATTGTTGGGTCGTATTTTCTGCAATCGATCATTGATACCTACATTCCAAGTGCTATGCGGACAACTTTAGGGATGATCGCCAGTGGGCTGATTCTCGCCTACATTCTCCAATCCGTTTTGACGTATGGCCAGAATTTCTTGATGGCGGTTTTAGGCCAGCGATTGTCGATTGACGTTATTTTAGGTTACGTTCGGCATCTGTATGAATTACCCATGTCCTTTTTTGCAACGCGCCGGACAGGGGAGATTGTGTCGCGGTTTTCGGACGCCAATAAAATTATTGATGCCTTGGCGAATACGATTATGACTCTGTTTCTTGACGTTTGGATCGTGCTTATTTTAGGCATTGTTTTGGGCATTCAAAATACTACATTGTTCCTGGTGTCCTTAATTGCGGTGCCTTGTTACTTGGTGATTGTTTTCGCGTTTCAACGTCCTTTCAATCGGCTGAATCAAGAGACAATGGAAAGCAATGCCATTTTGAGCTCATCGATTATTGAGGATCTGAACGGTATTGAGACCATTAAGTCGCTGACAGGCGAAAAAGTCAGTTATGAACGGGTTGACCGTGAATTCGTTACGTATTTAAAAAAGTCATTCAATTACGCGAAAGCTGACCAACTTCAACAAGCCATCAAGGGGTTGCTGAAACTCGTCTTGAATGTGGTGGTGTTGTGGATTGGGGCGAGTCTGGTGATGGCTAACAAGATGAGCTTGGGGCAGATGCTGACGTTCAATGCCTTGCTGTCATACTTCACCAATCCGTTAGAAAGCATCATTAACTTGCAACCAAAATTGCAAATGGCTAAGGTGGCGAATAATCGGCTGAATGAGGTTTATTTGGTTGAATCTGAGTTTAAAGAACAGCGCCATCTGACCGATCGCAGCTTGATCGATGGCGCCATCATTGTGAATGACGTTTCTTTCAAGTATGGATTTGGTCAGGATATTTTGAAGCATGTCCATCTTGAAGTGCCCGCAAACGCTAAATACACGATTGTCGGCATGAGTGGGTCAGGTAAATCAACTTTGGCCAAATTATTGGTCGGTTTTTACCCGGTCGAAACAGGCAGGGGGAAAATCACTTTTAATGGCGCGCAGATCGATGATGTGGCGCTCACGACGCTGCGGCAATATATCGAGTATGTGCCGCAAGAGCCGTTTATTTTTTCCGGATCGGTGATGGAAAACTTAACGTTAGGCAGTCGTGCCGATTTGACGCAGGCGCAACTTGAAGACGCATGTGCCGTTGCGGAGATTGCCACGGATATTATGAATTTGCCGCAAATGTGGCAGACCAAGCTCACGGAAAGCGGGAGCATTTTATCAGGTGGTCAGAAGCAGCGCTTGGCGATTGCGCGGGCGTTGTTGTCGCCGGCCAAAGTGCTGATTTTTGATGAGTCGACTAGCAGTTTGGATACCATTACGGAGCGGCGGATTGTGGATCGGTTGTTGGCAATGAAGGATCGAACGATTATTTTTGTCGCCCACCGACTCACCATCGCGGCTAAAACCGAACAGATTGTGGTGATGGATCATGGAGAAATTGTTGAGCAGGGCAATCATGCCGAACTGCTGGCGAAGCAGGGATATTATGCGCGGTTGGTGAGTGAATAAGGAGGTTGACGATGATTGATCTTAAGAAACTAGAGACCACCGAGTTTTATAACCATCGTTACCGCAATTTTTCGACCATGATTATCTTGCCGACAGCGATTCTGTTTATAGGCCTGTTGCTCTTTTTCATTTTTGCTAAACGCGAAGTGACCGTGACAACGGCGGCGGAAATTGCCCCAGTTAAAACGGCCGTGACCATTCAGGGGACAACAGCGAATCGGATTGTGACGAATCATATGAAGGAAGGCAAGCGGGTCAAAAAAGGCGAGACGCTGCTGGTGTATCACGATGTAGCCAATCCTGCACAATTAAAGGTGTTGAACCAACAGTTGGCCACGCTAAAAGATCAAAAAGACCAATTGGACACACTCAATCGGAGTATTGCCGCCAATAAGGATCTTTTTACCACTGCCGACAAGTTCGGCTATCAACAACAAGTGCGCGATTATTTCAATCAGCGCCGAGTTTACGAACTAGAGTCGGAGGCCGTGAATGCGACTCAAAACGTGGCGAATGCCAAGAACAAAGAAATTGATCAATTGTTACGGACCAGTATGCAGGCTAGTGAGGACAAAATAGCGGCGATTCGTGAAGCTCAAAACGCCATCCGAACTGATCAGCCGCTAAAAGCCGACCATGCTTACGGTTATCTTTATGGGCAATATCAAGCCGAAGCCAAAAACACGGAGGCGGCCAATCTCGCTAACTTAAAAGGCCAGTACCAGTCACAGTTGCAAAATCTGCTGACAAGTGAAAAAGAGGCGCTCGCTGCACTGAAAACCCAACGCGCCAACCAAAAGCAAGCCGATCTTTCTACGCAACAAACAGGGCAAAATGAGGCAAAGTTAGCTTCTTTGCAAAACAAAATGCAGCAAACCATCGCGGCGGAGCAACTGAAGGTGCAACAGGCCATTCAGGAAGGCGAGGCAAAGCTGACGGCACTCCAAGATCAGCGCAATAACTATCAGGTCAAAGCGCCAGCCGACGGGATTTTGCATCTTGAAGCAACTCTAAGTGGCAACAAGTACATTCCGACCGGCACTGTCTTAGCACAGATTTTACCGGACTTGGCTAAGCAAAAAGAAGCTGATTTGAAGCTGGCAATTTCGCCGGCCGAGGTCATGAGCCTGAAACGTGGCCAAAATGTGCGCTTACGAATCGCTCGGAACGTACCGACGCCTATGACGATAACCGGCCGGATTTATGCAGTTGACGTTGCACCAACCGTGAATCCCAAAACCGGCAACTACTTTAAAGCCCAGGCTAGGGTGCACTTGTCTAAAACACATCAACAGTCGCTCTACTATGGCATCGCTGGAGAAGCAACCGTCATTACCGGAACAAAGACATATTGGCAGTACTTTGTTGATAAAATGTTCAATCGCCAGTAACAAGTGCGGCGATATTTTAAAATAAGCCAGCTAAAGTTGTGCTAAAATAGTGAATGTTTCTTTTCATTTTTCAAAACGAATATTCCTATAAGAAGAAGGATTGGCACAAGTTATGACGTCAAAAAGTAATCAGGCGGCGCAGGGGAATCCACCGCTTTCAGAAAAACACCATATGCAGATTCCTTGGTATGACGTCATCGTTAGCGAAGAACGTCAGGCGGATCATGCAACGCTTGAGGAACGGGCATCGCTTGTTGGCCGGGTTGGTATTATGTTGCTGGCGTGTGGCACAGGGGCGTGGCGAGTTCGGGAAGCCATGAACACGGTGGCGCGAGCCTTGCGGATGTCGTGTTCGGCTGACATTGGCTTAATTTCATTGTCGTATACCTGCTTCAGCAATAACCACGCTTATTCCGAAGTATTGTCGTTGCCGCAAAGTGGCGTGAATACGGACAAGCTGGATGCGCTGGAACGATTTGTGCGCGAGTTTGATGCGCAGTATGCCAAAGAGACGGTACGAGATATTCATCACCGGCTTGATCAGATTCAGAAAATGTCTGGCAACTATGATCCGCTTCGTGCTGGCCTTGCCGCGGCATTGGCCTGCTGTGCCTTCGTTTTTCTGCTTGGTGGCGGTCCGATTGAGATGATTTGTTGTTTTGTCGGTGCGGGTATCGGTAACTGGCTGCGCGGGATCATGATTCGGCGCAATTGGACGTTGCTGGCGTGCATCGGGGTCAGTGTTGCGGTTGCCTGTCTGGTTTACTTTCTTGTTTTCCGAGGCCTGGAAATGAGCTTGGGAATTGCTGCACGGCATGAGGCTGGCTATATCGGTGCTATGTTATTCGTCATTCCGGGCTTCCCGTTTATCACCAGTATGTTGGATATTTCCAAGCAGGATATGCGCTCAGGCATGGAGCGGCTGTTATATGCTTTGATGATCACGATTGTCGCTTCATTGGTTGGGTGGTTAGTGGCCATGGTGGTGCACTTGCGCCCGGAGAATTTTGCCGATTTAGGCCTTAATCCGGCACTTTTACTGGTTTTCCGGCTCATCGCCAGCTTTTGTGGGGTTTTCGGTTTCTCCGTGATGTTCAACAGCCCGCGGCGCATGGCAGTTCAGGCTGGTTTGATCGGGGCCGTCGCCAACACGTTGCGGCTTGAACTAGTGGATTTAAATACGATTCCGCCAGCTGCGGCAGCGTTTATCGGTGCCTTGGTGGCTGGTTTGATTGCCTCGGCGATCAACCGGGTTGACGGCTATCCGCGAATTTCGCTGACCGTGCCATCAATTGTGATCATGGTTCCGGGCCTTTATATTTATCGGGCTGTGTATAATATCGGTCTTAACAACATTGGCGTTGGCGCGGAATGGATGACCCGCGCGGCACTCATTATTATGTTTTTGCCACTGGGCTTATTTACCGCGCGTCTGATTATGGATTCGCGGTGGCGGAAAAGCGATTGAGCCTCTAGTCATCCGAAGCACACAAACAACCCCACTTTGCCAGGCAAAGTGGGGTTGTTGCGTTGTTTGTTTGAATGATTTGATTTGTCAGCAATGAAACAAATCGTTATGTCGCAACAGCGCTGTTGCCAAAGAAAGCTGCCGGCAGCAATGAGTGGTGCATAAATCCTGATGCCGCCTAGCTAACGTGTGAGCTGGCCTTGATCACACTCTGGTGGCGTGTAAATGTACCCTTACATCGATATAAATCGGTGAGCGGTAGCTTTTGACAACAGTGATGAAGCTGTTACCATTCGTATCCAACTGGATTTTTGATGAGGCGATCATACACATCTTTGACCACTGCCATCTGTTCAGGCGTCAGTGGCGGCACGTCCGCAGCATCGGTGTTGCGTTCGATTTGGGTAGGGTTGCTGGCGCCCGGGATGACGGCTGAAACAGCATCATACATTAAGATAAAACGCAATGCGGTTGCGGCGAGATTGTCGGAGCCGAGGCGTTCCTTAAGTTCACGGGCAGCTTTAACGCCGGTTAGATAATCAACGCCGGAGAAAGTTTCACCTTTGCTGAAGTGCTCGCCGTGACGATTGTTGGCTCGTTGATCGGTCGGGGCAAATTTGGTGTTTTCATCGAACTTGCCGGTCAGTAAGCCGCTTGATAATGGGACGCGAGCGAGAATGCCAACATCATGTTGTTTGGCCAGCGGGAAGAAGGTTTCGGCAGGGCGCAGACGGAACATGTTGAAAATCACTTCAACGACAGCCGTGTCATAGTCCAAAGCTTTAATGCCTTCCTCGGCGCGCTCGATGCTGACGCCGTAATGTCGGATCTTGCCGGCTTTTTGCAAGGTGTCTAGTGCAAAGAACGTCTCAGGTTGGTAATAGACCTGCATTGGCGGACAATGCAACAAGACAATATCCAGACTGTCCAAGCCCATATTTTGTAACGATTCATCGACATAGCGGCGTACATGATCAGGATCAAAATGCTCGGCAGTCAATGGTTCTTCTTTACGGCCGATTTTGGTCGTGAAATGAACGTCAGAATGCTGTTTGACAAAGGCGCCGACCATTTTTTCGCTTTCACCGCCTTGATAACCATCGGCAGTATCAAAAAAGTTGACGCCATGAGCATAAGCTTCTTCCAAAGTTTCGCGCGCAACCTTGGCATCAAACGGCGCACCCCACTTGCCGCCTAATTGCCAAGTGCCGAGGGAAACTTCACTGACTTTGTAACCGGTTTTGCCTAATAAACGATATTTCACTTGAAAGATCCTTTCTTAACCTGAATACGATTTCCAATTTTTGCAAAAGCAGGCGCGACACTGATTAAAAGTGGATCGCGCTGGCTTGGTGGCTATCCATTGCACTAAGGTTCGTCCCCCCAAAACTTCACAAAGCGAGACGTAACACCATCTCAACTTTACAAATAATTTTGTGTCGATGCAATATGGATTTGATAGGATTGGCTGCACGAGGATTAGGGAGTTTCGGGCAGACACCAGAATTGGACATTCAAAAACCCATCGCAATAAAATCCGCGATGGGCTCAGGCTCGAACAAGATTTACGCCTCCTTATGGAATAGGTATCCCGAAATCCAGACGATCAAAAAGAACACGACTCCAGTAAACAGATTTCTGAAGACCTGAAAGTGGCCACCTAAAAATAAATCAACGCCAAAAAGGAAAACCGTGAAAACACAGGTACTGATAAGCGCTTCTTTTGCGTTCATGATGAGCAGCCACCTCGTAAATTTTGCCCTAGGGTTGGTTCGACAGCGAATTTGTAGGTTGAATCGGTCATATGCGCCCTCCCGTTGCTTTGCAATGAATGCTTTTACTAACCCTCAGTTTGCAACAAAACCGCCGCGTTGTGACAAAATTTAAATAAACGTTGGGTTTTCCCAAATAAACGTTGCGTTATTTTTCAAGTTGTCAAAACGACACGTTCTTCTAGACAAAAAGCGATGTAACATTGCATCAAATACAGTAACGCGCTAAACTGCATTCATCCTGGAGGTGCCCAAAATGAATAAAAAAGAAACCCAGTTATTTCAGGCGATCGATACAGCTTATAACGATCCTGAAATGACGGCCTACCCACAAATTCGGCGTGACTTATTAATGGCGGCTCAAGAATTGTAAAACGGGACGGCTTATCAGATAGTTGCGGTTAAGTTGAAGCGGACGATTTCGCGGTACGTTTTGCTTAACCATTTGCAAATGCCGGCTGCTGCGGGACGACTCTTTACAGCAATTGGACCGATGGGTGAACGCTATAACGGCGAGGCGAGTGCTTTTAGTTTATTTTTTAGATAAAGATGGGAAATGGCGACTAAGAATGGATGCTAGTGCCGTTTGTTGACGAATGCAACGGATCGGGCCGGTAGAAAAGTAATCCGAGCGTGCAGAGCATCCCGGTGATGCCCAAGATGACTGTCAATTCAGAAGAAGGCAAAGCAAGGCCGAGCGCGGCGATTAGCCATACGCCGGTCCAGCCGAGGAAGATGAGAAAAATAGGCCGTAACCACAGTGCACAGACTAGATTAAGGGCACAAAGAATGACTGAAAACTTGATGAGTGTCGGACTTGAAATAGCAAAGGCCGACATGCCACGGAACAAGTAGCCGGTTAAAAATGGTCCGACCAGAATGAGCACTACGAATGCCCATAATCCAACGATTGTTTTGCGCGAGAGTTTGTTAAAGAAAATGCCGCGGGCAAACGATGCGCCAATCATGAGTAAAGCAACCAAATTGATGGAGATTACATCGCTCAGGCTGAAACGCAGACTCAGGCTGATTAACATCATCAATATATTTTGAATGAGCAGAAACATGAGCAGTGGCCAATACATCGTGAAAAGGTAAGTGATTGAGATGTGTGGCAGCTCTTTTAAAATATTGTCGGCTGCCGCCTGAGGATCGTCACTGAAGAAGTCTGCTACTTTATGACCATTCTGTTGTGCGTCGATCAACGTTGCCAATAAGTCGCTAATAGCCTGTTCAATGGCATAAGGGTCTTTGCGTAGATCACCGCGTAAATATTGGATGACTGTTTCGGTGTAGGTGTAGTCCGTACCGTGAATCTTTTTGAGTTGTTGATCATTGGCGGTGCGAAGTTGGGTTAATTTTTTCATGAGGTGTCGCCTCCTTGAAACTTGGCTGAGTTAGACAGGTAACTGTGATTTCGGCTCAGGATGATAGAACAACAAAAGGGTGGCAACGAGCACGCCGGTAATCGCGATGCCAACAGTCAGTGGCGAAGTGGGCAACATCATACCAATGAATGCCAGCAACCACACACAGGTCCATGCGAGAAACAAGTGAGCAACCTTGCGAAAACTCAAAGCACCGATTAGATTTAGCACGAGGAAGCTAACGCAGTAGAACGTGAGCGTTGATCTGGAAACTGAAAAAGGAGAGATTCTCGCCGTCAAATAGCCGAGGCCCACAAGCACCATCAGTATCAAAATAAACCAAAATACGATATTATAAACGGTTTTGCGTGAGAGTTTGTTGAATGAGAGGCCCCGGGTAAATGGAATGTTGACGAAAGCAACGGCAAACAGGATTGGTCCGCCAACACTTACTAAGGACAGCTGGCTTCTCTGACTAATTGTAGGGAAGATGCTAGCGGCAAAGAGAAACATGAACACTGGCCAATACTGATTCAGGAGGTACCAAACCGGAACATGTGGTAACTCCATTAGAATATGATCCGCAGCCTTTTGCGGGTCATCGCTGAAAAAGCTTGCGACGCGGTGGCCAGACTCTTGGGCGTCAATGAGAGTCGCCAGTAAGTCGCTAATAGCCTCTTCAATGGCATAGGGATCTTTACTTAACTTGCTGCGTAAATAGATGATGACGGATTCCGTGTAACTATAGTCTGTACCGTGAATCTTTTTGAGTTGTTGGTCATTGGCAGCTCGGAGTTGGTTTAGTTTTTTCATCACGATTCGCCTCCTTGATTGAGATTTGCCATGGCTTGAACCAATTGATGCCATTGTTGTTGAAAAATGGTGAGTGTCTTTTCTCCTTCATCGGTGAGATGGTAGTATTTGCGATCAGGGCCATTGCCGGTTGGTCGGCGGACACCGATGATGAGTTTATTTCTCTGCAGCTTCAACAGTAAAGGATAGATGGTGCCTTCAGGAATGTCGCCAAACCCAAGCGCGGCCAACTTTTCGTGTAAAGCGTAGCCGTAAATATCGCCTTGCTGAATAATTTTCAAGATGGCGCCTTCTAGAATGCCCTTCAGCATTTGCGATGAAGGTTGCATGGCCTCGCCTCCCTTGATACCTTGTTAAGCATAGTATAATCATGACAAGATACCTTGTAAAGCAAGATATCTCAGTTAAAAAAAAGCCAGCGCAATTGGCTGGCTTGGGAATGCTGTGAATGCCGGGGGATTAAGGCTTTTCTTTGAGTTCGGCGAAGCCAAAGATCATAAAGCAGATGCTAAAGACTCGTAACACGCAACCCAATAAAATTCCTGTATAAAAACCGACTAAAGAGGCCAAGTGGTTTGTTTCTGGATACAATTTAGGAACCAAACCAGAAGCGTTGAACTGCATCATCAAAATGAGAATACCCAGCGTAAGGATGATACCTAACAACATTCGGTGATTTAACCCTTCGATCCAAGCGTGGTAGTTGGGATAGTGGGTCGCTAAGACCATTAAATTGATAATTGATGCAAGTAAAACCCACCTTGATGCAGTCTCTAGGTTATTCGGAATGGTTTTTAAAGCCAAGGTGCTTAAAACAAAGATGACATTTAGATAATATGTAATTTTGAAATACCATTTGTCTCTTTGTGCCTGTTTGCTGATTGTTTCGTAATGCTCCATCATTGTACGGTCCTCCCTAAGTAATTGATCCAAAGAAATGTTATAAAAGTCACTGATACTGACCAAAGTTCCGACGTCGGGGAAGCTACGCGCATTCTCCCAGCTGGAAATTGTTTTTGCTGAAACATGTAGTTGCTCGGCAACTTGGGTTTGGGTCAAGTGCTGTTGTTGCCGAGCCAATTTCAGCTTGTCGCTAAGCTGCATATTCTTCACCACCTGTTGCTATTGTTAAGGTGTGACTAAAAATGTACAAGTCTTTTTGTGAAATAGTGGCTCTAAGAATCGTAGAGTTGTTGGTGTGACACGGATTATGAGCCACCCATCAAAAAATCATCTCAATTGATAATCAACTAAAAAAGCTTGGTTCAAGACCAAGCAAGAAACAGAATTGTGATTTTTGTGCGCTAGGTATGCTATGAATAAAACCCTAATTTTTGTCCAAGATCTCTTCAGAACCGAAGACGATGAAGATGGTACTGAAAGTCACTGCTATGCCGCGTAAGACAATGCCCATCTTTGAACCGGCTATATAAGCTTCCTGAGCATACGAGTTATCGCCACCGGGGACTGTAATTGGTTCATATAAGCCAATAAAAATTAAGGTCGTTGTGAGTCCCACAAGAAGTATGAGGAATAAGGCTAGTCTCGGTCGTGAACGAACCCACTGATGATAATCAGGATAGTGTGTTGCTAATACAATCAGATTCACAATGAATATCAAGCTTAACCCGATAGCATATTGACGCACCCAAGGCAGCATAACAGTGAGCATTTTCAAACTCACGATACCCAAAAGAAGTATAAGGTTAACGAAGTAAGTGACCTGAAAAATCCGCTTATCGCGTAATGCATGTTTGTCGATAGCTTCATAATGATCCATCATGGTTCGATCCTCCCGTAATAGACGATCCAATGAGATATCATAGAGATCGCTGATTTTGACGAGTGTGCTAATATCAGGAAAACTGCGCGCGTTCTCCCAACTGGAAATGGTTTTTGGTGACACATGTAATTGCTCGGCGACTTGTGTCTGCGTATAATGCTGTTGCTGTCGTACTAGTTTCAGCTTGTCGCTAAGTTGCAAGTTTTTCACCACCTGTTTTATTGCTAAGGTATAGCTAAAAATGTACAGTATTTTTGCAAGTTAGGGCGTATAAGGGTCGTAGGGTTGTTGATACGGTATGGTTTGTGTTGGCTTCTAAAATCAAGAAGTAACAAAAAGCTCGGTCAAACACCGAGCTTGAAGGTCAGCGCAGCGAACAAAACGGTTATGATTAAAAGTTAGTTCTTATCTAAAACACTTTCAAAACCAAAGACAGCAAAAATGGTACTCAAGGTTTGGATGATAGGAAACGTTACCATGCGAAGCTGTGCGCCAGCCGCGTAACCGTTTTGGTAGTAACTGTCTCCCGCGGGAATAGTTATCGGTTCCTGGTTAATAAGGAAGAAGATTGTCGCAAAGCCAATAGTGAGAACGATTAACAAGATTCTCCGTGGCCATGAGCGGGTCCATAGCCGATAGTCCGGATAATGTGTCGCCAAGACAATCAGATTGACGAAGAATGCCAACATTAACCAACCGCCAATTTGCTGCAAAATGGGTGGGGTGTAGCTGAGTATACGAACAATCACAAACCCAAAAATAAGCACAAGATTAAAGAAATAAGTGACCTGAAAAATCCGTTTGTCGCGTATTGTTTGTTTGTCGATAGCTTCATAGTGTTCCATCATGGTCTGATCCTCCCTTAGTAAGCGATCCAATGAGATATCATAGAAGTCGCTGATTTTGACGAGTGTGCTAATGTCAGGAAAACTGCGGGCGTTCTCCCAACTGGAAATGGTTTTCGGTGACACGTGTAATTGATCGGCGACTTGTGTCTGCGTATAGTGCTGCTGTTGGCGTGCCATTTTGAGTTTGTCACTGAACTGCATACCTTTACCCCCTTGAGAACATTGTCAAAGCATTTTTGATTTTGCACAAGCCTTTTTTGCTCAGCACGGGTCTAAGAATCATAGAGTACTGGTGTGATGCGGTTTGTGTAATTTTTCTGAGCGGTCGATAGTCGCACATGTTCCAAAAATGTCAACACAAACAAAAACGTTCCGCAAGACGGTTGCTTGTCTGGCGGAACGTTTTTTCTTAGACATCTTGTGGGACAGTCATACCAATTTGCTACTTTTAATGGGTTTGCACCAACGATCCCGCCATTGCGCCGAGCAGACCGCGGAATGAACGGCCTAGCTGTTTGCGATGATGTTTGTCCAAACTACGGAAGGCGTGGAAATAGTGGCGCCAGTGGTTTTTGGTTTTCGCCAGATCATCGAGTGTAATGGCGTTGCCGCTGCGCAGGATTCGGTACAAAGCGTCAACCGTGATGGCAGTTGCCTTAGCATCAAGGCCGGCTAACCACAGGGCGAAGGTTTTTTGAAAATAGCGCGAAACCCACGTCGTTGTCGGCAAGTGCGTGAAGGTGTCGTCTGCAATGCTCCAGGTGAGCACATCATGCTGACCGAATAATTTGACGCGGCTTTTAACGACTTCAAAGTTGGTTGCCGGATCCAAACTGACGCCGATGAGCGAACTTTGCGGTACAAGCTTGGTCACGCGGTCGCGATGGCTGGGATCGAGTGGGACGCCACTTGGCCCATCAAAGCTATAGACATGTGCAACTTGATCGGCGAGCGGTTCTGGCAGGTGGTCAAACGCGTAAGTGGCGAGGCTGCCGCCCTTGGAGTGCCCAGTTAGATAATAGGTGCCAGGGTGGCGGCTGATTTGCTTAGTCAAATAACTTAAAGCCCGTCGCTGCGCCGGAATGGTTGGCATGAAGCTCATATTGAGATCTTCTTTCCAACCGACCAGTTTATTCGTCGTGCCACGGAAACTAACGCAATACTCATCCGGTGCCAGCGTAAAGGTGATGGCCGCAAAGTCTTCTTCATTGCGGTGGCTGCAGGTTTCGAGCCAGTTGGTCCATGCAACGCGGGCAAATCGCTTACTCTGATGCATCGCATGCAGCATGGCTTGGTGTGTTGGGATGGCCCATGTGGTTAAAGTCGCCTTATGCAGCCGCATACTGTCATTTAAATCGGCAAACCGGGCATACGGCTGGCCAATGAGGTAATTAAAATTCAAATAACCAAGCTGCGCAAATAAACCAGCGTCCAGCTCAGTCAATGGAGATTGTTGAAATGACGCCAAACTCGGGCGTTGTGGGTAATCAGCAATTGAAGGCATATGAAGTACTCCTAGTTCTTGAATAACAGTTCAAACTTGTTACTTATAGTTTAACCGCTTTATATGAATAAAGTGTGTGATTTGCTTTACAGATAGGTTTCTTTTAGTGTTCTTTTTGAAAAGTCATTCCGATTAACTAACTGGCGAAGACGTGTGGCAACTTAATTTGAAAATGCTATATTAATTTCGGAGGTGCTCATATGCCGGACTTAGCGCAATCAACGTTTATTTTGCCACAGGACGCGGCTTTGACTTCAGCACAGGCTGCCTTGAAGCAACACATTCATGACTTCATTATCACCAATTATCCAACGAATCAAACGCATCTGCTGATCATTTCAGGGGATGCGGGATCCGGTAAAAGTGTGGTACTGGATGCGGCGTTTGCCCAGTTGCAACAAGCCGCGCGTGCAGATAGTGGGCCACTTGCAGGAACGGACAATAAGCTGTTGGTGAATCACAATGAAATGCTGAAGATTTACAAAGAAATTGCCGGAACTAAAGCCTATTTCCACAAAAAGGATTTCATGAAGCCCACGCCTTTTATCAACGCTTATCGAAAAGCAGGTAAAAAGGCTGATATTGTGTTCATTGACGAAGGCCACTTGCTTTTGACCGCGCCAGACCCGTATAACAATTTTCGGGATACCAATCAGTTGGCAGATATCCTTCGCTTGGCGAAACTGGTGGTGCTGGTCTTTGATTTTCATCAACTGGTAAAACTCAAAAGCTTTTGGACCCCAGCGCTGCTCAAACGAATTACGCGCGATTATCCCGTGACGCATTATCGGCTAACCGAGCAGATGCGGGTAGGGGATGCGGCGGTGACTCGCTGGATTGATCATTTTGTCCGTGGGCGGATCATGCCATTGCCGCAACCGGCAAACTTTGACTTCCGAATTTTTGCTGATGGCCGGCCGATGTATCAACTGATTCAGCAACGCGATGCGGCGGTGGGATTGTCGCGCATGATTGCGACCGCAGACTATCCGTTTACGGTATTGGACAACAAAACCTGGTATGTCACTGCGGGATCCTTGCGTCTGCCATGGGACAAAATCAACTTCACCGATCGACCATGGGCGCAACGGCCGGAAACGCTCCATGAGGTCGGCTCGATTTATACGATTCAAGGATTTGACTTAAATTATGCCGGCGTGATTTTGGGACCAAGTCTCGGCTACGATAAGCAACGCGATCGCCTGACCGTCAACTTGGCACAGTACCAAGACAAAGAAGCCTTCAAAAAGCGGCCGGATCTGGCAGACACGCAGGACGCCAAGGCCGCGATTATGATGAATGCCATTAACATTTTGCTGAAAAGGGCAAAGCATGGCTTGTACCTTTATGCGGCTGATCCGGCACTGAGGGAGCGACTGTTGGAGGCTGCAAAGCGATGAAAAAGTAAAGCTATGTCAGTTTTTCAAGTTGAATGGTGCGTATCTTGGATTTCCGTAGATAAAAAATACTGATCAAGATTTCTAAAACGTCTGCGATCACGATTGCGCCCGTAAGAGCCACGGGGATATTGAACAAACTGGGGCGTACGAGATTTAAAATAAAATCCCATAGGCCGTGCACAATCATCGCCATCAAGATAGTGCCCGTTCGCAAATAAACCGCACTATAGAACACACCACCAAGACATGCGGAAATCATTTGCAAAATTGTGTCGTTCAGTGATTGGTAGCTGAGATTGATGGCATGCAATAACCCAAATAGCAAACTTGAGATAAGCACTGCCGTCCAGATCTGGGTGACTTTAGAATATCGATTAAAGGTTTTCAGCAACAGTCCTAAGAGCAACCCGCGACAAAGATACTCTTCAAAAGGGCCGGCAGCGAGCCCCACGGAAATGGCAAAAGGCCAATCGTAGTCCAGATGAAGTTGTTGCGAGCCTATATACGTGACATAGCAAACAAAGAGATAGGTCGGAATTCCCAGTAGCAAAGCCTTGAAGATGGTTAAGCTTGGCTTCCAGCTAACTTTTTGATGAATGAACAGCCAGTTGAGGAGCAGCAAAATGCCAAACAGAACCAAGCCACGGTATATATTTTGCAGCATATCGTTCAACCTAATGTGCTCACCAAAAGCATCAACCAAATACATAGCACCAATCGCAATCAACCACACGCTAATTGCCTTCCAGAAAAAGTATTTCGGTTTGTGAACTAACATTGGACTCCCCCCGTTCAGTCGCGAGTAAATTTAAAATCAGTATAATCGCATATGATTAAGAGCGCATGTTTAAACCCTTTTCGGGACTCTTTTTAGCCGAATGAATTACTCGAAACAAATGCCGTGGGAAGCCACCCTTTAAAAATTTTCTTTTAAAATTTGAGCAATTAAAAAATAAACGTTATTCTAAGGGTGTTCCAAAAATCATAACAGGAGCTGATTTATATGGCTGAGAAATACACGGCAGAGATTGTACCGCTGAATGCAGAGAAAATCGGTACGAAGCCGCATGGCACCGCTGAATTTACGGTTGATGGTGCGCAACTGCGGATCCACATTGAGATGTTTGATACACCAGCAAACGTCCAGCATTGGGAACACTTCCATGGTTTTCCTGATGGGAAGCCAGCGGAAATTGCTACGGCGGCGCAAGATGCTAACGGTGATGGTTTCGTTGATTTGCCAGAAACAGAGCCAGTTTCCGGTACGACCATGGTGCCGTTTGATGCTGAACCTGCCAAGATGCATGTGCCAAATGACAGTTATCCGGTTGCTGATGCGGAAGGGCATTACGCCTATGAGAAGCTCGTTGATTTGAAGGAACTCCAACAGGCTTTCAAAGCCGCATTTGGCAGTGAAGATTTGCAACTCGACAAACGTGTGATTTATATTCACGGTGTTCCGGATTCACTGAAGTTGCCTGATACGGTCAAGGGCACGGTCATGAACTACGATGCGCACGTGACCCTGCCAATTGCGGTTGGTAAAATTGTCCGCGCCTAGTCGCAGTTTATAAATAAACAGCAT
The DNA here is from genome assembly GCF_030770265.1 of Lacticaseibacillus parahuelsenbergensis. Taxonomy (NCBI): domain Bacteria; kingdom Bacillati; phylum Bacillota; class Bacilli; order Lactobacillales; family Lactobacillaceae; genus Lacticaseibacillus; species Lacticaseibacillus parahuelsenbergensis. The sequence continues at coordinate 2,365,608 of NZ_CP132482.1, read as the reverse complement.
ATTTTAATCCTGATCCATCTTTGCCATAAGCGCATTGACGGATCGGGATTTTTTGATGTCGTTAAAAGATGACGAATTCGGGGAAAAGAGGTTCTGGTAGCGTAATTCTACCTGTTTTGAAATTACAGCGCTGCAGTATTTTGTGAGTTGCAGAATCATTTTTAATAACACGTGTATTGTTAGCAAATCATCTAGTCAAACTGATAAACTTATTGTTAATATATTTAAAAATTAATACATGGAGGTGGGGAAATGCGGGGGAAACACATCATCATTAAAATTTTGATTGCGGGGGCAGCCATTTTGGCCGTCATGGGGTTGCAAGGTGCTGGCGTCAAGACCAAACCAATATCACTTACAACGCAACAAACAGTTGTGACGCAGCAGTCGCAAAAGTCGGTGCCGCTATTTCAACAAATGGCGGTTTTTCCGGATGGGTGTCAGCGACCGCTTGCCGGCGGAATTTTTGCTTTTTACCGCTTCGACATTAAAGGACGCAAACAGTACCGAATGAAAAACGGCGATTGGCAGCTTGTCGGCAACCCGCTGACGGCTAATGGAGTTTACCTAGCTCAGGCTGATCAATTAGGTGTTGTCGGTATTACCCGGAAGCTGAATGATGGTAGGTTTTACGTTGAAAGACTAAAACTACCGGAGCGTTATGCAGTGAGACTACCTTCACCAGTAAAAGTATCCGTGAAGCAGGGGGCGTTAACAGTCAATGGCCAACCGGTACGTGGCCGCGACTCATTACCGCGAATTTATGCATTGCGCGTGCCGGTGACACGGCAGTAAGTGCTTTACGTTAAAGAAACGAAGCGCTTGACTTTTACCCTCCCGCCGCATACAATTCACTTCATCAAGTCATAGTAGCGGCTCACAGAGATCAGAACACTTGCTGAAAGTTCTGAATGGTTCGCGAATCCAAGCTTGAGGTTAAAGCTCAAATTAATTAAATCATGAAAAAGCGCAAAGCACTGCTTTGAACGAGAATGGTACCGCCTTAACGGGTGTCTCGATCAAAACGGTGCTTTTTTGAATGCTGAGAAAGTTGTAGTGTGCGGAGGTAACGATGGTAAAACGGGCAATGCATTGTAAACGGATTGTGGTCAAAATCGGAACAAGCAGTTTGATTCACCAAAATGGCAAGGTGAATTTACAGACGATCGATCGGCTGGCGTATGCCTTAACTGCGCTGAATAATCAAGGCTATGAATTGGTTTTGGTTACATCTGGTGCGATCGGGGTCGGGATGGCGAAGCTCGGGGTGAGTGCGCGCCCTGCCGCGATCGCCCATCAACAGGCGCTTGCGGCAATCGGCCAGTCAGAGCTGATGACCTTGTATACGCAACGGTTTAGCGATTACGGCGCCAAAATCGGTCAATTATTGCTGACGCATGATGTGTTTGATTATCCGCAAACTCGCCAACATGTGCTTGATACGATTGATGCTTTGCTTGCCCAGCAGGTCATTCCGATCATTAACGAGAATGATAGTGTGGCTGTGGATGAGTTGGATCATCGGACAACTTTTGGCGATAACGATCAGCTTTCGGCCTTGGTCACAAAGCAGATTGATGCGGATTTGCTGATGGTACTTTCCGATATTGACGGGCTTTATGATCAGGATCCTAACCGGCATCCGGATGCGGCGCTGATTCCGGAAATCACCCATTTGTCTGCCAAGGTTTTAGCCAGCGCCGGTGGCAGTTCGACGCGTTTTGGGACCGGTGGAATGGTGACGAAACTAAAAGCCGCGCAAACGATGATGCGTGCCGGCAAACAGATGGTGCTGGCAAGCGGCCGTGATCCGCGGATCATCCTGCGCATCGTCGCTGGTGAGCCAGTCGGAACGTGGTTTGGCAACGTTTTGGAGCAGGTGTCGTCTGATAACCAAGCTTCAAATAGTTGAATTCAAAACCACACGTATAAGAGGACACGAGGAAAAAGGCAGCCATTTTGGCAGCTGTTGCGGCTCACAATCGGCAAAGGAGACAATTTAAATGGATACAACGACGATCGATCTTGAACAAATGGGCAAAGCTGCTAAGGCGGCCGCAGCTATTCTTGGCCAATTAACCACGGCGCAGAAAAATGCCGGCTTACTGGCCATGGCTGATGCACTGGAGACGCACACGGAAACGATTTTGGCAGCTAATCAAGCAGATCTGAAAGCTGCCAGCACGATGCCGAGCAAATTCAAGGATCGGCTGGTGTTGACGGAAGCACGGATTGCTGACATGGCGGCAGGCGTGCGGCAGGTGGCAGTCCTAGACGACCCCACTTCCCAAACGGATCGCGCATGGGTGAATCATGCTGGGCTGACGATTGCTCAAAAACGGGTTCCTTTAGGCGTTGTCGGGATGATTTATGAAGCGCGGCCGAACGTGACGGTGGATGCTGCGGCGTTGACATTTAAAAGTGGTAATGCCGTCATTCTACGCGGCGGCAAGGAAGCCTTGCATAGCAATATGGCATTGGCAACGGTTTTGCAAGATGCATTGGCGGCGCACGGGTTGCCGAGGGATGCGGTTCAGTTGGTGACGGATACGCGGCATGAAGTGGCCAATCAATTAATGCATCTCAACGATTACCTCGATGTGTTGATTCCGCGAGGCGGGCGCGGCCTGATTAAAGCAGTTGTGGAGCAGGCAACGGTCCCGGTGATTGAGACGGGTGCTGGCAATTGCCACATTTATGTTGATGCCCAGGCGCAGCTGGACATGGCGGTGGCGATTGTGGTCAACGCCAAGGTTCAGCGGCCATCTGTTTGCAATGCTGCCGAAAAGCTCTTGATTCATGCGGATGTGGCTGACGAGCAGCTACCGGTGATTGCCAAAGCGTTGCAGGAACACGGCGTTGAACTGCGCGGCGATCAGCGAGCGCGCGCCATCGTGCCAAGCATGCACGCGGCGACGGACGAAGATTGGGACACGGAGTATAATGACCTCATCATGGCAGTCAAAGTCGTGGATTCCGAAGAAGCGGCAATCGCGCATATCAACGCGCACAACACGAAGCACAGCGAGGCCATCATCACGGATAATTATCAAAACATTCAGCAATTTCTCCAACAGGTTGATACTGCGGTGGTGTATGTGAATGCTTCAACGCGGTTCACGGATGGCTTTGAGTTCGGTTTCGGTGCCGAAATCGGCATCAGCACCCAAAAGCTGCACGCCCGTGGGCCGATGGGTTTGGCTGCATTGACGACGATTAAGTATCAGGTGCTAGGCAATGGCCAGGTGCGTGAAGATTAGCGTATTGTTTTACCAATAAATATGTCGTCATCAAGTGGCTTTTTATATATTCAGCATCAGTCGGCGGTTTTGGCGTGCAACCAGCGTTTAACGGTCCCACGATGGCCGAACAAGGTTGGAATGAGTAACAACAGTGCCAACAAGCCGCAGGAAGGAAATCCCCATAAGCCACCAGCAACGTCCATGAGGCCTCCGACATACAAACTGCCAATTGGCGTTGAGCCTTGGTTGAGTAAAACATAGACACTCATGATGCGACCGCGCAGCTCGTTGGGAATCGAAAACTGAAACGCCGCATTGGACTGATTCAGAAAAACCATATTGCAAAAGCCAATGACGATCATAAAAATCATGGCTAACCAGTAAACGTGGATAAAAATCATCAACGTTTGGATCAAAGCTGTTCCTAGTGCGACTAACAGATATAAATCGCGACGAAGACCGAATCGGGCAAGGTAACTCATGAGAAATGCCGCGATAAGTGACCCAATACCAGTGGCTGACAACAGGTTGGCATAGCCTTGGGCACCGCGGCCCAGAACTTCCTGGGCATAAATGGGGATGATGACATTATTGTTGAAATTTAACGTGCAAATAATCAGCATGAGTTCGGCACTCAGTTTGACATTGTCATGATGCACAATATAAACAAGTCCCTCTTTGACATCGGCAATGATGTGGCGCGGCGTGTGCCGGGCAACCGGATGTTCCTGGTGAATCATAAACAAGCCAATAATAATCGCAATATAGCTCAAGGTGTCAATCAGAAAACACGGTGCCACGCCGATCGTCACCATGAGGATCCCGGCTAAAGACGGACCGGCAATTTTGGCCAGATTGAAAATAGACGAATTCAGCGAGATGCCGTTCATAAGATCTTTTCTGCCGACAAGTTCGATGACATATGATTGCCTAGTGGGCGTGTCAAAACTCTGAAGAATCCCATAGCCTAAAGCGATCGCAAGGATCTGCCAGTATTGAATGATTTTTAAAAAAGTCAGGGTTGTCATGATGGCGCCCAGCACCAAAAAGCCAAACTGTGTCAGCAAAAGGATCTGACGTTTGGGATAGCGGTCGATCAGCGTGCCGGCAACTAAAGTGAGCGCCATAATAGGAACAAATTGGGCCGCAGCCAGTAAGCCGACCAGAAAAGCGGACTTGGTCATCTGGTAAACCAGCCATGTCTGGGTAGTTCGTTGAATCCAAGTCCCCATGACCGAAATACACTGTCCGATCCAAAATCGGCGGAAGTTGGTTGAACGTAGTGAAGAAAAAGTTGCTCCAAAAACGTGCCTGTCCACAAAAATCATCGCCTTGCCAAGAGTTTACTGCACATCATCGTTGGCTTTTTTAGTGCGAATGTCAATATTGAAAATTGCAGATTAGGTGATCTATCTTTTGCTTGGCATTCTTAAAAACGGTTTGTTGTCAAGATAAATCCGGGACAAAAAAGGGCCTAATTGACGTCAAAACAACGTCACAATCGCTTGCTACTGCGGCAATTTGTGACGAAAGCATGAATATTTATATATAAAATAATAACTATGTTGACAATAAGATATTCGTGTTGATAATCTTAACTAAATTCATTAACGCGTGCGCTGGCGCAGGAGCCAGCACACGCTCACAAGGAGGCAATTAAGATGAAACACGCAAAAACAGGAATGACCGTTTTGTGCCAAGCCAATGGAAATATGGAACATGCTTTCATCGGTCAAATCGAAAAATGTTACGAAAACGCGGCGCTCGTGAAGATTCTGGATTATGACAGGCGCGATCGGTTCAACGTGCAGGATTTGATTGGCCGGACCGTCATTGCGTTCAATAAAATGAAGCAGAGTAAAAGTGATCGTCTGGACACAACATATGACAAGCCGCTTCAAAGAGATGTCGGGTAGCCAATCGACTCTTAAAAGAGAAAGAATCATAGTCGCTAAACCATTGATGTTACTGGGGTCCAGTGAACTGCGGACAACTGTAACATCTTTTTTCGCTGAAGTGGTTGAAACGGAACCGATTAGGGTGTATAAATGCATCTTGTGATACAAATACGCGTACCGAGTCATGGTACAATTAGAAAAGGTGGTTAGGGGAATCATGTTATTTGCAGCGCATCTTCGTGATTATGCAGTTGTAGGTCAATACACGGACAAATGGGGTCATCGGCACGATTCTTCGCGGATCTGTCACCAGATGACCAAGAAGGAAGCACGTGAAGCCATGCAACGCTACTTGTTGCAGCATTACAGTGATTCGGTTGATCTGAACGCACCAATTAAGGTCAAGGTGCAGGCAACTAAGTGAATCTCCCCACCTTAACTTAGTTTATTTAAGTTTTTGTCCCAGTGCGATGTTTCTCAGCCAACTGATGGGTTCAAAACACCGCGTTCAAGAGGAGGTTTTTGTGTGTCACAAGATATCGTTGTAGGCGACAAAGTTTCAGTGCGCAAGACCAAGGATGTGCCATTGAGTTTCAAAGGAACCGTCGAAAAGCTATACGCCAATGCAGCGATGCTGACCATTGACAGTTTTTCGCCTGATGACGCTTCGTTAGTTGAAGATATGAAGAACAAAACGGTTGTGAACTATAAGCATATTAAAAAAGGCGGTAAGGCGGTTATCCCGCCAGCGCCTGAAGAAAAGCGACCGGGTGCACGGCACTAATGATTAGAGGCTCTCTGTGTGATACACAGAGAGTCTTTTTTTGAATTCAAAATTGAATGATTTACATTTACATAGATTCAATTCAGCCATTGATCTAGACCATTATGGCCTAATGCTTTCCTTGCCTAAGTGTCTGTATAATCACAGCAACGTATAGTCTGAATTTGTCATCGGTTTTCTGATAATCAAGGCCTGTGCGAGTGGTAATCTCTTTCAATCGATAGCGAACGGTATTTGGATGAGTATATAGTTGCCGGCTGGTCTCTTTAATGGATTCATTGTTTTGAAAATAAGCTGCTAAAGTGTCGAATATTTCGGCACTCTTAAAAATATCTTGTATTTCTTGTGATAATAATTCGGATTTTTTTGATTGGAGACTATTGTTGATGAGCGACCACAATGCAATGGTGTTAAAAGAAGTGACTTGATTTCGCTGGTTAAAAATTTTAGCAATTTTGATACTGAAGACTGCTTCTTGATAAGATTCATGTAATTGCTTAGCGGGGTGCAGATTTGAAAGACCAACGTATAATGCTTTGTCTGGAATACGAATTTGGGATGTTACCTGGGAGTAACGAGCTTTAGTATCCTCATAGTTAATCCCTTCATTGGTAAATAAGACAACATTTGCGCCAGTAGAGGTTGGTAGGATGAAGTGGCTAAGTAACAATTCACTGTGGATGAAGACATCAAAAATGGATTGTAACTGTGTGGTTAGCGCGAACAAATCGCGAAGTCGCTTATCAGGACTTGACTGTGTCATAAGCACAAACTGCATGACGCATACTTGTTGTTTATAGAGATCAATATTTTTCAAACTTGAAATATAATCAAAGTCGCTGTCGTGCGGATAATCCGTTTTCAAAAGATGGTTGAGATCTAATTCCGCTAAACGAACACTTTGCCGGTCTTTAAAGAGCATTGTGTTCACATCGTTCATTAATTCTAAGTAGGTTACATTTGTGGCTAGTTGAAAGACAGGCAAGTCAATTTTTTCGGAAAAATGGATTAAAAACTCCTGATTAGCAGTGAATGGAACAACATGTTTGATTATTAGACAACATGCTTGGTTTATTTTGAGCTGAGACAAAAGCTCTTTTAACTTATTTTGGTCATTTGGTAACGTATGTGATCCTACGAGTACGATTTCGCCACCTCTTAGCCATTGTTCAACCGCAATGTTGTCCATAATTGTGATAGCGCTAACCAATCGGCTTGCAGGATTTGCTCGATTAATTGGAGTTATTCGCTGATGTTGGCTATTTAAAACTGATTTGAGATCAATCATATTATTTTGGCTCCTTTGTAGGGATGGACATAAAATCGAGAAGACTTTTGTAGCATACCACAAAATGAAGCGTTTACAAATATGATAAGCTTTTTCTGTCAAAGAACATTAGGAGGTTTTAAGGGTGGAAGAACGTTTAAGTCCAGCTAATCGTGAACAACGACGAGCATTATTTGTAGGAGGAAGTGGTCTTTTTTCCCAGTCTGCTAGCACGATGCTTTTGTCATTTGTTTTGGCAAGCATGATGACAAGCTTTCACATCAGTGGAACAGCGGGCGGCTTTATTTCAACAATCACTAACCTTGGTATGTTGGTTGGTGGTTTGATCTTTGGACCGATGGCAGACCGAAACGGGCGGGTAAAGATTTACGCTATAACAACAGTCATTTACGCGGCAGCTACAGGAATGATGGCATTCGCTAATAGTATTACTATGGTGTATTTCTTCCGGTTCTTGGTTGGCGTCGGCGGTGGCGGTGTTTATGGTGTTATTATGTCAATGGTCGCGGATGTTTTTAATAGCGAACAAAGAGGTCGCGTTACATCGTACGTGACGATTCTGGGCCAGGTTGGTAGTATCGTTGCCGCTTTGGCTGCGGCGATCATTATTCCGATTTCGGGGTGGCGGGGGTTATTCATTTTTGGCGCTTTACCTATTTTCTTGGGTATCTATGTTTACTTTAAAATGCCAGAGTCAGCAGAATGGGTGAAAGTAAACAAAGAAACTTCAAAGCGCGAGGATGATAAGCCAGGTTTGCTAGATTTGTTTAGAAACGGTAATGCTAGCAACACTATTAAACTAACAATTATGGCAACCGTTCAGATAGCTGGCTATTTTGGCTTGATGAACTGGTTACCCTCAATTTTACAAAAGAAGTCAGGCTTGTCAGTTTCCAGTTCATCAATTTGGATGATTGCAACGATTGTTGGGATGTCATTAGGTATGTTAGTCTTCGGACAGATCATGGATAGAATTGGTAGTAAAGTTGCTTACTCTATTTTTTTATTTGCATCTGCAGTTTCGGTTTTTCTGTACAGCTTCGCAGATACACAGGCTGCGTTACTAATTGGTGGAACGGTGGTTGGCTTCTTTGCTAACGGGATGAATGCCGGATATGGTGCTATTGTGGGTAATCTTTACGAGACAAAAATCCGCGCAACAGCTAATAATCTGATTTTTAATATTGGTCGGGCAATTGGAGGATTCTCATCAGTGGTGATTGGCTTCTTGCTTGATCATTCAAGTTTAGTTGTGACCATGGGCTTTTTATCAGTTCTCTATATTGTTTCTCTGTTAACAGTTCTTACATTAAAAGGTAAAGAAGGTCGAGTCGCATGAGCAGTGAACATTTAACACACCTTCAAAAAGGTGACTTAGGAGAAGTAACCTTGATAGTTGGTGATCCCGGTAGAGTTGATTTGATTTCTAAAGACTGGGAGTCGAAACGTAAAATAGAAGATAGCCGCGAATTTGTTTTGGTTGCTGGGAAATTTAAAGGTCATCAAGTTTCCATCTGTTCGACGGGAATGGGTGTTGGATCGACAGAAATATGTATTATTGAGCTTATCGAAAATGGTGCAAAGCAAATTATTCGTTGCGGCGGCTGTGGTTCATGGCGTGATGATATTCATCCCGGAGACATCATTATCAATCGTGCAATGGCGCGTACGTCTGGGTTGATGAGAGACTACGTGCCAGATAGCTATCCTGCCGTTGCTGATCCTCTGTTAGTCAATAAAATTTACCAAGGCGCGCTAGAAAGTGGGTTTAGGGTTTATACCGGGATTGGTTTAACCACTGAAACTTATTTTTTGGGTCAGTATCGGCAGCCCAATATCGTAGGAAGCCAACTCAAGGCAGATAAAACCAAAATGCAGTTCTGGCAGGAACGAAACATTATTAACGCAGAGATGGAATCCGCAGTTCTGTTTTTATTAGGGTCTCTTTACAATATTCCTGTGGCTAACTGTCTTGTTGTTCATTTGAGTCGTGCAACATATCAGTGGGAGGAGCCTGAAGATTATAACCGAATTCATCAGAAGTCTGCAGAATCTGTCTTAAATTCTGTCTTAATATGATTCTTTAGAAAGGGGCATTGTAATGCACGAAACCGGATCATATCAGAAGAAAATATTGGTTTCATCTATGCTAGGACTGGGCCTTGAAGGTATGGATGTTCTATTGTTATCCTTTGCACTTAGTTCGATCATCAATGAATTCCATATTTCTTCTGCAGCAGGAGGAGTTTTACCTTCAGTCACAAATATTGGCATGATGGTCGGCGGTGTGATTTTTGGGTATTGGGCAGATAAGAAAGGCAGAATTAAAGTCTTTACCTATACGATCTTTGTCTTTGCAATCGCGACCTTATTGATGGCTTTTGCCCGAAATATTTTTGAAATCTATATATTAAGGTTTTTAGTTGGATTAGGCGCGGGTGGAGAATATGGAATAGGCATGGCATTAGTTGCAGAAGCCTTTCCAAAAGATCGTCGAGGTCAAATGTCATCTTGGATTACCGTTGGCGGACAAATGGGAACCCTGGTTGCTGCGTTAATAGCAGCAATTGTTATTCCGCTAGCAGGATGGCGTGCTGCTTTTATATTTGGTGTTATTCCTGTATTTTTAGCTTATTTTGTTCGTCGCCATCTTCCGGAAACTAAGATCTGGCAACATGCACATGCGGAGGATGTAGAGAAAACAACGAGTCCACGAATAAGCTTGCTTTTTAGGCGGCCTAAAGTTGCGTTAATTACGCTGGGATTGACGATTATGTCAGCCATTCAAGTTGCGGGATATTACGGTTTAATGAATTGGCTACCTTCATTGCTTGAAAAGAAGCAGGGTTTGTCAGTTTCCGGGTCGTCTTTATGGATGATTTCAACCATTATTGGGATGTCACTCGGCATGCTGTCTTTTGGCAAATTGTACGATAAATTTGGATCCAAGTTGACTTATTCAGCATTCTTGATTATGTCTGGATTGTCGGTGACCTTATATATATTTGTACACAGTTCTTTTCTAATGCTAATTATCGGAGCAGTTGTTGGATTTTTTGCCAACGGTATGAATGCCGGCTACGGGGCACTCATCAGTAGCTTTTATCCAACGGAAATAAGAAGTTTTGCCAATAATGCCATTTTTAACACTGGCAGGGCGATTGGCGGGCTTTCGCCAATTCTTATTGGATACATGATCGATCGAAGCGGATTTTCAGCAGCATTATTATTGCTAGGATCCTTGTATTTTGTTTCGCTCATTGTTGTTAATCTCATCCCTAATCCGCTAAAAAAAATTAAACCTGAAAGTCGGGAGCGTGTTGCTGAGTGAGAAAATTTGAACGAATTATTACAATTGTATTGGATTCAGTTGGGATTGGTTCGGCACCGGATGCCACAGCGTTTGGCGATCAAGGAGCAGATACACTGGGACATCTTTGCTCGTATTGGGAAGGTGAATTAGCGCTACCTCAATTAACGGAATTGGGGCTTGGCCGTATTTGTCGTGATGAACCACTAAAGGGCATTAAAGCGCGAAGTAAATTATCAAGTGCAGTTGGAAAGATGCGTGAAATTTCGGCTGGAAAGGATAGCATGGATGGACACTGGGAAATGATGGGAGTTCCTGTTAAAGAGCCTCTGGATACTTTTCCCAATGGATTTCCATATGAATTAGTCGACAAAATTGAAAAGTTCTCAAATCGCAAGGTGCTTTTGAACCAACCTTATTCCGGAACTCAGGCTATTAAAGATTACGGCGAGAAACAGATTGCTGAAGGTGGTTTGATCGTATATACGTCAGGAGATTCGGTAATCCAAGTGGCGGCTCATGAAGCTATTGTGCCGGTCGATGAACTATATCGAATTTGCCGCTTCATACGATTTACGCTTGATGATAGTAGTTGGAACGTTGGCAGAGTCATTGCACGTCCATTTGTTGGCCAGAATCCTGATGATTTTGAGCGGACAGCCAATCGACACGACTTTTCGATGGTACCTAAACAAGCGACAGTGTTAGATCTACTAAATGCAAATGGAGTTCCCGTCTGCGGCATCGGCAAGATTAACGATATTTTTTCTGGAAGAGGCATTGATTCTCAAGTTCATACAACAAGTAATCTGGATGGACTAAATCAAATTCTGGCTGCTCTTGACAATCAAAAATATAAGTTTGTTTTTGCTAATCTGGTTGATTTTGATTCTAATTATGGACATCGTCGTGATGCAAAAGGGTACGGTATAGAACTAGAACAAGTCGATCAAAAATTGCGTGACGTGGTCTCCAATATATCAGAAACGGATTTACTGATTGTGACAGCAGACCATGGCAACGATCCGACATTTAGAGGTAATGATCATACACGTGAGTATGTGCCTTTGCTTGTGTATTCCACGAGTTTATCTAACGCTGATCTTGGAATCAGAGAGACCTTTAGTGATCTTGGTGCGACGATTCTTGATAATTTTGGAATAGAAGATAACTTGATAAATGCTACTAGCTTCCTTAAACAGCTGAGATGAATCTTGCTTGATCTTTTGGGATGCAAGCCAATCGGCCCGCTTCGTCATTAAAATAGCGGATCAAAAATAAGTTATTTGTTTATGAGCTTAATAGTGGAACAATGATCAGTCAACTTGGTACACTTAAAGTAAGTAAAAAAGAAGGGACTGATCATATGGCAGATTTTGATGCAGCAAAAGACAAAGTTAGCGGTAAAGTAAAGGAAACTGCTGGCAAGGTGACTGGTGACGAATCAACCGAGGCTAAGGGCAAGACCGAACAAATGGTAGGCGAAGCGAAAGAAAAGCTTAGCGATGCCAAGGACAAGATTGCCGAAAAGTTCAATGACGTGGTTGATAAGGCCAAAGGGAAAAAAGAAGATTAACGGCTGAAACAAGACGGCCGATAGTTACTTAAGGAGAAGACGCAGTAGCGGGCTTCTCCTTTTTGCTTTTCGTTAGGCGCCTGCACGTTGATTTTTAAGCCTTTGCATCTTCACTTACAAAAAATCAGCAAAACGCCTTTACTTACTAATTATAAGTGTTACACTAATAAGTGTTCTAATAAGTAAGCAATTTGGGAGGCTTTTTGACACATGACAGTTGTTAATGGTTACGAGCAGAGCGATGCAGAGAAAAAACTGAATATTTTGAATTTGCCGTCATTGGCGGATGAAGCAAAGAAGATTATTCCAACAGGCGGCTTCGGGTACATTGTTGGCGGATCCGAAGATGAATGGACTTTAGCCGAGAACACCAAGGCTTTCAATCATGCACAGATTGTTCCGAAGGCGTTGTCGAATATTGACTCACCGGACTTGTCGACCAGCTTTTTGGGCATTGACCTGAAGACACCAGTCATGATGGCGCCGACAGCGGCTCAAGGACTGGCACACAGTCAAGGTGAAAAAGATACCGCCCGCGGTGTGGCTGCAGTTGGTGGCTTGATGGCCCAAAGTACCTATAGTTCAACATCAATTGCTGACACAGCAGCAGCCGGCAATGGTGCGCCGCAATTGTTCCAGCTATACATGAGCAAGGATTGGGACTTTAACAAGAGCTTGCTTGATGAAGCCAAAAAGGCCGGTGTCAAGGGGATTATCCTCACCGTTGATGCGACCGTTGATGGCTATCGCGAAGAGGATATCATTAATAACTTCCAATTCCCAATCCCAATGCCAAACTTGGAAAAGTATTCCGAAGGCGACGGCAAAGGTAAGGGTATCGGCGAAATTTATGCCTCTGCCGCACAAAAGATCGGTGAAGACGATGTCCGCCGCATTGCGGAGTACACGGACTTGCCGGTGATCGTTAAGGGCATTCAGTCACCGGAAGATGCTTTGCGGGCAATTGGCGCAGGTGCAGCTGCTGTCTATGTTTCTAACCATGGCGGCCGGCAGTTGAATGGTGGCCCGGCTTCCTTTGATGTTTTGCCGGCTATTGCCAAGGCTGTCAACAAGCGCGTTCCGATTATCTTTGATTCCGGCATTCGCCGCGGCAGCCACGCTTTCAAGGCGTTAGCAGCCGGTGCCGACCTGGTTGCATTTGGCCGTCCGGTTATTTACGGCTTGGCTTTAGGCGGTGCTCAAGGGGTTCAAAGCGTGTTCGAGCAAATTGACCACGAACTTGAAATCATCATGCAGCTTGCCGGAACCAAGACCATCGAGGACGTTAAGCATGCACCATTAACCCATTTTAATTATGGCCGGCCGGAAATCCAGTGACTTTAGTCATGGGATGGATCGGCCCGCTCTCAACGCCTGTTAGGGCGTTTTTTTAGTTCGTTGTATTTTTGGTTGTTGATGTAATGCTCAACGACGCCCTTGCTCATGTTGCCAAGTGTACTCATGTAGTAGCTGGGTGACCATAAATGCCCACCCCAATCCTGAGAGTGACGAATTTCCGGATGCCGTTTGAGAAAAAAAAAGGCGCTTCTACCCTTGAGCGCCTTGATGGCACTGGTTGGCGCCTTGCTAGGCGGAAAACTGATCAAGACATGGACATGATCGGGCATGACTTCCATTTTTTCGATCACAATCTTATTATCATCGGCAACCTTTTGCAGAATGCTTTTCATTTCATCTGCCAGTTCCTTAGTTGCAAAAGTTTGATTGCGATATTTCGTGACCCAGATCAAATGGTAATGAAAATTATAGATATAGCGTCTGGTATAAACCGCGTCTTGGATTTTTTCTTTAGTCATAAAAGTCACCTCAATTGTTGTAGTCATTGACGAATGCTATAATACCATTATAGCAAGAAAAAAGGTGAGATAAAATGAAGTCAATGGCACAATTAGAATATCATTATGGCTTGAAGGTTCGCATCTACCCGAGTGATCGCCAAAAGAAATTGATTAAGCTTAACAGCGATGCCAGTCGCTTCGTCTATAACGAGATGGTTGCGATCGGTAAAGAACTCTGGCAATTAAAACAAATTAAGTTATCAATTGATATGGTTCAAGATCGAATCAAGCAGCTTAAACTACGCCAAAATGCCAAGCAGCTGTCAAATCATTTCCAATTCTTAGAAGACAAGCGAATTGACAGTCTTGCTAAGGCTAACGCTATCCGAAACTACCGCAAGGCATGGAAAGCCTTTCGAAAGGTTCATGGTACTGGCATTCCAAAATTCCACCGTAAGAGCTATGCTTGGAGTTATCAAACTAATTGTCAATATATCCAGCAGAAAACGACGCAGCTAACCAACGGGACCGTCTGCTTTGAAGATGGTAAGCACGTCTTAGTGCCTAAGTTAGGTCGTCTGCGCATTAAAGGCTCCCACAAACGATTACTGAATCGGAAAGCAGAAACTCGTATTGGCACTGTCACGATTACTAAGGACGCTGCCGACCGTTTCTTTTTATCCATGCAGCTGGGTTCTGATACACCCTTCATGACGAAGCCTGCCAAGACCAACCGGCAAACTGGCATTGACCTCAACACGGAAAACTTTTTGACTACCAGTAATGGCAAAGTCGTTGCCAATCCGCGCTACTATCGAACAATTAAGGGACGATTGGCTAAGGAACAACGCATTTTGTCACGCCGTGCTCGAAGGGCAAAGAAAGAGCATCGGCCGTTACGGAACAGTAAAAATTACCAAAAACAGCGCTTGGTAGTTGCCAAAATTCATGCCAAGGTTCTAGATCGCCGTAAGAACTTCCTGCACAACGTCTCAACCACACTCATCAAGAACCACGATTTGGTGGTTGCAGAGGAATTGCGAAGTAAGAACTTACTAAAAAATCATGCCTTGGCCATGAGTATCGCAGACGTAGGCTGGCGTACATTCTTAGGCATGCTAACTTACAAAGCTGACCTTTATGGTCGCCAGTTTGTAACGATCAATCCTAAGAATACCACGCAAACCTGCCATCATTGCGGCTTCGTCATGGGAACAGAAGGCACTGATAAGCTGACGCTTGCTGATCGAGAATGGAACTGTCCTAAATGCCAGACCCATCACGTTCGCGATCACAATGCCGCTCAGAACATACTGATCAAAGGTATTGCTAAATTAGCCTGATTAGGCTCGTCCCTATGGCAACCTGGGGACGCTAAAGGCACTGGTAATTGCCGTGTAAGACAAGCAGTTCGTAGAACTGCCTGCAATGGTGTATCTGTGCAAATTGTGATTCAAGCGCTCGTAACAGGGGTGTTTGCTCACAAGCCACTGACTTTAGTCAGTGGTGGTTGACCTACGCTGACTAGTTTCGGTGTCAGTAGATCCTTAAGACGCAAAAAAGAATCCGCTTCGGCTCAAAGCCAAAGCGGATTCTTTTTTGACTTGCTTGTGATCAAGCAAGCCCGCTATATGTTAAATTGTCATCAAAACCACGTCATTCAATGATCGGGTTTCAGCAATCCATCTACAGGCCGATTTGACTCAGTGTGTACATGGCGTTGCGGAATTCATCGCGTCGATTAGCGCGTTTTTCGATATCACTTGGCAGTTCCGTCATATCGATTCTGACCACGGCTCGCCGCAGTAGGCTGACCATTGTCTTGTCATTCATTTTGATGTAAAGGTGATCAGCGTCAAACCGTTCCACCGCGTCTTCCCAAACTCGGGCATTTTCGTGGTCGCTTTCGACGTTACGCTTGATCAGTGATTTGCCATCAACCGTGTTGAAGGTGACATCATAGGTTGTCATGTGGAGCTCCCCTTTCTTGGATGCATTTATCAGTTCAGAGTGAACTGGTTTACACTCTTTAATTATACATCCTAATAGGTCGGTCCATTGGGATGTAAGATGAATTGCCAAAGATAAAGCGTGTCGGCGAGGAGGTAGGCGGTCAAGCCAAGCAGGAAGGGCAGCGGCATAACCGATGTCATCAAGCTGTAAACGCCGAAGATCAAAAGTGAGAAACCCAAGTAGAACCAGCGCTTGAAGCCAATGTCAATCCGCTTGACCGGGTAAGCACTTAGGTAACCGATGAGGCTAAAATAGTAGACAGCCAAAGTGAGGGTGATAGCAAAAGCAAACCACTGCGGATCAAGTAAGTGCGCCAACCATAAGTGGATCAGCGTACTGAGACTGAGAATCGCGGCCATGAGCGGATAATGTAGATGGATCACCGCTAACCCGCCATTTTTCTGCCGGCGATTGAGGCCGTTATCATAGACGAGTTGATAGGCCACAAACAACAGCATGACGACCAGGAAGAAAAGTGCTGCCGGGAAGGAAAGACCGGCATAGACTGTGTCCGCCACGCCAATAATCGATTCACCGAAGATCAACAAAACCAGTAACGCGTACCGTTCGCTTAAATGGGCGAGATCGGTCAGTGGGGCTCTATTTGGTCGCCAAACCAGGGATGGCATCAGGGCGGCGCCGATAATTGCCACAAAAAAGACAACGAACGAAAGGGTATAGGGCTTTAGAAAGAGCGATATCAAAGCAATCACGCTACCGGTCGCAAGTGTCAGTCCGGATATTTTGGCGAGGGTCGCATGACTTTTTCGCCAAGTCAGGCCATATTCGCTTGCCAGACTCAAAAATAGAACTGCCATACTCAACTGAAACGGCCACTTGGTTGTAGCGAGATCGCTGGTGATGGCGGTGCTTAAAACGATGACCCAGAACATGTTGAACAGGCTAAAAAGGTTGTGGCGCCATTGGGGATGGGAAAACTGATTCGTTAAGACGGTCTGGTAGGTCCAAATCACCCAAAACACCAGCAGCATCAATAAAAATTCCCCGATTATTTGCGGTGCGATCCTGCCATGCACCGGCAAAGCCAGGGTTTGCGCCATGCGACCAACAGCATAGGCAAAAATCAAATCATAAAAAAGCTCGACCATCGTGACCGATCGAAGCGACTTGGCCATGAGCATCCTTCTTTCTAAAAGCTAAGGCAGTGCTCGCCTTGCTTGTCTCAATATATAGTAGCCTATCATTTTCGTGACTTGGCGGCAAAGCAGTTGCTGCCAAGCCGGATTCGGATTCGGTCGGACTACCCTAATTCTGCTGAGATTGTTATACTAGTTTGGTTAGGGAGGTTGCGATTTGGTCAAACTAGTCCTTTTACGCCATGGCGAAAGCATTGCCAATCAACAAAATACTTATACCGGCTGGTCCGATGTGGGGTTAACCGCGCATGGTAAGGCGCAAGCAGCCGAGGCCGGGAACAAGATCGCGACAACCGGGATCCTGTTTGATCATGTCCATACTAGTGTGCTATCACGTGCCATCATGACTGCCTACATTGTGCAGGACAAGATCGGGCAGAATTACCTGCCGATTACCAAAAGTTGGCGACTGAATGAACGGCATTATGGGGCACTGCGCGGGATCAACAAAGACCTGACCCGCAAACTTTTTGGCCCGGATCAGGTTGCCAGCTGGCGGCGCAGTTTTTACGCGCATCCGCCGTTGCTGGCGCATCCCAGTCGTTCGCGACGGTACCACCAGTATCCGGCCACTATTATTCCGCGGGGTGAAAGTCTTGCGGATGCGAGTGAACGCTTGCTGCCGTACTGGAGTGCCGAGTTGGCGCCGCGGCTCATGGCAGGCAAGAATCAGCTCATCGTGGCCCATGGATCAACGCTACGGGCGCTGGTTAAGTACATGGAAGACATCAGCGACGCCGGTATCAACAAAGTCGAGATCGGCAATGCGCAGCCGATTGTCTATACACTTGATGATCACTTGAAGATTCTTAAAAAACAAACGCTTTGAAGATAATTCCGGCAAGGTCGGTTTACCCGATGTGCCGGATTTCTTTTGGCATATTCCAGCTTTTTAAGGTTGAATATCACGTCATATATCTCAAAAATGTTATACTGTTGATTATAAAAAGGAGGGGGCACCTACGCAACTTACCAAACGTCAACGTAAAATTGTTCAGCTGTTGAAAGCTGACAGCCCCATGACCGGGGAAACATTAGCGGCCAAGTTAAAAATCAGTTTGGCCACGATTCGGGCCGATTTGCGTCTGCTGACAACGATTGGCATTCTGGATGCCCGGCCTAAAGTAGGTTACGCTTACCAGGGTGCCAGCATTTTACCGGCCGGCAATGAGGCGTTGTTTAAAACGGCCATTGCCAAAATCCTGCTTCCACCAACGGAAATCAAGCTCACGACCTCGATGGAAGAGGCGGTGACCAAGCTTTTTATCGCCGATGTTGGCTCCTTGTATGTGCTGGATGATGACGGCGCCTTGGTTGGCTTGATTTCGCGTAAAGATTTGCTGCGGGCCAGCTTTACCGATCGCGATACGACATTGCCTGCCAGTATCGTGATGACTCGGATGCCCAATGTCGTCACCGTGACGGCTGATACCACGATTATGGACGCCAGCAAGTTGCTGCTTAAACACAACGTTGATTCATTGCCAGTAGTCCAAAACCGTGGTGACACGCATGTCATTGGAAAAATTACCAAGAATCGCATTTTTAAATATCTGATCGAAACCCTTGCCCCATAGGCTGTTTGGCGAATACTGCCAGCAGCTTTTTTCTTGCTTTAAAAAAATTAAAAGAAATAGGCCAATTTTTAGGTGTAAACGCTTGCAATTTTCGAAACTAAATAATACATTATATAGCGAACATATATAACGTCATATTTAACGAATGGGAGGATTTGTGATGAAACAAATCTATGCGTTTGCAGAAGGCAACATGGAGATGCGGGCTTTATTGGGCGGCAAAGGCGCTAACCTTGCCGAAATGACGAATCTTGGTTTACCGGTTCCTCCGGGATTCACCATGACAACAGCGGCCTGCCATGACTATCAGCAGCAACATGGCCTGTCGGATGCCTTGTTGGCCGAGCTGGACGAACATTTGCAGGCATTGGAACAGGCTACCGGGAAGCGTTTTGATGACCCGACCGCGCCACTGCTGGTTTCGGTTCGTTCCGGCGCACCGATTTCGATGCCTGGCATGATGGACACGATTTTGAATATCGGATTGAACGACCAAACCGTGCAGGCGCTGGCAACGCTGACGGCGGATACGCGTTTCGCCTATGATAGTTATCGCCGGCTGCTGGCCATGTTCGGGAATGTCGTCTACGGCCTGTCCGAAAGTGCGTTTGATGATGTTTTGACCGCGATCAAACAGGAAAAGGGGTACACGTCCGATCTGGCGTTAACCACCGATGACCTGAAGCGGATTATCCAGGCCTTCAAGCAGCTGTACACAGACGCAGGCAAATCGTTCCCTCAATCGCCCAAAGCTCAAATCTTAGCGGCGATTGTTGCAGTGTTTGAATCGTGGAACAATCGGCGCGCAGTGATTTATCGGCGCGAAAATCATATTCCCGAAGACTTGGGCACAGCCGTTAATGTGCAGACCATGGTTTTCGGCAACGCCGGTGAAGATTCCGGTACCGGGGTGGCCTTTACCCGCGATCCGGCGACCGGCGACCGCGCCTTGTTTGGTGAGTATCTTTTAAATGCCCAAGGTGAGGATGTTGTCTCCGGCGTGCGGACGCCGCAACCGGTTGCGGTTTTGCATGAGCAGATGCCGGAAGTTTACGATCAGCTGGCAGCGATCGCCACGACTTTGGAGCAGCATTATCGCGACATGCAGGATCTTGAATTCACGATCGAACACGGCGAACTCTATCTCTTGCAGGCGCGTAACGGAAAACGGACGCCGGCTGCTGCGGTTAAAATTGCCGTCGATTTGGTCAATGAAGGGCTAATTGATCGGCAGGAAGCCTTAATGCGGATTGAGCCGAAATCGCTGAGTGACATGTTGCATCCGGAATTTGACCCACAGGCATTGGCCGCCCATGACGTTTTGGCCACCGGGTTGCCGGCATCACCCGGAGCGGCAACCGGTGAAGTTTACTTCACCGCTGCGGAGGCCAAAGCTGCGCACGAAGCCGGTCATCAGGTTATTTTAATGCGGCAGGACACCTCACCGGAGGACATTGAAGGGATGATCGTCAGTCAGGCGATTGTCACCGCTCGCGGCGGCATGACCTCACACGCAGCAGTGGTTGCCCGCGGCATGGGAGCCACCGGCGTCGTGGGGATGCACGCGCTGAGTGTCGATGAACACGCCAAAACAGCCACAGTTGGCGACATCGTGCTTCATGAAGGCGATTGGGTATCGGTCGATGGCACAACCGGGCACCTTTATCGCGGGCGCATCACAACCACCGCCGCCATGGTTAAGGAAAGCCTGGCCACCTTGCTGGATTGGGCCAAGGCGGCGAGTCGGATGGGTGTTTACACTAATGCCGACACGCCCAAGGATCTGCAGCAGGCGCTCACTTTTGGTGCAGATGGCATCGGACTAACCCGAACCGAGCACATGTTTTTCCAGCCGGAGCGGTTGTTGCAAATGCGGCGGCTGATTTTGGCAAAAGATGCGGAAGGCCGCAAAGCACCGCTGGCTGCCTTAGAGAAAATGCAGGAACAGGACTTCTATGATTTATATCGTCTGGCAGCAGGTAAAAGTGTCACGATTCGCTTACTGGATCCGCCATTACATGAATTTCTCCCGCATGATTTACGTGAAATTAGCGAAGTTGCTAATGAACTGGGACTGGAACAGAACCAGTTACGCGAGCGGATGGCGGCGCTGAAAGAAGTCAATCCGATGTTGGGCCATCGCGGCGATCGCTTAGCCGTTACCTTCCCGGACATCTACGCCATGCAGGTTCGGGCGATGATGCATGCGGTCTTCCGGTTAGCCGATGAAGGCGTCACGGTGGCCCCGCATATCATGATTCCGCTCACCAACTCGGAAACCGAATTGCGTTGGGTACGCCGACTGGTGATCAACGAAATCGAACAGATGGCCTCCGCTAAAGGCATTCAGGTGACGTATGAAGTCGGAACGATGATCGAAACACCGCGCGCATGCGTCACCGCTGACGCTATCGCCAACGCCGCCGATTTCTTCAGCTTCGGCACCAACGATCTCACCCAGTTGACGTTCGGCTACTCGCGTGACGATGTCGGCTCATTCCTGCCAGCCTACCTGGAAAAGAAAATCCTGCCAGCCGATCCATTCCAAACGGTTGATACAGAAGGCGTTGGCACGTTGATGAAGATGGCAATCGACAAAGGCCGCACGACGAAATCGCAGTTGCCGATCGGCGTCTGCGGTGAAGTCGGTGGCGATCCAGATTCCGTTGCCTTCTTTGACAGCATCGGCGTTAGCTATGTTTCCTGCTCACCATACCGCGTCCCCGTTGCGCGACTGGCCGCAGCCCAGGCAACGTTGCGGGCCACGACAAAGGCAAAGGCCCGTTCGTAATCCGCAATGACCGATATAAAAATAATCGCGATTCAGACCATATAAAAAGATGCACCCAAGTCAGCAGCGAAATTTTGCTTCATGACTTGTGGGGCACCTTTTTAATTAATTTGGCTTCGACTTAATCGTCTTCGTCTTCAGCCTGAGCATCAACCTGCGACCGGCTTAGTCGCGTTAATTTGGTAATCGGAATCTTCCCCAGCACAAGCGGTACAGTTTCATCTAGTGTATCGGCATATTCCAGGCCGAACCACTGAGCTGGCGAAACGGTCACGCGCTGGAGCCACAGCCGCGCCTGAATGATGGTTTTCTGGAAACCTTTGATTTGAGTTTGCGGTGACAATTCTTCATGCAAAAGTACAAACGTCCAGTCACCGACCTGCCGATCCGGAATTGTGGTGTATTTCTGCGGCTGGGTTGGCAATTCGCCTTCGCGCATCATGTCATTAACAATCTGCCGCAGGAAAACGTTGACCTGTTGCTCCATCCGGAAGCCTAGGAACAGCTGGACATTGACCATGTAGTCGGTGCCGTAAGTGTCAGTCGTGTATTCGGCTGTGTAGGGTTCATCGGTAACGTTGACCGTTACAAACCAATAAACCTGGGCACGTTTTGGCCGTTTATCCAGAATCGAGTACAGGATTTCTTTTTTGATGTAGTGGTCATTGGCAATCTGGGTCATATACACCAAATTGGTGGTATAAGTCGGATAGTTCGGATCGCTACGTAATTCGGAAAGCTGTTTTTTATAAGCGAATAGTGAAGCCATTTCTGCCCGGTACGTGTTGTCGTCGCGAATCCGACCGCCGTATTGCCAGACAAACATAATCGCTAGGATCACAAAGGCAATCATTGCGGTGACATAGCCGCCATGGAGAAACTTAACGGCACTGGAAATGAAGAAGACCGTTTCGATGGCGCCAAAGAAGATCAAGGTACCCAGTGCGATCACAGTCGGCGCGTGGTGGACCCGTAAGTATTGATACAGCAGCAAGGTGGTCATCAACATGGTAATCGTGATGGCCAATCCGTAGGCGCCTTCCATTTCGGCACTGGTCTTGAAG
The DNA here is from genome assembly GCF_030770265.1 of Lacticaseibacillus parahuelsenbergensis. Classification (NCBI taxonomy): domain Bacteria; kingdom Bacillati; phylum Bacillota; class Bacilli; order Lactobacillales; family Lactobacillaceae; genus Lacticaseibacillus; species Lacticaseibacillus parahuelsenbergensis. Next base: position 2,343,109 of record NZ_CP132482.1, on the reverse strand, counting down.
TAGGCGATGATTGCCAGGCACGCTACCCACAAAATGGTGTTAACAACCGGGATGTACAGCTGGCCTTTAAGCCGGGTTGGATAAACAATGTGCAACCGCGGTAGGAAGCGCAGTTTAATGGCTTCGGAGACTAACGTGTAAGAACCGGAAATCAAGGCCTGTGACGCAATAATCGCAGCTAAGGTTGCCAAAATAATCGCACCCAGCCGGATACTTTCTGGCAACATCTGAAAGAACGGGTTGAAATCACTGATTTTATTGAACGCTGTCACGTGCGAATTGCGGTCCAGCCACACTGCCTGGCCAAAGTAGTTCAACACCAGACAGATATTAACATAAGGCCAGCTTAAGTATATGTTGCCACGCCCCACATGGCCCATGTCCGAATACAACGCTTCAGCCCCGGTGGTCGCCAGGAAAATGCTGCCTAAAATAAACAGACCCATTTTATTATCCGGGCTAACCAGCAAACGCAGTGCGTAGTATGGATTCAAGGCGCGTAACATTGACCAGTCTTTTGACAATGCGAGAAAGCCGGCAACGCCTAAAAAGGTGAACCACACAAACATAATGGGGCCGAACGCCTTACCGATGAGATCAGTACCAAAGCGCTGAATGAAGAACAAAAAGGTAATGATGAAAATCGTAACCCAAATGACTTGTTGCTGATTGTCAATCAGAATATTGCCATTGATGTGGACGCCTTTGAGCCCTTCGATCGCCGTTGTCACCGTCACAGCCGGCGTCAACATGCCATCAGCCAACAAAGCAGCCCCGCCGATCATGGCTGGCAGGACTAACCAACGGGCACGCTGGCGAACCAGCGTGTACAAGGCAAAAATACCACCTTCACCGTTGTTATCAGCCCGCAATGCGATCAAAACATACTTGATCGTCGTGATGATGAGCAAGGTCCAGAAGATCAACGAAACAGAACCGACCAAAAAATCGGTATCAAAATGTCCCATGCCGCCGTTTCCGGCAACGATTGACTTCATAACATAAAGCGGCGATGTTCCGATATCTCCATAAACAACACCGAGTGTTACAAGTAAAGCCGCGGCAGAAATTTTATGCTTCAGCTTCTTATTAGCAGCCAAGCCTGACGCCATTCGTGCACCCCCTGAAAAGTAATAACGCCATTGTAGCAGAAACATGCGCCAATGTAAGGCAGATATGCTTAATTCATTTTACGAAATTCCGCGTGATCATTGTCATTAAGTAACGAAAGCCGCGGGTAAGCGGTTTTGGGTCATTAGGACAAACTGTCAATTAACGCTCGGCTTCGTAAAATTCATTGAAGTAAGTGTCAAGATCCAGCGGCGCCAATTTAAAGGCAATGTGATGTGCGGCAAGTCCCAACAACAGTTGATTGAAATGTTGGCCGGGAAGTTCATTAACCGGCAAAACCAATAGGCCATTCGGGTAATGTTGCCATGGCATTCGCGGCAGACGGTTGGCGTTGTCGGCCGCCACTTGGATGTACAGCGGCTGCTGCTCGTGCTGATCAATCGTTTTGATGATTTTGCCATCACGCATAAAGTAGATCAGGTCGGCATAGCCCTGCAGATTGTTCAATAAGTGCGACACGGTGATAATCAGCTTGCCTTCCGCCCGCAAGCCGCGCAGAATTCGCGACATGCGCGCGACGTTGATCGTATCCAGACCGTTCATGAACTCGTCCAGCAGCATAATCGGCGTGTTTGCCGCCATGACCATGCCGAAGCAAAGCCGCTGTTTCATCCCCATCGAATAGGTACGCACCGGCTGACTGACATAATCGTGCATATCCAGTGCCGTGATGATTTGCTTGACGCTTTTTTTCCGGTTATGCCAAAGTCGGGCGTAATATTCCAAATGTGCTTTGCCAGACAAGTCGGGATAAAGGTCGTCTTGAACCGGGAAAAGACACATTTGGCGATGCATCGCAAGGCTTTGCTTTTGACTGCCATAGGTTTGCCCGTCTAAGACAACCTTACCGGATTGCGGCTTGAGGTCATTCAAGATCAGGCGCAACAAGGTGGTTTTACCTGTCCCATTAGGCGCCACGATGCCCACAATCGAGCCACTGCTCATGGTGAGACTGATGTTGTCAATGACATGCGGCTTATTTTTAAAACTCAAAGCGAGACTTTGTAATTGCAGTTCCATTGTGAGACCTCCGTTTACTTGATAATGGCGGCGCACCGGCGATGCGTGACGATGAACAGCACGAGTTCAAGAATGAGAATCATACTGCCAATAACGACGACTGCAGCCAGCGGACTCATGCGACTGGTATCGTAACGAAAATTCTGTAAGCCGCTAACGATTGCCGCCGGATTCATGTAACCCGGCAAGTAATACGCCGTTTGCGGAACCGAAAAGGCAATGCCGTGCATGAAATAAAGTGGCTCGCCAAATAGTAACAAGGCACTGACGACCAGCCCGACCAACTCGTTATGGAAAAGCAGCTGGCACAACAGGTTCAGGCGAATGAACAGCCACATTAACAAGAGGGTTAGACCAAGAATCGTCGGCAACGCAATGCCAAGCGCTAAGGGATCCAATTTAATCGACATGCCGTCTTTAGCATAATACGCAATCGCGGCCGACAATGACCCCAGACCGTGTTGGGGGATGACAAAAGCCGCAATGATGGCGACGGCCGCCACTAAAAAACCGGATAACGCCGTGAAAACCGTGAATGTTTTGGCATTGACAGCATGCCAGGGACTGATCGGCAACAGGCGGGCAATGCTGCGATGGCGTTGTTCGCGCGTCAGCAAGTCGTTGGCAAACAAAATCGTGACGATCAATAACGCTGTTAACCAGCCACCGGCCGCACCGCGAAACAGGGTTTGCCAAAAGGTCTGTTGCTTAACCATGGCCGTGTCGGGATGAGCCTGTTTAGCTAGCGGTTCCAGCGAACGGTACATGGTCGCATTGGCAAAGGCCGCGTCGGCATCAGGGTACTGGCGATTTTCAAAGTAATAGGAAAGCGGATAGTGAAACGGGCTGGTCTGAGCATCGGGGTTGGCAGCATTTTGGGCTAAAAACGCAAGGTAGTGCAGCGTTGCCTTCACATACGCCTGAGTGTGCTGCTGCTTTTGGGCGTTTAACATGCGTGTCTCGATGTTGGCAAACTCACGGGTAGCTGGTACCCACTTAGCTGTCAGGGGACCATGAGGCTCATTGACAAAAGCCACATTTTTATCGCGATCGCGGGTCAGCGCATTTCTTGTCGGCAGCTCGGCAGGCACGTTGTTGGGTGGAAAAAAGACAAATTGACACAGTAGCGCAACCAAGGCAATGCCGATGACGGCTAAGTTTTTGCGGTTGGTGAGCAGTTGGTGGAGTTGAAACCGAAAATAGCGCATCAGGCATCCTCCTTTTTAACGCGATAGCCAAAAAGCCCCAGATTGACGATGGCCCAGCCAAGTAACAGGGCTGCACCGACGCCCACGCTGGCAAGCGGCTGATTGAGCCGGTCAACCAGCGTGCCGCTTAAAGTGGCGTAACTATCGAGATAAGGAAACGGGAGGAACCAAAGAAAATGGAAGAGTTGCGGCAACATCAGTGGCGAGATGGCAACTGCCGCCACAATGAAGGTTGTCAGATAGGCATTCGTGACCCATGTGTTAAGCAGCATACAAAAACTAATGATCCAGATGCCGGCTAGTAGTGTCAGTCCGCCAAACAGAAGAAGGTACTGCCATAACGGTAGCAACGTTTGACTCATGACGGCCAGCGGATAGTCAGTATCACCGATGCCGTTGAATAATGCCGGCAACGCAACGATCGCCAGCAAGCCGACCGTCAGAATCAGCAGATAAAATCCGGTTAACGTCAGGAGTCGACTGCTGCCGGCCACGCCAGCCGTCAACGGGCGCGCGGTCATGAGTGTCTGGTGACGCCGCCGTTCGACCCAACTATCGCAGGCAAGCAAAATAGCCGCCACACCGGTGAGCCAACTGAGATAAGGCAAGATAGTGACTATGTAAGCAGTGCTGGTTGTCACCCCGGTAACGGCAGGTTTGTCATCATTCTTTAGTCTTGTGAGCGTCAAAACATCGCCTTTTAGCTGATGAAGCGGCGGCAATGGCATCGTGTTGATCGCTTTAAAATGTCGCTGCCGCATCTCCAGCTGCGCATTGCGTAAGCTCAGCAAGCCGTTCCGCGTTGTATCGGGCTCGCTAAGCTTAATCCCCAAGCCAATCACGCCGGTTGCCGAATTCTGCGCGTCCAGATTCGCCAGCAACGGCTTCTGTGATTTACTCAACGTATCCAGATTATATTCGGCATAATTAGCCACCGCCGCATTTGCTGTCGCCTGTGCCGTCTGTCCGACATCCAAACGATGCGTCCACATCAAAGCAAAAAAGCCAATGATAAAAGCCGCAACAAACAACCCTGCCAAGGCAAGATTCTTCCGCGAATGAACCATTTGACGCCAATCAAAACCCAACTGTGTCCCCATACCCGGCCTCCATTTCGAAAAATGACTTTAATTCGGTTGCCATCAGAATACCACAATTCAGGCAGAGCGCGAACGGGCCCGCTTAGAAACCGAAATGTAAGGGCCTGTAAGCGCGTTTCAGTGCCAGACAAAAAAGGACAGAAGCTCTTCGACCATCCCCATGTGCCGAAAAACTTCTGTCCCTATTTTTATCGCCGCCAGTTCAATTCACTGACACTATCTTGATGCCAGAGCACCCATTGGATCCCAAGGTGCCAGAACGGTTGGCTTGGCGTATTCGTTTTTGATGACGTCCTGCAATTCGGTTGGCAGGTACTTCTTGGAAATAACGACTTGATAGACAAATTGATCGAACCAGTCGTCGCTTGCCACGAAGTAACCTTTTTCGCCGACCTTGTCACCCCAAGAGTTTTCGACCTTCCATTTGGTTGGCTTGCCGTCAACAATGTCAACGCCAGTCAGAACCATGGCGTGGGTCATGAGACTTTCGCCATAGTCGAGGCGTTCTGCTTTTGTCATGGTGAAGTCGGTGTTGAAGAGGTCATCTTTCTTGTAGATGTTGGTGTCCAGAATACCGAGTTGACGATCAGAACTTTGACCAACATCGGAGCCGAACCAGACGGACTCACCGGCCTTGAGCTGCTTGATGGCCAAAGCCTTGAAGGTATCGATGTCGAGGTTCAGGTGGCGGACTTCGCGACCGCCGACCACGTTGCCAAGCATTTCTACGGTATAAAGGTGGTTGTATGGCTTGTCGGCCGTTGGTGCGTTGATAATACTTTGATAGTCGTCAAGGTTCCAGCCAACATACTTCTTGAAGAAAGTTTGCGGGGTCAGTTCGCGATCGATATGGTAGTTTTTATCATCGTCGCGATATTCAAAGTCGAATTTAGTTGGCGGGTTGCCTAAAGCGTAAGCCAAAATCCGGTAGTCTTCTGCCAACATCTTTTGCTTAGCTGCTTCGATATCGGCATCGCTGGCTTTGTCGGCCACTAACTTGCGCAGTTTAACCGCGTCTTTGCGCAACTTCAGGTTGAGTAAGCCGTTTAATTCGTTACTCTTACTTGAGTTGTATGTTTCCGGCATCACTGACTTCGGCACGATGCCGTATTTTTCGATCAATGCGGACAACATGTCCCATTGGCCGCCGTCTTGTTGCGGGGTGGCCAAGAGGAACGCAACTTTACGGCTGTCCAGTGGTTGATCAGCGGTTTTTAAAACATTTTCATAAAAATAATTGGACTTTTCAAATTTATCCCAGAAGTTGGTATAGTTTTGGGAAAGTTCAAAGTCTTTGATCTTGAACTGGGCCTGGATGCCGTGGCGCATCGTATTGAGCGCGGCAAACATCCAGCAGCGGCCGCTTTGCTTTTGGTTGGCAACGGCGCCAGTCTCAAGTTCGATCGAGAAAGTCGGCGTCATGGCCACTTTGCTGTCGGTGTTTTCAGCCGTGGCGTTGATGCCATTGTTCATAACCGCTTTTTGTAAGGCAGCGGCACCGGGTGTGGCTTGCAGATCCTGTTTGAACTGATCCAGATCGCCAGAAGTAATTTCTGCAGACATTAAGATAGACACTCCTTTTTATTAAACATTTGATGATGAAGCAGTCGGCAGTCAAAAGGTTGCAATATCCAGTTGGCTGCCCTTGCCGCCTGAATGAAGCGACAAGCATAGTCTAGCATATAACCCGTGTTTAATTCAGAAAATCCCACACAGGCAGGTTGATCGGCGTGGTTTGAAGGGCGGCTTGCTCCGCTTCGGTCAGGAGGCTCTTGCGAACGACGATTTCATAGACGTACTGGTCAAACCAACTCGCATCGGCAACAAAGTAACCGTCATGGCCGTTGTCTTTGCCCCACGAATTTTCGACTTTCCATTTTGTTACCTTGCCATCAACGACATCTGCACCGGTGAACGTCATGGCGTGCGACATTTCGGCTTCAGTGGTCACGATTCGATCTGCTTTGTCCACGTGAAAATCAACGTCGAACAAGTCGTTGTAGTTGAAAAGGCCACCTTTGAGCGTACCGGATTTTCGGTCCATATCGGCCAGGACATCATTACCGAACCATACGACCTCACCGGCTTGCAGTTGCGCCAATGCCAGTTGCTCCAGGCGTTCAGGCGGGAGGTTCAGGATCGTTAAAGGATGGCCTTCAACCACGGTATTGGCCGCCTTGATGGCATAGAGCTGTTGATATTTTTTGCTTGGCTCAGGATCGCTGGCAACCACGATGTAATCATCAAAATGCCACTTGACGTACTTTTTGAAGAAAGTTTGCGGGGTCAAGCCGGTATCACGGTGATATTGTTTCTTGTCATCGCGATATTCAAAATCGAAAGTCGTCGGCGGGTTGCCGAAAGTATAGGCCAGGATGCGATAAACCACACTGAGTAGTTCACGTTTTTTAGCGGCAATCGCGTCTTCACTGGCATGTTGCTGCTTCAGCGTGCGCAAGACTTTGGCGTCTTTGCGCAGTTTCTCGTTCAAGACACTGTTTAATTCAGCCGTTTTGTCGCTGTTGTATGTTTCCGGCATGACGGACTTTGGAACCAAGCCATACTTTTCAATGAGCGCGGCTGCTTGGTCGTAGTGGCCGCCGTCTTGATCCGGTCCGCTGAGGTAAGTGGCGACTTCGCGATCGTCGAGTGGCTTATCGGCCGTTGCCAAAATATTTTCATAGAATAAGTTGGCTTTCTCCAGCCGGTCGAAAAAGGCATTGTAGTTTTGCGAGAATTCGAAATCTTTCAGGCCGAATTCATCCGCAATGCCGTGGCGAACCGTGTTTAATGTAGCAAATAGCCAGCAGCGGCCGCTTTTCTTCTGGTTGGCAACACTGCCGGTGTCAAGGTCGAGCGAGAATACTGGCTTCATGTCCTCGCCGTCGATGGCTTCGCGACTAGCCGCCTGTGGTCCGACGTTTTGGACCGTGCGACTGCGGGCAGCGGCGGCGGGATGATGCGCGAGCTGCTCTTGAAACGCCTTAATCTGATCAAATGTAATTTCTGACATAGCGAGCCCCTTTTCTTAGTGCATTAAAGAAACCTTACCTCAATTTAATTTGAATTTAAAGATGGAAAGGGGGATGTAATTAAAATTGGCGCAAGCAGATAAATGTTATGCTAGGAGTTCCATGCCTTGCCAATCTCCGGCCAGATGGGGCTGGAACGCTGTGGGCACGACTTCGAACCCGCAAAGCCCGCGGTTTCGAAGCTCGGCCTTGTTGTAGGTGGGGCAAAAAGCGCCCCACCAACAACAATTCCACGGCTGAGCCCCATCTGGCCTACGATTGCTCCGCTTTGGCACTAGGATTTTTAAAACTTGAATCATCTATATTACCCGAAACCAAAAGAAAACGCACTTCCAATTTTTAACAATCGGAAGCACGTTCGCTTCTGTAAGCTTGACGTTTTGACCGTGAGTTATGCTCTGGCCTCACTCAACATTCAGTTATCCTTCACCGGCCGCAAAACATCGGCATATTCCGGATGGTTGTGAAAGGCATGCACTGCGTATGAGCAAAGTGGTTCAATGGTTTTGCCTTCTTGACGGGCGGCGGCAACGACCGCTTCGATGAGTTGGCCGGCGATGCCTTGACCGCGAAGGCTTTCGTCAACAAAAGTATGATCGACCGCCCATGCTTGGCCGTCGTCAATTGATTGATACGTTAATTCGGCCAGCAGTCGGCCATCCCAGTCGGTATTGAAAATCCGGCCCGGTTCGTGTTGAAATTCCATCTTAACCTCCTTGGTAAAAGTGCGTGAGCGTGAACTGGCGCGTTATGGTTGAGCATCCAACGCATTGCACCGTCAGCGCTACTTTTACCGAATCCAGTCACCGTGACGCTCGGGTCAATTTTGTTAATGCGATTGACCAGCCGCGTCCGCACTCCAAATTTAGCAAGAAAACGGTATAATTACAAGAAGGAAAGCCTTTTCAGCATGGTTGTCAGCTGGTGCCGCGTGTTATGATACCTTGGACACTACTTATATGGAGGTTCATTATGAAGACCCGTGGTTTTGAAATTGTTTCAAAGTATCAGGATGACGACCTGACCCTGCCAACGCGCCAAACCAAGCAGGCAGCAGGGTATGATTTTTACGCGCGTGAGGATTTCTTGCTGAAAAGCATCTGGCGGTATGATTTTATTCGGCTTTTTCGTCTGATTAAAAATGAACGCCCGCTGACCAACAAGGATTTCGAACGGGCTGAGCAGATCTTGAAACCGTATTTGGTGCCAACAGGTATAAAGGCGTATATGCAGCCTAATGAAGTACTGGTTTTGGCTAATCGCTCCAGCAATCCGCTTAAGCACGGCCTGACGTTGCCCAATGGGATTGGCGTGATTGATGCCGACTATTATGACAATCCGGACAACGAAGGCGAAATCTATATTCAGCTACTGAATTTCTTCCCCCGCGACGTGATGATTAAAAAAGGCGACCGCATCGGGCAGGGCATCTTCATGCCATTTTTACTGGCCGATGGTGATCAAGGCGGGCTGGCTCAGCGGCAGAGCGGTTTTGGGTCAACCGATCACTAGTTAATATTGAAGGGATAATATGGCGAAAGCAAAAACACAGTACGTATGTCAAAATTGTGGTTATATTTCAGCCACTTATTTAGGGCGCTGTCCGAATTGCGGTGGTTGGAATACGTTGGTTGAAGAAACCGTCAGTTCAACCAAGTCGGCACCGCGGCAGACGCGGGCAGGCAGTAAAGTCAAGCCGATGCGGATGGATGAAGTGACGGTTGCCAAGGAAACGCGGGTTAAGACCGGTCTGGCGGAATTAAACCGTGTGCTTGGTGGCGGCGTGGTGCCGGGATCGCTGGTTTTGATTGGCGGGGATCCCGGAATCGGTAAATCAACCTTGCTATTGCAGGTGTCCGGACAGTTAGCGAGCACTGGCGGTACCGTTTTATACGTGTCCGGCGAAGAAAGTGCCAGTCAGATCAAAATGCGTGCCGGGCGCTTAGGGGTTGCCAATTCGGGGATGTACCTGTATCCGGAAACCGACATGCCCAGCATTGAAGGTGTTATTGACCAGATGCAGCCGGATTATGTCGTGATTGACTCGGTTCAAACCATGAATGTACCGGATATGAACTCGGCAGTCGGTTCGGTTGCCCAGATTCGCGAAGTCACGGCCGAACTGATGCGCATTGCCAAATCCAAAGGTGTAACCATCTTCATCGTCGGCCACGTCACCAAGGAAGGCGCGATTGCCGGCCCTAAAATTCTTGAGCATATGGTCGACACCGTGCTTTATTTTGAAGGCGATATGCACCACACTTACCGGATTTTACGGTCGGTTAAGAATCGGTTCGGCTCCACCAATGAAATCGGCATTTTTGAGATGCACCAAAATGGCCTGCAGGAAGTCGCCAATCCCTCGGAAATCTTCTTAGAGGAACGGCTGGCTGGGGCGACCGGTTCGGCGGTGGTGGTATCGATGGAAGGCACGCGACCGATTTTGGTGGAAATCCAGGCCCTGATCAGCCCCACAATGTACGGCAATGCCAAACGTACTAGCAGCGGATTGGATCATAATCGCGTCAGCTTAATTATGGCGGTGCTGGAAAAGCGCGCCAATCTCATGCTGCAGAATCAGGACGCTTACCTGAAAGCCACTGGCGGCGTTAAGTTGGATGAGCCGGCGATTGACTTAGCGATGGCCGTTGCGATTGCCTCGTCATATCGCGACAAAGAGATTCCGCCGACGGATTGTTTTGTCGGTGAAATCGGCCTGACCGGTGAAGTGCGCCGGGTGAACCGCATTGAAGATCGGGTCAAAGAGGCGGCCAAGCTAGGTTTTAAGCGGATTTTCGTGCCGCGTAACAACCTGCAAGGCTGGCACGCGCCCAAAGATATTCAAGTCATTGGGGTTACAAGCATTGCCGAAGCGTTGCATAAGGTTTTTAATTAGAAGAAGAGAGGAGGCATACCATGAAGAAACGAATTGTTTATTTGATTTTCGGCTTGATCGGCATCGGGGTCGGCATGGGAGCATTACCGGCGCTTTGGGAAGCCATTGGTTGGCAGCATCACCTGATTGTTAACAACCTGCTGACCAACGGTTTAATCGGCGCCATCATTTTCCTACTACTGGCCAGTCTCAGCGTCAACTGGATTCTGGGACGGTTAAAAGTGCTGGAAAAGACGCTGAACACCAAATCACCAAGCTACTTACTGTTTGGTAGCCTGTCGACCACGATCGGCTTGATTCTGGCCGCAATTATTTCGATTCCGTTGTATCGGTTCATCGCACCGCTGAATATCTTCCTACCACTCATCATCATGCTATTATTCGGTTACTTGGGTTTTCGGGTGGGTACGACACGCAGCGAAGAATGGCGGCGGCTATTGAATTTCCGCAACCGCCGGACAGCAGATACGGACAACGACCAGGTCCTCGAGCGTAAAGTCGGCGATCATTTTCGCAAATACAAGCTGCTCGACACCAGTGTCATCATTGACGGCCGGGTTCAGGCCATTGCCAAGACCGGGTTTATCGAAGGCACGATGCTGGTTCCGAACTTTGTTTTGCATGAACTGCAACTGATTTCAGACTCGGCGGATTCGATGAAAAGAATGCGTGGCCGCCGCGGATTGGACATTTTGAATGCCATGCAAAAGGATAAAGACATTCATATTGAGATGTACGAAGGCGATTTTGACGATTTAACCGAAGTCGACAGCAAGCTGCTCAAGCTCGCTAAATTGCTCGATGGCATCGTCATGACGAATGACTTTAACCTCAACAAGGTCGCACAATTTCAAAATGTACCGGTGCTCAACATCAACGCATTAGCCAATGCCCTAAAGCCCGACGTGATCCCCGGAGAAAACATGACGGTCACCGTCATCAAATCCGGCTCCGAACGGCAACAAGGTGTTGCATATCTCGACGATGGCACGATGGTGGTGGTCGAAGACGGCAAGTTCTACATGAACAAACCGCTCGAAGTCATCGTCACCAGCGCGCTGCAAACGGCCGCGGGGCGCATGATCTTCGCGAAGCCGGCACACCAGCAAAAGGCGATCCGGGATAAGGAAAAGTAAATATTGTGGATGTTAAAAGGCGTTGTCCCGAGTTGGGGCAGCGCCTTTTGAGTATGCACTTTTTTCAGAGTATGTTCATTTGCCTACTTCGCAAATGAACAAGGCTAATGCTCATCAGTAATTGGCTCCTGAAAAGAAAAATCAACCTTCCATCTACGGCCAAACGCTGGGCTTATTTTGGAGATCACTTTAACCAAGGCATTCAGTTCATTGGCGGCGTTTGAATTACCGGTAAGCTTGTAGGTACATAAAAGTTTGAGCAGGCGCAACTGAATGCGAAGAAAAAAGAGGTTATCCGGGACGCTTTGTTCCTGTAATCGGTTGAGTGTTTGAATGGCTTTTGCATATTCACACCTGTAATACAGCGAAACACCGACATTATAGAATGCAGAGAAAAACAAATCGAGATAGTTATGACGTTGATGAAAATCAAAGTGAATGGCCAAAAATTTGGCGTATAGCCGATTAAAGTCAGCAGGCTGTAAAAATGGCACACAATCGCCATACAACGCATATTCCAAGGCATACCAGGTATCGCGGCCCATTAAATAATCGTTGATGGTTTTAGAATCGGTTTTAGAGAGGAGAGCATGAACATCTTGGGTGTCGAGAATGATAGCGGAGACCATAATTTCTCTCAGTTTATACAGGCGGGTGTGGGTCTTTTTAAATTTCGACGAGAAAGATTGCCGGAATTGTTTGAGCCCCTCAACATCTTGCTCCATCGCGTATCTGAGCATACGCTTGTCCATCGCCCTTTGCGAAAGATCGGCTGGCGAGGCATTTGTATCATGATTTTGGTTGAGAATTTCAAAAAATTCGGTCGTATCCATTCCCACGTTATCTAATAGGAGACACAACTTCTCTACAGAAATGTCAGTATGGCCATTTTCGAATTTTGACACAGTGCTAGCACTCAAAGAACCTGCCACATCTGAGATCCTTAAACCGCGTTCAAGGCGAATCTTCTTAAACATATACCCAGCATCGCATACACCCATAGTGTCTGACTCCTTGTTTTCTTAAAATCAACTACCGATTCATTATGACCTGAAAAATTCGCTTTTGTCAAAAAGCACAGTTTGTTTCTTTTGCTGTGGTAAGTTAACACCATTAAAAGATGTCAAAATCAAGTCTGGCAATTAAGGCAAAGTGTCAGATGAATTTTGTACGTATCTCCAAAGTTGATGGAATTTTATATTTCTTATATCTAGAGTGGATGTTTAAAGCAAATGAAGCTGACACTCATCAATCTCATCAAGAAAGTTGTGGTATGACTTAATGCTAACAGTTAATAACCTCGATAAATGGTTTGGGAAGAAACAAGCGTTGCACCAAATTTCATTTAAAATCAAACCGGGACGGGTCGTCGGCCTGATTGGGGCAAATGGCGCAGGAAAAACAACCATTATGAAAACCATCTTGGGTATTTCGAGTTTTACCGGCGACATTTGGCTGAATGACCAAAAGATCACCGTTGACAGTCACGATGCCTTAAAAAATGTAGGCGCCTTGATTGAGTATCCGGGCTTATATCCTTATTTAACTGGTCGAGAACAACTGCATCTTTTTACGAGAGGCAGTGACCGACAAGCTAAAGTGGACAAAGTGATTGAAGAGATGCACTTGACTGCCTATGCAGATGCAAAAGCCAAGCATTATTCGCTAGGGATGAAGCAGAAGCTCGGAATTGCGCTGGCGTTGGTGAACCAGCCAAGTCTGGTGATCCTTGACGAGCCAATGAATGGGCTTGATCCCAAGGCAACAAGAGAACTGCGCGAATTGATCCTTCAGAAAAAAGCAGAAGGCACTTCATTCCTCATATCAAGCCATATCCTGAGTGAGTTGCAAAAAGTGGCGGACGATGTTGTGATTATTAATCACGGCCATCTTGTCACAAACAATACCATGAACGCGGTGTTAGCCAGAAATGAAAGTTATCTCTTGCTGAGAACGGATCAGAACGACCGCGTGGCTCAACTTTTAGCGCAAAAAGGTTATCAAGCTGCGGTTGAAGAAGGCAGCATTAAGATTGCCAGGAGTTCAATTCAAAATATGACGTCTTTGTTGCGTGCGGTGCTGGATCAGAATATTGCGATCCACGACATTCACGAACAACAGGATGACTTGGAAAACTCACTGTTAGGCATCATTGAGTGATCGCGAGGATACGGAGGATTTTATTTTGCTAACACTGCTTAAACAGGAAACCTACAAACTCTTAAAAAGACCATCGTTCACCATTTTCTGGTTATTTCTCATTGTGTTTCAACTGGCAATGGCGATTTTCGGAAAAGCTTATCCACAGACGCTTCAGCCTGAGAACTTGTTCCTCAATGATTTTTATGCGCCGGTGATGATTGTCTTTTATATTATTGCAGTCGGCAGTACGCAGCTGTCATCAGAAAATCAGTATGGCACGCTGAAGGCCTTACTGTATCGGCAGTATTCAAGTAGCAAAGTTTTGGTTAGTAAGTGGTTAACCTTGCTGAGCTGTGCACTTTGCTTTTATGGCAGCAGCCTCGTGATGACTTTTCTTTTGAAAGTCATCTTTTTCCAAAATAAATTTAGTCTGACTTTGCAAGTTAGCACGCATCAGCCGATTTGGCAGGCGATGTTGATGAATGCGGTTAGTGAATTTTTGACTTTACTTTTTCTGGCAGCTTTTGTGTTGCTGCTGGCCACTTTATTTGATAACTCAACGCCTGCAATCATCGTCGGCATTAGTGCCTACTTTGTTGTCTCGGTCTTTAACCAACTAATGTTTATGCTGATTGATCAACATGACTGGCTCAAATGGAACCCGGTGAATATGTTGAACTTCGGTGCACAACTGAATTCACCAAAACTTTCGAGTCTGACTCACCTAGGCATCAACCAGATGATGATCGGCTACATTGCTTATGGTAGTATCTTCTTAATCCTTGGCTTGCTTGTCTTCCGCAGACGCAATTTGCGGTAGCTCGATGGTATTTACGAAAAATAAAACGCCCCTTTAAGTGTCATTTTCTGCGTCCAAATCAGTTATCCGAATGCTTCAAAGTGGATCTTTTCTCAGCTTGAGAATCCATTCGAAAGTTTTTATACCAATACCACGTGTTATAATTTGTGTGTAAATTAAAATAATTATTTTAACAAGATTTGGTTGAAGGGCTTTTGGCTTGGTTTCTGAAGGGAGCAATTGCATTGAGACCAATTGGAGAAGAAAAAGTTCATAGCAAACTGTATAAAGATGGCAAGTTGTGGGTGGTGATGCTGATCGGCTTCTTCTTGATGGGTGGTACGAGTTCCGCGCATAAAGTGGCGGCCAAGTCCATCAATGAAACCTCTCAATTGGCACAACGATCGAGAGTCAATGCAGCATTGACTCGTCAACAAAAAAAGTATTTGAGTAATCCCGTTGTCTCACCAATTACAGAGACAGGAAAAGCTGCTGAAGATCCTGCTACACAAGGAACCGTTGATATCAAATTTGTCGATGACCAAGGCAATCAACTTGCCCCGGATCAGACGTTTAGTGGCAAAGTCGACGATCCATATACCATCTCGCCAATCAGCATCAAAGATTACCAATACGCCCATTTGGCCACAAATAGCGCACCGGCAAGCGGCACGTACACCAATGGCACCGTCACTGTCATCATGGTTTACACCAAGACGCCAATCCCTCAAGGCAGTGTTAACGTGAAGTACGTCGACGATGCAGGCAACACGCTTGCACCTGATAAAGTGCTCACCGGCCAGCCCGGCGATCCTTATGAAGCCCGCCCGATCGATATTGCGAATTACCGATTCACCAGTCTTGCGCCAGGCAGTGCACCGGAAAACGGGACCTTTAGTACCGGCACTTTGACTGTCACGTTTGTTTATAGCAAGAATCCAGCGGCTCAAGGAACCGTCAATGTTCATTATGTTGACGAAAATGGAAACACACTCGCGCCAGACAAAGTTTTGACTGGAAACGCAGGAACACCTTATACCACAGCGCCAACAACCATTGCGGGATATCAGTATCTGCGCATGGCGCCAAACAGCGCGGCTGATTCAGGCACATTCACCAATGGAACGTTAAATGTCACCTTTGTTTATGCGAAGACGAGCACGCCGGTCACGCCAAGTACGCCGACAAATCCATCCACGCCAAATCCGCCAAGCAACGTGTTGCCATCAATGGGTGGCAACAATGGCGCGACAACAACGATCATAACGCCAACTAATAAAGCTAAGCACACATTGCCGCGGACACACGAAGAAGAACAGATCGGCTTGACGGCCCTTGGCGTTGTTCTTCTAGCTTTGGCTGGCTTCTTAGGCATTCGCTGGCGTCGGCGAGCGAAAAAAGTGAGTCATAAAAATTAACTCGTACCATTTTCAATTGTGTAAATTGAGTTGAAAAATGGAATGGAAAAGAGCATCATTCACTGTAAATGATGCTCTTTTTATACCTAAAGAATTGAAAACGACCACAACAGATCGTTTTCTGAACAATCGAATGTGAGGTCGCGCGTATGTCAAAAATTGTGAACAGCACTGTCAGTCAAGCAGCCATCGTGATGATGGTCATCGAGATCATTGTTTGCTTGGTTTTGCCGATCGCCTTGGCCGTGTGGATGATTCAACGGCGCAGTCATCCGAAAAAAGGGGCGACGCCGGTGTTCTTTATCGGCATGGCCATTTTCATCCTCTTTGCCGGTATCCTGGAAGGACCGTTTCGCGGTATTGCCCGGCAATTTCAGCATACCCCGTGGTTGTACGCACTTTATGGTGCACTGCTGGCCGGCGTTTTTGAAGAAGTCGGCCGGTGGTTCGGGTTCAAATGGATTCAGCGGCGGATCCCGCAAAAAGCCAAGACGCCGGAGACCCCGTTTTTGTATGGTTTAGGTCATGGCGGCATTGAAATGATGCTGGGCGGTGGTTTGGCAATGTTCAGCAATGTGCTTTTTGCCACGACCATCAACAGTGGCGCGTTGGCTAAATTAATGACCAAAACTCCTGCAAGCGCGCGTGCTGGCATTATCACCGCAGTGAAGCAGTTGACTGGAATGAGTGGCTGGACGGTGTCACTAAGCTTGCTTGAACGACTGTTAGCCTTGACTATTCAGATTGCCCTTTCGCTGGTTGTCTGGTTGATTGTGGTCAACCGCAAGCAGTGGTTCTGGATGTTAGTGCCGGTTGGGTTGCATGCTTTTATTGATTTCCCGGCTGGATTGAGTCAAGCGGGGGCTTTAAGCGTCACCGTGACGGAATTGCTGTTGGTCGTACAAACAGCTATCGTCGTGGCGTTTGTTTACTGGCTATGGCGCCGAGAAAAGCCGAGCAGCACTGTCAGCGCATAATGTCTCAATAGACAGAGCAAATAACGACGGGCCGGCAACTGGTAAGAACTCCAATCTCGTTCTTACCAAAAGTGATGTTGATACCAAAAAGTTGATTGCAAGAATTTCTTTTGAACTTTGGTCTGATATTCCCGGACAAAATGGCAGAAACTTCATACAGGGGTGACGGATGCTGCTGGTAGTGTCACATGTAACAATCTTAAATCTGGAAAGTACATTTGCGACCGCTGAGGCGACTCAGTTTAGTTAGGTCAGTCTGCTTAAAGACATGGCCTATTTTTATTTTTCAGGCATCACGCCTGCTACCAGTCCAGCGATGCTATTGGCGCTGGGCCGATGCACGACTTCGATCCTCAAGCCGAGATCAATTATGCGATTTCAACAAGTATTCTGAAGTTAACGATCAGCAGTTATTTAGAAATTTGATCACCAGTTCAGATGTAATCGTTATGGTAACGGGGAGCAGCGTTAGTCGATAAAGACGAATGAACAAAAAATGTTGACTGATCTTTTGGTAAGCGCTAACATTACTAGTGGCATCTAAGATTTTAATATATCAGTTATCCGAATTGGATACTCGCCCAAAACTTAGTGCTGTTCAATTTATTCAGGAGACTCTTAACGATTGTGTACAAGCCTTCCGGAATTTAGCATTCTGGAGGCAATTGCGTCGTCTTTCCTATCATTGTCATCAGATTCAACAAACATTAGACAGATCCTTAGTATTTTAATTTAGGAGGAGATTGTTTTGACCGCTGATTTGCTTTCATTACTGTGGGTCATTATAGGGATTGGTATCCTAGTTTTCATGATTGCCAAGCTCAAGCTGCACAGTATTCTGGCATTATTACTTTCAGCTTTATTCATTGCTTTTTGCGAAGGCATGTCCATCACCAAAATAGTTCCCACCATTCAGGCTGGGCTAAGTAGTGTTCTGGGCACCCTTACCTTGATTCTGATTTTTGGGGCCATCATTGGTAAATTAATGACCGATTCGGGGGCTTCCCAACAAATTGCCGACACGATTGTTTCCAAGATGGGCGTTAAGTTACTTCCGTACGCCCTGCTAATTATTGGAACAATCTTTGGAATGGCGATGTTTTACGAAGTTGCCTTCTTGATTGCTGCTCCTTTGGTAATTAGCATCGCCAAGGAAGCAAAAGTGCCTTACATGCGCCTCATTGTTCCAACCGTTGCCGGAGCCACGATGGGTCACAGTATTTTTCCACCCCAACCGGGTCCAATGGCATTGGTTACTGCCTTTCACGCCGACATTTCCCAAGTCTATATCTTTGGGTTAATCGTTATTATCCCAACAATCATTTGTTCCGGTGTCTTGATCCGTCGATTCATACCCGGATTAGATAAGATGCCTTTGGGGAACGTCATGAAACCAGCCGAAAAGAAACCCGCTTCTGAATTGCCAACTTTTGGTATCAGTATCTTGGTCCCCATGCTTCCCGCTATTCTGATGGTTGGTTCATCATTAGCTAAGCTAGCAGTTTCCACTCATTCATTTCTGTACAAGTTTGCCGAATTCATCGGAAGCGCCGAAATTAGTATGTTACTAGCTGTTTTGGTTGCAGTATGGGTATTTGGATACCGTCGTCGTCAAACCGGTGCGCAAATTACCAAGCAATTGACAAGTGCCATTGAGGGGATTTCCAACGTATTGTTGGTTATTGCTGCTGGCGGGGTCATGAAAGAAGTTATCATCAAAACTGGGATTGGTGATACGCTGGTCTCTTTTGTAGGGAAGTTACCTGTGTCCCCGCTAATTCTGGCCTGGATTATTACCGTTCTTATTCGAATTTTAACAGGTCAAGGAGCGGTCGCTGCTATTACCGCTGCCGGAATTGTGGCACCAATGATCGCTGCCTTTAATGTCAATCCAGTTTTGATGGTGCTTGCATGTGCCGTTGGTAGTAACACAATGACCTTAATGTACGACGGTGGGTTTCTACTGTTCCAGCAATCGTTTGGTATTTCAATCAAGGACACCTTCAAAACATGGGGCGCACTTGAATTCACCAATTCGTTCGTTGGTCTTATCGTCATTTTAGGTTTAAACATGATTATTTAGTAATGAACTAGCTGGCCATTTTTGATTCGGATCTCATCATTATTGTTGTTGTGCTTGATGATATTGTTCTTGCAAAGGAACAAGACTTCCTTGAAGTGATACCTCTCCATCGCTTGCCCTTCTGTGGTACACTAGCATTGCATGTTTACAGAAAATGGAGGCTAAGACATTGGCAGATCGACCAATTCGGGTGCGTTATGCACCAAGTCCGACCGGGCATTTGCATATTGGCAATGCACGGACGGCACTGTTCAATTATTTGTTCGCACGGCACAACAAGGGAACGTTGGTGCTGCGGATTGAAGATACCGATACAAAGCGGAACGTTGTAGATGGCGAGAAGAGTCAGATGGAGAATCTCCACTGGCTCGGGATTGACTGGGATGAAGGTCCTGACAAAGGTGGAGATTTTGGCCCTTACCGCCAGTCTGAGCGTAAAGACATTTATGACAAGCTGATCAAGCAACTTGTCGATAAGGGCTTTGCTTATGAATCTTATCGGACCGAAGAGGAACTGAAAGCCGATCGCGAAGCCCAAAAAGCCCGTCACGAAATGCCCCATTATGAATACGAATATGAAGGCATGAGTGAAGCCGAAAAGGCAGAGGCCATTGCTGCGGCGAAAGCCAAGGGGTTACAACCGGTCATCCGGTTCCACATCCCGACTGATAAGACTTACGAATGGGATGACATTGTCAAAGGCAAGATTTCGATTGATGCCAACACGCTTGGCGGCGATTTTGTCATTCAAAAGCGCGATGGTATGCCGACGTATAACTTTGCGGTGGTGGTCGATGATCATCTCATGGAAATCAGTCATGTGTTGCGCGGCGATGATCACATTGCCAACACGCCTAAGCAGCTGGCAATTTATGACGCTTTTGGCTGGGAGCCACCGATTTTTGGCCATATGACCTTGATCATCAATGGCGCAACCGGCAAGAAGCTGTCCAAACGTGATGAAACCGTCTTGCAGTTCATCGAACAATATCGTGAGCTCGGCTACTTGCCGGAAGCGATGTTTAACTTCATCACGCTGTTAGGCTGGTCACCGGTTGGCGAAGATGAGATTTTCACCAAAAAGGAATTCATCAAGCAGTTCGATCCAAAGCGCTTATCCAAGAGTCCGGCACGCTTCGACCAGAAGAAGCTGGAATGGGTTAATAACCAGTATATTAAAGCCAAGCAAAAGACGAACCCGAACGAGCTGATGAGCATGTCGTTGGCAAACCTGATTGAAGATGGCTTGATTCATAGCGATCCGGATCCGAAAACCATCGAGTGGGCCCGTCAACTGATTAGCCTGTATACGGACCAGATGAGTTACACCGCGCAGATTAGCAAGCTTGCCGATATTTTCTTCGACAAGGCAACTGATCTGACGGATGACGAGCGCAAGGAGCTGGCTGACGACCATGCCAAGCCGGTTATTGAAGCGTTCGCTAAAAAGATTCGGACACTGGACACGTTCGATGCGTATTCCGTTGGCCGCATTGTCAACGAAGTCAAGCAAGAAACCCAGGTCAAGGGTCGCAAGTTGTACATGCCGATCCGTATTGCCGCAACGCTGCGGATGCATGGCCCGCAACTGGCTGAAACGATTGAGCTCATGGGCCGCGATCAGGTGTTGAAGAACGTTGATTTGGTCACATCACAACTTTAATTAGCAGCAAAAATCCGCGTAATGTCGCGGATTTTTTGTATGCACCACGTTGAATGGGGAGAGATCGCGTTTTCCAGACTAAATTAACCCAGCCTTTTGGAAATAGGTTCATAATGAGGATAAGGATTTTTATAATGAACCCAGCAATCAAAGCAATGGAGGTCTGGATAATGGCAATTTTTACTGCTTATGACAACGCGGAGATCCTTGCAGCTTTACGTGCCGCCGCACCGCACGCGGAGATTCATACAGATGATCAGGTTGCGCGCGAACACAGCGCCAATGGCAATGCTCAGCTGGAAATTGACGGCAGAATTTTGGCCTATGTAGCGGCTGGCGATGTTGCGGATATTCAAGGTGTTTTGAAGATAGCGCGGCAATATCACATTCCGGTCGTTCCTCAAGGCGCGGATACCAGTACTGTCATCGGGGCGGATGGCCTGAATGGCAGCATTATCCTCTCAACGGTGCGCATGAATCGGATTAAGGAAATCAGCAAAGGTGACTTGTTGGCGGTTGTAGAGCCGGGCGTGATCAACGGTGACTTGGATAAAGAAGCCCGCAAGCAAGGCCTGTTTTATGCGCCTGATCCGGGTTCTAAGCCGATTTCCAGTATTGGCGGTAACGCAGCGACCAATGCCGGTGGGATGAGCACGGTTAAGTATGGCGCGACAACGGACAATGTGCTGGGCTTGAAAGTCGTGCTTGCAGATGGTAGAGAAATCAAACTCGGCGGCCGCACTTATAAGCACGCCTTTAGCTATGACCTGACCCATCTTTTTGTGGGATCTGAAGGCACATTAGGGATCATTACCGAAATCACCGTTAAGTTGAACCCGATTCCGATCGGGACGCCTGTGGTCGGGGTGGCTTATTTTGATAATATGACGGCCTTGGCAAAAGGGGTCGAGGATTTGCGGTTGTCGGGGATTTATCCGGTAACGCTCGAAGCATTGGACGGCTTGACCGTTGCGGCGTTGGATCGGTATGAAGGCACGCACTATGCAGAAGGTGCTGAGGCGATGCTCATTTTCCGGCTAGATGCAGGCGGCGAAGCCAGTCTGAAAATGGCAGAACAGATTTTAACGGCCGATCACGCCAAGAATATCAAGGTAACCAGCGATCCTGATGAAGCAGGCGCCATCATCAAATTGCGGCAGGATATGTTGCCGGCGGTTTTCGCGAACGGTCAACACATTATGGAAGATATGGCCGTGCCGTTATCCAAGCTGCCGGAGATGATGGACTACATTGCCGAGGTTGCCAAAGATTTGAATGTTGAAATTTACACTGCCGGCCATGCCGGTGACGGCAATGTGCATCCAACAGTTATCTGGCCAGCCGACCAGACGGAACCGCCAAAAGAAGCGCTCCAAGCCATCCGCATGATGTTCCGCAAAGCACTGGCATTGGGCGGCACAATTTCCGGCGAGCACGCTGTGGGGATGAGCAAGAATCAGTGGAATAATGAGGAGCTCGGCTTTGATGTTGATGAAATTCAGCACCAGATCAAGGACTTGTTTGATCCGCTGAATATCTTGAATCCGAAGCGGAAGATTGATTAAGTGTTAAAAAATTGAGATGATGGGTTAAAAAGAAGGGGGCAGTTCTGTGTCCACTTGGAATGAAGTTAAGGACAAAATTGATTCTATTCCTGACGAAGCATTGACCATCATCGATGCATTAACTGAACTTGAAGCGGAACGGATTCGTCGCGGGATCTCACAAAAGCAATTCGCCGAAACAATTGGTATGAAGCAGTCGCAGTTTGCAAAGATTGAGCGCTTAGACTCTGTTCCATCGCTGACGACATTGTCACGGTATGCTAAGGGACTGGGAAAAAGGATTCGTTTATCGATCGTGACGCGTTAACAACGAGTAGAAATTTTGGGCTTCCTTGCTGGTATGTAAGGGAGTCTTTTTGGTTCTATGCGGCGAGTAAACTGGGACCGGAAGTCTGCGTGTAAGGACCTTAGCGTGATGGCCAAGGTTGGTTACTTGTTAAGTTGAAACAGTAAAGATTGGGAGGCAATCCGGTTCCCAATCGCGTTCGCTGGCGCAGAAGTCTGCGTGTAAGGACCTCAGGCGCAATGGCCAAGACCGGGCCATCACGCCTGAGGCCACTTACACTCCAACTTCTAAACGCGCCAGCTCACGCTCTTTCCTTTATAATCCTCCCATTTTCCTGTAAAATGCAGGTAAGACGCTACAGGAAGGAAATGAGCCGATGTTAACGTTATATAATACGATGTCCCGGCAAAAAGAGCCGTTCACGCCACTGCACCCTGGAGAAATTCGGATGTATGTCTGCGGACCGACTGTCTATAATTATATCCACATCGGTAATGCGCGCAGTGCGATTGCGTTTGATACGATTCGCCGCTATTTTGAATACCGCGGTTATCATGTCACTTATGTTTCGAATTTCACAGATGTTGACGATAAAATCATCAATGCCGCGCATAAAACCGGCGAAGCACCGCTTGATTTGGCGCAGCGGTTTATTGATGCCTTCATGGAAGATACCACGGCGCTGGGAATCGAACCGGCGACTGCCCATCCACGTGCGAGCCAAATGATTCCGGACATTATTGATTTTGTTCAGGATCTGGTCGCAAAAGGCTATGCTTACGCCATCGACGGTGACGTGTATTATCGGGCGCGCAAGTTCAAACATTATGGCGAGTTAAGCCATCAAAATGTCGACGAACTCGAAGAAGGCGCCAGTCAGCACATTACACAAGAAGAACTGGCTAAAAAAGAAGATCCAATCGATTTTGCATTGTGGAAGGCTGCCAAGCCCGGTGAAATCAGCTGGGATTCTCCTTGGGGTAAAGGCCGACCGGGGTGGCACATCGAATGCTCGGTCATGAGCACCCAACTTCTCGGCGATACGTTTGACATTCACGGCGGCGGTCAGGATCTTGAGTTCCCACATCACGAAAATGAAATCGCTCAGAGTGAAGCCAAAACTGGCAAGCAGTTCGTCCGTTATTGGATGCACAACGGCTTTGTGACCATTGGCGAAGATGACGAAAAAATGAGCAAGTCGCTTGGCAACTTCATTACGGTTCATGACATTTTGAAAACGGTCGATCCGCAAGTTCTGCGATTCTTCATGGCTGGTACTCAATACCGGATGCCGATCCGATACTCCGATGCCAACCTCAAGAACGCAGCGAACAGCCTTAATCGCTTAAAAATCGCCCGTGAAAATCTGGTTTATCGCCGTGGCAATGCTGTCCCAGGCGTCGATCCCAAGATCACTGAACAACTGCAAACGTTGAAAGACCAGTTTATTACCGCCATGGACGACGATGTGAACGTCCAAAACGGGTTGACCGTCCTTTTTGACTTGGCTAAATTGCTGAACGAATATGCCAACGAAGATACAGTTAAACGTGAAAGCCTCGACGACTTACTGAATCTCTATGATGCGTGGCTGCAGATTTTCGGCGTGGTTTTTGCCGATCAGACCAATCTCGATGCCGATATTGATGCATTAGTGAAAGCGCGCGATGTTGCCCGGGCAGCGAAAGACTTTGCCAAGAGTGACCAGATTCGTGATCAGCTGGCAGCACAAGGCATTATTTTGGAAGACACTCCTCAAGGAACGCGGTGGCGCAGAAAATGACATTTGATCCAAAACAATTGAACGGCATCGCATTGGCCTATATGGGTGATGCGGTTTATGAAGTCTACGTTCGGGAACATCTTCTCAAACGCGGGTTGGTGCGCCCGGCTGCCTTACAGCGCGCGGCCAAAGATTTTGTTTCTGCGAAAGCGCAGGCGGCCTTAATCGCGGGGATGGAAGACGAACACCTGCTCAACGACGAGGAGGTCGCGGTTTTCAAACATGGGCGTAATGCCAAAAGTTACACGCATGCCAAGAATACCGATGTCGTCACGTATCGCGTTTCGACCGGCTTTGAGGCCTTGTTTGGCTATCTGCATCTCGAGAAGCACGACAAGCGGGTTGCGGAATTAGCCGCATGGTGTATTCAATACGTTGAAGAAGGGAAGACGGGTCATGGCAAAACAGCCGCAAGCAGCACCAAATGAACACGATCCGGACGAGTTTGTCTTCGGCCGCCATGCCGTTGAAGCCGCACTCAAAGCCGGCACCGCCGCAACCATTAACAAGCTCTTTGTTCAAACCGATCTAAAAAGCGAGCCGATTCAGCATTTAATCGGCATCGCGCAAAAAAAGAAAATTCTGGTCGCTACCGCACCGAAGCAAAAACTCGATCTCATGAGTGACCATGGCAATCATCAAGGCGTTTTACTGGCAATGACGCCCTATGCTTACGCAAGTGTGGATGATCTTTTTCAACATGCAGCGGATAAAGGCGAAGATCCGTTCTTCTTGTTGTTGGACAACTTAGAAGATCCGCACAATTTGGGCTCGATTCTGCGAACTGCCGATGCTAGCGGCGTGCATGGCATTATCATTCCCAAGCATCGCGCCGTGGGTCTCACCAGTGCGGTCGCCAAAGTCAGCACCGGTGCAATCGAATACGTTCCGGTTGCCCGGGTCACTAATCTGGCGCAGACCATCAAACAGTTAAAAGACCGCGGCATGTGGGTCTTCGGCACCGCGATGGATGGTCAGGATTATCGCCAGTGGGATGCAAAAGGCAGTACGGCGCTTGTGATTGGCAACGAAGGCAAAGGAATTTCGCCCGGAATTGCCAAACTCATGGACGCCACGATTGCTATTCCAATGGTGGGCCACGTGCAAAGCTTAAATGCCAGTGTTGCGGCTGGCATCTTGATGTATCAAGCATTTGCCAGTCGTCACGAGGGCAAATAACCATGCGCGAACACATTTTGATTGTCGACGGCTATAACGTCATTGGAAACTGGCCGGAGCTGGCCAAGTTGAAAGCGGAAGACCACTTCGATGTTGCCCGCGATCGGCTGCTGGACATCCTGGCAGAATACCGCAGCCACGAAAATGCCAAAATCATTGTTGTCTTCGATGCCATGTATGTACCTGGTATCGGCAAAAGCTATGCGAAGTGGGATCTGCAAGTGGTCTTCACCAAAGAAGACGAAACTGCTGATAGTTACATCGAACGGTTAGCCCAGGAAATGAACTCGCCCCTCGTCCAACTCGTGGTTGTCACCAGCGATCAGGCGGAACAGTGGACCGTGTTCTCCCGCGGCGCCCTCCGGATTAGTTCGCGCGATTTCCTCAAAGAGGTTCAGCGTTCTGATCGTGAATTCAACCATGATACAGCCAACTATGCTGCTCATCTCGCCCGCCGCAACAGCCCATGGAATAATGACCAGTTATTTCTGTTGGATAAAATGCGCCGGCATTTGGAACGGCGGCCGAAGCCGAAGGAGTAAGATATTTTGGCTGCTGGCACTAGATTTATTTTGGACTGAGAAATTCATATTAAAGAGTGGAGAAACTTTGAAGCGTTCTAGATTGCTGTACCAGTATTCGCTTATCTCGTTATGAAACCTGCCAGCTCTGATCGAGCATTTGGCAGTTTTTTTTTGCGGTCGAAATTAGTAGCTGATATGATCGTTGACAAAAAAGAGGTAGAGAATAATCTACCTGCAGCTATTTTCGTGATATTAGGTGTAAGTTGGATATATGATGTTGAAAGGAGAAGGACATAAATTCATGTTCATAGACTAGTAGAGAAGGGTGGCCTCATATTGTTAGTTGGCATGTTAACAATGCTTTATTCGTTTATTTCGTTAATCGCCATTCTATTGATACTAGTCATGCGGCGCTTTAAATATCCAAAGACAGTTCTGAAGATTTATATACCGATATCTGTAGCTTTTTTCATTTTCAGAATTTTGTATATCTCTCAGGGATGGCTAAGCGCAATTTTACTTGATTTGACAATATTATTTTTGACTGTGCGTGGCTACAAAACAATACATGAGAGAAATCAATAAGCGAGGTGAACAATATGATGATGGCAGTTGTCTGTATACTGATTATCATGTTGGCGTGGATTATTGGCAAAGTATATCATGATACTTTAGTTATCAAATGGCTAAGGAAGCACCGCGGTCCGCTAACAATAGTTGCAACTTTGTTAGTCATATTTAGTCAAAGCCGTGATCTCCGCTTTACGGCATTAATGATGCCAGGCGTTGTGATGCTTCTTAGTGGTATTGTCTTAACAATACATGACCATTGTCAAAAGCAACGTACAGCTTTAAATTAATTTTCTAGACAAAGCCATTTAGCAATCAATCTAAGAAGGTTCCGAAAAATCGGAGCCTTTTTTGATACACAATAATCAACTAATACACTGTTAACAGAAATAAATCAAGATAGCTCACTCACGCTCCAAATCAAGCGACTCCGGATCGATGTGCAAGGACTCTAACCAGTTGATGTTCACAGCATATAAAGTCGGATCAATAATCTTTGTGCCTTTTAACAGCAACGATAGCTCCTCACGCGCCTGTTTGGCACTCTTGTTGGATAAGATAGCGGCGGCTAGGCGGACGAATGCGATGTGGTGGCGCATATAAAGAACGTTGGCTTTGAGCTTGTCCATGTTGACCAGATTCAACATGGACAACGCTTCTTGGTAATCACCGCGTTGAAGGTATTTGGTCGATAGATTATAGAACGCACCGAAAAATAGCTCATCGTAACTACTCAGATGAAAGGTGTCATACTGACGAATCATTTGCTGAACGAGACGCTCATTAGCTGTTTTGGACAGGGAAAAACAGACATTCGAATAGACGTAATATTCAAAGAAAAACCATGGGCCGGCCTTTAGCAAATAGTCTTGCAAGTAGTCTTCTTCTTCATTGGAGAAAACTGGTTGCTGATGTTTTAAGTCAGATAGAAAGTTTTTGATGACTAGCTTGAGCAGATACCTAGGCGGGTTGTCCTTTTTTGCATTGGTATATCGGGCTGCAAGTTGCGACAACGTCACGGTGTCCATCTGCTGATAGGCATTGCTGATCTTAATGCTTAAGGCGCGCAAACGATTGTTGGTGTGATCAATCAGCTCAAAAAATTCTTGCGGCATGGTGTATGTCGGCTTCAGAATGGTCATAAGATTGGTCATCCGGATATCCGAACCGATATTCTCAAAATGAGAAACCGCTGTTTTATGCAGATTGCCGTGGACTTGACGGATAGTTAAGCCACGCCGGTTGCGAATGGTGCGAAAAAGTTCACCAGCATCATCGTATGTATCATCAGTCATCGTGGTCACTTCCTTTAAGTCGAGCATACGCTAATTGTGATGGAATGAATAGTTTTAAGTAAGTGGGTTTCCACTAGGCGTTGATGCTGGTCTGTTTGGGTAAGCGCATGATTACGATGATTTCGTCCTGCGTTAAATCCTTCCATGCTACTTCTCCTTCAAGTAGTCCAGGCCGATTCTGTACTGCTTTTGCAGGTGCCGAATCGTCTCGATCAACTTTTCTTCGTTGGCTTCATCTTTTTCATGAACGATATGTAAAGTTAAATCGCCATCCGGCCGCGTCCTGAATTCTAGTTGGGTGTTTTTCTTGATGCCACGTTGCCGGCGTATTTCTGAGGGGATTGTGACCCGCCCCTTGCTAGACACAGTTGCGCGAAAAGAAATCCTTTTCATCCTCTCATATTCAGCTCTCCTCTTATTTTTCCTTACACCTAAAAGCCTATCACATTGTAATGAGAAACTGGGACTATACGGTGCCTTGTGCACTAGCTCCTGTGATTTTTTCAAGGAAGTCTGATGCTCAGTACATATATTCAGCCACGACATAGCTGATAATGTTGCTAGTCTGGAAGGTGCAACAGCCTATAGAACAATGATCAGCAAGATGCGGCGGCTAACACGGGATAACGTCCGTTTTAATGCTGTTGGGGCGAATGGAGCTGATGTAGCTAAAAATAAACGTCGCAAAATCGGATTTTTTCGTTGAATTTTGTCGTCTTTGGTTAAAACCACTACGAAAAGTTCAAAAATACCGACGCTTAAAATTAATTGATCAGATGAACTCAAGCCTATCGTATATTGTGTTTAGGGAAGCTAGCACCCGAAAAGTTTAAATATATCGGCTGTGAATAAGTCGAAGAAATGGAGGAAACACCATGCAACAATTCGTGACGTTGGATGATAGCCGCCTGGAAAGGATCAGTGGTGGCGGCACTGATAATTTCTGGACTTACATTGGCATGGGACTCGGAGCGATTGCACGAAGCTGGGTTCAAGGTGGTTTTGTGGCACCCGCAATGAGCCTTAGCATCGATGTTCTCAACGAGCTCAAACGAAAAGAAAACTTGCCATAGGATGAGTCAAAAGAAAGGATGAGCGTCATGACCAACTTAAAAGATTCCGAACTTTGCCAGATTACAGGCGGCTTTTTACCGCTCGCGATTCCGGTAGCAACGATTCTAGGCATTCTGGAGACAGATGCATTTAATCATGCTGACCAGCTGATTGATGGCTTTAAGCAAGGCTGGGAAAGGCCGTAATAAACCTATGATGGCGTGCCATTCACAAGAGGCAGGGTGAAAGCTGTCAAAGATGTTTAACAGCTTTGGCGATGAGACCATGGTCTATCAGACTTCCGTGGCTTTACTGCCATTATTCTTGTTGAAGGCTACTATCTCGATTTACAACGGTTCAGTCTAAACATAAAAGGAGAAAAATATGAGTCATATGGTTTTGCGTCATCGCAAAGCGGCGATTGTCTTGGCAGTGGCTGCGTTTGCTATCGTGCTTGTGGTTGCAGTTAGGTCCAACGCAATTGTCGCTGATATTGCTGCAGCAGTTCCTTTGAGTCGAGAGACTAGGAAGACTATTGAAATGTTTTTGGATGCCGGTATGGGTGCAGCAGCGATTATTACATTATTAGGTAGCGGTGGCCTAATCGCGTATATTGTGCGGCAAGCGTTTAAAAGTGGGGGCAAGAAGTTAATTCTTGCAGCTTAATTAGTTGTGAAAAAGTCCAAAGTGTTTCTGATAAAGAAAACGGCAATTTTGTGTCCGCTTTCTTTATTTATATTCACCGCAATTACTATTTCAATTGCAATCAGCCTTTTTCTATCATCGTATCACTTTCCCCAAAACTTGCCTGTTGATTTGAAAAGTCAGGTTATTGAATTTAGCTTTTTTAAAATCCTTGTAAAAAATATTTTCGTTTCACTCTTATTAATAAGTGGGTTCTTCTTGTATAAAGTATCAACAGTGATTGTATTGTTAGCAAACGCAGTGTCTATTTCCCTTGTGCTAACGCTGAATATCTATACAACTGGTGAAGTCTGGTACTTTCTCGGTCTGATAAGTATTCACGGATTAGTTGAACTTAGTGCGCTAATGATTGCGGCAAATATAGGATTTCAGCGAATTAATCTCAAGATTCGGGCACAGAGGTTGGCATTTAGAAATACAATAGTGCTCATACTGATATTATTCATTATTTCAGCCAGCCTAGAAATGTTTGTAACGCCCTTGTTTTGGAGATGACGTAAAATGATTGAGGTATTGGCGGTTTCGTTAAAAAGAGGTCTTTCTGGCGTTCCTTTTGTTGATACATTATCCGCTAGAAAGACAGTTTGGTTTTGGGGAGTTATCAACTTATCCGGCTTGGCCGCTTCAATAATTATTCTTAGAGAAATCTTGATATCAGGAGTCCTTCTTGACGATATCAAGAAAATTATGATGGTGTGGTCTGGGTTCACTTTAAATGTTCCTGAAATACTTGGAATTCTTGTTGCGGCCAACGCCGTCATTTATTATCAGGATTTAAAGTCGCTTTGCCTCATGTCCTTGAATCAACCAATAATAAGATTCGGAGTGCGTTCGGGCATTTCCTCAAGTTTGTTGAAGGCTGCATTTTGCATAAGAGCAGTCATCTCCATGACGCGAATACCTTGTTTGCTCTTTCTTATAACGCTGACTATAGAAAATCTTCGCGGCGTTCGTTGGCTTTCTGGCAGTCTTTTTCTGGCGACATTGGGCATTGCTCTCATTACTTTTATGCACTTTTCATTGGAGAAGTGGCTGAGGAACGAGCTTGTAAAGAATGTATTTGTACTTATTTTTGCATTTGTATTCACAGCAAGTGTGGGGAAAAGTTTATGCGTCGAGTTTATAAGAATTTTTTTAAATGGAAAAATTTTGACTGCTGCATCCTTTTTCAGTTTTGAACCGCAGTACGTGCTATTTTTAGTATTGATTTTGATAGTCTTTTTTGGACTTTACAAATATCGTAAGTCAATTAGTTTCAAGTGGTCTTACATGAAGGATCCAGCGAAAAATGCCATTTCCTTAGCGATCAAAGATACTGGACAGATTGGCACATGGTTTTACTTTATCAGCAGTAGTGGGCTTGCACTTCTAATGAGCAGCGTAGATGAAAGATACTCGTTGTTGGTCGTGTTTATCACAATTTATTACAGCACCATGGTTTTGTATCAGACGACTATTAATAATCTTCCGGGTTATTTTGAAATAAATGTTCATAAACAAATATTTATTTGGAATCATCACTTAGAGGTGCTTGTACGTCGGTGTCTATGCTCCTTTCTGGTGTACCTCACCGTTAAATTAATGCCCTTAGTCTTTTTGATCCTACTTTTCAGCTGGATTAAAGGACTTTCATTTTTGGAAGTGGGATTACAAATTCTGGCCACCCTTAGTATCTCTTACTTAATGGCAGTAGTTTATCAATTGACGGGTTTACTGGGATATACGAAAAATCATGATACCAATGCTTTTGAAATTAGAGAGCAGCTTCGTGTAAAATCTTTCAGAACGATTATTGAGGGTATCTCTTTGGCTTTTGTTGCGCCTTGTAGTGCTTTGCCGTTGACGCTACTTGTTGTCGACAGAATCAATATACAACTATTCATCATTTTGGAAACTACAATGACGATCACTGCAACGCTGAGTGTCTTAGTTCTGCTAACAGTGGTCTCATTATGTATAAAGAGGGGAAGATATGGGCAATCAGGTTCGGGTAAAGAACGTTAGCTTTTCTTACGATGATAATGTACTATTTCGAGACCTTTCTTTGCATTTTTCCTCGGGAAGCATCTATAGAATCATGGGGTCGAACGGGGTTGGAAAGACAACGCTCCTTAAGTTACTCGCGTTTGACCTATTACCAAACGAAGGGGTAATCGACACTGATTTAATGCGAGAGGAGATCATTTATCTTCATGACGGGAATATACTGGATCCCAACTTAAGCGCCAAAGAACATGTGGATTTTTTGATTTCCTTTGACAAAATCAATCGACAAAGGCTGGCAAAATTGCCGTATTTACTGGAAAAGATGAAACTTGAAGCATATTACAACGAACTAACGTCGGCGCTGTCGCTAGGCACAGTTATGAAATTAACATTTCTCTTGTTTTGGCTTCAAGAGCCCAGAATGTTGATGCTTGATGAGTTCTTTTCTGGAATTGATACGAGTGGCATGCGATGCATTGTAGACTTGATAAATGAAATGGCTACAGAAGGCGTGGTGATTCTTTTCGTTACCCATGTTGACCAGAATGCTGATTTATTGGCTTATCATCCAGTGCAAATCTGCGAGTAAAGGTCGATTGGCAAGTTGGTTATGTTTCTCTTGGCTAGGCGCATTAGGGGTGGTAAGTATCACAAGAAAAGGTAAGGCTTTTCTGTTCGGCGTCGCGGTTTGGGCACTCGTCATTCTTTTCAACATGCTCATGGATCGCGTTCTATACGGACATTTAATATGGGGCGAGTATTTAAAGATGACTGGATGGATCCTCATTGCTGTCATATTGGGAAGAATTTATTTTTCCAAAACCAAGTAATCCACGCGGTGAGTTGCTTGGCTTGCACCAGGGACGCGTTTAAAACTACGAACCTGGCGGAGTTAATGCCGTGCTTCTTCGGGTTAGCAATGCGTTGCCAGCCCAATCGCTGGGCAGCTAAGTCGTATCAACAATCTTTCAAGAACTTAAGGAGAAAAGACAGCGAAACCGCAATTTCGTCGTCTTTTCTGTTTGAAATGGGATGAAACTTAGCCTCAAATTGTAAGATTTGGCGTGTCATTGGATGTGCTATATTTTGACTTTTCCAAAGTTGGGACTGGGGAACCTGATAAAATCTCTTAGTTGCTTTCTCGCGTAAAATATTCTATGATGTCGTTACCAGCTTACAAAAAGTAAGTAAAACGCATGGGAGGCTTTTTCGATGGTAGACATTGAGCATTTACAGTTTGGACTTGAAACTTTTGGTGACATTGTGGCAAATGAAGACGGCAGCTTGCAGACCGCCGCTGCATCCATTCGTCAGATTGTGCGCGAAGGTGAGCTGGCCGATGACTTGGGCATTCAGGTCTTCGGGGTTGGCGAACATCACCGTCCGGACTATAGCGTTTCGAGTCCGGAAACGGTTTTGGCGGCGATTTCAGCAGTGACCAAGCAGATCAAGTTGGCAACGGCGGTCACCGTGCTCAGCTCCGATGATCCTGTGCGGGTTTATGAGCGGTTCGCGACTTTGGATGCGCTGTCCAATGGGCGAGCGCAGGTCATGCTGGGACGCGGCTCGTTCACCGAGTCTTTTCCCTTATTTGGCTATGACTTAACCGATTATGACGACCTATTTAATGAGAAGCTGGGGCTATACGACGCCTTGCGCAATGAAAAGGCAGTGACCTGGTCGGGCAAGTTCCGTGCCGCTTTGAAAAATCAGGAAGTTTATCCGAAAACCGAAAACGGCAAACTTGAGACTTACATTGGCATTGGCGGCTCGCCGGAATCCGTGATTCGCGCGGTTAAGTTCGGTTACAAAGTCATCATTGCGATCATTGGCGGGCAAGCCAGCCGGTTCAAGCCGTATATTGAGCTATATCACGCAGCTGCTAAAGAACTCGGCAAGCCGGAATTCCCAATTGCCGTGCACTCGCATGGATTCATTGCTGATGACGAGAATGAAGCTGTCGAAGTGGCGTTTAAAAATATCAAAGCCAACTTTGATCGCATTGGGCTGACCCGTGGCTGGGCACCGATGAGTCGTGAACAGTTTGACGGTGAAACCAAGGTAGGTTCATTCTATGTCGGCAATCCTGAAACCGTTGCGCGACGCATGGCCGAAACAATTGACCTGCTCGATCTCGGCCGCTTCGATCTCGTTTATGGTGCCGGCAACCAGACCGCAGCTCAGCGCGAGCGGATGATTGAGTTGTATGGTACGAAAGTCATTCCGCGGGTTAAAGAAATTTTGGCAGAAAAGGCGGCGGTGAAATAATGGCCATTCAACGCGTAGGCATTCTTGGGGCAGGAAAAGTCGGCATCGTGCTGGCTGGTTTGGCGCTGGATGCCGGTTACACAGTGCGGATTTCCGGTTCGGGCTCCGTCAAGAAAATCGCCTTAACTATCAAAACCTTAGTACCCGGCGCCATTGCGTCAGAGAATGCGGATGTCGTTGCCAACAGTGACATCATCCTGCTAGCGATCCCGCTCAGTCGCTACAGGAACATCGATGCTGACTTATTGAAAGGTAAACTGGTCATTGACGCCATGAATTACTGGTGGGAAACGGACGGCATTCGCGAAGAAGTCTTAGATCCAGACACGACTTCCAGCGAACAGGTTCAGGCTTATTTCAAAGATGCCAAAATCGTCAAAACGTTCAATCATATGGGCTACCACAATCTGCAAGAAGAGGCGCGGCCAAAAGGCGATCCGAGACGGAAGGCACTTTTCGTCACCGGCAACGATCCTGACGCTGTCGCCACAGTGGCCGCTTTTGTCGATACAATGGGCTTCGACACGGTTGTCCACAACAATCTGGCAGATGGCATCATGACCGAACCGGGCAGTC
The DNA here is from genome assembly GCF_030770265.1 of Lacticaseibacillus parahuelsenbergensis. Classification (NCBI taxonomy): domain Bacteria; kingdom Bacillati; phylum Bacillota; class Bacilli; order Lactobacillales; family Lactobacillaceae; genus Lacticaseibacillus; species Lacticaseibacillus parahuelsenbergensis. Next base: position 2,308,714 of record NZ_CP132482.1, on the reverse strand, counting down.
CGCTATTCGGCGCCAGCCTGCGCTACGCTGAAGTCAAGGACATCATCGATCATTTTGATCAGACCGAGTTCGGTAAGCGGATAGCGGCGAAAGTTCATAGTCATTAATAGGTGACGGGAGTTTGGTATAAAAGCAAGGCATGCAGCTTCTTAAAGGCTGAGGTGCCTTGCTTTTTTGCTTCTATAATTGATTGTTTAAATGAAATGCAATTGTTAGACTGACAATAACAAGCAAGATCTTTGGATATCTGGGGTGTCTACTGTGTTGGGGGAGAAAGAATGAAGAACAAGAGATCAACCAATAAGACGGCTGTTTATATTTCGCTTTTCCTAGGCGGTATTGTTGTTGGCTTGATAACTTCACCAATTATCCAAGATTTGTTACGGGTAATTTTTAAGTAAACGATTTTATATTTATAAGAAGTACACAGGCTTATCCCTATATCGCAGTAATTCAGTATAGGTATAAGCCTGTGCGCTTTTTTGATCTGCGATTGCTGGTATAAAGAACATCAAATGTACTGAGTAGAATAACGAACGTTTTATGGCACATAAGCAACGTTAATTTTTAACTTGGCTATTCTTGCAGTTCATGTAGTAGCCTACTTGTAGAGACGTTAAGCCTTGCATGGAGGGAGAAACTAATGAACTTACCCTTGCCCGTCAGAATTGCCCTTTTCACCTTCATTATGGTGATTGTGTTTACAATTCTTGGGGTTATTGACACAGCTTGGTTAAAGTATCGGAGACGCTCGGAGATGATCAAACAACGGAGGCTTGGTCTTATTAGTCTAGGAATTGTTTGTATCATAAGCGGCATCGGTCAAATCTTGGGTCTGTGGCCTTAAATGGTCCCATGGAAAAAGCTGTTAGTCTCTTAAGCTTTGCTAGCTAAACGAAATTCTACCTGATAGCCTTTACCTCTGCGTTACCAATTGCCTAACGTTCTAACCGGTTACAATCTTACTAGTAGATTGATCGAAGCTTCGAAAAAAACCCACAACGTTTCCTCATCCGCCAATTGGCATGGTGAGAAAGCACTGTGGGTTTTTTTTTTGCGTTCAATCAAACCTGTCTAAGCTTTCCGGTTCAGCAAACTTCCTGTCAAGCGAATCAGATCGTCCTGCGCCGGCCCGGCCGGCAACTTCTTTAAACCGGCGATGGCTTGATCGGTATGTTGTCGGGCCATGGCGTAGGCTTGCTTGATGCCTTCATATTGGATGACCAAATCACGGAGCGTATCCATTTCCGCATCAGCGATTTGATCCTTTTTGGCAAGCAACGGCAAAAAGGCTTGGCGATCGCGCTGCATGGCTAGAATTAACGGAGCGGAATACACCCCGCTGCGGACGTCCTCGCAAACCGGCTTGCCAAGGGTGTCGCCGCTGCTTGTGTAGTCGAGGATGTCATCGAGCAATTGAAAGGCAATGCCGATGTCCATGCCGATTTTTTCGGCAGCTTTGGCGAAGTTGGTACTACCGCCGCTTTCGTAGGCCCCGACAAAGCAGCTTAAGGCAAAAAGCTGACCGGTCTTGCCGGAAACCTGTTTGAGGTAGTCATCAATGGTGATGTCGGTTTGGTAGCGGGTGGCCATTTGATCCAGTTCACCTTTGAGAATTTTCTCCATGCTGCCGCTGTCTTGTTGAATGCTGCGGAGGCTTGAGGCGTAATGGGCCAGGAGCTTGAAGCAGACTACGAAGAGATAGTCGCCGGCATAAACGGCAGTCTCTGGCCCAAATTGTTTTTGAATCGTGATCTGGTTGCGACGGGTTGGTGATTTGTCGATGATGTCATCGTGAATAAGCGTTGCCGTGTGCAAGGTTTCGATCGCTGCTGCCAAGGCGATCATTTTCTCCCGATCCGTATCCTGAAAACGCGAAAAGAGCAGACAATAGGCTGGACGCAACAGCTTGCCGCCGCCGTTGATCATTTCCAGGATAGCTTCAGCCACTGGCGTATTGTTGGTGGTAATCTGTTTTTCAATTAACGTTAGTGCTGAGGATAATTCAGGCGCCAACGTCGGGTATTCATGCCACATGGGATGAATTTTCATGAAGTCGCTGCTATATAAAACGTGGAAGAATGTCTCTTTGACACCAATAAAGGTTTTATATATTTCCTTTCTTGATTGACAATCTTACATTTCATTTAGTCCCGTCAACAACGGTATTCCCACTCTGAAATAATTCAGCATGACAGTGACCGCCTCCTGAACTTTAAGGGTATAGCCTACCCCGTAACCTTCGATTTCGCATAAGCCACAAGATTTTCAACGGCATTTTCGTCTCGCCGCAACTTCACGCCACATTGATAACAATGATAGTCATCGTGACCAGTCCGATGTTTCAAGTTGCCACTCAGCGTGATGCGTTCATCAGCGGTTTTCACATAACCGCATCGTGAACAACGCTGAGTACTAGGGTAAAACCTATCCGCCAGCACTAACGTATTCCCATACCAGTCAGCCTTGTACTGCATGATCACTTTAAACTTGCCAAACAAGGATCGATGCAAGTTCTTGGCGAGACGTTTGTTCATACGCATGTGGTGATTATCCAGATCCTCAATCCCAATGAGGTCATAATCAGTGACGAGCATCGTCGTAAACTTTTGCAGCAAATCCGTTTGAATCCGTTCAACTCGTTGGTATTGACGCTTCAACTTGGTTCTCGTTGTGCGATAAGCCGCGGAGTTAAAATGCTTGGGATTTACTTTCCGTTTGCGGGCTAATTGGCGCTGATAATGAGCAATGCGGGCGTAAAGTGGTGGCAGACGTTCAGGCAAGGTGGGTTGAGTGGCATAGCCGGTTGACGTTTGATAGTCAAACTTGCCGATATTGGCATCAACCCCAGTGACAGTTAGAACCGGTCGCTTTTCAACGGAAGCCTGAACCTCAATTGAAAAGGAGGCATAGTAACCGTCAGCGTCTTGAACGACACATACCTGTTTAAGCTGACCTTGCCAGCGCAGTTGCTCAGCCAGTTTGATGTCATACCAGGCACCAGCACCATGAGGTTTATCTAAACGTAACTTGCCATTCACAAGTTGTGCCCGATCCGTTTTGAACGTTTTGCGGGATCGTTTCTTAGATTTCCAGTTGGGCTTATCGTGATCTGGCATCTTTGGATTGAAGTAGTTCTTCCATGCCTTACCTAGATCCTTTACAGCAAGCTGCAAAACTCGGGCTGACTGTTCGTACTGCAAATCGGCTTTGTTCCAGACCAGTTCGTCCCGCACTTTGCGTTCATTAGGACGCAAAGTTTTATCGGCCATCACTAGGGACGCATCGTACATGGCATTCCACGTTTCGAGGGCTTGATTCCAGCAAAACCGGCGATAGTTAAACAACCGCTCCAGTTCACGCCGCATGGTTGCATTGGGATAGAGTTTAATCTTATGCATTTTAATCAAAAGTTGTCACCTCCTCTCAATTAGCTGGTTAAACGCCACTTGAGAGGAAGCTCAGAGTAAGCCGTTCAACCCGAGGCTAGCTAGCGGAACTTTGGTAAGAACCATCATACAGTACCGATTCAGGCTCTTGTCAATACATTTCGCTAGTTAACTTGGTTTGAACACACGGACAGCTTCCACTTAATTATTCTGTCCATGTTGTACCGCCTAATTCCATATGGTTCGTCATATTTGAGTGCTGTTAACATCCTCCTTTTTTACGCCGCTTGCTTCGGTCGTAGCGCAGGCGACGTAAGATATCAATGTGTTCAAAAAGGAAATTAGCCGCAATGCCGACTGCGATGCCGGCGAGAATGCCCATAAACGCCAGGATCGGCAGGTAGAGCATCACCGTCCAGCTTTGGGCGATCAACGATGCCACCAGTAGCTGGCCGACATTGTGCAAAATGCCACCAGCGGCCGAGATGCCGATCATGCTGACGCGTTTTTCACCGAGTTGTTTGATGAGCAGCATTCCCAGCCAAGACAAGAGGGCCCCGGCCCCGCTGTATAGGAACGTTGAGAGGGTTCCACCTAGCAAAGTGGTGAGCAAAAGGCGCAGCCACAGCAAGACGAAGCTATCCGAAATGGACATCGTAAACAGCGAGATGATGGTGATAAGGTTGGCTAAGCCTAGTTTGGCACCGGGTGCAAACGCAAACGGGAAGGGAATCATGCGCTCCAGTAAGCCGATAATGACGCCTTGGGCACAGAGCAAGGCAATATAAATATATTGCCGGGTGCGGTCGGCTTTATAAATGCTCATTCGGTCACCATACCTCCCGTGTTGTTACTGCCGCCTTTGTTGGATTTGATTTCAATCAACAACTTGTGCGGCAGGCAGACAATGGTTTGTCCGGGTTTGGTAATTCGGCCGCGACGGACGCAAACCTGATCCTGACAGTTGGCTTCGGTAATCGCAACGCCGGCACCTTGAACTTCGATCTTATTCCAGTCGCCGTCTTTGGCGCGATAAGTGAATTGGGTCGTGCCGGTGTGGCCGGTTAACCTTTTCCGATAGACTTCGTGGCCATCATGGGTCACCACGGCTGTTAAAACGCGCTGCGAGGCTTCTTGTTGCTGCTGATTTTCCTGAATGCCGAAGATGAGGTAGGGGATGAAGGCTGCAAGAAACAGGCCGCCGACAATGATCCAGTCAAAAGGGCGAATCATTTTAAGATAGCGTTTGAACGTATTCGGCCGTTTCATAGTCAAGCTCCAATCTAACAAAAATCAAGTTGTCCGAATCGGTCAATGAAAAGATGGACGTGAACGTCAAGGACGGGGAGCACTGCACCCCACAGAACATGGCCGCAGCAGCTTCCCGCTCTTGAAAAAAGACTCTAGGCAAAATCCACCCAGAGTCTTCTGCGCCGGTAAACGCGTTATCGTGACAATTATTTGAGTGCATCGGTACCGTAAAGTGATTGCGGTGTTCCATAGCGCCATTTGCCAAAGACTTTCTGGAGATAAGGGACAACCCATTTATCAAGCCCGAACGCGCGGCCGGAGCCGTTCATGCAGGCAAAGGCCATCGGAATCATCCAAATGTTGACCCAGTAGAACATGCCACTTAAGCAGAACACACCGACAAAAGCAATGGTGGCTGCCGAGGTTAACCAAGTGAACAGACCTGCAATCAAGGCGAGGCCAATCAGAATTTCCATGATCGTCATCGCTTTTTGCATGAAGAACGCCACTTGCTGGTTAGGAATCAAGGTCTTGGTAATGCTGTAATACCAGTTCGGCATCTTATCAAAGACCATCATCGGATCATTCCCATATTGATAAGAAAGTGAAAAGACAGTCTTGGTGGCCTTGGCCGCACCGGCTGCCGCACCGGAAGCGGCACTGGTAGCATCGGCACCGGCGGCAGAAGCACCGCTGGTTGCGGCTGGCTGCAGCCAACTAAATGGCAGGCGCAGCTTATCAATGAACCATGACTCCTTGCCTTGAATCTTCGGCCAGCAATCGATCAGCCACATCGCGCCTAACGTGAGCCGGGCAGGTACCGTCCATAGTACGTTGCCTTGACGGGAAAGATGGCCGCGGAACATATTACGTTCGTTGCGGGTCCGGAAGAATTCGTGCATGAAGTATTGGAATAAATAATAACCGGAATAAATTTGGATGAAGTAGAGCATGTTGACTAAGTGCTTCATCAACATCGCAAAGAAACCGGAGAGATGCAGCCAGCCCATAATGTTGGCAACGCCATACTTGGAACCCAAGCTGACCATGAAGCCGGAATAGTTGGCTTTATATTCAATCTGGTCCTTGTTTTCCAGCTTGGCTTCAATGTTGGTCAAGGCAGTATGAGCGGTTGCTTCGGCGCCTTGCACGATTTGCGGTTGGCCGCGGCCGGTGCCGTCTTGATCAACCAGTGAGACATCGCCGACAACGTAAATACTTGGATCGTCTTGCGATTCCATGTTGTTCTTAACCAGGATTCGGCCAGCACGACCTTGCTTCAAGCCGAAATCTTTGGCTTGATCCGTTGCCTTGACCCCTGCTGTCCAAACCAGCGTGCAGGTTGGAAAAGTGGAGTCGTCTTTCAGATCGACATGGTCTTCATGAACGCCGACAACGCCGGTATTCTTCATGACCTTGATGCCGCGTTTTTCCATGTAACGTTCGGCTTTGTTCGCGTCTGAACGATCCAGCATATTCATGATCGTCGGCGCCATTTCCATCAGGCTAAACTGGATTTCGTTCGGATCTAGCTTGTACTGTTTGGCGAGGGTATCGCGCCAGTCACGCAGCTCGCCAATCGTTTCGGTACCGGTAAAGCCGGAACCGACAATGACAATGGACAAAAGAGCTTTGCGCTTAGCCGGATCGTGTTCTTCGGAACCGCGCCGCACGACATCTTCAATGTGGCGCTTCAACCGAATCGCGTCTTCCCACTTACCCAAAGTGAAACCGTGTTCGGCAACGCCTGGTGTTCCGAAATCATTTGGCTGTGATCCGATCCCCAAGATCACATAGTCGTAAGGGAAGCGGCCGTTTTCCGTGACCACTTCCTTCTTATCGCGGTCAATACCTGTCACGTTATCGGTGACAATCTTGACGTTCTTACGTCGATTGAATAGCCGCTGCAAATCGTATTGAATCGCATCTTCCGGAACACGATCCGCTGCGATTTCGTGCAGTTCGGTGACATAAGTGAAGTACGAGTGGCGATCGATCAGCGTGATCGTCACGTCTTTGTTGCGTTTGTAGTGCTTGGCCAGGTGCTTTGTCGCATAAACCCCGGCAAACCCCGCGCCAACCACGACGATATTGGTTTTCGCCATGCATAACACTCCTTACCATTTGCAATATCCATACTTTTGTGAAGTATGTATCCAAGTCATTATAGCCTTTAATTTCGCTTAATGTCTAACGTTCTAGCTCTCTTTTTCCAAATCCGGACATTTTTGTGTAAAAAGACACAAAAATACGTTTTCGCAACCAATCTAAGAAAATGAGAAAGCGCTTATAATACCTGAGTTTAGTTGATTTTTTTGACTTGACTGGCTAAACTAAATATGTGATTGAGAACACAATATCGCAGTAATGAACTGCAAAAGGGGTAAATGTCATGAAGTTAAGTAAAGTTGTGACGGGGACAGCCGTTGTTGCACTGTCCACTTTGGTTTTAAGTGCATGCAGCAGTAGTTCAAGCAGCAAAAATTCGTCCAGCAGTAAGGCTTCCAGCAGCAAAGTGGTGAAGAAGTCATCAACCCAAAAGCAAGTTGCCGGCGGTCCGCTGAAGGATGGTACTTACAAGCTGAATGAAACCGGCTATGACCATGGCTATAAAGTTGAAATGGCCATGACAGTCAAAGACGGGAAGATTACTTCTACTAAGTATGACTACGTTGACAAGAATGGTAAATCCAAGACCAAGGACGCTGCCTATGAAAAATCAATGAAGTCCAAGGTTAAGGTTGGGCCAAAAGAATATATTCCTGAATTGAACAAGTCGTTCCAGAAGAACGGGACAAATGTTGGGGCAATTGATGTGATCTCAGGTGCGACTGACTCCAGCCTGACCTTCAAGAACTATGCACAACAATTGATTCAGGCTGCCCAAGCCGGTGACACCAAGCCGATTGAAGTGAACAATACCGGCAAGATGAAAGACGGTACCTACACCCTTGAAGAAAAGAACTACTTCAATGGCTATCGGGTTACCTTCTCCATCACCGTCAAGGACGGCAAGATTACGCAAAGTAACTATGACAATGTTAATAAAGATGGCAAGTCCAAGACACTTGATACCAAGTACGAAGCTAATATGAAGAAAGTCAACAAGGTTGGCCCGAAGGAATACATTCCGGAACTGAATAAGTCGTTGGTTGCCAAGCAGTCACCAGCCAAGGTTGATGTGGTTTCCGGCGCGACCCACAGTTCCGATACCTTCATCTTATATGCTGATCAACTGGTCAATGCTGCACAAAATGGCAACACGAACAAGATCGAAGTTGACAACATTGTTTACAACAACTAATTTGTTGGTTTCACGATCGAAGCGTTTGGACTGATTGTTAGTCTAATAGCTTAAGTAAGGACTTGTTCGGAATACTTCTTCTGAGCAGGTTCTTTTCTTATGCCTACAAAACCCCGTATAATGGCTCTGCGACTAATTGGAGGACTATATATATGAAGAAAAGAGTTGTCGTCGTTTTACTGATGCTGCTGACATTGGTAGCGACTGCCTGTTCCGGCAAGCCTGCAGCGAAGCGCACGTTGGTCGAAGGCGACCCTTATTCGGATACCCAGTTTTTGATGGGTACGGTTGTTACAGTTAAAATTTATGACAAGGGCAAGCAAGGGGCGTTAGATGCTGCTTTTTCCCGGGTTCAACAGTTGGCCGATCAGCTGACGGTCAATCAAAAAGGGTCGGAAGTTGATAAGATCAACCAAAACGCCGGGATCAAGCCGGTTCACGTGACGCCGAGTGTTTATCGCGTGATCGCGGCGGCCAAACACTACAGCGAGAATTCCAATGGCTCGTTTGATTTGGCAATTGGGCCGATCACCAGTCTGTGGCACATTGGCTTTGCCGATGCGCGCAAACCGGTGCAAAGCGAAATTGATGCCAAGTTGCCGTTGGTGCATTACCAAGATGTCATTCTTAATAAGAAGCAACAGACCGTTTACCTGAAGAAAAAAGGCATGGCCATTGATCTTGGCGGCATCGCGAAGGGGTTCATCACCGATGAAGTCGTTAAGACACTCAAGAAACAACATGTCACCACGGCTATTATTGACTTAGGCGGTAATATTTTCGTCATGGGTAAGAGCCCCAAGGATGCGAAGAAAGACTGGAATGTCGGCATTCAGGATCCGAAAAAGCCACGGGGAACGGCCATTGGCACTTTGCCTGCCAGTAACAAAACAATTGTAACTTCCGGAATCTACGAGCGCTATCTCAAAGTTAATGGTAAAGTTTATATGCACCTTATGAATCCCAAAACCGGCTACCCGTTTGACAATGAACTGATGGGCGTGTCGATCGTCACCAACAAAAGTGTCGACGGCGATGCTCTGTCAACCGCGACGTTTGATAAGGGGCTAGTCGATGGGATGGCATATATCGAAAAGCTGAAATATGCCGATGCCATTTTTGTCACCAAAGACAAAAAAGTTTACGTCAGCTCGGGATTGAAAGACAGTTTCAAACTGTTCAAAAATTCCGGATACACGCTGGCAAGTTTAAAGAAGTAGAGCGTGAACTGGCGCAGTTTCTGGGCTGGCGAGCGCGTTAAAGGGGGAAGTCGATGACGCTGCCGATTTTCTTGGAATTGGTGGAAATTCGCACGAAACTGGCAAGTATTTTGCCGTTTGCGATTGGTACGTTATTTGCAGTGAGTTACTTTCACGACTTTAATGCTGTGAACACGGGGTTATTCTTGGTGGCGATGTTGCTTTTTGATATGATGACTACCGCGCTGAACAACTTGATGGATTATCGCAAAGCCAAAGATGAACATTATCAGCAAGCCGTTAATGTGATCGGGCGGGAAAAGTTAAATCCGAAGTTAGTCAGCCGAATCATTATCGGGATGCTGGCAGGCGCCTCGCTGCTTGGAATTATTTTGGTTGTGCGGACTGATTGGCTTGTGTTGTTAATGGGGATGGCCTGTTTTGCAATTGGTATCTTATATACTTGGGGACCGTTGCCATTGTCGCGGTTGCCACTGGGAGAAATCTTTTCCGGTGTCGTGATGGGCTTGGGCATTCCGGTGATTGCCACTTATATTAATATTGCCCCTGGAAAATTGATCGCACTGGACTGGGGGTGGCCGACCATCGTCTTGCGCGGCGATTTTATTGCCATCATCGCTTTAGGCTTGACCTGCATTACGCCAATGGCCACCATTGCCAACGTCATGCTAGCCAACAACATGGCTGACTTAGAGGAAGATGAGCGGAACCACCGGCATACGTTGCCCATGTACCTGGGTCACTGGTGGGCGCCGCGGGTTTACGCCTTGTTAGCCTACGTCGGTTTCCTCGCGGTCTTGTTAGCAGTTGTGTTTGGCGCCTTGCCGAGCTGGGCATTGCTGATTGAGTTGGCGTGGCCATTGGTCATTCGCAACGTCCATCGCTTTATTCGCGACCCAAGCAAGCCGCGAACGTTCCACACCGCTGTCGTGAACCTGGTTCTGGAAAATGGTTTATTAACCCTCGGCTTGGGAATGGGGGTCTTGTTATGACGCAACCATACAAACACCTAACCTGGCCGCTGTTCCTTGAATTTATTCGCTTACCGGCAAAAGCCGCGAGCATGCTGCCGTATGCGCTAGGTATTAGTTACGCCGCGTGGGCTTTTCAGCAATTTTCCTGGGTCAACAGCCTGCTTTATGGTCTTGCCCAGCTCGCCATTGCTTTGTTTGTCACTGGCTTCAACAACGTGCAAGACTACTTCAAAGCCAAAGACCATAGTTATCAGCAACAACAAAATATCATCGGCCGCGAGCATCTTTCACCTTGGGGGATGTTGGCGTTGACGATTCTGATGCTATTAGTGAGTGTCGTTCTTGGCCTGCTTCTTGTGATGCGCACGAATCTCAGCCTTCTGGTCATCGGTGCCGTTGGTGTTGGCATCGCCATTTTATATACATTTGGTCCGATTCCCTTATCCCGGCTCCCACTTGGCGAATTGCTGGCCGGAATCGTCGAAGGCTTCGGCACATTCACGATTGCCGTGCTAATCAACATGCAGGCACCGCAACCTTTGGATCTCGTCTTGGGCCGCCGCACATTTGCGTTTTCACTGAATCTCGGGTGGTTGTTGCAGTTATTCATCGCCGTTCTCCCGATTGTCATCCTCAACGCGGCAGTCATGTTTGCCGACAACATCGCCGATCTGGAACAAGACGTGAAAAATGAACGCTACACATTGCCCTATTACCTCGGGAAAAAGCGTGCCTTGCGTTGGTACCGGCTGATTCCGTTTACCACCTTTGTCACCTTATTACTTGGCATCGTTACGAGCATCCTGCCGATTTGGAGTTTGCTGGTACTGGCGACGTGGCCACTGGTGCTCCACAACACACGGACCTATACCGCTTCGCCTAGTAAAGACAAAACTTTTATTTTTACCATTCGTTCGCTCTTGAGCTTTGGTGGGGCGCTGTTGGTGACGTTGTGGTTGGGAATCTGGCTCTAATCTATATTCACGATTGAGAATAAATATAACGATTTAGCCTAGCTGAAAATCAGGGATTTTCAGCTATTTTTATGCACCTTTTAAGCTTATTAAGCTCTATAAAATCTTATAAAGCCCTGCGTAAAGGCAACAAGGCCGCGTTGGTTAGCACTTAAACAGCTTGAGTGACAAAAATATCCATGAAAATATTAATGGAATTTAAAAATAAATGTTGTAAACTAATATAACGTTATGGTAATATAACAATATCTTAAATGGAGGTGTCAATTATGGCCCAGATTTCAGTAACACCAGAAGAACTCATATCGCAAGCAGAAGTTTACACACAGGCTCGCGACGGTATCCAGGAACAAATTGCAAAAGTGGAACAGATGAACAATACCATTCATGAAGAATGGAAGGGCTCCGCTTTTGAAGCATACTTAGCTCAGTACCAAGAATTAAAAAGTCAGGTTCAAAAGTTTGAAGAGTTGTTAACCAACATCAACAGCCAGCTAAAGAAATATGCTCAGACCGTTCAAGAACGCGATGCAGCAGATGCAAAGAGCTTTGGCCTGAATTAGTAGTAATTATGGCGTTAGGGAGGCTTTGCAGCCGAACTAGCGCTATTTTTATCATTACCTGAAAACGGGTGTTATTCAAGGGGTTACGTGGCTCAGAGGCGACGAGGAGAAAGGCAAGCACATGAGAAATAAATTTTGGCGATGGGCATGGGTTCCGGCAACGGTACTATCGATGCTGGCCATCATCAGCTTAGTATACATAGGCTTAAAGGATCCGAATGTTGGTAAGGTGGATAGCAGTCAGCGTTTGCGATATGTCTTGGTTAATCAGGATGAAGGCGCAAGCTTTAATCAGACAAAATATCGACTTGGTGATGATTTCGTTGACTTGATTAATCAAGACAAGACCAGTCAGTGGCAGACTGCTTCGGCCGATATTGCCGAGGCTGGCTTTGAAAACGGTAATTATGACGCCATTATCACCATTCGGCCTGATTTTTCCCGTAAATTGTTGTCGCTACAGGCTGCCTCACCTGAAAAGGCAGATATTAGCTATCAAGTTCGGCCTGACCAAAATCGCATCAGTGCAACGCAACTTTCCAGTCAGGTTAACGAATTGATGTTCACGTTCAACAAAAAGGTTGTCAGCATGTACTTCTCAAGCGTTTTGAACAACCTCCTTAACGCGCAACAGAATGCGACAAACATCGTTAATGGCGATAGCGTTAATCTCACAACTTTGAATCAACAGGTTAAGAGCCCACTCAATCCCACAGCAGAAGGCTTTACGCGTGCATTGAGCGACAACAATGCGATGTTGCAGCAATCCGATTCTTGGGAACAGCAACAGGCCAATTTCACCAAGTTGACAACCGATTTGTTGCACAGCAATGCTAAAGAGCTGCAGGAAAACGCCTTAACGCTGTCCGACTATATCGCGTTTCAGGAAAAGATTACCAAAATCAATGAGGCTAATATCAAGGCAGACATTAAGGCGCAAGCCAAGAATGATGAAACTGGCTATCAAAAGCAGTTTGACGCGTTGAATAAAACCATGAATGCTCAGATGAACAACCTCGGCGGTAAAAAAGGGACTTCGGCATTGCTAGGGCAGCTACATCAGGTTGGCGACCGCTTTGCTAAGAATCAAACTCGGATTCAAGACAGTATCAAAGACCAGATTAACCAGGCGCAAGCCACGAAAAAATCGCTTGCTGATCAGCGCCGGGCCATTATCGAACAATACACCGGAGATCCTAATTTTAATGTTGCCAAGGCATCGGACGACGATCTTAACCTTGCCTTAGCAGCCACCTTGTCAAAGAAGATGAAGATGGCTGATCAGAATTTTCCAATGACTTACTTTGATTCAATCAAACACGATCTGCAGACAATTCCAGCCCCAGCACTTAAACGACTGTTGACACAGTTCAAGAATCAACACTTGTTGGATGACGACACTTATAAGAATTACATGAACCAAATCACGGTTGTTCAACGAGAAGCTGATGACCAGAAGATTGATTTAAAGGATCAAAATCTAATTGGCGATCAGTCGAAAGCCTCAGGCAAGACGGATTATGAAGGTAGTTTGCAAGTAACCTTAACGGATGGTGCGCCTGGCAAAATTACGTTTAGCCCGCTAAAGAGCGGTACCTCCGTTAAGCTTAACAATATTCAAGAACTGCTTAATCAAGTGAATCAGGTCATTCGTGCCAAAAAATTAAATTTAACCGCTAAGTTGGATGGCCAGCAGACCATTGTCTTAACGCAAACTAAGACAACAGATAAGACAGATCCGGATAAGAAGCCAAGTAAGCCTGTAACACCTGAGTCGACAACTAAAGCACAGACGACTACGGAAGCAGCGGCAACGACTGCAGAATCTGTCAGCAGTTCAGATGACAAATCAGCTGAAAGCAGCTCGTCTTCGTCATCATCTTCGTCCTCGTCCTCTGCTTCATCATCGTCATCGGAAACAGAGCAGACTGGTACCTCGGCAACCACCAAGCCGGACGGCAGGCCAAGTGCCAATCCAGCCAAACCGGCCAACCAAGCAACGGTTACACTGCATCCCAAGATGACCTGGCAGGAAAAGCTCGACTCAACAACTCCTTACAAGACTGCTGACTGCCTCTTCGCATATACCACTGAAGCAACCGACAAGCAGAAGACACCAAGTGCGCAAACTTATGACTTCACGTTAACAAAATATATTGCTGATTTACCGGCTGATAAGTTGCCTGACTTCATGAAAATGGTGCTTGGCCAGACTTCCCAGTTGACGCAAACCGCCACAGCGATTGCGGCAGTCTACAGCCCGACAAAAGGCGCAGACACAGAAAAGGTTAACTGGTTAGCAGATGCGGCGAATAAAGCGAAAGACAAGCATTTGGACATTCTGGCCGACAATAGTTCGCTTTATAAAAAGTTCTCACGAGAGGCTCTAATCGCCCTCACGCAAAAAGCGTTACTGAAGAGTCTGCGAACGGAAATGAACCAATTGTTAGCGAAAAATCAGGACTTATCCGATCAGCTAACCTAAACCATTGGCAGTGATGATCAAACCAACAGTCTGACCTGGATGCTGGCTCATCTACCGGCAGCTAATCAAATCAACATCCAATACAACCAGCTATTTGACTGGTTTAACCAAGCCCAAAAGGCAGTTAATGCCGCACACGCTAGCTGGCGAGTTGAGCCGACCAAAAAGATCGAGCAAAAGCAAGCAGGCAATGACAACGATGGCCAATCCGTCTACTTTGATACGATCAAAGGCGCAGACCTAAATCAGAAATTCCATTCATTCGCTGATAATTCAACTAAGACCGCAACCTCTATTACCGAAGATGCTGCGAAGATTAACAGCTTACACGATCAGATTAATAGTATTTCCTCGCAGCTCAAGAGCTTACAAAGCAACACCAACAAAGCGGCATCAAATACCGAACAGCTTGCCAAAACAGCTGATAAACAACTCTCGAGCAACACTAACTATGTTAAGCGATTCAATCAGGTCTTTAGTAATGCCCATAATGGCCAGACCGGTAATCCAAAAGTTTTTGATTTTCTCGCCAGTCCATTACGGGTTGCCGATAAGAGTTCAAAAGACCATGGCAACTCATTAGTCGCTTATATGCTAACGATCATGACCGCACTGCTCATGTTATTGGCAGCTTGGTTATTTAGTTGGAGCAGCAAGCGGCGTCAGTTGAAGAACAATGCGTTAGCACTTCGCGGTAACTTTGTGACTGCCAACATCAAACCGACTGCTATTTTGATTGTCGTGAGTGCATTTGCTGCAGGTGGATTTGCGTTTATCAGTCGAATGAACTTGCCAATGACCAATGTAACGGCATGGTGGCTCTTCACTGGCTTGATTATTATGGCGGGCATTATTGGCTTTAGCTATTTGTTCCGTCAAGCCTCACCGCTTGGTTTGATCATTTGGGCCATTCTGTTTGGACTTTATCTCATCCTGACACCTACGATCGGTGTTTCCGTACAACAAGGATCGTTGATTGGCCAGATCTTCCGCTTCTCGCCATTCCAAATGGTCGAAAACGGTTATTCTACCTTGCTCGGCGGTGCAACGTTAAGTCTTAATGCAACGCTATTGTTGGTCGTAGCCAGCGGTATTGCCGCTATTCTGAACCTGTTTGTCTACCATCGCAAAGGAGATGTTTCTGTTGACGAAGACAGCCAAAAAGCTGATCAAGCGACTGATGATCAGTAGTACGGCTTTAACAATATTGCTCTTTCCCGCTGTCTCTACCCATGCCGCAGATGGGGACTTAAACATTGATAATGCTGCAATCACTCAGAAAGTTAATGGGAATAACCAAGGCGTTGTGACGCAAGATACTGCGAACTTGTTCTTGCCTAGCACAGATCAACACCTTAAACAGATTGATCAGGCGCAACACCAACAACTTGAAAAGATCCGCGAAGCCGCTTTTCGGAAAAAAGAAAAGCAAACGGCCGATGCGGTTCTGACGAAGGCTAAAGCGAAAGTCTTTGTCACCAAGTCAACGAATTCGGATAACGCCCAGGTAGACACCACGGACAACGATCAGCAGCAACTCCTTTCGATTCTGAAATGGCCGCTGATTGGTGTTGGGGCAGTTATTGCCGTCACGATTGGCATCTTGTTGGGGCGCCGGTTTTCCGGCATTACAAAGGAGCGAGCTAATGGCTAAAAAGCAAGAAGCAATCAACATTGAATTAAAAACCGGGAACCAGTTACTGGATCTCCGCGTTCCAAAATATGTGACGGTATCCCGGCTTAAAAAACTGTTAGTGCCGATATTGCAGGCGAAACATTTAGTGTTACCGGCTAGTTGGCGACTGGTGCAGACAACAAAGCATCTTGTCATGGATGAACGAACGTTGATTGCCAATTATCCAATTGCAGATGGTGATCGGTTTGAGATCGAATTCTTGGAGGAAACAAAGTGAAGAATATCAGCGATGGCTTTATCAAAGTCGGCTTTGAACAAGCAAATAATCAGGTGACCGTTACCCTAAGCCCGGATCAATACGATCCAGATGGGTTGGGATTAATCAGCGCCTTCATGCAACCGACGACAGTTTTGCTGGCGGGTTCAGCGACATCACAGGCTTCGGGCGAACTTGCGACGGTTTACACGGTGCCAGAAGGTTTTGTTGCTTTAAGCCAGTTTGTCAAACATGCCGGCTTAGCGGATCGGATTGCCTTAAGCTTACGGCTCTTACATTTGGCAGACTTTCAACAACAAAGCGTGACCCCGTTCATGCATCCGGACAATATCTTCGTCAACGGCAACGACTTCCGCGTGGCCCATCGTGGCGTTCCTAAGGTTATGGCGCCAGCTCAGCCAAATGAAGCTGATTTCTTGAAACAATTAAAAGCCATGGTCGTTGCCACGGTGCTGCCTAAGTATCACTTTGAACCGCTGATTGAGGGCTTAGACCAGATTCGCGACCGCTTCGTGCGCAAGATCGCCGAAGCCCAGACGATTGATGACCTAACGGATCTGCTCAATCAGGCTTACCGCGACAACACTAAGGACATTACGCCGGTAGCGAGAAGTCGTTATCGCACGTTCAAATGGCTGGGTATTGTCATGACAACACTGGCCGTGATTGCAGTTGGTGGCGTGATTTACTTGGCCGGGGTGGCGTTACCCAAACAGAACCGCGTCATTGCCAGTCAAAACGCCTATGCCATTCATGACTACACGGATACCGTCCAGGCACTCAAAAATGACGATCCCAAAACCTTATCCAATTCAACCCGCTATGTCTTAGCGACCAGCTACATCAACCTCGATAACCTTTCCCAGAAGCAAAAGTCAGGTATTCTGAGCAATCTGTCGCCAAAATCCAGCGAAAACAACTTATTGTACTGGATTTACACCGGCCGCGGGGACTTCAAAGCCGCTTTGAATCTGGCGCAAGGTATTGGCGACAATCAGCTGATCCTGTATGCCTACACCAAACTCTACGATGCCACCAAAGCCAACAACAACCTTGACGGCGCCAAGAAGCAACAGTTGCTGAAAACATACGGCGATAACATTACGAAATATGACAAAAAAGTAGGAGGCAAAGCCAATGCCAACACAGCTCAATAAGACAATGACCCAGCAATACCCGGCTGTGCCGAACTTTGATGACCAGATCGTACCGCGTGATGCCGTCCAGTATGACGTTTTCAGCTATGGCCCAACGTTTGAACATGTCGAAATCACGGATCCCAGTCGCGCCGTCACCCTAAACCAAGGCCAGCTGCAACAACACGATGGTCAGTGGACATTAGACGGCACCAACCAGACCGTGAAGCAGCTCCACAAACAAGGCATCATTGTCATCAGTCACGATCAGCTTCAGCTGTTGACCACCACGCTGCCAGTCAATGACTGTTTAATTGGTGATGTCCCTTCTGCCGGCATTCGGTATCAGACAGAAGCAACGGTCTACCTGGTTCGCCGTACCGATGGCGAGTTTGACTTTTATGTCACCCAGAAGAAAGCGCCGGTTTACCTTAACGACCGCCGCCTCACGTCAGAACAAGGCCAGCTTCATCGCTATGATCGGTTGGTGGTCGATGGTCTCCTGCTGGTCGTTGAGAAGCAGCAATTCAAACTGGCTTCCTTCGATCAACGGGATATCAGCCTGAATGCCGGAGTTGTCCGGGAAGAAGCCTTTCAGCCGATTTATCCGGTTGACTTTCCGAAGTTCCACCGCAGCCCGCGGATCATGTTGACCCCGCCAACGGATAAGATTTCCCTGAACCAGCCAGAATCGGTCGGTGAAGAAACCAAGAATAGCCTGGTGCGGGCCATCCTGCCACCACTAACCATGGTCGCGGCGAGTTTGGCCACCAGTGTCCTGAGCGGCGGCAATCCTTTGATGAGTGTCGGGATGGGCGGTGCCAGTCTGGTCACCGGCGGACTCACCGCCTCGGCCTATTTCACCAATAAAAAAGAAAGCCGCAAAAAGCATCAGAACCGCACGGCCGATTACGAAGCTTACCTGATTAACCAAACTGCTAAACTGGCCAAGCTGGCGGAACAGCAACGTCATGCCGCCACTTACCACTATCCGACCACCGACAGCATTGCCGAAATGATCGCCACCTATAACAGTCGGCTGTATGAAAAAACCACCAACAATGCCGACTTTCTCAGCTTCTCGCTGGGCACCGGCTATGTGCCGGCCAGTTACAAGGTGGAATGCTCGGCCAACGATAGCAAACAAGACGATCTCGTCAAACGCGCGCAAAGTCTCGCGGCTGATTATCAAACCTTGGCACATATGCCGATTACCACAACATTAAATCAAACTACCTTGGGATTGGTCGGACGACCAGTCATCACCAACGAAGCCATTCAGGCGCTGTACCTGCAATTGGCCGCCTTTCATTCGTATCGCGACGTGCAATTCATCACGCTGGTTCCGGAGAAAGATTACGCAGATGTCTGGGCCAAATGGCGCTGGTTACCGCACAATCAGATTCAATCGCTGAACCTGCGCGGCATCGTTCATGACACCCAGTCCAAGGATATGGTGCTCAACAGTTTCTACCAGCTCATCAATAAACGTAAACAAGCACTCAAAGAAGCCGGTCATGAAGGCATTCAATTTGCGCCGCATTATGTCTTGACGATTCTGGATGAAAGCTGGCTCAACGGCCATCAGCTCAATGAATTCCTGGCCGAAGACATGTCACCTTATGGCGTCAGTGTCATCTGGGTCAAAGAAGACGAAGCCATGTTACCGGAAACCGTCACATCGTATGCCAAATATGACAACAAGGATGCCGCGGAACTGGTGAACGAACAAGGCCATTACGTGGCCAAGAAGTTCGCCCCGCTGCGCCTGCCGCAACAACACGATCTGGCGCAGACGATTCGGCGCTTGGCTAACCTGCATCACGTTGAAGCCGAGAAAAATGCGATTCCCGAATCCGTTAGTTTCCTAGAGCTTTACAAAGTCAAATCCGTTGATCAACTCGATGTCGAATCACGTTGGGCCAAAGCCAACACCTCCAAGTCACTGGCGGTGCCACTGGGTCTACGTGGTAAAGACGATATCGTTTATTTGAACCTGCACGAACGCGCCCATGGCCCGCATGGACTGGTCGCCGGCACCACCGGTTCCGGGAAATCCGAAACCATCCAAAGCTACATGCTCAGTCTGGCGGTCAACTTCGCTCCTGAAGATGTCGGCTTCCTGCCCATCGACTTTAAAGGCGGCGGCATGGCCAACCTGTTTAAAGACCTGCCGCATCTGCTCGGCTCCATCACCAACCTGGATGGTGCCGGTTCCGCCCGCGCCCTCGCCAGCATTCGCGCCGAACTGCAAAAGCGTCAGCGCCTCTTTGGCCAATACGGCGTCAACCACATTAACGGCTACACCAAACTCTACAAAAAAGGCAAAACCATCACTGATCCCGAAGAAAAGCAAAAGTATCCGGATAAACCGTTACCGCATCTCTTCCTGATTTCCGACGAATTCGCCGAACTGAAAGCCAATGAACCCGACTTCATGGCCGAACTGGTTTCCACCGCCCGCATCGGTCGTTCCTTAGGTGTGCACCTGATCCTGGCCACCCAGAAACCCAGCGGGGTTGTCGACGACCAAATCTGGTCCAACTCGCGCTTCAAGCTGGCCCTCAAAGTCCAAGACGCCGCCGACTCCAACGAAATCCTGAAAACGCCAGACGCCGCCAGCATCGTTGAACCCGGCCGAGCCTACCTGCAAGTCGGCAACAACGAAATCTACGAACTCTTCCAAAGTGCGTGGAGCGGTGCGACTTACGGTCAACGCAGCGAAGAAGCCAACAAAGTCGACGAACGCATCTGGAGCATCAATAACCTCGGCCAGTACGAACTCCTGACCACTGACCTGTCAAGTAACGATGACGTCAAGGAACAGGACACCACCGAAAAACGCACCGAACTGGACGCAGTGGTCGATTACATCGCCAAAACGGCCAAAGCCGATCATGCGGTGTTGCCGGATAAGCCGTGGCTGCCGCCGTTGGGGACTGAAATTGTTTCACCAGCGATTGATTTCAAAACAAAGTGGGCGAAGCATCAGTTGGACACACAAGTAGCGGTCGGGGAACTGGATATTCCTTCAAGACAGGAACAAAAACCGTTTGTGCTGGACTTTCAGAAGCTGAGTCATACTGTTATTTTTGGTAGTGCCGGTTTCGGGAAAAGCACCGCGCTACAAACACTGATTCTGAACTTAGCCAAGATGAACTCACCTGAAGAGCTTAACTTTAATCTCTTTGATTTTGGTACCAATGGCCTCTTGCCCCTGGCTAAACTTCCGCATGTCGCTGACACAGTGACACTGGACGAAACCGACAAACTCATGAAGTATCTTCGCCGAATTGTTGCTGAACTTGACAGGCGCAAAGACTTATTCAAAGAAAATGGTGTGACGTCACTGGAACAGTATCGGGAGAAGACACATAAACAGCTGCCTTTGATCGTGAATGTTTTAGACGGTTTTGATCCTGTACGTGAAGATGCGAAACAAGAACCAATTGAACTGGTCATTAATCAGGTCCTGCGTGAAGGCGCCAGTCTCGGTATGTATATGATTATGACTGGTTTGCGAACCAACACCTTTAAGTACAGCATGTTAAGCAACGTGCCAACTAAAATTGCGCTATTTATGGTTGATGAGGGTGCCGCTAAGGAAGTTGTTGGCCGCGATGCATTACCGCAACAAGAAATTGTTGGTCGTGGGCAAATCAAACTCGATCAAGTGACTGCCTTGCAGTTCTATCTTCCTGCCGCCGGTCAAACCGATATTGAACGGCTCAATGCACTGGACAAAGAGGTGGAAACTCTCGCAAAAGCCTGGCAAGGTTCTGTGCCGGCGCCAGTGCCGATGGTACCCAAGACGCTGACAAAAGCAGCCTTCTTTGCGAACCCGGCTGTGGATGAACAACTGGCCAAAGCGATATTGCCACTTGGTCTGGATAAGGAAACGACAGATGTGCTTGGCTACGACTTGAATAAGCACCCATTCTTTACAATTGTCGACGATCTGGGATCGCAAACAGCTTCAATTACAGACACTTTGTTGACCGACTTCAGTAAGCTTGATGAGAACTATCAGAAGTATCTGATTGATGTCAACAATACGCTGGAAGACCAACATGATCAGTTCGATGTGATTGTCGATGGTGATGAATCAGCCACGATCATGGATGAATTCAATGAAGAACTTGCAGCCCGTAAAGAAGCACCAAAAGATAAGCGTTTCTTGATTTACATTCCTGAGTTTGTTGAATTCTTTAAAAACAAAGTCCCATCAGAAGATAAAGTGCGTGATCTCTTACGTGAAGGTTACAAATATGGCATTCACATCATCTTACAAACGGATAAAGGGAAGATTGATGCGGCTTTCGATGCAGCAACCAAGTATGTCAAAAACAATATGGTTGCCGGTATGGTGGGTGCACGCATTACCGACCAGCAATACATTAAAGCTAAGGCAGATTACAAAGAACCGATCATGGCAGACGATGAAGACAACTTCTTTATCGGTCGCGCTTATCAGCGGATTAAATTGATTGGAGGAGAAGACGATGGCTGATATGGACATTCTACAAGCATTGCTTGGCAGTACACAAAGCTCGACTTCAGACGCAAAAGCAAAAATCCGAAAGTTGAAGGAAGCCAAGTCGAAATTGGAACCGCAGATAGAAGAATATGAAACGCTAGCCCATTCATTAACAAGCCTCAAGACCAGCACAAGCCACAGCACTTTCAAGGGCACTCGCCGGGAAAAGTTTGACAGCAACCTGCAGGAAATGACCAGTGCCTTAAAGTCTGAAATCGCCAAACATCATGATGCGATCCAAAGTATCAATACTAAAATCGGACAGTTGGAGATGCAGGCCGACAGTATGGACAGTCAGATCGGTCAGTTGATTGAACAGATTGCCAAACTGGCGACAGATTAGGAGGTGCCATGATGGCAGGGAAAATCAGTTATTCATCAGATGAATGGCAGTCGGTTGTAGCCAAAGCATCGAATGGCAACTCGTCAATTGCACCGGGAAAAGGCAGTTCAATTTCGAAAACAACCCTTTCAAATTTCCGGAATTTGTACACCGAGCAAGAGACGATTCAAACATTAGTCCAGCGTTACCGTGAATATGCGGAACAAGACACCCAAAAGATGAGCCGTGTTGGCCATAAGAAGCAGGCCGACGATGAAGCGGATGCGCGCGAAACTATGGCAGGCGTGAATGACAGGAGGAGTCGTTGATGGATAAAGGACAAGGCAATGACAATCTTGAAATGTTGCGCGAACTGCTTACGGCACATACCTTTGACGATGAGGTTCAGGTAGATGACCAGCTATTGTCGTTCTTAGTCCAAATCGGACATACTAGTCAACTGCTACGAAATGTCTACCACGCTCTTTCTCAAAAAAACGAAGCATACACCTATAAACCGTTGCTTGGTAGTCCAATCGAATTTCGGTTTAATCATAACCTCCAACAAGTGACGGTTCATAAAGCAACTATGAATAAACAGTTCGCAATGGATGATTTCTTATTTCTTTTGGGATCAGCCGATGCGGTGTATGCGCCCGTCTTACCCCTTGGTACCGTCCTGGTTCTGGATAAGGAAATGCTTGCTCCTGAAATCTCCAAACCATTTGAGAACAAGGACTTTAAAGTCCTGATTACTGGCAGGAAGATCCCTTTATCAGGTGATTATAAAAATTACCTTATTGATTACGTCACACGACTGTGGCCGTATGGGGAATTGCCGGAAACGGATCCGCTCATGGTTTCAAATATGATGATCGAACGAGTCGACCAGTTAGGGCCGACAGATGAATTTGCCGATGGATTTTCAGAGAACATTCTGCACACGAATCAGTTGGTGGAAGGGCGACTGTCAACGGCATTTATGGCCTCAGCCTTGGCCAAGAAACTAGTTGCAGCCATCCAAAATGAAGGGAATGAAACAGCCTAATGGGATTTCATGTTGATTTAAAAGAAGTGACTGAAGCAGGCAAAAGCTATCAAGCTAAAGCTAAAGCAGTGACGGAACAGATCAATCAGAGTGGTATTGCTTTGGGCCATGTTGCCGATTCAAAGGCGTTGGAAGGGGCGACCGGCCGGGCGATCGGTCAGGATATTCGCAATATCCATTTACCGATTGCGACGGCCTTGGTTGATTTGTATCGGGCACTTGATCTGGCTTTTCAGCAAGAGCAGGAACGCTTTGCCGCAACGGTCAAAGAAACCGATACCAGTGCCGTCATTGATGAAGATACGCTGGACAGTCTCAGTCAGCGGTTGGATCAATTGCGACAGGAGAAAGACCAACTGGACAGCCAAACCAAAAACATTTACCGCGATGTCGAAGACATCGTCAGCCTCTCGTTTCCCTCAACCAGCAAATTTGATCACGAAGCTAACGACACACACGATGTCCTGCAACATACGAAGACGTGGGTGCATGAGTTTGAGGGGCAACAAGGAACTTTGGACAATCTTCATGATATTGAAAGTAAAGTCCAAAGTAAGTTGGGAGAAGCGGAAGGCATTGTGGGGAATGCTTTCTCGAGTTCCAAGTTGATGAGTGTGGCCTTCTCCACCAGCTTTAGGACTTATGTCAAACAGAAGCAGGGAAGTCTGGAGCGGCAGGTCGAGAAGATGCGGCGGATGGACCAGCAGAAGAAGTGGATCAAGGGAGTTGGACAAGGCCGCGAGTTTTATGAAAAGGGACATGTCGATAATTGGCCTGATTTGCTTTCTATTACTGGCCAAGGTGTTTTCAGGGAAGGCCAACGAAAGGTGATTTCTAGCGGATTGATGACCACTGGTAAAAATGCTGGTGTCATGATCGATGAATCATCGCGCGGTTTT
Source organism: Lacticaseibacillus parahuelsenbergensis (assembly GCF_030770265.1). Lineage (NCBI taxonomy): Bacteria > Bacillati > Bacillota > Bacilli > Lactobacillales > Lactobacillaceae > Lacticaseibacillus > Lacticaseibacillus parahuelsenbergensis. Next base: position 2,284,699 of record NZ_CP132482.1, on the reverse strand, counting down.
AGTCTCGGACAGGCGCTAATTAGGAATGGACAAAAGATGGCAGGCATCGGAGAGAAAATTGGTAAGTGGATGCCTGGGGTTGGTTTCACTATTGAGACTGCGGACGATTATTTTAGTCAACGCAGAACTTTGGGAAATGCGGTCGCATATAATGGCGTGGTGACAGGAGTTGGTGCTTTAGCGACGTGGGGGGTAGGTGCGCTAATGACTGCGGGGGCACCGGAGATAGTGGCAGGTATGCTAGCAGGTATTACTGCAACGCTTATATTCGATGAAGCTTATAAGCATAATTTTCTTGGGACAAAGAACCTTGTTGATGGGATAGGAAAATTTCTAGACCCAGTACTTGCAAAACTCCCAGAATCCGTTACTTATATTTCTTCCGTTTATTAAGATGTTAGATTCTTATTTGGTGAAGCAAAGGGGAATGTATGGAAAGCGCTAAGTTTAAATATGTTTCAACGAATTTTAACTTTGAAGTTGTTGAGTTATCTGACGGCTCGAGTTATCTCGTTGACATGGGAACGCCAGTAATCGCGTGGTTAACTTTAATAATGGGCTGTTTTATACCAAGGAGATGTTATGCCATATCCGACGAGGACAAGATCAAGATTTTGGGACAGGAGCGAAAGAGAAATTATAATACAGGGCTCATAGCTGGTATTGCTATTATTATAAGTGCGTTCATTAGAAACGGGGAAAACGCTTTATTGTTTCATTTTCCGCTGTTCTTCCGAATCATGCTTATTATGATTTCTCTGATCGCGGCTTTCGGATTAAGGCTCTTCTTTGTTCATAGAGCTGAGGAGATGATCAGTTCGAGGGGAGTTTCATTAAATGATAAGAGGCAGTTTACTATTCGTTTTTCCGTGAAAGGGATTAAGCCTTTACTAAAGCAAGCTTTAATGGCGATAATCGTTTGGAGTTGTTTACTGTTTTTTTTCTTCTTTATATTACAGGCAAGCACAAATATCGCCTACGTTCTATTGTTTGGTATGATGATGTTTGCGTTACTGGGTCTTACTAGTTATTGTTTTCGTGAAGACGTAACATATATTGTTCTTAAGATTGAGAAGCTCTCACGATAAGAACCTTTTTATGTTTTGGTTTTGTGAATAAAACTTTAAGGAGTGATATCATGCCACACTTGTATCCGCTAGGTTCGATTGTAACGCTTAAAGACGGCACCCAGAAAGTCATGATCATTGGTCGCGGCGTTGTGACGAACGGTGACGAAGGCAAGGAGTTCTATGATTACGTTGCTTGCTTGTATCCTGCCGGTATCTTCAATGACCAGATGATCTACTTTAACCAAGAGAACATTGACCACTGTTTCTTTAAAGGCTTTTCTGACGAGGAAGAAGCGGCCTTTGATAAGGTTTACCCGTCACTGGTTGAAAAGTTACCTAAAGACGTTAAGCGGGGAGAGGTCTGAGGGCTTCTTTACATAGGATGTACTGTTTGGAATTCTTCGGAATTTGTTGGAAATTGTACGATCCAAGGCATCAACACCAAGACCGGACTGTAGGAAATACAGACTGACGTGGTGGAGGTTAGCCAACTAATCGAGCAGCTTGCGAAGCTTGCAGCGGAATAGGAGGGACGACGATGGCAGGAAAAATCAGTTATTCATCGGATCAATGGTCTAAAGTGGTCAGTCAGGCCGCTAGTGACAATGAAGCGGTGGCGCCGGCAAAAGGCAGCGAAGTTTCGAAAACCACCAGTCGAAATTTTAAGGCCCTTTATGATGAAGAAGCCGTCCTCGGGCAGCTTTTGAAGCAGTATACAGTCTATGCGATGAACGATACGACCAAGATGCTAAATGTCGGTAAAAAGATTCAGACCAATGACGAACAAGACGCCCAGGCAATCAGTCATGCTAGTGTTCGGAGGAGCAAGTAATGGCAGATACCGTCAGGTTAGACAATCAGAAGATGCTTCAGGAGTTAATGGCAAACCACGATTTTGCGTCTAAAACGGTCGTTGATGAAAAGCTGCTTAATATCCTGATGCGACTGGGTAACAGTGGCCAGCAATTGCGTCGGTTGTATAAGAGTCTCGCTAAGGGTGCCGATGCCTATACGTATAAAACCTTAGTTGGCGATGATATGGTCTTCAGGTTTCGTTATCAAGGCGATCAAATCGAAATCGTCAAGGGCAACGAACACGTTAGCTTAAATGGCAATGATTTTATGTTTCTTCTAGGCTGTGTTGATGCGGTGTTTAGTCCCATTTATCCGATCGGCACGGTGTTGATCCTCGATAAAGATCTTTTGGCTTCAGAGCTGACCGAACCGTTTGTGGATCGGCCGCTTGAAGTGGTGATTACCAGTCGCAAGATTCCCCTTGAGGGGGAGTTTTCCAACTATTTAATTGATTATTTGGCAAGGTTCTGGCCGTACGGGGAAGTTCCGCATAGGGATCCGCTCTTTATCACGAATATGATGATTGAACGCGTTGAGATGATGGGGCCTGCCAATCAGTTCGAACATGACTTTTCAGAGAAGGTATTACGGACCAATCAGCTTGCCTTGAATAAACGATCCGCTGCGTTTATGGATAGTGAGGCGGCAAGGAAATATGTTGGCGCCATTCAAGACAGGAAAGAAGATGAGGGTTAATGGGATTTCACATTGATATGAGCGAGGTTCACGAAGCTAAGGACACCTTCGCGGACAAAGTGAAGGCCTTATCGAAGAAACTCGATGATTCAAGCGTATCATTCGCTCGAATCGCTGATTCTAAAGCGCTTGAAGGCAAAGTCGGTGACGCGATTGCCGATGACGTGAATAACATTCACCTGCCGATCAGTGTCGCGATGCGTGATGCTTACAAGTTACTGGTTGATGGCTTCACCAAAGAAATTGAAAGCTTCGCTTCAACGGTTGAAGAACATAGTCAGAGTGCGGTCTTGGATGAGGACACGCTCAGTTCGCTCAAGCGCCGACTGGATCAACTGGCCCAGGATAAAGACAGTCTTGATAGCAAAACCCGGAGTATCTACACCAGCATCGATAATATCGTTGATATCTCGATGCCGAGCCACAGTGAGTTCACTCGTGAATTATCCGACACGAACGAAGTGCTGACGCACACCATTAATTGGGTGCATAACTTTGAAAGCCAATTCGACGGGTTGAGCGCGCTTCAGGATCTGGTTTCGGCTACCCAGTCCAAACTAAATGCGGCCAACCAGATTAAGGGACTGGCCTTCGGAAGTTCTAAGTTCAACAGCGCCGTTGGCAATACCGATTATCGAAACCTCGTACAAGCGCGGGATAAAAAAATGCGGCAACTTGAAGAAGTTAAGACAGAGAAAGCCGCGCGTTTGCGAGGCGAAAAAGAGTTTGCCAAACAGCATCATCTGGATTGGGGAGGCTATGTTTCTCTTCTAGAGAAAGGGCACGTCAGTGACTTTAGAGAGTACTTGAAGATGGTCGGTTTGTTACAGGAGTACCTCGGATCGAATTACGCCATGAAGAACGCGACAATGGGGCCGAAAACAGCATCGGGTGACCCCGGTTTTGCGATGACAGACACAGTTGATCCTGCAAGAGATGTTGGTACCAAAGTTGCCCAACGCGGGAAGACACTTGCAGACCTCGGAGAAAAGCTGGGTCACGGTAAGATTGGCGGAGGGATCACAATGGCCACGACAGGTTTGGGTATGGCTAACGATATAATGAATGAGCATAAGAATTTGGGCCAGGCGATTGTGCATAATGGGGTATCTCTCGCTATAAATACCGCTGCAACATATTTGGGCGAACATGCTGTAGCTTCCCTTTTTGCTGGGGTTATAGGTGGTCCAGCAACTTTAGCAGTAATGGGCGGGATAGGTCTTGGTATGTTAATTAGTCTTGGTTTTGACAAGTTATATGGCAGTAACTTTATGGGTATACAAACAACCTCTGATAAAATTGGAAATGCGTTACAAAGGGTAGGGGGCGATATTTGGAAAAATATAAAAGCAAACTCAGAGTTTAGTTATGTGGAATCTTACAGTCATCTAAAAAAAGCTAAATAGACTATTATCAGCAAAGTGATAACGATATTAAAAAGTATATTAGGATGTGAATGATTTGGAAGCAACAATAAAAAATCTCGTTGGAAATTATCGCTACAAAGTCGCTGAGTTACAGGATAATACAGGCTATCTTGTAGACTTAGAAGCGAAAGCTCAGGATTGGGTTAATCCTTTCGGGGATATGTTTATTAAAAGGAAGTGTTATATGCTCAGCCATGAACAATTAAAAAAACTTAATCTTACAGGAATTGTTGTGAAAGGAAAGGATTATACTGGTGTTGCCATTGGTATAACGCTATCAGTGATGACATTCTATAGGATTAACGAATCCATTTTTATTTTTAATGTGCCTACACTTTTTCGCATTTCTACTATTTCTCTGATATTTTTAGCTCTTATTCTCTTTAAAGTTAAGTTTATGATATCTAGAAAGAAAAGAATTGAGAAAGAAATAGGACCCATAAGAAAAATGCGAGTGAATTACATTAAGTTGCGTGGACATAATGTTAAATATTTTTGGCTTAAGATGTTCTGCGCAATCATTTGCTGGGGAGCCGTTGTTTCCCTTGCACTCTTTATCGTCCTACTAGACTTTGATATCATGGCGCTCTTTCTTTATATGCTATTCTTGTTTTTTACATTGAATTTATCGTTGGCTGGACTTTCTATTGGGAAGACATATAAAATTAGCTGACATAATACGAAGCTGTACCTCTAAAAGCAGTGCAATCGGACAGTTGGAGATGCAGGCCGACAGTATGGACAGTCAGATCGGTCAGTTAATTGAACAGATTGCCGAACTGGCGACAGATTAGGAGGTGCCATGATGGCAGGAAAAATCAGTTATTCATCAGATGAATGGCAGTCAGTTGTAGCCAAAGCATCGAGTGGCAACTCGTCAATTGCGCCGGAAAAAGGCAGTTCGATTTCGAAAACAACTCTGTCAAATTTCCGGGATCTGTACACCGAGCAAGAGACGATTCAAACATTAGTCCAGCGTTATCGTGAATATGCGGAACAAGACACCCAAAAGATGAGCCGTGTTGGGCATAAGAAGCAGGCCGATGATGAAGCGGATGCGCGCGAAACTATGGCAGGCGTGAATGAAAAGAGGAGTCGTTGATGGATAAAGGACAAGGCAATGACAATCTTGAAATCTTGCGCGAACTGCTTACGGTCCATACCTTTGATGCTGAGGTTCAAGTATTTGATCATGAAGCTAACGACACACACGATGTCCTGCAACATACGAAGACGTGGGTGCATGAGTTTGAGGCGCAGCAAGGTGCTTTGGATAATCTTCATGACATTGAAAGTAAAGTTCAGAGCAAACCTGGGGAAGCCGAAGGCATCGTTGCAACGCCTTCTCGAGTTCCAAGTTGATGAGTGTGGCCTCCTCCACCAGCTTTAGGACTTATGTCAAACAGAAGCAGGGGGGTCTGGAGCGGCAGATCGAGAAGATGCGGCGGATAGACCGGAAGAAGAAGTGGATCAAGGCGGTTAGAAAAGGCCGCGAGTTCTATGAAAATGAACATGTCGAGAACTATGGTGACCAGTTTCTGCGTCAGGTCAGTACTTTATTTCAAAAGGTAAAACTAAGATGCATACAAGTGAATATGCAACTGGATTAAGAACTGATTCAATTGCGTATGATACGAATACGCGCGCGTACAGGATAGGGCAGGCGGCTGTCGATAAAGGGAAGGTTCTTGATGGTGTTGGTAAATATTTAGGCAAAGGACTAGCTCTTGCTGGTTTTGGAATTAATACAACTGAAGATATTTTGAATCACCATAAGTCTTTAGGACAAGCAGTAGTTTACAATGGTGTATCTTCAGGAATAGGCTACCTAGTTGGATCGTTAGCTTTTACAGGTTTAGCGGCAGCTTCCATACCTGGTGTCATAGCGGTTGGGGCCGCCGCTGCATTATCTGTTGGCGCAGCATGGTTTTACGGAGAAGCTTACAAAAACAACTATTTTGGGACAAGAGATATAACAAGATTCTTTGGAAAGAAATTTGATGGGCTCTATAATGGCGCTAAAAATATCTTCAATGAGTTCCGGAAATCTGGAGGTCATATCACTTACAGGGAGGAATCATTGTGACAGTTCGATTTCAAGTCATTTATAAGAACTTTCGATATGAGATTGCTCAAACAAATACCGGAGATTTTTATTTAGTTGATATGGGATTACCGGTAATTGCATGGTTTATATATCTGTATGGCTACTTTTTTCCTCGTCGATGCTATCCGATTTCAAAGAAGACTGCAAAGCTGCTTCTGAATCAGAAGAAAACAAGCACCGGATCAGCGGCTTTAGCCGTGGGACTCGGCGCACTCTTAACTATAATTATTCGTCAAACAAATGATATTCTGTCAGTCAGATTAGGAGTCGGAGTAAAAATAGTCGTCATGCTGCTAATCATGACCTTACTTACGTTAGTTCGTTTTTATTATATGCAAAAGGCGAGAAACGGGGCGCTAGATGCAGGTGCTATTATGAAACCGGAAGCCTGCAAGCTCATTCGGTTTACGCCAGCTGAGTGGAAGTTAACTGCACTGGTGCTTGGCATTATGCTAATGATGATGGGTGGATTAGTTGTGTTTGTATTTATGATTCTAGCGCCATCTGTTAATATAATTTCTTTCTTATTATTTGCAATAATATTCTTTTCGACAATTATTATTTCATCGATGATTTTGCCTCTTAATTGGGAGTTTTCTATGCACGATTACAAGTGACAAAATATGCTTTTGTTCACATCCAAGCCAGTTGCGACAATGCTGAGTAAACTTTTAAAATTAAAAAACGGCACGTATATCCAATCGTATTGGTAAGAATTGAGCAATTGCTATTTTAAAGGGGCATACAAATGGAAGAAGTAAAGATCAAGACCATCAAAGGTAACTACCGTTATAAGATGGCGGAAAATTCAGATGGAACTGGATATTTAGTGGATCTGGAAGCAAAGGTTCAGCATTGGCTCAGTCCTTTCGGGGATCACTTGATTAAACGAAAATGTTTTATTTTAGATAAAGATCAAGTAAAGAAAATTGGTGCCGTTGGAATTAAATATAACTCTGCGTTTCCCCGAAGTTCAGTAGCTATCGGACTATTCTTGGCTGTTGTCTATCGGATTGTTGGTCGATATATAAGCATAAATTTATCGGAACACCAGCGCATTATAGTCATAGCTATATCCTGCATACTTGCGGTTGGCCTCAAAATATTTATGATGATAAAAAACGGCAGGAAAATAGAATCAGAAATAGGATCGCTACAAAAGCTAACGACCGCACATGTAAAGTTTAAAGGGCATAACCCTAAAGTTTTTCGTGCAAAGCTATTTATGCTGTTGTTTTGTATCATTGCAGTTTTATTCTGTACGTATTCCTTATTATCATGGACTTTTGATGTGGTAATCTTGTCGCTGGGCGTTTTTTTCTTCTATTTCCTGATCAACTTTTCCCTTTTCTCTTTAACTCAAAACTCTGAATATCAAATTTCAAAGTGATTTAATCTTTAAATGGGTTCGAAACCTTGGAGGCTATGAATTACCTTCACTGCCAATATACTGCGATCAATTCGCTACCTTTAACCTAGCGGTGGATTACCGAGAACAACAACAAGCGTTAAAAAAATCGCTAATAACATTATCTGCGTTTTTTTCAGAAGCGTCCAAGTACTGCTTACGATGTTTCAAACAACTAACTGATCGCGGTGCACAGTTGCAATATCTGATAAAGCCACTTTAAGTATGAAAAAGAGGTCTTTCAGCATACGTTCGGTTGCATGTTGGCGTTGTTGCCACGCCAACAGATCGTAAGCTCTCTGCTTAACCCGATATAAGAAATATGCAAGGATGTGAAAGTAATGGAAGTAACAATAAGGAATCTTGTTGGAAATTATCGTTATAAAGTCGCTGAGTTGCCAGATAATACAGGCTATCTTATAGACTTAGAAGCAAAAGCGCAAGATTGGTTCAGCCCATTTGGAGACGGATATGTTAAGAGAAAAAGTTATCCATTAAAGAAAGAACAATTAGACAAACTAAAACTTGAGGATCCCAATCCAACTCCAAGAAAAATTGTAACTGGAGTGCCCTTTGTTTTAACAATAACTATTGGATATCGTTTTATTAGGCAATATCTCACGTTTGACATTCCTCAAAGTTTAAGAATGTCCATCTTGGGTTTCATATTGTTGCTCCTGGTATTCGCAAAAGTAAAGTTGATGACTTCGAGACGGGAAAGGATGGAATCCTTGATCGGACGACTACAGGAGCCGCGGAATATTCGCTTCCAGCTAAAACAAATAAATCTGAGGATCTTCTTTATAAAGTTGGCCGCATTTCTTATCTGTATAGGAAGTGTTATTATCTTGGGTCTCATTTTAATGTATATCAGTTTTGATTTGCTAAACCTGATTTTGTATTCCGTAATTCTGTTCTTTTCGTTAAACCTATCACTGATAAGCTTTGCAATTAATAAAGATTATTATGTTTATTTACCTAAAGCTGTGTGAAAAAGACTGATACGGAATGATCTTATAAATAAATGCTAGAAATGAAGAAGGCTCTTGAACGGGATCAATCCATGAATGAAGATCATTAGTTATTTACTGTTGTTTTGTTGATTTAAAAGGAAGTGACATAATGTCAAACTTATATCCATTAGGCTCAGTTGTAACCCTCAAAGATGGAACACAGAAGGTCATGATCATTGGTCGAGGCGTTGTGACTAACGGTGACGAAGGCAGGGAGTTCTTTGATTACGTTGCCTGCTTGTATCCTGCAGGTATCTTCAATGACCAGATGATCTACTTCAACCAAGAGAACATTGACCACTGTTTCTTTAAAGGCTTTTCTGACGAAGAAGAAACGGCTTTCGATAAGATTTACCCCTCGCTCGTTTCGAGGTTACCTAAAGATGTTAGTAAGGGAAAGGCCTGAGCATTTTACACATTAAGTTTCACTGGTGATACATTGCGGTTATGTTGAATTGCACTGCACTGTTACAAGCCACTGAGAGCAGAAGCAATCAACGAAAGCCCATCTATAAAGTGCGAACACGTGATGAAAACCGAATCAGGAGCAACACTGCGAGTTGATGGTGTCCAGATGATAGCAGAAACCTATGTGTCTGGTTGGGAGGAGTGAGAAGTATGGCAAAGAGAGCGTGCTTGAAACCTACAAGTTATGGAAGGAGGCTGATGGATCCAGGATAGGAACCCAGACAGCAATCTTTTCGGCTCAAAACAACATAAGAACCATACACCGGTCTGCATCGCTTTCCAATGATGCCCATATTCTCCCTCAGTTGACAGAAACGGCAAAACAAAACATGGCTGAGGTCAGATGGGAAGTTGCTAAAGATTACGGGATCGTTACAGCAGAAGAGGGAAGAAAAAAGTATATTGACCAGAACATAGATGATAGCGTCTCTAATTCTATGCTCAGGCATATTCATGGCTTTGGGAACCAGTTGGTTTTCCAGTCAGCTATTAAAGTCTCTAAAGATAAGGGTGAGGACAAAGCTATTAGTACTATTTCAGGAGAATAATTGGGAGGATGAAATGACAGAATTTATAGCTTCTGAGTCAAGCTTTTTTGTACTTTTGGCGGTTTACTGTATCTTGGGTCTCTTTACATTCCCAGTTACGTCAGTAATGGTGATAAACGATAGAATAAGCAAGAGAAAAGCCATTACCTTACTCATCATTTCGTTCTTGGTTATTTCATTTGTACCATTTGGGGTGGCATTTCCTTTAACGAAAAGATTAAACTTCTTTACGGGGAAACTAGGACAACCTTCTTTCTCTATTTTTTGGTGCTTCATGGTCTTTGTTCCATTAGTGATAGGAATCGTCTCGAGCTGGCTGACCATTTTAAAATTAAGAAAAAAACGTGATATGCACATTCGATATTTTGGAACAACGGGCATTTTTTTTATTTGGGTACGTACGGTCTTTTACGTTTTTGCAGCATTGGTTTATCTCACATTTTGCAGCTTTTACTATGTGTCAGGAATCATTCTTCAAAATAGAGCAGTTTGGGGAACGGTATTTCTAGTCTCTTTTGTGGCATATCCATACATTGCAACGAAGCTTGGCAACCGTTTAACTAGATTTGTACAGGACCTTGTGCAAGAATAGCTATTTTTGAACACACTTGAATTGAAAAAAGGAATGGTGGAAAACATGGACTTATATAAATGGATTGAACTTATTATTCTCATTGCTCTTGTTATCGCATTGTATCCAACGTGGCGGAAAAAGGTGGCAGAGAATCCTGACAAAAAGGCCTCACAAATGTGGTTTACATATGTTTATTGGTTTTTTGTCGGTCTAGTGGCACTCCGAACAGTTGCTTCCATTTTGTTGGCGGCAATGACCGGTATGGTTTTTTAAAGTCACTTAGGAAAAGACAACAAGTAGGCGGAGAAGAACAATGTCGGCGATTTGCCTGGTAAGATTTGGAAATTCGAAGGTTTGGGCATGCCAACGTTTGGAGGAACGAATATGGATTTAACAACGTAGCTCAAATTAATTTTCATGATAGGTCTAATGATTACGTTGTACGCAGTTTGGTTCGCTCGCTTGGATAAGCGTCTCGGGCCGGCAACTAGTTGAAGGCAAATGCCAACAAAAAAGGAAGTTTTATACATGAAGCAATCAAAAATTTGGAACAACATCATCCGCATTGTCTTGCTTGTCGCGCCCCTGTTTCTATTCGGGACCTCATTTATTCAAGTTAACACAATGTTCAGCCTGATCATGTCATTTCTCGCTATCTGGGGCGGACTTGCATGTTACTTAGTTCTTCTGCTTCTGGGGAAGGCACGCGGATTAACGGACGGAATCGGAGGCCTCCTGTTTGTTTTCAGCTTGGTTTGGCACATTGTTGTGAGTCTCAATGGTTATGAAGATGCTCTTTTACCGGTGTGGATCACGATTATCATCCCTCTGTTAATGTTTTTGGGCGGGCTGACCTATTTAATACTCGATATTATCCTTCGGTGGCAACGAACCGCCATTACTGAGAAGGTTTCATTAAGGGATAACATCATCGTCGCTGTCACGATGATCGTGGCGCTGTACCCGATCATACACTTAAGCCGCTGGACGTTGCCCTATGTTGATCAAGGCCAAGCCATTCCTTACTTTACGGGTAAGTTTCTGTTCAGTTCAATTGCCATCATCCTGTTGATCGGCCTCGCGGTCTATACGCTCATCACCACAATTCGCTCAAAGCGTGGGATTGGTTCGGTTACTGGCTCGATGCTTGCCATTCTTAGCAGCCTTACTTTCGCATTTGGGTACTTTTTCATGCCAACTCTTTTTTGGACAGGGATTCAACAAGTTGCGTTATTGGTTGCCGTTATCAGTATCGTTGTCACGACACCGCCAAGTAAGAGGGTCAGATTTGCGACAACAGCCAAGGCGCAGGGCTGAAGGGGAAGCATCTCGTCCACTACTAATGATAGCTGTCGCAGGAATTGAACAGTAAATGTGTCAAAGGAGGAAGACAATGGGACTTTTCGATCGCTTCAAAAAGCAAACTGCTCCAACGAACTTTTTTAAGGGGCCTAGGAATGAAAAAGGGTTTCAGCAAGTCATTGATTGGCTTAAGCAGGCAAATGAAATCATTCTGGTTTTAAGCCATGACCGCAAGATGAAGATTGGCAAAGACGGACAAGGTGCCTTGTTTTTGAATGCCTATACCGATGTCAGTCAAATTCAGCCGATGCTTAAAAAAGGCGATGTCATTGCCACCATGACTTTTGAAGGGCTCCAACGAATCTTTGAAGAAAATGGAGACTTATCCTACCTTTGGTTAAATCCGCATTCTGATAGTGCCCAAGTTTACCGTTCACTTTTTACGCCAAGGCACACCTTTTCTGAAGGAGAGGCTATCAATATCGGTTTACCTGCAACCCCACCAAAGCCGATTATTGATTTACTGAAGGACTATGCTCGGCGTGACAGCAGCGTTGCGGCAATCTATTTCGGCTTGATGCAGTCAAATAATGAATTTAGCTATCTGGTCTACATTGATAGCCCGAATAATCACGAGATTGTTACGAAGCTGGGGCCGCAGATTAAAGCACTTTATCAGTCCAACAACATCTTATATTCAGTGGATTTTACCTACGAGAATTTTATGGATGATGCGAAGTACTTGATCTATCAACAGGTTTGAAGGTGTTGATCCTTGTTTCGAATTTTCTAGGATCTAAGAAAGGATTGTTATGGCTAAGCATGATCTGAAATCGCCGCGAGTCTCAAAAATAACATTAACCCTCTTATTCATTGTATGGTTTATTGCGAAAGCTGCAGTATTAGTACTGTGTATTTTAATCATCTCTAAAGGCAGTTCTGGTATTGGCCTTTTCTTTGCTCCTGTTGTTTGGCAAGCTATGACTGAGATTGGCTATTACTGTGCCTACTATTTGGGATATCATGCTTTGCCAGAAGGAACAATCTATCGAGGAGTATCGAGTCCTGTTTTCATTTCTAACGACGATAAGTATATCAATGATCGTAAAAAAATGACACGTTCCGAAAACGTGTTGCGACTTATATGGGCTTTATCCGATGCATTTATGCTCGGGTTTATTGGCATAATGGGATCGGTGTTCGTGCAGATAACATTGGAAAACAAAGATGTACCCCTATTTCTCTTCTCGTTGTTTTTCTTGCTTTTCGTCTTGATGAGCTTTCATCATCACTCTCAAAAGTGGTTTGCCAAAGTTTTTGGGCTCAAAATTGCCTGGCGTGAAAATCGTCGGCCTTTCTTTAAAAAAGTGACACAACAATCGGATGATGACCGGCCGGATTCGCCGCAACCACCGATCCGTTATCATTTCTGAGATTAAGATTGCCCCATTTTGCAAAAGGTACGGGTTGGCAGAATATTGACCTCAAGCTTTTAAAGAAAGCGAATGCCGACAGCTCGCTAACCACGGAGCAGAAACGGACTCAAATCGCAAAATCAAGAGTCGATTACCTATTATTTGAAGAGGCTGAAAGGGTCAGCTACCGACCTTGGTAAGTAAACCAGCCAGGTGGTTAGTGTTCTAGTTGACCTTGGTAAGTGTTAGCTACTATTAAGGCCAATGCTCTTACGGATGGTTAAGGTAAGGACATGATGGTGCCACTGCATCCTACCGGCGATTGATTGTTTCTATGAACAGGTTTTAGGCACGAACCATAAAGAAGGAAATCCAATGAAAGACGATAACAAGAAAAGAAAATTAACCTACGCGGAACGCGCCAAACATAGGAAAAGGATGGCGTATAGCGTTCAGAAAAAAATTGTTTATAGCGAACGTGTCAATAATGTGAGAAAAGATTTCGATATTACAAGGTTTATTGTTGGTTTAATTGTGTGCGCTGTTTGTTTGTTCTCGTTCATATCATACATAAAAAGAAATGATGCTAAATCAAGAGCTGATAGTCAGATTAAAGTGTCCCAATTTGATCAAACACAGATTGCGTCTCTTGACAAAGAAGAATCCGCCTGGCACGAGCAATTTCTTGAAACGCATGCTTCTTTTCAGGCACGTATGAGTTCTTCACAGGCCGGCACCGTCTCTTCACAAACAGAGGCCGCTTCTTCGCAAACAGAGGCCAATTCTTCACAGGCCGGCACCGATTCCTCTCAGGTAAGCGCTAGCTCCTCTCAGGAAGACACCAGCTCCTATGACGAAGCAACAGACTCAGTTGATAGCCTGCACCCGACTTTGGGCAGGTTTTATTATGATTATGCCGGCATTCTGGATCAAACCACTAAGCATCAGGTGCAAGCGGCTAATCCCTTAAATTCAGATAAATCACCAATCAAAGGCAATCCGCAAATTGTCCTTATGACGATCCCTACTACAAATGACGAGTCGATTGCATATTGGACTGATGAGTTGCTGGATCGATCCGAGTGGAAGATTGGCGATGCAGATAAAGACAATGGCGTATTTTTGTTGTTTGCCCAAAACAATGGCAAAAACAATGTCCGAATATCAACAGGCTACGGTGTCGAAGATGTGTTGCCAGATGCCATGGCACTTGACATTCTGAACACATATAGAAGTGATTTGAAATCTCATAATCAAGCACGAATCAATCGAGGGTTACGAGCCGTGCTCTCAGACGTTAAAGCTGTTATTACCACAGAATATCATACGCGCAAAAAAGGCACTTCGGGCATGAATCCGATTCTGAAAAATGTTCTGATGATTCTTCTTGTCCTGATGATGCCGTTAGACTGGTTTATCTTGGCACCGCGTCGGCGTCAATATTCAGAACAGGAAGCAGTCAGAAACCTTATACTCGTTCAGGGTCTCATGCTTTTGGACTTATTGTCAGCTATGGCCATTGTTCTTTATAAGATATTCTTTAAGTCTTCTGGTTCAAGTGGTAGTGGTGGTTTCTTTGACAGTGGCTCATCTAGCGGTGGTGACTTCTCCGGTGGTGGTTTCTCTGATGGCGGTGGCAGTAGTTTTGGCGGTGGCGACTTCGGTGGCGGTGGTGCTGACATCTAGTTTTTTGAGTCAGAGACGGCGTGTCACGCAGACATGAAATTGGCTAAAACATGAATGAAAAATTGAGAGGGAAGGCACATGGCAAAAGCAGAACGAAAAAAACGGGGCAAACAATCTTTGCCAGCATACTCGGTGCCAATGTCAGACTATGTGTTAACTGAGCGGCAGCGAAAAACGATGCCACTAGTCAGTTTCTTTATGCGGTATCTCGGCGTATTAGTAGGCATAGCGGCCGTTATCGTGATCGTGGTTGAGGGTATCCCTACCTATGTGACCAATGGGGTACACATTGATCCTAGTAATATTTTTGTCTCTGATAATGCTCATTTGCTGTCTGATGAGACGAAGGAAGCTATCCATGCACAGAACGAGGATTATCGACAGTTAACCAAAAAACCACAGCTGATGATTATCACGGTGAACAAGATTCCAGATGATCAATCAATCGAGACGTATACGATTGACGTGGCATCAAGACTGGGGGTTGGTGATCGTGATCACGATAGCGGCGTCGTCTTTTTAATTAACAAGGGCACGCGGCAGACACGGTTGGAAGTCGGGTATGGCATGGAGGATCAAATCCCTGATGCAGCAACCGAGCAGGTCGTTGATGAGTCAGTCAAGAATGATTTCAGGAGTGGCCATTTTGATCAAGGCGTTCGATTGGTCACAAAGCGGCTGGATAAATTGATTCGGACTAACAGTGATGATACCGATGATATGGATGAAGATGACGGCACACAACAAGATGGTGTCGGATTTGTCACGTTGTATATCGGTATGGTGATCCTGGTATTTACTATAGAAGGTTATAGTAAATCGGGGAAAAAGTGGGTATATCGGTTGCAACTGGATGCACTGATTCAACACTATATACAGGATATGCAAAAGATAGATCCTGAGTTGCCATTAGCCGCGATTATTGACAATGGTGCTGAAATTATTGATGCCAAGCTCATTCTTAGGGAGAAACTCATCGCATCGGCCAGGACGGCTTCTGGGGATATCGACAAGCTTAAGGTGCCGGATTATTACGATTTGAGTTTTGCATTCGGTCAAATTAATCCGGAACAATTTTGCGATGATAAGTTTCGAACTGATTGGCATTTCAAACAAAGCAGCATGTATTTGCAGCACTGGCACCAGTGGACTGTCGGGAAGCTTTGGCCGGGGCGGGTATTCAATCAGATTACCGGCAGGGCAATGGCCCAGGCGCCTGTTGGGACGCTATCGTTTAAAAATAAGCGGGCTATGGAACCGTGGCTGTTAAACCCACTACAGATATTGTTTTATCAGTTAGTTTGTTTCTTCACGGTTACTTGGTGGTGGTTCATACTGTTTTGGCTTGTGAATCGATACTTTGCTTTGGGATCACTGTTGCATTTTTGGCAACCAGGGGTGTTAGCGGATCACCTTTCAATGATCGATGCTTTCTTTAATAATATCGGATTCCTTATTGTTAAAAAGCCGCTTTTGTTGCTGGCTATCGCCGAGATGGTCGTTCCGATTAGCGGCTTTGGATCATGGCTAAAGGAGATTCGCCAGTTTGTTCTAAACCATCTGCGGCTGAATACGCTGATTCGTCAATTTTGTCAGGACTTGCGAAGCGTTCTTCCGGAGCTTGGCGATGATCGTAGTCTTGCTGCAATGCTGGACTCTTCAGCTGAAAATACCCTGGCAGAGGTCGCTAAGACTAAGTGGCAAAAAATGATTTCGAATAAGCAGTATCAGCGACACGCAAAGGATAATCTGCTCGTTAAGTTGCGGAAGCACAGGATCGCTTCAAAAAAGCAAGGAGATCCTGCTTATGAGTTTCGCCAGTCTCGTCAGCCAAGGCCGGATTATATGGATATGGCTTTCGCGTATGGTGCGACCACTAATGCGGAATTTTTATCCGCAGACGGTAGCGATGAATATTATCGATTGACATCAATGTACCGCAACCACGAGGCTGATTGGTACTACGCAGCGATTAAGGCAGGCTTCTCCAAATCTGCTAATTCCGACCCCGGCACCGGCTTTTTCGGCGGAGGCGGCAGTGGCGGCGGAGATTCATTCGGCGGCGGCAGTTTTGGTGGTGGCGGTGGTACTTCGAGTTATTGAGAAATTTCTTAGCAAAGGAGGCAGACAATGGGATTTTTCGATCGTTTTAAAAAGCATAAGACGCCAACAAATTTTTTTAACTTTCCTCAAAATGCAGAGGGCATTGAACAGGTTATCAGTTGGCTTAAGCACGCGATAAAGTGATCGTAGACGTGAATGAGAAAGGACATTTATTCGTTCAAACTGATCAAATGGGCGAAGTTTTCTTGATGGCATACACTGATGCCGGTCAGAATCTAATGCCGTTTCACCAGCGGAATTTTTTTGACACCATCACTTTTGTCGGGCTACAAAAGATTTTTGAGCAGACGGATGATCTGGCCTATTTGTGGCTCAACCCGGGCTCAGATAGTGTCCGATTAAATCGGAATGTGTTCACGTCTAAGAAGTTGGCTGCTGGTCATGCTGTGATAGGCCGAATTGAACTCAAACCCGGCGATTTGGTGGATATGTTCGGGAACGAAGATGAGGTTTATGTTTTCCCGGTCATAGATGGCAAACCCTTTAACTATGAGCAGCGGGCATCACCCTATGTCGAGAACCCTACCTTATATCATCAATACAAGGTTATTCAGCACTTTTCGGAGTTGGATAACTTGATTCAAAACGCAGAACCAGCGCTCACGCAGAAAATCAGGCAGTTTATGCGCCAAGCCGGTCTGGGTGCTGATGGTCTGGTGGCTGTGCAAAGCCGTATCGGGCCACGCTTTGGATCTGCAGGTGGTGCACTTCAAATAAAGTTGCCGCTGCCGGTCGGTCTTTTGAAGCAACTGGGCGTCTTACAAGAGGTTGAGGCGAAGTGGCCAGTGTGAACCGGTTAGAATAGCTTTTGGCTTGATGTTTTATATGATGCCGGATCTTCAAAGATCGAATTATGTGCGGTGGGTACGCGCTTGACGAATATTTCTAAAGATTGACTAGAAGCCGGCACTGCTTGCTATTCAAACATAATCTTGGTATCATATTGAACGTGACTGGAGGGAACAAGATGTCAGTAAAGAAAGTTGCTTTAGCTTGTTCGGTTTGTGGGCAACGGAATTATTTTGTTCCCGAAAACCCGAAGCGAACGGAACGGTTAACTTTAAGAAAATTTTGTAAACATTGTGGCCGGGTAACGGTTCACCAAGAAACCAAGTAATAATGGAAGGAGCAGACTGATGAAATTTATCAAAAGTGTTTTTGCGGAAATGAAGGCTGTTACGTGGCCGACCGCGAAACAGACACGGCGTGATACGTTTACCGTCATCATGACTTCCATTATCTTTGCCATTTATTTTGCGGCGGTTGATTGGGTCATTAACATGATCTTTCAGGCGTTCTTGTATTAAAGCCTGACAAACCGCTTCATCTTTGCTATACTATGAGCAGCGCAAAACCGCCTTCGATGACGGTTTTTTATTTTGACTCAAAACACAAAAAGGAGACGCATTATGGCTGAAACAGTAACATCGGCAGAGAAGCATTGGTACGTGTTGCACACTTATTCCGGTTATGAGAATAAGGTGAAGACGAACCTTGAACAGCGGACGACCAGTATGAATATGGATGATTATATTTTTCGGGTGGTCGTTCCTGAAGAAGAGGAACATGAACAAAAGAATGGTAAGGATAAAGTTGAGATGAAAAAGACTTTTCCTGGCTATGTGTTGGTTGAAATGGTCATGACTGATCAGTCTTGGTTTGTGGTCCGGAATACGCCGGGAGTTACGGGGTTTGTCGGTTCGCATGGGGCCGGTTCAAAACCAGCACCATTGCTGCCGGAAGAAGTTGCCAGTGTGCTGCACTCGATGGGCATGAGCACGCGCCATCAGAACGTTGAGTTTGATGTGGGCGAGCCAGTGACGATTATCGATGGTGCCTTTACCGGCATGCATGGTAAGGTGACGGCGGTTGATAAAGATAAGATGAAGTTGAAAGTTGTTACGGAAATGTTTGACCGTGAAGTAACCGCCGAACTGGACTTTGATCAAGTCGACAAGCTGTAGGTAACGCCTATGAGCGGCTGGTTCTGGATTCTTGTGACGCTGGGCGTGATTGTCGTTGTGGGCGTGATGACCGACTATTTTCTATTGGCGCGGACTGGCTATGCGCCGGTGCCGCTCGTGATGGATCCGACACCGACGTTGTTTATTCCCGGACATCTGGGAACACGGTATTCGTTTGGCCATATGTTGTGGCGTATGCAGCGGCGTTATGGCTTAAGTAAGGATGTCGTGGCGATTGTCGCCCCGGATAGCAGCGTTCATTTGCGCGGGCAGTTGAATTTAAATCATCACGCTGCCGTTCAGGTGTTGTATACGGACAAAACGGTGCGGCCCGCTGCCCAGTTGCGCGGGTTGAAGCATGTGATCGCTGCTTTGCAGGCGCAACAGGCGTTTACCCGGGTTAATTTGGTCGCGCATTCGATGGGCGGCGTAACAGCAGCACTGTATTTGTTGAGCCAACCTGCTGTTCCGGTGGCGAATCTGGTGACGATTGCCGCACCGATGAATGATGTGGAGGTTGCGCGGCGTTCGCCGATTCTTAATTGGCCGTTGACCCGTCAAGGACCGGAGCACACAGCGCCGATCTATCAGTATTTTCAACGTTCGATTGCCAACTTGCCGACAGACTTACGGTGGTTGAATATTGCCGGCGATTTGATGTTAGGTGGGCGCCACGATGGTGAGGTGGCGATCAGCAGCAGCTTTGCCGTGCGGTATTTGGTGAAGGATCGGATCAAAGACTATACCGAGGTTGTGATTCGCGGACCGCGGGCAGCCCATAGTCTACTGCACGAGAATCGGTTGGTGGATCATGATATCGCCGAATATTTATGGCAGCGCCAACGCGATTTTTAGGTGTTGCTGAGTTAAAGATTTACGGACAGAAGCCGCCCAGGAGGAAATGAACATGGCAGAAGTATATTTGGCTGCACCGTTTTTTGATCCTGCTCAGATTGAGCGGCTTGATCAGGTTGTAGCAGCTTTGCATGCAAATGAATCGGTCACCGCCATTTTTTCACCGCGCGATGACACGAACAAGGCGGGCTTAACGCCGAACTCGCCAGGGTGGCAGCGGCAGGTGTTTGGTGAAGATATTCAGGGACTGCACCGCTCAACGGTCTTAGTCGCCATTCTGGACTATGTCGGCGAGAACCCCGATCCGGGAACGGCGTTTGAAATTGGGTACGCCTATGCGCACCATATGCCGATCGTGGCGCTTCAGCTTGGCGAGATGAAAATGAATCTGATGTTGGCAGGGTCGATTACCTGCTTTGTGAATGATTTGGCCGAGCTTAAAAGTCTTGATTTGGACCATGTGTTAGTGCGGCCGTATGTCGGACCGGTCTTTTAAAACCACGGATAGATCAGATGTCGCCAGCGATTTCTTGCGCTGGCGATTTTTTAATTTCGCCATTATTTTTAAAAAGCCGTGCATCCCGCGTTGGGCAGGTGGTTGCCGACATTAACAATTTGTTATTGATTAATCTATATCTTGATATTGGTTTCGTTTGGCTATACCATATCTTGTATACGGGAGGTACAGCTATGCAAGTTATGATGAAACCGATCACCTTGGCACCTGATTTTATTGCCGAGGTCAAGAAAGAAATTAAGCCACACTGGGGCGAACTGGGGTGGGTCACGTATAAGCGGACCTATGCCCGGTGGTTGCCGGATCAACAACGGACCGAGAATTGGGATGAAACCGTCAAACGAGTGGTTGAGGGGAATATTAACCTTGATCCGCGGTTACATACAGCCAATCCCGATTCAGAAGTCGTGGACCAACTGCAAAAAGAGGCACGGAATCTTTTCAAGCTTATATACGGGTTGGCCGGCACGCCATCTGGCCGCAATCTGTGGATTTCCGGAACCGATTATCAAAAGCGTAATGGCGATGCCTTGAATAATTGCTGGTTTATTGCCATTCGCCCGCAACCCTATGGTGAGTCGCATATCGTGCCAACGGATTTTTCGGCTGACCAACCTGCTGTCTCGATGCCGTATTCCTTTATGTTTGATGAATTAATGAAAGGCGGCGGCGTCGGTTTTTCCGTCACCAAAGACAACATTGCCAAGTTGCCGCCGGTCGCAAACGCCGTTGACCTGACGATTGTGATTGATCGCAGCAGTGCTAGCTACGCGGAATCGCTGAAAATGGGCGCGGTTGATCGCGAAGCCTGGGAACAGGCGCATGCAGCCGAACATAATGATCGCTACGTTTTACCTGATACCCGTGAAGGCTGGGTTTTAGCCAACGCCAAGGTGATTGACCATCATTTTGCGACGACTAATCCTAGTGGTCAGACCAAACTGGTGCTGGATATTAGTCGGATTCGGCCAAAAGGCGCGCGGATTCATGGCTTTGGCGGCACGGCTTCCGGCCCGATGCCATTAGTCGAGATGTTGCTGGATATTAACAAGGTGCTCAATGCGCGGGTTGGCCAGCGGTTGACCGCGGTTGACGCCACGGATATCGGCAACTTAATCGGCAAGACAGTGGTGGCCGGCAATGTGCGGCGTTCCGCGGAAATGTCGTTAGGCTCGGCCGATGATGACGCGTTCATCACGATGAAGCAGGATCAAAAAAAGCTTTATCATCACCGCTGGGCATCTAACAACAGTGTCGCGATTGATACGCAGTTTGACGCTTATGCACCGATTGCGACAGCCATTGCCAAAAACGGTGAACCGGGCGTTGTGAACCTCGATTTATCACGCCGCTTCGGCCGGATTGTCGATGGTGAAAATGCAGCTAACGATCCGGATGTGGAAGGCACCAACCCATGTGGCGAGATTTCGTTGGCCAATGGTGAACCATGCAACTTGTTTGAACTCTTTCCGGTCGTTGCGGTGCAACAAGGTTGGAAATTGAAGCAGGCCTTTGCGTTGGCAACGCGTTATGCCAAGCGAGTAACCTTCAGCAATTACGACTGGCAGGTTTCCCGTGATATTATTAGGAAGAATCGCCGTATCGGCATTTCGATGTCCGGGATTCAGGATTGGTTCCTGGATGATTTCGGTCATCGCGTCGTGTCCGGATTTGAACCGGTTGTGGATCCGCACACCGGTAAAATGCTTGAGAAGCCGATTTATAATCCGGAAATCAAGCAAGCGGTGGATGGCTTATATCACGCGGTTGTTGATGCGGATCAGGCTTATTCCGATGCATTGGGCTGTGAGCCTTCCCGCAAACACACCACGGTTAAGCCATCCGGTACCGTTGCTAAGCTGGCAGGGGTTTCAGAAGGCATGCATTTCCATTATGCCGGCTACCTGATTCAGCGCATTCGGTTCCAGGCCAACGACCCGTTGCTGCCGGCTTTGAAAGCATGCGGTTATCATATTGAGCCGGATGTTTACACCAAGAACACGATGGTCGTCGAGTTCCCGATTCGCGCGGCGCACGCTGACGATCCGGCATTTGCTTCAGCCGGAACGGTTTCGATTGCCGAACAGATTGCGACCCAAGCATTCTTGCAGACATACTGGTCTGATAATGCGGTCAGCTGCACGGTCACCTTCCAGCCGGAAGAAGCCGATCAGATTGCCGGCTTGTTGTCACAGTATCGGCACGTGATCAAGTCAACATCCATGTTGCCGTACGTTGGTTCAGGTTTCAAGCAGGCGCCAAAAGAGCCGATTGATGCTGACACCTATACGCAAAAGTGCGCCAAGATTCACGGATCGGTCGCAGCTGTTTTTGCCGCCCAAAATGCCAATCATGATCAAAAGGATCTGGAATTAGTTGACCAGACGGATTGTGCTGGCGGCGCTTGCCCGATTAAGTAAAAAATGCGGAGGAAATTGAAGGTTATGTTGAAGAAAGCTTTACGTTCACTGGTTGTCTTTTTTGCAGTAATGTTTGTGCTGGCTGGTTGCAGCAACAGTTCGAACAGCGCTGCCAAATCCAGCAGCAAGCCGAATCAGATTGTGGTCACTTACCAGCTGAAGGAAAATGGCAAGGCGTTTGCCAAGAAAAAGATTACCCAACCGAAAAAGTCAGTGGTGATGACCGGTCTGAAAAAAGGTTGGTCGGTCAAGGCTTCGAAAGGGTTTATCACTGAGATTGCCGGCAAGAAGCAAAATGTTGCCAAGAAGACCTACTGGCTATACACCATCAATGGCAAGATGGCGAAAAAAGGCGCCACAACGCAACCGGTCAAGAACCACGATAAAGTCGTTTTTGACCTGAGTGTTACCAAATGAAGCTGCCAACGTCAGCCAAAAAGCCATCGCCTGTTAGGGCGGTGGCTTTGCTTGGTCTATTGACGGCTTTGTGCACGGTTTTGCGGATCGTTA
Source organism: Lacticaseibacillus parahuelsenbergensis (assembly GCF_030770265.1). NCBI lineage: Bacteria > Bacillati > Bacillota > Bacilli > Lactobacillales > Lactobacillaceae > Lacticaseibacillus > Lacticaseibacillus parahuelsenbergensis. Next base: position 2,261,740 of record NZ_CP132482.1, on the reverse strand, counting down.
AAGTGCCGATTCCCAATGTTCAGCCAATGACAGATATTTTGATGGTCGTGACGTTGTTACTCGGACTGCGCTGGGGACTCGGTTTAACTGTCAGTACGCTGGTGGTCTCCAACCTTGTTTTAGGATTTGGCTTGTGGACGCTGCCGCAAATCGCGGCTTATATGATTTGTATGCTCGTGTTGCAGGCAATCGTGCTGATGTTGCCGGTCGTCCGGCGCCTGCTCTGGCTCCAAATCGGCTTAGCCGGGTTACTTGGGTACCTTTATGGATTTGTCGTCAGTCTAGGCATGGCAGTGATCGGCAGTTTGAATGGGCTGGGCTTTTGGGCGTATTATATCAGTGGTTTGTTGTTTGATACTTATCATGCGATCGGTAATCTTGTTTTTTACCCAATCGTTCTGGTGGTGTTGCAGCAAGGGTTGAAACGGTTTAACCGCGGATAACGCGCTTACGGAAAAGAGGACTAGTCATGAAACTTTACACAAAAGTCGGCGATCACGGTGCCACGAAACGGATTAATGGCAAGAAAGTGCCGAAATATGACCCGCAAATTATTGCATTGGGCGACTTGGACGAGCTTGATTCATGGCTTGGCTATGTCGCTTCGCAGGCAACGGCGACGCCGGAGTTTGATTGGCTTGCGCAGGCGTTGGAAGACCGGCAGCGGGAACTTTATGAGTTACTGGCTGACGTTGCGGTACCGCGGCACCACACCATTACCGAAGCGCATGTCAAGGCACTGGAAGATGCGATTGATGACATGATGGCACAGGTGCCGCGCATCACCGCTTTTGTGTTACCCGGCGGCCATCCGCTGGCAGCAGCGTTGCAATATGGCCGCGCCGTGGCACGCCGGGCGGAGCGCTCGCTGGATCTGCTGGCTGAGGGAGATAAGACTGTTACTGCGGTGGTTTTGCAATACAGCAATCGGCTATCTGATTACCTTTTCGCATTAGCTCGTTACGTCAATTTCAAGGCAGGCGTTCCTGAAGTGAAGAGTAAGTAAGTGCATGGGTGATAACAAAAAAGTGCCAAGGTCATAACGACCGGTGACAATACAAAAGCGCATTCGTAATAAGAGTGCGCTTTTGTTTTCCCTGAAAATAGTTCGGAAGGATTAATTAAGATGTTAGTGCCAAAGCGGAGCAATCGTAGGCCAGATGGGGCTCAGCTGTGAAGTTGGTCTTAAACGGGCGGTTTTCCCGTTTTAGACCAAGGCCGAGCTTTGAAACCGCGGTTTTTGCGGGTTCAAAGTCGTGCCCACAGCGTTCCAGCCCCATCTGGCCGGAGATTGCGGAGTTTGGCACGGCTCGGAATTTATGGTCTAAAACTTTTCTATATTGTTCGCCATTCATTAAACTAAGAACATTTTCGCGGAATTATTATTTAGAATCATTAGCTTCGATTAGTGGATACATTTGCAGCAGATTGTGCTGCTCGAACCAATAGCCAAGCCGCAGTAACCGATCTTCGCGACCCTTGGCAGCCACAAACTGAATGCCCAGCGGTAGGCCGTCCGGTGATATAGCAGTGGGGAGGCTAATGGCCGGGGCGCCGGTTAAGTTGGCCTGTTGCGTGAACGGCGAGTATGCGAGGCTGGGCTCGAACAAATCCCAGACGAGCTGCTTTTGCTCATCCGGCGCAAGATCGGCTGCGTGTTTCATTTTATCGACGATGGCAGGTGATTGTAACTCGGCATCAATGCGCGGCGCCGTTTTGGCTGTCGTTGGCGTTAACAGCAGATCATAGCTGTCGTGGAAATGACTGTAAGCTTCGGCTGCCTGATCCCAGACGCCCAGCGAACGGCTGTAATCAGCGGCCGTCGTGTGCAATCCGGCTTGATAAATGTCCCACGTGACGGGTTCGACGTCTTCCGCAGTGACCGCGCGGCCGGATTGCTCGGTATAGGCTTGGAACATGGCCGCGGTTTCGCCGCCGTTCATCAAATAATAAGCCTTCATTAATGCCGTGCCATCCACATCCGGCTGCGCTTCAACAACCGTGTGCCCAGCCGCCCGTAACGCATCCACGGCTAACTTGACTGCCTTGACCGCCGTGGCGCTAACCGGCGTACCGACAGGCGATTGCGTGGTGTAGGCGATTTTTAACGGTCGCGGGTCATTGACGTTTTCGAGGTGCAACGGTGGCGCATTAAACGGTGCGGCTAACTGGGTCGTTGCCAGTCCGCGCAGTAAGGCCTCAGTATCAGCCATGGTGCGGGTCAAGGCGAAGTTAATGGAAGCACCTTGCCACCCGCGCCACTCACCCGGCCCGGTCGGCACGCGACCACGGGTAGGTTTTAAGCCGATTAAGCCGGAAAAAGAAGCGGGGATTCGAATCGAACCGCCACCGTCAGATCCGGCAGCAAGCAGACTGATGCCAGCCGCGACCAACGCCGCCGCGCCGCCGGAAGAGCCACCTGGCGAATAGTCCAGATTCCATGGATTCCGAGCCGGACCGTAAAGCGTAGCATCAGTGATATTTTTGAAGCCGAACTCCGGTACATTACTTTGGCCGATAATCACAAAACCCAGTGCCTGTAATGCCTTGACAAAGTTGTTGGTGCTGGTAGCTTTGGCATCTTTGAATAGCCGACTGCCGGCTGTGGCTGGTGCACCGGCGAAGTTTTGCCCCAGACCTTTCAAGACCAGCGGCACACCCAAGAATGGTTGGCCGGTGTCTTTCAGTTGCGCGGCATCGTGTTTGGCAGCCGCAAACCTTGTCCAGGTGATGGCATTCAGTTTGGGATTGAGCTTGGCAATTTTATCGGCTGCCGCATCGATTAAGTCAGCGCTGGTAATGGCGCCGGCACGAATCGCGGCAGCTTGGGCTAATGCTGAAGAAATCATTAATTTTTCCTCCAAAAGGGTCTTCCTGACAACAATGCTACTTTAGTTATCTTTGACAACCATCTTACTGTCAAGTTATTCTTTGAGTAAAGCTAATTGCCTGCAATGATTCGTGATTTTTTTGCCAGGCATACAAAAAGAGGTGAGAACAAGCGGCTTATGGAACAAGATAATAGTGACGAAGCACCCACGAAGACATGAACGCAATAATTAAGTGGAAGGTGCTCATGTGGTTATCATCGTGAAAATAGCGAAATGTATTCATGACTAGCTGACAAATGTTTTCTGGAAACCATCTGTCCGCTGGCCGGCCTTGCGTCATCACGAGGCTTAATGAAGACAGCCACTCAATCAAGAAAGGAACGATATAAAAGTTTATTAATGCCAAAGCGGCATGCTTCCACATTTTATATAACAAGAGATGATGTTCAAGAAAACCATAACAAGGCATAACGCTTCCACCCAGGAAAAAACGGCCGCGTTGATGCAGTATAGCCAGCAACAGCCACAGGAGGTTCTGGCGACACTGAGAACCCGTGAAGCAGGTCTGAAGCCTGCCGAGGCCGCCGATCGTCTGGAAGAAACGGGATCCAACACCGTCGTGACCCAACATCCGCGGCCGTGGTATTTAATTTTGTTTGCAGCATTTAATGAACCGTTTGTCTGGGTGCTGCTTTTATTATGCATCGTTTCCATCATGACAGCGGATTATGACGGTGCCCGAATGATGGGGCTGATGATTACGCTCTCCGTCTCGATTCACTTTTGGCAGGAATATCGGTCGCAAAAAGAAAGCCATGCGCTGGCTGCCTTGATTGCCAATACGACAGCGGTGACGCGTGACGGGCGAACGCAGGAGCGGCCGATGGATGAAGTCGTGCCTGGCGACATTGTCCAGCTGGCGACGGGAGATATGATTCCGGCTGATGCTTATTTGATTGCGACGCATGATTTGTTCGTCAATCAATCGTCTTTTACCGGTGAAGCGATGCCGGTGGAGAAAACGGCCGGCAAAGCCACTTTAGATACGGATCAAAGTCTTTTTGATGCGCCGAATCTGGTTTTCATGGGAACGGACGTGATTTCCGGTTCCGGTACCGCGGTGATTTTGAAAACCGGGGATGCCACTTATTTTGGTGATATGGCGAATCAAATCGGCCATAAACCCGCGCCAACGAGTTTTGAACAAGGGATGCGGGCCATCAGCCGGGTTTTGATCAGCATGATGCTGGTGTTGGTGCCGGTGGTGTTCGTGATCAACGGCATCACCAAGCAGGATTGGTCACAGGCGTTCTTTTTTGCGATTGCGGTTGCGGTGGGGCTGACGCCGGAAATGTTGCCGATGATCGTCAATAGCAATCTGGCAAAAGGCGCGCTTGCCATGTCGAAACGAAAAGTTATTGTGAAACGACTGCATGCGATCCAAAATCTCGGGGCCATCGATACCCTTTTCACCGACAAAACCGGGACAATTACCGAAGATCGCGTGGTCGTGATGCGGTACGTCGACGCGACTGGGGCCACTGATCCGGCGGTGCTGCGGATGGCGTATATGAATGCCAATTATCAGACCGGGTGGCACAACCTGATGGATACGGCAGTGGTGAATTACGCGCATGAGCACGAGGCGATTTTGGCGGATTTGCCCGCGGGATTAACCAAAATCGATGAAATTCCGTTTGACTTTGAGCGCCGGCGACTCACGGTGGTTGTCGCTAACGAGGACCACCAGTGGATGATCACCAAAGGGGCATTTGAGGAAATGCTGGCGGTGTGTGATCGGGTCGAACTGCATGGCGAGGTGCTGCCGATTACCCCGGAACGGCTCAAGCAACTTCAACATACAAACGCGGCCATGAGTGGTCAGGGGATGCGGATGATTGTGGTGGCCTACCGTCAGGATGTCCATCAACAGGAAATTTATACGACCGCTGACGAACAGCATATGGTGATCGCCGGTTTTCTGGGCTTTCTGGATCCAGCCAAACCGGATGCCAAAGAAGCGGTTGGCTTATTGCGGAACCACGGCGTTCGCGTGAAAGTTTTGACCGGTGATAACGCCATTATTACGCAACATGTTGCCGAAGAAGTGGGCATTGCCAATCAGCTTGTTGTCACAGGAAATGATGTCGAGAACATGGACGACAAGGCATTACGGCAGGCTGTCGAGTCGACGGATCTGTTCGTGAAGCTCAGCCCGTTGCAAAAAGCGCGGATTATTAAAACCATGCGGGCAGCCGGACACACAGTAGGGTACATGGGCGATGGCATCAATGACACCGCCGCACTGCGCGAAGCCGATGTCAGCATCAGTGTGGATACGGCTGCGGACATCACCAAAGACGCAAGTGGCATTATTTTATTAGAAAAAAGTCTGCTGGTGCTTGAGGATGGCATTCTTGAAGGACGACGGGTCTATGCCAACGCCATGAAGTACATTAAAATGACGAACGCCTCGAATTTTGGGAATGCCTTTTCGGTTTTGGTTGCCAGCATTTTTCTGCCATTTTTGCCGATGTTGGCGATTCAGCTGCTGGTTCAAAATCTGATTTACGATACGTCGCAAATGACCATTCCCTGGGACAATGTGGATGATGCCACGTTAGCCGAGCCGACGCCATGGCGCGCTAAGGGTTTGTTGCGATATACGTTGACATTTGGGCCGTTAAGTTCGCTTTTTGATATCACAACGTTCCTATTCTTATGGTTTGGGCTCGGAATTGGCGCCCATGCGGCCAGTTTGCCGGCACAGCATGTTTTTCAAGCAGGCTGGTTTGTTGTCGGCCTGTTCACCCAATCATTAGTCGTGCACGTTTTGCGGACGCGGGTAACCCCGTTTTGGCGGTCTCCGGCATCGGCCATCGTCATCCTGTCGACCATGCTGGCCTTGTTGGTGGGGTTGTTCCTCATCCTCTCGCCGCTGCATCGTGCCTTTGACTTTGCGGTGTTGCCACTTGGATATTGGCCGGGGGCGGCGCTCATCGTGTTGACTTACCTAATTGTTGTTGAATGCGTTAAGCGGGTGTATTTAAAGCGCGGCTGGCCGTGGCTGTGAAAAGCCATTCGGGGTGTTTCCCAAACTGAATCTTACTTGCCTTTTACGAGACAGCGTGCTACGCTACTTAAGTATGTTTTCAGCATACGCGTGGGAGGCCAAAACTTCTGGCCATCATAACCACATCACGGACTTAAGGAGGTATGTCTCGTGGCTAAAAAAGTAGCAAACATTGTCAAACTCCAAATTCCTGCTGGGAAAGCAACCCCAGCTCCTCCGGTTGGCCCTGCACTTGGGCAAGCCGGTATCAATATTATGGGGTTCACCAAGGATTTCAATGCACGTACGGCTGATCAAGCCGGCATGATTATCCCGGTTGTCATCACGGTTTATGAAGATCGTTCATTTGATTTCGTAACCAAGACCCCGCCGGCTGCAATTCTTTTGAAGAAAGCTGCTGGTGTTGAACATGGTTCCGGCGAACCGAATACCAAGAAGGTTGCTAAAGTAACCAAGGCTCAGGTCAAGGAAATCGCCGAAACAAAGATGCAAGACCTTAACGCTGCCGATGTTGAAGCGGCTATGCGCATGGTTGAAGGAACGGCTCGTTCGATGGGCTTCGAAGTCGAAGACTAAGACGCACTGTTCGGATTCTCAGTGAAAACTGAGGTAATCAGGTGGAAGGGAGAAAACTGATCTCCCAGTGACCACATTTGCAAGGAGGAAAACCCAGAATGGCTAAAAAAGGTAAAAAGTATTTAGAGGCTGCTAAAGCGGTTGATTCAAACAAGCACTACACCCCTGAAGAAGCGGTTAATCTGCTGAAGAAAATCGACTATGCCAAGTTCGACGAAACCGTTGAAGTTGCCTATCGTTTAAACGTTGACCCAAAGCAGGCTGACCAACAGATCCGTGGCGCAGTTGTGCTGCCAAACGGAACCGGTAAGACGTCGAAGGTCATTGTTTTTGCCCAAGGCGACCAAGCCAAGGCTGCCGAAGACGCCGGTGCTGACATTGTTGGTGCCGAAGATTTGGTACAAAAGATTCAAGACGGCTGGTTGGACTTTGATGTTGCGGTTGCAACACCACCAATGATGGCCCAGGTTGGTCGTTTGGGCCGGGTACTTGGCCCGAAAGGCTTAATGCCTAACCCGAAGACCGGCACCGTTACCATGGACACTGCCAAAACTGTCAATGATATCAAAGCCGGCCAGGTTGCTTATCGTGTTGACAAGGCTGGTATCATCCATGCCCCAATCGGCAAGAAGAGCTTCGATGCTGACAAGCTGCTTGAAAACTTCAAAGCCATGAACGACATCGTTTTAAAGGCACGCCCAGCAAGTACGAAGGGTATCTACATCAAGAGCCTGACCCTGACGTCCACCATGGCGCCTGGTATCAAGGTTAACCCGACTGACTTCTAAAATAATGATTATTTTGAGACTCGCTGAAACTGGCGGGTCTTTTTATTTTGCGTTAAATTAAAGTCGGCGTACGCCTTTGGGCTGCAAGGAATTTGCCGATTTGACTGTCCGTGCGAACGGTATGCAGTTGGCATCTATCAAGGGAATACGCTATGATTAAGTAAGGACACGAAGGGAGCGTTTACAAAAATGGCTTATCAAACCGTTGATCCGAACACGAACACTTTAGAGAAGACTTATGCGAACACAACGCCTGCGCAAATCGGCGAAATGCTGACAACCGGGCATGCGTTTTATAAGGAACAGCGTAATCTTGATCCGGCAACGCGGTCCGCAACGTTACACGCAGTTGCCGCTTATTTCCGGGATAATGCAGATGAAATGGCTGCGATTATCACCAAGGAAATGGGCAAGCGCACGGAAGAGGCTTTAGGTGAAGTCGAACTTTGTGCTGAAATTGCGGACATGTATGCTGATCGGGCGCCGGCACTGTTGAAACCGCAGCCGATTGACAGCACGGCTGGCGCTGCAGTGACGAATCACGTTGCTACCGGAATCGTGTTTGGTGTCGAACCCTGGAACTTCCCGTATTATCAGTTGATGCGGGTTTTTGCACCGAACTTCATGGTTGGCAATGCCGTCATCATCAAACCTGCAAGTAACGTACCGGCCAGTGGACTCGAATTTGAAAAGGCTGTACTGGCAGGCGGTGCGGACAAAGGCGCCTTCCAAATTGCCTTAATCGGCCACGATGATACCGAGACCTTCATCAAGGATCCCCGGGTTGCCGGCGTTTGTTTGACAGGTTCTGAAGGTGCCGGTTCGCATGTTGCGGCGCTTGCAGGCAAATACTTAAAGAAATCGTTGATGGAATTAGGCGGGATGGATGCCTTTCTGGTTTTAGACGGCGCCGATCTTAGCAGTGTCATTCCGGAAGCGGTCAAGACGCGACTGATGAACTGTGGCCAGGTCTGCACCAGTTCCAAACGGTTTATTGTGCTAGATAAGTACTATGACGATTTTGTAGCCGGGTTGAAGAAGGGCTTTGAAAGTGTCAAAATCGGCGATCCAAGCGATCCTTCAGTTGACGTTGGCCCATTGAACAGTCAAAAGGCCAAGGATAAGCTTCAAGGTCAGGTTGACACGGCGATCGAGCACGGTGCCAAGGTCGTTTACGGCAATACGCCAGTAGATCTGCCGGGCGCCTTCTTCCAACCGACAATTTTGACAGAGATCGACAAGGATAACCCTGCTTACCACACCGAATTATTTGGCCCAGTCGCCTGTGTCTACAAGGTACATTCTGAAAAGGAAGCCATTGAGCTTGCCAATGATGTACCTTATGGCCTTGGCGGTGCAGTCTTTGCCGGCGATACCAATCACGCTGCAGAAGTTGCCGCGCAGATTGAAACCGGTATGGTCGGTGCTAACCAAAGTCAGAGTTACAATGCCGAATTGCCATTTGGCGGCGTCAAGAATTCCGGTTACGGTCGTGAACTTGGCGATTTGGGGCTGTTTACATTTGTTAATGAACAAACCGTTACGCGGGCACTGCGCAAGTAATCGTTGTTTTAGTATGTGCGCTAGGTGGTCATTGCACCGTGGCAGGTTGAGCCAAAGAAGCTTTTAAATATTTCCAGAAAACGCCATCGCAATTTTGTTGCAATGGCGTTTTTGCTTGTGAACATGGGCCGGATTCGGATCCACAACGTGTGAAAGTCAGCATGAAAGTTAAAAAGTCAAAAATTGGAACCGTTTTCATGACAGTGGTGTGTTAATATTTTTGACAATAATAGTATTATATAAATGCATTGTGTGTGTAAGAATTTAAATATTTATAAAAGTAAGTCCTTTGAAAGATTGGTCTAGTGGCTTTCACAGGACTTTCGTTGCCTTTGGCAGGAGAGCATATAATCACATTTTTAGATATTTTTGACTGTATTTGCCCTTTTACTGACGGAGGAGCTTTTCAAATGAGCAGTGGTTGTGCATGAATTATTTCATCAACTTTTTCAAGTCAATAGCCAGGTAGCCATGTGCAGCTTGATCCGGAAAGGAGATGGTGCCACGGGGGAACTGCTTTAAGAAAATGGGTTGGAAACTAACCAATTGGGTTACTCAATTATTTTTGAGAGGATCTTGAGTATGAAAAAGGTAAAGAGAACGAATGTTTTGATGGAGAAGAAATGATACAAGATGTTCAAGTCGAAGAAAAAGTGGTTAATCGCACCACTCTTCTTCCTTGGCGTCGGGTTGGGAACAGCCTTCGAACCAAATGAAGTTAAAGCTGATGTTCAAACACCAAGCAGTTCCACCTATACTGAGGCTTCCTCATCAGGTGCCAGTAGCGGACAAAATAGCGCCAGTAGCAGCGCTGCAACAGATACACAAAGCAGTGCAACTAGCGCTAGTCAAAGCAAATCAAGTGTTGCTAGTACTGATAGCAGTAGTGCTGCGAGTGACAGCCAAAGCAGCAGCGTAGCGAGCGCCAGCCAAAGTAGTAACAGTGCCGCCAGCGCCAGCCAGGGCAGTAAGAGCGCCTCAAGCGCCAGTGCTTCAAGTAGCAGTGAAAGCAACGCCAGCGATGGCAGTGCCAGCCAAGGTAGCAGCAGTGCCGCCAGTGCCGGTAGCGCGAACAGCAGCAGTGCCAGTCTGGCTAGTGCCGCTGCAAGTGCTGCGAGTTCCGCTAGTGCATCAAGTGCCAGTTCATCAAGTTCAAGTGCATCAAGTTCAAATGCCAGCGCAAGCAGTGTCAGTGCAGCAAAGGCCACACAGAGTGCACTTGCAGCAAGCTCGGCCGCAGCTACTTCCGGCTCCAGCGTTGACGTCAGCACGGCTTCTGATTTTAACACGGCCATGGCGAACTCAGCTGTCAGTGAGATTAACGTTCAGGCTGATTTCGTTGATGATGTATCGGGTGCTGATCGGCAAACATATGCTTATCGGCCGAACCTAGTTATTAATGGTAATGGCCACACAATTGATTTTCGTAAGCACTGGTACGAGCAAGATGCTACGGCTACCCAGAATGAAAGCCTTACGATCAATGACTTGACCATGTATGGCTACAGTTATTGGGGCCCGGTTACCATCATGGGGGTTAACCCTAACTCCGGTTATGATCATTCCGTGACCTTTAATAATGTCACATATACTGGTGCCCAGTTAATGTATGGCAGAACGACGAAGGTTTACATTAAGGGAAAGACAACGGTTAATTCCGTAAAATCCTACACTTCACCGTTTGATAATTCGACTCAGCTTGCACAGCCAGGTGATGGCAGTCAGCAAAACTTTGAAGTCAGCTATATGGAAGTCGAAGCCGGCGCTACTTACACAGGTACTACTTATAGTGGGACGGCCGTTCAAGTTCACAATGGTGGCTCGTTTATTGTCGATAAAGGTGCGACCGTTGATCTGCAAAGAACAAGTGCGACCGGTGCCAATGAAGACGGCTTTAATGCACTGATTTATACAAGTGGATCGGTTGAGTTTAAAGAAGGATCGAAGGTTACTCTCAATAAGAATAAACTTGAAGAAAGTAACTTCTCACCGATTTATATTGACACTGGCGCTAATTTAACAGTCGACAAAGATGCGGTTGTTAATATTTATGGTGCGGAAGGCAATACTCCGGTTAGGATTGCCGGCAGTGGTACAGTCAACCTCAATGAAGGTTCATCAATGACCATTAACCAAACCGGGGATACGTTTGGTACTAATGGTGTCATTAATATCGTCGGCACTGGTGGCTTTTATGTTGCAAGTGGCAGTACCCTTGCCGTTAATGTGACGGACACAGGTGCAGCTTCGATTAATGTCATCAAGACGACCGGTAGTAGCCAGTTGAGCTTTGCCCAGGATGCAACTGCCAAGCTGACGGTTAATGGTGGCACAGGTATTGCCCATGTACTTAACATTGGCAATAACTCGAAGATCAATATTTATATGCCAAAGTCAATTCTTTTCAGTATTGACGGTAATACGAATAGTGCTTCCAGTATCTTCGATGTTACTGGCAGTGGTACGTTAACCGCCCAATATGTCAAGATCAACCCTGACAATGGTAAGAGTCCTTTTGGTCCGTATAAGTCCGTTTCTTACACATTGAAAAATGACGGTTCTACGTCAGCAACGGCAACGGTTCAAGGCTTAACTGAAGCTGCCGAAACTTCAGGCAAAGATCTTGCTGATGATTTTGCAACTGATACCAGCCTGGAATTCGTAACAGCTGCAGACAATTTTGTCACCGTTGATCCAGTCACTGACGAAACGACAACCCTCACTGGTAAAACCGGTGCGGATGGTTATGTAACGATTACCGGATTAGATGGAATTCCTGACGGCACTCTGACGGCAAACCCATATGATTCAACTAAGTATTTGGTACAAGCCGATGACAATGGGAACTGGAGTTATAAACTGCCTGATGGCGTTAAATTAACACCGAACACTTCCTTTAAAGTGGTTTCAAGCGATGCCTTCATCGTTAAAACCGCAACGGTGGTTGTTAATGATGCCGAAACACCAAAACAGGCTTCCAGTGCTGCCGATAGTTCAAAGACGACCGGTAGTGCCGCTGATGCAACGGATTCACAGGCCGCTGTGACAAACAGTGCTGCCAGTGCTGCAGCAAGTTATGCGAGTGAAGCTGCAGCGATTGCCAAGAGTCAGGCTTCCAATGCGACGATTCAGTCACTGGCAAGCGATGCCCAAAAGCAGGCAAGCTTAGCATCTGATGCTAAAGTCGCGGCCGGCAAGAGCTCAAGTGCCGCCGCTGCGGCAGCAAGTACTGCAGCCAGCGCTGCCAGTGAAGCTTCATCCGCTGCTGCTGCTGTAGCCAGTGACGATGCCTTAGCAAGTTCTGCCGCTGCCGCGTATGATTCTTACGCAGCGGAAGCAAATGCTGCTTCTGCAGTTAATGATTCTGCGGGTTATGCAACGGCATCAACCGCTGCTGCATCTGCTGCTAGTCAGATGAACAATTCATTGTCGGATGCTCAATCAGCTGCAAAAGTTGCTGCAAGCGATGCAGCAGTTGCAAGTAACGCTGTCAGTGCTGCGGTTGAAGCTCAGAGTGAAGCTACAACACAAGCGGCTGCTGCATCAGCTGCAAGCAGTCAGGCACTTGAGGATCTGAATAAGATTAAGGCGGCAGTGAATAGTGACGCTAATGGTGCCAGTTCCAGTGCCAGTGAGGCTAATATTGCTTCAACTGCCACCTCGAGTTATGCAAGTGCCGCAAACTCCAGTGCTAGTGAAGCCGGTTCTTATGCATCTCAAGCAAGTTCGAGTGCCAGTGACGCAGCCGGTCAGGCAAGCACGGCTGATCAGCATGCAAGTACCGCTGCATCGGCTGCTTCCGAATATCCGAACGATAGTGGAATCCAGTCATATGCCAGTGCAGCTGCCAGCGATGCCTCTGAGGCGGATAGCAACGCAAGCATGGCACATAGTGCTGCTGCTTCCGGTGCGGCTGCTGCCAGTGATGCCAGCGACCAAGCCAAGACAGCCGATAGTGCCGATGCCGTAGCCAGTGGTGCCGCCAAGGCGGCCAATAGTGCGGCCGATGCTGCCAAAAGTGCCGCAAAGGCCGGCGACAGTAAAGCTGCCGCTAGTTACTCCAACGCTGCCAGTGTTGCCGCAAGTAACGCCAAACAGGCTGAAAGCCAAGCTAAGGCAGCCGCAAGTGCTGCCGCATCAGATGCCGCAACTGCATCAGATGCCGCCAGTGCTGCAGCCGGTTATGACAAGGCTGCCAGTGCTGCCAACGCTGCTGCAAGCAGCGCCGCAGATGCTGCTTCTAGTGCTGCCGCAGCCAAGCACAATCCAAGTTCCAGCGCCAGTGAGGCTGATATTGCTTCGACTGCAACGTCCAGTTATGCAAGTGCCGCAAACTCCAGTGCGAGTGAAGCCGGTTCCTATGCATCACAGGCAAGTTCCAGTGCCAGTGACGCTGCCGGTCAGGCAAGCACGGCCGACCAACATGCAAGTACCGCTGCATCAGCTGCTTCCGAATATCCGAACGATAGTGGAATCCAGTCATATGCAAGTGCCGCAGCCAGTGATGCTTCTGAAGCGGATAGTAATGCAAGCATGGCACATAGTGCCGCTGCTTCCGGTGCGGCTGCTGCCAGTGATGCCAGCGATCAGGCTAAGACAGCTGATAGTGCCGATGCCGTAGCCAGTGATGCCGCCAAGGCTGCTAACAGCAACGCCGATAAGGCCACTAGTGCCGCAAAGGCCGGTGACAGCAAGGCTGCTGCTAGTTACTCCAACGCTGCCAGCGCTGCTGCAAGCACCGCCAAGCAGGCTGAAAGCCAGGCTAAGGCAGCCGCCAGTGCTGCCGCGTCAGATGCCGCAACAGCATCAGATGCTGCCAGTGCTGCAGCCGGTTATGACAAAGCTGCCAGTGACGCCAACGCTGCCGCAAGCAGCGCCGCAGATGCTGCTTCTAGTGCTGCCGCAGCCAAGCACAATCCAAGTTCCAGCGCCAGTGAGGCTGATATTGCTTCAACCGCAACCTCTAGCTATGCGAGTGCCGCGAACTCCAGTGCCAGTGAAGCCGGTTCTTATGCATCACAGGCAGGTTCCAGTGCCAGTGACGCCGCCGGTCAGGCAAGCACAGCTGACCAGCATGCAAGTACCGCTGCATCAGCTGCCTCCGAGTATCCGAAGGATAGCGGGATCCAGTCATATGCTAGTGCGGCTGCCAGTGATGCCTCTGAAGCGGACAGCAATGCAAGCATGGCACATAGTGCCGCTGCTTCCGGTGCGGCGGCTGCCAGCGATGCCAGCGACCAAGCCAAGACGGCCGATAGTGCCGATGCCGTAGCCAGTGATGCCGCCAAGGCTGCTAACAGCAACGCCGATAAGGCCACTAGTGCCGCAAAGGCCGGTGACAGCAAGGCTGCTACTAGTTATTCCAACGCTGCCAGCGCTGCAGCAAGCAACGCTAAGCAGGCTGAAAGCCAAGCTAAGGCAGCCGCCAGTGCTGCCGCATCAGATGCCGCAACGGCGTCAGATGCCGCCAGTGCTGCAGCCGGTTATGACAAAGCTGCTAGTGATGCCAATGCTGCTGCAAGCAGCGCCGCAGATGCTGCCGCCAGTGCCGCAGCAAAGCACAATCCAAGTTCCAGTGCCAGTGAGGCTGATATTGCTTCGACTGCAACATCCAGCTATGCAAGTGCCGCAAACTCCAGTGCCAGTGAAGCCGGTTCTTATGCATCACAGGCAAGTTCCAGTGCCAGTGACGCAGCTGGTCAAGCAAGCACGGCTGATAAGAATGCAAGCACAGCTGCATCAGCTGCTTCCGAATATCCGAACGATAGCGGGATCCAGTCATATGCCAGTGCTGCCGCTAGCGACGCTTCTGAGGCGGATAGCAACGCAAGCATGGCACATAGTGCCGCTGCTTCCGGTGCGGCTGCTGCCAGTGATGCCAGCGATCAAGCTAAGACGGCTGATAGTGCCGATGCCGTAGCCAGTGATGCAGCCAAGGCTGCTAACAGCAACGCCGATAAGGCCACTAGTGCCGCAAAGGCCGGTGACAGCAAGGCTGCTGCTAGTTACTCCAACGCTGCCAGCGCTGCTGCAAGCACCGCCAAGCAGGCTGAAAGCCAGGCTAAGGCAGCCGCCAGTGCTGCCGCGTCAGATGCCGCAACAGCATCAGATGCTGCCAGTGCTGCAGCCGGTTATGACAAGGCTGCCAGTGATGCCAACGATGCCGCAAGCAGTGCGGCAAGTGCCGCGTCTAGTGCTGCCGCAGCCAAGAGCGATGCCAGTGGTGCTAGCTCCAGTGCCAGTGGGGCAAGTTCCAGTGCGAGTGAGGCTAATACAGCTTCGACCGCAACTTCTGGTTATGCTAGCGCTGCAAATTCCAGTGCCAGTGAAGCCGGTTCTTATGCATCACAGGCAAGTTCCAGTGCCAGTGACGCAGCTGGTCAGGCAAGCACAGCTGACAAGAATGCAAGCACAGCTGCATCGGCTGCTTCCAAGTATCCAAAGGATAGCGGGATCCAGTCTTATGCGAGTGCGGCAGCCAGCGATGCTTCTGAGGCGGATAGCAATGCAAGCATGGCACATAGTGCCGCTGCTTCCGGTGCGGCGGCTGCCAGCGATGCCAGCGACCAAGCCAAGACGGCCGATAGTGCCGATGCCGTAGCCAGTGCTGCAGCCAAGGCGGCCAATAGTGACGCCGATAAGGCCGCAAGTGCCGCAAAGGGCGGCGACAGTAAAGCTGCTGCTAGTTACTCCAACGCCGCAAGTGCTGAAGCAAGCAGCGCCAAACAGGCTGAAAGCCAAGCTAAGGCAGCCGCCAGTGCTGCCGCATCAGATGCCGCAACGGCGTCAGATGCCGCCAGTGCTGCAGCCGGTTATGACAAAGCTGCTAGTGATGCCAATGCTGCTGCAAGCAGTGCGGCAAGTGCTGCTTCCAGTGCTGCCGCAGCGAAGTCCGATGCAGCGAAGTCTGATGCTAGTGGTGCCAGCTCCAGTGCTAGTCAGGCTAGTGATGCATCATCGGAAGCTTCAGACTACGCAAGCAACGCAAGTTCCAGTGCTAGCGAAGCCAACTCTTATGCATCACAGGCAAGTTCTAGTGCCAGTGGCGCAAACAGTCAGGCAAGCAATGCCGCGAGTGATGCCAACAATGCTTCATCAGCTGCTTCCGAGTATCCAGATGATAGCGGAATCCAGTCTGATGCAAGTACGGCATCAAGTGCTGCAAGCATTGCAAGCAGCGCCGCAAGCCAGGCAACAAGTCAATCATCGATTGCTTCTTCAGCTGCCAGTGATGCAAACCACCAGGCAAGTATCGCTTCCAGCGCGGCATCAGCCGCAAGCAGTGCGGCAAGTACTGCAAGCAGCGCTGCCAGTGCTGCATCAAGCGCCGCCAACTCCGGTGACAGTAGTGCCGCAAGCAGTTACTCCAACGCCGCAAGCTCGGCCGCAAGCGATGCATCGAGTGCTGAGAGTCAGGCAAGCGATGCCGCGAGTGCTGCAGCTTCCGATGATTCGGTAGCTTCCAGCGCTGCCAGTGCTGCTAGTTCCTATAGCTCAGCAGCATCCAATGCGGCAAGTACCGCAAGCAGTGCCGCAAGTGCTGCTTCCAGTGCTGCCGCAGCGAAGTCCGATGCTGCGAAGTCTGATGCTAGTGGAGCCGGTTCAAGTGCTAGTCAGGCTAGTGATGCATCGTCGACAGCTTCAGACTACGCAAGCAACGCAAGTTCCAGTGCGAGTGAGGCCAGTTCTTATGCATCACAGGCAAGTTCCAGTGCCAGTGGTGCAAACAGTCAGGCAAGCAATGCCGCGAGTGATGCCAACAATGCGTCATCAGCTGCTTCCGAGTATCCAGATGATAGCGGAATCCAGTCTGATGCAAGTACGGCATCAAGTGCCGCAAGCCAAGCAAGCAGTGCTGCAAGCCAGGCAACGAGTCAGTCATCGATTGCTTCCTCTGCTGCCAGTGATGCAAAGAGCCAAGCAAGTATCGCTTCCAGCGCGGCCTCAACCGCAAGCAGTGCGGCAAGCATTGCAAGTAGCGCTGCCAGTGCTGCATCAAGCGCCGCCAACTCCGGTAACAGTAGTGCAGCAAGCAGTTACTCCAACGCCGCAAGCAATGCCGCAAGTGACGCATCAAATGCTGAGAGTCAGGCAAGCGATGCCGCGAGTGCTGCAGCTTCCGATGATTCGGTAGCTTCCAGCGCCGCCAGTGCTGCTAGTTCCTATAGCTCAGCAGCATCCAGTGCGGCAAGCACCGCAAGCAGTGCCGCGAGCGCTGCCTCCAGTGCTGCCGCAGCCAAGAGTGATGCTAGTGGTGCTAGTTCCAGTGCTAGTGGTGCCAGCTCCAGTGCTAGTCAAGCCAGTGATGCATCATCGACAGCTTCAGATTACGCAAGCAACGCCAGCTCCAGTGCTAGTGAGGCTAACTCTTATGCGTCACAGGCAAGTTCTAGTGCCAGTGGCGCAAACAGCCAAGCAAGCAATGCCACGAGTGATGCCAACAATGCGTCATCAGCTGCTTCTGAGTATCCAAGTGATAGCGCGATCCAGTCTGATGCAAGCACGGCATCTAGTGCCGCAAGCGAAGCAAGCAGCGCCGCAAGCCAGGCAACGAGTCAATCATCGATTGCTTCTTCTGCTGCTAGTGACGCAAACCACCAGGCAAGTATCGCTTCCAGCGCGGCTTCTGCTGCAAGCAGTGCGGCAAGCATTGCAAGTAGCGCAGCCAGTGCTGCATCTAATGCTGCCAATTCCGGTAACAGTAGTGCAGCAAGCAGTTACTCCAACGCCGCAGCTTCAGCTGCAAGTGCTGCAACGAGTGCTGAAAACGCCGCAAGCAATGCTGCGAGTGCTGCAGCTTCCGATGATTCGGTAGCTTCCAATGCCGCAAGTGCTGCTAGTTCCTATAACGCGATAGCATCCAGTGCGGCAAGCACCGCAAGTAGCGCAGCCAGTGCTGCAGCCAGTGCGGCAGCAAGCCATCACAACTTACCTGATACCGGTGGCAATGGCTCAGATTCGAACTCATCGTCAGGTGCGGCCGGCAATGGTGGTAATGGTCCATCGTCAGGCTCATCATCGAACGCAGCCGGCAATGGTGGTAATGGTCCATCATCAGGCTCATCATCGAATGCAGCCGGTGGTAGTGGTAGTGGTACGCAGCCAGGAAACGGTGGCAATGGTGGCAACTCCGCGAATGGTGGAGGTTCATCATCGCAAACCGGCAATGGTGGTAGCAACACATTACCAGCAACTGGTAGTACAACGGGTCAGTCATCGAATCAAACAGGCTCATCATCGGAAAATGGCAATAGTGGTAAACACACATTGCCGCAAACCGGTGAGGCAAGCGATCAAGATGCTCCTGTTCTCGGTCTGCTTGTAGCTAGTCTGATGGGATTGTTTGGCCTTGCAGGAACCAGACGCCGCAAGGATGACAAAACATCAAAGTAAAGCTGAGTAACGATGGTCACTAAACACTGTTACGCGACTAAACTTTGACACAAAGAGAGTGGTGTGAGGAACGTTTACACGTTTCTTGCACCACTCTTTTTGCTTGGCATTAAAAAGAGGGCAGCCGAAATGGTTGTCCTCTTTTTTTAATTATTCTAGATGCCGGTACGCGTAAAGGCGTTTATTATGACTTTGACGGCGCTGTCTCAATCGAATCAACTAACTTGACCCCCATGGTTTCCTGTCCCAAAAAGATGATGGCGACGATAGCGATGAGGATGGATGCGGTAAAAATGGCAAAGATACTAGTGACTGACCAGTTGGCGCCTAACAGGTGGCCGACAAGCAGTGGACCAACGATACCGCCGATGCGGCCGATGCCGGCTGCCATGCCTGAGCCGCTGCTGCGGACGATGGTTGGGTATTGTTCCGGTGAGTAGGCGTAGAGGGCACCCCATGCACCGAGGTTGAAGAATGAGAGCAACATGCCGGCAGTTAATAGCATTGGCAGACTCGTTGCCATTCCGAAGGCCAGTGCACTGGCGGCAGTGCCGAGGAGAAACAGGCTTAAGACGAGCTTACGGCCCCATTTTTCGATTAACCATGCGGCTACAAAATAACCGGGCAATTGTGCTAACGTCATGATCAGCACATAACCAAAACTGTTGATGAGGCTGAAGCCTTTGAGGACCATCACGCTTGGTAGCCACAGGAACATGCCGTAATAGGAGAAGACGACCATGAACCAGACGATCCACAACATGATGGTTGAGCGCACGTAAGGCGGGTGCCAGAGTGTCGTGAGCGTTTTGATCAAGCCTGGTCGGGCTACTTTTTTGAAGGCGCGTGATTCGTTGATGCCTTCGCGGAAGTAGAAAGCGTATAGGCCGGCTAAACCAGTTGCAAAAACGGCCACGCGCCAGCCCCAGACCGGCATGATGAAGTAAGAGATAATGGCTGCTAGTAACCAGCCGGCCGCCCAGAAGCTTTCTAACAATACAACGCTGCGGCCGCGTTTTTCGACCGGCACACTTTCGGAGACCAGCGTAGAAGCCACTGGCAGCTCGCCGCCCAACCCAGCGCCGATGATAAAGCGTAAAACAAGAAAAATACCATAACCTGTTGCAAAAGCGGAAATGCCGCTTCCAATTGAAAAGACCAAAAGTGTGAGAATGAGAATGGCTTTGCGGCCAAAACGATCGGCCATCATTCCGAACAAAATGGCGCCAACCGCCATACCGATCGAACTGACGCTGCCGATCCACCCCATTTCAACAGTACTTAGTTGCCATTCCTTATGCAAGGCTGCGATAACGAAACTCAGCATCCCCACATCCATCGCGTCAAATAGCCAGGCAATGCCAATGCCGACGATCAACCGCGCATGACTCGGTGCTTTCTTTGTCATTTGTCTCCTCCTTGATGAATTCCTCACAAGTTGGGTGTCTTGACACCCGTTTGCATGATCTTAATTTCATCAAAAAAGGGGGATTCTGTCAATAAGAATTTTCATGAGATGCATCACAAGCGGATAAGACCTCAATGATTTCAAGTGTTTAGAAAGCAAAATAATTTTCAAAACTTGTATCAACCTTGGGGAATGAACGATGCTGCATGTTAAGATGGAACAACATAGCAAAAAGCGAGGAAGGCAAAGTTTTATGAAGAAAATCACAGAATGGTATTACGGCATTTCACTTAAGGATCGCTTCAAGCAACGAACTTATGACGCGATCATGGGCCGCAACATGCTGACAGCAGAGTTAATGCTGCTGATTGCCAGTGCGACGGCCATTTTTATTGATGCCAATAGTTTGAAAATGATCACTGCAAGCACATGGATTCTGTTGCTGGTGACGGTGATCATTGGCTTGATGAACACGGTCAGCTTACATTACTACCGACTGCAGGTGATTGAAGTTGATACGCCTGAAGCTTATCACCAGTACGTTTGGCTGGCAGTTGCCCGCGGCGTTTTGTCTGCGCTGGTACTGGCAGTCGCGATTTTTGCGATTGAAATGGCTTATGAAGCCGCGATGGACATGAACCCGCTACCGCAATATTACCTGACAAATCATTTCTGGATCGGCGTGATGTTGCCAATCGCGTACGGCATTTGCCGGTTTGGCTACGGGTTCCTGCATTTGCATGGTACTTGGGATCATAAAAAGGATACTGAGGACAATGATTAATTGGCAGCCAGGAGCGGGGCGAAGTGTCACGCCAGCGGAATTGCAACCTTTGTTAAAAGGCGGAGATCAATGGACGAAGCAGCTTTTTGGTAACAAAGCAGCAATCATCCGTGGCTTTCCTCAAGCGGGGCCTCTACAATATGCGGTGGCTGTGTGGCAAAATACTTATCATAAGCGTGCGCTCTATTTCAATGTGGTCGGCCGAAACATCCGGTTAGCTGAGCTGATCCCAATGCTTAAGCAATTAGCGGGTCAACACGATCGGTTGCAATTTAGCAGCTATGATTTTTCGTCAGATATTACGCAGCAATTGCGTCAGGCAGGTTTTCAGGTCATTCGCCACACCGCCATGGGTACTTATCGAACGTTGCGACCAACAGCGACGATCCCTGGCATTAAATCACGTTCTCAATTAACGGCAACCCAGTGGCAGGCTGTGGTTCAGCTAAGCTTTCAAAATTACGTAAGTGCACACACAGTTAATCCTGCCACGATGACGCAAGCTCAATTTGAGAAGGAACTGAGTGATGCTGATTCGCAGCAGCCCGGTTTTTGGGTTGTAGGCAATAGGGTCCGGGCTTATGCGTTCTGGTTTGAAGATGAGCCTGGTGAATTGACAAGTGCCTGGCTCGGCGGGGTCAAGCAAGCTGATACCTTACGACTGATGCAGGCCGTTTTACCGCTGGTTCAGGCAAATTATCGAGTGGTTAACGGTGAATTTGATGATACCGATCCGCATGCTTGGGCAGTCTACCGCCGACTAGCGATTCCTGATCCGCATCCTCTTGTTACATGGCAGCTAATGTTGCGCTAGTATTTGTTGGCACTGAAAAGCAGACACATTAAAAAGACGCTGGGTCATAATTTACATTGGCAATATAAAAACGAACACACACGCAAAACAGTAAATTGCGAGTATGTTCGTTCTTTGTTTTCCCTAGAATAATTTGTTAGTATATCGAGATGATAGTGCCAAAGCGGAGCAATCGTAGGCCAGAGGGGGCTCAGTGGTGAGATTGTACTAGCCGGGCGATCTTCCCGGCGTAGTACAAGGCCGAGCTTTGAGACTCAGCCGGGTTTGCTGAGGCTCAAAGTCGTGCCCACCACGTTCCAGCCCCAGCTGGCCGGAGATTGCGGAGTTTGGCACGGCAAGGAACTTATTGCCTTTGCCACACTAAGCGATTATTCCTGCTGCTGCGGCCGGCTGGACCAGATGTGCGGAATGAAGGTCCAGACCATCACAAGATCAAGCGCCAGGCACAAAGCGGTGAAAATGAAAACGCCGTTGTAGTCGAAAATATTGGAGATGAAACCACCAGCCAGTGATCCGGCCATGGAACCAAATGCCTGGGCGCTTTGATTCCAACTGAAAACCGTTCCGGTATAGCTCACCGGTGTCAGTTTGGAAAGCAGGGTCTGGATGGTTGGGAAAAGTGCGCCATCCGAGATGCCGATCATGAGCCGGAGAAAGCCTAGTGCCCAGATGCTGCCGACAATGCCTTGAGGAATGTACATGATGACGGCAAAGATCAGGCCGCTGACCAGAATTTTACCGGAACCGATGCGATCACCTAACTGACCTAAACGCGGGGCCGCCATTAAATTCGAGATCCCGGGTAGTGCCGCGATAATGCCGGCGACAACCGTGATTGGCCCAACGTTGTGCATTAATTCTTTGACATAAAGACTGATGATCGGGTAGATCGACATGTTGCCTAGCTGAATGATCGCGGTTGAGATGAGGAGCACCATAATCGCTTTAGGGTTGCTGACTTGGGTAAGCAGCCCCGGCCGTTTTTCCTTTTTCAACAGGCGCGGATCAGGCGTATAGTGTTCGTGAACCATGGTGAGACTTAGAACAAACACGATCAGCAGCAACGCGCCGGTGATGATGAACGTCAGCCGAATCGAGAATGTCTGGGCGAGAAAACCGCCGAGAATCGGGCCGATTAAATTACCGGAAACATAACCGGTCGTCAGGATCCCAATCGCTGTGCCACTTTTGGCTTTCGGTGTTTCGGTCGCAATTAACGCGCTGGCATTAGGAATATAGCCCGCAGCCAGTCCTTGCAGAAAACGCAGCGCGATTAACGCGTAGACATTGTGCACGAATCCGCAGGCACCAATGATAATCGCCATGCCAAAACTGGAACGTAATAACATGAGCTTACGGCCGCGGCGATCAGCCAGTCGGCCCCAAAGCGGACTGACAATGGCAACGACCATGAAGGTAACCCCAAAGGTAATCCCGGAATAAATACTGAGTTGGCCTTTCGTAAAATTGCCGAGTTGGTCGACATATAATGAGATAAACGGCGAGACCTCACTGAAGCCCATGCCGGCGATGAAGGTACCAAGCCATAAGACAGCGAGATTTTGCTGCCATGGTTCGAGACTTTTAAGTTTACTTGGCAAAATCGCCAACTTCCTTTCAGAAAAATAGTTACCCAACTAATATAACGCAATCAAAAAAGGGATACAATTGGCGCGACTGCAGAAAAAACAAAGTTGAAAATTTAGCCGGATTTAAAATACACACCAAATAATTTTGACATGGCTTGGCGACCATGGTATTCTACTCGTTGTGATTAGTCACTCTGCCTAAGACTCAGGGGGCGTAAAAGCCTTAATCATCCTGCCGAGGTGGTATCGGAAACATAAGATACCTCTATGTCTTGGTAGGCATGGAGTTTTTTTATTGCTAAAAACTTCAACCAAACTAATGGAGGTGAAAAACATGAGTGAACAAGCTATCGCAAAAAAAGCTGAACTCGTTAAGACGATTTCTGAACAATTCAAGAATGCTACCAGTGCTGTCGTTGTTGACTATCTGGGCTTAACGGTTGAGCAAGTAACCGCATTACGTAAGGAACTGCGCGAGGCTGGTGTTAAGATGGAAGTCCTGAAGAACACCTACCTGCGTCGTGCCGCTGATGCCAACGGTTACGAAGCATTGGACGATGTTTTCAAGGGCCCTACAGCCGTTGCCTTCTCCAATGACGATCCTGTTGCTCCGGCACGTATCATGGCCAAGTACGCTGACCAATTTGATGCATTGCAGATCAAGGGCGGCATCATCGAAAATAAAGTTGCTTCTTTGGACACCATTATGGAAATGGCCAAGATGCCAGATCGCGAAGGTCTGTTGTCGCAACTTGCTTCTGTCTTGCAGGCACCTGTCCGCGACTTTGCACTTGTTGTTAAAGCAGTTGCAGAAGCCAAAGACGAAGAACCTGCTGCATAATATGACGTTACAAACTATTTAAAAAACGGAGGAAACAAAACATGGCTTTAGATGTAGATGGCATCATTGCACAACTTAAAGATGCTTCCATTTTGGAACTCAATGACTTAGTTAAGTCAATCGAAGATGAATTCGGTGTTAAGGCAGCTGCTCCTGTTGCTGCCGGTGCCGCTGCTGGTGGCGACGCTGCAGCTACTAAGGATACCTATGACGTTGAATTGACCGAAGCCGGCCAAGAAAAGGTTAAGGTTATCAAGGCTGTTCGTGAAATCACTGGCCAAGGTCTGAAGGATGCCAAGGGTCTGGTTGACGCCGCTCCTAAGGTTATCAAGGAAGGCTTGTCCGAAGACGACGCTAACAAGATCAAGGAACAGCTTGAAGAAGTTGGCGCAACGGTAACTTTGAAATAATTAAGTTTCATTTTCAAAAAGGCACCCCGCTCAACACAGTCGTTAAGGCTGTGGTTGAGCGGGGTGCTTTTTTGATGTGTATAAATTGATTGGTCTTGTGGAATCGATACCATAAACCTCGAAGCAAAAGAACCCTGCTTTAACAGGATCCATATGAAACTAATCCTTCGCGACATTTTGCTTGTAACTATCCAGCGCGTCTGACAGATCTTTATCTTTGATCGTCACGTGCTGGTCTTTCAACACCTGACTAATCACCCGCTGCATGACGCTGGAGTTGCGCGACCATTTTGCGTAAACGCTGGCTGTCAGCGCTTTTTTATTGTTTTCAAAAGAGCCTTTAGCCGGATGGTTGACCATCTTAATAACTTCATAGCCGTTGGTTACTTTAACCGGTGACTGGGTATAATCGCCATTTTTTAACTTGTATGCTGCATCTTTAAAGGTCGAATCGAAACTTTTGCTGCTGGCTTCAAAGCTGGCTTTCCCGCCGTTGTCTTTGGTTGCGGTATCGATTGAATATGTTTTGGCTAATGTCGTGAAATCTTTGCCAGCTGCTAAATCGCTGATGACTTGCTTGGCCGTCGCTTCATCGCTGGTCAAAATATGTTGAACGGTGACTTTGGGTTGATAGGTTTTCCACGCTTCTTTAAGTTGGCTGTTGGTGACTTTCTTAAGCTTTTTAAGTGCGACTTCGCTTAACAGGTTGGTACGAATGCTTTGCCGAAAGCTGGCTTTGCTGAAGCCGTTTTGCGTTAAGAAGCTGGTGAAGTTTTCACCGTATTGGTTTTTATAGCTGTCGTAAGTGGTGTTGACGGCTTTGGCACTGACGGATTTGCCGTATGCATGGTCTAGTGCGCGGTAAATCAATAAATTAGCCAGAACGGTTTTCGTTGTTGGCGATTGTTTGAGTTCTTTGTATAAACTCGCTTGGGTAACTTGTCCACCTGAATAAGTTGCAACAGTCGGATCATCCGCCTGTTTGGTTTGGCATCCGGTTAGTAGCACGAGTGATGCGGCCATCGTGGCTAACAAGCCTTGAACGCGCAGTTTATTTTTCATTTCATTGATCCCCCTCTGACAAGCTGACGGCATAACGTGGCTACATCTTAACGTTTAAAATTAAAAAACTCAATATATTTCCTCATAATCACATAATCTAATTTTTGAATCGAGAAAATGAATTCTGATTCCTTGATATGACAATGATAGATGAAAATTTACAGATAAGAAAATTAAGTTAAGATTAAGAAAATTGTTGAAAGTCTTTTTTAATCGTATATAATCCTAACTATATCGAGCAGGGTTTTGATTGGTTGTGGAACTACCGGGAATTGGAGGGTATTGGATGCAAACGAAAAAGAAAGGGCTATCTATTCTCTTAGCCAGCACTGTTGCATTGGGCGCGCTGGCGGTTTTACCGGTCGGCGAGGTCCAGGCTAAGGCAGCTATCTCGCAACAGACCAAGGAAAAGTCACTGGCAAAGACCGTTGCGGCCGGGCAAACGGCGACCGATACAACAAGCGCCGTCACGAATCAGGCCATTGCAACCCAGTTAGCGGCAAAAGGCATTGATTATCACAAGCTGAACAAGGTGCAACAGCAGGATACTTATGTCGATGTGATTGTTCAGATGAGTGCAGCACCTGCATCTGAAAATGGCACCTTGAAGACGGATTACTCCAGCACCGCCGAGATTCAGCAAGAGACGAACAAGGTCATTGCCGCGCAAGCAAGCGTGAAAGCCGCGGTTGAACAGGTGACCCACCAGGCAGCCGGGGAAAGTTATGGCTATGTGGTCAATGGCTTTACCACGAAGGTCAGAGTGGCGGACATTCCGCAGTTGAAGCAAATTGCCGGTGTCAAAACCGTCACACTCGCTAAGGTTTATTATCCGACCGATGCCAAGGCCAATTCGATGGCGAATGTCCAGGCGGTTTGGTCCAATTACAAATACAAAGGTGAAGGAACCGTTGTTTCAGTCATCGATACTGGCATTGACCCGACGCACAAGGATATGCGGCTGAGTGATGACAAAAAGGCCAAGCTAAAGCGTGCGGATGTCGAGCAATTTACCAAAACCGCTAAGCATGGCCGGTATTTTACCGACAAAGTACCGTATGGGTTTAACTATGCGGATAACAATGACACCATTACCGATGATACCGTCGACGAGCAACACGGGATGCATGTGGCAGGGATCATCGGCGCAAATGGTACCGGAAGTGACCCGACCAAATCCGTTGTCGGCGTGGCTCCGGAATCACAATTGCTGGCGATGAAGGTGTTCACCAATTCGGATACTTCCGCAACGACAGGATCATCGACGTTGGTTTCGGCAATTGAAGATTCGGCCAAATTAGGGGCGGATGTGTTGAACATGTCGCTTGGTTCGGTTTCCGGCAACCAAACGCTTGCAGATCCGGAAATTGCCGCGGTGCAAAATGCCAATGAATCCGGCACGGCGGCGGTTATTTCTGCCGGCAACTCCGGCACATCCGGCTCGGCAACCGAAGGCGTCAACAAAGATTATTATGGCTTGCAGGATAACGAAACGGTGGGCAGCCCCGGAACGGCGCGTGGCGCAACCACTGTGGCGTCGGCGGAGAATACCGATGTGATCGGGCAAAGCGCGACAATTACCGATGGCAGCGGGCTGAAACTCGGACCGGAGACGATTCAACTTTCAAGCAATGATTTTATCGACAGTTTTGACAAGAAGAAGTTCTACGTGGTGAAAGATGCCACTGGTAAACTCAGCATCGGCGGCGCCAGCGATTA
The DNA here is from genome assembly GCF_030770265.1 of Lacticaseibacillus parahuelsenbergensis. Lineage (NCBI taxonomy): Bacteria > Bacillati > Bacillota > Bacilli > Lactobacillales > Lactobacillaceae > Lacticaseibacillus > Lacticaseibacillus parahuelsenbergensis. The sequence goes on along the minus strand of NZ_CP132482.1, from coordinate 2,234,889 downwards.
CACGGCCGACGCCAAAGGAAAGATTGCCATTGTCAAGCGCGGCGACATTGCATTCACCGACAAGCAAAAGTATGCCGAAGAAGCAGGCGCGTCCGGTTTGATCATTGTCAATAATGACGGGACAGCTACTGCGCTAACCTCGATCAAACTCGATGCGACCTTCCCGACATTTGGTTTGTCCAGTGTCACCGGCCAGAAGCTGGTTGATTGGGTAACGGCGCACCCGAATGATGAATTGGGTGTCAAAATCGGGTTGGCCCTGTTACCTAACCAGAAATACAACGCCGATCGGATGTCAGACTTTACTTCCTATGGCCCGGTTTCTAATCTGGCTTTTAAGCCGGATATCACGGCGCCAGGCGGTAATATCTGGTCCACACAAAATAACAATGGTTACACTAACTTGTCTGGAACCTCGATGGCGTCGCCGTTCATCGCCGGCTCACAAGCTTTGTTGAAGCAAGCACTCAACAACAAGGACAATCCGTTCTACGCTGACTACAAACAGTTAAAAGGCACGGATTTGACCGATTTCCTTAAAACGATCGAGATGAACACCGCTCAGCCGGTCAACGACATCAATTATAACAACGTCATCGTCTCGCCGCGGCGGCAAGGGGCAGGGTTTGTCGATGTTAAAGCCGCCATCGATGCGCTGGAAAAGAATCCGTCGACGGTTGTATCCGAAAACGGCTATCCGGCGGTTGAATTAAAAGATTTTACCAGCACCGACAAGACGTTCAAGCTGACCTTCACTAACCGCACCAAGCATGAGCTGACTTATCAAATGGACAGTAACGAAGATACCAATGCTGTCTATACTTCCGCGACCGATCTAAATTCTGGTGTGCTTTATGATAAAAAGATCAATGGTGCGGCGATTAAGCCAGATGGCGAAATCGTGGTACCGGCAGGCCAGTCAGTTCAGGTGGGCTTCACGTTATCGTTGCCTAAATCTTTTGACCAACAGCAATTTGTCGAAGGTTTCCTGAATTTCAAAGGCAGTGACGGTTCACGATTGAATCTGCCATATATGGGCTTCTTTGGTGATTGGAATGACGGCAAGATTGTCGATAGCATTAACGGCCAGACTTATGCGCCTGCCAGTGGTAACTACGGGACCGTGCCTGTCATTACCAGTCGCAAAACAAAGAATCAGTTTATTGGCGGTCTGGTGAACGATGCCAGTGGTAACCCGACGATTGATGAGAAGGCCATCGCTATCTCCAGTAGCAAGGATGCTATTTATAACGGAATTAGCATGCAGTATTATCTACTGCGCAACATCAGCAATGTTCAGGTTGACGTGTTAGATGGGCAAGGCAATAAGCTGACAACGCTTAGCAGCTCGACCAATCAGACGAAGACTTATTATGATGCGAATGCTGGTATGTACATTTATTATCAGGCGCCGACTTGGGATGGCACTTACTACGATCAGCGTGATGGCAACATTAAGACTGCTCAAGATGGAAGCTACACGTATCGACTTTCAGGTGTTCCTGAAGGCGGCAACAAGCGGCAGACTTACGATGTGCCGTTCAAACTTGATTCCAAAGCGCCGGATGTTCGCAACCTGTCGTTAACGTCCAAAAATGAAAACGGGAAAACGGCGTACTATCTTAAAGCCGAAGCCAAGGATGAGCTCAGTGGATTGGATGCAGCAAAGGATATCAAAACATCCATTAATGACGTCACCAATCTGGAAGGGACGTTCACAACAACCGGCACGACTGCTGACGGTTACACACAACTCGAAGTGCCTTTGACGGATAAACAGGCGCAGGCTTTAGGCGAAGGTGATAATCAGGTTGAAGTTTACCTCACTGATAACGCATCGAACCCGACGTATCAATCGGCCGCGGTTCAGAAACCGGGATCAACGACCTTCAGTCTGATTGTCAATGGCGGCGGGTTACCGGATAAGATTTCAAGCACAACCGAGAACTATGAAGCGGGCAAGCAAGGCGGTAAGTATACCTTTAGTGGCACGTATCCTGCGCCGGTTTATGGCACCTACACCGATGCACAAGGCAAAAAGCATGACCTGACGACCTCGTATGATGCTGCAACTAATAGCTTCACCGCCTCTATGGCATTGACGGCGGATGATTATGTCACCAAGGTTGATCTGTATGCCGACAAGGCGCACACACAGTTGCTAAAGCATTTTGACACCGATGTTCGCCTGACCTCTCCGACTTTCCGCGACTTGAAGATCAACAATAACCAAGACCAGACCTCTGAAAGCACGGTTAAAGTCACCGGAACCGCCAGTGCGGATACGAAGCAAGTCACGATTACGAACGGCAGCACCAAAACACCGGTAACGTTGGATAACAAGCATCAGTTCAGTGTCGACGTGCCGGTCAATTATGGTGACAACACGCTGAAAGTGACAGCTGAAGATGAAGATGGCAACACCACGGTTAAAGAGCAAAAGGTAAACTCGACCTATGACGCTGACGTGCTAAAGGACGCAGTGACCTTCGATGAAGGTGTTCACTTCGGGGCGAACGATCTGTCGAACATTAAGCAGGTCAAATACTATGATCCGAAGACCGGGATCGCGACCATCACCGGTAAAGTCAAGCATCCAACCACGACACTGCAGGTTGATGGGAAGCAGGTACCGATTAAGAATGATCTGACCTTCAATTTCACGCTGAATTTAGGCACCGCGGGACAAAAACCGTTTGGCGTTGTTGTCGGCGATACGACCCAAAACAAGACTTTCCAAGAGGCTTTAACGTTCACTTTGGACGCGATCGCACCAACGTTGTCCTTGGATCAGCCAACCGACAAACCGGTTTACACGAATGATCCTAATTTCGGGATTACCGGAACAGCGACTGACAATGTGAATTACCTGGAACTTGCGATCAACGGCAGCAATGTTGCCAGTCAGTACGCCGATGTCGATATGAACAGCGGTAAACCGGGACATATGGCAATTGATCAGACTGTCAAACTCCTTGAAGGGAAAAATGTTTTAACGGTGGCTGTCACTGACAGTGGCAAGAATGTCACGACCAAGAAACTGACAGTGTACTACGAGCCGAAGAAAACATTAGACGCACCAACTGTCACGCCAAGTACGACCGATCCGGCTAAGCAGGTGACGTTGACCGCCAAAGCCGCAGCAACTGGCGAAACCGTTCAATACAGTGCGGATGACGGCAAGACGTATCAGGATCTTCCGGCAAATGGTCTAAATGTGACGGCTAATGGCACCTTTAAGTTTAAGGCCGTTGACTTGTATGGCAATGAATCGCCGGCGGTAGACTATGTTGTTAAAAATATCAAGACGGATGATCCGGCTCAGTTACAGCAGGCGAAAACAGCCTTGCAGGATCTGATCGCCAAGGCAAAGACAATAGCCGCAACCGGCAAGTATCTCGACACTTCGGTTACAGCGCTGAATTCCGCGGTTGCGACGGCACAAACGGCGTTGGATCAAGCTGATGCAACGATCGACTCTCTGACAACTGCTACCAATCAGTTAACAACAGCGCTCAACCAGTTAACGCTTAAATTGCCAGCAGATCAACAGGATGCGCTGCTTAATAAACTACAGTCGGCTAAAGATGTTCTAGGAACAACGTTTGGTGGTCAGACAAATTCAGCAACCGGAATGACATTCAATGCCGAGTTAGACGCGTTGACTGCAGAAACCAAGGCCGGCACGAGCACCGCCGACCAACTTGATGCCAACTTCAATAAGATGTTGGATGCGGCCCTGACGCAATTGGCGAAAACAGTTAAAGACGGCACCCCGGCATCGGTTGGCGATACTAAGGACACTACCACTGGTCTGACTTGGTACGCAGAGATTGATTCCGCGTTGAAAGCTGGGACGACAGCAACCACTGACACACAGAAGATTGCTCAGTTACAAGGCTTGTTTGGCTTAAAGACCAAAATTGCTGCGGCGGTTGAGGCTGCTAAACAAGCTGGTGACAACGGTAGCAATTCGAATAACGGTGGCACAACTAACGGAGGCAGCGGCAGTAGCTCCAATAATGGTGGTTCAAGTGGCGGTGATACCGGCGGCGATTCGAACAACGGTGGCGCAACTAACGATGGCACCGGTAACGATTCGAATAATGGTGGTGGCGAAACGCCGAATCCAGGAACCGGAAAGGGCCAAACGCCAGGTGATGGCGGTGGCACGCCATCTGACATAAAACAACAACCATCGACACCAACCGGCGACGGGACGCAACCACTAGGAACGGCTGGGAAAGATGACACGACACCGCAACCACCGACATCAACTGGTCAAGGTGGTGGCACTTCCTCACACGGTACAAATCAGCAAGCATCCAAGAAAGACACCTTGCCGAAAACGGCCGAAGTCGCTCAGACAGCCGGGTTGGCATTCCTCGGCGCTTTCATCACAAGCATCGTCGGGTTTCTTGGGGTTAATCGTCGGCGTAAAGAACATTAACGACGGGCACTGAGCTCAGTGATTCTCGATATTAACTGATCGTCACGAAGTTCAGGTTCGTGGTTCCATTTTCAACAAAAGCGGCACGCAATCAGGGTGGTCCCTGTCATTGCGTGCCGTTTTTGAATTGTTTTATATGCTGATGAGCGCTGACGAGTTAAGGTTAATCTCGAAGAATTAAATCCGACTGAATCACCGTTTGCGCGACTTCAGCACGTAATGCCAGCTTTAAAGCCGCTGCACCGATTGCTGTGACATGATGATCAATGGTACTCATGTTCAGCAGATGGCTGGAAAGTTGATTTTCCTGACCCATCAGTGGTGGGACCGGGAGATGGTGATCAACAAAATATTGGCGCACGCCAGCGGCAATATCATCCCCATTGCCGAGAATAAAATCGGGATGCTGCGGCGCCAATTCAGCGCCGGCGTGATAGCCATCCTGAAAGGTCCGCATTTGATAAACGACCAGCGAATGTGGGGGACGTTGCCCGAAAACGTCTACGTAGCTGTTGATGGTCAGTTTACTGGTAGCACTTTGCGCGTACGGACGGCTTAGCAGCAAAGCAATTTTGAGATAACCTTGTGCTTGCATCCATTTAAACGCTTTTCGATAAGCGGGCGTCCGCTCGGCGTATGCAGCTGCCAATTTGACACGGCCGGGATTTTCACAAACGACAATAGGACCATATTTTTGGTAAGCGGCAATCGTTGTCAAACTGAGCCCATGGGAGGTGAAAATAAGTCCATCAAAAGCATGGCGGCGTAAGGCTTCCAGATAGGTTTCTTCGAGGTTCTGGTCGTAACGCGAAGGCAGAATGACAGCGTGATAGTTGCCAGCCATGGCGGCATTGAGTATGCCTGTGACCAATTGTTGGAAATAAGGATGGTCGGTGTGCGGCAGAATAACGCCGATTGTGCGCGTTTTGCCAGCGCTTAGGTTTTGCGCCATGGTGCTGGGCACATAGTCTAGCTGATCAATGACGGCTTGGATTTTAGCGCGTGCCGAAGCCGAGACGTAGGGATGGCGATTCAAGACACGGGAAACCGTTGCCGTTGAATAGCCTGAAAGCCGCGCAATATCGTGAATATTTGCCACATTATCATCTCCCCATTCAGTATAACAGAGCCTGTTTTTGTAACAGGCAAAAGCCGGCATGCGCGTGGTGGATAACGCTACCCGGCATGTCGGCCTATGGTAATGCACACATTTTAGGCAATCGCGGCAGTCGCACTTTGGGTCATGCTTTCTAGGCTTTGATCGGGATCATTAGCTGCTGCAATGGTTGCCAGCCACTCGTGGATCGTAACATCATCGGTTGCCACTGGGACGAGCAAGACCACAGCACCGCTGATCTGATGGTTACCGGCCCATGGTAAGGACTTGCCAAAGTCAAAGCCGATGACAATCGGTTCAGTCAACTTGCTGACATGACCATACGTCAGTACCACTTGATCGCCCATCGTTTGCGTCGGCTCCGCGGCACTGGCCAGCAACGAACTCAATACTTCTTGATAGTCAAAATCATAATCATTGGTTAGTTTCAGTGCAATACCTTTCAAAGCACCGATTTGTGTGTCTTGATAAACGGAAAGTTCTGGGTAAAAGTGTGCTTGCATTAACATGGTGCAACCTCCTTTAGTGAAACGTTCAGGGACCTTCATTAACAAGTGTGATTTGTATCGGTGGAACAGTCGCGAAAACAACTGATGTAACAATTGATTTCTTAATGGTGATCACACATATTTGTTATTTCCTAACTGCAAACACAGTGTAATTTGTGTAACGCGTTTCAGGTCAAGCGTTTTTATTCAAAAATTTTTGGCGTGCTTTCAGATGTCAGCGCAACCTTACACCGTCTTACAAAAAAGTCAGAATGAGTGCGGTCGAGGCGGGTTTTCCCTATAATGAATGAGAATACAGGCACGGAGGACGCAGAAAAAATGAAGAGACTCTTTCGAGAAGTCGGAACGTTTTTAAAAAAACATCTCACAACGCTAAAGGTGCTATTTGTGTTGGCAGTCCTGGTGTTTGTGATTGTTCAAGTCGGACGGATCAGTCAGGATCTCAGTGGCGAGCAAATGCGAGCCAGCCTGGCAACCCAAAGTCCGGTTTCGTTACTGATTTTGTTGGTGGTGGGCTTAATCGCCGTCACACCAATGCTGATTTATGATTTTGTAATCACGGAACTGCTGCCGGGCCATTATAAACGCAGGTATGTTGTGAAGTCCGGCTGGATCGTCAATACTTTTACCAATATTGCCGGTTTTGGCGGCTTATTGGGTGCTAGCTTGCGCGCCAATTTCTACCACGAAAAGGCGACCCAAAAGCAGGTTCTATTTGCCATTTCGAAAATAGCATTGTTTTTGTTGGCGGGACTGTCATTGTGGTCGATGATTGGCATCGTGGTTATTTTCGTGTTCGGGATTGGTCAGGAATTCTCGAATTACTGGATTTGGCTAGTTGGCGGTGCCGCTTATTTTCCGTTGTTGATGTTGGTCACCCATTTACGAAATAGCGAATTTTTTGCGGATATGCCGTTGAAGCGGCAACTGCGCTTGACCTTGGGCTCGTTTCTTGAGTGGGGCAGTTGTGCTGCATTCTTCTTGTTGATCGGGTACTTTCTTGAAGTGCATGTGCCGTTGCTGTCGATTTTGCCATTGTTCATGGTGGCTAATGTTATCGGGGTCGTTTCGATGGTGCCCGGCGGCTTGGGTTCGTTTGATGTCCTGATGATTGTCGAGCTTGGTCAAATGGGACTCGATAGCAATGTTGCGGTTGTTTGGCTGCTTTTTTATCGGTTGTTTTATTATGTGATTCCGTTTCTGATCGGCGCTGGTTTGTTTGCGCAGGATGCAGGGAAACGACTGAATGCTTATCTTGAAGGTTTGCCGGTTCAGCTGATTCGAAAGGCAGCCTTTGGTTTTCTGGTCGTCTTCCTGTACTTTTCGGGGATTATGTTGCTATTGCGCGGAGTTGCGCCGGATCTTGCTTTCAGTAACACGCTTTATCAACGGCTTTATCCATATACCTTCCTGTTTTTGGATCGGGTTACCAATGTGGTTGTCGCCTTTTTGATTCTTGGGTTCGGACGCGGCATTGCCAGCCGGGTGAAGCGGGCTTATTGGCCAACCGTGATCGTTTTGATCGTTGCGATGGTAGCCTCCTTGCGTGAAGATAATCATCTGCGGTTCATTATTTTCCTGGTGCTCGTTGTCTTGGCGTTGATACTGACGCGTCGTGAGCTGACCCGCGAGCGGCTCGCCTTATCGTGGGGCAACAAGTTGATCGACGGCGCAGTGTTTGGCATGACGTTTATCTTCTATGCATTTGCCGCGTTTTATAATGCGCCGGCAATTCATCATCGCCGGGTGCCGGATGTGTTCCTTTTCCCATCAGAGCGCATGTTCTTTACAACCCTGATTGGTGTCATGCTGGCAGCGTTGACGGTTTATTTGATCTTTCGATATCTGTCGGCGCCGACCAAAGATTTGGCTGATCCTTATGACGAGGAGCGGTTGAAGGCAGTGGTTGAAAAATACGGCGGCAATGAAGTCAGCCACCTGGCCTTGATGCGCGACAAATCATTGCGGTTTTATCAAGTCGATGGCGAAGATCGGGTTTTCTTCCAGTTTAAGAAAAAGGCGGACAAGCTGATTATCATGGGCGAGCCGATTGGGGATGAGACCCAGATGGCCGCTGCGATCGGCGATTTCATGAAAGAAGCCGATAAGCAGGATATGTCGCTGGTGTTCTATGAAATCAATGAAAACCTGACGATGAAGCTGCATGAGTTCGGGTTTGATTTTATGAAGTTTGGCGAGGAAGGCTATGTCGATGTGACAACCTTCACGCTGGCCGGCACAAAGCGCAAAGGTGAACGGGCCTTGATGCATAAGTTTGAGCGTGAAGGCTATACTGTTGAGCTGCTTAAGCCGCCGTTTGATGACACTTTAATGCACGAATTAAAGGCCGTGTCTGACTCTTGGTTAGACGGGCGCAGTGAGAAAGGCTTTAGTCTGGGATTTTTTGACGAGCATTATCTGAATGAGGCTCCAATTGCAGTGGTGCATAGCCCGGAAGGCAAAATTGTGGCATTTGCGTCAGATATGCCAAGTGGTAATCATGAAGTCACGAGTATTGATTTGATGCGGTCAAGTACCGATGCACCGTCTGGCATTATGGACGAGGTCTTTATCAATCTGTTCCGATTGGCAAAGGAACGCGGCTACAAGTACTTCAATATGGGGATGGCCCCGCTGGCAAACGTCGGGACATCGAATTATTCCTTTGTCGAAGAAAAGATTGCCCATTTGGTGTACGAGTATGGCTATCGGTTTTACGGATTCCAGGGGTTGCGCTCCTATAAAAACAAATATGTAACGGAATGGGTACCAAAGTACGTTGCTTATCGCAAGCGGACGTCATTACTCTTTACACTATTGCAAATCATGATGGTGGTGAGCCAAAAGGTGACCTTGACGACTTCTAACAGTTGGTGGCCAAAACGATTGGCTTGGGTCAGCCGTCTTGGTCAGGGGATTGATAAGTAGCCGAATGATACGAATAAAGGTGCGAAAAAGCGCCATTAACGTGTAAAATACTGGTAGTGCCAGGCAAATAGGAAGGCGGCTTATCAATGCAGCATTATTATACGAACGATCCTGATTTAGCCCATGATGAACACAGCTTTGATTTTGAGCTCGGCGGTCACGTTTTGCACTTGACGACCGATAATGGCGTTTTTTCAAAACACACCGTTGATTTTGGCAGTCGGGTTTTGATTGCTAGCGTTTTAGCGGCATCTCTGCCTGACGGGCCGATTCTGGACGTGGGAACGGGTTACGGGCCGATCGGACTTGCCTTGGCCAAATATTTTCCTGAGCGGCAGATTACCATGAGCGATGTGAATGAACGGGCGCTTGCGTTAGCCAAGAAAAATGCTGCCGACAATGAGATTACCAATGTGACGATCCTCGAAAGCTCGATGTACGACCAAATTGATGGCCAGTTCGGCGTCATCGTGACCAATCCGCCGATTCGAGCCGGCAAAGCAATTGTTTCCGGAATTCTCGCCGGAGCAGCCGAGCATTTATTGCCTGGTGGCCAGTTATATGCGGTGATCCAAAAGAAACAAGGTGCGCCATCAGCCTTGAAGCTAATGAAAGCGACTTATAAAACGGCGGAAGTCATTAAAAAAGAGCATGGTTATTACATTCTCAAGGCGAGTCAATAACAGTTTCAATACTTGACGTGGTAAACTCGTAGTAAGGATAGAAAGGAGCAGATTTAGATGACAAAATCGAAGTACTTAGCAGCAGGTGCCATTGCGGCGGCTGTCCTTGCAACCGGTGCGTTTGTTTGTGCCAAAAATCTGACGGAATATTTTGAACGCAGGCAACAACGCAAACAGGTTGAAGGCTTTGTGAAGAAGATTTTCGGTGACAGCGATCGGGTTCAGAGCATTCTGGATAAACTGAGTGACGAAGACGTTGCCAGTCTGCTCCGGGTCAGCGACAAGCTACGCAGCCTCAAAGACAGCGCCAGCGAATACGCCGGATCGGCACGTGAACAAGGCATGGCCGCGCTTGATCGGTTGAAGAGCGCTTTGAATCGCTAAACAATTGAATGGCGATTAGAAAAGCGTGGGCAATAATATGTTCCGTGCCGTGCCAAACTCCGCAATCTCCGGCCAGAGGGGGCTGGAACGCTGTGGGCACGACTTTGAACCCGCAAAGTGCGCGGTTTCAAAGCTCGGCCTTGTTGTAGGCGGGGCAAAAAGCGCCCCACCAACAACAATTTCACAGCTGAGCCCCCTCTGGCCTCCGATTGCTACGCTTTGGCACTGGAATTTTAATGTTCTGACAAATTGACCTTGGATATGAAGCGAGCGATATTAATTTCGTTCGCTTTTATATTTGTCTATGAGTCGGTTTTTAACAAGATTCTTACAATCCAAAAATGGAGGCAGATTTTCCGTGGCCGAGACCGAAGAAACAGACATCAACCAATATATGGAGGCCGCACTAGCCGAGGCCAGAAAAGCCGCTGCGATTGGCGAAGTGCCGATTGGTGCTGTGGTTGTTCATGATGGCCAGATTGTCGGCCGGGGCCATAACCTGCGTGAGACTTCTCAAGATGCCACGCAACATGCCGAAATTATTGCTATTCAGGCAGCCTGTCGCAAACTTGGCACCTGGCGCCTGGAAGATTGCCAATTATTTGTCACACTGGAGCCTTGTCCCATGTGTGCCGGCGCGATGATCAATGCGCGGATTGCCACGTGCTATTTTGGCGCAACCGATCCTAAGGCAGGCGTTGCCGGGACCTTTTACAACTTGCTGGAAGATTCGCGGTTTAACCACCAAGTTGCCGTGGTTGGCGGGATTAAAGCTGAGGCCAGTGCCGCATTGTTGCAAAGCTTTTTCCGAACCATTCGCGCAAAACGAAAAGCCGCTAAACAGGCTGGTCAAACGCGTGAAAATCAGGTATAATGGTTTTTGCCGAAAGGCCTTAAGGCAATGGTGACTTTCCAAATTGTGTCAGGTCCGGAAGGAAGCAGCACTAAGGTAAGTTCGTCATGTGCCTTTTGTTATTGAGAAATTGACCGGTCGCTTTCATCACGAAGCGGCCGTTTTTGTTGTCATCATGTCAGGCAATTTTGTTCCGAGCTATGGTAAACTAGAACGAGGTTTTGACGTCCATCACGATGAAGGTAGACGTCAATAGTCAACAAATCGTTTAAGTGAACCTGTGGCATCTGCAACAGGTTGAAAGGGGCGTTAAGGTGAGTTATCAAGCGTTGTATCGGGTCTGGCGCCCGCAACAGTTCAAAGATGTCATTGGCCAAGATGCGATTACCAAGACGCTGAAGAATGCGTTGATCACCGGACAGACAAGTCACGCCTATCTTTTTACCGGCCCGCGCGGCACCGGGAAAACGTCCGTTGCCAAGATCTTGGCGAAGGCGCTAAACTGCCTGAACCTGAAAGATGGCGAACCGGATAATACCTGTGAAATCTGTCAGGCGATTAATGATGGCAGTCTGACTGATGTGATTGAAATCGATGCGGCCTCTAATAACGGGGTCGATGAAATCCGTGATATTCGGGACAAAGCGAAGTATGCGCCGACCCGTGCGCGCGTTAAGGTTTATATCATTGATGAAGTGCACATGCTTTCAAGTGGTGCCTTCAATGCTTTGCTGAAAACGTTAGAGGAACCACCGGCACACGTGGTCTTCATTCTGGCGACCACTGAACCGCATAAAATTCCGGCAACGATTATTTCCCGAACACAACGCTTTGATTTTCGCCGCATTACGCCGGAAGACATTGTCAAACGCATGCGTTTTATCCTGGACGATAAAAAGATCACTTATGACGACGCTGCGCTTAAGGTCATCGCCAAGGCGGCTGAAGGCGGCATGCGTGACGCTTTGTCCATTTTGGATCAGGTTCTGAGTTTTGGCGATAATCATGTTACCACCGAAGATGCCTTGGATGTTACCGGTGGCGTGACAACCGCGGTGCTCGGCAAGTATCTGGCAGCGGTGCTGGCCAAAGATCATGCCCAGGCATTGAAAATGATCGAGGATTTGCTAGCGGCCGGTAAAGATGCTGGCCGACTCATTGAAGACTTGATCGAATATTTACGCGACTTACTGGTCAATCAACAGGCACCATCCTTACTAGGAGACTTGGAAAAGAGTCTGCTAGACGATCAATTCAAAATTTTAAGTGAAAATTTCAAGCCGGCGCAGATTTATCACATGATTGATGTGTTGAACAATACGCAGCAACAGCTACGAATGACCAATCATCCGGAAATCTATCTGGAAGTGGCCACAGTTCGGCTAAGCGAAACCGCCGCGCCTGCCGCTGCCCCCGTGGCTGCGGAGCCGGCCGACTCGCCGAAGCTGGACCAGCTTTCGGCTAAGATCAAACAGTTGAGTGATCAACTCAAACGGGTTGAGGCAAATGGCGGCACAGTACCACCGCCGACCCGAACGCGGAAGCATGTGAAGGCCAAAGCCAGCCATGTCAACCGCAAGGCGATTTATCCGATTCTTGGCGCGGCCACGAAGCAAGATTTAACCAATCTGAAGGATGTCTGGCCGGATTTGTTGGGGATGTTGAGCATCACCAAACGCGCCATGATGAAAGTCAGCGAGCCGGTCGCCGCCAGTCCTGACGGCGTGATTGTCAGCTTTGATTACGATATTTTGGTTGAACGCGCCATGAATGATGCCGCATTGATGACCGAGTTGGAAAACGGCTTACAGAAGCTGACCGGCAAGCAGCCTAAGATCGTGCTGGTTCAAAGCGATGTCTGGCCAACGATTCGTAAGGATTATATTCAGGAACTTAAAGCACCGGCGGCCAAAGGAAAAAGCGCCGACACCAAGCCAAAAACGCCACCGGTTGTCAACAAGATGACTGAGCTTTTTGGTAAAGATGCACCTAATGTTACGATCAAAAATGACTAGAAAAGGATGATCAAATATGCGTGGAATGGGCAATATGCAAGGTATGATGCGTCAAATGCAAAAGATGCAAAAAGAAATGCAGGCGGCACAGAAAGAACTTTATGCAACGGAATTCGAAGGCAAGTCAGCTTCCGATATGGTCACCGTCAAATTCACCGGTGAAAAGGTCATGAAAGATATCCAGATCAAGCCGGAAGCCATTGATCCTGACGATCCTGATATGTTGCAAGATTTGATCCTTGAGGCAGTTAATCATGCGATGAGTGAAATTGATAAGCAAACTCAGGACAAGTTAGGTAAATATACCCGCGGCTTGCCGATGTAGCGTGCCGCGCCAGTCTATCCAATCTGGTAGGATGACGACTGCCGCCACATAATGTTTTGAACGTTTTCAACAAGAGGGATGACTATGCAATATCCGGAACCAATCAGTAAATTGATTGACAGTTACATGCGTTTGCCCGGTATCGGGGCGAAGACAGCCACCCGACTGGCTTTTTACACGATTGATATGGACAAGGATGATGTGACGGCTTTTGCCAAAAGTCTGGTGGCGGCTAAAGAAGACCTGCATTATTGCTCGATTTGCGGCAACATTACCGATGAAGATCCTTGTTCGATCTGTCGGGATAAAAGTCGCGACCAAAGCACGATTCTGGTCGTTGAGCAGCCTAAAGATGTGATGAGCATTGATCGGGCTCAGGATTATCACGGCCTCTACCACGTCCTTCATGGGGTGCTTTCGCCGATTGAAGGTCGGGGACCGGAAGACCTGAACATCGAAAGTCTGTTGAAGCGCTTGAAGACGAACACGGCTGTCAAAGAAGTGATTATTGCGACGAATGCAACGCCTGAAGGGGAAGCTACGGCGCAGTACCTTGCGCGACTCATCAAACCGGCCGGCATTAAGGTGACGCGGCTTGCTCACGGGCTGGCAGTCGGCAGTGACATTGAATATGCCGATCAAATGACGTTAATGAAGGCCGTTGAAGGAAGGACTGAACTGTAATGTTTGGACGCAAGCGGATCAAGGTCAAAGAGGAAAAAGACGAAGAACTCATGATGCTTGTTTACCGAGTTCGTGACCAGATGGCAGCTCAGCGCAAACTTGTTGCGACTTTCCGCGAAGTCGACGAAGAGACGAAATCACAGGTGGCGCTTGAAGCTGCCTTATTTGATTTTCTCTACCGCGAGGCACGCACTCGTAAGATCAAAGGTGAGGTCGTTGCTAAGGTCGCTGCCGAGCAGATTGCGGAGTTTAGGGATTTGTAAAAGCGCCGACTTAGTTATGGACCGCGTACCATGTTAAATAGATCATAAGATGATTCTGATTCACTGAATATAGCTTTTCGATTGACGGCAAATGGTGATGATCGCACGATAAGATCGGCCATGGCCGTTTTTCTTTTTTCAGTATCATCGTTGGGGCGTTTTGAATGTTCACCGGCGCAGATAAATTTTTAATTGTGAAACATATCAAGTAAAATAGACTTAATTCTAAAAAAGGAGCAGCATATCGTGACAGGGACGTTTATCACATTTGAAGGCCCGGATGGTGCAGGAAAAACCAGTGTCTTGGAAGCATTAATTCCAAGGCTTAAGGCGCAATCACAGGCCGCCTTGCATCTCACCAGAGAACCCGGAGGCGCCAAGATTTCCGAAAAGATTCGTGACGTGATCCTCGATCCAGCTAATACAGAGATGGATGCACGTACCGAAGCATTGCTGTATGCGGCTTCTAGGCGGCAACATTTGGTCGAGGTGATCCAACCGGCGCTTGCACAAGGTGATATTGTTATCTGTGACCGGTTTGTCGATAGTTCTGTTGCCTATCAAGGTGGTGGTCGGCAAATCGGTACACAGGCGGTTTTGCAAATGAATCAGTTTGCGACAGCCGGGCTTGAACCGAATTTAACGATTTACTTAGACGTGCCGGTGCAGGTCGGTTTGGATCGGATTGCGGCCCATCAACATGAGCGCCAATATGATCGACTCGATCAGGAAAGCCTAGCCTTTCACGAACGAGTTCATTCGGCCTATATGAAGTTGGTGGCGGATAATCCAACGCGAATTGTCACGGTTGATGCCACTCAGCCGCTTGCAGCAGTTGTCACGGCAGCAGAGGCAGCGATTACGAAGCGGTTCCCATCGTTGTTCGGATGATGGTGGCGGGCTGGCTCACCATAACGCGTTTGCCAGCCCAGAAACCTGCGTGTAAGGACCTTGAGCGCAATGGCCTAAGCCCGGGCCATCACGCTCAAGGCCGCTTACACTCTGGTTTCTAACCGGGCTGGCTCACGCTCACTCTCATAAGGAGGACATACCATGAAACTCATTCTCGCAATTGTTCAAGATAAAGATAGTAACTTACTCAGCAGTCAATTTATTGATGCCAACATTCAGGCGACCAAGTTGTCTACCACGGGCGGTTTCCTGAAGGCGGGGAATACGACGTTTATCATCGGGGTTGCGGATGAACGGGTCGATGACGTGTTGAAGATTATCAAGGAAACTTCGCAGACACGGCAACAGTTTATGACGCCGCCGGTTAATCTTGACGCGACATCAGACAGTTCCATGGCTTATCCAGTTGAGGTTCAAGTCGGCGGCGCCACCGTCTTTGTCCTGCCGATTGAATCTTTTCACCGCTTCTAATGGCTAAGTTTTTGATTGATTCGTTGCAGCCTAAGTTAGTCGCCCAATTTGCCCGAATCATTGACCGCAAGCAACTGGCCCAATCCTATTTGTTTGTGGGACCAAAAGGTGCCGGCAAGTTGGAACTGGCTGAATGGATTGCCTTGCGCCTATTTTGCCAAAATGTCCAAGACGGTGCTCCTTGTGGCGAATGTCCTGAGTGTGAGCGTATTTTGAATCACAATCATCCGGATGTGATGGTGCTCAAAACCAGTACCCAGAGCATTAAGGTTGATGATATTCGCAACTTGAAACAGGAAATGAGCAAAACCGGCGTGGAAGGCAACCGACGCGTGTTTATTGTTGAAGATGCTGATAAAATGACGGCAGGAGCGGCTAATTCGTTACTGAAGTTTTTTGAAGAGCCGGTTCCGGGCATGACGGTGATTCTCACCGCATCATCGAAAAATCAACTTTTGCCAACAATTTTATCGCGGGCGCAGGTGATTACATTCCAAAGCCCTGATCGGCAGGCAGTCATTGCCAAATTAGAAGAAGACGGTGCCAATCCGCAATTGGCGCGGGTGGCTGGCCGGTTAACCGGTAATGTCAGCGAAGCTCAGGAATTATTGACTGCCGAGGACTTCCAGGATCGGGTCAATCGCGTGTTTCAGTTGTTGGACCGTTTGGCTGACCATGATCCTGAAAGCTTTGTGCGGGTGCAGACCCAATTGTTACCGGTTGCCAAGGATGCTGCGGCACAACGTCAGGTTTTAGCGCTGATCGGCTTGGCGTATGCCGATGCCTTGAATCGCCATTTTGAAATTGCGGCGACGCAACAGCTGGATATTCCGGCGGTTGCTGAGTTAGCGAAGTTATCGAGTCGGCAACTGACCGATGCTTTGCAGGCCATTTTGACGGCCCAGGTGCGCTTGAACCAAAATGTGACGTTTCAGTCGGCAACAGAACAGTTAATGCTTAAACTCTTAGAAGGGTGATCTTGTGGAAAAGAAAGAACTGTACGATGGTTTCTTAGTCCTTGAGAAACACGCCCAGCAGATGCTCAAGGAAATTGCGGCGATGAAAGACGATATGGCGGAGACGCTAGAACGTAACGCGGAACTTGAAATCGAGAATAAGCATCTGCGTCAGCACCTGGCAGAGCTGGAAAAAGATGACAACAAAACCAGCGATGGCGGCGTTGAGTTATCCAAGTCGAAGCAGAACCTGGAAAGCCTCTACAATGAAGGATTCCACGTTTGCCCGATGTTTTATGGCCAGCGCCGGGTTAATGACGAGCCATGCGCCTTTTGTCTTGATATTATTTATGGGGAGAATTGATTTGGAGCAGCAACGAAGCTTTGGGTCGCATACCACCGGGACTTTGTATTTGGTGCCGACACCGATCGGAAATTTGGATGATATGACTTTTCGAGCGGTGGCGATTTTAAAAACGGCTGATTTAATTGCCGCGGAAGATACGCGCCATACGCAGATGTTGTTGAATCATTTTGCGATTACGACCAAAACCATTTCATTTCACGAACATAATACCCAAATGCGCATTCCGGAGTTGTTGGCGAAACTGGAGGCCGGGCAGACGATTGCTCAGGTGAGTGACGCGGGGATGCCGTCGATTTCCGATCCCGGCAAGGAATTGGTCCATGCGGCGATTGAACATGGTGTGCCGGTGGTTCCGCTGCCAGGGGCCAATGCTGCGACAACGGCCTTGATTGCCTCCGGATTGCCACCGCAGCCATTTTTGTTTTATGGGTTTCTACCGCGCAAAGCCGGCGAAAAGCAACGCATTTTGGCTAAACTGGCTACCGAACCGGCTACGCTTTTGTTCTATGAAAGTCCGCATCGGGTCGGGAAAACCCTTGACGCGATGTTGGAAGCATTTGGTGATCGCCAGGCCGTTTTGGCGCGGGAATTGACCAAAAAGTTCGAAACCTTCATCCGCGGCACAATCACGGAACTGCAAACGTATGCAGAGAATGAGTTGAAAGGCGAATTTGTGATCATGGTAGCAGGAGCACCGGATAAGCCAGTTGTTAAAAGGGAGGTACCGTTCAAAGACCAAGTGGCCGCCATCGTTGCCACCGGCGCTAAACCGAATGCGGCGATCAAGCTGGTCGCCAAACAAAATGGGGTTGCCAAGCAAGTGGTCTATGATGCTTATCACGAATTAAGTAAGTGAGTGGATTTACTGACTAACAGGAACAAGTCGAAACGAAAGAGAAGGGATTTTCATGGGAAAAGTCTATGAAGAAGATTATCGCATTCCAGGCTTTCTGGGTGATCGGTTTGGCCGTGCGGGCTTAGCCAATATGATGAATGTGATGCTAGAAGTGTCTGAACGTCAGTTGGAGAAGCTGCATGCCGGCATTGATGCCATCAGTGAATTTCATGCGGGTTGGGTGATTACCCAGTATCACATGGAAATCCAGCGTATGCCGAAAATCGAAGAATTGTTGCGGGTCGGGACCGAAGCTACGACTTACAATAAATATTTTACTTACCGTGATTACTGGATTGACGATGCGCAAGGTAACCGGCTTGTTTCCGTCAGCAGCAATTGGGTTATTATGGATTTGCGCACGCGTAAAATCGTCGATGTTATTCCCGAGCTCGTTGAACGGGTTGGTGCGGTTTCCGATCGCAAAATTAAACGCTTCCCGCGATTCAAAAAGGTCGATCACCCGGATGGCGAAGAGACTTTTCATGTGCGCTATTTTGACATTGACAGCAATGGCCATGTGAACAATGCCCATTATCTGGAGTGGATGGAAAACAGTCTTGGATATGACTTTTTGAGTTCACATACCTTGCGTGGTGCCGATATTCGCTACGAACGCGAAGTGGCGTATGGGACGAGTCCCAAAGCCCAGTTTCAGGCCGATCCGGATGACCCCATGCGAACCTTACATCGGGTTATTACCGATGGTGAAGTGAACGCCGAGGCCCAGATGATTTGGGATGACTTTAAAGCGTAAGTTTTGTATGACTCATGCTAAAGTGCCAAAAAAGCAGTTCTAGGGACAAAATCTGTCGCCTAGAACTGCTTTTCATTCATTAGCTCAATTAACTCACGGCATTATCAACGAAGTCAGCGAGTGCCTGGCCGCGTTTACCATCACTCAGACCAACTTGCAGCTTGATGCGCGCTTTCTGGCCGTTGAGTCCCTGACAGAAGATGATGCCCATTTTTTTGAGTTGGACACCGCCGCCTTCGTAATTGTAGACGGCTTGAGCAACCCCATTGAAGCAGCGGGAGACCAGCACGATCGGCACGTGCCGGTCTAGTAGCCGCTGGATAGCCGGCAAGGTGGCTGGTGGGAGATTACCGGCGCCGAGCGCTTCAATGGTCAGACCGTGGATATTTTCCGGGAGTGCGTTAAACAGCGTGCCGTCCATCCCTGCGTAGGCTTTGATCAAGAAGACGTGGTCAACAAGGTGGTCAATGGCACAGACTTCCTGGTTGATCAATTCCTGGAAGAAACGCACGCCATCTTTGGTGACCAGCCCAACCGGCCCGAATGTCGGCGTCCGAAAAGTTGCGACGTTAGTGGTGTGGGTTTTGGTCACAAAACGGGCGGTATGGATTTCATCATTCATCACGACCAAGGTGCCCTTGTTCCGCGACTCGTCGCTGGCAGCGGTTTTAATCGCGCTTTGCAGATTTTCCAGCCCATCGCTGCCAATTTCGTTACTGGAACGCATGGCGCCGGTGACAACGACCGGCATGGCGGAATCCAGGGTGAGATCCAAAAAATAGGCGGTTTCTTCTAAAGTATCCGTGCCGTGGGTGACGACCACGCCGTCAGCACCGTCTTTTTCCGCTTGGCGGATGCGTTTGACCAAGGTGAGCATCCGCTCGGGAGTCATGTGCGGCGATGGTAGATTAAAAATCTCCTCACTAGTCAGTTCGACGCCGGCTGGCACAAAACTATCGGCGCCGAGCAAGGGATTATGCTTGCTGGGCATGATGTCGCCGTCTCTGGTTTCGGTCATGGAGATGGTGCCGCCAGTATGTAAAACGAGAATATGTTTAGTCACGGTCAAAGCTTCCTTTCAACGGTTATTGAAACTTATTATACGAGATTTTGGGCGTGAGCGTGAGCCAGTGCGTTATAGGTGTGAGAAGGAGCAGGGGCGCTCAGATAAAACTAGCGGTGCACTCATAGTTCTGAGTACACCGCCTTTGAGGGAATCCCTTTGTCAGGGAGTTTTGAGCAACTAAGAAAAATTTGCTTACGAGGCACCATTTTAGCGGACCAATCTGGTAGCAGACTTGGTGTAGCGCTAAAAAATACCGAGAAAGTCGTGAGATAATTTTCACGATGATGTCAAGGGTTGAGTGTGCCTTTAAATACTGATGCGAACGTTCAAGGGGTTCCCTTTGGTTAACTTTCGGTGTACGATAGAACTCGTGACAAAATCTAGGAGTAGGAATCTGCGCGTTAAGTGCTGCTGGAACGGAATGTGAACGGCAGACGAAGACAAAAGTCGCGGTGCAGATGCCGCATTCGCCTGATATTTAGGCGTCTCCGCAAAAAAGGAGATTGCAGCTTATGCAAGTTTTATCGTTTAGTAGTCCCAAGCTTTCCACTCGGAACATCGTGTATATGGCCATGTTGATGGCAATGCAGATTGTTTTGGGTCGTTTTTCTTTTGGTACGCCATGGCTTAAGATCAGTCCGGCGTTTTTCGCTACCATTTTGATGGGGTATTATTTCGGACCATGGCTGGCCGCGGGTGCCGCTGCTTTGAATGACCAGTTGTCGATTATGGTCTTCAATCCGGGCGCCAATTTTCCCGGGTTCACGCTTAGTGCCGCAATTGCTGCAATGATTTACGGCATGTTCTTCCACGGCAAGAAGGTAACGGTTATGCGGACGTTACTTGGTGTCGGATTGGTGTTGCTGATCAGTAATGTCATTTTGACAACGCTGTGGCTGAACATGATGGGGACGCCTTGGCAAGGGATTATCTGGCCACGAACGATTAAAAACGTGGTCATGTTACCGATCCAGACGGCACTGTCTTATGGGACATTAAAAGCCGTCGAACGGATTCGGCCGCATCTTTAATTGACAAAAGTCGTTTTAACACCGACTAAGTAAGTAGCAGCAAGTTTCTCGGTCATCTTCGCGGTGACTTGGAAGTTTGCTGCTGCTTTTTGCATGCTGGCGTGAACCCGCTGGCACAACCTAGCACCCAGTTCATCTAACTGGTCACTCACCGGATTAATTGCTAAAATAGGCGAATCAAAGTTTCTGGAAAGGAAGGCGGACAATGGATCTATTGTTGCTTGGATTGATAGCGGTGGCACTGGCCGGAACCGGTTTATGGGCGTGGTCCTTGGAGCGTAAAATTGTTGCTATGCAGCTGACGACGCACAAGATGATGTACCCGAATCAGGTACGTACTGGCCGGAAAACGTATGTCCGCAACTTATATCGTGAAAATGCTTTGGCGCAGCGGATTCGCCGTGTCGGACTGACAGGCAGCTGGATCAGCGGCCTAGCTTTTGCTTTTGCGATCGGGAATCAGTTTTACAACGAACTGAGTCACTTGCCGCTTATTAGGCGATTTTATATTTTTACGGCAGATTATTTAACCACCCGCAATCAGGCATTGTGGGTGCTGGTCATCAGCGCGGTAGTTGCCGGGTTTGCCTGGATGTGGCTGGCAAAATGGTTGCATGATCAGTTGCTGGCTGCCAACGAGGCGACCGGGATTCAGAGTGCCGCGGACTTGTATTGGACGCCGGAAAGTATCATTCATCAACGTTTATGGCTTAAGATTTTATTACAGATTCTGTTGATGATTGGTAGCATTCTCATTTTGCTTGCCGCGTTGAACGGGGAGCTGCCTAATCCCGGCGAAGCGTGGTTATCCCTGTAGTTGATGGCGCTTATTTGGCCCAGCGCGAGACGGCTGACTAGCGGTTTGTATGCAGCCACACGAATATACCACTCACGCTCTAAGGCCATTTGTGATAAACTATTGCCATGATTGTATCGCCGAAGGGAGGCCTGAATTATGCGATTATTAGCACTTGATACCTCAAATGAGGCGATGTCGGTTGCCGTGCTGGACAATGATCGGTTATTGGCGCAGACGACTATTAATCATGAGCGGACTCATAGTGAACAGTTATTACCAACGATTGACGATTTGGTTGCTGCAAGTGGCTTACAACCCGAAGATCTTGATAAAATTATTGTTGCGGACGGTCCGGGTTCCTACACGGGCATTCGCATCGCCGTGACTACCGGAAAAACTCTGGCATACACGCTGAACATCGCATTGGTCGGCGTCTCCAGCCTGGAAGTGTTAGCGGCAAACATCACGGATACTAAAGCTATGATTGTTCCGATTATGAATGCACGGCGCAACAATGTCTTCACAGGTGTTTACCAGTGGGACAAGGGGAACCTGATTAATGTGGTTACGGATCGCCACGTTCCGCTGACGCTTTTGCTCACCGAGTTGACAACGTTACGGCAACCGGTTATCTTTGTCGGAACCGATGCAGCGATGTTTCGCGGACAGATTATCGAGGCATTGGGCGGTTTGGCTCATTTTGCCCCAGACTGGTTAAATCTGCCGCAAGCGTTGCGACTTGGTCAGCTAGGCAAAGATTTACCACCGGTTTCTGTCTATGATTTTGTGCCGCGCTATTTACGCTTAACGGAAGCCGAAAACAACTGGCTTAAGGCGCATCCCGGCAAAGGACATGATGTTTATGTTGAGAAAGTTTAGGTCGTGGTTTGACCGCACGACGCCTGATGAACTTCAATTTGAGTCACGCACGATCAATGTCCGCAATAAGGAATATTTACTGCGGCGCATGACGGAAGCCGATGTTGACGCGGCATTGGCGATTGAGCGGCGGATCTATCATGATACGCCGTGGGATCGCTATGCGTTTTTCTCTGAATTACGCAAAGTGCGTCATTCATTGTATCTTGCGGTTGAAGATGCCGGCCAACTGGTTGCTTTTGTCGGGACTTGGTTTACCATGAGTGAAGCTCATGTCACGAATATTGCCGTTGATCCAGCTTACCAGCATATGGGACTGGGTCGCTTTTTGATGCAGTTTATGATTGGCCGGGCCATTGAATACGGCAGTGAAAAGGTCACGCTTGAGGTTAGAATAAATAATGATATTGCTAAGCGGCTTTATCATTCGCTCGGTTTTCAAGATGGCAAAGTTAAAAAAGGTTATTATGTCAGCAACCATGATGATGCACTGGATATGTATCGGCCTTTGCCGTAACATCCGGAACCATCATGTTTGTAGAGGAGAACAATGTGGCAGCAAGGGAATTGATCTTAGCATTTGAAAGCAGCTGCGACGAAACCAGTGTGGCTGTCGTTGAGAATGGCAACAAAATTTTATCGAATATTATCGCGACACAAATCAAGAGCCATCAGCGTTTTGGCGGCGTCGTTCCGGAAGTCGCCAGTCGGCACCATGTCGAACAGATTACGCTGGTAACAGACGCAGCACTGAAAGAAGCCGGGGTGACCTACACCGACTTAACGGCCGTGGCAGTCACTTATGGTCCAGGGTTGGTTGGCGCACTGCTGATCGGCGTGACGGCTGCCAAAACGATTGCTTACGCCCATCACTTGCCGCTGATTCCGGTCAATCATATGGCTGGACATATTTACGCTGCCCGCTTTGTTAAGCCGCTGTCCTATCCATTGTTGGCGTTGGCGGTTTCCGGTGGTCACACCGAGCTGGTTTACATGAAAGCTGCCGGTGAGTTCGAGATTATTGGTGATACTAGAGATGATGCCGCTGGTGAAGCCTATGACAAAGTGGGACGGATTTTGGGCATCCCATATCCGGCAGGGAAAGAAGTCGATCGTTTGGCACATTTGGGCCACGATACCTTCCATTTTCCGCGCGCCATGGATAAAGAGGATAATCTGGACTTCAGTTTCAGTGGCTTGAAGTCCGCTGTGATCAATACGGTGCACCATGCCAATCAAATCGGTGAAACGCTTAGCCGAGAAGATCTTGCGGCCAGTTTCCAGGCGGCGGTGGTGGATGTACTGGTTCACAAAACTCAGAAGGCTCTGACGCACTATCCGGTTAAACAGCTGATTGTGGCAGGCGGGGTAGCAGCCAATCAGGGACTCAAAGAATCCATGAACGAAGCGCTGGCCGTGCATTTTCCGGATGTGGACGTGATCGTTCCGCCGTTGCGCTTAACCGGCGATAACGGTGCCATGATCGGTGCAGCCGCACACATTGAATTAGCCAAGCGCCATCTAGCCTCCGAGAATCTTAATGCGGACCCAGGTTTGAGCTTTGCCCATACTTAGGGTCTCGAGCGAATCATCAGCACTTTCGTTGACGGGGGTTCGTTGATTTAGTTAAACTTAACTTATCGATAAGTTTGTTAACGAAAGGATGATTCCCATGGCTGAAAAAACAATTATGTTAGTGTGCTCCGCTGGTATGTCCACCTCGATGTTGGTGCAACGAATGAAAAAAGCTGCTGCGGCAGATGGTATGGATGTTGATGTTTTTGCCACCGCGGCTGCAGATGCCGACAATAAATTGGCATCGGAGCCAGTTTCGGTACTGATGCTTGGCCCGCAAGTCCGCTTCATGGAAAGCCAGTTCAAAGCCAAAGCCGACGCTAAAAAAATCCCGATGGCCGTCATTGACATGAAAGCCTATGGGATGATGGACGGCGAGAAAGTTTTACAGCAGGCAATCGGGTTGCTGGATCAAAAGGTTTAATCGCGACAGTTAAAAAATGTAAAAAGCTGGCACCGGAAACAAGTTATTGATTCCGGTACCAGCTTTTTTGCGGTTAACTGACCTTGATTGAGGCTAATTTCGTTGCCTACTTGTCAGCAGTTTGCATGTCTTCGAGCTCAATACTTTTTTCTTCCCAAGCATTTTCAATGTCCGTGGTTTGTTTCTGAACTGCTTCGAGCTTAGTTTGCAATTTTTGCATTTTGACATAGTCGCTCAAAACATCCGGTGCAGTCATTTCTTTTTGGATCGTGGTCGCTTGGTCGCCAAGTTTCTGCAACTGTGCTTCTAAGTCAGTAACTTCCCGCTGCAACTTACGGGTTGCGCGGGCATCTTCTTTGGATTGCTGGTACGAGGTAGCGCCTGCAGTTTCGGTTTTCGCAGTCGGCTGTTCAGCAGCCGCAGCTTCAGCCTCTGCCTTAGTTTCGGCTAGTTTTTCCTGATAGTAGTCCCAGTTGCCGAGGTAGGTTGTGCTGCCGGTCGGGGCGATGGCAATGACGTTGGTTGCCAGTTCGTTGATGAAGTAACGGTCATGGGATACGAACAAAACGGTGCCATTAAAATCTTTTAATGCCTGCTCAAGAACTTCCTTGCTGTTAATGTCCAAGTGGTTGGTCGGTTCATCAAGCACCAGAAAATTATCATGTTTGAGCGCTAACTTGGTCAACTCCAACCGCGCTTTTTGCCCGCCGGATAAGGCACTGACTGGCTTTTGAATATCGTCTGGGCCGAACAAAAAGGCAGCCAGAACAGAACGGACGTCTTTTTCCGGCATCATCGGGTGCTCGTCCCAGATTTCGTCAATCACGGTATTTTTGGGATTGAGTTGTTGGATTTCCTGGTCGTAGTAGCCGACATCAACGTTAGCGCCGAATTTTGCCGATCCAGCCAGAAACGGGATTTTGCCTAAAATACTTTTGAGTAAAGTCGATTTACCGACCCCATTTGGTCCGATAATCGCGATTCGATCGAATTTATTGACTTGGAAATCGATGGGGCCGGCCATCGGGTGATTAGCTTCATAACCCAACGTCGCCTGGTTGACTTTGAGCACCTCATTGCCGCTGGGACGATTGGGGGTGAAGTTAAAATGCACACTTTTGTCGTCACCGGTCGGTTTTTCCAGAACATCCATTTTTTCCAATTGCTTCCGGCGCGCCTGGGCCTGCTTGGTGGTGCTGGCGCGGACAATATTCTTGTCCACGAAATCCTGGAGTTTGGCAATTTCTTCTTGCTGCTTGGTGTAGGCTTTCCAAGCCTGGGCCTGGCGCTCGGCCTTTTGCTTGAGATAACCGCTGTAATTGGTTTTGTAATGGGTCGCGTGGTGGTGATCCAGTTCATAAATCTCGGTGACGACATGATCAAGAAAATATTGATCGTGGCTGACCGTTAAAATGGCGCCGGGATAGGTTTTAAGATAGCCTTCCAGCCAGCTCAGTGTTTCGATGTCAAGGTGGTTGGTCGGCTCGTCGAGGATGATCAGGTCATGCTTTTCCAGTAAGAGCTTGGCCAAGGCCAGACGGGAGCGTTCGCCGCCGGATAAGGTGCCGACTGGCTTGTCATAAGTGTCTTCACCGAATTGGAAGCCGTGGAGAACCGAACGAATTTCGGCTTCATAGCCATAACCGTTTTGTTCATTAAAATCGTGTTGCAACTGATCATATTGTTTCATGGTTGCGGCAAACGCCGGCTTGTCGGCAATGAGTTTGGGATCACCGAGTTTGGCCTCTAATGCGTGGATTTGCCGGGCCATTGCTTGCAGCGGTGCGAAGACCGTCAACATTTCTTTGAAAATCGTTTTATCTGAATCTAAGCCGGAGTTTTGGGCCAAATAGCCAATGGACAGATTCTTCATGGTTGTTACCTGGCCGCTATCCGGAGGCGCAATCCCGGTCAGGATTTCCAGCAGGGTGGTTTTACCAATCCCGTTGGGGCCAACAAGGCCGATGCGCGCGCCGTCTTGGACTTCAAGGTTCACGTTGGCAAATAATTCGTTCCCGTTGAAGCTGCGGCTAACTTGTTGTGCCTGCAAAATGATCACAGGAATACCTTCTTTCACAATAATCGTTAAGACCTAATATACCATAGTTTTGTTCATGGGCGTGCGTTCCCTGATGATGCATTCGCACAATAAAATATGTTTGTGAAGATGTATCCGCTTGCGTTCAGGCCATAAACCAGCTAATATTAGCAGAAGATACTATGTTGGACAGTTCACATGTTCTGCATGGGAATACTTCTACAGGAGGCTTGCTTACATGGCGGAAACAATCATCCCCAAAGCAACGGCGAAACGCCTACCCGTGTACTACCGATATTTGAATTTCTTGGCGAATTCCGGGACAACCAAGATCAGTTCAACTGAACTGTCGGACGCGGTGAAAGTTGACTCGGCAACGATTCGGCGTGATTTTTCTTATTTCGGTGCATTGGGCAAACGCGGCTACGGCTATGACGTCAACGATTTGCTGAAATTCTTTAAAAAGATTCTGAATCAGGATCGGCTAACCAATGTCGGGCTGGTTGGTGTCGGTAATCTTGGCCATGCCTTGTTGAATTATAATTTTCGACAGGCTAACAACATTCGGATTAGTGCCGGATTCGATATCAACCCTGATTTAGCCGGAACCATTCAAAGTGGGGTACCGATTTATCCCATGGACGAAATGATTAAGCAAATTAAAGATCAGCAGATTGAAATCGTGATTTTGACGGTGCCAATTGATGCCGCCCAGCATATCACCGATGATTTGGTTAAAGCCGGGATTAAAGGGATCATGAACTTCACCCCGATTCGCATTTCGGTGCCTAGCTACGTGCGGGTACAAAATGTCGATTTGGCAACGGAACTACAGACCTTGATTTACTTCCTGGAACATTATGGGCCAACGCTCAACGAACCGGAAGCTTAACTGAAAAAAAGAAAATGCGTCGTCCATGACAGATGGACGGCGTTTTTTCTTGCGTTGTTGAGTGTACTATGTATAATAGTACACGTAGTACGAAAGGGGGCGCCTGAATGGCAACCGAGTCATATACTCATTTGGCGTACTATGAACGCTTGGTGTTGCAGATTAAGACCCGGATTTTACAAGGCATTATGCAGCCGGGCGATAAGTTGCCATCGGTGCGGGAAATGGCGAAGCAAGAACAGCTGAATCCCAATACCGTCGCCAAAGCCTACAAGCAACTGGAGGCGGACGGCGTGATTTACGTTGAACCCGGGCGCGGCACATTTGTGGCTGAGCCATTAAAACATGCGAATTCAAGAGCAGTGGCGGCGTTCCGCCCAAAGTTTGATGCAATTGTCGTGGAAGCACAAAGCCTGGGCATCAGTTTAGCGACATTGCAAGCATGGTTAACTGAAAAGGAGGAGCATCGTGTATGAGTTTAATCGTGACTAAATTGCAAAAAAGAATCGCCAATCAGGAAGTCCTGCGCGATATCACGTTTTCGCTGGATCGCGGCCAGGTTGTCGGATTGGTCGGCCCAAATGGTATCGGCAAAACCACGATTTTTCGTACCGTCACCCGCCAGTATATCGCTGACGGCGGGACGGTCACGTTGGATCAACATGATCTGACAAAAGAATCAACGCAACAAGCAGCCATTTTTTACTTAGATCAGCAACATTTATTTTTTCGCAAGTATGCATTAGCCAAGATTGCAACAACCTATGCGCTGCTTTATCCCTCATTCGACCAGGCGGCGTTTCTGCATCTGATCGAAAAATTCAGGTTAACTGGCGGCCAGCGGTTTCAGGGGCTATCCAAAGGGTATCAGGCACTGGTTATGGTGGCGATGGCTTTGGCAAGTCAGGCACCATATGTTTTTCTCGATGAACCATTCGATGGGCTGGATGTCCTGATTCGCGAACGCATCGTGAATCTGGTTGTGGATGCAGTAGCTGATGGTCAGCGAACCTTTCTAATTGCGTCTCACAATCTCGCCGAATTAGACGGTTTATCCGATCGCATTTTATTCGTCAAAGATGGGCGCATCAGCCGTGATCTCACCTTGGAAAACGTACGCCAGCAAGCGGTGAAATTGCAATTGGTATTCCGAACCAAGGAAATTCCGGCGGTGATCAAACGGCATGGCCGCATTTTGAACATCCGTGGGCGCGTCATCGAAGTCGTTTTCCCTGATTTCACGCCAGATGTGCAAGCGGCACTGCAAGCTGAGCAACCGGTTTTGAACGAAAGCCTGCCATTGTCATTGTCGGATTTGTTTAAAGTCGAATTTCGAAAAAAACATGCGGAGGTGAGCTAGATGGGTGATCATCAGCTGTTGAAACTTGTTCGGATAAGGCATAAAGCGCTTGTTCGTGTGATGTTTGTTTTTGTTGTGTTATTGGCGCTGCTTAATTTAGGCAATACACTACAGAACTATCACAATCAACAGAAATACATCATGAGTCCCGCAGAGTTTATTTCGACTAAAAAGCAAGCGGCTAAACATAAAGATGATTTTTACGTGAACAAGAGTTATGCGGATTATCGTGAGGATCAGCGTTATTTAGTTGAACCGCAACGAGATAAGCTTTATTCATCTTCTCTGGTGGGACTAGCTATAACGATTATCCATTATGTAATTCCATTAATATTCGGGCTAGCTATGGCTGGGATGGATCAGGCAAGCAATTTCAATGCGGCTATATTTAAAAGTCGATTTAAACGGAGGCAATTGTTTACCACTCGCTACTGGTACGGGCTTGCGTGCCTTTTGGGGGCTACGACGATCGGTATTTGTATCACTTTGCTTGGCTATAACGTTGGTGTTCCAGCTGCATATGTCGGAATCAGTGGCTTAAATATTTTGGGACTGTTCATGACCAATCTAGCGGTTAATAGTTTTATGTTCACTGCTGGTGTTGCAGTTGGCAGTATCTTTGCCTCCTTATTTGGCATGTTTGTCTTTGGACTTCTCGGAGGTTGGCTTGGCATGAGTGCCGTTCAGCGCTTTTTAATTAAGACGGTGATGACTAACCAGTCTTATCGGTCACTCTGGTCACATGGCGATCAGTTCTTTCTTTTCCTATTTGCTATGGCATTAGTAGCCAGTGCTGCCGGGTACTGGATCACCCGGTGGTTGTTTGACCGCATTTCGTTGGAAAACGAAGGCGACATCCTATTGTTACCAAAACTCCGCTGGGTCATTTTTGTCTATGCCTTGATTGTTGTCCCTTACAATTTTGGGGATTGGCTGTTCCAAAATGAATTGCTGTCCTACAGTGTCTCCATTATCGGTGTTCTCGCGCTTGGTCTTTGGTGGCTGCATCGTGAGCGTGCGCAAGAACAGCTGATGGTTCGATAGCACTGAGCAGGCAGAAGCAAATTTTTACGCCACTAAAAAACCGCCGCCGACGAAAAAAAGTCGGCAGGCGGTTTTTACTTGCAGGGATGTTAACGGTCATACGGTGTGAAGATAATGTAATTTTGATCGGTCGTCGCCTTGAAATCAAACTGAGTATTCTTGGCATTTTGTTTGGTTTCTTCGTTGCTGATGGTTTCGGTTTGCAGGCCCAGTGCTTTGCGCAGTTTATCGGAAACCCGCTGCATTTCGGCATCGGATGCGATTTGATAGGCACCGTCGCCGACCCAGGCGTTAACCCCTTTGAGATGATCGGTTGTGATGGTTTTGGCAGCGCCGCGATAGTTCATGAAAATGCTTTGCATATCGGCAAAACTCAGATTAGTTGCAATGTTTTTAGAAATCGTGTCCATGAGTTTGGTGAAGTTACCAAGCGATCCGACAGAAACGGCTTTTTTCAAAATTGCCTTGATGACTTGTTGCTGGCGCTTTTGCCGGCCATAGTCGCCTTCCGGATCAGCGTGGCGCATTCGTGAGTAGGCAAGTGCCATGTTGCCATTTAAATGCATGCGACCCTTTTTGAATTTCTGGTTACCGGTGTAAGGATCCTGGAATGAAAACGGAACATCAACGTCAATCCCACCGACCGCATTGACGACTTTTTCCAGCGCGCCCATGTTGATCGTCAGATAATAAGAAATCGGCACATTCACAAGTTTAGAGACTGTGTTGATGGCCATATCAGAACCGCCGACATTGTATGCAGCGTTGATTTTCTGCATATTGAACTCTTTGGTGCCAATCAATTCAGCAGCCGTATCGCGGGGAATGCTGACCATGGTGGTTTTGTTGGTCTTCGGATTGACGACGGCCACAATCATGGTATCGGAGTTGCCCTTTTCAACGCGTCCTTCAGCACCGGTGTCGACCCCGAGCAGGAGTACTGCAAATGGTTTCTTTTGGGCGATGTCCGTGCTGACGTGTTTGGTGGCATGGTATGTATTGTCGATGGCATATTTTGCCTGGCTATAGAGGCGCAGGGCATAGGCGCCAACCGTAAACAGGCCGACAATGACGATTAAGCCGATGAGGCGTCCCCAGCGAAAACGTTTAGGCGGTTGACGGTGGCGGTGATTTGAACGGGTCTCCATTTTTGAACGGCTCCTTTATAAAAACATTATTTCCATTATAGAAGATTGAATGCGCCAACGAGATTAATATTCGATTACGTTTACAGCGCGTGGGCAATGTAATATAGCCAGACCACCCATAGTGCACCGACATGGGCGATGATGGCAGTGCTGATGGCGCCGGTGTGACGGTAATCATAGGCCAGAACCAATCCGACTAAGGTCGCGCTGAGCCAGTGGCCGCCTGGTTGAGTCACGGCAAATAACAGACTGGCGATCAAAGCGCCACCGAAAACGCCAGTGACATTAACCAGATTACCGAACAATACTTTACGAAAAGCCAGCTCCTCCAGAACGGGAATGGCGAGGCCGATTGCCAAAAAGTACCAGGGATTGGTGGTCATACTGGAAAGCTGCTGATGAATCTGGCTATTGGTTTGCGGCATTTTAAAAAGGATCATTTCAAGCCATGAGCCGACTAACTGAGCAGCCAAGACGCCGGCAATGCCGATGACACCCCAGAAAACGCGCTGTTGTGGTGCGAGGACGCCAGGGGCTTCAATCGCGTTGGCAATGACCAGTTGCCGTTCGCTATACGCCGCAGCAATCATTGCGATGACACTGATTAAGGTCACAATACCAAGGCTGAGCCGCCCAACCGGCATGAATTGGAAAATCAAAAGGTTAGCGATAAACGTGACGAGGTAAGCACCGACAACGGAAAAGGCATGTTTTTGCAGTGACATATAGGGGACTCCTTTGAAAAAATATCTGAAATTAGTATAACATTCCCGGGTTTTGGGGTTGCATTCACCCGGAAAACTCGTTATAGTTACTTTTGTAGTTAGCACTTAGACATAGCGAGTGCTAAATCAAAAAATGTAATGTGGAGGGATTGCCTTGTTAAAACCATTAGGAGATCGCGTGATTGTCGAGGTCGTTGAAGAAGAGGAACAGACTGTTGGCGGCATTGTTTTAGCCAATAATGCCAAACAAAAGCCGCAAACCGGCAAAGTTGTCGCAGTAGGTGAAGGCGCTTTGACACCGGAAGGCAAGCGTCTGCCAATGGCCGTTAAAGTTGGCGATACTGTATTATACGACAAATACGCCGGCTCTGAAGTAAAGTATGAAGGTCAAGACTACCTCGTACTGCACGAAAAAGACATTATGGCAATTGCGTAAAAAATAATCGATCAATTTTGAGGTGAATAAAAACAATGGCAAAAGAAATTAAGTTCTCTGAGGATGCACGTACCGCCATGCTGCGTGGCGTGGATCAATTAGCAAACACAGTAAAAACAACTTTAGGACCAAAAGGCCGCAACGTTGTTTTGGATAAGAGTTATGGCGCACCGGAAATCACCAACGACGGTGTTACGATCGCCAAGTCAATTGACTTAGAAGACCATTACGAAAACATGGGCGCTAAGTTGGTAGCGGAAGTTGCATCCAAGACAAACGATATCGCCGGTGATGGTACCACAACCGCAACGGTTCTGGCACAAAGCATCATTCGCGAAGGTATGAAGAACGTGACTGCCGGTGCTAACCCTGTTGGCATTCGGACAGGTATCGAAAAGGCAACCAAGGCAGCGGTTGACGAACTGCACAAGATCAGCCACAAAGTTAACGGCAAGAAGGAAATCGCCCAGGTTGCTTCGGTTTCATCTTCCAATGAAGAAGTCGGCAATCTGATTGCGGACGCCATGGAAAAAGTTGGCCATGACGGTGTTATTACCATCGAAGAAAGCAAAGGGATCGACACTGAACTTTCTGTTGTTGAAGGGATGCAGTTTGATCGCGGCTATCTGAGTCAATACATGGTAACCGACAATGATAAAATGGAAGCTGATCTGGACGATCCATATATCCTGATTACCGATAAGAAGATTTCCAACATTCAGGACATCCTTCCACTATTGCAGGAAATCGTTCAACAAGGTAAGGCACTGTTGATCATTGCTGACGATGTTGCCGGCGAAGCATTGCCAACCCTGGTTCTTAACAAGATTCGTGGTACCTTCAATGTTGTTGCAGTTAAGGCCCCTGGCTTTGGCGATCGGCGCAAGGCACAACTGGAAGACATTGCAACCTTGACCGGTGGCACCGTGATCAGTTCCGATCTTGGCTTGGATCTGAAGGATACCAAGATTGAACAATTGGGTCGTGCCGGCAAAGTTACCGTTACCAAGGACAACACCACGATTGTTGATGGCGCAGGTTCCAAGGATGCCATTGCTGAACGGGTTAACATCATCAAGAAGCAAATTGACGACACAACCAGCGACTTCGATCGTGAGAAGTTGCAAGAACGTCTGGCTAAGTTAGCCGGCGGGGTTGCGGTTGTCAAGGTCGGTGCTGCAACCGAAACCGAATTGAAGGAACGTAAGTATCGGATCGAAGATGCTTTGAACGCGACCCGTGCTGCCGTTGAAGAAGGCTACGTTGCCGGCGGTGGTACTGCCTTGGTTGACGTCATCCCTGCAGTCGCTGCTTTGAAAGAAGAAGGCGACGTTCAGACCGGGATCAACATCGTTCTGCGTGCCCTTGAAGAACCTGTTCGCCAGATTGCCGAAAACGCTGGCCGCGAAGGTTCTGTCATCGTTGAACAATTGAAGAAGGAAAAGCAAGGCATTGGTTACAATGCTTCAACCGGTGAATGGGAAGACATGGCTAAGTCAGGTATCATCGACCCAACCAAGGTTACCCGTTCCGCATTGCAAAATGCTGCATCAGTTGCTGCTTTGATGCTGACCACTGAAGCGGTTGTTGCTGACAAGCCAGAACCAAAGGATAACAACGCGGGTGCTGCAGGTGCAAACCCGGCAGCCGGTGGCATGGGCGGCATGATGTAATTTCGTCCTATCCTTAAAAAGAAGAACACAAATAAAACACCAGCGAACTTTGCTGGTGTTTTTTATATGTGAGCGTGAGCCAGCCAATTTCTGGGCTAGCGAACGTATGATGGCACGTCTTTTGTACCCTTCAAACTCGTGCCAAGCGTTATCATAGGCATTGACCACCTTTCCTTGTTAAAATAAAATTGGTAAACAGTTAACGTTGCTATTTTCCATGTCAAATAAGAGGGGACGAGTTATATGAAATTGATTCAAAATCCCATTCGGCTTAATGCCAGTTTACACAAGATGCTTCCGCACACCATGCGCTTTTTATACAGTCGCAAGCCAGTCAAGTATTTCGAACTTTACACGCTAGGATCGGTGCATGTTTATTATGTGGAAGGTTTCGACCAAATCGATATTGTCCTGACTCATGACAAGCGCACCATCAAAGATGCCGAAATTGATTTTGTCCTCGAGAAACTATTGCCAGACACACCAAAAACCGAGCTAAAAATCGACCACGCCGCCAAAAGCGAGATCGAACATGAAGTCCATCGTAAATTGAAAGTGCATGATGTGGTTATTATCGAGAAGTGAGCGTGAGCCAGCCCGGTTAGAAACCGGAGCATAAGTGGCCTCGAGCCTGAATGGCTGGGCTTTGGCCATTCAGGCTCGAGGTCCTTATGTGCAGGTTTCTGGGCTGGCGAACGCGTTATGGTCGAGCGTGAGCCGGTGCGGTTAGAAGTCGGAGTGTAAGTGGCCTTGGGCGTGATGGTCGGGCTTTGACCATTGCGACCAAGGTCCTTACACGCAGACTTCTGCGCCGGCGAACGCGTTATGGTCGAGCGTGAGCCGGTGCGGTTAGAAGTCGGAGTATAAGCGGCCTTAGGCGTGATGGCCCGGTTTTGGCCATTGCGCCTAAGGTCCTTATACGCAGACTTCTGCGCCGGCGAACGCGTTAAAGTGAGCGTGAACCGGTGTGCTTAAATAAAGCGTAAGTAGTCTCAACCCCAATGGCGGTTTTTGCCATTGGGGTTGAGGTTCTTGCACCTGAATTTCTGGGCTACCAAACGCGCTACAGAACTTAGCAGTCAACGGAACCCCTTAGCTTCTTTATAGAGCAGTGCCTGATCGCGGCTTTTTCCGAACCATACCCGCTGACAAATATCAATCCAACCGGTGTTTCTGGCGACACATATAAGTTAAGATGAAACAAGGTAGGCGTAAGCCGAAATTTAGAGTACACTAATGCATGTTTGTTTACGATTCATTAAAATTTTTGAACCGGTGTGGGTTAATAGGAGTTTAGAAAATGATGCACTTGAAACGGCTGTTCATTGGGCGGCCTTTGAAATCTTCCGAGGAAGGTGGTCAACAGCTTAACATCTTCAAAGCGCTGGCGATGTTGTCGTCAGATGCTTTGTCCAGTGTGGCTTATGGGACCGAGCAGATTGTCTTGGTCCTTACGACACTGTCGGCTGCGGCAATTTGGTATTCGTTACCGATTGCGGCGTTTGTTTTAGTCTTGCTGATTTCACTGACACTTTCATATCGGCAGATTATCCACGCATATCCTAGTGGTGGCGGGGCCTATGTTGTTGCTAGCGAGAATCTGGGTCGCAACGCCGGTTTAACGGCCGGCGCTTCGTTGCTGATTGATTACATGCTGACGGTATCGGTTTCGGTTTCGGCCGGCGCCGAGGCGATCACCAGTGCGATTCCTGCGCTGTATGGCCATCAGGTGGCGATTTCGCTGATCATCATTTTTATCTTGATGGGCATGAACTTACGCGGCATGAGCGAATCGGCTAACTTCCTGATGATTCCGGTTTATCTATTTGTGCTTGTGATGACCGTGATGATTGTCTGGGGACTTTATCAGGTTGTCAGTGGCGCCATCCCATATAAAGCAACCTCGTTAGTCGGTGCAGCCATCCCCGGCGTGTCGATGGCGTTGATCTTCCGGGCGTTTTCCAGCGGGTCCAGTTCACTGACCGGGGTTGAAGCGATCAGTAATGCGGTGCCGTTTTTCAAGTTGCCTAAGGAAAAGAATGCAGCTAAAACGCTAGCGATTATGGCCGGCATTCTGGGCTTCTTCTTTGCCGGGATCACGTTCTTGAACTACTGGTACGGTTTAGTGCCGATGGCGAAGGTGACGGTACTTTCACAGGTTGCCAAGGAAACATTTGGTGGCACCGGCATCATGTATTATGTCGTTCAATTTGCGACCGCGTTAATTTTGGCGGTTGCTGCCAACACAGGGTTTTCGGCTTTTCCGGTCTTAGCGTTTAACTTGGCTAAGGACAAGTTTATGCCGCATATGTACCTGGATCGCGGTGATCGGCTGGGTTATTCCAAT
Source organism: Lacticaseibacillus parahuelsenbergensis (assembly GCF_030770265.1). Taxonomy (NCBI): domain Bacteria; kingdom Bacillati; phylum Bacillota; class Bacilli; order Lactobacillales; family Lactobacillaceae; genus Lacticaseibacillus; species Lacticaseibacillus parahuelsenbergensis. The sequence goes on along the minus strand of NZ_CP132482.1, from coordinate 2,198,883 downwards.
GGGATTTTGACCTTGGCGCTGGGCTCGGCGGCGTTGATCACCATTTTCCAAGGCTCCACGGAACGCTTGATTCCGTTGTATGCGGTAGGCGTGTTCATTCCGTTTACGTTGTCGCAAACCGGGATGATCATTCACTGGTTCCGGCACCGCGGCAAGGGCTGGATTGGCAAAACGGTCGCCAATCTTTCTGGCGCATTAATTTCGTTCGCGATTCTGGTCATCTTATTTGCTTATCGGCTGTTTGATATCTGGCCGTTCTTCATCGTGATGCCGCTTGCGATCTTTATGTTTTACAAGATTCATGATCATTATCGTAAAGTGGCCGCGCAGTTACGGTTGCCGGCAGATGTTGAAGAGCATGAGTACGATGGCAGCACCGTCATTGTGCTTGTCGGCAATGTGACGCGGGTGACCCGCGCCGCGCTGAATTACGCGCAGTCCATCGGCGATTATGTCATTGCGATGCATGTTTCGATGGATGAGAATCCGAACAAGGAAAAAGAAACGCAAAGCGAATTTCGCGCAGATTTTCCGGATGTCCGGTTTGTCGATATTCACTCGTCATATCGTTCAATTGAAGCACCGACAATTCGCTTCGTCGACATCGTGGCGCGGAATGCTGCTAAACGCAACTTTACGACCACGGTGCTGATTCCGCAATTCGTACCGCGCAAAAAGTGGCAAAATATTCTCCACAACCAAACTAACTTCCGTTTACGCGCTGCGTTTGCAAGCCGCGAGAACGTGATTATTGCCACTTACAGTTATCATTTGAAGAAGTAACCGTTTAGGCAGGTTGAAAAGATATGCAATAGAGGCGGATGAATTCCATAGGTGTGGGTTCATTCGTTTTTTGATTTCTTCTAGACAGTTTTGAACGGGTTTGGCGTGAAGTTGACGCACCTGTTAAAATATAGGTTATAGAACGTCAGAGATAGTCAAAGACAAAGGGTGAAGTTTGTGCCGCAAAAAACCAGTGATACGCCAATGATGCAACAGTATAATGCGATTAAGGCGCAGTATCCGGATGCATTTTTATTTTATCGAATTGGCGATTTTTATGAATTATTCAACGATGATGCCATTAAAGGCGCACAGTTGCTTGAGCTGACGTTGACGGCACGGAATAAGAGTGCGGATGATCCGATTCCGATGGCGGGGGTGCCGCATCATGCGGTGCAGAGTTATGTCGATATTCTGATTGATCATGGGTATAAAGTCGCTATCTGTGAGCAAATGGAAGATCCTAAAAAAGCCGTGGGGATGGTCAAGCGCGCCGTGATCCAGCTGATCACCCCAGGGACCAATGTCGACATCAAAGCAGGTGCCGCAAAGACAAATAATTACATTACTGCTGTTTTGCCACACGCAGGCGGCTATGCCTTTGCTTATGGTGATGTTTCCACCGGCGAGCTGAAAGTGACGGATCTCAAAAGCAAATTCGCTTTGCAAAATGAGCTGAGTGCCCTCGCAACCAAAGAAATCGTGGTGCCAGAAGACCTGACTGATGATGACGCAGCCATGTTGAAAAAAGGGGAGCGTTTGTTGTCGGTTCAGCCTGACAGTCAGCCAACGAGTGAAGGCAGTTATGTGTCGCAAGATCTGACCGATCCCGCTGAAGCCGCGGTTGTGCAAATGCTGATGGCTTATTTGTTAAACACGCAGAAGCGCAGTCTGGCGCATATTCAAAAAGCCGTGGCCTACCAACCATCTGCGTATCTGGAAATGGATCAGGATGCCCGCAGCAATCTTGATATTCTGCAAAACAGCCGCACAGGGCGCAAAGGCGATACCTTGCTGTCTTTGCTGGACGCAACGAAAACCGCGATGGGCGGCCGCTTGCTGAAGCAATGGTTAGAGCGGCCGCTGTTGGATATTGGCGCAATCAGCGTGCGGCAAAATCAAGTTCAGGACTTGCTGGATCACTTTTTTGAACGCAGCGAGCTTCAGGAGCGACTAACCAAAGTTTATGATCTGGAGCGGTTAGCCGGTCGCGTGGCTTTTGGTACGGTTAACGGGCGCGACTTGATTCAGCTGCAAACTTCACTTGATCAGGTGCCGGCGATTCAGGATGTCTTAAGCAAGCTTGATGATGGCAGTTTTAAGGCACTTCGCGGTAAAATCGACCCAGTCAGTGATGTTGCCGGGTTGATTCGCCGGGCGATCGAGCCGGAGCCGCCGATTTCGGTGACCGACGGCGGCCTGATTTTACGCGGCTACAATAAGAAGTTAGACGAGTACCGTGATGCCATGAAGAATTCCAAGCAGTGGATTGCGGAATTGGAAGCGTCAGAGCGCAAGGCCACCGGTATCCACAATTTGAAAATCCGGTATAACAAGGTGTTTGGCTACTTTATCGAGGTTACTAAGTCCAATTTGGACAAGGTACCGGAAGGCCGCTACGAGCGCAAACAGACGCTGACAAATGCCGAACGGTTTATCACGCCTGAGCTGAAGGAAAAAGAAACCTTGATTCTTGAAGCACAGGAAAGTTCAACCGCGCTGGAGTATGATCTTTTTCAGGATATTCGCGATCAGGTCAAAGCTCAGATTAAACGACTCCAAGCGTTAGCAGCACAGATTTCCGCACTGGATGTCTTGCAAAGTTTTGCGACAGTGGCTGAAAACAATCACTATGTCCGGCCGACGATGCATGCCGGCACCCACGACATTAATGTTAAAGGCGGCCGACATCCAGTTGTCGAACACGTTTTGGGGCAAGACAGCTATATCCCTAACGATGTCATCATGGATCAGGATACGGATATGCTGCTGATTACCGGTCCTAACATGTCCGGGAAAAGTACCTACATGCGGCAGTTGGCGTTAATTGTGATCATGGCACAGGCTGGATCATTCGTCCCGGCTGATGCTGCGGATTTACCGATTTTTGATCAAATCTTCACCCGCATTGGCGCGGCGGACGACTTGGCGAATGGGGAAAGCACCTTTATGGTCGAAATGCTTGAGGCCAACGCGGCACTGAGTCATGCAACGGCTTCGAGTCTGATTCTCTTTGATGAAATCGGACGCGGAACGGCGACTTATGATGGCATGGCGCTGGCACAGGCGATCATCGAATATCTGCATGATCACGTGCACGCCAAGACGCTATTTTCCACCCATTATCATGAACTGACCAGTCTGTCGGATTCATTGGCGAAGCTCAAGAATGTGCATGTCGGTGCGGTTGAAGAGCATGGCAACCTGGTTTTCCTGCACAAAATGATGCCGGGACCGGCAGATAAAAGTTACGGGATTCATGTGGCCAAATTGGCTGGCCTGCCGTCAGACTTATTGAATCGTGCCGATGCGATTCTGAAGCAGCTTGAAGCCGCCACGCCGGAGAAAACGGTGCCTGCAGCCCCAAGCCAGGTGACGGACCAACAATTGTCGCTTTTTGAAGAGCCTAAACCGCAACCGAAGAACAGTCCGATTTTGGCGAAACTAGCTAAGTTTGATTTGATGGATGCGACGCCAATGGACGCCATGAATTTGATTTTCGACCTTCAGAAACGTTTAAAGAAGAAGTGATTTTATGCCAAAAATTCATCAGCTATCGGCCACGTTAAGTAACCAGATTGCTGCCGGGGAAGTCATTGAACGCCCGGCCAGCGTGGTCAAAGAATTAGTGGAAAACAGCATCGATGCCCAGGCCACCCAGATTGACGTGAAGGTGTCAGCAGCTGGCTTGCAGAAAATACAGGTCAGCGACAACGGGATCGGGATTGATTCTGACGATGTTGCGACCGCCTTTTTGCGCCATGCGACGAGCAAAATTCTGACGACGCGGGATTTGTTTAATGTGCATTCGTTAGGGTTTCGTGGTGAAGCTTTGGCCAGTATTGCGGCGGTTGCCGATGTCACGTTAACGACCGCGACAGACTCTGGCATCGGCGCCAAGATTCACGTGAAGGGTGGCAAAGTCGAGGATCAAACAACGGCGGCGCATCGCCGGGGCACGGATGTTGAAGTGTCAGATCTGTTCTTCAATACGCCAGCGCGCTTGAAGTACATGAAGTCACAGCAGACGGAGCTAGGGAAAATTGTCGATATCGTCAGTCGGCTGGCCTTGGCTAACCCTGGCATTGCCTTTACGGTGTCGCACGATGGCAATATGGTCGTCCGGACTGCCGGTCAAGGTGACCTGCGACAGACACTTGCGGGAATCTATGGCTTGCCGGTTGCGCGGTCGATGGTTGACTTTCAGGCGCAGGATCTTGATTTTCAGGTGAGCGGCTTGACCAGTTTGCCGGAGACTACGCGGGCCTCCCGCAATTACTTGAGCCTAGTCGTCAACGGCCGCTATATCAAGAATTTTCAGCTCACCAAAGCCGTGATTGCCGGCTACGGCTCCAAACTCATGGTCGGGCGGTATCCGATGGGTGTCATCACGATTCAGATGGATGCAGCCTTGGTTGATGTCAACGTGCATCCGACGAAAGCGGAAGTGCGTCTGAGCAAGGAAGATCAGCTCAGCCATCTGCTGAGTGAAGCGATTCGGAGTCGGTTAGCAAAAGAAAATCTCATTCCAGACGCGTTGGATAACCTGCCTAAACGCGAGCACTATGATCTGGATCAACTGGAATTAACGCTGAATAAAATCAGCCCGAGAACAGCTGCGCCAACGCCGCCGCAAGGAACTGAATTGCGTGAAGACACCAATGATCAGCCCGTGAATACGTCGCAAGTGGCATCAACGCCGGCTGCCGAGACAGCACCAGACTTAACCATGGACGATCTGGATGATCAGCCAATTTTCAGCGAACCACAGCGGCTGGCGGCGTGGGATCAGCGTTATCAACATTTGGATGCCAATGTGGCGCCAGCGCTGGTGGAGGACTTGCCAGCGCAAGATTTGAAGCGGAACGAACCGGCTGAGCGATTTCCCGATTTAACGTATCTGGCGCAGGTTCACGGCACTTACTTGTTAGCTGAGTCCAGCGACGGTCTGTATATTTTGGATCAGCATGCCGCTCAGGAACGGGTCAACTACGAATTTTATCGGCAGGAAATCGGCAAAGTCAGCACCGATCAGCAACACTTGTTAGTGCCGATTGTCCTGGATTACTCCGCCGCCGATGCGATTGATATTCGGACGCACCGCGATGTTTTGGAATCGGTCGGCCTGTATCTGGAAGACTTCGGCCAAAATAGTTTTGTAGTTGAACATCACCCGACTTGGTTTAAAGCCGGCCAGGAAGAGGATACGATCAAGGAAATGGTGGATTGGGTGCTGCGCGACGGTAAAATAACGGTAGCGGCGTTTCGGGAAAAAACCGCCATCATGATGAGCTGTAAACGGGCCATCAAGGCTAATCATCATCTTGACGACAAGCAGGCGCGCGCACTGATTCAAAAGCTGCCGCAATGCGAGAATCCGTTTAATTGCCCGCATGGTCGGCCGGTTCTGGTGCACTTTTCCAATACGGATCTGGAGAAAATGTTCAAACGGATTCAAGATAGTCATGAAAGTGGGGAAATGCAGGCATGATCATATTGGCAAGTCACTCACCGCGGCGGCAGGAATTGCTCAAGCGAATTATTCCCAGTTTTGAGAGCCATCCGGCCGCGATTAATGAGCGGGCGCTGCCGGTTTTAGCGCCGCCGGAATATGTCCAGAGTCTCGCGAAGGCAAAAGGCGAATCGTTGGTGCCCAGCTATCCTGGTGCTACGATCATCGCGGCAGATACCATGGTGGCGTTTCAGGGCAAATTGCTGGGCAAGCCGCATAGCCGGCAAGAAGCCAAGCAAATGATTACCGCACTTGGCGGCCAAACCCATCAGGTGTATACCGGCTTATGGGTGCGCTTGGACAATGGTACGGTGCGTCAACAAGTCGTGGGCACCGACGTCACCTTCTGGCCACTTGAGGAAGCAGAAGTCGAGTCCTATTTGCAAGAAGATGCTTATCAAGACAAGGCCGGTGCCTACGGGATTCAAGACGCCGGAGCCTTGCTGGTTAAGTCCATTCATGGCGACTTTTACAATGTGATGGGTCTACCGATCAGCACGTTGTATCGCATGTTGTTGGCTTAATCCAAATGGGTTAGACGAATCAAAAATACAAAATGACCGAGTTGCCATATTCTTTTATGGCAGACTCGGTCATTTTTGATTCATTCAGTTAGAACATTACATCAAGAATAAATAGTTGAACCTGGTTAGAGCGCTCAGAAATTAACGCTTAGGTGATTTAACAACCTGCCAGTTGCTTGGTAGGGTGAAGGTGTAGACTTTGCCGATGGTTTTGCCTTGTTCGCCGGAGCCGGCAAACATGATGGCGGCAAAGACGTTGCTGTATTTGAGTTTCTGCTCGGTTACGGCGACCTGTGGAATGGTGCCGCGTTTTAGCCTTGTCTTGATGGTGGCACTTGGCTTGACCGTGTGATCAATGGCGTCGCCGGAAATCCGGTAGCGGTAAGCAATGTGCTTTTTAGAAGTACCGATGGGCTGGCTGACAATCTGTAATTGGTCATTCATGGGCGCCAGTGGTTGCAGCTCCGTGGTTTCATCAATCGTAAAGCCAATATGGTAAAGATCATTCACACTTAATAACGCAATCGGGCCTAAAACCAGCAAGCCGCTCACAATAATGGCTAACGGCCGCTGACGACTGGGTTTCATCAATACGACAGCCCAGAAAAAGGCGATGGCACCGATGATCAACAATAAGATAATCATGAGGCGTCCCTCCGATCCATGGCGTCATTTTTCAAGAAAAAGCTCAGTATTAAGCCTAGCGCTGCCATGACCAACGAGACGGCAAAAGCAGCTCGGTAGCCAGCCAGGGTTGCCTGATGTAGCGCGTTGACATAATCAATCGGATCAAGGGCCTTGCCGCTAGCTGCCGGCGTTGCACCCTTGGTGACGACCGATAAAACAGAGACCAGGATCGCGGTCCCAATTGATGCCGCTACCTGCCGAATCGTGTTGTTCACAGCGGTCCCGTGGTTAATTAAATGCGTCGGTAAGGCGTTCATTCCTGCAGTCGTGACCGGCATGGTGACCATGGTGATCCCGAACATCCGCACGGTATAAACTGTCGTGATATAAATCAGCGGCGTGGTTTCAGTTAACGTCATCAACGGCAAGGTGCCGGCGACCAGCAGAAACAGCCCAGCGACAGCCAAACGTTTGGCGCCAATTCGATCGAAAATCCGGCCGGTGATCGGGCTCATGATCCCCATCATAATTGCCCCCGGGAACAAAATCATCCCGGAATGAAAGGCACTTTCGCCACGAATTGTCTGAATATACATCGGCAGCACCATTTCAACCCCGACCATCGACATGAAGGCTACCGCGGTCAAAATAACACTTAACGTGAAGGTCTTGGATTTAAAGACTCGCAATTCCAGTAGCGGTGTTTTGAGATGCAGTTGTCGCCAGCAGAACAAGGCGACAAAGATAATGCCAATCGCGAGACTGATCAGAACCTGGGTGTCCGTCCAGCCGGCATCGCCGACTGTTGAGAAGCCATACAATAAGCCGCCAAACCCAAGCGTCGATGCAATAATCGATGGCACGTCAATCTTGGGATGTGATGTTGGCAAAACTTTCCGCATGCTGTAAGTGGCCAGTAACACAACCCCGGCAGCAATTGGCATGATGACGGCGAATAACGCACGCCAGGTATGATGCAGCAAAATCCAGCCGGAAAGCGTCGGACCGATTGCCGGCGCCAAGCCAATGACGATGCCCGCTAAGCCCATGGCGCTGCCGCGTTTTTCCGGTGGGAAGATGGTGAACATCACGGTCTGGAAGGTGAGCATGGACATGCCGACACCAATTGCCTGGATGAGGCGGCCGGCCAGCAGCATCTGAAAATCGCCGGCAAGCCAGCAAATCAGCGAACCTAAGAAGAAAATGGTCATGGCCGTCAAATAAAGGTGTTTGACGTTGAATTTGTCCAACAGCCACGCGGAAACCGGAATCATGATACCCATAATTAACATGAAGCCAGTTGTCAGCCACTGAACCGCGCTGGCGCTAATATGAAAATCAGCCATCAGTGTCGGATAAGCCGTGGTGAGAATGGTTTGAGTTAAGAAGGTCGTAAACGTGCCGATCAATAGGGTGATGACAAGTAGCAAACGATTATATGGATGCCCATTAACATCAGTTGGTGTCAACAAAATCGTGTCCTTTCTAAAAACGTTATAATCCAGTCTAGCACGTCAACAGCAGGTTTGGGTGAATGGCCTTCACAAAATCTTTAAAAAGGTATCAAAAAAACATCGTTGCGACTTGTTAGCCTAAAAGTAAGTTAATGAATACGGAAGGGGCGTTTCAAAACGTGAAAGTCCAATCGACGCATCAACGCATTGAATGGATTGATGTTGCCAAAGGCCTCGGAATCATTGCAGTTGTGTTGGGGCATTTCTATCCGCGCAATACAACGTTTTATGAAAGCTTATATTGGTGGCATATGCCATTGTTCTTTATGATTGGCGGTTTCTTTGTTAAGCCGACAACCCTGTCGACGCTACAAGATTTTCTGAAGCGGCGGTTCTGGCCGATGTTCAAGCAGTATTTTGGCTACGGCGTGGGTCTGATTTTGCTGAATTTTGTGGTTGAGCAACGCACGCCTGCATTTACCTTGGATTATCTGCGACGGCTGCTTTACGGTGGCACCGAGTTGAATGGTTATTTGTCGGTCTTTTGGTTTATGACAGTTTATGCCTTCAGCAGTCTGTTGTTTAGTCTATTACGTGGCTATATGCCAAAAGTTTGGCAAGAAGCGGTTTTAATGGCCGGACTTTTCTGGTTAGGCTTCAGTTATCCTAACGCTGAGGCAGCTTTAGGATTTCCGATTCCAGGTAACCTTGATTTAGTTCTTGTCGCTTTGCCGTATATGTTTGTCGGGTGGTGGCTGTTCCATTATGCCCGGCAAATTGTCACAAAGCCGTGGTTTATGGTGGTTGCTCTCGGCATTTTCGCAGCGCTATTCGCTGCCCAGTCGCGCGGGCAAATTGACTTTTTGCTTTATATGAAATCCCATCACTTAACGGATCCACTTCTGGCAGGATGGGCACCGGTAATCATATGCGGCGGCTTATTCGCCGGAGCTAAAAGTTTGTCAGGAACCTTTGTAGGGGACTGGTTAGATCGCATTGGCCGTAGTACACTACCTATAATGTATGGTCATAAAGCGGTCGGTTATATTTTGGAGAAGATCGGTGATCCCAATATACTTGTTTTGGTGATTGCCGGTGTCACAATTCCTCTTTTCCTTGCTTATGCGGGCCGTTATGTTCGGGAACGTTGGCAAGGCGGGGGATTATATGCGTTTAATTAAACGGTTATTGCTGATCGTGGTGATTTTACTGATCGGGCTGGCACCAAGCACACAATTGGTGGAAGCGGACACGACACCGACCATTTTTGTTCACGGTTATCGGGGCACGGCTTTTTCGACCAATCAGCTGATTGAAGGTGCTGAGGCTGCGGGGGTGGCTAAGCGCAGTATGGTGATTACGGTGAGTCCGACCGGGCAGTTAGATGTTCGTGGGACGTTACACACCACTGCCGCGCCGATTATTCAGGTGATTTTTCAAAACAACACCGCTGGCGAGGAAGTAGACAGTCAATGGCTGGCTAAAATTTTCACGATGCTGCATGAGCGCTATGGCGTGGTGAAATTAAACGCCGTGGGCCACAGTATGGGCGCCTATGCTGTCATTGCGGCGGCGATGGCGCAAACGCCGATTGAATTGGAAAAAGTCGTTGCGATTGCCGGCCCGTATGACGGCTTGCTCGGTTGGAATGACCAGCCACATCAGCTGCAGCTGGCAGCAGACGGGCGGCCGAACCTGATTCGGCCTGAGTATGCGCGGCTATTGAAGAACCGCACGCATTTTCGCGCTAAGTCGGTGTTGAATATTTACGGCAATGTTCAAGACGGTACGGATACCGATACTGTTGTGAGCGTCAACTCCGCCTTGAGCTTAGGCTATCTGCTTCGTGGCCTCACCAAGTATCAGACACTTGAAGTCACTGGCCCCCATGCCCAACACAGCCAGCTCCATGAACACAATGTGACGGTTGACCGCGCGATGTTGCAGTTTATCTGGGGAAAGTGACTTTGGTCGTGCCAAACTCCGCAATCTCCGGCCAGCTGGGGTGGCGACGCGAAGCTAGAGCGGTGGGCACAGCTGAGCCCCATCTGGCCTACGATTGCTCCGCTTTGGCACTAAGATCTCAATCCCTATACAAACAAGAATCGTTCATGAAAAAAAGACCAATTGATCGCAATGTACGGTCAATTGGTCTTTTTTACACTTTAGTCATGAATATTAGACTGTTTAAACACATGTTAGTTGCAATTTGTGAGCTTAACGCTGAAAACTAATCCTGCTTCTTATCTTTTGCCTCTTTAACTTCCTCAGCAACGGTTTGCTTGACCGGCTTTGGATCCTGGGTGACGTCAAACCAGTTGGCGAAGCCGCGGGAGAAATCAGCGACGGTGAAGTTGAAGTGATCGATTTTGACTTTGTCATGCAACTTCAGATCGGGATGCGTTTCCATGATAAAGCCGGCAATGGTGATGATCTCGGAATCCGTGAACGCTTTGATATTAGTGTGGAAGAAACGTTCAAAGTCCCAGAGTGTCGTCTTGCCGCTGACCCGAAAGACTTTGGGATCGTCGGTTTTCCGAATGTACTCGTCGGAGACATCGTCGATTTCATCTTTAACCGTACCAAACAGCTCTTCATAAATATCTTTATCAGTGACGATGCCGCTAGTGCCACCGTATTCATCGACGACCACAACAATTGGCGTTTGTTTCTTGATCATTTGCGTCAAAATATTGTGAATCGGGGTAACTTCAGGCACATTGATAATCGAACGCAGCAGCTTGGAGACTTTCACGGATGGATCGACTTGCCCTTGCTTGACGAGATCATAGATGTAGACATACCCCAGAATCTTATCTTTGTCACCGTTTGCCACAACCGGGAACCGGCTATAGCCTTGAGTTAGATAGTCGCGCAAGGCTTCCTTAACGGTGGTATTAATATCGATCACAAACAGGCTGGTACGGTCAACCATGATGTCTTTGGCCGTTTTGTCATTGAGCTCAAATGCCCGCTGCATATAAATGACATCATTTTGTTCCATGTCGCCGGAAGTAACAGCATTCTTACTAAGGTTCAGAATTTCGGCTTGGGAGAAGGCCTCGTTACCTTCATCGGCTGGTTTCATGCCCATCATTTTGACAATGCCGGTGGCGCTGACGTTCAGCAACCAGACAAATGGGAAGAACAAGATATGGAAGTAATGTAGCGGCGTCACAACCAGCATTAACGTTTTAATTGGATAATCAATAGAAATGTTTTTCGGAACAATTTCGGTGAGCACCACTTCCAAGTAGGTTAAAATAATAACCCCCAAAATAGCGCCGACCGCATGCAGGCTGCCATTTGGCAAACTTAAGTGGGTCAGGCCAAACAGATCAACCAGCAAGAATTCAACGGTGGTTTCCCCGATCCACCCTAAAATGATGCCGGCCAGCGAAACACCAACCTGGGTCGTTGACAGATACTCATTTAAGTTGTGAACCATACGCAAGGCGCGCTCAATTTTCGCTTTGCGCCCAGTGCCTTTGTCGATCATTTCCTCCAAGGCACTTGGACGACTTTGAACCAGTGCAAATTCACAGGCAACAAAAAACGCTGCGAAGAAAAAGGTGACAAGCATCACCAATAAATTGGGGACGATTTGGCCACTTTCCATGTATTCCATTCCTCATTTCATGTAGCTTTACAAACTTAATTTTAACATTGAATGAGCCAAATGAACGATAATTCATCGATTGCTTCTATATTATGCGTTATGCTGGTATCAACGAGTATGCGATTCGAGGGGAGAAGCCGAAATGGAACAAGTCAAAATGTATTGGGAAACAATGAAGGTTTTTAAAGCCGAGCCGGAAATGCCCAAAACCCAGCTGATTAGCAAACCGCTGCCACGGACACCGGCAACAGGGACGGAAATGCCGCAGATTGCGATTCGCAACGTGGATGTTTTTCAACTAATGAGTGAGTTGACTGGCAAAGTCGGCGTGATGAACTTTGCCAGTCCGGTTCATCCAGGCGGTGGTGTGGCGTTTGGCGCGCGGGCGCAGGAAGAAGCGATTGCGAAGGGAACATTTTTGGTGCCGGCGCTGGAACAGCACATGGCGGATTATTATGATCAGAACTGCAAACAGCCTAATCGCGGCCTGTTTAGCTCAAAGCTCATTTATGCGGAACACGTACGGCAGGTTTTTGACGATCAGGGACGCCGCTTGCCAAAAAAATATGTCGATATCGTCACTGTCGCGGCACCTGATCGCCGCGTTGATCCGCAGCTGGATGACGCGACGGCTATGAATGACATTGCGTTTAAGGTTTTACAGACGCTGCGGGCGTTTAAGGCGCATGACGTTGATCAGTTAATTCTGGGCGCATTCGGTACCGGCGTTTTTGGTAATCCAATCAAGCCAGTTGCCCGCGTTTTTCGGAAGGCGTTGTTGTTACCGGAGTTTGCCGGCGCATTCAAACGCGTTTATTTTGCAATTTACGACCCGCAGATGAGGTCGATTAAGTCGTTTGCTGCCGCTTTAAAAGGTGACGATGAATAAAGAAAGGAATTAACCGATGAAACTCACAGTCATGCAACACGCAGATGCTGAAGGCTTAGGGGTCATTCAAGACTGGGCCGATAAGCATTCAATTGAAACTGTCACTTACCGGCCTGATCAAGGTGATCCGATTGCGCAACTGAATCCGGCAGACATTGATGGCTTGATTGTGCTTGGCGGCCCCATGAGCGTCAATGACGATCTTGCTTGGCTAGCAGCCGAACGGATTTTGATTCGCAGTTTAAACAAACTGAACCGGCCAGTCCTTGGCATATGCTTGGGGGCTCAGCAGATCACTAGGGCATTTGGTGCCAACGTCTACCCGATGGAAAAGCCAGAAGAAGGGATCGGCACGGTCAAGGCGAGTGACGGAACGCTGCTTAACGTTTTCCATTGGCATGGGGAAGCGATGAGCCGTTTGCCGGGCAGCCAACTGTTATACGAAAATGACCAGGCACTTCAAGGATTTAAGTATCACGATCGGATCGTCGGATTGCAATTTCATCTGGAAGTGACGCCGACCATGATTACAGCGATGGGGGCGGCCGCCGGTAAACCACAAGGCCCGGTTAATGAAGCCATTTTGGCACCCGGACACAAGGTTCTTAATGGGATACTTGAGCAACTTTTTGGCTAAAAATGCGTAAAAACAACTTTTTATTGACGATTGACGCGAAAAATCAAGGTTATTCGCAAAGATTTTTTGAAGTTACGCTGAAAGAAAAACCGCGCTACAGCAGGGGTTTACGGGTTTTAATGTTAAGGATGTAACCTAATGTAATCTTTTGTCATAGAACTTAACGTAACCGCAACACCGCGAATACATGTTCGTAATACTGACTGACTATACTAAGCCACAGTTAGTTAAGTCACCACATGAAATCAGGAGGAATTACGAACATGAAAAAGCTCTTAAGTACAGTATTATTCTCAGCCGTTGCTTTATCCGCCGTTGCTTTGTCCAAACCTAGTCACGTTAGCGCAGCAACGAAAGATACTGAATCGACAACCGTCAGTGCACCAGCTAGTGATAAGACGGAAGCCGACGTCACTTATAACGGTGGCGCAACAACTGTTTGGACTTCACCGACAGTGGGACAACAAGCAAAACGTTACGTTACAACTGGCGAACATCTTCAATTTGTTAATAGTAAAAAAGTTTATTCAGAAATTTGGTATGAAACTGCCGATCATGGTTGGGTTCCAGAACGCTACTTGAGCATCAATACCTTGCAGCAACTGGCACCGTTAACCCAGAAGGCTGACGCAAGCGCCGCACCGACACAGACAACGTCACCAGCTGAACAGGCCGCTCAGTCAACTTCCAATAATGCTCAGGCTTCATCGGACGCGGCTGCTCAAAGCGCTGCAGCATCCAGCGCAGCCGCAGCAAGTGCAGCTCAGGCCGCTGCCCAGCAACAAGCACAACAACAGGCTCAGCAAGCTGCTGCCGCTTCACAAGCCGCTGCTCAGCAACAAGCCCAGCAATCGGCCGCTGCCCAACAGCAAGCACAACAAGCAGCCGCTGCTTCGCAAGCTGCGCTCCAGCAACAACAAGCTGCTGCATCTAAGGCTGCCGCTCAACAACAGCAGGCACAACAACCTGCCAGCCAGGCAACCGTTCAGACAACGCAGACAGCGGTTCAGACAGCTCAACCTCAACAGGCAACCCAACAACAAGCAACTAGCAACCAAGGCACCTTCAAGATCAGTTTCTATGATCCGTCTGTTATGGGTAGCAGCTTAGGTTATGGTGGTGTTGCCGCCAACTTAAGTGTCTTCCCTAAAGGCACCCATTTACGCATCACGATGTCAAATGGTCAGGTGCTAGACCGCGTTGTTAACGACACAGGTTCATTTGCAGCAGGCAACCCACGTCAGCTTGACGTAGCAATGCCAAACAACCAGATTCCTTCAGCGGGCATTCTCTCTGCGACAGTTGAAGTAGTTGGCTAAAGCGATTCGCCTTTAACATGAAACAAAATTAAACGCACTCGCAGTTTCCCAATACAGGGAAGCAGCGAGTGCGTTTTTTTGCAGAGCGTGAACTGGCGCGGTTAGAAGTCGGAGTATAAGTGGCCTTGGGCGTGATGGCCCGGGTTTAGGCCATCGCGACCAAGGTCCTTATACGCAGACTTCTGCGCCGGAGAACGCATTTATGGTCGTTCATGGACTATCTGGGTCTCTGTCACGTTTTTGCGAAGAGTCACCGCACACGGGAACTCAGTAGCAAATAAAGTTGCGCAGTTTGAGTCAGCCGTTTATCGGTGACCTGAAACCAGCGATTAATCACCAGCTGGGAACTAATCAGTTCATCAACAGCAAGCTGGTCGCCAGTTGGCTGTTTAGGCGGCGCCACCGCTGCAATGAGCTGCCCTTTAGCGCTAAGTAATTGACTAAGTACATGGGTGATGGTGCGCAGCTCGGCAGGGGATTGGTTAAACGCGCCGACAATCAGATCGTAAGGGCCGGTCAGCAGTTTCAACCAATGATCAGGCATGATGCGATAACGCAGCCGATCGGAACTGGCCACTGCGCGGGCACTTTGGATGGCGGCGGTATCGGTATCAATGCCCAGTACGGCAGCCGCACCATGGTTCAAGGCATAGCGGCAAAACCAGCCGTCACCACAATGAATCACAAGCACACGCAGATCCGTTACTGGCGGCATTTTCTTAACGAGCGCCTGCCACACCGGTTGATCGTCACCTGATTCGAATGGCATGTTGGGATTATCTTGCATATTAGGATATGGCGTGTCCATAGTTTCACAACCCTTCACATTCATTATAGAGGAAAAAGACCCAAGATGTCGGTTGATCTTGCAGGTTTGTCGACGATGAGCTAACAGCGTAACGAGGCCTGATTTAACGCGGCGGGGAGCTTGTCTAAGGAAACACTGAAAAAAGTTTGGAAAAGTTAAACAAAAGTATTGCATTCTGCTAAGAAACATGAGAATATAATAGACATGTTAATTGCCCAGTAGTTCAGTGGTAGAATGCTTGACTGTTAATCAAAGGGTCGCTGGTTCGAATCCAGCCTGGGCAGGCTAAAAGTCGTGAACTGACAATGTTCACGACTTTTTTAATGCGTTTGATCGTGCAAATTTTAGTTGCTGGTTTTAGGATCAATAGAGACGATGCCAGACGATTAAAGCTGAAATATGTAGCCGGAACGGGAACAGTTTGCTGAGCAAAAGATGAGGTTTCTTTAAAAGAACACCAAAGAAACATTTTGCCAATCAATTTCACCGTTGTCGCGTGCTGTAATGTGCTATTCTAAATAAAACAAATCGAACGAGAGGTGACGTCATGCAAACAAAAGCGTTGACACGAATGGGTTTATTACTGGCAGTTCTAATTGGATTGGCTTTTGCTCCGCCGATTACGATCGGTTTCCTCGGAGTACCGATTGTCCTGCAGAATATGGGCGTTATGCTAGTGGCATTGTTACTGCCTACACGACCAGCAACGATCACAATCGGGATGCTATTAGCTTTGGCGGCACTAGGACTTCCTGTATTAACTGGTGGTCGCGGCGGTATCGCCGTCTTCATGGGGCCGACTGCCGGCTTCATGTATGGCTGGTTGCTGACACCGCTGGCCTATGCCGGCATTACCCATTACCTTAAGCAAGATTCTTGGGTGACCAAAGCCCTTGGGATGACGTTGGGCGGCGTGCTGCTGACGGAATTGTTGGGCGCCGCGTGGTTGGCTGCGACGACGAGTATGACATTTGTTCCGGCACTTTTGAGTGTTTTGATCTATATTCCAGGTGATTTGCTTAAAATGGCACTCAGCGTTTTGGTGGTTCAACAATTAACGGCTGTGATGCCTGCCTTGAATTCAAAGTAAGCTAGTACAAAAAAGTACCTTGATTACCACCGCAGTGTCAATGCATGGTGGGGAATCAGGGTACTTTTTTTGAACGGAGCTATGTTTTTGCAGGCTTTTAATCAACGAACAACAGTTCAAAAGCATGATCTTTTGTATTAATATTAACCGAAACGTGGCGATTGAGGTCACTCACGAGATTTCGGGCAAATGCCATTTTAGACTCAAAATCTTTCAATTTGGCCGTGAAAGGTACCGAATTGAAATCAAAGTTTTCGCCGATGAACGCGGCATCCGTGACATATTTAAGATTATTTTGATCGTGACGGCTGCCAGGTTTTAGAACAGCATCTAAATAACGGTACAATTCCGATGGCGAATAGTGTAACGGTTTAACCAGATCGGTTGTAATGTTGAAGTCTGGCGCATCATCGGCCATCTCTTCGTTGACCTGCACCTGTGTCAGTCCTTGATATAATTTCAATGTGGGCACCTCTCATCCTTATACTTTATTATAACATGCTCAGCGTTGGACGATTCGATCAATTGCGTTTTGAAACTCGGTGCGAGCTTCTTCGGTGGTTTCCTTAGCCTGGGCATTTTTCAAAAATGTCGTGAGTTCAGCTGTGGGAGCCGCGGCCAGTTCGCTAATAGCCCACGCGGCCGTTGCCCTGATCATGGGGCGGGGGTCGTTTTCAATGACCTCAAGTAGGCGCGGAACAGCACTGCGATCATGAAGGTTAACTAATGCAATGATGGCGTTACGCTGCAGTGGCTTTTTCCCGCGCCATGCCCCGGCCAGTTTACCGAAGCGGGTCTTAAAGCCTTTATTGCTTAGCGTTAGCATGGGAATTAATTCCGGCATCACGGTGTCGGGATCAGGTTCCATTTCGGGATGTATATGAAAATCTTTGCCTTTATTAAACGGGCAGACCTGTTGGCAGATATCACAGCCGTACAAGACATTGCGAATCATCGGCCGAAATTCCGGATCCATGTAACCCTTTGTTTGAGTTTGGTAAGACAGGCACCGCTGACCATTCATCCGCCCATCACCTAGCAGTGCCTTGGGCGGACAAAAATCAATACAGCGGGTACACGTCCCACATTGACAAGCCATCGGTTCATCCGGTGCGAATTTAATATTCGTGATGATTTCGCCTAAATAGACATAGGAACCAAATTCAGGCGTGATTAGCAGGCCATTTTTGCCGATAAAACCAAGCCCGGCGCGCTGGGCGACGGCGACATCGATTAATTCTCCAGTGTCGACCATGGGTTTGAAGCGGATGGTTGTATCCGTCGCAGCCGTGTCTTTGATAAATTGCATTAATGCGTCCATCTTGCGATCCAAAACGGTGTGATAATCAATGCCCCAACTAGCCCGCGCAAAGCGACCGCGTTTAGGACCGGTGCGAGGTGGACGGTCATGAATTTTGGATGGATAAGCCAGCGCAATGGCAATGATACTCTGCGGCTGGTCAAAGATCTTGTCAGGATATAACCGTTCATCCAGATTTTGGTGTTCGAAACCGGTTGTATGGCCAGCGGCTTTTTGAGCCAGCAAACTGGGTTTTAATGCAGCAAAATCATCGGCTGTGGTAAAGCCGATTTTATCGATCCCCAAATCCTTCGCGTGGCTTTTGATCGTTTCCTTAAGATCCATGCCGCCAACCTCCTAACATTGATGATGTCATTATTTTAGCGAAACGGTGGCGGGAAAGCAAAATTGCAGAACGCTCCAAAGCCCATTAACACGTTTACCGGCGCAGAAACCTGCGTGTAGAGGCTTCGGGCGTGATGGTCAAACGCCACTTTTTGCCACTCGTACTATTGAGGACCTTGTAAGGGTTTGCTTCCGATTTCTAAACGCTCCTGTTCGCGCTCACAAAAAAACGTTACCCAGCCATTGCCAGACAACGTTTTTCGCTAAAAGAACAGGAGGCGGAACATCGCTTTTTCACGACGCTGCTAACATATCGGAAAAATGTGAACAGATTGTGACGAATTTATCGCTAATTACTGAAGATAGAGTTCCCGGAGGTCGCGCTTTTCCGCCGGCGTGAGTTGCAGAGCGTCTTGCAGATAATTTTTCATGCCGCCGTACTCTTCGTCGATGGTCGCCAGTGCACTGTCGAGAAAGGCACCAGAAACGGTACCGAGGTCACGAATGTTAGCGAGCAACGCATCCGTTGCGCCGCGTTTGCGTGCCGCAGCAAGATTCTTTTCGACCATCGGCTGAATCAGGTCGTTGGTTGCCAAATAATCTTGCCGAATCGTATGACCATCGACCCCCAAAGCCGATAGCAGATAAACGGCGCCCATACCGGTACGGTCTTTACCTGCTGTGCAGTGGAACAGCACAGCGCCGTTTTTGCTGTCGTTACTTAACAGAATATCGAAAAATTGACGATAGGCTTTTTGGGCGGACGGCATTTTGACAATATCGGCGTAAGTTTTGACCATATTCTCGAAACCAGCGTGCGGATCGCGGGAGAAACTCTTTTGCAGGGCATCAGCCTGTTCGCTGCTTTTGGTTTCGTCGGTTGGGAAGACAGGGACGAAGTGGTATTCAGCGACGTTCGGATAGCGATCGGGCTCGGCCGCTTGTTCCTCGGGCGAGCGAAAGTCCACATCGGAAATCAGTCCATAATCGGCCAAATAATCCAAATCCTCATCAGATAATTCACTTAGTTTTGCCGAGCGGATAATTTTGTGAGATTTAATCACCTGGCCGGATTTGGTCCGATACCCGCCAAGCTCGCGAAAATTTAAGCCGTGTTTAATATTAAGAACATAAGGTGCCAAATTTAATTCCTCCATCGTGAAAACGTTTGACCCTAGTATACGCGACATTGATGGTGACCGGCAACGGGCTGAAGCGTTTTCATAATGACTAGATAAAAAGAGCCGCCCGCAGACGACTCCTAGTGTAACGCAAAGCAACTATTCTTCCGGTTGAGAAATAATTAAACCGGTAATGAAGGCTGCCACAAGGGACTTGGTTCCGGAACTAAGCGGGGAACCATTGTAGGTCAAAACGGAATTATTACCGATCAGATCTTCAATCCGAATGGTCGAACCCTCTGCAGCTGCTTTTTCCTGCTCTTTTTGTTTCGCGTACTTGTCAGGATATGCAACGCCTAACAAATCAAGCGGATCGACATCATAGTATTCAGCAAGCTTTCGAATGCTGCGTTCGCTTGGAATTGTCTGATCGTTCTCCCACTTGGTAAAACTTGCAGGGGACGTGTGCGTTGCCTTGGCAACTTCAACAATTGATTCGCCACGACTCTTACGGATTTGCCGCAAGACACTGCCAACACCATTTGTAATCATAAATTTCACCACGCTTCTTTTTTTCTTGTGTGACGCCGAATTCTTAAAAATTAAGAATACAAGCTTACTCACTATAATATAGCATCATTACGTATTAAATCAATCATTGAACCGCAAAATCAAAATATATTTAAATAAATTTTGATTGACGGTTCTTTGACCTGCCACGTTGACGCCTCAAGGTTGGTACTGATGTATATTTTACATGGTATGGTGATCGATTACCATGTTAAGACCAAATTTATTTCTTGTATTCGTTTCCTCACCGTTCTATGCTTAAGTTAATAAGAAAGTTAGGATGTGAGCGGAATGGACCAAGAATATGATCGCTTACTTGTACTCGTAGATGGGTCAAAGGAAGCCGAGTTAGCTTTCAGTAAGGCTGTTAAAGTTGCGATGGCCAATCAAGCCCACTTGGATGTTTTGAATGTGCTTGACACCAAGCAGTTTATTGGCAGCTATGGCGGTATGATATCCGGTGATGCGGTTTATCAGCTGACGCAAGATGCGCAGGAATACTTAGAGAATTTGAAGGAACAAGCCAAGAGTACGGGATTAACCGACATTGATATCCATATTCGTTTTGGTAATCCCAAGACGGTCATCGCCACCGACTTTCCACACGACCACCACAACGATCTAATCGTCATTGGCGCAACCGGATTGAATGCAGTTGAGCGAGTGCTGGTTGGTTCGGTAACCGAATACGTTAACCGCACCGCACCATGCGATGTGCTGATCGTTAAAACTAAATAAGCTTTTTGTCAGGTAAGAATCGGTGATATTACATCGCCGGTTCTTGCCTTTTTTGATGCACATCATATTTCGGAAAGCGTTACAAATAAATCTAATAACCCGAGGACGACTGCTGGCATTCTTTAAGATCACGGCGTAATGTATCTATAACCAACCAGCAAAGATTTGGAGGTCATTGAAATGGCAGATACAAGCGATCGGACGGCACAGGCCAAGACGGAAGCAGCGTTGCGCCGCTACCAGGAACGCAAACGCTATACGGATTGGGTTGCCAAAATGTCACCGGAATTACGCGCTTATCATGATCATGAATGGGGCGTGCCGGTTCACGATGATCAAAAACTATTTGAGTTGTTATCGTTGGAAATTTTTCAGGCAGGGTTAAACTGGGAACTCGTGTTACGCAAGCGGGCTGCCTTCAATGATGCTTTCCATCATTTTGATATTAAACAAGTGGCAGCGATGGATGAGCCAGATGTTGACGTATTGTTAAAACGTGCCGATATCATTCGTAACCGCATGAAAATCGAGGCGACGATTACCAATGCCCGCGCTATTTTAAAAATTCAGGCCGAGTATGGCAGCTTAAATGATTATTTGTGGGGCTTTGTTGACGGCAAGCCGTTGGTTAACCGTCCGAAATCACTGGCGGAGATACCGACTAAGAGCGCACTGTCGGTGAAAATTGCCAAAGATATGAAAAAACACGGCTTTGCCTTCGTCGGCCCAGTAATCGTGTATAATTATTTGCAAGGCGCAGGATTAATTGACGATCATGTTGTTATGGAAGACTGATCCAATCAGCGCAAGAAGGGGCAAGGGCGTTGAAACGCATCCGCTTGTGGGGGATTTTTCTGGCCATTATGGGGTCAAGCTTCTGGGGCATTTCCGGCCCGGTAAGCGAGTCCCTGTTTGATAAAGGCATCAAGGTGTCTTGGTTAATTAGCTCGAAAATGCTGATTGCCGGTGTTGTGTTGATGGCGGTGGCCTTTTGGAAAGATCGGTCGGCCATCATGGCACCGTGGCGCAATCGGCGTGATGCGTTGCAGCTGATTATTTTTGTGTTATTTGGCATGATCGGCATGCAGTATATTTATTTTAAGGCCGTTGCCGTGGCGAATGCCGCAACCGCGACGATTTTACAGTATCTTTCACCGGTCGTGGTCTTGGTTTTTCTTGCACTTCGATTGCGGGAAAAACCGCGTCGGATTGATTTACTGACGATTGGCATGGCTATGCTGGGGACAGCACTAGTTGTGACTAAAGGCCGGCTGACACATTTGGCGATTTCCCCGTCAGCTTTCTTTTGGGGCATCATGGCCGCCTTGGCTGCAGCCGCGTATACGTTATTGCCGGCAGGACTTTTAAAACGGCACTCACCAATTGTGGTGACAGCCTGGGCGCAATTGTTGGGCGGATTCCTGGTTGATGCGTTTGATCCCTTTTGGAAACAAATACCGCATCTTGATGCCGCTGGCTGGGCCGGTTACTGGTTTATTGTGATTTTCGGAACGATTATCGCTTATTCGGTGTACCTTGCCAGCCTACAGTTTATTTCGCCAACAGCAGCAACCTTACTGGATGCGTTCGAGCCGTTGGGCGCAACACTTGTATCGGTAGCCTTCCTGCATATGCATCTAGGGTTTGCCGAAGTGCTGGGCGGGGTGCTGATTATTTTGACAGTTGCCATGATGGCAATTGTGACACCACGTGGACCTAAGCTGGAAAAACGACCCGATGAATGAACTATTTTGGTTTGAGAGTCAGTTGGTGATCAACAGCGGCTAAAACGTAAACGACCCTAGAGACTTGTTTTGCCTCTAGGGTCGTTTGATCTGAAGGCGATTGGACGAATCGATATCGCCAGTCGACAACTTTAACTTGCGTGTTTGACTAGGAGATTCGGCAGTGCCTGTTGGTGTTGGTTACGACGTAATGCCAGGATATAGCCATTTTTTATGCGTAATCGGTACGTGACAAATAATTGCAGTCGGATAGGGCGGCCTAAATAATCAATGATCGGATACGGTTTTTGATTGCTTAGCATCGTGCTCATCTCCCGACTCCATTATATAACTTGAAATGTCACAGGTTTATGACAATCACCTACATTAGATGGCGCGTCCATGCTATACTGGCGTATGAATCAGCAATGAAGATGGAGGCACAGTATGGATCAGTTTAGTATCAGTAATTTAGCAGACTGGCTTGAAGCGCATAACGATGAGCTGATGGCCAAAACCACCCAACTGGATCCCACGAAGGTATATGCCATTGTGGATTATTTGAAAGTGCTCAAAAAGCCGGCTGAGAAATACCTGCACATGAAACAGACCGACTATTACACAACTGAGTCAGATCACAAATTGAATCTACCAGACGATCAGGCACCCCTGACGGCTACTCACGATCGCATTATGGTCAATCACGTTGATGGCTCCATTAAAGATGATCAACTGAATTTTACATATAACCACGAACCGGTTTTCGATGGTGGTTATGCTCCTCAGCGGGATCTCAATATCGTGAAGTATGGGCTGGAGGTCATCGGAGCAGTAGCAACCAGCGGGCACATCGAGACGGTCAGCAAGGCCTTATCCCCAGACGCCGTTCTCACACTTGTGCTGGCAGCCACCGCATTCGCTAACCACCAGTCTTAAGACTACGCAGGCGTTGCCAGCCAGTCATGGTCGGTTAACTCATGATATTTTTTCGAAACCGGAACCCAGAGATGGGCTCTTAAAATAGCGCTGATGCTTTGCCAAAATGCAGGGTCGTCGCGCTGTTTTTTATTCGTTGTAATCGTAATGGGAACGCCGGTTTCAGTGATGGCGTTAATGTTAGGGTAAACAATTTGCTGCAACTGGGTTGCAATAAAGTCAGTTTGGTTAATCAACATAAGAATCATCCTTTCATTTGTTGATAAAACCAGCATAACCAGACCATGTGGTGATATCACGAATCAACCGGGATGAATCTGGGGAAAATTGATGATGAAGTTGTGGCTTTTCCCTTAAGTAATGGTTAAAGGCTTTAAGGAACAGACTGGCGGAGTTTGCGGTCTTAACCCAAATGCCTATCAACCTACAGAAAAGCCGCATAATCCTGCTGCAACCGATTGCGCAATGTTTGCTTGGCCGGTTCGGAAATGAACGCGGCGTTAATGCCGTTTAAATTGAAGGCCAAGAAGTCTGCAGCGGTGGTTTTAAAGTAGGTTTGATACAGCTCGTACTCGTGGGTCAGAGTCGTATTGGAAACAGTGCGGTTGTCGGTGTTGATGGTGATAGCAGCACCGGCAGCTTTGAGCGCTTGATACGGGAACTTATCTAGCGACCGGGCAGCTTTGGTTTGCAGGTTGCTGGTCAGGCACAGTTCGATCGTGGTATGGGTCTGGACAATCTTTTGAATGAGGTCTGGTTGATCGAAGCAGGCAGTGGCGTGACCAATTCGCGGAATGCCAAGGAAGATAGCTTCGGCAATATTTTGCGGACAGTGACATTCGCCGGCGTGAAAAGTTAATGGAACGCCGAGCGCTTGCGCAGTTTTGATCGCAGGAGCGCACACGCTGGTGGGAAAATCAGCCTCGTTGCCGGCAAAATCGCCGCCGACCAACCCGTTACCTAGCAGCGCAGCATTGGCACGAAACATGGCTTGATTATCAGCATTGGGCAACTGGCGCATGCCACAGACGAGCGCTTTAGCAACAATGTCGAACTTGGTCATGGCCTGGTGCAGACCTTCGATGACAGCCTCGGTTGCTTCACTTAAAGACAAGCCGCCGCTGATTGAGAACGCTGGGGCAAATCTGATTTCGATATACCGAACATTTTCTTCCGCCGCCTGGGCGACAACATCGAAAGCCGCCAATTGTAAAGCTTTTTTGGTCTGGAGCAGTGGGGCAACAAAGTCAAAAGTTTTGAGATAATCAGCCAGATTTTCAGAATCGGCCGGCGCCTGAACGAGTTGGCGCAAGGTGTCATCGGAGGCCGGCAAAGGGCGATTGATCATTTTGGCGAGTTGGCGAATGCAGCTTAGCGATAATGAGCCGTCAAGATGGCAGTGCAGTTCCGTTTTACCTAAAGCATGTAGCGTGTCGAAGTCCATCGGTTTCTCCTTTGTTAAAGCCTAGAATGACTTGAGTTTAACATAGGCAGCAGCTAACGCGTTACAATAGTTATAGGAACCGAATTAAAGGTAAGGGTGATAAAAGATGCGCATGGTCGATTTGATCACGAAGAAACGCGATCGAGGTGAGCTAACGAATGAAGAGCTGACCTGGATGATTGAACAATATACCGCTGGCAGCATTCCTGACTATCAGATGAGTGCCTTTTTGATGGCGGTTTACTTCAATGGCATGACGGATGCCGAACGCAACCATTTTGCGTTTGCAATGCTACATTCCGGTGACGTGCTTGATTTAAGCGACATTCCTGGCATTAAAGTCGACAAACATAGCACTGGGGGCGTGGGTGACAAGATCAGTATTCCACTAGCGCCGTTGGTGGCCTGCTTAGGGGTTCCCGTGCCGATGATTTCCGGTCGCGGGCTTGGCCATACAGGCGGGACGCTGGATAAACTCGAAAGCATTCCCGGTTTCAACGTGAATGAGTCTGAAGCACAATTCAAAAAGCAGGTGCGAACAATTCACGAAGCGATTGTCAGCGCCAGTCGCGAAGTTGCGCCAGCGGACCGTCGGATTTATGCAGTGCGTGATGTGACCGGCACTGTGGAATCGATACCACTTATTGCCGGCTCCATTATGAGCAAAAAACTGGCCAGTGGCACTAATGCCTTGGTCTTCGATGTCAAAGTCGGCAATGGCGCGTTCATGAAAACCATCAAAGATGCGCGCGCCTTAGCCAAGGCTTTGGTCAGCATCAGTCAGACCGCCGGCGTTAAAAGCGTCGCGTTGCTGACCGACATGAATCAGCCTCTGGGTATTACGATCGGCAATAGTCTGGAAATTGCCGAGTCCATTGCGGTGCTGAAGAATCGGGGGCCACGAGACGTGCATGCTCTGACCGTCGCTTTAGCAGCGCAAATGCTGGTACTGGGCGGCAAGGCTCCCAGTTTGGAAATTGCCAGCGGTTTAGCCGAAGACGCTTTGCGGGATGGGCGCGCTTTGACTGCGTTTAAGCAATTAATTCAAGCACAAGGCGGCGATCCCGCTGTCGTTGACGATCCGCGAAAATTACCGCAAGCCAAGTATCGGATTCCCGTGACTGCAGATCAAAGCGGCGTTGTCGATCAAATTGACACCAATACGCTTGGCCTGGCAGCGATGCAGCTCGGTGGTGGCCGGGCCAAAAAAGATGATGTCTTGAATTTGGCAGTCGGATTGGTTTTGCACAAGAAACTGGGAACACCGGTGTCGAAAGGCGATACGCTTGTGATGTTGCATGCGGATACGAAAGATGTCGCCGATATTGTTGGACTAGTCCAAAAAGCCTATCACATTGGCCCCTCAGCGCCGAAAAAGTCACCGCTCATTCATGAAATTATTCGCCCGTGACATTTATTTTCACAAACAGATGGATTATTTCTACAGTCGTGAAAAAGATAGAAAACAGAACGTCTGGGAAGCGTTTGCGGACGGGCGTGTCGGCCAATATCATAACACCCTTGTGATTTGAAAAAATGTGAGAAGCATGATTTCCATCTTGTTTTTTGGGTTTTTGGTTTTTAAAAAATAAATATCGGGGTATACTTAGATTGTAATGAATCTATTGAAGGAGGAGAAACATATGCTAATGGCAATGGACGTATTATCGCTTGCACGTTTTCAGTTTGCGATGACGACCGTTTTCCATTTCTTTTTCGTACCGTTTTCCATTGGTATGGGCCTTGTGACCGCCATTATGGAAACGCTATATGTGCGCAAAAAGAATGAGACATATAAGAAGATGGCCAAGTTCTGGGGCAAGATCTTCTTGCTCAGCTTTGCCGTAGGGGTCGTTACCGGCATTATTCAAGAATTTCAGTTCGGCATGAATTGGTCGAACTATTCACGATTCATGGGGGACATCTTCGGGGTGCCACTGGCGATTGAAGCCTTGTTGGCATTCTTTATGGAATCGACGTTCATCGGTTTGTGGATGTTCACCTGGGATCGCTTCAAGCCAGCTGTACATGCTATCTTTATTTGGATGACTTGGTTAGGCACCACGTTATCGGCAATCTGGATTCTTTCAGCGAATGCCTTTATGCAGCACCCAACCGGCTTTGCGATCAGTCAAACCACGGGTCGCGTCAAGTTGGTTGACTTTGGTGCCGTGATCACCAATCCGCAGTTGTGGGTTGAATTTCCGCATGTTATCTTTGGTGCCTTTACCACAGCCGGGTTTGCCGTTGCCGGCATGGCTGCTTGGCGGTTACTGAAGAAGGATCAGGTCGACTTTTACAAGAAGTCACTTAAAGTCGGTTTGGTTGTCGGCACCATCGCTTCTGCGTGCGCGATTGGCTTTGGTGACTTGCAGACGCAATTCATTATCAAAGATCAGCCAATGAAGTTTGCGGCTACCGAAGGGATTTACAAAGATACCAGTGATCCGGCGCCGTGGACGTTGGTTGAGTTAATCAATACCAAAGATCACACGACAAGTGGCAATATTGAAGTGCCATATTTGTTGAGCCTGCTTTCCTACCACAAGATGAACGGTTCGGTTAAAGGCATGGAGACGGCTAACAAAGAACTTCAAGCTAAGTATGGTAAAGATAAAGACTACTATGTACCGGTTAAGACCTTGTTCTGGAGCTTCCGGGTCATGGCCGGTGGCGGTGTTCTGCTGTTCCTGCTTGGTGTCTTAGGTCTTTGGTTCGGTCGCAAGAAGAAGGATACGTTGTTAAATCAACGTTGGCTGCTATACATTCTCGGCTTTGCACTATGGCTGCCATTCATCATTAACACGGCTGGCTGGTTTATCACTGAGTTAGGCCGTTATCCGTGGGTTGTTTACGGATTGTACACGATCGCAGATGCGGTTTCGCCAACCACGACAGCCGGTCAATTGCTGTTCACCAACATTTGCTACTTCCTGATCTTCACCTTACTCGGCGGTGTCATGATTTATTATTCACACCGTGTCTTGAAGAAAGGACCAGAAGGCGATTTGAACACCGATTATGGGGTCAACAGCGATCCGTTAGCTAAGGAGGCGTTCGCAAAATGAGCTGGTTACAGATTTTATGGTTCTTTTTATTGTTCGTCCTGTTCAGCGGTTTCTTCGTACTTGAAGGCTTCGA
The DNA here is from genome assembly GCF_030770265.1 of Lacticaseibacillus parahuelsenbergensis. NCBI lineage: Bacteria > Bacillati > Bacillota > Bacilli > Lactobacillales > Lactobacillaceae > Lacticaseibacillus > Lacticaseibacillus parahuelsenbergensis. Next base: position 2,171,082 of record NZ_CP132482.1, on the reverse strand, counting down.
TTTTGGCGTTGGCATGTCAACCAAGCTGTTAGCTCGCAACACGAGCGAAGAAGATCAGCTGGTGGCAACGATCGGGCCGCATTGGGATGGTAATGAAGTTTGGCTGATCACCGCTGGCGGTGCGATGTTTGCTTCTTATCCAATGTGGTACGCAAGCTTGTTCTCCGGCTTTTACATCATGTTCTTCATCGTTTTGTTCGGGCTGATTGTTCGTGGTGTGTCCTTTGAATTTGCGGCACACGCCGAGACCAAAACCGGTCGCAATATCTGGCGCTGGGCGTTGGCTTGCGGCAGCTTGATTCCGCCGTTTGTCTTAGGGATGATTTTCACTGCGATTATCCAGCCGCTACCAATTACTAAGGCTGGCGATGTTTATCCGACGTTGGGCAATCAGATTAATCTTCTGACCATCGTTGGTGGCGTCGCGGTTACATTGATGATGCTGATGCACGGGTTGAACTTCATTCGCCTGAAGACAACCGGCGATTTACGCAAGCGTGCGCGCGATTGGAATAGCAAGCTGTATTATCTGCTATATGCCGGTGAAGTTGTATTCGCAGTTCTGCTATTCTTCATGACCGACTTCTTCAAGGAGCGTCCTATCAGCACGTTGCTGATTTTGGTTGTGATTGTCGGCTCAACTGTCGCTGCCCATATCGGGGTATTGAAGGATAATGAAGTGCTTTCCTTTGTCGGAAGCGCGATTGGATTGGTTGGCGTCGTTGGCGTCATCTTCAATGGCTTATTCCCACGTGTGATGATCGGGCAGGATGCAGCAATGTCCATTCTTGCAAAAGATGCCAGTGCCAGCTCCTTGACCCTGACGATCATGACCATCGTGGCAGTTATCCTGTTGCCAATTGCCTTAATCTACTTCATCTGGAGTTACGTTGTCTTCCACAAACGCATTCAAGCAAAAGGGGCGGTTAGTGAATGATCGATAAGACGCTCATGCGCTTATCGGGAATGAAGAAAACAATGACAATGCTTGCCGGGTTTGCACTCGTGCAAGCTTTTGTTATTTTATTGCAAGGGAAGTTTCTTGCAGAAGGGATCGTCCATTCCTGGAATCGTCAAAGTTTAGCCGGGTTATGGAAGCCTTTGGGGCTGTTTGCACTGGCATTTACCGTGCGGCAGCTCATTGTGTGGGTGCGTAATCGTATCGGTGCCCGCTTTGCCATGAACGGGTCTGCGTGGTTGCAAGAACAATTGCTGAAGCACTTGTATGCATTAGGACCAGCGGCAGTGGCAAAAGAAGGTACCGGTAATCTGGTCACCATGGCGCTCGACGGCATTCCCGAAGCCGAAAATTATATTGAACTGATCTTAAACAAAATCCTCAACATGAGCATTATTCCGTGGGTTTTGGTCGCTTATATCTGGTACGAAAATTGGTTGACTGGCTTTACTCTGCTGATTATGTTTCCGATCATCATCTTGTTCATGGTGATTTTGGGACTGGCAGCCCGTGACAAGTCGGAAAGTCAATATGCCGGTTTTCAAAAAATGAGCAACCATTTCATTGATTCGCTGCGGGGACTCAAAACGCTGCAATTGATGGGCATTAGCCGCCAGTACGCCAATAACGTTTATGAAGTTTCGGAAGATTACCGGAAGCAGACCATGGGCGTTTTACGCATTGCCATGTTGTCCACTTTCGCGTTGGATTTCTTTACTACGTTATCGATTGCGGTTGTTGCGGTTTTTCTTGGCATCAAGCTGATGGACGGCGGCATTCCTTTATACCCAGCGATGGTGGCGTTGATTCTGGCGCCGGAGTATTTCATGCCGATTCGCGATTTTGGCACGGATTACCACGCAACGTTAAACGGTAAAAATGCGATGGCCGCGATCTGGAAAGTAATCGACCAGCCGTTGCCGACTGATACTAAGGTGCTGCCGGCGTTTGATGGCTGGCAGGATCAAGATACTTTGAGCATGCAGCATCTTGATTTCACGTACAACGATAAACGCGCAGGGATTCAGGACGCCAATCTGCAATTCAATGGTCCGGAAAAAGTGGCTATCATTGGTGCCAGCGGCTCAGGTAAGTCGACATTGTTAAATTTGATTGGCGGCTTTTTGCAACCGCAATCCGCAACGATCACCGTCCGAGGAACCAAGGTGCCGCATTTGACGCAGGCTGCCTGGCAGGATCATTTGAGTTATATTCCTCAGGATCCGTATTTATTTGCGGATACCATTGCGGCTAACATTCGCTTTTATCGGCCGAGTGCTTCAGATGACGAAGTTCGGCAAGCAGCAGCGGCGGCAGGTTTGAGTCACTGGATCGAAACGCTGCCGGATGGTTATGCGACCCGCATCGGTGAAGGTGGCCGGGGAATCTCTGGCGGCCAGGCCCAGCGAATTGCGTTGGCGCGGACATTGGTTGATACCAACCGGTCGATTTGGCTATTTGACGAGCCGACTGCCCATTTGGATATTGAAACCGAAGCCGAGCTGAAAGAGACACTGGTGCCGCTTTTTAAAAACCGGCTGGTCATCTTCGCCACGCACCGACTGCACTGGCTCAACCAAATGGATCGCGTGATTGTGGTTGATGGCGGACGGATCGTTGCTGAAGGAACACCGAGCGAGTTAGCAGCCCACTCTAAGCCATATCAGGCACTTGTACACGAAATGCGAGGTGAATTCAATGCATTGGTGGAAAAATGAACACTGGGTCCGGCCTGATCTAAAACGCTACCGGTGGCTGCTGTTTTGGTCGCTGGTTCTTGGGGTCATGACGTTCGTGTTTGCCGGCGCGTTAATGTTCACCTCAGGCTTTTTGATTGATAAAAGTGCTACCAAACCGTTATTTGCGGCGATTTATGTGACTGTTGTCCTGACCCGTGCCTTTGGGGTTGGGCGCCCGGTCTTCCAATATGTTGAACGTTTAACCAGTCACAACTGGGTGTTGCGGATTACCAGCCATATGCGGCGCAAGTTATACAAAGTACTGGAAACCGATGCGGCATTTGTCTCGGAACACCACCAGACCGGTGATATTTTGGGATTACTGGCAGATGACATCGGCCACATTCAGAACCTCTATTTGCGGATGATTTTTCCGACCGTGGTTGGCGCTGGCTTAACAGTGATTGCCACGTTACTATTGGGCTGGTTCAACTGGGGCTTTGCGTTATGGATCTGCTTGTTATTGCTGTTCCAGATCCTGATTCTTCCTTGGTGGGGGCTAGTGGTTGAACGCTTCCGCAAGGCTGAGCAAAAGCAGCTGAACCATGATGCCTATGTATCACTGACAGACTCGGTGCTTGGCCTATCCGATTGGGTCATCACCCATCGCGGTCAGGAGTTTTTGGATCAAAGCTTGGCAGCACCGAAAAAGCTGGCTGCCTCGACCGCAAAATCCAAACGGTTCCAGTGGGGACGGGACTTTGTCGGTCAGTTACTGTTCGTGTTGATTACGATCAGTATGCTAATTTGGACGAACCTTGAATGGACTGGCAGTCAGGCAAGTGCCAACTGGGTTGGTGCCTTCGTCCTGGTTGTTTTCCCGCTTGATCAAGCCTTTTCTGGGATTGCCCAGGGCGTCGGTGAGTGGCCGACTTATCGAGATGCGATCCGGCATCTCAATGATCTGCACCCAGTGACGCGGGCATTGCCCAAACAGCAGCCGGTACCGACTAGTTTTAAAACCATTCAGCTAAAGCAGGTCAGCTTCCGTTACACGCCAACCGATCCTGAATTGATTACCGATATCGATTTAACTGTTCACGCCGGCGAAAAGATGGCGATTCTCGGTCCTAGCGGGATGGGGAAAACGACCTTGTTGCAACTGGTCTTGGGTGACTTAACACCGACAACCGGTCAAGTTTTGATTGACGGGCAGGACGTACTGACTTATCAGCAAAATCGCACGAATCTATTCGCGGTGCTGGATCAGAGCCCATTTCTGTTCAGCACGTCGATTATTAATAACGTCCGTTTGGGCAATGAAAATGCCAGCGATGAAGAAGTCGCTGCGGCGTTGAAAGCCGTCAAGCTGGACAAGCTCATTGCCCAACTGCCCAATGGTATGGACAGTAGTGTCGAAGAAGCCGGCTTTGCCTTTTCCGGTGGTGAGCGTCAGCGGTTATCGTTAGCGCGGATTCTTTTACAGGATGCACCGATCGTACTCCTGGACGAACCTACCGTTGGCTTGGATCCGATTACCGAACAGGCGCTGCTGGATACGATGTTCTCCGTTCTAAAAGGAAAGACCATTCTATGGGTCACCCATCATCTGCAAGGTGTCAGTCAAACTGATCGCGTTGTTTTCCTAGAAGATGGCCGGTTGACGATGAACGACACGCCGCAGCATCTGGCGGAACAGAATCAGCGGTATCAGAATCTGTATGCGCTGGATGCGGGGTTGCGGTGATTATAGCAGTAAAAAATGCATCTAAACTTATGAGCACAAAACAGCCGTATCCCGGGATTTGGGGGTACGGCTGTTTTCAGCATATTCTCAGTCGTTAACGGGTACAATAAGAACCTGAAAACCGATTCGAGGCGAAACAAAATGCGCTGGTTAAAAAAATATGTACGGCCGTTGGATTACGTTATTGTCGTTCTATTATTCATAGCATGCTTCATTCCGCTGGGCATTTTTTCAATGACCGAAGCGCATGTGAATACGGATCAAAAAGTGGCCGTTATTTCGATTAATGGCCATGTCAAACGGCGCATTAAGCTGGATGAGCATGCGGGCCACCAGCAGTTTACGCTGTATCCGGCAAAAGGGCAGTACAATGTCATCGAAGTTGATGGCACACGCATTCGCGACAAGGAAGATAATTCGCCGGATCAGATTGCGGTGCACACGGGCTGGATTAGCCAAATTGGGCAGCAAAGCATCTGCCTACCGCATAAATTGCTGATTGAAATCAAGCCGGCGCAAGGGAATAAAGGCACTAGCGGCGATGATGGCGGACTGGTACACCCTTAATCAGTTGACTTAAACGTTTACAAGCTGCTAAATGTGGTGCAGTATTTCAAAAATAGCTGCTTAAATGTGTTTTTCTCATGGTAAACTGGAAAAACAATCTGTTGTTTCGCAGGTGATTTCATTGCAGTGGCCGTACGTTAATTGAAAGAAAAGAGGAAAGCCTTTATAATGCTGGGATTACTGAAATACGGACGTGACAAGCTTGGGGCTGGGGTTATTGAAGCAATTTTTGATTGGTTACCGACAGTCTTGCCGGTCATCATTGCGCTTGAATTGGCGGCAAATCGTGCGATGGAAGCAATCGTGGTGGCCGGGGTACTGGGGATATTTTGGCTTCTGTATATTACGATTTACGAGCGACATCACCGTCATGACTGGGCCATGAGTGCCAAGCGTGAGCTGCGTGATCGTTATTTCGAGGCGCTTTACCAACGCAATGATGCCGCGGCCGCAACCGGTGCAGACAATGCGGTGATTCAGCGTGATTTGGGCGGACTTAACAATTTGGATATGTTTTATAGCACGTTGTTTCCCACTTCCTTGCAGGCGATGATGACTTACCTGTTGTTGATCGCGCTGTCGATTTGGTATCGTTCATGGTTAGCTTTGCTGCCGCTTGCCTGTGTCTTGTTGATCGGCTTTGCCATGATGTTTCTTGGCAAGCAAATGTCGGCACAAAATAAGACTCATCTGGCTGGCTTTTTAAAAATGGGTGGACGCTTTATTAATGACTTGCGCGGGATGAATATCTTGGTGATGTACAATGCTGCCGACCGTTACGGGCAAAAGTTCGCGGACGATAGCGAATATTTTCGGCAGGCAACGATGAATCTGTTGAAAACCCAGTTGCAGGTGCTGTTCGTCATCAATGGTTTTGTTTACCTAACTGTATTCATTGGTGGTTTTGTGACTGCTCTTCAATTGATTGGCGGCCAGTTACCAGCTGCCGGTGCATTCGCCACCTGGTTTACTTTGGCTATGATGATGGTCAATGCCCGGCAACTCGGCTATTTCGTGCATGTTGTCAAATCAAACGGCCCATCACTGGCGGCAATCCTCGGAACAATTGCCAAGGCCAAAGCGACGCCGGCGACGGTTCGGATTACCGATAATCGCCCGCTCAAACAAATCGCGCTTGATCAGGTGACGATTGGTTATGCGCCCGATAAACCACTTGTGACGGCAATCGATGCCAGGCTGGAACCAGGCCAGTTATACGGCTTGGCAGGGGAAAATGGCACCGGTAAGAGTACGCTCATTCAAGCCATTTTAGACCGCTTGGAACCCTTATCCGGAACGATTATGGCCGACAACACGGCTGTCACTGCGTTGAGCAACGCGCAGAAAGCTGCAGTATTTGGGTATGTTACGGCAGATGAATACCTTTTTTCCGGCACCGTTCAGGAAAATCTGCTGTTAGGGAATCGGTTTGGCGACACATGGCAACAGAAACTTGATGATTTGGGACTGATGCAGTTTGTCCCTAAGCTGGAAAAAGGGTACGACACGCAGGTGGGCGAAGGCGGTCGGCTGCTTTCGCCGGGGCAGCGGCAACAGTTGGCGTTTGCGCGGATGCTGTTGGCGGACAAGACCGTTTACCTGTTGGATGAAATGACGTCTAACATTGATAAAGTCAACGCTGCAGCGATTTTGGCAGCCATTAAAAAACTGAGCCAAAAGAAAATTGTTCTATTTATTTCTCACAACCTCTCCGCCATGGCGCAGGCTGATGTGGTGTGGTTTATTCATGATCGTCACTTAATCGTTGCCACTCACGCGCAGCTTTACCAAGAGCAGCCGGCGTATCGGCGGCTGGTGGATAATCCGGAGACGATGCAGAAAGAGGGTGCACGCTGATGATCAGAGGGTTGTTAAAGTACACCCATCATTTGACTGGCGCCATTGTGATTAGTTTCTTGATTGGCATGGTCGCCGAACTGGCCAAAGCCGTTGTCTTGATTCTTGCGGCGATGATGTTGTTTGATCCACAACACGCGTCAGAGTTGCTGCTACCAGGCGTCATCGCGGTTATTCTCTTAGGTCTCGGAAGTTTCGGCGAGCAATATGCCGGACATTTTGTGGCTTTTCATGTACTGGCTGACTTGCGCGGCGCCGTTTATCAGCAACTGGTGCGCTTGGCACCGGCAAAACTGGATACGCAATCGAGCGGTAAGTTACTCAAGTTAATCGGCAGCGACATCGAAGCGATGGAAATCTTTTATGCCCATACCATTGTGCCTGTGGCAATCGGCGTAACATATGGCCTTTTAATGACAGCAGTTTATAGTCGTGTCAGTATTTTGGCGGCAGTGGTCGCGCTGGCCGGCTATGCGGCCGTGGGCGGGCTGATTCCGTATGCGCGCCATCAGCAATTGACTGCTAAGACTCAGGCTGCTGATCAGCTGAAGGCGGCCAACCAGCAGTACTTGTTAGAATCAGTTCGTGGGATGGGGGCGGTGCGCCAGCTGGGCATTGCAAAAGAACGCATGGATCAAGGCAATGTCGGGTTTGACCGTGAAGCTGCCGCGTTTCAACAAGCGCAATTCAGTCAATTATTAAAAAATGTCGCTGCAACGTTCGTCATGGTCGCAACGTGGTTGGTCATGGTCTGGATAAGCGGCTGGCAGCAGGCAACCGCCTTGCAACAAGCGGTTCTTGCAGTCTTCCCGCTGACGTTCGGCCCGTTGCTCGCACTAAACAATCTTCCCGGGTCGTTACTTAACGGGTTTGCGGCGGCTAAAAATCTATTCAACTTACTGCAGGAGCAGCCGTTAATGGCAGCGCCCGCAACTGCAAGTCAGACAGTCGATGCGATTAAGCAGATTCAGGTGAAGCAGGTTTCATTTAGTTATCCAGCGCGTCCCGAAGAGGTTTTAAACGACGTGACGCTGACCTTAAAGGCTGGTGAAATCGCCGGTTTTGTGGGTGCGAGCGGGTCGGGTAAAAGTACGTTGGCTAAACTAATCATGGGGTGGTATCCAGTCACAAGCGGCCAGATTTTGGTCAATGGCACAAAACTTGCGACCATCAGTCCTCAATCGCTGCGGGCACAAATTAATTATTTGCCACAGACCGCGATATTTTTCTCCGAAACGGTCCGTGATAATCTGACGTTACATGATCCAACGATTACGGATGATCAAATTTGGACGGTGTTAGCACAAGTTAAACTGAGTGACCGGTTAAAACAGCTTGCTAATGGACTGGATACGCAGATTGCTGCCGGACATGTGCCTTTTTCCAGTGGTGAACAGCAACGGCTCGAATTGGCCCGCGCCTTACTGCATCCTAGCAGCGTCTTGGTCTTAGACGAACCCACCAGCAATCTCGATACTGAAAATGAGCGGCTGATTCTGGATACGATCAAAGCCTATTATCATGGCATCGTCATTTTGATTTCACACCGTGCAGAATCGGCAGCTTATGCGGATCGGATTTATCGCTTCAATAATCGGCAGGTTGTGGAAGAAAAGTAATTTGTGACCTGTTTTGCATCGAATGCTCATCGTGCTTCACTGGTCTTTCATAGAAAACAAAAATTCACCCCTTTGAGATAAGTTTGCCTTAGGGGGTGATTTTTTTAATGATTCAAAAGGATTTTTAGGACAATTTCGCACACTCTCAAAAATTCATATGAGATTCAGGACTCATCAAACTTCTTGACCCAAGCTTGAAAAACTTCGCTAATTCCTGTGCTAAAAAGGTTGAAGAATAACGCATATCATTGGCAAGCCACCAGCGAATGACGCTGAGATAAACGGCAGGCACAATGTTTAACAACAGATCACGTTCAACGAGGGTCTTTTGCGGCAAACATTCGATGAGATGTTGTTGTAAAGCGTCTTCAGCCTGTTGTCTTAGGCCTAAATGGTTGGGGTCATTTAAGATAAATGCATAGAGACGGGGTTCATTTGCCACAACTTTTAGCGCTTGTCCTAGGTCGTCGGTAAAGGCGGCTTCTTTAAAGGTGTTTTTAGAAAAGTAAAGTTCGGGTGCCATCGCAGCAATGATTTTAGTCATGCCGACTGCTGTCATTTGTTTGAGCAAATCGTACTTGTCGACATAGTGAAGATAGAATGTCGAACGATTGATTTTGGCTGCGTGCGCAATGTCATTGATGGTGATATTTTCAAATCCCTTTTGATCGATAAGGGAAAGAAAGGCCGTGTGGATAGCATCATTGGTTTTAACAACACGCAAATCAGTTTGATGCGACATTTAAGACACCTCTGTTGATTAATTCTGACTTGGACAACATTGACAAACCATTTGTTGTATAAACAACAAATGGCCGTCTGTTAAGCATTGTAGCCGTTTTATAACGGCATGTATAGTGGATTCAGCATCAAGAAAGGAACTTTATAATGCCAAAAAAATGGACGGTATCAGATTTTCCAGTCGGTCTTTATCAAGTAAATCATGATCAGAGTATCAATTTCCAAATGAACCGGTTCTTCAAGTGGTCGAATGATCGCGAAATGTTGCAGCAGATGAAGCGTCTTGATGATCCTAAGCAAACTTATCCCGACCTTGTTACAGCGTTTGAAAGCCTTGGCAAATCAGCACTAAAAAAGGATGAAAAGTTACGCGCTGCGATGTATTTTAGACTAGCCGAATTTTACCTGCCTTCAACCGATTCAGGAAAAATCAACCTGCGTCATCAATTTATCTCATTGAGCAATGCTTATTACGGCATTAATGAAAAACAGCACTTCTTGATTCCTTATGAAAATGGGCACCTGTCTGCCTATCGGATAACACCTTCAAATCCGCGGGCAACCCTTTTATTTTTAAATGGCTTTGATGGTGACATTGAGGAGGTGACCCGGCTCATGCTGGTCTTGCGGGACGCGGGATATGATGTCATTTATTTTGATGGCCCTGGCCAAGGTTATTGTTTGGAAGAGGAATATTTGCCGATGACGCATCGATGGGAGAAACCGGTAAAAACGGTGCTTGATTATTTTCATGTCGACAAGGCAACTGCTATCGGTATGTCGTTGGGCGGCAACCTTGCTTTGAGGGCGGCGGCGTTTGAACCGCGCATCAACCGCGTTATTTGTTATGATATTTTTCCTGACTTTTTTGATTGCTTGATGAATCAGTTACCAGCTGAGCTAAGAAAGAAATTCAACCGATCATTAGTAACCGAAGAGAATAAAGATCAAATTAATGGAATGGCTGGCCAGCTCATGAAAAAGAGTCTAATGTTGCAATGGGCATTTCAACAAGGTATGAAGGTGATGGGAGTTGAGACGCCATTCGATTTTATCCAGAAAACGCTCAATTATACGACTGATAAGATTTCACCATTAGTTAAGCAGGATGTTTTATTGCTGGCTGGAGCTAATGATCATTATGTCGCAAATGATCAGTTGCCACGGCAAATCAGTACCTTAGAACATGTACATTCGCTAACGGCAAGGAGATTCACGGCACAGGAGTTTGCGAGCAATCATTGTCAGCTTGGCAATGTCGGGCTTGCATTGACAACCATGTTGAACTGGCTTGATCAGTTAGACCAAGAAGAAGTCGACCTTAGTAAAATGAATTAAGATGTTTCCGTTGTCATTTTCCCCAAAGATTGATAGCCTGAATTTGAACACGGATCAGCAAATGGTCTGACCGTCTTGGAGGAGGGCTTGCGATGATCATTGAAACGATTCTGAACAATAATGCGGTTGTGGTTCGGCATGAGCAGCGCGAGACGATTATCGTTGAACGCGGTATTGGGTTTCATGCCAAAAAAGGGGAGACACTGACATTGCGGGACAGCATGAAGGTGTATGTTCCGGAAGACCAAACCAAGTTGAAAATTGCTGCGGAGACGATTGCCAGCTTACCAAGTGAGTATTTGACGGTGGCCGCGCAGATTGTGCAAGAGGCAGAAGTTCAGTTGCAGACAACATTTAACAGTTATTTGCTGATTGAATTGGCCGATCATCTGCATTTTGCGGTGATGCGGTTGCATGACAATTTGTTATTGCACAACAGACTGTTGTGGGAAATTCAGATGGCCTATGAGCAGGAATATCGAATGGGCAAGTGGGCGCTCGAGACAGTAGCTAAGCAGTTAGGCGAAACATTGCCAGAAGACGAGGCTGGGTTCATCGCATTGAAGTTTGTCAGCAACGATCTCAATCATCAGCAGCCGGTTGATTCGCTGGCGTTTACGCAGATGCTGGCGAATGTTACGAAAATAATTTTCTATCGCTTAGGACTGGACATGAACACCAAAACGCCGGAGTACCAGCGACTGGTGATCCATCTCAAGTTTTTCCTTCACCGGGTTTACGCGCACACAGATAAGCAGGAAGCGACTTACGACCATGCCCTATTAGCACATTTGCAAGAGGATTATGTGCAAGCTTATCAGTGTATGGAGGATGTTGTTCAGTTCATTGAGCAGAAGGTCAACGTACCTGTTTCCAAAAACGAGCAGATTTATTTAACACTGCACATTTCTCGGTTAGCTGCCAGTCACGGACAGAACTTAAAAAGTAGTGTCAAGCGATTTTCGACTTTGACAGTAAATTCCATAAAACATGCGTCCGAAAACTGGACGCGAGATGATCCTAATTAGACTTGAATCGCTTGTGAATTCTTGTATGGATATCGTTCGGCGACCAACTGTTTAACCCTTGTCCTGTTAATGCCAAGAGAATCAAGGTAATCGCGATAGTTAGCGCGGCGCCACGGATGCGTGATTGCCGGGATTTTCTTGGTTCGTTTAGGAGTTGGTGCCGCAGCTGGCGTAAGATCGAATTTGGCTGACATGAACTGTTCTTTTGGCACACAGAAAAGGTCGTACACCTGGTCATCATCAGTGGTCATATAAAGTCTGCCCGTGAAGCTTTTGATGACTAAGACCTTTGTATGCGGGGGTAAATAAACCAATTCGCCATTCCGGTGTGGCAGATAGCGTTTGTTATCAAAGCGAACACAATGTCCGTGGCCGATGCTGCGTTCATTGGCAATGATCAAAATATTGTCAATTTCCTTGGGTGTTAGTTGCTTATCAAACACCGACATGCTACTTTTGATGGTAGATGCGAAGCGGTCATTGTAACGCTTGATAAAGCCGACCAAAAACCGATTGGCATCTGCGATTGTGGTGATGTTATGCAACCGCAGTTCACTTGTGAGCCGATCTTGAAAAGTCTCCAGAAGACGTTCTATGCGGCCTTTGGCTTGCGGAATACTGGTGACCGAAAGTTCTGTTCCAAGTGTCTGGCAGGCATAACCGAAACGTGTAAGAGGGTTCTCGGTCGAAGGTGAGCCCTCTTTTTTGTTGCTGTTAAACACGGTGCGCCGATCCGTTAGGAATTCTGCTGGAGCGCCATAATCGCGAAGGACTTGGGCAAACACATGATAATAGCCGCTGAGTGTTTCTTGTTTGGCAAAGTAGCCGCCGACAACGTTCCCGGACTGATCATCAATGGCTGCGTGTAAGGTGGTTTTTTGAGTACCAAACCAATACTCCCAGGAAGCATCCATTTGTACCTGTTCACCAGAATAATGTTTCCGAGGACGTTCTGGATGGGCTTTGATGTTTTCAACGACCTCGATGGCTGACAAGGTGGCTTCATCACGTTTGGATAGGAGCTTGGACTTCTTTTCTTTTTCTTTTAATTCACGCTTGACTCGGCGCTTGGTGGCTTTATGGGCTTTGGGTGAGAGAATGTGGTGGTGTCTGAATAAGAGCCGGAGTGAGGATTCGGAGATGGCGATTTGTTCGGCAGTGGTTAAGAACTCGTGAAAATGGGCGATGTTGAATCCGGCATACTTGTTGGTGTACAGACGAATAATCTGGCGTTCGAGTTGCGCGTTGCGTTTGTTGGCGGGCTCACGACCGGCATTGCCATGGATAAAGCCGTCTTTGCCTTGTTGCTTGTAAAGCTTGATCAATCGGTAGATGGTTCGTTCGGAGCGCTTGAGCTTAACGGCTGCGCGTTGCACGGAGGTCTTACCATTGACCACTGCTTTGATGACTCGGTAACGTTCTTCTTCTTTCATTGTTAAGACAACCTTCTTCATGTGATTCCTCCTAGATGTATCTTCTAAGAGGTTACAGTTTTTGTGACACTTTGGCTAACTGCTTACTTAAGACAATATCGCTTGCGGTCGACACAGTCACGGACAGAACTTAAAAAGTAGTTGACGACGGCTAATGAATCAGATAAGATGTGGTTATTGAAAGCGAATACAGTACCATCTGGCTTGTTACTATTGAATTAGGCAAAACCAGAAAGACTTAACTTAGGCACACCCTAGGTTTCGTCTTTCTGGTTTTTTTATTGCCCAATGTCTGGAGGAAAGAAAAATGGGAGAAGCAACACTGGCGAAGCAACTGTTGCAGTTGGTTGGCGGCAAGCAGAATATTGAACAGGTTTGGCACTGTGCGACGCGGCTGCGTTTCACATTGAAGGATCCGCAAAAGGCGACCGCGGCCAAACAGAAAGTCGAGGCGTTGGACGGGGTCATCACGGTCGTGGAAGCAAGCGGCCAGTATCAAGTGGTTATTGGCAATAACGTAAGTGATGTTTATCAGGCAATTATTAAACTTGAACCGAGTTTAGGTGACAGTGCGCAGGCGGCCAATGACCAGCCGAAGGAGAAAATGACATTCAAACGCGCTTTCAATGGCTTATTGACCTTTATTTCCGGCGTTTTCACACCATTTCTAGGTGCGATGGCCGGTGCCGGGATTCTAAAAGGCTTACTGTCGCTGGCCGTGGCGGTTGGCTGGTTGACGACCAAAAGCGGTGCCTATCAGATTTGGTGGGCAGCGGCGGACGGCATTTTCTACTTTTTACCGATCGCATTAGCCTTTACGGCCGCGAAACATCTGAAGGTGAATCCATTTGTGGCGATGGCAATTGCTGCCGCGATGGTTTATCCCAACATCGTCGGACTCGTTGGCAAACCGAGTATTGATTTCTTCGGTATTCCAGTTGTGGCGGCTAATTACACGGCCACGGTCTTGCCGATTCTGTTGGTCGTCGTGGTTCAGAAGTTTCTGGAACCATTTTTCAACAAAATTTGGCATCAGTCGGTTCGGAACATTTTGGCACCGTTATGTCTGTTAGTGATCATTGTGCCGCTGACCATGTTGGTGGTCGGGCCGGTCAGCTCCATTCTCAGTAATGGCCTTGCTACGGAGATTGTGTCACTGAACAAGAGCGTGCCGGCTTTAGCGGGGATGGTTCTTGGCGGCTTCTGGCAGGTGTTTGTGATTTTCGGCGTTCACTGGGCATTGGTGCCGGTCATGATGAACAACATTGCCCAGTATGGGACGGATCCGATGACGCCGATTCTTTTGCCGGCAGTCTTAGCGCAGGCCGGTGCGGCGTTCGCGGTATTCCTCAAAACCCGTGACGCTAAAATGAAAAGCTTGGCTGGCTCAAGCACGATTACGGCACTTTTCGGGGTCACGGAACCGACTATTTACGGGATCACCTTAAAATTGAAAAAGCCGTTTTATTGCGCGTGTGTTGCCGGAGCAGTTGGCGGGATTATCGTGGCTATGTCCGGCGCCGGTTCGAATGTGGCATCATTGGCCAGCATCTTATCGTTGCCGACTTATCTCGGTAAAGGGTTCGGCGTTTCGGTGATTGGCGATATTGTGGCATTCGTCCTCGGCGTTGCGCTTACCTTGGTGTTTGGCGGAATTAACGCCGGTGTTAAAGAAGACAAGCCGCAAGCAACCCAGATCGCAGCGGATCATGCAGAAACATTGGCCGCACCGGTTAAGGGAACCCTGGTGCCGCTCAGTGAAGTGCCGGATGAAGTTTTTTCCTCGGGCACCATGGGGCAAGGCATCGCGATTGAACCAGAGGATAACTTGGTCAAGGCACCAGTCGCGGGAACGATCAGTCTGGTGTATCCAACCGCGCATGCTATTGGGATCACGTCTGAAAAAGGGGCAGAGATTCTGATTCACATCGGTATCGACACAGTGAATTTAAAAGGCAAGTATTTCAAACCCTTGATTAAACAAGGACAGAAGGTGGATGTCGGTACGCCGTTGGTTGAATTTGATTATCAAGCGATTAAAGCTGCAGGGTATGCGCCAACTGTGCTGATGATTGTGACGAACTCCGACCGTTATCA
This sequence comes from Lacticaseibacillus parahuelsenbergensis, assembly GCF_030770265.1. Taxonomy (NCBI): domain Bacteria; kingdom Bacillati; phylum Bacillota; class Bacilli; order Lactobacillales; family Lactobacillaceae; genus Lacticaseibacillus; species Lacticaseibacillus parahuelsenbergensis. Next base: position 2,156,018 of record NZ_CP132482.1, on the reverse strand, counting down.
GATTGAAACCCGAGCGGACGGGACAGCCGCAGACGATGCGTTAATGACGCTAGCTTAGAAAGGATGAACATTTAACCATGACTTATTTGAATTTTCCGAAACAATTTATGTGGGGCGGTGCAACCGCAGCCAATCAGCTGGAAGGCGCCTATCGTGAAGACGGCAAGGGATTGTCGATTGCCGATGTCCTGCCCCAAGGAAAAGCACGGTTTGATCTGGTGAATGAGCCGGATTTTGACTGGACCATCGATGAAAGCAACTATCGGTACCCGAATCATCAGGGCATCGATCATTACCACCATTTTAAAGAAGACATCAAGCTGTTTAGTGAAATGGGCTTTAAATGTTATCGCTTTTCGATTGCCTGGTCACGAATTTTTCCGGAAGGTGATGAAAAGACACCTAACCTGGCTGGTCTGGCGTTCTATGATGCAGTGATCGCGGAGTGTTTGAAATATGGGATTGAACCGATTATCACAATTTCCCATTATGAGATGCCACTGCACCTGGTTACCAAATATGGCGGCTGGAAGAACAAGCAACTCATTGGCTTTTACAAGCGATTTGCCGAAACCGTCTTGACCCGTTATTTCAAACAGGTAAAGTACTGGATGACTTTTAACGAAATCAACAGTGCACTGGCATTTCCGGTGATGAGCCAAGGCTTGGTGACCAGTAACGGTGCGGCTGATAAGCGCAACATTTTCCAAGCCTGGCACAATCAATTTGTGGCTGGTGCCGAGGCGGTTAAAATCGGGCACCAGCTGGATCAGAATCTTCAAATTGGCTGCATGTTGTTATACGCCACCACTTACAGCTATGACGCGAATCCGGTCAATCAGCTGGCGACGCTGCAACAAAATCAAGCGTTCAATTTCTTCTGCGGCGATGTTCAGGTGCGCGGTGAGTATCCGGCATACACGGATGCTTTGCTGGACCAATATGGCATCAAGTTGACCGATCTAGACTTTTCGGCTGCTGAGTTGGCACTGTTGAAACAGTATCCGGTTGATTATATTGGCTTCAGTTATTACATGTCTGCTGTTGTCGAAACGGTTCAGAAGGATCATGCCAAGGTCGGCGGAAACTTGCTAAGCGGCATTAAGAATCCTTTTCTGGAAGCGAGTGAGTGGGGCTGGCAGATCGACCCGATCGGCTTGCGCATTGCCTTAAACCAGTTATACGACCGTTATCGCAAGCCGTTGTTCATCGTGGAAAATGGCCTCGGGGCAGTAGACCAGCCGAATTCAAACGGCGAGATTAACGATGATTACCGGATTGACTATCTAAAGCAGCACATCGAACAGATCGGTGCAGCCATTCATGATGGCGTTGATGTGATGGGCTATACGTCATGGGGATGCATCGATTTGGTCAGCGCGTCAACCGGCCTGATGTCAAAGCGTTATGGTTTCATTTATGTCGATCTCGATGATGCCGGTCAGGGAACGCTCAAACGATCCAAAAAGAAATCTTTCGACTGGTATCGGCAGGTGATTGCGTCTAATGGGGCTGATTTAGATTATTAATCGACAGCTGACGTTAGGGTACCTGAGTCCAACTTGACAAGGTTAACGGTGTTATGTTTTAATATTAGCTATAGTGAATAGCAACGAATCGGTTGAGCGTATGCTTCAAGATGCCTTTCCTGGGGAAGAAAGGGCGTTGAGGCGTGCGCTCTTTTTGTGAGCGTGAGCAGGAGCGCTTAGAAATCGGAGTGTAAGCGGCCTTGAAGCCTAAATGGCTGGGCTTTGGCCATTTAGGCTTCAAGGTCCTTACACGGAGATTTCTGCGACTGCGAACGCGTTATGGAGTAAGGAACGTTTCAAGCAGCCTAAGTAAGCAAAAAAAACGCCGCCAACCGAATTCGAGAACTTATATCAAGAAAGGGATGACCATGAACAAAGTTTATTTAAAGCACAAAGAAGAAGTTTTGACCGCACTGACAACGAATCGGACACATGGCTTAACCAGCGCAGAGGCTGAGGCGAGACTGGCAAAGTTCGGCCCGAACGCATTGAAAGCAGCACCGACGATCCCGGCCTGGCGCCAATTTTTGCTGACCCTCAAGGAACCACTTGTCATTATTTTATTTGTTGCAGTCGGCTTGGCATTGTTGAGTGCGGCTTATGATTTTTTTGTAACCGGCAATCGTAAACATGGGATGGCGGCAATTTATGAAAGTATTGCGATCTTAATTCTTATCGGTGTCAATTCCGGTTTGGGCTGCTGGCAGGCGCAATCAGCTAAAAAGTCGATGGACGCGCTGCGTAACATGGCGGATCATCAGGCGCGGGTGTTGCGCGATGAAGTTTGGGAAGATGTGCCGGTTGCGGAGCTGGTACCAGGCGATATCGTTCGGGTGCAGACCGGTGACTTTTTGGAAGCCGATGTGCGGTGGCTGCGGGTGGCGAACCTGCAAACATCTGAGGCGCACTTAACCGGCGAAGCAGAACCGGTGAGCAAGCAGTCCCATGCCTTGACCGAAAAAGTCGAACTCGGCGATCAGACTAACATGGGCTTTGCCGGTTCGATGATAACTGCCGGGAACGGGTATGGCGTTGTGGTCGCTACGGGGATGGAAACCGAACTCGGCAAAATCGCCAAGTTAATGAATGACGTGCAAACGCAAAAGACGCCGATTGAGCGGGTCGTTCACAGTTTGAGCAAAAAACTGATGATCGTTGCGATCGGGATTGTTTTCCTGACATTAGGATTGGCTTTGTTTAAAGCCTATCAGCAAACCGGTAACCTCTCCTTTGAAATACTGGCAGCGTCATTGTCCACCGCGATTGCTCTTGCCGTGGCGGCGATCCCTGATGCTTTGCCCGCCGTTTTGTCGATTGTTTTAACCATTGGTGCGACTAAGTTGGCCAAGAATCAAGGCTTGATTAAGTCACTGAACTCGGTTGAAACTCTAGGTGCTACGAATTATATTGCGTCCGACAAAACCGGTACCCTGACGAAAAACGAAATGACGGTGACGCGCTTTTTTGCTAACGGCGCGCATTATGAAGTCGAAGGCAATGGCTATGACACAACCGGTGACTTTTTACCGGTAGATGACCAGGACACCCCTGCATTTCAACGATTTTTGCAGGCAGCGGTGTTAAACAACGAAGCCAATGTGACGCAAGATGAAGATGGTCGCTTCCAGCCGTTTGGCAATCCGACCGACGTGGCGTTGGTCGTGGCTGGCGCAAAAGGCGACATTGACCGGGCAACTTTGCTGGAAAAAACCGACCAACGCGACATCGACATTTTACGGGTGTTGCCGTTTGATTCAACGCGGAAAATGATGAGCGTTGTCATTAAAGAAAACGGTCAATTCAAAGTGTTAACCAAAGGTGCGCCGGATGTTATTTTGCGGAAAACGGACCAAGTGGTGGACCATGATCAGTTGGTGCCGATTGCAGACGCGCGGGCGACGATGGAAAAAGTGATTCTGGACTTTGCCAATGATGCGTTGCGAACCATTGCAATCACGGAACGGGCCATTGATGAATCGCTGGCGTTGCACGGTGAGACGGCCGAGCTGGAGCAACATCTGACACTGCTTGGAATCGCCGGTATCATTGATCCGCCACGCCCGGAAGTGAAGCGTTCGATCCAGACATTACACGCGGCTGGGGTGAATGTCGTCATGATTACCGGCGACCACGCAGCCACTGCGCGCGCCATTGCCTACAAACTGGGAATTGTTCAGAAAAAAGACGCTCAGGTTATTGAAGGCGCCATGTTAGACAAGCTGCCTGATGCAGAGTTAGATGACGTGGTCTTGGAAGCGCGGGTTTATGCGCGCGTGTCCCCAGAGCACAAGCAACGGATCGTTAAAGCTTTGCAACGGCGCGGCCAAGTAGTTGCCATGACTGGTGACGGGATTAATGATGCACCGGCGTTGCGGGCCGCAGATATCGGCATCGCTATGGGCATCAATGGCACTGAGGTCACCAAAGACGCGGCTGATTTGATTTTGCTCGATGATAAATTCACCACCATCGAAAAGTCAGTGGCAGCTGGCCGGACGATCTTCGGAAACATTAAGAACTTCATGCGCCATGAATTGACGACCAACGTTGCGGAAGTGCTGGCGTTACTGCTAGGCGTCATCTTGATGACCGGTCCCATTGGTCACGTCAGCGTCACCACACCAACGCTGACCGCACTCATGGTTTTGTGGGTGAACATGATTTCGGACGCGTTACCGAGCTTTGCCTTAGCGTATGATAAACCGCAAGCAGACCAGATGAAGCAAAAACCGCGCGATACTGATGTTTCGATTCTAAAAGGCATGGTGGGCCGCATCTTCGTTCGCGGGACCGTCATGGGTGGCACGGTGTATGTTGCGTTTATCTGGGCAGCCAGTGCCGGTTTACCCGCTGCTGCAGCCCAGACGATCGCGTTCCTGACACTGGTGTTTGGCCAATTATGGCATGTCTTTGATGCCCGGAGCACGACGACTTTATACCGACGCAATCCATTCAGCAATATCAAGTTACTCGCGGCGGTGAGTTTCGCTGCCGTGAGTTCACTATTAGTCACAACCTTGCCGTTTTTCAACGTGGTGATGGGTACCCAAATGCTGACATGGCAACAATATTTGCTAGTCACTGTGCTGCCGGCGATTCCTACGCTTGTACTTTCGGGAATTAAAGAGGCTTGGTTGGCAGTGGCTAAGAAAAAATGATGTCTTTTCAAATAAACCGGTGCTGATTGCGTTAAGCTGCTCATTCAATGGGCGGCTTTTTTCGTTAGCGCTCGCGGCTTCTACACCGGCGAACAGCCTATGGTGCAGAATTCAACACGTGATTGATTTTCATATTTCCAAAAATAAAATTGACTTTTTCCAGAAAACAGCAGTATTATATAGACCGGTTGTTATAATCTGGAGGTTAGCAATGAACACACGTGAAAAGTTAGTCGCGACGGCTGCAGATCTTTTTCAGGAAGAAGGGGTCAGGGCGACGGGATTATCAAAAATTCTGGCCGTCAGCGGGACCCCGAAAGGATCACTTTATTATTATTTCCCAGAAGGCAAAGTGCAGCTGATTGAAGCCGCGATTGAGTATGCGGGTGCACAAATTTTGGCGCGGGTTCAACAAGCGCTTGAACGGGATGCGGCGCCGGAAATTGCCTTGACCGGACAGCTGGCGGAAATGGCGGAGGAGATGCAACAGCATGGTCGGCTCAGCAGCCATTCAATCAGCCTGATCGCACTAGAAACACGCGATGATCCGAAACTGCAGGCAGCTTGCAGTGCGGTTTATACGCAACTTGAAGATTTATACACCGACAAACTGGTTTCAGCGGGGATGTCAGTGGTCCCGGCGCGGCAACTGGGACAATTCGTTCAGGCAACGATCGAAGGCACCATTATGATCGCGACTACCAAAGCGAATCCTGACTTGTTACGGCAAACCGCGGCGCACCTGTCTTACCTGATTAAACAGGCACTGACGTCTTGAAAATGCCTGCCAATTGTTGATTGATTCGAAAGTAGAAAAGGAAGTTATTCATGCAATTATCACAAACAAAAGCAATGCCACAAGCACGCGTTCATATCGCGCATCCGGCCTTGGCCATGATTGGGCTGATGATCGGGGCATTTGTCGGCATGTTTTCAGAAACATCACTTAATATCGCATTACCTAGTCTGATGACGGCACTGAATGTGTCACAAGGCACGATTCAATGGCTCGTCACCGGTTATATGCTGGTCATCGGGATCTGCATGCCGATTTCCAGTCTTTTGTCCAAATGGTTTAATACCAAAAGAATTATTTTATTCGCATTAGGTGCCTTCATTCTTGGCTCCGTTGTTTCCGCAATGGGCGCTAGTTTTGCCGTTGTCTTAATCGGTCGCCTTATTCAGGGCATTGGGACTGGCTTGATTCTGCCGCTGATGTTTTCGGTAGCGATGCAGATTTTCCCGCCGTATAAACTGGGAACAGTGATGGGATTGGCAGCACTGGTGATCATGTTTGCGCCTGCGATCGGCCCGACCATTACCGGACTCATCCTGGCCAAGTTTACCTGGCATGATATTTTTTGGTTATTTGTCCCGTTCTTGGTATTGGCATTTATTTTCACCTTAACGTCAATGGAAAATGTCTATCACCAAACCAAAACACCGGTCGACTGGATCTCGATTGTTGCCTCATCGATCGGTTTTGCCGGGATTGTCGTTGGCACAACCATGGCGAGTGATTCGGGTTGGTTATCGCTCACCGTGGCGGTTTCACTGCTGATCGGTATTGCCGGTTTGGCGTTTTATACCCGGCGACAGTTGACGTTGAAAAAACCGATGTTGAACTTGCGGGTCTTCGCCAATAAGCAGTTTACGGTTGGTACCTTACTGGTCATGCTTGATTTTGGCGTGATTCTGGCTTCGATGTATTTGTTGCCAATGTACCTGCAGCGCGTTATTGGCTTGCCAGTCGCGATGACCGGTCTCGTGATGTTGCCAGGTGGGATTGTCAACGCCGCGGTTTCGGCAATTGCCGGGCGGATGTATGACAGTCATGGCGCGAAGTGGTTAGCCCGTGGCGGCTTTGTGATTGCCATTCTCGGGATCCTGATATTGCTGAGTAGTGGGGCACAAAGTCCGTTGTGGTGGATCATTTTGGGACATGTGACCTTAATGATTGGAGCGCCGCTTGCGATGTCACCGGCGCAGACACATGGCTTAAACAGTTTGAGCGGCGCCGAAAGTGCAGACGGCAGTGCCTTGCTGAATACCTTGCAGCAAATTGTCGGTGCGGTTTCAACGGCGGTTGCCACAAGCATGCTCGCCTTGGGTTCCGCTCAAGCAGCCGGACAATCAGGACTGACAATCGGTTCGCACTATGGCTTCGTGTTTGTCTTAATCCTTGCCGTGGTTGGTCTGATTGTTGCTCTCCAAGTTAAAAAGCCCCAAGTGAGTCGCGATCTTTAGTTTCATAAAAGCATTTAAGAGTTCCGGTAAGTGATTGCGAAAACAGTCGCCCTTACCGGAACTTTTTTACTATCAAGTCAACATGTTGTGAAGAGTGCTATGTCTAAAGGCTTCAAAAAATGTTTCCGTCGCTAAGCATTGTCCGTGACTAATTTGTATACCATCTGTTATGCTTACTTCGTTGTTAGTAGGCAGTGTCATAAGGAGGATGATAGTTTGAAGAATCCATATGATTTTGATGTCTTGTACTTAGGTAGTGGGCATGGCGCGTTTGACGGGGCCGGCCCATTGGCAGCTTCGGGAAAAAGAGTAGCTGTGGTTGAAGGCGACATGATCGGCGGCACTTGCCCGAATTATGGCTGTAACGCGAAAATTACGCTTGATACGCCGGTGGTTTTGCAACGGCTGGCGGAACGGATGCAGGGTGTTGTGTCTGGCAATATCAAGATCAACTGGTCGGCGTTAGTCGCTCACAAACAAACTGTGATTAAGCCGTTACCGGATGCTATCGGTACGGGATTAACCCAAAACGGCGTGACGATCATCCATGGCTATGGAAAATTTCAGGATGCACATACGATTGTTGTGGGTGAAAAGACTTATACCGCAGACAAAATTGTCATTGCGACTGGCCAGCGCCCGCATCGCCTTGATGTGCCGGGAACTGAATTAGCGCATGACAGTCGGGCCTTTATGGATTTGGACGTCTTGCCGAAGCGGATCGGTATTTTGGGATCAGGCTACATCAGCATGGAATTTGCAACGATTGCCAATGCGGCAGGCGCCGATGTCCATGTGTTGATGCATCATGATCGTGCTTTGCGGGAATTCCACCAGCCGTTTGTCGAAGATGTGATGGCCGACATGACGAAACGGGGCATTCAATTCACGCCGAACGCGGCGGTGACGGCGCTTGAGAAGACCGCTGATGGCATTGTGATTCATTATGGCGACAAGGAACAGTTAGTTGTCGATTGGGTGCTGGACGCAACCGGCCGAATCCCGAATGTTGAGCAACTGGGGTTAGAAAATGTCGGCGTTGAGTTTAACCAGCACGGTATTCCCGTGGACGACTATCTGCGAACGAACGTGACCAATATTTATGCGTCGGGCGATGTTTTAGACAAGCCACAACCTAAATTGACGCCAACAGCCACGTTTGAGTCCTATTACCTTTACAAGTTACTGAGCGGCCAAACAACTGCGCCGATTGATTATCCGGCGATTCCGTCAACTGTTTACACCTCGCCAAGAATTGCCAAAGTCGGTGTGGCACCGGAAGCGGTCAAGGATGATACTTACAAAGTCGTTCACAACCACATTCCGGATGACTGGTATCATCAAACCGATCAGGAAACGGTGGGTGATAGTCTTTTGGTGTTCGATCAGGAACATCATCTTGTCGGCGCCACGGAGTACAGTGCTCAAGCCGAAGACGCGATCAACACGTTATTGCCGGCGATTGTCTACCATCTGAGTCGTGATCAGATGTGGCAAATGGCGCACATTTTCCCGGCGGAGGGTGCAGCAGCATGGCATAAGATTCGGTAGTCTCTCGGCTTTGAAAAAACAAACGTAAGCTATTGGCTTTCAATCTGTTTAGTTCAGTGCACTGTTGGGGGGAAAAATTAGGCAATAAGTTCCAAGCCGTGCCAAACTCCGCAATCTCCGGCGGGGCCTGGGCTGGAACGTGGTGGGCACGACTTTGAGCCTCTGCAAAACCGGCAGAGTCTCAAAGATCGGCCTTGTACTACGCCGGGAAGACCGCCCGGCTAGTACAATCTCACCACTGAGCCCGTCCCCGCCTACGATTGCTCCGCTTTGGCACTAGTATCTTAGCAAACCGACTGAATTATCCTCTTGGACCCAAAAACGAACGCACTCCTTGCTACTTTTTGGAGTACGTTCATTTTATTTTGGGATCGTAAATTATGACCCAGTCTTTGCCGTAACGGATTTTGTTGCAAACTTGTCTTCAGTCGTTCGTGAGTTTGCAGTATACCGCGTCACAACTTAACTACAGCGCTAGAGATTCGGATCCATTTTAAAAGTCAGCTTCGATAAGCCGGTTCCCATCGTGATTAGCTTAAACAACAACTCGCGAGTGGCGTCGTTGTAGTGTTGCGCAATCAGATGGTTTTGCTCGGTGAGGTATTGGGTTAGATCCGAGCCGCTCATTTTGGCGGTGGCGGCGTCGACCTCAGCGATTTTGCGGCGGGCCCATTCATTGAGCTCTTTTTGGTAGGCTAAGTCGTCTTCGATAAAGTCGGCGTAGTGGGACTCGACGACCATCGCTAGCGCTTCGTAAAGCCAGTATGCAGCGTTGAGATCCGTTTTGGCCGGTAGTTCGCGGTAACTTTCATCGGTGTCATTGGCATCGGTGAAGAAGGGAACGTGCGGACAGAAGGCGGGGATGCCAAAGCCGACCCACTGGACACCGGCAGCGGGGTGCTGATCGGCCGGGCGCATTTGCAGAATGTGAGAGTTGGCGGTGCGGGATAGCGAAATGGCGCGATATGTTTTGCGGTCATGTTCACTACCGCTTCCTAATGGGTCGAACTGGGTTTCATTGAAGTGTGACTTGAGCACATATTGAATATCTTCAATCGAAATCTTGCGGTTAGCTTTGCGGATAAAAGGCAACTCCGGTGATTCCGGATCTTGGATGGTTTCGGGATTGAGGTAGCGTTGGGCGAACCAGACCCGCGGCGTGTTGTAGTGATGATCCTTTTCGGTGTCGGTACCGAAGATGTGGCGGAAGTTCCATTGATCAGTGTCGGGATTCAGGTTATGGCGATCAACAAAATCCTGGATGCCGTCTGCCCACATGTAGTTGTCAGGATCGTTGAAATCGATCGTTTGAATGGCAACCTGATTGGCCGCAACTGCATAACAATCGTCAGGGATGCGCACGGCGACCCATTGATGCCCGGTCACGATTTCCATGTACCAGACTTCGTTTTGATCGTTAAACTGCACGCCGTTACCTTCAGCTGAACCATATTGTTTCACGAGTTCGCCGAGATACCGGACGCCTTCACGTGCACTGTTGATAAAAGGCAAAACCAGGGTCGTCATGGAGTCCTCAGCCAAGCCATTTTTGACAAAGGGATCATAGGCGAGAACGCGTTCATTGGCATAAACACTTTCTGTGGCACTTTCGCCGACATTTTTTTCGTTAAAGCCGTCTTCTTCGTTTGGCCCGGCACTTTGATCGGCATCCGGCGTTGCGGTGTAGCGATAGCCGGTTTCCGGCAGAGGAACTGTCAGCTGATTGTATGGTGAGACATAAGTTTCTTTGCGTCCAGTGACGGCTGGCTGGACGATGAAACGCTTGGGATAGATGGCAACAAGCCGATCTTCGTTGCGGGAGATATAAGTGGCACCGTCAAGTGAAGCTTTTTTGCCGACCATCATTGAAGTACAAGCAGACATTTCGATTCGATCAATCATTTTATTTCCTCCATTTTTTGAGTGAGCGTGAGCCGGCGCGGTCAGGAGCCGGAGTGTAAGTGGCCTTGGGCGTAATGGCCCGGGCTTAGGCCATTGCGACCAAGGTCCTTACATGCAGGTTCCTGCGCCAGGGAACGCGTTAATGTGAGCGTGAGCCGGCGCGCTTAGAAGCCGGAGTATAAGCAGCCTTGGGCGAGATGGCCCGGGCTTAGGCCATCGCGACCAAGGTCCTTACACGCAGACTTTTGCGCCGGGGAACGCGTTATAGAAAGTTTGGGTGGTGATCCAACCGTTGAATTAAATGATCCTTTTCAGCGATTTGATTGAGATAAAGGGCTAACCGCGCGTCCCGCTGATCGTCGGCCTCTGGGAATTTCTGGGCGAGTTCTTTGCCGATCATGGCGGCGGTTCGGCGGCCATTGATTTTGCTAAAAACGAAGCTGCCATAAGCATCAAGATGCAGATAGCTGACTTCAGGAATCTTCATATGCAGCACTTTCCGACAAAATCGCTGAATAGCGTGGTTTTGCGGACGGATAATGGTGATTTTTCCGTTCTTTTTGGTGTACTGCACCTGGGGATTTTTTCGATAAATGACCGTGGTGAGCATGTCAGTCTGTGTCATTGTTTAGACGCCTCCTACTCAGCTTGCTTCTTGGCTGTAGGGTGTTTGATGGTCATCAATGGCACAATAATCGCTGCGGCCATGATGATGAGTAATACGACTGCCATGGCGTTGCTACCGGCGAAACCAGCAGGGACCCGGTTTTGCAAAACGCCGGTGACATGTAAAATGATACCGATCAAGCCAATGATGGAACCGCCGGCAATCAAGCCGCTGGAAAGGGAGACCCCAGCGGATAGACGCGTTTCGCGAAGTTTCTTGTTTTGCGTGGTTTTTTGGATGAAAAGCTTCAACAGCGCGCCGACCAAGATAATCGAAGTTGTGGAGATCGGGAGATAGAACCCTAAAGCAACGGTCATGATCGGCAGATTCAGCATCCAGCAGACAAGCGCCATGACAATGCCGACAATGATCATGATCCAAGGTAGGTTACCGGATAAAATGCCGGTGGTCAGCGTGGCAATGAGGTTGGCTTGCGGCAGGCCGAATGGCGGATCGGCACTTTTAACGGCCAGTTGTGGCGAGAGAATCACCGTGGTGCCGACGACAACGACGACCCCGATGAGTGCGGCGAGCAGAAAATACTTCATCATTTCGGAGCGCCGACCGCCGACTAGGTAATTGACTTTTTGCGTTTGCATATAGGCACCGCCGACAGAAATCGCGGTGACAATGAAAACGCCGAACAACAGGAGAATCTCGTTGTGGGTATTGGACGTCCAGCCCATGAGTGCAAACACCAGCGTCATGACAACCAGACTGGCGATAGTCATGCCGGAAACCGGGGCGTTCGAGCAGCCGATCGTGCCGGCGAGCCGGGCTGAAACAATGACAAACAACAGGGCCAAGACGAGGGACATGATACCGGCCAAGATGGTGATCACCATGTTGCCGGTCAGAAAAGCACCGACGATGAAGATCGCGATGGTGGCAACCAAAAGTGCCATGATGCCAAGTGAGTTCTTTTCTTCGCCACTGTTATTGCGGGCGTTGAGCGTTTTCTTGATGGACGTTACGATGACCGGAATTAACTTGATGGCGCCGATAATACCACCGCAGAGCATCATCCCAGCACCGATGTACTTGGTATAGGAACCGGCCACGGTATCGATGTTCATCTGTGACATCAACATGTGGGCGTCATTCCAGACATGGGCGTGGCCGCCAGCCATCTGCGTGAAGTAAGCAATTAATGGCGTGATGCCAAAGTTAGCCAATATCGAACCGGCAAACATAGTCAAGGACACATCCAAGCCAACGACAAAACCAATGCCGGCCAACATCGGATTGACTTCGGTCGAAATTTTCCAGCGATAGGATGCACTACCCACGAACGTCATCACACTGTTGACCCACCCGAAAACCTGCGTGGTGAGCAACGTGATCACGCCGCCGATGCCAAAACCGATCCCCATATGTTTCAGCGCATCGCCACCGGCTTCACTGGCATCCAGCGCTTCGGAGATGGCAGTCGATTCCGGATACATGAGTTTACCGTCTTCTTCAACTAACAAATAATTCTCGACAAGGCTAGCCATGCCGACTGCGAATAAAACCGCCAGCGCACCGACAGCAATGCCGGCAAAAAAGTTGACCCGGCCGCCAATGATGATAATGGCTGGCAAGACATAAATCATCCCGCTGGCAATCGACTCACCGCCGGAACTCATCCCTTGCAGCAGGTTCTTGCCAAAAAGTCCTTTTTTCTTAGCGAAAACGCCGACCAGCCCTGATCCGATAATCGACCCGGGAATTCCGGCGGCAACGGTCAAGCCAGCCTTCATGCCTGAATAAGCCGTAGAAGCGGCAAAGATGGTCGCCAAAACGGCACCGATGATGAAAATAGCCGTGCTTCCGCCACTATTTTCCTGTGTGCGTTCCGTGGCATACGGCACATATTTCGTCTTAGCCGCGGTTCGCTTCGAGATCGTCTTTTCCATTGTGTTACCCCCAATTAACGCGGATTCTGGCGCCACAACATTTGTACATTAGCCGTGATGAAAAGATTTTCGTTCAGCTCAAGGCTAATTTTTGACAGATGCTTACTGGCACCCTGATAAAAACATTAGCCGACAAAATGGCCGGTTGGATCATGGTCGAAGAAATGTTCGATATTTTGGGCGACTCGTTCCAAATCAACATTGCCACCTGATACCAAAGCAACGACTTGCTTGTCGGTGAGCCATTTGTCATCGATTTTGTGGGCTTCGAGCGCCGCGGTTGGCAATGCGCCTGCTCCCTCGGCAACGGTTTTAGCGCGTTGCAGGAGATCCTTCATGGCTTCGGCAATTTCTTCTTCCGAAACCAATACCATCTCGTCGACAAGGTCGCTAGCGAGGCCAAAGGTGATATCACCAGGCATTGCCACGGCAGTTCCATCGGCCAATGTCGAGCCGGCGCATTGCCGTGTCAGGTGACCGGCTTGCAAGGAAGCGGTCATGCCGTGAACGTTTTCGGATTGCACCCCGATAATGTGAATCTGAGGATTGGCATGCTTGAGAGCCACGGCGATGCCAGAGATTAACCCGCCGCCACCAACTGGCACAATGACAGTATCGATGGTTGGTAGTTGATCCAACAGCTCGAGGCCAATTGAGCCTTGGCCAGCAATGACGAGCGGATCGTTGTAAGGATCGACAATCGTGAGGCCGTCAGCGGCCGCCTTTTTTTCCATAAAAGCGCGCGCTTCATCAAACGTTTGGCCAGCCAGGATCACGCGGGCACCATAGCCGCTGGTTGCCTGCTGTTTGGCGAGCGGGGCGGTTTCCGGCATCACGACGGTGGCGTTGATTTCCAATAAATGTGCAGTCAATGCGACACCTTGGGCATGATTACCGGCGCTGGCGGTGATAACGCCTCGCTGCTTTTCACTATCGGTAAGGTGGTGGATCTTATTGTAGGCGCCGCGAAACTTAAACGAACCGGTCAACTGCATATTCTCAAGTTTGAGATAAACATCGCCGTGCGTGACGGTGCGACTGAGAAACATGGATTGAATCAGTGGCGTCACGCGGCCGACCTTGTGAATGAGCTGACTTGCTTCCCGAATATCTTTTATCGTGACGGGTGGGGTCATCGTTAGCATCAAAACCACCTCCTAATTTCTGACCAGCACTTCTGTCAACGGTGTGAAAGGTTGTGATAACGAGTTGGCAAGACTTTGATTCGTGATCTTGCCATGGTAAAGATTGACGCCGGATGCCAAGGCAGGATCCGTCGCAATTGCCTGGTCAATACCCTGAGTCGCAATCGCCAGTAGGTAAGGGATGTTCCCACTTGCCAGCGCTAGCGTTGCAGTTCGTGGTACCGCACCGGGTTGATTCGGGACCGCGTAATGGATCACGCCATATTTGGTAAACACAGGTGATTCAATCGTTGTCGGCGCGTCAATGGTTTCGACTGTGCCACCCTGATCAATGGCAACATCAACCAAGACGCTACCCGGTTTCATGGACTGAACCATCGCCGTTGTCACAAGCTTGGGTGGTTTAGCCCCCGGAATCAAAATCGTCGAAATGAACACATCAGCCGTTTTAATCGCAGCGGCAAGGCTTTCCGGTGTGGAAGCCAATACAGTCAGGTCTTGACCCGCAAACTTTTGCTCAAGCCATGTGCGCCGCTCTGGCTTTAATTCGATAATGGTGACGTGGCAACCCATGGCCAATGCTAAGGTAGCTGCATTGAACGCTGCCGTGCCGCCGCCAAAAATGACGACATTGCCGGGCGCTACTTCTGGTGTGCCAGGGAGCAAAATACCTTCGCCACCATGTTGCGCTTCAAGATAAAAGGCACCCATGATCACCGAACGCCGCCCAGCAATGGCACTCATCGGTTTTAGCAAAACCAGTTCACCATCTTTGGCAATCGTCTCGCCGCCAATCGCCGTGACGCCAGCAGCTTGCATGGCCTGGACGGTTTCCGGTGCAGATGCTAAGTGCTGAAAACCCCAAATCACCTGACCGGACTTGAAATACTGGTACTCTTCGGCATCCGGTTCCTTTACCTTAACCACCAAGTCGGCATCCCAGCTGGCCGCATGGCTAACCAGCTTACCGCCAGCGGCTTCATAATCGGCATCCGCAAATCCGGCCCCGATCCCGGCAGCATGTTCAACCCAAACTTCTGCGCCATCCGCGGTTAGTTTCTTCACATTGGCAGGCGTTACAGCAACACGGCCTTCGCCAGCCTTTTGTTCCTTAACAACCCCAACACGCATGATGATCCTTCCTTTCTCTTACATTCATATGTTAAATACTTCACAGTTGCTAAAACAACAGCTATGTGACAACTCTCACAAAATGAATGTCAGCGCTTACGAATTTCCGCGGAGAATCTCATGGATCACTTAATTGGGATTTTGAGAAGTGCTCATAAAAAAACAGAAAATAAGGGTAATGTTTGCTAAATGTAGTGTTGATATTAAGCTGGAAAGTAAGAGACCTTGATGACTAATAACTTTAATTGATATTGAAGTAATTTAAAGTGAGGCAAGGGCGGCAAAATGAGACAGCAATATGATGACATTTAAAACGGAAAGAAGACGGAGATATGAAATTCAAACATATTGTGATTTTTTGAATAAACGAAAACAACGATCACGTGCCGATTTTATTTTCAATCTTGAAAAGACACCTGTTTACAAATGTTGAACCATTCTCATAATGTTCTTTTGACTCATTTTTAGGTTTTATAAGTGCACATTTACAAAGCCCCGTTTAAAATGCCGCATGGATGCAAGCATCAAAAAAGTACCGGTGTCTCCACTGAAATCGGAGATCTCGGTACTTTTGGAAAAGGCGGCAGTTTGTCAATAACAATGAGACATTAAAATTCTCTTTTGTCGTACAGCACAGTACTTATCCACCAAGAAAATGCAAACAGAAGTACTAGCACAACGGCCATTAACCCAAGCCATGGGCGCATCGAAGTTAAGGTGAGGTTCAGGCTTCTTTCCAGGAAAATGACGATGACCAAAATTAATGTGACAGGCAAATAGGCGGCGAGTGGTGCTCGTTGGTAACCTAAGAAGATCATGATCGGGAATGATAACATTATTTGAAACAAGACAAGACCAGTCCCGAAAAGTAGTATCCCCCAAAAGGATTGAGCGTCGCGAACAGGATTGAATCGAGCTATGGTGCCAACGCCGATAATTAACATAGCTAATCCATCAATCAGAATGGTAACGATTAAGCCAAAGAGGTAATGACTTGCGACAATCGTATGGCGCTGAATCGGCAGCATTGCATATAACTTTTCCAAGCCACTGCGGTCAGTGCTGATAAATGGCAAGATCAGAATACCAATGCTGGCGCCAATAATGCCGCCAGCTAGTGGCGTGGACAAGTCACCGTTTAAAAAAACCAGTCCCAATGTGATGACTAGGGCGAGCATTGACCCCCACCGATATCGACTGTTACCAGCAAACAACGAGCTCAAATCCAAGCTGACAAGTTTAACAAGATCATGCATGCGGCCGACCTCCTTTACCAAAGGCAATCATCAAGGACTCCAAGTCAACCGGTTCCTGAATGATGCTGGCAGGCAGGGCAGCAGTTTGATCGGTTGGCCAGATACCAGCAAAACCGACCACGCTGCGTTGAAGGCCGATAATATTAACTTGAATGGCCGGTGTTAAGTCATTTGGCCCGCCTTTGATCATGACATAACGGTCGAGAAGTTCGTCTAGTGAACCGGTAAACGTGACTTTACCCGCTAATAAATAAGTGACATAGTCGGCCACCTTCGCCAGTTCAAGGACATCGTGAGTCGAGATCAGAATACTTCGTTGCCCATCACTAATGAAATCCTGCAAAATGCCGATTAATTCATCGCGGGCAATCGGATCCAGCCCCGAAGTCGGCTCATCCAGGATCAGTAAGCGAGGATGATGAGCGAAGGCTGCTGCTAATTGGAGTTTGATTTTGGCACCCGTGGATAAATCATGATATTTGGGTTTGGTAGGGATCGCAAAATCTTGGAGGAGTTCCTTAAACTTGTCTGGGTCCCAGCTGGGAAAGAAAGGACCGACATACCGGCTCACGGTTTCTGCGCGCCATGAGTCAGGATAAACCGGACCGTCTAAAACAATCCCGATTTGATCCCGAACGGATTCCCGGCCTTGCGGTGTTGTCTGACCAAGCAAATCAATCTGTCCGGTATCCGGACGAATCATATCCAGAATGGCTTTGATGGTCGTTGTTTTCCCCGCACCATTGGGACCGATGAACCCCATGATATAACCGGCAGGAAGCTGAAAGCTAACATCGGCCAGCTGAAATTCTGCATATTGTTTGTTCAGATTTGTGACGGTAAGTAAATCAGCGCCCATGATCGGTCTCCTCCGCTTGTAATAAGGTATCCAGCATGGTGTGTAGCTCGCTGGGGGCAATATGCGCCATGTTGGCAGTATCAATTGCCTGATTGAGTGAAGCTTCAATATCTCGTAGGGCATTTTCCCGAACCAGCGAGCTGTCTTGCCCTAATACATAGGCACCTTTTCCCTGGACATTGGTGATAAAACCGGCTGCTTCAAGTTCGTGATAAGCCCGCGTGGTGGTGATGACGCTGATACGCAAATCCCGTGCAAGGCTGCGAATGGATGGCAGCTGCTCATTGACTTTTAACTGACCAGAAAGGATCGCGGCTTTAACCTGATCTTCGATTTGCTCATAGATCGGCTTGCCCGATTGATTTGAGATGACGATCCGCATGGCTGACCTCGTTTCATGACTTGATCGGATTATTTTTGCGGGCGGTCCGTTGCAATTGCAGCGAGCGCTTGAACGCTTTTAAAATGCCGCCATCTGAATAGCTTAACACATTCGTCTGATAAAGCTTGACCGTCAGCCAAGTGAAGATGATTAAAAAGATCAGATTAATGCCGAATGCCGACCATGCGGCGAGCGCACTGACTTGACCCGCGCCAAGGCGTACCGGCATCATCATGGTGGAAAGGAACGGGACATAGCTGGCGATATTAAGGATAGGTGAGGTGCCGGAACTAACAATTAAGGCACCGAAGTAACCGACCATGCCAAGCATCACAATTGGCGTTGTTGCCTGGCCGATTTGTTCCTGATTCGCGACCAGCGAGCCGGTGAGTGCAGCTAACACGGTATACGTCAGCGTGCCTACAAAGAAGAAGGCAAGACTGAAAATCAGCATGTTCGGAGTAATGCTACTTAGGTTTATTTGACCGATCAGTGAAGACAGCGGGTTTGAAGGCAACTGGCGCAAGATGACCATGCCGGCGAGTCCCACCACTGCGTAAATTGCGATTTGAGTTGCCATTAACGCCAAGATTCCCAGCAACTTACCGAAAAATTGTGCTTGCGGGGTAATGGCCGTTAAAATCGACTCTTCAATTCGCGAGCCTTTTTCAGTGCCGATTTCCTGGGCCATCATGGAGGCGTAGCTGATCACGAACGTATAAATCAAGAGACCGACAATGAATCCGGCTGCCGAGCCTGACGCTTGGCTTTTAGCCGAGCGTGTCACCAATTTACCGTTGTCAACCGTGACATTGTTAGTGGTGAATTTCGGTGTGGCAAAAAGCTGCTGCAACTGGGAAGGCGTTAGGTTCAGCTGCGTTGCGACTTCCTTGGTATGTGCCTGGGCAAGAATCGACTGCAACTGGGTACGATCGATACTTTCTCCGTCTGTCCGTTTCATTAGGCTGGCTTCCAAGGTCGGATGACTGGTAATGGTTAAAACCCCATCAAGTTTTTCATCGGCTAAAGCACTTTTGGCCGCGCCGGGTGTCTTGTAACTGATGTATTTTTGATCGTCATTGCTGTTGGCTTTAAAAGTCTGTGTCAGCGCAGGACTGGACGTTACCACGCCGATACGGGTCGTTTGGTTGGTTTGGTTCATAAGCCAGAAAACGCCGCCAAAAACTGCTGCCAGAACTAGCGGACCAAGAACGATCCAGAGCCAGGTTTTACTTTTGAGATTTTTGAAGAAAACTTGACGGAAAATGACATCCATTTTTTTCATGGCTTAGGCCTCGACTTTCATGCGGAAAATTTCGTCTAGAGAAGGTGCTTGTTGGCTAAACTCGGGAATGTAACCTTGATGGGTTGCAGCGGCGAAAATATCCCGGCCAACTTGCGGATCATTGAGTTTCACCAAGAAACCGCGCGATTGCGGGGTGACGGACACAACGCCCGGGAATGCTTGGAGTTCTTGCTGCGTCAGGGGTGATTGGATGTGTAGCCGGGTTTGGCCAAATTGTTCGCGAATGGCGTCAAGTTTGCCGGATAAGACGACTTCACCATTTTTTAACATGACTAGCTGATCGGATATTGCCTCGACGTTGCCCATATCATGACTTGAATAAATAATGGCACTCCCGGCATCCCGCAGCCGCCGAATCCCGGCTTCGAGTAAGCTAGCATTCACGGGATCCAATCCTGAGAATGGTTCGTCTAAAATGATGAACTTTGGCACGTGGATCATGGCAGCAATGAGTTGGACCTTTTGCTGATTCCCCTTAGACAGATCTTTGATGAGATCGGTCGGTTTTCCCTTGACCTGAAACTGTTCAAGCCACTGATCAAGGCTAGCCATTGCTTCAGTACGTTTCATGCCATGTAGTTCAGCGAAGAAGCTAATCTGATCAGCCACTGTCATTTTCGGATAAAGCCCGCGTTCCTCAGGGAGATAGCCGATCATTTCCCTGTTGAGTTGCGTCAGTGGTTGATCTTGCCAGGTCACCGTGCCGCTATCTGGCTGCAATAAATTTAGCAGCATTCGAAAAGTGGTTGTTTTGCCGGCACCGTTTTGACCGATCAGACCCAGGATTTCCCCTGGGCGAACGGACAGAGAAACGTTGCGAACGGCCGTTGTTTTGCCAAAATGTTTGGTTAAGTTCGTGACATTGAGCATGGCGCGCATCTCCTTTAATGTGTCTATACTGTATATGTATGATATGCACAGTATAGGCAGTGGGCTGATAAAATGCAAGCTCTTATTAGTTTTTATACAAAAATATCCCCAAAAGCCGAGACTCAACTTTTGGGGACAGATTCATTTAAGCGAAAATCATTGACACTTGGTCAGTAGAGGCCTTTAATCACTATTCAGCTTGCTGAGCAGCATGTGATAGCGACATAACATCACGGACGATCATCAGTTCTTCATTAGTCGGAATGACCAGCGTTTTAACTCGCGCGCCTGGCGCCGTGATGTCGCCAGCCTGATGACAGGTTTGCTCATTGCGTTGCAGGTCAATGCGGGCGCCGAGGTAGTCGAGTGATTGCATGACCCGAGCGCGAACGGCACTGCTGTGTTCGCCAATGCCGGCAGTGAAGACCAGCGTATCAACGCCGTCCATCAAAGCGGCATAGGCACCGACATATTTCACAATGCGATTGACGAAAATATCCAGTGCAAGTTTGGCACGGGGATGTTGTGGCGCCGCTTCTTCAAGATCGCGCACGTCATGGCTAATGCCGGAAATGCCACGCAGGCCAGACTGGGTATTCAGAATGTCAATCATTTGATCAACATCGGTAATGGCCAATTTTTTCATCAGGTAGGCGATCAGCGAAACATCAATGTCGCCGGAGCGTGTACCCATTGTGACGCCGGAGACCGGAGTGAAGCCCATTGACGTGTCGATGGATTTTCCATTTTGAATGGCGGTAATGCTCGAGCCGGCGCCAAGGTGCATGACAATCATGCGCATTGATTCAAGCGGCTTGCCAAGCATTTTGGCTGCATGAGCGCTGACATAGCGAACACTGGTGCCGTGCGCACCGTATTTACGGACGCCGAACTTTTGGTAATATTCATAGGGAATGCTGTAGAGATAATTAACGGGTTTCATGGTTTGATGGAAGGCTGTGTCAAAAACGGCCACTTCAAGCGCCCACGGCATCATGGTGCGGAAAATCTCGATGCAGTCCGCTTCGACCGGGTTATGCAGCGGCGCATAATCGCGCAGGGCCCGAATCTGCGCCAGCACCCGGTTATCGATTACAATTGGCGCGGAAAATAGTTCGCCGCCAGCCACAACTCGATGACCGATGCCGGTAATTTCATTAAGGTGATGCACGAGGCCAAGCGATTGAAGGTCGGACAGCGTGTTTGCGACTGCCTCCCGGTAATTGCGGATCGGGGTCGTGCTTTCATACACTTGATCAGTGCCATACTTAATTTTGACAGTAGAGTTTCGTAAAATATCAGTCGCGCCTTCTGCAAGTTGGCGTTCACTTGGCATGTCAAACAGTTTCCATTTAAGGGATGAGCTGCCGGCATTGATAGAGAGGATTTTTACCATGTTTGATCACTCTTTCACGATTGCTATATCAGTATCATACCACTGAACGGGTGTTATGTTTGTGAAATATTACGCAAATTTGGTTTTTTAGATACATCTTCGTTCCATATCACATGTTTAAAAAGACTAAACAATGAGCTGTAACCCGCCAAAAAGTGTCTCTCAACCTTGGCGGGTTACAGCTCATTTTCTGTTTTAATGGTCAATTTTTTAGAATTGGCTAGGCATCAATGTTGGCATGAACGATTCAAAAGCACAACGCAGCCAACGAAGACTTAATGCTTTTTGAAAACTTGGATATGGTGTCCGGTGCTCGGCGAGATGCCGCAGCCGCAACGACTAATGGCTCCGCTTCAACATTTGCTGAGTCAGTTTAACCAGCGCCGATTTAGTGGCTGATGTCGGGAAAGGCGCCAGTGCCGCAACGGCGCGATTGGTATAAGTAGCCGCCATTTGTTGGGCTTGCGGCAAGCCGTGGATGCGCACGATCGCGGCGATTTTCTCTGCGTTGGCCGCAATGTGGGCGGCATCTTGGGTTAGCGGCGCCAGTTGCTCCGGAACGATCTGGTAAGCATAGATTAATGGCAGTGTGACGATGCCATTATGTAGATCCTCAAGTGCCGGTTTGTTGAGCGTTGAGCTTGTCTGCGTGTAATCCAACAAGTCGTCGATCATTTGGAAGGCCATGCCGAGTTGCCGGCCAAAACGATAGGCGGCCTTTTTTTGCTCTAGCGACAGATGGCCGATGACGGCGCCTGTGTAAGTTGATAACGCAAATAAGGCGGCGGTTTTGCCCGCGATGGCACTGAGGTAAGCGTCGATGGTGGGAATCAACGGCGCGCTTGGCCCATTTTGATCCACTTCGCCCATGAAAATGCGCTTCATAATGCGGGCATTGGCGCCAAGGTCGACAACTTCCGGATTTTGTTCGCTGAGCAGCTGAAAATAAATGGCAAACAAAAAGTCGCCGGCATAGATGGCTTCGCGATTGCCGGATTCAGCAGAGACGGTGGCCATGCCCCGGCGAATGTCGGCATGGTCCAAAACATCATCATGGACAAGGGTAGCCAGATGCAGTGCCTCAATTGCCACGCCAGCCGTCACAAGATCACCGTTGTCAGGTTGGCCGAAACGCGCTAGCATAAGCATTAGCCCGCTGCGCAACATTTTACCGCCAGCGTTGATTTGTTGCTGAATGAGGGTATGTACTTGCGGCTCGCGCAAAACGGCGACCTGCTCCAGTCGTTGTTGGATTTGTTCGAGTTGGTGATAGACCGTGGGGAATCGGTGCCACAGGGGATGAATCATGCATTTTCTCTCTTTCCTTAAAGACATATTTACTCTACTGTACCTGATTCTTAAAAGTCAATTATTGGAGGTTGGGTTATGTCATTATCTGTATTTCTTGAGTTGGTTGAGATTAAGGCGAAAACGGCATCGGTGTTTCCTTTTCTCTTGGGGACGTTGTATGCCTGGTATCACTATCATACGTTACATATTCCAGAGTTGCTGGTCTTCTTTGTTGCGATGCTTTTGTTCAACATGTCAGTCGATGCTAATGACAATTATCAGGATTATCGGCGATCGGAGCGGACGGAAGCACTGCATTTTCGCGAAAAGACCAACATCATCGGGGTGCATCATTTAAATCCTAGCATGATTGGCTGGATGGTTGTTGCCATGATGGCTACCAGTGCCGTTCTGGGTTTGTGGATGGTTAGTCGTACCGGTTGGCCGCTGCTGGTGATGGGGTTGTTTAGCTTTGCGGTCGGTTACGGCTATGCTGGTGGGCCGCGGCCGATTTCGGCGACACCTTATGGCGAGTTTTTCTCCGGGTTTACGATGGGCTTTGTAATTTTTCTGATCGCGGTTTATGTCAATGTCTTTAATGTCGCGGACTTTTCATGGCCGTTGATTTTGTCGGTTTATCTGGCCAGCGGTTTGGCCCAGTGTGCGATTTCGGCGCTGCTACTGGCAAACAATATTGCGGATCGGGAAGAAGACGAGACACTCAAACGTCGAACGATCGTGCATTACCTCGGTCTCGATCGCAGTATCATTTTTTTCTATGGTTTGTACACGGTGGGTTTCCTGATGCTCATTGCGTCGGTGCTGCTTGGTCTATTGCCGAAGCTGACGTTACTCACCTTGATAACCATTCCATTTGTGATTAAAAATGCGCGGGGCTTTGCTGCTAATCCAGTGAAAAAACTGACTTTCCCCAATGCGATCAAGAATTTATTTGTAACGACCTTGGCCCAAGTCATCTTCTTGGCATTAGGTGTCTTTTTAAATATTTGAAGCTCACACTCGGTTCTTGAGGGGAGGCCGTCATGAGTATCACGATTCGTCCATTTGTTAAAAAGGATCTCGGTCGCTTTATTAACGCAGTGGCGCCATTATTACCGGCATCAGCGGTGAATTTTGCTTTGATCACCGATACGCACGACAAGGCTAAATTTGCGACCACTTATTATGGGCCAACCGGTTATTGGCATGTGCGGGAACAAGGGTGGCTGAGCACCCAGTTGCCGCTTGCACTGCGGGTTCACTTAGGCGATTTGGTTGATGGGTCGGAATCGCCGTGGCTGACAAAATTGCGGCTGCGCAATATTATGGCCGATTATCGCCGCGGCCAGGTGCCGTTTCTGGTCACCAAAGGCAATCATGATGACAATGATAAGTTTGCCGAAAAGCAGCCGGGTCATCGTGGCAGCTTTTTGCCGGAGGTGGCGCAGCAGTTGATTTTTGCGGCCGATGCGATCCAGCGCCATGTTGCGGTTTCGCGTGAAGGTTTGCTTGTGCAAGACTTTCCCGGACTGCGCATTATTGTTTTAAATACGGCAGACGTGCCTTTGCATGACGGGCGTAAAATTTATGACGTCAAAAAGACATTAGCCGTCTCGTTTGCACAGTTGCGGGATTTTGCCTTAGCGCTAAAGGATGCTCAAAGCCGCGATGTCCTGATTATGAGCCATGCGCCGGCCATGAAGCAAAATGGACAGCCGGCCTTGAAGTTCAACGGCCGCGCGGTGCACGAGTTGCTGCGGGCGTTCAATTTACATGCCAGTGGCTTGCTAAACACAGGCAAAACGCCTGAGTTCGGCGGGCAGTTACGCTTTGATTTTACCCAAACAACTGGCAAAATCATTGCTTATCTGGCGGGACACTACCATCTGGAAGCTGATTATCAAGTGAATGGCATCCATTATAGCCTGCAGAATACCAGTGCCTTGATGGGGCGGCATCATGGGCTCACCACTAAATTCAATCGCCGTTATGACCGGCGCTTTGGTACGCCGAGCGAATATGCCGGGTATGTTGTCAGTGTTGATGTACAGCGGCGTCTGCTGAGTCTTTATGGCTATGGAGCAGCGAGCCGTGTCCGCCGGTTCGTTTACTAAATCTTTAGAAATTTTTGCCGAAAAATCTGGCCATTTTGGTTGTCAAGATAACGCTTACATGGTACACTGTATTTGAAGTTAAGGAAGAACCAAAGGTCGATGCAGGAACCGAGAATCACGATCCTTTGTCTAGCAGCACAAAGACGAACCGGCTCGAAAGTGTGTGTCGCAAAGCACGAGAAAAGCGAATAGAGCACTGGTGCAGTAAGTATCTGCGCCACTTATCGTAAGATTCATGTTCCACAAGATCCAAAGATGAACACACATGGAGGTATGAGGCTTATAAACAGACTCAGTAATCCAAGCGGGACAATGAGCTTCCCATAGATGTTCAATCGGGTGTGTCATAGGACCACCAAACAACGCCAAGTTATCTGGCAACATCATTTCAACACTCGTCGTTCCGTACAAGTGAATAAGTTTTTTGTAGAGGTGTCGCAGTATTAGATTTATTGAAGAGGGTTTTACAATTAGCACCAGTAAATGTAACAAAACTGCTGCATCGGTCAAATCCTTAACTTAGGAGATCCAGGTTCACCTGTAGGAATCTGGATCTCTATTTTTTTGCCTTTTTCTTAATTTTCAGAAACTGCCATCACATTGTCTGAAAGATTTGAATTTTGTTTGCGCCCGCAATTACCAGTCAGCAGTTGTCCATATGTCCCGATTAAGCCGATCTGCCGATGTCGCTCAGGCTCCCTTTTACCGGCGCGCTTCAATTGACTTGCGCCGCCAAATCTTTATACTGAAACAAGTAATGATGGTCATTCACGTGAAAAGGGGTTAACTGTATGTGCGGAATCATCGCGTTTGCGGACAAGACAATTTTAAACAAAAAGCCAGTTATTAATGGCATGATGGATATGATCAAGCACCGGGGACCGAATTCTAGCGGTGAATATATCAATGACGATGTCGCCTTAGGGTTCCGTCGGTTGTCCATCATTGATTTAAAGGGTGGCTCACAACCGATCCTAAACGAAGATGGCACGGTTGCCATTATCTTCAATGGTGAAATCTATAACTTCCAAAGCATTCGCAAAGATTTGATCGCTGCCGGACATGTATTTAAGACCCACAGTGACACTGAAGTTCTGCTCCACGGTTACGAAGAATATGGCATGGAAGAACTGCTCAAGAAGATTCGCGGCATGTTCGCCTTCCTGATTTGGGATGACAATAAAAAAGAAATGTTCGGTGCCCGTGACTTCTTTGGCATCAAGCCAATGTATTACTATCACGATGGCGATACGTTCATCGTTGGCAGTGAAATCAAGGCATTTTTGAAGCACCCCAAGTTTAAAAAGCAATTGAACAAAGAAGCGTTGAAGCCGTATTTGACCTTCCAATATTCCGCCTTGGATGAGACGTTCTTCAAAGGCGTCTATCGCATTCCGGAGGGTCATTACTTCACGTTGAAGGATAACAAGCTCACGATCAAGAAATACTGGGATATGGACTTCAAGGCCAATCATCTCAGTTTCGACGAGACCGTTGCTGCGATTGACAAGAGCGTCTCCGAATCGGTTGAAGCGCACCGGATTTCTGATGTTGAAGTTGGCTCATTGCTTTCATCAGGCGTTGACTCTTCGTATATCACCGCGCTGTTGCGGCCGGAGCATACTTTCTCGATTGGTTTTGACAACAAGAAATATCACGAAGGAACGGCAGCCAAAGAGCTGAGCGACAAACTCGGCTTAGACAACACCAGCGATATCGTGACGGAAAAAGAAGCGCTCGACAACTTCCCGCTAATCCAATATCATCTGGACGAGCCGGATTCCAATCCATCCTGCGTGCCGCTTTACTTCCTGACGCGGATGGCGCATAAAGACGTTACCGTTATCCTGTCTGGCGAAGGGGCCGATGAGCTGTTTGCCGGTTACGCCAACTATGGGTTCCACACCCGCAGCCATGCGATCCGCGTGTTTGCGGATGGCTTACGGAAGTTGCCGCGTGGCGTGAAGTACCGAATCGCCCATGGCTTAAAGAAAATGCCTAACTTCCACGGCCGCCTGCATTTGTATGAATCCACGGCTCCGGCAGAAGAATTCTTTATCGGTGAAGCACTCGTGTTCCACGAAGGTCAAGCCGACAAGATTCTGCAGCCTGAATTCCGGCAAAGCAAGAGCGTACGCGACATTGTTACCGAATCCTATAAGAAGGTTCGCCACTACGACGATGAAGTGAAAAAGATGCAGTACCTCGATATCCATCAGTTCATGCCTAAAGATATTCTGTTGAAGGCTGACAAGCTCTCGATGGCAAACTCGATGGAATTGCGGGTACCGTTCTTGGATAAAGAAGTGGCCAAAGTCGCCGCGGGTATCCCAACCAAGTATCTGATCAACTCCCATAACTCCAAATATGCGCTGCGTGAAGCGGCCAACCGCCACTTACCGGAAGAATGGGCCAGCCGTGAAAAGCTTGGCTTCCCGGTTCCGGTCAAGCAATGGCTTGAAGACGAACCATTCTACAAAGAAGTGCGCAAAACCTTTGAACAGGATTGGGTCAAGGAATTCTTCGATCAGGATGCGATTCTGGACATTCTCGACAAAACGTATCGCAAAGAACGTGATGACCGGCGGAAAGTCTGGACCATTTACACCTTCTTGGTTTGGTATAAAGTTTACTTTATCGACACCGAGATTCCGCATTACATTGCCGATTCGAATAAAGATAAGATTGAAGCTTAGTCCGGTTTAATGAATAATAAGCACAAGGCAACTGGCAGCATCATGCTGTGGGTGCCTTGTGCTTATTTTTTTCA
This sequence comes from Lacticaseibacillus parahuelsenbergensis, assembly GCF_030770265.1. Lineage (NCBI taxonomy): Bacteria > Bacillati > Bacillota > Bacilli > Lactobacillales > Lactobacillaceae > Lacticaseibacillus > Lacticaseibacillus parahuelsenbergensis. The sequence goes on along the minus strand of NZ_CP132482.1, from coordinate 2,128,547 downwards.
GGGTGTTTGAGAGGGGAAGTCATCATGCAGCACACCGATTGTATCTTTTGCCAGCTTCCTAAGTCTAAGGTAGTCCTCAAGAACAATTTGGCGATTGCTTTTTGGGATATTCATCCCGTGAGTCGAGGTCACCTACTTATCATTCCACGGGCGCATCGGCAAGACTACTTTGAACTCAGCCAAGAGGAATTGATAGCCATTAATGACCTTATTCATGCCGGTAAGAAGCTGATTGATCGGCAATTTCATCCCGATGGCTACAATATCGGGGCTAACGTTGGGCAATATGCCGGCCAAACGGTGATGCACTGCCATATACATTTGATACCAAGATATCAAGGCGATGACCCTAATCCTGCTGGCGGTGTCCGGAAACTTTTGCGAAGAAGATGAAGATTAGACTCTTTGTCAGAAATCGGTGATCGAACTAGAATGGCTTCCAGATAATCGCTTGAGGCTGTGCGCTGGCACTTTTGGGAGCGGGTTTGACCTGAATACAGCAGTAAAGGACCGGAAAAGAAGCTTGCAGGATCTGCTCAATGCTCTTGCAAATACGGTAAGACTTGGTCAGGCTGTCATCATTAGCTAAAGTGATTTCTGCTTCGATAATAATATTATTACCTGAGTAACGACCATCAACAAAAGTAACATCCATCACACCACTGACAGTGAGTATTTTGTCGATGATGTCTGTGCGCAGCTTTGGACTGAAGCCATTGGATAGCTTTTCGGCGCTTGTGCTGAGAATCTGGCATCCATTCCAGATGATAAAGCATCCTAAAAGAAGCGCTGCAACCGGGTCAATCCAGTGAATACGGAACAACGACGCGCCGATAATCGCCAACATGGTGCTAGTGGAGGTGAGTGCATCACTTAGAAAGTCCCTGGCGGATGCTGCTAAGGAACTGCTTTGGGTTTTGCGGGCGATAAAATGATTAAACGCACATAGCGATAGCATTGTGACACCGGAGATGGCTGCCATATAAGCTGCCTGGCCTTTAAGTGGCGCCGTGTAGTGGCCAGCCAAAAAACCGAACGTCTGCGTGATGCCTTCCCAGACACAGACGAGACCCACTAAGAACATCCCGAGCCCGGCTAGAAAAACAGCCAGACTTTCAAACTGCCAGTGACCTTCAAGATGAAAATCATCGGAGGGTCTCTTTGAAAAGGTTAAGCCTACAATTAAAGCTGTTACGGACACAATACCTGTTAGATTGTTCTGACCGTCGGCAATCAATGCGGTTGAATGATCGGCTGTACCGATCACTAACTCGGCTCCGGCAATCAGGATATAGACAATTAAATTTAAAAAAAAAACTCTTCGCGAAGTCTCGATTCGTTGATGACTAGCTTTTGTAATCAAGTTCGAGATACTGATGGGTTTGATGTTTTTTAACATGATTCGACACCTTCTTCAATTATCTTCGGCGGCAGTTTCAATTTCAATAAAGCTTTGATGGAGTCCGATCTGGAAGCGAAGGATCATCGCAAGATTAAAGCCAACAATGAGGGCTATCATAACCCAAATGTTAGTCGTGATGGCTTGGTGGGTTGAAATCAGACTTCTCAAAGCATCAATTAGATAGGTCATTGGCAACCAAGCATTGATGGCTTTAGCAAAACTGTTGACTAAATAAGTTGGATATAAGCCACCGGAGCCGGCCAGTTGCAAAACTAGAACAATAGAAACCAGCCAGGTGCCAAAACCGCCAAGCAGCAAACGAAGACAGAAAATAAGCGATAGAAACAGCACTGATCCAAGCAAAATCGTTCCGAAAAACGCACCTTGCGAAGTGACATGTAAATGATTGCCTGAAGTCAATGTCCAATAAAGCAGGATTGCTTGTAATAAACCAACTGATCCGATAACCGATGCCTTACTAGCCCACCAAGTCAATGCATGGCGAGGCTTCTTGTGTGGTAGAAAGCCTTCGTACATGGTTCCTAGTGCGATGCCACCAACGTAAAGGCCAATTGCAATTGCAAATGGTGCCATGCCAGTACCATTGTTTGGGATTTTGGCAATATCACTTGTGACCTCATGGACTGGTGTTGCCAAAGCCGATGCATTTCCTGCCTTCGTATGAATGACGCCTAGTTTTTGAACTGCGGCAGTGAGGCTCTCTGCAAGTGTTTGGCTGCCTTGACTAAGTTGCTGTGAGCCACTCAACAAGGACGACACGCCGGTATTCAGTTTTTCAGTGCCGGATTGCAAAGCAGGAAGATTAGTTTGTACGGTTGCAAGTCCCTGGGCAATTGCCTGATTACCAGTTGCGAGTGCACTAACACCATTCGTATACGCGGTTAGCCCATTGTTTAACGTTGCGGTGCCTGTGGCTAGTTTTGAGCTGCCGCTGTCAATTGCTTGCGAACCGCTTGTCATGGATTGAAGTCCACTCGTAAGTGCAGAAGATTCTGCAGCAAGTTGTTTTTGGTCAGTGGTTCCGGAGGTTAGCTGTTTTTGCATGGTTTGGGCTAATTGTTTCAGCTTGACAGTTCCTTGTGCTAAGGCAGGCGATTTCTGTGCCAACTGATTTAAACCGTTTTGGATTTGATCAAGACCAGTGGTAAGAGTTGCGGCGTGATCTTCTAACTGATTGAATCCGTTTGTCATCGTTGTGTTGCCGGCGATGAGCTTGGTATTACCAGCCGCGAGTTTATCGACGCCGGCAGATAAAGCTGTCGTCCCTGTCAGTAGTTGCGACTCACCTGTTGTTAATTTTTGTGCCCCGCTGGCCAGTGCTTGACTGCCATTTGCTGCTTTCGCCAACCCTTTAGTTGCCTGGTGCAATGCGTTTAGAACAACAGCCGCATCCAGCTTAGTGACCTGCGCTGAGACCTTTGCCTTAATTGCCGTTGCCGCGCCGGTTGTCATTTTGGAGACAATGAAATTCTGTCCGGAGTTAAAACGAAAATAAAGATTCATTTTTTGGGGCTTAGCAGTCAAAATCGTGGTTGCCATTTTCGAGAAATTCTTGGGGATCGTTAGAACCATGTAATATTTTCCTTGCCGTAATCGACGATCAGCTGTTTTGGCTGAAACATGATGAAAGTCAAGCGAGTTGGACTTGTCCAAGTTTTTGGTCAAAGTTTTGCCGATAGTAATGTGGTTGCCATGATAAGTCACAGATTGATCGTGATTAACGATTGCAACTGGTATGTCGTCCATTTTGCCATAGGTGTCCCACATTGAGGACAGGTAGATAAAACAGTAGATTGCTGGAATTAATGCAATTGCAATCAACACAACCAGCATCATCTTGTGTTGAAACAGATAGCGCCATTCGCTTTTTAACATTTTATGACCGCCTTTCAAATTGACATCCTGTTCATTAGCGATCATAGGGGCTTCTTAGACCTCAAGCAAGCGACAATCTGGTGAATTTGTTCAGTCAAAAATCGCCTTGTTGTGGGCAAGTTCTTCTAAAAATGTGACCAGAACAATATTGTTTGTATGAACATTTGAGACGAATTTGTCAATTGTAAATATTTAATATTTATTGTTAAATGAAGTTGGAAATTGACAACCTGTCAATGGAGGCGAGCTAGCTTGGCAACAAATACAAAGATGGTTGAAACAGAAGTTAAGATTCAAAAGGCGTTTATTCAACTGTTGCAGCAAGAAGGTTTTGGAAAAATCAGCGTGCAACAATTGGTCAAACTTGCCGGTATCAGTCGCGGCACTTTTTACCTGCACTATTTTGATAAGTATGACTTACTGAATCATTACGAAGATGAAATTGTCAGCCATGTCAACAGCATCTTCGAACGTTTTCCCAAACCGTTTACCCAAAACGACCGGTCAAAAACGACTCATGAAAATGATGCGTTTTTCCAGTTGTTTAAATATCTTTATCACCAGCGCGAGTTGGCAGCCTTGCTGTTAAATGAAGGTGGCACGCAACTGGTCACCAAGGTCAAACAATTGATTGTGGCAGTTTTACGCCAAGGCGCAGGGGATTCAGTTGAACAATCAAAACAGGTGCCGAGTGACTATGCGCAGGAAATTGTGAGTCAGGGAGTCTTAGATATCATTGTCTATTGGTTGAATCAATTGCCGGTTTTGCCTCCGGAAGATGCTTATCGTATTTTTCGCCAAACCCGAATGTTGACGCCGGAAGAACTGACACGGCAGATCAAGTAACAATTATTGATAGATTCGGTAACGCAGAACATTCATGTCGTCTATTTGTAGGGCATGGCATTATCAGCTTTCAAATTCTGATCTCTAAGGCGGCAAACCGATGAACGGAGGGAAGACATGAAATATTGGCTGAGTTTCATCTTAACGTTTGGCGTTGCAATGTTACTGGCGTTTATTATTTCAATCTGGGTGAGAGGCCCATTTCGATGGTGGGTCTTTGTTGCTGGCGCGTTTGGAAGTCTGATAGTTGATTACTGGTTCGGACAACGGAAGAAAAAGCATAAACATTCCGCAGATTGAATCATACCTCCGCATTAGAAGTTTGATTGAATCGTTATATTCAACTGTATGCATCTATATGAGCATGGCATCCATCGAGACACAATAATTGCTTGAAACCTTTCATGGCCTTAGAATGGCTGTACTGAAATGAATAGGGGATGTGTCATAGTGGCAAAATTGAATCAAGCAATGAAAGATATGATTGCTGGTGAGTTGTCCTATATTTCAACCGTTGATGCGGACGGCAACCCGGATGTTGGGCCCAAGATCTCAATGCGGGTGTTGGACGACGAGCACCTTATTTACAACGAAATGACAGGTGGCCAGACCCAAGCCAACATTAACGACAACGGGAAAGCGATCGTCGCCGTCGCTAATGCCAAGGCTTTGAAAGGCTTCCGTTTTGGCGGCACCGCCAAGCTCTATACGGACGGTCCTTATTATGATCAAGCGGCAAAGTGGGCTGAAGGCAAGTTCCCAGTGCCAAAAGGAGCCGGCGTGATTACCATTGATAAGATCTGGACATTGGATCCCGGTCCTAAGGCAGGCAAGCTTTTTGAAGGATAAGCGATTGCTTCTATCATAAAATGTGGGGTCATTCACAGCCACAAATAAGACGACTGACATTTCCGATTTTGCATTCACTGCGAAATGTCAGTCGTCTTTTTGCTTTTTCTTCAAGATACTTGGTCGCGCATCAATCACTCTTAGTCGGAATAAATGGCTTAATCAGGTTAGCCAAAGCTTGAATGTTCCGTGTCTGGATGTAAACCGTTCCTGTTCCGGTGAAGCGATTGACCAGGCCTTCGCCGGTTGTGAAGCCGATGACGCCGCTAGCCGGCTGAATGTTGTAATCCAGCTGACTATCCCATGCAACCACATGGCTATTGTCAACGACATATTCGTGGCTCCCGTCGAGTTGGATCGGAATGATATCACCATACGCCGAAACCAGCATGGTACCTGTGCCGGCCGTTTCCATGATGAAGAAACCGCCAGTACCGCCGAACAGCGCGCCGCCAACCTTCTGACTGGCCATGTGATAGCTGGCAGAGCTGTCCATGGCCAGAAAAGCACCGGTATTCAGCCGATATTGATGGCTGTCATCAAGCGTTAATTCTTTAATGACCCCTGGATTACCGGGTGCGATGGCCAATTCGGCATTAGGTGCTGTGCCGGTGGCGGTGGTGATGAAAAAGCTTTCGCCGCTTGTCACAGAGCGGCCAATCGCACTCATGAGACCGCCAAGACCTTTCTTGCCGTTGCTGTTCATATGGCCGCTTAGTTCCACTAAGCCGTTGTGATAAATCATGGAACCTGATTCGATCTGGATCGTTTCATCCTGTTCCATCGCAATATCCACAACCGGGAAAGTGTTGTTGGCCGTGATGGTATATTTCATCGATAAAAACTCCCTTCTTGATTAATTTAATTGTAGCGTACACATCCGTAGAATTGCGGTATTTTTCCTCGGAAAAGTCAGTGGAGACTTGAAACAAGTCAAATAATTTAACCCGAATTAGTTGACAAATGCACAAGTAACCGGTAATCTTTAGCTAATCCAATTCTTAGGAGGTTCTCATGATGACGATGAAGCTGACTCAAAGCGCACAATCATTTTATTTCTGGTTTTTCAGACGCAATCTGTGAGACCAGTTACCTTTGAGTGAGCGGTCACACAGATCAAGCAATTGACTGTGTGGCTGAAATCAGGAGAATCATTCCCAATTCCTTGCCCCGCAGTCGATATGTGACTGCGGGGCTTTTCGTTTGTTGCGTTTACCGCTAAGAATACTGGCAAAAAATACTGGAGGTAAGAGATATGGCATTAGTTGATCGTATGAATCAAGAAGTTCTACAGCTTCAGCCGAGCGATATTTTACAGTTTAATGCGGAAATCAGCAAAATCGACGGCATTGTCAAGCTGACGTTAGGCGAACCGGATTTTCCCACGCCGGAACACGTTAAGGCAGCAGGTATCCGCTCGATTGAAAATAACGAAAGCCACTATACCCAGAGTAAAGGGTTGCCGGGATTGCGGGCTGCAGCCAGTCACTATCTGGCGACTAAGTACAACACGAAGTATGATCCCGAGACCCAGATTCTAATCACAGCTGGCGCGACTGGCGGGATTTATTCGAGTTTGACGGCGATGCTGAACAAAGGCGACACCGTGATTATTCCGACACCGATTTTCCCGTTGTATATTCCGATTGTGATGTTGAATGGTGCCAAGCCGATTTTTATTGACACCTCGGCAGACGGCTTCATTTTGAAACCGGAAAAGCTGCAGGCGGCGATTGAAGCGAATAAAGATACTGTGAAAGCCGTGGTGTTGAATTACCCCACGAATCCAACCGGGGTAACTTATAGTCGCGCCGACCTCGAAGCGCTGGCAGCGGTGATTAAGCAGTATGAGATTTTCGTGTTGAGCGACGAGATTTATTCCGAATTAACCTACACCGGTATCCACGTTTCGTTAGGCGAAGTTTTGCCGAATCAGGCGATCGTTCTGAATGGGGTGTCGAAATCCCATGCGATGACCGGTTGGCGCGTGGGGATCACGGCCGGGCCAGCGGATGTCATTGCCCAGGTCGGAAAAGTCAGCGAGTTCACGATGACCAGTGTGACCACGAACGCGCAACGGGCCGCTGAAGAAGCACTGAAAAATGGTATGAACGATGCGCAGCCGATGAAGGAAGCTTACATGAAGCGGCGGGACTTTTTGATCAAAGCCTTGACCGATGCCGGATTGACGGTGCCACATCCGGATGGAGCCTTTTACATTTTTGCCAAATTACCAGAGCGCATGCATGACAGCTGGAAGTTTGTTTACGCGTTGGCGCGCGAGGCAAAAGTGGCGGTTATTCCGGGTGCCAGTTTTGGTCCCGGTGGTGAAGGTTATGTGCGGATTTCTTATGCGGCGTCAATGGAAGATCTTAAACTAGCGACAGATCGCATTGCCAAGTATATGGCAAGTCATTAATGGGTAGATAGGTAAAGCTATGACAAACAACATGGAGGCAAAGATGACAAAAATTTTGATGTATTCCGTTCGTCCTGATGAGCAAGCTGCAATTGATGATTGGGTTGCCGCAAATCACATCGAGGTGGACACAAACACTGTGGAACTCGATCCCAAGACAGTTGATTTAGCTAAAGGCTATGATGGCGTTGTGATTCAGCAACACGCAGCCATTCCTGATGAGGTTGTTTACCAAAAACTGAAGGCATTTGGTATCAAACAGTTGGCCCTGCGAATTACCGGATATGACATTGTGAACCTTGACGCCGCGACGGCTAACGGGTTGGCTGTGACCAACGTGCCGGCATATTCTCCGCGGTCGGTTTCCGAATTGGTTTTGGCGCAGGTGATGCGGCTGATTCGCCACTTAGGGAAAGCAAGTGCCCGTGAAGCGAAGGATGATTACAGCTGGGGTGGTTTGGAAGCTGCGGAAATTCACAATCTGACCGTCGGCATTATTGACGCAGGCAAAATCGGCAGTGCGGTGGCGCGGATTTTCCGTGCGTTGGGGTCAACGGTCATTGTCAGTGATCCGGTGACGCGGCCTGAGCTGGCGGATACGGTTAGCTATGTAGATTTGGACACGTTGCTGACGACAGCTGATATTGTGACCGTGCATACACCGCTGGATGCAATCACCACCCATTTGATTGATGCAGATGCATTGAAAAAAATGAAGTCAACTGCGTATTTTATTAATGCGGCGCGCGGGCCAATTGTCGATACCGAAGCATTGATTCAGGCTTTAAAACATCATGAGATTGCCGGAGCCGCCTTGGATACGATTGAAGGCGAGGCTGGTATTTTTGGGGTCGACCGTAGCCAAACGCTGGTTGATAATCCGGCGCTTGAAACGCTCGAGGCGATGCCGAACGTTGAAGTAACGCCACACATTGGTTTTTATACCGATGCCGCGGTGAAAAACATGGTCGATATCTCCTTAGATGACGTCAAACTCATTCTCGAAGGCGGCCATTCACCACGTCAAGTGAACTAAATTGGAGGGGAACCTATGAAACAGGACGCAAAAACAGTGACGATGAACATTCTGAACGGTTTGTCGGTTGGGATCATCGTCGCATTGGTACCAGGGGCCATTTTAAATGCCATCGTGAAATTGCTTTTGCCGAGTTTTCCGCAACTGGCGGTGGTGACGTATATGACAACGGCCGCCATGACCCTGTTGCCGGCATTGTCGGCGGTTTGTGTGGGGATGATCGCGAAATTTACACCGATTCAGACGAGTTCGCTAGCGTTGGCCGCGATTATTGGCGCTGGAAATTATCACTTAACCAAAACCGGTTTGACGGTTGCCGGAACCGGAGATGTTATCAACCTCGCGATCACACTTGCCATAGGCTATTTGGTGATTTTATTGCTGGGGAATGCGCTGAAAGCCTACACGATTCTGTTGATTCCGTCGCTGGTTTTACTCATTGCCGGCGGTGCGGGGATGTTGACGCTGGGGCCGGTTTCAGGAATTACCAAGTACATCGGGGTGCTCGTGCATGACATTACCGCGTTGCAGCCGATCGTGATGGGCGTTTTGATGGGGATCATTTTTGCGGTTTTAATCGTGACCCCGATCAGTACGGTTGGAATTGCCACAGCCATTTCGTTAAGCGGGATCGGTGCCGGTTCGGCGAATCTGGGGATTGTCGGGGCAAGTTTTGCGCTGGCAGTTTACGGTTGGAAGGCGAATCCGCTTGGCACGTCTTTGGCGCACTTTCTGGGATCGCCTAAAATGCAGATGGCCAATATTTTGTCTAAACCCAAGCTGTTCTTACCGATGGCGATCAACGCCGGTATTCTTGGTGGTGTTGGGGCGGCATTGAACATTCAAGGCACCCCGGCCAGTGCCGGATTTGGATTTTCCGGGCTGGTGGGACCATTGGCGGCCTTAGATGCGATGAAAGCCATAACAGTAGGCAATATTCTGGAGTTGACACTGCTATTCTTTGTCTTGCCAATCGGATTGGCTTACGTTAGTTATTTATTATTTACCAAAACGCTGCGCTATCAGGTGCCGGAAGATTATGCGCTGCATTATGACTGATCATTTTGACAAAATCAATTGCGCAAAATAAAACGCTCGTTTCGCTTCGATTGGTATAGGCTGGGAATCGTTTGCATGGTAGAATAAAAGAGACGTTTGTACCTGTTGAAAGCGAGGCGATCGGAATGATTACTTGGTGGACCCAACAAGGATTGGGTTTGCAATTGGTGGTGGGCGTAGTTGCGTTGGTGATCGTTGCCGGTCTTTTATGGATGTTGCTCTCGTTGGTGTTGTTACCGTTGCTGGCTGTCTTGCAGCGCGTTTTGTCATCGGTAGAGAACACAACGTCTATGAGCACTCAGGATTATTTACTGGGTACGTTGACGCTGGCAGTCACCCCTGATCATACGGGCGAAGTCATGGTGACGGGTGGCGGCCGAGCGCGGCAAACTTACCCGGCTAAATTGTGGTCAGGCACGCATCGCCCACTTGAGCAGGGAACCAAAGTCGTGATCATCGAACTCACACAAGGCGTCGCATATGTTGATGCAGTCGCCGCACATAACCAACCCTAAGGAGGGGACGAATGGAAATTTTAGCTGATTATATGCCATGGATCATTGTCATCGTTGTCTTACTGCTACTTTTTATTTTCTTGGCAACGCACCGCAAGACCGCATTACCTAACGAGGTCCTGATCATTTCCGGGGCCTTGATCTCCGGTAAGCATAGCTTCCGGGATATTAACGGGAATCGGGTGAAGCTGATCACGAATGGCGGGTCGTTTATCCTGCCGATTCTGCAGCGCTGGGATGTTTTAAGCCTCAACACGCGTACGATTGAGGTTGCGACCCCAGAAGTTTACACGCAGCAGGGCGTTCCGATTATCGTCAACGGAACGGTTATTTTAAAAATCGGTTCCAGTCAGGAAGAAGTCGCGACCGCTGCCGAACAGTTTTTAGGCAAAAATGACGAACAGATCAACGCCGAAGCAACCGAGATTCTGGAAGGCCACTTGCGGGCTATTTTAGGCACGTTAACGGTTGAGGATACTTACCAAAACCGGGATGCGTTCGCTGAGAAAGTCCAGGACGTGGCGAGTTCCGATTTAGCCAAAATGGGCCTGCAGATTATCTCATTTACGATCAAAGATATTGCCGACAAGAACGGCTATCTTGATTCATTAGGTAAGAAGCAGATTGCCGAGGTCAAGAAAAACGCGGCAGTTGCTGAAGCGGCGGCTAACCGTGACACGCGGATTCAGCAAGCCCAAGCCGATCAGGAAGCCAAACAGCAGGAAATCGAGCGGCAGACTCAGGTGGCGGATGCCGAACGCGAGCAACAAGTCAAAATGGCCGACTTCAAGAAGCAACAGGAAATTGCCCAGGCCGATCAGGCAGCGATTGTTGAGCAGATGAAGGCCAAGCAGGTTCAAAAGGAAAAAGATATTGAACTGGCCCAGAAGAACGCGGAACTGCAGGAACAGGAACTGAATGCCACCGTCCGCAAACAGGCGGATGCTGACTTGTATAAAGCTCAGCGCGCGGCTGAAGCACAGAAGGCGACCCAGATTGCTGCAGCCGAAGCGTCAGCCAAGCAAGTTGAATTGGCTGCTGAAGCGAATGCCAATGCTACGAAAGCAATTGGGGAAGCCGAAGCCGGAAAGACCCGGGCAATCGGGCTGGCCCAGGCGGAAGCGATCGCGAAGCAGGCTGAAGCGGCTCGCCAATTGGATGAATCCGGTCGCTTCAAGATGACTATCGAGGCAATGCCGAAGATTATTGAAGCTGCCATGAGTCCTTATGCTAACGTTGATTCGATTAAGCTCTATGGTAACGGCGACCTCACCAAGCAAACCAGTGGTAGTTTGGTGAAGGAGCTGGACATGCTTCACGAAGTGGCAGGCATTGACATTCGCGGGATGTTAAATGGTGCTCTCATGCATCAAGCCGGCAATCAGCCAGTGGTCGATGCCATCAAGGGTCGACACGCGAACGCTGCCGACAAGGGGCTGCAAAAACAGTCGGAAGCGCCGCAAAAGCAACCGGCAGCACCAGCAGCACCGGCAACCTCCGCCGCTAAGCCAGCCGATGCCAGTCAATCGGCAGCAAGTGCGCCAACAAAAGAGGCAGATAAGCCGTGGAAGAAATAGCGACTGCGTAACGTAAAAAAGGCTCCCGCTTCTCAGTCATTGAACTGGGAAGCAGGGGCCATTTTTTGATAGATCAGCAAACACCATATACCTCAAGCAATGCCTTCAATATAAGGTGCTGGCCGGTGAAAGTTCTGGTGGATACTGCTGTATATGACGCGGACGGCTTTGTCGTAATCCTTATCATTGACGCCGATCAGTAAGTTGATATCGTCGTTGGTTTGACTGACCAGCTGAACATTTAACAGGTTGTCATCCAAATAAGCGAGCACTTTTCCGGCAATCGCCGGTCGTTTCCGTAGTTGGCGGGAAACCATCGCAATTAAGGCGACATTTTCGGTGACTTCCAGTTTATCCGGCTGACAGGCAGTTTTAATCGCTGTTGTTAACTCACGAACCGAGATTTGGTGGCGGGGTTCCCGAATCAACAAGCTGAAGCTGTCGATCCCGGTTGGCAGGTAGTCTACGACTAGATGATGGGCAGCAATGACGCCCAATGCGCGTTGAATGACTTCCAAGTGTAAGGCAAGCTGGTATTGACGAATAGTAATGACGAGATAATGTTTTCGCCCAGCAATGCCGGTGATAATGCGCAGCTCATCGCTGGGGTCGTCATCATGAATGATCAACGTTCCCGGATCCTGTGGTGCATTGGTATTGAGAATGCGGGTGGGAATTTTACATTCACGAACCGGCTGGACGGCTTCTTCCTGAAACACGCTAAAGCCCATATAGGTCAATTCGCGCAACTCATCATAGCTCATCACGTCAATACTGTCGGCATCCTTGATAATGCGCGGGTCCGCCATTTTAATGCCAGATACATCAGTCCAGTTTTCATATAAATCTGCCTGAGCCAGCCGTGCTAGCCATGCGCCAGAGATATCGGAGCCGCCACGGGGCATGAGTTGAACATGTCCGGCTTGATTCTGTCCGTAAAACCCGGGGATGACCAAGCCATGATGCTTAGGAAGCTGACGATAAGCCGCCTGAGTTTTGGCTTCGTCAATGGCGCCGCTTTGATCAAAGAAGAATAAGTCGGTGGCATCCACAAAGGTATAACCCAGATACGCCGCCATCAGCCGAGCGGTCAAAAATTCGCCGCGGGATACCAGATAATCGCGCGAGTAACGCGTGGCAAGCCGATGACGGATCGTGTTCATTAATTTAATTAAAGGCACGTGTAACTGTAATGCGTGATTGATGGCTTCCAATCTGGCCTCTACCTGAGCGAACATCTGCGTCACATCGCGGCCGGCTTCCATGCCGTCAGCAATAAGGTAGAGGGTGTCTGTGAGTTTTTGGGTGGCCGGGCCATATTTACCGGCGGCGCTGACGACCACAAGCTGACGCTGGGGATCCTGATCGATAATGGCTTTGACTTTTTGAAATTGATCGGCGGTGGCAACGGAACTGCCGCCAAATTTTGCGACTTTCATCCGATGACCTCCTGATCTAATTGCTGTTTGACATCGCGCGCGACGAGTTCGCTATCGCCAATCGCCGCCATGAATGCATGGGCGTCAATTGCCAAAACACCGCGCATGAGTCGATGCATTTCGCCGACTGGGATTTGCTTAATCAGCAGCCGGTGATCGATCACTTCGGTTTGCTTGTCGTTAAACATGGCAAAGGTCAATGGATCAGCGCGCAACAGATAGTCGGCAACACTGAGGTCAGGATCAAATTGTAAGGTTTGCTTGAAGTCTCGTTTTAGATGGGTGACGTTTTCCAGAATATCAAAAAGATCTTGTACAATGGCGTTGGCCGTCGGATATTTACCTGCGCCCTGGCCATAAAACTGCAAATCGCCAATGGTTTGGCCGTGCAGGCGAATGAGGTTGAAGTTTTCAAAAGTATTTGCGGCCAAAGCGGTGGCTGGATAAAGCCGCGGCTCAACGACCATACTATAATGATCACCGATTCGCTTACTTTTACCGATTAAACGCAGCACTTGATGGTGTTTGGCGAAAAAGTCGATGTCGGCCTTGCTGACGTGACGGATGCCAAACTTAGGCACATCACGCGGCGGTACCATGTTGTAAGCTAAAGCTGCAGAGATTTTGAGTTTATTAACAATATCATCGCCGTCAATGTCGGCACTCGGGTCGGCTTCGGCATAGCCCATATCCTTGGCCGCCAAAAGAACAGGATCGAAATCGAGGTGGGCGCGTTGCATCTGGTCTAAAATGTAATTGCTAGTGCCATTAAAAATGCCTTCGATTGTATCGACTTGATCAATCCGCGCCGCCCGTTCCAGATTACGGATCCAGGGAATCCCACCGCCAGTCGTTGCTTCAAAATAGAAGCGAACATGATGCTGTTTGGCAGTGGCAATAATTTCAGGCAGATAATGGGCAACAACCGCTTTATTGGCCGTCACGACATGCTTGCCATGGCGCAAGGCCCGAAGAATATAATCGTAAGCGGGATGTAGCCCGCCGATTGCCTCAACCACCACATCGATAGAAGGATCCGCAAGAATGGCATCGAAATCAGTTGTCATCTCAGGCATGGTGGCAGGGTGGGTTGGGCGAATAAAAATCGCAGTGACCCGCATTCGGCGATCACCATTCGCAACAATATCGTAAACGCCGCTACCGACAGTACCAAAACCTAAGATGGCAATATTCATATTTCTCAGCTCCTTGTTTATAAAATATAGACACTTGTTTTTCTAATGCGAACAGATTATCATATCCATATCGTAAAAACAAGTCGGATCAGATAGGAGAATCGTTCACATGCGATACACGAGCACACGGGATCAACGAGTAACCAAAACGAGCCAGCAAGCCATTAAGCAAGGTATTTCCGAAGAAGGCGGCTTATTCGTTTTGCCGCATTTAACGGATTATCGGATTGCGCTTCAGGATTTACTGGGAGCAGATTATGAAACGATCGCTCAGCATGTTCTCATGACCCTGTTGCCTGATTTTAACACTGCTTCACTGAAAAAAGCGATCCATTTAGCATATCGGCAAAATTTTTCCGACAAACGCATCACACCGATTCGAAAAGTCGGCGATTTCCACGTGCTTGAATTGTTTCACGGCCCGACCAGTGCGTTCAAAGACGTGGGGCTGCAATTATTGCCCCAGTTGATGCGGTTGGCCCTTGATCCGGAAGATCGCATTATGATTCTGGCGGCAACCAGTGGGGATACCGGCACCGCAGCCTTGCAAGGGTTCAAAAATGTGCCGCAAACGGGTATTACGGTTTTTTATCCCGATCATGGGGTTAGCCCGATTCAGGAGCAGCAGATGCTGACAACAACTGGTAAGAATACGCGGGTGTTCCCGATTGCCGGTAACTTTGACCAAGCGCAGAGTGCGGTCAAAGCATTGTTTACCGATACGGGTTTTGCAGCCCGGCTGCAGGCAGAACAGGTTACGTTATCGGCGGCTAATTCCATTAATATCGGCCGACTAATTCCGCAAGTGGTTTATTATTTTGCTGCTTATCTGCAACTGGTTAACAGCCATGCAATCCAGTTAGGGGAACCGGTTAATTTCACAGTGCCGACCGGAAACTTTGGCGATGTGCTGGCTGGTTTTTATGCCAAGGCACTGGGCTTGCCGATTCATAAACTGATCGCTGCGGCCAATGCCAATCGCGAGATCGCAGACTTCCTGGATACCGGCATCTATGATCGTAACCGGCCGTTTTTAAAAACCGTTGCTCCAAGTATGGATATTCAGATTTCAAGTAATCTGGAACGCCTGCTGTATTATAAGAGCGGCGAAGATAGTGCCTATGTGGCCATGCTGATGAAAGATTTGGCAAAAACGGGACGCTATCAAGTCCGTTCTGATGTACTGGCGACGATTCAAGCCGATTTTGCCGGTGGCTTTGCGACTGACGAACAGGTAGCAGGAGCGATTGCCAAAGTCTGGCAGCAAGATGGTTACCTGATGGATCCGCATACAGCGGTCGGTTATAGTGTCATGCAACAGTATCGTGCCACGGGAGATGCCACGCCGAATGTCTTGTTGGCAACGGCGAGTCCCTATAAGTTTCCGCGCGCGGTGGCTAAGGCACTTGACTTGCCGGTGTCAGGCGACGATTTTTCGTTGATGGCACAATTGCAACAGCTGAGTGGCGTTGCAATTCCAGCAAATCTGGCCCGTTTGGCAACGATGACGCCTCAACCTAAACACGTGGTTGCACCAGCAGCAATGGGTGCCGCCATTCTCGATGCGGCAAAGGAGGTTTTTGACGATGATTCGCGTGTCCGTTCCGGCAACAACCGCTAATTTAGGCGTTGGTTACGATGTGTTGGGGATGGCCCTTGATCTCAAAGCTCGGTTTACTTTTGAACCGAGCACCCAAAAGCTTGAAATCATCGGTGATGAGCCCGCTTTCGCTACCCCGGAAAATTTAATTTATCGCGCCTTTGTCACGTTTGCGGATGCCATTCATCAACCGGTTCCCAATTTACGCATCACCGTTGATTCGGATGTTCCTAGTGCGCGGGGATTAGGCAGTTCGGCAACGTGTGTGGTCGGCGGTCTTGCTGCGGCGAATGCCTGGTTTCACGCCGGCTGGGATCAGGCCGCACTTTTGAAGTTGGCGACTCAGTTGGAAGGGCACCCGGATAATGCGGCGCCGGCCATTTATGGACAGGTTTGTGCGACTATTTTGGTAGGTGACGAGCCGATTGTCCGACAGTATCCCGTCAGTCAGCAGCTGCACTTTGTTGTGTTGATTCCGCCATACGCGGTTAGCACTGAAGAAGCTCGCAATATTTTGCCGGCAACCATGAGTTATGCGGATGCGACTTATCAAATGGGCCGCTGCGTTTTGATGACCCGCGTATTGGCGGACGGTGATTTATCGCTGTTACGCCAGGTGGCTCAGGATCGAATGCACGAGCCGTATCGCGCCACGCTGATTCCAGATTATCAGGCAGCGCGCCAAGAGACGGCCGCACACGACGGGGTCTTATTGATTTCCGGTTCGGGATCGACCATGCTGGCCATTGTTGGCGATGCTGCCGGAGCCGAACAACTGCAAAAGGCAGCCGCGCAACGGTGGCCGGAATGGCAAGTTAGAATCGTGACGCCGAGTGAACAAGGCGTACAGGTGGTAAAAACGGGGGAACTTTCAAAAAAGGCCGAGCATTGAAGCTTGGCTTTTTTTACGCGCCATGATTGTTTTTTCTACGCCAAATGTGGTTATATGGCGAGAAAGATCGTTAGAGGGCAGGCAACAAGATATCATCGTCTCGTTTGACGGCTATTTTTGGTAATATAAAGGCAGACAACTGTCATGATCAAGACCAGAAAGGACGGAACGGATGGAGCGGATTAAGTCTAACGAGCGGGTACTGATCAACATCGGCCAGCACTGGTATTACACGACCGCGAGTCGCCTGTCGCAGGTTATTCATGACACGATTAAAGCGGCGTTGGGGCCTGATCAGCATGAATTGTTATTCGTCTATTCGTTTACCACCAACAGCCGGTACAGCCTGATTACTGATGGCAAACGGCTTTGGCACTTGAGAATTAGCGATCATCGCCAAGCCGGTTACCAAGGTTTCAACTTTGATCTGCGAAATACTGCTAACTTCGGCGAACTCCGTGAAATGATTCGGGGCTGCCTGGCCAGCCCCAACAATACGTTGCGAGTGGGTGGCCTTGCTTACATGCTTTTGCTTGTCAAGCATACCGGGGTGATAGAAGACGAGCAGCACAACGTTCAAATAGCGGTTGGCGATCAAGTCATCAGTTTGTCTCTAAAGCGTCTGTCTATGCTGCTGGACCAGCTAAAACAACTGAAATTGATCACGGCGGAAGAAACGGGGGCCGCCGTTGCTACTGCGCTAGGTGAGGGCGTGATAAAACGCCTGACGACGCCAGAAATTTTACAACTGTGGCACGGCGACGGGGCGCTTGACTTTTCAGTCCGAACTATCCTCGAAGTGTTTGCAACCGGTTTGCCAAAAGAAGAGAAACTCAATATGATCAGCCCTTATAACACGGTGGTTGCGGTGGGTCTAAAAGGCAAACCGCATCGTTTTAGTATTCCGGGGCGGCTTAGAGGTGAATTGAAAGTCGGGCAAATCATCGCGGTAAGGGCCTCGTATCGGCAGCGCGCACTTGCCTGCATCACGGAATTAACAACTGTCCCGAAGGAAGAACAATTAGCCGTTCACATGGGGTGGGTCAGTAAGCATCCACCCACGGAAGAAGAGATCGCTGCGTATCTGGCTGAGAAAGCGGACCAAGCAGAGATGTCTGACTAAAGGAGTATAGCCATGAAAAAAGAGCCTATCAAATCATCGGTTCTAGTCTATCCAACCATTTTCACCGAATTTAATGATGAAGACGGCCATTATTTTACAGTCACCAGCCCAAATATTAAAGGAATGGTGACCGAAGGAACAACGCGTGAAGAAGCGGCCATAGAGGCTGTGGATGCCATCGCAACCATGCTGGATGGTGAACCTTATCCACCAGTTCAAGATCCGTCGAATTGGTTGTTGGCAGCTAATCAGAGCATTGTGTACATCACGGTCGATATGGCGCAGCTGAAACAGTTTTGAACCACACTACCAGTATCTTCATGAATGCATATTGCCAGTATGGTATAATTCGAGAGCGACGAGCGAAAAGTTGAACCGCTTCAACCATCGCTTCGGGAATGTCATATGCAGCCGGCAACAACCACGTCACTGATTGCGGCTGCATTTTCAATGAAAATTTCAAGGCGCAGGCGTAATGAGCCTGAACCTATCGAACGAGGAGATTATCATCCAGATGAAAGATGCACCCAGTTTTACCCCCATTCTGCTTGGCAGTGATATGAACGTGTACGGGATGGCGCGTTCGTTCCACGAGATGATCGGCGGTGCGATTGATGTTTATGCACGTGAACAGCTTGCGCCGACGCGTTTTTCGCGTATCGTGAATGTCCATCTGATTAAGCAGTTTGATTCCGACCCCACGTTCATCGAAAAAATGCGTGAAATCGCGCACCTGCATGCGGCTTCGGCAGGTCGACTACTCTTAATTGCGTGCGGCGATACATATGCGCAACTGGTATCCAAACATAAAGACGAATTGAGTCAGTGGTTCATCTGCCCTTATGTTGACTATGATTTGCTGAAGCGTCTGAATAGCAAGGAAAGCTTCTATCAGGTATGCGAGGAATATCATCTGCCGTATCCTGCGACCAAAATCGTCACCAAGTCGATGTACGAAAGCAACGCTACGATTACGGCACCGTTTGAATTTCCGGTGGCGCTTAAACCGACTGATTCGGTGGAATGGTTGAACATCCATTTTGAAGGACGTAAGAAGGCGTTCACGATCCACTCACAGGTTGAGCTGACCAACACGATTGCCAAAATTTATGACAATGGCTACACGTCGGATCTGATCTTGCAGGATTTTGTTCCCGGCGATGATAGCAACATGCGCACCATGAACTGTTACGTGGATCAATATCATCACGTTAAAATGATGTGTCTGGGACACCCGTTGCTGGAAGATCCGACGCCGGCTTCAATCGGTAATTATGTGGCGATTATGCCGGCGTTCGATCAGAAGCTGTACGATCAAATCAAGGATTTCCTGGAAGCCATCAAGTTTACGGGTTTTGCCAACTTTGATATGAAATATGATCACCGCGACAACACCTTTAAGTTGTTTGAAATCAACATCCGCCAGGGACGCAGCAGTTTCTTTGTCACGTTAAATGGCTACAATCTTGCCAGCTGGCCGGTTCGCGATTATATTGTCGGTGATCTCAAGGATGCTCCGACGGTTTTCGGTAATGCTGACCGCAGCAAATACAAGCTATGGCTGGGCGTGCCGGAGCGGGTCTTCAAGCAATATTCCGCCGATAATGAAGCCAAGCGGGAAGCGTTGCAGCTCATCAAAGAAAAACGTTACGGGACGACGGTCTTTTACAAGCCGGATATGACCTTCAAACGCTGGATATTGCTTAAGTACATGTTTCACAATTACGTTGGCCGGTTTAAGCAGTATTTTTCGGAAAACAAAGGTAATGTGTGATAGAATAGTTTTGTTAGGGATACCTAAACTTGCAAGGGGGCATTTCTGTTGGTTACTGAAAATGATTTAACGATTGAATCCGTGCATTATAATCGACTGCTGTTGGCGGTCGATGATGATGACGACGACTCCTCGCGCAAGGCATTGAACTACGCCTGCACGGTCGCCAAGATTTACGATATTCCGCTGGGGATTGTTTCGGTTCTGGAAACCGGCGATTTGAACATTTTCCAATCATTGACACCTGACGATGTTGATGCAGCACGGGAAAAGATGGCCAAGAACCTGAATACTTATGTTGAAAAAGCGCGTGATTTCGGCGTTCAAAAAGCCCAACCGATTGTAGCAGAGGGCCGTCCGGCGGCAGCGTTGCTTGATGAAGTCATTCCTGCATTCAAACCAGACTTAGTCATCATGGGTTCGCACGTGCGCCGTGGTCGGTTACGTCTCGGACACGTGGCAAGTGAAGTGGCACGTGATGCGTCGGTATCTGTCATTATCGTTCGCTAATATTGTAAAAGCATCACACATCACAACAAGCAGCCGTCGCGACTCCAAAAAAGAGTTCGGGGCTGCTTTTTGAGCGCAGACTGGCGACGGATAGCAAGCAAACAGTCCAGCGTACGCTCGACGCAATTGCTGGAAGACCACCCCTTAACTAACAGAAACGAGGCATCCCATGCATTATCAAAACGTCAGCGTCGGCAAACTTATTCGCCGGGTTAGCCGTTTCACGGTCGAAATTGAATTAGAGGGCGTGACGACGCCAGTTCACATGAACAATACCGGCCGCAATAAGGAAATTCTGATTCCCGGTTCGCTTGCCAGTGTTCGCCATGTGGCCAACCCTAACCGCAAAACGCACTACGATCTTTTAGCCGTGCAGCGGCAAAATCGCTGGATCAATATTGACAGTCTGGCACCGAACCATGTGGCCAAGGAATGCTTGGAAACAGGAACCTTGATACTGCCGGGGTTGACGTTGCCGTATACGGTTCATCCGGAGACGACTTGGCGGGATTCCCGACTGGATTTTGCCGGCACAGCTGCAGATGGGCAGCCATGGTTTGTCGAAACCAAAGGCGTGACGTTAGCGAATGGCTCGTTAGCCGCATTTCCCGATGCCCCGACGACTCGCGCATTGAAGCATGTCCATACCTTGATGATGGCGCAGGCAGAAGGCTACCAGGCGTTTTTGGTGTTCATCGTACAGTTGCCAGATATTCAGGAGATGACCATTTATCGGGATCGTTTTCCCGAGCTGGTCACCGCGATCACCAACGCTAAGCAAGCCGGCGTTCGGGTGTTGGCATATGATACGGTAACCGGTCCCGATGCCATTACGTTAGGACACAAAATTGCCTTTGATGAACAGCTTCCGTTTACAGAAATCGACTTGGCGAGTTTGTGAAAAATGAAAACTCGTTCATAAAAATTTCATTTTGACTTGACAATTTTATTTAAGCATTGCTACCGGGTCATTAATCGTCCCTAGCCCTCAATCCTATGCAGATGAGGGCTTTTTTGATGGCGGAAAAATCGTGGACTCGAAGACGCTGAGTTCTTGGCGAAAAATGAAAATGAGATTCCGTGATTTGAATCACACACAAATGATCTTTACAATGGTTAGCATTGTTTCAATTCGATGACAACTGTTTCTTAAATAAGACGCCAAGTAACACAAGGCATAGCAAATAGCTTTAAGCAAACAGTACTGGGTACACGCTTGTCAAAAAGCGGTGACCCCGAGAGGAGAAGTGAACGGATGCAACACAAAATTGAAAGTGATGCAGAAACCAAAATCGAAGTCCGCGGGTTGACCAAGATTTTTGGTAAACGAATTAACCGCGCTAAGGAAATGCTGAAAAATGGCAAAACCAAGCCGGAAATTTTAAAAGCAACCGGCGCAACGGTCGGCGTTGATCGGGCGGACTTTTCGATTAAAACCGGCGAAATCTTCGTGATTATGGGACTTTCCGGATCCGGGAAATCAACGACTTTGCGGATGTTGAATCGGTTAATTGAACCGACTGCCGGTCAGGTGCTGATTGACGGTGACGATATTGCCAAAATGGACAAACAAGGTATTCGCGAGATTCGGCGTAAGAAACTCAGCATGGTGTTCCAAGGGTTTGCACTCTTGCCGAATCGAACCGTGTTGCAAAATGCCGCCTTTGGTTTGGAAATTCAAGGTATGGATAAAGATGAACGCGAAACCAAAGCCAATAAAGCGCTCGACCTGGTTGGCCTGAACGGGTTTGCCGATCAGTATCCGGATCAATTATCTGGCGGGATGCAGCAACGGGTTGGCTTGGCGCGTGCCTTGGCCAGTGATGCCGAGATCCTGTTGATGGACGAAGCCTTTTCCGCGCTTGATCCGTTGAATCGTCGGGATATGCAAGATGAACTGCTGGATTTGCAGGAAGACATGCATAAGACGATTGTGTTTATTTCGCACGACTTGAACGAGGCGTTGCGGATTGGCGATCACATTATGATCATGAAGGACGGCGAAATCGTCCAGATCGGTACCCCTGAAGAAATCCTGAGTCAGCCAGCTGACGATTACGTTGAGAAATTTATCGAAGGCGTGGACCGCAGTCAGGTTTACACGGCGGCTAATGTCATGATTCGGGCCAATACGGTCAACATTGACAAGGATGGTCCGCGGTTGGCGGCACGGCGCATGCGGGATAACGAGATTTCTAGTCTGTATGTGGTGAATACCCAACGGAAACTGGTCGGGATTCTGGATGCGGATGATGTACGAGCGGCGATTGATGCCGGCAAGAAGGATCTGAAGGATATCGTTAAAACCGATGTGCCGACAACCAAAATGGATACGCCACTGGCCGATCTGCTTGACGCGGTTTCCACGACTTCGGTTCCGTATGCCGTTATCGACGATCGTGACCGGTTACGCGGCATCATCATTCGCGGTGCCGTGTTAGGGGCACTGGCAGGACAGGAGGTCAATGTCAATGTTTAATCTTTTCATGAATATTCCGACTTTACCGTTGGCCCACTGGATCGATTCGTTCGTGGCCTGGTTAACCCAGTTTTCCGGGTTCTTCGGGGTGCTGACGAACTTCATCGGCAGCATTGTGAACGCTTTTCAGGCCGTGTTCGATTTAATTCCGATTTGGCTGTTCATCGTGCTGATTATGGCGTTGACATGGTATCTGAAACGGGATCAGAAGTATCGGAGTCTGTTGATTTTTGAACTGCTGGGCTTACTGCTGATCTGGAATCTCGGTTTCTGGCGCGACATGACCCAAACGCTCACCCTTGTGTTAACAGCCAGTCTGTTAGCCATTGTGATCGGTATTCCCCTCGGTATCTGGGCCGCGGAAAGCAAAACGGTGTCTGCCATCGTGAAACCGCTGATGGACTTCATGCAGACCATGCCAGCCTTTGTTTATTTGATTCCGGCGGTTGCGTTCTTTGGCATCGGGATGGTGCCCGGGGTGGTTGCCTCGGTGATTTTTGCCATGCCGCCAACCGTTCGGATGACCCAGCTTGGCATTGATCAGGTACCGGCCGATCTGAACGAAGCAGCCGTTGCGTTTGGCGCAACTAGTTGGCAGCAGCTCATCAAGGTGCAGCTGCCGTTTGCCCGCGGGACGATTATGGCCGGCATCAACCAAAGCATGATGCTGGCGCTGTCGATGGTCGTCATTGCGTCCATGATCGGGGCGATGGGCCTGGGAACCAAAGTCTATTTTGCCGTTGGACGTAATGATGCTGGCGGTGGCTTTGTCGCCGGCCTTGCGATTGTCATTTTGGCGATCATTTTGGACCGGATCACCCAAAGCCTCAATCGCACGCGCTAGGAGGTGGTCGTTTGCGTTTTTATAAAAAGATCATCGCAACCATGGCGATGATGGCAAGTGTCTTGCTGCTGGCGGCATGCAGCAGCACCCAGCCTAAGTACGATGCCAACAAGCCATTAGGGCCGCAGATCAACTATACGATTACAGGGATCGATGCCGGTGCCGGGATTATGACCAGCACGGATAAGGCGTTGAAAGCTTACGGACTGGCGGATAAAAATTGGCAGCTGCAGCCGAGTTCAACCGCAGCCATGACCAGCACGTTGAAAAAGGCGATTGCCGACAAACGGCCGATTGTGGTCACCGGTTGGACGCCGCACTGGATGTTCACGAAGTTTCCGTTGAAGTTTCTGAAGGATCCTAAAAATGTTTATGGTAAAACCGAGCAGATCCATACGATTGTGCGTAAAGGACTCAAGCAGGATGATCCGCAAGCCTATCAGGTATTGGATCAGTTTCACTGGACGCCAAAAGAAATTTCCAGCGTGATGCTCGCCGTCAACAATGGCCAGGATCCGGCTGATGCTGCCAAAGACTTCGTTAAGAAGCATCCTAAGCAGGTCGCCGAATGGACGAAAGGTGCGAGTCATGTCAACGGACATCCTAAGTTGACGTTAACGTACATTGCCTGGGATTCGGAAATTGCCTCCACCAATGTTGTGGCAACGGTCTTGCGCCAAGTCGGCTACAAGGTCACGATTCGCGCGATGGAGCCGCAACCGGTCTGGGCATCGGTGGCGACTAAGGCCGCAGATGCGCAGGTTTCCGCGTGGTTGCCTAACACGGCTGCCAAGTTATACGCCGATTACAAGAATCAAGTCGTTGATCTTGGCGTCAACATGGACGGTGCTCGCGTTGGGTTGGCTGTGCCGAAGTATATGAAGAACATTAACAGTATTGAAGATTTGAAGAAATAGAAGATCGTTAACGCCAAGGGAGTCGCTCGCAAGATTGCGGATGGCTTCCTTGGTTTTTTTGTTGGGTGGGTTAATGAGCAGATGGCTTGCCTTCTAGGCTTTTAATGACTACGATAACCGCGAAGAAGTATCTAATGTTATGAAAAGTTAACTCATTCGTAACAGTTTTTCTTGAAGTGTTCACCATAACGCGTTCATCGGCGCAGTTTCATATACGCACCGGTTCACGCTCACTTAAATGAGGAGGGTTTCTGATGGTTGAGACGATAAAAGCCGGAATTGCTGCATTGCGGACTTTGGAAAGTTGGGGCGTGACGCATCTTTACGGCATTCCCGGCGGTACGTTTAATAACATGATGTATGCGCTGGATGAAGAGCAGGCGCGGATCAAATATATTCATGTCCGGCATGAAGAGGTCGGGGCACTGGCAGCTGTTGCTGATGGTAAGCTCACCGGTCATATTGGCGTGGCATTTGGATCAGCCGGCCCCGGAGCGACGCACCTTTTCCAAGGAATCTATGATGCCAAAATGGATAAAGTGCCGACGCTATTCTTGGTGGGACAGGTCGAGCAGCGGTTTATGAACGCCGATTTCTTCCAGGAATTGGATGAGGATCCGATGTTTCAAGACGGCGCCGTTTATGCGCGCACTGTGACCACCGCGCGCAGTCTACCCCATGTGATCGATGAAGCCATTCGCCGTGCTTATGCCGCTCGTGGTGCTGCTGTGGTGATCATCCCCAACGACTTACCGGCAGAATCGATCCCGGCTGACGGGTATTATAGCGCGGCTGAAACGCATGCAACGCCGGTTTTGGCGGCCGGCAGTGATGAGCAGGTTGATGCAGCTTTGCGGCTAATCGGTGCGGCTTCCCGGCCAGTGTTGTATGTCGGCCAAGGAGTTCGCGGTGCGGCCGATACCGTCATGACGCTAGCCAAAAAGTTACAGATGCCAGTCATTACCACCGCACTCGGTAAACCGATCATTCCGTATGAGTTTGAAGCGTTGCTGGGATCGGCTGCTCGGGTTGCGTCGAAGCCGGCTAATGAAGCGTTACGAGTTGCGGACCTCATCATGTTCGTAGGCTCCAACTATCCATTTGCCGAAGTGATGTTCTCGCCTAAAGCAAAGTTCATTCAGATTGAAGCGGATCCAAAAACGCTTGGCAAGCGTCATCACACCGATGTGGCCATTTTGGCAGATGCACCGGCAACGCTGGAGAAAATGATTGCCCGCAGCGATGATGCCCCAAGCAGCGGCTGGTATCAGGCGAACGTCGACAACGTGAAAAACTGGCATCAATACAACGATGACATGATGCAGCGGACCACTGGTGACATGCGGTTTGAACCAGTCTTCGGTCAAATTAACCGGTTAGCGACGGATGATGCGATTTTTGCCATTGATGTCGGCGATGTAACGCAGAATGCCGTGCGGCTGCTGAAAGTCACGGGCCGTCAAGCTTGGACTACCAGTGGTTTGTTTGCCACCATGGGCGCTGGCTTGCCAGCAGCTTTGGCGGGACAGTTGAGTTTCCCTAAGCGGCAGGTATTCAATTTGACTGGCGACGGGGCGGCAGCAATGGTCATGCAGGATCTTGATACCGAAGTGCGGTACCATTTGCCGATTATTAATGTGGTGTTCTCGAATAATGCGCTAGGCTATATCGAAGACGAGCAGGAAGATGACGGCCATGAGTGGTTCGGTATCGACATGCCGCCGATTGATTTTGCGACGGTCGCGAAAGGCATGGGGATGACGGGCATCACGGTGACGCAGGTATCGGAACTTGCCGATGCATTTGATGAAGCCGAGGCTAATCGCATTGCCGGCAAACCGACGCTGATTGATGCCAAAATTACCAATGAACGGCCAATTCCGGTTGAGCACCTGCAACTGGATCCTGACCGCTTCGATGCCCCGACCATTGCAGCGTTCAAGAAGCGTTACTATGCGGATAAGCTGGTGCCGTTCAGTGAGTTTCTGCAGGCGCATCACGTTCCGATTGGATAATTGTGTGAGTAGGAGAAAAACTCAGGCAATGAGTTCCGTGCCGTGCCAAACTCCGCAATCTCCGGCGGGACTGGGCTGGAACGTGGTGGGCACGACTTTGAGCCTCAGCAAAACCGGCTGAGTCTCAAAGCTCGACCTTGGTCTAAAACGGGAAAACCGCCCGTTTAAGACCGATTTCATCACTGAGCCCGCCCCGCCTACGATTGCTCCGCCTTGGCACTAGTGATTGAACAGTTTGACAAATTGCTTGTATGTGGACATTAAACGAACGTGCGCTGCTATTGTGTGCGTTCGTTTTTATATCCTGACCGCTGAAGGCGTGTTAGATTGTATTCATTACCACGTTCATGAAGCACAATCAATGGTCACCGAGCCCGAAAATGGTATCATGTGACATAACCGGGCAATTCGTCTATGGCATGAATTGTCTCGTGACTTAAATGACAGGATGGCCTAACCGGATGTTTTCTGCTGAAATTATTATGAATCCAAGTGCGGGTAATGCACGCTGGAAGAAGGAGTTGCCGGCGTTGTTGGTGCTGCTTAAATCGCACTTTGCGCCGTTGCGGGTGAACCGAACCCAACAGCCAGGTGATGCGCAGATTGTGACCGAGAAATTGCTTAAAGCCTATCATGGTCGTCTTGACGAACTACAACTGATTGTCATCGGTGGTGATGGCACGTTGCATGATGTTGTGAATGGATTACAACGCTGCGGTCATCCCGAAGTGGCCATTGGTTATGTTCCGACGGGTACGGGCGATGACTTTGCGCGCGCTCAGCAAATACCCTTGGATCCGAAAAAAGCCGCGGCGGTTCTGGTCACCGCCATGCCGCGACCGGTGCGGATCGGGGTTGCGACTTCCGCCAAATATGGGACTCAGTATTTCATCAATAATTTTGGGATTGGCATGGACGCGCAGATTGTTTACCAAACCAATCATTCGCTGCACAAAGGAACGCTAAATGCCCTCAAGTTGGGCCAATTTGCTTACGGCGCCAGCATTTTAAAAGCGCTGCGGGTGCAGAAAGGTTTCGCGGCAACGTGGCAAGTCGCCGGGCACTCTGAGAAACACGCTGATAACGCCTATTTGAATGTTTTTACCAACCATCCGTTTCTCGGCGGCGGTATTCGCCTTTTCCCGGACGCAATGGATCAACGCCAGCGGTTATCACTGGTCCAGGTTCGCCGCGAAAAGCTTGGCACCTTGCTTCAAGTCGCGGCTGCCATTTTAAGCGGTCGGTCGGTTCATCGTGCCATCCACCATTTCGAAGCCGATCAATTTGACTTTGCCACGGAGGCCACGGTGCCGATTCAAATGGATGGTGAAGAGTATACGACGCCAATCGCGGTTACGCTGCAGCAAACGACGCAAATGTTTCTATTGCCAACGAATAAGTAAAAAAAAGTCCCCATCGACAGCCTATGTTTCAGACTGTTGATAGGGACTTGTGATTTTGTTAAAGCGCTGGTGGCATTGGTTTTCCGGTCGGTTAACGCTTGCGCACGAAAATTAATTTTGAGAACAGATAATTGGCCACCACGATAATAACCTGATCGAGAATTTTGACCAGAATCTCATTGCCATGCAGCCAGTCAACGCCGACGATCATGATGAAGTTGTCTAGCAGCAATGACACGCCGCGAAGAATCAGAAAGCTAGTCAGTTCAAACCAAAACTTTTTCTTACTTGAATAATCGCTGTGGAAGACGACACTTTTATTGGCAAAAAACGCAAAGATAACACTCACGATATTCGCGGTGGTATTGGTTAACACCAAGCCGATGCTAAAGTAGCGCATCACGAAAAAAGTGACAAAGTTAATAAGGGTCGTGAGGCCGCCAATGAATAAGTAGTTGATGATCATTTCATAGCGGCGGTAAAGTTGAATCAGGGTTTTCAAGGGAAATACTCCTCTAGTATTAGGTTTGGCACGCATGCCGGGCCGAATGATGGCAACTCGTCACAGTATACCATGCATCGCAGCGGTGCGTCAGCCGGCGAATGATCAAGTGACTTGCACTTTTGTACGGGTATGACTTACAATTAATAAGTCACATTGAAACGTTATTTTTGTACGATAGGTGTGCTGTCAAGCGATTTTCGACTTTGACAGTAAATTCCATAAAACATGCGTCCGAAAACTGGACGCGAGATGATCCTAATTAGACTTGAATCGCTTGTGAATTCTTGTATGGATATCGTTCGGCGACCAACTGTTTAACCCTTGTCCTGTTAATGCCAAGAGAATCAAGGTAATCGCGATAGTTAGCGCGGCGCCACGGATGCGTGATTGCCGGGATTTTCTTGGTTCGTTTAGGAGTTGGTGCCGCAGCTGGCGTAAGATCGAATTTGGCTGACATGAACTGTTCTTTTGGCACACAGAAAAGGTCGTACACCTGGTCATCATCAGTGGTCATATAAAGTCTGCCCGTGAAGCTTTTGATGACTAAGACCTTTGTATGCGGGGGTAAATAAACCAATTCGCCATTCCGGTGTGGCAGATAGCGTTTGTTATCAAAGCGAACACAATGTCCGTGGCCGATGCTGCGTTCATTGGCAATGATCAAAATATTGTCAATTTCCTTGGGTGTTAGTTGCTTATCAAACACCGACATGCTACTTTTGATGGTAGATGCGAAGCGGTCATTGTAACGCTTGATAAAGCCGACCAAAAACCGATTGGCATCTGCGATTGTGGTGATGTTATGCAACCGCAGTTCACTTGTGAGCCGATCTTGAAAAGTCTCCAGAAGACGTTCTATGCGGCCTTTGGCTTGCGGAATACTGGTGACCGAAAGTTCTGTTCCAAGTGTCTGGCAGGCATAACCGAAACGTGTAAGAGGGTTCTCGGTCGAAGGTGAGCCCTCTTTTTTGTTGCTGTTAAACACGGTGCGCCGATCCGTTAGGAATTCTGCTGGAGCGCCATAATCGCGAAGGACTTGGGCAAACACATGATAATAGCCGCTGAGTGTTTCTTGTTTGGCAAAGTAGCCGCCGACAACGTTCCCGGACTGATCATCAATGGCTGCGTGTAAGGTGGTTTTTTGAGTACCAAACCAATACTCCCAGGAAGCATCCATTTGTACCTGTTCACCAGAATAATGTTTCCGAGGACGTTCTGGATGGGCTTTGATGTTTTCAACGACCTCGATGGCTGACAAGGTGGCTTCATCACGTTTGGATAGGAGCTTGGACTTCTTTTCTTTTTCTTTTAATTCACGCTTGACTCGGCGCTTGGTGGCTTTATGGGCTTTGGGTGAGAGAATGTGGTGGTGTCTGAATAAGAGCCGGAGTGAGGATTCGGAGATGGCGATTTGTTCGGCAGTGGTTAAGAACTCGTGAAAATGGGCGATGTTGAATCCGGCATACTTGTTGGTGTACAGACGAATAATCTGGCGTTCGAGTTGCGCGTTGCGTTTGTTGGCGGGCTCACGACCGGCATTGCCATGGATAAAGCCGTCTTTGCCTTGTTGCTTGTAAAGCTTGATCAATCGGTAGATGGTTCGTTCGGAGCGCTTGAGCTTAACGGCTGCGCGTTGCACGGAGGTCTTACCATTGACCACTGCTTTGATGACTCGGTAACGTTCTTCTTCTTTCATTGTTAAGACAACCTTCTTCATGTGATTCCTCCTAGATGTATCTTCTAAGAGGTTACAGTTTTTGTGACACTTTGGCTAACTGCTTACTTAAGACAATATCGCTTGCGGTCGACAAACGTTATTTTTGTACGATAGGTGTGCTTGAATCTCGGCAAATTTCAGGGTATCCTTTTCCCAAGGAGGGTGACGATGACAAAATCTAGTAAGCAACAACCGCCGCGCAAGCATCGTTGGCTTTGGCGGACGATTTTCACGCTCGGTATCCTTCTTGGCTTAGCGCTGGTCTTCAATGAACCGATTAAGTTATTTGTGGTTGATCATTTAAGTCAGACAACGATGGCGCATATTGATCGGGACACGGTTGACAAAAATGAAAAGAAGCAAGCGACGTTTGACTTTAAAGGCGTCAAGGCGTTGGATATCAATACGGTCGGTAATGCGGCGATCACGCGTAATCTGCATCCCATCGGCAAAATTGCGATTAGCAGCGTTAACCTGAAGCTGCCGATTCTCAAGGGTTTATCCAACGATAACCTGAGTGCCGGCGCCGGAACGATGAAGGCCGATCAAAAGATGGGCGAAGGGAATTACGCGTTAGCCGGTCACTATATGACTAATCAAGGCATCCTCTTTTCGCCATTAAAGAACGTTAAAAAAGGCGATACGGTTGTTATCACGAATATGAAGCACATCTACACGTATAAGGTGACGACTAAACAGATTGTTAATGAGACCCAAGTCCAATGGATCGATGATGTGGCGGGCAAGAAACTGATCACGTTGGTCACATGTGCGTCACCGACTGAAGGCGAAGTGGATCGGATCATTGTTCAAGGCGAGCTGCAATCGGTTAAAGACGCCAACAGTCAGAATTTGAAAATTTTCTTATAATTTAAGCAAGTGTGAGCGAATGCTTGCACTTTTTTTCTTTTTGCGGCAGGCTAAAGTTTAATGAGTAAAGAATGTTAAATGGGGGAGACTATGTCAGCTTACGAAAAATTTATCAACAACGTGCCGGTTCGGCGTACCGTTGTTTTATTCTCGGTATTTCTAGTCTTATGGTTCGCACGCAGTATTATGAGCGATATTTTGCTGACATTTATTTTTGCCTTTTTGGTCAGCCGCTTGGTTCATGCGGTGCAACGGCATGTTCATATTCGCCCGTTTATCATTGTGGTGCCGGTTTACATATTGGTTCTTTTGGGGCTGGTTTATGCGGCTGTGCATTATGTACCGGCAATTGTCCGGCAAACCATCACGCTGTTCAACTCGGTGCAGGACTTTTATAACAGCGATGCGTTTGCGAATAATCAGGTCATGCAATGGATACTGTCAAGCACCAAGAGTCTGAATCTGACCGAGCAGCTTAAAACCGGGCTGTCGACGGTTCTCGAATATGCTGGCAATATTGGTGCCATGGGGTTGACGCTGGTTCTGTCATTTATTTTAAGTTTTTTCTTTACGATCGAGCTGGACAGCCTGCCTGAGTTCGGTCAGCTGTTCCTGGATTCGCCGTTTGGCTGGTACTTCGAAGACTTGCGCTATTTTGCCATGAAGTTCATCAATACCTTTGGCGTGGTGATGGAAGCCCAGATTTTTATTGCGGTGGTCAACACGGTCATTACGACGATTACCTTGTTATTCCTGAAGATGCCGAACATTCCTAGTTTGGCCATTATGGTCTTTCTGTTGTCACTGATTCCGGTGGCGGGGGCGATCATATCGTTGATTCCGCTGACCATTATCGGCTATACTGTCGGCGGCTGGCAGGATGTGATTACCATTTTGATCATGATTGCCGTGATCCATGTACTGGAAGCCTATGTGCTGAATCCGAAGTTTATGAGCAGTCGGACGCAGTTGCCGGTATTCTTTACGTTCGTGATTCTGCTAGTTGCCGAACGACTTTTTGGCACATGGGGTCTGATTGTCGGTATTCCGATTTTTACGTTCTTCCTCGATGTGTTAGGCGTCAAAAAGATTGCCGGAACGAAATCCAGTCACTCGACATATGCCAGCATCCCGCAGCCAAAGGAGCACGACGGCGATGGCGCATAAAAAACGTTGGTTGATCGTGATCGGGGTGCTCGTGGCGGTGCTTGCAGCAGGTGGCTTGACAATGGTGTGGATACAACATCAACGCGATGCCCGCAAAATCACGGCGCGTCCGGTTCCCCAGGCACAATTAGGTAAAAGTGCCCGCAAGCTCATTCGCGAGACTGACTTCAGAGGCAGCATCGCATTGATCAAACAGGGGCGAATTGTGTATAGCGGTGGCGTTGGCGAGGCAAATCATGATCGCAAGCTGGCCAATACCGGTGACACCATGTTTCCGTTGGCGTCGGTTGAAAAGTACCTGACCGCCTTGCTGATCGGCCGGTTAGTGGCCAATCACCAGTTGAAGCTGACGACGAAGCTGGCGAAGTTTTATCCGGAGATTGCCCATAGCAAGGACATCACGGTTCGCCAACTGCTTGATCACCGTTCCGGGATTCAGATGGATGAGTTAACGCCAGACAATGTTTTGACGTCGGAATCGAAGTCACTGGATTGGAATTTACAGCAACTAGGATCGACCGGTCAGCATGACTTTTTCTATACAAATGCGAACTATGCGCTGTTGGCCGGCATCATTCGCAAGGTAACCGGCAAAAGTTTTGCGACGACATTGCGAGAAACGATCCTGACGCCGTTAAATCTTCAACACACCCGCAATTTTGATGAACTAACCGCAAAAATGCCCGTAGCACAAGGCTATCTCACCGAAGACGATGACCGCTACCAGCCTGATGATCTTAGCCCGGCACTCTTGTCGAGCCTACTTGGCAGCGGCAGCGAGTACATGAGTGTGACTGACCTGGCGAAAGTCATCATTGCCGCGGAAACCGGGAAAATTATCCCGCCCAAAGTGTATCGCGAGCTGATCACCGCCAATTATGCCGACGGTAATCGGTATGCCAGCGGAGTGGCCTGGCTAGATGATCAGCGGTTATTGCAAGGCATGTACAACGACAATCCAGAAAGCTTCAGTACGTTAGCTTATTTCCGCGCCAATGCAACAAGTGGCGTTGTGTTATTCGGTAATCACACCATGACTACAGATACGGTGACGTTAGCCCAGAATCTGGAAGCATTGGTTCGATAGTGCGACAAAAAGACGACACTAGAGGAAAAAATCCAGTGTCGTCTTTTTTGCAACATTAAATGAAACTGCTAGTAGTTGAAAGAGCGGCCGATATCGTTGATGCCTTGGTAAAGGCTGCTAATGATACTTGAGAGTCCAAGCATGCCAACCACCATGAAGACCAGGAAGAGTAGCGCGCTGGCAATTAAGTACGCATAGATTTTATCGAACTGATTCGTTGGTTGCGCGGTGAATAGCATATAGGGTCCGGCCAAGAGGAAGAGCCCGAGACTTAACGCGACGAGCAATGTGAGCAGCATGGCCGATCCGATGTTGATAAGACCCACAATCTGCATCAGCAGCGTGAAAAGCGAGAAGAACACCATCCAGTTAGCGTGGAAGGCATAGTCGGTGGTGAACTCAAGAAAATTGCGCCGCCGATCGCCTAGAATGCCGCGGATCGCCAGATAATAAATCGCAATAATGGCAACTGCAAGAATGGCGACCATGACAAACAGTTTGATGAAGGTGCTCAAAACGATATTGGCAACACCACCCGGAAGTGACGATAGCGTACTGCTAACCCGCAACGCGATCGTTAAGGCCAGACTGATAATGGTAATGGCCAAGCTAGTGAAGCCAAAATAAGGGTGATACGACCGTTCAATGTGCGCAGGATGCTTGATGCTGTCAACTAGATAACGCCAATAACTGCCGGCATACTTCTTGCCTGCCTCAACCGTTGGATTAGGCTGTTTGGATGCTGTTGAGGCTGAATTAGCCGTTTCGTCCTTCACCGCTTCTTTTGCAGCTGAAACTGGTGCGGCAGACTGATTGGCTGAACTTGTGGTCGGCTTTTCAGCAGATTCAGTATGAGATGCCGTATCAGTCTGCGCTTGCGTTACCGCAACGTCAGCTAAATTAGTACCACATTTGACACAGAAGTTGGCGGTTACCAGATTATGGGCACCGCAATTAGGACATATTTTAAACATAGAATGACCTCCAAAGTAAAAGTGAGCGTGAACCGGCTTCTGCGCCGGTGAACGCGTTATGGTGAACGGGTCCTTTCCGACCCAGTTCACGTATGAAACCAAACCACCAGTTATGAAAACACCCGTCACCTAATCATACCAAATGAATTGACGAATGCCTTAAGCTACCACCAAAAATCACCTGCGATGGAAGAGCCGATAAAGACCACCGGCAACCAAGGCAAAGGTGGTGCCGAGTAAAATCAAATCCATGACCCCGTGAACCAAGGACAAGAAGCCGTTTTCATTAACGGCTGCTTGAAAGGCAGCGGTGCTTACATAGACCAAAAAATAAATCACACTGATCAGCCAGAAGCCGCCGATTGTTAACCAGATTTTTTTCAAGATAACCTCCAAGCAGTGGGTTGTCGCCGCAATGCAGTGGGCACACTGGACGATGGTCATCACCACCGGAGCGCGACCCACTTTTACACGCCGTTCAGGTGACCTCAATCATTTTCTTTTCCCTTATGTTTCCAATATACCAGAGAAAGCGGGTGCGAACTTACTGAAAATGGTGTAACATGAGATTCTGTAAACAGACAGAAAACTGTCAA
This sequence comes from Lacticaseibacillus parahuelsenbergensis, assembly GCF_030770265.1. NCBI lineage: Bacteria > Bacillati > Bacillota > Bacilli > Lactobacillales > Lactobacillaceae > Lacticaseibacillus > Lacticaseibacillus parahuelsenbergensis. The sequence goes on along the minus strand of NZ_CP132482.1, from coordinate 2,093,840 downwards.
ATCATAAAAGCGAGGTATTCTCTGATATGGCGAAATTAGTATTGATCCGTCACGGGCAAAGTGAATGGAACCTGTCCAACCAATTCACCGGCTGGGTGGATGTTGATCTGAGTGAAAAAGGTGTCGAAGAAGCAAAGCATGCTGGGCAATTGGTCAAGCAGGCCGGCCTTGAATTCGATCAGGCTTACACTTCAGTTTTAACCCGTGCGATCAAGACCCTGCACTACGTCTTGGAAGAATCCGGCCAATTGTGGATTCCGGAAATGAAGACCTGGCGTCTGAACGAACGTCACTATGGCGCATTACAAGGCTTGAACAAAAAGGAAACGGCTGATAAATATGGTGCCGACCAAGTTCACATCTGGCGCCGTTCGTATGACGTTTTGCCACCACTGTTGAAAGCAACTGACGAAGGCTCTGCTGCTAAGGATCGTCGTTACGCCAACCTTGATCCACGGATCATTCCTGGCGGCGAAAACCTGAAAGTCACGCTGGAACGGGTTATCCCATTCTGGGAAGACCATATCGCACCGGATCTGTTGGATGGCAAGAACGTTGTCATTGCGGCACATGGTAACTCACTGCGCGCTTTGACTAAGTACATCGAAAACATTTCCGACGCTGACATCATGAACTTGGAAATGGCAACTGGTGAACCGGTTGTTTATGACTTTGATGAAAAGTTAAACGTTAACAGCAAGACCAAGTTGGATTAATTCTGGCTTGATTGGCTAAAGAATTCGTATAAGACGGGCATTGTTCGTGCAGATTTTGTATTTGTGCGAGAGTGCCTGTCTTTTTTGTCGTTTAATATCTAGCGAACGGGGTTTAAAGCTGATTAAGTTTGTAGTTTGGCAAAGATAAGTTATAATAGTTGTATGATTATTGAACTAAGTAGCGCGCAAGTTGATGAAATTCAGGTTAAGGTTTTTAAAGCATTGGCTGATCCAGTTAGACTGGCTATTATTCGCTATTTAAAAAAGGTGAACAAGGAGGTCACCTGTGGCGAAGTCGGTGAGGCAATTAAAATGAGCAAGTCGGCGGGATCCTATCATTTTCGCTTGTTACGTGAAGCTGGATTGACGAAGACGCGAAAATCTTCGCGTGAGAAGTATGTTTCGCTTAATGCTGAAAATTTTGATCTCTATGTAACGAATTTTTATAAAAATTTGTAGATGGCCGGTAGATGTCTACCGGCTATTTTTATACAAAATAGTTCAAAAAGATTTGAACTGTGTATTGCAATTTACGAAAGCAAGCTTTAAGGTTTAATAGTTGAACAATCGTTTAACTATTAAATATTGAGGAGCGTGCTCGTATGTTAAATGCTGAAAAGGCAAAACCAAAGACAGGCTGGATCTTATTTTTGACATCGCTTGGCTTTTTTATGTCAATGATGGATTCAATGATTGTGACGACTGCTTCAACGGCTATTAGAAGTGACTTTTCTATTTCTGTTGATCAATTGCAGTGGGCTTTAAATGCCTATAATATTGCGATTGCTGCCGTATTACTGGTCGGTGTGGCGATAGGCGATCGACTAGGACATCGCAAAGTTTATGAACTGGGACTACTCATCTTTGTTATTGGATCGATTCTCTGCGCCTTGTCCGGAAATATTATGTCGTTGATTGTTGCCCGGGTTGTTGAAGGTGTTGGCGCATCGGTTATCACGCCAATGTCAATGGCCATCTTGACAGCAAACGTACCAGTGGAAAGCCGCGGCAAAGCGCTAGGTATTTGGAGTGGTATTGGCGGACTGGCGCTCATTGTCGGACCGGCATTAGGTGGGATTATCGTCGCCAAGATTGCTTGGCAGTGGATCTTCTGGATTAATGTGCCAATTGGCTTAATTTGCATCTTATTATCACAACAGAAGCTTCCTGAAACCAAAGCCGGATCCCAAAAGATCAATATTCTTGACTCACTTTTAGTGGTTTTAACTTCAGCAGGTCTGATTTGGGCGCTTTCGGCAAGTAAATCAGTCAAAATCCCCACAGCAGCTATCATTGTGGCAGTTTTAAGTATTTTGTTTGCGTTGTTACTCGTATGGCGACAAAAACGCGAAGACTTTCCCTTGATTCCTTTAAGCTTTTTCCAGCGGTGGCAATTTACCGGTGCTAATCTTGCGACGGCGCTTCTATATGCCGCAATGTACGGAGTCGTGTTCTTCCTTCCTCAATTTTTCCAGGTGGTTGGACATGTCAATGCCATGATTGCCGGAATGGAAATGCTGCCATGGACGGGCATGCTGGTTCTTGTTGCCCCGTTTGCGGGTCGCGCCGTGGATCGTTTTGGAGAACAGCTTATTGCGATCTTTGGGCTATTTCTGCAAGGGCTTGGTTATTTGCTTATTGGATTAATCGTTCACGATGGTTATACATATAGTTTAACGATCGTGCCGCTTGGTCTGGCAGGTATTGGTCTTTCAATGGCAGGGCCAGCATTGCAAAAAGCGGTCTTGGGTGCTGTCAGCCCAAAGAATCTGGGAAAAGCTTCAGGTTTGTACAATATGTTTCGATTGTTTGGCGGTGCCATTGGGGTCACTATCTCAGTCTTGATTTTCTATGCAATTGGCAGCGCAGACACATCGCTCGAATTCTCCAGAGGGTTTCAAGCGGCCATGATCGGCGCAGGCGGCCTTTCATTAATCGGTATTTTGTCCGCATTAAGATGGCGTCAGAATGCTTAAGCGTCAGTGAAGGTATGTGGCCTAATCTTGCACCTGAAGCTCAACTGTCTGATAATCAGTTTAAACAGTTCATGAAAAGAGGCAGTTAAGTGGCAAACTATATTAAAGAAATTCGCAGCAAGGTCGGGCATATGCCCATTTTTCTAAATGCAGTGGCTGGTGCGGTTGTTAACGATCAGGGGCAGTTATTGTTGCAGCAGCGGACCGATGCCGGCAATTGGAGCGTCCCCGGCGGCATGATGGAATATGGCGAGTCGTTTCTGGAGACGCTAAAACGTGAGATGAAGGAAGACTCCGGTCTGCTGGTTGAGCCGATCAAAGTCTTGCATACTTTCGACCGTGGATTTACGACCTACCCGAATGGTGATCAGGCGCAGATCGTCTGCCGATTTTACCTGGTCAATCCTGTTGACGGAAGTTTGGAAGATGCCGATCCTAAGGAAACTTTGGCGTTACGGTATTTTGATTTTAATGCGTTACCGCCATTGTTTAGTCAGCAAACGCGCGATATGATCGATTGCGTCCGGGATTACTTGAAAACACAGGCTGAATAATAATTTGGTCTTGATTGACACGCTGTTATAGAGAAAGCGAGCTGAGGATGGTGTCTCAGCTCTTTTTTTATGGGCGGTGGATTATTCGTTAGCTTTTGTTGACACGAACTAACAAATGAGTTATTATCTAGTCAGTTAGTTTTATATTTTAATAACTAACTATGAAAATTCTAACCATCAAAGGAGCACGCATAACATGACACAAACATCAGAAGCTTTATTAAAAGCATTCGGCCAACTAATCCAAAAGCGGCCGTTTATGGGCGCCGTTGCCAGCAGTTTACGGTTTGGTGATCGTCAGCGGCAACCGAACCAACTACGATTATTGCGCTTACTGGACCAAAAAGGTGAGATGACCAACTCGGATTTGGTAGAGGCTTTGGATATCCGTCCTAGCTCGGTTTCCGCGTTAGTGCAGAAGTTAGAGGAACTTGGTCTGATCAGTCGCCACGAGTCGGAAACTGACAAGCGGGTGCAGCTGATCGGGCTCACAGATGACGGTCGCAAATTTATTGAAACCACTGGTAAGCTTCGAACTGATTTGCCTGATCAAATTTTCAGCGGTTTATCTGAAGATGAACAGGCTGAATTATTGAAGCTAATCAACAAACTATCGGAAGATCTCGCCAACCGCGATGATTTGAGTTGGCCAGAAGGTAAACAGTTCGATGATATGCGGATTTGGGCAGAACGGTTCCATCACGGTCATCATGGCCCTCGCCGCGGCTATCCGGGCAGTTTTGGCGCCGGTGGTCCGCGGGGCTTTGATCGGCGGTTTTAAAAATCAAATTTTGCAAATGGTAATATCACTGGTTTAAGAAGGATTTCGCTGTTGTATTTTGCTAAGCGTACTGTGCTTGATATTGTATTTCGTTAATTGTGCTGAAGAATCGACTTTAAGGGCGAGTTTTGTCACTAAAGCCGATTTTTTGTATGCGCATCTACCAATCTTAGGGGACACTACATCTACAAATACTTTAGCTTCTTATCAGTGTAAATGTAGAAGCTAAAAGCATCACTTGAAAAAATTAGTGTTTTCAATGAGCGAAGTTGTTGTAAGATTGTCTTGCCAAACCTTTTAGGCCGATACATTAAGCTGTAGATATCTACGAAGTCTTCTGGAAGAACGCCGGAAAAGTATTAGCTAAAATAACGGAGGGGTTATTTGAAAATGAAATACTGTCCAAATTGCGGGGTGCGGGTTGGTTCTGAAGAACTTTTTTGTCATAATTGTGGTTTTAATTTGGCTCAGTTTCGAGCTAGAAGAACTTCGACATCAGTTAATCAACAAAAGCAGCGGCAATCACAGCTGAAGACACGAACTCATCAACAAACAAGCGAGGATTCAGCAAGTCAAATGCTTCCGCCACAGCGGTCTAATCGGCCGAACAAGAATCGTCCATGGGTGATGGGTGCTATCGTGATTGGTATTTTTGTTTTGCTCTTATTAGGTGTGTTTTATTCGCAAAAACGCCTTGATCGTGTAAGCAACGCAACTGATTCATCTAAAAGCGGCGAGTATTTTGACGTGTCTTCATTCATGAAAGAGGCTAGCAAGGATTCTGCCCAATCACGCTCTGCTGAAAAAGCTTCCACAATGGCAGAGAATTCTCGAAATTCAGAAGTAGAGGCTAATGAATCTGCCATAGATGCTAGTGAATCTGGAAATGCAAATCTAACAGATCACGATCTTGACAACGACCAGATAGCACAAACTATAGCAGAGTATGGCGGCTTCGACTTGCAAGATTACCGGGTTAAATTCAGTGTGCCAGCCAGCAGTATGACAGAAGTTGATGTTTACGATAAAACCAATGGCAGCCTCTATGGCAAATACCGTTATGATGAAATTCATGGTCAGATAAGCCAGTATCGTGATGAAACTGGCAAGTGGGAGTTGATCAAGGATGGTGATAACTGATACTATTCGTTGCGATATCAGGCAACTGTATGTCAACAGAAGCGATAGTTACTTAAGGTAAACATACACTGCCATCAATCTCTCTAGTGATGGACAACCTAATTTTGAGAATGATAAAACTCTGAATCATTCGAGAACGAGGCTCTTATACTTGAACTTTTAATAAACCTTTTGCGGGAACTTTACTATTTCACCCCAAGCAGGCAATATGGAATTAAACATATCGGAATGGAGGTCACCGATTTGGCTGAAAAAATGCGGTACTGTCCAAATTGCGGCTTTAGAATACCGGCTGGGGTGAAGTTTTGTCCGAATTGCGGTATGGATTTGGTGCAATTTGATGCGCGCTTAGCCGCTCAATCAGCGACGCAGCAAACGCAAAGCCGTCCGACAATGCAGCAGACAACGAGCGATACAACGCGTGCGGCGCAACGGGAAACAGCAGGCCGATCACGGCGCCAGCAGGAGAAAACATCGAACGTTAAAAAAAGCCTTGTGTTGACAGACGATAGCTTCCAGCATTTTCTTGACTGGCTGGCAACGCATATCGTGTATACCTTGATCGGGGCGCTGGTCCTTTTTTGCGTCTTTAGTTTTTCTGTTTGGATTGGTTGGCTGCTGGCGGTCATTAGCACGATCGCAGTTTATGTCGTAGCCAATCGTCGAGTGGTGGGGCCTTACCAAAGCAAATTCAGTAATGAGTCGCCAGATGATGATGATATTTGGACGATGCCTCAATCCGCTGCGCCGGGGCAAGGTGCAAACTATACTGCAGCAGCGGGTGGTCAATCGACAACCTCGCCGTGGCCACAGGGGATGACGACGAATGGGCCGCAACACTGGTGGACACGGCTAGCCGGAAAACCGCGACGACGCGGTGGCGTGATTTGGATTGCTTATTTACTGGCTGCTTTTGTAGCTCTGATTGCTGCCTATGTGTGGCCATTTGGTGCCAGCGGTGTGGGAACCACTGCAGTTGGCGGGAGTCTGTATGATTTGGTGCGCAGTGCGAATACGTTAGCCGAGACTGCTGCAGCTGCCGGTACCGTCAGCTCGGCGAAGGCTAATTTGCCTTATCTGGCCTTGGTGTTAGCAGGCTTGGGTCCGGCATTGGGCTTGTTGTTTGGTTTCTTCCGGTCACGCGGCATGATGCGATTCGGTGGCATGTTGGGCTTGCTTGGCTATGCATCACTTTACTTTGCGTACGCGCCGTTGATGAGCAGCGGCAGTAATCAAATCCAAGGATTATTGAGCCCAGGTATCGGTTATTCGATTGGGATCGGGGCGGCTTTGGTCATGTTTGTGACAGCGCGGTTACTGCCAAGAGACTAATATCCAGAGTTGAAGAGTCCGGATGGATCAACCAGGCGATTGATCGATCACCATAACGCGTTCGCCGGCGCAAAAGCCTGCGTATAAGGACCTTGGTCGCAGTGGCCTAAGCCCGGGCCATTACGCCCAAGGCCACTTATACTCCGGCTTCTAGGCGCGCCGGCTCACGCTCACAATCAAAAAGGGGAAACAATCATGGCGTTTTGTCCAAATTGCGGCGCGCAAGTCAGTGCCGACGAAACATTTTGTCATCAATGCGGGTTTAATCTCGCTCAGTACCGGTCACAACATCAGGGAACAGACCCGGAAAATGGATCAAGCAATGCCAATGCATCTTCGGTCGGCCCAACGCCACAGCCAACAGGGCAAGGGGCAGTGTCGCCAAACACAAGACGGCAGCGCAGTAATGGCAGTGCGCCAAATGGACCGCGCCGCCCGTGGCTGATGGTTAGTTTGGTTCTGGCTGCAGCTGTTATCGTTGTCATCGCGGTGCTATTTTTCCAGAATCAAAGTCAGCAAACGCAAGAGGCTGCGGCAAGTTCCGCCAGCGCCTCAGCCGCGAATGCTTCGTCAGCCTCATTTGTCTCAGCGTCTGCATCAACTTCGCAAGCGTCCGCATCAAGTTCACTCGCGGCCTCGCAAGAAGCAGCCAGTGAATCACTTGCCAACGCGAGTGAATCGGCAGCAGCGGAGAGTCACGAAAGTACCACAACAACGGGCGGTAGTGACTTGAGCAATCGCCAAGTTGCCAAAATGGCTGCGGATCTCGACGACTTCGACCTTGATGACTATCGCGTGGAAGTAACATCACCGGCGACCAATATGAAAGAAGTCGATGTTTACGACAAAGATGATGGTGAGTTGCATAATAAATACCGTTATGACGAAATTCATGATCAGATGAGCAAATATGACGATGATTCCGGTAAGTGGGAACTGATTCAAGACGATGATGATTAATTTCTAAAGAGGTGTTTCGCAAAGTCTGCTTGTGAAATGCCTTTTTGTTACCTTGAACCAAGGTAGATTTTAAATTGGCTAAAAAGTCGGCTGAAGGAGCGCTAATGAAACTGTTGCATTTAAAACCAAAAAGCGTATGTTAGTAGACATGGGGGTTATGTATGCAAACCGAATCGAATATTTCCGGCTTAATTTATCAGCTGGCAAAGTTACAGAAGTACTTTTTAAACCAGCACCTAAGCGATTTAGACTTAAATAGTGATCAAGCCAAGGTATTGACGTTTGTTGCCGCTCATCCTGGCACAAATCAACGCCAAATCAGTGTCGACTTGAGCCGCGGGCCGGCCAGCGTGTCAAATTTGGTGAAACGGCTGATCCAACAAGGCTTACTGGAGAAGCGAATGGCGCCGCACAGTGATCGTGAGCGGCAGCTTTTTTTGACGGAAGCGGGCAAAGCCGCGGCGACAGAAGTCCACGAGCTATTTCAGGTGCTGGAGAAGGCTTTTGCAACGAACGTTAAGGACCCTGAGGCGCTTACGCAGACGCTAAAGCAACTTTTAGTAGCCTTACAGTGAGACCGACTAAGGGGCCAATTACAACTATCAGATACGGGGCTAAAAGACGGACTAGCGTTTATTTGTCTACTTTGTTTGGGAAGAGACTTGTTGACGAATTGGCCAGGTTTAACGTATAATTTAGGAGTTGAAGAGAGGCCACCGGGATGGACCCCCGATGACCTCGACGCGGCTCAGATGACAAGGGTGAAAGCTAACTTTGACGGTTAGCTTTTTTGATTATCGCATACGTTTTAGCACTACTGGTGATCAGTAGGCTTAGCGCGATGATAATCGACGCCACATCCAACGCGGCGAACCCCTTTCCTCTCCTGAATTTAGCATAGCTGACACCTCCACTGCTAGAAAAGTGTTAAGGGGTGTGCCATCCAATCCGCTAGACCAAGAAAATGGGTGATTAGTCCTTTTCTAGGTCGTAAACATAGTCTATAGGTTGATGCGTATACCGTTAATAAGAATCAACTAGGCCACAGGTGTTGTTATAAATACCCAGTTAAAATGACGTCACAGTTGCTAACCGAATTTGAATGATGGAAGCTGTTTCTAAATCTTTGAACAAAGTTAAGAAGCTCAATATATTGAAGATTTGCAGGATGTACCTACTGTAACACCGTTGTTAGCAGTATGTGATTAACTTAAATAACAAAAAACTCAAATACCCCCTTGGCGCTTGCAAAGAAACATGCTAAACTATGCACAAATTCAGCAAGCAGAAAGGTGTCCCTTATCATTGATTGGCGCGTCGAATGAAGCGTTATTTGCACTATTATTTCCTAAAGACTTTCCGACACTGCTAGTGGCCAAACAGGCACGGCGCATGTTGTGTATTCGTGCCGCGCATGGCAACCAGGAAGCAGCCCGACTATTACGTGTCCGGTCAACGCCGATACATGTGGTTTATGCCGTCAAAGTCAGCCATTAAGACGAGTTTTACCTCTGAGTCCGACTATTTGGTTGGGCTTTTTTTGAGCCTGAATCAGCCAGGTTTCTGGGCTGATGAACGCGTTATAGAAAATGAAAGTCAGCCCAATATCTGCCGACAATAGAACAAGGCGGAATCGCCTAACTATGGCAATCATAATTGAACTTTATGTCACTGAACGCGGTAAATAAGACAAATTTAAAAAGATGACACGCAAACTTTTCCGTCATGCTTGACACGATGAACAATATAGCAGATAATTATATTGTTAGCCGGCTAACAATATAGGAGGATGACTTGTGAGTTTTGATTTTACTGACCGACCGGATGTACATCGGCTTGAGCTTATGCGCAAAGCTTATCCCGATGTAGATACGCAATCGGTTTTAACTTTTTTGAATTTTCGTGCCTGTTTTCGTGCAGTTGCTGCCGATTACCAACGGGTTTTGGATCGCTTTGGTTTGTCTGAGTCGCGATTTTTGATTTTAATGTTTCTCTATCACAATCAGCCACAGGCGTTGGGTATTACAACGTTAGCAACCAAACTTGGTGCAACAAAGGCGACGACAAGCAAACTGGTCGGAGGAATGGTCAAAAGCGGCTTGGTTGAGAAAGTATCAACAGCTGCAGACAAACGTGCGACGCTCATACAGATGACACATGCAGGTGCGGAATTGCTCGATCGGTTTTTACCAGTGAATTATCAAGCTGTCAATCACCTATTCAGACGTTTGACTCATGATGAACAGGTTCAACTCAATCACTTATTGGATAAGTTATTGCCAGATGCGCAATAACAGGCAGAAAGGGGCTCATCTCCATGGAACAAGCTAAAATTGATTTACTAAAAACATACCTAAGTCTTTATATTGACCATTTCACCGTCCTTAAAGCTTTGAACTCAGGAGACGCCACTTATGAAATTTTAGATGTTCGAAATGCGCCTGCTCAGGCAAAAAAGTTCAAATTAAAGGGGCACATGCGTTACCTGCAAAAGATCTCGCAAGTCAGGTTGATCAACTTGATCATGACAAAACATATGTCGTTTACGACTGGACAGGCGGAACGACTTTGGGCAAACAAGCCTTGCTTATTTTGCTGACACATGGATTTAAGGCATTTGAACTCGCAGGTGCCCTAGAAGGATGGCGAGGGATGAACTTACCAGTTGAACCGGTTCAATAAAAGTGAATTTTTAAAGCACCATCAACATTTCTATTTCATTCGCAATAAAGGTACAATTAAATTGATAACAGGTGAAAGAAATGGAGATGGCACTGTGAAGAACTTTCGGTTTAAAAATCCCACTGACATTCGCTTTGGGACAGGGCGGCTTGACGTTGAACTGCACGATGCTGTGAGTCAATTTGGTTCGCGAGTTCTTTTTGTTTATGGCGGACATTCAATCAAAAAATCCGGACTTTACGATACGGTAAAAGGTTTGCTGGCGGATTTGCAGCTCACCGAATTGCCGGGGATTGAACCTAATCCTAAAATTGCTTCGATTCGCGACGGCCAGAAACTGGTTAAAGATAACGATGTTGAAGTGGTGCTGGCAGTTGGCGGCGGCTCGGTAATTGACGCAGCCAAAGTCATCGCCAGTGCAAAGTTTTACGACGGTGATCCATGGGACTTGGTCAAAGATCGCGGCGTGACCCGGCACAAGTTGCCCCAGTTGCCAGTCGTGGACATTTTGACCTTGGCCGCAACCGGTAGTGAAATGAATAGCGGTTCGGTCATTTCCAATCCGGAAACCCACGAAAAGCTAGGCACGAACGGACCGAATACGCCCGCAGTGTCGTTTCTTGATCCGACACTGACATATACCGTTCCGCATCGCCAAACCGCAGCCGGTTCGATGGATATTCTCAGCCATTTGCTTGAACAGTATTTTGATCGTTCCAAAAATAATGACGCTAGTAAAGGTATGATGGAAGGCCTTATGCGAACGGTGATTAAGTGGGCACCGATTGCGGTTAAGGAGCCGGACAACTTCGATGCACGCGCTAATTTGATGTGGAGTGCGACGATGGCGCTTAACGGTGTGATGAGCGTTGCCAACGAAAATGGTTGGACCGTGCACAGCCTTGAACACGAGCTGTCGGCTTACTATGACATTACCCATGGTGTCGGTTTGGGCATTTTAACCCCGCGGTGGATGGAATATGCATTGACCAAGGATTCAACAACGGCTGAGATGTTTGCCCGCTTTGGCCGCCATGTGTGGGATCTTGAAGGGGACGAAGCTTATGCCGTGGCGCAAGCGGCAATTGATGAGATCTTTGACTGGATCCAGCATTTAGGCTTTCCAATGACGCTGCCGGAAGTCGGCATTGCCGATGAACGCCACTTTGATGCAATGGCAACGGCTGCTGTGGCCAATGCCAGACTCGAGACGCGTGCGTATGTGCCGTTATCGGAAGAAGATGTCAAAGCCATTTATCAGGCCGCGATGACTGACGGCTTAACGGCATAGCTGATGGCTTTAGTTTGATTTTTTTGATGATTGACGAGGGGGAAAGTTTGTGACGCAACCGATTCTTGAACATGATTCCGTCGCTTTTCAGGCAGCGCGTAACGCCGAAAACCAACTATGGGCTGATTTTAACCTGAAACCCAAGGCGCGCTGGTTTAAATTGCCGCCAGACGATTTGCGGGTCAGGGTGGTTGAATTTGGCCGTGGGGATCCTGTGCTTATCATTCCGGGCAATACCGGTGATCCTTACCCGTTTGCGCCGCTTTTACCACAACTGGCCGGTTATCACTTGTTTGTGCTGGCACGACCAGGTGGCGGCTTAAGCGACGGATTTGACCATGAACAGGTGGACGTGCACCAATTTGCGGTTGATTTAATCGGCCAAATCATGGACAAGCTTGATCTGAAGTCAGCGCCGATCATTGCGCATTCCATGGGCGCACATTGGGCAACCTGGTTTGCATTAACGCATCCGGAACGCGTCGATCAGTTGATTCTTTTGGGCAACCCGGGGCGGATGTTAATGACCAAAACGCCGGGCATGCTCAAGATGGCAATGATGCCGGGCTTGGGGCAGTGGTTTATGAAGCGGCAGATTCCTAAGTCTGCCAAGCGTGCCTGGGGACCGCTGCACCGCATGGGCACCGATCCAGTGGCGGTCAGCAAGCTGCCACAAAGTTTTGCGGCGTGCGTCTATGCCTTTGACCACTTACCGAATTACGCGGTGTCTACCTTGTCCCTATTGCGCAGCATGAACTCAGAGAAAAAGCATAATGGCCTCGGTGAAGATCAACTACGGCATCTTTCCGTACCCACCACGCTTATTTGGGGGACGAATGACGCGTTGGCCAAACCGGAGCTTGGCCAGGAAATTGCCGCAGTGGTGCAGCGCGGCGAACTGGTGACCATTAATGGTGCTGGCCACGAGCCGTGGATTGACGAACCCGAAAAAGTGGGCACCATTATCCGCTTGAAGTTAAAGGATAGTCGGTTACGCGCCGCTCTTGGCCGTCAATAATTGATCGGGTACCAGAGTTCCAACAAAAAAATTATATTTTTAGCGATGATCGGATGCCTGCCAACGGTCATCGCATTTTTTTGTTTCAACCAAAATAGCGGTCGCAAAAACTCAATTTTTCAAAAATTATTTTTTGTATCCGTTCACAGTTTATGGCATGCCTTAAATCCCGCAACAAAGTTATCTGGGACCGCCTTCATTCGCTTGTGCCTATATTCTCACAAAAGAATATAGGCGAAAAAGGTTTGACAATCAAAACAGTTCTGCATATGCTTTGAACATCCAATTAATCTGGTTGGACAAAAGAGCGAAAGCATGTGAGCACCTGATACAAGTGGGAATTTTTATTTCGTTTCGTGATGAGATGATTTTTTCTGCAAGTGCTCAATTGCAATCGTGGTTAAAGGAGGCGAGGCTATGACAACTTTGGATACCTCAACCATACAGACGCTGATTCCGAATCGTTATCCGTTGTTTTATATCGATCGGGTCACCGAATTAGTACCGGATGAATCCATTGTCGCGGAGAAGTATGTGAGCGTGGCAGAGGATCATCTGGTTGCTTATCTGCCGGGTGAGCTAACCATGCCGCCGACGTTGATTATTGAGACGCTGGCCCAAGCGGCATCAATCCTGATTTTGAAATCACCAAAGTTTGCCGGTAAAACCGCTTATCTGGCAAGTATCGGCAAAACAGAATTCCTGAAGCCTGTCCCGACTGGCAGCGTTTTGACACTGGCAGTCAAAATGGGCAAGGTTCGGGCGAACATGGGGGTGGTCACAACGACCGCCAGTATCGGTGATGAGCTCGTCTGCCACGCAGAATTGCATTTTGTGGTAGAAGCAAATGCTTAGTTCACTTGACAGGCTTTTTTTTTCAACTGATACTTTGAATATCAAATCAGTTGTACACGGAGGCACACCAATGTCCCAAAAGCCAAGCGTCAAGCGGATTAATGATAAACTCATTCGCGTTTATTCAGATATCCTACGAATGGAAGAAGAGGAACTGCGCAAAAGTCAGTTCCGGGATTTAGGTATTAAAGAAATGCACACCATTGATGCGATTGGTATTCATGCGACGCCCAGCTCAAGTGATGTGGCCAAAAAGCTGCATGTGACGCAAGGAACCCTAAGTGTGGCGATTAACAATCTGGCACGCAAAGGGTATGTCGAACGACTGCATCTTGAGTCGGACAAACGAGTCGTGAATCTGCGACTCAGCCGCAAAGGGCGCCTAATGTATCGCGCCCACCTTGCCTTTCACCAGAAAATGGTTGCAAGTTTTGTTAAAGGATTTACCGAGCCGCAAATCGAGTTAATCGAACGCGCGCTGGATAATCTCAATGAATTTATTGACGAATATCGTCATTAGAAAGAAGGCCCCGTCTTGGAGATTCTGGCCAGTGCTTATTCGGTACCTGCCACGCGTGTTGAAAATGAGCAGTTACGTCAATTTATGGATACATCCGACAGTTGGATCAGAGAACGTACGGGGATTAAAACCCGCCACGTGGTCACCGATCAGCGTAACTTTGATCTAGCGTATGATGTTGCCCAGCAACTTTTGACGAAGTCGGCCACAACTGCCGACCAGCTTGACTTCATCATCGTGGCGACCATGAGCCCGGACTATGCAACCCCGGCCGAGGCAAATCGCCTGCAAGCAGCACTGAATGCGGATCATGCATTTGCGTTTAATCTCAACGTTGCCTGCGCCGGTTTTGAGTATGCGTTGCATGTTGCCGATCGACTGATGACCAGTCCAACGGTTCACCAAGGCTTGGTCATCGGAAGCGAAGTGCTTTCCCGATTGGTTGATTGGCATGATCGACGCACAGCAGTGTTATTCGCTGATGGTGCTGGCGGTGTTTTGATCAGTGATCAAGGCGCGCCGGTCCAGGCAGTCGATCTCAAAAGCTTCGGCGATACCGAGATGGTACTGTCAGCTGGGGCTCAAGGCAATCAAAGTCCGTTTGCGGATGCGGTTGAAGAACCTTCAGCTTATTTCAAAATGAACGGCCGCGCGGTTTACCAATTTGCCATCAGTGAAGTCCCACGGTCAATTCAGCGAGCGCTGGATCAAGCGGAGATGACCACGGATGATATCGATTGGTTCCTGCTTCACCAAGCAAACGCGCGCATTGTTCAATCAGTAAACAAAAAACTGAAAGTCACTGCCGACAAGTTTCCCATCAACATTGATGAGTATGGCAACACCAGCGCAGCCAGCGTGCCGATTTTGTTGGCGCAACTGGCTGAAAGCGGTCAGCTGAAACGGGGCCAGAAATTGGTCCTCAGCGGTTTTGGCGGCGGCTTATCAGTCGGCTCGCTGATAATGACGTATTAATTCGAATTTCCCTGTAGACTGACCGAAAAAACGGTCAAACCACTTAATTTAAAGGAGAACATTTAAACATGACTAACGAAGAAGTATTGCCTAAGGTACAAAACATCATTGCTGACCAATTGGACAAAAACGCTGAAGATGTGACTTTGACCACGAACTTCAAGAATGATCTGGATGCAGATAGCCTGGACATTTTCGAAATTATCAACGAAATCGAAGACGAATTCGACGTTAAGATCGAAACCGATGAAAGCATCGAAACGGTTGCTGATCTGGTAAACTTCATCACTGAAAAGACCGAAGCTTAAGACAACTGGAGAGGAGTGGGCCAATGAGTCCATTAATGGAACGCTTAGGCGTTAAGTATCCGCTTTTTCAAGGCGGCATGGCATGGGTTGCTGACGGTAAATTAGCTGCGTCGGTTTCTGAAGCCGGTGGTCTTGGTATCATTGGCTCCGGTCATGCCCCTGCTTCGTGGGTTAAGGAACAGATCGAAGTTGCAAAATCAATGACAGACAAGGCATTCGGTGTGAACGTAATGCTATTATCGCCTTTTGTCGAACAGGTTATTGATGTCATTGTTGATGCCAAGGTTGCCTTGGTAACCACAGGCGCCGGCGATCCTAGTCGTTATCTGGAACGGCTCCAACAAAATGGCACCGTTGTGATGCCGGTCGTGCCGTCTGTTGCCATGGCCAAGCGCATGGCGCGTGATGGCGTGGACGGTGTGATTGCTGAAGGCATGGAATCCGGCGGTCACATTGGCAGTATCACGACCATGGCCTTGGTGCCGCAAGTCGTTGATGCCGTTGATATTCCGGTCGTTGCGGCTGGTGGGATTGGCGATGGCCGCGGTGTTGCCGCAGCGCTCAGTCTTGGTGCGATCGGCGTTCAAATGGGCACTCGCTTCCTGACATCAACTTCAAGCCGGATTCACCAAAACTATAAGAATGCGGTGATCAAGGCGAAAGACGTGGATACGCTGGTTACCGGCATGTATGTCGGCCATGCAGCCCGCGTGCTGAAAAACCCGATGAGTCGTAACTACCTGAAACTGGAAAAGGAAATCGCACTGTCCGATACGACTGACTATACGGCAGTTGAAGAGCTGGGTAATGGTAGCTTACGGAAGGCGGTTCTAGAAGGCGATCGCGACCATGGTTCATTCATGGCCGGCCAGATTTCCGGTTTAGTCAAGCGCGAAGAGAGCAGCCAGGACATCGTTGAAGAAGTCATGCAGCAGGCAAAAGAGATTTTGGCCGGTTCCAAAATGGCAGATCTTCTCACGAGTTCGACTGCAGATGCATTTCCACGTCAGTAAACACATGACAAGGAGGTAAACCAGCTGGTGCAATTTGCTTATGTGTTTAACGGCCAAGGTGCCGAGGTCCCCGGAATGGGGATCGATTTTTACCAGAATACTTTGATATTCAAAGAGATTATTGACCGGGCTGACGCCGTTTTGGACTTTGACTTGCCTGAGTTTTTGGCCAATGGCGATTTTGCCGCGCATCCGGATGATTTGCAGCCGGCGTTGGTGGCCTATAGCGTGGCGATGCATGAAGTGGCGTCAGCCGAATTGCCGCCAGAAACGGCCTTGGCCGGATTGAGTCTGGGCGAGTACAGTGCTTTGATTGCTGGTGGCGGATTGAGTCTGGAAGACGGGCTTAAATTGGTCGCGGCGCGCGGTAAAGCGATGGCGGCGGCTTGTCAGAATCAGCCTGGCGGTATGTTGGCGGTCATGAGCGGTGATCAGGCAGTCATTCAGGAAGCCTGCGAACAGGCACCGGATGTTTGGCCGGCTAATTACAACGGTCCCAAGCAAACGGTTCTGGCCGGCACCCATGATGCTTTGGCCGTGGTCGAAAAATGGCTAAAAGCACAAGGCGTTCGCGCCATTCCGCTGCATGTGGCTGGCGGGTTTCACAGCCCCTTGATGGCAAGTGCCCAACCACAGTTGCAGGCAGCGTTGAAACAGGCCAATGTGTTTGAACCGGTCATTCCGGTGATCAGCACGACCGCGCTCAAGCCGTTTACGGCTCGCAATATGCGTTCCGTGCTTGCAGCCCAGGTTGCGGAACCAACCAAATTTGCGACGGTTATCGCGCAACTGAAGGCTGAAGGCGTCGATACGATCGTTGAGTTGGGTCCCAAACCGGTGCTTAGCAAGATGATTAAACGGATTGACCGCAAGATGACGACCCATCTGATTAGTGATGCAGCGAGCCTCAATGAGGTCGCCGATTTGAATAACGGAGTGAAGGCAGATTGAAATTAACTGATAAAACTGCGATCATCACGGGTGCCTCACGTGGTATCGGTGAAGCGATTGCCAGAAATTTTGCGCAGGCAGGGGCCAACTTGGTGCTGAATGCGCGCCATGAATTTCCGGAAACTTTGATCAAAGAATTAGAAGGCTTTGGGCACGGGGTCGTCACCGTCTTAGGTAGTGTCGACGATCCGACAACCGGTGAGCAGCTGGTAGCAGCGGCCTTGGATCAATTTGGCAGTGTGGATATTTTGGTCAATAATGCCGGCATCAATGATGACATGTTGGCGATGCGGATGAAACCGGCCACTTTTGCCAAGGTCGTCCAAGTTAACTTAGATGGCACTTTTTATGTGACCCAACCTGCCTTCAAGAAAATGATGAAGGCGCGTGCCGGGGTCATCATTAACCTTGCCAGTGTGGTCGGATTGACCGGCAACATCGGACAGGCAAATTACGCTGCCAGCAAGGCCGGCATTATCGGCTTGACCAAAACACTGGCACGTGAAGGGGCGATGCGCGGCGTGCGCGTGAATGCGATTGCGCCGGGGATGATCGCCACGGATATGACCGCAGCATTGAGCCAATCCAGTCAGGACCAGATCTTAGCGGAAATTCCGTTGAAGCGCTTCGGCCAGCCCGAAGAAATTGCGCACACGGCCCGCTTTCTGGTCGAAAATGCCTACATAACCGGACAGACTTTGACAGTCGCCGGCGGGTTAGGTTAAGGACATGAACGGAGGAATGACATTGCAACGAGTAGTCGTAACCGGAATGGGTACCGTGAATCCACTGGGTCATTCAGTCGCTGAAACCGTAGCGACGATGGACGCTGGCAAAGTCGGTATTCAACCCATCACCAAATTTGATGCTGAAAAAACCGGCATCACAGTCGCTGGTGAAGTAAAAGATTTCAAACCTGAAGCACGCATGCAAAAGCGTCTCAGCAAGCGATTGGATCTGTTTACCCAATATGGTCTTTACAGCGCTATTGAAGCCTACGAGCAATCCGGGCTGACCAAAGACGCCGTTGATGCTGATCGTATGGCCGTTATTTTCGGATCAGGGATTGGTGGTTTGACAACCATTCAGGAACAAGTGACGAAGATGTATGTAAAAGGCCCGGATCGGGTGAGTCCACTGTTTGTGCCTGAAGCCATTAGTAACATGGTTGCCGGAACCATTTCCCAATATTTTGGTGCCCACGGTCCTAGTTATGTGGTGGTCACAGCTTGTGCCTCTGCCACGAACGCCATTGGCGAAGCAGCGATGCGGATTCAAGCTGGCAAAGCCGATGTTGTGATTACGGGTGGCGCCGAAGCATCCGTCAACGAAATCGGAATTGCGGGATTTGCGGCGCTGTCAGCTTTGTCCAAAACCGCAGACCCGACCCAAGCAAGTTTGCCATTTGCGGCCGATCGTAACGGTTTTGTGCTTGGTGAAGGCGGCGGTACGCTGATTCTTGAAAGTCTTGACCATGCCCAGAAACGCGGCGCCAAGATTTTAGGCGAAGTGGTAGGTTATGGTGCAACTAGTGATGCGTATCACATGACTGCTCCTGATCCGAGTGGTGCCCAAGCCGCCCGCGCAATGCAGCTGGCTGTTGAAGAAGCCGGCATTCAGCCTAGTGACGTGGGTTACATCAATGCGCACGGTACGGCCACCAAAGCCAATGATGCCATGGAAAGCAAAGCTATTCATGATCTTTTCGGCGACAACGTGCTGGTCAGTTCGACTAAAGCACTGACAGGTCATCTGTTAGGTGCGGCCGGTGCCATTGAAGCAATTATGACTTTGAGCGCGTTGCAGGATGGTCGGTTACCGATGAACGTCGTGGACGCGGCCCAAGATGAAGACTGCCCCGTCACCTTGGTCAACCAAGACAATCGCGATACCACAGTCGATTATGCCTTGAGCAATTCCTTTGGCTTTGGCGGCCATAATGCAGTCTTGGCCTTCAAAAGGTGGTGAGTGTCATGGACACCAAAATGATCGAATCCTTGATTAAGCAGTTGGAGCAAAGTTCTTTGAACGAGCTAGAACTGACGCTCGGCGAGGATTCCCTGCACCTCGTCAAAGCAGGTCCTGTCACACCGGCACCAGCTGCTCCGGCTCCCAATACCGTGCCAGCCACACCGGTCAACCCGGCCCCGGCTACCCAGCCTGAAGAACCCGCTGGCACCGCCATCAAGGCACCGTTGGTCGGTATCGTTTATCTAGCCCCTAAACCAGGCGCTGATCCGTATGTCAAAGTCGGCGATCACGTCAAAAAAGGCGAAGTTGTCTGCATCATCGAATCGATGAAAATGATGAACGAAATCAAAAGCACCGTGAGCGGCACGCTCAAGGCTGTCGAAGTCGATAACGAGAGCTTGGTTGAATACGATCAGCCGTTGTTTACGGTCGAAGAATAATCGGTATAGGCAAGGGCGTAGTTCATTACAGAAAAATTGTAAGGGATCTAATAATCCTAGCGCCAAGACGGAGCAATCGTAGGCCAGATGGGGCTCAGTGGTGAAATTGTTGTTGGTGGGGCGCTTTTTGCCCCGCCTACAACAAGGCCGAGCTTTGAGACTCTGCCGGTTTTGCAGAGGCTCAAAGTCGCGCCCACCACTCTAGCTTCGCGGTCGCCAGCCCTCAGCTGGCCGGAGATTGCGGAGCTTGGCACGGCATGGAACAAATTGCCTAAGATTCTCTGTATAAGCAGAACTATTCCCCGCCCTTGATTATTGCGCTTAGGAAAACGTTGAGCGCTGCTGCTAACCTAACAAACGCGTTTTAAGGAGGAATTTTATTCCATGCTCGAAACCAAGAAAACACTTGAAGCACAAGAAATTCAGCAAATTCTACCGCATCGCTATCCGATGCTCATGATCGACCGGGTACTGGATCTTAAACCCGGCGAATCAGTTGTGGCCCAAAAAAATGTCTCCATCAACGAACAGATTTTCCAAGGCCATTTTCCGGGCAACCCGATTTTCCCGGGCGTCTTACAAATTGAAGCCATGGCGCAGGCCGGGGCAATTGCCCTGTTGTCAATGCCAGACTTCAAAGGCAAAACCGCATATCTTGGCGGCATTAAAAAAGCCAAGTTCCGCCACATGGTTCGCCCAGGCGACGTTTTGCGGATCGAAGTCACCTTGGAAAAACTGATTGACCACGCTGGCTTAGGTAAAGGCAAGGTATACGTCGGCGAAGATATGGCCTGCAGTGCCGAACTCGTTTTTGCCATTGGCTAAAATTCGCCGGATTCAGACTCGTGTAAGGAAGTGGAACTGTGTTCAAAAAAGTACTCGTTGCCAACCGTGGCGAGATTGCGGTCCGCATCATCCAAACCTTGCGGGAAATGGGCATCACCTCGGTGGCGGTATTTTCGAATGCCGATCGCCACAGCCTACATGTCTCGCTGGCAGATGAAGCGATTTGCATCGGCGGTCCGCGGGCAACCGACTCTTATCTGAATATGCGCAATGTCGTCAGCGCCGCCATTTTAAGCGGGGCTGAAGCTGTGCATCCGGGTTTCGGTTTCTTATCCGAAAATGCCGAGTTTGCCAAGTTGGTGACCGATGCCGGCCTGGCTTTTATCGGCCCTAAGCCAACCGCGATTGAGCAAATGGGTGATAAAGCGGTTGCCCGCCAGACCATGATTGATCTTGGCGTGCCAGTTATTCCGGGGAGCCGTCCGCTACAGGATGTCGATACGGCGTTGGCAGCGGCTCAGGCAATCGGTTATCCGCTGATGCTTAAAGCCAGTGCTGGCGGCGGCGGTAAAGGGATCCGTAAACTGACCGACGCCGATGCGCTGACCGCCGAATTTGCCGGTGCCCAGGCAGAAGCTCAGGCTGCGTTCGGCGATCCAACGATGTATCTGGAAAAGGTGATCGTGCCGGCGAAACACGTCGAAGTGCAGGTGCTGCGCGATCAGCAAGGCCATGTAAGCGTGTTCCCGGAACGTGATTGCAGCTTACAACGGCACAGTCAAAAAATGATCGAAGAAAGTCCGTGCCCAGTGTTAACATCCGCTGAGCGAGCCAAGCTGTTGCAGTTGGCAGAAACCATTGCCAATGGCGTTGATTATCTCAATGCCGGTACCATTGAATTCTTGATGGACAAGCAACATCATTTTTATTTCATGGAAATGAACACGCGGATTCAAGTTGAACATCCGATTACCGAAATGGTAACCGGTGTCGATTTGGTTCGCGCGCAGTTGCAGATTGCTGCTGGTGAAGACGTTGAGTTGACGACACCGGAGCCATCTGGTGTTGCGATTGAATGCCGCCTTAACGCCGAAGATCCCGACCATCAATTCATGCCCGATGTTGGCACGCTGAATCAGTTGCGGTTCCCGACCGGTGGCTTAGGTTTGCGGGTTGACACCGGCGTAGCGCCTGGCGATAAAATCAGCCCATACTACGACGCGATGATTGCTAAGATCATCGTCCATGGGCAAACCCGCCAAGAAGCATTGGCAAAAATGCACCGCGCCTTGACCGAACTGGATGTTCAAGGGGTTAAAACCAACCGCGACTTTGCGCTGGCACTTTTCCGGACACCCGTTGTATTGGCCGGTAAAGCCGATACCGCTTATCTTAACCGCGACTTTTTGCCGCAATGGCAGGATGAAAGGAAGGATGCTGCATGTTCCAACCACAACTAACCCAAGAAGCGCTTGCTCGTGAAGCGGCCTTGCCCGAAAACCTGTGGATTCAATGTCCATATTGTAAGCAAGGCAGCTATCGGGAAAGTTTAGGCGATGCGCAAGTTTGTCCGCATTGCCACTACGGCTTTCGCATCACGGCCAAGAAGCGGTTAGCGCTGGTGGCAACCGAGACAACTGAATGGGACGCCGATCTGGTCACAACCGATCCGCTTGATTTTCCTGGCTACGACGAAAAGCTCGCAGCGGGACGGCAGGCGACCGGCTTAAAAGATAGCGTCTGGACCGGTCAGGCTAATATTGGCGGTCAGGTCTGTGGTCTGGGTATTATGGATCCTAAGTTTATGATGGGTTCACTGGGAACCGTCACCGGCGAACGCTTAACTCGTTTATTTGAAAAAGCCACAGAAGCCAGCTTGCCGGTTGTCTTGTATTGCGCAAGCGGTGGTGCCCGGATGCAGGAAGGGATTCATTCACTGATGCAGATGGCCAAGGTCAGTGCGGCGGTCAAAAACCATAACAATGCTGGTCTGCTATACATCAGTGTTCTCACTGATCCAACCATGGGCGGCGTGACCGCCAGCTTTGCCATGCAAGGCGACATCACCTTGGCCGAACCCCACAGCTTAATCGGTTTCGCTGGCCGTCGTGTCATCGAACAGACCATCAACCAAAAACTTCCGCAAAACTTCCAACGCGCCGAAACTTTGCTGCAAAGTGGCTTCATTGACGCCATCGTGCCGCGGAGTGAGCAGGAAGCTTATGTGGGGGATTTGTTAAAAATGCATAGAGCGTGAGCTGGCGCGGTTAGGAGCCGGAGTGTAAGTGGCCTTGGGCGTGATGGCCCGGGTTTAGGCCATTGCGACCAAGGTCCTTACACGCAGGCTCCTGCGCCAGTGAACGCGTTTGTGCGCAAGAAAGCCACAGGCTGGGCTTTGGCCATTTAGGCCTGAGGTCCTTACACGTAGATTTCTGCGACTGCGAACGCGTTTTGCATCATAGAATGTTCCGTCCCACCCATTTCCACCCAAGCACCAATCGAATCAAGGAGGCCCTTTTCGCATGCCAAAAAAAGAAACTTCAGCCTACGCAACCGTTCAAGCGGCCCGGGCGCCGCGGCCGTATCAAACTCGTGAGCTCATCAATGGTTTGGTCACCAATTTTCATGAATTCCACGGTGATCGGCAGAGCCATGATGACCCGGCAGTGATCGGCGGCATCGGCTGGCTGGATCAGCAGGCCGTGACTGTCATTGCGACCGACAAGGGCAATGACCTGACGGAGCGGTTGCAGACCCATTTTGGTAGTCCTGAACCATGGGGATACCGGAAAGCGTTGCGCCTCATGAAACAGGCTGCCAAGTTTCATCGGCCTATCATCACCTTGATCAATACGCCGGGTGCTTACCCAGGCAAAGAAGCCGAAGCGAACGGGCAAGGAGCAGCGATTGCTGACTTGCTTGTGGCCTGTGCGGATTTGTCGACGCCGATTCTGGCTATTTTAGTCGGCGAAGGTGGTTCAGGTGGCGCACTTGCCTTGGCGTTTGGGGATGAAGTCTGGATGACCGATAAGAGTATGTATAGCATTTTGTCACCGGAAGGCTTTGCCGCGATTTTGTGGAAAGATGCCAGTCGCGCGAAAGAAGCAGCAGAAGTGATGCAGCTGACACCGCAGGATCTGTTGGCAAAAGGGGTCTGTGACCGGATCGTTCCCGATACCGGTGCGGATTTTCCGGCAGCGCTCAAAGCCGCAGTGAAGCCCAAACTGGCGGAGCTGACGGCCATGGATCCGCAAAGTCTGGTTGCCAAACGCCAGGCGCGGTTCCGACAATTCTAATGAAAACGGCACCACACCGTCCATTTTTACGGCGGTGTTTTTTCTTTGGTTAAAAAGTTTTATAATTACTTTTGTAACTTTTCGAAACGGAGGCCATCATGCTCGAAAAAAAGTTCTACCATACCATGTTCAGTCAATCTTTTAATATTCCGGTCCGGGTTGAATATTGGGACCATACCGAAGAGACCTTTGGCACCGGCGAGCCAACGATTACGATTAAAATGAAAAAAGCCATTCCCGTCCGTCAGCTGATCAAGAATGCTTCGCTGGCTTTGGGTGAAGGCTATATGCGTGGTGACATTGAGGTGCTGGGTAGTAACCGACCGTTGCAGCGCTTGATTGCGTCGGCTTATGTCAATGCCGGCAGTTTTATGCGCAGCAGCAAACTCAGACACTTTTTGCCTAAACAAAGCCACACCGAACGTAAGTCGAAGGAAGACATTCATTCGCATTACGATCTCGGCAATGACTTTTATAAATTATGGCTGGATCCGACACTGACGTATTCCTGCGCTTATTTTGAAAACTGGGATGACGATCTGGAAACCGCTCAGCTGAATAAAATTGACCATATTCTGCGTAAACTGAATCCGCA
The DNA here is from genome assembly GCF_030770265.1 of Lacticaseibacillus parahuelsenbergensis. NCBI lineage: Bacteria > Bacillati > Bacillota > Bacilli > Lactobacillales > Lactobacillaceae > Lacticaseibacillus > Lacticaseibacillus parahuelsenbergensis. Next base: position 2,069,680 of record NZ_CP132482.1, on the reverse strand, counting down.
GCCCGGGCGTACCTTGCTGGATATCGGCTGTGGCTGGGGAACGTTGATGTTGCGGGCAGCTAAGATTTACCATCTGCATGTTGTCGGCATTACCCTGAGCAAGGAACAATTCAAGCTGGTTTCCGATCGCATTGAAGCCGAGCATCTGACGGATGTAGCTGAAGTGCTGTATATGGATTATCGCGAACTCGATCGCGAGCCGTTTGATTACATTACGTCTGTCGGCATGTTTGAACACGTCGGCAAGGAAAATCTGGAAGGCTACTTCAAAGATGTTGCTAAACTACTTAAAAATGATGGTGTTGCCTTGATCCACGGCATCACGCGGCAACAAGGCGGCGCATCAAATGCCTGGATTGATAAGTACATCTTCCCGGATGGCTATATTCCAGGCATGACGGAAAATCTGGGTCATATTATCGATGCAGGGATGCAGCTGGATGATCTGGAACCGTTACGACGTCATTATCAGCGTACGCTCGAAATCTGGGACACGAATTTCAACAATCACCGGAATCCGATTCAGCAAAAGTTCGGTTACGAGTTCACCCGGATGTGGGATGTCTACCTGCAGGCCGCAGCTGCCAGTTTTGAGGCCGGCAATATCGACGTCATGCAGTATTTGATCAGTAAAGGCCCTTCAGGCAAGGACCTGCCGGCGACCCGTGACTATATGTACGATTAATGAGTCGGTTGTAGCGACTTTTTTGGCCGGACATGGGCGATCTGAAAGCTGGAATGATGCTTAACACAAAGAACAACTTAGCGTCACAAAATGTTCAAACATGGTCGGTAGTATTAACAGCATAGAAGTGAGCCACCCACTCATTCCTAAACCCCAACCAACTTTTTCATTTCTACTCCTCCAAAGTGAAGTCGCCGATCGGACTCCATCCGATCGGCCAAGCCCGAATCCCGTAGCAAGCAGCTGCGGGGTTTTTGTTTGGTGAGCGCGAATTATTGAGTTATATTACGAATGAACTCTTAAAGGGTTAGGCATGATGTTCCAAGCCGTCACATTTTTACCGCTAAATCCCAGCACATCAAGCACAGTGGAAAAACTAAAGTTGTTTTGTTCACGCTTTCATTGACATTGCCATTAACTCAGATAAGATAAGGGTATTATTTCAAACACAAGGTGGTAAGTACATGACCGATTCAATTGAGCATATGGCAAAGCGTTATCAGCCGTATTCAGCTTGGACACCGGAATACGTGGCTAGCTTGAAAGCTCAAGTCGCCGCAAGTAAGTGGCGGACCAAAACCCATATTCAGCCAGACACCGGCTTAATCAACGATCCGTGTAGTCTGAACTTTTTCAATGGTAAGTGGCATCTTTACTACCAGCAGTTTCCATTTGGGCCGGTGCATGGCCTGAAGTCGTGGGCGCATGTCGTCTCAAAAGATTTATTTAACTGGCGACGGGTGCCGGGGGATCTTTTGCCGGAGGACGAGCATGATGCGCAAGGGGCTTATACTGGCTCTGCGCTGGTGACGCATGGCACGCTACGGATCATGTACACTGGGAATGTGCGTGACGAACAATGGCATCGGCATGCGACTCAACTGGGTGCGGTGTTGGGTGCGGATAGTCGGCTGTTTAAAGATCCTAAGCCGTTGATTGCCGCGCCACCAGCTGGGTATACCCAAGAGTTTCGCGATCCGTTTCTTTTCAAATATCAAGACAAAACCTATGTCCTAGTGGGCGGCCAGCGTGCTGACCACACCGGCGCCATTTTGTTATATGAAAAACAACCGGACAAGACTTGGCGTTTCGTGGCGCCGCTCGGGATCCCGGACGAGTTTTGCGGTTACATGGTTGAGTGCCCTAACATCGCCTTCATTAACGGTAAGGTTGTGTTGGTTTATTGTCCGCAAGGGTTGGATCAGGACTTTTTCGAATATGAAAATGTTTTCCCTAACATTGCGCTTGTGGCCGATAGTTTTGATCCTGAAACCGGTGCCTTGACGCATCAGCACTTGCAGAACATTGATAAAGGCTTTGACTTTTACGCGACTCGGCTGGCCAATACCGAAAAGGATGGCACGCTTGCGATTTCGTGGTTAGGCTTGCCGGACACGAGTTATCCAACTGATGACGATGGCTGGGAAGGTGTTTTGAGTTACGTGCGGAAGCTGGATCTCCGCGATGGGCATGTTTGCCTGGTGCCGCATCCAAACGTTGAGACGTTGCGTGAGACTACGGATGATAGCTTGCCAACTGTCACACAGACGACCGACAACTGGTCAGTGGCAGACTTAACGGGTGCCTTCGAACTCACGCTGACGCTGGCGGCCGGGCAGAAGACGACGCTGCATATTCCTGACGGCGATCATGATCAGTTGCTGATTAACCTTGATTCCGATAGCGGGCAAGGCATGGTGCAGCGGGAGAATCGCAACAATGGCGGTAGTCTGCGGCAATTTGGCTTTCCAGCAGGTAAGACCGTGACGATTCGGTTGTTCATTGATGTTTCCGTTTTCGAGCTTTTCATTGACGATGGCTATCGCGTGGTCTCCGGTCGGTTCTTTGGCGACACCTGTCCCAGTGCCGTGCGCGTCACCCCGGCAGCTGCGGTCAGCGCGGTGCAGGCGTGGAATTTGCGTAAGGATAACGGCGGGTTGTGAGGCCGGTGAATGCTTGATTAAAAGAAGTCATGTCCTTTCTCCAGTTATGTGGCCTTAATTGGTCATGTGGCTGGAGTTTTTGTTTGCCTCGGCGTGGTGTTTAGTGAGGACAGTCCTGCGCAAAGTGCGCGGAAAATTTCCGGATAACAACTTGACATTCTCTGAAAGCGCTGTATACTCGTTTTATGAAATCGATTCCATAAAAAGGAGAGCAAGTCCATGGCGACGATTCGGGAAATTGCAACAGCAGCGGGGGTCGGCGTGACAACCGTGTCGCGGTACTTAAATCATCATCCGTATATTTCCGCGGACAAGAAGGCGCGGATCGAAGCTGCGATTCAGACGCTTGGCTATACGCCGAGTGCGGCGGCCACCTCTTTACGGGCCCAAGCCACTGGCAATATCGGCGTTTTGGTCTCGCGGGTGACGAATCCGTTTTTCGCTGGGCTGTTTGATGCGATTGAGCGGACGCTGCATGAGCAAGGCTATCAAGTGATGATTTCGCAGACATATGATGATCCGGATGCCGAGGAGCGGTTTTTGGATCAATTGAAAAGTCGGAAACTGGATGGCATTATTTTGGCCTCAGTTGAAGCACCGGAGCGGGTTGCAGCCGTTGCCAAAGCTTTTCCCGGCCGCGTCGTAGTGGTGAATGCCGATGTGCAGATTCCACATGCGACTTCCTTGGTGCTGCCGCATTATCAGGCAACGCGGGATGCACTCGACTACTTGTATGAAAAGGGGCATCGCCGATTTGCCTATGTGACAGGTGGTGCCATTCAAAGCGCGCGGCACGGCCAGACGCGAACGCAGGCGTTCTTTGACTTTATGGCGGTACATAAGCTTGTGGTCGAGCCAACGTTACTTTTCGATCATGTGCATACCGCCGCAGAGGGTCAAGAGATTGGCAAACAACTAGCCGCATTAGCCCCTGCCAAGCGACCCGACGCCATTTTTACCAACTCGGATGAAGTGGCAGTTGGCGTGCTGGACAGTTTGCTGGCGGCGGATCTGAAGGTGCCGGATGACATCGCGGTGATGGGCTATGATGACCAGCCGTTTGCGCCATTTGCCCGCGTGCCGCTGACCACCGTCCATCAACCGGTGACCGAGATGGCGCAGGTTGCCACCGATATGTTGTTGCACGGACTTGGCCGCGGCGACCACAAAAAGGAACCGGCAACATTAGCGTTATCATTAAAAATCAGGCAAAGCGCCTGAGTTTTATTTTTAAACAATATGGAATCGATACCACATTTTGAACATTGACGTATCAATCAGCAGGAGGGAACAGTCGTGACGAATCCAAGCAACCGCACCTGGTGGCAACAGGAGATCTTTTATCAAATTTATCCGGCGTCATTCAAAGACAGTAACGGCGATGGCATTGGCGACTTGCCTGGCATCATTGAAGAATTGCCGAAGCTCAAGGAATTAGGCGTGACGGCGATTTGGGTGTCGCCGATTTATAAAAGTCCGATGGTGGACAACGGCTATGATATCTCGGATTATCAAGCCATCAATCCGCAGTTTGGCACCATGGCCGATTTTGACCGGCTCATGGCAACGGCCAAGGCGCTCGGCATTAAAGTCGTGATGGATCTAGTGGTGAATCACACATCGGATCAGCACCCATGGTTCCAGGCGGCGTTGAAAGATCCAAACTCGCCGTATCGGCAGTTTTATATTTTTCGCCAAGGCCACGATGGTCAGCCGCCGAACAACTGGCGCTCGAACTTCGGCGCCGGCTCTGCTTGGACCGCGGTGCCGGGTGAGCCGAACACACACTACCTGCACGTCTTTTCCCCGCAACAACCGGATCTCAACTGGGAGAATCCTAAGTTGCGGCAAGCCATTTACCAGATGATCAATTGGTGGCTGGCAAAAGGGTTGGCCGGTTTCCGCATCGATGCCATCACGTTTATCAAAAAAGATCAGGACTTCGCGGCATTGGCCCCTGATGGCAGCGACGGTCTTGGCAAGGTCAAGCGTAAGGCAGAAAATCGCCCGGGTCTGGGTCGATTCCTCAAAGAATTAAACGCCGCGACTTTTGGCCCGGCCAATGCTGTTACCATCGGCGAGGCTTCCGGAGTGGCTTACGATCAGCTGGCTGATTTCATCGGTCCCAACGGCTACTTTTCCATGATTTTTGATTTTCATTATGCCGATATCGATGTGGCTTCCGGTTCCGAGTGGTTCAAGCAAACGGACTGGACGCCAAAAATGCTGGGTGATGCCATTACCAAAAGTCAGATGGCGATTCAGAAGGTTGGCTGGGGCGCGAACTTTTTGGAAAATCACGACCAGCCGCGGAGCTTGAGCAAGTATATTAAGGATCCGGCTTATCGCAATGCCATCGGGGCGAAAGCGTTGGCGTTGTTGTACTTTTGCTTGCGGGGATGTCCGTTCATTTATCAAGGGCAGGAATTAGGGATGGTCAATGCGACGCGAACCAGTATCGATCAGTTTGACGATCTGCCAACGCATGATAACTATCAGCGGGCGCTTGCAGAAGGCTATTCCCAAGCGGAGGCGCTGGCGTGTGTTAATCGGCGGTCGCGCGATAATGCGCGCACGCCGTATCCTTGGAACAATCAGGCTAATGGCGGCTTCAGCACCCATCAGCCGTGGTTGCCGATCGCCCAGCAGGCACCTGGTGTCAACTGGCAGGACGAGCATGCGGATCCGAACTCGGTCTGGCACTTTTACCAAAATCTTTGCCAGTTGCGCAGCGATTCGCCATTGCGGACGGATCTGATCGAAGGCGACTTTGCTCCGATCAAGGTCGCAGACGATCATGTTATCGCCTATGCCCGCGGTCGGCATGTGCAGATTTTTGTAAACTTAAGCGCGCAAACAGCCAAGGTCGCATTACCGACCGGGCGGATCTGGCTTAATAATTACCCGGATGCCGCACCAACGTTGCAACCTTACCAAGCGATTCTCATTGAGGTGAATTAAGATGGCAAGAAATTATGAACAAGAAGCAAAAGCAATTCTGAAGCTGGTTGGCGAGAACAACATTGATTCCGTGACTCACTGCCAAACCCGGCTGCGCTTTGTGGTCAAGGATCGCAAGGCAATTGACGACAAGGCACTGGAAAAATTGCCGGAAGTCAAAGGGGTGTTTTACGGCTCCGGCCAGTATCAAGTCATTATCGGCACTGGCGTTGTCAACGATGTGTATGCAGCCATCGCCAAGCTGGGCACGGTGAATGCCATTTATGGCAAGGACGACGCCGATACGACTGCGGCGGCAACAGGTGAGCACAAAACGCTCGTGCAACGCTTGATGGCGATGCTATCTGGCATTTTCATTCCGATTATTCCGGTCATTGCTGCAACGGGTCTGTTTTTAGGGTTGAAAAGTGCCGCCACGAACGCTCAGGTCTTGAAACTTTTCGGCGCAGTCCCCAGCGATATTCCCGCGAGCCTAACCTCGGTGATTTCCGTTTTGACCGACACGGTTTTCGCGTTCCTACCTGCGCTGATCGTCTGGTCAACGTTCCGGTATTTTAAAGGGACGCCGATTATCGGGATCGTTATCGGCTTGATGCTGGTGTCGCCGATTTTGCCGAATGCGTATTCAGTCGCAGATGGCAGTGCCAAGGCGATTATGCTGTTTGGCTGGTTGCCGGTTGAAGGTAGTCAGGGATCGGTGTTAACCGCACTAGTGGCTGGCTTTATCGGGGCAAAATTGGAACTCTTTTTCCGGCGGCACATGCCCAATGTGTTGGAGCAGATCCTGACGCCGTTTCTCACCATGCTGGTCACGTTTGCTATTATGATCCTGGGTGTCGGTCCCATTGTCCATGCGATTGAAAGTGGGATGTTGGTCGGCGTTGAAGCGGTTATCCACTTGCCATTTGGGATTGGCGGCTTCCTGATCGGGGCGGCGTATCCGCTGATGGTGCTGATCGGGATCCACCAGACCATGATTGCCATCGAAACATCTTTGCTGGCGTCAACCGGGTTGAACCCGTTGATCACGTTGGAAGCTATGTATGGATTCGCGAACTTAGGCGTGGCGCTCGCTATTTTCCTGCGGGCCCATTCCAATAAGGCAAAAGCCACGTCAATGGGCGCGTTCACTTCGCAGCTATTCGGCGTTTCGGAACCGACGTTGTTCGGGGTTCTGATTCGTTACAACTTCAGGCCACTGATTGTCACGGTTCTGACGTCCGGGCTTGGGGCAGCGATTCTCAGCATGCTCAACGTCGCGGCTAACTCATACGGACTCGCAGTGGTGCCGTCTTACCTGATGTACATCTATAACGGCCATGCATTGTTATGGTACACGGTGGTGTCGCTGGGGACAGTGGTGGTTGCCTTCGTCGCCACGAACGCCTTCGCAATTCCTAAAGAAGTTCTGAAGCCTGACGAAAACGTCGAGACGGCCAATGCCGTGATTTCTTCCACCGTCAGCGACGACAAAGTCTATGCACCAGTCAGCGGGGAAACGGTGGCCTTGGCCAAGGTCAGCGATCCGGTTTTCGCTTCCGGCATGATGGGCGACGGACTGGCGATCCAACCGTCAGAAAAAGGCGTCAACAACGTCTATGCCCCGCAAACCGGTACGTTATCGGTGGTTGCCGATACCGGCCACGCGTATGGCATGACAACCGACGATGGCATGGAAATTCTGGTCCATCTAGGTATCGACACCGTTAACTTGAAAGGCGCGCCTTTCACGGTGGCGGTCAAAGCCGGCCAGCATGTCAACAAAGGCGACTTACTCGGAACCTTTGACCAGGCGGCGATTAAGAAGGCTGGACTTGATCCGACGACCATCGTGCTGATCACGAACAGTAAATCCTACGCCCGTATCGAGCAGGTTGCCGATACAGCGGTTCAAGCCGGCGCGGATCTTCTCGCGGTACAGCGGGAAGATGTGAAGGTTGAATCGGTTTCGCCGGCGTCGTTGTAAGAAAAATTGCATTGAAATAAGCCTTAATGCTACCCTGGGTGTTTGGTTGCCTGATAAGGTAGGGTTAAGGCTTTTTTATGTTGTTTGAATGCTGGTTTCAGAAAAAATCAAAAACAGCCCGCGTAAACGGACTGTTTAGGTCAACATATAATTGCTGTCACAGGTCACTTTTTGCGGTTAGTGTGTTTTGTGGACCGTTTATTCTCAGATGATCTCTCTTTCTTTTTCAAAAAAAGATTCCAGATGATAACATAGCCGTTAAACAAGATGAGAAAGCCGCCGCCGAGAACGATTTCGGTTCGTAGAAAGCCTTTTAAAGCGTGCTCGAAAGAAACAGCACCAATAAAGTAAGGGCCAAAGTCATAGTAGCCAAATTCTAGGCCGATGAGAATTAACGCAACGATATTTGTTAGCAATAAGGAGACAAAGACGGGCCCCTTTTTAGCTTTCGTTGCTTTGTGTCTCGCCATTAGCGATTACCATCTGCTTCCGATTAATTTTCTCGAATTGTAAGGGATACCATTGAAGATGAGAAAATCATATCATTGTGTCATGACTTATAACAAGACCTAACTGCTTTATTTTTTCTTTTATCAAAAACAATAAATAGTGCGAATGTAAAAATGATTTTCAAGTCCATAGAAACATCGGATAAGTTGTTTTAAAAGTCGGCTTATGTTTAAAAAATAGATGATGCTCATCAGCTAGTCTTCAGTATAGCGTGGTCGCGGCTTTACATTCGCCAACCTGCGGACTAACAAATCTTTGCAGCAATTTTATTTGGAGCGCTTCGAAACCCAACACATCCCGTATTTTGTCCAATGGCGTAAGCAAACGCGTGTGATATAATCGACCAATATTTCAATCTGATATTCGGAGGAAGTTATGCGTAACATTGGTAAACTAGTTGCTTTGGACTGGAAACGGATTGTGAAAAGTCCGTTCGCTTTTCTACTGATCGCAGCACTGGTCATCATTCCCAGCCTTTATTGCTGGTTTAACGTGTGGGCGCTGTGGGATCCCTACAGCAATACTCAGGATCTGACGGTCGCGGTGTACTCGGCCGATCAGCCGGCGACTTTTCGCGATCAGAAAATTGCGGTCGGCGATGAGTTGATGGATCAGCTGAAGCACAACAAACAGCTTGGCTGGCGGTTTGTGGATTCTAAGAAGGCTGTCCAAGAAGGCGTCAAAAGCGGCAAGTATTACGCCGGTGTCGTGGTGCCGAAGCATTTTTCCACTGATTTGCTGAGCTTTGTTGACGGGAAGATCCATAAGCCTAAGCTGGATTATTATGTAAATGAGAAAATCAATGCGATTGCCCCGAAAATCACCAGCACCGGCGCCAGCACGCTGCAAAACACCATCTCGGATGAATTCGTCGCAACCGTCGCCAAAACGCTGGTTAAAACGTTTAATAAAGCCGGCATCAAGCTGGATCAAAACCTGCCGATGATTCGGCGTTTCGCCAGTCTGGTCACGAATACCAATGATCAGTTGCCGACCATTGAAAAGTACTTAACCGAAGTGGGTGACTTGCAAGGAAAAATGCCGGCAATTCGGGCGAAGTTACAGACGGCAAATGAAATCGCCGGGTATCTCCCAGAAGTCAATCAAATGGCGCAGAAGCTAACCGCCGTGAATGGTTATTTGCCCATGGTTCAAGATGCTGGCGAACTGGCAACTGCGGTAAAAGGAAAGTTGCCGGAAGTTCAGCAAGCCGGCGCGCAGCTGAACACGGTGGTCACCAATTTTGACCAATTGGAAAGCGGCGTCAGTCAAGCGGTGAAGGTAACCGATCAAGGGATCACGGTGATTAATCAGGTTGATGGCACGTTACCAGCGCTGACGGATTTTGGCCGAAAAGCGCAGGCGGCGGTGGGAACCACGAAGGATGAGGTACTGCCGAAAATCAGTACCGCTCTGGATGTCGTGCAAAATGCCACCGATGCCGGATTGACGCTGATTGCGGCGGCCAACACCAGCCTAAGTGCGGATTTAACGACCTTACAGAATCAGCTTCAGCAACTTGACAATAGTCAGGATACGGCCGCCGTCAAGCAGGCCATGGTCGAGCGGCTGACGGCCTTGGCAAAACGGCAGGGCAAGGTGGCGGACAACGCGACTAGTTTGGCCGAAATGCTCGAACGGGTGCAGGCCAGCCTTAACAAGCTTACCGGTAAGGACGACCAGGTCTTGGCCGGCGCCATTGCCCAGCTGAAAGAAGTCGCGGCAACGGCAACTGCGGTGAAAGATGGTGCCGAAGCGCTGGCCAAGGACGCGCCTAATTTGAGTACCAGTGAGATCCAAACACGCTTGGGAGCGCTAGCCAAAACGGCTGACCAGTTTGCCGCCGCCGCCAATGCGCTCAAAGCACTTGATATCGGCACCAGTGTCAAGCAAGTGTTAAACGACTTTAAAGCCGCACTTGAGGACGCCAGCACCACGCTTGCCACCATCAACAATCAGATTCTGCCAGAACTACCATCGCTCCTCAGCGGCACCAAAGATTTGCTCACGCAGGCGCATAGCTTTTTGGTCAAGGCTCAGCAACAATTGCCAGCGCTGAAGCAGGAACTAACCGATGCCAACACCTTACTGAATGGGCACATGAATCTGATCACGAGTGGCGTGACGACCGTTGCCGATTTGTACCAAAATGATTTTCCTAGCCTTAAAGCCAAATTGACCAAGGCAACCGACTTTATTAACCAGGATCTGCCGGGCATTGAAAAGGATCTGGCCAACACCTTGGCGCTGGCAAACGAAAAAATGCCGCAGCTGCAGAGTGGGCTTGATGAGGCGCATACGTTCATCAAAAACGACTGGCCGACACTAAAAGATGCCATTCAAAAAGGCGCTGCCGCCATCAAAAAAGGTGAAAAGTCGGTTGACTTATCGCAACTGATCAAGCTTTTGCGCCGGGATGCGACGAAAGAGGCCGGGTTCTTGGCTAAGCCGGTCGAACTTAAGCAACAAAGTTTCTACGCGATTCCGACGTACGGATCGCAAAGCGCGCCGTTCTATCTAGCCTTGTGTATCTGGGTTGGAGCATTGTTACTCGGGGCGATTTTGATCACCGAATATCAGTTGCCGGCAACACTCAGCGATGCCACGGTCAAACAAATGTACGTTGCTCGCTGGCTGACGTTCGTCGGGCTGGGGATGCTGCAAGGCCTCATCGCGGCACTGGGCAATCTTTTCCTGATTGGCACTTACGTCGTCGACAAGCCGCTTTACTTGCTATTTTCCATGATGCTAAGCGTGGTCTTCGTTTCGATTCTCTACATGTTGATCTCGCTATTCGGCAACATCGGAAAGGGCATCGGCATCATCATTTTGGTCTTATCCATTTCCGGAGCCGGCGGGAACTTCCCGGTCGTACTTTCTGGCAAGTTCTTCCAGATGATCAATCCGTGGCTGCCATTCACCTACGCCGTCAACCTCTTACGGGAAACGGTCGGCGGCATCTACTGGCCTAATCTCTGGCTTGACCTCGCCGTTCTGGCCGCATTCGGCGTTAGCTTCTTCCTGTTGGGCCTCTTCTTGAAGGAGCCGATTCACCCGTGGATTGAGAAAATGCACACTATTACGCGGCGGTCGAAGATTATTGAATGATTTTTTGGAACTGGGTATAACTGCTTCATAACAACCGAGTTAATGGGTGACCGACAAAAGGCAACCTGACTGGCGATTTGCTGGTGAGGTTGTTTTTTACATAGAGGCCAGTCACAGTATATTTTGGGTGCGCCAACGATGGGTACAGCAGTTCAAGGTGTCGGCGATTGAAGCAAAATAAAATGGCGAACTTCAGTTTATGTGCTGAGGTTCACCATTTGATGTCATTTCTATGCCGATTTTTCAGATGACTTCTCTTTTCCACTCGTCACCGTCACGACGAAGGTGGATTCGTCTTTTTGATAAAGCCGGTGGATGTTTTGCAGTAGCAGCATGATCCATGACATGGCCAGCGCGAAGGCGATCATCTCGAACGCGGTCAGCGACAGGTAGTGCACGAATTGGAAAAGGATGGCGGCGAGGACGATGATGCCGCCGATGGTGTAGCTGGTGCTGAGAAATTCGCGTGATACGCCCGGCAGCAGCCAGCGCACGGCGATAATCATGCCGATCAGGAAGTAGTTTAGGAACCACGCGCTTTGGGTGTGCAGGACATGCAGGATGCCGCGATTATTCGGGAACAGGCCGACCCCCAGCAAGGCGATGGCTGCGACGGTCAGTAAGATGCGGAGCGTGATCAGCCGCCAGTCGTTTTTGCGATGCGCCATCAATGGCACGAATAGGTAGTCCACCAAGGCGATCCACAGCAAGGCCGACACCGCGATGGTCAGATTGAACTGCCACGCGTTCAGCGCTTTGCTGGTCCCTAAAAAACTGACATTGTGTTGCCACCACTGGCGCGAACTGTTGGTCACAATCGCGCCCACCACGCCGCCGACAAACGTTGATAGAAACAGCGTGGTGATAAACGACGTCGAAATCGACAACGCCGAATAAATCATCAGGTAGTTCACAATACTGATAAAAATAAGGAACAGCCCAGTCGCCGTGTAAATATCAAAACTGACGCCTTCAAACATATAGCCAATCGCCCAGAAAAACACCGACGCCACGAATGCAAGAATAATCGCAAACGACAGCAGCAACGTCGGGAAAATCCGCCAATAGCGCCGTCGATGATCACGCCCATGAATCTGCCGGTGATTGCGAATATATGTCACCGCAAACGTCCCCATGCCACTTAATTCGCCAAGGACGATCACCATCTGCGCAATCGAATTCTTGCCCGTCATCGGTACCTGCAAGATGTTAAAGTAGAAGAAATACGCTAGAAAAACGATTCCTGCCAGAACAGTAGGAATCAGAAAGAACCGCAGCGAAATCGTCTGTGTCCCCGTATCCGCCCGCTTCGGCCGAATCACTGCTTCCTTATCTTTTAACGTCACCTCGACTTGTTCGCCATCTTTAATATCCAAATCATCCATGATAGCGTCTGGAATGACGACGTGATGTGTTTGTTTGGTCAATTTTTTTCTGCTCCCTAAAGATTCTTAATGATACGTCTATACAGAACCTAACTGTAGCACATCCAGCGCGAAGGGGAAAAGGCAACTTACCCGTCGTCATCGGTAAGTTTTGTTCAGAACTTTTTCGTTAACACAAGTTGGCTAAGATCATTTCGTTAACCTCGCAATTTAGTTGGATTCCGTTTAAAATCAAACTATGCCGGCACACAGGGGCAAAATAGGCAGTAAGCAGACCACAATGGGCGACGGTTCTGACTGGAAAATGTGTGCCCGATACTTTTGCAAAGGAGTTATGCTATGGCGCAAATTGATGCGATCAACCAGGTCATCAACCTCGTCAGCCTGGTCGTTTTGTTATTTGCTATCGTCAAGACATACCGGCAAGTCCGCTCTCTGAACCTACTGGACTACATCATCATGTACTTAAAATACCGGCAAACCATCTACGAAGAAATGCAAAAAAATCCGCAAATCCGCCAAAAGCAGTTACTCTCCATCGCTGTCACGCTGCTCATCGCCACCTTCTGGGTCATCAGCAGCCTCCAACACCTCATGGCACAATGGAATTTCAGCAACCTCCTAAACGCCATCACCACCCTCGGACTGCTAGGCCTCTTCTTATTCCAAACCTGGCAAACCAAACACCTCAACGAAGACAACCGCTACCTAACCTTCGCCAACCACTACCAACGCCGCCACTTCGACGACGTCCTCCGCATCTTCCAGAAAAAGCTAGACGAATGGACCCCGCAAGACGACGCCGACCAACGCGAATGGGACAGATTCCACGAACTCCTGGAACGCGTCAAAGCAGAGGCTGAACACAATCGCCGCGCAGCCATGTTCAGCGATGATCTATACGCGTTGTTCGATGACAAGTTGCTCCTGCACGAGGGAAGCGAGCCGTTAACTTTCCGCGAAAAAGGCATTCTTAGCTACTATGTCGGTTATTGGGACGCCGGGCCGTATAATGACTATACCCTTGGCATGTTAGAAGACATGAATGAGCGCGAGCGGCGGATTGCGTCGCGGGTGGTGAATGTTTCGATGGGACTGATGGCTGCTGGGTTGATTTGGGTGGCGGTTAGGCAGGTTGTGGGGTGAAGGGTGGTATAAAATGAACTTTGAAATTTGCCGTTGCAAAGCGCGAATGTTGCTTACTTTTTAACTAAAATATTTAAATGGAGATTGCTTAATGATAACCGAGTTCATATCCCAATACGTATCTGTAACTAATCTTGGAGCAATTGTCAGCTTGTTTATAGGAGTCCTTCTGCCTGTAGCCATTCTTTTGCTAGAAACAGTTACAGATAATGTGATCGATCGCGCTGTTATTTTGAAAGATGTTGTTAATCTAAAAAAGGTTCTTTTTGGTCTTGGTTTAATTGCGCTATGTTTTCTGTCTTGGAAAATTAAGTTAATTCGTCCAGTTTTCTTCGTTTTATATCTTGTTGGTTTAGCAATTTTAATAATGGTTTTATTGAGAGCGGTTTCGTGGATTTCGGATTGGAGCGAAAGTTCTCCAGATGGCGTTAGGTATAAATGGCGTCGTCAGATTTTGTCTGATAAAAAGATTGATGAAGACAAACGGTTGAAACTTTGGGAAGTTTATTTGGATTCTTTCAAAAAACAAAATAAGGATCATATGGGACTTTCAACAAATCTTGTGACCGGGGAACAATTTTTAGATTTCTTTAAGTCATATTATGAAGATTCCAAGATTGACAAATTTGTACTATTGACCTCAATAAGTAATCATTTAGACTCGATTTTTTCGTTTCCTAGGAGTTATGAAGGAAAATTCTTGAAGTTGGGTTTAAGCGAATTGTCAAAACTTAAAGATCATCCGGAAGTTATGTTTGCTTGGAAAAGTCTAATTCAGGAAGAATGCCATCTAGTTGTACACAATGATCTAAGAACTCATATCTTTTTAGAGGCTGTTCAAGAATTAACGCCGAAACAGGCCACAAAAGAAAATAGCTCGTTTTATAGAACATTGGCACAACTAATTTGTGATGTGATATGGGAACAAAATCAAAAATTCCAGGATGACGACCTGCTAGCCAATTCTGTGTGGCGCATCTCAAGTAATAATATTTCATTAGATAATCCCCCTGGAGCAGCTCAAACGGCTCTTTTGAATGCTTTTTGGCAGAAAGTGGATCAGGTCAAAACAAAAGCAGCATTAGAAAACAATTCATTTAAAACTGGGATGAGATTAGACTCTTTGGTTAGGACCATCTTTTCCGAAGCAGATCCACTGGTATTAGGTCAGTTATACGAAATTTTTCAAATTCGTCCTATTCCATCTTTTGAAAGTGATTGGAGCAAGTCAGTATTCGATATGTTTGATGGACATCCTTTATTTGGTTATATACCAAGAGGAACAGCGGTTTGGTCTGTTCAAAAAGAGGACAGCAAAGAAGATGAGAAGGCTGCTAACACTTTTTTTGTTGAGCAGTTACGGGAGCAGGAGCGAGAAAGCATTGAAATTGTAATGAAATCATCGCCCCTGTTTTCGGACCCTGTATTGGCAAACAAATATTGTGAAAAAATTTTAGGAACTTTAAATTCCACTTCCTTTTTGAAGTTAGTTAAAAGCGACAGTTCAAGTATTAGTCAGAGCAAGGTTAAAGCGTTAAAGAATCTTATTACAGAAGTCAAAGAACGTTTGGATGAAGAAGATTTTGCTGAAGAATAATAGGCTGACATAACCACCTCTAGACGAGCTGTTCTGTATGCCCCATAATAGAGAAAGTTATATTTACGCTGGAACGCAACGATAATGTCTTGGGTAGATAAGTTTCAATCGAACTATGAATTTTGAAGATACGGAGCCATTAACACAATCGGTTTCGTCAGTTGATTTGCAAATTAAAAAGGTGGAGGAACACCTTCACTCTCACGATCTTTGCAATGACAACAGGAGGAGTCAATATGGGTACGACGTTGGAGTCTACATTAGAAAAACGCTTAATAGAGCAGTTAACAAGGGGAATCTCACAGTGGACGTATCGTCCAGAATTAAAGACAGAAGAAGATTTATGGCGTAATTTCCGGCAAAAGCTTGAACAGAACAATGTTGCGGTTTTGGATGGACACCCATTAACTGAACAAGAATTCCGTCAAGTTCAGAACCAGCTTCAATTTGGGACATTTTATGAAGCTGCGAAGTGGCTGGCTGGCGAAAATGGTGTGGCTAAAGTTCAAGTGCAACGAGAAGATGCCACGCTTGGGACAATTCGCTTGGAAGTTGTTCGTCGCGAAGATGTTGCCGGTGGTACTTCTTCCTATGAAGTCGTGAATCAGATCGAAGTGCCAAAAGTTTACTCTGATTATCAGAATAGACGGTTTGATGTTTCTCTGCTGATTAACGGATTACCTTTAATCCACATCGAATTAAAGAATGCCGATCATTCATACATGGACGCATTTCGTCAGATCAAAAAGTATCTTAACGATGGCATGTTCAGTGGCATCTATTCAGTGGTTCAGATGTTTGTTGTCAGTGATCCTTATCACACGCGGTACATTGCCCCTGCGTCTGGCACAAAAATGAATGAGCGTTTCTTAACAAACTGGGTGGATGAACAGAACCAACCTGTAGAGTCATTGATTGACTTTACGGACCAGGTACTATCGATTCCTCAAGCTCATAAGATGGTCACGCAGTACACGGTGATTGATTCGCTTCGTAAAGCTTTGATTTTATTGCGACCTTATCAGATCCACGCTATTGAACGAGTTCGTGAGGCAACCAAGCGTCAGGTATCAGGCTATGTATGGCATACCACAGGTTCGGGCAAGACCCTGACCGCGTACAAGGTTGCGCGCAATCTTTTACAAATTGCTAGCATTGATAAGACCATATTTATAGTTGACCGAATTGATCTTGATCAACAGACCACGAGTTCTTTCATGGCTTACGCTGAAAATGACACGATTGATATTGACGAAACAGAACATGTTCGCGATCTAATTAAGAAGCTAAAGAGCACAGATCGAACGGTTATTGTCACAACGATTCAGAAACTTAATTATGTCATGCGTCGTTACGCTGACAAGCAAGGTACTCGAGACTATGACCGATTGACAAAATTAAAAATTGCATTTGTTGTTGATGAATGCCATCGATCCGTTTCGCCTCGAAAGCAGTGGGAAATAAACGGGTTCTTTCATCATGCACTTTGGTATGGTTTTACGGGCACGCCTATCTTTGAGCAGAATGCTCGTCCAGAAGAAGGAAATTTGCCACGAACAACTGCCCAACAGTACGGTGATCGTTTGCATGAATATACGGTTAAAGAGGCCATGCATGATGGTGCAGTTCTAGGATTCCAAGTCCAATCTGTAAGCACAATTCCCGACGATCAATTTTTTGAGTTGGTAGCAAGTCGAACTGGACGATCAATCGATGAAGTTGCAATAATGGATCCGGTAGAACGCGAAAAGAGCCTTCTGCCTTCTGATTATCTTAAGGAAGGACACATGTGGAAGGTTATCGAAGGAATCGTGAACCATTCGCAAAATAAGCTTGGATTATTTAAAGGTCGCGGTAATTCATACACGGCGTTATTGACCACAAGCTCAATCGCTCAAGCGCAAAGATATTACCGCTTATTTCAAAAGTTGCGAGCTGGAGATGCTCCTTTTTCGATAAGCAAGAAAACCAAAGAACAACTTCCTGATTTTCCTAAAGTGGCTATCACTTATTCGGTGACTGAGAACGACATTGATTCGACTCTAAACCAAGATGAAATGCGCCAGTCGATCCGGGACTATAATGACATGTTTGGCACGAGTTACAGTTTGGAGAACATCAATTTATATAATGCCAATATCAATGACCGTTTAGCACGTAAACAAGCACGCTATCTTTCGCGCGAAGAGCAAATTGATTTGGTTATTGTTGTTGACAGGTTGTTGACGGGATTTGATGCCCCGTGCTTGTCAACTCTGTTTATTGATCGTCAACCTATGCAGCCTCAAAACATCATTCAAGCCTTTTCGCGAACCAATCGAATCTTTGATAAGGCAAAGCAATTCGGACAAATTGTTATCTATCAACAGCCACATACTTTCGAAAAAAAGATTGAAGAAGCGCTGGTCCTTTATTCTAATGGCGGTGAGAATGAAGTACTTGCTCCCGAATGGAAAGTGGCGCATACGCGACTAAAAAAGGCAGCTTCTAGTCTTAAAAAGTTCCAGCTCGTCGCTTCTGGTCCTCCGCTTAGCGAACTGTCTGATGCAAAACTGAAGCAGTTTGCCAAAGCGTTCCAGGGATTCGATAAGGGGTTGGCAGCTGCACAGGTCTATACAGAATATGATCCAGACACAATTCAAGAAGAGATAGCCATTGATGAAAACGATATTGAAGCCTATACCAGTGTCTATAATAACGTCATTGATGAGCTGAAACGTCGTAAACAAACTGATGACGGCCCTGAAGAAGACGATCTGGATATCGAGTATGAATTAGAAACTGTACGACAGGACACTATAAATTACGATTACATCGTTAATTTAATTCAAGCATACGTCAGTGATTCTCGTGATGAGAAACCCGTCGTTAACAAAAAACGGATTGAGGAAATCTCAAATTACGTTGATCGTCTAAAGAAAAATAACGAAAAGCTTGGCTCTTTAATGGAAGAGCTCTGGCAAAAGATCCAAGCTAATCCGACTAAATACCAACAACAGAACGTGCAGACGCTGCTGCGGAACATGAAACGTGAGACCATCCAGCATTTGGTCGGCCAGGTGGCAGAAGAATGGGGCGCGGATCCTGAAGAAGCACTCTTCTATGCTGAAAACTTTGACCCGAAAAAAGAATCCAATCCAGGTGAAGAAAGCTTGAAACGCCATATGGACTACGATTCATACAAGACACACAACGCTAATCCTGTAAAGAAGATTTCTTACTGGCGAGAATTCAAAAATGCTTATTCAAACCTAATTCAAGAGGAAATCTTGCCACTTAATCAGGACTAATTTGGAGGAACTATAGTAATGGCTCAAATGACATCTAAAACCCTGTACCAAGCATTATGGAATTCCGCGGACATTTTACGGTCAAAAATGGATGCCAGCGAATATAAGAACTACCTGTTGGGTTTGATTTTTTATAAGTACCTTTCTGATCGCATGATAGTTTACGCTTCAGATCAATTAGAAGAAAAGACCACAGATCTGCATAAAGCTCAACAGATCTATGCAGATGCGTATGAAGATAAGGATATACATGATGATCTCGTCAGCAACGTCACCGATGAGTTTGGTTACCACATTCAACCTGATCTGACCTATACGGCGTTGGTCGACAAAATTGATCATGGCACTTTTCAGCTCGAAGACTTAAGTCAAAGCTTTCGTGATATTGAACAGTCCAGCGAGTTCTTTTCTGGTTTGTTTGAAGATGTTGATTTGTATTCGCGAAAGCTGGGGGCAACGCCGCAAAAGCAGAACCAAGTGATTTCAGACGTGATGAAGCAGATCTCAACACTGGATCTTGTTGGACAGAATACGAATGACATCCTGGGCGACGCATACGAATATCTGATTGGTCAATTTGCTTCAGATTCGGGTAAAAACGCTGGCGAATTTTATACGCCGCAGTCCGTATCACGCCTTATCACGCAAATCGCCATGCATGGCAAGGAGGATGTTCGTGGTTTTACGATTTATGATCCAACGATGGGATCAGGATCGTTACTGCTGAATGCCCGCCGTTATTCGCATGAGCGACTTTCAATCAACTATTTTGGACAAGAGCTGAATACATCAACGTATAACCTCGCGCGTATGAACATGATCCTACATGGCGTGCCAATCAGTAACCAGCACTTACACAATGCGGATACTTTGGACCAAGACTGGCCGATTGAAGAGCCGACAAACTTTGATGCAGTCGTGATGAACCCACCGTATTCTGCTCACTGGAAGCCGTCTAAGGGAACCGAGAATGATCCACGATTTGTTAATTATGGAATAGCTCCGAAGTCCAAGGCTGATTTTGCTTTTCTACTACACGGGTATTTCCATTTGAAAGACACAGGTGTGATGTGTATCGTTTTGCCTCACGGTGTTCTTTTTCGTGGGGGAGCTGAAGGCCGCATACGTAAAGCCTTACTTGAAAACGGTGCTATTGACACAGTTATTGGTCTACCTGCAAATATCTTCTTTAACACAAGCATTCCAACCACGGTTACCGTCTTGAAGAAGTCGCGAACCACTCGGGATGTTCTCTTTATCGACGCCTCTAAGGAGTTTGAAAAGGCCAAGAATCAGAATCATCTGACAGATGACAACATTAAGAAGATTCTGGAAACATACATTAATCGCAAAGACATGGATAAGTATGCACACCTTGCATCCTTTGACGAGATAAAGGAGAACGATTTTAACTTAAACATTCCACGATACGTTGACACAACTGAGCCAGAGAAGCCAGTTGATGTTGTCAAAGTAGTCGCAGACATCAAAGAAACCGATAAGCAGATCGCAAAATTATCTGCAGAATTAGCCAAGGATTTCGATGATTTAGTGGCTAATAACGACGAAGCTGCTGAGCAACTCGCTGCTTTAAAGGAGCTGTTTAAAAATGAGTAAGGATGTTAAAAATGTCCCTGCACTGCGATTTAAGGGGTTTTCTGACGCTTGGGAAAAGCGATATTTGAAGGACGTTATCTATGTAAACTCAGGAAGAGACTATAAGCATCTTTCTCCCGGAATGATTCCAGTTTATGGTACAGGAGGTTACATGCTGAGTGTTAATGAGGCTCTTTCATATGAAGATGCTATTGGAATTGGCAGAAAGGGAACAATTGACAAACCCTATCTCTTAAAAGCTCCATTCTGGACGGTTGACACGCTGTTTTACCTTACAGTACAGGACAACATGGATATTTCGTTTGTTTTCCCGCTTCTCCAGACAATCAGATGGAAGCAGCTTGACGAATCAACTGGTGTGCCAAGTCTGTCCAAGAAAACTATAGAATCCGTAATGGTACACGTTCCCAAAAAGGAAGAACAGAAGAACTTAGGTAACCTTTTTCTATTCGTTGACAACCTTATCGCTGCAACTCAGCAAAAACTTGATAATCTACGGCAGGTCAAGAAGTCAATGTCACAACATCTTTTAGGCAAGTCAATACGTTTCCGAGAGTTTTCTGCAACCTGGGAGAAGCGCAAATTGGGGGATTTATTAAAAGAGAGAAATGTTCAACATCCTCAAAGCTCAGAATATCCTTTGGTATCCTTTACTGTTGAAAACGGTGTTACCCCAAAAACCGAAAGATATGAAAGGGAACAATTGGTACGAGGAGACAAACAGGCAAAACGTTATAAAGAGACACGACTTGATGATATTGTGTATAATCCTGCAAATCTAAAATTTGGTGCTATTGCTAGAAACAGTTTTGGCAAGGCTGTCTTCAGTCCTATTTATGTAACCTTTGAAGTCAATCAAGAGTTAGCATTAGCTAAATATGTAGAGTTGCTTGTTACCCAAAACAGTTTTTTGAGTAGAGCTTTAAGATATCAGCAAGGAACTGTCTACGAACGACAATCGGTCAGTCCACGAGATTTGTTAAATCTGAGCGTTGCGTTGCCAGACAAAGAGGAACAAATGAACATATCTTTAGTGTTTTCGCGTCTTGACAAACTTATTATGACAACTCAGTCTCAGCTCTCAACCTTTAAGATTCTAAAGAAATCCTTGTTGCAAAATCTCTTTGTGTAACGAAGATGCAGTGCATTTAATTGCCATTAAGGTGCCAACAGCATTGGACACTTACAAAGCTTTGAAGATCTTTCTTTGCTGAAATACAGCAGTTGTCAGGTTAACTAGAATGTTTTTAAATTCGCACGATTTTACTAATTCCTCTCCCTTGGTTCGTTCAGCTGACTTTTCCTAATCCGTATGATAAAGATTTAATTGCCCAACAGGGTGACTAAATCCAGGAGGTGCGGAATGAAACAACGCACGCAGAAGTTCCACATGTATTTCAAGCAATGGATCGAGCTATACAAGGAAGGCGCAGTTCGGCCTGTTACTTACCAGAAGTATCAGATGTCGCACAAGCATCTAGTGACACTTGCACCGGACTTGCACATGGACGAGCTGAAGCGACGAACCTATCAAGAGTTAATCAACGAGTTCGCCGCTAATCATGAAAAGCAGACGACATTGGACTTTCATCATCACTTGAAAGCAGCCATTCTTGACGCGCTTGATGAAGGGTTACTTGAACAGGATCCAACGCGCAAAGTCGTGATCAAAGGCACCGTTTCCCGCATGCATAAGGTCAAATTTTTGAACCAGCATGAACTCACGAAGCTATTGGCGCTGCTTGATCTGGATGGCGGTTTAGGGTGGGACTACTTCCTCCTGTTGATTGCAAAAACCGGCTTGCGGTTTGGCGAAGCGCTTGGAGTAACACCGGCAGACTTTGACATGGCTAAGTTGACCTTAACCATCAACAAAACTTGGGATTATAAGAGTGCTACAGGCAGCTTTGCCGAAACCAAGAACACCGCCTCTGTTCGTAAGGTGCCACTTGACTGGCAAGTTGCGATGCAGTTTGCTACCTTGATCAAGCATCTGCCTCAAGATCAACCAATCTTCGTTGCTGCTGGACAACGCGTGTACAACGAAACCGCTAATGACATCCTAGAGCGCAAATGCAAGCGCGCAAGCATCCCCGTCATCAGCATTCATGGCCTTCGCCACACGCACGCGTCTCTGCTTCTATACGCAGGTGTTTCGGTTGGTTCGGTGGCAAGACGCCTCGGTCACGCCAATATGAGCACGACCCAGAAGACCTACCTCCATATCATCCAAGAATTAGAAAACCAAGACAACGATAAGATTATGCGCTACCTCACCTCATTGATGTGACATAAAAGGATCGCTTCACGCATGTTTACCGCGTTAGACGATCCCGTTCAAATGAAAAGTCCTTGTAACAGGGCTTTTTTTAATGATTCGAGGCTAGAAAGTTTGGATTGAGTTGCAGCGATAAGGTCATCTAAGACTTTGAAAAGCTGCCATATTCTTTTCTGCTCAGAAACATCAGGTAGTAAAAAATGTGACTCTGCAACTGTTTTCCAATCTGATCTTGGCATCTTAGTCCCAGACGAAATATTAGCAATACTTTGAAATCGAGGGGCTTGAACAAGCTGAAATAGATAACCGGGGAAAACATTTGAATTGGCTCTCAGTACCCAAAAGTCGCCAACAGCCCTGCCGTGGAAATTTGGAAATAGCCAATTATGTAAATACGGTCGTAACTTCCCAAAAAGAACATCTCGGGGTTGGAAAGATATTCCTTTTTTGGTATTAAATTTTAGATGCGCACTTTTTCTTAAACGTCCTTGTCCGGAAACGATATCTTCAAATTCAACACTTGGTAATTTTGAATCATTTGACATTTGATTAACCCGAGTGACGATATCTTTAAACTTACGCTTTTCCCACGGGTCAGAGTACCCTTTAAACCGCATTGACTGGTCAAAAAGATGCTGTAATAGAGCCTTTTTGACCATTTGAAGTTGATCAAGTTTACCTTGAGTTGCAGCGATAAGGTTGTCTAGCTTGAGAAGAATCTTTGAAACCTGTTCTTGCTCATCTCTTCTCGGGAGTCTAATTTCCAGATTTCTCACTAATTCTGAATTAAGATTTACTTGTGATCCAGGCTGCCCAAATCGCATCCATTGAGGCTGATATTTCTCTAAAAAATAAAACATAAAATCAAGATCGAATTTTGGATTCATAAATACAATGAATCCGTCGTGAATACCGAGTGCAGTATAGTTCTGCACCGGCTTTCCAACAGTGGCAGCAATACTTAGGATTAAATGTCTTTTTGTCAGCACTAATGTCTTTTTTTGACCCTTTTCAGATAGATGCTGGGCTACAGAATAAACTCTTCCATTTTGCTCAGTAACATCTGAAATCCTTAGCCAACCGACGGAAGAAGTGCCGCTGAACCATTTGGGGCTACTAATCGGTCTCGGACTCGCTCCGCGCCGAATAGTTGAAAGATCCCCCAACTTACGCTTTTCCCAAGCGTTCATTGTATCTAACCAGAAAGTTATCCACAGGTCCCAAAGTAGCGATCAGCCAGACAACAGCTTTTCTGGTATGATTGTTCTTGGTATTCAAATCGTACATAGACGGAACAAATACAAACAAATCTTGGGGTGACATTCATGAAGGGCAATGCAGATTTAATCGTCAGTGAGACGATTGCTAACAACAAGACAATTAACATTCCAGTTTATCAACGGCGGTATAGTTGGCGGCGAGAGCAACTTGAGCGATTGATTAGCGATTTGAAGGCGGCATACGAAAATAATCAACAGCGTTATTTTCTGGGGAGTCTTATTCTTGATGCTACAAGCGGCATTAGTACAGTCGCTGTCATTGATGGACAACAGCGATTAACAACAATATCACTGTTTTTAATTGCTATTCGTGATTTTCTTGGGAAGGATGATCCAGATTATGAGCGGATCAATGAAGAGTTCCTAATTAACAAGTACGATCGCGATTCGGTTGCTAAAAATCGATTGCATCCGGTTCCTGGTGATGAAGCGCAGTACGTCGATGTCTTGATGAACGGGATGGCAGCTGAGGATACAATTTTTAAGACCACATATGCGTTCTTTTGGAATGAATTAAGCCAAGACAGGTTGAGCGCGCACGAGTGGTTGGATTTACTTGAACGCCGGCTTCAGGTGATGGACATTGTCGTTGATCAAGATGATGATGCCCAGCTGATTTTTGAAAGCTTAAATTCGACTGGTATGAATCTGACAGAATCAGACAAGATTCGGAATTTCCTATTAATGGGCTTGAAAGGCGACAAGCAAGCTACTGCCTTTCATATTTGGCAACAAAATGAACGCTTGGTGGGTAGCGATGGGCTATCGAAGTTTTACCGCCATTATTTGACTTCATTGGCTCGCAATTCCAAGCCTGTAAAGGAAAACGAGATTTACACCGATTATCGTCGGTATGTTGGTCTTGCCAAGGGATTTAATCGAATCGAACAGTTGAAGCAAGAATATGCTGCTGCTCAGCTTTTTGCTAAGATTACGGCGCCAGAGGTAATGTCTATCACTGACTCACGGATTAAATCCTTATTGATCCGGCTTGGACATTTGAAAACTGACATTTTGACACCGTACCTATTGCAAGTTTTTGCTAAAGAGCGTGATGGCGCATTGGACAACGATCAGGTTGTTGAGATCTTAAAGGTATTGCTTGCTTATATGGCGCGGAGACTTTTTATTGGTGTCCCAACAACTGGCTTAAACTTGCTTTTTGCATCACTGAATCGCCAGGTTGAGCATGCAATTGAAAAGTCAAAAATATCTTATGTGGACGCATTAAAGGTTGTGCTAACACAAGGGGTTAAGGCAAATAAACGTTTCCCGACTGATGAAGCGTTGCAAGAGGCTTTGAACGAGAAAGATTATTATCACATGAATTCGGCTTCGCTTTGGTTTATTTTGGACGAACTGAACAATGTTGATGGGGAACCGCAAGACTTGTTTGATGCCGCCGCAAATGGTGATTATTCGATTGAGCATATTATGCCAAGAGTTCTGAATACTAGTTGGCATCATGCATTAGGGTCTGATTGGCGTCTAATGCATACTGTTTGGTTGAATCGGTTGGCTAATCTCACACTAACTGGTTTTAATGGACAGATGAGCAACCGAACTTTTGTCGACAAGCGGGATATGGCTGATGGTTATCGCAAATCAGGCATTAAGCTGAATCAATGGCTGGCACACTTTGATCGTTGGGATGAAAAAACACTACAAAAACGGCAGGCTGATCTGTTTGCTCGTGCATTGAAGGCTTGGCCAAGGCCTGACGTTCAAATTCCAGTAAGCAGCGATGATCCCAGCACGTGGGATACTCTTGATGCTATTTTTGAAGCCAATCCAACAGGGACAAAACCAGTGGCATTTAGTTTTGGCGATTATCAAGTGGTTCCGGTAAAGAGTTGGACTGATCTTTATAATCAGTTAATTGATTTGTTATGGGATGCTGATCCGTCGAACTTCTTTGCTTTGGCAAATAGTGATGACAGCCTCGTGAAACATGTTAATGAGGTTGAGTCTGATCAGAAGTATCGGCAATTGGGTACCGCAGATGTAGCTGTCTATGCAGGCGGGGATAGCGCATGGAGTCGGGTGCAGCATATTAAGCGGATTTTGGCTGGGAACGGGTTTGAGTTGGCGGATATTAATGTCAAGATTCGGACAGTTAATCAAGATTGAAAGCATTGTTCAAAATAGTTTAGTGGCCGAACAATCAAGAACAGTGTATCGTACAACATGAAAAGTAGACTTTTTGTTAAACTTTTTAAAAGAGGAAGTGCAATCGATCTTGGGGGAGGTTATGAAAATTGGCAACAGTCACGCAACGTATTAAACAGATTAAACAGCCAAGGGGTGGCTATATCAATCCAAAAGTTATGCAGGCCAAAGAGTACGATGATGGTCGCTCATTAAGCGATAAGGAAAGTCTTGCGGCAACTACCATGGGTCTTGTAGTTGATTATATGACACGTTTTATGCTTACTCATGATGCATTGGGCGCTTTTGACATTCCAATTCGCGGTGCAAGAATTTTTGGAAAGGAAAACGTTGTGATGCAGCAGCTAAACTTGATTAAGGGGCTGGATGACGTCTCAATCAAAGCGGCTGCAAGAATAATTCTCGTATTTGATGCTTCTTATCGAATTGGCTTAACCCCTCAATTTGCATTGGCAGAACGCTCAATTGACGAATTGACTTTAAAAAATGTCAAGATTATGGTCGAAAGATCGCTTACTTTTTTCGAAAGTGTTGGGCCTGTTATAGCCACAGAGTTCACTTTTGAGGGTGGATATACAAATGTTGTTACTAATGCAGATGCAGATTATTTAACCAAGAATACGATTTGGGATATGAAGGTCTCAGTTAAATCGCCAAAGAAGGAGCATACTTTGCAGCTTATACTGTATTATTTGCTTGCCAAACGATCTGGCCAGGAGAGGTTCAAAGAAATTGACAGTTTGGGGATTTTTAATCCGAGACTGAATACGTCATATTCATTAAATGTCGATGAAGTAGATCCGGAAGTTTTGGAAGAAATAAGCACGAACGTACTGGGAGTTTAAAGTTAGTACGTTTAAGGGTATTCATTTTGGTTGCCTTCACCTATGAAAGGAATCTTGATTGTCTCTTTTTGTTAAAAAGTGTGGAATATACTTTGTTCCGTCTTTGAGCTTTAACCAATACTCTTATCAATAATCGCCCTAAGCACCTTCTCCTTCAACGCCAACGCATCAACATGATTCACCTGCTCATATCCCTCCGCCAAAACATTACAAATATACAACTGGGACACGCGCCCAGCCACCGAACCGCCATTGAGGAACTCTTCAATGGCGGTTTGTAGTGTTACGTCCGCTAACTGTGCAATTGGGGAGACGGTGGCGTTGGTGATGGCGATGACTTTGGCGCCGTTGTCGTGGGCGATTTTTAGTGAATCGTAGGTGTCTTTGGTTTTGCCGGATAGGGAGATGCCGATGACTAGATCGGTGGGGCTGAGGAGCGAGGCGATTTGGGCTTGGAAGTGGGGATCGGCTTCTGGCGTGCATTTTAGTCCAGAGCGGAGGAGGATCGAGGATAGCGAGTGGGCGATTTCGCCGCTGCCGCCGACGCCGAAGATCCAGATGCGGGTGGCGTTGGTCATCATTTGAATGGCTGTTTGGAGGGTTTCCGGTTTGATGAGGGCGGCGGTTGCCTTGATGGCGTCGCTTAAATGCTGGGCGATGTGGTCGTAGTAGTGGTCGGATGGCGTCGGTTTGGTTTTAGGGAAGTCTTCTTTGGCGATTTCGATTTTGAAGTCGGTGAAGCCGGAATAGCCGAGTTTTTGACAGAATCTGACAATGGTCGCGTCACCTACATGGGTGGCTTTTTTTATGTCTGTCATCGTGGCGTAGATGACTTTTTGCCCAACCGAAAGGACATAATCGGCCACTTTTTTCTCCGATTTGGTGAGCTCGTTGTAATGCTTGTGCATGATGTCTGCGTATGCCATAGGTATGGAAGCCTCCTCCATTTTCTTTTCAAATTTTGGCACTTTTTGGAGAAAATGTCCAATTAACCGTTTACATTGGTTGTCGGAGATGCTACGATTCTTTTGGAATTAAAATCCAAAAATATAATAAATGGAGGAGAATGGAGAATGGAAAAGACAGCGTTCATTCAAAAAGTGCATCATGGACTGATCGTTTCTTGCCAGGCGTTGCCTGATGAGCCGATGTATCGTCCGAACGGTGGGGTGATGCCGCTTTTTGCCAAAGCTGCTGCACAGGCGGGAGCGGTTGGGATCAGGGCAAATTCGGTCCGCGATATCAAAGAGATTCAGGCGGCGGTTGATTTGCCGATTATTGGCATTATCAAAAAGGATTACTTGCCGGAACAGCCGTTTATTACGGCCACAATGACAGAAGTGGATCAGCTGGTCGCAACGGGTGTGGCCGTGATTGCGTTAGATGCCACGCTGCGGCCGCGGCATGACCGCCTGACGATTAACGAATTCATTCGGCAGATTAAAGAAAAATATCCGCAGCAGTTGTTTATGGCTGATGTTTCAACGTTTGAAGAAGGGGTGAACGCTTGGAATGCGGGTATTGATTTTGTAGGGACAACGTTGAGCGGCTATACGCCGGAAAGTGGCAAGCACGATGGACCGGATTTTGAACTCATTCAAAAGTTGGTTGACGCAGGCATTGATGTGATTGCGGAGGGACATATCAATACGCCGGAGGAAGCGCAGCAGATTCAGCAGATGGGCGTGACGAGCATCGTGGTTGGGAGTGCGATTACCCGTCCGCTGGTAATAGCCCGGCGATTTGTTGCGGCACTGGACGCAACTACTAAAAATTAAACAAACGGAGGACGTAAAATGTTTAAGCAGTTTTCGAAACTCGGCAGAGCGTTTATGCTGCCAATTGCGATTCTGCCAGCAGCAGGTTTGCTGCTTGGGTTGGGTGGGGCATTAACCAATAAAGGCGCGTTGGCCGCTTATCCGTTTCTGGATCAGGCGTGGTTGCAGACAATTTTAAAAGTCATGAATCTCGCCGGGAATGCTGTCTTTGCCAACATTGCGTTGATTTTTACTATCGGTGTGGCGGTTGGTCTTGCGAAAGGTGATCGCGGAACAGCAGGCCTGTCTGGCGCGGTGGCATTTCTGGTTTATACCGCCACAATTAGCGGCTTACTGCAAATGTTTTCGGCCAAAGATGCCACGATTGACACTGGCGTCTTGGGATCGATCGTGGTCGGCGGTGTGGTCGCTTATCTGCACAATCATTTTCGGAAAATCGAATTGCCGCAGTTTTTGGGGTTCTTTGGTGGTTCGCGGTTTATTCCGATTATTTCGTCGATTGCGGCGATTTTGCTGGGTGTGACTTTTTATCTGATCTGGCCGCCAATTCAAGGCGTTTTGACATCGGCGGGAAAAGGCATTGCCACCATGGGGAGCATTGGGACGTTCTTTTACGGCTTTCTGCTGCGGTTGACCGGTGCGGTGGGGTTGCATCACACCATCTATCCGATGTTTTGGTACACTTCTTTGGGTGGCTCGGAGGTGGTCGCGGGGCATGCGGTTAACGGCGCTCAGAATATCTTTTTCGCGCAATTGGCGGATCCTAATCATACCGGATTGTTTACTTATGGAACGCGGTTCTTTGCCGGCCGGTTTGCGACCATGATGTTTGGGCTTCCGGCGGCTGCTTACGCGATGTATCGGTCATTGCCAAAGACGCGGCGTAAGAAAAATGGCGGTTTGTATTTTTCCGGTGCCTTGACGTCATTTTTAACGGGGATTACGGAACCACTTGAGTATGCGTTCCTGTTTGTCGCACCGTGGCTTTATGTGATTCATGCTTTTCTCGATGGGCTGTCCTTCTACTTTGCCGATATTATGAACATCCGGATCGGCAATTCATTCTCCGGCGGGCTGATCGATTATCTGTTGTTTGGCGTATTGCAAGGGCAAGACAAAACTCACTGGATGTTGATTATTCCATTCGGCCTCGCTTGGGCAGTGATTTACTACGCAGTCTTCCGGTTCTGCATCACGCATTTTCGGGTGATGATCCCGGGTATGGGCGACGATGCGGAAGTGGCTTTGGACGACGAATCAGTGCCTTCACCAACCAGCAGTACGGTGGATTCGCCAAAAACAACATCGACCGATCAGGGACTGGCGGCGCAGTCAATGCAGATCATTCACGCGCTCGGCGGCCATCAGAACATCGAGTCCGTTGAAGCTTGCGCGACCCGATTGCGCGTGGCGGTTGCTGACAGTGCGAAAGTCGATAAGGCGAAAATGAAACAACTTGGCGCGATTGCAGTGTTGGAAGTCAGCGGCGGTGTCCAGGCGGTCTTTGGCGGTAAGTCGGATTTATATAGTCAGGAGATTAATATGATTTTGGGGATTGATGGTTAATGGTAAGGCCGTGAGTTGTTAAACTGTAGCCCTGCCTTTAATTTGCCATCCGAAAAACGCACTTTCACTCTGAACATTGCAGTGGCGAATGAGTTAACATTCTGTCACTCCAGTTATCCTCATACCAAAATTAAAATTTAACTGTCTGAATTTGCAAAATTCATATGCAAATTCGGGCTTTTTTAATTTATGCAGAATCTTTCCGACACAGAACCTTGGCGCACACAAGATCTCTCGGCGATCCCAATCACCACCAGAACACCCTTAAACACACGCACATCAGCCAAAACCTCACCCAAGTTTTAACCTAAAAATCCAATGAACCCATTGACAACGAATCTCATGATTTTATAATCAAACCATTACATTTCAGCCGGACTTCCGAATCTACCCGAGAATCCAGCTGAAAAATCCGCAATTATTAGAAAAATATGTGAGGTGCCGAGTATGGAAGAAAACAAACGTGATCAAACTTGGTTCGGTTTAGCCATGATTCTTTGTGGGGCGTTGGTCTCGATTCCCAGCCTGATTCTGGGTGGCAGCCTGGTTTCCGGGATGTCGCTTCCGGCCGCGATTTTAACCGGGTTGGCCGGCTATGGGTTCATCGTTTTGATGATGGTGTCGCAGGGGATGCAGAGTGTTGATCAAGGTAAGCCGGCGGTCGTGGTGGCCCAACAGGTGTTTGGAAAAGTTGGGTCGTCGAAAGTGATTTCGATTATCATTGCGATTGCGGCTTTGGGGTGGTTTGGCATTCAGGCGAATGTTGGCGGTTTGGCGGTGGCGAACTTGCTGAAGTATCTGGGTTTGCCGATTCCCGCTTGGCTCGCTTCGCTGCTGACAGGGTTGTTGATGGTGGTGACCGCGATGTATGGCGTGAAGCTGATTCGGCTGCTTGCCTACGTCGCCGTTCCGTATTTGGTGATCGTCATTCTGTATGGCTTGTGGTTCGCGTTTGCTAAGCAGGACGCTGCGGCGACGATTGCGGCGTATCATCCGAGCGGCACGGTGTCGTTTGTCAATGGCTTCTCGTCGACGGTTGGCTCGTTTGCGATGGCTGGCGTCATTGTCGGGGATTACGCGCAGTTTTCCAAAAAGCGTAGCGATGTGGTGAAGGCGGCGATTTTCGGCGTCATTCCCGCGGGCGTTTTGATGATTGCGGTTGGCGCGGTGTTGACGATTGCGTTTAAGTCGAATGACATTAGCAGCCTTTTCATGAAAATCGGCTCGCCGGTCATCGGTGGCTTGGCGCTGATTTTAGGCACGTGGAAAGTTAACGTGGTGAATGCGTATTCTGGCGGAATTGCCGTGGCGAATATTTTCAACATCCCAGAAAAGTATCGCAAGTTGACCCTGTTTCTGGTCGGTGTAGGCGGTACGATTTTGTCGATCATCGGCATTTTGAATTATTTCGAGCCAGTGATGAACATCTTTTCTGCCATGATTCCGCCGGTGGCTGGTGCGATGGCGGCGTCTTATTGGGTGATTCATCATGGTGACTTGCACAGCTGGCAGCCGGTGCCTGGCGTGAACTGGCTTGGCTTGGCCGCGTGGGCATTAGGTGCGGTTGTTGGCGTTTTGCCGGTTGTGTGGCCGGCGATCCCGAATATTCCGGTGTTGGGCATCATCCTCGCGTTTGTGCTTTATTACGCCGGCGCGAAGTTGCATCCGGAGTGGGATAAAGCTTCTGAATTGGACTAAAACGTGTACTGGTGAATGTTTAGGAGGCAATTATGCGGTTATTAGACGAAGAATCAATTGAAAACATCGCGACTGGCGCGGCCTTTTTTGGCGCAGGCGGTGGTGGCAATCCCTTTCTAGGCAAGTTGATGGCGCTGGAAGCTATTAAGAAAAATGGTCCCGTGAAGCTGCTGGACGTGTCCGAAATCAGCGATGATGATTATTTTTGTCCCGCGGCGATTATGGGGGCGCCGGCTGTGATGATGGAGAAGATTCCCAAGGGTGACGAGTTTGAGCGGGTTTTCACCATGCTGAGTCAGTATACCGGGCACCGGTTCGTCGGCACGTTTCCCATGGAGGCAGGCGGGGTGAACTCGATGGTGCCGATTGCACTGGCGGCGTCGCTGGGCATCCCCTTGGTGGACTGCGACGGTATGGGGCGGGCGTTTCCCGAGTTGCAGATGGTGACGTTCTACCTAGGCGGCGTGGCAGCCACGCCCATGGTGATCACGGATGAAAAAGGGAACGCCGGCGTGATCAAAACGATTGACGCGAAGTGGGCGGAACGCTTGGCCCGGGTCCAAACCGTGGAGATGGGCGGCAGTGCGACGGTGGCCTTGTATCCGTCAAGTGGCGCGCAGATTAAGCAAAACGGGATTCGCGGCATTGTGACACTGTGCGAACAGGTTGGTTTGCGGATTCGTGATGCCCATCTGAATCCGGCCAAGGCGCTGGCGGAAATTCTTGAAGTCACGAATGGACATTTAATTTTTGAAGGAAAAGTCATCGATGTTGAGCGGCGCACTGAACGCGGTTTTAACGTTGGCGATATTAAAATTGATGGCTTTAACGATTTTCAGGATCAGCATCTCAGTGTCTTGATTCAAAACGAGAATCTTTTGGCATTACGCAACGGGAAGCCGCTGGTGATGACGCCTGACCTGATAGAAATTGTCGATGCGGATACGTTATTGCCGGTCACGACCGAGGTCATTAAATACGGTAAGCGCGTGAAAGTGTTGGCCACCCCGGCAGATGCGCGCTGGCGGACGGAAGCAGGCATTAAAACGGCCGGGCCACGTTATTTTGGCTTCGATTATGATTATCGACCGGTTGAAGAATTAGTGAAGGAGGGGTAGCATGTATCGATTAGGCATTGACGTTGGCGGCACGAATACGGATGCGATTCTTTTGGACGACCAGCATCACGTGATTAATTCGGTTAAGCGCCACACGACCAAGGACATTCAAACCGGTATTAGCAACGCCATTCAAGCGGTGCTGGCCAATCAGCCGCTTGACCGCGATCAAATCAGCAAGGCCATGCTTGGAACGACCCAAATTACCAATGCGATTGTGGAACGCAAGCATATTGCCCGCGTCGGTGTGTTGCGCCTGGCGTATCCAGCGACCGAGGCGATTCCGCCGTACACGGCCTGGCCGGAGGATTTGGTGAACAAATTGTCAGGTGAGTACGCAATCGTCAAAGGTGGTTACGAGTATGACGGACAGATTCTGAACGAACTCGATCCTGCTGAAATCAACGCGGTGTTGGAGCAGTGGCGCGGGGAAGTCGACTCGATTGCCATCATCGGGGTGTTTGCTGCTTTACGGGTTGATCAGGAGCAGCAAGCCGCCGATCTCGTGCACGCAGCTTATGGCACCGATTTTCCGGTCACGATGTCGCATGAGGTCGGGTCACTTGGTTTAATCGAACGCGAAAATGCCGCGATCCTGAACGCCGGCCTTTTCCGCGTCATCGAAAATACCGTGGACGGCTTCGAGCAGGCGCTGGCGGCATCGGGCATTAAGCATGCTTCGTTATATCTGACCCAAAATGACGGCACCTTGATGACGGCGGCGTATGCTCGGCATTTTCCGATTCTGACGATTGGCTCCGGGCCGACGAACAGTATTCGCGGCGCGGCGTATCTGTCGCACCTGAAAAATGCGATTGTGGTCGACATTGGCGGGACGACGACTGACTTAGGCGTGCTGCAAGCCGGGTTCCCGCGCGAGTCGTCGATTGCGGTGACCGTTGGCGGCGTGGCAACCAACTTCCGGATGCCGGATATTATGTCAATCGGCTTAGGCGGTGGTTCGATCGTCCGCCAGCAGCGCGATGGTAGTGTCACGGTCGGGCCGGATTCGGTCGGCTACCAAATTACTGACAAGGCGTTGACGTTTGGCGGCAATATTATCACGGCGACCGACATTGCTGTGCGCCTCGGTTTGTCAGAGGTTGGCGATCCCGAGCTGGTGAAGCAAATTCCGCTTAAGTTTGCCCAAGCTGCGTTAAAGACCATCGGCGAGATGATTGCGGTGGCGATTGATAAAATGAAAACCAGCGCCGAGCCGGCCACTGTCATTTTGGTTGGCGGCGGTGCGATCATTGCGCCGCGGCATCTGGACGGCGTCGGCAAGCTGGTGCGCGATCCGCTCGGCGGCGTGGCCAACGCGATCGGCGCTTCGATCAGTCAGGTCTCCGGCGAATACGGCCGCATTTATCCATACAACCAGATTCCGCGCGATCAAGCCATGGCCGACGCTAAGAAAAAGGCGATTGCCGCGGCCATTGAATCAGGTGCAGATGAAGCCACGATTGAAGTGGTCGAAGTCGATGAGGTGCCGCTGGCCTACCATCCGGAGAATGCAAATCGGGTGAAGATTAAAGTGGTGGGGAATTTGGCGCGGTAAAAAAGGCTATTGCGAAGGTAGCGCCAAAAATTCGTATTAGAGACTTAATAAGCCTTGTCATTAATTGATTTGCAATTGATCAATGATTGGGTTTTTAAGACATTAGCCTTTATGAAGGCACTAATAATACTGGCAAGAAAATAAGCGGTTCATTTACACAATCGATATTCAATTTTTGCAAAACCACCACAGTTCCTTTACAAGCCGCGCGTATAAATAAACTGATAGCCAACGATCAGCGGCTGGCAGTTAGGACGGTGGATGATGGTTAGAAAAAATTGGAAATTAGCTGGAAGCCTGCTATTGATAGCAACGTTGATACTTGTTCGGTGGTTGACACCTGCCAAAGTCGCGAACAATCTAGCAAGCGGCCTCCTTGGCTTCACGCTCGTCATCGCCAGCGCTGCCACTTATCTCATCAGTGGTTATCGGCGAACAAGGTAGGTTACCACAAAATTTGATAAGCCATTAAAAAGGATGGCAATGAGCAAGACTGTTAGAAAAGTCTTCTTTGGAACACAGATCACCACAATAAGTTAACATTTACTGCTTATATGGGATTAGAACGCCACATTATGGCGAATATATGCTGAAAAGTGGGATTGAAGACCACACAACTACCTAACTTGCATTTTATCGAGTTCTTCAGCAGCACCCAATGATCCGTTGTTTTTGTTCTCCCAAAAATGTCCACTTTTACATCCCCGAAAATTGATCTATTTGAAATCTCGTGATACTATATTTGTCGCGACAAGACAAAGAATTCTAATAGTCATGAGAGCACAATAGCCGTATCCCGGCCACGGGATACGGCTATTTTTTTCACCCGCTGCAACTGACGGGCGTGTGGGTGGATGAGGCCACTGCATGGCTACCCGTCGTCCGTTCCACTTAGAGGAGGGCTTCCGGTTATCGTTTTTGTTATCACGAAGCAAGCCGCCTCCCTAACAACCTGTGGTAAACTTGCTTTAGTAGTGCTATTGCCAGTTATCCTTGCACTGACACAACCAATGTCGCTTCGTGTGGGAAAGAAGGAAAGACTCTTGAAAATCATCGCGATCGGAGACAATGTCGTTGACCTTTATCCAGCGGACAAGAAGATGTTTCTTGGCGGTCATGCTGCCAATACGGCCGTTTTTGCTACTATGATGGGGCTTGAGGCTGCTTACCTTGGCACGTTTGGTAATGATGCGCGCGGAGATTTTGCGCGGCGAACGCTTAGTGAGCTGGGTGTCGATATTAGCCATTCGCTGCAGTACGACGGCCCTAATGCCTTCACGACCATGCGACTCAGTGACGGCAAACGCCAGAAAACAGTTGGCGAACCGGTTCAGGAGCTTCAGTTGAGCCCTGATGATATCGCGTACATTAATACTTTTGATTTGGTTTACTTGAATAATGAAAGTGGTGCGGATGCCTTTTTGTCAGCCATCACGGCGCCTAAAATTTATGACTTTTCAACGATTGATGACGATCGTGTGTTCAAAAAAATTGCGCCGCAGATTGACCTTGCGTATCTTTCCGGGAAAGCCAAGTCTGATGATGATGTGGAGGCTCTGTGCCGGCGGGTTGCGGCAGCTGGTTGCGATCAGGTGGTTTGCTCGCGGGGACTTCGCGGCTCGGCGGCGCTGGTCAAGGATACGATGTCTTGGCAGCAGGCGCTTGGCGTTAAAGCGGTGGATGCGTTAGGGGCAGGGGATGCGTATATTACTTCGTTTGCGGCTACGCTATATTCCTCGAAAAAGCCGACACTTGATGCGAAAGTTTCGGAGTCGTTGAGTCATGCGACGAAGTTTTCGTCGGCACAGGTGCGTGTGCCAGGGTCGTTTGGGCATGGGGCGGCGTTGATTGCGTGACGCCGCGAGTGTGGACGTGTTTATTTACGTAAAATTTCCTCCAGACTGACCTTTAAATATCTTTGTGCAGACGAAAGAGCCGCCGACTTGTAATCGGCGGCTCCTTTGTAGCTTGACGTGGTTAGTCTGTGATCATTTTTAGATTTGATCAATATAGACTGCGAGCGTCTCAGTCGTGGCCTGACCAAGTTCTGTTGACGGCGTGTTAGTCTTGATCTAACTTTTGTCGCAACTTGGCAGCCACGGAGGAAGGCGGGTGGCCAACCTTAAGCTGAGCATTAACTTAACTATTTTAATCTTGTTCCTAAAACCCCATGGCCATCCTCGGCTCCCCAAAGCCGATTCGGCGGTCCAGAGGAAATGTGAGAAAGTTTACCCTAAACCTTTACCAACAGTTAGGTCGATTGCGGTCTCAAAGGCGGGTTTGGCTGACGTGATCAGGATCAGCCCCGCGCCTGCTTTAAAATATTGATGCATTGCGGTCGCCGGTGACCACCTCCCTTCTGTTCAAGGCAGATCATCGGGGGGAATGGGCGTGACTAAACGTCTATCCCTTCATTAATCAGTCGTTGCGGTCGCGTTTTTACGGAACTGGATTGGACGTTGCGGCTTGTGCCGGCTGGCCGGGTGTCAGTGTAAAGGTGATCACGCCGCTGTAATTGCCAGCTTTAACATCATTATCCTCAGGTACGTCCAATGTGACTTTGTTGAGGTCATAACTCGTGATCCCGCCGCCGTCCTGGCCCGTGCCGGTCGCAAATAGCGGCTGATCGCTTGTTGCCAAATCAACCGACTTTGTCCATGCTGGTGCCGCAGCGTTAGGCGTTACCAAAGTGTCCGGCACCATTTGAACAAAGGCGCCTTTCAATGTCGCACCACTACCATTCGTAATCGGCGATTCTTTTGCCGAAACCGTATAGCCCGCGCCGGTACCGCGAAAATCGCTCACCGTCAGCAGTGAACTATCAGCAGTGGTAACTGGGTCATTCAAATTGCCTTTTACAATACTTTCAACCGTGACACCTGGAAAAGCGAGCGCGCTTGGTGCGGAAAGCCCAATGGTGCCACCGGTTACTGTGACTGACGTATTAGTCGTTCCGGTATCTTCGTCTGCAGCTAAAACGACGGAGCCGGTTGTCAAACTCCCTACTAGAAGGCCAGCAAAAGTGATTCCGCTGATCCAACGTTTCTTTGACATAAAAGTCCCCCCAGACAATGTCAAAATGAAAAACTTTCTGGAACACTTTTAATTGTATGCAAGATACTTGTTAAGTTAATTAATCTGTTTCGTTAATATTGTGAATAATTACCCAAAACCGGTCTAGCAGCAATTTTCTGCAAACCATGATGGAGATTAAAACTGAACAGCGCAAAAAAGCCGTTAATTGTCTCAAATTTGGTAAAATAATTGTCAAAAATTGCGACTTGCAGTGAGAAACAAGAACAAATTCGCAGATTTATTAAAAAAGTGATGGAATGCTGGCGTGCGACTAAAGATTGCCGCTGAGAAACATGGCGTTTACATGTGAGCCGAGTCAAAAAGAATGTTGCCAAGTCGAGAATTCAGTCTGTTCGAGAAAAGGACACCGAAAAAGCACGTTTGGAAATTGGCTCAGGCAAAATAGGCCGATTTAAAAACGCCATATGGTAGACTGATTTTACGGCTGAAAAGGGAGGCGGGACGAACTCAGATGTTGAAAATTAATCGCAGTGGCTTTTGTAACTTTTTGACCGGAGCTGCCCGCATACTTGATCTTCTTGGGACCATCAATCGACGGGAGTGGGCTGACAGACAGGGGATTAAATTTGAAGATACTGATGATGTAATTAATGATGCATGGGAAACTGTCGGCAAATTGATGGCCGGTCAGTTTGGTGATTCTGAAAATGAATTTTGCGATGAGTTGCACTGACCACAAGAAGTTTTGATAGAAATGGAAAGCTGGCAAAAATCCGTGGGTCGATTCATGGATCGCTCACTCTGACGATCAACAGCTTATTCAAAAAATAGTGAAGGACTGTGATAATTTGTGAATAGCAGCAAAGATTCTCTGGTTAAACGAATGGCGTACGTTGTATTACTTTATTTTTTGTGGCAGGTTCCTTCGATCTTCTTAGAGATCATGCCAAACATACTAAGGATCTCGTCATCAATGATGCTGGCCGCTGCATTTATTTTGTCAAGTGCGGTCGTCATTTACATTACGTATCGGATTGTCTTTAAATATACGCGGAGAAGAATGATACAAAAGGTTGAGCTTCGCGACATTTGGTACATTCTTGGTGGATATGTCATTACTGTAATCGCGGACGAAGGGCTATTGGCTTTAAACGATCTGATTTACCATCAGTCAGAAACGCCTAACAACCAAATGATTAGAGAATCTTTTATGGACGCTAACTGGACAGTCACGGTTCTGCTTATTGTTGAAATAATTCTAATCGCACCGATTACGGAAGAGTTGATTTTCCGAGGCGTTGTTTTCAACTTGTTTTTTAGCCCAAATAGAATCGTGCTTAGAACATTGTTAAGTGCCGGCTTGTTTGCCGCGGTTCATGCGACCGATACCGTCTTTGGTTTCTTGGTATACGCCTTTTCTGGCATTGTATTTGCAACTGTCTATTCAAAAACCGGTAAGCTGCAGAACACCATTGTCCTTCACGTTCTTAATAATATCGTCGGAACACTAATAATCCTTCTTTTCT
Source organism: Lacticaseibacillus parahuelsenbergensis (assembly GCF_030770265.1). Classification (NCBI taxonomy): domain Bacteria; kingdom Bacillati; phylum Bacillota; class Bacilli; order Lactobacillales; family Lactobacillaceae; genus Lacticaseibacillus; species Lacticaseibacillus parahuelsenbergensis. Next base: position 2,030,620 of record NZ_CP132482.1, on the reverse strand, counting down.
AAGAAGTACTTTTCTAAGAAGTACTTTAAGCTCCTGAGTTGTTCAGGGTTCTTAGATCACTACATATTTTCAGACTATTAATTCAAAAACTGCCTTAATCCCGTTTGCATCCCACCGCCTGCGCAGGTAAGCTTATTGAGAAGTGAGGCAATGATGACAGAAAAGCATGAACAACCCGATCAAACATCGCCTGAGCACCAGCAGCTGATCAAATTGCCGAATGGCGTGACGGCAAAAGGTGTTTTGCTGCAGCGCGGGATGGCGAATCTTCAAAAAGAAGCCGAGAAGGCGGATTTTCCCGCCCAGACGAAGGCTTATTTGGCGTGGATGAATGATTTGAATGGCAATCGGTTTGGCATCAAGGTAACCGATGCAGCGGACCACGTATTAGTGCGGCATACGCAATTTTTGGATGATGCGATTAAGGAGCTGGCGTATGCCGATGCGCCAGCCAATGCTGAGTTGACGCCGGATGATTATAAACCGGCGCGTAATTTCTACGTTCCTTCCGCTGGGCTGGTCGCGTTGGTGGCGGCGTTGCAGTGGGCGGCGCAGCATGAACGCCAAGATGTGGTGGTTTACAGTACCCACCGGCGTGACTTAGTGTTCTACCAACCGCGCCATCAAGCCACATTTCTCCAGCAATGGGCGCAACAACAACTCCAGTCACTGCCACCTGACTTTCGGTTTCGCATTGCCACCAAACTGGATCGTGATGCCACCCATGAAACGACCAAGCTACGAATGCAGTTGTGACAATCACTGCGAAATCTAATTGAAAGGAGGCTGGTGTACCGTGGAGCAAGCCCAAGTTTATGAAAATGTCGACCTGCAGATTATCAAGTTACTTTTTAACAGCGATAGCAGCGATTATAAAGTGTATGCCATGCGAATTTTAAATTCGAATCCTAAGTTGAAAATGACGCTGACGCAGGAAGTCACTGTGACTGGCGATATGGGCTATTACAATCGCCGGGCCATCATCACGGCTGACTTGGTTTATGATGACGCGGATTCCCTGCGTTATCGCAAACCTTCCTATAAGGTTGCGCGGCTGCATTTTGGCTTGCCCAAAGAACCGCGGCGGCAGTGGCAGCTGATCGACACGCTGCTGGTACATCAGCCCACGGTTTTGCGCCGGCTGCACGATTATTTTGCGGATGACGCGCCGATTTTGACCCTTTTTTCAAAAGATGAGATTAAGACAGCGAAAATTCCCGGCGTTGGGCCGGCGACGATTCAAAAAATTGCTACTGCCATTCGCGGCAAACTTGAAGTCGCGGTGTTGGCGAACCACTGGGGCAAAGCGCTCAGTTCCATGACGTACGAAAAAATCTGGTTGGCGTATAAAGATGCCGAGTTGGCCATGCAACACGTGGATGCCAATCCGTATGTTTTGATGCAGGTGGCGCAACTCGAGTTCAAGAAGGTCGATGCCTTCGCAAAAAGTCGCGGGGTGGCGCCGAATGATCCACATCGACTCGCGGCGGGGCTGCAATATATTTTTCGGACCGCGGTCCTGACGCAGGGACTGACTTACATTACGATTACTTGGTTTAAGGAGCAGGCGGCTACCTTATTGGGCGTCAGTACGGATGACTTAACCATGTTTGCTGATCCCAAACAGGCGTTGGCGTATGGCTTTTTGTTAAACGAGCAATACGATCTGGTCACCAGTTGCGACATGTTTGCGACAGAAGGTTCGGTGGCCAGGATCATGGCCGTGGCGCAGAAAACGGCCGAACCCTTGATTAAGCCAGCGGAACTGGATGAAAAATTGGATAAGTTTCTGGATCGCCACCAGCTGGTCATCAACGATCAGCAGCGGGCCGCTTTTCAAAACGTTAACCAACATGGATTAAGTGTGCTCAATGGCAGTGCCGGCACTGGGAAAACCTGGCTGACGAACTTGCTGGTGCACTTTTTCAATGCGCAGGCTAAAGGAAAAAGTGTGCTGCTGGCGCCAACCGGTCGCGCAGCAAAGGTGCTGGCGCGCTATACTCACGAACCGGCGGCGACGATTCACGCGTATCTGCATCTTTTGCCTGGTGAAGAACTCGATCGGTTTGATTCTGAGGCTGACTGGGAGACGTTTGGCGATGCGCGGTTGATTATTGTGGATGAGAGTTCGATGTTAACGACGCCGCTTGCGTATACGGTGTTGAAAAATGTGAACTTCAAGAAGTCGCACGTCCTGTTCGTGGGTGATGTGTTTCAGTTGCCGCCGATTGGTCCGGGAAACTTTTTGAAGGATTGTCTGGCAGATGAGCACGTCGCGGCAACGACGCTGACCCGGGTTTATCGGCAGGACAGCCAGTCAGGTGTGTTGGCGCTGGCTAACCGCATTCGTGATCGGTTGGCGTTGCCTTTTGGGCCGGATGACGATCGATATGTGAGTGGTAATGTGGCGCTATACAATCAGCGCGATGCAGGCCGGGTTTTCGACGCCGGCATCAAAGCGTATCAAGAGGCGCTTGCCAAGCATGGCCACCTGCCGGATTCGCAGTTGCTGATAGTCAACAAGAACATCGGTGCGACCGGGCGTTTGCGGTTTAATGCGGAACTGCAGGCGTTGGTTAACCCTGCCAAGGCGGGCGAGCCCGAGTACGTCAGCAGCTACGTTGATCCGGTGACCAATCAAAAACACCACCTGCGTCTTAACGACCGAGTGATGATTCTGAAAAATGACAAACATGTGGCCTTGGTTGACCCGAAAACCTGGGAACGCCGCGCTGTGTTAGGTGAAAATGGCCTCCAGAAAACCGATGAATTCGGAACGAAGCGCTGGCGTGAGACGATCATGGCGAATGGCGATACGGGTGTTGTGGCACATATCGATCCCAAGCGGCATTTTCTGGTGGTTCAAGTCGGCGATCAATATTGTTATTACAGTTTTGGCAGTGTACCGCGTGCCTTGACGCTGGCGTATGCGATTACGGTGCACAAGGCGCAGGGTGGTCAAGCCGATACGGTGATTGCGATCGTCAACGGCGCGGATCACATGCTAAATGCGCAGAGTTTTTATACAGCGCTGACGCGAACGCAGTCGCAGTTTATCTTTTTTGGCGATTTCCGAGTCTTGCTGGCGCGCACCAAAATATATCCGATTGACTCGCGCCACGACCTGCTCGGCAGTCTGCTTTCCGGGCAATTAACGGTGGACACGTTCAGTCGTTTCACGTTCGAACAGATCCTGGCCTGGCTGGATCATCAGCGGCACCAAGGCATTCAGCCGCGCGCTGCCGTCACCGCCGCCAAACCCGAAGCCGCCATCCAGCCATTTGCGGTGCGGTATGCCGAGCAGTTGGATATTCTTAATCAGGTTGTTCTGGAAACTACTAAGTTGCCGATGAAAAAGGCGACAGGGGAACGTTGATACTGATTTAAAAATGTGTCGTGCCAAACTCCGCAATCTCCGGCAGTTTGGGGCTGGAACGCTGTGGGCACGACTTCGAACCCGCAAAGTACGCGGTTTCGAAGCTCGGCCTTGTTGTAGGCGGGGCAAAAAGCGCCCCACCAACAACAATTCCACTGCTGAGCCCCAAACCGCCTACGATTGCTCCGCCTTGGCACTTGGAATTTGATCGCATTCTCAAGAATATAAATGAACCAGACAAAGGACTGCCGCATATTGCCAAATCATTTGACAATACACAGCAGTCCTTTAGTTTATCAACTCGTTTGTGCACGCCATGGCCTATTTCGCCACAAAAACCAATTCCGTTTCCGTCGCACGCTCCGGGTCGTAACGATAAGTCGGCGAATCAAACTGCGTCAATTCCGCGACTGTCGAAACTTGATGCATCGCCGCATAGCGGATCATTTCCCCGCGGGCTATTTTGGCATAAGTGGCACGGGTTTTGAGCTTGCCCTTAACTAAGTGAGCAAAGCGGACGTCGATGAAGGTGTCATCCGGCTGTAAATAAGGGCGGATGATTTTGGCGTATTCATCGGAGGCTAAGTTAATGATCGGGCCGGGGATGGCTGCCAGCGCTTGATAAAGCCGATCGCCCCAGAAATCGTATAAGTGACGGTAAGGCGGCATGGCCAAGCGCGTTTGCATTTCCAGACGGTAAGGGACAATGCCGTCGAATGGTCGCAGAATGCCATACAGGCCGGACAAAATGCGCAGATGTTGCTGAATGTAGGCCAAACCCGCATCATCTAATAAATCAGGTGCCATGTATTGGTATTGAATGCCGACGTAGCTGAAAATTGCCGGTGACTGCTGGCGCGTGACGTCACTTGTCTGCAACTGTTGATAAGCCTCCTGCGTCAGGCGGTCACTGGTTTGCCACAGCGCCTGCATTTCCGCTTGAGAAAGTTGTTGCATCCGCTTAAGCAATGCTGCGGCCTGATCACGAAACTGCGGCTGGCTCTGGACCGGGAAATCGTCTTGGGCAACCACCATTTTCTTGGCCGGTGCAATGATGAACTTCATAGAGAAAACCAAACTTTCTAAGTAGGATGAGCCATTTTCAAAAAATGGCAGCAAAGAAACCTTTAAAATGGCAGCTTAGCAATATCACCATTCGCTTGTGTCGTTGTTTGCGGCAGATGGCTGACGGCTTGCAACGTCATCAAGGTTGCGGAAAAGTCGCCATGCGCCAGCGGCAAGGTCACGCCGGCAAAATTTAGCTCTGCACCGGTTGCGGTCTTTTTGTCGTTAATCTGATACGACATGGTCGGGCGCAGATAATGCAGCAGGACATGCTGATAGTGCGGAATCGGCGCAATGACCCCAGCTGATGTCAGAACGATGGCTTTGGTTTTCGCCTCGTCGGTGATGAGCCAGCAGACCTGATCCTGATTCGGATGGCTGGGATGGAGGCGATAAAGGCTGCCATTTTGCAATTCGGCACGATTGGCTTTGTAAAAGGCAAAGCTCGCTTTGACCGCTGCGGCTTCAGCCGGACTGAGTTGGCTCGGCGGACATTCAATGCCAGTCACACCGACCAGACTCAGCAGCGCCCGTGTTCGCAGCGGCGTCACCCGCGAATCCTGCAGGTTGGGTGACATCGTAAAGTGGGAGACAAACGTTTTAAGCGGGAAGAATAACGAAAAACCGTTCATAATCTTCATGCGATAAACCGGATCGGTGAAATCGCTGGTCCACGTCTGATCGGTGTACGCCAGCATCCCGCCATCCAACCGACCACCACCGGAAGAGCAGTTTTCGATGATGAGCTTAGGAAAAGTGGCGCGTAACGTTTTCAACACGCGATACAAGCCGCGAGTATAACGGTAACCCACTTCACCTTGTTGATCCGGCGGCAAAACCGGGCTGCCGGGCTGACTGAAGTGGCGATTGTAATCCCATTTTAGATAGTCGATGTGATTCGTGCGGACCAAGTCAGTCAACACGGCAATTAAATGATCCTGCACGATGCGCTGACTGAGGTCCAACACCAATTGATTACGCGACCGCAGCGGCTTTTGCCCGACATATTGCATGGCCCAATCCGGGTGTGCCGCATACAGTTCGCTATTTTCGCTGATCATTTCCGGCTCGACCCACAAGCCGAACGCCAGCCCCCGCGCATGCAAGGCATCGGCAACTGGTCGCAAGCCGCGTGGAAACTTAACCGGATCCGGCACCCAATCACCGAGCTGGCCAGCATCGTTGGGGCGATTTTTAAACCAGCCATCGTCCACCACGATCAGTTCAACGCCCAGCGCCTCCGCCTTGGGAATCTCCGCCAGCACCTTGGCTTCGCTCACGTCAAAATAAGTCGATTCCCACGTGTTATATTCAATTAGATTCTGTCGCGGCACCGGCATGACGTGATTGGCGAAGAATTGATGGAAAATATGGCTCAGATCATTCAGGCCTTTAGTCGTATACGCAACCGCAGCCTCGGGAGTGACAAACGGCTTACCGGGCTTAAGCTGCCAGGAAAAGAGTTCCGGATTCAAGCCCATCACCAGGCGACTATTGCCAAACTGATCTACTTGCGCCGTGTAATTAAAATTGCCACTCCACAAAAGCGTAGCCCCCAGCGCCTCACCCGCAAAATCATCGGTCGCCGGTGCCGCCAAAATCGTTGCCGGCACGCCTTGAGGTCCGCTCGCCCCATAATTGCTGGCAATTGATTTTTTACCGGGTGTCAACGGTTGACGAGTAACGCTGGCCTCGCTCAGATGTGCGCCGGTCAAGGTAATGAGGTCGTACGCATGATCGTCAAAATCAAGCTGAAGACTGGCAGCATGGGTAATCGTCAGGGTGTTGTCACTCAGATTGCGGTAAGCCACTTGCTTCAGCAGCACCGGCAGATCGCCGACAATCGTGTACTTAAGGTGAACCGCCAACGTATCGGTTTCATCATGCATGGTAATAATCAACGTCTGACCATGCGGCGTCCGCGCAGTCGGCAGCGTGCCGTTAAAGTTTTCATTACCGGCCAGAATCTGAAAATCGTGAAACTTGAGATTGCCGATCAACTGGCCATGTGCATTCCGCACGGCATAAGCAGGCGTGCGATAGTCGCCACCCATCAGCGTGCTGTATTCAAGCGGCAGGGTCGTCAGCGAAAACGGCGCGGCATCATTTTGAATGTTAAACGCATGGCTGAAATCTTCCAGCTTCGCCGTCCCCGAAAACTGTTCCAGCGCCAAACCGCAATAACGCTTCACAAGGTACCCGCGAATTACCTGAATAATGTAGCTAAAAGTGGCGTTATGCAGGTGAAAAAGCTGGCGTTGCGGATCATATTCAATATTTGCCATGGGGAACCTCCTGAGAAATCTCTGGTTTTAATCTATTATAAGCAAACGGCCGGTGATTTGCTTGGCATCCTTAGCCAAACAATGGTTGACATTTTGAGATTCTGCGATGACTAAGTGGCTCCCGATACGCCAAGCTGGCTACGCGGCGATTGGGCTGGAACGTGGTGGGCACGACTTTAAGCCTCAGCAAAACCGGGCTGAGTCTTAAAGCTCGGCCTTGTACTACGCCGGGAAGACCGCCCGGCTAGTACAATTGCACCACTGAGCCCATCGCCGCTCCGCCAGCTTGGGATCTTTGCGAACTGATAATTCCAATAAGGACCGCACAGTGCAGCAGCGCGATCATTACTAACGCCCTCTGCCAGAAATCATTGTTGATAAAGTCAAACATTTTGCTTATAAAAATTATAAACAATAACTACTATAATCTTTGACCCGCCATCGGGCACTCCCGTAGAATTTTAATTGTAGTTAAGCACTAATAACGACATTATAAAATTTTTGAAGGGAGTGCATAGTATGAATGCATTTATTGGTTGGCTGAACCGGCATATTGTCCCGGTAGCAGCAAAGATTGGATCGATTCGCTGGTTAGTCGCATTACGTGACGCGTTTATCGCGATCATGCCGGCGATGATGGCCGGCGCGGTATCCACCGTCTTGAACGTTTTAATTCGGGACATCCCGACCCAGTTCAAGTGGATGGGAATCGTCGACAGCATGCAATGGCTCATCGGCATCAACGCCATGGTGTGGACCGGAACCCTGGCCATTTTAGGCCTGCTATTCGCCTTTACGTTCGGGTACCACCTAGCCGTTCAGTACCAAGTAGAACCGGTGACCGGGGGGATCGTTGTTCTCGGCACGTTCATCATGAGCCTGCCGCAAAACTTCACCTTAGCGTTAAAAGGGACGCTCGGTAAGGGCGCGACTAAACTCATCACCGATGCTGGTGGCGTTGTAGACGGCAAGAACGTCAGCATGTGGGGCTTCTTCAACTTCAACAAGTTCTTCGGCTCCTATGGTTTCTTTACCGTCATGATCATGGGCGCCCTTGCCATGACCCTCTACATCTGGTTAATGAAGAAAAACGTTACGATCCGCATGCCGGAATCGGTACCGCCAGCCATTGCCAAGGCATTCACCGGGATCATTCCCGCGACCGCCGCGTTATACCTGGCCGGCGTTGTGAATTACCTGTTCAGCGTCAACAAGACCACCGTCATCGAGTTCATTGCCACGATTGTTCAGGAACCACTTTTGAACATGTCCCAAGGTTTCTGGGCTGTGTTATTGATGACGTTACTGGTGCAGATTTTCTGGTTCTTCGGTCTCCACGGCACCAACGTCTTGGGCCCGGTTTTGGACTCGATCTGGCTAACCGCCCAAATCGCCAATATGAATGCATTCATGAAAGGCGAAGCACTGCCGTTTGTCTGGACCCGTAACGCCTTCGATCTGTATGCATGGATCGGTGGGGCCGGCAGTACCTTACTATTATTGATTGCCATCCTCATGTTCTCCAAGCGTGACGATCAGCGCACCGTGGCGAAACTCTCAATTGCGCCTGGCTGCTTTAACGTCAACGAACCAGTGATGTTCGGGCTGCCAATTGTGCTCGACCCGATTTACTTCATTCCATTCATCGCGGCACCGGTTGTCATGGTCTCAATCGCATATGGTGCACACATGTTGGGCTGGGTATCGCCGGTTAAGAACCAAATCGTGTGGTCCATGCCACCGTTTGTGAACTCAATCATCGCTACCATGGACTGGCGCGCACCGATTCTGCAAGCCGTGAATATGGTCATCGGCTTCCTGATTTATGTACCGTTCGTCAAGGCTGCCAATAAGCTGGATCCGGAACTGCACATGACCGAACCGCCAGTAGAAAAAACCAAAGAAGCAACCGATGACGATCGCAACCTAGAAGGTGATGCGATTTGAAAACCGCAACCACCGCGCTAATTCTAATTAACATTAGTATGGCAATCATCGTTTTCAGCGCGTTGATGCCGACACCATGGCGCATTGGCGGCTGTTTTCTAGGCGTCATCGCCACCATTTTCTGCACGCGCAGGTACGTCGGTCTGGTTAAAACAAAATAAATTAACGCAGTCACGATCTGGGTTGATTCACCACGCTGCATCGTGCCAAAAGGAGGCCAAGATGAAAATTATTATGAATTTACCGGTGGCACCGAACGTCTTTTTCAATCAATTGCAACAATCTGCCTTAGCCGATATTCGCCAGCACACCGGGCGTGAACCGTTGCCTAAAAGTCTGCGCGGATACAGTTATGCCAAAAATTGGCCGAATGGACGCACGGCACGGTTGACCATCACCGAGTTCGAACCTAATTCAGTCTATGCGTATGAATTGGCAACGCCGCGGGATGATTTTAAAGTCCGCTATCAGTTAACCCCACTGGAAAGCGGTAAAAGTCGGCTCGTCTATGAAGAGTCACTTGTCGCCAAAAGTGCGCGCGGTGCCGCCAATAATCGTGCCAGTGGGTTTTTGCTCGGCTGGTTCCGCAAACGGCGCTTTAAAAAAATGGCCCGCCAGATGTGTGCTACCTGAGGGCCTAACTAGTCACTGTAAAATGGAGCGAGATCTTTTGTGCCATAATCGCTGAAAGATCACGCGCAACAAACGCTAAAAGGAGGAACTATGGGCAAACTTGGCATCAGCCTCTATCCGGAACAAACAACGGTCGCGCAGGCAACTGCCTATTTAGAAACTGCGCAGCAATTCGGTTACCGCCGGCTTTTCACGTCACTGCTACAACTGTCAGGGGATCACGGTCGCGATCAGCTTGCGGTCTTCAAAGCCGTGGTGGCCAAGGCCAATCAACTCGGTTTTCAAACCATTGTCGATATTGCGCCGCCGCTGTTTAAAGAACTGGGCATTGACTATCATGACCTGAGTTTCTTCCATGACTTAGGCGTTTGGGGCTTGCGTCTTGATGAAGGCTTCACCGGTCAAGAAGAAGCCTTGATGACGCATAATCAATACGGTCTGAAAATCGAACTCAACATGAGTGCCGGGACGAATGCAATTGATGCGATCATGTCCTTTGGTCCGCGGCGGTCGAACTTACTGGGTTGTCACAACTTTTATCCGCAAGAATACACTGGCTTAGGCGACGACCGGATGATCGCCTATTCCCAAAAGTTTCGCCGGTATGGACTCCGAACAGCGGCTTTTATCAGTGCGCCGAGTGCGGATCACGGGCCGTGGCCGGTCAGCGAAGGCTTGCCGACATTGGAAAGTGACCGTCACCGCTCGATTGCCAGTCAGGTACATCATCTGCGCTTAACCGAAGTGATTGATGACGTCCTCATTGGCAATGCACTGGCAAGTGAGGCCGATTTAAAAGCAGCGGCATTGGCATTCTTTTGTCCTTATCCGACATTGCGGATGACCACTGAGCCATCGCTTGCGGATCTCGAGGCCAAAATTGCGTTCAGTGAAGCTCACCTGTATCGCGGCGATGCGTCTGACTACCTGATTCGCGATACCCAACCGCGTGTGCGTTACGCCGGGCAACCGCTTCCTGCACACGATGCCACCGGAACCTTGCGCCGCGGGGATGTCGTGGTGGTCAATGAAACTTACAAGCGTTACGCAGGTGAGTTGCAAATCGTGTTGCGTGATCTGCCCAACGATGGGCGCCGCAATAAAATCGGCCAACTGACCGATGAAGATTTGACATTGTTGCCATTGTTGAAGCCATGGCGGACGTTTATGCTAAAACGTGTTGCCAAGTAGCAACTTATTCAAGATTAATCCGAGGAGAAATTAAATTTATGCATGAAGTAAACGAAGAAACGATTATGGGCTTGATTATGGCCGGTGGTAACGCTAAAAGTGAGGCCTTTGAAGCCATTCAGGCAGCGAAAACCGGCAACTTCAGTGAAGCTGATCTTCATTTGAAATTGGCTGATGAAGCATTGGTGACGGCTCACAATGTACAGACCGAATTGCTAACGGCCGAGGCAAGCGGCGAGCATGCGGCGATTTCGTTGCTGATGGTACACGCTCAGGATCATTTAATGAATGCGATCACGTTTCGCGATTTAGCTGGCGAAGTCGTGGCGGTGTATCAGCGCTTGGCGGAAGTAACCGCAGTGACTGATTAACAATAGTGGTACGTGAAGTATCATTCATGTCCAGGAAGATAGCGCGTTAGGCCTCATTAAGTAGCAACATGGTAATATAAATCGAATCACTATTCAGCAAAAGGCTGGAGCAACGCACACCTGAGAACTCAGCAGGCGCGTTGTTCCAGTCTTTTTAAATTAACGTGTAGGACACGATAACTCGATTGCTAGTCAGGAAAGGAATTAACCCATAACTTTCCGCAGTTTACCAACCGCAATCGGCAAAGTAAGATATGGCTTGCTTTCGTCTAGATCACTTGCCACGGTCTTGGGCAGAATAACATCACTTTGCACGCCGTTGACATAGATAACCGTGTTGTCGAGGTTGAGCACGTCGCGGCCATAACGCTTGCGCAATTGGTCGCGCAGCGCGGATACGACGACGCGCTGTTGATAAATGTAGAAGCCATTGTCATCGGCCTCGGGATATTTGCTGCCGACCAGTTTCAGCTTATCCGGTGCATTGTCGAGCGGCACAAAAACCTTGCCGGAAACTTGCTCGGCTTCTTCTTCGTCAACCACACCGTCATGATTCTTGTCTTGGGCGCTAGTGGCCGGCACTACCGGCGCATCCGATCCGGTACTTTCCAATACTGCCATATGGTTCATATCCGCTGGCGTATTGAACATCTCGATTCGGATTTGCAAAGCGTCATCATCGGTGACCTCAAAATTTGCAAATCCGTGCGCTTGGCGGCCAATGCAATCCGAGTTAAGTGCCCGCAACGTTGCCCTATATCGCTTACGCATAAACCCGCCTCCATTTTTGAGTTATTTTAGGTAAACCTAACTCACCTTTAATGTTAGTCCTTTTAGACAAAAAATCAAGGCCGTGAAACATCGGGAAACATTGATATATCAATGTGGAACAGGGAAAATATGCAAGTCTGTTCGTCAAAATCGATATTATTGTAAAAGAAACGAATATTGCGCGCAAAAAAGTTAGTGATCGTTAACACCCAACATCCCAAGTGTCTTCATGTGGCTCGATCGGAACAACCCGCTATACTCGTCCTGATTTAGAAATGGATGCAACAGAGGAACAGGGATTTTGACAGAGGAAAAGAGGTCATCAACTTGGAAAAAGTTAAAGTGCTGACCATCCTCGACACGACCAGCGCCATTTAAATAATTGTGATTTTATATCATTGAATTGACCACAACCAATCATTGCTTATAATTGCATAAGCGTTGTACGATAAAAACGGCATAAGGCTAGGCCGAATCTGGCTTTAACCTAAGTGGCGTATGTCACAATAACGCGGTATGGCCAAGGCGTTTGCCGACTGTCTTGGCAGGAAAACTTGATCACAAAATAACAATTTGCCATTTTGGAAGCGTTTTCGGTGTTGCATTTAGCGCCACTGGTGTATAGTTAAATTGGAATCATTGTAATATGGGAGGTGCATTATGAGAGTCGTTATTTTCTCCACCTGTATCGTGGATCTTTTCTTTCCCAATGTCGGGGCGGCGATGACCGAAGTGCTTGAGCGGTTTGGGTGTGAAACGTTTATGCCGGTCAAACAGATTTGTTGCGGTCAGCCAACCTATAACTCTGGCTATGTGAAAGCCAGCCAGAAGGTGTTCCGCAACGAAATCGATGCGTTGTTGTCGGTGGACGCCGATTATATTGTCGGGCCAGCCGGTTCTTGTGTGAACATGTTGCGGGAATACCGGATTTTGTTAAAGGATGATCCCGAATATGCGGAAAAGGCTAAGCAAGTCGCGGACAAGACGTACGAATTTTCCCAATTTCTATATCGCGTGCTGAATGTCATCGATGCCGGAGCCGAATTGGATGCCAAGGCCACTTATCACCGTTCCTGCCACATGACGCGGTTACTTGGTGAGCGCACGGCGCCGTTTAAGCTGCTGGATCATGTGAAGGACTTGCAGATGGAACCGTTGCCGCACATCGAAAACTGTTGTGGCTTTGGCGGGATGTTCTCTGCTAAGGAGCCGGAAATTTCCAAGCAAATGGTTGATGAAAAAGTCAACGATGTGTTGAGCACAGGCGCGCAGGTTTTGATTTCAGCCGATCCGTCTTGTCTGATGAACATTGCCGGCCGTTTTTCCCGGCGAAATGAAAAGATCAAGATCATGCATATCGCGGAAGTTTTGAACCACAATGTTAATCCGGAGCGGATCAAATTCCATGAACCGCTTGGGGTCGAACAGGAGGTGCGGCCATGAGTATTTCAACCAGTGACAAGCCGTTCTTGGAGCGGGTTAAGGAATCAGAACAAGACAAATTCATGCAAGCCAGTGTCGCCAAGTCGCAAGATGCCCAGTGGGACAAGCGGGAAGCCTCGCGTAAGGAGCTCGGCAACTGGCCGCAATGGCGGGATCTAGGCGAACAGATTCGCCAACATGTCATTAAGTACTTACCGGATTATCTGGAAGAATTTAGCGATAACATCGAAAAGCGTGGCGGTCACGTTTATTTTGCCAAAACCGACAAAGAGGCGGCTGCGTATATTACGAAGCTCGCCAAGGAAAAGCAGGCACATAAAATTGTGAAGTCCAAGTCAATGGTGACCACCGAGATTAATCTTGATAAGGAGTTATTGAAGATTCCAGGCACCCAGTTGATGGAAACCGATTTGGCAGAATTTATTCTGCAAGAAGACGATTGGGCCGAGCCGACGCACATTGTCTTTCCGGCATTGGCCAAAAACCGCGATCAGGTCAAAGAAATTTTTGACAAACTCGGTTATGAAGGCGACAACGATCCGGAACATCTGGCGCGGTTTGCCCGGGAATACCTGCGTCGTTACTTCTTACAGGCAGACTTCGGGATTACCGGCTGTAATTTTGCCATCGCCGACTCCGGGTTGATTAATTTGGTAACGAATGAAGGTAACGCTGATCTGACCATGGCTATCCCGAAGACGCAGGTGGTTGTGATGGGAATGGAACGGATCGTGCCGAGTCTGAAGGAAGCCGAGACGCTGGATAACATGTTGTCGCGGTCGGCGGTTGGCCAGAAGCTGACCAGTTACTGTTCCTTCTCTGGCAAGCAAGTCGAAGGTGAAGCTGACGGCCCCGAAGACTTTCACGTGGTCATTGTCGACAACGGCCGCAGCAATGCGCTCGGTACGCCGTTTGAACCAGTGCTGCAGTGTATCCGTTGTGGCGCGTGTCTCAATGTCTGCCCGGTTTATCGTCACATCGGCGGACACGGCTATGGCTCGATTTACCCCGGACCGATCGGCGCAGTGTTGTCGCCAGTGCTTGACGGCTATGAAAAGTTCGGCGACTTGCCGTTCGCTTCCAGCCTTTGTGCCGCCTGCACCGAAACCTGCCCTGTCCGCATTCCGCTGCACCATCTGCTGATCAAGCACCGTGAAGTCATGATGGACAAGCTGAAGATGGATCATAGTTTTAGCGATAAGATTATGAAAATGGTCGGTGTCGGCACCAGCGCGCCGGTTCTCTTCAACATGGCGCTTGATATGGATCATGCGATGATGGGCGTTTTGGCCACTAAAGACCAAGGCAGCGTTGAAAATGAATATAACAGCGGCCGGATCAAACAAACCGGCATGATGCCAAAGCTGGCGCGCGGGTGGACCGATGTGCGTGACTTGCCGCGGCCGCCGAAGAAGAACGAGAACTTCCGCCACTGGTTCAAACAACACAAAGCAGCATTGGAGGCGCAAAAACATGATTGATCACAGTAATCGCGAAGACTTTTTAAATGCTATTGCCGAAAAAGCCGGTCGCCCGCGCCACCAGCTTCAGGATCATCCGTTTGAGCCGCTGAATGATCTGCCGGAAACCACGTTGTCTGGCCATTCACAAGACGAGCTGGAAGCAATCGCCAAGAAAAATAGCGAGGCCGTGCATGTGACTTTTTCCACGACGGACAAGGCTGGGCTGGCGGATGCGTTGAATGCCTACATTGAACACGACGCGCCGAAAACGCTGATTCTGCCGACAACGGATCAGTATGATGATTTTGGCCTGCGTGACTGGACGGAAACCGTTGCGCCGAAGCCGATGTATTGGACGCCGGGAAAAGGCCGCGACTTCAACTTGAAGCAGGCGGCTGCGGCTGATGTTGCAATTGGCTTTGCCGATTACCTGCTGGCTGAATCCGGGACCATTACCATTGCGACAACGTCTGGGCAGGGCCGCGGGTTCCACTTTTTGCCAACGCATTATCTTGCCATTGTTAAGAAAAGCAACATTTTGCCACGGTCACGGCAGGCGATGGATCGTTACGATGCCGCCATCAAAGCCGGTGAACTGCAGACCAGTAACATTAACTTCATCACCGGGCCATCGAACTCGGGCGATATTGAAATGACGTTGGTTGTTGGGGTGCACGGGCCGCTGGATATGACTTATTTGGTGGTTGAAGATATGTAGCAGGTAGCTCGTTAATGCGAGATGCCTGAATGAAACGGTCTTAGGGACAGCAGTTGTCTCTGTGGCCGTTTTTTGGTGCGGCGGTGTTTATGCCACTTTTCGCAGCCAAGCGACAGTTCATGCGGATATGGTATACTTGCTGATGAAACGATTTGTACCGGTGCTTAGTGAACACTTAGGTTGTAAACGCGCTCACACATTTTGCTGGCGCCGGTTTGCTCATAATAAAGGGGATAGCTCAATGACAGAAGCAATCGATTTGAAGGCCGGAATGGTCTTTGTTAAGGACGGCAAGTTGATTAAGGTTTTGGAATCGAATCATCATAAGCCAGGCAAGGGTAATACCGTGATGCAGATGAAGTTGTACGATGTGCGTTCCGGTGCCAACGTGACTACGACGATGCGGCCGAGTGAAAAGGTCGAAATTGCGATCATGGATCGTAAAAAGGCCACTTATCTGTATACGCAAGACGACACGGCTTATTTCATGGACAGCGATACTTATGAGCAGTATGAGGTTCCAACTGCCAGCATCGCGCGTGAGCTTAAGTATATGCTGCCAAATGTGCCGGTCGAAATTGAGTTCTATGGCGATGAAGTGATTGGCCTTGAGCTGCCGGGAACGGTTGAGCTTGAAGTTACCGACACGCAGCCAGCGGTTAAAGGCGGCACAGTGGCAGGAGGCGGCAAGCCAGCCACACTTGAAACTGGCTTAGTCGTTACCGTTCCCGATTTTGTTAAAGCCGGGGAAAAGATTTTGGTTACCACTGACACTGGTACTTACAAGGGTCGTGCCCAGAAGTAAATAGATTCAAATAACAAAGTGCGTCCAATCAAAATGGACGCTTTTTTGATGATCTGAAACAGTTGATTTGCTCGCAAATGGGAAGAGTGGTGCGCATGGTAACGTCGCCGGGCTGATTAATTGTAGCGATTAAACGATGGGCATAGAATACACTCGAAAGGGTGTGGGGACGATGGAGATGTCACGAGCGCAACGCATTAAAATTCTGATTGTTTTAGGGATGATGTCGTTACTGACGGCGTTGTCTGGATCGAGTACCAATCTGGCCATGCCCAGGATTTCCGAAGACTTGATGATTTCCAGTAGTGCGGCGACCTGGATTGTGTCCATTGGTCTCATCACGACAGCGGTTTTGTTGGTGATGTTTGGGCATATCGGCGATTTAGTCTCCAAGAATCTGGTCTTCCTGATTGGCGAAGTCGTGTTTATCGTTGGCTCACTTTTAACAGGGATCGCACCGACCTATCTGACTATCATGGCAGGTCGGGTGGTTCAGGCAGTTGGTTCGGCGATGATTATGGCCAATTCAATGGGCATCATTAGTCAGTATTTTCCAGACGCAAATCGCGCAGAAGCTCTTGCTGTGATCTCGATGTTCGTGTCGCTGGGATCGATTTCCGGCCCGGCATTCGGTGGTATCCTCATTACTTGGGCGAGTTGGCGCTGGATTTATTTGTTCAATGTACCGGTGGGAATCATGATTGTTTTGGCCGGTATGCGTTTGTTGCCGTTACGACGGCCAGCGCATGGTGAGATCAGGCGCGTCTGGCAACAAGCTAACTGGACCGGACAGAATCTGTTCACCGGTGGGATGATTTTGATGTTCGCCAGTGGTTACTGGCTGCAGCAGCCAAAACAGCTTTGGCTAGGTGTAGGCATTTTGGCAGGCGGCATTCTGTTGACGATTCTGGCATTTATTCAGGACCAACGCTCGCGCTCGCCATGGATTGCGCCGAGCATTATGCACAATCCCGACTATCTGATTTCCGTGAGTGTGCTGCTCATCGTGATGCTGGTCAATTCGGTATCGAATATTCTCCTCCCATTCTACCTGCAGAGTTACGGCGGCATTTCCGCGTTCGCCAGCGGCCTGTTGATGATGTTGCAGAGTGTCACAATGCTGATGATTACGCCATTTGCTGGTTGGCTGGCCGATCACTGGAATCGCTATTACCTGACGATTCTCGGCCTATTCGTCCTGATCATTTCGCAAATCGGGTATGCCAGTTATCCCGCCAAAATAACCATGGCGCCGATCATCTGGCCGATTGTTGCCAATGGTGCGGGTATGGCCTTGTTCCTGTCGCCGAATAACGCCTTAACCATGGGTGCCGTGGACAGCAGCCTCTCCGGGGTTGCCGGTTCCATGAACTCACTGGCTCGTACGATCGGGTTGACCATTGGCATCAGCTTCGGCGCTACCTTGCTATTTGCCCAGTTGCCTGGCGTGACCCGCATCTCGCCACAATCCGGTGAGCCATTTTTACACGCACTGGCTACGGTCTTTTGGTTGGCCACGTTGGTTTCCGTCGTCGGCCTGGTGATTGTGGTGTTCCGAAGCATCCGCAGCCGCAAAAATGGTAAGACACTCACTAATAATAAGTAATTACTTTGAAAATAATTAGCAAGAACTGAGCAACTGCCTTGGTTCTTGCTCTTTTTGTGAGCACATGACTAGCAAGCTGTTTGACAGAAGCGAAAATTATTCGAACAAAACAAACAATTTCATGAAAACTGGAAGAAATTATGCCAAAAGTGCGTGTTATTTAATATTTGGGTTGCTGCAGCTTCCAATATTGCAGCGAGTTTTCAATGTCACTCCTTGCCAGTGAGACAAACTTTGCTACTTCTGGATTTAATGCGCTATCTAAAACATTCGTATAAGCCTTGTACGATTTGTTATTTGATACCAGGCTTACTCTTTTTACGAGACATTTTCTGACATCGCGGTTTTTTTATCCAAAATTGAGGGTTTACTTATTTACATTAATGAGATTCTAATGTAAGGTAAGTTCAATCATTTTAGGAGGGAACAAGATGAAATTTAGAAAAACAATGGTTGCGGGCACAACAATTGCGCTCGCCGGGGTGTTAGCAGCCTGTGGTTCTAATTCAGCAAGCAGTAACGGCAAGTCCATTACGCGGATGGAATCTGATGTTATTTCCACGATGGATCCCTCAACCAACACGGACGTCATTGGTGGCCAAGCGTTGATTGATACGATGGATGGGTTATATCGCTATTCAGGCAATAAACTGAAACCGGCAATTGCCAAAAGCGAGCCAACGGTAACTGACGGCGGTAAAACCTACACCTTCAAGTTACGCAATGCTAAATGGAGCAACGGCGACCCGGTAACGGCTCAAGATTTTGTTTTTGCATGGCGACGGACGGTTGAGCCAAAGACCAAGTCGCAATACGCTTACTTATACTCCGGTGTGAAGAATGCCGATGATATTACGGCCGGCAAGAAAGCACCTAGCACGTTAGGCGTTCAGGCAGTTAACAAGACAACCTTGAAAGTCACCCTGGAACATCCGATTCCTTATTTGAAGACGATGTTGGTTAACCCGGCATTCTTCCCGCAAAATCAGAAGTTTGTTGAGAAAGCTGGTAAGAAATATGGGACGGCTTCTAAGTATCTCTTGTCCAATGGCCCTTACGAGTTGAAGAACTGGAACGGAACTGGTAACACTTGGAAGGAAACCAAGAACAAGACTTACTGGAACGCAAAGAACGTGCATATTGATACCATTAATGGCCAAGTGGTCAAGGATTCCCAGACGGCATTAAACCTGTATCAGTCCAAGAAGCTGGATCTTGCAACAAAGATTAGTGGACAACAGGCGGCTCAAGCCAAAACGATGGCAGATTATCGTGGGCTCAAGCAAAACGGAACTTTCTATCTTGAGTTAAACGAGAAGAAAGATCCGATTTTCAAGAATGCCAAGATTCGTCAGGCAATTTCCTTAGCCATCAATCGTAAAGAATACATCAAGAAAGTTCTTAATGATTCTTCAATTCCTGCCGCCAACGCAACACCAGAAGGTTTATTCACCAAAAACGGTCAAGACTTTGCCAAGGAAGCTGCGAAAAACGATGGGTCTGCTACCAAGTATGATCCGGCGAAAGCCAAGCAGCTTTGGACAGAAGGTTTGAAGGAAACTGGCCAGTCAGCACCGACCTTGGAACTATTAACCGATGATACGACTGGTGCTAAGCGTTCTGCAGAATACCTTCAGAGTGCTTTCCAACAAGCATTGCCAGGCTTTAAGGTCAATATTTCGACGGTGCCGTTCAAGACACGTCTATCACGAGCCCAAAACGGTCAGTTCGATATGGTTTACTCCGGTTGGAATGCTGATTTCCCAGATGCCATTTCCTTCTTGGATCTGTTCACCACTGACAACACTTATAACGATGGTAAGTGGTCTAACGCACAATATGATGCGTTAATCAAGCAGTCCAAGACAACGGATGCGACTAATCCGACTGCTCGTTGGAATACGTTGTTGAAAGCCCAAGAAATCCTGACCAAAGAACAGGGTGTTGTGCCACTGTATCAACGGGTTGAAACAACCTTGCAACGTAAGACAATTTCTAATTTGAAATACAACCCAACAGGTGCTTACGACTTCGTTAATGCAACGGTCAAGTGAGGATCGGCAGAAGCTAAGATGAGCTCAAACCTCATTTCTAGTACTGTGAGTTGTCGGCTCAATAACTAATTCTTCACAAACGGCGTTGTCACGTGTTTTGCGGCGGGACAACGCCGTTTGAGTAAAAACCCAAAAAACAGGAGTGAATCATGGCTAAATATATTTTAAAACGGATCGGCTTCCTGCTCCTGACACTGTTTCTTGTTGCTACCATTACTTTCTTCCTAATGAAGCTACTGCCGGGGACACCGTTTAATAACCCTAAGATCCCCGCAGATCAACTGGCAATTTTAAAGAAACAGTATGGACTGGATAAGCCGGTTTGGATGCAATATCTCACGTATATGGCAGGGATCACGCATGGTGACTTCGGGATGTCGTACCAGTATCCCGGTCAAACCGTGTCCGGCCTGATCGTTTCGCGAATGGGACCGTCACTGCAAATCGGTGCGCAAGCCATGGTTGTAGGCACGCTTGCTGGCATCGTGCTCGGTGCGATTGCGGCGATTCGGAAGAATACCTGGGTGGATGCCACCGCGACAATTTTCGCAATTCTCGGTCGGTCCATCCCTAACTTCGTGTTCGCTGCCTTGTTGCAACTGTTCGCTTATAAAACCGGTGCTTTCCCAGTCGCATTGTGGGGCGGATTTACGTACAGTATTTTACCGACGATCGCTCTTGCCATTGCACCACTGGCTCAGACGGCGCGGTTTATGCGTACCGAAATGGTGGATGTGCTGAGTTCGGACTATATCGAGCTCGCGCGGTCCAAAGGCGAATCACGCTGGCAGGTCGTTGCCAAGCATGCGCTGCGTAACTCCATGATTCCGATTGTTACCATCATCGGACCAATGGCGGTTGACTTGATGGTCGGCTCACTGGTTGTCGAGAATATTTTTGCGATCCCCGGCATTGGTGAACAATTCGTCAAGTCGATCACGACCAACGACTATCCGGTTATCATGGCTTTGGCAATTCTTTACAGTGCAATGTTGACCGTCATCATCTTAATCGTTGATATTCTCTACGGCTTCATTGATCCACGAATCCGACTGAGCGGGGAGGCAAACTAATGGCAACAACAAAATTAAGTCCAGACGCATTCAAGCATGTCAAAGTGAATACGGCTGAACAGGAACGCATTGCCAAGCCTGCGCTGACGTTCTCACAAGATGCGATGCGGCGATTGAAGAAGAACAAAGCCGCGCTCATCTCACTTTGGATCTTGATTATTATTGCGGTCATTTCGATTCTATCTTTGTGGCTGTCACCTTCGAATCCTAACAAGCAGAACCTGAACTATTCCAATTTGCCACCAAAATGGCCAGGCGTTGATTTGCCAGGATTAAACGGTTACCTGAATGGCCAAAATAAATACGCCGGCATGGGCAAAAATGTTTACTACCTGCTTGGCACGGATTACCTCGGCCGTGATCTGCTATCCCGTATTATGGTCGGCACCCGCGTTTCACTGTTCATCGGGATTGTCGCAACCTTCTTCGATCTGACCATCGGGGTTTTCTACGGCATCATCTCCGGATGGCGCGGCGGCATGACCGATACCTTGATGCAGCGTGTCATTGAAATCATCTCCAGTGTGCCAAACCTGGTTGTTGTTATCTTGATGCTGCAGGTGTTCAAGCCAGGGATGACGTCCATCATTTTGGCAATTGCGTTGACTGGCTGGGTCACCATGGCCCGCCTGATTCGGGCGCAAACACTGCAGTTAAAAGATCAGGAATTTGTCTTGGCGGCTAGAACACTTGGTGAATCGAGTGTCAAAATCGCGTTCAAGCATCTGATCCCGAACCTGAGCTCCATTATCATTATTCAGACCATGTTCACGATTCCAACGGCCATCTTCTTTGAAGCCTTCCTGAGTTACATCGGGATCGGGCTGCCAGCGCCAACTGCCAGTCTTGGGACGTTGTTATCCGATGGACAGAAGAACCTGCAAGTTCTACCATATCAACTGCTGTATCCGGCGATTGTCATCGTTGTCCTGATGCTAGCGTTTAACTTATTGGCTGATGGCTTGCGCGATGCTTTTGATCCGCGTAGTGAACATTAGGAGGTGGCAAAATGACTAAAATTCTGGAAGTTAAAGATTTGGAAATCGACTTTGCCACTTATGCCGGACCGGTGCACGCGATTCGGGATGTCAGTTTTGACCTTAACAAAGGCGAAACGCTGGCGATTGTTGGCGAGTCTGGTTCCGGGAAATCCGTTACCGTGCGTACCGTGATGGGGTTGTTGGCGCCCAATGCCAAAATTACCCACGGCGAAGTGCTCTTTGATGGCGTCGATATTCTCAAAAAGTCCGAGAAACAGCTGAATGCCATGCGCGGCAATGATGTTGCCATGATTTTTCAAGATCCGATGACATCGTTGGATCCGACCATGACCATCGGCAAACAGGTGGCTGAGCCATTAATGCTGCACAACAAGATTAGCGAATCCGACGCCTTGAAAGAAGCAGAACGTGTGCTCGAACTGGTCGGCATCAAGGACGCAGGTGGCCGATTGAAAGATTACCCGCATCAATTCTCCGGCGGCCAACGCCAACGGATCGTCATTGCGATTGCGATCATCAATCATCCGCAAATCCTGTTAGCCGATGAACCGACAACAGCGCTGGACGTGACGATTCAGGCACAGATCATTCATCTGTTAAAAGAAATCCAGTCCAAAATCGATACGTCAATCATTTTCATCACTCATGACCTCGGCGTTGTTGCCGGGATTGCTGATCGCGTGGCGGTTATGTATGCCGGTAAAATTGTCGAATACGGCACCGTTGACGAAATCTTTTACAATGCCCAGCATCCGTATACTTGGGGCCTGCTGGAAGCAATGCCGACACTGGAAACAAAGAGTGATCGGCTGTACGCAATTCCCGGTACACCACCGGATTTGCTTGATCCGCCAAAAGGAGACGCGTTTGCTCCGCGTAATCCGTATGCGATGGCCATTGATCTTGAACAGGAACCGCCTTTCTTCAAGATCTCGCCAACGCATTCAGCTGCGACCTGGCTGTTAGCGCCGGGTGCGCCGAAAGTGGAGTTGCCCCCGGAAATCGCGCGGCGGCATGCACTGTGGGCAAGCAAGCATCCAAACGAAAAGGTGGTGAACTGACATGGCCGACGATAAGAAAAAAGTCCTTGTTTCCGTTAAGCATCTGGTTCAAACGTTTAACGCCGGCAAGAAAGACGAAGTTAAAGCGATTCAGGATATTTCGTTTGATATCTACGAAGGCGAAACGCTTGGCCTTGTTGGCGAATCCGGTTCCGGGAAAACCACGACCGGCCGTGCCATCATTCGGCTGTACGATCCAACGAGTGGCGAAATTCTGTACAACGGCCAGGACATCGCCAAGCTCAAAAATGGTTCCAAGCAGATGTTGGCTTTCCGC
Source organism: Lacticaseibacillus parahuelsenbergensis (assembly GCF_030770265.1). Lineage (NCBI taxonomy): Bacteria > Bacillati > Bacillota > Bacilli > Lactobacillales > Lactobacillaceae > Lacticaseibacillus > Lacticaseibacillus parahuelsenbergensis. The sequence goes on along the minus strand of NZ_CP132482.1, from coordinate 2,007,480 downwards.
CGGGACACACAGATGATTTTCCAGGATCCGTATGCATCGTTGAATCCGCGGATGAAAGTCAAAGATATCATTGCAGAAGGCATCGACATCCACCATCTTGCCAAGGACAAGGCGGATCGCGATCACCAAGTCGAACAGTTGCTGGAAGAAGTTGGCTTGAACGCCGACCATGCGACCCGTTATCCCCATGAATTCTCCGGCGGTCAACGCCAGCGGATCGGCATTGCCCGAGCGCTTGCGGTGCAGCCTAAGTTTATTATCGCGGACGAACCGATCAGTGCGCTGGACGTGTCCATTCAGGCTCAGGTGGTTAACTTGCTGAAGGACATTCAGGATCGCCAAGGGCTGACCTATCTGTTCATTGCCCATGATCTGTCGATGGTGAAGTATATTTCCGATCGCATTGCGGTCATGCACTATGGCCGTCTGGTCGAACTGGCCAGTGCCGACGAAGTTTATTCCCATCCGCTTCATCCGTACACGAAGAGCCTGCTGTCCGCCATTCCTGTCCCTGACCCAGATGTCGAGCGAAAGCGTATCCCGATTCCATACGACGCCAGCAAGGTCGAAGGTGACAACAAGCAACGTAAAATGGTCGAGGTTTATCCCGATCATTACATCTTTGCCGCTGACGACGAGGTGGCAGCGTACAAGGCTGAGGCTGAAGAGGACCATAAGACGCCAGCTGGGACAGCTGCGGACTAAAAAAATGCATTTTCACTTGCGCCAGTCTTGTCTGCGGCAAGTCTTATTAAAGTGGCGTTTGATTTATAAAAGTCGGGAGCACGTAAAAGTGTTGCCGGCTTTTTGGCGTGAGCAGGAATGACTTAGAAATCGGTATGTAAGTTAATCGCAAGGACGTGGGTTCGCCGGTTTACGTAGCTTTTGCAATTGTGAGCGCGCTAATACGGCATCCCGAAACTTGTTAACATTCGCTAAATATTGCCAAGGCTGAATCGAATTTTGACTTCAAGATGGCGCTTTCTGGTCGCGGGTCTGCTACACTATCCTCAAAGGAAGTGTGCAAGGAATGACCAAGTTTTATTTTGTGCGGCATGGACAGACCGAGACGAATCTGGCACGCCGCTTTAACGGTGGGCGTACTGACACGCCGCTGACGCCGTCTGGCCGCGCTGGGGCGATGGCAGTGGGACGTTTTTTTGAAACAACTGGGTTTGCTGGTATTTATGCCAGTCCGATGCCGCGGGCACAAACCACCGCAAAGCTGATTGTGGCTCAAAGCAAGGTGGCGCAACCGGCGATCATCACCGAAGAAGATTTACGTGAAGTCGATTTGGGACAGTGGGATGGTCGACCTTTGGCAAAGGTCCAAGATGATCCCCAAATCGATAATTATTATCATAACCTGCAGGCATTTGATTATAAACGAATCGGCGCTGAGTCGTTTGAGCATGCGTTGACTCGCGGACGGCGCGTGATCACGCGAATTTATGACCAACATCCAGATGGCAAGGTGCTCGTGGTTGCTCATGGCTTGCTGGGGATGCTGCTGCTGAGCACTTATCTTGGCGCAGACCTCAACAACGCTCGCGATGAAATGGCCATGCCACCGAATAATAGTATCAGCGAAATCGATACTGATGACGGCGAAGAATTTACCCGCGGCACCTTGTGGGCATTTGTCCCGAGCGCGTTATAGAACACGAAGGATCAGTTAATCATTTGTCCCCGCCGGAATGTGCTCTTTTTTCCCGCTTATCAAGCCAATATTTGGCGCTTCCCCCACGTGAGCGCTTACAATAGTAGTGGAGATGTATTGGCGCGTTAATGTGGGGTTCGTACACCAGCGTTGTGTGAGAATAGGCCGTCTTTAGATTATTAAATAATAATATAAAATCTTTTGATGGTCGCTCGTTTCATTTAATGTTAAAGCATAACGCCGTACATTAAAGGTGGGGGACATGATGTTAGATAATATCGGAAAATTAGTACATCAACAACGCCGTAGTTTGAACCTGACGATTGAAAAGCTGGCCGAGCGTTCGGGGGTCTCAGTAAGTCTGATATCCCGTATGGAACGCGGTGATGTCAACAACATCAGCGTTAAGAAGTTGACTGACATTGCACAAGCCTTAGACATGGAGGTCGGTGACTTCTTTATCGCACCGGAAATGAGCGACATCAATACGTTAGCGTTGGTGAAGTACTTGACTGGCTTGCCGGAAACCGAGCGAGCACGCGTTTCCGAGGTACTCATGCAGGTGATTAATCTTTGAGTGCGGTCATAGGTTGAAAATACGCCAGTTGCGGTTAAGTGGCTGGGTAATTAGAAAATCGGTGCTAGCGGCAATTGTTGCTAGCACCGATTTTCTTTGTTGTTGATTGGCAGCGTGCAGGTAGTGTCAAAAGGATGAGCGCTCTTGATGGCCGTTCCCCCAATCAGGCATTTTGTGCTCGGGGCTGTTCGCTAATCAAAAAATCGCGTATACTTAGTGCACTGAATTCACATCCAAGGTAGCTAGCTAAGCCACACATGGGCTGTGGGCTGCCTGCCAAGTAAAAAGGAGGAAATAACTTCATGACATTCGAAGCAGTTTTACCATCACTGAAAAAAGGCAAGAAAGCCGTTCGGACTGGCTGGGAAGGCACCGAGTTGTATGTTCAGCTAGTTCCGGAAGGCAAATTTGAAGGTGACACGTTAAATCCGTATTTTCTGATCAAAACCGCGGATGAAGCGTTCAGCTTGTGGTCACCGACTGACTGTGACATTCTCGCTGAAGACTGGCAACTTGTTGACGCATGATAGCATTCGATTTTAGCGGTAAAACCGTTGTCGTGACTGGTGCGGCGTCAGGCATCGGTGCGGCTCAGGCAGCGGCATTTACAGCGGCGGGCGCGCGGGTTATTGGCGTCGATCTTCAGCCGATGACTGGGCTAGCCGTCACCATTCAGGCAGATGTCAGTAAGGCCGCGACAGCAGAAAACATCGCTCGTGACTATGCGCCCGACATTGTCTGCAACACGGCGGGCATTCTGGATGGCTACCAAGAAGTTACCGCCACCGATCTGGCAACCTGGCAACATATTCTCGATGTCGACCTCACTAGCCAGTTCCTGATGATCAAGGCACTGTTGCCGGGAATGCTCAAGCGTGGGCACGGCATTTTTATCAACATGAGCTCCATCGCCGGACTGGTCGGTGGCGGCGGAGGCGTGGCGTACACAGCCGCCAAGCACGCCGTTATCGGGCTCACCAAGCAGTTAGACCTCGACTACGCCGCAAAAGGCATTCGCGCCAACGCCTTAGCGCCAGGCGCCATCGACACGCCCATGAACGCGGCTGACTTCGCCGGTGATGGCAAAATGGCCACGTGGGTAGCTGAGGAAACGCCGGCCAAGCGCTGGGCCAAACCAGAAGAAGTCGCCCAGTTATCCCTTTTTCTGGCCAGCGATGCCGCCGATTACATTCACGGCACCGTCATTCCTATTGACGGCGGTTGGTTAGAAAAGTAAACTTGAAACATTGTTAAGATGATGTTAATTGAATCGGAAGCGCACACCGCTTCCACGACGATACTTATTTCCTTTGATCGTCGTTATTACTGGCAAAGCCACAAAGGAGAACAATATGCAAACAACATCAATGTCCCATCGTTCAATCGTCAGTCTCACCAAAACCGCGATCGTCGCCGCAATTTATGTGGTCATGACCCTGATGCTCAGCCCGCTAAGCTTCGGGGTCGTACAAGTCCGGTTCTCCGAGATGCTCAACTACACGGCGCTCTTCAATCGCCGGTACGTCTGGGCGGTTACGTTGGGTGTTTTTTTGGCCAATTTAGCCTCGCCAACCGCACTACTCGACGTACCAGTCGGCACACTAGGCACTCTTGTCTTCATCGTGATCAGTCGCTGGGCAGCCAAATTCGTCCATCAAAAATGGGCCAAATTCGCCATCATGGGTGTGCTCTTCGCCTTTTCGATGTTCACAGTCGCCGGCGAGCTCACAATCATGAGCAAGGTACCATTCTGGGCCTCCTACGCCACCATTGCGCTAGGTGAGGCAGTCTCAATGGCAGTCGGCGGCGTTGTGATGATGGTGCTGACACGGTATGTGGATTTGGATAAGTAAACTAAGCTGAAAACAGCTGGCTAGCGATGTGAAGCAAAAAGATCACACTGATCGCCAGCAAATTTAAGAATCAATCAAAAATAACACCGAGAAGATTTCCGTCGTCTCGGTGTTATTTTTAAAATTGAGGCTTATGTGAAACACGCCTGTAGGTAAAAACAGATGGCACGCTACTTCTTAAGCGTCTGCATGACATCCTTGGCAATCAACGTGTAATAATGCACACGTCCGGCATCGTTAGGGTGAACCCCGTCGTCGGCAAACCAGTCATCATTGCCGCCAGCCAGATAATACCAGTCAATCACATGCAGATTGCTATGCGACTTAGCCGCCGAATGAATCAACTTATTCACCGGGTCAATCCACGCTTTACCCGGCGCATACGCTGTCACCCAAAAGACTTGGCGATTGCTGCCCAGCTGGTCCAAAATGCCATTAATGTCCGATTCCGTCATCGGACCATTCGTACCAAGGCTAATCACGACAGTATCATCTAACTTGCCTTCGGACTTGAGTTGACTGATAATCGCGGGCGCTGCCTGCACTTGCCGGCCAACTTCGGCATCAATCGACATCTTCGGGAACAACACCTTGAGGTAAGCCGAACTACCTAGCATGACCGAGTCGCCAATGGCTGTGACAGGTAAGTCCTTAGCCGCTGTGATATCGCTATCGGTTAGCCCAAAAAGTCGGTACTGATTCAGCACCTTCTCTTTTTTGACTTTAGCTTTGGAATCGTTTTGAATGCGTTGACGCGTCTGCTGGTTAACGGCAATCGCCTGTTCAGATTGATAGTGGCGGAAATAAAAGAAGCCACCAACGCCGGCAATCAACAAACCTAACGCGATACACAATATCCAGTCCCGCAAACGCAGCGTATGTTTTTTCATGATCAGTAAGCCCCCAAAAGTTACGTTGCTTTTATTTTAAACTAAAATCCAGATGAGTCTGGTTACAAGTTAGGGTCATTCTGGCGGGTTTGGGGGAAATTGTAAAGAGATTGTAATAAAAGCGACTATATGTTGTCACAGGGCTAAAAGTTGTGTCTATTCAAGGCATGCCCTTTTACAGACAAATTTTCAAGACGATTTCTTACTCTAAAAATTGGGTAGACTTTAGTGACCATGCTAGGGTATTATTCTTTGGAGTGGAGTTTTAAAAACTTTGAAAAGAAGTGGCTGCGCTGTGGGCAGTCTTTTTTTGATTAAGGTAACTATTTTTGAATTAGGTGGGGAAGAAGTTCATGAACAAACAATTTGACTTTTCACAACTGTGGAACGTTTTTAAACGCAGCTTTATCCCAATGATCATCTTTGGGATTATTGGAATGGCAGTTGCATATTTTGGAGCACAGACATTTATTGCGCCTAAATATGAATCAGATACGTCTTTGCTTGTTAATCGCAAACAAGATAATGATCCGAATATGCAATTGAATGCCCAACAGGCTGATATCCAGCTAATCAATACTTATAAGGATATTCTGACACGTCCGGTAGTTCTACAAGCTGTTGCTGATGATTTAACAAGTCCTCGCAAGGTTATGGTAAAAAAACCAACGAAGGCAGTTTATGGTACGCGATATAATGCCACAACAGGTTTAAGAGAACAATATGTTACAAAAAAAGCTCAACCTGCCAAATATAAATTGGAACCAGCTCGTTATTCGAACATTTCTGCAGATGATCTCGCAAAGATGGTTTCGGTTTCCACCCAACAAAACTCACAAGTATTCACTGTGAGTGTGAGAGATGCAAACCCTGTTAGGGCACGAGACATAGCTAACGAAATTGCAAAGGTGTTCGAAAAAAAGATTGCCACTATCATGAGTATTTCAAATGTGTCAGTTGTTTCAAAAGCGACAGCTAACTCTAATCCAGTCTCGCCGCGATTAAAGATTTTTGCATTAGTAGGCTTGTTTTTAGGAGTTCTTATTGCATTTGCTTGGGGACTGATTCGTGAGTTGACAGATAGAACAATTAAAAATGTCGATTTCATTACTGATGAATTGGGATTAGTTAATTTGGGCGTTGTCAATTATGTTCGGCATATGAAAGATATGGGGCAAGCTATTGAGGATGTAAAACAAAGTCACAGAGATGATCCAGAACCGGAGGGCCTGAGCTCTTCTAGTTTTCCACAACGTAGTCGACGTCGAATCTAAGGGGGAAGAAGAAAAGATGAACTGGTCGTTAAAAAATGTTTTACATCCTCATCGAGAAGATCATGAGACTCAAAAAAATGGTGTGATGTTGGTAACATTTGCCGAACCAAAGCATGTTGTTTCGGAACAATTTCGGACTGTCCGCACCAACATTGAATTTGCAGGAGCTGCCTTAAATCGTTGTCAGGTTGTAATGTTTACATCTTCAGCAATGTCGGAAGGTAAATCGACAGTATCTGCTAATGTAGCTGTGACGTGGGCACAGTCTGGGAAGAAAGTGTTGTTAATAGATGCGAATTTACGTCGTCCGACCGTACATGCGACGTTTAGAAAGCTGAATCTTGATGGGGTTACGACTATATTAACGGGGAAAGCTGCCCCGGAGGACGTGGTTGAGGATACATTCGTTGAGAACCTGGATGTTCTAACTTCAGGACCTATACCACCAAATCCTTCCGAGCTGTTAAACTCTGGAAAAATGGGAGGCATCTTAAAATGGGCTAGAGATGCGTACGATATCATTGTCTTAGATGCTCCACCAATTTTAGCGGTTTCAGATGTACAAGTTTTAGTACCAAGAACCGACGGGGTGGTTATAGTTGCTAATATTGGAAAGACCACAAAAGAGGATTTAAAACGTACAGTTGAAGTCTTAAAGCTTGCCAAGGCAAAAATTCTCGGTTGTGTTGAACGCGTTAGAACTAAGCATGGTGATCGTGGTTATGGGTATGGTTATGGCTACGGGTACGAAAACGACAATAGCTAATCTGATTTTTAAATCTTAAGGAGAGTTAAGTTAGTTAACATTTAGAAACATAGGTCTTATTTGCGTGGTTTGGAATGAGTTTAGAAATATGAATTACTTTGACAAAATTGGGTTTTGGGGTGACCTTCGTAATGAAACAAAGCAGGAAGTTAAGAATCGCTGTATTGGTTGCGACATACAATGGTGAGAGGTTTATCGAACAGCAACTTGATAGCATTCTTAAGCAAAAAGGCATCACTAATTACGATTACCAAGTTTTTGTTTATGATGATGGTTCACAGGATGGCACAGGCAAGATTTTAAGGAAATATGGTGATGACATTCGAATCATTCCAAAAGATCCAAAATATCAAGGTATTAAGAGTGCTATTTATTCGCTTTTACACCAAGTTGAAGCGGATATTTATTACTTTTCAGATCAAGATGATGTTTGGGCACCTGATAAGGTGATTCAAATGCAGTCGGCATGGAAAAAATTAAAGCAAACGGAACCTGGCGGCGTATATTCGGATCTTTTACTTGTTGATGGTCAAAACCACACTCTGGGGAAAACAATGATGAGTGCGAATGGATGGGGTTCGGATGAAGAGCGGGATCTTTCTTTTCTAATTCTGAATCCAAGAGTGACTGGTGCAGCTTTTTCGATTAATCGAGCAGCGAGAGACCTAGTACTTCAATTGCCAAAATCGGAGTTTCTGAAAGTTACAATGCATGATTCATTTCTTGCCTTACTTACAAGTTCATTTAATAACTTGGCTTTTTTGCCGAAACCTTTAGTTCGGTACCGGCAACATGGGAGCAATCAGATTGGTGCAAAGCGAACGATTTGGCAAGAAATCAACGTTTTAAAACGGTTGGCATCTCTGCAAAAGCGATTAGAAGATATTGCGATTCTTCAAGAGCTAATATCAGAGCTTCCTACTTCAGTGCAAAGCAGAGTTAAAATTTATGCCAATTTTGCAATGAGGAAAAATCCCTTTACTCGAATTGCTTTGGTTCTAAAAAACAGGGTGTGCTGGGAACACACACCTATTTTAAAAATTTTAATCATTCTGTTTACTGGTGTTTCTGCAAGGAGAATTCTTTAAAATGAGAATTGCGTTTATATTACCTACCTTCTCTCGGCATCCAGTTGGTGGTTATCAAATGGTTTATAAGTATGCTAATGCTTTGGTATCCCGAGGCTGGCACGTTGATGTTTATTATTTGGCAGAAAGATATGTAGTGACGCCCCTAATTTGGGGAGACTTTAAGATGGTTACAAAAAGAGTTGTTGAACGTTTCAACAAAAACAGGCTTAAATTGGACTGGTTTGAATTAGATCCTAGGGTCTCTGAACATTTCCATCAATTAGGGCCAATAAGCGAGTCATACGATTGTATTATCGCCACAGCAGCTGAGACAGCAAGATTTGTTGTTGATCAAAGTCCTCGCCAAGGTCAAAAGTATTATTTCATTCAAGCGCTGGAGGATTGGATACAAGGTGGTGAAAAGAGGGTATTTTCAACGTATACGTTACCACTACATAAAATAGTGGTCGCAAATTGGCTGGAAAAATTGATTTTTAAAAAAACGGGTCAGCACAGTGATGTTATACCAAATTCCATTGATACAACCGAGTTTTACCCCTCTCATTCATTAACAAATCGAAAAAATCAAGTAGCGATACTTAACCACATATTACCCGATAAAAACACAAAATTCGGAGTAGAGGTTCTAAAAAAGGTTAAGGAAGAGATACCTGATTTGGAAGTTCTTATGTTTGGCGTTCCTCAAAGGCCAAGTGATTTGCCCAGTTATTTTCATTATTTTCGAGCAGCAAACGTTGAACAATTAAGAGATCAGATTTATGGAAGAGCTAAGATTTACCTCATGCCTGCTAAAAAGGAAGGGTGGGGGTTGACTGGTATGGAAGCGATGGCATGCGGTGCAGCTCTTGTTGCAACTGAGAGTAATGGTATTAAAGAGTACGGAAAGAATGGAACCAATGCATTGCTGCTACCGGTTGATGATGAAGCGGCCTTTGTTGATAGTATTATTAAGCTTTTCAAGGATGAAAACAAACGCCTTGACCTTGTTAGTGCGGGTCTTCATGACATTAAGAACTTTTCTCTAGAGAAATCGACAAATGAGTTGATGACAATACTACAAAAAACAAAAAGGGATCTTAGTTAAATCACGGGGGACTAATTATTTATGCCGAAACAAATGGGAACTTCTACACAAGCTGTGCTATGGAGTTATATAGGGACCTTCTTTTCACTATCAAGTGGGTTCCTTATGCTCCCATTTATCCTGTTGAAGCTTTCTGGCAACGATTTAGGACTATGGTATGTTTTTCTGGGCATTAACGGTTTATTAGTTCTTTTTGACTTTGGCTTTGCACCTACCTTTGCTAGAAACTTTGCTTATATATGGAGTGGAGCTAAAAAACTGTCGCGACAAGGAATGGCTGAGCAAACTGAGGGAGAAGTCGACTCGAATTTATTTAGGCTTCTCTACCAGTCTTGCAAAGTTTTATACTTGGTCCTGAGTGTAATAGCACTTGTTTTGTTGTTAAGTGTTGGATCTTTGTATATAGCTCATATAACTGCCAATTTTTCTGGTGAACATTACTTGACTGCGTGGATTGTTATGTGTCTGTCCTTTTTTCTTAATTTATACTTTGATTATTACGCTAGCATTTTACGTGGGATTAATGAAATCAAATCCATCAACGTCGCTCTTGTCATTTCAAAAGTGTCTCAGATTTCAATTTCTGGAATACTTCTAATGATGGGTATTGGGGTATTAGGCGCAGTCCTCGGATTTTTAGCGCAAGGACTCATTTTTAGACAATATTGCAAAGCTACTTTTTTTAAAAATATAGAAGTACAGCGAATATTCCGACAGACTAAAAGTGATGTTCAACTCAAAGCGGTTCTAGATACAATTCGCACAGTATTGCCAAACTCAGTTAAAGATGGCTTCGTTTCAATTGCCAATTATGCAGCGACACAAGGAAGTTCGCTTATCATTTCACTGAAGGTATCGTTAACGGTTGTAGGACATTACTCGCTTGTTTTACAATTGATAAATGCTGTGGCTAGTGTGGCCGTCGCTATTAATAACGCATATTTGCCAACTATTCAAAATCGTATGGTTTCACGAGCAAAAGAGAGTCTTCAAATAATCATTGGACGTTGCCAAATAGCTTATATCTCAGTCTTTCTTGGCGGTTCGTTGGGCGTATACTTTGTAGTCATGCCAATTGTGGGATTTTTAAGGCCAGGATTTTCTTTCTCTGTCATAACGTTCTTGCTTATGATCATCTATTATTTCTTGTTTAATCAGCAATCTGGCTATGCGACTTATATTGCAGCTGCTAATGAAATCCCTTATGCTAAAGCTTTTGTCGTGAGTTCAGTCATATCGGTTGTATTAATCTTTATCTCTTTGCAATTTTTCCCAAACAATCTAACATTAGTCATTGTAGCTCAAATTCTTGCGCAGGCTTGTTTTAATAATTGGTATTGGTTGCGGTATTTTTATAAGCGAGAAGGTTTTACGTTTGTTAGAACTCTCAACATCGGACTTAGTAGTTGGATTAAAACGATTTTGAGAGCATAGTTGTGTTATAGAGCGAAAGGAAGAGATGCACGACATGGAAAGATTAAGTCAAAAAACCTTGTTACTTGGATATGCGGCTTTTGTATTTGCATCTATTATGTCCTTGAGCAGCTGGAACCTTTTTTATTCAAAAAGCATAAATTTTACTGCAACAATGCTCACCGTCATGCTAGTAGCTCTGGCTATAATCTCACTTCTTAGTGACTGGACGGTTAAAAGGATAGTTGTTCTTCTTATTTTTGGGACACTTCTGTTGATATACTTTTATCTATTTAAGCTGACTTACATGTTACCGATACTCCTTGCTTTAATTGTTGGAACTGGGCTGGACTTTAAATCTATACTCAAATATGACTTTTTCAGTCGGTTATTTTCTGTTTTGTTCGTCGTTATTTTGAGCCTGTTCTCTATTTTACCAAAGTCCGGTTATGGCGCGGACATTTCGGATTTCCATTTTACGATCTTTTGTTATGGCTTTACATATACAAATATTTTGGCGTTTGAAATAGGGGTTCTATTTATTGAATCTTTACTAGTGCTGAAAGTTCGTGAGATCTATCGCGTTTTACTAATGCTTTTGACAACTTGGCTTGAAATTAAAATGGGTTATGAGACGGGAGCGGTTTTTTGCTTAGTTGGCTATACTATTTTTGCAACTACAAAAAAAAGGTCAACTCGCATACCGAATCTTTATCTAATGATGTCAGCTTGGCTTGTACCTTTTTTTAGTTTCTTATCAATTTATGTAGCGAGCAACTTTTCGTCAACGGATGATTTTTGGAATCGCGTTAATGATCTCTTGTCTGGACGAGCAGAGATATGGCAGTTCTATTATCAAGCCATGCCGATTAAGTTGTTAGGTAATTTGCAGACCATTAATCAGAAGACAATGGGAGTGGTTGGATTTGGTGCCTTTGATGGAGCATTTATCCAGTTTTTATTGACGTTCGGAGTTGCTAGTATTTTTCTGATATTTTGCCTCTTTATACTTACTTCAACCAAGAAAGGTCATTTAAGTGATAAGAGAATTCTTTCAATTATAATTCTACCAATTGTGCTAAGTGGATTTACTGAAACAAACGGTTTCTTAGTCACCTTTAGTCCACTTTACTTCATGGTGAGCTCCTATCTATTTTCTGTAAACAAGCTTGGATTAAAACCTGTGACAGATCCGCGTCAAGAAAGTTTGGAGGAGGTTAACTAGTGGGAAACGAAAACAAACAACGAGTTGGAATTTTTGTACCAACCTTAAATGCAGCCGGTCAAATCAATAGAATAATTGCGACTGTGGAGGAGAGCTCAGTACCATTGTCCAATCTATTCGTTATCGACTCAGAGTCCTCTGATGGGACAACAAAAGCTTTACAAAATCAACATATTACGTACCAAACGATTTCGCGAAAGGACTTTTCGCATGGCCTTGTTCGCAAGAAAGCTGCAAATTATTTTCGGAACAAGGTAGATTTTCTATTAATGTTTACACAGGATGTCATTTTTACGAAAGAATCCATTGATAGTCTAATTCAAGGGATTGTATCAAAGCCAAATGTAGGAGTTTCGTACGGCAAGCAGAGAAGTACACGGCAGAACAGCGCTGAATATTATGATCGTTACTTTAATTATCCAGATAAATCGCGTGTCAAGAAAAAAAGTGATATTCCCAAATTAGGCCCGTCAACGTATTTTTCATCTGACGCTTTTTCGATATATAGGCTCTCTGCTGTATTTGACATTGGTAATTTCCCGGAAGAAATTAATTTTGCGGAAGATGCGTATATGTCTGCAAAGTTGATTTTGACTGGTTGGGATGTTTACTATAATGCACGTGCCGAAGTTATCCATAATAATTTGTCTGGATACAGGGATCTTTATCTTCGTTACCGATACATTGCGAAGTTTTACCACAGCCAAAAGTGGATCGGAGATCACTTTGGAACAAACTACGACAAAGGAAAGAAATTAGTCCTCTTCGAGCTCAAAGAATCTTGGCGAAACATGTCTCCCCGCCTTTTTTTTGACGTGATCATTTCAAGTGCAATTAAATTTGTGGCTTATCTTCCTTCAAAATAAAATTGAACGGAAATATAAAAGAAATATGTGGACTTTGCTCACCTTCCTACTGGCATGTTAAGAATCGCTCGACGTTAACTATATTTGCCTAATGTCATCAGTGCTTTTGTTCAAATTTCAATTAATTCGGTTTGGTTTCATGGTGTGCCAATATAGTATGCAGACAATTATTGTTCATGACGTACTTTGGCTCAACAATAATGGAGCACTGATTTTAAGAAAGCAGAACAGAACTGCTCTATTTGATAGCCGTTGTCACCTTGTTTCTCTTGATCATTTATTAAGGATGATTTAAACTAACGGCTGTATAAGCTTTGGAGGAGCTGGCTCAAAACGTAATTAATTGGGGAGGAATGTATTTTGGAGAAACGAATTCAATCGGCAAATGAGGCAGCCAAAATCTCAGGAAAAAAAATAGGCGCTTCAGCAGCTTACCTGGCAGAAAAAAGAATATTCGATTTTTTCTGTGGTTTATGCGGGTTATTTTTGGTTGGGGTTATGAGCCTCATTCTGTTTCCGTTTTGCCTCTTTGGAAAAAATAAGGGACCATTATTTTTTAAACAGGTACGAGTTGGCCAAGGCGGGAAGAAATTTAAAATATACAAATTTCGAAGTATGGTTGTGGGTGCTGAAGCTAAACTTAAGGAAGATCCTGTGCTTTATGCTAAGTACGTTGACAATAATTATAAAATTCCAGCGAACGAGGATCCTCGAATTACAAAGTTGGGCGCTTTCATAAGGAAGTCTTCTCTTGATGAACTTCCACAGTTTATAAATGTACTTAAGGGCGAAATGAGTATGGTGGGCCCGCGCCCCGTTGTTGAAAAGGAATTGGCCGAGTATGGTGAAAGTGTGAGTCTGCTTCTCACTGCTAAGCCTGGGGCGATGGGGCTTTGGCAAGCAAGTGGGCGGAGTGATATAGGCTATCCGGAACGCGCTGAACTGGAACTCTATTATGTGAATCATCGGTCTTTTCACTATGATCTATTTATTTTAGCTAAGAACATTGTTTCAATAATAAAAAAAGATGGCGCATTTTAAAATCGCTTATTTTTTGAAGCGACGGACCATTTGGAATTAAATCCTAGTTTAGAAAGTTGATTAAGAGGGCTTCGATTCCTTAATCTGATAGGGATACCGGAGCCATTCTTTATGAAAGATTTTAACGAAGCTATACATTTTAAAGCAGCAAAATCGAACTTTCTTTGTTACTAGATAACTAATGAGGCTTAGGCACATGGTTTGCAGTCTATTCAGAATGGAGTTATTAATTGTTGGATGAATATATTTCAAGGCTACCTGTATAATTTTTCGGGTTTTTGATTGTGTTCCACTGAGTTTTGAATCACGCAATACAAAGAGGAGATATTTTAATGAAGGGAATTATTTTAGCGGGTGGGTCTGGGACTAGGCTTTATCCAATAACTAAGGCAACCAGTAAACAATTAGTACCTATTTACGATAAACCGATGGTGTATTACCCTTTTTCCGTTTTAATGCTGTCTGGAATCAAAGAATTCTTAATTATATCAACACCAGAATTCTTGCCACAATTTGAAAAGCTCTTTGGTGATGGACGCGATCTTGGGTTAAACATCCAGTACAAAGTTCAGAATGAGCCTAATGGGCTTGCTGAGGCATTCATCTTAGGTGCAGACTTCATTGGTACTGACACCGTTGCATTGGTTCTTGGGGACAATGTTTTTTACGGTGCAGGTCTCTCTAAATTGTTACAGGATGCTGCTGCGAAAAAATCAGGCGCTACTGTCTTCGGTTATCAAGTCACTGACCCAGAACGTTTTGGGGTAGTTGAATTTGACGACCAACAACATGCCATTTCAATTGTTGAAAAGCCTAAGCATCCGCGTAGCAATTATGCGGTCACGGGATTATATTTCTATGATAACGATGTCGTGAACATTGCAAGGAATGTCAAACCTTCAGCTCGTGGTGAATTAGAAATTACAGATATTAATGAAGAATATCTTCGACGAGGACAATTAGATGTCAAAGTCATGGGTAGAGGATACGCATGGTTAGATACAGGAACTCATGATTCGCTTCTAGATGCTTCAAGTTTTGTGGCAACTATCGAAAAACAGCAAAATTTAAAAGTGGCTTGCCTTGAAGAGATTGCTTATCGTATGGGATACATAGATCTTAATCAGCTCAAGAAACTGGCACAGCCGCTCAAAAAAAATGATTACGGTCAGTATTTGCTGCGGCTCGTTAAGGAGGAACTTAAATAATGGCTTTGAAAACAATACCTACTAAGTTAACAGATGTTAAGTTAGTTGAAACTGATGTATTTGGCGACAATCGTGGATTCTTCACGGAAACCTATACACGTGAAAAGTTTGTGGAAGCCGGCATCAAGAATGATTTCAATCAGGATAATCAGTCCCTATCGGCGGAGGCAGGGGTTCTCCGAGGGATGCATTATCAGATGGCACCTTACGCTCAAACTAAACTCGTACGCGTTGTAACTGGTGTCGTAGAGGATGTTTTGGTTGATATCCGCAAAGGTTCACCTACTTATGGTCAATGGGAAGGCTATATTTTAAGCCAATATAATCATCGACAATTGTTGGTGCCTAAGGGTTTTGCACATGGTTTTATTACCTTGACACCAAATGTTAACTTTGTTTACAAGGTTGAAGGTTACTATGCACCTGAAGCTGATCGAGGTATTGCGTTTGACGATCCTGATATCGGTATCGAGTGGCCGATGTCAACCGCCCACCTTATTATGTCGGAGAAAGATCAGCATCATCCACAGTTAAAGGATGCTGAAAACAATTTCGTTTATGGGGAGATTTGATAATGAAACTAATGATTACAGGCGGTGCGGGCTTTATTGGCTCAAACTTTGTTCGTTTTGTTTATAATAACCATCCGGATGTTCAGATTATGGTTTTGGACAAACTAACTTATGCAGGAAACAAGGCAAACATTGAAGATGTTTTAGGCGATCGGGTGAAGTTGGTAGTCGGCGATATTGCTGATAAAGAGCTCGTTGATAAACTGATGGGTCAAGTTGATACTGTTGTTAACTTCGCGGCTGAAAGCCACAACGACAATTCACTGATTAATCCAGACCCATTTTTACATAGCAACGTAATTGGCACGTACACATTGCTTGAGGCCGCCCGCAAATACGATGTGCGCTTTCACCATATCTCAACGGACGAAGTATATGGTGATTTGCCTTTGCGCGAAGACTTGCCTGGCCACGGAGAAGGCCCTGGTGAGAAATTCACGGTCAACAGTCGGTACAATCCGTCAAGTCCATACTCTTCAACTAAAGCAGCGAGCGACATGTTGGTTCATGCGTGGGCACGCTCTTTTGGCGTACGAGCTACGATCTCAAATTGCTCGAACAACTATGGCCCGTATCAACATATTGAAAAGTTCATTCCGCGACAGATTACCAATATCCTGAGCGGTATCAAACCAAAGCTTTATGGAACCGGGAAAAATGTTCGTGACTGGATCCATACAAATGACCATTCATCAGCTATTTGGGATATTCTTACCAAAGGCAAAATCGGTGAGACTTACCTGATCGGTGCTAATGGCGAAAAGGACAACAAGACGGTTCTTGAATTGATCTTGAAGTTAATGGGCAAACCGACCGATTACTATGATCAAGTTAAAGATCGTCCAGGTCACGATATGCGCTATGCGATTGATGCGTCCAAGACTCGAGAGGAGCTGGGCTGGAAGCCAAAGTACACAGACTTTGAAGAAGGCTTGGCGGACACAATTAAGTGGTATACCGATCATCGCAGCTGGTGGCAAGATGAGAAGTCCGCTGTTGAAGAAAAATATCAAAGAAATGGTCAATGATGGATGATGGTTCCTAAACAAGATCATTGATGCGAGATATCAATTGATTGACATGTAAGAGGTCGAGGAGAAGATACATGAAGATTTTGATTACTGGTGCGCAAGGCCAGCTTGGTACGGAATTACGTCACTTGTTAGATGCTCGGGGGATTTCTTACCGGGCAACTGATGCAAAAGATCTTGACATTACTGACGAAGCTGTTGTTGATCAGTATGTTAAGGAATACCAACCGGACGTCATTTATCATTGTGCTGCGTATACAGCCGTTGATAAAGCTGAGGATGAAGCTAAGGCGCTTAATCAACTGGTTAACGTTGATGGCACTCGAAACTTGGCAAAGGCTGCGGCGGCCGTTGACGCGACGTTGGTTTATATTAGCACGGACTACGTTTTTGATGGTGACAGCAAGGAAATTTATACTGTTGATGATCAGCCTGCCCCACGTAATGAATATGGCCGGGCAAAATACGAAGGCGAACAGGAAGTTCAAAAATACCTGAAAAAGTACTATATTATTCGGACGTCTTGGGTTTTTGGGGAATATGGACACAACTTCGTCTACACGATGTTGAATCTTGCAAAGACACACAAAGAGTTGACAGTGGTCGATGATCAGTATGGCCGACCGTCTTGGACCAAAACGTTAGCAGAGTTTATGACGTTTGCAGTTGATCACCACCTGGATTACGGCATTTACCATTTATCTAACGACAACAGTTGTAACTGGTACGAGTTTGCCAGTGCAATTTTAGCTGATAAAGATGTGACAGTTAAACCTGTCTCATCAGCTGAATACCCGCAAAAAGCATGGCGACCGCGGCACTCTATCTTAGACTTAAGCAAGACGAAGGCAACTGGTTTTAAGATACCGACGTGGCAAGATGCTTTGAAGGAGTTCATAGCAACTATTAATAAATAGAATGCGCAATTCGGAAGGGTAAACAAAAAGCAGTGATGCAAGGCATCACTGCTTTTTGTTTACTTTGCGTCCAACGCATCCTGAATCACGTTGTGTCCGCGTGTTAGTTCAGTGTCTGACATTACTTCATAATCCTGACCATCGATATTCTTTCCGGTACCATGCAGTTGGTCACTCTTGATCGTATTACCGGCGTCCCGATAGGCAGTTGCCAGGTTTTTAACTGATCCAAGAGAAACATCAGTGCGGACGTTCTTACCAACAGCATTTAAGAATTTCTGACTAAGCACCGTAGTTGGATTCTTCTTCAACTTACCGATAATTGAAGTGAGGATCAACTGTTGCCGCATCTGCCGGCCATAGTCGCCTTGCGGATCGTCATAACGCATCCGCGAGAACTTCAGCGCATCGCTACCAGAGAGGTCATAGGATTGTCCCTTAACGAAGGACTTGCCTTCATAGTCGAAACTCAGCGGTGAGGTGACGGTGACGCCGCCAACGGCATCTACCATCTGTTCTAGGCCCTTCATGTTGACGAGTAGATAGCCATCTAATTTGATGTTTAGGAGCTTCTCAACAGCTTCCATGGCGGTGTCAGAGGAGCCGTATGAATAGGCAGCGTTGATTTTGATGGTGACATCATCGAAATTGACTTTGGTGTCGCGCGGTACTGAGAGCATGGTGGTTGTCTTGGATTTCGGGTTTAGAACCATCACAATCATGGTATCGGTGCGGCCTTTGTAGGAGCGGCCGAGCTCACCGGTGTCGGTACCGAGTAATAAGTATGCAACGGGTTTTTTGCTGGTGGTTTTGTCATCAGAAGATTTGTTGGTCTTCTTATTGTATGAATATATTTGTGATGTTGAATTATGAACCATATAGTACACGAAACCGCCAAACCCCAGAGCGGCAACGAGTACGACGAGCAGAACGCGTACTAGGATCTTTTTCATTTCTAAACCTCATTTCCTCCGTAATCTTTTGATATTATACCGCAAAGTGTGCTATCTCGCTGATCTATTGCGAATCGTTAACAAACTGTTATAAAAAACAATTTGACGTTGGCAGCGCTTCATTAGATACTAGGTAGTATTGGAAGGGGAACTGAATGATGATTGACGTGCATTGCCATATGTTACCAGGCATTGATGATGGCTCAAAAGATTTGACGACTTCACTGGAATTAGCGAAAGCGGCGGTTGCCGACGGGATTACGCATGCTTTGATGACGCCGCATCATATGAATGGACATTATACGAATCATGCAGCGGATGTGATTCGGTTAACGGACGAGTTTCAAAATGAGCTGGAAAAACGCGATATTCCGCTAACGGTTTTTCCATGCCAAGAGGTCCGCATTAATGGCGACCTGTTAGAAGCGATTGACCACCACGACATTTTGACTTGTGACGTAACCGGCCACTATGTCTTGATCGAATTTCCGTCTGATGATGTGCCGCTTTATACGCAGAATATGTTGTTCGAAGTGATGCAACGCGGGATGGTGCCTGTGATTGTGCATCCGGAACGGAACACTCGGCTGATGAAGCATCCGGGTTTGCTATATCAAATGATTGAACGTGGTGCGTTTGCGCAGGTGACTGCTAGCAGCTATGTCGGAACGTTCGGCAAAAAGGTTCAGCAATTTTCAGAGGACATTATTGACGCAGGCCTGGCGCATGTCTTTGCATCTGACGCGCATCACTTGCCTGGTCGTAGTTATGAGATGTCCGCAGCCTTCAAGCGTCTGGCTCGTAAACGTGGCGAAAAGAAGGCTAAGATTTTCGAAGACAACGCACGGGCGCTGGTCAATGGCGATCCGTTGGTACGATTTAATGAGCGGAAAGTCGAAAAACGGTTGCTGTCGCGGTATTGATACTTTAAGTTGTTCCCATAAAAATATTTCTGAATAATTAGCACTCACCTTGTTCGAGTGCTAATTTCGTGCTATAATACATTATGTAAACAAGGAAAAGGCGCAACGGCATCAGTGCCATTAAGTGAATAAGCTCGACACGAAAGTACTGCCAGTGCGTCTGGGAGTACTTTTTTGTAGAGCGTGAACTGGCGCGGTTAGAAGTCGGAGTGTAAGTGGCCTCAGGCGTGATGGCCTGGGCTTAGGCCATTGCGCCTGAGGTCCTTACACGCAGACTTCTGCGCCAGTGAACGCGTTTCAGAGAAGTATCAAACTTCTCCGCACAGAACCACGCCAAACACATCGCCTTTTCCCCGCACATTCCCAACAAGGAGGAATTCAGCTATGGCAAACTTTAACGATCCGTTTTTCAACAATCATGACATGGACGATATTTTTAATCAGATGCTTCAAGGAATGGGTAAAGGTGAATCAGCCCGGTATGTGGTTAACGGCCACGAAATGACGCCTGATGAATTTGCCCAGTATCGTGCGACTGGCCAGTTGCCGAAGCAGGGCGATGAAATTCCGGTTGCGACCACTGGTGAACAGGCCGTCAAAAAAGGCGGCATTCTGGAAAAGCTTGGTCGCAATCTGACGCAGGAAGCCAAGGATGGTTTGCTTGATCCGGTTATTGGCCGGGAGCACGAAATTCAAGAGACTGCCGAGATTCTGAGCCGGCGCACGAAGAATAATCCAATTTTGGTCGGAGATGCCGGTGTCGGCAAGACGGCGGTTGTTGAAGGCTTAGCGCAGGCAATTGTGAAGGGTAACGTGCCTGAAGCGATTAAGGATAAGCAGATTTGGTCGATTGATCTGTCGAATCTTGAAGCCGGCACGCAATATCGCGGCAGCTTTGAAGAGAAGATTCAGAATCTGATCAAAGAAGTGAAAGCTGCTGGCAATGTCATTCTGTTCTTTGATGAAATCCATCAAATTCTCGGTGCCGGTGCAACTGGCGGCGAAGAATCCGGCGGCAAAGGCCTGGCTGACATTATCAAGCCAGCATTGTCTCGTGGTGAGATTACCGTGATTGGCGCCACGACCCAAGACGAATATCGCAATACCATTATGAAGGATAGTGCCTTGGCACGCCGGTTCAATGATGTTACCATCAACGAGCCAAGCGCTGCGGACACGGTCAAGATTTTGGAAGGCGTCAAGAAGCTTTACGAACAACACCATCACGTTCAGTTGCCGGAAAATGTTTTGAAGGCAGCGGTGGATTACAGCATTCAGTATATTCCACAGCGTTCTTTGCCTGACAAAGCGATTGACCTGATCGATATGACCGCGGCACACTTGGCAAGCAAACATCCGATTGTTGACAAGGTTGAACTGGAAAAGCAAATCAAGGATCTGAACGCCCAAAAGGATGCAGCGGCGAAGGCTGAAGACTTTGAAAAAGCCGCCAACCTCAAGAAGGAGATTGCCGACAAGCAACATCAGCTTGAAGGAACGAACGACGAGAAGCCTGTTGTGGCAACCCCGAATGATGTCGCTGCGGCGGTTGAGCGGTTGACCGGCATTCCGGTATCGAAGCTTGGTGCGTCTGACATTGAACGTCTGAAAGACATTGGCAAGCGCCTGAAGGGCAAGGTCATTGGCCAAGATGAAGCCGTTGATATGGTGGCTCGGGCCATTCGCCGGAATCGGGCTGGTTTCGATGAAGGCAACCGGCCAATTGGCAGTTTCCTGTTCGTTGGACCAACCGGTGTCGGGAAGACTGAATTAGCCAAGCAGTTGGCGTTGGATCTTTTCGGCAGCAAAGATGCGATTATCCGCTTAGATATGTCTGAGTACAGCGATCGTACCGCGGTATCCAAGTTGATTGGTACTAGTGCCGGGTACGTTGGCTACAACGACAACAAGAACACGCTGATTGAGCAAGTACGCCGGAATCCATATTCGATCGTTCTGCTCGATGAAATCGAAAAGGCTGATCCACAAGTCTTGACGTTGTTGTTACAAGTTTTAGACGATGGTCGGTTAACCGATGGCCAAGGCAATGTCGTGGACTTCAAGAACACTGTCATCATTGCCACTTCCAATGCTGGTTTCGGTAACGAAGCGTTAACGGGCAAGAAGGAAAAGGACGAAGACTTAATGAAACGGTTGGCGCCTTACTTCCGTCCTGAATTCCTGAACCGGTTCAACGGTATCGTTGAATTCAGTCACTTAACCAAGAAGGACTTAGGCAAGATTGTTGACCTGATGCTTGAAGACGTCAACAAGACCTTAGCTAAGAAAGGCATCACCTTAACAGTGACTGCGGCAGCCAAGGATTGGTTAATTGCCCAAGGTTACGATGAAGCGATGGGTGCACGACCATTACGGCGGGTCATTGAACGTAATATTCGTGATAAGGTAACCGACTTCTATCTGGATCATCTCAAGGCGAAGAAGTTGCAAGCGGATTTGGTTGACGACACCATCGTCATCAGCGAAGCCCAGCCGACCAGCGGCAAGCCTAAGAAAGAAGCCGTTGGCGCAAAGTAATCGTATCTCGCCAAACCATTTAAATTAAAACCGTCCGTTAGATTGGGTATGCTTCATAGTCGTCAAGTGCGAAAACGCTTGGCGGCTTTTTTTGGTCTCAAAAAAGTTGTATAATAAAATTTAAAATAAATTGTGCACGTCCTTTTTCGAGCAAGAATCTTACCTGTTGCCTGCTTGAGGTAGTGCAAAAGCCTTGTGCACAAGGCTTTTAAGGGACTGATATTTGGCCAAAATATTTAAATGTTAGTAATCGAAAATTATTTTTTTTAAAAATTGTTATTGAAAGCGATATAAGCTTGTGCTAAATTTGATGTAAGCCAACCGGTGATGTGAAACTGAAATATCAGATTTCATGCTAAAAATTCACAATTGAATCAAGCCCTCGTTCAGGCACCATCAGTGTTATTTAATTATTTTAGGTCAGGACTTTGACTTCAACCGTTCATTTTTTAACGACCTGATTCATTTTGGTCAGCATGTCTGAATGATTGAAACCCCAGTCACATAGCATGAGAGTGTCTTTATTGTCATAAGTGTCTGAATGTGTTAAATTATTATTAGGATAATAAAATGGTGTCGTAAGTAAATCACCATAGGACTTGTGAACGTTGTTAGCATTGAACACGTGGGTGGTATTAGCAGAGAAACGATAATGATATATTATCGTTTTGTTGAGGGGTGATTGGATGATCAAGTTGTATACATCAGGTTCGTCAAAATCGAGTCGCGAAGCTAGAGCGTGGTTAGAAGCCAACGGACTGCCGTTTGAGGAGATTTCGTTGTCGAAACAAGGCATCAGCAAAGCGCAGATTTTGGAACTGTTGGCCCGATCGGAAGATGGCATCGATAGTTTAGTCTCACGGCGTTCAAAGGCGTTTCAGGCCCTTGATGTTGATTTTGATGCATTGTCACTTAAAGAAGCGGTTGATTTGTTATCTAAGCAGCCAGCCATTCTCCGTCGGCCGATCATTGTGGACGATCGGCGCTTATTGTTCGGGTTTAACCAAGATTCAGTCCGCGTCTTCTTACCGCGCGAAGTTCGCCGGCAAAAGTTGTGGGCAGCGTTGCTGAACACTTCGAGTGTGTGAAGGGTTCGGCAACGAGCAATTTTGATAAGTTAGGTTTATGCATTAAAGAGTCCCGTCTGTGACATTGGCAGATGAGACTTTTTTTGTTTGCGTACGCTTTTGAAAATAGCGGATCAACAAAGCTTAGCGACTGAGCTTGGAATCGTTGGTATAGTTTTCGGGTTACCTTAATCAGCTTATCTTTCGAAAAGTTCCAATTAAAAAGCAGTGGTTATGTTCCGGTTGCTAATGGCGCTACCACCGTCACATGATGAATTTCCTTCAAAAAGTGGTGAAACCGTATACAAAATCCTGAAATATGCTATCATATTGCCATGAGCCAAAAATTGGTCTACGTGAAAGGAAGCTATTTCATGGATTTGTACAGTGAGCTGACGGCAAAATATCAAACGATTCCAGCCATTGCAACCGAGATTATCAATCTAGAGGCAATTTTGAATCTACCGAAGCCGACCGAGGCGTTTATGAGCGACATCCACGGGGAATATAATGCGTTTCAGCATGTTTTGCGCAATGGCAGTGGCAATGTCAAAAGCAAGATTCGGTCCTGTTTTCGGGATGAGATGACCGAGAAGACGTTGCAGCGCTTTGCGTTTTTGGTGTATTACCCGTCTGAACGGTTGGCTGCGATTCATCAAGAGATGGATGGTGACGATCTGCAGCAGTGGTATCTGACCACTTTTCGGCGCTTGATCCGGTTGTTGGCCTTTACGGCGACGAAGTATACGCGGTCGAAGGTGCGTAAGGCAATGGCGCCGGAGTTTGTTTATATTACCGAAGAGCTGCTGTATAACGATGCTTCGATGCAGGACAAGTTGGCCTATTATTGGCAGATTATTCATAACCTGATTGTTTTGGAGCAGGCAGATGAATGGATTGAAGCAACTTGCCGAACGATTCAGCGGTTGACAGTCGATCATTTTCATATTGTCGGCGATATCTATGATCGGGGACCGGCCCCGGATCAGGTTGTTGAAAGTCTGATTCGGCGCGATCAACGGCATTCGGTCGACATTCAGTGGGGCAATCATGATATTTTATGGATCGGCGGCGCAGCGGGATCGGCGTTGTGTATTGCCAATCTTGTGCGGATTTCGGCGCGGTATAACAACCTGAGCATTCTGGAAGATGTTTATGGGATTAATCTGCGGCACCTGGCGCGGTTGGCGGAGCAATATTATCAGGATAATCCGGCATTTTCGCCGAAACTAGGGCGGTCAGATCGCCCAATTACCGAGGCGGAGCGCCTGCAGATTACCCAAATTCATCAAGCAATCTCGATGATTCAGTTTAAGCTTGAGGGTCCAACGATTAAACGGCGACCCGAGTTCGAGATGGATCATCGCCTGCTGCTGGACAAACTCGCACCAGACTTTGCCACGATCGAGCTGAATGGGCATACTTATCCGATTGAAAATGGCTGCTTCACCACGGTCGATCCCGCCGATCCTTACCGTTTATTGCCAGAGGAAAAGGAAGTCATTGATTCGCTGGTGGAGTCGTTCACGCATTCCGAAAAGCTGCATCGTCACATGGATTTCCTGATCAATCGCGGCAGTATGTATTTACGCTACAATCGCAATCTGCTGTTGCATGGGTGTGTGCCTGTGGACGAAGATGGCAATTTTATCGGCTTGACCATTGATGGCACCACTTATGCCGGCCGCCAATTATTTGACATGCTGGAAGCCAACTTGCGCCTAGCGTACAGTCAACCGAATGAAAAGGCCGATTTGGCGACTGACCTGTTATGGTATTTGTGGACCGGACCGAATTCACCGTTATTTGGCAAGCATGACATGACGACGTTTGAACGGTACTTTATCAAGGATCCTGCGACCCATGTGGAGGGCCGCAATCCTTATTATCATTTGCGCAAGGATCCGGATTTTATCAAGAAAATTTTGGAGGAGTTCGTCCTCGATCCGGAAGTCGGGCACGTGATTAATGGCCACACGCCGGTGAAAAAGGGTACCGATCCGATTATGGCGAATAACAAAATGATTGTCATTGACGGTGGCTTTTCCAAACCTTATCAAAAGACGACTGGGATCGGTGGCTATACCTTGCTGGACAATTCCTATGGGATGCAGCTGGTGACGCACCAACCGTTTACCACGAAGGCGGATGCCATTGCCAATCTGACCGACATTATTTCCACACGGCGGGTTGTTGAAACAGAGGCGCGCCGTCGCACTGTGGCAGAAACCGATATTGGGACCGCCCTTCAAGCGGAAGTCGAAGTTTTGAAACGGCGGTTGGCGGAACTGCGTAACGGAGATTAAACAAAACTCGTCTATCAGCTAAGAAAACGCACATGCTGGCGCTCTTAACAATTGCGTTTGTCAACAAGTTACTTTTCCCGTATATTATTAATATGATAAGAAACGGATGAAACCCAAAAGGAAAGGGTGGCTTGATGCAGAAAACGATGCGGCATCCAGTGCTGAAATGGTTGTGGATTATGCTTGCGCTCGCGTTGATTGCGGTGAGCATCAATATGTTTTACGCGCCGCATGCGGTGGCAGCAGGTGGAGCAACCGGTATTGCCATTCTGGTGCAGGAAGTAGCCGGTGTTCAGGTGGGAATCACCACGATGGGCGTCAATTTGTGTATGCTGGCGTTGGCATGGTTTTTCCTTGATCGCAGCACGCTTAAGCGGATTCTATTCGGCAGCTTTATGTTGCCGCTGTTGTTGTGGCTCACGCCTGAGATCAACCTAGTGACCGATCGCTTGCTGGCCATCATTGTTGGCAGTGTCGTTTTCGCGTTCGGCGTTGGGTTGCTGTACCAAATGGATGCCTCAAGCGGCGGGACCACGGTGCCGCCGCTGATTTTTAAAAAATACTTCGGGCTGAAACCGTCGCTGATGTTGTTAGTCACCGATGTTGTTGTGTCATTGTTTAACATCCCGGTTTCAGGCGTCGAAGCGTTTATCTTGGCAGTGTTTGCCTTGACGATTACCAGCCTGGTTATGAATTATGTCGAGACCGGTTTTGATCGAAAAAAGGCGGTCTATGTCATGAGCGACCAACTGCCACTGATCAAACAGCAGATTCGCGATGAAACGTCCCATGGCTTAACCGTTCAGCAAGTTGTTGGCGGTTTTTCCGATGAAGCTAAAGAAATGCTGATGGTGGTGGTCGAGCAGAGCGATTTTAGGCAGCTGATTGAATTGGTCCATGCAGTCGATCCGCATGCATTTATTTTAACCGTCGCCGCGACTGAAGTGCACGGCGGCAGTATCTGAGCAAGCAGCTTATGGGCACGATATCAACAAGAATGGGACTCCCAAAGA
Organism: Lacticaseibacillus parahuelsenbergensis; assembly: GCF_030770265.1. Classification (NCBI taxonomy): domain Bacteria; kingdom Bacillati; phylum Bacillota; class Bacilli; order Lactobacillales; family Lactobacillaceae; genus Lacticaseibacillus; species Lacticaseibacillus parahuelsenbergensis. The sequence goes on along the minus strand of NZ_CP132482.1, from coordinate 1,981,212 downwards.
CAAATTCGATTGTCATCTGGGAGTTTTTTCGTGGACAGATAACGCCAACCTTTGTCTGCACCAAAAACACACCTGTACCCGAAAAACAACGGCCGTTAGTCAACACCCATAACCAACTTTCGAAAATATTTCTTTTATAATATGGTTAAATAAAACGAAAATAGCGAAATGTTGGGTATTATTTTGATTATAAATAACAAAGGCACTTTTAAAAGGTAAGCGTATTTGTTTACCCGCTATATTAATTTGTGCATAATCTAAAACAAGAGATGGCCATCTCTAAAAAAGAATTTATGTGGTAAGTCAGTTTCATAATATGGACTGGGGGAGTCTATATGTTACGCAAGAGTCTGATGACTTTCGCTCTTGTGGCAAGCGGACTGGTGGTAACATCAGCTGTCGGCTTTCACATGCAGCACCAAGACGTGGCCGGATCGCGTATCACAACAAGGGAGAAAGTTAATGCTGTAAGTGCTTCAAGCGATTTGCTCAATGCTAAACTGGCGGCGCTGCCTGTTGGACAGACAGGGGCGCTGGCGCACGGAGCAAGTGGTTCGGGCGTTACAACGAGTCAAGCATCGTCTCAGACGCAAGTTAAGGCGACACCGCAATATCATGTACCCATTGTTAAAAACGCACCGGTAAGTTCACTCAAGTATTTTGGTTTACAGGTTTCAAATTCAGCAGCAGGTAAAACCGAAGCAAAGACAACGGCAGTTAAAACAACAGCTGTCACCACCAAGGCAAGCGCAACGACCGCATCTACAGCCGCCACTGGCAAGACAACAGCATCGACCGTATCTGCCGTTAAAACTGTAGATGTCAAACAAACAGCTACCGCAGCGGCTAAGAAGACGACAGTTGCCGTTGATTTACTTGACGCGACTGCGGCTGTTCAACCAGCCGGACAAGCAGTTGCCCATCCGAAGTGGTCCGTTGTCGCCAGTGTTACTAGCAAAACAACGACCAAGCAGCCTGCTGCAACTTCAACGCAGGTTTCGACTAGCAAAGCAACCGCTTCTTCCGCTGTCGCTGTGACAACGACCAAGGCGGCAACCGAGACCCAGGTTTCAAATGCACCTGCAGCTCCAGCCAAGGTAACCACCTCGGCACCAGCCGCAAGTACGACGACAGCGCCAGCTACGAAAGCTCCTGCGCCGGCAGCAAAAGCATCAACACCAGCCGCAACGAGTTCATCGACAAAGGTTGATTTGCTCAATAGCACAGCAGCTTCACAACCGGCTAATCAATCGGTTGCCCATCCGAGCTGGTCAGTTGCTTCAGGTACCGTTGCTAGTCAACAGCCAGCTGCCCAAACCGCAGTCAAGGCTTCGACACCAGCACCGGCAGCTTCAAAGGCATCAGTTGCTTCCACACCAGCACCAGCCGCTAAACCAGCTGCCGCACCGTCGACAACGCAAGCCTCTGCACCGGCAGCAACACCAGCACCGGTTCAACAGGCAAAACCAGCACCTGTTGTGACGCCAGCGCAACCAGTTAAACCGCAAGTTCAACCCGCACCAACTTATGCGAGTCGGGTCTTGATGTTTGCTGGGGTGACCGTACCGTATATTATTGGTAACGAAAGCATGGATGCTGCGCCGGCTAATGGCGCTGCTACTTGGGGCGGTCAAGCTAACTACAGCAATAACAGCGGCGAAAATACGCACTTTATCGGGCACAACCCTGGCGCATTTGCCGCAATGTTGTCATTAGGCATTGGTTCGCCGATTACCGTTACGGATGCAGCCGGCCAAGCCCGCACGTATCACGTTTATCGGTTAGCAACCGTTAACCCGAACGCGGTCACCGCGGATGGTCAGGATCTGTGGGATGACATCACCGGTACTGGCGGTGGTCAACGCATCACCTTACAAACATGTGTCGGTGACTACTGGCGCCTGATTGCCTTTGCACGCTAATAAAAAGCGCTGCACAGACATCGGCATCAAAATATGACAGGAAATTTAGGCAGTTATTTTAAGCCTTCATCATTAGAAAGATCGCGATACTCATGAATTAAAAAGCAGCCGTTAAGTTAAAAACTTGACGGCTGCTTTTAATTTGGCCGGAGATTGCGTAGTTTGGCACGGCACGGTGATGACAAGTTCAAAAACTCAGCTAGTCAACCGGCACGTCCACAATCCAACCTTCCGGAGCCGGGACATCCCCAAACTGGATGCCGGTCAGCTCATCGTAAATTTTCTTAGTGTAAGGACCGACTTCAGTTTCGGAATAAAAGACATGCTCATGGCCATTGTAAGTGATGCTGGCAATTGGCGTAATGACTGCGGCGGTGCCACACGCGCCGGCTTCGCCAAATTGATCTAAGTCTGTAATGGCAATCTTGGTTTCCTCGGTCTTCATGCCGAACCGGTCATGCGCCAGTGTCAAAATGGAGTACTTCGTGATACTTGGCAAGATCGAAGGAGACTTTGGCGTTTTCAAAGTTTTACCGTCTTTGGAAATGCCAAAAAAGTTAGCCGAACCGACTTCTTCGATGTACTTATGCTCAATTGGATCCAGATAGATCGCATCGCCATAGCCGTGTTCATGCGCAAACTTACCGGCTTGCAAGGAAGCCGCATAGTTGCCGCCGACTTTAGCCTGACCGGTGCCATAATGGGCGGCGCGGTCATGTTGATCGGCCACAATAAACTTGGTTGGCACCATGCCGCCTTTAAAGTAAGGACCAACTGGCATGGCAAAGACGTCAAAAATGTATTCTTTTGCCGGTGCAACGCCGATATTGGGACCAACCCCAATGAGCATTGGCCGCAAGTAGAGCGTGGCGCCGGTACCATATGGCGGCACGTAGTCATGGTTGGCAGCTACAACCTGTTTGACCGCGTCCACAAACCGGTCTTCCGGGAACGGTGGCATCAATAACTTTTCCGCAGAGTTATGTAGCCGGTGGGCATTTTGATCAGGGCGGAAAAGTTGGATTTTTCCGGACTTGGTACGGTAAGCTTTGAGTCCTTCGAAGGCGCCTTGGCCATAATGCAGAATCGGGGAGCCTTCATTGAGACTTAGATTTGGGTCAGTGGATAGGGTGCCTTCATCCCAGGCACCGTCCTTCCAGTGGGCAACATAGCGATACGGCAGTTGCATGTAATCAAATCCTAGGTTGTTCCAATCTATATCGACGCTCATCGTCATCCCTCCAGTGGTTGGGTGTTTAACTAGACCAGCAAATTTGGTCAGTTTGGTTAACATTGCGATTCCATTAAATAATATAGGTTCCATCTTAGGCGATTCTCACAAATAACTCAACCGAAAAAATTGTATTTACTGTTAATATCTACCGTAAGCGGTTACAATTAGGTGCGTAAGGGGATTATATTCCTCTTGGCAGTGGCTAATCGTTTTATTTATAAAAGTGTTCAGGTGAGCGTTTCTTGAGCCTTTTGAATGTCTTGCTGTTACACTTGGGGCGATAGGGAATATTCGCGATACGTGATGTAGGTGGAGCAGGCCGAAGCATAACGCGTTCACCGGCGCAGAAACCTGCGTGTAAGCGCGCCGGCTCACGCTCACGTGATTGGGGGAGTGATCATGATCCAAGGATTAAAAGATTGGTTATATCTTTTCAACACAGGACAGGATTTTCAAAGTTACAACCGGTTTGGGGCTCATGAAGTGGAACCAGGTAAATGGTCATTCCTCGTTTGGGCGCCGCACGCCAAGCAGGTCCAGGTTGTCGGCGATTTTAACGATTGGCATGGCAGCCAGCTGAAGCTCCAAGGACAAACCGGTTGTTGGTACGGTGAATTGCCTGCCCAGAAACATCAGTTATATAAGTATCAGATCGTTGGTCCGGACGGCGCGACCCACGAAAAGATTGATCCTTATGGCTTCGGTTTTGAACGTAAACCCGGCAGTGCCGCGCGTCTGGTCGATGTCCCCCGGATCACTTGGCATGACGATGCCTGGCTGGCCAAACGCAGCAAGTGGCGGCCGTATGACGAACCCCTGACGATTTACGAAGTGCACCTAGGCTCGTTCATTCGCGACACCAACGCCGGCCCGGATGGCGGATATATGACGTATCAGGATGCCATTGATAAGTTGATCCCGTATGTGAAGGATTTGGGCTACACCCACATCGAGTTTCTGCCATTAATGGAACACCCGCTCGATGCCTCATGGGGCTATCAGTTGATGGGCTATTTTGCCCCGACCAGCCGCTTCGGCGAGCCAGAAGACTTTCTGCGATTCATCGATGCCGCGCATGAAGCCGGGCTTGGCATCATCATGGACTGGGTACCAGGCCATTTCATTAAAAATACCGATATGCTGGCACAATTCGACGGGACGCCGACCTTTGAATACACCGACCCGCACCGTGCCGAAAATGTTCGGTGGGGTACCTGGAATTTTGACTTAGGCAAGGCTCAGGTTCAAAGCTTTTTAATTTCCAGCGCCATGTACTGGCTGGATCATTGCCACCTCGATGGGCTGCGCGTCGATGCCGTTTCCAACATGCTGTACATGGATTATGACGCCGGCAAGGAAAATGATCGCAATCAATTTGGCGGCCGTGACAACCTCGAAGGCATTGCCTTTTTGAAGCGGTTGAATACCAAAGTGTTCGCTAAGCATCCCGATGTCCTCATGATGGCCGAAGAAAGCTCGGCTTATCCAAAGGTATCGGCGCCGATCAACACTGGCGGCCTAGGGTTCAATTACAAGTGGAATATGGGCTGGATGAACGACACGCTCAAGTTCTTTGAAGAAGACCCGGTTTATCGCCACAGTGATATGAATTTATTGACGTTCTCATTCATGTATATGTACAACGAACAATTCGTCTTACCGTTTTCACATGATGAAGTGGTGCATGGGAAGAAGAGCCTAATGCACAAAATGCCAGGCGACCGATACAATCAGTTCGCTAATTTACGCACCATGTATGTCTGGCAAACGACATTCCCCGGGAAAAAGCTATTATTCATGGGCAGCGAATGGGGACAGTTTCTCGAATGGCGTGACTGGAGCCAGCTTGAGTGGGTCGACTTGAAGGACCCGATGAATAAGAAGATGCAAGGGTTCACGAAGACACTGAATCATCTATACACCGCCCGCCCAAGCCTGTGGCAACAAGATCACCAACCGGCCGGCATCAAGATCACCATGGCCGACGAACCCGATGTCATGAGCTACATCCGCTACGGTAAGCAACCAGACGATTTCACGGTGGTCGCGATGAATTTCGTGCCAGTCCAAAAAGACCACTTCAAGATTCCGGTACCAAGACTAGGCACGTACACCGTGCTTTTGAACACAGAAAACATCGACTTCGGCGGCACCTGGACCAAGTGGCAAGCAACCCTGACGGCAAAAGAAGGCAACACCCACGGCGAACCGGCCTGGCTCGACGTCATCTTACCAGCCATGGGCGCCTTGCTCATCGCACCTAAAAAACTGGCACCACTGCCCAAGCCACCAAAACAACAAAGCAAGCACCAGCCAGCAATCACCGGCAGCCCATCACCCAAAGCCATCGCCACTCAAAAACGCGAGGCGATCAGTCACCACAAAGATTGGGGAACAACCCCAGCGCGGGCCCAGCCGCCAACAACGTCGGTGACGGTTAAGAAAGATAAAACTTTCTGAGTTTGTCGGTTAAAGCCTATGAGCCGGGTTGTTCAGCCGGCGTAAAGTTGTTTGTCTAATGGGAATATCAAGCTGCAGATCACCCCGATACTCAGTGCCAAAGCGGAGCGATCGGAGGCCAGATGGGGCTCAGCTGTGAAATTGTTGTTGGTGGGGCGGTCTTTGCCCCGCCTACAACAAGGCCGAGCTTTGAGACTCTGCCGGTTTTGCAGAGGCTCAAAGTCGTGCCCACAGCGTTCCAGCCCCGATCTGGCCGGAGATCGCGGAGTTTGGCACGACGCCGGATTAATTGCCGAACTTGCCGGCTCTACTAAGTTGATGATTGCAGGATTTGACACGACAGACATCGTAACAGTTTTCAGATCTTTTTATATAAAGAAGTAAGGGGGGAAGGCGCACCACATGCGCCGCAATCATGAGTACTGAAATGTTGGGAATCATTCTAGCCGGAGGTCAAGGCACGCGTTTAGGCAAATTAACCAAAACCACTGCCAAGCCATCCGTGCCGTTCGGAGGCCGTTACCGCATCATCGATTTTACCCTGAGCAACTTAGCCAACTCCGGGGTAAACACCGCGGGGGTCATCACCCAGTACCAGCCGCTTGAACTGAATCGCCACATTCAAAACGGTGCTAGCTGGGGCTTGAACGAACGCGGCGCCGGCGTCACGATCCTGCAGCCATATGCCTCAAGCGAAGGCGAAAAGTTCTTCGAAGGCACGGCGCATGCGATCTACCAAAATATTGCGTATATCGATTCTTATAATCCGCAATACCTTTTAATTCTATCCGGCGATCATATTTATAAAATGGATTACCAAGCCATGCTGGACTACCATAAAGCCAAGAAAGCATCCCTGACTGTGGCCGTCATGCCCGTCGCCAAAGACGAAGCAAAGCGTTTTGGCATTATGAACACCGACGACACTGACCGGATTATCGAATTCGAAGAAAAACCGGCCAAGCCAAAGAGCAACTTGGCATCCATGGGGATCTACATCTTCAACTGGCCAACGCTCAAGCAATACCTGACAGAAAGTTATGCGACAGATGGGGCAATGGAAGACTTCGGTCATGACGTCATTCCAGCGTATCTAACCCATAACGAAGCCAGTTATGCTTACGCGTTCCGGGGTTACTGGAAGGATGTCGGGACGATTCAGAGCTTATGGGAAGCTAACATGGAGTTTCTGAATCCAAACAACCCACTCAACATCGGCAATCGCAACTGGCGCATTTTCAGCCAAAATGAAGCATTGCCACCGATGTTCCTGACCAAAACCGCCAAAGTCTCCGGCTCGATGATTGTGGACGGCTGCTATGTTGCCGGTGCCATTGAGCACAGCATCTTGAGCCAAAATGTCAAGATTGGGGAAGGTTCGGTCATTAAAGATAGTATGATCATGCCAAACGCTGTCATCGGTAAGAACGTCACCGTCGATCACGCGATTGTCGGTGAAAATGCGATCATCGGCGACAATGGCAAAGTTGTCGGGAAACCAAATGAAATTAGTGTTGTCGGTTACGGGGAAGTTTTAGGAAGGACTGAAAAAGAATGAGAAAAGGCGATTTAGCAGCAATCATTGATCTGAATGAAAAAGACGACCAAATTCAGCCATTGACGGCAGCCCGCCCGATCGGCACCCTGCCATTTGCAGGACGCTACCGGCTCATTGATTTTCCGCTGTCATCACTGGATCACGCGAATGTTCGCAGTGTGGCGATTTTCCTGCCTAAATCTGGGCGCAGTGTAACCGACCATATTCGCAGTGGATCCACCTGGAACATGGATCAGATCACGGGCGGTATTTTCACGTATCCGTATATGGCCGGCCGCGATTACGAAGATCCGCAACTGCGGGCCCGTTATTATGATGACTATCTGCAATTTCTGCGCAAGAGCAGCGCCCAATACACGATCATTATGGGCACCCAAAATGTTGCCAATGTCGATGTGGACGCGATTGTGGCTTACCATCAAGCCGGTGAAAGTCCCGTCACCGCCGTTTACAAGAATTTGCCGGAAACGGCGATGCAGCCTGATGATCTCACGTTGGACATGACCGAATTGGGGACTGCCAGCTCAGTTGTGCCAGCATCGGAAAACCGCGGTCACCTTAAAGAAGGTAAAATCCCGGCGTTCATGGACATTTACCTCATCGGCACCATTGACCTGATTGATTTACTGATCGACGCTTCCGAAGCACCGACCTTCAAGCGCCTGCCGCAGATCATGCGCGAAGCCGTGTTGCAAAATAATGCCAATGCGTTTGAATACACCGGCTTTTTGGCGAAGCTCAATACGATTCAGCGTTATTATGACGCGAACATGAGCATGCTGGAGGATCAGAACTATCAGGCATTGCTGTACAGTGCCAACTCGATTGAGACCAAGAATAAGAACGAAATTCCAACGTACTTCTCAACCGAATCGAAAGTGACGAACAGCTTGCTCGGCACCGGTGATTTCATTGAAGGTGACGTCAACCATTCGATTCTTTTCCGCAATGTCCATATTCATCGGGATGCGTTGGTTGATCACAGCATTGTCATGCAAGGCAGCAAGGTTGGCACTGGCTCCAGCGTGAAGTATGCGATTCTGGACAAAGGCGTGATCATCGGGCCGAACCTGGCTTTGGAAGGCACCCCGGAAGAACCGCTTGTATTCGCCAAGAATCAGAAAGTCTTTCAGCCAGATGGTAAGGGAGTGACGGCTCGTGCTTAAAGTTCTTTTTACTGCTGCAGAAAGTGCTCCGTTTTATAAAACCGGGGGCTTAGGTGATGTCACGTATGCCTTGCCAAAAGCAATTAAAAAGCAAGGCGTCGACATTCGGGTTGCCATTCCATTTTACGAAAAAAAGTTTCCAGCTAAGTATCTGCCTAAGGTTAAGAATCTGACCCATTTTACGATCGAGATGGGTGGTCGCCCGGTTTACGTGGGTCTTAAAACGATTAAGCTGGGGGATGTGACGTATTATCTAATCGATAACCGCCAGTATTTTGATCGCGATGGCCTGTATGGTTACTGGGATGATGGCGGCCGGTTCGGGTTCTTCCAGATGGCTGTGATCGAAATGCTGCAGGTCATTGAGTGGATTCCGGATATCATTCATGCCAACGACTGGCACACGGCGTTTATTCCGGTGCTGTTGAAGGAGAAGTATGGCTGGATTCGCCCGTATCAAAATATTAAAACCCAATTGACCATCCATAATCTGCAGTTTCAGGGATGGTTCCCGCCATCAATTCTGGACACGGTCTTTCAAATTGGCCGCCAGAGTTTTAATGACAATGGGTTTGCCCAGGATGGTTCGGTCAACTGGCTTAAAGGCGGCATCAATTTTGCCGATTTAGTGTCAACGGTGAGTCCTAGTTATGCACAGGAAATTCAATCACCGGCGTTTGGCGAGCATTTGGATGGCACGTTACGCAAACAAAGTGGTAAATTAGTCGGGATCCTGAATGGGATCGATGCGGAAATGTATGATCCGGAAACCGATCCGCATCTGGCGTATCATTACAACGCCAAGAATTTAAAGGGCAAAGCCAAGGACAAACGCGTTTTGCAAGAAGAGATGCATTTGCCGAAGCGGTCCGATCCGTTGTTTGCGATGGTCAGTCGACTAACCCGGCAAAAAGGTGCCGACTTACTGGTTGACGCCTTGGAAAACTTCCTGGTGCAGAATAATGTCCAAGTTGTGATCTTGGGAACTGGCGATCGCGATCTTGAAGAAGATTTACTGTCGATGCAGGATCGCTTCCCGGGGCAGTTAGCCGTGCGGATTAATTTTGACGAAGCGATGGCGCAGCGGATTTATGCTGGGGCCGACTTCTTCATGATGCCGAGTGCGTTTGAACCCAGCGGCTTAGCGCAAATGATGGCGATGCGGTACGGAACGTTGCCAATCGTGCATGAAACCGGCGGACTGCGGGATTCGGTGACGCCATACAACGCGGAAACCGGTGCCGGCAACGGCTTTAGTTTCTGGGAGTACAATGCTGGTGTCTTTGCGAAAATCTTACGAATGGCCAAAAATGTTTACGCGGATCAGCCTAAGGTTTATGCTCGACTGCAGCAACAAGCCATGGCCATGGATTTTGACTGGCATCATTCGGCGGCTGCGTATTTGAAGGGGTATGACCGAATTTTAGGTAAAGCATGAGGTGGCAATTAACGAGGTCGGGTCGAATCGCACGCAAAGCAGGTAAGGCGGGCAACGTCTAACCCAAGATGGCGGAGATTTGATTGGACCTCGTTATTCATGTTTAGGCGAACGATTACGGTTGTTTATTTTGATGAGGTGTATATTTGATGTCATTAACGAAGGAACAATTCATCACGGAATTCAAAGATATGGCCTTGAAATTGTATGCGGCGCCGATTGAAGATCTGTCTTCGCAGCAACTTTATCAGGCGCTTGCGTTACTGACACGGTCATATATCGCCCAGCCTTGGGCTAACACCAAGGAGCGTTATGACGAGGAAGAAACCAAACAGGTCTTTTATTTCTCGATTGAATTTTTACCGGGCCGTCTGCTGCAATCAAATTTGCTGAATCTCGGGATTCTGGATGAAGTTGAAGCTGGTTTGGAAGAGTTGGACCTGCATCCGCAAAAGATCTTTGCTGCGGAAGCGGATCCCGGCTTAGGTAACGGCGGGCTGGGCCGGCTGGCTTCGGCGTTTATGGATGCCATGGCCAGTGTTGGTATGGCCGGCAACGGGAATGGTATTCGCTATCAATATGGCTTGTTTAAGCAGGCGTTTGTGAATGGCTATCAGGTCGAGTTGCCGGATGACTGGATGCGCAATGGTTTTCCTTGGGAGACCCGGAAGGAAAACCGCGCCGTCACCGTGAAGTTTGGCGGTTGGGTCGAATTGCGGCCGAGTCGCAGCGGGCATTTGCGGGTGATTTATCATAATACCGATGATGTCTTGGCCGTGCCTTATGACGTGGCGATGGTTGGGTATCGCAATGGCGTTGTCAATAATCTGCGGCTGTGGTCGGCTGAGGCACCGATTAATGCTGGCCCGCATTTTACCTTGGAGCAGCGCGAACGGATTAATCAGATCACCCAGATTTTGTATCCGGATGATTCGGATAATGCCGGTAAGGAACTGCGGCTGCGGCAGGAATACTTCTTCACGAGTGCCGGTATTCAAAGCATTGTTCGCCATTATCGCCGGACTCACAACAGTATGGCCGGGTTTGCCGATCGGGTGGCGATTCATATTAACGATACCCACCCGGCGATGGCGATTCCCGAGTTGATGCGCGTGTTGATGGACGACGAGCATGTGGGCTGGGATGAAGCCTGGCGCATTACGCTCAAAGTGATGAGTTATACGAATCACACGTTGCTTTCCGAAGCGCTGGAAGTATGGCCGATTGATATGTTCAGCGGGTTGTTACCACGGATTTACCAGATTGTGCAGGAAATCGATCGCCGCTTCCGGTTAGCCTTTGTACCCCAGTTTGGCCAGGCCATGATCGATCGCATTGCGCCGCTCGGTAACGGGCAGGTGCGTATGGCGTATCTGGCAACCATCGGCTCGCATGCGGTGAATGGGGTCGCACCGCTTCACAGTGAATTGCTGAAAAAAGATGTGCTGCATGATCTTTTCCAGATTTTCCCAGAGCGGTTTAACAATAAAACCAACGGCATTACGCCGCGGCGCTGGATTCAAATCGGCGATCGGCCGCTGGCGCACTTGTTGGATAAGAAAATCGGAACGGCGTGGCGGCAGAATCCATTGGCGCTGCGTAAATTACATGACTACATTGACGACACGCACTTTTTGGCTGATTTAAATGCGACCAAGGCGGAGAATAAGCGGGAATTGGCTAAATATATTGACCAAACCGTGCACGTCAAAGTCGATCCCGATGCCATCTTTGACGTGCAGATTAAGCGTCTGCATGCTTACAAGCGTCAGTTACTGCATCTTTTAGGAATTCTGGACGCATACTTGGCGATTAAGCGTGGCGAGAAGCGACCGAAGCGGCTGCATATTTTTGGAGCAAAAGCTGCGCCTAGTTATGTATATGCCAAGGAAATCATTAAGGTTATGAATGCGGTTGCCGATATGGTCGATAGCGATCCGGATGTCAGTCCTTATTTGCAGGTAGTCTTTTTGCCGAACTATGGCGTGTCGATGGCTGAAAAGATTATTCCGGCGGCGGATATTTCCGAGCAGATTTCGACTGCCGGCAAGGAAGCCAGCGGTACGAGTAACATGAAGCTGATGAGTGCCGGGGCGTTGACCTTGGCGACGTTGGATGGAGCTAATATCGAGATTAAGAATGCGGTTGGCGATGATAATATCGAGATCTTCGGGTTAACCGAAAAAGAGATTGCCGGGTACTACCAGCGTGGCGATTATCGGTCGCGGGACTTTTATGAAAAGGATCCGCGGTTGCATGCCGTGTTGGATATGCTGGTGAATGGGAAGATTCCGGGGATTGAGACGGAAGGCCGCGATATTTACAATGCGTTGTTGATGTACAATGATGAGTATTTCGTGCTGGCGGATTTTGAGAGTTATCTGGCGGCTAATGCGCGGTTGGATAAGCTTTATCAGCAGCCGGAGCTTTGGGCGAAGAAGGCGTTGGTTAATATTGCGGAGAGTGGCCGGTTCTCGGCGGACTTTACGGTTCAGCGGTATGGCCGCGAGATTTGGCATGTGGTTCCGCAGACGCCTGAAGATGATGGCACGGATACTGAAGGCTAGTTTCACTTGTTCTCTGATGCTCCGTGCCAAACTCCGCAGTCTCCGGCGCTTTGGCACTGGCAACTCAGCTTGGTGTGTGTGACAGTGCTACCCTATACTCCGCGCCAAACTCCGCAATCTCCGGCCATATGGGGCTGGAACGCTGTGGGCACGACTTTGAGCCTCAGCAAAGCCCGCTGAGTCTCAAAGCTCGGCCTTGTTGTAGGCGGGGCAAAGGGCGCCCCACCAACAACAATTTCACAGTTGAGCCCCATATGGCCTCCGATTGCTCCGCCTTGGCACTCTGCGTTTAATCGCTCGTTGCCTTAGTATGTTAACAGGAGGTTCACATGTTTCAATTCGATTCATTTACCGATCGGCGGCCGTTTGGGGCTGTTCGGGAGGGGACGCTGGTGCATTTTTCGGCTAAGGCTGATGGTGCTGTGACGCAGGCGTCGTTGGTGATTGCTGCGGATGGTCAGTGGGATCAGGCGCAGTCGTTGCCGATGACGCAGAGTCCGAATGGTTATACGGTTACTTTTACCCCGCCGTCTTCGGGGTTGTGGTTTTATCATTTTGAACTGCAAACTGATGAAGGTCGTCAGCGGTTTGGTGCGGTTGACGGTGGTTATGGCGGCTTGGGGCAGACTTATTCGGACAATGCGGATGTGGTTAGCTATCAGCTGACGGTGGTGCACGCGTTTGATCCCGTGCCGGATTGGTACAAGAATGCCCGCTTTTACCATATCTTTGTGGATCGGTTTCAGAATGGCAACGCCGATGGGCATGTGAATGCTCCGAAGGCTAACTCGTTTATTTATGGGCGGCAGTCGGATCGGCCGATGTATATTCGTGGGAATAACGGCGAAGTTCTTAGGTGGGATTTTTATGGCGGTAATTTAGCTGGTATTCAGCAAAAGTTGCCGCTGTTGGCCGCGCGTGGGATTAATGCGTTGTATCTCAGTCCGATTTTTCAGGCGCGGAGCAATCATCGTTATGACACCGGTGATTATTACGCGATTGATGAAGTCTTGGGTACGTTGCATGACTTTAAACAATTTTTGGCGGCGGCGCATCGGCAGGGGATGCATGTCATTCTCGATGGCGTCTTTAACCATGTCGGTGCGGATAGTCGATATTTCAATGCGGTGAATGAATACAATGATGTCGGGGCGGCCAACAGTTTGGACTCGCCGTATGCATCGTGGTTTTCGTTTAAACGCTTTCCAGACGATTACAATAGTTGGTGGGGCGTGAAGGATCTGCCAGCGATTAATAAAGACAATCAGGATTTTCATAACTTTATTGCCGCCAAAAAGGATTCCGTGATCAGTTACTGGACGGATATGGGTGTTGATGGCTGGCGGCTGGATGTTGCTGACGAACTGACCGATGGCTTTATTCGGCAGATTCGAAGTACTCTTGATCAGTTCCCGGAGCGCGTTTTGATTGGCGAGGTGTGGGAAGATGCGTCTAACAAGCAGGCTTATGGCAAGCGGCGCCAGTATTTTGAAGGTGGCGAACTGAATGCCGTCATGAACTACCCATTGCGGTCGATGCTGATCGATTTTGTCGGTGGCAAGCTCAACGCGGCCGGTTTTGTTCGGCAATTGATGACGTTAAAAGAAAATTATCCGCCGAATGCGTTTGATTTTAATTTTAATAACATCGGGACCCACGATACGGCGCGGATTTTAACGGTTTTGAATGGCGATCGCCAGAAGCTGAAATTATTGGTTTCGCTTTTCTACTGGTTGCCAGGGGTGCCGTGTCTGTATTACGGCGACGAAGCCGGGCTGACCGGTGGGAAGGATCCTGATAATCGTGCCTTTTATCCTTGGGGGCATGAAGATCAGGAGATTATGGATTTATATCAGATTGCGATTCAGACCCGCATCGATCAACCGGCATTGGCGGCAGATGCTGCATTCTTTCCGTTTACTTTTGAGGACAGCTTCGGCTTTGTCCGTCAGAATGAAGAGCAGACGCTGGTGGTGTTGGCCAACCCAACCTGTTCACCGCAAGCGTTACAGGACGCCAATACCAAGCTAGTTCCGGCAAACCTGCGCTCGTTGTTACCGGTGGGAACCATGGTGCCGCCGTGCAGTGTGATTTGGCAGGAACTTTAGAGTCGGTTTAGGTTTTGATAACCGATCCAGACATTAAAAAAACAGCAACCCAGCTTTTCGGCAGTTGGTTGCTGTTTTTGTGTTCTAATGTTGTTTCGGCGCACTATACCGTAATGGCCAAGGTTTCGCGTAGGCCGCTAGTCTGATAAACGCGGGTTTCTTTGGTGACGAAAATGGCTTCCTGACCTTCTGCCTCGACGGCGTCATACCCAGCCGGAATGCCGGCGTAAAAGCCGATGGAGGACAGCACATCCCCCAGGAGGCCATTATCGGCAACCACCGTGATGCTGGCCATGTTGGATTCAACCGGATAGCCGGTGTTAGGGTCGATTAAGTGGTGATATTCCTTGCCGGCAATTTTGGATTGGCGTTCAAAAATGCCGGTCGTGACCACCGCTTTTGGTTCGGTTGTCAAGGTCGCGATACTGCGCTTTTCAGGATACCGCGGATCGGCAATTGGCCACTGCCATAGCGGAATACCGCTGGCTGCTTTGCCGACCAGTCGTTGGTTGCCGCCTAAGTCAATCAGACCGCCTTCGACACCGGTTTTGTCCCACAAATCGTAAACCTGATCCACAATAAACCCTTTGGCAATCCCGCCCAGATCAAGCGCCATGCCTTCTTTGGGTAGAAAAACGGTTTGATTTTCCGAATCCAGTTCAACCAGATTCGGATCGGTTAAGGCTAAAGCAGCGCTGACTTCACTGGCCGATGGAATGCGGGCATCAGCAAAACCGATGCGCCACAGCTTAACAATCGGACCGATCAACGCATTATAACCAAGTCCGCGCTTGCTCCAGGCAATCGCTTGGGCAATAAGATTGAAGACCGGACGGACAGGGATGTGAACCGGCGTTTTGCCGGCCTGATTGTTGATCATGACGAGCAGGGATTCTTCGTCATAAAGCGACAGTAAATGGGCATAAGCGCGAATCATGCTGACACTTTGATTCAGAAGTTCATTGGCGCCGTCTGTGTAAATGGTCAGCGTGTTATCCGCCCCTAAGCCGTGAAAGGTTGTGGTCGTTGTCATAGTGCACCTCCAAAGTCGTTGATAGTTCTTGGTTACAGTATGAACGGTTTGCATATTTGTTGCAATCGTTACGATTTCAGGTAATATTCGATGTGAATGGTAACGGATTCATCTGGGGTTCCATAATGCGTTCACCAGCCCAGAAACCTGCGTGTAAGTATCTTGGACGCAATTGGCCTAAGTCACTTCACTTACACTCCGGTTTCTAACCGGGCTGGCTTACGTTCATTGTGACATCACGAGGAGGAAATCATGGCGTACAGTTCGGCACAACAGGAAGCGCTAAAAGAATTCAAGCAAGACATCGGTCATCTCAACGCATTGTCAAATACGAATCGTCAAAGGCTCATTATGATGCTTGGCGCCGCTAAGAATAACTCCGGCGTTAAGGTCAGCGATCTGGCCGATGCGATTGGGTTGTCGCAACCGGCAACGTCGCATCATTTGAAACGGCTGAAGGACATCGGTATGGTCGCATCCCGGCATGAAGGGAATATGATCTATTACTACTTAACGTTAGACGACACCATTGCGCGGTTGGAACGTCTGGCCAGTGCGTTAAGGCGGCAGACGGAAGAATATGAGACAGGTGAATCACAGGATAGCTGAGAGGCTGATCCGCGTTTTGGCGTGATGAATGTAAAAGTTTTGTAAGAAAACGCTTACGTCATTTAAAGCAAATATTTTACGGTGGTACGGCCACATTGATGCTTTATAATAGTTATTAAATAGTCTGTTCAACAAGGGGGATTAGCATGGATGCTGGCCGCAATATTTTAAAAGATGAACAGCGCCGATTTGCGCGGCTTAAAAGCGCCCAGCATGCCGCCGCGTTAAATTTATTTGTTTATGGTGGTTTGACGGTGGCTGAACTGTGGATTGCCCAGTTGGCCCATTCTCGAGCCTTGGCCGCGGATGGGTTGAATAACCTGACGGGGGTGGCCTCGGCACTTATTTTGCTTTGGGGCCTACAAATCTCCCAACAGCGACCGGATAGCGAGCATCGTTTTGGCCACTGGCGGTTTCAAACGATTGCGACCTTATTTTCTGGCTTGATTATGCTGGTGGTTGGCGCGGATGTTGTCTTGGATGGGTATCACGGCTTGCAGGCTTGGGCCCAGGGCAAAGTCCAGGTTCCAGGCATACTGGCGGTTTACGTGAGTCTGGCGGCCGGAATAGCCATGGGTGCCATCTCGTTAATGAATCATATTCGCGCCAAACAGCTGAATAGTAGTGTTTTGCGAACGGCCTCCAAGGACAGCTTTTCAGACGCTGCAACCAGCACGGGGACTTTGCTGGCCATATTGGGGGCCAAAGCCGGTTGGTTATGGCTTGATGGCGGTGCTGCGCTTGCTGTCGGGATTTTGATTTTGTATGCAGCTTGGACCATCTTGCGGGATGCCATTTTTGAACTGACAGATGGCTTTGACACCAAGAAAATTGCGGCGTATCGGCAAACGATTACCCAAGTGCCCGGCGTTCTCGGTGTTCAAAGTATTGAAGCCCGGTACGCTGGCGACGCGGTTTTGCTCACGATTGGCATTCGGGTTGATCCCAAGATGACCGTTGCCGATTCTTATGAGTTAGGCGAGCAGGTTGAGCGGAAGCTGATGGATAAGTATGATATTCTCGATGCCGATGTCAAAACGTATCCGGCCGACTTGCCGCCGAATGATGCGCCGCAAGATCCGCAGAATTAATACGGCGATCAGAATGATATCAGCGAGTTGAAAAATAAATTTAAAGAATCACGTTTGAGTGACTAGTAACTATAGGAGATTTGCCGTGAAGTTTATTTTTGATGTTGATGGAACGCTCAGTTTTGACGGACAAAAAATTGATCAACGTATTCTAATGTTGCTTGAACGGCTCAAACAACGGCATCATGAAGTCGTTTTTGCATCTGCACGACCGATCCGGGACCTCATTCCTATTGTGGGGCCCTTCGCTAATGATTCATTAATTGGCGGTAATGGTTCCATTGTCTCTCAACATGGGAAAATCACCTTTTGTCGAACAATCGACAATGATGATTATCAGTACGTAAAAACGCTTATTGCAAAAGAAAAACTAGATTACATTGTTGATGGGTCATGGGATTACGCGGCACGCTTAAGTTCGATTAGTCCCATTTTTAAACAGTTAGACCCAGGCCACTTGGCGCATAGACGCCCTTTAAAGGATATCCTACAGCCGATCAAGATTATCCTCCTAAATCTAACTGACCAACAGATGGTGCAACTTTTTGACAGTCTGCAAACTGAGACATCGTTATCTATAGTGGCTTCTCTCGGTGAACATAACCTTGATTTAACCACTCGCGACGTAAATAAGTATACGACTGCACAATCACTGTTTCCTGGTGATTATGTGGCATTTGGTAACGACTCAAATGACCAGGCTTTATTGCTGCACGCTAAAATAAGTGTTTGGATCGGTTCGTTATTGACTGCTAAGCGCGCAGGCATCGATCATCCTGATCAGTGGTATCCTGCATCAAATGAGGGCGTTCTAAAAGCTATAGACGGATTGCTCAAAGACGAGTCTTTTAAAAATTTGGCAGATTGAGGAAAGTGCTCAGCTTAGAATGTCTGGTCTGTACAAATCATGAACCTGTGGTAAAATTTGACATATCATTTACCAGTTGAGCCGCAGTAGTGGTGTTAAGTAGGCTTCAGAAAAACGGTGGTTGCTGCGAACCGTTGCGCTTAACAGCATGAATTACAACTCAAGAAACACTGGCCGCGGGTCATGCCGATATCCATGAGAGTGATGCATAGCATAATTTGGGTGGTACCGCGGTGAAAGTCGTCCCTGATCTTATTGATAAGATCAGGGACGATTTTTTTTGAGTGTGAACCGGCTTCAGTGCCAGCGAACGCGTTATGAAGAAGCGTGAACATTGCGGCTCGCGCACATGAAAAATAGGAGGAAATCGACTGATGACAGAAACACAACGAGGCAAGATTTTAGACGAATTAAAATGGCGCGGAGCACTGAATCAACTGACAGATGAAGATGGCTTGCGCAAGCTGACCCAAGAGAAGGCGGTCAGTGTTTATTGCGGGACGGATCCGACCGGCGATTCTTTGCATGTCGGCCATTTGATCCCGTTTATGATTCTCAAGCGTTTTCAGCTGATGGGTCACCGTCCAGTGATCGTTATCGGCGGTGGGACCGGCTCGATTGGTGATCCGTCCGGGCGTAATTCTGAGCGGGTTTTGCAGACGATGGACACTATCGCCACCAACAAAAAGAAATTGACTGCCCAAATGGAGAATCTGTTTGGCACGGAAGATTTCCGGATTGTCGATAATTATGATTGGTTATCGAAAATCTCGATGCTGGACTTTTTGCGGGATTACGGGAAGCTATTTTCTGTCAATAACATGTTGAACAAAGAAGTTGTGGCCAGTCGTCTGGAAACCGGGATTTCATACACTGAGTTCACATATCAAATTCTGCAGTCGGTTGATTTTCTGCATCTGTTCAAGCACGAAGACGTTCAGCTGCAAATTGGTGGTGCCGATCAGTGGGGCAACATCACAGCGGGGATTGACCTGATTCATCGGATCGAAGGCCCGGATGCCCGTGCTTACGGCCTCACGAATCCACTGATGCTCAAGGCGGATGGCACCAAGTTTGGTAAATCCGCAGGCGGAGCGGTTTGGCTTGATCCGGAAAAGACCTCGCCGTATGAGTTCTATCAATTCTGGTTCAACCAGGATGATGCCGATGTTGAAAAGTTCCTCAAGTTCTTCACGTTCCTGTCACGGGATGCCATTGCGGAATTGGTTGAAGCGACTAAAACGCATCCGGAAAAACGCGAAGCACAACGGGAATTGGCCCGTTCCGTTACGAAGTTTGTTCACGGCCCAAAAGCGGTGGATCAAGCCGAAAGCATCAGTACCGCCCTTTTCTCCGGTGATGTCGCGGACTTAAGCGCGGAAGAAATCAAGCAGGGATTTGAGCAGTTTCCAACGGTGGAAGCGCCGAAAACTGCAGAGAATATCGTTACTTGGCTGGTAGATACCACTAAAATCGAACCGAGTCGTCGCCAGGCGCGTGAGGACATTCAGAATGGTGCGATCACAATTAACGGGACCCGCCAACGCGAACTTGATTTTGAAGTTGATCCAAGCACCCATTTTGACGGTCAGTACGTCATTGTTCGGCGCGGGAAAAAGCGTTACTTCCTGGTTAAGATCAAATAAACGATGTCGTTGATGGTTGCGTCAGCTAAGTAAACGCTGCCAACTAAAAAGCTCAACAGTAAAAATTAAATGACAGGCATTGCAAAAAGTCAGGGATGAAGCCGCGCTTTGTTCCTGTTTTTTTGCATGCAAACGCGAAAATATAACTAGGGCGTAAACTAATTATCAATATGATCATAAAATAATGTTGATTTAATTGCGAAAGTATTCTGATGGTAACGGCCTTGTAACAAGCCTGTAATAGTTCAGTGTTAATGTGACAATTGTGAACAAAATGAAAGCAGGAGTGGCGATAAAGATGAGATTACGGCAATTAGTTACGGGCGCTATCACCGTTGCAACATTAGCTGGTGTTGGGGTTTCGGGTGTAGCAGCAACAACCGTTCGCGCGGCAGACGACAAATCAAGTTTGCAAGCGAAGAACGATGATTTGATGAAACAGCTTCAGGCAGCTAACGATAAAAGCGCGAAGCTGAGTAATGACGTTTCCAACAAGGTTTTGGCGATTCAAAAGGCCGAGGCTGAGATCAAAGATAGCCAAGCTAAAATCACTGATCTTGACGGCCAGCTGACGAAAGCCAATCAAGAAGTTAACCAACGCAAGAATAATTTGAAAGATCAATTGATCTCCTTGCAAAAACGGGTCGGCAATTCGGTTACCGGCAATGTCTATTTTGATTTCATTCTGAATTCAAGTAGTTTGACTGACTTAGTGGGTCGTTCCTTTACTGTTAGCAAGTTGAGTCAGGCTAGCACCGAAGCTTTGCAGGCAGTCAAGGATTCAGAGGCGAAAGTCAAGGATCTGAAAGCTAACCAGGAAGCTAAGCAAAAGAGCCTGGTTGCAACCAAGGCGCAACTTGAAAGCGATAAGGCCAAGATTGATGGCTTGAAGGCAGATGCTGACAAAGCGGCTGCCGACGCACAAAAGATGATTGATGCCAATAAAGACAAGTTAGCTGAATTGGCCGCAGAAGAAGCTGCCAAGACTGCCGCTGCACAAAAGGCCGTTAGTGACGCAGCAAGCACCACTTCGACGTCAACAGCATCAAGTACAAGCACTGCTTCTGCAAGTAACAATGCTTCCAGCACAAGTGTGACTTCCTCTACGGCACCTGCTTCAGCTGGCAGCAGTACGGTTTCCGTTTCCGGTGGCAGCATCGCAAGTAACGCTGCTAAGTATCTCGGTGTGCCATATGTTTATGGTGGCACTTCACCTTCAGGCTTTGACTGCTCAGGTTTGATTTATTACGCTGCTAAAGAAGCCGGCGTTAGCCTGCCACGGACTTCGCAAGCCCAAAGCACGCTCGGTTCTTACGTGGCAGTTTCTGATCTTCAGGCCGGCGACTTAGTCTTCTGGGGCGGCGTTGGCAGTGCCTATCACGTTGGCATTTACATCGGCAATGGCCAGTACATCCATGCGCCGGCACCGGGTCAGAATGTCACTGTTCAAAGTATGGCTTACTTTGCACCTGAATTTGGCCGTCGTCTTTAATTAGTTGTTCACATCCTGCAAAATATATATTTAAAAGATCGGTCATGGTGGCCGGTCTTTTTCTTTTAAAATAAATTCAAAATAATCGGACGAGTCGCAAGCCTATTATGCGCAATCTATGCGACAATATGATCAAACTGATAATTGTGGATGAATTTTTGCTTGAGTTAAGCAGTGATTCAAGCTCACTAGGAGGGGACAAAGAATGATCAAGATTGACAATCGCAAACTTGATGACGAAGCTGTATTGGCCTTATATCAAGCCGTTGGATGGGTGATGTACACGCGCGATCCAGTAAAACTAAAACGAGCCTTGGCACAGTCGCTCAAGGTTCTGGGTGCCTTTGATGGGGACCGGTTAGTCGGGTTGATTCGGGCAGTGGGCGACGGTGAAACGATCCTTTTTATTCAGGATCTGCTGGTGCTTCCCAACTATCAACGTCAAGGGATTGGCCGCCAATTGGTGAAGGCATTGGTTGATCACTATCCGGAAGTGCGGCAGCGGGTTTTGTTGACGGATGATCAACCAGACACACGCGCCTTTTACGAGAAGATTGGGTTTGTGTCGAGTGATCATTTTGGGGTGGTCGCTTTTTACCAGGACTTGTCCTGAAGCTTCGAGTAAAAAAGACTAAATTGATTTCATTTTTAAATACCGCTCAATGTTGATTTTCAGCTGACGAATCGGCGCTGATTTGGTACAATCGAGGCAATATTCAAGGAGGCGGATCATGAAGGCGGCACATAAGTTGATTGTGATCACAGGGGCAACAGGTACCGGCAAAACAACGGTGAGTGCGTATCTGCGCGATAACTACCGAATTCACCGCGTTATGACGCACACCACTCGTCCGGCTCGTAAGGGTGAAAAGAATGGCGTCGATTATTATTTTGAAACGCCGGCAAGTTTTGCAACGAAACATTTTATCGAAAAGGTCACTTATGCTGGCTATGAATATGGTTCTTCACATGAATCGCTCGAGAAAAATTGGGCGAAGCATCCTTTTTTAAGTATTGTCTTGGATACTAAAGGGGCGATCACTTATGTTCAGGAGCTCCCTAAAGAAGTCGTGGTGTTATTCCTCACCATTGATGATCCGACTGTTTTAAAAGATCGTTTACTGGGTCGCGGCGATGATCCGGCGATGGTGGCAGCACGGCTGAAGAGTCCTGAATATAAGCGGGATTTAACCTTGCCGGATGAACTCAAGCCGTTTGCGACGGTGATCAAAAATGACAGTTGGGATGAAGCGCGGGAACAGGTTGATCGGTTCATGAAAGATCTGGCGCTTAAAAGTTGTGGCTTAATATCGCTGAATCCGGAAAAAAATAAAACGTGACCCTTCGCCATGCACTGGCAAAAGGTCACGGTCAGTCTATTTGAATATCTGTCAATGGTTATTTAGTCGGTTTCTTAACGGCCTTAATCACACGTTTAGCGCGTGAACGGGTCTTGGGATTCTTACTTTTTAAACGACGTGCGGCAGATGCATAATCGGTTTTTTCAGCCATATTGCTTCCTCCTGTCAGGCGTGTTACACTAAATGGTACTAATCGTAATCAGTACGATTTGATACATTACACGTCTTAAGTTAAAGTGTCAAGCCAAAGGAGCTTATTTCCATGGATAACACAACAATTGCATTAAAGCAGTTAAAACAGCACGGTTACCGGGTCACCAAACAACGTGAGTCAATGGTGGACTATCTGGGCAGGAACCAGCATCGGTATACGGCCGTCACGATTCTGGATCGGTATATGCGCACGCAATTCCCCGGGGTGTCGCATGATACGATTTATCGCAACGTCAAATCGTTTATCGAAATGGGCATTCTGGAAAGTCGCATGCAAGACGACCAAATCGTGGTTAAACTGCAGTGTGATTTCCAGCATCCGCATCATCACCATTTCATCTGTACGAACTGTGGTAAGGTGATTGAACTTAAAATGTGTCCGCTGAATTACTTTGAAGATCAGGTTCCGGGCGCTAAAATTCAAAGCCACAATTTTGAACTTTATGGTTTGTGCGCGGAATGCCAAAAGCGGGCGAACAGTTTAAAAGAAGCTAATGCCTAACGACCAGTTGCAAGTAAATCACGCAGATGTGCTCCGTAGATGTATCGGCACCAGAGATAGCCATTCTCTGATGTCTTTTTTAGTTATGCGTCGTGATGCATGTTTCAAATCTGGCCAACGCGTCAGTAAGTATATCCTGACTGTTAAAAGGAACGCCACTTTGGCCAACGCTATAAATAGCGTATAATTTTAGCGGTAACTTAAGGTGTTTCCTGCTACTTTTGGGGTAAAATGAAACGATGAATGAAAGGAGCTGGCTACATGGCTTATCGAACACCGCCATTATTACCGCCGACTGCGATTGTTTCACTGATTGTTTTGATTAGTGCGTATAACATTGTGAATACAATTAACCCGGTCAATCAGCCTAAATCGGCAACCGATCAGAGTTCGTTGGTATCCAAAATAAAATCCGAATCGGCTTCTAAGGCTGCGCGTTCAGCCTCGTCAAAGCCGGAACCAAGTCAAACTTCGGCGTCCCAGCCGTCTGCTGCTAGCCAGTCGCAGACGCAGCCGAGTCATGAGGAGAACAATAACGAAACGACCAGTACCGCGAGTGCAACGTCGACACCAAGTTCGGCAACTTCGACCTCAAAGGCATCAACATCCTCTGTGACCTCCACGCCAAGCACTGCTTCCACCAATAACGGGCAAACCACTGATCAGAACCAGACAAGTACTGACCAAGGAACTGACACAACCGGCATGAATGGCCAATAAGCCGCGGAAAGGATGAAATCATGTTAACTGTTATTGATATTATCAACCGCGTGCTGGGCTACTTTAACATTGCCGATAAACCCAAAGGCAAGGCCTTCACGTGGGTGGCATTTTTCGCTAATTTTTACTTGCTCTATGTTGCCATTGAAAATCTGCGCTATCCGGACTTTCGGATTCGCGGTGCATTGTTCCTGTTGGCGTTTGTTGTCTTTTTGTATTTTATTGCGTTGAACTTCCTGTATTACTTCACAAACAAGACAACGCGATTTGATATTTCGCCAACCGTTGAAAAATGGTTGGGCAGCAATGGCGCGAAGAAAACCGCTGTCGAAAATGAGCTGAAAACGCAATTAGGCGCTGCACCAGCTAACGGCGTTTTTTCCCAAGAGCAATTGTTGACAGCTGATGTCACATTAACCGATGACCAACAAGCCAATCTAGATGCGTTGGTTGCCAGTTTGGTTAAGCAAGGCGTTTTGAGTTTGAATTATCAAGGCTTGGACGACAAAGCGATTGAGCGAGTTGCGCAGGAGACGCAGCAACCGGTTCTCGCTATTGGCGCACCCTATCCGTTGCCGTTTTTTGATTTGCAACATGTCAACGATCAGCTGATTATTACCGGTGGCTTAAACGCGCTGACTGCCAAACCCATCGCAACTGTGGAGCGGGTGGGTTTGTTGCCGGTTGAAAAAGCGGCGCAGGACTATCATCTGGTGGCGGCCAACGTTTTTCTGATTGGCGGCGAGCAGAAGCTTTTGGGACGTACCGGATTGCGCAAAGAATCGCAGCCCTACAGTTTGACCGTACAGCTGGCGTATCAGGATAAGTCGCCAGCCGCATTACAGGAGAAGGATGTTACCGACACGTCTCCCGTGGAGGAACGGCCGCCACACGCACCGCAGGAGACTAGGGAAGGACGCCACGCGCTTGATAACGATGCAACCAGAATAGCGCCGCACCAACCGGAGCAACTGCCGACTCGAGAAAGTAGACGGCATCAGAAATAAGGTAGTGATACGGTGTCACCGTTCATACCAAAATAGTGTCAGCAAGTCACGGTATTTCACATTGACAAGCAGTCAAGGTGAAATGCCGCGGCTTTTTGCTTGGCTTTGTTTGTGATTACAGATAAAATATTAGTTTACGTGCGAAAGCCTTTTCGTCATGCCGAGAAACAAGCCATCCGTTTCTGCAATATCTGCACACCAAATTCCCACATCGCGGTCCCATCCGCAAAAGTCCCAAAAACCGGCATTTTTCGTTTTTTCCACCGAATAAATGCTCAATTTTTAAAAGAAATATTTGCGCATCATTATTTTTCTATGTAAAATCCATGATAAGAGCTAGTGAACCCAAGGAGGTCCTCCAAAATGTCAATGATTGAGTTTCATGACGTTAACAAGTATTTTGGCAAATTCCAAGCATTAAAAAATATTAATCTAACAGTCGATCGTGGTGAGGTGGTCACGATAATCGGGCCTTCCGGGTCTGGTAAAAGCACCTTGTTGCGCTGCATCAATGGACTCGAGCGGATTACGTCCGGCCAGCTGATTGTCAATGACTTTGATTTAGCCGACAAGAAAACCGATATGAACCGTATCCGTAAGAATGTCGGCATGGTTTTTCAGCATTTTAATCTGTATGCCAACAAGAACGTGTTGCAAAATGTCACGCTCGGGCCTGATCTGGTGTTGAAGCGTGATAAAGCCGAAGTTGAACAGGAAGCCCGCGATTTGCTTAAAATGGTCGGACTGGAAAGCAAAGCGGACAGTTTTCCGGGTGAGTTATCCGGTGGTCAGCAGCAGCGGGTTGCCATTGCCCGTAGTCTTGCCATGAAGCCGAAAGCCATTTTGTTTGACGAACCGACTAGTGCGCTGGATCCGGAAATGATCGGTGATGTGCTGGATGTTATGCAAAAAATTGCTGAGCAAGGGATGACGATGGTCGTGGTCACCCATGAAATGGGCTTTGCCCGCCACGTCGGCAACCGCATCGTTTTCATGGATGATGGCCAGATTCTGGTCGACTCCAGCGATGTCAACCAATTCTTCGATGATCCGCAAGAGCCGCGGGCCAAGGAATTCATCAGTAAGATCATCAATCATTAGCCCAACAAGACCAGTTACGGATGGGATACTTTATGAAAGCAGGTGTGTTAAATGAAAAAGATGTGGAAACGCATGCTCCTGCCGCTGGTGTTGTTGCTACTGATGATACCGCTTAGCAGTTGCGGGAAAAGTGTCGCGGATCGGGATATTTTGAGCCATGCCAAGGCGACCAATACCATTGTATGGGGCGTTAAAGCCGACACCCGACTTTTTGGTTTGATGAATATTAAAACCGATAAAATCGAAGGCTTTGACGTTGACATGGCCAAAGCCGTGACCAAACAGATTTTAGGCAATAAGGGGAACGCCCAGCTGGTTCAGGTGACTAGTGATACCCGGGTACCTATGCTCAAAGGCGGTAACGTTGACGCCGTGATCGCTACCATGACGATTACCCCGGAGCGTCAGAAGATTCTGGATTTTTCCGATGTTTATTTTAACGCCGGCCAAAGTCTTTTGGTTAAAAAAGGCAGTCCCATCAAAACCGTGAAGGACCTGAAGAAAGGGACGAAGGTCATTGGCGTGCAGGGTTCCAACTCGGTCGACAACGTCAAAAAAGCTGCACCTGAGACAACCGTGCTTCAGCTGGCGGATTATGCTCAAGCGTTTACCGCTTTGAAGTCTGGGCAAGGGGATGCGCTTACCACCGACAACGGGATTTTGTACGGGATGTCTGAACAGGATAATCGCTACATTGTTACTGGTGGCACCTTTACCAAGGAACCTTATGGGATTGCCATTAACAAAGGGCAGCGGCCATTTGTCAAGGCAGTCAACAAGGCGATCAAACAACTCAAGCAAAACGGCACCTATGCCAAGCTAATCAAAAAGTGGTTTGGCGATGTGCCAGGGTTCAGTCTTAAGGAGGTGGAATGATATGTGGTCGATTCTTACCAATAACTGGAACACCTTTCTTTCCGGACTTGGCTATACCTTGGCGGCCAGTATTCTTGCATTGATCGGCAGTCTGATCATCGGCACCTTGTTTGCGTTGATGGAAATTTCCCCATTCAAGGCGCTGCGGATCATCGGCCGAATTTATGTCGAGGTGGTGCGGAACATTCCGTTGCTGGTCATCACGTTGGCTTTCTATGTGATCGTGCCGCAGTTTATCGTCAAAATCGATGGCTTCACCGCCGGCACCATTGGCCTGTTAATCTATACGAGTGCGTTTATCGCCGAAACCGTACGCGCAGGGATCGAAGCGGTTCCCAGCGGCCAAATGGAAGGTGCTCGCAGTATCGGAATGAGTTATACGCAAGCGATGACGCAGATCATTTTCCCGCAAGCATTTAAAATTGTGATCCCGCCGCTGGGCAATCAGTTCATTAACTTGGTTAAAAACAGTTCGGTTCTGGCCTTCGTTGCCGGCTTCGATCTGATGTATCAAGGCAAACTCATTGCGGCAACGACCTTTTCGACCTTTGATACTTACCTGATCGTCGGGATCCTTTATCTCATCTTGACCATGCCGTTAAGTTATCTGATGCGTTATCTTGAGAAAAAATGGGTCACCGCATAGAAAGGAGCAGGACTGATGCATAATTTTATCGACGCGTATTCTTGGATCAACTTACGCTACCTGCTTCAGGGACTAGGCGTGACCTTGGAAGTTTCTGTCGCTTCCATCTTCTTTAGCTTCGTTCTCGGGGTGATTTTAGGCTTAGCGCGTTATGTCAACATTAAATATTTTTCCGCGATTGTCGGCTTTGTTATTGATGTGATTCGGAATTTGCCGCTGCTGCTGATCTTGTTCTTCACGTACTTTGCGTTGCCGGAAATCGGCATTCGCCTGAACGTCATCATTGCGGCCATTGTGGCGATGAGCATTTTCGAATCGGCGATGCTGGCCGAAATCGTCCGGTCAGGCATCAATGCCGTCCCGCGTGGGCAAATGGAAGCAGCTCGCAGCAATGGCCTGACATTTTATCAGGCGATGCGCTATATCATCATGCCTCAGGCGCTGAAGAAAATGATTCCGCCCATTGTCAGCCAGTTCATTTCACTGGTCAAAGACACATCACTGGCCACGATTATCCTGTTGCCAGAAGCGACGTACCATGCGCAAATCATATATGGGCAGAACATTAACTACATGATTCCAATGTTTGTTGCGTTAGCTGTGATGTATTTTGTTGTCAACTATGCCTTGTCGTTGGCAAGTCGCTGGTTGGATCGGCGATTGGTGCAGTCGAACTAGGTTTTTAAGCAGGTGAACATCACCAAAATCGACTCTGACAGCACATCAATGTGTGCTGCCAGAGTCGATTTAGTATATGGGGATGGATTCAATGTTGCGTGTGCGGTATTGGCAAGCAGGGTGCCATTTGGAACGGTTCTTATCATTTTCCTAACATTTGGTATAAGCTGCGGTGGTTGGGGCGCGGCTGTGATACCATAGGAGAGAAATAAAACCAGCAAGACGGAGGAAATTATCTTGAGTAGTTACTTAGTGACCGGTGGCGCCGGGTTTATCGGATCCAATTTAACCGAGCTGTTGTTAACGGATCCTGATAATACGATCACCATTGTCGATGATTTATCGATGGGCTTGCGAACCAATATTCCTGATTCCAGCCGGATTACATTCTATGAACATAGCATCACCGATCATGCCTTCATGTCCCAACTTCTGATGGAAGGCCAGTTCGATTACATCGTGCTGTTGGCAGCCATTGCCAGTGTTGCCGATTCCGTTGAACGGCCATACGCAACCCACCAGGTTAACCAGGAAGCCAATTTAAATATCATTGAAACCTTGCGGACACAAAAGATCGCCTACAAGAAACTTTTCTTTGCCAGTTCAGCCGCTGTTTATGGCGATTCGCCTGAACTGCCAAAGAAAGAGGACATGGCGGTCAAACCGCTGACCCAATATGCGGTCGACAAGTTTGCGACCGAACGCGCGGTCTTAAACTACGGGCGCCTATACGATATGCCAATGGTCTGCACCCGCTTTTTCAATGTTTACGGGCCAAAGCAAAATCCAAAATCGCCATACAGCGGTGTTCTGTCGATTATGATGGACGCCTTGAAGGAGGACAAACCCTTCACGTTCTTCGGTGACGGTGAACAAACACGCGACTTCATCTATGTCGGCGATGTGGTGCATGCCATTCGCGGCTTGCTAGAAACGCCAAGCGCGCGCGATGATGTCTTCAACGTGGCAAATGGCAAGCAAACAAGTCTAAATCAAGTGGCTAAGGAACTCGAAAAGCTCACTGGCAAAACGCTTCACGCGACGCACAAAGCGCCACGTTTAGGTGACATTCGCGATTCGTATGCCCAAACAGCTAAGCTAGATCAGTTTGATTTCATGACCCATACGCCGCTTGCTGAAGGGCTGGCGAAGTATGTGGCGTCGGTTCAATAGTAAGATTGATCGGTCATCGCGTAACGGATGGCTGGTCATTTTTCGTGTTGTTTGCTTTAATTTATGCTTGTAGGAGAGATATTTTGGTTAAGACACCAGTAGTTTCCGTTGTGATGCCAGCTTACAATGCTGCAGCGTATCTTCCGAAGACCGTGCAGTCAGTTTTAGACCAGACTTTTAAAGATTTTGAATTGCTCATTATTGACGATGATTCGACTGATCAGACAGCGGAAGTCGGTCAACAGTTGGCCGCTAGCGACAGTCGAATCCGGTTTGTTCACCTCGATGACAATCAGGGTGTTGCCAATGCCCGCAACGTTGGTGTGGCAAATGCTGAGGGGCAGTACGTTGCTTTTTTGGACAGCGATGATTTGTGGCTTCCCGATAAATTAAAGCTTCAGGTCGCATTTATGCAGCAGCATCAAGCAGCCTTCTCTTATTGCTCGTACGATGTGGTGGACGATCATGGCACTAAAATCGGCGAGCGTAAGATTTCTGAAGCCCGTCTGGATTACCACGAAATGCTAAAAGGCAATCGGATCGGACTATTGACCGTCATGTTGACTCGGAAAATTGCCCAAAAGTATCCATTTCCTAAAATAAATCATGAAGATTACGCTTGCTGGTTGTCGATTGCCCGTGGCGGAACGCTTGCCTACCTTGCGTCTGACCGAATCTTGGCTCAATATCGGAAGCATCAGACATCGCTGAGTTCAAACAAATTGCAGGCGGCTCAGTGGACATGGACGATTTATCGGCAGCATGAACATCTCAATATTTTTAAAAGTTTATATTACTTTTTGCATTATTCACTGATGGGTATAACCGACAAACGCTGACATTTAAAGAGGGGGAAGCCTATGATACCTAAGATTATTCATTATGCCTGGTTTGGCAGCACACCGCCATCGTTTATCGAGGATCGGGTTCAGGAGTGGAAAGAGAAGCTGCCGGACTGGGAATTTAAGTTTTGGAATGACAAAAACTTCGATTTGAAAAAATATGCATTTTCTGAAAAAATGTACCAAGCGGGCAAACTTGGCTATGCTGCGGATGAATTGCGATACGCGGTTTTGTATCAGTATGGCGGGTTTTATCTTGATACGGACATGATTATCAAGAAGGATCTTGCGCCATTTTTGGATCATAAGATGGTCTGGGGTTTTCAGTACGATAATAGTATTTTGACATCATTTATCGGCGCTGAAGCCAAAACACCGCTGCTAGCCGAAATTCTAGATGTCTATGCTGGACGGAAATTCCCTGAGTTACAGGATGATATGCAGAAAATGACCAGTAATCCGGTTGTGACAAAAATTCTGATGCGACTTTATCCTGATTTTAGGATGAATGGTCAGCGTCAAGAGTTGGAATCGGGGATCATCGTTTATCCGCGTGATTATTTTACATATGCAAGTCGGAATCAAGATGCTAACTACATGGAACATCTGTTCGATAATTCTTGGGGAAGTGCCAATGCTGGCTTACGTGGTCGGCTAAAGCATCTCTTTAAAGTGCTGTTTCCTTATTGGTGGGCGGACATTTCTGCGCGGCGTGGGATTAAAAGCGCTGAACGAGATGGCATTCCTTATCAACGATGATGTTGCACCATTCGTTTCGGCGCAGGTGCCTTGCCAATCGCTGTTCACGGCAGCAGACAAATACCGAACATATGCTATAATGAGTGAGCTGTTTTCAACCAAAGATATTTACTGAGAGGGTTGCTGTATGAAACAAAGTGCCGAATGGAACGGTCTTAAACGGCTGTTGACGATGATCGGCGATGTCGGTCTTTTTAATTTAAGTATATTACTCGCCTTTTACTGGCGATTTGGTGCGGAGATTCCCGAATGGAACTTTAAGATGTACGAAGGTTCGGCGATTTACATTTCGCTGCTCTTTCTGTTTGTTAACTTTTTCCTGGGCGTCTACGTCTACTATAATCGGCGAATCAGTGACATTATCTTCAATACGGTATTGGCCCAGACGATTACCATATTGGGATTAACCATGATTACGTTCATGGGGCGGTTCTTTGCATTTCCAAGACTGGTGCTTGCATATTCGTTTGTGCTTAGTATTCTGATTCTTGGTATTTGGCGCGTTTTCATATATTACATGTACATCCACTTTACGAGTAACTACAAGGTGGCCGTGCTTTCGTATGAACATGAATTACCTGCTGTTTTGGAAAACTTCCATTCTGCTAAGAACAACAAACATAAAGTAACCTACGTTATCTCAGATCACTTTGTTGAGAACGCCAAAAAGATTATTGATAAGGTGGATATTTTCTACCTTACCAAGAGCTTACCGGATGAACAACGGCGGGAAATCATCGATATCATCATTAAAAAAGAAAAGACCATCCTGTTACCATCAACGTTTGATAACTTGATGATGTTACGGCCAAATCTAATGAATTTCGAAGATGAAAGTGTCATGGGCATCACGCAATTTCGCATTAAGCCCGAAAGCGCCGTCCTTAAACGGATTTTTGACATTGTCGTTGCCTTGTTAATGCTAATCGTTGCATCACCTTTTATGTTGATCACGGCTTTATTGGTGAAATTAACTTCACCAGGTCCGGTGATTTATAAACAGACGCGGATCACCTTGAATCAAAGAGAGTTTAAGATCTTGAAGTTTCGCACGATGTCGGCAACTGCCGAAGCGAAATCTGGTCCGGTGTTGGCTAAAGCGCATGATTCGCGGATTACACCGGTTGGCAAGTATTTGCGGAAGTTTCGCCTGGATGAGTTGCCTCAGATTTTCAATGTTTTAAAAGGTGACATGTCCATCGTTGGGCCGCGTCCAGAACGTCCGTATTTCGTCAATCAGTTTAACCAACAGGAACCGCATTACTATCTGCGTCATAATGTTCGCGCCGGGATTACTGGTTACGCGCAGGTTTATGGCAAATACGCTTCCGACTACCACAGTAAATTGAAGTTTGATCTGCTGTATATCAAGACTTACAGCATTTTTCTAGATGCCCGTATTTTGCTACAAACCATTAAGGTCTTATTTGACAAGGTTTCCTCGCAGGGACTTGAGGAAGACACGGAACCGGAACGTCAGAAGTTGCATGACTTGGTGGTTCAGCAGGATATCACGCACTTGTCGTAATAGCACATTCGAATGAATCGGTTCCGGGAAGACAAGTTTGTTATTCCGGAGCCGATTTTTGCATACGTTCAAATGTTTAACGAATTTCTTAATAACTTACTTCCCCCCCGCCAGTTGGCGCGTCAATTAAGTGAACTATTTATAATTAAAGCATATACTTGAGTTATATTAAGGGGGAGGCGTTTTAAATGAAGAAGACGCTGTTAGTACTACCGGTGTTGTTGTTGGTCTTTGCTGCGGGTTGCGGGCAAAGTAATCAGAGCAGTAACAGCCAAAAAGAATCTGTTAAGACTAGCCAGACAAGTCATAAGGCCAAAAAAGCATCAGCAAAAAAGCCTAGCGCCAAGGCTAGTGCAAGTCAAAGCTCCACGCAATCGAGTAGTCAGACTGCTGCTTCAACTACCAGCCAAACTGGTCAAAAAGCTGCAACAGCGGCCTCGAGTGGCACAACGTCAAATGACCAGAGATTGGCAACACTGAAACGAGCTGTATTTAACCAGATTCCAAATGCCAAGTGGCCTGCTTCATACCCGGTTGCAAACTCACAGCATTTAAATATCTTTGCAACTGGTGATCAAGCGAATTATTCGATTTTCTTCAGTCCAGGGCAGTCAGCGTTACCATATAACGATCCAACTTTGCAGAATATCAATGCCGAGTTGGCCATTCAGAAGAAAACGTATGCGAGTGCAGCTGACGCACAGGCGCAGGTGGCCCCAGCACGATCGACGCAGGGATTGCGCCAAGTCGCCATTGGAGATGGTATTTATGCCGCGAGTCAAGGTGCAGCCGGATCGTCTTATCTGACTTGGAATGAGGGTCGTTGGACTGTGACTGTTAAAGCCTCTGCTGTTAACGGTGAAGATCCGCTGCCGCTTGCTAAGCAGGCAGTCGCATGGTTTGCCAAAAATGCCTTGCCGGTACCTGATACACACGGGACGGTCGATTTAGCTGTGACGGATGCGAACACTCGACAAAATCAAATTACGTGGACAGAAGGCAATGCCTTGTATATGATTTCTGGACTCGAACCTATGCACACCATTCAAGTAGGTACAGCAACCCGCTAGTATTGGGAGCTGTTAGGGCCGATGGTTCAGGTAGCTTAGATTCCAACCCGATAATCTGTTATACTTTTTTCTGAGTTTAAAAATATTTGTCGCAGTCTAGCGACGGTTTTTAATTAAGAAAAAGAGTGAGGTGCCAACTTGGCAAAGATCAAAGTTATGACGGTATTCGGAACCCGACCGGAAGCAATTAAAATGGCGCCGGTGGTTCTGGGACTTAAACGGCGTAGTGATGAGTTTGAGGAGGTCACCGTGGTTACCGGCCAGCATCGCGAAATGTTGGATCAGGTGTTGACAATTTTCCATATTCAGCCAAGCTACGACTTGAACATCATGAAATCACGCCAGACATTGGCAGATATTACTAGCAGTGTTTTGTTAAAGCTTGGACAGATCATTGCTAAGGAACAGCCGGATATTGTGTTGGTTCATGGCGATACGACTACGACATTTGCGGCTAGTATTTCGGCCTTTTATCAACAAACCAAAGTCGGTCACGTCGAAGCGGGGTTGCGCACGTGGAACAAGTACAGCCCGTATCCGGAAGAAATGAATCGCCAGTTAACCGATGTTTTGAGTGATCTGTATTTTGCGCCGACAGCTCAGAGTCGCGCGAATTTGTTACAAGAACATCATCCTGACAAGCAGATCTTTGTGACCGGCAACACGGCGATTGATGCGCTCGATCAAACCGTCCAGGATGATTATCATCACGAGGTTTTGGACTTGATTGATCCCAACAAGAAAATGATTCTAGTCACCATGCATCGCCGGGAGAATCAAGGCGAGCCGATGCGCCGCGTCTTCAAAGTGATGCGGGATGTGGTTGAAAGCCATCCGGATATCGAGATCATTTACCCCGTGCATTTAAATCCGGTGGTTCAGGAAGCAGCTGATTCGATTTTAGGGCATCACCAACGGATTCATCTGATTGAACCGCTGGACGTGGTCGACTTCCATAACTTAGCCGCGCGCAGCTATTTCATCATGACCGATTCCGGTGGAGTGCAGGAAGAAGCCCCTTCGTTGGGCAAGCCGGTTTTGGTGTTACGCGACACTACCGAGCGGCCGGAGGGGGTTCAGGCTGGGACCCTGAAGTTGGTCGGTACCGATCCGCAGACGGTTAAAACGGCGATGTTGCAGTTGCTGGATGATCATGCGGAATACCAACGCATGGCAGATGCCAAGAATCCATATGGCGATGGCCATGCGTCGCAGCGGATTTTAGATGCGATTTTGTATGAATTCGGAAAACGTGAAACGCGACCAGCACCGTTCAAGTAAATGAGTTACATGCATGTCATACTCGCCACCACAGATTCTTGTGGTGGCGAGCGTGTGTCAAGGGGGTATATAAGATGGCACTTCCGGTGTTGTGGATCGTGATTCCTTGTTACAACGAAGAAAAAGTCTTACCTATCACGGCACCACGATTTCTGGCCAAGCTTTCTGAATTTATCGAAACGCAAAAGATCGCGGCAAATAGCCGGGTTCTGTTTGTAGACGATGGCTCAAAAGATCAAACTTGGCCATTAATTCAAAAATTTGCCCAAACGGATCCGCATTATTTAGGGATTCAACAAAGTCGCAATCGCGGGCATCAGAACGCGGTTTTAGCCGGACTGATGGTCGCTAAAGATCGCGCTGATGTGACAATTTCTATTGATGCTGATGGTCAGGACGATCTTAACGCGATGACAGATATGCTGGCAGCGTACGCAGACGGTTGTGAGATTGTTTATGGCGTTCGTTCAGACCGCAAAAGCGATTCGTGGTTTAAACGCGTCAGTGCCCAGGCTTTTTATCGGTTCTTGCGGGTGATGGGAGTGGATGTTGTTTACAATCATGCTGATTATCGGTTGGCCAGTAGCAAGGTGTTGCAACATTTAGCCGATTTTAAGGAGGTAAATCTCTTCCTGCGCGGCATGTTCCCCCTTGTTGGTTTTAAAAGTACGTCAGTCTATTATGAAAGGCACGAACGTTTGGCAGGTAAGAGCCATTACCCTCTGTCAAAAATGATTGCCTTAGCGATTAATGGCGTTACGAGTCTGTCAATCAAGCCGATCGTATTTATCGCCGAACTGGGTGCCGTCGTCAGTATCTTAGGCTTCATCGGTACGATCTGGGCTGTCATCATGGCAATTAAGGGTGCTACTGTTGCTGGCTGGGCTTCAATTGTTTGCATTGTTTCATTTTTGGGCGGCATTCAGCTGCTCAGTTTAGGCGTGATCGGTGAATACGTGGGGAAAACGTATCTGGAAACCAAGCATCGCCCGCGGTTTATTATCAGTGATCAGACTTGGCATGATGAACCATCTAAGCAGCCAAAAGTAGACAAAGATGTTGAAAAGCAGCGGAAACCATAAACTGTTTTTTAAAACGAGCAAAATAAAAAGGCCATAAGTCGGCCTGAATTGTTTCTGCTTGCTTACTTATCAAGCAGTTCTTGATGCCAGTCGTTTGGACCTCAGTTGTTTGATGGTAACTTGTACATAGGCAATGATTCCGGCAACGAAATAGCTTAATAAGATCACCATGATTGAGTAGACGACGCTATGGGCACCAATCGCGGGAATCGTATGTAACCAGCTGGCGATGAAGGGATGATACAGATACAGGTTTAGCGACCATGCGCTGCTGATTAAAAAGAGCTTGCTCGAAAACTCAACGCGATAGCTGACCATCATGACAGCTAAAGCGAAGAAGATTTCGCTAAAGAATCGGAACCTTAACTGATTATGCATTTCATCTAGAGTGAAAAAAAGCGCAAATGCCGTCAGCGTCCCTAACATGATCGGCAAATAGAAACGGCGGATAAGCGGCATGAAGTGGTCTTCATAAAAAGCAAAGAGGACACCGGTCGGAAAGACAAAGGCTGCGTTGACTAACCATTCGCCCATACCTTTATCCCAAATATAAATCGTGTAAAGACCGGTCAACAAAAACAAAATGGCAAATAATGGTAGCGAGTGACCACGCGAGATTTGCATACCGAGCCAAAATGCAAAGTAGAAAAAAATAATTGCTAAAACAAACCAACTGTCATTCACGAACGGCGCGCCATTGGTCATCGAAATGGCAGCTTGGCTAAAAGTCAGTCCCATCAGCTGGTGTTTGATCGGGAAGATAAGCAGCATTGCCAGTAGATAAAGTAAAATAATGGGCAGCAGACGATGGGGTAGGAAGTTCTTTAAGTAAGATGGCCCCTTGATCTGATACTGCCGCATAATACCGTAACCGGAGACAAAAAAGAAAATGGCAACGCCGAGTCGACCGGCCATGGTTAGTCGCGAAGCAAAGAAAGTACCGCTAACACCATTGAGCTCTTGATTGATGTGATGCAGAATGATAAAGATGATGCTGATGCCTTTTAGGTTGTTAGTGGCACTTTTTCCCAGGTGGCCTTCTTCAAGGTTCTGACTTGGACGTATGCTAGCAAATAAAAAGCCGATGAATGGTAATAGAATAAGATCCAAAGTAAACGTTCCTCCGTTAACTGAATCGCTACAATTTCATCATTCAGTATAACATGAGATATTCATTGTTTCGAAACCGTTTTACTTGAAATTGGCTGTATGGTACCGCATTCAGTGACGGATGTTCTTTAAAGCTTAATCGTGAAACGACTTGCGTTATAGTCCTATCAACGATTTTTACATACAATTGGTAACGGACTTTGCTGGTCAGAGGGGAAGAAAAATAAAGTAAAAGGGGAATAACTAGAGAATGAGACAACGCACAATGATGCTACTAGAAGGTGCTGACAGGCTGATTAATAAGCTGGGAAGATATCTGCTTGTTGCGGTTTTTGCTTTTTGTTTGCTGTGCCTTTTTAAAATACAGGTTATCCAAGGAGCTAGTTGGGAGACGCCTGCTTTTGTTTTAGGGAGTATGGGCGTTCTGATCGGTTTGTTTTTGCTCTTTAAACTAAGCTTGCTGAAGCTCTCAGATCGTCAGGCGTTGTTGCTATTGACCGTGCTCGCCCTCGTTTTTTTTAGTTTCTGGAACTTTGTCTTTCGACCGGTTCCAGTCAGCGATTATAAAGTTTTGTTGGAGGGTGCTCGGGATATTGTCGATGGCACATTTAAAAGCCAGGCGGCCCAGCCTGATAACTATTTTAGATATTATAATTTCCAGATTGGTTACGCTTATTATCTATCGCTCATCATGCGGTTGTTTGGTGATCGGCTGCTGTTTTTTAAAATAATTGAAATGCTAGTTATGACAGCAACAACGCTTGTACTATATAAAACATTTAGATTATTTTGTGATGTCCATCGGTCCGTTTTTGGGGCGGGAGTATTCACGTTTTTCCCATACGTGTTTATCGGCGTAGGCATCATCAATAATCAGCATGAGGGGCTGCTGCTAGAGGCACTGGCCATTTATTTTATTCTGAAGCGCCGGTCTTGGCCGAATTTGTTAATCGCTGCAGTCTGCATTGCGATTGCTCAGGTGTTGCGGC
This sequence comes from Lacticaseibacillus parahuelsenbergensis, assembly GCF_030770265.1. Lineage (NCBI taxonomy): Bacteria > Bacillati > Bacillota > Bacilli > Lactobacillales > Lactobacillaceae > Lacticaseibacillus > Lacticaseibacillus parahuelsenbergensis. Next base: position 1,943,082 of record NZ_CP132482.1, on the reverse strand, counting down.
CAACAGCAGTCGTGGTTGCAGCTGCGATTATTGTGACCCTCATGATTCAGACGATTCAGCAAAAGAGCCGACAGCGTTTGCTTGAAACCGCGGCTTTTATAGTGACTTGTTGGGGTCTGGGCTGGATCACCAACAAGTTATTTATTCTCTCGGGAGTGGCTCCGTACGGTATTAAGGTCGGCAATCCGTATTTTAAATTTCTGATTGGACTGACAGGAAAAGGCGTGAGCGGAAAATATACGACCAGTGCACGCAAGACCCAACTTTACTATGATTTGAAAGAATATCATTTTAATTATGCCCTCTATAAACAGGCAGCTGCGGAAAAACTGAAAAATGTCTTGATACATGGCGTGAACTTGCAGGACATCATGAATCGTTTTACCGGCTTTATTGGCAATGTCGATAATCAGTATTATCTGGGGGGCAATGAGCAATTTAAGAATCGGCACCCGGTCTTGATTTCATCATTGAATTTTGCCGGCATGGTCGTCTATGGTGGAACGGTTCTTGGAACCTTCAAACGGGTTATAACCGAAAAATGGATAACGAGTCGCACCAGTTACCTCTTGCCAGCGGTCGTTTTCGGCATGTTCTTCTTTGCCTATATCTTCATGGAAACTCAGGCACGGTACCGATTTGAATTGTATTATGTCCTGTTCTTACTGGCAGTACCGACAATTTATGGGTGGCTCACAACCTTGCAGAAAAAAATGTTTACACTTGATTCGTCCAAAGATTCCCGCTGATCCAAGGTGCTCAGACGCCTGTCGTATAAATGACATGGTAATTTGTCATCATTTTGTTTCTTTAAATGCGGTTGATCTCCATGTATAATGAGCCTGTTATGAAATTTGAAAAATTTGGGGAGGAGTTTACTTATGGGGAAAAAGGAGAAAAAAATGAAGAATAAGTTATTTTGGGCATCTGCGGCAATTGCATCGTCAATTCTGTTTTCGCAACTTGTTTTAGGAACACCGGTATCTGCAGCTGATGAAGGCACAGGTGCAAACGCCCAAACAAGTCAGACGAGTCAGGGTCAAACCGTATCGTTTCACGATATGAACGAACATTCTAATGTTGGAGGCGCCACTTTACCTAGTGCAAATACAGTGGCAGGTGCTCAATCATACTCTAGCGCACAAGCTGGCAGAGCAACATTACAGGCAGCACCGCAGTCAAATGTACAGACATTCGCTGCCAAAGCACAGACGATGATGAGCTTTACCATTGGGGATCAATCAGTTCCACGAACGGACGTTGTGGATGTCTCTTCCTACCAAGGATGGATGAATCAAAACAATTTTAATACTCTCCATTCGTTAGGCGTCAGAGGTGCCGTTGTTAAAGCATCAGAAGGTACCTTTTATGAAAACCCGTTTGCGTCATCGCAGATTCAATATGCACGTAACGCTGGCATGACAGTTTCGGCATATCACTATAGCCACTTTGGTTCAAGTGCCGAAGCAGTGGCTGAGGCTAATTATTTTGCCAATACACTCGATAAATTGAATGTCGGCAAAGAGGTCAATGTTGTTGCCGATGTCGAAGGTTCTGATGTAAGTGGGGATGTCGGGGCGAGTTTAAATGCATTCTGGCAGACACTTAATCAGCGCGGTTATACGCATCATGTGTTGTATACCGGTAAGTATTACGCTTACTCGAATGCTGCAATTGCGACAGTCGGTAAAAACCGGACATGGGTTGCGGATTATCCGTATACACCGAGCGCAAACTCAATGTGGAATCAAGATTTTGGTGCATGGCAGTATTCTTCACTAGCGTATTTGCCTGGAGCATCTAAATCAGTCGATGTTTCAGTTGATTATACGGGTCTGTTCACACAGCCGAATACAGATACTGCACCGGCACCTTCGTATGATCCAATTCTGTCAACCAAATCTGTGAGTTATGACGTCACCATTGTTAATCAGGATACCCGTAAAGACGGCATTTATTTTGATGCACCGTATCATACCAGTGCTTCCACTGCTATTTCTAACTTTAATGGTGTCAATTACAACAATCAGAATGTCCACGTTCAAGCTGAAACTGTTACATCGCGTGGCACTTATCTCCAAGTTAAAGCCCAAGATGGCAAAGTTTTCTGGATTGATAAGAATGGTACCGCACAATTTTCGTTTGACAGCATTGTTTCGCAACAGACAGTGGACTATCCGGCCACAATTCAGCAACAAGGGCGCGGTGACGGCATTTATACAGCTGGCCCTTACCATACCTCTGCCGCAACATCTGGTGGTAACAGTGATGCAACTAAGTATGACGGTCAAAAGGTTCAGGTTATTGCTGAAGCCACTACCAGCAGAGCTGGCGGCACGACTTATGCCCAGGTACGTTTACCTGATGGTCAGACCTTCTGGATTGATAAACGTGGTTTGCAAACCGGCGATAATTCAGGGTATGACAAGGTTCTTCTCAAAAAATCCGTGAACTATCTTGCTATCGTTGATCAAAGTCATCGTGCTGACGGGTTGTATGCAAACGGTCCTTATCACACCTCAGCTACAACCGCAATCGGTAATGACAACGCTAAGTCATTAAACGGTCAGTTGGTTCAGGTGCTTACCGAAGCAACGACCTCTCGTTCAACGCATTCGACCTATGTACAGATTCGTTTAACAAACGGTCAGACTTATTGGACGGATAAACTCGCCCTTACAAGCTTCTCGTCATTAAGCCCGATTCTTTCGACGAATAATGTTAATTACGATGCGACGATCAATCAAAAGGACCGTGTGGATGGTCTTTACAGTGATGGACCATATCACACCAGCATCAGTACACTTGTCGGCAACGATAATGCCAAGCAATACGATGGCCAGAAGGTTCACGCCTCGGTTGAGCAAAAGACAGATCGCGGAACCTATGTCAAGGTTCAGTTTACTGATGGACATGTCTATTGGATTGATAAAGGCGGCTTAACCGTTAAATAGTCCCGATCTTTATTAACGAACAAAAATATCTCTCAAAGCCTTGTATTTGCTAGCCCGCTTCGTCAGCTAGTGAGTGCAGGTTTTTTTTCATTTATAGGACGAAGCAACGATGGTGCATCTTGGCAAAAACGTGTAAAATATTCAGGTGGTCATTTTGTGGAGAAAATTATAAAAATTATAAGGGATAGACAAGGAACAGAAGGAGAAAAACGTGAAGAGAGAAATAAAGCGGGATTGGAAGCCTGATCTGATGTGGCTTTTGGGGATTGCTGTCACGGCACTGGTTGTTTTGGCGCCGCAACTTACTTATCATGCTTTGGCAGTTGGGGATGACTGGGAATTTCACTGGAATCGGTTCTATGAAGCCGCCATGCAAATTAAAACCGGTAAATTCAATTTTTTCCAATCGTTGTACTCGTTTCGCCAATCCGGACGTATCGTCAATGCTGTTTATGGCAGTGTGTTTGCCTACCTGCACGGATTGATTTTAGTTTTCGTGAAAACCTGGTTCAGGGCAGAGATAATATCCAGTTTTCTCTGCCTGTTTACGGCTGGTAGTGGCATGTATTATTTGACCCGCTACTGTCAGGTTAAGCGTCAGTTGGCCTTTGGGGCGGCTGTTTTATATATGGGAACACCTTTGGTCATCTTTTATGTCACGGATTCAGCCCTTAGAGGATGGGGCGCTGCACTGTTACCCCTGACAACGATTCCATTGATCCGAATGGTTGTGAATCACCGCAAACCAATCAATCCGGTTTTGTTCGGTTTATCTGCTGCGGTTTTGATGGCCGTCCAAAACTTTACAGCATTGTTGTACGTTCTAAGTGCTGTCGTCTTCTTTATTCCAGGATTGTATCTGGCTAAGAATCGTTGGCGAACCATTCTCGATGCATTTGGAGCTGTTGCCATTGCCATTGGATTAAACGCGGCAACATTGGCGGCTATTTTGGACTTACGTAGTGAACATCTCGTCATGCCTTACCGAGTCGCTGATCTGCTCGGTAGTGCTTCAAGATTATCGTTGGGAAACATGACACGGCTTGACTTTGGCCTGATTTTTTCAGTGATCATCGTTTTCCAGCTGGTTTTTGCTTGCTTAAGTTGGAAACAGTTAACCACTGTGGAAAGGCTTATTAACCTTGATGGACTGTTTTTTTTGTGGCTGAGTTCGGCGTTCTTCCCGTGGAATTTTCTTGCAGAGCATTTTCAAATACTTCAGACAGTTCAATTTCCGCAACGTTTTAATGTTGTTGCGTTCACCATGGTGATTTTAGGAGCAACTTTATCCATTCAGAAATTTGAACCAAAAGCTGATTTCCAAAAGTCAAAGTTAATAACATCTGTTTTCCTTGGAGTGGCTGGCTTGAATTTAGTTAACGGATACACGTGGGTCAACGAGAAAGCAGTTGCTTGGAAAGGCGACCAAGTGGCAGTTGCGGGTGAAACGACGGTGCGAACGCAAGCAGAGATTCGAGAAATATTTGACCATGCATATGATGAGTCTCATGTCTTTAGTGCCGTTACCAAGAATACTTCGGATTATTTACCTGTGCCAAAGAATGTCCAGGATACTAGCTATTCATACAATTCTTACAAAAAGCAAATTCTACATAATCCGTTAAACGTTAAGAAAACAGTTAATAAAGAAAATCAACTCGTACTTAGCTGGCAGTCAAAGAGGCAAAAGCAGACGCTTGTGCCGGTTATTGTCTATAAACACTCGACAGTCAGATTAAATGGTCAGCGGCTAGATCCTTCCCAATATAAACGTAGTGACATCGGTACGCTGATCATCCCAGCACGTGAAGGCAAGAATACGGTCACAGTGGGGTACGAACCATCTAAGTTATTTTGGGTTGCAGCCATTATCAATGTGTTAACGGTTGGTTATCTTTTGGTTTATGGCGGGTTCAAGCTAAAAGGGCACTGCACAAGGAAATAACCAGACATCAAAAAGTGATTAATTAACAAATGCCTAGGAGACGCGCCACACTCCTAGGCATTTGTTATAAACGAATTTGAATGTCATAAGATTAATCTTTAATCTTGGGTTATTGCTTTTCCACGGAGAAATACCGACCAACAGCATTTCTGACGTAAAGGCTAGACATGCATAGAAAAATCAGACTCAAGACTGCAATTAAAATAAATACTAAGAGAAATTTCGGGTAATCGTACGAAATGGTAATGGTTGACTTGCCGTTTGGGATGTTGAGAAGTGTCGTACCTGCTGCCGAGATTCTTGAAGGCGCAGGTTGATTATTGACGGTGACAGTTTGGCATGAATACCAAAATGCGGGCACTTTTAACGTAGCTTCTTGGCCAGTTTTATTTGTCGCCTTTATTGTATAAACGCTGTCCGTATACTTGACGCTCGGCTGAATTGGCTGGCCATTCAAGAAATATCTTTTTTGGAGAACTTGCTGCAGATTCTTTTGGTTGGTAACCTGCTTGGGGGCGTAATCGCCATAAAAGACATTTCTTACCGTCTTAGCAATATCTGGGTCGCGCAGTGTCTTCTCAGCCTTGTTCTTGGCAAAAGTGGTCAATGAACTACTGCTACTGATGATCAAAGCAACCGTAAGTCCTAAAAGTAAAATTGGTTTTAAGGTCACCGACGCCTTGGGAATGACCGTCCCAAGCAAGAGACTGAAGCTAACTAGGATCAGGAGTGACGTATAGGTGTTTAAACGCCAGACAAATTGGATTTTGCTGAAAAGCGTTTGGTTTGCGAGTGCCCAAGGGAAGATAGATGACGTCAGTAACATGCTTCCCATGCCACTAAACAAGCAAAATGTATTAAAAGGTGTACGTGCTCTTTTAAACAGTACAAAGATAATTAAAGCTATCACTAGCGCAAGAACAACGGACGCGCCAAGGCTACTTCTGACGTCAGGATTTGGATACATTTGGTTGCTTAGTGAGTTACTAAGCCATTGCCAAAGCGGCAGTCCCTTTAACGGTTGGGTCCAAATCATATAAAGATCGTTTTTTGAAGAAGTATTCGCTACCAAAACCAAATACGGCGAGCATAGCAGGATGGCCCAAAAGCCCGCTTTAAGCAGACTCATCAGTCGTTTGGTTTTGGCATCGATAAATCCAGTCATCACAACCGCGGCAATGAGAACGAATGCGCTTGTTAAAAATAATGACAAGGCGTGAGAATAACCAATCAGTGCCATGCCAATCGTAAGGATGCGCCACTTCTTAAAGTTTTCGAAAAGGATGTAATAGAGTCCCAACAAAACTAGCGGCAGAAAAGTCATACTGACAACTTCACCTAGCGCAGCACGAATGAAGAAGTTTGAGATTCGATAGAATGAGAAAATATAGAGCGTGGCAAAACACAGGGCACTGAAGGTATCTTTGGATATTTTGAAGATGCACCAATAAGCTAACAAAGCTGTGATCAATGTCAAAAGAAAGTAGAATAGTTTATAGCTGAAAATAAAATTGCTAGTTGCTGAATAGATGAGATGGAGGGGATAGACGGTTTCCCAAGGATAGAACACATTAGCCAAACTAGCAGCATGCCCGAACGTATTGAAATTGACCGGGCTTTGAAATATGTTGCTTAGTGCTAAGACTCTTTCAATGTGGAAAGAAAAATCATCACCCAAAAAGGCCGTTGAAAAATCAAGCCTTAAAATTGGTAGTACGTTGAACAGGCTGATCAATGATAGGATCAATAAGATGATGAGGCTTTTGATTAGCCGACTACTACGAGTTGTCATGACTGAAGGTAACCCCTTATTATGTAAAGTGTTTTCTAAATGTAGGACAAAGATACTATTGATGGACTCTGCGACGAATCCGGCCGTGGAAATCACATTATGTATAACTAGTCTGATGGATCTTCGCCCGCGATCAATCATACGACTAGGCCATTTTACCATAATCACTGTTTGGCTTAAGGAGAGTTCAACTTGAAGACGAGAGTGTTTTCATGCGAATACCGTTAAAAATCATTGGGTGAGACGAAGACAGCAAGTTTGTCTAAGAAGGGATGCTAACCTGTGGTATAATGCTCGGGAAAGTCACGAGCTATTTTGGCAGTGTCGTTACTGCCAGTGTACACGGCTTTATTTTTATGGCGTCATTTGACACTATGCGTTTGCCCAATGCCAGTCACATGGTCATCAACTCAAAGACGCTAGAACAATCAACGGAGGGCAGTATGAACTACCAACTGAGTATCGTCATTCCGGTATTTAATAGTGAAGCGTATTTACCGCGCCTTTTTAAAAGTTTAGGTACAATTCCGCCAAGCGTGGAAGTTGTGCTCGTTAATAATGGTTCTACCGATAATAGCGCTAGGCTGCTTCAGCGTTACCATGAAAGCCACGCGAATAGTTCATTGATTGATGAAGTCCATGGCGGTGTTGCATTTGCGCGTAATGCTGGACTCGAACGCGCTCACGGCAAATATATCTGGTTTGTAGACGCTGATGATACACTTCAGCCAAACGCCATCAATAGAATTCTAAAAGTTATTAATGACATTGATTTTGACCTACTGATTTTTGACTACCGTTCATTAACTGAACAGGATACCGCTTCATCTGACGATCAAACGCCAAAGACTGCGCAGAAGGCCGATTTAGCTGCAGTTCTCCATGAAATGCTGACTGGAGCGCATGATCCGATTGGAGGCTTTCCGCATAACAAGATTTTTGCAAGGAGTCTAATTGGAGCAGATCGTTTCCCCGATTTTAAATCTGCCGAAGACATGGCTTTTTTTGTCCCGATTTTGTTTCGTGCCAAGCATATTTACCGATTACACGAAACTTTGTATGATTACTATCAGCATGCCAATTCCATTGTGCATAAAATCAGGGCAGACAAACTGATAGATTATGCTAAGGTTATGGATTTGGTTGAACAGCGACTTCGTTCAAATGGCACAGCTCCTAAGAACGATGTTGATGAGTACATACTCCGCAGGCGGCTGTCGATTTATTTTCAAAATCTTGCCGAAGCAAAGGATCCATGGGTTAAGAAGCATATTCGCAAAAAAATGAAGCAGTACTCTTGGAAACAACTGCTATCATTCAGCCACGACAAAAAATTGATGGTCAAAATATTACTATATAAATTCAGAATATTAGATGTTTTCCCGTTCTTGTTAAAATACTTCTATTAGACAGATACTGCTTGCTGGGAGAATAAAGTGAACGGATCAGGAGGAACCATGAAGATATTGTTTGTGTCGACCGGACACGTCGATGACGATTCAAGATTACTAAAGGAGAGTGCGGCGCTGCAAGCCGCTGGGCATGACGTTACGATTCTTGGCTGGCGCGAAGACCCGCATGGCCGAATGACGACAGATACCTTTGAATTCGATGGTCAGCGTCTGAAGGCAATCTTCACGGGCATCAAGCTGTCATATTCTTTTAAATATTTTAAGGTTTACGCATTTATGCGGTTTGAGGCCTTTTTGTATCGTTGGCTTCGTAAGCATTTACGCGAGTATGACGCGGTTCAGGCATGTAATGTGCATACGGGCTATGTGACGGCTAAGGTTGTGGCGAAGACCAAAACTAAATTTGTTTATGATATCTTTGACTATGCGCCTGACACGCGAAACTATCCGGGATGGTATCGCAAAATGGTCGTTCATTGGGAAAATATAGCGATGGCGACAGCCGATTGGACGTTAATTTGTTCGGAGGATCGCCGCCGCCAAATTGAACCGGCCAAGCCGAAAAATTTGGCAGTGATCTATAATTCACCGTTAGATAGTCCTATTGCAGCAGATGCCGAGAAATTTGATCCGGCGCAAAAGAATTTTAAAATCGTCTATATTGGCGGGCTGAGTCCATATAGGTGTCTGCCAGAACTATTAGGCGCGGTTGAGGCAAATCCGGCATTATCCTTAACTGTAGCCGGTCAGGGTCAATATCAGGAGATGTTTGCCGACGCCGCAAAACGCTCATCACGAATTGACTATTTAGGCGTTGTGCCCTATGAAAAGGTGAATGGCATCGAGAAGACAGCGGATATTTTGGTCGCGCTCTATGATCCGGTGCTTAAGAATCACCTATATGCTTCTCCGAATAAATTTTTTGAAGCTATGGAACTTGGCAAGCCGCTGTTAATGGTCGAGAAATCCGGCATGTCAAATTGGTTAACCAAGTATGGTTTTGGAGCTGTTTGTGGAACCTCTGAGAAGAGCATTGGTGCTGGCCTCCAGCAACTGATTGACAAGCGTCAGGACTGGGCCAAAGAAGCCGATCTAATGCGTAAAATATATCAAAAAGAGTTCGCGTGGCCATTGATGCAACAGCGGTTATGCCATATTTATGCAAGTTTTGAAACTAAGTGAAATGAGGGAACGAGTTGCCAAATCGGTTTGAAGTGACCAGAAAAAGTATTGTATGGAGTTATGCGGGGACCATTTTTTCGATGGCAAGCAATTTTCTCCTACTGCCGATCATCTTTCATTTCCTTAATCCTCAAGAGATTGGCTATTGGTATTTAATTTTAAGTATCAACGGTCTCATCGCGTTGTTTGATTTTGGATTTGACCCAGCATTTGCCCGCAACATTGCGTATATTTGGTCTGGTGCGAAAACATTGAAATCGCGCGGAGTTGATAAAGAACATGATCACACCGTTGTGAACTACCACTTGCTGGCTTCGACAATTCACGCTGCTAGGGCTATTTACATGATTCTGGCGATTGTTGCTGTTGTCTTAGTCGGCATCTTCGGCACGATCTACATGAACGCTTTTGTGTTTAGTAAATTACCTGCCGCCGAATATAAGTGGACTTGGCTGGTTTTCTGTTTCTCGCTTTTCCTTAATTTGTATTTTGGCTACTTTTCGGCGTTGCTCCGCGGCTCCGGCAAAATCGACTCAGTCAACAAAGCGCAGGTATTTTCCCGTTCATTACAGATTCTGCTGACACTTGGTGGCTTCCTAGTCTACCCGTCGATTTTGTCGCCGGTCATCGGCTTGGTTATGTATGGCATTATTTTTCGAACGATCTGCAGTCATTTTTACTGGCAGGATGATGAGGTGCGGGCTCATCGCAAAGAGCTTAAATCGCCAATGAACTGGCACGAAATTAAAGAAATTTTTCTGTTCATTTGGCCGAACACTTGGCGCGACGGATTGGTCAGCATGTCGAATTATGTCACTTCCCAAGGTATGTCACTAATGGCAGGTGCGTTCTTGCCGCTGTCGGTGACAGGTGTCTATTCGGTCGGCGTCCAGTTTGCTTCGGCTATCGGGACAGCTTCTTCAGCAATCAACGGGGCATATAATCCGATTTTGCAATCAAACTTTGTTAAGCAGGATTTTGATTCGATCCGAGAGAAAACATCGAAAGCAGTTGCTGCTTATGTTTGGCTTTTTGGCATTGCCTCTGTTGGAACCTTGTTAGTGATCTTCCCGCTACTGAAGTTGATAAAGCCTGAATCAGTTCCGACGTTACAGGTGTTTTTGCCGTTAATCCTTTACTATTTTCTTTACCAGCAACACTCAGTGCATGCATCATATATTGCTAATGCCAATATTATTCCGTACACAAAAGCATTTCTCATCTCGGCTGGTGTTAACTTAGTCGGGTTATGGCTCGGTCTCAAGCTGACCGGGGGGAATATTTATTTCCTGCTTTTCTTCCCGATTCTGGTTCAGGGGCTGTACAACAACTGGCGATGGCCAACATATTACTATAAGATGATTGACAGTACGCTATTGGCCTCCATCAAACGAGGTACGATTGCGTGGGGAAAAACCTTTGCAAATTTCTTTAAATCCGGTTCAAAAGTATGACTTTTCCCGTCTCTGCGGTATGATAAAAACGCAGCAGACATGACCGATATCTGTTGATCAAGAAATGAGTTTATGATGGAGGAATCATGGATAACTTACTGAGTATGAAAGAACTAATGGTTTCGCTTCGAAAGAATTGGTGGCTGGCACTTTGCACTTTATTGGTGGGTGCTGTGTTAGCTGGTGCTTTTGCTTTTGGAATGATGAAGCCTTCTTATTCGTCGACGGCGTTAACCGTCATCAATCAGCAAAAAAACAACACCGAGTCCCTTAGCCAGATGTTGAACCAGAATCAATATGATTCGGAGCTGCTGGCCACTGGCAAATCCCTTTTTAAAACAGCTGCAGTTTTTGATGAGGCCTCAACGCAGCTAGCACAAAAAGACCATCTCAATATCACAAGTGGTGATCTTCAAAAGCAGGTTAAAGTTGACAATGAAGACAATTCAAGAGCCTTCTCAATTCATGCAACATCTAAACATGCCAAGGATGCTGCTTTGATCGCAAATGAAGTTGCAGCTGCTTTTCAAAAGACAGTCGGTACGATCACCAACCACACGGACACGGTGACCATTTTGGCAAAGGCGACGCCGAGTGATGTGGCAGCCGGTACGAAACCGGTTGTTTTGGTTGTGATTGGCGCAATAATTGGCTTTTTGGTTGGGTTAGCTTGGATTGTTCTCAGAGAAATCAAACAGGCAACGATCAAGACTAAAGAAACGCTTGTACAGGTCGCCAAAGCACCTGTTCTCGGGGTTATTTCTGCTAAGAAACTGTAAGCTTTGCAGTCGTTGATATTGCTATGTTGACTTGAGCACATCCAATTTTGAAGGAGTTTTCCATGACAAACGAACTTGCACATCAATTTGTTAGTGATACATCCGTTTCTAGTCAGGAGTTTCGGACGCTTAGAAACAACCTGTCATTACAGACGAGTCGTCACGATGTCTCTGTTTTGCTGATCACCTCTGCCACTGCTGGTGAAGGTAAGTCCTATGTTGCGGCGAATCTTGCTGCTAGTTTTGCAGTGGAAGGGAAGCGGACGTTGCTGGTTGAAGGTAATCTGCATCGCCCAATTTTGGCAGCGGTTTTTGATCTTCAGCCTAATAAAGGTCTTTCATCCTTGGTAGGCGCAGACGCCGCATCAGTTAAAGCTGATGATTTGATTATAGAAACCAAGATTCAAAAGTTAACGGTTGCACCTGCAGGCGAATCCCTTGCCGATCCGGCAACGTTGTTGGCTGGTTCAGCATTCAAAGCATTCCTTGATCAAGTTAAAGATAAATTTGATGTCGTCTTGATTGATGGGCCGGCGATGGCAGACGCGAGTGAAGCAGGACTTATTGCGGAACTTGCTAATGGCGTCGTAGTTGTTGCGAAGGCTGATGGGCCATCGAAGCGTGATGTCGCGCAAACGATCGCACAGGTTCGACAACTACCGGCAGCCTTAATCGGGACTGTGTTGAATCAGGCCTAGTGTCGAAACTTGGAAGAGAAACGGCTTCGCCGCCGAAACTATGAGACGCTGGGTGCATAAAGGCAATAGGAGAATGATGTTGTGGCTTTTTATTTAGGTCTCTTTGCAATTATGATCATTTTCATGCTACTCGGACGTGTCACAATGTCGTCTGTCTGGGCATGGCTAGGTGTTATAATGCTCGCGCTGGTTGCCGGATTACGCTATGAAACCGGTAACGATTTTTTGCCATACAAGACCATTTATGCAGGTGATTATTCGGCAGGACAGGTTGAACCTGGATTTTTGCTTTTACGAAATATTTTTAACGGATTGCATGCCCCTTTTTGGCTTTTTTTACTGGCATGGGCAACAGTGACCTTAGTGCTGTTTTATTTCTTTGCAAGGGAATATTTCCGTCCGGCAATCATTCCGATTGCTTACTACATGAGCCGCTTTTTCTTCATGCGGGATATGGGACAGATTCGGGCTTCGCTTGTCTGCGTGACCTGTATGCTGGCATTAAAGTTTGTATATGACGAGAAGCCGCTTCCTTTTGTACTGATTGTTGGCTTGTCGGCTACGATCCATATTTCAGCGTTGTTCTTCTTGTTAATTTACCCATTCTGGTTACTGTTCCGTAAAATCAACTTTAAATGGGTGATCGGATTCTTAGCCCTTGGTGCAGCTGTGGGCTTCGTTGCACCTAAGATTCTGAGTGTCATTATTGTCCACACGTTACCGAGATATGCACCTTATGTGACAAACGCGAGTTATCTCTCGTCGGGTTTATTTGATCCGGTGACGCTCATGCAGGTATTGATCTGCGTCACAGGATTCTATATCTTAAAGCGTGGTATGATTGCGGATACCTTAATTGGCGGAAGCGCTAAGTTTAAATTCTTGATGATTGTATACTTATTTGCCACCCTGACGCTGTTGTCACTTTCGCAGTTATCAACCATTGGGGGCCGTCTGTCGACTATTGGTACAACGACCGAGACGATTGTGCTGCCAACGATTGTGTTTTCGATTATGCCAAAACGGACGCGGACTTTGGCGATGGTTGGTGTGTGCGGTGTGATCTTCGTCCTCATTTTCTTAATCAGTGGGGCCTATAAGACGTTTATTCCTTACCAGATGGCGTTTTAGTGGCTTATCAGAAACGGTTGCCTTTAAGAAAGGTAATCGTTTTTTTGTGTTTTCAAAAATAATATTTTAGATAGCGGAGCGCCCGAGGTTTTCTGTGTGTCTGAACGTTTTGTCGTTTTTGGATAAGTCAGGTGGGCCAAGATATCGGCATCATGTGACAGCTTTAAGAGTTGCAGTACCTTTTGCAAGATGAACATGATATGATTATTTTCATATACTGTCTACGCTTCTTTTATAAAATTATTTATAAAGGCCGCTGGGGGACGGCCGTCTTTTATGGGAGGTTCTGTTAAGTGATTGATCTGGATACGCGTTTCAATCGATTGAATGTTAAAACTGCGATGCTTACCTTTTACTTGCGCTATAAGCCGTGGCGATTCTGGATTATCTTTCCCATGCTAATCACTAGGTTGCTTTTTTGGTTGCATCGGTTAGATGAACTGGATTATCAGGTCAAATACTGGCGCTATTTCATAAATGAACCATTGCCGGAAAAAAAGTGGCGACAATTTGGACGGCGATTAAGCAACCGCAGTCGACGCCGCGTCAAAGCTACTACTTTTATTGTTGCCGATGTGCCGGTATTCATGTTGAATTGGCTAGTACCAGATTCGCGCATCGTTGGTTTGGATATTGATGAGAAAGGTTTACGCTTACCAAAAGCCCGAACTCTCAGCGCTAAAATAGCTTTTTTACAGCCGGAATCGTTAGTTGTGTCGCCGCGTTTTTTTAAAACGTTCGTGCACCATACATCGTTTGAGAATAAAACCCGAATCTATGCAAATCAGCATTTCTTTACCAGTTTTAAAGGCTTCAACCGCTATCAAACTGTTCTGTTTTTAAGAAACGTGGTGGCTTTATTTGCTATGGCAGCCTTCACTGCTGTGGTCACGATTTATATGGCTTCAGCCGCCTATAACCTCGATCTCACTAATGTTGTCTTTAAGAGCCTGCGTTTAATTTTATTAAACATTCTGCCTATTTTTGGTTTCATGCTGATAGGATATTTGCTATTTAATCGCGTAACAATCGCAATTCTTGTGGGGCAGGTTCTAGCGATCGTCGTTGCGCTCGTTAACTATTTTATGTTGCAATATCGCGATTATCCATTTGAGTATTCGGATATTTCGTTGGCGTCAGAGGCTAGTAACATGGGTTCAAGATACAGCTATATTCCACCCGTCAAATACTTTTTGGTTATAGCTGTTTTGTTGATTCTGGCAGTAATTGTAAGTCGTTTTTTGAAAACAACAACGCTTCGCTGGTGGGTTCGCCTGCTGACGCTTGGTTTTGTGTTTATAAGCTCCGTATTCATGATGAATCATTATTACCTAGTCGATGATTATTACACTTTAGCTAACAACGATCCATGGGGGCCAGACGCTGATCGGTATGTGGTCAACGGATACATGTTCTCGTTTATCCACTCGATCAAAAATGACTGGGTGATTGTGCCAGAAGGTTATAATGCCGCCACTGCAAAGAAGGCATTGAGCGCTTATCAGTACCAAGATATCCCTGCAGATAAACGGCTCAATGTGATTACGATTCAGTTGGAAGCTTTTCAAGATTTTTCGAAATGGTCAGATTTGGATATTGATCCCTCTGTTTATGCTGGACTTCATCAGGTGGCCTCTGAAGGAATGGCAGGTCAATTAACAACAACCATCTTTGGTGGTGGCACTGTTGATACTGAACGTAAGGTATTGACCGGTTTTTCTGAACTAAGCCCAATCAATGGCATGACCAATTCTTTTGTTCAGTATTTTAATGAACAAAAATATGTCACTAGATTTATGCATCCTGGCGACGCATGGTTCTACAACCGGCAGAATATCGACCGCTATCTAGGCTTTCAAAAGACATTGTTCAGGGATAACTACTATGACCAACATGTTGCTGACGTCGATGTTGTTCCTGACACGAAGGTTTTCAATGATCTGGTCAAACAACTGAAAAAGGTGAATGCGAGTGGTAAGCAGTTCTTCAATCAAACTGTGACCATGCAAAATCATGGCCCGTATTCAACTGAGTTCGATGGTGATCCTTTGTTGCCGTGGAAGAAAGGGTACAACAAAGACGATTATGCCATCATCAACAATTATCTAACCGGCGTTAAAGAGACGTCGGATGCACTTCTAAAGCTGACAAATAAACTTGATCGGTTAAATCAACCCGTGGTTCTGGCATTTTGGGGAGATCACAATCCGTGGGGTGGCGACCAAAATTCGACTTACAAAATGCTTGGCATTAATCTAAAGCAATCCACCCAAGAGGGCTATGAGAATTACTACAACACGCCTTATGTGATGTGGGCCAATGAAGCCGCAAAGAAAATAATGGCGAAAGACTTTTCGGGCACTGGTCCAACCATCAGTCCAATGTACGTATTGCCCGAAATCTTTACCCATGCCGGTTGGAAAGGTTCGCAGTACATGCAGGTTTTGCAGAATCTTGAGGGACAGGTTCCGGTATTTGGTCAGAAGAATCATTATATGATCAATGGCAAGCTGACTACCAAGCCAGGGAAGAGCCAGAAAAAGGCCATTAAAAAGTTTGACGATATTCAATACTACATGAAGTCGAATTATATGATGAATCAAAAGCAGCTCAAGTGATTTTTGGCTAAACTCGCGGTTAAAGTGAAAATCCGATGATCTCACTATTAAAATCCAGCCTTCCGCTACCCCATACCCCCAAGCTTCATGGTAAACTCAAAACCGGATATCGTTTTAAAGATAGGCGGGGTAAACATGAAAAGCAGCTTCAAATGGCAGTGGTGGTTGGTCGTTCTCGGTTTGACGTTGATTGCTGCAGGTGCGCTTTCCGTTAAGTCATTGGTGGACCGGCATGCAGCTGAGGCGCGGGCACGCCAGGCGAGTCATGAACGTGCTGTGGCTGACAGCATCAGCACATCTAAAGCGCAAGCATCGTCTCGGCGGGCATCTTCAAGCAAAAAGCAAAAAGCAGCGGAACAAGCTGAACGAGAACAAGCTTCAGCTGAATTGCCGTCAAACATCGGTCAAGCCCACATTCCTGCCGCCACCGCTTACGCCTATCCCGTCGCCGAAGTTAAAAAAGAAATGACGGCACCTTATACCAGCAACATCAAGAAGAAAGTGGTGTTTTTAACCTTCGATGATGGCCCGAACACGGTCAATTCGCCGCAGGTTTTGAACATCCTTAATCAAGCTGGCGTTCATGGTACGTTTTTTGTGGTGGGTCGTCAGCTTTCGCCCGAGACGGCACCGGTGTTGAAGGCAGAATATGACGCCGGCAATAGCATCGGGTTGCACAGCATGACGCACAATTACAATTTGCTTTATCCGGGACGAACCGGCGCCGCTTCGGTTATTGAGAATGAGGCCAAAACGGAGCAGGCAGCCGTGAAGCAGGTGTTAGGTGCTGATTTTGAGACGCATCTGTGGCGTTATCCCGGTGGCCATTTTAGCTGGAAGGGATTGGCAACTGCTGATACTGGTTTGACACGGCTGGGGCTTGATTGGGTTGATTGGAACGCGGCGGTCGGCGATGCGTTGAGTCCGGCGCAGGAGCCGAAAACGGAAGATGCGATGTTGCAATATCATTTGCGGTCGCTGGCGGTTTATCCGACTAGCAATGTGCGGGTCGTGTTGATGCATGATGCTATCGGGAAGGATATGACTGTGAAGACGCTGCCGAAGATTATTGATTATTACCGCAGTAACGGGTATGAATTTGGTGTTTTGTCATAATGTTTGGCATTCCGTAAAATAATGTGCACGAAAGAATCAAATCGACTAAAAAGAGCCTCGTCAAGCCGCTTGAACATTCAAGCAGCAATAGCGAGGCCTTTTTATATTCTATATTAGCTCAGGTACTTCAAACTTCTTCCTTAACCGCGAACTTAGCCAGCTTACCTTTCTGAACCGGATTGACGACCGCGGTGATGCGGGTGCCGTCTTCCGTGTAGTCGGTGGCTTTAACCACTGTTTCTTGATTCAGATAGTTGACGAGTTGTCCTTGATCGAATGGGATCAGGTACGTGTGTTCTTCGTCCTGGCCGAATAAATCAGCTTTGATGAGTTGCGTGAGTGCCTGAAGCGAGCGCTTGTCGCGGGCCGAGTAGATGAGGCGTTGGCCGGTGACTTCCGGATACCGCGTGCCTTCACGTAGATCGGCTTTGTTGTAAGCTTCGATCATCGGGATGTTGTGGATGCCAACTTCTTTGAGGGTTTTCTCGGTGATGGCCATCATTTCTGGATAGTTTTCATCGGAGTAGTCGACAACCTGAATGAGGAGGTCGGCGTTGGCGGCTTCTGCTAAGGTGGCTTTGAAGCTGTCAATCAGGTTGTGTGGCAGTTTGGAGACGAAGCCGACTGTGTCGCTGAGCAGGAACTTGCGATTGTCTGGCAAGGTGATTTGCCGCACGCTGGTGTCCAGCGTTGCAAATAGCATGTCCTTTTCAAAGACCTGTTTGCCTTCCGGACGATCGGCGAAAAGTTGCAGGAGTCCGTTCATCGTGGTGCTTTTGCCGGCATTGGTGTAGCCAACCAAGGCGACCACTGGAATTGCATTGTCTTCGCGCCGGGCGCGGCGAACCTGATCGCCAACACTGGCTTCTTTGAGTTCCTGACGCAGGTGGCTAATGCGCTTATTGAGCACTCGGCGATCGAGTTCAAGTTGCGTTTCGCCGGAGCCACGAGTTGCAAAACCGGCACCGCCGCCGACCTGCTGATCGAGACGATTAGCGCTGGGATGCAGTCGTGGCAAGGCGTATTGCAGTTGCGCAATTTCGACTTGCGTTTTGGCTGCTTTACTACGGGCCCGGTCAGCAAAAATATCGAGAATCAGCTGCGTGCGGTCGATGACGTGCAATTTGGTTTGCTTCTCAAGGTTGCGCAGTTGCGATGGTGAGAGTTCATCGTTAATGACCACCGTGGTGGCGTCACGAACATTGGCGAGCTCGCGGATTTCCTCGACTTTGCCGGAGCCAAAATAGGTAGCGGCAACGGCCCGATCAAGGTTTTGCCGGATTTCGCCGACAACCTTATAGTTATCGGCCTTGGCCAATTCGCCGAGTTCGGTCATGGTGTAATCGAAATCAGCCTGCTGGCGGGAAATGCCTGCAATCAAAACGTTTTCAGAGGTTACTTCATTGGATATTTGTTCAGTCATAAATTCCTTTCATAGATCCGGGCGTCATCGCCGCGGATCGGTGCTAACGGATCATCAGTCATGGTGCAACCTTGCGTAACCGCATGGCGATTCACCCCTTTCAATTGAATAAGACTAGTGTAACACGCGGTATTTTAGCTGGCGAGCGAATTGCGCTGTGAAAAGTTTTGTTTGCAGTTATACGCGTCGTTCGTTTATTTAAGTGGCGGCGCCAGCACCTGAATATGATCGGCAATTACGGCCAGCTTCAGCGGGGTCTTCGCACTCGGATCGCCATCAACACGGCTTTGCAGGGTTTTAGGTGCCTGAATCGTGAGCTGTTCAGTCTTAAAATAGGTCATGCCCGGCAGTTTCTGAAAGTTGCCGGTGATGAAGTAAGGGATTGCTAGCAGCGAACGCCACCAAGCCAGTTTAGGCGCGATGAAGACATGTAGATGGCCGTCATCAGGCGTCGCATCCGGAACGGCATTGGTGAAACCACCAACTGAATTGGTCATGGTCACCAGCAGAAATTGGGTGTCCTTTTTCCATTGGTGATGGGCGGTGTCTAGTTGCAACTGCCAGTGCTGGTGCTGCGCCAGAACTTTAAAGCCTTTTAGTAAGTAGATGATGGGACCGAAGTGGCGTTTTTCTTTTTGCGTGACTGACAGCGCGGCATTGGCCAAAACGCCAAGCGTCAGCGTACTGACCATGTAGCGATCATTGACTTGCGCGATGTCAAGCGGCTGGGGTTTAGCTTCGAGGATGTTCTTGATAGCCAGAGGTAATAGTAAGGGAATATGCAGCACCTTGGCCAGGTTGTTGACGGTTCCTTCTGGCAAAATGCCTAGGATTGGCGGTTGTTGTCGTGGCGCTAGGCCGGCGACGACTTGATTAATCGTGCCATCACCGCCAACCGCGACGACAACATCCGAGTGTGCTCTCGCAGCAAATTCACGGGCATCATCGGCGCTTTTAGTGGGTTTCATTGTGACCAGCCGCTGGCGATCTTCGAGTTTTGCTTTGAGCACTTCTGCCGCTGTTGGGCCCTTTGCGTGACCTGAAGCGGGATTATAAATGATCGTGTAGCTAAGCATAGCAGCCTCCTACCTATCAAGACATGCGGCGATTGTTAAAAGAAATGGCATCGTCACAAATTAAAAACAGTATCGCTCTTTACTATTAATCTTATCACGCCGCGACAGTGATCACCGTGTTGACAGCTAAATCAGTGGAAACCATCATAACAGCGAGCAAGCCTTGCTGCCCCAAATGTCTGACCGGCAAGCAATCAGATTAAAAAACTCCGAAGATACGGAATTGTCTCCGGAGCATGATTTTTTAAAGTTGTTTGCACTTAAAAAGGTCAGCAAGCAGTTTTACGCTTCGTCGTCCGGTGTCGCCAACAGTTGATGCCGTCCGTTTGCCGTGACTTTGATCACCACAGCAGCAATGGCCAGATCAACAGCAATAATAATGGCCCACTGAATGACCGGCGTTAAGTGGTTAAGCAAGTTGACATGCATGCCATAGGTCGCGGCGGCAATTAGCCCAACCAGACTAAGCGCCGTAAAGACGAGCCAGGCATTGCGACTGAAGGCGAGGCCGCTAACAGTATTGCGCTGCCGTTTGGCAATCCACGGCATCAAGACGCCGAGCGCCACCATCCCGATTGGCACCACAATGTTCAGCACCAGCATCAAAGCAAAAGTATCAGCCGTCGCATCGGTTGGGAAGAAGCCGAGGGTGCCGAGCAGAAAAGTAATGCCAAGCATCCAGATGCCGACTACCAGTCCGACTTTACGATTCTTGAGGAACGTATAATCCGGCGTCGGGAAGCGATCCTGATGCAGGCGAACCATCGTGTAAGACCAGAATAGGAAGCAGGTTGACAAGGGACTCACAATGCCATTGAGGTTCAATAACCAGTTGAAAATATCGTTGATTTTCGGCAGCAAAGCACCCAATGCCATGATCAACGCGCAGAGAATCGTCGTCATCCAGTACCCGTTAATCGGCAAGCCGTCTTCGTTCATTTTAGTTAACTGCCGCGGCATGAAGCGTTTGGCCACATCAGACAGGAAAACCCGGGTGGAGGCATCCAGAATGACAGCCAGTTGGGCGAGCATGTAGATGCCTTGAACCACGGCGAAAAGATACATGAGACTGTTGCCGAGGCCGAATTGGCGACCGATCGCCTGAAACGCATAGTAGGAACCGTTCATTTTCAAATCATTCGGCAGGTGATGGGCGTTGAAGTAGACCCCTAGTGAGAAGGTGCCGAATAAGGTCAGAAACATGGTCATAATGGCAATCATTTTCAGCGCCTTGGGGAAGTCACGCGCGGGATGGCGCATGTCCTTGGTGTAAGGTGCAGCGAGTTCCGAACCGTTCATGGCAAAAACGAACAGGCCAAAAGTCGACAGGAAACTCAACGAGAAGAAGTCTTTGGGGATGAAGGCCTTGAAGTCAAACGGCCGGGTGGCGATCGGGGCTCCTTTGGACAAGCCGATGAACGTCATCACCACAAACAAAATGGTCATGATGAACATGGCACCGCCGCCAATGGTTGACATAATTTCAAGACTTTTATTTTTGAAGAAGTGCTGAAGCCAGATAAAGATCACGAAAATAACCGCGGTGAGAATGCCGAACCATGCGTTACCGAGATTGGCTTGAATGTTGCCGTTACCGTTGGTGATCCAGCCAAACGAAATAACGACGGAATTGGCGACGTCCACCACGTAAGGCAGGCCGGTAATCCAGTAGAACCACGCAGCATAGTAGCCAACCGTATCGCCGTTGGTCTCGCGCATCCAGCTGGTGATCCCGCCGCCGTGTTCGGAAAAAGTCGACCCCATGTGCGCCACGATCAGGTTATACGGGATAACATAAAAGAAGGTCATGATGATCCAGCTCGTGAAGGCGACTAAGCCTTGATTCTGGAAGTTATAGATGATGTCGTCGAACCCGATCACGGTCACAAAATCCATGAGGCCGACAACCATCCAGGGAATATATTGTTTCTGTGGTTTTTCTAAATCGTTCATATAAAACAAACTCCTTTGCTAGGTTGAGTGCTGAACTAACTGCGAACCTAGACCCGGAGCTTTGTTGCGAAATTTTCCCACGACGAACCAACTTTCATAAGTATTTTCATGAATCAATAGTGATTATAGCAAGGATTGAGTGCTTTTTGGTGGAAAAAGTAAAGAAAAGCTAATGGAACTAACAAACCCGTTAGTTTTCAAAGGCCAACTGTTAGCGCAGGGACAGGAGAAATCGATTAATAACTACTATTATTAAATTAATCAAGCAACCGCCGTGACTTGGCGAATGGAGGGTTCATCATGGCTAAACAACAACCAATTGTCACCGTTGAAAATGTGACTAAGACTTATGGTAAACGCGGGGAGAAGCAGACTCCTGCGTTAAAAGGCGTCAGTTTTGAAGTTGAACCGGGAGAATTTGTCGGCATTATGGGCGCTTCCGGCTCGGGGAAAACCACCCTATTAAATATTTTGAGCACGCTCGACACCCCAACATCCGGTTCCGTGCGGATTAAAGGGGATGACGTAACCAAGCTTAAAGGTAACGCCTTGTCTGACTTTCGCGCGAAACGTATCGGTTTTATTTTCCAGGATTTCAACTTGCTGGAGAATCTGACCGGACGGGAAAACATTGCGTTGCCGCTGGCGTTGCAGAACGTGAGCGCCAAGAAGCAGACCGAAGCGGTGGATAAGATTGCGCAAACGTTGGGCATCGAAGCGGTGTTGGATCATTACCCGACCGAGCTTTCCGGTGGCCAGAAGCAGCGGGTGGCAGCAGCGCGGGCGTTGGTTCAACAGCCGGACATTTTGTTTGGCGATGAGCCGACGGGCGCGCTTGATTCCACTGCGGCCCGTGAATTGCTGGATACCATGGCTCATCTGAATCAGGATGAAGGCGTGTCGATTTTGCTGGTGACGCACGATCCGTTCTCGGCTAGTTATGCCAGTCGAATTTTGTTTATTAAAGACGGGCAGATCGGCTCTGAACTGAAACATGGGGACAAAAGTCAAGAAGCCTTTTATCAGGAGATTCTTGAGACACTCGGAACATTCCAGAAGTAGGAGGCGAAAATGATGTTAACAAAGCTCGCACTTGGCGGTTTAAAGAACCGTTTTCGCGATTATGCGGTGCTATTCTCTGGCTTGGTGATTGCCAGTGCCGTGTTTTATATGTTCATGGCATTAGCCACCAACACCAGCTTTTTGACGAAAAATTCTCCGGTCGCCTTTACGCCATTTATCTTCGGGT
The DNA here is from genome assembly GCF_030770265.1 of Lacticaseibacillus parahuelsenbergensis. Lineage (NCBI taxonomy): Bacteria > Bacillati > Bacillota > Bacilli > Lactobacillales > Lactobacillaceae > Lacticaseibacillus > Lacticaseibacillus parahuelsenbergensis. The sequence continues at coordinate 1,920,300 of NZ_CP132482.1, read as the reverse complement.
TCGGCGCCATTTTACTGGCGATCATTACGTTGGTTTATATCGTGTATGCCAATAGTTTTCTGCTTAGTATGCGGCAGCGTGATTACGCCATGTTTATGATGCTGGGAGCAAAAGGGCGTAAGATCGGCCAGCTGGTTTTTCTTGAAACCGTTGTGATTGGCTTACTTGCCACGGTTGCCGGCATTGCGATTGGCATGGTTGGGACGACCTTTATCGGCCAATGGTTAATCAAAACGTTGCATGCCCCGGCCACCGGTTTTTCCGCAATTTGGGTGCCGGCGATTTTATGGACGCTCGGCTTCTTTATTATTTTGTTTGTTTTCTCGGCCATCTACAATGCCGGAAAATTGTTGAAAACGCCGATGATGGCACTGTTACATCAAGCCCAGACACCCAATCGGATCAAGCAGCGCAAGGCTAGCTTTGCCATTCAGATTGTACTCGGATTGGTGTTGCTGGCGATCGGTTACTATAGCATGGCCAACATTGCCGTTTTCCAGTTAATGGCGATTCCGATAGCGCTAGTAACGATCGTGGCGGGGACGTATTTCTTGTTTAATTCCGTGTTTGTGGCGTTGATTAGTCTCATGAAGCGCAATAAAACATTTGCCGCCAAGCAGTTGCATACTTTTACGTTATCGCAGCTAAGTTTTCGAATTCGTGATTATACCCGGATTCTATCGGTCGTGTCGATTTTGTTCGCGTTGGCGTTAGGCGCGATTACGGTCGGACTTGGTTTTACCCATGACATTCCGATGTTGGTCAATCAAACCACGGTTTACGATGTGACGGTGACCTCACCGAACGCCGCAACCCGCGCGGAGGTCAATAAGTTACAAGGTGTCACCGCCAAACATCAGTACACGCTCAAGTCGGATGCCAAAACGGTTTACGTCAGCAAAGCGGCGATTGATGCCCATCCTCTGGAAATCAAAGCGAATGACAAAGGACTTAACGCGCCTGCCATCAAAATTACCAGCCGCAACTTCGATCGGGTTATCGAGCGTTACCCAACTGCTTTTGGCGTGTTCATCGGCAATAATCGCGGCAAGCAATTAAAAGTGGCAGACGCTGCAACGTTTGCCAAGCTTGGCAACGCACAGACATTGACGACGATCAAAGTCAAAGATTTTAACCAGAATTATGATACGATTCAAAAAATTGTGACGATGCAGCAGCATCAATATCCGCGGCTTGGCGATAGTAACACCGATCAAAAGATTGCCTTCTACGACATTATCAATGGCATGTATTCCGGGCTTGCGTTCATGGGCTTCTTCCTGGGCATTGCGTTCTTGGCGATGCTGGCGTCCACGCTCATGTTCAAAATCCTGTCTGGTGCCAATTATGACCAGAGCCGGTATCTCATGTTGAAAAAAATCGGTGCCCGTCCGCAAGCACTACGCCGTTCCATTCGCCAGGAAATCGGCGCACTATTCCTGCTGCCGGGACTGGTCGGCATTGTGCACGTCTTATTCGGTCTCCAGATGTTTAAGACCCTGCTAAGTCAACCTTACGCGAATTTGTTAGTCCCGTTTGGTTTATTCATCGTCTTGTACGGTCTTTATTATTTGGCAACTGTCTGGATCTATCAGAGCATTGTCAGTAACAAGGATTTGGCGGATAAAGCTTAACCAGGGCTGTGACATCATTTATGGTCAAAATAAAAGCAATCGCATTTTCAAAAATGATGCGGTTGCTTTTATTTCTGCTTAGAAATTTTATTAGGCATATTAAATTCGTAGTGCCAAAGCGGAGCAATCGGAGGCCAGATGGGGCTCAGTCGTGCCCACCACTCTAGCTTCGCGGTCGCCAGCCCCGATCTGGCCGGAGATTGTGGAGTTTGGAACGGCTCGGAACTTATTGCCGAAGCCTCTCAATATGTATATCTGTTCCGTTTTGGCTATTTTGATGCGTACATTTGGTCTGGTCGAGCGCTTACATTGCTTCGTAAAATAGGGGTTGTAAGAAAGATAAACAACAAATCAAACCGAGAGTGCTACTGGTTCAGTGCGGTTGACCATTTCTGACAAGGGTCGAAGCGGTTCATCTGTTCATTTGTCACTGTTTTCATAAGCAATCGGCGCGATGACCATAAGGAAAGAAGGAACGTTTTCATGGCAGATTCAAAAAAGGATTTCTTGAATCCCGAATATACGCAGGCATTTATTGATTCACCATTTGTACAACAAATGCAAAAGGTGACCTGGAACCTTTATCAACATGGCTGGGACGAGCGTAACGGCGGCAATGTCAGCTATCGGTTGACTGAACAGGAAGTTAGTCAGTATGGTGATGTGCATGAAGTTAAGCGCAACATCCTGATCAAATTCGATGCCAGCGAATTGGCCGGCCAATACTTCTTGGTAACCGGCACTGGCCGTTATTTCAAGAATGTTAAGGATTTCCCGGAACGTGACACAGGGCTTGTTCGCATCGCCGAAGACGGCCACAGTGTTGACTTACTGTGGGGCTTTTCTGACGGCGGCCAGCCAACCAGTGAGTTCCCGGCACATTTGATGACTCACATCCAGCGGCTCAAGAAGGATCCTAACCAGCGCGTTGTCATGCATTGCCATCCAACCAACACGATTGCCATGACCTTCACGTTGCCATGGAAAGAGAAACTCTTCAGCCGGATCTTCTGGAAGATGCAGGCTGAATCAATTGTTGTCTTCCCTGAAGGTGTCGGCGTTTTGCCATACATGACCCCGGGCACAAATGAAATCGGCCAAGCAACCGCTGAAAAAATGGGCACCTACCGCATCGTGCTCTGGCCACTTCACGGCATCTTCGGCGCAGGCGATTCCATTGACGAAACCTATGGCTTGATCGAAACCGTTGAAAAAGCCGCGACCATCTACACCGCCATTCAGGCGCAAGGCGGCAAGTTCGTCAACGAAATTACCGATGAAAATCTGGAGCAATTGGCACAACGCTTTGACTTAACCCCGAATCCGGAATTCATTCACGGCGATTCATTGATTAAGGAAAAGGAATTGGTACACTAGCATCCGCTTGTTCAATAGTAAACAAGAAGGCTACGCACTTGCAATTGATGCGTGGCCTTTTTGTATGCCTGAGGGAGGCTTGATTGTTCTTTGCCAAGTCGACCGGTGTCTGGGAGTTAAAAATGTGGCAATCAATGGCACGAGCGAAATAGTTTTGAAATCACTGAAAAATAATAATTTTTCTTGATAGCGATCTTTATGAGGATCATTATATAAATTGTAAGGGCTAGCCGATGAAGCGCAAACAACAAGGACGGACCTCTCTCGCATCGAAAGAGGGGACTCTGGATCCTACAACAGCTTGGCTGATAGATTTTGCTCACTTGATTGGCTATACAACCGAACTGCACTTTATCAAATGGGACGGAGGAGAGAAATGAAAACCACGATCAAGGCCGGTGGGGCCATCATCTTATCAGGACTACTTTTAGCAGGGTGCGGTGGTCAAGCAAAAGTGTCACAGACCAAGCCATCATCGGCGTCACAACTGACGCTGATGACGAAGCAAATAAAGAATCTCTACGCCGATAGCAAGTATGAGATGCCGGCAAAAGGTCTCAGCAAGTCAATGTTGGCCAAAGCGGATAACCAAAAAGCCAAAGTGTACAAACTGCGCGGAGATTTATCAAAAGCTCAAAAGAAGACTTTTAGGGTCAATCAAGAACAACTTATTGCTGCAAAAAGAATTTTTTCAGTTCAGAGCGTGTTAAACACTCAGCTCGGCAAGGATCAAATACTTAAAGATGAGGGGTTGGAAGCTCAGAAGCTCAACACCGATTTTGCTTATCTCCAGAAGCATAAAGCGAAGTTTGCGGAAACGATCAAAGATAAGGTGAATCTGCTGAACAGTGAAGTCAAAGCAGTTGCGCTGGTAAAATCGACTCTTAGCGGTGATCCCGTCCAAGACAAGATCGATCAGGCACGTGACGCCATCAACGCTGTTAATGTTAAGGCGTTCAAAGATAAGTACCTACCGCAACTGGATGAAGCCATCAAAAAACTACCTAAAGATCAGCAGGCCGAACAAGCGAAGAAACAAGCTGCGGCTGGTGATCCACAACAGGCCACTGTTGCAAAGGCGGCAGCTGCTTCCAGCAGCAGGGCTCAAGCTGCAGCAAGTAGTCAGACAGTTACCCAAGCGGCTGCAACTCGCAGCACAGCTAGTACCAGTGCTCCGCAAAACCAGACTAGTAATAGCAACGGCGGAACTGCAATCAATAGTAATGCTGCAGCCCAACCAAGCAGTAGTAAAGTACTGGGCGTCCATTTTATCAGTCAGGAAGCGGCGGGAGCACCAATGGGTTGTGAGGCTGCGAGTGCACTAGAGGCGCTTCATTATAAGGGACGTGCAGCTGGCCATAATCTTGCGACCTTCTTAAAGACAATGCCGATTGCCACAAACGGTAATCCGTATCAAGGCTTTGGTGGCACCCCGTACGCTGTCGTCAACGGTGTTTATCAATCCATTTTCCCAAGTGCGTTCACGCCGTGGGCTAGTCAATTTGGCGGCGCAAGTAACATCAGCGGCAGCAGCCTAGACGGTATTATCAGTCAAGTTGCTGCTGGAAACCCAGTTGTGGCTTGGGTCACATTAAATTATCAAGCGCCACAGTGGCATCATTACGACTGGGGCAATGGTATTGACAACGCACATGTCGTGACAGTAGACGGTTACAATACCGGGTCAATGCACATTGTCGATCCAGAAAATGGCACTTATTGGATTAGCAAATCAGCATTTAATGCGGCGTACAGCTACACGAAATTTGCCGTTGCCATTCAATAACTCAGCAATGGCATTAAGGAGATGAAACTGGACCGGATGCATAGATTTCCAGTGACTGATAATTTGTTGTTGGGTAAGCGTCAAAACAAGAAATAGTAAGAAAAAAGATCACACACCAGAACTGATATGTGGTCTTTTTTGATGTTTAAGTTGAAAATAAAGTAAAGTCCTCGTTGCATTTAGAAACGTTGGTGAATAATGATGGACGTAATACCAAGGCTGAGCAACCATATGCTAGATGGGACTGGAGATTGCAGAGTTTGGCAAGACAAGGAACAATCAAGCCTCAAACTCATTATAACTCAAGATTTTAATCCCCGTGTCAGTCAGCAAAATCTTGCTAATCGATCCATTACGCGGCGAATCGGTGACCACGAAGCCGTCATTTTTGCCGAACTTATCGACAATGCTGCGAATGGTGGTGCCGTGGCTGACCATGAGTACCTTGTCGCCTTCCTTGTTTTCGGACCGCAACTGGCGGAAGCCTTTCATAAGGCGGGTCCAGTAAGTCCGCGCGTCTTCGGCTTCATGGAATGGATCGGCATCGTGCATGAAATCTTTTGAAGCATCAACGCCATATTGTTCCAGAATTTCCGGATACGTCTTTGCCCCATGCGGAAAGCCAACCATGTACCAGGTTTGGCCGGAATCTTCGCCTTCAAAATAGCCGTAAAACTGCTCCCGGAAAAATGGCGTAACTGTCAGCGGAATCTTGCCAGTTAGATTCTTGCTTAAAATCAAATCAGCTGTTCGCGTTGCCCGCATCGTGTCACTGCAATAAGCATGGGTAAACGCGACATTGCGCAAAATAATGCCTGTGTTAGTGCCGTCTTTGATGCCGTTTTCGGTCAGTGGTGAATCGCACCAACCTTGCATTTTATTGAAATGATTGAACCATGTTTGGCCGTGACGCACCAGATAAACGGTAATACCCTTCGTAGCCATCCTGCTGCCTCCTCGAAAGTTTACTTCTAAAGATAGTTTAGCATAGAAACACGGGGAGGTTAGTTTTGAAAGGGTGCTTACAGGCAAGAAAACGCCCTCAGAAGAACGCGCACTGTGTTATTCTTAATTTATGATTTTGACGCATGATGGGGGCAGTAAAATGGCAACAGGGTTGTTAATTGTAAATCTGGGTTCGCCGGTTTCGCCGAGTACGCGGGATGTGCGCCGCTACTTACAGGAATTTTTAAGTGATCAGAATGTTATCACGATACCTAAAATGTTGTGGCAACCGATTTTACGCGGTTTCATTCTGCCTTTTCGCAGTTGGCGATCAGCAACCTTTTATCAGCATGAATGGACCAAAGCCGGGTCACCGCTGATTGCTTATACCCAGGTGACACGCGATCGTTTGCGAAAGAAGTTGCCGGATTGGGATGTTCAAATGGCGATGACTTATGGCGGTGAATACCCCATTGGCGAGACGTTGCAGAATATGGCGGCGCGCGGGGATCATCCGATTGTGGTCATTCCGTTGTTTCCCGAGTATACGCAAAGCACGACGAAGACCATTTTGGACAAAGTGGCAGCGTCCGGGGTTAAGACGCTGGTCATTGATCAATTCTATGATCAGCCGGCTTATTTGCAATTGCTGGCGAAACAGCTAGACGACGCCTACAGCCAAGATGACTATGACACCGTGATCCTGAGCTACCACGGGATTCCAACATCTATGGTGCGTCATGGCGATCCTTATCAGCAAGCCTGTGAAGCCACAACTACAGGCGTTAAACGCTATTTAAAGAAAGTACCACAGGAGAAGGTCGAAATGTGTTACCAATCCAAATTTGGCCCGGTCCCGTGGTTAAAACCTTATTTGCGCAACCGTTTGATGGCGTTAGCGGCGTTGGGCAAGCGGCGGGTACTGGTGACCACGCCGAGCTTTGTGGCAGATTGTCTGGAGACCCTAGAAGAAAATGACGTTCAAAACTACCAGACATTTCGGGCTAATGGCGGCAAAGTCTTTAAATCAGTGCGACCGATGAATGGGTGTGCACCGTTTTGTGATGTACTGGCATCGCTTGCAAAGGAAAAAGTTGCAGCGGAGGCCCAAGACGATGAAACAAGATGACCGACTGCGGGCGCAACAGGCCAAGCGCAGTCTAGATGATATTAATCGCAGTGTGCAGGTGCCGGGTGTTTACGAAACTTCTTTTTTCCAAAAGTTTCTGGCATATAGCGGTCCCGGCGCGCTGGTGGCGGTTGGCTACATGGATCCGGGGAACTGGCTGACAGCGTTGGAAGGTGGCAGTAAATACCATGATGCGTTGTTGTCAGTGTTGTTGATGACGATTTTGGTTGCCATGTTTATGCAGAGTCTGTCGATCAAGCTCGGGGTCGTCGCGCGGTTGGATCTGGCGCAGGCGATTGCGGCCTTTGTGCCAAAATGGGCGCGGATTTGCCTGTGGCTGATTAATGAAGCGGCGATGATGGCGACGGATATGACCGGTGTTGTGGGAACTGCGATTGCGCTAAAGTTGCTGTTCGGGCTGCCCTTAATGTGGGGCATGTTGCTGACGATTGCCGATGTGCTGGTTGTCTTGTTCTTTTTGCGTTTTGGCATTCGGCGTATTGAATTGATCGTTTTGGCCTCGATTTTGACGGTAGGCATTATTTTCGGCATTGAAGTGCTGCGGGCACATCCCTCAGTCGGCGGGATCGTTGGTGGTTTTGTACCGCATACGGAGATTTTAACGAATCACGGGATGTTGGTGCTTAGCCTGGGAATTATGGGAGCGACGATTATGCCGCACAATATTTACCTGCATTCCTCGCTAGCGCAAAGCCGCAGGTACGATGAACATATTCCGGCGCAGGTGACCGAGGCGCTGCGGTTTGGCAAGTGGGACTCCAACGTGCATCTCGTGGCGGCGTTCTTGATCAATGCCTTGTTGCTGGTGTTGGGTGCAACCTTGTTCTACGGCGTTGGCGGTCACGTGACGGCGTTTCAAGGCGTTTACAACGGGCTGAAAAATCCAGCCATTGTCGGCGGTCTTGCCAGCCCGATTATGAGCACTTTGTTCGCGTTTGCCTTGCTGATTACCGGATTGATCAGTTCGATCGCCAGCACCTTAGCCGGGCAGATTGTGATGGAAGGCTACCTCAATATTCAGATGCCACTGTGGGAACGACGCTTGCTGACACGGGCGGTGACCTTAATTCCGATCATGATCATCGGCTTCATCATGGGATTTAGCGAGCATAACTTTGAACAAGTGATTGTCTATGCGCAGGTGGCTTTAAGCATCGCGCTGCCGTTTACACTCTTTCCATTGGTCGCCTTAACCGATCGACGAGATTTGATGGGGGATCACGTCAATTCCCCAGGAGTCCGCTGGGTCGGGTATTTGCTGACTGGGTTGATCACGTTGCTCAATCTGCAGCTGATTGTGTCCGTCTTTGTGCCGTGACCCAATTAAAAACGCTTGCTGTCCAAGCAGCTTGAATTTTCAAGCTACTGGCAGCAAGCGTTTTTTGCATTAAATGATCGTGAAGCAATTGACGATAAATTCAATAACTGCCTTTAATCACGAAAAAGGAACCGCGAATCGTGCCGGCAAGTTTTGATTTTTGGCGGGCAAACTTGAACTTACCGGCGAGCTCATCGGGAACAGCCATGCCCTCACTGAGTTTGAAGCCGACTGCCCGTTTTTTCGGGTCCGTTAACGAATACATGACATTAACAACAAGTCCGTCTTGATAATAGGCTTCGACCCAGCGCATGTCGGGCAATGCCAAGTCGCAGATTTCCAGCGGCTTGGCCGCAAAAGTCAACGCCCGTTCGGCTAAAATCGTTTGCAGCCAAGCAAGACTGTCCGGCTTTTCAGCAATCGGATACGTCACATAAGGCACTTTGAATTTGTTCCAAATGTAGCGCGCTTCATTGGCACGTAAACCAGCCAGCGATTGGGCGACAGGCGAACTTTCGAGGCCAGTCGTGCTGACGGTTTTAAAATCAACGGTATAGGCCATCAGAAGGCTCCTTTATATAAAAAGCGGTGCCGCAGATGGCAAACCGCTTTTTACAACTAATCATTAAAAGTGTCATTTTCAACATCGGAAATGAACTGCTTTAGGTGCTTAAAGTAAACCGGCGCATTGTCGATCATGTGATGGTGGCCGCCATTAGGAGTGGTGACCAGACGTGCATGTGGAATGACTTCGGCCATGCGTTGCGCAGCTTTTAGCGGCATGGTTTCGTGTTCGCCAAATGTCAGCAGCGTTGGTACCTTGATGTTGTGGATTTGATCGCTGATGTCCCAGTCTTTCAGCTTGCCGGTGACAACGAATTCGTTATCGCCTTGAAAAGCGTTATAAACGGGTGTCGCCATCGTGCTAATTAAATGGGAAATAGCAGGCGGCTGCTTGCGATCAACATACCCTCGGTTGAGAACATCGACATACTTCTGGTATTGCGGATCATCCCATTTGCCGGCTTTTTCGATTTTCTTCATGTATTTAACGGCTGAAGGCGGCAATGCCTCTTCGCGAACCAAGTTGATGTGCTCCACGTACTCATTGATGTTATCCACCATTGAGGAAATGATGGCACCTTTAAGATGTTGGCCGTATTTCAGCGCATACAATTGGGTCAACGCGCCGCCCCAGCTTTGACCGATTAAGTAAAAATGGTCCAAGCCCAGCTTCTTGCGCACTTCTTCGACTTCACCCAAGAAATAATCCGTGGTGAGGTACTTTTTGGCAATTTCCGGATCAGAATAGTCAGGCTGATCCGAATAAAACGATCCGAGCTGATCATACATATGCACTTGAACACCGAGATCAGCGAGCTCTTCGCCAAAATTCTCCCAGTATTCGTGGGTGCCACCAGGGCCGCCGTGCAAGCACAGCAGATGAATATCGCCTTCACCCTGCGTGTTGGTCCACAGGTGGTAGCCGTTGTCTAAGGTCAGGATCGTTGTTCCTTGTTTCATTTGATCACCTTTTTTTCTTAGAATAATCTCATTGTACCACGTCAGGAAGCGAAAACCTGATTGAAAATGATCGCAGGGGAGGTTAAAACTTAGGCTAAAAGTTCTGTGCCGTGCCAAACTCCGCAATCTCCGTCCAGATCGGGGCTGGCGACCGCGAAGCTAGAGTGGTGGGCACGACTTAGAGCCTCTGCAAAACCGGCAGAGTCTCTAAGCTCGGCCTTGTACTACGCCGGGAAGATCGCCCGGCTAGTACAATCTCACCACTGAGCCCCAGCTGGCCTACGATTGCTCCGCTTTGGCACTGATATCCTAATAAGCCCAACGAATTGTCCTTAGAAACCAACAAACAAACTATATCTTGGACAATTTTATATTATGCCTGCGCACTACGACCCTACTTCAACCAGCTAATTAAGCTTTTCCACCTGCGTCCGAATGTTGCGGATCAAGTGTTTGTCGCCAGAGAAGATGAGGTGATCGCCCAAGTATAACTGGGTGTCGCCGTGCGGTGCGATGAACTTTTTGTTGCGGTAGATCTGGCTGACGGTGATGTCGTCGATGAATGGCAGGTTCTTGAGTTCGAGACCGGCAAAGCGCGAGTTGCGGATGGTCACTTCGTAAATTCCGGCAATCGTATCGTCTAGAATCTGCAGCGTCGACGGCGTTTCGATCAGGCTGCGGAGAAGGGCGATGTTGGCGTCAAGCGCATTGAAGACTTCGACACCTTCGTCCCGCAAGCGATCATAGCGATCAGTGGTAGCATCCTTGGCGGCAAACCGGGCAATGATACACGGCACTTTTTGGGCGAGCGCCATTTTGGCAAGCGCATAGTTGGTGTCCGCGTCGAAATCACCGAGCACGATGATGTCACAGTCAAAAGCGCCAGCCGCCTTCAGTGCATCTTCCTGATAATCGGCTAGAGAGATGGCGACTTCAGAATTATAGGTGCGGAAGTTTTCCGCCTTATCGGTAAACAGTTGGACGTCATATCGGTCCGAACTTAGATGTTGGGCAATTGGGACAGTCAACAGATTGCCGCCGATAAAAGTGACGCGCGTCTTCTTGAACGTTTCCGGTTCCGGTTTGAAAAGCCGATTGAAAAGAATGGGTCCACTGACACAGGCGATCACAGCCGCCAGCGTGAAGGCGCCAGATTGCTGTTCCGTCACAATGCCAAGGTTGCGGCCAACGGTTAACGTCGGGATCACCAACGTAATGGTAGCACTTGATAAGAAAGTACCGGCCAATGCATTTGATACCTTGAAACGGCGGCGCAATACCGGATAGAGGCCAATTTTGGTGATAAAGAAGCCGACTAGAACTAAGGGAATCAATGAGAGGCTTTTAGGATCGGCAATTAAGGCCTTTAAATTCAGATTGGCGCCGGTGACGATGAAGAAAATCGGGATAAAGAACCCGTAGCCAATGGATGTCAGCTTATCTTGGGTTTCCTGTCGCGGTCCGAGCAGCTTCATCACCATCCCGGCAAGAAAAGCCCCTAAAATAGATTCAGCCCCGACTTGTGAAGCAATCGTGACTAAGGTGAAGACTAAGAAGAAGGCCAGGCGAATGTCTAATTGCGTGGTGCTTTTATCGATCGCTGCAAAAAAGCTGTAGACCCGTTTGAATCGCGCCAACAACACCAAAGCTGCCAGTAACAGTAACAGCAGCAGCCAAAGATTGCTGTCGCTACTGCCATTCACAGCGGAGTATATCGTCAAGCTAATAAGAGGAATCACTTCGCCTAAAGCTGCAATCAACAAAATCGTTTGGCCAAGCGGTTGGTGCAGCAGTTCTTTTTCTTTTAACGCCGCAATGACAACGCCGAGTGCGATCGTTGTAAAAAGGATGGTCGCAAAAATCGGATAGCTAAAGAAATGAATCAATTGCAGCAGGTAACTAAAGCCAAGGCTGAGCAGCACTACCGTCGCAAATCCCACTGCAGCAAGTATCACGGGATTGGCTGGCTGCGGTCCTTTTGTCGTCTTAGGCTGCGGCTTGAACAAGGAGAAATCGATTTCCATCCCGGATAGGAAAATCAGGATGGTGACCCCGAGTTCACTCAACGATTGCACGTTGCCGCCGGTGTGCACCCACCCCAAGAGGCTTTTGCCTAATACAATACCAACTAGAATCTCGGCTACCGCAGTCGGGATACTATTAATGTGAAAATGCGCCATGAACAGCGGGGTTACCAGGGCAGCTGTCAGGACAATTAAAAGTGAAATAGATTCCATAATGACCTCCGATCAGCGATAATGGATGAGTCAATCGTAACGAAAAGTATGGATAAATGAAAGGAATGCGTATGATACAAAATCAAAAGCCGCCACGTCAAGGAAAATCTTTCTTCAATCGCCGCGCCGTCATTGTTGGTACTTGCGTCTTAGTCGGACTATTAGTCAGCCTGCCATTCAAACGCATTTTACTGGGTGTCGCCATCGGTCTGGCAGTGGGGTATGTACTCGAAGCGTGGACACCGTTGTTGCGCGGAAAGTTAAAATAAAACCTGATATTAGATGACATGTCGCTTTTGCGGCGCCGGCCCATAAGTGATAAGATGTTATAACGATTATTTGATAACCGTTAAGGAGATGATGGCGTGGTCGAGAATGAGCAGGCTAAAGAGCAGCAACATTTAGATGGCATCATGAAGGAGCTCTCCAGTGCCGAGGTTCGTCTTTCAAAAGAGATGGCCAAGACCAAGACTGAAGAGAAAAGCATTAGCGACAACTTCTTCAATGATTTTTCTCTCAACTTCAGTAATGACGCGGAAACCATTGAAACGGCTGCTTCGATCCAACAACAGCAACGCGTGCTTGATGAGCGCACCAATGCATGGAAGCAAAGCGCTCAGCAACTTGCAACTGTCAAACGATTGTTGGGCAATCCGTACTTTGCCCGGATTGATTTTCAGGAAGGCCAGGAAAAGCCGGAAACAATCTACATTGGCCTTGGTTCATTTACCAATGAGGCTGGCAAGTTTCTCATTTATGACTGGCGGGCGCCGATCAGTTCCATCTACTATGATGGCGGTTTGGGCAAGGTCACTTACCAAACGCCGGACGGGCCGCAACAGGTCAACGTCTCTTTGAAACGGCAATTTGTGATCAAAAACGGGCGGATTCAGACCATGTTTGATACCACCGAGACCATTGGCGATCAAATGCTGCTTGAAGTCTTGGGCGAGAAGTCCGATACGCAGATGAAAACCATCGTCACCACCATTCAGCGCGAACAAAACCAGATCATCCGTGACACCAAAGCCGATTTGCTGTTTGTGCAAGGTGCTGCCGGTTCCGGTAAAACCAGCGCCGTTTTGCAGCGGGTCGCGTATCTGCTGTATCGCTACCGCGGCAATCTGACCAGCAGCCAGGTAATCATGTTCAGCCCGAACCAGCTTTTCTCCGACTACATCAGCAACGTTTTGCCGGAATTAGGCGAGCAAAACATGGTGCAGTTCACTTACTACCAATATGTCACGCGCCGGTTGCCGCACATTGACGTCCAAAATCTCTTTTCCCAGTTCGAGCAGCAACTGACGCCGGTGCAAAAGAAAATCGCCCGCGTCAAAGGCAGTCTGGATTTCTTCAACGCAGCTAAAACATACGCTACCAGCCTAGAACGTTCCGGCTTGCGTTTCCGCGATATTCGTTTCCGCGGCGAAGTGTTCTTTTCCCGCAAGCGTATCCGTGAAATTTTTTATAGTTACAACGAAAATTATCATATGGGCAATCGCCTGAACGCCACCAAAGAGCGGTTGATCAAAATGCTGAATCGGAAAATTGAATCCGAAACTAAAGCACAGTGGGTTCAAGAAGCAGTGCAGAATTTAAGCGACGAAACGATTCGCTCGATGCAACAGGATGGCCCGAAAGAATTTAAAAATAGCGATGATGAATATCGCTTCTTTGCTCGGCAGCTAGTCATGAAGGGCTTTGACGAGATTCAGCAGGATATTGTCCGCAATCGGTTCATCAACATTCGCGGCCAGTACGTCAGCTTTTTGCGGGAAGTGCCGGCGATTTATGATTTAGCGGCAGAAGGTATTTCCGAAGATGAATGGCAGGCGGAAGTCGATCATTTCATCGACGTGTTCAAGCAGCGACAGTTGCCAATGGCCGACGCAACGCCGTACCTGCATCTTTACGACTTAATTACTGGCCGACACGGCGAGCGCGAGATGCGGTACGTGTTTGTCGATGAAATTCAGGATTACACGCCGTATCAGCTGGCTTACCTTAAGGACAGTTTTCCACGCGCCAAGTTTACGTTGTTAGGCGATCTGAATCAGGCCATTTTCACCAAGGATGATTCACGGACGCTGATCAACGAAACCAGCAAGTTGTTTGATCCGGAGAAGACCCGGGTCGTGCAATTGACGCAAAGTTATCGGTCAACCAAGCAGGTGACGGACTTCACCAAAGCCATTTTGACCTCGGGGCAGAAAATCGTGGCCTTCAATCGCCAAGGACCGTTGCCTAAGTTGGTCGTGCGGCCTGACGAAGCTGGACTGATGACGGCGCTTAAGGAGCAGCTAAAAGTAAACAATGAAGCCAAGCAGACAACCGCGGTCATTGCCAAAACGCTCGAGGATGCCGAGGCGATTTACGAGCAGATGAAAGCGGCGGGCATTAAAGTGACGCTCATCAAGTCCGAAAATCAGCGGTTAGCAGCCGGCGTGATTGTGGTACCGAGTTTCCTGGCTAAAGGGCTTGAATTCGATGCCGTGGTCCTTTGGCAGGTCAACGCGGCGAACTACCACGAAGAAGACGAGCGGGAATTACTGTATACGGTCGCGTCTCGGGCGATGCACCGGCTGACGATGCTTGCCAGCCCGGATGTCACACCGTTGTTGGATAAGGTTCCGGCAGATCTGTATGAGCGGGGGTAAAGTTGATGGTTAAAATGCGCGACACTTTGGCAGTTTCGAGTTATCGGGTCTTTCCCGGCATGTTAAATGACCACAAGACACTGTTTGGCGGCCAGATTTTTACCTGGATTGATGATGTCAGTTCGATTGCGGCGCAGCGATTAGGCCGTCGCGGGTTGGCGACCGGTTCGCTTGACATGGTGCGGCTGGATGCACCGGTCACTTTAGGGGATGCGTTGATAATTAAGTGTATGGTCAGCGGCGTGGGTCACCGGTCCCTGGAAGTGTTTATTCATTTAATTGGCGAACATCTGGCGACCGGCGAACGGTTTCAGGTCGGTACGGCCTTTGCAACTTTCGTGGCGCGCCACAAAGAAGACGGCCCGCTGCCAGCGCTTGAAGCGGAGTCGGATTTTGAAAAGCGGTTGTTAGCGGGTTACGATGAGCGGCGTGCGGACTATCGGAAGATTAATGCCAGCTTTGGCGAGGTGCCATTGGATTAGCAGGCTGAGAAACATATTGCCGTGCCAACCTCCGCTATCTCCGGCCAGCTGGGGTGGCGACGCGAAGCTAGAGCGGAGGGCACGACTTCGAACCCGCAAAAACCGCGGTTTCGAAGCTCGGCCTTGTTGTAGGCGGGGCAAAGAGCGCCCCGCCTACAACAATTCCACTGCTGAGCCCCATCTGGCCTCCGATAGCTCCGCCTTGGCACTAGTTCTTTAATCTGTCGCCACTGTTTACTTCAGGTAGTTCCGCAACAAGGCAAACGAGAATCATGTGCCATCTAACTTAAAATAAATTTCAAGCTAAAATATTAATCGCCTGTTCTGAGAAAAATCATCTCAAACAGGCGATTTTGTTTACCTAGGTTTCCTGCCAACTATTGGCAAACCCGTTTTTGCGCGGTAAAGTTAACTTTAAATCAAGCCTGAGGGCGTTGTGCAGGCGAGACTATTTTGAAAGAAGGACGATTATTTTGGCAAAACGTTATGTCGGCTCGTGTACCACGGTGTTAGTAGGTAAAAAAGCTTCGATTGACGGCTCGACGATTATTGCGCGTAACGAAGACGGCGAATCACCGTTGCATCCGCAAAAGTTTGTCTATGTCAAACCTGAAGATCAGCCGCGTCAGTATCATTCCGTGCTTAGCAAGTTTTCGATTGACCTGCCTGCTGATCCGTTGGGCTATACGTCCACACCGGAAGCCGAAGATGGCCACGGCATTTGGGCCGCTGCCGGGATTAATAGCGACAATGTGGCGATGACGTCGACCGAGACGATCACGACCAATAGCCGGATTCTGGGCGTTGATCCGTTGGTACCGGCTGGAATTGGCGAAGAAGACATGCCGACCATCGTATTGCCGTACATTCATAGCGCACGCGAAGGCGTTCAGCGCTTGGGCAGTCTTCTTCAGCAATATGGCACCTATGAAAGCAATGGCATCGCGTTTGCTGACAAGGATGAAGTCTGGTACTTCGAAAGCATCGGCGGCCATCACTGGGCAGCAATTCGGATTCCGGACGACGCCTACGTGATCGCTCCGAACCGCTTCAACATCACCGATTTCGATTTTACCAGCGATGACACGATGAGCAGCGCGGATTTGCGTGACTTGATCGAGACGTATCACCTCAATCCGGACGCGGAAGGCTACAATTTGCGGCACATTTTCGGCTCAGCCACCATCAAAGACACCCGCTACAACAATCCGCGGGCATGGTACGGCCAAAAGTATTTCAATCCGGAATTTGATACCACCCCGATCGATCAGGACCTGCCGTTCATCTGCCGCACCTCCAAAAAGATCAGCATCGAGGACGTGAAGTTTGTCGAAAGCTCACATTACGAAAACACGCCTTACGATGTTTACGGCACGACCGGCACGCCGGCGCAGAAAAAGCTGTATCGGCCGATCGGTATTAACCGCAATCAGGAACTCCACATTTTGCAGATTCGCAATGACGTGCCAGCTGCAGTCGCCGGCATTCACTGGCTCGCATTCGGCCCCAACACATTCAATGCCGTTGTGCCGTTTTATGCCAACGTGAATGACACACCGGCGGCTTATCGCGACACCGGGGATCACTTTGATGTTTCCAAAATGTACTGGCTGAGCAACCTGCTGGCAACGTTTGGCGATTACGACTTCTCTTTGTTCAAGGATCAGGAAGACGTCTTTGAACAAAAGACCGTTGCGGCTTGTCGCCATCTGCAACTGCAAACCGACAAGCAAGTTCAGGATGCCAAAAACATCCGCGAACACCTGACCACAGCAAACGAACAAATGGCTGATTTGGCCATGGCTAACAGCAACGAGCTACTGGGACAAATGGTCGCAGCTGCGGCACCGAAGATGAAGTTGCAGTTTACCTTGCACGATTAATGATTGGCAGCAAAAAAGCGCTCGGGTTCGGGCGCTTTTTGTTTGGAGATTGAATGATTAGCAAAATTGGAGATGTATCAAAGTTTTTGATAAGGCATTTCTGCTTCGATTTTAGCGAGGCGCTGGCGTCGATAGTCCATAAAATCGATGACAGCACGGCCAGCTGGGATACCGCCTGATGCTAAGAGTAGCAATCCGCCAAACAGGGCCACTGGATTAAGGGAATCCGTCAGTAATTGAAGCAAAAGCCAAATGCCAGCACCAGCAAAAACTCCACTGACTGCAAGCGTTAGTAAAAAACGAAACCAGTTAAACTTAGTCGACGCTTCAAGGTTAAATTCTGGCCTAAAAATCGGTATGAAAATCGACTCGAGAACAACTTCTGGAATAAGCGACAAAAGAGATTCAAACATAGCAACCCTCCGATGGTGGTGAGTACACGATGGTAAGCGGTATGAACTGATTGCTCTCATTGTGCACAACCTTTTCCCAGCTGTCAAGCAAAACCGATTGGTCGAAATAACCGGTCGTTTCTATGCTAAAATAAAACCATTAAACGCAAGGACACGGTAAGTTATGCAATCCGAAATGAATTTTTATAAGTTTGATCGGGCAGAATGGTCCCAGTTTCACTCGCAAAATTTTACCAGCGTGACCGATGCCGAGCTGGCACAGTTACGTTCACTGAACGATGAAATCAGTCTTGATGATGTTAAAACCATTTATTCACCATTGCGCCACCTGATTCATATTCGCTATGAGGATTACCAAGGCGATATGTTTACCTTGAGCCGATTTTTGGGGATGCAACGCAATCCGCACACGCCGTTTATTATCGGTATCGCCGGTTCGGTGGCAGTCGGAAAAAGCACGACTGCCCGCTTGCTACAGTTGTTACTGAGCCGGGCGTATCCAGACAAGCGCGTCCAGCAAATCACCACGGATGGTTTCCTCTATCCCAATGCCGAACTAGAACGACGCGGCATTTTGGATCGAAAAGGGTTTCCCGAAAGCTACGATATGCAGCTGCTGATTCACTTTATGAACAACGTCAAAAATGCTAGCGGCGTGGTGCGGGCCCCGAAATATAGTCACCAGATATACGATATTGTGCCTAACGAGTACGAGGTTATTGACCGGCCGGATATTCTCATTGTGGAAGGCATCAATGTCTTGCAGCTGCCAAGTAAGCAACCGATTTATGTCAGTGATTACTTTGACTTTTCCATCTATGTCGACGCCGACCCAACCTTGATTGAACAGTGGTATCTGGAGCGCTTCGGCATTTTGTTGGACACGGCCTTCACGGATCCGAGCAATTACTACTATCAATATGCCATCGGGAATCGCAAAGACGCTTTTGACATGGCACGGAAGGTTTGGCGGGATGTCAACCTTAAGAACCTGAATGAATACATCCTGCCCACTAAAAATCGGGCGGACATCATTTTGCATAAAACGACCGGCCACAAAATCGATCAAGTCGCATTACGAAAATGGTAATGGTGGGCGCATGCTTTTTTTCAAAAAACGGGAACAACTTGCCAGACAATCTGGCTTTAACTCGATCAATCACGCGGCGGCTTCGCAATTTCTTAGATGAGAGGCTTCTCACTCACGATTGACCAGCTTATGAAAACTCTGTAAAATTAGTGCATTCAAACAAGGGAGTGTGGCGGACTGTGGCAAATGACCAGAACAAGGATTACGACAAGATCATCGTCCTCGATTATGGCAGTCAATATAATCAGTTAATCACCCGGCGAATCCGGGAATTTGGTATCTACTCTGAATTAAAGCCTCATACCATCACGGCGGCAGAAGTTAAAGAAATTGCGCCAAAAGGGATTATCTTCTCAGGCGGCCCCAACAGTGTGTATGACAAAGGCGCGCTTGGCGTTGACGAAGACATCTTTAAACTCGGCATCCCGATTCTGGGCGTCTGTTATGGCATGCAGCTAATGGCACAGCGGCTCGGCGGGGATGTTGAACCGGCCGACAACCGCGAATACGGCAAGGCCGACATTGAAGTGACCGACGACAGCGCCAAGCTATTCCGTGACCTGCCAAAAGATCAAACCGTCTGGATGAGCCATGGCGACTTGGTGACCCGTGTACCAGATGGCTTCCGTAGCACGGCCACTAGCGTTAATTGCCCGATCAGCGCTATGGATGACGACGACCGCAAATTCTACGGTATCCAGTTCCACGCCGAAGTGCAAAACACCCAGTACGGCCACGAGATTCTGCATCATTTTGCCTTCGACGTCTGCCATGCCGAAGCCAACTGGAGCATGGACGATTTCATCACCAAGCAAATCGCCAAAATCCGGGCCGAAGTCGGCGACAAACGCGTTCTGCTCGGCCTCTCCGGCGGGGTTGATTCGTCAGTTGTCGGCGTTCTGCTGCACAAAGCAATCGGCAAGCAATTGACCAGCATTTTCGTGGATCACGGTCTACTTCGTAAAGGCGAAGCAGAACAGGTCATGGACAGCCTCAAAGGCAAGTTTGGCCTCAACATCATCAAAGTTGATGCCAAGGATCGTTTCCTCAATGATCTAAAAGGCGTCACCGATCCCGAAAAGAAACGCAAAATCATCGGCCGCGACTTTATCGAAGTCTTCAATGAAGAAGCCGCCAAACTCAACGGCATCGAATTCCTCGCCCAAGGCACGCTCTACACCGACGTCGTGGAATCCGGTACCGACACTGCCCAAACGATCAAGTCCCATCACAACGTCGGCGGCCTACCAAAAGACCTCAAGTTCAAGCTTATCGAACCTTTGAACAAACTCTTTAAGGATGAAGTCCGCGAACTCGGTGAAAAGCTTGGTATGCCCCACGCACTAGTATGGCGCCAACCATTCCCAGGTCCGGGCCTCGGCATCCGTGTTATTGGCGAAGTCACCGAAGACAAGTTGGAAATCGTCCGCGATTCCGATTATATCTTACGGGAAGAAATCGCTAAGCATGGCTTGGATAAGGATATTTGGCAGTACTTCACGGTGTTACCAGGCTTCCGCTCCGTCGGCGTCATGGGCGACGGCCGAACCTACGACTACACCATCGGCATTCGCGCCATCACCTCCATCGACGGGATGACCGCCGACTTCGCCCGAATCGATTGGGATGTGTTACAGGAGATCTCAAGCCGGATTGTTAATGAGGTGAAGCACGTTAATCGGGTTGTGTATGATATTACGTCGAAGCCGCCGGCAACGATTGAGTGGGAGTAGACGAAAGACTATTCCATTTTCTTATAAAAAAAGAATTCAAGGCAGAGGCGCTTTGAATTCTTTTTTATAAATTTGCAGATAAGTACAACCAAGAATCATATTACCCTTAAGTTAAAAGTTTGGATACTGTTGCGACAAACTTTTGACAAGAACGAAATGTGAGGGTTTGCGTAATGTAAAAATAAGATCTACATCGGCCGTGAATTACTTTCACTTCACAGATCATCAAGGGTAAAAAGAAAAGCAGTTATTCTGATTCAGTTACTATCTCAGTGTTTTTGTAGTAGCGTAAAATAGTAAATCATCATACTTGATCCTGAAGGCGGTACCGTGGTCATGCGTTTTTCCTTTATTTTTACCTTTATGGTAAACGCCAAGCCGGAGATCAATGAATAGCTTATTATCCGAAAGCGCATTTAGCAATTGGCTTAAAGATAAATCCCGGACAATCTTAATAGCATCGTAAGAGTAAAACGTCTGGTCATTTACATGCTTTGTTGATGTCATAATAATTGCCAATGTTTTTAGCTTCTTTTTCAGTGATTTTTCCAACACTGCGTATGACCATTCAGCAGTGAAATCATCTTTGATTAAAACTTTATTGCTTGTGTAAACACGCAATTTAAGAGCTTTTTCAGTTTTGTCATCTTCTATTTGGAAATAGCGATTGGATTTAGCGTTAAATTGTAACTTGGACGACACAGAAGTGTGCAGAATTTTTTGCTCACCCTCTAAATCAAAGTAGCCATATGCCTGTCTCAGCAGTGTGTTGATGCCTCGAGGCACATTTGGAGATTTTGTAAATAAAGTGATGTAATTATTAGCGACTTTGTCGTGAGCTTTTAGTTCTATTTGGTGGAAATCTGGCAAAGGTAAATTATCCTCTTCTTTCCCTAGTAGGTCCTCAAAGGTTTTGCCAATGCCAGTTGGACCGTTACGGTGGCTCTTGTACCAGACCTTATTGTCACCTAAATCAAATCCAGTCTTGTGGAGATTAATGCTATTTAATTTTTTTTGAAGTAATTCAATGTTGCTTAACATAATTATTCACTTTCTTCCGTAGACTTGAGTTGTTGAATAAATTGCTTATAGTAGCTATTGGTTGCCAAAGGAAAAACTTGCTTGAAAGCTTCAAAGTCATTGATTGGATGTAACAAACTGTCGACAGGTGTTTTTAACAACTGAGACAATTTCCATAAATGATACAGGTTATAGTGCTTGTCGGTTTGTCTTGAAGTCACTTGTTTAATGAAGTTTTCCGAGACACCTAGGTAACTAGCAAGTTGTTCATGATTCAGCCCCATTTTCCTTTCGTAATACCTTACAGCCTCGCTCACGTAAGCGTTAAAGCCTCGAATATTTTCCAAAAGTCTTTCATCACCTTTCCGTGTACAAGTCTAATTGTAAACGAAAACAAATAGGTTTATGTTTACCTATAGGTAAACATAAACCTAACAAAAAGGAAGGAATATAACATGCAAAATGTTGACAGCGAACTAGTTAAATATTTGACAAAGAAAATTAATTCAAAAAATGATTTTCTTGATTTTAGAACAGAAGATACAAATTATGCTACACATAGATATCATGACTATCCAGCAACGATGATTCCTCAATTGCCAAAATTATTTATAGAGGCTGTGGAAAAATTTAAAAAAGTTGAAAATGTGTACGATCCTTTTTCGGGATCTGGAACAACTTTAGTTGAGGCGAGATTGCATGGACTAAATTCAGTCGGTGTAGATCTTAATCCTCTAGCTGTTCTAATAGCCGGTGTAAAAACAAGAATACTTAATACCAATGAAATTGAACGTGTTAAGAAAAAGTTATACAGTAACATTTCTATTGAGTCGAAATTGTTCAAAGAGGGAAGGCAAAGAGTATCTATTCCAACTTTCAAAAATATCGGCTATTGGTTTAAGGATTACGTAATCGTTGATTTGCAAATTATAAAACAACAAATATTGAAAATTAAATCTGAAGATCTTAGAGATTTTTTCCTTCTAGCTTTCAGTGCGACAACTAGATATGTTTCTAACACAAGAAACAACGAATTTAAGATGTACAGAATGTCTCCCGATAAGTTGGAAGAATGGAATCCTGATGTTATAAGTGTTTTTAAAAAAATTCTAGAAAGAAATATTGAATATAACAAAGACTCTCCTAAAATGGAGGGCAACGTAAAAGTCATTTTAGGATCGTCAGCGTCTGTTCCCGAGATTTCAGACAATTCCTTTGATCTCTTAATTACTTCGCCTCCGTATGGTGATTCGAAAACTACAGTAGCATACGGACAATTCTCAAGAACCAGTTTACAATGGCTCGATTTAGATGTAATGAGAGCCAATTTGGTTCCAAAGCTTGATAGCAAATTACTCGGTGGTAGGGTAACTTCTAAGGTCTTACATCGGACTGGATCCGAGAAGTTAAACGAGCAGTTGGAAAAAATTGCTAAAGTTGACATGAAGCGAGCTTTAGAGGTATCGCAATTTTACCAAGACCTTTATGACACCTTGAAAGAAATTGATCGCGTTATGAAACCGGGATCTTATCAATTCTGGGTAACTGCTAATAGAACGGTAAAAGGTATAAAATTGACAACGGATGAGATCATTAGCGAATTATACGCTACAATGGGAGTAAAAAAAATTGCTGAATTTAGCAGAAATATTCCTAATAAAAGGATGCCTTCTAAGAACAGCCCAACGAATATTAAGGGTGATGTTGTTACAACAATGAACAGAGAAAATATAGTCATATATAAAACTGGTATAAGAAAAAATGGGTAAAAACGCGCTTTAATACAGGAAAATGTCGATGATATTTTACATGTCTGTTAATGGTAGCTGATCCCAAGTTATTCGCAGAATTGAAATATTCTATTTCAAGGTGAAAAAAGACCAACAATCTCGCGTTACTTCTGGTCGGACTTTATTTCCAAACACCTTTTTCACTATTTTGGGGCATACAAATAAAACAGGCTTTTTTTTGAGGCTGCTGAAAAACTCAATAAAGGCAGCCATCATATCAGTCAAGAAAAGCTGAGATGATGCCTGTCTTTTCATATAATTTGGCTAACGAGGTGAGGAAAATGCTTAAACATCAATCTGAACTACCCCTAAGCCCCTATTCCGCTTTATATGACATTTTGATTCCCCAAGATGATGAACTTCGGCGGCTCAATGAGTTAGTCGACTTTTCATTTGTTTATCGTGAGCTGGTGGACAACTACAGTCTTGGCGAAGGCCGGACTGCCGTTGATCCGGTGCAGATGTTTAAGTATCTTTACCTCAAAGTGCGCTTTAACCTCTCAGATCGAGATTTGGTGAGCCGCGCCAAAACCGACATGGCGATGAAATTTTTCCTTGGCCTTAATCCGGAAGACCCCGTGATCAGTCCTAGTCTGCTCACGAAGTTTCGCCGTCAGCGCTTAAAGAATGTGGATCTGCTTAATATCCTGCTCACCAAGACGGTTCAGCTCGCGATCGAGAAGGGTGTGCTTACCGATAAAACTATTATTGTCGATGCCACGCACACTGCTGCCAGATTCAACCAAAAGTCGGCTGTAGAGACCTTGCGGGACGGCTCTAGGCTCCTGAGAAAGCGGCTATACAAGGCAAATCCGGCCATCAAAGCCCAATTACCTCAGAAAAATACCGTGAATGATCTAGACGCAGAGAAACAATATACCGCGGATCTGATCAAAACCGTCAAAGCACATCCTGAAGTTAGCGCGATTCAAGGTGTCCCCGAAGCACTCCACAATCTCCAAGAGAAGCAGGAAGATATTCAAGAAGCCGGCCGCTATTCTGCCGACAAAGACGCCAAGGTCGGGCATAAATCGACAACGACCGCTTTTTTTGGTTATAAAACACATTTGGCCATGACGACTGAGCGCATTATTACCGCCGCGGTCGTCACCACCGGCGAAAAAGGTGATGGCCAGTTTCTAGAAACTTTAGTTGATCAAAGCCGGGC
This sequence comes from Lacticaseibacillus parahuelsenbergensis, assembly GCF_030770265.1. Lineage (NCBI taxonomy): Bacteria > Bacillati > Bacillota > Bacilli > Lactobacillales > Lactobacillaceae > Lacticaseibacillus > Lacticaseibacillus parahuelsenbergensis. Next base: position 1,896,093 of record NZ_CP132482.1, on the reverse strand, counting down.
CAACGGTGTGACGGTTAAAAACGTTGTCGGTGATACCGCCTACTCTGGAAAAGAAAATCTCAAGCTCGCCAAGCACCATGACTTCCAGTTATATTCAAAGCTTCATCCGATCATTTCAAATGGCTACAGAACACCAGAGCAGATGTGGGACTTTAATAAAGATGCCGGTATGTTCGTTTGTCCCGCCGGTTTTATGGCAAAGCGGGTCGCACGAACCGGTACGATGCCTGGTCGTAATCAAAGTAGAACTTATTACTTCGATGTGAGCAACTGTCAAGTATGTCCGCAACGCCAAGGCTGTTACAAGCCCGGCGCAAAAACAAAAACTTACAGTGTTTCGATCAAATCCCAAGAGCATCAAGAACAGATGGCCTTCCAAGCAACCTAAGCCTTTCAAGATACCGCCAAGTTGCGGTATCGGATTGAAGCGAAGAATGTCGAACTCAAAACCAAACATGGCTATCGACAAAGCTGGTCGAATAACATCGAGGCCATGACGCTCCAAGGGGCCATCACGCTCTTTTATGCCAATATGGAGCGAATCATGAAACTAATGGGACAAAAGTAAGGGGTAAAAGCCTTTGAAATGACAAAAATCCGGAAATATCTGACACAAAATCAGATTTTTCTGGATTTTTTTATAACACACAGTTGAGAAAAGACTACTTTTTCAGCAGCCTCCTTTTTTTTACGTCTATCAGATCCAGCTATTCAGTTACTTCATCAATAGCAAAAGCTTCTGGCTACGTTCTAACAAACCCAAACCAGTTACGAATGCCATAATTGGAGGCTAAATGAAGACAGACTTCGCCGGCATGACGCGTTACGCGTCCGGTAATATGGGAATAAGTGGAACCGCAAAGTGTCAATCGTGATGCGCGGATTTTCGGGTATCAAACACACTTCGAACAGCTGGATCAGCCTATAGGCAATACCGCTGATCAACGCCTGAGCAGTATTGCGCACAAAGGTTGAACTATCGGTTTGATCAAAACCGAAGCTGCCCTTGAGTTCTTTGGTGTCGTTTTCAACGTTACTGCGGCACCGATAGGCTGTGAATAACAGGTTGCGAGACTCTCGACCATATTGGTAACTAAGAAAGTGTGCGTCCATAATAATTCGCCAGCAGTACATTCCGAACGCATGACCACCCGATAGTGATCTTTCCAAAAGGCTGCCTGATAATCAGGCTCATGATAGACGACATGGTCCGCTTCATCATCAATCGGCACTGAAGCAATCACCTCGTTGCCCATTTTTTTGAGCCGCTGGGTGGCTTTTAACCTGCATTCCCGTAACACCTGACCAGATAAAAGCTGATAATCCTTGATATATCAACTGATTGTAAGCTTTTTTTGCGTAAGCGTTACATAGCACCGTACCTGTAATCGCTGAGATCCTCCATTTATACTTAGTTTATCAAGAATATTGGAGTATTTTTATGACCCAAACCAACGATATGATGCCTCGGTTGTCGTCAAGCCAAAACTTGGCGCCAAAGTTAAATTAAAAGAAGCCGAGGTGCTTTTTTACAACGGCATTGATAAGGTGATGGCACGCATTATTCTGCAGGAGTTGATAGCCCATGATTCCCGACCTGTCAAAGCTAATATCTACATTGTTTGTGGTCGAACTGACTTACGCAAAGACATTGACGGTCTGGCGGCGTTGGTCACAGAAGAGTACAAAATGATTGTGGTTGACAATGCGCTGTTCATTTTTTGCGGTACCCGTAAAGATCGTTTCAAAGCGCTGTACTGGACCAAAAGCGGTTTTCTCCTTTTGTACAAACGCTTTGAAAATGGTTATATGCAATGGCCACGTGATCATACTGAAATTCGCCAACTGAATTTTCGGCAGATGTCGCGGTTAGTCAACGGTTTAGTCATCGAAGAGTACCGCACGATTCAGCCCATAACACCGGGTCATGGGTACTAATCCGGCTTTAGTTTAGAAAGCCTTTTCCTGAAATTAGAGAAAAGGCTTTCTTTTCATTTCACCGCTTGAAATATTTTTTTCAATCCTTGGAACGGAGGACGCAAAATGCCCGTCGAAGCAGTCATTACACAAACAAAGTATGACTAGCTCAAGCAAGAAAATGCACTGCTTCGCGAAGAGCTTGCGTTTCTAAAGCATCGTCTTTTTGGAGTTAAGCGTGAAAACCTGACTAACGCCCAAGTTGACCTCTTCGATCAAACCGAATCGCCACAAGAAACAAAAGGGTAAGAAGGCCCTGGAGTTAGCGCAATACCCTCAAGTTCCGGTGCATCGTGAGCTGAACGGTGAGGCCCGACAGTGTCCACATTGTGCAGCCGAAATGTGTGATATTTGCACCATGATTACCAGCCGTGAACCCGTTAGAATTCCGGAATACTTCGAGGTGCACGTTTACTATCAGCACGCCTATGAGTGCCGTCAGTGTACAAATCAATTGGATCACAGCGTGATTAAAAAAGCCGCAGAGGCACAACCGTTGATTCCTGATAGTTTTGCTTCACCAAGTATTCTCACTCAGACGATGATCGAGAAGTATCGCAAAGAAGTTCCCATTTACCGCAAGGAAAAAGACTGGGAAGAAGCCGGACTGCGCCTGACACGCCAACAGATTACCAACTGGCATATCTTGGCTTGCGACTATGGACTGGCGAGTCTTTATGAGCTGATGCATCAAGCGCTGCTCAAACAGGACGTGGTTCACGCCGATGAAACCAGCTATCGGGTCTTAGAAAGTGAAAAGGTAAAGACCTATTACTGGGTCTTCGCTTCCAGGCACGCAGAAGATAAGCAGATCATTCTGTACGAGCACGCCAATTCTCGTGGTGCTGAGATCCCGCAGCACTTTCTTAACGGTTATACCCATTATCTTCAAACTGACGGTTATCAAGTGTATGAGAAATTTGATTAAGTCACACGGGTGGCTTGTCTTTCCCATATCCGCCGTAAGTTTTTTTGGGGGAATGTGGCGACAGAGCACAACAAAGAGTCAAGCCAAGAAAGGGGTTGCTACTGCGACCGTATGTTCAAGCTGGAGCGGAATTGGAAACTGCTCACGCCGGAACAGCGCTATGAAAAGCGGCAGGCCAAACTAAAAGAAGAGCTATCCAAGTTCTTTACATGGTGCGAAACCCTCCAAGTTTTACCGCAATCCAAACTTGGCCGTATATACTCAGTCAACGTGAAGCCATGGAAAATGTTTTATTGGACGGCTGTTTGAAACTATCAAATAACTCCGTTGAGCGCGCCATCAAAGAGCTCGTGATTGGCCGAAAGAACTGGCTGTTTTCTAAAAGCTTCAAAGGAACGCGGTCAAGCGGGATTATTTTGAGTGTCATACGTTCGGCCGAGGCCAAAGGACTCGACTGCCGAAAATATCCTGAATACCTATTTACTGAATTACCCAACCTCCCTGTTCCTGACAATTCTAAGGCGCTACAGGATTATTTACCATGGTCGCCGCAGGTTCAGAAAAACTATTCACGTAGAACGGCAGAAAACAACGACTCCGGTATTCCTTAACAGCATAAGAGACATCGGAGCCGTTTTAAATGTACTGCACAATCGTACGCTTACCGAGAAACTAAAGACAATGAATAGTCCAAGAGATTAAAAGCCTTCCAGTCGCTGAAGCAAGCAGCATTTGGAAGGCTTCTGTAAATGGGTGATGGTTCCCCCGTTGGCTTAAGCGTGCGTCGATTAACATACCGGAACAAAGTGACATGACAGGGTTTCGTTGAAAATAAAAAGTCGTTTTAAGCCTGCCAAGGATCGCGATATACGGCCGAAATAAAGCGACTTCTGATTGCGGGAATAAAGTGCCGCGGGCCGTGTTAGACTCTTACCAGTTGATCATCGAATATACGTTCGTATATAATACTCGTACACCTAATATTGTTTGTTGGTGAAAGGACCTACCCACCATTATTTTTGTTATACTAAGATAACAACAATATTTGGAGGATGCAGCTATGGCAGATATTAAACAGTCAGTGCGTTTTGATTTTTTTGTACCATACAGCGAAGATGACGAGGGTAATGAATTCTTTGTTGACTTAACCGATTTGTTAAATGACATTCACAACTTAAAGGGAAATGACAGAATCGGGCATTACTTTGGTACACCGGTACGTATGGATTCTATACATGTAATGCCGCAAAACCCGGACATAACTTATTTTCATATGGTTAGAATGCGAGATGAAGGATTAGCGTCAACGAAACAGGACACTGAAAAAATGACCGATATAGTGTTAGATTCTGATGATTATATTGCGGAGGATATTAGCGGCTTTTTTGATGCTAAGACGTGCGCTGTTATGCTTCAGCGAAATAGTCATTCCCTTTCAATTTCGGGCGTTCGGGAGTATCTGAAGCAAAAATATGAGGAAAAACACACTAATGATAACCTTCTACTCTCCTTTAGACCCGTACCTGACTTGGATATTATTAAGAAAGTGAAGAAAGTTACGAATTTTCGCCGACTGCAGTTAAAGTTTGCATCTAGCCAAGTTACAAACTTTGATCAGGGCTTTTCGAAAGTGCTTGGACAATTTTCGGAGCTGTTTTCCAAGGCAGGTGGCTCTCAGATGGATCTCCTACTTTCCTCTAGTCGGGGAGAGCCTGATTTAAAAAGGGAAGAGATGTTATCTCTGATTTCAGAAATTCAGAACAACCAAACTATTTTGTCATCTGCCGTTTTTGCTGGCAAAGAAGGTGACGCTCCTATAGAACTGTATGATCTTTTGAATGGGAAACTCCAAACTTACTCCAAGTTCTCCATCTCAAAAATTGTTGAAGGTCAGCAAAAAAAATACCATCTTAATCAAGAGGCTGTTGAAGAAGAAATGTATAGAATATACGTGACTATTGATAAGTATCAAGATAAGGTGATTAAGAACTTGAAATGGAATATGTAGCCAGTTTAGAACCTAGGAGGGATTCCAAAGTGCGTGATAAACGACGATGGATTTACATGTTACTCCCTTTTGCAACAGCAATTGCTTTTTTGGTTGGAGCAGTAGTCCTCAAGAATATGTATGGATTTGATTATTCAAATCTTTTAGGGTTTAAAGCTGTTCTTGGTTCTGTTGTTGGTTTTGTGTCGATCGTTATAGGCTTCTATTCAGCCTTCTACGGCATGATTATTTCTATGAGTCGTTCTACGTTTTTCCTTAGTTTGAAGCATTCAAGATTCAAAAAGGATTTGCCACGGATATTGCTTTATTCTTTGTTAAGTGCTTTTATGACACTGATATTGACGATAGCTCTTCAAATCCTTGTTAACTATAAAAGCATTCTTGGAGAAACAGTTTACTTTGTTTGGGTCTTTATGACTGGAGTTTTCATGACTTATGCACTGCAGACGTCGATACTATCAATTGCTATTGTTTTTTTCGGGAATTCGGACCAAATTGAAGTTAAGAAAATTTAGTTTTGAATTAATTTTTAGGACCTAGGTGTTTTGTTGTTTTATCCTGAGAGGTGTAGTGCTATGTAAAGAAAACGTAAGCGTCACATAGAACCATACCTGTAAACGCTGAGATCTTCCATCTATACTTTGTTTATCAAGAAGAGGTATTCAGCATGGCAAAGAACGTTCTTTTTAACGATTATCTCGCTGAACAACTTAAAGACCCTGAGTTCAAGGCGGGGGTTGATGCGGAATCTGCCAAACTTGAGAGTGCGGTGGCACTGATGAATGCGCGTGAACGCGCTGGATTGACGCAACGGGAACTAGCAAATCGGGCGCATGTTCCGCAGTCAACAATTGCACGAATTGAACACGGCCAGAATACTAGCTTCGATACCATGAGCAAAAATGCCTTTGCAATCGGCAAGAAACTCAAAGTTGAATTCACTTAAGGTATAGAGATGTCCCACTGTTTGTGAGCGTCATTTTTCGGAACTCTCGAGACTGGCTCTTTTGTTTAAATGCGAGAAAAATTAATGAAATGACACAAAAAGAGGATCGTTGCGGATCCTCTTTTGCGTTCTCTTAAAAATTTTTACAAGTGTTTGTTTGATTTAAGAAAAAGCAGCGCAGATTTAGGAGACCGGGCAACAAGTTCTCCGAGCCATTTGTACATTAATGGTCCAAAACGAAACGTGTACGGCTTTAATCGCCCTTTACAATCTTAGCAAAACCCTCACGCAACGCCTCATTCCGCGTTTCACCAAAGTATATCCAGTTATTCTCGTTTCCTTGATTTTGCCCGGTAACAAGTACCTCAGGCTGGCCATTGTGCAACGTAAATAGGTAGACGTATTTACCGCCGTAACGTGCATGCGCTGCGTTTGAATAGATGGCGACAATGGTATATTCGGCATTACTTTGGCCGTTTGCGCTTAGTGCCCAGGTAACTGCTCTGTCGCCGACTGCCATCGCCATCTTGCCGGTTGTGCCGTCTGGTTGAGCTAATTCGTCGGGAATTTTCAGCCCGTACATATCAGCGCTGTTGCCTTGCCAGTAACTTTCGTATTGCTGGCCCATTGTCTTTTCCCACTCGCTCATGAACGCAGCAAGTTGTTGCCCCTTGGCGCTTGACCACACGGCTTGTCCGCTGCTTGAGCTGACACTTTGACTGGATTTTGCGGCTTCTTGACTTGATGCAGATGGCTGCTTCGATGCCGATGAAGTAGAAGCCTTGCTACTGGAGACCTGTGACTTGCTCGGTGTGCTTGTCTTTTGTCTTGTCTTTTGCTGATTACCGCAGCCCGACAAGACCAATGCGAAAAGCAACGTGGCGACGCCAATTATTAATTTTTTCATGATATCCCTCCAAAGTTATTACCTCTATAGATCATTATACAGGATCGGGGGCTCCGCCATTTATGATTAAAAAAATGATCAAAAAATTGCGGTAACTCTTTTTGCATGGTACATTAATGCTTGTTTCCATTGTGGACAATTGATTATGAAAATAGCTGATATTTGTTGTTTAAGCTGATAGTTCGCTTCCCGTACCTTTTAGATGAAGAGGGGGATGCTCTTCAATTCACCGCAATTGACAACAAATGCTTCACAAGTCCTGTTATCACGCATCACCATTGCAATTTCGTTCCAGAATTATGGCGCACGTCCTGATCAATCCATATGGGTCTCAAAGGAGATTAAGATGAAACCAGATTATTTTATTGCAAACAGCTTCAAACTGCCGCTTAATGGTACGACGAAGGTTATGGGAATTGTCAATGTCACGCCTGATTCTTTTTATGATGGCGGGAAGTATGAAAGCACTGAGTTGGCGGTCGAACATGCTTTATCTTTGGTGGCGCAAGGCGCTGACATGATCGACATTGGCGGGCAGACAACGAAGCCCGGAAGCCAGCCAATTAGCGCAGAAACCGAATTGGCGCGTATTTTACCGGTGATCTCGGCATTAAAAGGGAAGCTGAACGTTCCGATTTCCGTGGACACTTATAAGCCGCAAGTGGTCGAGGGTGTGATCAAGGCCGGCACCGATGTTATCAACTTGATTTTTCAGGATGAGGCATCCGAAAAGGTCATCCTTGACATGCTTGCGGATACTTCGATGGGCTTGGTGCTTGCCCACAATTCATTCCCTAAAATGTTGGATCCTGACCGAGCGCTGGATCAGTTGAAGGACTTTTTCAATGCGCAACAGCGACTTTTGGAAGGATATGGCATTGGTGCCGAGCGGGTTTTGTTTGATCCGGCACTTGGCTATGCCTATGGACTGGATTTGGCAGGGAATTTGAAAGTTATCAACGAAGCCAAGACGTTAAGTGATGATTTTCCAATGCTCTATGGCTATTCCCAGAAACAGTTTATCGGCGATTTAACGGGAAATATCGCTCCTGGGCGATTGGCGGGTACGCAGGCTATCACGGCACACTTGGCGGCTCAAGGCGTGGACTTTGTTCGGGTGCATGAAGTGGCAGAGGCCAAGCAGCTTTTGACCATGCTGAATCAGATTTGGAGGGCTTAGGATGACAGTTGTGATCAAGCTCAATTCGGCAAAATTCCATGCGCACATTGGCGTTTATCCGGAAGAACGCACTATCGGCCAAGATATCGCGATATCGGCGGAAATCACGCTGAAGTTAACGGATCTTGCGATTTTAAAAGCTGACGAGTTAGCCAATACCATCAGCTATGGCGAGGTTTATAAAATTATCGCGCATGAGGTTTCTTTGTCGCAGGACAAGTTGCTGGAGACGTTAGGCGTCAGAATCGTTGAAGCGCTGCAGGCCCGATTTGCGGATAAATTCAGTTCGCTGACGCTGTCGATTAAAAAGATCGCCCTTCCAATTAACGGCATCGTTGATAATGCGGAGGTGTGCATCACCATATGAGCGCTGGTTTGAAGCATACGGCTTTTATTGGCCTTGGCAGCAACCTCGGCGATTCCCTGCAAACGGTTAAGGCAGCAGTGGATGTGATTGCCGCGGATCCACAGATCGAAGTGACCGGCCGTTCTTCCTGGTACGATACCAGCCCAGTCGGTTATGAGGCGCAAGCGAATTTTGTTAATGGTGTCATCAAAATTGAGACCAGTTACACACCGCTTGAACTGCTGGATGCGTTAAATCGGATTGAGAAAAGATTTAAACGCGAGCGCACGATCCATTGGGGGCCGCGGACACTGGACTTAGACATTGAACTTTATGATGAGGAGGCGATCCGAACGGCGCGCCTTGAGATTCCTCACCATGAAATGTTTAATCGGCTGTTTGTTCTAGAGCCACTTGAAGAAATCTACGATGGAGACGCTGAAATGACACGACGCATACATGATGACATCACGAAGATTCAAGGGACACAGCAGATTAGAAAAATAGAGAATTAAAGAGGTGCTCACATGAAGCCGTTTGATCGGGCATTACTTGAAACGAGCGTACGCAATATTTTAATTGCGATTGGAGATAACCCTGACAGGGAAGGGCTGAAGGAAACGCCTGCGCGAGTCGCGAGCGCCTATGAAGAAATGTTTTCGTCTTTGCATCAGAAAGCTTTCACCGAAAGCAAAGTCTTCAACAGTTCCCTGGCGAATGATGGGGAATTGGTGGTTGTCGCTGATATTCCGTTTTATTCGATGTGTGAACACCACTTGCTTCCGTTTTTTGGCAGTGTCTCGGTTGGCTATATGCCGAAGAATGGCCGGATCATTGGACTTAGCAAAATTCCCAGACTCGTCGACTATGTTGCCAAAAAGCCTAACGTGCAGGAAAACCTGACCAGTCAAATTGGCTTGGAGCTGCAAAAATTAGTCGATCCGCAAGGCGTGGCGGTGGTTGTGAAAGCGCGGCATATGTGTACCGAAATGCGTGGCATCAAGAAGGCGAACAGTCACACGCTCACGTCCTTCTTCTCTGGCGCGTTTAAAAATAAGGACAACCGAATGGAATTCTTGCAGGAAATCAAAAATCAATGAGGTGACCTCATGACTGAGCATGATAGCTATCGTAAGGTTTTAGCGCGTATTCCCCGCGTGATGCTGTATGATGATTCCTTGAACCGGGTTGATTTGCTTAGAAGGATTTTGAAGCAGTTGGGAAGCCCAGATATGACGTTTCCCACTATTCATATCTGCGGTACGAATGGCAAAGGTTCAACGTCAACCATGATTGCCCAGATACTGCAGAATGAGGGGTATCGGGTCGGCCTGTTTACGAGTCCATCGCTTCTTGATGAGCGTGAGGATATTCAATACAATCGGCGGATGATTGCTGAAGATGAGTTTCTCGCTGCGTACGAAGTTTTGATTCAGGGAATGGCTGGGATGAATCTGACGCAGGCTGACATCTCTTTTTTTGAAACGTGGTATTTGGTGGCGATTATCTTTTTTGCGCAGAAGCGCGTTGACTATGCCGTTATCGAATGCGGGTTGGGTGGCGAACTTGATGCGACTAATGCGACGAGCAATGTCAAATTTGCCATCTTCACCAAAATCGCCCTCGACCACATGCAGATTCTCGGCAACACAATTGAAGCAATTGCGACCGCCAAGTCCAAAATTATTAAGTCGGATTCGATGATCGTGATCGATTATCCTGCGCAAGCATCAGTTGCTCATGACATCATTGCGGCGCGGGCCAAGGAGCAACACGCAAAGTTGTGGGTGGATCAGGATTTCGAAATCAATCTGGTTTCCAGCGATCTAACGTCTAATTTAATTGATGTTCGGCTCAATGATCACTGGCATCGCGCCTTAAAGTTCTCGCTTGCGGGAGAATATCAAATCGACAATCTCGCGACGGTACTTAAATGGTGCAGCGCCTTTAACGCAAGTGAGCCGCACAAAATTAAGGACACTTCGATTGTAGCGATGATCAACTCAGTGGCATTTCCAGGCAGAATGGAGGAGCTTTCCAGCAAGCCCACGCTTGTCATTGATGGCGCGCATAATGTTAACGGGATTGATGCGCTGGTTAAGACGCTTCTGGCAGCCATCCCCAACCGCAAGTTGACGGTTCTCGTTGGTTTCTTGCGCGACAAACAAGTTGCGTTGTGTGTGGACAGGCTGCTTGATTTGCCGCATGCGACTTTTGTGGTCTCAACGCCAGACAACCCGGAGCGCGCGATGTCTTCTGATGAGTTGTATCGTATTTTTGAAGAGAATGACAAAATGCGTCAGGATCATGAGGTTTACAACGCACCCAACGCAAGTGCCGCAGTTGACTATATAAGTGCGAATGCTGATGACGAGATGGTCTATATTGCAGTGGGATCGTTTTATTTTATTAACCAAGTTAAGATGCGGTGGGATTCACGTGGCGCCCGAACAGTTCTGTGACATGAATGCTTTCTGCCAAAAAAGAAGCGCTAAATTATGACGTTAGCAACGGTTGTTGTTGCTACGATGACTTAGCGCTTTTTGAATGTATTGGTAATTAGGAACTATGAATATTTTCAAATGCTTTAAAGATCGGCATCATAAATGTGTAGCTGATTTTCGTCATCGCCAAACATGAAGAACTCCTGGTAGATGACATCTGAGAAAGTCAGTGGCGTTGCCTTTTTGAAGTCGTATTTATTGCCCATAAATCGCCTTCAAACCGGCAATGTCGCCGCTAGAAAGCTGCGTAACCCCACGCGTGACCGGGTACATCACTGAATCGAGGGACTTGCTGTGGTCTAAGCCGAGCGCGTGACCCAATTCGTGCATGGCGACGGCTTCGTTGATGGATTGTGCTGGATAGGTGAGGTTAAGGCTGGCGCGGGCATGGTTGATGACGGTGACCTGCGTGCCCATGGTTTCAACAATGATGGTCGGGCCGCCTTCGCCAAGTTCGGTAGCACCCAGATCCTGCTCGCTCATGCTTTTTTGATAACTTGAAAAAGTAATTTGGTTGTCATTCTTTTGACCCTTGCCAGGGATGAGTTTGACGATGCCGGTTGCGTTATAGGCGCGGACAGCTTCGTTGAAAACGTTGTGTTCTGACTGCGGCAAGTTGGCGTCAAAGTGATAGTAATAAGTTTTTCTGAGGTGACGGCCTTGAACGATATTTAAGGCGGGGGTGGTGTCGGCTGAGGTACTGGTCGAAGTGGTTGATTGGCTGGTGTTGCTGGCTGTCAGGCTACCAGATGAGGCTTGGCTGGCCTGGTTAGCTTGATGACTGCCATTCAACCATCCAGAGACAGTGCGTGTGGCGGTGTTCCAGACTTGCGCGATGCCGCTTTTGACAGTTTCGCGCGTGGCAATTGGTAGCGGACTCTCTGTGCTGTAAACTAAGAAGACTCCCGCCACAAGCACAATCACCCAGAATAAGCGGTTGCGGTGTTTCATGGATGGCCTCGTTTCTAAAAGAAGTTTGCCGAAGATTTACTGTTATTCTATGCTAATTTGGAAGGATTGTCGTGAAGCTTTAGGCTGATGTTTGAAAGACATTTCGATTAGCAAGTGGTGAGACGATCATAACTGATAACGGCTTATTCGTCATGGGAAAAGCTCCGCCACGGCCATTAGCAGAAATGTATGGAGGAGAATCATGAGTTATTTGGATCGGATTGTAAATGCTTATGACCTTGGACAAATCAAAAAAGTGGCGCCGATGACCAATGGAAAAAGTGGTCGTGCGTGGCGTGTAGAGACTGATGCGTCCACTGTTTTGGTGAAGACGGTTGCCGATACCGCCCGCGCTTCTCTCGAATTTGCCTTGGCACAGGCGATTCAGGAAGAAGATCGCGATGTAACGCCAGCAATTTTGCTGACCACAGAGGGACACCCGTTTGTGACGGTAGATCACCAAGTCTATCGCGTCCAGAATTCTTGGCAACAAGCCGCGACGAAACCGTCATTAGCTGCAACGTTAGCATGTTGCCGAAAGATACGAGTTGCACTGGATCGGTTTGAATATGCTTGGTCGTCTGACGATTCGCATTCGTTGGATCGACTTTGGGAGAGTCAGCGAGTTAGCTTAGCCCAAAATTGGCCCGGCATTTATGAACAACTGACACCGATGATCACGCAACTCGAAACAATTGACCATCAGCAGGAAACGTGGGTGCATGGCGATCTCGGTCGTTGGAATTTACTTTCGCTGGCCAACGAAAAAGTTGCGATTATCGATTTTGGTGAGGCACGTCGCGGCCCTCGGTTTCTGGACTTTGCCGCACTCTTTGATAGCTTCATGCCGCGAGATAAGAATGCAGTCAAGGTGTACAAGGATCGTTTTTGCGACTTGGCGGGGATCGAGGAGCAGGATCAGCGCATCTTTTTGGCGACGGTTCAGTTGTGGCTAGTGAAGGGGATGTTAGTTGCAGTGGAGAAAGCGCCGGAACATGTTCAAAATTTTTGGGATCGAGTGCAGTTAGTTGGTAACTTATCATCATGATTGCAAAAGAGTTCCATGCCATCTCGTGATGTTGCATAATGAGAGTTGTTAAGTAAAGAGACATTTCATATCGCGAAGTTAAAGGAGATAGGCAACATGGCCGAGGCAGATAACGAGAAAAGAATTGAAAATGCAGTTAACAGTCATACAGATGCCGATACAGAAACTGTTAATGTGCGGATGATCAATGCTATACAACACGTTCCCATTCAAGAACTCCATTCGTTGCAAGAATTTGGGGATCTTTATCGAGATGAAGACTGAGCGTGCCAAAGGAGTTCTCATTAATGCAGCGGGTGCTCAACGAGAATACAAGGTAATTAACCGCGCGCAATTGATTTTGCCCCGCATAAGTGTCACACTAAAAGTAAGTGACAGGAAAGGTGACGGTATGATGGCATCAATTAAGTTATCGCAGTCGTTTGTTGACTTGATGAAGAAGAAGCATTTTGATCAGAAGGTTTTGCTGTTGATTGCCGATGACGGCGGCGGGCGGTATTCGTTACAAGGCGGTGCCTGCAGCATCGGCACGAAGTTTACCTTGATTGTGCTCGATCAGCCGGATCCGGATTATCAAGTGAAGTTGGACAATGACGCCGGTTTGAAGCTGTACACTTCGGACTATGACATGATTTTCTTTGCCAGCGGTTTGGCCATGGACTTTAAAAACGGTGCCATCAGTATCAAAGATGACGCGCATGCTTATTTAGACGGCAGCGTTCGCATTGCCAAGGGGTCAGATGTGTTAGCGGCATTCAAAAAGGGCATTCTGATGAGCGGCGCGACTTGCTAAGCTAAGTTGAACTGGAAATTGTTTGATAAATGATTTTTTTAAATAAGTGGTACTAGCAGCGAAATTAAGCTTTTTGGTGCTAGTACCTTTTTGTTAAAACGGCGAAAAATAGATTTCAAAACCACAGATAAAATTCATTGATTTTTCAGGAACCACCTGTTATGCTAACGCTATCAAAACCGAAATCGAACGGAGGCATCTTGACATGCGGATCAAAGACCGATTTACCCCATCAAAATTGAATGCAGGGGCTGCGGTTAGTGCAGGGTTCTTTGGTGTGCGTCGCGGATGAGCTTCTAGTCGATCAATATGATGTATCAAAAGACGGCTGAGGAGGCCGTCTTTTTGTGCGTACGTTCATGTTTGCGACAACGCAGTCCCCAAAATTTTGACTGAATTCTCCAGTCACTCGAGGAGACGAGCTCAATGCAAACAATTTTTCAAATCGGTTCAATTAAAAAACGGTGGTTACTAGGGTTGCCTAGCTTGCGGGTCGCGGTTGATGGCTTCAACGTCGCCATTTCCATGTTGATTCAGCTAGGATTAATTGCGGCGCTGGCCGGTCAGGTTGGCCTGTTGCTGGGTATTTTCGGCGGAATGCTCAGTGCATCGGTTGTTTATACGGGCGTTTACTGGTTATCAGGAGTGGTTGTGGAACGGCTAAAACGGCGCTTGAGCCTAGCCATTGCCACTGCTTTAGTGAGTAGCTTTTTGGGTGGGAAGGCTGATGAAGCACCTGATAGTGGTTTAGCGACGAACTTACTGGTAACTGACACCCAAAACATCATGCAGTTTTTGGATACCGGTGTCTTGCCGCTGGTTGATTTTGGCATCACCGTCATCTTGGGCATCGCGTATGTTGCCACTCAGTCTTGGCAGTTGGCACTCGCTTTTATCCTGATTGGTCTCGGTTTTGCCGTGCTTTCTCGGCAACTTTTCCGCTACCAAAATCAGGCGCAGACGGCTTTAATTGGGATTGATGATCGCCATAAAGGCTTCTTCAATGATTTCTTGGCGAATTTTGCGATGGTGCGGAATCTTCATGTTTTTGCGTATATCCGACAGCGGCATCAGGCTTTTTTCCAGGAAGCAACGCCAAGCATCAAGCAACTTGCAAACGCTGCGGGTGCCTTGTCCGGTATTTTCAATGGCGGGATTTATTTGGCGGAAGTGTTAACCCTGGTACTGGGATTTGCCTTGCTGCCGTTGACACAGCAGTCGGTGGCGAGCGTGCTGGGCGCGTGGAATGCTGGTGTCGGCTCGATTTTGTGGCCATTTTTAGGATTAGCGCCGACAATTGGGTATTTTGCCCAGCAGAAGACTTCGCTACAACGCATTTTGCCGCGGCTACAGGTCGCGTCTGAAGTTCCGATCACGACTAACACCAAAATAGCAGCAATTCCTGATCAGCCCATGACGATTGTCGGCGAGCAGGTGACTTTTCATTACCCGAACAACTCACGGCAGCTGTTGCACAATCTGAATTTTCAGATTGATAATCACGGCATCACTTTCATTATTGGCGCAAACGGTGCTGGCAAAACAACGCTAATGAAGCTGATTCTAGGTGAGTTACTGCCGACTTCCGGACACATTGGCATTCGTGGCCGTCCAACTGCCACCTCGCCGGCAGAGTTAATGGCATTCGTGCCGCAACGCAGCGTGATGTTCACGGCGTCTGTCGCAGCCAACTTGCTTTTGGTTGAAGATCACTCGTCACAACGGATCATGCCACTACTACACCAACTGGGGCTTGAAAAATATGCGGATGATGTTGATCAAATATTACATCCTGCGCAACTCTCACCAGGCGAGCAGCGGCGGTTCGGGATCGCGCGTGCGCTGCTTTCGGGGCGGCCTTGGCTGGTTTTGGATGAACCTTTTTCCGATATTGATGCAGCAAATCAGGCAGTGGTCATGAGGATTCTACGGCAAGAGGCACGACGGCGTGGGATTATTGTGATCACGCATACTTTCGATTTTGTCACGGCCGCCGATCACATCATTAAGGTGGGTGAGCAGCATGACTAAGCTAAAACAAATCTGGCAACTTGTCGGGACGCGGATCGCGCCGTTTTTATGGTTGATCGCCTTGATCTGCGCCGGCTTCGAGTTTGCGTTAGCGCGCATCATTCAAAATGTGACCCAACAAAGCATGTTGACGATCAGATTGCTTGTCGTTGCGCTTGCTGCGGCACTGATGATTGGACTGGGGCGCTGGTTGATTACGCGTTGGCAGACGCAAGCACAGTATCGGCTGGTCCAGCGACTTCAAACGCAACAAATGGCCGCACTCATGACTGGCCCGGTTGCAACGGACGATCAAACCGGTAGTGAACGACTTAATGGTCTGACAACCGAAGCGTCCTTGGCCGCCCCATTGTTTATTCAGTCGGTAACGGCACTTGCTGTTGGGACCTTTTCGTTCCTTGCCGCCAGCTTATTCGGCTGGTTGAGTTCACGGTTGCTGATGGTTGTGATCGTAGGATTGTGCCTGACTGCCTTATTGATCCCACGCTTCATGGCTGGTCGCTTAACTCAGGCACAGGACACCCAACAAGTCGAAAATGGCCGCATGCAATCAGCTTTATTGGAAGTACTTGCAGGACGAACACTATTAAGAGACTATCAAAGTGAACAGTTTGGCTTACAACTTTTTCGGAAGGCTTACCAAACTTTTGCAGACTCCCAATATCACATGGGCATTCAGCAAACAGGAACCATTGTACTTGGCTTTGCGCTGGGGTTGTTCGTTGACATTGCAATTTTAGGCGTTGAATTGTTGTTTGTCGGTTTCAAAATGATCACGGTCGGTCAATTTGCGGCGTTTGCCATGTTAACGCCGAGCTTTACGTGGTTGTTCTACAGCATGCCAGGCCAGTATGCCCAACTTTCACGGCAGGTGGTCGCAGCCAAACGCTTGCTCGCATTGGTGACATTGCCGGAACAAAAACATTCAGATCTAACGCAAAAAGTATCCCGACAGTGCCCCACCTCCGCTGTCTCCTGTTCTGGAGAGCAATTGGTTTTACAGGATCTAAGCTACACCTATCCATCTGCTCACCGGCCAGTGATACAGCGACTTGATTTAACGATTGATGTTGCGGCCCATGAAAAAATTTTGGTCACGGGTCCAAGTGGCGGCGGGAAGTCGACGTTGATTCAAATTATCTTGGGCTTGTTGATTCCACAGGCTGGCATGATTCAAGGACAATCGGCAGGCGCAACTACAGAGCAGCTGGCCGACAAGATTGGTTTTGTTCCGCAAGTCGTGGCGCTGTTTGATGATACCTTGTTACAAAATATCACGCTCGGTCGCCCGGTTACCCAGGAAGCAATTGAAACTGTGCTTGCCCAAACCGATTTGCAGGCATTCGTTGACCGTCTGCCGCAAGGACTCGCCACGCAGCTGCACGGCCAGACGAAAGCCAATGTGTCGGCAGGTGAATTGCAAAAAATCGGGCTAGCGCGGGCGCTTGTCGCAAAACGGGCGATGTTACTGCTAGACGAACCGTTTGCCAACTTAGATGCCGCGTCAGCAAAAGCGCTTAGTCAACGGCTTAAATCATTGCCAATTGCCATGATGGTTATTTCCCATCGACTGGATATCACGCGGTTTTGGGATCGGGCCTTGCGCCTAGAAAATGGCCACTTAAACGAAGAAAGTTTCGCTAAGCCAAAATAGTTGGCAACCGCTACCATCTCACGTATAGTAAAAGCGTATTGACGCGATTCCCTGCGCAAAGACTGGGTGTTGGTTTCGGGCACTATGACTGGATGAGTGGTCGTCGAACTTGAGGCCATTGACACCAATTTCTGACCGTAGCGAATTGCTTATCAGAAAGGGGGAATAAGATGTTTAACTGGTTGATTTTAGGGCACATTATCTTTGGCCTGATCTCATTTGTCGGATCGCTCTTGTTAGCACTGGGGTTCCGAGCTTCATTTGCCAGCCTGACACCGATTCAAAAATGGGGGATTGGCCTTTCGATTGGCGGCCTATTTGCAACGATGGCATTTGCCATGTTGTCGGCAGCTAACGGGGTATCGGCGTTGCTGTTTATCGGCGCCGGCGCTGCACTTCTGTGGGTATTGATGCACCACCGCGCAGAAGCGTAACGTACGTGTCTGTTAAAACTGAAAACAGCCGGCTGGGAAAGTAAGTCTCAGTCGGCTGTTTTGATGAGCATAAAATTTAAAATAGTTTCAAATGAAGCTTATGTGAGCAGTATGTTTTGTCCATTTAACCGTAAAGAAACGGCTAATACGAGGAAATTTAAATATGAGTTAGCCAGCAAACTTGAATGAAAGCTGAACGTTAATCAGCTTTAAGTAAAACTGTTTTAAATGAAATGGCCTTATTGCTTTTCTATATCTTCTTTCCTCAGCTGCCACGACAAAGGCGTTTCCGCAATCACCGCCATTATTTTCTTAACGACCACTCAATCACAACGGCAGTTAACCAGAATTAAAATTCTATGAGCATGCTCAAACCCAATAGCCAAGCAGTATTGAAGCATGTTGCTGCCCCGAACAAATCAGGTTTTAAGAAATTACCCGTTGACGAATAATATTTTTAAAAGTATGCTAATGCTAATTTCTTCGAGAGGAGTCAACGTGATGACCCAGTTCAACCAAGTCATGTTCATGTCCATGTGCTGCTGCTATGAACAACATAGCGGTTCTATTTACATGGCTGGATATTGGCTTGGGTGACGGACAAACGTGACTTGAACGAAGGACAAAACTGGCGGTGTATCTAGAATCCTAGATGCACCGCCAGTTTTTATTTTACTTTAGGAGATGGCATGTATGAAGAAGTCCCATTGGCTCACAGCTCTTATTACCGGAGTCGCGCTGGCAACGCTACTTGTCGGTTGCGGCAGTAAAGGTTCTGCATCATCAAGCAGTTCCCAGACGTTGAACTTAACCGAAGAGCTTGATCCGACGACGTTAGATGTGAATGATATGCGCAATACTAACGAGAACGATATCCTTTCAGAAGTTCAAGAAGGCTTGACCACGATTGAATCGAAAAACGGCAAAGATAAAGTTGTTTTAACCGGGGCCAAATCCTACACCAAGTCGGCTGATGGCTTAACGTATACCTTCAAGCTGCGCGATGCCAAATGGTCAGATGGCAAGAAAGTCACCGCGCAACAGTATGTGGATTCATTCCGCCGGCTTTTGAAAAAGGAGAATGCCTTTTCACAGGCGACGAATGCTTATTTCATCAAGGGTGCTGAAGCATACAACACCGGTAAAGGCAGCGCTGAGGACTTAGGTGTGAAAGCCTTGAATGCCAAGACGCTTCAGGTTCAGCTCGCTTATGCTTATCCGTCGCTTTTGTCAGATTTTGCATCGGTCATTTATTATCCGGTTCGTCTCGACAAAATTAATAAGGTTGGCAATAAGAAATGGAAGACCGATGTGAAGGATCAGGTCTTTAACGGACCGTTCAAGCTGACGTCTTGGAAAAAGAATGACAAGATCACGCTGAAGAAGAACAACACTTATTGGAATGCCAAAAAGGTTAAGCTGCAAACCGTCACCTACACCACAACGAACAAGCCGTCGACAGTGCTTTCGTTAATGCAAAGTGGCCAGTTGGACGCCTTGTCTGCTTCCGGAAAACAGATTAGTGACTTCAACAAATTGGCTAAAAGTAACAAACTGGTCTCGCGAAAACAAGATGGTTCAGGAACGACCGTTTTGATCATGAATCAACACAATGGCGGGACGCAGGGACTTTTCAAAAATACGAAGGTGCGTGAAGCAGTCTCACTTTCTATTAATCGCCAAAGTTATAACAAGGCGGTCAATGACGGCAAAGACCAGCCAACCTATACCATGGTGCCGCAATCGGTGAACGTTGGATCAACAAACTACGGCGAGTATGTCGGTAATCCACTGAAAGATTTACAGGCACAGTACAACACCAAGGCTAAGCGTCAGGCCCTGCTGAAAGAGGGCTTGAAGGAACTGGGTAAGTCAACGGATCTCAGTAAGCTGAATTTTGTTTACCTGACTGTCGATGATGATGACACTGGTACTTGGCTGAAACAAGAGCTTGATCAACAGTTAGGCGTCAAAGTCACGATCAAAACTGCCCCTGATGTACCTAGCTTTGTGAAGTCCAGAAATGATAATCAATATGATTTGCTTGACAATGGCTGGTCAGGAAGCGCCGATCCGAATTCGTATTTGAGCCTGTGGGATTCAAATAACGGCTTCCAGCAATTCTTCGGCGGGTATAACAGCAAGACGTTTGACGATCTCGACGCCAAGTTAAATGCCAATTTAAGTACGAAAGAACGGCTGGCCCTTTATAAGCAACTGGAGACACAACTGGTTGCCAAGGATTTTGGCGTTGTGCCGTTAACCAATTCGGAATCACGTATTTATATCAACAAGTCAGTTAAAAACCTTCAATCAACCGTCTTTGGCGCCACGTTCAACTACACTTATGCGTCAAAAGAATAGCTAGCTAGTCACATTGGCCATACACCGGCCAATGTACATAAGGTCAATAGGAGATGGCAAAATGACTCATTTTGATTCAAGAAGAAGGTGGCTGCAACCGTGATCAAGCTGATCGTTCGACGTTTTATCGAACTGTTAATATCGACGTTCCTAATTGCCACGTCAACTTTTTTCCTGATTTCGGCAGTGCCTGGTGATGCTCTGAGTGCCCAAACCGATAAATTACCGGCAGCGACCCGCGCGCAGGTATACAAGAACACGGGTCTCAATAAGCCGGTGATGGAACGATATGTCATCACCATGAACAACATGTTGCATGGGCAGTTTGGCGAGTCAATTGCCGATCCGTCTGTGACCATGTCGAACTTGATCCGGGATCGTCTGCCGGCATCAGCACGATTAGGTATACAGCAAATGCTACTAGGCATTCCGCTGGGGCTACTGCTGGGGATTCTGGCGGCTGTGTATAAAAACACCTGGATTGATCGGGTGGTGACAATTCTGGCACTGTTTTTGATGTCGTTTCCGAGTCTGGTGCTGGGACTGTTACTGCAAAGTTATTTTGGCGGCAAACTTGGCTGGTTCCCGATTATCGGGTGGCCCAGTGGCGATCAACTCTGGTGGAGCGGCTGGATTTACACCATTTTGCCGACGATTGCCGGCGGGGTCGGCTACATTGCCGGTTACGCGCGATTGTTGAAAAATTCAATGGTGGATGTGGCCTCAAGCGAGTATGTCATGACGGCGCGTGCCAAGGGATTATCGGAACCGCAAATCGTGTTGCACCATATTGTGCGAAATGCGTTCATTCCGATTATTACCTCGTTGCCAGTGACGTTGGCTTTTGGCATCACTGGATCAATTTTCATTGAAAGCATTTTTGTGATTCCCGGCATCGGGCAGTATTTTGTGACGGCGCTGACGAATCGCGATGTGCCGATTATTATGGGCGAAACGGTGTTGCTGGCGATTTTGTACATTGTCACGATGTTCATCACCGATCTGCTGTATACCGTGGTTGATCCGCGGATTAAGTTATATGACAACTGAAGGGAGTCAGGCGAATGGCTGTCAGTGATACGGATTTTCATTTTGTTCAAGGAACCGACAACGCCGGTATGCCAACTGTGCTGACGAAACAACCAACCATAGCAGTGGATGAGGCGGGCGCGCCCAAAAGTATCAGCTTCTGGGCATCAGCGCGGCAGAAGCTACTGAAAGATCGCATGTCGGTGTTTTGGGGGATTATTTTACTCCTTATTGTGCTAGTGGCCTTAATCGGGCCGCAACTTCAGCACTATGACCCCAATTTGATTCGGGTCAATGCGCGAAATGTCGGGCCGAGTGCGGTTCATTGGTTTGGCACTGATCGCTTGGGGCGGGATTTATTTACGCGCACCTGCATCGGCATTCAGGTTTCGCTCTTGGTGGCGATTCTCAGTACCGTTCTGGCAATTGGCTTCGGTACGATTTATGGCATGGTCATGGCGTTTTTTGGTGGCTGGGTCGATGAAATCATGATGCGGATTATTGAAGTATTTAATTCGCTGCCGGGGCTGTTGATCACCATGCTGATCATGGTCGTTTTAGGCAATGGTATGTGGACGATGTTGTTTGCACTTGCGCTCACCAGTTGGTCAGATGCGGCGCGGCAGGCGCGGGGACTGGTGATGCAATTGCGGCAACTTGATTATGTGACGGCTGCCGTGATGCTGGATACGCCGGTGTGGCGGATTATGACGCGGCATCTGGTGCCGAATATGATGAGTATTCTGATTCTGGATATTGGCCAAAGCATCCCCGGCAACATCTTTGGTGAAGCCAGCCTTAGTTTTCTGGGACTGGGGATTCAGGCTCCGAACACGAGCCTTGGCATCCTGATTGCCAGTGGTCAGGATCAGATGCTTCAACATCCACTGCAACTTTACATTCCGATTCTGGTTTTAGTCGCGATCGTTTTTGCGTTTAATATCGTAGGTGACGGCTTGCGCGATGCCCTCGATCCAAAATTCCAAGGTTAAATCAGCCGACTGCCGGCAGCGAGAAGCTTGTTTGCAGGCTTCACCCAAAAGCCGCTGCATTGGTAGTCAGCACAACCTTTTTAAGGAAGTGTCAAAATGATCCAAAAACATCCTTGGCAGGTCGGCGCCGCGCTTTTCGTTGGTTTGCTGGTCGTCACCACTGGTCTGTCGTCAACGCGCGAAGGCCTACCCCTGGCTATATTGTGGGGGCTACACCAGACATTTTGGCTGCTGGTGGGTTTGGCGATCCTTGCCGTGGGAATTAAATTGCTTCTGCACACGCGCCGCCCGCATGCTAACTTAACCAGCAAGATGCTCGGCGCGCTGCCCGGCAACTTGCAATTAGGCATTTGGGTCGCCGTGAATCTGATTGGCGGCACCGTGATTGATTTGCTTTTGTATTAAAAAATGAAGTTTGAAAGGGGCGCAGCATGACTGATATTGTTTCAATTAAAAACTTAACCGTGACGTTTCATGAGGCCAACGAAAATGTCTATGCCGTCAATGGGGTGGATTTAACGCTGCATCAAGGCGAGACGCTCGCATTGGTTGGCGAGTCCGGTTCGGGTAAATCAGTGACCACGCATGCGCTACTGGGTTTACTTGGCAAAGATGCAGAGGTCAAGGCTGATGCCATACAATATGGTGAAACCGATCTGCTGCACGCCAGTAAGAAGGCTTATACGCGATTGCGCGGACAGGAGCTTGGGTTGATTTTTCAGGATTCGCTGAGTGGGCTGAACCCAACCATGCGTATCGGCCGGCAAATTGGCGAAGGGGTTAAGGCGCACCGACACCTGCACGGGGCCGCTTTAAAACAGGCGGTCAACGCGGCGATTCAAGATGTCGGCTTGCCTGATCCGGCGTTGATTGCGCGCAAGTACCCGCATGAGCTATCTGGCGGTCAGCGGCAACGTGCCATGATTGCCATGGCGATGATCATGCAGCCTAAGGTTCTGATTGCCGATGAACCGACGACTGCTTTAGACGTGACCCTGCAGGCGCAAGTGCTGGACTTGATCAAGCGACAGAAGGCCAAGCGCGATTTAAGCGTGATCTTCATCACCCACGATCTGGGGGTGGTTGCGAATATTGCCGACCGCGTGGCCATTATGTACGCCGGTAAAATTGTCGAAACTGGCACGGCAAATGAAATTTTTTATAATCCGCAGCACCCGTATACTTGGGGATTGCTGGATGCGGTGCCGAGTTCGGATGATCAGCGTAAAGAGCTATTTACCTTGCCGGGGACACCGCCGGATTTACGGAAGCCAATCAAAGGCGACCCATTTGCACCCCGCAATCCCTATGCGCTGGCAATTGATTTCAAGGAAATGCCGCCGCTGTTTCAGGTGTCACCTACCCATTTTGTCCGTTCGTGGCTGCTTGATCCGCGAACGCCGAGTTATCAGCCGCCGGTCACGATTCAAAAACGGTGGGCGCGGTTTGCCGAACTCACCAAGGAGTCGTCGTTGGCGGTCGCGGTGAATCAGGCCTAATTCGAAGCCTTTTACAAATGGAGATGGTTATTTTTGACAGAACCGTTATTTGCCATTCAAGAGCTAAGCGTCAACTTCCGTAAAGATCAGCGGCTCATCAAAGCAGTGAATCACATCAATTTTACAATTGCTTCCGGCACCACCGTTGGCTTGGTGGGCGAGTCAGGTTCGGGAAAAACGACCACTGGCCGTGCGATTGCCGGCATCGGACCGATTTCAGGCGGGGATGTGCTGTTTTCAGGTGAGTCGATTCAACATTTTTCGCATGCTGAGCGCAAGCAATTTCGGCGGCAAGTCCAAATGGTGTTTCAGGATCCATTTGCCTCGTTGAATCCGCGCCAAAAAGTGGCCGATATTATCGCGGAAGGCATTGATAATTTTCACTTGGCGTCATCGCCACAGGAGCGGCTTGATCGGGTTTTGCAGCTGCTGGAGCAAGTCGGCTTGCCGCCAGATGCGATTAATCGGTTTCCGCATGAGTTTTCCGGCGGTCAGCGGCAGCGCATCGGCATTGCCCGGGCATTGGCGGTTGAACCAAAATTTCTGGTATTGGATGAACCCATTTCTGCCTTGGATGTGTCAATCCAAGCGCAAATTGTGAACCTGTTGCGGCAGATTCAGCAAGCCCAGCATCTGACGTATCTTTTCATTGCCCATGACCTGTCCATGGTGCACTACATCAGCGACCAGATCGTCGTTATGTATCAAGGGCAAATTGTGGAAACCGGTGCTACCGAAGCCGTTTACCGTCATCCGTTGCATCCGTATACGCAGACGCTACTCGCTTCGGTGCCGCAAGCCGACCCGCTGTTTGAGCAGCAAAAGCCACGTGTTCATTTTGACCGCACACCGATTCCGGCTGGTGCAGCCTTAACTGAAGCGGCACCGGATCACTGGGTGTTGGCGCCTTAGGCTTAAGATCTTTTACGGGTTATCACAAAAATGGACTTCCAAGTGACAGCTGATGCCGCTTGAAAGTCCATTTTTATTATGTGAATACTCATAAAAGCTTTTAGCGCAGAACGATGGCATATGCCAATACCCGACCTACTTAGTCTCAACGCATTTTTCCAGCAAGTAGACGTTAAGGCTGGAAATGAGGGCGAAGATCACTAGGAAAACACCGAGGATGGCGGTGATGTTGTAGTTGCTAAAGGGCATTAAGAATAGCTGCCATAGCTGGTTGAACAAGTAGGAGGCCGTGATGATCACGACTAGATAAATGGCCCACTGTGCGAGACGAATCTGGGTTTCGGGTAAGAAGGCCATGATGGTGACGGAAAGCAGGTGGACCAGACTGACAAACGTCCAAATGAATAGGCAAGTTAGGCCGAGTATGGTCACACCTTCAGCGACATCCATCCAGACAGACGTCTCTGGCCAGTGAATGCCATGAGTGGCCACTTGCAGGATGGTGAAAATCAGACTCTGACCGAGACAGTAAATAACAAAGTTGCAGATGGTGCTGAAAAGGTTGGCCATATAGAGTTTTAGGTTGGTAATCGGCACGGAGCGGTAATAATTGTCGACCCAGGTATGTTCCTGCCTGATGGCGAGTCGAATAAATAAGTAAAGTCCGCCAATAATTAAGTATGGTTGAAACGCATAGTAGAAAAGTTCGATGGAGAAGCGGGCACTACCGCCAAAATACATTAAAATCGCCGTGATGATGGTTGCAACGATCGTGACGACCAATGTGTTGACCACGGTTTGAATGCGCTGTCGAATCAAGACTTTTGTCATGGTCCAAGTATTAGTCATTTGTGGTGCTCCCTTCATAGAGACTTTCATAGTAAGCCTCGACACTCATGCCGGTTTCTTCGCGGAGTTGTTCCGTATTCCGATGCGCGACAACGTGCTTGTCTTTTAACACAACAATTTCGTCGAGAATGTTCACGACATCGTTGACATGGTGATCCGAGATCATCACCGTGGCCGCGGCAGGCTTCCAGGCGATCATGTTGCTGATGAGGCGTTTGCGGGTCATGCTGTCAATGCCTTCAAATGGTTCATCAAGTAAATAGAGTTGCGTTTGACGTGACAAGGTGAGCGCGGTTGCAAATTTTTTCCGATTACCTTTGGAGAGTGCACTTAATTTTTGGTGACAGTCCAATTCGTACTTATTGGTGAAATTTTCAAACGCCTTTTCCGAAAAGTCGAGATACATGATGGCGTAATCGGTGGCGATTTGGTGCAACGTGCGGTGGGCGTTGACGCCTTTAAGCGATTCGCTAAAGCTGCTGAGTTGCTTGCGGTCGACAATGCTTTCCGAGGCGCCGATTTGGATGGTGCCGGTAAAATTGGTCGCCATCCCGTTTAAAAGCCGCATCAATGTGGTTTTGCCAGCACCGTTTGCGCCCAGTAATCCGATGAAATGACCTTGCTGGACCTCAAGATTGAGATCATCCAGAATGAGTTGACGATTGCGTTTATAGGTTAGGTGTTCTGCGGAAATCTTATTCGTGGTCATGGTGAGCCTCCTGTTCATCAATATATTGGGCAAAAGCGTCTTTCATTTCCGCGGCGCCAAGATTCAGTTCAGCCAGTTGGCGATACAAGGTGCCGAGTTCCGTGGCGATGACGCGATTTTTCAACTCAATCAAGACCTTAATGTCGTCGGTCACAAAATTACCGCGGCCGCGGCGGGTGACGAGCACGCCTTCTTGAATCAGTTCACTTAATGCGCGTTGAACCGTGTTGACATTCACTGTTAGCTCGGCAGCCAGTTGCCGAACAGCCGGCAATTGCGCACCGGACTTAAGCCGATCCGTGATAATGGCTTGGTATAGGTACTGCTTGATTTGCAGGTAGATCGGAACTTTGTCGTCAAATTCCACGGTGTGCCTCCTTATTAGTGTATTAGTTATCTAACACAGTGTATCAATAATCCTCGTGTTTGCCAAGTATCACTGGCCAGTATTTTAACGGCGAGAGTGGCTTCTAAGTTCCAAAATCGCCGCTGCGTGGTACAATGCAAGGCAAGAACCAGCATGAGAAAGTGAGGCGAAGGATGACGAAAAAATGGGGCAAAGTGATGCTCATCATCGGCATCTTTCTGGTAGTGAGTGGCGGCGCGTGGTGGTGGGTGAACCGCGGCGAAGCGCCTTCGACCAAACGCGTTGCCGGGACATATCAAACGCCGACATTGTTTGTTCACGGTTTTGGTGGCGGTTATGGCTCGGAAAAAGATATGATCAACGACCTTAGCAAGCATCCCGGTTATCGTCAGGTTTTGCGTTACACCGTGACGAATACGGGCCAGCTTAGTGTGAGCGGTTCGTGGTCGCCGAGCGTTCGTCATCCGCTGATTGCCGTTGTGTTCAGCAGCGGGCGGCCAGATGCGACCACGCTGACCAAGATTCTTAAGCAGTTGAAAAAACGTTACGGCATTCAAGACTTTAATGCTGTTGGCCATTCTGCCGGTTCTGCGGCTTGGGCTGATTGGGCAGTCACCAAAGACAAAAAAGGCGAACCAACGTTGCAACGGCTCATTACCATCGCCGGCCCATTCAATGGTTTTCCCGGGATGCCGGGGATGAACAGCGGACAAGACATCAAGTTGGCGAGCGATGGCCGCCCCAGCGTGATGTCAGATCGCTACAAGCCGATGTATGAAAATAGGCGCAATTTTCCCAAGACAGCGGCGGTTTTGAATCTATTTGGCAATCTGGGCAAAGGATCCGATGGCCGCGTCCCCGTCAATTCCGCTCGCTCACTGCGGTATATTGTGGCAGGCCGGGCCAAAAGCTACACCGAGCGGGAAATTACCAACAGCAAGGCGCAACACAGTAAGCTGCATGAGCACAATCCGTTGGTCAACCGGTATCTGTATGAGTTTTTGAGTACGGGTAAGATTACGAACTGACTAAGGACTAAAACGTTAAAAAGGCATCGCCCACAATCTGCGTGAGGCAATGCCTTTTTGGTTACATATGATTTGTTTGTTACAACATTTATATAGGGTCAGCTAATCGGCGTACTGCTTAAGCAATTCGTTATATTCAGGGGTATCTTGTAAAAATGCCAAGTCTGGGTCAAGCACAACGTTCTGAACGAATTGCTTGCGTGCCACAGCTGGCGATTCCCGCGATTTTGGTTGAGACAGATGCTGGAAAACCTTGGGGAAGGGTTGATCTAGATTGTCAGCGAATTGCCGGATGACAGCCACTGCCCGTTTGGCATCCTTGGTCGCCTCGGCGAGTTGTAATTCGGTTTCAATAACGAAAGGACTGTTCATATGGAGCGCTTGGTCCAATGCTTTGGCGGCCTTCACATATTCCTCGGCAGTTGCCAGCTGGTGGTCAGCAATGGCCACTTGAGTTAGCAGGTCGAGTACTTGTCCTAGAGCACCATAATCGCTACCCAACAGCTTCTCGCCTTCAACATAGGCTTCAGCCAGCTGACCACGTTTTAACTGCAATTTAGGTTTTAAGGCCCATGCAGTCACTGTTTCGGTAGGTAACGCAGCAAGTTGTTTTTCCGCCGCGTCGAATTGCTCTTCACTGAGATAAAAATTGAAAAGACCCAGTGCAGCAAGTTGTGCCTGTTGCAAATCGGAGCTTTGCTCAGCCGCCTTGTACAACTGAATAATCCGTTGTTGTACGGGAGGCCAGTCGTCTTTGGGAATCTGAGGCTTCAGCATGTCAAGAAAAGGTGCCGCCATCATCTGTAATTGTGAAACTGATGGATAGTCGCGCAACTCTTGATCAATCAGCGCAACGGCGGCTTGCCAACCATATTTTTGTGCTGTCATGGTTAGCTTGGCGTTAAAGTCCTGGAGAGCCGCTGGATCTAAGTCAGAAGAAAAGTCCAGCAATGTGTTGACGTCCGTGCCGAGGTTACGCGCCAACACAGGTAATATGGTGATGTCAGGATAAGATGTGCCTTTTTCCCATTTGCTGACAGCAGGCGCGGAGACACCTACTTTTTGCGCGAGTTCTTCTTGCGTTAACCCGGCGGCTAGCCGCTTATTACGGATTATTTGGCTCAGTTGCATGATGTTCACCCCTCATTTTTTAATGATCTTTAGTCTCATTATGCAGAGAGGCGTCAGCAAAAACAATGGAGACGCTTTCAAGTTCGCGGCAAATTTTTTAACTGCTGGTTAAGTTGTCGCAATGTGGTTACCACACCTGATTGACAGCCATCACGATCAGTAAAACACCGAGAACCGGGCGCAAGATGGCGGTGAGTAACCGCGGATCGAAACGGTTGAGGATGCGCGGAGTAATGGCGGCACCTACCAGCGATCCGAGCATCAGCAAGCCGCCCACTGTCCAGGCAATCGTGCCTTGGGTCGCGTGCAGCAGACAGCCAATGATAGACAAGGCAACTAACGCATAAGAGGAGGTTGCGGCCGCGTGCGGCATATCCAAACCCATTAGCATCAACCCGGCCATAATCGGTCCGCCGCCACTTAAGCCGGCAATACCGACCATTAAGCCGCTAATGATGCCTAGCACATAGGCAAACCAAGTAGGCTGGCCGGTCTTTTTGGCGTGACGAGCAAACGATTGCCGTAGCATCTGCACGCCGAGCACGACAAAGATGATGGCGATGGCCCATGAATAAATTAGTTCAGGAATGTAAGGCGCTGCCAAGCTGCCGACAATTGTGGCCGGAATAGCGGTGAGCAGAATCCGATTGCCGGCGTGAAACCGCATATTGCCAGTGCGATAGTGACTATAACAGCCTACCGCCAGTGCCGGAATGGCGGTAAAAAGTGAGGTTGCGGCAGCCGTACTCGGCGACAAATGCGCGACACCGGTCATAATACCAAGGTAGAAAGCGCCACCGCCGCCACCCATTGTCATAATAAAAGCCCCGACCAAAAAGCCGAGGAGAATCAAAACGATTGTCATGAAATTTCCTCCAAGTGGGATGCCCGGTGATTGCCGGGTATCCGCACAGCATATTTCGCTAAACACGCTTGATAAAATAATTTTTATTAATTGATTCCATATTAGCGCACTCTTGCGTTGACTTTCAGAAAAAGTACTAGCCAAAAACCTGGTTTTCACGGAATTATTTAAATTTCAATATTGTTACTGAAAATGGCCCGGCTTATCATGGAAGATAAGGGAGGCCGATCATGGCAAAAACAACCATCGAGCAAAAGGAAAAGAACGCGCGTCATGCCTTGTTTGTCATCACCATTGTGGCGCTTATGTCGTTTTTCGGAGTTTTAACGGAAACATCCATGAATGTCACGTTTCCGACGTTAATGCATGATTTTCATGTTTCTTTGACAACCGTGCAGTGGGTGACGTCAGGCTATCTTTTGGCGGCGGCACTCGTAATGCTTAGCTCTGCTTACATGAAACGCCGCTTTACCAATCGCCAGCTTTTCATTACGGCGGCGCTGCTTTTCATCATCGGCGATCTGATGTGTGCCTTAGCGCCGGTGTTCTGGGTGTTATTGCTTGGGCGATTGGTCCAGGCTGGCTGTGTCGGCTTGTGCGGACCATTGATGGTCAACATTATTTTGGACACGGTGCCCACCAGTAAACTGGGTACATATATGGGCATCGCGAATCTCATCATTCTGATCGGGCCAGCTTTGGGACCGACTTTTGGCGGGGCCATCGCCAACTTTTTTGATTGGCGGATGATTTTTTGGAGCACCTTGCCGTTTGCGACTTTGCTGCTCATATTGGGGCAAGGACGCATTAAGCAATATACACCGACTTCTGCGTTTGCGTTTGACTGGCTGCGGTTTGCGGCGCTGGGGGTTGCTTTGATTAGTTTGACAGTCGCTTTAAATGGCGTTAGTGAGCATACCTGGCTTATTGCAGGCGTGGCCGGTGCTGTCGTGCTTGTGGCGATGGGTGCTTTTTTATGGTTGTCCAAGCATCATGCCAAAGCATTGTTTAAGCTGGATGTTTTCCATGATGGCGGCTTTTTATACAGCTTTTTACCGTATATTTTGATGCAGTTTTCCAATGTGGGGATTAATTTTCTGCTGCCAAATTACGTGCAAACCGTGGATGGCGCCAGTGCGTTTGTCGGCGGGCTGATTTTGCTACCAGGCAGTGTCTTTAATGGCCTTGGTCAGCCGGTTTATGGCTGGATGCTGGATCATTTTGGTGGGCGGTTGCCGCTTTTGCTGGGTAACAGCCTGTTTACGGTCGGGATGCTGGGCTTTACGATTTGGGGTCGCCATATTGGTGTATTAGGCGTGACGATCCTGTATTTGATCTTCGCCATTGGTCGGTCGATGGCATTCGGCAACAGCACGGCTTACGGCTTGAAGGTCATGGCCCACCAGTATCAAAGTGACGCCAACGCTTTATACAGCACCGGCCAACAAGTCACCGGGTCGATCGGCACCACGGTCTTGGCCGGGATGATGACCGCGGTCACGGTGCCTGGCTTGACCCATGCCCAGAACGTCGGCATTGGCAGTCAATTAGCTTTTGCACTACTACTCCTGATTGGCTTGGTCAACTTCGGCTTCTACGCGCGCTTGTTTAAACTGACGAAAGCAAAAGCTTGACAGTTTAAAAAGGCTCAGACAACTTGCCTCAATATTAAGTGAGGCGTTGTCTGAGTTTTTTTCATTAAATAAGCAGCTAGTCTGGCAAAAAACCGTGTTCAACGATCTTCAACTGACGGTTCATTTGATCAACCACCGCCTGCAGGTCTTCAAAGTTGCGGTACTTGCCAGTGGCGATTAGCTGCGTCGTGACAGCGGTTTGTTGGGCGATGAGGGCAGAAACAACACTGAAAATGTCATCAACGGAAATTCCTTGTCGGCGGGGTAATTGTTCGATTTTTTCACGAAAAATTCGATTGGCTTCCACGGAAATGGCTCGAGTTTCCTGTTGGATTTGCTGCTGCAAGGGTTGGGGAAAATGTGGTAAATCTGCATAAGCTTGCATCATGAGGCGGTATTCGGCAGGAAAGGCCAATTGCAGTTTCATCTCATATTTCACCGCCGCTGACATCATAGCGGCTAAGCCCGGTGCGTCTTGCCATTGGTGCGGATCCATATGGGCATAGATCCGCTGATAAGCGGTTTTAAAGGTGTCGAGGTATAAGGCTTGTTTATTGCCAAAATAATGAAAAATCAAGCCCTTTGAGACTCCGGCAGTTGCAGCAATTTGGTCGGTTTTGGTTTTTGCAAAGCCTAATTGTCCGAAGGCGTCAGTTGCTGCTTGTAAAATTCGGGTTACTTTTTGCGGGTCGGTGACGACTTTTTTCATACGCTCAGATCCTGTCGACGATATCCGGCAATGCCGATGATGAAGAGGATCACGGCACTGACAAGCATGATGACAAGCCATGATTGACCCAAAGCCTTGACCGGAACATCAGCGATCCAGCCAAAAGGAGTAAAATCGCCTGCATGTTTGGGCAGTGAAAACAACCCATGAAAGACCTGTACGATCAGCCCGGCGCCCATATAAAGCCAGAAGAGACTGCTTAGTTTTGGCCACAAACCGGCTAGCGCAATGCCTAACGCGATGAATGCCAGGACTGCAGGCAGACCACCGATGAAGAGTCGCCCGAGATACTTTACCGGCAGCGGCTGGCTCAAAACCGCATTACCGGTTAAGAATAAGGCAAGTAGTCCGACAGAAAGCACCGAAATGCCCACGAGTAAGGCCCAGCAGTTGTAACTGGTACTGATCATGGTTCGCGTTGGCTTTTCCGCGTGAATGATGCCAAGATAGCCCAGCCGGTCGTCGTGCTTAAGGCGAAAGGCAATCTGAATCCCCGCGGTGACGGCCAAAGCGACAAAAATGGCCATATACATCGCCAGAAACGAAAGTACCATGGTTTGATTGGCGGCGTGAATTTGCTTGACGTCTAAGAGCTGGCGATAAATCGGGTTGGTTTTAAGAATATCGCCAACGCCGCCAAGAACACTGCCCATGACGCCGCCGAAAATAACCGCACCAATCAGCCAACCGGACAACAGACCGCGTTCGGTTCGCCAGATCAAGGCCGGCATCGATCGTAACCACGGCGCTGCGGTGGCGCGACCTTTTCCTTCCGCCAGCACACCGGCGCCGAGATCGCGACTTTGCGCAATGGCCATGGCAGCACCACAAAGCAAGATGCTGCAGGCAAGGCCCAGAAACAGCGGCGTGAGTTGATTTTTCGTATAAAAGTCGACCTTTTCAAACCAGCCGATCGGGGAAAGCCAGGTGAGTTGCTGGTGGTTAAGATCGGTGACGAGCCGAATGAGATAAGCGGCGGCCAAGACCATATAACTTAACATGCTGGCGGTGCGGGTATTGTTGGCCAGTTGGGCGAACAGCAAAGCGATGCTGCCGAAAACCAGATTGGCGATCAGCATGGCAATGGCGAACAACAAATCGCCGGTCATGTCAGTCCCGTCCATGTTGACAGCGAGCAGCGAGGCGAAGTAGGCGGCCGCCATCACAAAGCTGACCAGTAGCAGCTCCCAAATGGCAGCGATGACATCCGCCGTGCGCCCGACATCGCGCGCCCGGACCATTTCCAACAAGCCGCTTTCTTCCTGTCCACGGGTGTCGCGAATCATCAGCGGCATGACCCACAAGGCTTGCAAAATGATCATGAAAACGACCATCACACCGGCAAAAATGATGGCAGCGTTGTAAGTGCTAACCCTAGGCGTTGCGCCAAACATCGCGGCCATCCCCGGTGCCTGCAGCATTTTGACAATGTCTTTTGAACCGGAGGCACCATTGACGAAGGCTGCTTCTAATTTTACAGCGCCACTGAGAATCATCATGACGAGAATGATTAGCCAGACAATCGAAAATTTGAGATTTTGTTTGAGGTTGGCTTTTAAAAGATAGCCAGCATGCCGATTATTCCGCCGCATGTGATTCACCCGGCTTTCCGTAATAACGCATAAACAGATCCTCTAACGTTGGCGGTGAGACCCGCAAGTCTAGGATCGAGGTGGTCGCTAAGGTCTGCATAATGCGACTCAACTCATCGCGATCGGCGGTGAAGACCGCTTTGGTGTGGTCGTCCGCTGCAAATGTCAAATCGTGAACACCAGCAACACGAGCTAGATCATCATTGGCTGTTGTTGTCGTGACTTCGACTTTTAGCCGCGCCAAGTGCTGCATTTGGTCTAAATTGCCGCTTTCAATCACACTGCCATCACGGATAATCACGATCGAATCGCACATCCGCTCCACTTCTGACAAAATATGACTCGATAGCAAAACACTTTTACCTGCCTGCTTAAGCTTAAGGACTTCCTGTTGAAAAGTCTGCTCATTAAGTGGGTCAAGGCCAGAAGTCGGTTCGTCAAAAATATACAGGTCCGCATCTTGCGACAAAGCGGCAATCAGCGCGACTTTTTGGCGATTACCTTTGGAGTAGGTGCGGGCTTTTTTGGTTGGATCAAATTTGAATCGCTGCATTAAGTCATCGGTTTTCTGGTTATGGTCGCGGCCGTTTAACCTAAGCAGCAAATCGATAATTTCGCCGCCGGACAGATTCGGCCATAAATAAACATCACCGGGAATGTAAGCGATCCGGGGATGAATGACGGCATCATCACGCCAGGCATCGTGACCAAATACGGTAACGCTGCCGGCGGTTTTCTTTAACATGCCTAAAATGATGCGAATCGTCGTCGATTTGCCTGCACCATTAGGCCCTAAGAAGCCGAGTATCTGTCCTGAGCTCAACGTGAAGCTGACATTCTTCAACGCCTCAAACTTGCCGAACTTTTTTTGAACGTGATCTAATTCGATGACACTGGTTGCCATGGTAGCCTCCTATGAATGCGATCTTTTTAAAAGATGCTGGCATTCTGCGTGAAAGGTGGAATTGCGGCTCATATTTCCGTCGTATTTTCCTTTTCGCCTGAAGTATAGTTGCGATTGACTGGTGGGTCAATAGGAAATTGACTGATTGGTCAATGAACTTCGATAGGCGCAGTCCAAAGCGTCATGCTGAACCAACTATGAAGGGTGGAAGCCATCAAATTATGGAACCGACGTCTTTTAAAATCATGGCAAAAAAAGTCGACCGCCTGACCATTTCATCAAGCAGCCGACGTGTCGGTTATTTTGTGCGCATTTTAAAATTTTTATGCAAAAAGCAATTTTCAACTTTCCGGGAAGAAACCCTGACGGCGCATTACCTTGAACAAGTCACCACGTTTGGCTGGCGTGTGGGTGGCTGCGCTGACCGCCAGATCGGTGTATGTTTCTTCGCGCGGGTTGCCGTGACGGGTGGCGTAGTAATCATGCACCGTACGATTATAATCGGTCATTGCCTCAGTAGCCGGTGCCGGTTCGCCATAGTGATTCGCGAAGGCGACCAGTGATTCGGGCATGCGTGGCTTTTCATCAGGATGCTCATCCGGTAGTCCGATTGCGAGCCCTAATAACGGGAACGTGTACTTAGGTAAATGCAGCAAATCGATCAAGGCTTGCGCATCATTTTGAATACTGCCTAATGTGACGGTGCCCAAGCCGAGACTTTCGGCTGCCACGACCATGTTTTGCAGCGCCAAGGTGGCATCGGCACTTGCCTGCAAAAACTTATCCATCCGGCCGAGGCGGTCAAGGGGTTGCTGCGCCGCCCTGGTTAAGTCGGCGACGCGGTGCAAGTCGGCAATGAAAATAAACAGTTCGCCCGATCCATTCAGGTAAGTTTGCGTACTCATCTCCGCAATTTTGGCCCGAATTTTCGGATCAAGAATATGGATGACCGAAAAAAGCTGTAAATACATGGAACTTGCGGTGTGCTGGGCAACATCCAGCAGCGTCTGAATCGTCTGATGGCTGAGGTGCTCAGGTTTAAACCGCCGAATGGAGCGGTGATGGAGCTGACGACGAATGGTTTCGTTTTGAATCAAAAAAGTCACTCCTTCAATCAATGCGTATGCCATCTATTTTAGCGGAATGTTGCGGTAGGGGCGCACTTTTAGTTGGAAAAGATAACTTACGGTTAAGGACTTTGTCGTGATGACAGGCTTTTTAATGATGATGCCGTCGTTCTCCCAGCCACCAAATTAATACGCCGATGCCGACTCCCGAGAGGATTATGAAGACATAAAGCAACCATTGCCACTTTCCAAAGTCGATCTTGGTCCTGAAAAAGGAACGTGTGGCTCGCAAATAGACAAGCAAACCAAGAATGAGAATAAACAAGCTGAAGTAGTAAATCGGGCGCTCAAGTTCAGTGAGGTGATGGATAAACGGCAAAATCGCCGCAATGATCAACCCTAAAATAATGACGGTGAACGAAGTATGGGCAGAAAGGCGGATTTGCCAGCCGGTTTTGAGAAATAGCAAGACGCTGATCATGATGCCAAACAGTATCACACCGAGAATAATAATTGCCGTTAGTTGAAGACGGGACGGTTTGGCAAAAGCGTGGCTACCGACATACCAAAGCCCACCCCACGCACTGACAATCGCAATGCCGGAAGCCAGTAACAAACTTCCGGCATCGAAGGTTACGTTTGGATAGGTCAGACGCGGCAGCCACAAAATAAACATCATCATTGCTGCCAATTTTAAGTTAAACCAGATAAAATTGCCGATACGCAGGGGAATCGTCTTTAGTAGTTCAGTTGCCGTCTGTTTGGGGTCATGACCAAAATAAGTCATTGCGTCTGTTCCAGCATTTTGCGCGTCAATGAGGTCTTGGAGAATACCTAGCAAACTTTCTTCAAGTTGATAGTCGTCCCGGAACAAGTTTTTGCCCCGCATGTAAACTAGCAAATCTTCATAGTAGTCGCGGTTGGCTTTTGTCAGTTGTTTACGTAATTGATTGTTCTCAGCTGCTATTTTATTGACAGCTTCCGTGCGCTTTTTCATGGCTAAGCCTCCTCGGGTTGGTTCGCTATGATTTGATCAACGTGACTTTTGAGATCATGCCATTGCAAGATAAATGTCTGCTTGGCCTTTTCGCCATCTGCAGTGATCGCATAATACTTGCGACTTGGTCCGTCCGGCGATGGGCGCATATGACTTGTCAAGAGACCCTTCTTTTCCATCGTCATTAGCAGGGGATAGATTGTCCCTTTAGGAACATTTTCGAAGCCAAAAAGATTAAGCGATTCGCTGATAGCATAGCCGTATTGTTCTTTGCGCGCGAGCAAAATGAGCAGGCACCCTTGTAAAATGCCTTTTAGCATCTGGCTGTTGTCGTCTCTCGCCATCAGTATCATCCTTTCGCCTAATATGCTTTACACACTAGTAGTTTAAACCAAAACGACTAGTGTGTAAAGCAAAATAGCCGGAGACAATCACCGGTCATGGTTCCATATTTTAATTTGAGAAAAGGATATTGTTTTTTTAATGGAGCTTAAAATACCACTTTTAAAGCGAAAAATGAGCGTGACAAAAATCAGGAATCGGAATTGAATTACCGGTCTCGTTCCCTTTTACCTCACGACTCACTCATCGGCCCCACATCTTTTGTCATGTTAAACCAAACTTCGCCGGCATGAGTGGAAGCTGCTTGTCCGTCATTGTGGAAGCCTGCGTGCTCGTAAAAGGGGATAAGGCGCTGAAGGCAGGTTAAGGTAATGGCGATGCGGTTTTGCTTGCGCGCGACATCGCTCATTTTGGCTAGGAGTTGGCGGCCAATGCCGTGATGTTGCAGATCAGGCGCAACTGCAAGACTCAAAATTGCAATATACGGCGCAGCTGCCGAGTTAGGCTGGCTGGTAACAAATAAATCGTCGGTAATGGTTGACTGTGAAGTGGCTGGGCCAACAATATAACCCGCAATTGTTTGATCAGTCCGCGCTACAATAAACGTGTCAGGATAATGAATGATGCGGGCCGCCATGCTGGAACGACTGGCAGCCTCCTGGGGTGTGAAGCCCGCCTGTTCGATTCGCATAATGGCGTCAAGATCGGTTAAGTTCGCCGCGGAAAAATGCAGTTTCAATGTTATGCCTTCTTTGCTTTGTCAATTTGAAAAACGAGGTGGTCATTAATGGATAAGCGACTCGTCAGAATCAGTAAAACATTAAGCCTGATCTTGCGGCACCATCCGAAAAAAATCGGTATCAAACTGGATCGCTATGGCCGCACGGATTTGGAAACGTTGATTCGGCGATTCAATGCGCATTACCAGATGCACCTTGATCGTCAGGTGCTTGATGACATTATGACACAAAGCGATAAGCAACGGTTTGCGATTGAGGGGAGCACCATCAGAGCGGTGTACGGCCATAGCGTCCCGGTCTTGCCGTTAATGTCGGCGCGGCGCCCGCCAATCTGGTTATATCATGGCACATCCCATCAAGCAGCCGCATTGATTGACATTGAAGGACTCAAGCCAATGGACCGCGATTTTGTCCATCTTTCCGAGAATCCGAAAATGGCTTGGCAAGTTGGCGTGCGGCATGACCCTCATCCGGTTATTTATCGCGTGACCGCGCAATCGGCAGCAGCTGCCGGTAAAACTTTTTATCCGACAGGGAGTCAGGTTTGGTTGGTGCATGCAGTTCCCCCGGCATTTTTAACCCGAACATCATCCCCAACATCGTGACGAACGCCCGCTTTTGGTCGGAAACGTTCGTTTTTTTATGTTAGTATTAGGCATACTTAAAAAAGGAGGTTCTATCATGAAGGCTGATGCACCTGATGATTTACGGTTAAATCCGAAACAGTTCGCCAATCTTGTTGTGGGATCACACCAAGTTCCAGACGACAAAGATCCGGAAGCCATTGTCAAACGAAAACTGACGCTTTATCTCACTGCTTATTACTTAGCAGAGCGGTTTAATGAGTTGCAACAGGAAACATTGGACCACGCTCCGTCACGGGAAAACTTTCACCAACTGTTGAAAAAGTTGGAAGACGAACGCTTTCAGGATTGGTAGACTAACACAGAAAAACGCATCTGTATTAGTCCATTGTGAAATAAGTATCAATTGAAAAGCGTTCTTTTTCAATTGCTCCCATCGTATCATTTAAAAATGCCTCCGTTGACTTAAAACCGAATTTTAAGCCAATGAAGGCGTTTTCTTTTTCTTGAAAATTTTAGTTTTCCCTTAACCGTACAATTGTTCTTTTGGTGTTCTAAAGACGCAAAATCGGCCTTTTCGTGACAGAAATCACGTATCATGTGGATAGCGACAAAAACTTATGAAAAGAGGTTGGGACTATGTTACTCACCGTCATTGCTTACGCCATGATTATTGTTTTCATGTACGTCATCATGACCAAGAAGCTTTCACCATTCACTTCTTTAGTGATGATCCCGCTGCTGTTTGCAATTATTGCGATGGTGGCAGGCGTGGCGAAGAAAGGGACGATCGGCGATTTTGTGTTGAAGGGTCTGACAACGACCGCTAACACAGGGATCATGCTCTTATTCGCTATTCTGTATTTTTCCATTATGCTCGACGCCGGTCTGTTCGATCCGATTACAGCCCGGATGATCAAGATCGCGAAAGGTGACCCGATGAAAGTGCTGATGGCAACCGCGATTGTTGCGATGGCAGTTTCACTTAACGGGGATGGCACCACAACGACTTTGATCTGCTGCTCGGCATTCATTCCGATTTATAAGAAGCTCAACATGAATATGATGAATCTCGGTGTTTTGATTATTTTGCAAAATACCATCATGAACCTGTTGCCTTGGGGCGGGCCAACTGCCCGGGCCATGGCCGTTTTGAAGGTTGATGCCGACATTTTGACGTATTTATTGCCAGGTATGATTCTGGCCTTGGCTTATGTTGTTTTCTACGTTGCACCGCACATGGGCCGCGCAGAACGGAAACGCTTGGGTGTTCGGGAATTAACCGATGAAGAAATCGATGAGATGACGTCAGTGGTTGATCCTGAAGTTTCCGAAATTCGCCGTCCAAATATGTTTGCTTTTAACGGCATTCTGACCATTGTGCTCATTGCCTGGTTGGTGGCAAGTTCCTTTATTAAGGCAATTGCAATGCCACCGCTGTTGCTCTTCTTGGTGGGTACCTGTATTGCATTGATGGCTAACTATCCTAAGTTAGGCGACCAAAGCAAGCGAATCGGTGCTAACGGCGGCGATGCCGTGCAAGTTGTTATTCTGGTCTTTGCTGCCGGGGTCTTCATGGGCTTATTCCAAGGAACCGGGATGGCCGAAGCACTTGCCAAGAGTTTCACCGCGATTATCCCAAGTTCCATGGCTGGCTTCTGGGGATTGGTTATTGCGTTGATTTCCGCACCAGGGACCTTCTTCTTGAGTAACGACGGCTTCTACTTCGGCGTTATGCCGGTGCTGGCAACTGCGGGACGCGCATACGGCTTTACCAATATGCAGATGGCTTTAGCTTCATTAATGGGGCAAGCATTCCACTTGCTTTCACCGTTAGTTGCTTTCATTTATCTATTGCTCCGGCTCACCGGTTTGGACATGGGTAAGTGGCAACGCGAAGCCGGAAAATATGCATTAGGCGTTTTCGCAATCTTCGTGGTAACCGTTATGCTCTTCGGCCACGTACCATTCTATCTACCACAAAAATAAGCACAATTCAAAAAGACACCGAAAAGCCAATCGCGATTGGCTTTTCCCCGTATTATAAGGTTGATGAGAACCAGAAAATGCATGACGATAACGCTTGATTCGGCATTTAACAACGCCGGCTCATGCTTACATTAACGCGTTTGCTGGTGCAGAAGCTTGCCTGTAAGGAGCCCTCGTCGTAACACGTCAAAGGCCACTTACACCCGGCTTCTACCCGCACCGGCTCACGCTTAGGGGGTGTGAAAATGTTTAAATGGTTGCATCGGCGAAAACAACCACAAACGCCAGT
Source organism: Lacticaseibacillus parahuelsenbergensis (assembly GCF_030770265.1). Classification (NCBI taxonomy): domain Bacteria; kingdom Bacillati; phylum Bacillota; class Bacilli; order Lactobacillales; family Lactobacillaceae; genus Lacticaseibacillus; species Lacticaseibacillus parahuelsenbergensis. The sequence goes on along the minus strand of NZ_CP132482.1, from coordinate 1,855,773 downwards.
TGAATCGGCGCCGGTTAAATCGGTGAATGGTGATGAAGCAGCTCAGGCGCATGAATGGGAAGAAGTACCCAATTATCTGGAAGTTGATCCAGCTAACGAATTAACTGCCAGTTTGATCGCTGCTGCCGTTACTGCGGACGCTGCGCCTGATGCCAAACTCGTTCTTAAACATTTGTATGTTGAAAATCCCGAGGCCAAACGGGTTGGTTTGATTGCCAGCGCGATTGCGGCGGGTGATGGTCATGGGCATTATGTGGTCAAGTCAATTAAGAAAAAGGTGGATTGAAAAAGATGTTGAGAAAATTCAAGATCACGATCGATGGTAAAACCTATCTGGTCGAAATGGAAGAAATCGGCGGTACGCCAGCAGCACCGGCCGCACCAGCAGCACCTGCTGCCCCGGCTGCGTCAAGTGCCCCAACACCAGCAGCACCAACGCCTGAACCGGCTCCGGCACCTACTGCTCCGGCTACCCCGAGTGGTGAGGGAGAAGTCGTAACGGCACCAATGCCTGGCACTGTCACCAAGATTCTGGTTAAAGCCGGTGATGCTGTCACCGAAAACCAACCGCTGATGATTCTCGAAGCCATGAAAATGGAAAACGAAATTGTGGCACCCAAAGCCGGTACTGTTGGCGAGATCATCGCAACGCTGAATCAAAATGTAAACTCGGGTGATGGACTGATCAGCATTATTTAACAATTAAAGAGGAGGGAAGTGAAGGTATGGAAGCGCTCATTCACGGAATCACGACCATTACGCTAGGCCAAATTGCAATGATGCTGATCGGTGCGCTCTTGATGTATCTGGGTATTAAGAAAGAATACGAACCAACATTATTGGTTCCGATGGGATTGGGCGCCATTTTGGTGAACTTCCCCGGAACCGGGGTTTTAACCCAGGTTGTTGGCGGCACTAAGACGGAAGGGGTGTTGGATGTCCTGTTCAAAGCCGGCATCAACACCGAACTTTTCCCATTACTGATTTTCATTGGGATCGGCGCCATGATCGACTTTGGTCCGTTGTTACAAAATCCATTTATGTTACTTTTCGGGGCTGCCGCTCAATTCGGTATTTTCGCTACTGTCTTTGTTGCTGTTTTCTTTGGTTTCAACATCAAAGAAGCAGCCTCAATCGGGATCATCGGTGCGGCAGATGGCCCAACATCCATTTTCGTTTCTAACCAACTGGCACCGAATTTACTGGGGGCCATTACGGTCGCGGCGTATTCGTACATGGCGTTGGTGCCAATCATTCAACCGATGGCAATCAAAGCAGTCACGACGAAGCATGAACGTCGCATCCGGATGACTTATCGCGCAGAAGGGGTTTCCAAGACAACCAAAATTCTGTTCCCAATTATCATCACTATCATCGCTGGCTTTATTGCTCCAATTTCCCTGCCATTAGTAGGGTTCCTGATGTTCGGCAACTTGCTCAGGGAATGTGGCGTGTTGGATCGATTGTCCAACACCGCGCAAAACGAGCTGGTCAACATTGTCTCGATCCTGTTAGGGCTGACGATTTCCGTTAAATTACAAGCGGATCAGTTCCTGAATATTCAAACATTGATGATCATTGCGTTTGGACTTTTCGCCTTCATCATGGATTCGGTCGGCGGCGTCCTTTTCGCCAAGCTATTGAATCTGTTCCGCAAAGAAAAGATCAACCCGATGATCGGTGCGGCAGGCATCTCGGCCTTTCCGATGTCAAGCCGGGTCATTCAGAAGATGGCGACGGATGAAGATCCGCAGAACTTTGTATTGATGTATGCCGTTGGGGCCAATGTTTCCGGTCAAATCGGTTCGGTTATTGCTGGCGGTCTCTTGCTGTCATTCTTTGGTGCTTAACATCAATGCACCTGTCAGTTGAGAAGTCTGAACACCCTTGGGAGGTTTTGCGTTATGAAATTTGATCCGACTGCTGTTGAACAGGCTGGTGAATTGATGCTAGTAGGTATGGGCGGCGTGTTTATTGTTTTATTCATCATCTACATTGTCGCCAAACTATTGCTTAAATTTGCACCAGCCAAAAAAGCGGCAAAATAAAATGGCGACGTTAAAGCGCATTTGGTTCGATTTGAACCCGCAGGCCGCTGAAGCCTGGCAGACGTTGCTGGTTGATGCTGGCTTGACTCCGGATCGCCAAGTCGATTATACAGTTGGCATTTTTGAAGGAGACGACTTGCTGGCGACGGGGTCATTGTCGGGCAATATTATCAAAGAAGTGGCAATTTCACCGACAGCTCAACATGAGAATCTGTTGGCGCAAATTATTCAGGCCTTGCTCGATCGGCTGGATGATGAAGCCATCACGCATAGCTTTGTTTATACCAAACCGAGCACGCTGAAGTTTTTCCAGTCACTGGGATTTAAACAGCTGGCGGCCACCGATTCAGTGGTTTTATTGGAACGGGGCTATCCTAACTTTGCCGATTATACCAAGCTGCTGGAAGAATCTCGCCAATCGGGAAAGCCCGTTGCAGCCATTGTGATGAATGCGAATCCGGTCACCCGCGGCCACGCCTATTTAATCGAACAAGCAGCAAAGAATAATGCAGTTGTTTACGTTTTTGTCTTATCAGCTGAACGATCGATGTTCACGGCAACAGAGCGTCTGGACTTAGTCAAAAAGGTGGCAGCACGCTGGTCCAACGTGGTGGTTTTGCCGACACAGGACTACATGGTCTCCAGTACCACGTTTCCAAGTTACTTTCTCAAGGATCGGGCAGATGCGGCGATTGCGACCGCGCAAGCCGGACTAGACGCGGCACTTTTTAAACAACGCATTGCCCCGATTCTTGGCATCACCCGGCGATATGTTGGCGAAGAACCGCTTTCGCCGGTCACGGCGATTTACAATCAGCAATTGGCAGCGACTTTTGCTGATGACATTGAATTAATTGTGGTGCCGCGTTTGACGATTGGCGGTTCGGTGGTCAGCGCCACCCGTGTTCGTGCCGCGATCAAGCACCATGACTGGGCCACGGTCGAACAACTGGTTTATCCGGAGGTTTATACAGAAATAAAGGAGCGATCAACTCATGAAAATTAATCATCCCGCAACGGCTGGGACATTAGAGTCAAGTGATATCCAAATCACGCTGGCCCCTGCCGATAGCGGCACCACGATCCAACTGCAAAGCAGTGTTGAAAAGCAGTTTGGCGAGCAGATCCGTGCCGTGATCGCAGCAACTTTGACAAAATTGGGTATCGAAGGGGTTGCGGTAGAAGCAAATGACAAAGGTGCTTTGGATTGTACCATCAAAGCACGGACCATTGCGGCAGCCTACCGTGCAGCGGATAACAAGACATTTGACTGGGAGGAGATCAACGCATGGATAAATTAAGAAGAACCATGATGTTTGTCCCAGGGGCTAACCCGGGAATGTTACGCGATGCCCCCATTTACGGTGCGGATGCCATCATGTTTGATCTTGAAGATGCCGTTTCATTAAAAGAAAAAGATACGGCCCGGATGTTGGTGTACTCAGCTTTGAAAACTTTTGACTATAGCAGTGTTGAAACGGTTGTCCGGGTCAATGCACTCGATGCTGGTGGCGATCAGGATATCGAAGCGATGGTACTTGGCGGCATTAATGTGATCCGGTTACCAAAGACGGAAACCGCGCAAGATATTCGCGATGTCGATGCCGTGATCACGGCAGTTGAAGAAAAATACGGCATTGAAGTCGGCACCACGCATATGATGGCTGCGATTGAATCCGCAGAAGGTGTTTTGAATGCCCGTGAAATTGCGCAGGCTTCTTCGCGAATGATTGGTATTGCGCTTGGCGCTGAGGACTATCTAACCAGCCAGCACACGCACCGTTCTGCAGATGGGGCGGAGCTGTCTTTTGCCCGTAACTATATTCTGCACGCAGCTAGAGAAGCCGGCATTTCTGCTATTGATACGGTTTACACGCAAGTCGATAACGAAGAGGGTTTGCGCCATGAAACCGAGTTAATCAAACAACTTGGATTTGACGGTAAATCAGTCATCAATCCGCGGCAAATTCCAGTGATTAACAGTGTCTTTGCTCCGGCGTTGGCTGAAGTACAGAAAGCCCGCGAGATTGTTGCCGGTTTGAAAGAAGCTGAAGCCAAAGGGGCCGGCGTTGTTTCTGTCAATGGTCAAATGGTTGATAAGCCAGTGGTCGAACGGGCTCAATATACGATTGCGCTCGCTAAGGCATCAGGAATGGAGGTAGACTGATGGTCAAGAATAAGCTTAATCGTGAGATTCCGGCACCATACGCCGATCAGTATGGGGTTTATGGTGGCGAGTTTGCCAATATTCGGCCTTATGATGAACATGCGCGGCACATCAAGCCGGTGAAGCCCGATCATAGTAAATTGGTTGCTTCGATTCACGACGTCATTGTCGCCACTGGCTTAAAAGACGGCATGACCATTTCATTCCATCACCATTTTCGCGAAGGCGATTATGTGATGAACATGGTCATGGCAGAAATTGCCAAAATGGGAATCAAGAATCTCTCGATTGCACCAAGTTCAATTGCCAACGTGCACGAACCGCTCATTGAGCACATTAAAAATGGCGTGGTCACCAACATCACCAGTTCTGGCTTGCGTGACAAAGTCGGTGCCGCTATTTCCAGTGGCATCATGGAAAATCCAGTTGTGATTCGTTCCCATGGCGGTCGGGCACGGGCGATCGCACGCGGCGATATTCACATTGACGTGGCCTTTCTCGGTGCACCAAGCAGTGATGAATACGGCAACATCAATGGCACTAAAGGAAAAGCAACTTGTGGTTCCTTAGGTTATGCCATGATTGATGCCAAGTATGCCGATCAAGTCGTTGCTATTACCGATAGTCTGGTCCCTTACCCGAATACGCCGATCAGTATCCCGCAAACCGACGTTGACTATGTGGTTCAGGTTGATTCTATTGGTGATCCAACCGGCATTGCCAAAGGGGCGACCCGCTTTACCAAGAATCCTAAAGAATTAAAAATTGCGGAATATGCCGCAGAAGTAATTACCAAGTCTGCTTACTTTAAAAATGGTTTTTCCTTCCAAACCGGCACAGGTGGCTCATCACTTGCCGTTGCCCGTTTCTTGCGGGAAGCGATGCTGAAGCAAGACATTAAAGCAAGCTTTGCACTAGGTGGGATTACCAATTCCATGGTTGAACTCCTGAAAGAAGGACTCGTTGAAAAGATCATCGATGTCCAAGACTTTGACCATCCTTCAGCGGTTTCGCTTGGAGAAAACGCCGATCATTACGAGATTGATGCCAACATGTACGCTTCGCCACTAAGCAAGGGTGCTGTGATTAACCAGCTTGACATCGCTATTTTGTCAGCATTGGAAATCGACACTGATTTTAATGTCAACGTCATTACCGGCTCTGACGGGATTATTCGCGGAGCATCAGGCGGTCATAGTGATACAAGTGCTGCCTGCAAAATGAGTATGGTCATTGCGCCATTGGTTCGGGGCCGGATTCCAACGATCGTCGAAAGTGTCAATACGGTGGTGACACCAGGCGCTAGCGTTGATGTCGTGGTTACCGAAGTCGGTGTGGCGATTAACCCGGCGCGGACGGACTTGATCGAGATGTTCAAACACTTGAAAGTGCCACAATTTTCGATTGAAGCGCTTAAAGAAATGGCATACAAGATTACCGGAACGCCTGAACCGATTAAGTATGGTGACAAGGTCGTTGCGTTGATCGAATATCGGGATGGTACCTTGATCGATGTGGTCCACAATGTTTAAATTGTCAGTTTTAGACGGTCCACAAGTTGATCTCGGACAAATGCTCGCAGCTAAAGATGCCAGGATCGTCAAGGAACGTGAATGGTTGACCGCTCATCCCGAAACCGTTTTGTTGCATGTGACTTTGCGAATTCCAGGTCCGGTTAAGACTGGCCAGCGAGTGGTCACAGTCTTTTCGGCAGCGATGCAAGCGCTAGAGGATCAACTGGGTGAAGCAGTGCAGGAAAGCCAAATCGAAGTCTTGGCAACTGGCCCCGAAGCTTATTTAGCAGTTCGGCTGTCACCGATTACCTTGAAGCGACTGATGGTCGGTTTTGAGCAGCAACAGCATTTTTGCGACCTACTGGATCTGGATGTGGTGACGTTAAAAGATGGGCAGCTACACCAGATTTCGCGCACTGATCTTGATTTGCCACCGCGCACCTGCTTGGTTTGCGGCGGGGATGCCAAGGTCTGTGCTCGATCACGGCGGCACGGTCTGCCGGAAGTTCAAAAAGTGGTTGAAGCAATCATAAAGGAGGGTTGGACCACACATGGCTAAACAAAAAGTCCAATTTATGGAAACCGTCTTGCGTGACGGTCAGCAAAGTCTGATTGCCACGCGGATGTCGTTAAGCGACATTCTGCCAATTTTAGGCAAAATGGATGCTGCCGGTTATCATTCGTTAGAAATGTGGGGTGGGGCCACCTTTGATGCCTGCCTCCGTTACTTGAACGAAGATCCGTGGGAACGTCTGCGCAAGATTCGTCAAGCTGTGAAGCATACCAAGCTGCAGATGTTACTACGCGGTCAAAATTTACTTGGTTATAAAAATTACGCCGATGATGTTGTCGCCGATTTTGTCACAAAGTCGGTCGAAAACGGCATTGATATTATTCGGATCTTTGATGCCTTAAATGACACGCGTAACTTAAAGACCGCGCTTGAAGCCACCAAAAATGCGGGTGGCCACGCACAGCTGGCAATTAGTTATACCACCAGCGAGTTCCACACGGTTGATTACTTCATCAAATTAGCCAAGAAAATGGCAGATATGGGTGCCGATTCGATTGCGATCAAAGATATGGCAGGCATTTTGACGCCACAGAAAGCTTTTGATCTCGTGACCGGCATTAAGCAGGAGATCACCGTGCCGCTTGAGGTGCATACGCATGCAACCGCGGGCATGGCTGAAATGACGTATCTCGAATCCGTGCGCGCAGGAGCCGACATCATTGATACCGCCGTTTCCCCATTTGCCGGCGGTACCAGTCAGCCAGCGACTGAATCAATGCTGGTTGCTTTGCAGGATCTCGGTTATCCGACCGACGTCAAGCTGGATACAGTGAGTGACATTGCCAGTTATTTTGCCCCGATTCGTGATCGATTCCGCGATTCCGGACAGCTAAACCCGCGGGTCAAGGATGTTGAACCGAAGTCATTGATTTATCAAGTGCCAGGCGGGATGTTGTCTAACTTGCTGGCTCAACTCAAGGATCAAGGGCAGGAATCCTTATACGGGGATGTTTTAAAAGAAGTGCCTCGCGTCCGCGCCGACTTAGGGTACCCACCGCTGGTAACGCCATTATCACAAATGGTCGGCACCCAGAGCTTGATGAATGTCATGAGCGGTGAGCGTTATAAGTTGATTCCAAAAGAAATCAAAGACTATGTACGCGGTTTATATGGCCGCCCGCCTGTACCGATTTCTCCGGAAATGACCAAGAAAATCATTGGTGATGCGTCGATCGTGACGACACGTCCGGCTGATTTAATCGAGCCGCAGATGCCGGGATTCCGTAAAGCGATCGCCAAATACGCTCATTCAGAAGAAGACGTTTTGAGCTATGCTTTGTTCCCTGATCAGGCGAAAGACTTTTTAGGTCGGCGTGAAGATCCATTCTACGATGTTCCGGTTCAAACAGTTGATTTGACGTTTGATCCTACCCATAACTGAGTTTCATGACCTGTGCCATTTTGCGGATAAATCGATTTTCGCTGGAAGAAACATGGGTCAAGCCGTTAACCGACTAGTTAACGGCTTTTTTTGGTATAATGGCCCTCAGGACGAGGGGGAACGAACGATGAATGAAGTGGTGCCAGCCGTTAAGAAAAATTTGGATCTTTCACAGAACCGGCCGATTAAAGAAGCGGTTTACGAAGCGTTGCGCAAAACCATCTTGCTGGGTGAAATACCCAGCGGTGAACGGATTAACGAGAAGAATCTATCCGAAAATCTCAATATCAGTCGTACACCTATTCGTTATGCGCTCGAGCGTCTGGATGAAGAGGACCTGGTCGAACGCAAGACCGGTATTGGCGTTGTTGTGAAGGGCATTTCGATTAATGATGCTTACGAGATTTTTGACATTCGCAAGGAATTGGATGTTTTAGCGATTCGCAAGGCCATGCGCTTGATGACGCCTGACCAATTTAAACAGATGCGGGCGCTTTTGGAAGAAACGGATCGCCTAAACGATGCAGGACGAGTGTCGGAAGTCATGGCAAAGTTTACCGAATTTAACAACTTTATTTATGATGCGAGTCATATGCTGCGGTTGAAGATGATTGTCAATCAGCTGCAAAATTATTTGATTTATTTTCGTGATATTAGTATTAATGGTGATGATCGGCGGAATTTAGCGATTCAGGAACATTGGCTGCTTTATCGCGGCATGTTAAATCGGGATGACGATCAGATCAAGCTCATCACTCGGGAACATCTCGAACATTCATTGCAATATATTCTAAAAGTCATGAAGGCCAAACACATTGAATGAACAACGTATCGCTCAAGCAGCGGTGAACAGTTTACATGCGGAAGTGCTGCTTGCACCCAAACCGGGCTTGGTTGATCCCGAGTCGAACGGGGCCCACCGGGATATGGATGTCACCACATTCGAGGCCAGTATTGATGCGCTAGAACCTTATTTTGGGCAATACTTGCACGCGGGGCTCGCAGCTAAAACAGTGCCGCAACTTTATCAGGAGTTGCGGAGGATTGGCATTGACGCGGAAAGTGCCATGCTGACGGCAACGCACGGCGTCAATACGCATCGTGGTGCCAACTTTTCTTTTGGCTTTTTATTAGGGGCACTTGGTTGGTTGTTGCAGCAGAATTCCTTGCATGATTTGGCGGCGGCGGAATTTGCGCCGCTTTTTCCGGCAGTTGCGCAAATTGCACAAGGCGTCGCCGGTGATTTTCGCCATTTGGGTGACAAAGCGCAGCTAAGTCACGGCGAAGCTTTATATGTGAAACACGGCGTCACAGGAGTCCGTGGCGAGGCTTTGGCCGGTTATCCGACTATTCGTGAGCGCATGTTGCCATATCTGCGACAGACGACGACACAGGGCGATTTGCGTTATCTGCGCTTAATGGTGCATTTGATGGCGCAAGTTGAAGATGCCAATCTTTTGCATCGCGGCGGTCCGGCCGGTTTGCGATTTGTTCAAGATGCGGCGAAGGCGTTGCTGCATGTTTCCGATACGCGGTTACCCAATGCCTTGCGCACCTTGAATGCTGAGATGATCACCCTGAATCTGAGTCCGGGTGGTACGGCCGATTATCTGAGTCTGGCATACTTTTTTGACGCATTGACGCTCCTGGGAACCAAGCCAGCTTGACCAGATCATTCAGTTTCCAAAATAAGAAGCTAAAGCATGGCACTCGTGGTAATTGCGGGTGCCGTTTTTGATTCAAACCGGAAAAGGAATCAAATCGATATGCCGAATCATGTCGATACTGATGTTTTGACCGTCAACATTGACCACATCGCTGTCGCTTAATCCGGCCACTTTGCCGGTGATTGGCGGCAACATCTGACCATTTGGTGTTTGCAAATCAAGCTGAAGGGTGACGGATTGGCCTTCAGCATACGCGCGCAGCAAAATCATGCGAATATAAGGCTGTTCCTGTAAAGAAAGCGGCGGATAGGTGATGCTTTCGGCTTTTGCCTGCTTTTTTAACGCTGCGGTATGGTCGGAGAGGTAATAGCCCTGCCACTTGCGCATGCCACGGTCGATATACCGATTGGCAAAAAAATCGTCGACCAACGCCGCAAACTTTTGCTCGCCGATTTTGTCTTCATACGTCATTCAAATCACCTCAAAACAATCTTACGAACATACGTTTGCTTTTGCAAGTCATTCGTGCTATTTTTGCTAAGTTACAAAAAGATGACACGCCAAAGCCTTGTAAATATTAAGATTTGTTTGTTTTGACATCTTTTTGTAACATTGAGAATGATCTGCATGCTAGACTAAAAATGTTGAAAGAAGCAAAATGCTAATCAGGTTTGAGTGGGAGTGGTTGACATGAAGAAATGGATGATGATAGCAGCAGCCTTGGTAACACTTGGCGGACTTTCCGGCGCCGCGTTTTATCAGCATCAAGTCAGTGCTAAAAGTGAGGTAAGAACGGCAGATGCCGGAACTGCGTCAACAAAAACAGCGACGCATCAATCACTGACCAGTCAGACTAGCGCGCAAGCCAGTACATCAGAAAGTAAAAGTGAGACGAGTGTGACGACTTCAGTTAAAACGGATGTGGCCACTACGACTGCCAGCACTTCAACTGATGCTGTCAATTCATTTAGCGCCGCCGCGTCTTCAGCAACCAGTCAGCCCACAGTTAAAGCACCGTTTTACATTGGCACATGGCACAATGAGCACGTGACACTGACGATTACCGGTGATCAGATGACTATTTCCCAAGCTGGCGTGAAAACAACTTCAGGTTACACAGCAACGCCAAAGGGGAACGGCATGATTTTGACGCCGACCGATGTTGCCGCAGATGCCATTTATTTGGTGCCGGTAAACGGCGGTCTCCAGTGGGTTGCACCGGGAGCGACCACCCCACTGATACTTCGGCCATAACGCTTAAACATAAAGACATAAAAAAATCGGCTCTAGCGTCTGTGTGACGTCGGAGACGATTTTTTAATTTGGCAACTCGCCGATTTTACAAATAAAAACTTAATCTGTCGCCTTGTTGAGCGTTTTATCTTCAACGCTGGTAAAGAGATGATCATCAAGGAAGCCCTTGGTTTCAGGTAATGCGAAACTGGTGTAGTCGCGTGCATGACCGGTACCTGGCACCACATGCAATGAAATGTCGCGGCCAAACATAGCTGCCTGTTGCACGAAATGTAAGGCACTTGGCAGAGGCATTAGCTCATCTGCGGAGTTAAAGAGCAACGTTGGCCCGAGTTGGTCGGTCAAATGATTCGTTGGATTGACCGCTGTTAACAGCCGCGGATCCAGGCCGCCTAAATATGTTTGAATAAAGTACTTATAAAAAGCATCGTGGATTTCATGAATCTCAGTGAGACCAAATTCACTTTTGGCATCAACCGATGCTTTCACCATTTGATTTTTCTGAACCCAATTGGCAAAGTCGACAACCGGTGACCACGCAACCACGGGATAGCCGGAAGATAGGCTGTTTTGCAAAACCATGGTACCGCCTGAACTGGCACCTAACAGACCCAGACGTTTGCGATCGAAGTCATAAGGGGAAGCAAGCAGCCAGTCGACAAAATGATCGAAATCGTTTTGCGCTGTCGGATACAAAAACTTCGGTGCTAGGCGAAAATTGGGAATCGCCACGAGATAACCGGCATTGGCAAAATATTCACCTAAATCATCTTCATTTTTCTTATCTCCACGGAACCAGCCGCCGCCGTGGGCATACACAATGGCCGCACCATTGGCATCCTCTGGCACATAAATATCAGCGGGTAAATTATGGGCCTCATCGTAAATCACATCTTTTTCTACTTGCATATTTGCCTGTTCCTCCTTATTCTTGTACATTAGTTATACTCTAACCATAGTCCCAAAAGCCGTTTGAATGCAAACTTTCCAAAAAATTCGTTCGGTTTTAAGGCGCAGAAATGCTGGTCATGACGAAGGGAAAACCATGCGATATACATTTGATTCAAAAGCGACAGCCACCACCACGGTTAAACGTCTGTTGGCCAAGCAAGGCGTCAGCCATCGCTTATTCAAAAAGATGCTGAGTGATCGGCTTCTGTGGGTGGATGGTCAGGCGGTCGGCAATATTGCGATTAACGCTGGGCAGGTCGTGCGCTTTGCGATTCCAACCACCAAAACGGTCACGCCGGAAAAGGTGCCGCTTCACGTGTTATACGAAGATGATAACTGGCTAATCGTTACCAAGCCAGCCAACGTGACTAGTGTTCCCGGCCCACATGCACCTAATCATAGCTTGTTAAATCGGATCGTGTGGTATTTGCAGCAACAGGGCATCACTGAACCGCAGCCAGCCATTATCACTCGGCTGGATCGCGATACTGTTGGACTTGTCCTGGCAGCCAAGCACCCTTACGCGCAAGGCCGTTTTGATCAGGCACAACACGCAACGTTGGAAAAACAGTATGTCGCCGTTGTTAGTGGTCAGCTCACGAAATCAGAAGGCGAGATTGATGCCCCTATCGGCTTGGGGGCGGATGGGATTCACCGAATCATTACCGATGCTGGGCAACCGGCTCAAACCAGGTATAAGGTGTTGAAAACGGCGACTAATACTCTCGTTGATGTGCAACTGCTAACCGGCCGCACTCATCAAATACGCGTTCATTTTGCCAGTCTCGGTCACCCGCTCATTGGCGATCGACTTTATGGTCAACCAAGCACTTTGATTGACCACCAGGCGTTACAGGCGACAAGTTTAAGCTTTGTCGATCCATTTTCCAAAAAGCAAATTCACGCAGCGCTGCCCATTCCGTCTTTGTTTGAGACACTATTGAACGAAAAATGATGCTAGGCGTCAAAAAAGTACCTCCTTGCCGACAATCTTGGTAAGAAGGTACTTTTTTGACGTTTGACGGCTTATAGCCTATTTCACTTCGGTAAAGACCACACGTTTGCGTAACTTTGGTGAATACTTCTTGAGTTGCAGACGATCAGGCGTGTTCCGCTTGTTCTTAGAAGTTAAATAGATACGTTCGCCGGTTTCATTGTTACCTAAGATGATGTTGTTCCGCATCTTTCAGCACCTCGCTTTTTCATGATTTAACCTGTCAAGCATACAGGATTGACAGGGCAAAATCAAGGCTGAACCGTAAAGGCGGCAAGCGGCGTCACGCCATGGGTTTTAGCAATTTCAGCCACACCATCGGGATCAGCAGCCGTTAACCCAGGTAAATCAATAGCGTCACTTTCACCGGTATCGGCTTGCACAACTTGGAAAAGCGGTTCGGCCGGATAAACCAGCAGCTGAGTGGCCGTTTTGACATCCTGTGTGTCTTGGTGCAATAACGGCACATTCTGCAATGAACTTAGCAATGCCTGGTTGGCTTCGAGAAAATCGGTGAGCGTGTCCCAGCTGTCAAGAATCGCAATTGGCGGTTCCAGCGGCGTTAAATAAGCAGCAAACCGGCGCAAATCATCTTCCCATTTGCGAACGGAACTTTCAGCAAACGTGGTCTGATCCAATTGCTGAACCAAGAGCTGCGGAACCGACTCGGTCTTGACCGAATCCGGCATCGCCGTAATCCGCGCGGTCAGATCGCTAATGCAGCGGTAAGCCTGTTTGACATCCGCCAAAAACTTTAAAATATCCGTCCCGCCGGCATCTTCATAAGCGGTTTGAAATTCATTACCAAGCATGCGGTTATTTGACATGGGAAAATCCTCCTTCAAACATGGTGAGCGTGAGGTGAGCGTGAGCCGGCGCGGTTAGAAGCTGGAGTGTAAGTGGCCTTGAAGCCTAAATGGCTGGGCTTTGGCCATTTAGGCTTCAAGGTCCTTACACTCCAGCTTCTGCGCCGGGGAGCGCGTTATGGTGAACGTAAACTGTCCTGCTTCTGCACCACCGAACGCGTTATGGTGAGCGCGAGCCAGCCCGGTTACCGAGCGCGCAAACAAAACCCGGACAGTTTTGCTAAATATATGGCAATGAAAAGTATTACCGATGCGTTCCTGACGTTACCATGTTTCAATAATGGGCAGTCAATACAACCGGTCTTAAGCAATCGCTAAAACCATGATGCCTTGAGGCCGGTGTCTGTGCGCTACCTTTATCATAAGCCAAAGAAGCGGTAACGGCACGCTTTTCTGCTGATTTTACTTGTGGCGAACAACAGTCCAGCGCCAAATACCCAGAATAATGATGAGCAAGCCCGTTGCGATACCGGCAATAATCCAAGGAAGGGCTAAACTATTTTGCGACGCAGCAGGGGTCTGCGGCCGGGAGACGATGGCATTGCTCGGCAGGTGGCCGTTGTACCGAAAGTTAACCTGCTTGGTCCAAGTATACGAACCGGATTTTGCCGTCCATTTTAGGGTATAAGATCCGGCCGGCAATTGCTTGCCATTTAGTGGCATGCTTTGCGTGAAGCGGGAATGCGGCGCAACCGCCAAGCCGGCAAAGTGTCCTGTCAGCACTGCCTTAGTCCCGCCTGTTGGGAGTAGCGCATAATCAGTGGCGATTTCGCCAAACTGATTGCTTGAAGGATTATAAATGTTGGCGTTCACCACTGGATAATGATTGGCAGTCCCAATACTGGCTTTTGTGAGTTCCAACAGTGGCGGATTAGGGGTTTTCAGATCCTGTCGTAAGATGATTGGGATGCCAATTGCAAACTGATCCGTGAATCGGACGCCGCTAGTTGATGACGTTGCCGCTGTGCCACCTTTTTGCAAAACATAAAAGCCACCAGAAATAATGCCAATAAAATGCGTAGTTGGGGACTGCAAATGGTAGGTGACCACCTGATTGCTTCCCGCGGCAATCGTAGCCGAGGTCGGTCCCTTAATCAACGTATTCAGGCGAATGGCATTTTGATCCAACGACGGCCGGCTCTGATCGAAGGCGATCATGCCACTATTGGTGGTGTAAGCAGGATTTGCGGCAAGCGTATACGTTTGGGTTTCATCAGTTTGATTGGTGATCCGCAATTGTAAGTCTTCTTGCTGACCGGGTTGAACCTCCAAGTCAAAATAGCCAGTAACTGTCTGACGTTGATTAGCCGGTAAGATCGGCGTGACGGTGAATTTTGGCGCAACAGCGGCGTTGATAGCTCGAAGCGGCCAGATAAAAGCCATGAATATAAAAAGTAACAAAATGTTACGTACAAGCTTTTTCATGTGTCCTCACCTTTTGTCTGTAATATGTAGGTGGCAACAGGTGCCACCGAGTGCGATCACATTTATCGCTGCCTGTCAGACGCGGGTGAGGTTTGCTAGTAAATCGAGCATCGTCTTGTCTGATTGTTATATTGAATTATTTTCAGATAACAACTTTATTTTACCGATAAGTAACATTCATCCAGCATAAAATGCTTGTGCATGGTTGCGCGATCGCATGAGCCACAATGAGCGGGGCTTGTCTTCGCGTCACGAATACTCGATAATATGAAAAGATAAATAGTTTGCCGCCGAAGAAAATGCGGGCTTTAATTCAAATGGGAAGGACGTTCATCTCAATAAACGGAAAAAATTTTCCACTAAATGAGACAAGCGTCAGGGGGAGGAACCATGTTACAAGGACCACGGGTGACAGTTCGCCCTTTTGCACTGGCAGATACGGATGATTATTTTGCTTATGCCAAACTGAAGCAGGTGACCATGGCCGCGGGTATGACACCTTTACTGACGCGGGAGGCGGCGGCCAATCATGTTCAACGCTTCGCCCGCGAGCAGCAGGATCTGGCGTTAGTTTACCAAATGCATGTGATTGGCAACATTGGGGTCTATCCCCGCGCCTTGTCGCCGGAAACAGGGGATGACATGACGCGTGAGATCGGGTATATCCTTAATCCGAATTTTTGGCATCAAGGACTTATGCGCGAGGGCCTGCAGCTTGTCATCGCTGATCAATTTGCTCATGGCATCAAGGCCATCTGGGCAGGCGTTTTTCCTGGCAATCAGGCGTCCATTCATTTATTAAAAAGATTAGGCTTTGTTTTCCAGTTTGAGGTGCCATTACCACGAGGGTTAACCGAGCACCAGCCGCGCGATGAACAATACTTTCGACTTTTGCCGAAACAGTTTGAAAAATGAGGATTTTCTTTAATCAGTTTTTGAAAGCCGGGTGAATTCAACGCGGTTTTTTTCTTTTGTGTAGGCATCGGATTGAAAAATGCTATAATGAAAAACGAGTAATAGTCTGGAGGTTTCAAAATGACTGTGCAAACAGAGTACCAGCAGGCCTATAAGAAGCGGCTTGCAGCAATCGAAGCCGATCCGCAGTTCACCGTGTTGTCAAGCATGAATCAGCCGCAGGATCCGGCGCAAAAGAAAGTGAGCCAATATATTGTGTTCACTGACTTTAAATCCGACGAACAAAAGCAAAAAACGAACTCGATTTACGTCTACACACCATTTGAAAATGTTGACAAGTATGGCCATTCGAAAGCGGATTATCAAGCACAGCTCCTGTTTGAAACCAATCGCTGGGATAATGTGATGCACATCACCGTCTTGGAGACACTGGGTTCTGAAAGTCGACTGGCTTTTTACGACTTTGAGAATCTGGGTTTGGCACAGCTGGCGTTAAAAGCATTTCTTAACCTGGCAATGAAAGCCGACATCGGTTTAGTCGACGGCACGATCAGTTCGTTTGACAAAGTTAACTTAGCCAAGTTACGTCACATTTTCACGAAATTCGGTTTTAATATGAAAATGACAGACCCCAAGACCGGCATCGGCAAAATCAGTCGTTCCATGCAGTCTTGAAAGCAGTCGTTATTTGGAAGTTGTATGATTGAGTTGGCATCGCCTATTGTGGCGGTGCTTTTTTGATGAGCGTGAACCGGCGCGGTAAGAAGTCGGAGCATAAGTGGCCTCGAGCCAAAATGGCTGGCCTTTGGCCATTTTGGCTCGAGGTCCTTATGTGCAGGCTTCTGCGCCGGTGAGCGCGTTATAGAAACCAGAGTTTGGCCGTTAATTGCCCTAAAATAGAACACCTGTAAGCAAACAAATAATCTGACCCGTCCCCGCGGCACTTTGTGAGCAGTTTTTAAGCAAAGTTTATGCCACTTCGTTTAAAATCAAGTTAATGCTAAAAACATCAGCTTATTGAATTCCAAACTGACTCGACCAATTTTATAATTGATACAGATTGATGAAAAATATGTAACAGAACATTTCTGTTTAGTCAGTGTTTTTCAAAAAAACTAGGCTTGAAACGGAACACAAAAAGCGTATTATGAAACACATCAATAATTTAGGAAGTGGCGAAATGGCAGAAGAGAAGCGCTATGGCGCAGATTTAATTGTCGAAAGTTTGGCAAATCACGGGATTGATTATGTTTTCGGTATCCCCGGCGCCAAAATCGATCGGGTTTTTGAAACCTTGGATCATCCCAAATCAGAAAAGAGTCCGCAATTAATCGTGGCACGGCATGAACAGAACGCTGCGTTCATGGCTGCCGGGATCGGGCGTTTGACTGGCAAACCCGGCGTTGTCCTGACAACTTCCGGACCAGGTGCTTCAAACCTAGCAACTGGCCTGGTGACCGCAACCGCTGAAGGTGATCCGGTTTTGGCTTTGTCTGGTCAGGTAAAGCGGGCGGATCTGTTGCGTAGTTCCCACCAAAGCATGCGTAATGCCGATCTTTTTGCGCCGATTACCAAATATGCCGCTGAAGTGCAGGATCCGGACAATGTTAGTGAAATCATTGCCAATGCTTATCAAGCCGCGGAATCCGGCAAGCAAGGGGCAAGCTTCGTGTCGATTCCTCAAGACGTCACTGATTCACCGGTGAACTCGGAACCGATTAAGCCGCTGGTGGCGCCAAAGTTAGGGCCGGCGAGTCCTAGTGATATGACTTACCTAGCGCATGCTATTAAAGAAGCTTCGTTGCCAGTTTTGTTGTTAGGTATGCGCGCGTCATCAAGCGACGTAACCGAAGAGATTCGCGAGTTGTTGTCAGTCACCGAGTTGCCGGTTGTTGAAACCTTCCAAGGTGCAGGTATTATCTCTCACCGCCAAATCGACAATTTCTTTGGCCGGGTGGGTTTGTTCCGCAACCAACCGGGGGATATGTTATTGCAACACAGCGATCTTGTCATTGCGATCGGCTATGATCCGGTTGAATATGAACCACGTAACTGGAATGCAGATGGCAAGTCGCGCATCATTGTCATTGACGATGTGCCAGCGGAAATCGATCACAACTTCCAGCCAGAAACAGAGCTGATTGGTGATATTTCCCAGACACTCGATATTTTAGTCCCGTTACTGCGTGGTTATCAGGTTGCGCCTGAAAGCAAGCAGTATCTCACAGAGTTACAGGCCAAATTACAGGAAAGTGATGTTCCGCCAGTCCTCTCAGATCAAAAAGTCTTACACCCGCTCAGTATTGTAGCCGCATTGCAAAAACGTGTGACAGACGACATGACAGTTGCTGTGGACGTCGGCAGCCACTATATCTGGATGGCCCGCCATTTTCGGAGTTACGAACCGCGCCACTTGCTGTTTTCCAATGGGATGCAGACGCTAGGGGTTGCTTTACCTTGGGCGATTGCGGCGACTTTGGTACGTCCGGGTAAAAAAGCAGTTTCAGTATCAGGTGATGGCGGCTTTCTTTTCTCTGGCCAAGAGCTAGAAACAGCCGTTCGTTTGAAGGCTGATTTGGTTCACATTATTTGGAACGATGGCCATTATGATATGGTAAAATTCCAAGAAGAGATGAAATATGGTCGGGCAGCAGGGGTCGACTTTGGTCCGGTTGATTTTGTGAAGTATGCAGAAGCTTTTGGTGCCAAGGGTCTGCGGGTCAATAAACCGAGTGAACTTGGCGAGGTGCTTGATGAAGCGTTTGCGACTAAAGGGCCAGTGCTGGTTGACATTCCGGTCGATTATTCCGACAATGCGGAACTCGGCGCGGCAATGCTGCCTGACCAGATTTATTAATCGTTGGCGGCAGGTTGATTCTGGGCGGCTGCAGGCCCAACCCTGCGCAAAAGGAGGGACTTCTTTTTGGAAACGGATCGATTGTATCAACATGGGACACTGGCAATGTTAGTGCCTGGTTTGTTTGCCGGAACGCAGACAATTGAAGCGTTGTTGCAACATGGTGACACTGGTATTGGCACGTTGACCGGCCTTGATGGCGAGTTGATTATTCAAGCCGGCAAAGTTTATCAGGTTAACGCACAAGGTACCGTTCGCGAAGTTGCAGCGGATGAGAAAGTGCCGTTTGCGAATGTTCATTATCAAGCCGATGTTTCGGCCGGGAAGCTTCAGGGGTTGGATCTGACCGGATTTCAGAAAGCGGTTCTTGATCGGTTACAAACGAGCAATCTTTTTGCGGCAGTTCGGGTCGAAGGTACCTTCACGCAAATGCACACGCGCGCTGTGTTGCCGCAACAGCCTCCTTATCCGACGTTGACAGAAACGGCTTCAGGCCAAAAAGAATTCCATGCCGATAACGTCAAAGGCACGCTGATCGGGTACTTTTCACCGGATCTTTATGCCGGTGCGGTATCGCCGGGTTTCCATTTGCACTTTTTGTCCGCCGATCATCACATGGGCGGGCACATTCTCGGATTTGAGCTCGACAGTGGCGAATTATTTTTACAAAAGTTCAGTGACTTTCAGTTACACCTGCCAACCGATGACGAACCGTTCTTAAAGCAGCACTTTGACACGGCTAGTTTAGTCGATGACATCCGCAAAGCTGAAAATTGAGTTAAAACCGGGTGAGAGCCGGTTGCCGTTAGAAACAAGACATGATAACGTGAACCATAATCAAGATTAGAGGTCGCACCGATCATCAGTCGCAACTGCAATGGCCTGAACGCCAGATGCGCAGTTGTTAAAGGGAAAGGTGCCGAAATGCCGGCTTAGTTCAGTGAGGCGGTGTTGGGCCAGTGGATAACATCTGCTGGACTGTCGCGACTATCGCGGGGCGCTAACAAATCGGATCACGTTTATTCATGACGAAAAGCAGAATAAGCCGATGGGTTAGTTACTGACACCCACCGGTTTTTTTAGTGCTTAAACGCCCTGTAACCGTAACAAACCCAACGTTTAACATCTCTCAACCCATTCAGCAAAGGAGTACTTTTGTGGCACAGTCAGCAACGAATCAGGTAAAACGAGAACTCAAAACCCGGCATCTTTCAATGATTGCCCTCGGCGGCAGTATTGGCACCGGACTTTTTGTCGCCAGCGGCAGCGCGATTGCAACTGCCGGTCCGGGCGGCGCTATCGCGGCATATATTGGTATCGGGTTAATGGTGTTCTTTCTGATGACCAGTTTAGGCGAAATGGCCACCTATGTGCCGGTATCCGGTTCCTTTTCAGAGTACGCCAGCCGGTTTGTTGATCCGGCGTTTGGCTTTGCCTTAGGTTGGAACTACTGGTTTAACTGGGCGATCACCGTTGCCGTCGATGTTTCGACAACGGCCATTGTGATGCACTTTTGGCTGCCGGATGTGCCAGGCTGGTTGTTTTCGCTGGGCTTTTTGGCGCTCATTTTTACGATTAACATTATTTCCGTTAAGTCGTTTGGCGAAACCGAATATTGGCTGTCATTAATCAAAGTGATCACCGTCATGGTCTTTCTGGTCGTAGGTTTGTTGACCATTCTTGGGATCATGGGCGGACACGGTCCCATCGGCTTTAAAAATTATACGACCGGGGCGGCGCCGTTTGTTGGTGGGTTGCCGGCAACATTAGCGGTTTTCGTGGTCGCAGGGTTTTCTTTTCAAGGCACCGAGCTAATCGGGATTACCGCGGGCGAAAGTGCTACCCCGGAAACCAGCATTCCCAAGGCGATTAAGCAGGTGTTTTGGCGGATCTTATTGTTCTATATCCTGTCTATCGCTGTCATTGCCGCCATCATTCCTTATACCAGTCCGAATCTGTTAGGCGCCAGTGTTGATCAAGTGGCGATTTCGCCGTTTACACTGGTTTTTGATCGAATTGGCCTCGCCGGAGCGGCCAGCGTGATGAACGCCGTGATTCTGACATCAGTTTTATCGTCTGCCAATTCCGGCATGTATGCTTCAACCCGAATGTTGTGGGCCATGGGCGGGTCCGGGTTTGCACCGCGCGTTTTTCGAAAAACGAATACGCGCGGTATTCCGATTGCAGCCTTACTACTGACGACGCTGGTCGGTGGTTTGACATTTTTAACCAGCATCATGGGACCCCATGTTTACCAACTGTTGGTCGCCGCATCCGGTCTGACCGGATTCCTGGCATGGCTTGGGATTGCGGTGTCACATTTTCGCTTCCGCCGTGCGTTTGTGAAGCAAGGGCATGATGTTCATGAGCTAAAATATCATGCAAAATGGTTCCCGGTTGGCCCGATTTTGGCGATTATCATGAGCTTAATTGTGATTGTGGGTCAGGATCTGCAAGCGGTGCAACATTTTGCCTGGGGGCGTCTGCTGATTTCCTACATGTCGATTCCGCTATTCATCGTTTTATTTGTCTGGTACAAGGTGAAGCATAAGACCAAACTGATTCCGCTAGAAAAAGTCGACCTTTCACCGCACCGCGAGCATCAGGCAAACAAGTGAGCGTGAGTAACGGGTTACCTGATTGGCTTTCTGACTGCAATGTTTCTCGCCATAGTTATGAATTCTCGCTAAACTAAAACAGCTCTAAAACGCAAATTGCTGCGTTTTAGAGCCGTTTTTTGATGGTTAACTGTCAAAATTTATTCGAACGACGGGAGCCTACGAAGGGGGATCGACATTTTGGGCTGATAACGAGGCGTCGGTTTTCTTTAGGTACAAGCGGCGAATCAACAAATACAGTTGGAAGATGGCGTCATCGCTGTCTTCCGCTGTCCAACTAATGATGTGCCCGTGAAAACCGGCAGGCGCAGCGGCTTTGATGGCCTGCTCATTATCGACGCTGGTAATGACGAGGTCTGCTGTTTTAAAAACGGCACGTTCTGGTAATAAGTGAACCATTGGAAGATCGGATAAGAAGTTGACGAGGCGGCGGTTAAGCAAGTTGTGGTCGAGATAGGCCAATCTGACCCGTACGGTAGGTGTTTCCGCAAAGTAGCGCAGATAAGGCGTCAGCAAATAGTAGAGCGTGCGCAAAAATAGATGCTGCTTACCAAGAAAGTGTCGATATGCCGGCGTATCAGGCAGCGTGGCAATGAATTCCTCAAGGCCTTGATAAAGATTGGTTTTGGTGTAATTCAACGCACGGGGATTGAAAAAGTCGACTAAATGCATGAAGTCGCCGCCCAAAATTTCGTTGTTCAAGGCGATTCGGGTTAAATTGAGGATTAAGCCTTGTTCGTGCTGAAGGTCAAAGACGGTGTGATGCCGAATATGATCACCTAAGAAGGCCAAAAGTCGTTTCACGAAATCCGCAGTAATCGTTTTTTGCTTAAGAACATAATGAATAAAGTCTTGATCGGCCGGTGTATCAGGCAAAAAGGTAATCGTGCGATGTTGCTGAAAATAGAAAAAGTCATTTTCACCCTTCATGAATTGCTGATTAAACGCCGGGAACATTTCTCGCGTATAAACGGCATGCTGGAAGGGCGGATAATCGTTGAAAATCCGGTCAAACGGCTCGTTGCCGGTAACAAAATGGTTGCCACTGATCCGCACCCGACAGATTGCCCAAAAGAGGATCTCTTCAAGAATATCGACCGGATTGGTTTTGGCATTGGGCAAGGCCATGTATTCTTTGACAATTTGCTGCTCATCCAAAACTTTAAATGGCCAGTCCACGCCATGATAGCCCAGCCAGTAAAAATCAAACAGAAACAGCCGGATTCGGCTTTCTTCGCCGATGAAGCATAAGTCACTAAAAGACAGCTTAATTTGGAATCGTTCGAGCAATGCGCGCAAGGCGACGGTTTTCCGCACCAACGTCGAGCGACTAATGAAATGGGCGCGACAAAATTGCTCGGTAGAAGGATGATTTGCCTGAACAATGTAGTCGACAAATTGAAACGCGATCGCATGTTTTAGCAAATAAAGGTGATAATCATCAACCGTCACGTCAATTTCCATGAGAAGGTTGATTTGTTTACGTTTAAGATTTTCCGGGTGGGCAGTTAATTCAGTTAGATCGCGGAAGAGTTCCTGCAAGATGTTGTAACCTTGCTGATAAGAAAGGTCTAGGTGCCGACTGAGGGTATTAATGGTGTAAGTTTGGACATTACTATCCTTGATAGCTGAAAACATTTGGTACTTTTGTAAATCAGCGCGGTCAAGAAAGGTTTGTTCGTAAAGCATCGTGATCCCCCAATCTGAAGACAGTTTAGTTCGCTTCAATATCAATTATAACAAAGAATGAAAAGTATGACGTTTTATTAGTGAACTATTGAACTTTAAACATGCGTAAAACCATCTGTTAAGATAGGAAACTGCTATAAAAATGGTATAGACAAGCTTTGTGCCGAGCTTGAAACCTGACGCTGTATGTTCGATGAAGTATAATCATGGGAAATGGGGTAAATTATCTGAAGTAGGGAGATTTTATGAAAGACAATCATGATATTTTTTTGTCAATGTCTGACGCTGAGAAACTGGGGTTGTTTCGTACCATTATCGAGGTACGGGAAGCGCAGACACCAGTTACGGCAAAATTAGCGGTTTATCGTGGTCATCGGCCCTTGGTAAGTGAGGTTAATCTCAAACAGATAGCAGCGCTTACGAACCGCAATTATGGCAGCGTCTATAATACTTATAACGGCCTGATCAGTTCACTACAGGCAATGCTCGGCCGTCACCACAGTTCGGTGAAAACTTTATTTGCGGTACCACCCGATGAATTTCGCTATCATCTCGTCGCACAATCACATCCATACAAATTTTTAGACGCTGTCTTATATCAACGTTATGAGAATCTTGACGATTTTTTGAAAGCATGCGATAGCTCTAAAGCTACGGTTTTGCGCCATCTAAAAGCGATTCGAGGCTATGCGCGGCAAAGCGGGGTGCAGTTCTCGTATGAAACACTATCATTTACCGGCCCGGAATTAAACATACGGCTGTTTATGACAATTGCTTATTGGCTGGCAACCAATGGCGTGGCGTGGCCTTTTGAAAATTTAACGCACCAGCAAGCTGGCCAGATTCTAGATGGCTTACTGGTCGTTTTCGATGGCGGCAAGGTCAATACCATCACGCGTGAGTTACTAATGTATTATGTGGCGATTTCCCATCAGCGCATTTTAAGCGGCCACATTTTGGTGCACGATGCGCAATCGGAGGTGCTGCATTACCCAGTTCCCAATTTGTTCAGCGACGCGGCCTCGCGACTACTGGATAAATCAAAACAATTTGAGCATTTGACCACACAGCAGCAGCAGAGCGAAAGTGACGCGCTTTATTTTCTATTTAATTTTGCACCGCTATATATTATCACGGATGAACAAGTTGAAAAGCGGATGATCGAGCGCTACAACAACTATAATCCCGAGATTTATCAATTGATCAGCGGATTTTTCGAGCATTTTCCATACAGCTTCAAGCGTGATATTCACCTACCCGATGATACTTACCGTTTGCTATTCGTCAATATGCTAAGTGTGACAGTGAGTGTGCTGGCGTTTAATAAGGATTTTACGACCAGTTTGTTAGCCGAATTCAGTTCAAACATTCAGCAAACCAAGGATGATCCGGCATTTTATCAACAGGTTAAGGTCACGCTTGACGAAGTGATTGGGCGCAAGAAGCTGTCATCGTTTCGAAATTGTCGAGAAGTTTTGACAGAGGCGTTTTATCGCAGTTTGCACCAACTTGTGGTTCAATTTCAGCCACGCAAAAAAGTGTTGGTTGCTCCGATTATCGAACAAACAATGACTGGCTATATCGATCTCTTGGCGTTTTTGCATGCAGTCCCGTTCGTTGAGTTAGCGTCGCCTGATGCTAATCTCAAGGATGTTGATCTGGTCATCACGACTTCGGTAGGGCTCATTCAAGACAATGTCGGTAAGACGCAGATTTTCCCGTGGCACATCAATGTCACCAATGACCACTACGGCCAGCTTTATAGTTTGCTACGTGAACTTTGGGATGAAAAGATGCTCAAAGAAGCCCGGTTTATCTACTAGAACGCGATGCAATCCGTTCAATTGACTGGAGTAGGGTACGTCTTCATCCTAAAAATCCGAAAATTTCTTGTATCCTATGTCGAGATGCGGTATTTTAGCAATGTATAGTTAACACGTCTGAAGCGCCTAAGTGGATGTTTTAGAGAGTCAGCGGTTGGTGCAAGCTGACAATCATCCTTATTCCAGCGCATGAGTGGGCAGTGATGAGCTGCACGGAAGCCGACCGTTATCGGCTAAGAGGGTGGCGTTCTACGCCAAACTTGGGTGGTACCGCGGAAAGAAGCCTTTCGTCCCATTGGAGATGAAGGGCTTTTTGTGTTGAGCGTGAGCCGGCGCGCTTAGGGGTCGGAGTGTAAGCGGCCTTGGTCGGGATGGCCCGGGCTTAGGCCATTGCGACCAAGGTCCTTACACGCAGACCCCTGCGCCGGCGAACGCGTTATGGTTGAGCGTGAACCAGCTCCTGCGCCGGCAAACGCGGCAAGGCAAACTTTGACGTGTCAGATACATCAAAATGATGAGGGAGGAAAAGTATGTTAGATCTGAAATTGATTCGGCAAAAGCCTGAATGGGCGAAGAAAAAATTAGCAGCCCGGGCGATTAAGGGTGAAGAAATCGACGAGCTACTGGCTCTAGATGAAAAACGCAGAAAAGTGACAGTGCAAACCGAGGAACTAAAAGCTCAGCGTAATGAAGTTTCCGGGAAGATTGCCGTCATGAAGCGCAACAAAGAAAATGCGGATGACCAAATTGCAGCGATGCGTGAAGTCGGCCAGAAGATCAGTGCTTTAGACAAAGAACTGGCGACACTTAATGAAAAAGTGACTTATATTCTTGTGCGTTTACCGAATTTTCCGGCAGATGACGTACCAATGTCACTTAATGAAGATGACTCCCGGGAAGAATACAAATGGGGTAAGATCCCAAGTTTTGACTTTAAGCCGAAGCATCACTGGGACATCGGGGAGAGTCTGGGTATTTTGGACTTTGAACGAGCCGCAAAAGTTTCAGGCAGCCGTTTTGTTTACTATAAAGGGGCAGGAGCCCGTTTAGAACGTGCCGTTTACAATTTCTTTTTAGATGAACATCAAAAGGAAGGCTACGAGGAAATCATTCCCCCTTACTTGGTTAACAACGATTCCATGTTTGGGACTGGCCAGTTCCCTAAGTTTACCGATGCTACTTACACCATTACAAATGACGGCGAGCCATTAACCATGATTCCGACAGCCGAAGTGCCATTGGTGAACTATTATCGTGGTGACATTATTGATGCTGATAAACTGCCAATTAATTTTACGGCTTTAACGCCAGCGTTTCGTTCCGAAGCCGGAAGTGCCGGTCGTGATACTCGTGGTTTGATCCGCATGCACCAATTTAATAAGGTTGAAATGGTGAAGTTCTGTAAACCAGAAGATTCATGGAAAGAATTAGCGAATCTGATTCATGACGCTGAGGATCTGTTGCGTAAGCTTGGATTGCCTTACCATGTCATCACGTTAGCCAGCAACGACGCCAGCTTTACCAGTGCAAAGACGAATGACCTTGAAGTCTGGTTGCCAGCGCAAGACCGATACCGAGAAATCTCGAGCTGCAGCAATTGCACAGACTTTCAAGCGCGCCGTGCGCAGATCCGTTATCGCGACGATGAAGGCAAGTTGCAGTTTGTCCACACACTCAACGGTTCAGGACTGGCAGTTGGCCGAACGGTAGCAGCCATTCTTGAAAATTACCAACAAGAAGACGGCACCGTTAAGATTCCGGATGTCTTAGTTCCTTACATGCATGGCAAAACTGTCATCAAACAAGAAGACTAATTGAAAAAGTGCATGTTTATGCAGCGAATTGTTAATAATTTGCTGCATTTTTGATTGAATGTTCGGCCTTCAATTTCTTAGTAAAACCTCATTTAAAAAGTGTTGACGGCGTTCAACAAAGTTGCTATCATATTCTTCGTTGTCAAATTGATAGCACATCAGGGCATTCAACAAATGCATGTTTATTCAAAAAGTTGTTGACATGATTTGCTCGTCATGATAATCTATCAAAGTTGTCTTTTGACAAGGTCGTCCTTTGAAAACTGAACAAAGTTTCGTTTAAATGTGCAGGGTCCTTGATACTTCGGTATCGAGGCAAAAAGTAACATTTGCGAAGTCAATTCGCTAGAACAACAAATCGAGCTATTCGAACAGCTCATATTTATATGAGAGTTTGATCCTGGCTCAGGATGAACGCTGGCGGCGTGCCTAATACATGCAAGTCGAACGAGTTTTGGTCGATGAACGGTGCTTGCACTGTGATTCGACTTAAAACGAGTGGCGGACGGGTGAGTAACACGTGGGTAACCTGCCCTTAAGTGGGGGATAACATTTGGAAACAGATGCTAATACCGCATAAATCCAAGAACCGCATGGTTCTTGGCTGAAAGATGGCGTAAGCTATCGCTTTTGGATGGACCCGCGGCGTATTAGCTAGTTGGTGAGGTAACGGCTCACCAAGGCGATGATACGTAGCCGAACTGAGAGGTTGATCGGCCACATTGGGACTGAGACACGGCCCAAACTCCTACGGGAGGCAGCAGTAGGGAATCTTCCACAATGGACGCAAGTCTGATGGAGCAACGCCGCGTGAGTGAAGAAGGCTTTCGGGTCGTAAAACTCTGTTGTTGGAGAAGAATGGTCGGCAGAGTAACTGTTGTCGGCGTGACGGTATCCAACCAGAAAGCCACGGCTAACTACGTGCCAGCAGCCGCGGTAATACGTAGGTGGCAAGCGTTATCCGGATTTATTGGGCGTAAAGCGAGCGCAGGCGGTTTTTTAAGTCTGATGTGAAAGCCCTCGGCTTAACCGAGGAAGCGCATCGGAAACTGGGAAACTTGAGTGCAGAAGAGGACAGTGGAACTCCATGTGTAGCGGTGAAATGCGTAGATATATGGAAGAACACCAGTGGCGAAGGCGGCTGTCTGGTCTGTAACTGACGCTGAGGCTCGAAAGCATGGGTAGCGAACAGGATTAGATACCCTGGTAGTCCATGCCGTAAACGATGAATGCTAGGTGTTGGAGGGTTTCCGCCCTTCAGTGCCGCAGCTAACGCATTAAGCATTCCGCCTGGGGAGTACGACCGCAAGGTTGAAACTCAAAGGAATTGACGGGGGCCCGCACAAGCGGTGGAGCATGTGGTTTAATTCGAAGCAACGCGAAGAACCTTACCAGGTCTTGACATCTTTTGATCACCTGAGAGATCAGGTTTCCCCTTCGGGGGCAAAATGACAGGTGGTGCATGGTTGTCGTCAGCTCGTGTCGTGAGATGTTGGGTTAAGTCCCGCAACGAGCGCAACCCTTATGACTAGTTGCCAGCATTGAGTTGGGCACTCTAGTAAGACTGCCGGTGACAAACCGGAGGAAGGTGGGGATGACGTCAAATCATCATGCCCCTTATGACCTGGGCTACACACGTGCTACAATGGATGGTACAACGAGTTGCGAGACCGCGAGGTCAAGCTAATCTCTTAAAGCCATTCTCAGTTCGGACTGTAGGCTGCAACTCGCCTACACGAAGTCGGAATCGCTAGTAATCGCGGATCAGCACGCCGCGGTGAATACGTTCCCGGGCCTTGTACACACCGCCCGTCACACCATGAGAGTTTGTAACACCCGAAGCCGGTGGCGTAACCCTTTTAGGGAGCGAGCCGTCTAAGGTGGGACAAATGATTAGGGTGAAGTCGTAACAAGGTAGCCGTAGGAGAACCTGCGGCTGGATCACCTCCTTTCTAAGGAAACAGACTTTAAGTCTGACGGAAACCTGCACACACGAAACTTTGTTTAGTTTTGAGGGGACGACCTCTCTTTTTACGCCTATCGGGCCTATAGCTCAGTTGGTTAGAGCGCACGCTTGATAAGCGTGAGGTCGATGGTTCAAGTCCATCTAGGCCCATCAAGCGTTCGCTTGTTAATTGAACAACCCTTATGGGGGATTAGCTCAGCTGGGAGAGCGCCTGCTTTGCAAGCAGGAGGTCATCGGTTCGATCCCGTTATCCTCCATTGGCCGTCAGGCCAATTCACCGACGCAAGTCGGCGACTTTGTTCTTTGAAAACTGGATATCATTGTTGTAAATGTTTTAAATTGCCGAGAACACAGCGTATTTGTATGAGTTTCTAATATAGAAATTCGCATCGCATAACCGCTGACGCAAGTCAGTACAGGTTAAGTTACAAAGGGCGCACGGTGGATGCCTTGGCACTAGGAGCCGATGAAGGACGGAACTAATACCGATATGCTTCGGGGAGCTATAAGTAAGCTTTGATCCGGAGATTTCCGAATGGGGGAACCCAGTACACATCAGTGTACTGCCTGCAAGTGAATTCATAGCTTGTTGGCGGCAGACGCGGGGAACTGAAACATCTCAGTACCCGCAGGAAGAGAAAGAAAACTCGATTCCCATAGTAGCGGCGAGCGAAGTGGGAAGAGCCCAAACCGAGAAGCTTGCTTCTCGGGGTTGTAGGACTGGACATTGGAGTTACCAAAGTTCGACGTAGTCGAAGTCAGCTGGAAAGCTGCGCCATAGAAGGTGAAAGCCCTGTAAGCGAAACGGCGGACCCTCCGTCCAGGATCCTGAGTACGGCGGAACACGTGAAATTCCGTCGGAATCCGGGAGGACCATCTCCCAAGGCTAAATACTCCCTAGTGACCGATAGTGAACCAGTACCGTGAGGGAAAGGTGAAAAGCACCCCGGAAGGGGAGTGAAACAGTTCCTGAAACCGTGTGCCTACAATTAGTCAAAGCCCGTTAAAGGGTAATGGCGTGCCTTTTGTAGAATGAACCGGCGAGTTACGTTTGCCTGCGAGGTTAAGATGAAAAGTCGGAGCCGGAGCGAAAGCGAGTCTGAACAGGGCGAATGAGTAGGCAGATGTAGACCCGAAACCAAGTGACCTACCCATGACCAGGTTGAAGGTGTGGTGAAACACACTGGAGGACCGAACCCATGTATGTTGAAAAATGCTGGGATGAGTTGTGGGTAGCGGTGAAATTCCAAACGAACTTGGAGATAGCTGGTTCTCTCCGAAATAGCTTTAGGGTTAGCCTCGGAGGATGGATCATGGAGGTAGAGCACTGTTTGAACTAGGGGCCCATCAAGGGTTACTGAATTCAGATAAACTCCGAATACCATCGATCTTACTCCGGGAGTCAGACAGTGAGCGATAAGGTCCATTGTCGAAAGGGGAACAGCCCAGATCACCAGTTAAGGTCCCTAAATTTATGCTAAGTGGAAAAGGATGTGGCGTTGCACAGACAACTAGGATGTTGGCTCAGAAGCAGCCACCATTTAAAGAGTGCGTAATAGCTCACTAGTCGAGTGGCACTGCGCCGAAAATATACCGGGGCTAAGCATAATACCGAAACTGTGGGTGCACCCGTCAGGGTGCGCGGTAGGAGAGCGTTCTAAGGGCGTTGAAGGTCGATCGTGAGGACGGCTGGAGCGCTTAGAAGTGAGAATGCCGGCATGAGTAGCGAAAGATCAGTGAGAATCTGATCCACCGTATGACTAAGGTTTCCTGGGGAAGGCTCGTCCTCCCAGGGTTAGTCGGGATCTAAGGCGAGGCCGCAAGGCGTAGTCGATGACAAGCAGGTTGAGATTCCTGCACTAGTTTATTTTGTTTAAGCGATGGAGGGACGCAGGAGGCTAAGGAAAGCGCACGGCTGGAAAAGTGCGTCCAAGCCGCAAGTCTGGTGGCGAGTGAAATGCTTGCGACCATAAGGACAAGCGGTGATGGGGAGCGAAATTAAAGTAGCGAAGTTCCTGATGTCACACTGCCAAGAAAAGCTTCTAGTGAGAAATAAACTACCCGTACCGCAAACCGACACAGGTAGTCGAGGAGAGTATCCTCAGGTGAGCGAGCGAACTCTCGTTAAGGAACTCGGCAAAATGACCCCGTAACTTCGGAAGAAGGGGTGCTGACCGCAAGGTCAGCCGCAGTGAATAGGCCCAAACAACTGTTTATCAAAAACACAGGTCTCTGCTAAATCGAAAGATGATGTATAGGGGCTGACGCCTGCCCGGTGCTGGAAGGTTAAGAGGATGAGTTAGCGCAAGCGAAGCCCAGAATTGAAGCCCCAGTAAACGGCGGCCGTAACTATAACGGTCCTAAGGTAGCGAAATTCCTTGTCGGGTAAGTTCCGACCCGCACGAAAGGCGTAATGATTTGGGCACTGTCTCAACGAGAGACTCGGTGAAATTATAGTACCCGTGAAGATGCGGGTTACCCGCGACAGGACGGAAAGACCCCATGGAGCTTTACTGTAGCTTGATATTGAGTGTTGGTACCGCTTGTACAGGATAGGTAGGAGCCGTAGAGATCGGAACGCTAGTTTCGATGGAGGCGTTGGTGGGATACTACCCTAGCTGTATGAACACTCTAACCCGCGCCACTAATCGTGGCGGGAGACAGTGTCAGGTAGGCAGTTTGACTGGGGCGGTCGCCTCCTAAAATGTAACGGAGGCGCCCAAAGGTTCCCTCAGAATGGTTGGAAATCATTCGCAGAGTGTAAAGGTAGAAGGGAGCTTGACTGCGAGACTGACAAGTCGAGCAGGGACGAAAGTCGGGCTTAGTGATCCGGTGGTTCCGTATGGAAGGGCCATCGCTCAACGGATAAAAGCTACCCTGGGGATAACAGGCTTATCTCCCCCAAGAGTCCACATCGACGGGGAGGTTTGGCACCTCGATGTCGGCTCATCGCATCCTGGGGCTGTAGTCGGTCCCAAGGGTTGGGCTGTTCGCCCATTAAAGCGGTACGCGAGCTGGGTTCAGAACGTCGTGAGACAGTTCGGTCCCTATCCGTCGCGGGCGCAGGAAATTTGAGAGGAGCTGTCCTTAGTACGAGAGGACCGGGATGGACGTTCCGCTGGTGTACCAGTTGTGCCGCCAGGCGCATCGCTGGGTAGCTATGAACGGAAGGGATAAACGCTGAAAGCATCTAAGTGTGAAGCCCCCCTCGAGATGAGATTTCCCATTCCTATATGGAAGTAAGACCCCTGAGAGATGATCAGGTAGATAGGCTGGAAGTGGAAGTGCAGCGATGCATGGAGCGGACCAGTACTAATCGGTCGAGGACTTAACCAAGTAAGAGCGTGAGCAGGAGCGCTTAGAAACCGGAGCATAAGCGGGTCTGAGTTCGTTGGCCGGGTTTTGGCCAATGGACTCAGGGTCCTTATGTGGAGGTTTCTGCGACTGCGAACGCGTTTCGATGAAATGCACTGGTTCCCGACAACACAAAAGCAACAATGATAGCCAGTTTTGAGAGCGCAAAGTTCTCATAAGTGTGGTGGCGATAGCAAGAAGGATACACCTGTTCCCATGCCGAACACAGAAGTTAAGCTTCTTCACGCCGAGAGTAGTTGGTGGGAAACTGCCTGCGAGGGTAGGAAGCTGCCACGCTGTTTATTCCGGTTTAGCTCAGTTGGTAGAGCACCTGACTGTTAATCAGGTTGTCGTCAGTTCGAGCCTGACAACCGGAGCTCATGAAACACTCGTCGTTGGCGGGTGTTTTTTTCTACAAAGATTTGATGCAACATAAAGTTAGCAATGAGACAAAACTGGCGGTGACACTGTGTCACCTCCCAATGAGAATGACGCGTAATTTAAATACGCCAGAAGATATGCTTAAGGGCATAGTAAGTTGGATTTAGCAAAATCATTGCCAAGGGCGACGTGTCGGTCAAACTTGACCAGGCTTGGCAATATCCGCATAATGTTGATACAGAGTTTTGTCAGTGAAAATGAAAGAGGTATCGTGATGAATAATCGGATTCAACTTCGCCAGCAGAAAAAGCCTCGTCATCGGGGACTTAAAATTTTTGCAATTGTTGCAGGCGTCTTGGTTTTGTTGATCGTCGCTTGCGTTTTCTTTTTTCCGCAAATCAATAATACGATTCGCAATGTGACGGGGAATG
The DNA here is from genome assembly GCF_030770265.1 of Lacticaseibacillus parahuelsenbergensis. Taxonomy (NCBI): domain Bacteria; kingdom Bacillati; phylum Bacillota; class Bacilli; order Lactobacillales; family Lactobacillaceae; genus Lacticaseibacillus; species Lacticaseibacillus parahuelsenbergensis. Next base: position 1,823,084 of record NZ_CP132482.1, on the reverse strand, counting down.
ATACGCCAGCAGATGCCGCAGTTAAATCTCGCTTGGTGTCGGAAATTACTGCGCAGAAGACGGGCAATGCAACGACTGATGCGGCACTCCAACGCGCAGCTGATACATTGAAAGAGACTAAAATGAGTACGATCATGAAAGCCGCGCAAGATCAGGATCAGGCAGCGGTTCTACTGCAAAAGGCAACTGGTGCCAATCAGGCGCAAGCTAAGCTAGCTGCAGCATTGTTGTTCCAAGAGAAATCGATCACTCCGGTTCGCCAAGCAATCGCTTCAGGTGACTATTATCGAGCGTATCAGGATGTCAAATCGTTGCAACAACAAGGTAACACTAGTACGTTACAGAATTTATTGACCGGTCAGTAAAAACAAAACAGCTCCCGCATGGCAATGAAGCCATAACGGAAGCTGTTTTTGATTGAAACAACAATTTACTTAGGTTCATACATAAATGTCAGTTCATTATGTGGCTGGATAAGGCGACCAGAAACGGTTTTGTCGGACATGATCATGCCGCCGGGTAACATAGCGTGGTGATACCGAAAATTAGGGAAATCCGGTGCTGTTAGTTCATATTGGTGACCGGTTTTGGTATGCAGCACCTGGGCGTCACGCAATGGCCGTTTGTGATTATCAAAGTACTGAATAACCAATGTTGCCGGAACTGGGTGATGAACCAGTGATGACGCCGTTGTGTAAATAAAGGTTAGCTGCGGGTCATCACCCGTCATGGTACCGGTGACAGTTGGATCACCGACATGCTGGCCGTCGGGGAGAACGGCTTTTTGAAAGTCATAACCGATTAAGGTCGGAGCAGTGAGTCGAAAATGATGTTCTGGCGTATTCATTAAGTGATTGTCTGGGCCTAATGTCTTGCCGTTTTCATCGACATAATGAATGGTTAAAGTGACTTGTGCCAAATAATTTCACATCCTTTTCGATGATTTAAAAAAGAACTAGGCGTTACGGGCGGTGAAGCGGGCTTGCTTAATGGTTGGTTTTTCCAGCTCATCCAGCAAGGCAACCGCCAATGTGCCGCTGTTGAGCACGGATTTACCGTTGTCGTCTTTTAGCAGTGTGTTGTCGCCGCGAACGTATTCAGTTGCCGGGCCGTGTTCAAAGTTCATGCTTGGCGAAATACCGATCCAGTTGACATTGTCGGTCCACTGTAACAGTTGATACTCTCTGAGCTGGTTCTTAGGCGTATTGATAAATGCCGGTGCATGCGGGTCATTTTTAAGTAAATCATACAGGAGCTTGCCGTCAGTTTCCAGGCTGCCTGCGCCTAGAATAAAGACTAGCCGTGGGGAGGTGGTCTCCCGTAACTCGTGAATCAGGTGATCGGCTAAATCAATATGGAGATAGGCTTGTTCAACGGTTGTCGCGAAGGCATCAACAACCGCATCGTAGCCTAGCAGCTGATCGCGGGTGAGGGTGAAGGCGTCTTGCTGCACGAGTTCGGCATCAGGCGGAAGAACGCCGATACCTTTGTCTGGATGACGAACGTAACCGGTAACTTCGTGGCCTCGCTTAAGCGCCTCTTTGTAGATCGCCGAGCCTGCATTGCCAGTCGCACCAATAATTGCAATCTTCATCTATAACAACATCCTTTCATAACGAGTCGGTTCAAGGTTTATGATACACTTACTAAAAGTAGATAGACAATTAAATTGGCCCAAAATTAAATCTTCCGCTGTCTTTTCGACGTACTTTTCGGAATCCAAATTGTGTGAGAAAAAAGGCTTTACAGTGCTATATTGCTCCTGTATAATCTTACTTGTTGTTCAGCAATGGCCCGTTGGTCAAGTGGTTAAGACACCGCCCTTTCACGGCGGTAACATGGGTTCAAATCCCGTACGGGTCAGTATGCCGGCTTAGCTCAGTTGGTAGAGCATCGGTATCGTAAACCGAGGGTCACAGGTTCAAGTCCTGCAGCCGGCATTTCATAGGGTATTTAAGCTTTTCTTAGAAAGTGAAATGCCTATATATCAACGATTTAGCCCTCCTAGGTTGTTTTAGGAGGGCTTTGTTTTTGCTTTTGGGGGACAAAAAGGGGACGCAAATGATCTTTGGTGGCAGAAACCTGAGAACATCGATTTTAGCCATCCGTGTCATGTTGGCTCACGTTTGCCAAAATATGATGCTTTAGCTGCGCGTACTCCTCTTGGCTTAGACCTCCGGAGTCGAGCAGCTTTTTAAGTTTCACCAGATCGTCGATTTGTGTTGAAACAGTGTTGTTGCTGTCTGCTAAATAAGCAGTAATAGAGCTTGTGAGAGCGCCGATGAGGCCAATGCCATTGAACATGAGTAGAACTGCCGCAACTCTTCCTAAGAGGGTGTGCGGTGAAATGTCGCCGTAGCCAACGGTGGTGGCGGTGACGATTGCCCACCAGATTGAATCGCTGTATGAGGCACCCTCGGCTAACGAATAGATGGCGGCCGCAATGATGACTAGGATGACTGATAACCACAGATAATAAATGAGACCGCCTTTGTGGAGAAATTTCCTGGTTCGTCCTTGTAAAATGCTGATGATGCCGGCAAGTCGGGTGATACGAAATGCGCGGCTGAGTCGGACGATACGAAAGGCCCGGGCAAACCGGAAAAAGGAAAAAATGGCGTTAAAGGGAATGATCGCCAACAGATCTAGCAAGTGAGTTTTAAAGAATTTAAACTTGTTGTCTGCGGTTAAGAGGCGTGCGAAGTAATCGACGGTAAAGATAGCGAGTATCGCATTGTCCACCACATCGTAAGGAAAAGCTACCAGACTAATGACTGATGAATAGTCCAAAATGACCATGACAATAGAAATGACAGCCAGTAGCGCAATCACAACATTGTAGTAACGAATAAAGCGTGAATCTGATTTCAAGATGCCATCCCCAATTACATAATTGCCCCATACCCAACGCGAACGAAATAACGCAGCGTTTTTAACGATGATTTAATTCTATCTTTAGGATCGCAGGAGTTCAATCATTTATAGAGTGAGCTTATGGAAGCCCAAGAAAAGTGAAAAATTAGAATCTTCTCCGAAATCCCTGTCTCATGCAACTTATCGCCCTTTTTTAAGCGCTTGTATGCTATGATCGTACGGTAAGTGATTGGTTGAAGGGGTGCAGTATGCATAGACAGAGAACAAGTTCAAAAGCAGGATTGATTTGGACGATTGTAATTTTAGCAGTTATTTTAGTGGCGGGCGGCTTGTGGTTTGGCCTTAACCGACAGGCGCAGGCAAGAGCACAAGAAGACTCATCCGTGTCGCGTTCCAAAGCGCGTTCGGTTGCCCAGTCGCGTTTGGCTGTTAAAGCCAGTCAGGCCGTTGAAGCTTCCCAAAAGGCCGCGGATCCAGTCTATAAAGATTTTGCCGCTGACGGACTCAGCTATCATCAAGTTCAAGCCGCCAAGGAATTATCCGTGACGGCGGTCGGTGATTCCGTGATGCTTGGCAGTGAGTATTTGTATAAAGAGTTGTTTCCAAAGATCTATTTTGATGCGACGGTTAGCCGCCAAATCTATCAGGTTCCCGCTTTGTTTAAGTCGCTGGCCGCTTCCGGTAAATTGGCCAATACCGTGATCATTGGTTTGGGCACGAATGGCACGTTTACGAATGAGGCATTTCAGTCCATTATGACAAGTATTGGTGATCAGCGTCAGGTTTATTGGATTAATGTCCGTTCTGATGCGAAATGGACGGATGAGGTCAATCGCGATCTGGGCAAAATGGCCAAGCGTTACAAGAATTTGCATATTGTTGATTGGCATGGTGCTTCTGCCGGGCATGATGATTGGCTGACAGCCGACAAAACCCATCCGTCAACCGATGGCCAGACGCATTATGTTGCGACGGTTGCAAAAGCCGTTTTGGCAAAAGCACAATGACCTCTCTAGACGCTTGATTGGATACTGGGCGGTCGACGCGTCGTAACAAGTGGAAAAATGATCACAGATGTTCTCATGGCAACATTTTAAATGCCAACAATATCGAGACGGATTGAGATGATCCTCATTTGCTGGCGATCATCGTGGAGGTGAGCAGATGCAGGCATTGCTTGATACCAAACAACCGGGAGCTTATTTGTTAATGAGTGTCGGAGGCAGTTCTGCATTGCGCCGGCATTTGGCTGAGATGGGACTGGTCGCCGGCAAGAAGCTAACCGTGGTGCAACCTGCGAGCAAAGTGACCGGTTTGGTGATTTTCTTTCAGGGGCAGCGATTGGCGATCAGTGACGAGATTGCTGCTTTGCTGGTGGTGCGACCGTTTGCCGCAGATGCTGAGAAGCCGGCGATACCTTTAGCCCACTTGCCACTGAGGCAGACTGGGTTGGTGCAGAAGATTCAAGGAGATCCGCCGCTGCGACACCGCCTGATGGACATGGGCTTAACCAAGGGGACGTTGGTGAAAATTCACCAGATTGCCCCGCTTGGTGATCCCATCGAGCTAGAGGTACGTGGTTATAAGTTGAGTATTCGTAAGCAAGACGCGGCGCATGTGCTGGTAACGGAGGTGACCACTGATGACCATGGATGAGACCTTAGCGCTTGTCGGCAACCCTAATAGTGGCAAAACAACCCTGTTTAATGCGCTGACCGGTGCCAAACAACATATTGGCAATTGGCCGGGTGTTACAGTTGAACGAAAATCCAGTCGGCTTAAAGCCAATCCGGCGGTGATCATCGAAGACCTGCCCGGAACCTATTCACTGTCGCCTTATAGCAGTGAAGAAATTGTGACGCGGGATTTTTTGCTTGAAAAGCAACCGGATTTAGTCATCAATGTTGTCGACGCTACAAACCTCGAACGCAATCTATATTTAACATTACAAGTGATGGAAACCGGGCGGCCATTGATGGTGGCGCTCAACATGATGGATGTCCTTGAAAAAGCCCGCCGCCGCACGATCAATTTGAAAAAGTTGAGTTATGCCTTGCAGGTACCAGTCATCGGCACCACTGCCACCAAACCAGCAGCTTTAAAGGAACTTGTTCAGGCCATCCAAGCGCCGTTACCTAAACCATATGCTTTTCCGGAATACGATCCGCGGCTCGAATCGGCTTTAAGCATGCTTGAGGAAGTCATCGGCAAACGCTTACCTGCGGATCGTTTGCGATGGTATGCCATCAAACTTTTTGAAAAAGATCCGCAAATCGCGCAGCAGCTGGCTTTCACACCCGCTGAACAGCAACAGGTCACGGAAATTTTACATACGGCCGAGCATCTTTTTGACGATGCGAGCGATAGCATCATCGTGAATGCAAGGTATGATTTCATCGCCCGCGTCATGGCGATGTGTGTCGTCGATAAAGAGGATTTTGTCATGTCGGTCAGTGATCGGATTGACCGCATCGTGACGGATCGCTATTTGGCCTTGCCGATTTTTGTACTGGTGATGTGGGTGGTGTATTACCTTTCGATTCAGACAGTCGGAACCATTGGCAGTGACTATCTCAATGATACGGTCTTTGGCGGCTGGTTGCCGGCGGTGGTCGGCGGGGCGTTGAAGAGCTGGGCGGTTGCGCCGTGGTTGTCGGGCCTGATCGTGAACGGGTTGATCGGTGGGATTGGTTCCGTGTTGGGGTTCCTGCCGCAGATCATGATGTTGTTTCTATGTCTGGGTATCCTTGAAGATTGCGGGTATATGGCGCGAATCGCGTTTGTCATGGATCGGCTGTTTCACCGGTTCAATCTTAGCGGCAAAAGTTTTATCCCGATTTTGATTGCTACCGGCTGCGGGGTTCCTGGTATTATGGCCACACGAACCATCGAAAGCGAAAAAGATCGACGAATGAGCATTATGCTGACAACCTTTATGCCGTGTTCCGCTAAATTGACTGTTATTGCGCTGGTTAGCGGAACCTTCTTTCCGAATAACAGCTGGGTTGCGCCGTCAGCTTATTTCATGGGCATTATTGCCGTTGTCTGCTCCGGCATTTTTCTGAAAAAGACCGCTTTGTTTGCCGGACCACCAGCTCCATTTGTCATGGAGTTGCCAGCGTACCATTTGCCGCGCGTCACCAACCTTTATCGCAGTGTCATGTCGCGGGCACGAGCCTTTGTGCATAAGGCTGGAACGATTATTTTCTTGTCATGTGTTTTGTTATGGTTCCTTTCGAACTTTGACTTTACGTTACACATGGTCCAGCAAAATAAGAGTATGTTACGAGGAATTGGTGGGGTCATTGCCCCGATTTTTGCGCCGCTGGGGTTTGGCGATTGGCACACCACAGTGGCTACATTAGCCGGTTTGATCGCCAAGGAAAACTGTGTCAGCACGCTGCACATTAGCTTCGGTGGGACTGGCAGCTTTGGTCAGGCATTGCAGGCGACTTACCCGGCCATGGCAGGGTATGCGTTTTTGATGTTCAATCTTTTATGTGCCCCGTGCTTTGCGGCCATTGGCACCATGTACAAGGAGTTTGGCAATGCGCGCTGGACCTGGCGTGCCGTTGGCTATCAAACAGGCGTGGCGTATTTGCTGACGATGTTGATTTATCAAGGCAGTCTCAGTGTGAGTGGTCAGGCCAATGTGCTTAGTTTCGGACTGGTCGCACTGGCAGTGACACTCATTATTTACGGCCTGTGGCTCAAACGCCCGCATCCCGTGGTTGCGTCGGGTTATAGCACGGATATTTAAAGAAGGAGATCTTTTATCATGGCAACGTGGCTAATTGGCAGTGTCGTCGTTTTGACGATCGTTTTCGTCTTATATCGCACCTTTTTTCGAAAAAACAAAGCAGGCGGTTGCAGCCAATGTGAAGATGTTGGCTGTCCGCTGATTGATCAGGCCAAAATGGTTCAGGCCAACAAACGGCGTAAAGCATAACGAGATTCAATACCGCTTGATTGGTAAGTGAATGTGGTTTGTGATTGAAATAGCCTTTGTGATCCGGTGAATTTTTAAAACTCGCGTTGCTAAAGTGAACTATGTATAATTGAGTTGTGAAAGCCTTTACAAAAAACGACTGAACGTACATTGTTTGCGCTCCGGCGACCGTTGCACAAAACGGAGGAGATAGTGGCGCAGGGGTAAGTACCATTGCGGTGTACCGGATGTACAAGGGGGATGCAACCATGACAACAAAACAACAATTTCCGATCCGTGATGTGACCACAGCGAGTGGCTATTTTTCACCACTCAAAGCGACCGTCGAGACGGCATTTTATGGCACGAATGTCCGGCCGGTGACCACATTGACAGAAGCATACGAATTGGCCAAAGCCGCGCCAGGTGTCATTATCACGGATTTGCCGATTCAGCATGCCAGTGATCTCGGGCTGCCAGAAGACGCCCGCATCTTGGTTGCAAATGACGGTCGGGTTGTCGGCCGAACCGCTGCTGCTCGCCGGATTATCGGACATCCCGGCGTTGAGGCAGACACAATGGTAAAGGTTGCGCGTGAAGCGGTCTTTCAAGGCGGTCGCAAGCGGTTTTTGAGTGGCCGGGTTGTGGTTGGTCTGTCGCCCGATTTTTCTGTTGAAGCGCATATGATGTTGCCTGAAGCATACGCGAATAACCTTTACAGCTATTTATTGAATTTTCAAATCATGACGGCTGAAGCCGAAAAACACTACGCTCAGTCGCGCCCGCTTCCGGAAGATGACCTTTATCTTTATGCCGATCCTGATTGGCACGATCCGGCGTATCCGGATGGCCTGGCGATTTTTGATCCGCTACACAATGCGGCGATCATCTTAGGCTTACGCTATTTTGGCGAATTGAAAAAGGGCACCTTGACGTTGGCGTGGGCGACGGCACATCGAAATGGCTTTGTTGCCTGTCATGGCGGGATGAAACAGTATCAGCGGCAAGACGGCACGTTTACCATGGCAGCGTTTGGCTTGTCTGGCTCGGGTAAATCAACGATCACACTGACGAGTCACGGCGATCGCTACCCAGTGAAAGTGCTGCACGATGACGCATTCGTGATTGATCGGCAAACCGGTGCCACGACTGCGCTGGAACCGGCGTATTTTGACAAGACTCAGGATTATCCGTTAAGCGATCCAGGAATTCGGTATTTTCTGACAGTGCAAAATGTGGGCGTTACTTTGGATGATCATGGCCGGAAAACGCTGGTCACCGAAGACATTCGTAATGGGAACGGGCGAACGGTTAAGTCGCGGTTCGTGACGCCTAATCGTGTCGATCATTTGACCCAGAGTATTGATGCCGTTTTTTGGATCATGAAAGACGACACGTTGCCACCGGTGGTTCGGATCGAGAATCCTGATTTGGCGGCGGCATTTGGGGCAACGTTAGCAACTAAGCGATCAACTGCCGAAAACGTCGGGGCTCATGTGGATCGCGATCAGTTGGTCATTGAACCGTTTGCCAATCCGTTTCGTTGTTATCCGCTAGCCGAAGACTACCAGGATTTTTATGAACTCTTTCAGGAACGTGGCACGACTTGCTACATTCTTAATACCGGTTTTTACCGCGGCCAAAAAGTGAAACCGGCTGACACGTTGGATGCGATTGCGGCGATTGTAGATGGCACCGCACAATTTCAACCATTTGGGCCGTTACCAGATATGAGTTATCTGGTATTACCAACTTTTAAAGTAGACTTTACGACACCTGATTATCGGGCTTTGTTGCGTAAGCGTTTGGAAGCTCGCTTGGCATTTTTGACCACCAAAGAGACAGCCGATGGTGGCTATGATAAGTTGCCGGAAGCTGCCACTCACGCACTGGAAAAGGTTCTTACCGCGCTTTCGGAGTCGAACTGAATTCTTGGCGTTCGGGTGCGACATCACAAAAGGTCAACTCAATTTCCATCATTGCACGCTCGCTTAAAATAGGGGATAGTATAAACGACAGGACATACGCCTCGTATCAAATGCATGACAGCGGCACTAGGCCATTTATGGAGGATATGCGTATGGCAATTCATTTTGTAGTTTACGAAAAGCCCCATTGCGAAGCTTGCCGGTTGACGCGGCGGTGGTTGTTGACGCATCATCAGCGTTTTCGAACAACCAATCGCCGTGGTGAAACGAATTTGGTGGATCCCAATTCGGACGATCCACTCAAGCGTGCTTGGAGTGCGCAAAAAGTCGTGAAATTTCGGCAGGATGGTTATGATCGTTTTCCGATTGTGCGCGTGCGCGATGATGAAACCGGGGATGTTTTGGCCACCTGGAATGGCTTTCATCCCGAAGCACTTGCCAGCTGGGCAGCGATTAATCGGCTAGGATAATCAACATGCCGGCGATGTACACGGGCGAATAATGCGGGAGAGTTAATCCACAAATAAAACAAAGACGCTAGCGACAAATCCACTTGATCGCTAGCGTCTTTTAGATGGCGTTTTAAAATACAGCCGACAACCGCTCGAACCAGCTTTGGCTCAAGACTGAGCGGCTTTCTTTTGAGCTGCAGCAGTTTTGGCTGCGAGTTCGGCATACATTTTGGTACGGGCTTCGCCTTGCAGCGGATATTGCTTGGTCAACAGATAGGCGACAAACGAGAAAATGGCTGGCAAGCCAAACAAGACGACGCCTAAACTCTGAAGGAGGCTATCAGGCACCTGGGCTGCTTTTTCAAGGGTTTGCGCGTTGTACCCGACGAGTAGTAGTGCTGCGCCAACGCCAATCGTAGCCAGCCCGGACTGAAGCTTCTGTAAGAACATGTTGACCGCGTTGATAGTGGCTTCCATCCCTGAATTGAGCTTGAGACGATTGTAATCCATCGTCTCCATGATGATCAGGTTAGCCGGAACAAACTGCGCGCCAGCAAGCGTCATGACAATCCCAATCAGGATGTAGAACAGCCAAGGATTGTGGATCACCTGAAACTCATTGATGGCGAACATTAAGAGCAAGAACGGTGCCATGCCTAGATAGCAAAGCTGAATGCCGCGAAGTGCCGACATATATTTCATGGCTTTTTGCGAGATGAACGTCCCGCCAACCAACGTGACCAAGGTTAACAAGCCAAAATACATAGACTGAATCCCTAGATTAGCCACGCCAAACGCGTATTTAATGTAGTACAGGGATGTCGCGGTGAGCAAGGCCCAGACAAAGCCGCCGACAAAGGTAAAGTACAGGTTGACCCGAAAAGGCTTGTTGATCTTCACCATCCGGCCGATATCGCGAAGCTTGGGCGGTTTGGTGCCTTCAGCAACCGGCCCTTCTTTGACCATGAAGCCGCCGATCAGGGCAATGATCAAAAAGGGGATAACGATCACGTCCACCGTCAGCGGGATATTGGGACTCTTCTTAGTTCCAAGAAAGGTGGCAATGGCCATGAAGAAGGCAAATACGACACCGACAACATTACTGGTAATGCGGGGCCATGAAATAAGTTTGGAGCGAATTTCCTGGTCTGCCGACATCGTACTGGTCAACGGCACTGTGACGATGATCGTATAAGCAAGCATAAACAGAAAGTAGACAATATAAAGGTAAACTTCCTTGCCAAAATCACTGATGCCTTGGGGAATGTGAAACAGCATCATGCCCAAGATACCTGCAAAAAAAGTGCCAGCCAGTACATAAGGCTTGAACTTGCCCCAGCGGGTTCGCGGGGAAATATCGATTACATAACCTGTCCACAAGTCATTCACCGCATCCCAAAGCCGACCCACAAATAATAAGGTCGTTGCAACAGCTGCCGCTTTACCGGGGATGCCTGTATAAATCCCGGAATAATCGGTAATAAACATCATTAAGACAGCCGTATAAAGATAGTACGCCGTTGTGCTAATGAGCCCCATGGTATTGATTCCAAAAAAAGTACGCGGATCAAGGGGGTAGTTCTTTGGATAGTCTTTCAATGTTTGCACCCTCCAAAAAGGAATGACGGTCATGCCGCGTCACAATCACGGGTTGCACTTCACCCAACCGATGAAGCGTTTAACCTCAAGCGGTGCACGCGTCATGCTCTTGCTTTGATTATAGGTGATGTCCTGAGAACTTGCTATTAACTCCCTCCGCTAAAATAAAATAAGTTATAACCACGTTGAAATAAGAATCTTTATAGGCAGTATTTGCACGATTGTTGAGAAATATTGAAATATAAGTTCAAAATATCTAAAAAATATTTTCGTTATCTTATTTTTGATGGAAGCGCTTAGCAAATAAAATACGTGGCAAAGACGAGATGTCAAGACAGGGGGCGCAGGCGTTGATAAGTTCAGTTTTCACAAAAAGATACATTGCGTACAATTCCAAAGAAAACGGTTTTCACAGACTGGTGTAATGTATGCAAATCCCACTAATAATGGCCTTTAAACGGGTTATATAACGTTAGGTATTTAAATATTAGTCAATAATTATATTGATTATAAGCCATTAACACGTATAATTAAGTGTGTAAGTTGATGAACGCACAAGATTAGGAGGGACTTTTAAATGTACGCGACGAGCAATGCACCTAGTTATGTTGAAGTAATTAATCAGAATCTGGAACGGCTACTTGTTTTTGAGACGGTTTTCAAAGAATACGTCCACACATGCAAGAACATCGAGAAGGGCAATTGCTATGCCAGCGAAAGTCTCGATCGGTTGCGTGTGTACTTCACCAAAAATGTGATTAAGTTCTGCAGTTTTGTCGACAGTGTTGATGCCGAAGCCGCACCTTGCAATTACGCGGCCTTTCATCGCGTGTTGGTCAGCGGCCTGCGCGGCATTCGCAGTGGCGTGTTAGACATTCTTCAGGCGATTGGCCCGGATCAAATCGATCACGAACGCTTCGATGCAGGTTTGGCTGAACAGCAAGCAGCTCGGGCGCAGATTGATTCGGCTTTCTCCAAAATTCTTGATCCGATTTTTTAGTCCGCTTCCCTGCTTCAATGTGGCATAATTGAAGCAGAGGGGGTGAGTGCTTGGCAGTTTGGCGCATGATGTTTGCCCGCCCGCAGTTTAAACATCGCCAGATTAAGCAAATGGTCGATGAACTCAACCAAGAAGGCAACTTCGGGGGGATGCCGATTCACCATATCAGGCTGACGCGGCAAACCAAAGAACTTATTTATGTGGATCTGGATTTTGAGCTAACATCTGGTTTGACGCAACCGTTGTTTGAACAAATGGCCAAGTATATTCTCGTTTCTGTTGCGGGATTGGCTCACGCACCGCAACGGATCTATTTAATGGCAATGGCGAATCCTTTTTCCAAATTGAACATTACTTATTACATTTATCCGGATCATAGTTTGGACTTGATTTATTGGCGACCGTTGCTCAGTGTGCCATCCTAAATTGATCGGCACGGATCTATCGGAGGACCTCCTTTTTTAAGGCAGGTTCTTTTTATTTACGCAGGCGCCGCATTCTAAAAGCTGACTTTTTTGACAAATCGGCAACGTCTTAGGCTTTAGACCGATTATCAAGTAGCCGGTAAGTATGCTAAGATATGGCAAGTTATTTCATTTCAACGCCTTGCCATAGACAGCAAGAGGAGGAGCGAACGTTGCTAGAGCTAAAGCACATTAAAAAATATTACCAAACCGGTGACTACACCACGAAGGCCCTCGATGATGTTTCGGTTCAGTTTCGTGAACAGGAATTCGTAGCCATTCTTGGCCCCAGCGGCTCCGGGAAAACAACGCTGCTGAACGTGATTGGCGGCCTTGATCGCTATGATTCAGGCGATCTATTATTGCATGGTCGGTCCACCCAAAACTTCAAGGAATCTGATTGGGATGCTTATCGGAATAATTCTGTCGGGTTTATTTTTCAGAGTTATAACCTGATCATGCACCTGAGCATTTTGGAAAACGTCGAACTCGGCTTAACGTTGAGCGGCGTTTCTGCCAAGGAGCGGCGCAAAAAGGCGGAGGCCGCGCTGGTTAAAGTTGGCCTAAAAGAGCACATGAGCAAGCAGCCTAATCAGCTTTCCGGTGGGCAGATGCAGCGGGTGGCCATTGCTCGGGCGATTGTCTCGGAACCGTCGATTTTGTTGGCGGATGAGCCGACTGGTGCCTTGGACACCGAAACCAGTCAGGAAATCATGAAGTTGATTGCCGACTTGTCGCGGGAGCGTTTGGTCATCATGGTGACGCACAATCCGCAACTGGCGCACGATTATGCCCAGCGGATTATCGAGTTCAAGGACGGTAAAATTCTGTCCGATTCGCGTCCGTATGATGCGGAGGAACGGGGCAGTCATTTTGATCTGCGCCGGACGAAAATGAGCTATTTGACGGCGCTGAAGCTGTCCTTTACGAACATTATGACCAAAAAAGGCCGCACTTTTCTAACGGCGTTTGCCTCCAGCATCGGGATCATTGGCATTGCGGTCGTCCTGGCGCTTTCATCCGGGTTTCAAAAGCAAATTGATAATACCCAAGCAGAAACATTGGCCCAGTTTCCCATCACAATTTCAACGAACGCGACCAATCTAACGGCCGGGGCACAAGATAATACCAAGACGTCAACATTTAAGACGACCAAAACTGTGCTGGCAAAGCAAAGTGCCAGTGACAAAGCGCAGCACACGAACAAATTAAATCAAAAGTATATTGATTATGTGAATGGCATCAGCAAACGCCTGACCGACAACATTGGCTATACGTATGGCACCGGCATGAACTTACTGCGTGACGTCAACGGGAAGGTGAAGCCAGTCCAATTTTCAACAGCCAAACCGACAAATAACCAATCACAACGCGGCTTTTCCAGTGTCAGTTCATCGGTTTATCCCGTCGATCGCGAAGGCGGCACCAGTTATCTGAAGAAAAATTATGAAGTCGTTGCCGGAAGTTATCCCAAGAAAGACAGCGATGTCATTTTGATTGTTGATCGGGACAATTCAACGAATATTAACGCGTTGAAGAACCTTGGCTTTTCAGTTAAAAATGGTCAGAAGCTTAAGTTTAGCGATATTGTAGGGACAAAACTAAAGGCCATTGCCAATGATCACTACTATCAAAATGTTGGTGGCAGTGTTTATGTGCCGACCAAGAACTATGCGGATGCGTACCAACAAAGTGGCAATCGGGAGTTAACCGTGACAGGGGTATTGCGGACGCGTTCCAAGACCAGTGACGGACTTTTGAGCCAAGGATTTGCTTACTCTGATCGGTTAACCAAAGATCTGGTCGCGATGAATAAAGATTCTGCAGTTGTCAAAGCACAACGCAATAGTGATGTGAATATTTTCACCAATCAGGAAATTGACGATGCAACTAAAGATCAGCTGATCACCAGTTTAGGCGGCTCAGAAACGCCAACGCAAATCACGATTTATCCGACGAGTTTCAAAGATAAGGATAAGATTCTCAGCTACCTGGATAAATTCAACCACGGCAAGAAAAAAGCCGATCAAGTCATTTACACGGATTTGGCGGGTACGATTTCGAGTATGACCGGCGGGATTATGTCGGCGATCACCATTGTCTTGGTTGCTTTTGCGGGAATCTCATTGGTAACTTCGATGATCATGATTGCGATTCTGACGTATACGTCGGTTCTGGAACGAACCAAGGAAATCGGGGTGCTCAAGGCGTTGGGTGCGCGGCGCAAGGATGTGACGCGGGTCTTTGATGCCGAAACCATCATTCTCGGGGTGAGTTCCGGGGTACTGGGCATTATCATTGCCTGGCTCCTGACCTTCCCGATCAACGTCATCTTATATAACATGACCCAGTTGCCGAACGTGGCGCAGCTGAACCCTATCCACGCGGTGATTTTGATCTTAATCAGTACGATTCTAACGGTTCTCGGCGGCCATATTCCAGCGCGCATGGCGGCCAACAAGGATGCAGCGATCGCGTTGCGTGCTGATTAATCTGTTCATCATTTACGACTTCAATGTCAAAGCAAACAAACCTATGAATAACGATGGGTGCGTTTGCTTTTTGTTTTCCAATTGGGCCTATGTCCGGAAAGCTGACATTTGCATAAGACGTAAAGTTGCATAAATTTGTTTTGGGCGAGCGTAACTATTATAATGAAGATTCATTGATTGACATTTTGAGGGAAGTGTCATGAGAGCAGCTAGGAAGATTATTTTTCTAGCGAGAGGATGTATTTCAATTGAATAATTCAGAGGACCGCACGTTTATGGGTCATCCCCGGGGGTTATTAACCCTGTCAATGACAGAATTCTGGGAGCGGTTCAGTTACTATGGCATGCGGGCTATCCTGATCTACTACATGTACTATTCAGTGGAAAAGGGTGGCTTAGGATTTGATCAACCGACTGCATTGTCGATTATGTCGATTTATGGGTCGTTGGTTTATTTGAGCGCCACAATCGGAGGCTTCATTAGTGACCGGTTGCTCGGCTCGCGACGTACTGTCTTTTGGGGCGGTGTGCTGATTATGTTAGGGCATATCGTCTTATCCATACCGATTGGCGCAGTGGGGCTTTTTGGCTCGATTGTTTTGATTGTTTTGGGCACTGGGTTGCTTAAACCCAACGTTTCCGAAATGGTCGGCAGCCTTTACCCTGAAGAGGATTTACGGCGGGATTCCGGTTTCAGCATTTTCGTCATGGGGATTAACTTCGGCTCACTGATTGCGCCGATTTTTGTTCCGTGGATGGCTGATAAGGTCAATTTCCATGCCGGCTTTTCGTTAGCCGCCATTGGGATGTTCATCGGCTTGATCTTTTACGTTGTTGATGGGCGCAAGTATATCAATCCGGCTGACAATACGGCGCCGGATCCATTAAAGCCGGAAGATGTCCGCCCACTGGTCATGCGGATTGTCGGCGCGGTGGTTGTGGTTGGCGTCATTTTGGCCATTATGGCAGCCTTCAAGGCATTGACGATCGCCAATGTCATCAGTCTGATCACGGTCATTGCGATCGGCTTGCCGGTTTGGTACTTTATTTTGATGATTCGCAGCAAAAAGGTGACCAAAACCGAACGCTCACGGGTCATTGCCTATATCCCGCTATTTTTGGCGGCGATGATTTTCTGGGCCATCGAGGAACAGGGATCGGTTGTGTTGGCCTTGTTTGCGGCACAGCAGACGAAACTGGATTTCGGTTTCTTCAAAATCCTTCCGGGAAATTTTCAGACGCTGAATCCATTGTTCATTTTGCTTTACGGTCCGTTGTTTGCCTGGTTGTGGATGAAGCTTGGCAAACGCCAACCGACATCACCGAAGAAGTTTTATTTAGGTTTGATTTTTGCCGGAGCCTCTTATCTGTGGATGGTTATCCCGGTCATGCTTTTTGGCAGTAGTGCGAAGGTATCACCTTTGTGGCTGGTGATGAGTTGGGCCATTGTCGAAATCGGCGAAATGTTGATTTCCCCGGTCGGACTGTCGGTGACGACCAAGCTGGCACCAAAAGCCTATTCATCCCAAATGATGAGTATGTGGTTCTTGGCTGATGCGTCGGCGCAGGCGGTCAATGCGCAAATTGTGCGCTTCTACACGCCGAGTCACGAAGTAGCTTACTTCGCGATTGTCGGGCTGGTTTCAGTGGCATTTGCGATCATCTTAGCTTTTTACACGCCACGCATCGAGAAGCTCATGCAAGGGGTCAATTAATGGCGGCTGACTCACTTTTGCGTTAGTCGCTAGCAGGAAGTGTCCTCATGATAAAAGTTGCAATCAGCGTCGATAATCATTTTGATGTGAATCACGTCGATGGCTTTGAAATGCTAAAATACCAGGCAGACTATCTGGTTGAAAACGGGTATCAGATTTATGTCAACGCCGGTGATACGTACAATGATTTCACCAAAACGCTGGCCTACTACCGGACATTGCAACAGGAAGTAGGTCAGCAGGTCACGGTACGCTTTTTGGCCGGCAATCACGACATGGTCAAGGGCGCTACCTATGATGAAATTCAGTCAGATGTTGATCCGCTATATTTGCACGAAAAGGTATTGCCGATTCCGTCCACCAATGCCGTGATCATTGGCAACAATGGCTGGTATGATTATTCGCTTGGCCAGTTGGGAAAGACTAAAACGGATGCAGCTTATGCACAGTGGAAACGCGCTTTTTGGATTGATAGCGCAATTGATTCGCCGTTGAGCGATGGTGAGCGAATGCAACGGGTTTTACAGACAACCCAAGCAGCAATCGATGCCAACCAAGGACGGCAAATGATTTATGTGACGCATTTCGTGCCGATTCGCGGCGCCATGGTCTATGCGGTGGACCGGCCGTCGTGGCAAATGGCGACGGCGCTCATGGGATCAGCGAAACTTGGCGCACTGTTGACAGGCCAGGTTGACGCGGTGGCATTTGGTCATGAGCATTTTCGGGATGCACCTAAATTAATCGGTAAAACTGCCTACTACCACCAGCCGCTGGGCTATGGCCTGAAGCGCTTATTTGAATGGGAAAGTCATGATTGGTTGACGGAGTGGCGGAACACGCTGGTCACGTTGCATGTACCGTCATTGGCTAAATCCTGAAATCGTCAATGACTTGCAAAACGGGTTATAAAAACTGCCTGAAAATGGTTGCTTTTTATAACCTGTTTTTGTACACTATTTGAGTTGGCTACTTGCAAACGTATGGAGGAGTAGCGAAGAGGCTAAACGCGGCGGACTGTAAATCCGCTCCTTCGGGTTCATAGGTTCGAATCCTATCTCCTCCATTTTTAATGGCAGTGCGTAGTTGCGTTGCCAACACGACGAAAATCCGCTTAACGCGATCATTGCGTTAGGCGGATTTTTTATGCGATTGCGGGCACTTATACCTTAATATTTGTGGTTGAAAATACAGAAGCATTTCAGCTTTTAAAAAAGAATGATGCCTGATTGAACTGACATTGATTTGTTTACTTTTAAGAGGCCGGCATTTTAACCGTTTTTGCGCTAATAATCTTGTTGTATACAGCTAGAATATTGTCAAAGTCTTCAGGTGTGGGATGAGGCTGAATGGAGACGATGTGGCATTTCGGCAGGTTCAGGAGCGGCAAATTGGTGATAATCATATCAAAATGAGGGGCGGCGGCTTTTAATTTGGCAAGCGTATTGACGTGCATCAATTCGGGCTTCAAGCTTGACCGCATGTGATAGCTTAATTCCTGCAATAAAAATTGGCTGTGCTCAAAACTTGTGTTGAAGAAGAGGCCGGTTCTGACTTTTGGCGCTCTTTCTTCTAATTGAAGGGTCAGGTTTTCCCAAGAAGTGACCAAGATGAAAAGCAGGCGGGTGATCAACGCCTCGTCAATTTGCTTCCAGATTTTTTCGGCGCGCAAAATGGCGATTAACGTTTCTTTGGTTTGTTTAATGAACGTCTGCTCAAATTTGTTCATGTTCATGAAGAACGCCTCATCCGGATTATACAGAATCTTGGTCGGTCCCCAAGTGTACTCAATGGCATTATACAGACGCAGCAGCACCAAATCACGATTAGCTAGTTTCAGTTTTTGCGATGCCGCCGTCACATCAAGAAAGTGTGACAGTGCTTGATAAATCGAATGAATCACCGGATTATGGCGGGCTTTAACCAGGAGATCCTGGTAAGTCAGGGCGTTGCGTGAGTTAAAGAAGAGATAAAACAAATGTGAAAAGACAAACGAGGAACAATTAATCCTATAAATTCGAGTAATCTTTTGCCGTAACTCAGGCGAAAACGTGTCATTTTCCTTCACCAAACTTGCATCTTTGAAAGTGTGGCCGCGACTATTGCGGGTAAGACAGATAAAGACGGTCGTTCGCAGTTTGTTTAAAAACGAAAACGACTGATATCTCGGCGATTTCAAAACCGGAAAATGGGCTGAAAAATCAGCAATGATCTCATCAATGAGCTGTAATTCATCTTGAGACAAAAAGGCGTCAATGAACCAGTATCTTTCCAGAAAATAGCAGTAATAGAAAAAATGAATTTTCTTTTCGTTGCCGACAATATCCAGAGTTTGCGTATCAATTCTAAAGCCTTCATGTTCCAACACTTGATTAATCGCCAGTATGTGCCGTTTTAAGGTTGACTCACTGATGAAGAGTTCTTCGGCTAATTGGGTCATCGATGAAAAGCGGTGTAGAAAAAGTTCTTCAAGAATCAAGAAGCGGGTCGATTGGCGATAAATAGCCGCATAAATGTAAAGCGGATTGTGTGACGCATCGTAAGTGAGTCGAATACCGAAACGTTGACTGCTTTCGATTTTGGCTGGGGCAATGTATTGATTAATATTCCCGATATCTTGTCTGATGGTCCGCGCAGGAATTTTGATTTCTTGGGCTAAACGGTCAATGGTCGTCCAGTCTTTGTTCAACAAAAAACTAATAATGTAATAGTGCTTCAGCAAACTATTCTCTAGCAGTTCCTCCATAACCCTTACCCCCTTGATGTTTGTTAATTTCTCAAATGTTGCCTAACGTTAGGCAACATTTGACCTGATACCACCCAACGATTTACTTATACTAATTTGCGTGTTGCATTAACGACATTTAAATCGTTATGAATTATAGCAACACGGAGAGATTTATTTCAACAGTAACGCATTGACAATTGAAAGGTGATAAATAATATTAATATTTTAATAATGGGCAACCATTTTAAATGCGTGCTGTTTTGGGGGTTAGCAAGAGGGGGAGCGACAATAAATTGAAAAAAGGAACATTAACATTCTTTTTGGCAACTGGCATTGTCACAATTGGCCTTTGGGATTCCACAATTGTGGTGCAAGCGGCCGTAAAGCCACAAGCTGGCAATGTTTTTATCGGTGGTGACAGTATTGCGTATAAAAGAGTTGTTGATAGCATTACGTTTAGCTATAGCAACGATACCATCACGTACGATCAAAAAACGGACACCTTTAAGATCCCGATTCGTTTTGGGTCGGCGAACATTGCCGGTGGACTGGATCGTTATCTGAAATTTTCGTATTCCTTTAATGATGAACTGGAGGGCAAGGTTAAGCGGGTGGTGATCTCGCCCGACGGTTTAGATACTGCAGTTATTAACCACATGGATCCCACGACCCACCAGTTTACTCACCAATGGGATGTTAGCACTCGAGTCGGCGGGACTGCGGATGCCGTGATTTATATGCAGGCGCATAAAATCACGCCTAATGACTGGATTGCCGTCCAAATGGAAAGTAGTCGGTTGAAGAATTTAACGCCGATTCGGCCTGCCTGGAATTCAGCGAGGGTTCTTGAGTACAAAGACTTCGGTCCAGCACTCAACGCAAAGCTGCTTGAAGCGATGAAGAAAAAAGCTGTCGCCGACGTGGCTACTGACTCCAAGGCCGTTCAAGCCGAGGCCAAGAAAAAAATCGATCAAGTCAAAGTTGACGACGATTTTGCCAAGGTTTTACCACAAGTGGTGACAGGCGCGCACAAGGAACAGGCAAAAGACGATCTTGACGGCGAGGCTGCTACCGTTAATGCCAAGATTGACAGTGATCCGACATTAACTGCCAGCGAAAAGGCGAAGCAAAAAGATGCCGTGACTGCAGAAACAGCAAAAGCCAAGACTGTTGTTGATCAAGCACAAGACGATACTGGCGTTCAGCAAGCAAAGGCTGCCGGGATTACGACCATTGACGCGCAACACAAGCCAGGTACCGCCTTGGATGTGCGCAGAAGCGACGCAAAAAAGGACATTGATGCCGAGGCTGCGAAAGTCACTGCCGCCATTGACCAGGATCATACTCTGACGACGACGGAAAAAACTGCGCAAAAGCAAGCAACGGCCGATGAAGCAACGAAAGCTAAATCCGCGATTGATCAAGCCCAAACCATTGAGGCCATTAATCAGGCTAAAACGGATGGAATCAAGGCTATCGACGTTCAACATCAATCAGGCGCTGATTTTGATAAGCAAAAAGAGCAGGCTAAGCAGGCACTTGATGCTGAAGCTAAGAAAGTCACCGCTGCCATTGATCAGGATGCCACGTTGACGGCTGCGGAAAAGCAAAGCCAAAAACAAGCAGTTGCGAAGGCGGCAGACAGTGCTAAAGCTGCCATTGACAAAGTGCAGGATATGGATCATCTGAATCAGGAAAAAGCAGATGGGATTAAGGCAATCGACGACCAGCACCAAGCTGGCGATGCGCTGCCGACTCGGCAAGATACCGCCAAAAAGGCAATTGATGACGAAGCAGCCAAAATCACCACTGCGATTGACCAGGATCCGACGTTAACGACAGCCGAAAAGAAGACCCAAAAACAGGCTGTCGTTGATGCGACTGCCAAAGCCAAAACAGCCATTGATCAGGCGCAAAATGCCGATGACGTGAATCAGAAACAGGCTGATGGGATCAAAGCTATTGACGACCAGCATCAATTAGGGGTGGCGTTAAACAAGCAAAAAGCAACCGCGAAACAGGCCATCGATGATGAGGCTGCTAAAGTGACCGGTGATATTGACCAAGATGTTACCTTGACGGCCGCAGACAAACAGGCGCAAAAACAAGCAGTTGCCGATGAAGCTGCCAAGGTCAAGGCGGCGATTGACGCGGCTCAAAATGCTGACAGTGTGATTAAGACGCAAACTGATGGCATTCGAGCCGTTGATGACCAGCACCAAGCCGGTACGGATTTGGCTGTTCGCAAGGCGGAAGCTCAAAAAGCCATTGATGCTGAAGCGGTGCTAGAAGCAGATGCGATTGATCAAGATGTTACTCTGACCACCAGCGAAAAAGCTGTTCAAAAGCAGGCTATAACTGACAAAGCAGCGGCAGCCAAAGACACGATTCTCAAAGCGCAGGATGTCGATGGCGTCAATCAAGCTGAAGCAGCTGGCATCAAAGGCGTTGATGACGTTCATCAATCCGGCACACTTTTAGACACGCGCAAAGCCGAAGCGAAAAAGGCGATTGATGCTGAAGTGACCCAAGTTCAGCAGGCGATTGACCAGGATGCCACATTAACCGCCGCGGAAAAACCAATGCAAAAACAAGCCGCTGCCGATGAGGCGACGAAAGCCAAGGCTGCCATTGATGCGGCTAATGACGCCGATGCGGTTGACCAGGCTAAGGCTGATGGGGCTAAAGCAGTTGCTGCGGCTCACCAGCCTGGTGCACTTTTGGATACCCGTAAAGCAACGGCCAAACAGGTGATTGATACTGCAGCTGCTAAAGTAGTTGCGGCGATTGATCGAGATGCCACATTGACGAACGCCGAAAAGACGACTCAAAAACAGGCAGTTACCGATGAAGCGACCAAAGCTAAGGCTGTCATTGACGCGGCTAAGGACGCTGATGCGGTTGATCAGAGTCAAAACGACGGCGCTCAGCACATTAACGCGCAATACCAACCAGGAATCGCTTTAGACGTCCGTAAATCCGATGCTAAGCAAGTCATTGATGCGCAAGCCGTTAAAATCAGTCATGATATTGATAACGATACGACGTTAACGGCTGCCGTGAAGAAAGCACAAAAGCAGGCGGTCGTTGACGAAGCAGCCAAAGCCAAAACAGCGATTGACGCTACTCAGAGTGCGGATGCGGTTGATCAAGCGAAGGCAGACGGCACCAACGCTATCGCAAATCAACATCGTTCCGGTCTGGCCCTCGCAAATCGGCGCCTCGACGCGAAAAAAGCGATCGCCAGTGAAGCCGGTAAGATTGTGGATGCGATTGACCACGATGTGACGTTGACGAAGGCTGAAAAGTATACGCAAAAGCAGGCAGTCGCGGCAGCACTGGATAAGGCTAAGCAGGCCATTGACGGTGCGCAAAGTGCTGATGCAGTTGACCAAGCGATTGCAGACGGAAACAAAGCCATCGCCGGACAGCATCAAGCCCGTACTGCGCTCGCAACGCGCAAGGATGGTGCCAAGCGGGCCATTGATACCGAAGCTGCTAAAGTTGCCGGCGATATTGATCAAGACAACACTTTGACTGCCGCCGAAAAACAAGCGCAAAAACAAGGTGTTGCTGATGAGGCTGCTAAAGCCAAGGCGATCGTTGATGGCGCTCAAGACGCCGACGAGGTTGAGCAAGCCCAAGTCGACGGTATCCGCGCAGTTGATGATCAGCATCAGTCCGGTACCGATTTAGCAACCCGCCAAGCTGAAGCCCAAAAGGCCATTGATGCTGAAGCTGCTTTGGAAACGGATGCGATTGATCAAGATGTGACGTTAACCAGTGGCGAAAAAGCGACGCAAAAACAAGCTGTGGCTGATAAAGCTGCTGCGGGTAAAGCTGCGATCGCCCAGGTGCAAGATATTGATGGTGTTAACCAAGCGACATTCGATGGTGTGAAGGCTATCGATGCCGTTCACCAATCCGGCACCCTTTTGGACACCCGAAAGGACGCCGCTAAACAAGCCATTGATGCTGAAGCTGGCAAGGTTGAGCAGGCCATTGACCAGGATGTCACCTTGACGACTGACCAAAAGGCGACACAAAAACAAGCAGTTGTGGATGAAGCAGCCAAGGCGAAAAACAATATCGACAGCGCCTTAAATGCGGATGCGGTTGATCAGGCAGAAGTCGACGGAATCAAGGCCATTGATGACCAGCACCACGCCGGTACCGATTTGGCCACACGCAAAACCGCCGCCGAAAAAGCGATTGATGCCGAAGCAATTAAAGTTATCAACGCGATTGAGCGCGATGTGACTCTTACTAGCACTAAAAAGGCGATGCAAAAACGCGCTGTTAAAGACAAGGAGGCAAAAGAGAAGAAGGCGATTGGCGCCGCAACCGATGCGGATAAGGTCAATAATGCCAAAACCCACGGCATTAAGCACATTGATGAACAACATCAAGCTGACGCGACGTTAAAGTCACACAAGCAAGTTGCCGAAAAGGCGATTGATGCGGAAGCTGCAAAGGTCATCCAAACCATCGATCAGGATGTGACGTTAACTGGCGCGGAAAAAGCTTCACAAAAACAGTCCGTTGCTGAAGAGGTCATTAAGGCCAAGAAGAAGATTCAGCAAGCCAAGGATGTTGATCAGATCAATCAAGCGATTGCTCAAGGTATTCAAGCAATTGATGACCAGCACCGCTCCGGAAAGGATTTAACGACCCGCAAAGAAGCACACAAAACCACCATTGATGCGGAAGCTGCCAAGGTGACGACAAGCATTGATCAAGACGCAACGCTGACTGGTACCCAAAAAGCTGTTCAGAAACAGGCAGTGGCGGCCGAAGCAGCCAAGGCCAAGCAAAACATCGACGCCGCAACTGACGCCGATGCGGTCGATCAAGCCAAAACAGCCGGGATTCAAGCAATCGATGGTCAACATCAACCAGGAACAGCGCTTGCAACGCGCAAAGATGAAGCGAAAAAGACGATTGATGACCATGTTGCACAAATCATTGACAGCATTAATCGTGATGTGACGCTCACCGCTGCCGAAAAAGCTAAGCAAAAACAGGCGGCGACTACTGCGGCTGCTAAAGTTAAAGTTGTGATTGATCAAGCGCAAGATGCCGATGGTGTTGATCAAGCGGTAAACCAGAACCTCAAGACGATCGATGTTACTCATCAAGCTGGCAACGCGTTGGCAACCCGCAAAGATGACGCTAAAGCCGTCGTCGATGCTGAAGCTGTCAAAGTGACGCAAGCGATTGATCAGGATGTAACACTAACAACTGCTGAAAAAACGGCACAACGTCAAGCGGTTGCAGATGAAGCTGCCAAAACTAAAGCAGCCATTGACGCAGCGCAGGATGCCGACAGCGTCGATCAGACGAAGGATGCCGGTATTCAGACAATTGGTGCGCAACATGTATCCGGTCAGGCAATGGATCGTAGCAAAGCGGACAACAAAAAGGCGATCGATGCCGAAGCCGTGAAAGTTCAGCATGAAATTGATCAAGATGCAACGTTGACTGCAGCTGCCAAAAAGCAACAGAAGGCAGCGGCTGTTGCTGAAGCGGTCAAGGCTAAACAGGCGATTGACGATGCCCTAAACATCGAAGCTGTTACAAACGCCAAAACTGAAGGTATCAAGACCATTGATGCGCAACACCAGTCAGGCGCGGCGATCACGCTTCGCAAGGCCGAGGCTAAAAAAGCAATTGATGTGGAGGCTGCGAATGTCACTACAGCTATCGATCAGGATGCCACATTGACGGGTGCACAAAAGACTGCCCAGAAACAAGCAGTCGCAGCGCAAGCGGTCAAGGCCAAGCAGGCGATCGATGCAGCTGGGCATGCTGATGGCATTGATCAAGCTAAAGTAGACGGAATTAAAGCGATTGATGACCAACATCAGTCAGGCGCAGCCATTGTGACCCGCCAAACTGAAGCCAAGCAAGCAATTGACGCCGAAGCCGCTAAAGTGATGGCTCAGATTGATCGCGATAACTTGTTGAGCGATGCCCAAAAAGCCGCGCAAAAACAGGCCATCACAACGCAAGCAACGAAAGCCAAACAGGCAATCGATGCAGCCGGCAGTGCAGATCTCATTGAGCAGGCGAAAGACAATGGTATTAAAGCCATTGACGCACAATATCAAGCCGGTAAAGCTGCACCTACCGTTAAAGCCGAATCCAAGGCTAAACCTACCACCAATCAGGATCATTTCCCTAAAACTGGTGAGCAGCAGTCGCTGTTGATGGTAATTTTAGGTGGCTTGTTAAGCTTAGGATCCAGTTTGTTCTTTACCCGGAAGAAGCGTTCGCACTAAACGTTTGGGCCAACTAAGCGGGTGTCGTGTGATGTCTAACGATTACCAGTTTTTATCACTCGCAGCCGAGATGCCAACACATCTCGGCTGTTTTTTTGATTTCACCGGTCCAGTAGTTTGACACGGTATAGCCCAACCGCTACGCTTAAAGCAAGACAATGAAGGGTGTGATTGCATGGCAATAAAAGCGACGGATCTTTTCAAATTGGTATCGTTATCGTATCCAATTGCGACAAATCGGGGCTATTTTTTTCAAGAAAACCGGATTTCGGAGGCGGACAATACCTATTACCAGCGGCTTTGTTTCGTGAATCCGCGTGGCCAGATGACCGTTTATGGGACTGACCAAAAGCACGACCGGCATCCTAAACTAAGCCCGGATCAGCAATGGTTGGCGTTCCTGAGCCAAGCTGCAGACAAAACAACGCAGGTCTTCCTGCAAGCAGTTGACGGCGGCGTGGCCCACCAGTTGACGGCTGAAGAAGAGGACGTGACGGATTTCGCTTGGCGATCTGATAGCAAGGCTGTTTTTCTTCAAACAACGATTGGTGCCAAAAAGAAGTTATCACAGGAAGATGCCAAAAAACCGCAGCCGGTGACGGTCACGCGCGCGCAGTATAAGCTCAATGGTGTCGGCTTGTTGCCGGAAAACGTGACTTACGAATTGCGGGTGCAGCAACGACGCCAAAAAACTAGCCACATCGTGATGCAGCGCCAGCATGACTTCCAAATTGGTGCAATCGCGCCGGACGGCAAAAAAATTGCGTTTGCGGCGGAACGGTTACCGGATGATCCCAACGACTTTAGCCAAGCTGCCTATTTGCTCGATTTAACCACGCAGCAGGTGACGATGGTGAATGAGCATTTGCCGCAAGCAGAATTAACCCCAGCAGCCTTTTCAGCGGATTCTCAACAATTGCTGCTGCATGGTTCTGACAATCATTTACCTAATGTGTCGCAAGGCCACTTATGGCATTACGATTTAGAGAGTCAGAAACTGCAGGACGTTGCTGATGACGTTGATTTTGACATTCCGGGCTATGTTAATGGTGACTTTCAGCAGGATCTATCAGGCAAAGTGGCCGATTTTGTCACAGCCGATTATTATCTGACGATTGGTTTTGACCACGGGAAGACGAGCCTATACGCTGGCGGACCGGATGAGCGCTTGACGCCGTTGATTGACGGTCGGCGTCACGTGACGGATTTTGCCTTGACACCTGATCACCGTGGCGTCGTGTTCACTGAAAGCACGATGACCATTCCGAGTCGATTAGTGTACTTTGATCTGGCCTCCGAAGAGGAAACGGTTTTATATGACCCAAATCGGCGGGTTACGCGCACGCTTGGGTTGGTTACGCCACAGACTTTTAATTTCAATCGTGCTGGGTTTGAAATTGAAGGCTGGTACTTCCCGCCGCAAAAAGCAGCCGCATCGCATCCGGCCATTTTATATGTGCATGGCGGCCCAGCAGTTGGTTATGGGTATACCTTCTTTCATGAAATGCAATATCTGGCTGCCAAGGGATATGGCGTCATCTGTCCCAACCCGCGGGGCGGATTAGGTTATGGTGAAGCGTTCACGGCAGCGGTTATTAAACATTACGGCCAGGATGACTATCAAGATTGCTTGGCCGCGGTTGATGAGGCCTTGAAATTGGATACGACCATTGATCCTGAGCGCTTATTTGTTGCCGGCGGTTCTTATGGCGGCTTCATGACGAATTGGATCGTGACCCACACACATCGCTTTAAAGCGGCCGTTACCCAGCGCTCGATTGCCAACTGGTTAAGTATGTATGGCACCAGCGACATCGGGTATTACTTTACGCCTTGGGAGCTGGAAGGCAAGTGGAGCGGCGATTTGTCAGACGTGCAAGGTCTTTGGGACTTCTCCCCCTTGGCACATATCGATTTTGCCAAAACACCGACGCTGGTGATGCATAGCGAAAACGATCAACGGTGTCCGATCGGCCAGGGTGAAGAATTTTATATCGGGTTGAAACTACATGGGGTTGAAACCAAATTCATGCGGTTCCCGAAATCAAATCATGACTTGTCTCGCAGTGGCTTACCCAACTTGCGGATCGCACGTCTAACCGCGATTACGGACTGGTTTGATGCCCACCAATCAAAACAAGAAGCTAAAGGAGAATAAGGATGACAATTGGATTTATCGGTGCCGGCAATATGGCGCAAGCGATCATTAACGGATTGTTAGCCAAAAAGGCCATCAATCCAGCGGACATTGTCGTTCACGGTGGTCACCCGCTGCATTATGAACCCTATGCAGCCAAAGTCGGCGTCAAAGCTTTAGACAGCAATCAGGCGGTTGCCGAAGCGGCCGATGTTGTTTTTCTGGCTGTTGCGCCGAAACTGGGTGCACCGATTTTAAGTGACATTGGAGAAACTTTGAAGAAACGCCACGTACCCGTGATTTCAATGTTAACTGGCGTTTCGTTGACGGCTTTAGAAGAAGCAGTGAACGATCATGATCAACCGATTTTACGGATCATGCCGAACGTGAATGTCGCGATTAATGCCGGCATGATTGCTTACGCCGCTAATGATGCGGTGGCCGGCCAACTGGATGGCCTTTTGGATTTGCTGAATGTTTTAGGCAAAACCATGTCGTTACCGGAAGACCAATTTTCAACGTTTGTGGCATTGGCAGGTTCCTCTCCGGCGTTTGTGTATTTGTTCATCGACAGTCTTGCCCGCGCCGGCGTCAAGTACGGCCTAGAAAAAAGTGAAGCAACTGCCATTGCTGCTCAAGCCGTCATGGGCAGTGCTAAAAATGTTCTGGCAAGTACCCAATCACCGTTTGACTTGATCGATCAGGTATCCAGCCCGGGCGGTACCACTGTTGCCGGATTGTTGGCCATGGAAGAAGCCGGGCTGATGTCCGCTGTGGTCAAAGGTGTCGATGCGACGATTGCCAAAGATCGACAGGAATGAAAAATAATTAAACTTCCTGTAAATACGAGGTAGGCCACCTTGCAACTCTGGTCTATACCGGTTATACTGGTTAGTGATAGTCAGGACATTAAATGATTAGGAGTGGTATTGTGACGGTTACGGTATTGAAACACGCAACAATTTATACAGGATTGGAACGCATTGAAGATGGGTATATCCGCTTTGACGACAAGATTCTGGCGGTTGGCGATATGTTTGATTACAAGGCTCAGGCTGGTGAACAGGTCGTTGACGTTCAAGGTAAAACATTGATACCGGGATTCATTGATGTCCATGCTCACGGCGGTTATGGTTTTGATGCTATGGATGGTGATGCCGATCAGATTGATGAAATGGCCACCAAAATGATGACGCACGAAGGGGTTACCACCCTTTTTGCCACCACGATGACACAATCAACCGAAAATATTGATAAGGCCATGCGCGGCGTGAAACAGGCAGCCGAACGCAATCGCATTATCCAGGGTGTCCACCTCGAAGGTCCCTTCATCAGCAAGGTCTTCAAGGGTGCTCAACCAGAAGAATATATCAAGAATCCTAATATCGATTTAGTTAAGCAATGGCAGGAATTATCCGGCGGTCTGGTTAAGCTGATCACTTACGCACCGGAAGATGAAGGTTCTCGCGAATTTGAAGATTATCTTTTAGCACACAACATTGTGCCATCAGTTGGCCACAGTAATGCGACGCGCGAACAGATGCTGCAAAGTAAAGCGACCCATGTGACTCATCTATACAATGCACAGCGTGGGTTACGTCACCGTGAGCCAGGCGTCACCGGCCACGCGATGCTTGAAGACAATATGTACTGCGAATTGATCTGCGACGGCTTCCATATTGTGCCTGACATGTTACGCTTGGCCTTTGATCAAAAAGGCCCGGAACGGATTGAATTGGTTACCGATTCAATGCGCAGCAAAGGGATGCCGGAAGGAAAAAGTGAATTAGGCGGCCAGACGGTGTATGTTAAAGACAAACAGGCGCGGCTAGCCGATGGTACGCTTGCCGGTTCCGTTTTAATGTACAAGGATGCCTTTAAAAATGCGATGAGCTTCATGGATGCTTCCCTGTTTGATGCGGTTGAAATGTCGTCAGTCAATCAGGCTCGCGAATTCAATCTGACGTCCAAAGGAACGCTTGAAGTTGGTAAGGATGCCGACATTAACATGTTGGATCGCAACCATGATCTCATTGCCACTTATAGTTATGGCGTCAAACATGACACTGAAGACTGAACCACGTATTGGAGATGATGATTGATGGAGGTACCGGTTTATATTCAAATTCATAACGCGATTCGGGCTGATATCGAAGCCGGAAAATGGCAGGTCGGCGATCGTATTCCTTCCGAACGCGATCTCGCGGTGACCTTTAATGTTTCCCGAATGACGTTGCGGCAGGCCATTCAAACTTTAGTCGACGAAGGTATTTTAGAACGGCGCGTGGGTTCCGGAACGTATGTCGCGAATCAAAAAGTTCAGGAAAAAATGTCCGGCGTAACCAGTTTCACGGATTTGATGCAGGCCCAAGGTAAGGTACCGTCCAGCAAAACGGTATCTTATCACGTGGCTCAGCCAACCAGCTCGGAAGTTGAGAAGCTGAAACTAGCCCCGGCTGAACAAGTGCTGCGAATGGAACGAATCCGCTATGCCGACAAGGTGCCGATCAGCTTTGAAACAGCTGCCGTGCCGTATGATTTGGTCAAGAACTTTACCAAAAAAGAAATGACGGCTAGTTTCTATCACACCTTGGAGAAAAAAGGCGGCTACGTTCTCGGCGGGGCACAACAAACCGTCAGCGCAATGTTAGCCAGCGAGCGGATTTCCGAATACTTGGCGATCAAGCGCGGCGATGCAATTCTACGGCTGCGGCAGGTTTCGTTCTTAAACGACGGCACACCGTTTGAATACGTCCGCACGCAGTATGTTGGCGAGCGATTTGAGTTTTATCTAGAACGGTAACGAACCAGTATTAGCGTGACCAAAGGGCCAGAAAACAGAATTTATTGTTTTCTGGCCTTTTGCGATGATGAGAAAAAAGGTACAGCATGCTTTCTGCAAAGCGGTCCGCAGTGGTATATAATCATTACCTATATGACTGAATTAAATGCTCAAAAGTTAACGTACGTTGTTTTTGTATGTTGCTGGAAGGGGAAAGATGATGGCTACGCAATTGGGTGAAGGACTGACACTCCACACCGATTTTTATGAATTGAATATGATGAACACCTTTTTTGAACGAGGTATTAGTGAACGTCACGCCGTATTTGAGGTTTTCTTTCGGGAATTACCATTTGGTTCTGGGTTTGCCGTATTTGCCGGTCTGGAGCATGTGATTGATTATCTCAATCACCTCAGCTTTTCCGAAGACGACTTGGCTTATCTTAAGGCGCAGACAAATTATTCGGATGCGTTTATCGATTACTTGCGAAAGTTTAAATTTAGCTGCACAGTGCGATCAGCTTTAGAAGGCGATCTGGTTTTCAATAATGAACCGATTTGGCAAATCGAAGGGCCACTGGCGCAGGCGCAGTTGGTTGAAACCGCTGTTTTGAACATGATCAATTATCAAACGCTTGTTGCCACCAAAGCGGCGCGAATTCGCAGTGTTGCCGGCGCTGACCCCTTGATGGAATTCGGTACGCGCCGGGCACAGGAAACCGCGGCTGCATTGTGGGGCACCCGGGCGGCATACATTGGCGGTTTTAACGCGACGAGTAATGTTTTGGCCGGTAAAGAGTTTGGTATCCCGATTAGCGGTACTCACGCGCATTCGCTGGTTCAAGCCTATGGTAACGACTACGATGCCTTTAAAGCGTATGCGCAGAGCAACAAGGACGTGGTTTTCTTAGTTGATACTTATGACACCTTGCGTTCCGGTGTTCCCGCGGCAATTAAAGTGGCTAATGAGTTTAAAGGCCGGATCAATTTCCTTGGCGTTCGGATTGACAGTGGCGATATGGCGTTTATTTCCAAGCGTGTGCGTCAGCAATTAGACGATGCCGGGTATACTTCAGCAAAAATTTATGCATCGAATGATCTCGATGAAAACACGATTCAAAACCTGAAAATGCAAGGTGCCAAAATTGACATCTGGGGTGTTGGTACGCGACTGATCACCGCGTACGACCAGCCAGCGTTGGGAGCTGTATTCAAACTTGTCTCGATTGAAGACGCCAGCGGTAAGATGCATGACACGATTAAGTTATCCAATAATGCCGAAAAGGTGTCGACGCCAGGCAAGAAACAGGTCTGGCGGATTACACGTCGGGATGACGGTAAGTCGGAAGGCGATTACGTAGCATTAGCTAATGAGCAAATTGACACAGATCGTAGCCTGTACATGTTCCACCCCAACTTCCCGTACATCAATAAAACAGTTAAAAACTTTGAAGCTAAGCCATTGCTGCAGCTGATTTATGATCGAGGAAAACAGGTTTATCAAACGCCGCCGCTTGCCGAGGTCCAGGCCTATGCCACCCGCAGCACCAATGCCTTGTGGGATGAATATCGGCGCATTTTGAATCCGCAAGACTATCCGGTCGACTTATCGCAGCGGGTGTGGGATAACAAGATGGACTTAATTAAAAAAGTGAAATCGGCGGTTGCTGACCGCGAGGAATAATATGAAACACGCAAAAAAATGGGGTTGGAAGCGCTGGCTGATTTTGGGACTCCTTGCTGGCCTCGTCATCGGCATCGCGGTTTATGGCAGTTATGATTACTTTTATCTCCGCCCGCAAACCGAAGCCAAAGAAGAACGCGCCCGGCGCAAGTATGAAACCGAGCTGAATCGGCATCGCGCGATCGAGCAACGCCTGCAAAATGCCACGCGTCAGGCAACGAGCACCACTGATCGGCTGATGCAACAGGTTATCCCTTCAGAAGCGCAACCTTTTTTAAAAAAACTGGAAGCCGATCATTTTAGCGGTACTGTTTTAATGATGCGCAAGGGAAAAGTGATCCTGAACACGGGGTTGGGTTATGCCGACGCTGAATCTGGTCGTTTGAACGGGCCTGAGAGTCTGTATCAAATTGGCTCGATTCAAAAAGGGCTCACTGCGGTCTTGCTCATGAAACTTGTGGAACAAGGCAAGGTACACCTGACGGATCCGATTAGTCGTTATTTGCCAGGCATTCGCACGGGCAAACAGGTAACGTTGCGGATGATGTTGGATATGCGAAGCGGTTTTTCATTGAAGCGGAATCAACCGACCCAACTATCAGATGCCGGAATTGTCCGGTGGTCGATCGCCAATTTGAATTATGGTGCGAAACAGTACGCGTATGAACCGGTTAATTTTGTTTTATTAGCCGGCGTGATTGAAAAAGTGACCGGTCATCTATATGCCGACTTAATTCAACAGGAAATATTTAAAAAGTTAAAGTTGACGCATTCAGGATTTATGCCTGAATTGTATCGTGAACCGAATCAATCATTTGGGTATAATGGTCCCAAGGCGAATCCTTATTCGCGCCGTTACGTCGAGCCGTCTTTGAATTATAATCGGGAATTGGGGACAGGTAATATTTACACGAGTGCCGGTGATTTATATCAGATTATGGCGGCCATCAATCAAGGCAAGATTATCAGGCGCTCATCGGTCGCCACATTACGTGATCTGAATCAAGGCCAATACACGGCGGGTGTGTATAATTTTGGCAACTACACGCTGACGCATGGCGTTGTGGCCGCACAATCAGCGGCAACTGTCATGGATAGCAGCGGTCAAAATGCGGTCGTGCTGTTGGCAAATACGGATCAGGTGACGCGGGATCTAGCCCAAGTACTTTATCATGACATGATTAAGGGAGTGAAGTAATGCGTCCATTACAAGCAAAGATTATTAAAGCATTAGGCGTACAGCCAACAATTGATCCTGAAACCGAGATTCGGCGGAGTATTGATTTTTTAAAAGACTATCTTAAGAAAAATACGTTTTTGAAAACATATGTGTTGGGAATCTCAGGTGGCCAAGACTCGACGCTTGCCGGGACGTTGACGGAAAAAGCCATGCAGGAGATGCGCGCCGAAACCGGCGATCAGGCGTATCAATTTGTGGCCGTTCGTCTACCTTATGGCGAACAAGCCGATGAGGCGGATGCCATGGCAGCCATTGACTTCATGCAGGCAGACGTGGTTAAACGGGTCAATATCAAACCTAGTGTCGATGCCATGGTCGCGGCAGTGGAAGCCAACGGATCAGCCATTTCCGATTTTAACAAGGGCAATATTAAAGCCCGAATGCGCATGATTGCCCAATACGCGATCGCCGGTAATATGTCCGGCGCCGTCATTGGCACGGATCATGCCGCGGAGGCGGTCACCGGTTTTTATACCAAATTTGGTGACGGCGGTGCTGATTTGACGCCGCTTTATCGCTTGGACAAACGCCAAGGTGCGGCTTTGCTGAAGACGCTGGGCGCACCAGCACATCTTTATCAAAAGGCGCCGACTGCCGATCTTGAAGACAATCGGCCGGCTTTGCCAGATGAAGTTGCGCTTGGCGTCAAATACAAGGACATCGATGATTATCTAGAAGGTAAGCAAGTGAGTGACCATGCTGCCGAGACGATCGAGCGTTGGTACCAGAAAACCGCACACAAGCGTCATCTGCCGATTACGGTTTTTGATACTTTTTGGAAATAAGCATGGCAAACAGCCAACATCAGAATTTTTCTCAAAGGTGTTATGGCTGTTTTTTTGCGCTGGTTTAAGGTATCTTTGGGACACATGACAAGGGGAGGTTGAAACGTGGTGCGTCATCGTTGGGTTCTTTGGTTAGGCATTTTGCTGTTGGGCGCAGTTTTAACGGGTGTTGTGACCTATGCGTGGCAGCATCATGTTGCCATGCCCGCAAAGCAGGCCAAGGTGTTGTCCTCGCAGCACCGTGAGCAGGCTGTCGACCGTAAAGCCGTGAAAACGGCAGCAACGCATTTTGATGAGCGTCTGGATCGGCCGATCGACACATCGGCGGGCAAATCGTTCAAAGAAACCTTAACGAACGATAAATTTATCGGCAGTGCTTTGATCATCAAACAAGGCGAAATTATCTTTAATGGCGGCGTGGGTTACGCCGATGCCGCAGCGAAACGGGTCAATGGGCCAACGACTTTATTTCAGATCGGTTCGATCCAGAAAGCAGTCACTGCGGTCGCCGTGATGCAGCTGGCTGAAGAAGGTAAGTTGCATTTGGATGATCCGGTGGGTAAGTATTTATCTGGCATCAAAACCGGTGATCAGGTGACATTGCGCATGATGATCGATATGCGCAGCGGTTTTGCCCTCAAAAAGTATCAGCCTTCCGTCATGGACGATGTTGGTATTATTCGCTGGGCAATCGGCAATATCACTTATCTGCCACAACGAAATTACGCATATCAGGCAGTTAATTACCTTTTGCTTGCCGGGGTAGTTGAAAAAGTCGCCGGTCGCTCTTACGAACAGCAAGTGAGAAGTACGATTATTGATCGGCTGGGACTCAAACACACCGGATTTTTGCCGGGAATGTTGACAGATGCCAACCGTTCGTTAACCTACACTGGGCCGGTGACGGATCCTTATCAAACATTCATTGGCGAACCCGAACTGTGGTACAACCGCGAGCTTGGTACTGGCAATATGTATACGACGGTTGCTGATCTGTATCGATTGCTGCGGGGCATCGATGATGGAAAAGTTTTGCCGTTATCAGCGCTAAAGACCTTGCGCAATCGCGATGACGGGGTTTATACGGCAGGTATTTATAATCATAGCGACTTTTACTCAACGAATGGCACCGTGGCCGGGCAAATGGCATCAACTGCTATTAGCCATGATGGCAAAGACGCCGTGATTTTGTTGAGTAATTATAATTCACATGCGCTCAATCTTCATGATGAAGCCGTTCGCTTGTTCCAAACGTTGCGGCAAAAGGGATAAGTTCGTTCTGTTTGTGAATTAGTTCGGCTTGCTGAAAAACGCGCTCACTGGCGCAGGAGTCTGCGAGTAAGGACCTTGATCGCAATGGCCAAGCCCGGGCCATAACGCCTGAGGACACTTACACTCCGACTTCTAAGCGCGCCAGTTCACGCTCTTGGGCTTGCGCAAGGCTGCTTTGACCTGATATACTTGAACCAACATAGGGGAGTAACTAGCAGAGCTTTTCTGCGACAACATCACCAACAAGGCTATGTCTGGTGTTGTCTTAAATAGTGAGACTTATGGATCTACTGCTGGTAGGCCATAAGTCTCTTTTTGGCTACCGGCCCAAACAAAGAAGGAGGCACTATTTTGGCAAAGAAACCGCCATATGCATTAAGCAGTCAAGAAGTTTTGCAAGAGGAACAAACCCAATTGACTGGACTATCTAAAGAAACGGCACAAACCCGGTTGGGTGAAAACGGGCCGAATGAACTGGCTCAAGCCGAGAAAAAGAGCATGTTGGCGCGCTTTTTGGATCAGTTCAAGGATTTCATGATCATTGTCTTGCTTGCCGCTGCTTTGATTGCCGGGTTCTTGTTGAGTGAATGGGCAGATGCCGGGATTATTTTGGCTGTTGTGTTACTGAATGCCGTTTTCGGCGTTTTCCAGGAAAGCAAGGCCGAAGAAGCGATTGACGCGCTCAAGGAGATGTCGACGCCGAATGCACACGTTCGGCGTGGCGATCAGGTTTTGACGATTCCAAGCAGTCAGCTGGTTCTGGGCGATATCGTGTTGCTGGAAGCTGGTGACGTGGTTCCTGCCGATTTACGGTTGGTGGAGAGCGCCAATCTAAAAATCGAAGAAAGTGCCTTAACAGGTGAAAGTGTGCCGGTTGATAAAACCACGGCACCGCTGGACGCTGATGACGTTGGCATCGGTGACCGAACCAATATGGCCTTCATGAACAGTAATATCACTTACGGACGTGGTGTCGGCGTCGTTGTTGCCACCGGAATGAAAACTGAAGTCGGCCGGATTGCCGGGATGATCAATGCCGCAGAAGAAACCACGACCCCGCTGCAGGAAAACCTTAAGAGTCTGGGTAAGACGCTGACCGTGATGATTCTGGTCATTGCAGTCATTGTGTTTGCAGTCGGTATTTGGCGGAATGCGGCAAGTCTGCCGGAAATGTTCTTAACGGCGGTGTCCTTGGCAGTTGCGGCTATTCCTGAAGGACTGCCAGCAATTGTAACGATTATTCTGGCACTGGGAACCCAGAAAATGGCCAAGCGCCACGCCTTGGTCCGCAAGCTGCCAGCTGTGGAAACTTTAGGTAGCACCGATATTATTGCCAGTGATAAAACCGGAACGCTGACGCAAAATAAAATGACCGTTGAAAAGGTTTATTACGACGGTCAGCTAAATAATGCCAGTGACGGCATCCACGGCGGCAATCCGCTGATGACCATTATGAATTTTGCTAATGATACGCAGGTTCAGGATGATGGTAAATTACTGGGGGATCCAACCGAAACCGCGCTGGTCGCATATGGGAAGACCCAATCGTTTGATCTGAATCACGCCTTGGCAGACGAACCGCGGATCGATGAAGTACCATTTGATTCTGAACGTAAATTGATGTCGACCCTTCATCGGCGGGCAGACGGCAAGATTCTGGTGACAACCAAGGGTGCGCCGGATGAATTGCTCAAGCGCGTGACTGAATTGGCCACCGGTGATCAGGCAGCACCGATGTCTGACAGCGAACGTGATGCCATTTTAAAGGCCAATAAAGATATGGCCACCCAGGCTTTGCGGGTGTTGGGCATGGCGTATAAGGTCATTGATGCAGTTCCTGAACCGGTCAATTCGGAGACAGTTGAAAATAATCTGATTTTCGCCGGTTTGGTTGGGATGATCGATCCGGAGCGGCCTGAAGCAGAAGCAGCGGTTGCAGAAGCAAAATCAGCCGGGATTCGGCCAATGATGATTACCGGCGATCACCGCGATACTGCTGAAGCAATTGCGGTTCGGCTGGGGATCATTGATCAAGGCGATGATGATGCTGTCATTACCGGCGCCGAACTTGATCAGCAAAGTGACGAAGAATTTGCCAAAAATGTTGGTAAATACAGCGTTTATGCACGAGTGGCACCAGAGCATAAAGTTCGGATTGTCAACGCCTGGCAGAAAAAAGGTAAAGTTGTTGCGATGACCGGTGACGGTGTCAATGATGCGCCTGCTTTGAAGGCCGCCGATATCGGCATTGGCATG
Source organism: Lacticaseibacillus parahuelsenbergensis (assembly GCF_030770265.1). Classification (NCBI taxonomy): domain Bacteria; kingdom Bacillati; phylum Bacillota; class Bacilli; order Lactobacillales; family Lactobacillaceae; genus Lacticaseibacillus; species Lacticaseibacillus parahuelsenbergensis. Next base: position 1,785,467 of record NZ_CP132482.1, on the reverse strand, counting down.
GGGATCACCGGCACAGAAGTTTCCAAGGGTGCCTCTGACATGGTGCTAGCCGATGACAACTTCGCCACGATCGTTGTGGCCGTTGAAGAAGGCCGAAAAGTCTTTTCCAACATTCAAAAGGCGATTCAATACCTGTTGTCCGCCAACCTTGGCGAAGTACTGACGTTGTTCATGATGACCATGCTTGGCTGGGATATCCTGGCACCGGTGCACATTCTTTGGATTAACTTGGTGACGGATACCTTCCCCGCGATTGCTCTTGGGGTTGAACCGACAGAGCCAGGGATCATGAAGCAAAAGCCACGCGGTCGCAAATCCAACTTCTTCTCAGGCGGCGTCGGTCCAGCGGTCATCTGGCAGGGTATTCTTGAAGGCTTACTGACCTTAGGCGTTTACTGGTTTGCCATCACGTATCCGGTTCACAGTGGTCAAGCAGCGATGCATGCGGACGCATTGACGATGGCGTATGCTACTTTGGGCTTGATTCAGCTCTTCCATGCCTTTAACGTCAAAAGCATTCATCAAAGCCTCTTCACAGTTGGTGCCTTCAGAAATAAAGCTTTCAACTGGGCAATCCTTGCTTCCTTTGTGTTGTTGGCTGTCACCATTCTGGTACCGGGATTCAATGGACTCTTCCACGTGACAACGCTGGATTGGCACCAATGGTTAACGGTTTTAAGTGCCGGGGTTACCATGATTGTGCTCGTCGAAATCGTCAAGATCTTCGAACGTGCTCGGCGCAAGCGGCGCGGTCTGTAAATCTTCAGCATTCGGAAAAAATTGATGGATTAGTTTTCAAGAGAGGATTCGTGCTTTTCATGAACAAGCAACAAATTAAAATGGCGCACTATGGTACCACGATCAATGATGTGGTGGAACAAACCCAGGACAATCAGGAAAAGATGGCGCCTTTGTTTGAGCCATTACGTGAAGCGATTGATGCCGGCAAATTGGCCGATTATGATCAGGACACCTATGATGACACGCGGGTCGTGTTTCGTGAGGGTACCGATGCTTACAAAAAGTTACTCACTCGATTGCAAGAAGTCGCGGTTCCTGCACGGTTGGTCGGGCCACACCGTACACTAATTCACAACTTTGCGACCTTCACGGAGGCGTGTGAAGCCATGACCGAAAGCCTCAAGTCTGACTTAGAAGTGGATGTCACAGCGTTTAATGCAGCCGAAAAAGCGCAAGACGAAGCGATCCAAAAATTCACCAAGCAAATTCAAAAGATTTCAGCGATCTTACAGTGATTTTTCTTCGTGAAAAGGATCATTTTCGCTTGACATGAGAAGTTTGCTCACGTATCTTTAATTTACCAACTTATTTCAAGTTTAAATGAATGGAGGAAACCAACATGAAAGCACTGCTTACCTTAAAAACTTGGCAAAGCCAACTTTAGGTAGGTTGCAGACGCAACCTGCCAGACGCGCAGGTTGTGTCTATGTTGGCTTCTGATCAATTCGTCCGCATAGATACCCCACAACGGGACTATGCGGTTTTTTATTTGCCGCGAAGGTCTAAACCTGCCGCGGCAATTTTTGTGTGAGCGTGAGCCGGCGCGCTTAGGGGTCGGAGTGTAAGTGGCCTCAGGCGTGATGGCCCGAACTTAGGCCATTGCGACTGAGGTCCTTACACGCAGACCCCTGCGCCGGGGAACGCGTTATAGAAAGCTGAGCGTGAGCCAGCCCGGTTAGAAACCGGAGTGTAAGCGGCCTTGGACCTGATGGCTGGGCTTTGGCCATTGCGGCCAAGGCCCTTACACGCAGGTTTCTGGGCTGGCGAACGCGTTATAGAAAACGGAAGCAGGATTTATCGACTAGACGTCATTAGAACTAGCTGCCATGGTTGGAAAGGCATAAGCCGTGGCGACCACAAGACCTTTACATGTCGATAAACGTGTCACGGCTCGACACACACAACAACCTCATCACAACCAACCAAAAATTACAACAAATTGGAGGAACCCGCATGAAGCGAATGCTTGGATTGATCATCATCATCTTCGGCTTTTTAGGCATTGCCTATTTTCAAAGTGGTACCACAACGCAACAAACGCAAAGCAAACCAACTGTGGGCATTTTGCAGCTGACGACTCACCCGGCGTTAGATGCAATTCATAAAGGCATTATTTCAGGACTAAAAGATAAAGGCTACGTTAACGGGAAAAACATTAAGATCGACTTCCAGAATGCCGAAAACGATCAGAGCAATCTGAAGTCAATGTCGGAACGTTTTACCGAAGAGAATGCGGCGGCTACTGTGGGGATTGCAACGCCAGCAGCTCAGGCACTGGCCAATGTTAACCAGAAAACGCCGATCATTCTTGGTGCCATTACCGATCCGGTGGCGGCTAAATTGGTCAAAAATGTCAAGAAACCGGGTGGTAATATCACCGGCGTTTCGGACCAGGCGCCGATTGCCGCCCAATTGAAGCTGATTCGCCAGATCATGCCTGACGCCAAAACGCTGGGCGTGATTGCCACTTCTAGCGACGACTCAGCCCAGACACAAGCTAAAATGGTGGCAAAACTCGGACCAAAAGAAGGGTTTACGGTGAAACGGTATGCCATTAGTTCCACCAATGATTTAAACCAAGTGGCAAGTCAAATGGTCAGCCAAGTCGATGCCGTTTTCGTGCCGACTGACAACACGGTCGCCAGCGCGATGCAAACACTGGTTGCGGCGGCCAATGCGCGCAAAGTGCCGATTTTCCCGACTGTCGATACAATGGTTAAACAAGGCGGGGTCGCCACGATCGGGATCAATCAGTTTCATCTAGGTGTCGTAACCGGACACATGTTGGCGGATGTTTTAAAAGGCAAAGCCAAACCCGCAACGACGCCTATTCATTTTGAAAAAACAGGCGAGCTTATTTTAAACGAGAAACAGGCAAAACAGTTAGGGTTGACCTTACCTAGTGCGTTAGTCAAACAGGCAGAGACGAAAGGAACGGTGATCAAATGAGTTTAGGCGTTTCGGCAATTGGTCAAGGATTACTTTATGGATTAATTGGCTTGGGATTGTTTTTGACTTTCCGTGTGCTTGATTTTCCTGATATGACGGTTGAAGGGACTTTCCCGTTTGGGGCGGCAGTCGCGGTTAGTGCGATTACCCATGGCATTTCGCCGATCATTGCGACACTACTTGCTACCGGAGCAGGGATGCTGGCGGGCTTGGCAACAGGCTTATTAACGACAAAGGGACGAATTCCGGTATTGCTCGCTGGTATTTTGGTTATGACTGGCTTGTTTTCGATTAACTTACGAATTATGGGGCGGGCGAACTTATCCTTGTTGCACCAAGCCAATCTTTTTCAGGAATCGTTTTTGAAGGATCTGCCGCCATACTTTAACAGCGTTGTGATTGGGTTGGTGGTTGCGGTCGTTGTCGTCGGATTACTTATGCTGTTTTTAAACACCCAGTTGGGCCAAGGCTTCATTGCTGCCGGAGATAATCCGAACATGGCGCGTAGTTTGGGGATTGATCCTGATCATCAAATGGTGCTTGGCTTAACGGTTGGGAATGGGCTTGTCGGACTTGCCGGGGGCCTGTTAGCGCAGAACAATGGCTATGCGGATGTCAATATGGGCATCGGGATCATTGTTATCGGGCTTGCTGCCATCATCATCGGTGAAGTCGTTTTCGGTGAACTGACCTTGTCACAGCGCTTGGTCGCCGTGATTCTGGGCAGTATTCTATACCGGTTTGTTCTGCTAGTGGTTTTGGCACTGGGATTCAACGCCGACGACCTGAAATTGATTTCGGCAGTGGTCCTAGCCGTTGCCATCATGGTACCGCAAATCGATCATCAACTGCGATTACGGCGAGTTTTGCAAAAAGGGGTGCAGGCACATGGCTGAATTAATATTAGATCACGTCACAGTCAATGTACCGGTCGCAACGGAAGTAAAAACCTTGCTTCAAGACGTGACGTTAACGGTCAAAACCGGTGATTTCGTAACAGTCTTAGGCCATAACGGCGCAGGAAAATCGACGCTGTTTAACGCCATTACCGGTGATCTGCCGGTGAGCGGAGGAACGGTGACCTTAGCCGGTAAAAAGTTGAATGGCCAACGTCCCGAGCAACGGGCGCGTCACATTGCCCGAGTCTTCCAAGATCCAAAAATGGGCACAGCCCCGCGGATGACGGTCGCCGAAAACTTGCTATTAGCCAGTCACCGTGGCCAGCGCTTAAGTTTGCGCTCACGGGGACTTACTGCCCAAAAGGAGCGGCTGAAAGAACTTGCGGCCAAAACCGGGAATGGTCTGGCTGAAGCGCTTGATAAGCCGACTGAACAACTTTCTGGCGGGCAACGGCAGGCACTGAGTCTGTTAATGGCCACTATGCGAGAGCCTGATCTGCTATTACTTGATGAACACACGGCAGCACTGGACCCGCACACGAGCCAATCAATCATGACGCTGACTAACGAAATTGTTTCGGATCAACATTTAACCTGCTTAATGATTACCCATCAAGTCGAAGATGCGTTACGCTATGGCACGCGCTTAATCGTTTTAGATGCCGGCCAAATTGTGGCTGATTTTGATCAAAAGAGAAAAGCTGCGCTAACCCGTGAGGATGTGTTGGCGTTCTTTAGCTAAAGAATATTTTTTAGCTAATTGAAGCATTCAAGTAAGTTCGTCTCGGCGCATTATGAATGCGGTGCGCGTGAGTCAGATTCAATTTTAGAATGACGAAAAAATCGGTTACGGATGATCGTGCACATCAACCATGCATGAACATCTGGAACCGATTTTTGTATTGCTGGTATAGATTGTTTGTGAGCAGGTTAGCGGTCAGCGTCAGTCGTGCAATCGAGCATCACTTGATGTACACTGTTGGCTCGGAGGTAATGTTCAACGATGACAAACCAAGAACTACAGGCACGCGTGGAGGCAATTTCCATGGCGGCATTTCACCAACCGTTCCGCCACCATGCCATTTTCAATGCCCGGCTAAAAACAACCGGCGGCCGGTTTCATCCAGCTGACATGAATTTGGACTTTAACCCCAAACTCTTTGCCGCTTATCCCCCGGCAATCACCGATGGCATCATCAAGCATGAACTGGTGCACTATCATTTGTACGCCCAGCATCGCGGGTACCAACACCGCGATCATGATTTCCGCCAATTACTGGCAGCAGTTGGCGGGTCCCGCTTTGCTCCGCCGCTGCCCACGACCGGCCGTCAATATATCTATGTTTGTACGCAATGCGGCCGGCAATTCATTCGTCGGCGGCGGATTGACGTCAAACGGTATGCCTGTGGCCACTGCCGCGGCAAGTTGCGACTACAAAAAACGGAGATCAATTGAGTGGCTTTTGTAACGTTAAATTGACTGGTTCAAAACCGGCCTTGGCGTATACTTCACGAGCCGTCTTATTAGCACTGAGGACATTGAGTTGGATAAAAGATGCCTGGTGACTTTTGGCAAAAGCCGCAACCGCCGCCATCAGCTGCTTCGCCAAGCCGTGATGACGCTGATCAGGGATGACAAAGAGATCGATGAGTTGGGCAAAATGTTGCGGCACAAATTCAGGACTGGCACTGGTTTGTGCTAAGACAACCAAGGCAAAACCGGTAAGTTTCCCATGACTTTCGGTCACAAATAACCGGGCAAGGTCGTTTTGCAGATAATCGGCAAAATATTGGCGGTTATCAGTGGCTAATGGTCGATACGTGTCCGGCGCCAATGTCGCCATTTCCGTTGTAAGCTGTTGGTAAAGATCCACGATTGCAGACAGATCAACAAATTGGGCTTCACGAAGCATTTTAAGTTACTCCTATCTCATTCGAATTAAGCGGTTACGGATAACCAATCATTAAAAAAGATCCGATCAACAAGTTATCGTTGTTGGTCGGATCTTTTTACACTGCGGGCAAGAAGACTCGAACTTCCATGAGCAAAAATGCTCACAAGATCCTTAATCTTGCGCGTCTACCAATTCCGCCATGCCCGCATGGCTATTTAAGCACAAGAAATATTATAGAAAATCAGATGATCAAAGTCAACAAAAATTTACTATTCGGTTGAACCCGTGTCGACCGCAAGCGATATTGTCTTAAGTAAGCAGTTAGCCAAAGTGTCACAAAAACTGTAACCTCTTAGAAGATACATCTAGGAGGAATCACATGAAGAAGGTTGTCTTAACAATGAAAGAAGAAGAACGTTACCGAGTCATCAAAGCAGTGGTCAATGGTAAGACCTCCGTGCAACGCGCAGCCGTTAAGCTCAAGCGCTCCGAACGAACCATCTACCGATTGATCAAGCTTTACAAGCAACAAGGCAAAGACGGCTTTATCCATGGCAATGCCGGTCGTGAGCCCGCCAACAAACGCAACGCGCAACTCGAACGCCAGATTATTCGTCTGTACACCAACAAGTATGCCGGATTCAACATCGCCCATTTTCACGAGTTCTTAACCACTGCCGAACAAATCGCCATCTCCGAATCCTCACTCCGGCTCTTATTCAGACACCACCACATTCTCTCACCCAAAGCCCATAAAGCCACCAAGCGCCGAGTCAAGCGTGAATTAAAAGAAAAAGAAAAGAAGTCCAAGCTCCTATCCAAACGTGATGAAGCCACCTTGTCAGCCATCGAGGTCGTTGAAAACATCAAAGCCCATCCAGAACGTCCTCGGAAACATTATTCTGGTGAACAGGTACAAATGGATGCTTCCTGGGAGTATTGGTTTGGTACTCAAAAAACCACCTTACACGCAGCCATTGATGATCAGTCCGGGAACGTTGTCGGCGGCTACTTTGCCAAACAAGAAACACTCAGCGGCTATTATCATGTGTTTGCCCAAGTCCTTCGCGATTATGGCGCTCCAGCAGAATTCCTAACGGATCGGCGCACCGTGTTTAACAGCAACAAAAAAGAGGGCTCACCTTCGACCGAGAACCCTCTTACACGTTTCGGTTATGCCTGCCAGACACTTGGAACAGAACTTTCGGTCACCAGTATTCCGCAAGCCAAAGGCCGCATAGAACGTCTTCTGGAGACTTTTCAAGATCGGCTCACAAGTGAACTGCGGTTGCATAACATCACCACAATCGCAGATGCCAATCGGTTTTTGGTCGGCTTTATCAAGCGTTACAATGACCGCTTCGCATCTACCATCAAAAGTAGCATGTCGGTGTTTGATAAGCAACTAACACCCAAGGAAATTGACAATATTTTGATCATTGCCAATGAACGCAGCATCGGCCACGGACATTGTGTTCGCTTTGATAACAAACGCTATCTGCCACACCGGAATGGCGAATTGGTTTATTTACCCCCGCATACAAAGGTCTTAGTCATCAAAAGCTTCACGGGCAGACTTTATATGACCACTGATGATGACCAGGTGTACGACCTTTTCTGTGTGCCAAAAGAACAGTTCATGTCAGCCAAATTCGATCTTACGCCAGCTGCGGCACCAACTCCTAAACGAACCAAGAAAATCCCGGCAATCACGCATCCGTGGCGCCGCGCTAACTATCGCGATTACCTTGATTCTCTTGGCATTAACAGGACAAGGGTTAAACAGTTGGTCGCCGAACGATATCCATACAAGAATTCACAAGCGATTCAAGTCTAATTAGGATCATCTCGCGTCCAGTTTTCGGACGCATGTTTTATGGAATTTACTGTCAAAGTCGAAAATCGCTTGACACAAAAATTTACTATTCGGTTGAACCCGTAGAGTGGCGAAAAGTTGACAAGTCCTGACTGAAAGCTGAACTTGTTTGGTGCTGCTTGGAACGTGTATAATCTGATAGAGCTAACTGTAAACAAATAGGGGGTGTCCAGCATGACGCGTCGAGGGAAAGCGTATAACATTGCTATTATTGGAATTCTCGGTGCTTTAATTATCCTCCAGGCTTATATTCCGATGGTGGGGTATGTTCAGATTTTTCCAGCCTGGCCTGCCATTTCGACGATTCATTTGACCGTCATTATTGGTGGGATTGTTCTAGGATATGGCGGTGGTGCCAGTCTTGGCTTATTATGGGGGCTGACGAGCCTGATTCGTGCTTATACATCAGCGACTGATCCTGTGACTTTATTGCTTTTTCGTAATCCGATTATTGCATTGGTGCCGCGCGTCATGGTGGGTCTCGTGGCGGCGTTTATCTTTCACCAAATGTTTAAGCGCCATCAAAGTGCGCTGGCGCAAACGATTAAAATGGTATTCGCCGGTGTGGCCGGTGCCTTGACCAACACACTTTTGGTCATTGGCTTTACATGGTTGCTTTTTTCGAGCAAGGCTGCGCAAATTGTGCCAGGTGCTAATGCATCCAATCTTGGGTGGCTGCTGATCACGGCGCTGGCCATTAACGCGGTTGCTGAAGCTTTGCTAGGCGGTATTGTCACACCCATCTTAGGCCATGCGTTACTGCGTTTTCGGCGAAAGTAGTTTTAGAATCAGCAATCATGAGTTTTGAGAAGCGGAGGTTTTGGATTGACAGATGAAGAGCAGCAAGTCGTTGATTTATTGCAGGCAATGGTACAAGTACCGAGTGTCGGCGCAAAAGAAGGCCAAGTTGCTGATTTGATTGAGGCTTATTTAGCCCCTGAGTTGCAAGCCGGTTTAATCAAGCGCGAGCGGATCACATATGCGCCGGGACGGGATAATCTGGTTTTGACCGTTGGTGATCCAAATGCCAAAAGGTGGTTAGGTGTCGACGGGCATATGGATGTCGTCGATGCTGGCGATGAATCTAAATGGCAGTTTCCACCGTTTTCAGGACAGATAAAAGACGGCAAATTATTTGGCCGTGGGGCAACGGATATGAAATCCGGTCTGGCAGCGGTGGTTGTTGCTTTGAAACAGGTTGCGCATACGCACTTGGATCACGGCATTCAGTTGATGGCTACGGTCGGTGAAGAAATCGATAATTATGGCGCCCGGCAATTGGCTGGAGCGGGTTATGGCGACCGCCTCAATGGTCTTTTAGTGGCAGAGCCTGGCAATAGTAACGTGGATGCGGCTGAGCGCGGGATTATCGATTATACGTTGACGGCGCATGGTAAAGCAGCGCATTCATCGCGCCCGGATCTTGGTGCCAATGCCATTCACGGCCTGTTTGCATTTGCCAATGCGGCGTTGACCGCAACAGCGCCATTGCAGGCCAAGGATGATCCGATTTTGGGACATGCCACGCACAATATTGATATTATTCATGGCGGGAACCAGATCAACTCGCTACCTGAGTCGGCCTATCTGCGTGGCAATATTCGCACAACCATGATCGCCGACAATGATGCGTTTATTCAGGCGCTAAAACAAGCTGCGAACACGCCTGTACCAAAAGGTGTGCATCTGGCGCTTTCAATTGACTCAGTACTTGGCGCGGCTGCTGCTTCGCCTGACAATGCCTTGATTGAGACCGTTCAGCAGGCACGGCAACGTATCGGGCTTGATCGCGGGGCCGTGGCGTATCGGACCGGGATTACGGATGCAGCACTGTTTTATCACGATGGGTTGGATCTAGCGATTTATGGACCGGGAAACGACACATCGCATGAAACCAATGAATATGTCGCTCTTCAAGATGTTTTTGATAGTGTGAAAGTCTATAAAGATGTTTTCCTGAACTATTAACCAGAATATTGGCAATCAAAAAAACCTTGTGCGGGTCATGCGTACAAGGTTTTTTGATCAACTAAATGCGTTTGTTAGACACAACTGAGTCTGGTTTACGACTTCTACCGAATGCCTAGGTGATATTCAGCATGATGGTGCCATGTCGCACCTGCAGGAAGTTCCCAGGCTTGTGCTTGCGAATTTGCTTCGGGAGCAAAACCGATTGCCACGTGAGGCTGTCCGAGAATGCCGTTGAAGTTGTTTTGCGTACCAATGTCGGCGAACGGATCGATTCGGGTAGCCGGCGCATCGGTCAGGTAATGGAGTTGCCAGTCAGCGGCTGCTAAGTCGTAGTCCTGAGCCGCATAAACTTTTGACTGTTGTGCGATCATACTTGGCTGCGAGGCAATTGTTAATTTAGCCTGCATCATCGTTTGCGCGGGATCAGCCGTGAGCAGCCAAGGCAATACCAGTCGCGGATGTAGACGAATTGAAGCGCTGGTTTGGATCGCCATATCAATGGTCCAGACGTTCGCATTGTTGAGTCGGTGGGTAACGCTAAGTTGACGCGCGCCGGGCTGGCCATCAGCACCTTCTGGCAAGTCTAACGAAAACGTGATGACTAAATCAGGATCCTGACTGGTTTTCACCGCCCAGTTCCAGTTTTGCCATGCGCCAGAGACATTGGCTTCGGCTGGTTGCAGCGGACCGGTCATGGCGCCGAAAAACCCCGGCTGGTGCAGATAGTCTTCTAAAGTGACAAATCCAAGCAGTAAGTTAGGGTCAAACCCGGTCGCGTTAGGCAGACGAACCTGTTGGACCCGGGCACCGAACGTTAAAAAGCGTAAGGTCATGTGATGATCGTTCACCAAAGTATATTGGGTAATTCGTTCCTGACCGACTTTGGCAAAAATTTTGGCGCTTAGTTTCATGGCGAAAACGCTTCCTCTCTCAATAGTTTAAGCCTACAGAAAAATTGCTCCAGATTCAATGCAATCATGACTTGAATCTGCTAGGCTTGATAAGGAAAGAGAAGGGTGGAACCATGAGAACGTTACTTAAGAAGGCCTATCAATTACTGTGGGCACTATTTATTCTGGCACTTGCTTACAGTTTCTGGGCCCGCGACATTCTGCCCCGGCAGTTGCGACCATATGGCGATCCGGCAAGTTTTGTGATCATTAGTCTGTTTGTGGTGGTGAATGCCATTTGGCTGTACCATCACCATTTTCGCTTCCGTGATTTAAAAATGGAAAATGTCGACATCATGGAAGGCGAGAAATTTGAGGAGTTTTGTGCTTACTTGTTGAAGCGAAACGGTTTTAAACATATTCAGCTGACGCAAGCTTCCGGTGATCAGGGAATCGACATTATCGCTCGAAAAAAAGGGCAGTCCATTGGGTTTCAATGCAAACGCTATACCGGTTTTGTCGGCAATAAAGCGGTGCAGGAAGTTTGGGCCGGCCATCAATTTTATAAACTTGATCAAGCAGCGGTGATCACCAACAGTGACTTTTCCGACTCGGCAATCGCACTAGCGGATGATCTAGGGGTTATGCTCATTGATCGCAAAAAGCTCAAGCGGCTTATGAGAAGACTGCCAAGTTGAGGTGAGCGTGAGCCGGCGCGCTTAAAAGTCGGAGTGTAAGTGGCCTTGGGCGTGATTGCCCGGGCTTAGGCCATCACGACCAAGGTCCTTACACGCAGACTTCTGCGCCGGCGAACGCGTTATGGTAATTTGGGCAACTGCGTGTTATCAGTTTGATGAGGAGGCAGCAAACAATCGATGTTACTGGGATTAAAAGCTAGTACAGATGAACGGCAGATTCGTGATCGGTTGCAGTATCATCCGGACGTATTTGAATTTCACTTAACCGAAAATGATTTTACGGCTGAAGGATGGGCCCATTTTTTAAAAATGGTGACTTGGGTTCGCAGCCAAGTGCCCACAGTGGTTTTTCATCATCCGATGCGATTCCGTGGTCAACGCAATGAATTAGCCATGAATCCAACCAAGTATCCGACGCGTTATGATTTTATGATGACTAGTTCGATTAAACTCATGAATCTGGCCAAAAAGGTGAATGCGACGGCGTTGATCCATGGGGGTTATCGGGTGGACACACCAGGCGATTATGCTGGGTGGACGGACGTTGCCAAGGCGCAGGATGTTGCTTTAGCGCGGATGATTGCGTTTGCTCAGGAGGCACCGGGACACGTTGTCTTTGAAAACTCCATGTCCCCCATTTTTCGCTATGGCGATCCTGATTTTGAGGCGCGGATATTGCGTTGGCAGCTACCGTTAGCCTATGATACCAGCCACACCTTCATCACGCTTCACGGCGATAATGATCGGCTCATGGCCAGTCTGGCGAATCTAAAGCCTTTGGTTCGGCACTATCATCTTGTCGATTCGATGGGTAAAACGCATGACAGCCTGCCACTGGGGCAAGGCCGGATTGACTGGGCGCGGGTTTTGCCGCTGCTCAACCCTAAGGCCAGTCGGATTTATGAAATCGGATTGAAGGATCAATTCAACTGTGAAGAAATGATTGCCAGCCATCACTATTTAGAAAAGGTGGCTGAGGAATTAGCCGCAGCCAAGCACCCAGCCTAGTTAAGTAGTAAACCGTTTCGGCGCTTGATGAACCCAAAAAGAGCGCGTGGTCCATTTGCGTCAGTCAGATACAAAAATCGCGCTTGGAGATCCGGTTTATTTAATAAGAGCTGCAATTCCCAGACACGTAAAGGCGCTTTCCGGGTCAAGTTGGGTTTAAAAATCAGTTGCGGCTGATCGTCCGCGGTTGTCAGGATAAAATCATCAAAACGGCTCGGTGTTGGTTGCGTGTCCAGCAACACGGAGGCGTTTTTGTTTTGGTCGGCTAATAAAGCGAGTAAATCAATCACTCGCATGGTGGCGGCCTCCTTTCTAATGGCAAAAGTTAAGGATTCATGAAGAAGGTTGGTGCTTATCAGAACAATCGCATACAATTTAAGCAAGCTTATGTTTGATTTGGTTTTATGAGATGTAGATAGCATAACGAGTGGTTAATTTGCGCGGGAGGCTTGGGTGAATTTATAAGAACGTTCGCTGGCTTTGTAAGCACAGTTTTTGTGCAGGTGCTTGCCGACACTTCGGCTTCTAAGCACGCCAGTTCACACTCTCAAACGCGTTCACTGGCGCAAAAGCCTGCGTGTAAGGACCTCAGCCGCAATGGCCTAAGCCCGGGCCATCACGCCTGAGGCCACTTACACTTCGGCTTCTAAGCGCGCCAGTTCACGCTCTCTAATTATAGCTCAGTGTTTTGCAGTTAAGTCTGTGATAAACTGTAACGGTTTATCTAAAAAGCGTAAAAAGCGCGATTGTACGTATTAGGAGGTCATCATGGAAGAAGTTGTCATTCTCAGTGCCAAGCGAACGCCGATTGGGAAGCTGGGTGGCGAGCTTGCTGGCGCCAGTGCGGTTGATTTGGGGGTTGCAGCGGCACAAGCAGCGATTAAAGCGGCGCGGGTTGACCCTGAGCAACTGGATCAGGCTATTTTCGGGAATGTCTTACAGGCCGGTTCCGGTCAGAATGTGGCGCGGCAAATTGCGTTAAAAAGCGGGATGGCAAATCGCTCCACGGCCATGACGGTCAATGAAGTGTGCGGATCCGGATTAAAGGCGATTCGGCTGGGACAGGCGGCGATTCAATTAGGCGAAGCCACTGCTGTGCTGGTTGGCGGTACAGAAAGTATGAGTCAGGTACCTTATTACGCCGAAGCCATGCGCGCCGGCCATAAATTTGGTGACACGGCATTTGTTGACGGACTCAGCCGCGACGGTTTAAATGACGCCTTCAGTCAGCAACCCATGGGGATCACCGCGGAAAATATTGCGACGCGCTTTGAGATTAGCCGCCGCGATCAAGATGAGTTTGCCTTGCGCTCGCATTTACGCGCGGCAGCTGCAGCGGCTGAAGGTCGATTTAAATCGCAGATGGCGCCAGTCACGATTGCCGGTCGCCATGGCGATGTCACCGTCGAAACCGATTCCGCCATCCGTCCAAACACTTCGCTGGCTCAGCTAGCCAAACTGCCGCCGGTTTTTGAAGTGGGTGGTACGGTGACGGCCGGCAATGCAAGCGGCATTAATGATGGTGCGGCCGCGTTGGTTTTGATGGCCAAAAGTAAAGCCGAGCAACTAGGACTACATTATTTAGCGACGATTACTGATTATACTGAAGTCGGCATTGATCCGGATATCATGGGCTATGCGCCTAAATTGGCGATTGACCAGTTGCTTCAGACCAATGGCACTTCGATTTCGTCCATTGATCAAGTCGAGCTCAATGAAGCCTTCGCCTCCCAAAGCGTCGCGGTGATGCGTGACTTGGGATTAACCGATGAACAGGTGAATATCAATGGCGGTGCCTTAGCGTTAGGACATCCACTTGGGGCGTCCGGTGCGCGCATTATGGTTTCATTACTTTATAACTTAGCAGAACGTGATGAAAAGACCGGTATTGCAGCTTTATGTGTCGGCGGTGGTATCGGCATTGCGATGCAGGTCGTCCGGCATGTTTAGGAGGGCGTGATGAAATTTTACGAAAAAACGCCTGAAGAAAGGCGCGCGCAATTGATTCGCGAAGGTTCGCTGACGCAGGCGGATGCCAGGTTATTCGCGGCGAAGTCATCCCTTCCTGCCGCAACCGAAGCGAAGCTGATCGAAAATTCAATCGGTGAATTTTCGCTACCTTTAGGGATTGCCCGAAATCTATTAGTGAATGGCCAGTTACATCAGGTGCCGCTTGCCAACGAAGAACCTTCTGTTGTAGCAGCTGCCAGTAATGGTGCGCGGATTGCTGCGGAAAATGGTGGCGTTGTGGCACGGGTTGATCCACATCAGGTGGTCGCCGAGGTGGTTTTGACAGACTTAGCCGATGTGAAAGCTGCCAAACAAACAATTTTGGCTCACCAAGCAGAAATCAAAGCAGTTGTGGCAGCCGCGCATCCTTCCATGATTCAGCGTGGTGGCGGGTTAGTTGGCGTAACAGTCTCTGTGCTAGCTAACCGCTTCTTGAAGATTCGCTTAACCCTTGACCCTAAAGAGGCAATGGGAGCCAATTATGCCAATACGGTAGCCGAAGCAGTTGCAGCAGTCGTTAAAACCTGGCTCAACGGAACGATTTTGGTCAGTATTTTAACAAATGCCCCGGCCGAGTTAGTGACCGCGACGGTGCAACTGGATCCGACGACCCTTGCCACGAAGACCGTGCCAGGTGATGTTATTGCAAAAAAAATCGTGCAACTTAGCGAATTGGCTTTTGTCGATCCGGAACGGGCCGTGACGCATAATAAGGGCATTCTTAATGGTGTCATCGGGGCGGTTTTGGCAACCGGTAATGACACACGGGCGATTGCCGCAAGTGTGGGAGCTTTTGCGGCTGCTAGCGGTCAATACCAACCTTTGTCACGTTGGGTGATGCATGCCGGTAAATTAGAGGGAACGCTGCAAATGCCGTTGCCGCTCGGAGCGGTCGGCGGTGCAATCGGTGCCTTGCCAGTGGCACAAGCTGCCCGCCGCCTTGGTGGTTATCGCGATTTAGCCACTATGCAGCAGGTGATTGCGGCATTGGGCTTGGTGCAGAATCTTGCGGCATTGCGGGCACTGGCCGGACCGGGTATTCAAGCCGGGCATATGAAGCTGCAAGCTAATGCCTTAGCGATCGCGGCTGGTGCCGACGAACGCGAACTGCCGGCTCTGGTCGCTGCATTGCGGGAAGGGCAAATGAACCTAGCACACGCCAAAACTTATTTAGCAAACATTCGATCAAATCAGAAAGTAGGCCAATCAAAAAATGAAAATCGGGATTGATGCCATTGTAATGGATACACCGGACTTTTACGTCGATTTAGTGGAACTCGCAAAGGTTCGGGGAGATGAACCGGACAAGTACACCATCGGCATCGGCCAAGATGAACAGGCGGTACCGCCTTCAAGTCAAGATATTGTGACGATGGGTGCCAATGCCGCAGCGCCACTGATGACCCCGGCAGTCCGGGACAGTCTGGGAATGGTGCTGGTCGGAACCGAAAGTGGTGTGGACGCAAGCAAGTCAGCTGCTTTGTTTATTCATCAGCTGCTGGACTTGCCTGAATGGGTACGTGCAGTTGAATTAAAAGAAGCCTGTTATGGCGGAACTGCGGCTTTGATGATGGCGCGGGATTATGTAGCTGGGCATCCAGATAAAAGCGTGCTGGTCATCGCGGCTGATATTGCCCGGTACGGCTTAGCCACAGCAGGTGAAGTCACTCAAGGTGCCGGTGCCGTAGCGATGATCGTCAAGGCGGCTCCGCGACTCATCACGATTGAGCCGGATTCGGTTTATCGCTCGGCATCGATTAATGACTTTTGGCGGCCGGTTTATCAAGATACTGCGATTGCTCAAGGAAAATATTCTACCGAGCAGTATTTGGCCTTCTTTCAGGCGGCATGGGATCGTTATCAGACAGAAAACCATTTGACCGCGGCTGATTTTGCGGGGATGACCTTCCATTTGCCTTACACCAAAATGGGCAAAAAGGCGTTGGACTTAGTCTTACCCCAGGTCGATGATCAGACTGTGAAGCGCTTAAAGGAACGGTTTGACGCTAGCACCCGCTACTGCCGCCGGATTGGCAATATTTATACGGGTTCGCTTTATCTGGGATTGCTTTCCTTATTGGATCACGATGCAACACTGCATGCCGGAGACCGTATCGGGCTCTTTTCGTATGGCTCTGGTGCGGTGGCGGAGTTTTTCAGTGGTATTTTGCAGCCAGGATTCAAAGACCAACTACAGTCAGCCGGTCACGCCCGCCAATTGGATGATCGCCAACAGCTGACGGTGCCGGAATACGAGGCGCTGTTCAGCGATAAGGTGCCTTATGATCCCGAAGATTATCGGCCGGATCCAGCGTACTTCCGTGGCAAATTTGTGTTGACTGGCGTGGTTGGGCAAGAGCGCTTGTACGAAAAGCGGCCGGCTAATTCATCGACTTCGACACGTTAATCTGATTTGTGGCTGGTTATTTTATGGCGGTTATTTTCGGCGAACGGTATGAAACCTGTCAATCTGTATTAGTCAATTTGGTTGACTGTTATGGTTCCAACGGGCTTATTATGCCGGTCATGGAAGCGATTTCTAGGCTTTTGGCCTTTTTGCAAGATTAGTTGAGGTGAAAGGGCTTGCATTGCTGACGATTAATTGTTATACTCATTTTTGTAATGAACTTACAAAATGTAAGTAATAATGGAGGCAAGTGTCATGACAGAAAAAATCAACGCTGCAGACGCAATGATCAAGGTGCTCGAAGACTGGGGCATTCATAACATTTATGGGTTGCCTGGTGGTTCTTTTGATAGCACGATGAATGCACTTTATAATCGGCGTCACACGATCAACTATGTTCAGGTTCGGCATGAAGAAGTCGGTGCGTTAGCAGCAGCTGGTGAAGCTAAAGTAACTGGCCGCATTGGCGCAACGTTTGGTTCTGCTGGGCCTGGGGCAGTACATCTGCTGAATGGGTTGTATGATGCTCAATACGATCATGTGCCGGTTTTGGCTTTGGTCGGGCAGGTGCCGACTGCTGCCATGAACACCAACTTTTTCCAGGAAATGAATGAGAATCCGATGTTTGCCGATGTTTCGGTTTACAATCGGACAGCGATGACGGCTGCTCAGTTGCCACATGTTGTTGATGAAGCCATTCGTCAGGCGTACAAGCATCAGGGTGTGGCAGTGGTGACGATTCCTAAAGATCTTGGTTGGGAACAAATTGACGACAATTATGTTTCGTCAGCCAATCTCTACCAGAAGCCGCTTTTACCTGAGCCGGATCCGGAACAGGTTGCAACGGCCTGGAGCATCATCAAAGGTGCCAAGAAGCCGATTTTATACGTTGGTAATGGCGCGCGTGGTGCCCGGGACGAGATTATTGCTTTTTCCGAAAAAACGCATATTCCGATTATCACGACGGCTTTGGCAAAAGGCGTTGTGCCTGACGACTACAAAGCGAATATGGGTTCTGCTGGCCGGGTTGCGTCCAAGCCGGGCGTTGAGGTTGCCCGTGGTGCCGATATGGTCTTGTTCCTTGGTTCGGATTTCCCATTCCAGCCATACTTTATCGCACCGAATGCCAAATATATTCAAGTCGATATTGATGCCAGCAAGTTTGGCCGACGTCACACCGTTGATTTAGCGGTTCTTGCTGATGCCAAGAAGTTCATCAAAGCATTGACCAACGTCGCTGAGCCATTACCGGAAACGGCTTGGTATCGCGCTTCATTAGCCAATAAGGCAAACTGGGTTGATTGGATGAAGTCTTTTGAAGACGACGCTGAAACGCCATTGCGGGTTGAGCCAATCTTCAAGCTCATCAATGAAATGGCGGAAAAGGATGCCATTTTCCAAGTCGACGTTGGTAACGTGACGATTAACGGGATGCGCTATCTTAAGGCTAACGACGATCAGGCCTTCACCACGTCCGGCTGGTATGCAACGATGGGTTACGCATTGCCGGCAGCTATTGGGGCACAATCAGAGTTCCCGGATCGTCAGGTATGGTCAATTTCTGGCGATGGCGGGTTCGCGATGGTGATGCAAGATATCATGACGCAAGTGAAGTATCATCTGCCGATCATTAACGTGGTTTTGACGAACCAAAGCCTAGGGTTCATCGAAGCGGAGCAAGATGATACGCATCAGCCACATTCAGGGGTTGATCTGATCGGTGCCGATTATGGCAAAGCTGCCGAAGCCATGGGCGCTCAAGGTTTTGAAGTCCACACCCTGGATGAACTTAAGGATGCGTTTGCTAAGGCGAAGGATCGGAAGGGTCCGGTTGTGATTGATGTGAAGATTTCCAACTTGCGGCCGATTCCGGTTGAGCAATTGGTTCTCGACAAGCAAACCCAGGATCCCGAAGCCGTTGATGCCTTCGTGAAGAAGTATCATGCTGAGAGTCTGATCCCATTCCGGCAATTGCTTGAAGATGCAGAAAAAAACACTGCGAATGTTTAGTTGCGTCATAAAAAAGCTTCCGTTCATCAGATTGTTATCTGGTGGCGGAAGCTTTTTTTGATTAGCTAGGCTTAGGCGTTTGCCCGAACTTTTATGGCCGCAACCAACGCTGCTTCATCGGTGTAGATGGCACCGTTGAGTTTGATTAACCCAGTCGTATAAAGGTTTAGATAATGGAATTGATTTTCGGCAACCCGTTGCAAGGCGTCGAGCTTTTGCTGATTAGTAGCGCCAAGACGTCGGCTGTCGGTGTAAAGGCCGAGTATCGGGATTTTGGTGGCATAGGCGACCCCGATTTCAGTGGCCACCCCATTGTCGATGACTGGGCCGTCCAAGATAGCCACTAACAGATCAGCAGCCTCCAGGCGATCAGTATCAGCCTGGGCGATCATTTTGGAATCGGCATAAGCTTCCTTATTGTTAATTGCCGCGTTTTCCTGAGGCACATACAGATCGACGTCAGGAACGGCGGCGCGAATTTGCGCGGCTAATTTTGCGTTGTAATCAAAGTCGGCATGACTGAAAAGGGCGTTGGCAAAATAAATTTTCATGGCAGGAACCTCGCTTTGGATGGATGAATTGGGGGACGAATGGAGATTGGTGAAGATGCTGCTTCATTTAATGCGATCAGCGCCGCGTAAACTTAACAACTGCCTCACAGCGCGCCGTTTGTGGGAACATGTCGATGCTCTGGATCCAGTCGACCTTGTAATGTTTGGCCAGGGGAACGAGATCCCGCGCTAACGTTGAGGGGTTGCAGGAAATATAAACGAACTTTTTAGGATTAAGGGTGAGTAAGGCATCGATAAAAGGACGTTCAAGGCCGGCACGCGGTGGGTCGACAATCACGGCGTCAGGGTGAATTCCTTCTTCCAGCCACTTAGGAAACAGGGTCTCGGCTTTGCCAACAAAATAATGGGCCTTGGTAAAGCCATTATGAGCCGCGTTGGCCTTTGCATCGGCAATGGCCTCAGGCACCGTGTCCATACCGTAGATTGTCTGGTGCCGGTCAGCGAGGCTGATACCGACAGTGCCGATCCCACAATACGCATCAACCAGTGTATCGCCTGGTGCCAGTTCAAGGGCATCTTTTGCGACAGTATAAAGCCGTTCTGTTTGCGCTGGATTAAGTTGTAAAAAGGCTTGCGGTGAAACCTGAAAAGTGCGGCCTAACAATGACTCATGAATATAAGGTTGGCCAGCCAAAAGTCGGCTTTCCTTGCCCCAAATAATTGAAGTGTTGCCGGGATTAATGTTTTGCGCAATGCTAACGACCATAGGCAAACGCGTTGCAATGGCCGTGACCAATTTTGTCTGCTGCGGCAGTTTAGCGCTGTTGGTAATGAACGTGACTTGCACTTCACCGGTTGCAAAAGACTCCCGAACGACCAACGTTTTGACAATGCCGGTGTTCTTTTTTTCCTCGTAGATCGGAATCTGGAGCTCTTCAAGCAGCTGACACAAAGCAGTCACGACTTTCATGGTCAACGGCGCCTGTGTCAAAAAATGGGTTAACGGGATGAGGTGATGTGACCCGGGCGCGTATAAACCGGCGCGAACATGACCGTCAATAACCCGAACCGGGAACTGAGCCTTGTTGCGATAATGCGTCGGGTGTGCCATGCCGATGGTGGGTTTTAAGTCGTAATGTTGCCAGCCGGCTGGTTTGAACTTGGCTAAGGCCTGTGCGACCACATCCCGTTTGAAGCGCAATTGTGCCGGATAAGCAAGGTGGTTTAATTCGATCCCGCCGATCTGTCCATAAAGTGGTTCCGCGGGTTTCACCCGATCTGGTGAGGCCGAACGGATTTTGTGGACCTTGGCTTCAAGATAGCGGTCATGAATCGCCGTCACTTCAGCAACGACGATTTCGCCGGGGAGCGCACCGGTGACAAAGGTGATTTTGCGTTGATAGTACCCGATACCTGCGCCGTTGATATCCAAACGCTTGATAGTCAATGGAAAACGTTGTCCGATTTTAACCGTGGTTGCCATAAATACTCCTTTACGCTGACAAATGGTGACGATCCCTGAAAAATTCTAGTATAATGTACTTTCAGGAGGATTGACTGTGAAAATTACTTATTCGAATACCATGAGCAAAAAAATGACGGCGACCGTTTGGCAAAACGACACGCCACATGTCATGCACGTTGGCGAAACGTTAGATCTCAAAGTCCAACGCGGCGACAAAATAACCTATAAAGTTGGCCGATTGAACAAGGTACATGCGATTGATTACCAAAGTCCTGAGGCTAAATTTGAAATTCAGATCAATCGCAGCCTGCAAAATGCTTATTTTGTTGTAATGTTTCTGATGGTGGTTTTTTTGTGGTTTAACCGCAATAGTAACCTGAACAACACGCTGCTGGTGACCGCGGTCGTTCTGGGACTGGCCGGCTATGAGGCGTTGGTTTATTTTGTCGGCTATACCGCCAAGCCTTTTCACTAAAATAAAAAGGTTTAGGCCTGCACCGATGAGCCGTGTTGATGCTGTAATTGTTTGAGTCGGCGATAAAGATGGAAATAATCTAAATCAGTCGGTTCCGGCATCCAGGTAATCAGCGGAGTTGCGGGATCAAACGGGTGGCCCAGACGCGGGATCACCCGTTTTGGTTTGGTGAGGCTGGTGATGATCAGATCCGGTTTGACTGCTGCATCAGGTGGCACAACCCGGATAAAGCCCAAATCATCCAAAAAGTTGAGCAAGTCCCGTTTGGCAAACGAGTCATGCTCGATGAGAACGTTGACAACCATCTGCATGTCCCGGTTAAGTTCGGGATAATTTTCCTTCACCAAAAGATATAAGCCGCTGACGAATGGCTCAGGGAAGTCGGCAAAAATAGATTCCGGCATCGATTTAGGAATCTTTTTGAGGTACCTTTGAATTTCCGCAGCTAACTGACTGCTGTCGGCTTCTTCGTAAGGTGATTGGGCAAAGTCGATGCGCTGGCTAAATCGCCCATCGAGTACATATTCATTAAAACTGAGACGATACAGATTAGCAATCATGACTTGGCTTTCGGCAATCAGCTGGCGATCCGTTTCTTGCAGCTGATCGTTCAAGTGGCTGAGCAACCCAAAAACAAATCGATTCACGAGGTTATCGGTTTCATCGAAATGTTCGATGATTTGCCGATCAAGCGTTTGCGGTTGCCGAGTCACGGTCATAAAATACATGCGCATAAAATAATAAAATTGTTTTTCCGCCTTTAGTTCTGACGCTGACAGATTAGGAAACCGTGATTGGGTAAAAATCAAATCCGGCAGGTCATCGTGTCCGGAAAAAAGCAGCTGCATGCGGCGATTCGGCAATAGGGCATGGCCTGCTTTGATCCGCATCAGCTGAATGGCAAGAATGACCAATGCTTCCTTGGACATCGGTTGCACCGGTACCAACAAAAAGGTTGGCGCAACCTGATTAATCTCCGTCAAAAGCGTCTTTGCCTGCTGCTCCTGATCAGCTGAAAACGGCCAGCCCGCACCACGATAAGCAAGCATAAAAAAGGTAAACATGGCCAAGCGGATATGTAGCTCATCACCTTCAATTGCCCAGGTTGTGCTGTTGAGACTGACACCGTTGTCCGCCAAATAATCCCGAAATGGGGTAATTCGGCGTCTCAGAGTTGAAACGCTTGTCTGATGATTTTCTTTAAACTGGTGAAAATCAGGATGCGGATTTTTGAACACGTCATCGAAGAATTCAAACGGCAAGCTGTCTTTAAGCAAAGCAAAGCGGTACTGATTGAGCGTGACACTTCCTAAAAATTGGGTAAAATTTGCCTCGTCAACGGCTTCGTCAGGAATGATTTTATTAAGCTGAACCAAAACGGTCTGAAACGCCGTGTAGGTTTGCGAGTATGATAAACCTGTTGAGCGGCTAAGTGCATTGATCGATATGGTTGTTTGTGGCAAGGTCTTCATTGCCCGAAATAGTTGATAATTAATCAAACTATGACGGTCAAAAAAACTAGCTTCAAACATAACAGACCTCCATCTTATTTATCAAAAGTATAACATAAGTGATGACATGATTAGAAAGGTGGTCAGAAGCGTATGGGGCAAATTACAAAGATAACGGCGCAAAAACGGCGGGGACGCTATAATATTTTTCTGGACGGTGAGTATGCCTTTCCGGTCAGTGAGACGACATTGGTGAATTATCAGCTCGCCAAAGGGATGACACTCACACCAGCGGAGGAGGCCCAGATCAAGGACAGCGAAGTCGTTGCCATGGGTTTGGAGATCGGTTTGAATTATATCAATCATCAAAGTCGCACTCGCCATGAAGTCAAGGAACGGTTGGCGAAAGAAGATTTTCCGGAAGACGTCATCGGCCAAATCTTACAGCGTTTAACGGAGCTGGGGTTCTTAAACGATGTTGAGTATGTTCAGCGCTATTTAGAAGCCAATAGCAAAATGGGCGAAGCCGGACCCCGCATGGTGCGTCATAAGCTCGAGCAGAAAGGCATTACGTCCGATTTGTTAACCGAGCAACTGGCCACCATTCCTTCAGCAACCTGGACTGAAGCAGCGGTGCGTGCGGGTCAAAAAAATCTGCGCCACCATCAAAACCGGGCATTTAAGGATCAATTACAGCGACTGCGGGTTGCCTTGATTCAAAAAGGCTTTGATGAAGCAACGATTGCTGCCGCGATTGAAATTCTCGATCCGCAACCGGATGCAGAAAGTGAGCTGGCACTTTTAAAAGCCGAGGCAGCGAAACAGTGGCGGTTAAAACAACATTACGAAGCGCGAATTCGTAAGCAAAAGGTCAAGTCGGCCTTATTTCGCAAGGGGTTCGATTTAGATGCCATCGATGATGTTTTGGCGGATTTGGCAGAAGAGGACTAGAGCTCTAGTTTTTTAGCGGTATCCGATAAGCTTTGTTATAATGGAAATCGGAATTTTAGAAAGCGGGTTTTGTATGCTGATCCCTAAAGAAGGCGACTCGTTCGCCATTCAGAGTTATAAACATGATGGCAGTTTGCATCGCACCTGGCGTGACACGATGGTGCTTAAAACGAGTGAAGACGCCTTGATCGGCTGCAATGATCATACCTTGGTCACCGAGTCTGACGGGCGTCGCTGGTTGACGCGGGAGCCGGCAATTATTTTCTTTCACAAGCATTACTGGTTCAATGTGATTGCGATGATTCGTGAAGGCGGCGTTTCGTATTATTGCAACTTGGCGACCCCTTTTACCATGGATCAGGAAGCACTGAAATATATTGATTACGATTTAGATGTCAAAGTGTTTGCGGACGGGGAAAAGCGCCTGCTGGACGTTGATGAATATGAAGCCCACCGCAAAATGTGGCAGTACCCCGCCACGACGGATCGTATTTTGAAAGCCAACGTTAAAGTGCTGGTCGATTGGATCAACCACGGTAAGGGGCCTTTTTCCCAAGCCTATGTAGATTTGTGGTATCGCCGGTACTTACAATTGGCCCATCGAATCTGAAGACGGTATGGATGTTGGAGGCAATATGAAACAAATTCCGCAACAACCTGCACAATTATTTGCAGGTCATGCTTATACAACCGAAAGTAGCGATCAACTCGGCACGTTTCGCCCTGCGTGGACGGATTTCGAACAGCGACTGGGATTTAAATCGCTTGATCAGTTGGCCAAAACGCCTAACCGAACGGCGATGGTGATCTTTTCGCCGTATGATACCTTTCTGTACTGGATTGGCAGCTTATTGCCGGCGGGGACAGATGTACCAAAAGCTTACGACTGTTTCCAACTGCCAGCGGCGACGGCCGGGCAAGTGAAGCAACCGGCCAGTCAAGTTTTGGCAAAAGAATTACCGTTGGCTACCAGCTTTAATAAAGGCTTACAGATCATCGAGCAGGCAGGGTATCCGCTCCCGGAACGCCTAGGTCAGACGGATCATCCGTATTATTTAGAAAGTTATCTGCTTGATGGGGCGGCGGTCAAAACGGTGGCTTATCGCCTTTATATTGATCCGGATCAGTTGACCGGGGTTGACGAATATGAATAAAAAAGCAAGCCCGGCATGGCCTGCTTGCAGTGATGGGCTTCTAATAAAATCAAATTAGAAGCGTATTTTTTTCAAATTTGAATGGTTTAATCGGACTAACCTGAAGCACCGCTTAATCTAGTTTCAGCATCATTTCACGATGGCGAATGCCGGCATCCAGGAATTCCGGTCGATTCGTTAATTCAAATCCTAAAGTTTTATAAAAACCAACTGCCTGAATCTGGGCGCCGAGTTTTAGAAACGCCACATGATGCTGGCGGGCATATTTGATGATGGCGGTTAGCACCATTTTACCAAGGCCATGCTTGCGGTAGACCTTTTCCACGGCAACGCGTTGAACGTGATAGCCGTTTGCTTCCGGTAAAATCCGGGCCGTGGCCACAGGCAAGCCAGCGTCATAAAGGACAAAATAGGTGGCTTTTCCTTCATCACCATCGACTTCCAGATCTGCCGGGACGTGCTGTTCCTTGACGAAAACATGTGTACGGATCTGAACGCTATCTTGGTGAATCGCTGAATCTAAAGCAGTTGTTGTCTTTAATTCCAAAGCGCGAACCTTCTTTCCGTTTTGATAAATTGTTTGCTATTATAACACTAGCGAGAAGAGGTTGGGGAGGCCAATTATGTTTGATAAGTTACGCCATTCAAAATTAATGTTCTGGTCAGTCGAGTTATTGGTACTGATTTTCGTGGTGATCGGCTTAACCCAGGTCTCGTTCTTATTTGCGCCGGTTGCAACGTTCTTTTCAACGCTGCTGATCCCGATTCTGTCGGCTGGATTTTTGTTCTATTTGTTTAATCCGATTGTGAAGCTGTTGCAACGGCTGCATATCAGTCGCAATATTTCGATTCTTTTGATTTTCCTGGTGGTTATTGGCGCCATCGTCTTAATTGTCATGGCGGTCCTGCCGAATCTGATTTACCAGGTCACCCAATTCATTACCAATATTCCGGATTTCTTAAAGGGGTTGCGTTCCTTTATCAGTAAGGCTTCGCACTACACTTGGTATCAGCGGCTTAACATTGGCAAATATGTGGCAAGCTTACAAATATCGCCAAGCAAATTGCTGAGTCAGGTGCTAGGCAGCTTCTCAAGTGGATTGCCGGGTATGATCGGTTCTTTGGCAAGTATTGTGGTCAGCATTATTACGATTCCGGTGATGCTCTTTTACTTCCTTAAAGACGGCGAAAACTTTGTGCCAAGTATTCAGCGACTCTTACCGCGGCGGTATCATGCGGAGGTGGCAACAGTGTTCACGCGCTTGAATGCCACATTGTCGCACTATATCGGTGGTCAGGCAATTGAATGTTTGTTTGTTGGCACCTTTACGTTTATTGGCTATCTGATCATTGGCATGCCATACGCGTATCTGCTGGGTTTCATTGCCGGTGTGGTCACCATTATTCCTTATTTGGGACCGTATATTGGCATTGCCCCAGCGCTGGTCATTGCGGCAACCCAGGGATGGACCAAAGTTTTGCTGGTTGTCTTGGTCGTCGTCATTATTCAGATGACTGACGGGAACTTCATCTATCCTAATGTCATCGGTCGGTCTTTGGACATTCATCCGTTGACCATCATCATTTTGCTGATGGTGGCGGGCAATTTATGGGGGCTACTGGGCACTATTTTGGCTGTACCGACTTATGCCGTGATCAAAACCGTCATTACTTACTTATACGAACTATATCGGTTCCATCAAGAACATAAGGATGACGAAGATTTTGATGATGAGCGCGAACTACCCGAGCCGACCCCACAGGACGGCGCGCAGCACGATTCTGAATTGAAAAAGAAATAAGGACTTGCTATACTGAAGTGATCGAACTACGGGGATGAATCCCCGTTTTTTTTACGAAAGGTTGTGTTTTTGAATGGGCAGTGACCCAGACGGTCAGATATGGGGACAGTTAATCCTCATTATCTTTTTGACTTTAATTAATGCAGGATTTGCTGCCGCAGAAATTGCGGTCGTTTCAAGCTCACGTACCCGAATGCAAGCACAGGCAGATAAGGGTGATCGAAAAGCAGCTAAGTTGGTTGCCATTATGAAGGACTCCAGCCGGTTTTTGGCGACGATTCAAGTCGGCATTACCTTTGCCGGCTTCTTTGCATCGGCTTCGGCTGCAACTACACTGGCGGATCGGATTGCCCCGATTTTTGGTCAGTGGTCCTTTGCCCATGAAGCAGCGGTTATTTTAGTCACGTTGATTTTGTCGTATTTTTCGCTTGTCTTCGGTGAACTTTATCCCAAGCAAGTGGCGCTTCAACGGGCAGAACGCGTGGCCAAGATGAGTGTGACGCCGATCAGTTGGCTAGCGACGTTAATGCGTCCGTTTGTCTGGCTTTTATCGGCGTCGACTCAACTACTGATGAAGTTGACCCCCATGGAATTTAACCATCAAGGCGAATCTGTCACACGTGAAGAAATGGTCGCCATGATCGAAAATGGCCGGAATGCCGGCGCTATTGATCCTGATGAATATCAAATGTTTGAAGGGATTATCTCGTTGTCAGACACAATGGCCCGCGAAGTGATGGTCCCACGAACAGATGCCTTCATGATTGATGCCGAAGAACCTGATCAAAAAGCAATCGACGCGATTTTAAATAATATTTACTCACGAATCCCGGTATACGAAGAGGATAAGGACCATGTCATCGGGATTGTCCATATCAAGAACTTACTCAAAGAGGCGCGGCGAGTTGGATTTGAACATGTTAAAATCGAATCGGTGATGACGGAACCGGTGTTTGTGCCGGAAACCATTACTGTGGATGCACTGTTGAAGGAAATGCAAACTCGCCAACAGCAAATTGCCATTCTTTTGGATGAGTATGGCGGTGTTGTTGGCATTGTCACGATTGAGGATTTACTTGAGGAAATCGTTGGCGATATTGATGATGAATCGGATCAGGCGGAACAGCTTTATACGAAACAAACGGAGTATGACTATGTCGTTTCTGGGCGGATGCCGATTTCCGAGTTCAATGATTTATTCAAGACCAGTCTGGATGTGCCGGATGTTGATACCATCGCCGGCTATGTGTTGACGCAGCTTGGTGCGATCCCTTCGACGCATCATAGCGAAAAGCTTGAGCTGGCACCAGGCGTCATGTTGTCGACCGGCAAAGTGGAAGGGTCACGGCTTGTCAACGTTCACATTCATTTAACTGATGTGCCGACGTTAGAAACATCAACAGAAGTATCGTCCAAGGAAACGGATAGCTAGCACGGCTTAAAATGACTTAGAGCAGGTGCCGGCAGTAACTTTGAACATTTTGGAAGGAACCAGATAATGAAACCACAGGAATTAGCACAAGAAGTCGCAAAACGGCGGACGTTTGCGATTATTTCTCACCCGGATGCAGGGAAGACTACGATTACCGAGCAGTTATTGCTGTTTGGGGGTGTTATCCGTGAGGCCGGAACGGTTAAAGGCCGAAAGTCCGGGCATTTTGCCAAATCGGATTGGATGGAAATCGAAAAGAAACGTGGTATTTCGGTTACGAGTTCGGTGATGCAATTCAATTATCAAGGAAAACGTATTAACATTTTGGACACGCCCGGGCATGAAGATTTTTCCGAAGACACGTATCGGACGCTGATGGCAGTGGATGCTGCCGTGATGGTGATTGATTCGGCGAAAGGGATCGAAGCCCAGACGAAGAAGCTGTTTAAAGTTGTTAAGCAGCGCGGCATTCCTATTTTTACCTTCATGAACAAATTGGATCGTGACGGCCGCGAGCCGTTGGATTTGATTGCTGAATTGGAAGATTTACTGGGCATTGAAGGTTATGCGATGAACTGGCCGATTGGGATGGGCAAAGGCTTGAAAGGGCTGTACGATCGGGTGAATAACCGGATCGAACTGTACCGACGAGAAGGTGACGATCGGTTTTTGCCGCTTAATGACAAAGGCGAGCTTGATCCCAATGAACCATTGACTCAGGATTCCATTTACACGCAAACGATGGATGACATCGAGCTGTTAAACGATGCGGGTAATCAATTTAGCCTCAAGAAAATCATGGCTGGTGATCAGACGCCGGTTTTCTTCGGGTCAGCCCTGACCAACTTCGGCGTCGAAACTTTTCTGAATAGCTTTGTTAAATATGCGCCTGAGCCGGGTCCCAAAAAGACTGAGCAAGGCGATGAAGTGATGCCGACCAATCCGGAATTCTCAGCGTTCGTCTTCAAGATCCAAGCGAATATGAACCCGGCTCATCGCGATCGGATTGCGTTTGTGCGAATTGTTTCCGGCGAATTTGAGCGTGGCATGGATGTTGTTTTACATCGCACCGGTAAAACCATGCGGCTTAACAATTCCACCGAGTTTATGGCCGATAGCCGCGAAACTGTCTCGACTGCGGTTGCAGGGGATATAGTCGGCTTATATGACACCGGTAATTTTCAGATTGGCGATACCATTTATCAAGGTAAAACGCCGATCCAATTTGAAAAGTTGCCACAGTTTACCCCAGAAATCTTCGTGCGCGTCACCCCTAAAAATGTCATGAAACAAAAATCGTTTCATAAGGGCATGCAGCAGCTGGTTCAAGAAGGGGCGGTCCAACTTTATAAGACTTACCATACAAATGACTACATTCTCGGTGCGGTCGGTCAATTGCAGTTTGAAGTTTTCCAGTTTCGGATGTTGCATGAATACCACTCCGAGGTTGTGATGACCCCGATCGGCTCGCGTATTGCCCGCTGGATCGATCCGGATCAAATGGACGAAAAGATGAGCAGTTCGCGGAACCTGCTGGTGCAGGATATTCACGGTGATCCGTTGTTCTTGTTTGAAAACCAATATGCCGAGCGGTGGTTTGCGGACAAGTATCCGGATGTGAAATTGACGGCTAAGCTTTAATCTTGGCAACAAAAAAAAACGGCTATTAGCCGCTTTTTTGTTGCCGAATTTTGAGGCACCCTTTCGCTTATACATGAGAACCATGACGATGCATCGTTTGATCGCCTAACGAATGAACAAAAACTCTCTTTTATTCAGCCTGACGTTCTAGCTTAGGCACCGTTACCTCGGCTAAATGGTGGCCCATGATTGGCGAAACCTCGTCAATGGACTTTTTGAGCAGCCGGTCAAGCGTGAAGGCAATTTCCTCACGTTGAATGTTGCGGCGTTCGTTGGTGAACAGTATCTCGATGTGTGAAGGTGCTTCTGTATAAACAACGGTGGTTTGACCGAGTGAAAAGACTTTGACAAGTCGGGCATCAGTGCCGCTTAGTTGCTGGCTTACCAAATTTCTAAAGCTGTTGGTGACATTAATTAGTCGCATGGTCAGGCCCTCCATTTCTCTTCCTACTGGTTTTATTATAAAACAATTTAAGGAAAAATAATATTATGTACAATCGAAAGCCCGCGAACATTTTGTCCGCGGGCTTTCTGTCTTTGTATCAATCATCCTGATCGTTATGATCGGGTGATGTTTGCTGGTTGTTACTTTTTACTGGTTTTTGAAGGCGTTTCGGCTTTGGCTGGTTCGCCAACCGTAATTTCACCATTGCTGATGCGGGCTTCAAGTTCCTTGGCATCCGGATGATCCAGATAGAAGTCGGCTACCCGATCTTCAATCTGTTCTTGGATAACCCGCCGTAATGGCCGCGCACCCATGGATGGATTGTAACCCAGGCTGACCAGCTTCTCTTTGACCGGATCGGTGACATGAATCGTCAGGCCCTGACTCTTGAGATTATTGTTGGTGTCAGTGATCATTAAGGAAACGATCTTCAACAAGTCATCTTTAGAAAGTGGCTTGAATTCAACAATATCATCGAACCGGTTGAGGAATTCCGGCTTGAAGTAATTGCCAAGCTGATCCAGAACGCTGTGCGTCTTGCCACTCAAGGTTGCACCAAAACCGACATTAGCCTCGGCGTCAGTTGATCCGGCGTTGGACGTCATGATGATGATGGTGTCCTTGAAGGAAACGGTACGGCCTTGCGAATCTGTCAAGCGGCCATCATCCAGAATCTGCAGGAACATGTTCATAACATCGGGATGGGCTTTTTCAATTTCATCTAACAAAATCAGACTATAAGGATTCCGACGAACTTTTTCAGTTAACTGGCCGGCTTCCTCGTAGCCAACATAGCCTGGCGGTGACCCGATCAGTTTGGAGACGCTGAATTTCTCCATGTACTCCGACATGTCAAACCGAATCATGGCATCTTCCGAACCGAACAGTTCTTTGGCCAGCTGCTTGGCCAGCTCGGTTTTACCAACACCGGTAGGCCCAACGAAGAGGAAGGAACCGATTGGCCGGCCGGTCTTATTGAAGCCAATCCGGTTACGGCGAATGGCTCGCGCAACCTTGTCAACCGCCTCGTTTTGACCGATGACGTGTTTTTCAAGATCGCTGGCAAGGTTCTTCAACTGTGCCTGTTCTTGTGCTTTCAGTTCACCGACAGGAATGTTGGTCTTTTCTTCGACAATCTTTTCCATGTCCTTTTCGGTGACAGTTGGCACTTCATTTTCAGGGAGATTTGATTGCTTCTTGGCCATGTCTTCTAATTTCGTGACTTGATCGCGATAGAAGGCGGCTTTTTCGTAATCTTCCTGTTTCAGTGCTGCCTGCTTTTGATTCTCGGCATCCGCAATCTTGGTTTTAATCGTTTCAGGATCAACGGTCGCAATCGTCAGATTCTTGCGAGAACCGGCTTCATCCAACAGGTCAATGGCCTTGTCAGGCAAAAAGCGATCCTGAATGTAGCGGTTGCTGAGTGTAGCTGCGGCTTCAATCGCGGCTTCCGTGTACTTAACGTGATGGAAGTCTTGATAACGCGGCTGCAAGCCTTTTAGAATTTTAATGGTTTCGTCAACGCTAGGTTCTTCAACCATGACTGGCTGAAGTCGCCGAGCAAGCGCGGAATCTTTTTCAATTTGACGATACTCGTTGCTGGTGGTTGCGCCAACCAGTTGCAATTCGCCACGAGCGAGGGCAGGTTTCAAAACATTGCCTGCATCCATGCCGCCTTCAGCGTTGCCGGCACCGACAATTTCGTGAATTTCATCAATAAATAGGATAATGTTCTTATTTTGTTTGAGTTCATCGATCAATTGTTGCATCCGCTGCTCGAATTGACCACGAATACCCGTTCCTTGAACAAGGGAAACGACATCGAGACGAATGACGTGACGATCCTGTAGCTTTGCCGGTACGTCGCCATTGGCAATCTTCAATGCCAAGCCTTCGACGACAGCGGTTTTACCGACACCGGCTTCACCGATCAGAACCGGATTATTCTTCGTCCGGCGATTCAGGATTTCGATCACCCGCGAGATTTCTTTGTCGCGGCCGATGACCGGATCAATTTGGCCTTTGCGTGCCTGTTCGGTCAGATCAATACCGAATTGACCCAGCAATCCCTTACCACCATTGCCATTGCGGCCGTTGTTACCATTGCCGCCGCGTCCTGCCTGAGTAGGCGGGATCTGCGCGTTAGGCTGTTGCGGCCGATCCATTCCCTGATTCATCGCACGGAAGATATCATCTAAGCTCCCGAACCCAAACGGATCAGTAGCATTTGTTGGATTCATATTTCCTCCTGCTTGTTTCTTGAGTAATTGATAACAGTTTTGGCAGAGATTGATCTCCTGCCGCGTACCGTTAACAACGGTTGAAAGATGAATAGTGGCTGGATTCTTATGACAGTTTTCACATAACATTTTGTCACAACCTTCCTGTCTAAATAGGTGCCACATATAGTCGAAAAAGGTTTGACCTTTCTTGACCTATGGCAATAGTATACACCCTCATGTTGAGAATGCAAGCACTCGACACACAAGAGTGCTAAAAAGTTCCAAATATTTCAGTGATATCAGGCATTAGCGCTTTTTCAATGCCTACTTTTATGCTAACCTTATGGAGTGAGGTGAGGCAAATAGATGACTCAGGATTATGTCGCTTTAATGGATGAGTTAAAGACTGGTCAGCGTGACAAGATCACGGTGACGCCCGAAACATTCATGGCGTTTCGGGCGGCATGGACAAATTATCCCGATCGTGAAGAAATTGTGGGGACGGCCAAACGCGATGGTGTCATCGAATACCATTACCGGTCAGTTGATTCCCGCTAAATAAGCGTCAAATCTCATGTGACGCTTGTGGCAAGCTACAAAAAATGGTAAGGTTTACATGAATTGTTTTAGGTGTTAGTGTGCCTATAAACTATTCGGAAAAACACTAGAAATCTAGTTAATATGAAGGAGCAGATCAGTCATGGAAAAACGTGAATTTAACATTATTGCAGAAACCGGGATCCACGCACGTCCGGCAACCTTGTTGGTACAAGCAGCCAGCAAGTTCAACTCAGACATCAACTTGGAATATAAAGGTAAGAGCGTTAACCTGAAGTCCATTATGGGTGTTATGAGTTTGGGTGTTGGCCAAGGCGCCGATGTTACCATTTCTGCTGAAGGTGCCGACGAAGCAGACGCAATTGCTGCTATTACCGATACTATGAAAAAAGAAGGCTTGGCTGAATAATGGCTGAACATTTGAAGGGAATCGCTGCTAGTGATGGGATCGCCACAGCGAAGGCCTATTTACTGGTTCAACCTGATTTATCATTTGACAAAAAAACGGTTGATGATCCTTCAAAGGAAATCAATCGGCTGAAGCAGGCACTTGATCAAAGTAATGATGAGTTAAAGGTTATCCGTACAAAGGCCGCTGAATCGCTTGGCGAAGAAGAGGCTCAAGTTTTTGATGCCCATATGATGATTTTGGCTGATCCTGACTTTACCGGTCAGATCGAATCCAAGATCAAGGACGAAAAAGTAAATGCCGAACAAGCTGTGAAGGAAGTTTCCGAATTCTTCATTCAGACCTTTGAAGGCATGACTGATAATCCATATATGCAGGAACGTGCTGCCGATGTTCGCGATGTAACAAAGCGTATTATGGCGCATTTGTTGGGTCGTACATTGCCGAATCCGGCGTTGATTGATGAAGAAGTCATTATCGTGGCTCACGATTTGACCCCTTCTGACACGGCACAGCTCAACAAGAAGTATGTGAAGGCATTCGTCACTGATATCGGTGGTCGGACGGCCCACAGCGCAATCATGGCGCGTTCATTGGAAATTCCTGCTGTTGTCGGAACCGATGACGTCACCAAGAAGGCCCAAAACGGTCAATTGATTTCCGTTGACGGTCTGACTGGTGAAGTGGTCATTGATCCTTCGACGGATGAGGTTGCCAAATTCAAGCAAGCTGCTGAAGCATTTGCCAAGCAAAAGGCTGAATGGGCGCAACTGAAGACGGCGAAATCCGTGACGGCTGATGGCAAGCATTTTGATGTTGCGGCTAACATCGGGACCCCTAAGGATCTTGATGGTGTGCTGGCAAATGGTGCTGAAGGTATCGGCCTGTATCGTACCGAATTCCTTTACATGGATTCTTCCGAATTGCCGACTGAAGACGATCAGTTCGAGGCCTACAAGAAGGTTCTTGAAACCATGAATCCAAAGCCGGTCGTTGTTCGGACAATGGATATTGGCGGGGATAAGCATTTGCCGTACCTGCCATTACCGCAAGAACAAAACCCATTCTTAGGTTATCGTGCGATCCGGATCAGTCTTGATCGTCAGGATATTTTCCGTACCCAATTACGTGCTTTGTTGCGCGCGTCTGCATTTGGTAATCTGCGGATCATGTTCCCGATGATCGCAACCATTTCCGAGTTCAAACAGGCTAAGCAGATCTTCACAGAAGAAAAAGACAAGTTGGTTAAGGATGGCGTTAAGGTATCCGACAACATTCAGCTTGGCATTATGATCGAAATTCCTGCTGCGGCAGTTCTGGCTGATCAGTTTGCTAAGTATGTCGACTTCTTCTCGATCGGGACTAACGATTTAATTCAGTACTCAATGGCGGCTGATCGTGGGAACGAACATGTTTCTTACCTGTATCAACCATACAACCCATCGATCCTCCGGTTGGTCAAGCATGTGATTGACTCAGCCCACAAGGAAGGCAAATGGGCTGGCATGTGTGGTGAAGCTGCTGGTGATCCGATCATGGTTCCGTTGCTGCTTGGTATGGGACTTGACGAATATTCCATGTCTGCAACTTCTGTTCTTAAGGTGCGCAGCTTGATGAAGCGGCTCTCCACCGAGGACATGGCTAAGATGGCCGATGTTGCTCTAAATGAAAATATTTCGAATGACGAAAATGCGGACTTGGTTAAAAAGACAACCGGTCAGTAATGACGTCATGATTTGAAGAAGGCTGTCATCCCAAATAGGGTGGCGGTCTTTTTTAATTGCTTTAAAGCTTTGGCGAGAGCTTTGTCATTTCTTTTAAGTGGCTTGGTAAGTAGACGGCAATGCCTGGGCAGATCGTATTTACCTGGTGCACATGCAGCATTTTCAGAAAAGTGGTATGGTTATTATGTAAACTAAAAAGGTCGAGCCGCGATGCAGATCTGTGATAGTAAGTATGGTGGTTCACCGAATGAGGGGGAATTGCATGTATTTACAACATCAAACAAAAACAGGCTTGCAGCGCAGGACTGGTGCTTTTTCCACTGCGCGTGTTCGGTTACGACTAGTGGCGCTCATTTCGACAATGGGCGGGCTTCTTTTTGGCTATGATACCGGCGTCATCAATGGCGCTTTGCCGTTTATTTCCAGTGAACTTAAATTAGCACCGGGTTTACAAGGATGGGTCACCAGTAGTTTAACGTTAGGCGCGGCATTTGGCGCTGTGTTGGTCGGCCGAGTTAGTGACCGATATGGGCGTAAACGTTTGATTACCGGATTAGCCGGTTTATTTTTTCTCGCCACACTCGCTTCTTCACTAGCGCCTAGTGCTGGTTGGTTGATTGGGGCCCGGATGGTCTTGGGGCTGGCAGTCGGTGGTGTTTCGGTTTTGGTTCCTAGTTTTCTGGCTGAAATTGCGCCAACGAATCGGCGTGGTCGGCTTGTGACCCAAAATGAATTAATGGTCGTCTCTGGGCAACTGCTTGCGTTCATCTTGAATGCCGTTTTAGGGACGAATTTTGGTAATGTGCACGGTATTTGGCGGTGGATGATCGTCTTAGCCGTGATTCCGGCTATCTTGCTAGGTGTCGGTACCCATTTTGTTCCCGAGTCGCCGCGTTGGTTAATGATGAAAGGTCGTCAGCAGGATGCCAAAGCCAGTCTTGCGGTTTTGCGAACGCCGCAAGAGGTTCCAAATGAGCTTGAACATTTAAAACAGACGATTGCAAAAAGTGCAGAACATAAAAAGGTCAAGCCGGTTGATGCGCTCAAGGTTAAGTGGATTCGTCGACTATTGATGATTGGTATCGGCTTAGGCGTTATCCAACAAATCGCTGGGATTAATGTCATGATGTATTATGGAACATCAATTTTGCAGATGACCGGATTTGGCCGCAACAGTGCATTGATTGCCAACATTGCCAATGGCGTCACGGCGGTTGCTGCCACAATTGTGACGATGCAATTACTTAAACATGTGCCGCGCCGACCATTATTGATTATTGGTTTAATCGGTACGTCGCTGGCAATTACAGGTGTGACATTTGCTTCCCGTTTGCCGGCAGGATCGCCGCTGCGTTCCTTTACAACCATTCTGATGATGATGCTCTTTCTGGCCTTCTTCCAAGGAGCGATTAGCCCGATGACTTGGCTGCTTATGTCGGAGATCTTCCCGGAACAGTTGCGCGGCCTTGGTATGGGCACAGCGACCTTCTTCCTGTGGTTAGGTAATTTTGCGGTTGGGGTGCTTTTCCCGATTGGTTTGGCACAAATGGGGATGTTTTGGACGTTCGTTTGCTTCATTGTGACGAACATTGTGTCCTTGTTGTTTGTCGTTATCTTTGTCCCGGAAACGGCGGGGAAGTCGTTGGAGGCTTTGCACCGTGAAGAAAAGGCGCGGTTGAGTCGGTGAGTGAAAAAATTCATGTTGCAAGATTGCAGCTGTTCTGAAGTAGGCTCACGTTCCATAAAACGCGTTCGCAGGCCCAGAAACCTGCGTGTAAGGACCTCTCAAGCATAAATGGTAAAAGACAGATCAGTTTCTGATGCACTTAAAAACGCGCTCACCAGCCCAGAAACCTCCACATAAGGACCTCAGACCTAAATGGCCAAAGCCCGGTCATTTAGGTCTGAGGCCACTTATGCTCCGGTTTCTAACCGGGCTGGTTCACGCTCTGCTCTGGGTAAAATATTTGCCCTTTCTCCAAAGTCTGGTAGGATAAAGTTGTATCAATTAATTCGATGAACCTTCACAAAGGGGAGCCATTGGCTGAGATCGGGGAGACCCGGACCCTTCGAACCTGTTCGTTAATGCGAGCGTAGGGATTTGTGAACGGTCGGAAGCGACCTTCTTTGTGAGTGGGGATTCACTAGGAGGCTTTTTTTATGCAACAACATAAGCGTCTGGTTGTTATTTTGGAAACAGCGATTATTGCCGCGTTTGCGATGGCGCTGACGTATATTCCGCATACCACCGGTGTTTCGGCGATTGAGTTGAATTATGGCTTGATTCCGATCGCTGTTTTGGCGATGCGGCGTGGGGCGATTCCTGCCGCATGGGCTGGCTTTGTCTGGGGCATTCTTGATTTGATTCTGCGTGGCCTGAGCGGTGGCAGTGTTCTGAACCCGATTCAGGGCTTTCTTGAATATCCAATCGCGTTCACGCTGGTTGGTTTGATGGGCTTGACCTATGCTGCCTTTCAAAAGAACGTTCGCGGCGGTGAAAAGGTAAAGGCTAGTGGCTATGCGTTTGCTGGCATTATCATCGGTACTTTTGCTAAGTACTTCATTCACTTTATCGCGGGCGTGGTTTTCTGGGGCAGTTACGCACCAAAAGGCATGAATGCCTGGATCTATTCGTTGATCGTTAAC
The DNA here is from genome assembly GCF_030770265.1 of Lacticaseibacillus parahuelsenbergensis. Classification (NCBI taxonomy): domain Bacteria; kingdom Bacillati; phylum Bacillota; class Bacilli; order Lactobacillales; family Lactobacillaceae; genus Lacticaseibacillus; species Lacticaseibacillus parahuelsenbergensis. The sequence goes on along the minus strand of NZ_CP132482.1, from coordinate 1,747,946 downwards.
GGCGGATCTGCGCTGTTCAGTACCGTATTGGCGATTGTCGTTGTCGGCATTTTGCTAACGGTTGCGCCACAACTCTTTATTGCCAAAGATGGCAAGTCGCTTTCTACCAAAGCAGCTTAAGCCATTGCATCATTCATAAAAATGACTGGTCGGTTCTTGTCTCCCCGTATTGTAAGGGGTTAGGCATCTAGGCCTTAAATCGGTTCCAAAGATGAAATAAATCTTTGAAGCCGATTTTTTTGTTTTCAAGAAAACTGAAGATGATTAGCGCGGCAGTTGCTGAATTTGAAGCGCTTTACGTAGCCAAATTTTCCCATTGAAGTTAGCGATGATTCAAGTTTTAGGCAATGCAAGAATTAATACTTCTAGTAAAACACGAACATTAATTTGAAATAAGTCCAATATAGTTCCATTTTACGGTTGAATGTTGTTTCTGAACGTGCTATTCTCAAAATATCTTAAAGAAAGCAGGGAACAAGATGCAGAAAGTAGCTGTGGTCATGGGCTCAAGCTCCGATTGGCCAACCATGCAACAGGTTGCAACGCAATTGACGGCGCTGGCAATTCCTTATGAAAAGCATGTCATTTCGGCGCACCGCATGCCGGATAAGCTTGCGGAATTCGGTAAGCAAGCGGCTGATCAAGGCTTTGGGGTGATTATTGCTGGAGCAGGCGGTGCGGCTCATTTACCGGGGATGCTCGCAGCCAACACCCTTTTGCCTGTCATCGGAGTTCCAATCAAAACCCGAACATTAAATGGCGTTGATAGTTTGTTATCGATTGTGCAAATGCCAGGTGGGGTGCCAGTCGGAACCATGGCCATCGGTGATGCCGGTGCTGTCAACGCTGCTTTATTTGCCGCTTCAATCCTAGCTTTGACAGATGAGGCATTAACCCAACGTCTCGAAGCCTTTCGTGCCGAGCAGACCAAACGCGCCGAAGAAAGCGAGGCTGCGCTCAAATGATTGATGTGGTGACGTCTCCGGCAACAATCGGCATTATCGGCGGTGGTCAGCTTGGTCGGATGTTAGCCCAAAGCGCCAAAACCATGGGCTATCGTGTTGGCATTTTGGAGCCGACTCCGAACTCACCCGCGGGTCAGGTCGCGGACTTCCAAATTACGGCGCCCTACGATGACCAAGCGGCGTTGACCAAGTTAGCCAAGGAATCCGATGTTTTAACTTATGAGTTCGAAAATGTTGACTTAGCTGCACTTGAGGCTGTTCAACATTTAACTCGCATCCCTCAAGGCACGGCAATCCTTGCAACAACGCGTGACCGCATCAAGGAGAAAACCTTTCTTGAAACCCACGGCGTTCCAGTAACACCGTTTGCGGCCGTTGATTCACCGGCAACACTGAAAACCGCGATTGCCAAGATCGGCCTGCCAGCGATTCTGAAAACCACAACAGGCGGTTATGACGGACACGGCCAACAAGATATCAACACACTGGCAGATGTACCGGTGGCAGAAAAGTTGCTTGCGCATGGCCCTTGCATTTTGGAAAAACGGCAGCAATTTGACCGTGAAGCTTCCGTGATGATCACGCGTGATGGTCGCGATCAAGTCCGAGTTTTCCCGATTGTCGAAAATCGCCACAAAAACCACATTTTGCATCTCACTTTAGCACCAGCACCGAACATTTCCCCGGTTTTGGCCCACAAAATCGATGACCTGGCGACCAAAATTGCCTTAGGACTTAATTTACGCGGTGTGCTGGGCGTTGAGCTGTTCCTTGAAGGGGATAACGTCATTGCCAACGAGCTGGCACCGCGGCCACATAACTCCGGCCACTATTCGATTGAGGCATGTAACTTTTCCCAGTTCGATGCGCACATTCTGAGCATCTGTGGCCTGCCAATCCCGCCAATCAAATTGAAGCAGCCAGCGGTGATGCGCAATTTGCTCGGTGACGACTTAACCCAGGCTAAAGCCAAGTGGCCGCAGCATCCCGAATGGCACATGCATGATTATGGCAAGGCCGAGATTCGCCCTGGCCGTAAGATGGGGCACATCACGGTAACCGATGATCGCAATGTTTTGGACATACTCAAACAAATGGAGGCAGCATGGTGAAGAAGACAACGTTACTGTATACCGGCAAAGCCAAGCAGGTTTTTGCGACTGACGATCCGGATGTTTTATGGATGGCTTACACCAATCAGGCCACGGCTTTAAACGGGGAAAAGAAGGCGCAGATTGATCATAAAGGTGAACTAAATCGCGCTATTTCGACCTTGTTGTTTAAGGAGTTGGCAGCCGCCGGGATCCCAACTCACTACATTGATTCGCCAGATGCCACCACAATGATCGTCAAGAAGGCAACGATGCTGCCGCTGGAAGTGGTCGTACGTAATTATGCATCAGGGCACTTTGTCACGAAATTCAATGTAAAGCCGATGATGAAGCTCGACCCGCCGATCCACGAATATTATTACAAGTCCGATGAACTCGGCGATCCATTCATGAACGAGGCACAAATTTTCGCTTTACATGAAGCAACGCCTGAACAATTACGTGAAGTTCGTGCATTAACCGACCGCATTAATGCCTATCTCACAAAACGTTTCAATGAAGTCGGCATCACCTTGGTTGATTTCAAGCTTGAATATGGAACGTTAAAAGACGGCACATTGGTATTAGCAGACGAATTGTCACCGGATAATTTCCGCTTGGTTGACCAACAGACAGGCGCGTCGCTTGATAAAGACGTTTTTCGCCAAAATCGGGGTCCGCTAACACCGGTTTATCAAGAAGTGCTTAATCGACTACAAGAAAAAGGAGCTGCTCATGTTTAAAGCTAAAGTTTACGTGACCTACAAACCTTCTGTACTGGATCCCAAGGCCGAAGTCATCAAAACGGCCTTAAGCCGGATGGATTATCACAATGTTGATGACGTCTTGTATGGTAAATATTTCGAATTAAAGCTTAGCGGCACCGAAGCAGCGGTACGAAAGCAAGTCGATACGATTTGTGATCAGTTGCTTGCTAACGTCAATATGGAAACTTATCGCTTTGACTTGGAGCCAATCACGGAGGATGAGGCATGAAAGCGGCCGTTATTTCTTTTCCCGGATCTAATTGTGATCTGGATTTGCAGTGGGCAGTGCAGCAAATTGCCGGTGCCGACTGTGAATTGATCAAGCAGGATCAAACCGATTTAAGCAGTTACGACGTTGTGATGGTACCCGGCGGTTTTTCTTACGGTGATTATTTGCGCAGCGGTGCCATCGCCCGGTTTTCACCCGTCATGACGGCGCTAAAAGATTTTGCGGATGCTGGCGGGTATGTGCTTGGTATCTGCAATGGCTTTCAGATTTTAACTGAAGCCGGTTTGTTGCCAGGGGCCTTGCAGTGGAATCGCGATCTGAACTTTATCTGCGAGCCGGTGGCGTTGACCGTTGATCGCGCGGACACGGCATTCTCGAATCAATATCAGGTCGGTGAACAGTTGACGTTGCCGATTGCCCATGGTGAAGGCAATTATTATGCCGATCCCGAAACGTTGGCGGAACTCGAAGCTAATGGTCAAGTGGCGTTTCGATACGTCGACAATCCGAATGGTAGTGTTCATGACATTGCAGGCGTGACCAATGCGGCGGGAAATGTTTTAGGAATGATGCCTCATCCGGAGCGTGCGGTTGAAGCCTTACTTGGCGGTACTGATGGATTAGGCGTCTTTCATTCGCTTATCCAACAAACGAAAGGAGCCGACATTCGTGGCACACGTTGAAATGAGTCCAACGGCCATTGCGGAAAAGAAATCCTATCTGGACTTGGGATTGACTGAGGCCGAGTATGAGCGTTTTGCCGAATTAATCGGCCATCAACCTAATGACACTGAAATCGGTTTGGCAAGCGGCATGTGGAGTGAACACTGTGCTTACAAGTACAGCAAACCGATCTTACGCCAGTTCTGGACCAAGAATGAACGGGTTTTGATGGGCCCTGGTGAAGGCGCCGGCGTCATTGATATCGGTGAAGGCAAGGCAGTAGTGTTTAAAGCCGAAAGCCATAATCACCCTTCCGCCGTCGAACCTTATGAAGGTGCCGCAACCGGTGTCGGCGGGATTATCCGCGACATTTTCTCCATTGGTGCTAAGCCCGTAGCGATGCTGGATTCACTGGCTTTTGGCGATCTTAATCAACCGCACACGCAGCATCTGGTTGACCGGATTGTTGCCGGCATTGGCGGTTATGGCAATGCAATCGGCATTCCGACAGTGGGTGGCGAAACCAATTTTGATGGTAGCTATACGCGCAATCCGCTGGTAAATGCGATGTGTGTGGGCATCATGGATAAGAATCAGATTCAAAAAGGCAAAGCAGCCGGCGTCGGTAATGCCTTGATTTATGTCGGTGCCAAAACCGGTCGGGATGGCATTAATGGTGCCAGCTTTGCCTCTAGTGAATTTTCCGACGACGAGGCGGCGGATCGCTCAGCCGTTCAGGTCGGCGATCCATTTATGGAAAAGCTATTGATGGATGCGTGCCTTGAGATCACCCAGCAACATCAGCAGGCACTTGTCGGCATTCAGGATATGGGTGCGGCAGGGTTGGTTTCGTCCAGTGTTGAAATGGCCGGTAAAGCCAATAGCGGCATGGCCTTGGATCTTGACTTGATTCCGCAGCGCGAAGCCAACATGACGCCATTTGAGATTATGTTATCCGAATCTCAGGAACGTATGCTGCTTTGTGTTCGCGCCGGTTTTGAACAAGAAGTTTTGGATGTCTTTGCGGCTTATGATTTGGATGCAGCAGTTGTTGGCCACGTGATTGAAGGTCATCAATACAAACTTTATCATCATGGCAAATTGGTTTGCGATGTGCCGGTCAGCTCTTTAACCGATGATGCACCGGTTTATGAACAAGAGGCTAAGCAGCCGGAGCGTCTGGCTAACCCGGCGCCTGATTTTGATCCGATTGTGACAGATCCGGTCGCAACCTGGAAAGCGATGATGGCGATGCCGACCATTGCCGACAAGTCATCCTTGTACCGGCGCTATGACGCGCAAGTACAAACCAATACCGTGGTTCTGCCAGGCAGTGATGCCGCAGTGATTCGCGTGCGAGGGACGCATCGGGCACTGGCGATGACGACCGACAGTAAGGGACGGTATCTCTATCTCGATCCGCAAGTCGGTGCCGCAATGAGTGTCGCCGAGGCCGCGCGGAATCTGGTTGCCAGCGGCGCAGAGCCATTGGGGATTACCGACTGCCTCAACTTTGGTGATCCGACCAAGCCTGAAGCGTTTTACGAACTGGCCGAAGCAGCTAAAGGCATTATTCAGGCTACCAAAGCGTTTAATGCACCGGTGATTTCCGGTAATGTGTCACTGTATAACGAAACAAATGGGCACGCGATTTATCCGACGCCGATGATCGGGATGGTGGGGCTGATTGAAGATCTCAGCACCATCACGACAGCAGCCTTTAAGCACGCCGATGATTTGATCTATCTGGTTGGTGAAACGCATGGCGACTTTAACGGTAGTGAGTTGCAAAAATTACAAACCGGTGGCGTTTCCGGTCGATTGTTCGATTTTGATTTAGAAGCAGAGCAGACCAATCAGGCGTTTGTTTTAAACGCAATTCGTCAGCACTTGGTCACTGCTGCCCATGATTTAAGCGACGGCGGTTTGCTGGTGGCACTTGCAGAAATGGGCTTTGCCAAAGGTCTGGGCGCCAAAATTAAGGTGACGTTGCCAACCAGCTGGGGCTTTTCTGAAACTCAAGGCCGCTTCCTGATGACGGTGTCACCAGAAAACCAAGCCGCATTTGAAGCCTTAAACGGGCCAGCAAAACTGATCGGCCATGTCCAGGCAGCACCACAATTCGACGTCACAACCGTCAGTCATCAATTTTCGGTGGCCTTGAGCCAGCTGCAAACCGCATTTGAGGAGGCACTCCCATGGTACATGAACCAAAAGGCTTAAATGAAGAATGCGGCGTCTTTGGTATTTGGGGTAATCCCAACGCTGCCAGTATTACCCATCTGGGCCTGCATACGCTGCAACATCGGGGACAGGAAGGCGCCGGCATCGTTGGCCTGACCACAGAAGGCATGCGGCGCCATTATGGTTTGGGACTGCTAAGTGAAGTGTTTACTAACACCGATCAGTTACGGCCATTGATGGGTCGGGCTGCTTTAGGTCATGTTCGCTATTCAACAGCAGGTGGCCGCGTTCTGGAAAATATCCAGCCGTTACTTTTCCGGTTTTCTGATGAGTCAATCGCTTTAGCGCACAATGGCAATTTGACCAACGCGATTAGCTTGCGGCGGGAACTTGAAGATCAAGGTGCCATTTTTCAATCGACTTCGGATACCGAAGTGCTCATGCATTTGATTCGTCGCCAGGTCGGCAAGCCTTGGTTGGTCCAGCTAAAAACGGCACTGAATGAAGTACACGGTGGTTTTGCGTTTGTTTTGCTGACCGAGCATGGCTTGTATGCAGCCGTTGATCCCCATGGCTTTCGACCGATGGTGGTTGGCGTGATGCCGGATGGCGGGTACATCGTATGCAGTGAAACGGCTGCGTTAGATGCGGTTGGCGCCGACTTTGTTCGCGATGTTCAACCCGGGGAATTAATCACGATTGACGATGCGGGGCTGCATCTTGATCATTTCACGACAGATACCACGCTGGCCGTTTGCTCAATGGAATATATTTATTTTGCCCGGCCGGATTCTGACATTCATGGCATCAACGTTCACCAGGCGCGCGTACGCATGGGTGAACGTTTGGCTAAGGAACAACCGGCCGGCGCCGATATCGTTGTCGGGGTGCCTAATTCATCACTGTCAGCCGCGATCGGCTATGCCAAGGCCAGTGGTATTCCTTACGAAATGGGGCTCGTCAAGAGCCAGTATGTGGCGCGGACATTCATTCAACCGACACAGGCATTGCGTGAAAAAAGCGTCAAAATGAAGTTGAGCGTCATCAAACCGGTCGTTGCCGGGAAGCGGATCGTTTTGGTCGATGATTCGATTGTGCGCGGAACCACTTCCAAACAAATCGTTAAATTGCTCAAAGAAGCCGGGGCTGCGGAGGTTCACTTGCGCATCGCCAGTCCGCCACTGCGGTTTCCATGCTTTTATGGTATTGATTTTCAAACCACCAGCGAGTTGTTTGCGGCCAATCACACGGTTCCGGAAATGCGTGATTTGTTGAATGTTGAATCACTTGGATTTCTTTCGACTCAAGGGCTTGAAGATAGTATCGGGTTACCGACCACGGCTCCGAATGGCGGTTTATGCGTTGCTTATTTCACCGGAAAATATCCAACGCCGCTTGACGATTATGAATCCGACCTGAATAAAGAAGTTGCGTCACTCAAAGTTAATGTTGCGGAGGTTAGCGCATGACAGATTACAAAGACGCTGGCGTTGATATTAAAGCCGGTGATGAAGCGGTGCAACGAATTGCCGCGTTAGCCAAGGAAACAACGAATGAAAATGTGTTAGCAAGTGTTGGCGGTTTTGCGGCGGCATATCGGTTGCCGTCTGTCCCGCAGCCGACTTTGATTAGCGCTACCGATGGCGTGGGAACCAAATTATTGTTGGCCTTACAATGCGATGCCCACGAAACCGTCGGCATTGATTTGGTGGCGATGGTGGCCAATGATTTGCTGGCGACAGGGGCACAACCGTTATTTTTCCTTGATTACATGGCGGTGGATCATTTGGATGTCGCGCGAGCCGAGTCCGTGGTTCGCGGGATTGCGTTCGGTTGCCAACAGGCCGAGATGGCGCTTATCGGTGGTGAAACCGCTGAGATGCCGGATATGTACCCGCAACATCACTATGATTTAGCCGGCTTTGCGGTTGGCGTCGTTTCGGCACCAAAAAGATTGCCGCAGGATGTCGCTGAAGGCGATGTGTTAATTGGCTTACCAAGTTCCGGTGTCCATAGCAATGGCTATTCGTTGGTGCGGAAATTATTGGCCGAAACCGATTTAGGCAGTCAGACACTTGAAGACGGCTCTGAAATGATGCAAGCGCTCATGCGGCCAACGCGGATCTATGTCAAGCAGGTGTTGCCGCTGATGCAACAGGGTTTGATTCATGCGGCAGCGCACATTACCGGCGGCGGGATTACCGAGAATCTGCCACGAGTGATCCCTGATGGCTTAAGTGCCCACGTTGATCCGCAAGCATGGCGACGGCCGGAACTTTTTGATCGTCTGCAACATGCCGGTCATTTGAGTGAAAGCACGATGCGGATGACCTTTAATCTTGGCATCGGTATGATTTTGGTAGTCGCTAAGGAATCGGTTTCCGCAGTACAGACAGCCTTGCCAAGCAGTAAAGTGATCGGCGAAGTTGTCGCAGACCCAGCGGAAAAGATTCACTGGCAGGTGGCAGGCGAATGAAAGCATTAGCTGTTTTTGCATCAGGGAACGGAACCAATTTTGAAGCATTGTTTGAGGCTTCGCAGGCGCAGGATAGCAATTTTCGTATTGTGGTGGTGGTTTGTGATCGGGCACGTGCCCCGGTGATTCGCAAAGCAGCTCATCATCAGATTCCAACCATTGTCGTGAATTTCAAGGACTATGCCGATAAAGCGGCAGCCGAAGCTCACATTTTGACGGCGCTTCCGCCAGTCGACGCGTTGATTCTGGCTGGCTACATGCGCATTATCGGCCCGACCTTGTTAGATGCATTTCCGCGGCGCATTATCAACCTGCATCCGGCACTGTTGCCAAGTTTTCCCGGGCGCCAAGGGATCAAGGATGCCTTTGATTATGGGGTGAAAGTAACTGGTGTGACCGTCCATTACGTTGATGCGGGTATCGATACCGGCGAAATCATTGCCCAGGATCCTGTCCGGGTACTGCCCGGCATGACATTAGCCGAATTGGAAGCCGCCATTCACCATCAGGAGCATCACACTTTTCCGGAAACTGTCAAGAAACTCATTCAAGAAGGAGCGATTTAAGTGAAACGAGCATTGTTAAGCGTCTCTGATAAAACCGGTTTGGTACCTTTTGCTAAGGGATTGATTGAACGGGGCTTTGAACTGATTTCAACTGGCGGTACCCATCGTGAACTGGCTGAAGCAGGTGTTGCTGTGACCAGTGTTGAAGATGTGACCGGTTTTCCGGAGATGCTTGATGGCCGGGTTAAGACACTGCATCCTAAAATTCATGCCGGTATCCTGGCGCGCCGGGATGATCCGAAGCATATGCAGGCGTTGGCCGATCATGACATCCAGCAGATTGACGTGGTGTGTGTGAATCTGTATCCGTTTGCTGAAACCATTAAACGGGCTGATGTGACCCGGGCCGAAGCTATTGAACAAATTGACATCGGTGGTCCTTCTGCTTTGCGCGCCGCGGCTAAAAATAGTGATAGTGTCTGGGCCGTGGTTGATCCAGCTGATTATTCAGCAGTTTTGACCGGCCTTGATCAAGATGATGCAGCGTTGCGGCAGAAACTGGCAGCCAAGGTTTTTGCAGTAACGGCGGCTTATGATGCCCAAATCGTTCATTACTTAGATCCAGAACCATTTCCGGAGCAATTCACCCCGACTTACCACAAGCGTCAGGACTTGCGTTATGGGGAAAATAGTCATCAGCAAGCGGCGTTTTACGTTGAACCGGATCCTGATCCGACGAGTCTGGCGGCTGCCAAGCAGTTGCACGGCAAAGAGCTTTCGTACAACAATATCAAGGATGCTGATGCGGCCTTGGCGATGCTACGTGAATTCAAGCAGCCGGCTGTTGTGGCAGTTAAACATATGAATCCTTGTGGCATTGGCTTGGGCGAAACGATCGAAGCTGCTTGGGACAAGGCGTATGCGGCAGATCCGATGTCGATCTTCGGTGGCATTATCGCGCTAAATCGCCGGGTAGACTTAGCAACGGCCGAAAAAATGCACAAGCTTTTTCTCGAAATTATCATGGCGCCGGGTTTTGATGATGATGCCTACGAGATTTTGGCCAAGAAGAAGAATGTACGTCTGTTGACGATTAATACGGCTGATGTCCCAGAAGAGTTGGGCACCGAAACGGTTTCGATTTTCGGCGGCCTACTGGTACAGACGCGCGACGATAAGACGGAAACCCCAGCGGACATGACCGTTGTGACCAAGGTGCAACCGACTGCTGATCAGTTAAAAGCTTTAGCCTTTGCGCAAACGGTGGTTAAACACGTGAAGAGTAATGCGATTGTGGTCGCCCAGGCAGATCAGACGTTAGGCATTGGCGCCGGTCAAATGAATCGGATCGGGTCAGTCGAATTGGCATTGACCGAGGCGCAACAAAACGAAAACTTTGCCGGCGCCGTCATGGCCAGTGACGCCTTCTTCCCAATGGACGATTGCGTTGATTACGCGGCAAAACACGACATCAAAGCCATCATTCAACCAGGCGGCAGCATCCGCGACAAAGACTCCATCGCCAAAGCAGATGAATACGGCATCGCCATGGTAACAACGGGTGTGCGGCACTTTAGGCATTAGAGCGGAGAGCGTGAGCTGGCGCGGTTAGAAGTCGGAGTATAAGTGGCCTTAGGCGTGATGGCCCGAACTTGGCCATCACGCCTAAGGTCCTTATACGTAGACTTCTGCGCCAGCGAACGCGTTTTGGCGCCAGAAAGCTGCAGTGCAGGTCTTGGGCCATTGCGGTCAAGGTCCTTACACGCAGGTTTCTGGGCTGGCGAACGCGTTTTGGCGTCAGAAAGCTACAGTGCTGGTCTTTGCCATTTAGGGCTAGATGTCCTTATACGCAGGTTTCTGGGCTGGCGAACGCGTTTTGGCATCAGAAAGCTGCAGTGTCGGTCTTAGGTCATTTATGCTCAACACCCTCACACAAAATTTCCACACCAGCAAACGCGTAAACACTACCCTCATCACCCACAAATATGCGCCCATACGCGCGAGGAGGTTTTATGAAACAGGTTCTTGTCATTGGCGGCGGTGCCAGAGAAAGTGCCCTTGCGCTAAAATTCAACCAGTCGCCACAAGTTGACCACGTCTATGTGGCACCCGGTAATCCGGCTATGACGCTTTTAGGCGTTGAGCCAATCGGTATAAAAGAAGCCGAAGTGCCGGAACTGATTCAGTTTGCCCGGGATCATCAGATTGATTTGACGTTTGTCGGTCCTGAAGTACCCTTGGCAGCTGGCATTGTCGATGCTTTTCAAGAAGCTCATCAGCCGATTTTTGGCGTGACGAAAAAACTCGCCCAACTCGAATCCAGTAAGACGTTTGCCAAAGACTTTATGCACCGACACCATCTTCCGACCGCTGCCAGCAAAACCGTCCACAGTGCACTGGAAGCCCATGCCGAGGCGACGTTGATGGGATTGCCAATCGTCCTTAAAAAAGATGGTCTTGCCGCCGGAAAAGGGGTCGTCATTGCCCAAGACGCTGCTGCCTTGGACGATGCAATTGATCGACTTTACGAGGGGCACCCAGATGCAACGGTGCTTCTTGAACAATACCTTGACGGCGAAGAAGCATCGGTAATGGCGCTTTTCAACGGTCAAAACCGCGTGATTTTACCATTATCACAGGATCATAAACGCCGTTTCGCCGCCGATCGTGGTCCTAACACGGGCGGCATGGGCGCCATTAGCCCGCTACCACAGTTTACTACCGACCAAGTACAGGCAGCTGAGGCATTAGTTGATACGACGTTGGCAGGGATGCAGGAGGACGGCCTCAGTGGGCAAGGCGTAATGTATATCGGCCTGATTTTTACCGCTGATGGTCCTAAAATTCTGGAATACAACATGCGCTTCGGCGATCCGGAAACTCAGGTGTTGTTACCTCAGATCGAAAATGATTTTTATCAGTTGGTAACGGATTTGTTGAATGGTCAACAACCTGATTTGAAGTTAAATGGCCAAGCTTACGCGTGCTTTGTTGCGGTGAATCCGGATTATCCCGGTTCAGGATTAAAGCAGGTCCCGGTGATTGTGCCAAAAGACTGGCCGATTGGCACCTGGTTGCCAGCAGGCGTTAACCAGACGGAAAACGGCTGGGTTAGCAGTTCAGGCCGAATTTTCTCGGTTGTAGAGGCGGCATCAACGCTTTCTGAAGCTATTATGAAGGCTAAAAAGGCCATGGAAAGTATCCAAGGAGTTTTGGATTATCGCACCGACATTGGCTTCCATGCGGTCAAATCCTGAAGAAAACAATTAGCAATAAAACCTGATTTTGGCGAATAGCATCAACGAAATAGGCACTGTGACAGTTTCTCGTCGCGGTGCCTATTTGCATGTCCCTTTTTTCAGGATGCGCAGGCACTTCCAAATAAAATCAAAAAATTGATATTGACATTCATCGTTTACAGTTGTAAATTATAAGTGTTGAAAGATTACAAGTGTAAACGGAGGCCAATTATGGAAACACCAACAGTCGGCATCTCCCAATCGGAATGGGAAGTCATGCGTATTATTTGGACACTCGGACCTTTAAAAAGCAGCACGCTTGCCGCTATTTTGGCGGATAAGATGGGCTGGAAGGTTGCAACTACCAAAACCTTTTTAGGACGCTTGGTTAAAAAAGGCGCACTTGTAACGGAAAAACAAGGTCGTGAATTTTTGTACCATGCTACGGTCGGCGAGCAAGCATCCATGGATGCAGCAGTGACTGAGTTATTTAGCCATTTATGCCAGATGAAAATAGGCAAGACCTTGGATCACTTGATAACGCACGTGACTTTATCAAAACACGATATCAACGACCTACAACAAACATTGACAGCCAAGCTGCCGGATGCACCGACAATGGTCAGCTGCAATTGCTTGCCAGAAGGGTGTAAGGAGGAAGTTCATGAAGGATAATAAGATGGAACATACACACGAAACGACTGGAAAAACCAGTGATATGCAACATGAGCACATGCAACATGATGATATGGCGGATATGCCAATGGATCATGAACAGATGGGGCACCAAGCTGGTATGGAAACCATGGCCATGGACCAGGGAACCATGGCTCATGGGCAAATGAATCATGGCGACATGCATATGAGCCATGGTGACATGAGCCATATGGATATGCATCACGGCGATATGTCGCATATGGACATGGATCACGGTGGTGGTCATATGATGCATATGGGCAATCTCAAGCAAAAGTTCTGGGTCAGCCTGATTGTGATGATTCCAGTGCTGTTGCTTTCCCAGTTTATGGGGATGAACATCCACTTAGGCGCTTTGCAACTACCGATCGTATTTCCCGGATCTGACTGGCTGGTTCTGATTTTATCGTCATTTCTGTTCTTCTATGGTGGCTGGCCATTTTTGACTGGAGCTAAATCCGAATTGCAACAGCGGCAGCCAGCGATGATGACGCTGATTGCAATGGGCATTACCGTTGCTTATGGTTATTCACTTTACGCGTTTGTGATGAATCATTTTATCGCCCCGAATGGTATGGTCATGGATTTCTTCTGGGAACTGGCAACATTGATCGTGATCATGCTGTTAGGGCACTGGATTGAAATGAATGCGGTCATGGCAGCGGGCAATGCGGTCGAGAAACTCGCGGCGTTGCTGCCAAGCCAAGCGCATGTCGTGCATGGCGATCACGTGATGGACATGCCGTTAGCAGAAGTTCAGGTCGGCACGCGTTTGCGCGTTCTGGCAGGTGAACAGATGCCGGCTGATGGCCAGATCGTCAGTGGTAGCAGTAGTGTGAATGAATCCCTAGTTACCGGTGAAGCCAAAGCCATTCATAAAGCTGAAGGCGATCGGGTCATTGGTGGATCAGTCAATGGTGATGGCGTCATTGAAATCAAAGTCACCGGTACTGGTGAAAGCGGCTACCTGTCGCAAGTGATGAAGCTGGTTCAAAGTGCGCAAGCCAATAAGAGTAAGGCAGAAGGGATGGCCGACAAAGTTGCTGGCTGGCTTTTCTACGCAGCATTAGCAGTCGGTATTCTGGCATTCTTCATTTGGCTATCAGATGGAGCGGCAATTGCCTTTGAACGCATGGTCACCGTTTTCATCATTGCCTGCCCGCACGCACTGGGACTGGCAATTCCATTGGTCATCGCGCGTAGCACCAGTATTGGCGCAACCAATGGCTTATTGATTCGTAATCGTCAGGCACTTGAAACTGCCAAACATGCGAAGTTTATCTTAATGGACAAAACCGGTACGTTGACTGAAGGTAAATTTACCGTTGCCAAAACCGTTGCATTTGCCAATCATGATGAAGCTCAAGTCTTAGCCTTGATGGCCGCACTTGAGAGTCATTCAGAGCATCCACTGGCAACCGGTATTAAAGCCGCGGCTAAGGAACAGCAATTAAACGTACCTGCTGCTCAAAATGTTCAGGTACTCAAGGGCATTGGTCTTCAAGGCGAAGTTGATGGCCAAGCTTATACCATCGTCAATGCGCGTTACTTGAAAGACCATCAGTTAAGTTATGATCAGGCCCAAGCCGATCAGTTGGCGGCTGCCGGGAATTCATTGGCCTTCTTACTACAGAAGGATCAGGTTTTAGGGATGGTAGCTGAAGGCGATCAGTTGAAGCCATCAAGCAAGCCGTTCGTAGCGGCCTTGAAGCGTCAAGGAATCACACCGGTTATGTTGACTGGTGACAATCATGAAACAGCCAAGAAGGTTGCGGACCAGCTGGGGTTAAGCGATTTTCAGGCAGAACTCAAGCCTGAAGACAAAGTTGTCCAAGTCAAAGCTTATCAGCAGCGCGGGGTTGTGATGATGGTCGGCGATGGTGTCAACGATGCGCCTAGTCTGGCCCAAGCAGATATCGGGGTAGCAATCGGTGCTGGTACCGATGTTGCCATTGATACGGCCGATGTGGTTCTGGTTCACAGCGACCCAGCTGATATTCTTAACTTCTTATCGCTGGCAAAGGCGACGAACCGCAAAATGGTGCAGAACCTTTGGTGGGGAGCTGGCTACAACATTTTAGCCATTCCTTTGGCAGCGGGTATCCTGGCGCCGATTGGTTTCATTCTCAGTCCGGCAGTCGGCGCGGCGATCATGTCGTTATCAACGATCGTGGTTGCGTTAAATGCCATGACGCTGCATTTGAACCGTGCATAAGATAATCAAGATCTGATATGAATACCGGCTCGCCATCAAGATATAGATGACAAGCCGGTATTTTGTGTACAACCAATACTATATATTGGGGTTAAAAGATGATACGATAAAAAAGACTTACCAAACAAGGTGCCGGTTTACCGACCAGCACTCCGGTAGAAACCAAGTCTTACACAGCATCGCTACAATGATTTCAGAAAGAGGCAAATATTGTTATGACCACCAATGGCTTACCACAGAATCCTAAACCTAAGGAATGGCTCGCTAGCGACCTTTCCCAGCAACGTATTGCGGATTACAAACCATTTAACTTTGTGGATGGCGAAGGCGTGCGTTGTAGTTTATACGTATCTGGCTGCCGGTTTGCCTGCCCCGGCTGTTACAATCGGGTTGCCCAGAATTTTCGATATGGGAAACCTTACACTCAGGAGTTGGAAGATCAGATTATTGAAGATCTCAGTCAGTCGTATGTACAAGGGCTGACATTATTAGGCGGCGAACCGTTTTTGAACACGCACGTATGCATTCGGTTGTGCCGCCGGATTCGGCAGGAATTTGGCCACGACAAAGACATCTGGAGTTGGAGCGGGTACACATATGAAGAACTGATGCAGGATTCCGAAGATAAGTTGACGTTATTAGGACTCATCGACATCCTGGTCGACGGCCGCTTCTTACTGGCGCAAAAAGATTTAACCTTACAATTTCGCGGCAGCGCCAATCAACGTATCATTGACGTGCCGGCAACGCAAGCGGCTGGCGAGATTAAACTTTGGAAGAATCTTATTCGGTAACATCACAAAAAGAACGAGTGGCTTTCTGCAGGAAACTGTATGTCAGAAGTCACTCGTTCTTTTTTGTTGGATTTTGCTGACTAAAAGACGCATTTAACTATTAGAAGATTGCTCGTGGCTGGTTTTGGGATGATGAACCGTTTGGCTTGGATCGCTGTAATAGCTGACATATGGAAAATGAATAGTCACAGTGGTACCTTGATTAATCACGGACGTCAGCGTCAAATGATGGCCAAGTTTTTCGGAAAGCTTTTCCGCCAAAAAGAGCCCCAAACCGGTTGATTTATGATTCGATATCCGCCCATTGCTCCCGGTAAAGCCTTTTTCAAATACCCGATGTTGTTCATCTTTAGGAATGCCAATGCCAGTGTCGGTAATCATGAGCTGGGTCTCTTTACCGGTATTGCGAATGGTGGCACTGATGCGGCCGCCTTCCGGTGTGTATTTCACGGCATTCGAGATCAGTTGCGCCAAAATAAACCGCAACCACTTGTTATCGGTTAGCACGGTTTGATCCTCGCCATTGAGCTTAAATGACAGGCGTTTGTTGATAAACCCGTTCCGCTGACTGGCGACGACATCATTCACAAGTGGTTTTAACGGCGTGTTGTGCAGCAGATAATCTTTGGAAAAACTGTCGAGTCGGGAGTAGTACAAAACTTGCTCGACATAAAATTCGATCTGATCCAACTGCAAATTAAGATTGTCAAGTTTGTCGTCCGGTACTTGGCCTTCAAAACTCTCAGCCAAAAGCGAAACCGCCGCTAACGGCACTTTAATTTCATGGACCCAGGAATCAATGAAGTCTTTTTGATCTTGTTGCTGGGCTAATAAGGCGGTAATCTGTTGGCGATGCAACGTCAGCATTTGGTTGTACGTATCGGCAACAACTTGTTCGAGGCCTGATTCACCACCAGGCAGCGGCCAGTCCAGCGCCGCATCCTTGGCCTCTTGACGGTCATGAAGTTGGGCCGCAAAGCGCCGAATCCGGCCAAAGTGAGCCACAAAAAAAGCGCTCGCAACAAGTGTCACTAGTAACACCGCATACCAGAGTGTTGACATTTTAACTCGATGTTGAGGATCCAGCCAAATAATGATGGCCGCTAACCCCACACATAAAATGTAACCGCCAATGGGCCACAGGTGGTCTTTGACGTAATCGCGAAAACGCATGGCAGCCTCCTAAGGAACGATATAGCCCTGACCGACTTTAGTTTGGATATAATCTTTTAAGCCGGCTTCTTCGATTTTTTTGCGCAACCGATTGATGTTAACCGTTAGCGTATTATCGTCAACAAAACGTTCATCTTGCCAGAGATCTTTAAGGAGACGGGACCGGCTGACGATCTGCCCATGTTGCCGCATGAGGATCTGCAGTAACTTGTACTCGTTTTTTGAAAGGTTGATTTCATTATCATTAACCTGCGCCATTCCGTTTTTTAGGTTCAACATAAGGCCGTTGTGTTCCAAAACATCCGTGCCTTGATCGGCGTAATTATAGGTTCGGCGCAACAGTGCGTTGATTTTGGCGATCAAAACTTCCATCGCAAACGGTTTATTTAGGAAATCATCGGCGCCCATGTTCATGGCCATGACCATGTCCATGTTGGTATTGCGGCTTGAGATAAAGATAACCGGCACCTTAGAGACTTCGCGAATCTTTTGGACCCAGTAATAACCGTCAAAAACCGGCAAATTGATGTCCAGCAAAACCAAGTGAGGCTTTTCTTGCAGAAAATCATCGAAGACAGCGTTAAAATCAGTCACAACGACTGGTTCGAACTGCCATTTTTTTAGGTTGTCAGCGATCAGGCCGCTGATGGTCTGATCATCCTCTACGATCATGATTTTAAACACGTGATCAACTCCATTCCTGCACTTATCGTATAAGTTTTGGCCAGGAAGCACAAGCCGCGAGAACAGTTGGTTAATAAGAAAATATCGCTGACATGGGCAATTTGTCAGTGAGGACGATGAACAGCAGTCACCACTGGTTTTTGGTAGAATGATGACGGAGGTAAGCCATGGCAATTTTAGAAGTATCTAATTTAAGTAAAATCTTTGGACAGCGACATGATCGGGTTCGCGCTTTAAATGACCTTAGCTTTCAGGTTGCAGCCGGCGAATTCATCGGTATCATGGGGCCAAGTGGTGCCGGGAAGTCGACCTTGCTGAATATTTTGGCCACGATTGAAACGCCTAGCACAGGTAAGGTCAAAATTGCCGGATATGATCTGGAAGCTTTGAATGAAAGCCAACAAGCTGCATTCCGCCGTGACCATCTGGGCTTTGTTTTTCAGGATTTTAATTTGTTAGACGATATGACGGTTGCGCAAAATGTCCTTTTACCGCTGACGTTACAGCGTCATGTTCAACCAGATCGCGCTGAACGTCTCCGGACGGTGTCCCAGCATCTCAATTTAGACCCGTTATTAAAAACGTTTCCCGGTGAATTAAGCATGGGACAGCGGCAGCGGGTGGCGGCTGCACGGGCGGTGATTACGCAGCCGAGCCTGCTGCTGGCTGATGAACCGACTGGAAGCCTTGACTCATTGGCAGCTACAGACTTTTTGCGGTATCTCCAGCAGTTAAATCAGCAGGAGAAAACCACAATTTTGATGGTCACCCATGATCCGTTTACGGCTAGTTTTGCCAGTCGGATTATTTTCATTAAAGATGGCGCGTTTTTTGCTGAAGTAACCCGCGGCAAATCCCGTGAACAGTTCTTTGATCGCATCATTGATATGGAAGCGACGGTAAGCGGAGGAGGCCATGCACGTGTGGCAACAGATTAAGACCAACCTTGTGCGACATCGGCACGAAGATGGCTTGCAGATCATGATCGCTGCGTTAATCAACGCCATTATGTATGCGATTGGCGCGGTGGCGAACAATCGGTTGATTTTAACCGATGCCAGCAAGCGCCTAGGCAGTCTGGATATTGTACCCAGTCTGTTAATGATTGTCATGGTCCTGCTGGCCTTGTTTTCGATCAGTTTCCTATTGTATTTAAATAGCCTGTTAATTGCCCGCCGTGATCAGGAGATCGGCTTATACCGACTTTTGGGATTATCTGGAGCCAAACTTGGCCTGACCGTGTTTATTGAAAGCTTGATTGTCGGTGCTATCGGGTTTGTGGCTGGTGTCTTGCTTGGACTTATTCTGTCGCCATTGTTAGGCATGGTGTTGATTCGCCTGATGGCCTTGCATACGCCGATTGGTTTTATGGTTTCGCCGTCAGCGTTGCTGGATGTTTTGACATTGATGGGCGTTGTCTATCTGTTAGTCGGTGCGGTTAACGCCATTTACGTTCAAAATCCACTTCGGCAATTCATTCGGCAACAAGATGTGCCGGTTGCGCCTAAACCGCAGACCTGGTGGCGTTTTTGGCTTGGCATTGGCGGTTTTACGTTACTGGTCGGTAGTTTATTAACCATGTTACGCCTGTTGCCGATTAGCGGCAGTTTAATGCGCTTGCTGCCATGGATCCCGGGTCGAATGATGCTGCCGATTTTATTGGTCGTAGTCGTGGCAGCTTTGTTACTGGGGCTATTTTTAGTCTTCGCCGACTTCCTTCCAGGATTAGTGGCGTGGTTTCAACGTCGTCATGAGATGCAGACCCGCAATGCAAGTGGGATTTCCCGTCATCTGATTATCAAAAGGTTGCAAGGCAATGCCCATTCATTGTGGTTGACGACTCTTCTTTGCGCGGTGACGATTACGATGCTGGGCAGTTCCGTCATGCTTTTCCAATACAAGCAGGAGCTGGTGTTGCGCGAAATTCCAACGACTGTCGTGGCCTCCGGTGTCGGCGTCGATAATGTGACCGACGTTTTGAAAAAAGCCAAGGTTAAGCCGACCCATGCGGTTACCATTTCGTCTAAATTAGTCTATGCCGAGATTCGGTTACGGGATCAGGTCGGGCAGGTTCGCGAGCAGCCTGGTGTTTACAATGTTGTTGCAATGCGTGATTATCGGCGGGCGGCACGACTACAAAAGGGTTTAACCCCAGTTCGATTACGCCAACAGGAAGCTCAGCTAATGTTGCCAAACAGAACCGGGTTTCGACCGGTTGGCGCGCGGCGTAATCCGGATCGGGCGATTATGTTACCAGGCAGTGATACGTCACTTCGGCTTACCCAAACAACCAATCTTTTTCCAACTGGCAGTAACAACTATTTTGATCGGGGATTACTGGTTAGTGACCAGACATTTAACATGTTAGAAGGCACCCCGGACCGGCTATATATGGCTAAGCTGCCAAAAACCAAGACCGCGCGACGGGCACTGGCACAACTGCAGCATCTGGACAATAGCCAGAATCTACAGGAATACGTCAATATAGGTGACAATGAGCTGGCAGGCGATGATTTGACGGTCACTAATCGGGTGCGTACCAAAATGAACTTCTGGCGCAATCCGATCGGGCTGCAAGCATCGCAACAAAATTTCGTCAGTACGTTATATGGCTTTTTACTATTTTTGATCTTACTGTTAAGCGGCGTTTTTGTGGTTGCAACCGGCAGCATTTTATTGCTCAAACAAGTCATCGCCGTTCGTCAGGAGACTCGGCATTTTCAAATACTGAAGCATCTGGGGATGGATCCGCAACAGATTCGACACACGATTTATCGCCAGGCGGGGGTTGTTTTCGCCGTCCCACTTGTATTCGGTATTATCATGGCACTGTGTGTGATCAGCGTGATGACCAATTATCTTGATAATCCGCCGTCGCGTTATCTCGGTCTGATGATTGCCATTTATGCCGGGATTGACTGGCTGTTTTATCAGGCGACTGTGCATGTCATGATTCGTATGGTTGATGGGCCGGTTAGCCGGTGGGTTAGCGACTGATGAAAATGCATCAAAAAGCACCAGAATGACCAGCGAAGATCAGCGATAACGGTGGTTAGTTATTGGCGATCGGTTCTGGCAAATTCTGGTGCTTTGAGGTTAGACGAATACTTGCCGGCTCACAGGACTGACATGTTAAAAATTTTCCGGCTACATGACCGGCTCGGCTTAATCTTTTTGATGGGGGTCAATGACGGTATACCCCGCTTCATGAAAGCCATTAGCCGAAGCGGCGCGGCGAATGAACTCCTTGACTGATGAGAGTGCTGGGGTATTCTTGAACTCGTAGTAGTCATTGCTGGATTGCCAGACAGAAACCATCAGAAAATTATCAGGGTGTTTGACTTCTTGCGCCAACAGGATGTGATTTTCCCCAAGCAAGATGTCGTGGTTATCGATCAATTGTTTGATTTTTGATAAGAACACTTTGACATCGTCCGTGTCCAAATTAAAATACATGAACTGCACATAGCCGTTTTGTTCGGTTGGGCCTAAGCTCGTAATGATGTCGTAACGCAATGGCGCACTGAATGTCGCCCGGCCACTCGGATCGTAAATCATGTAATCCAGGCCGCTTTGTGCCGGTTTTAACAATTTTAGTTGGGGATCATGGCGCTCATCGAGCAATTTGACAAGGAACGACTTGCTACCGAAGACTGTTTGTATTGTGGACATACCGACCACCTCCACACTTATTATAAACTTCTTAGTGGCTTTTCAGGTTGAAAGGGAGGAAAAACTAAATGAAATTGACAGTTTTAGGTTATCTTGGCGGTTATCCGGATGCCGGCCACGCGACCAGCACCTACTTAGTTGAAAGCGGCGATTACCATTTATTAATGGATTTAGGCAGTGGCGGTCTGCTTGCCTTGGAGAAGGTTTTTGATCCATTGCAACTAGACGCCGTATTGCTGACGCATTATCACCACGATCACACGGCGGATGTCGGGGTGTTGCAATATTATTATCAGTTGCATAAGGGTGACAAAAAAGTCTCGCCACTGCCAATTTACGGTCACACGATGGATCCGCTAAACTTTGGCAGTCTAACCTTTGGCCAATTTACACAAGGCATGGGCTACTCCGCTGACAGTACCTTGCATTTAGGACCGTTCACGATCACGTTTCTTGAGACGCAGCATCCAGTGCCAGCCTTTGCCGTGCGGATTGTTGAAACAGGGACCAATAAAGTGCTGGTCAACACAAGTGATACGCGTTACTTTCCTGGATTGGTACCGTTTGCAAAAAACGCCGATCTCTTGATGGCAGATACCAATTTTCTGGCGGATCAACCGACACCACGATGGCATTTAACCGCACCTGAGGCCGGCCGCTTAGCAAAGGATGCCGACGTCAAGCAACTCTTGTTGACACATTTGCCGCAACAACTCGACCTTGATACCTTAAAACAACAGGCTGCAAAACAAGCAGTGGGCATACCAATTTTGTTAGCGACAGATGACTTGACAATTAATGTCTGATAGTGATCATAAATGTTCACTTAAAATGAGAACTAAATGTTAAAAAATTAGTTATTATAACTTGAGCTATTTTTCACAAGAAAACTTATAAAAACGTTGATTGTGCAGAGATCTACAGAGATTTCAAAATTGGATTTTCAATTTTTAAAAAATTATTTTTCTGAATATGATTGCGCCGCTTCGAGGCAATCTCGTATACTATACCTGTAGTTGAGAAGGATTCCTCGTCAAAGAAAAAGGAGCGAGCGCTCATGGTTATTTTATACACGTCCCCAAGTTGCACATCTTGTCGGAAGGCGCGCGCCTGGTTAAAGGAAAATAAGATTCCCTTTAAAGAACGTAATATTTTTTCTGATCCATTGAACGTTGATGAAATCAAGCGGTTATTGATGATGACCGAAGAGGGTACCGAAGAAATTATTTCAACACGTTCGAAGATCTTCCAGGAGCTAGGGATTAACATCGATGAATTATCGACTGGCACGCTGATTAAACTGGTAGCAAAATATCCGGGTTTACTGCGGCGGCCGATCATGATGGACGACAAGCGTCTTCAGGTTGGTTATAACGAAGACGAGATCCGGCGCTTTTTGCCGCGGTCTGTGCGTACCTTGGAACTTCAACAGGCGCAATTATTGGCAGGATTTTAATTTGAAAAGTCGTGGTCTTTTACCCGCGTGACTGTTGTACTTACACAAGCTAGCAGCCAATCGGTCATTAATCATAAAACAAATAACAAATTGTCTCGACACGCGTATAAGTGTTGGGGCATTTTTTCGTTTTGACGAATAAATTTTTTTGGGGGGAGGATTTGGTTCTGAAATGCGTTGACTGGCCAGAAGCCTTGCAATACGGGCCTTGGTCACTGCACTGTGGCCAGATTGAGGGGTGTGGGGCAATCCGGCTCCGAAACGCGCTCGCAGGCCCAGAAACCTCCACATAAGGACCTCGAACCTAAATGGCCAAAGCCCAGCCATTTAGGTTCGGAGGCCACTTATGCTCCGGTTTCTAACCGGGCCTGCTCACGCTCTGAAACGCGTTCATTGGCGCAGAAGTCTGCGTGTAAGGACCTCAGCCGCAATGGCCTAAAACCGGGCCATCACGCTGAGGCCACTTACACTCCGACTTCTAACCGCGCCAATTCACGCTCTGTGCACTAGACTTGATCATAGCGCTTACGTGCGGTAGAATGCCTTGACGTAGTAAATCTGCTATAATGTAGTAAGTGGTCATGTGATGAACCACAGAACTCAGGGTTCCGTGACTAAAGTGAGGTGCAGCAATCATGGAAATGGAACGGATTAATGCAAATACGATCCGGGTCATGTTAGGTAACGATGATCTAGCGCAACGGGGGATTACGGTATTGGATCTGCTTGGCAATCACAAGCAGATTGAGAGCTTCTTTTACAGCATCCTCGATGAAGTTGACAAAGACCATACGTTTGCCACAAACGAGGCCGTGACGTTTCAGGTCATGCCAAGTCAATCCGGGCTCGAATTGTTGATCAGTAAGAATGGTCAAAAGAATGATGATAGCGACACCGGTTCTGATGATGACAGTACGGACACCCAAGTACCGGATTATATTCGTCAGCAGCTGCAGGGCTTAGACGCCAATGATCAACACGATCAGCAGGCAGTCGACGAAGGCGGTTATATTGACGCTAAAAAGGCTCCGCAAACCGAACTCGTTTTGAAATTAAAGGACTTTGAAGACTTTATCAGCCTTGCGCAGACGCTGCGTTTGGAAGGCGGAAAGAGCGACCTTTACCGGTATAAGCAAAATTATTACCTCGTATTAACGTTCTATCCTAATGAGATTTCCTCTAACGAAGCCCATGACGAAATGGCGGTTGCACTGGAATTTGGTGATCGTTCGCCACTATCATCCGCGGTTCTGTCCGAATATGGTAAGCGTTTGATGGAGACCAGTGCGTTAGAAACGGCACGTTATTACTTTAAATAAAATAGGTTCAGTAACTGAGCGATATTGATCGTCTAAAGAAAGCCGGCACCTTTTCCAAACTGGAAAAGATGCCGGCTTTTGCGTTGTCTGTGCTCAAAAGATGTCACTCGAGGCATTAAAATGGTGCATTGTCTTCGGTTGAAAAACCATTCAAATAATTCAAGAGCTGATCAGCATAACTAGGGTGATCATTCATCTCGCGCAACGTCGTCTTTAACAGACGCAACTGATCAGTGATGATGCCATCAGCGTCCATGAACGTCATTTTCTGCATGTCATCAGGATCGTTAATGGTCCAAGCATAGACAGCTTGATGATGGTCGTGGGCTTGATCAGCAACCGTGATAGAAAGTGTGGTTGATTCTAACGTATAGCCGCTAGCTGGCGTTTCTGGGAAAACCAACGTGTACGGTAAAATAAAGAACGTCTTAAGCTTCGGAACCCGTTTGCGCAGCGTCTTAACCACACCGTAATCAAGCGAATGGACTTGATCATGATTGGCTAATAAGCGTTTGGCATAGCGGTTGATGAATCGATCCATCATCTGCGGACTGTCCTGTGGCGTTGTTTTGATCTCCACTAGCAGTTTTTGATGAACCTGTTCAGCTGCGGCCAAATATTGGTCAAAGCTTGCGACTTTGGCTGCGTGGCCATTTTCGCGCGCGGTCAGTTGCGTGATTTCCGCCAGTGTTAGTTGATGTGGCGTCGCGTCTTTACCAGTTAGAGCCTTCAGATTCTCGTCGTGCATGACGACAAACTGATGATCCTTGGTTTCGTGAAGATCCATTTCGACATAATCTGGTTTTTCTTTGGCAGTTGCCAAAAGCGCTGGAATGGTGTTTTGAACACCGTTGCCGTTATCGACACCGCGGTGAGAGATCGTTAACGGCTGGGTGGTTAACGCGCCGATCAGGTAGGCATGATAAAACAGACTCGTTCCGCCGATAATCATCATGATTAAGGCAAATGCGCTCACTCTAAAAACCCAATTGCGCCGCGGCTTTGGTGCTTGTGCAATTCGGTCTTGACTGTCGATCAGATGAAACGTTTCCGCTTGCGAAGTCGCCAGTTGGTAAAGCATGACGGTGAAGAAGACCGTGATCAACAACATCGCAGCCTGTAACAAGCCAAGGTTGATCGTGGCACCAAGTAGCGACCATTGCTGCCATTGCTGGTCAAGATAGGTTTGAAACGCGTACAGACCAGCGACTAGCAGGATCGAAAGCACCAACACGGGAATCACAATCAGGATAACTGCCCATAAAGTTCGCCAGGTTTGACCGCGGGTTGCCCGCCAGCTGCGAACCACCGTTGCCCGCGGCGATTGATCATTGAGGATTAGTGCGGGCAGTAAAGGCAAGAGGCGAATAGCCAGCCAAGTGCCCAATAAATAAAGCACCACGATCAAAACGGCTAAATACCACCGATCAAAGATGTAATCGATGATGAAATCAGGAATGGTCAGTTTTGCCAATAAACTGGTTTTAAAAACGATGCTTGAAAAGGGGAAGATTAACACGAAGTAAGCAATTAAACTCAAAATGGTCGTGGGTGTCAGGCGCCTGGTTTTCCTAATAGTGGCGCCGGCCAGTTGCCTAAAGCTTAAGTGTGTTTGCCGATGAATGTTTTGAATGCCTAACAACAAAAATGCAAACTGCCAGTAAACAAACAACAGCAATATCAGTCCGATTAGCACCAGTAACAGTGCTGTGACCGGTTTGGCCGCGGCAATCTGTCCCAGGTTAGTCAAAGTAATATAGGGTACCTTTCCTAAGCGTAAGACTTGTTGGGCACCGAAAGTTAGTAGTGGGATGATGGCGAGACCGACGACTAAATTGGTCACGCTAATAAGCAGAAAATAGGCACCCCAGTGTCGGGCAAAGTCTTGACTATTGTGCTTGAAATACGCCCAGACTCTGATTTTTTCGTTCATGATAAGACTTTCAATTGCCCCTTGAAGTCGCTAATGGCACTGTAGCCCTTAGTTTGCATCACGGCGCGTAACTCCCGAGTTAACCGCGTGAACGCAGCGGGGCCTTCTTCTTGCAAGAGAGTACCCACCTGCACAAGACTTGCGCCGGCCAGAATTAAATCGTAAGCATCCCGGCCGTTGGTCACGCCACCGGTTCCGATCAGTTGAATCTTAGGATCGAGGCGCTGCGAAAAGGCCCGGACGTTAGCAAGTGCGATTGGTTTGGCGTAAGCACCGCCGATGCCGCCAAAGCCACCCTTAGGCTTGATCAACGCCGTGTCGGTTTCTGGATCAATCATCAGGCCGTTGCCAAGACTGTTAATCGAATTGACGAATTTAAGCGGAAATTGATTGAGAATCGCTGCCATCTGGTCGAATTGTGCAAGGTCAAAATAAGGCGGCAGCTTAACGCCAGCCGGTTTGGTAAAGAAGCTAAAGAGATTAGTCAAAACTTCTTGCGTCCGGTCAAAATCATAACCGGTCTGAGGCTTGCCGGGAACATTCGGGCAGCTTAAATTGAACTCAACCAAACCGTTAAAATTTGAATCTTCAATGGTGTGGGCCATCGCCAGATTTTCTTCCATGGAAAGACCGGCAACTGACAGAAAAATCGGCTTGTCAGGATGGGCTTTTTGAAAGTTCAGTGCATAGTCCAAGTAATACTCGAGACCTTCATTAGGCAACCCCATGGAATTAATCGAGCCTAGTTCTAAGCGGGCATACCGCGGGCTGGGATTGCCAAGCCGCTTTGCCCGTGTCGCGCTCTTGGTAACCAAAGTTCCGGCATCGCTTTGTGCCAGTTCATCCAGTTCGTCTTTGGTGTAGCAACGTACGCCACTGGCATTCATAAACACGTTGTCAAATTGAAACTTATCAATACTTGTATGCAGATCAGTCATAAGCCCACTCCTTCAATATTTGCTGTTCCTATTTAAGCATAGAAAAGCGCCAGAAACCAGTCACCGGCTCGCCAGCCAAACAAAAACGCCCCGGCATCGCGGAAAAGATGGCGTACGGAGCGTTAATCATCAAGTGAAGGCATTCAAAATCAAAGCAATTAAAGCAACCGCACCACTCATCAGCGTCAAACGACGAGCGCGATCAGGCGGCCGATGCCTAAGCATTAACACCAGCCAACTCAATAAACCGACAAAAGCCGAGAGAATACCAACAACAAAGACTGCCAACAAGATCATTTGAAAAGTTCGCATCTTGTCAGTGCCCTACAAAGCAACATTGTCATTTGGCGTTACCAAGCCTGCAAGTTTGGCGGCTTTTTGCCGAATATCGTCTGGCGGCGTTTGCGGTAAGGTAAAGTGTGTCTCCATCTTGTGGGGATCAAAGTCTGGCGTGACACTCACTAACGAGTAGAAAACGTTGCTTGAAACAGTATCCGGAATATCTGACAGTGTATAGGCGCGGATCTCGGCTTCTTTTTTTGGCAGATGGCTTAAGAAATCAGCCAAGACCCGATATGAATAATAAACGGTTTCTTCATACGTTGTCCCGACTGCCTCAGCATTAGGGATATTAGGAAAACTGATGCGATAACCAGTTTTGGTTTTCTCGTTGCGCGCCACGAAATAATAGTGACGTCCCGTTTTTGCCATCTCAACCACTCCTCTTCTTTCCTATTATTATAGCACGGTGAGAAAGATTAACAACAAAATTACGCGTACTCATTTTTAAGATGTTTTCTCATTGAAATCATAGAAAAAAAGACCGATTGCGGCTTTGCAAATGCGCATCGCCGTGATACACTTATATGCGTTGGTTTGCGGTCGTAGTTTAGTGGTAAAACTCCAGCTTCCCAAGCTGGTGTCGCGAGTTCGATTCTCGTCGACCGCTGTATAGGTCCGAAGAGAAAGAGGATGTCAGGTCAATCGGCGTTTTGACAGTGAGATCGGCTAGTGCAAACGATCACGTCAGACCAGGCGGCGCGCTTTTGAGGATCAGTGTTTTGAGTGGACATATGTCAAGTAGAGTGGTACCGCGGGCAAAGGCTCGTCTCGTCGATAAGGGAGAGATGGGTCTTTTTTCGTGGCATCATCATTTTAGGAGGAACTTATGGATTTTAAAGAACTTGTTGTCAATGCCCTTAAACCAGCCTTGGCGGGTCAACTGGATGAAGCGAAGATTGCCACGTTAGTTGAAACGCCTAAATCGTCTGACTTAGGTGATTATGCTTTTCCAACTTTCTCATTAGCCAAAATCCTGCATCGCGCACCCAAAATGATTGCCAGTGATTTGGTGGAAAAAATCGATGCGGCGCCATTTGAACAGGTTAAAGCGGTTGGCGGTTACGTGAACTTTTATTTGGACAAGATTAGTTTTGCCCACGAAGTCCTGAAAGCCATTGCGCAGGAAGGCGAGCATTACGGCGATGCCGAGTTGGGCAAAGGTAATGTCCCGATCGATATGAGCAGCCCTAATATTGCCAAGCCAATGTCAATGGGCCATCTGCGTTCGACGGTTATCGGCAATGCGCTGGCCAATATTTTGGCAAAAGTCGGATACAGTCCAATTAAAATCAATCACCTTGGCGACTGGGGCACCCAATTCGGTAAGTTAATCGTGGCCTATAAAAAATGGGGCTCCGAAGATGCGGTCAAAGCCGATCCGATCAAAAACCTGCTTCACTATTATGTGCAGTTTCATGAGGAAGCCGAAAAGGACCCCGAATTGGAAGGAGAAGCACGGGCATGGTTCAAACGCCTTGAAGATGGCGATGACGAAGCACTCACGCTATGGCGCTGGTTCCGGACCGTGTCACTGGCTGAATTCAACCGCATTTACAAGATTCTCGGCGTGGATTTTGATTCCTACAACGGGGAAGCCTTTTACAACGACAAAATGGACAGTGTTGTCAAAACGCTTGAAGACAAACACCTGCTTAAAACCAGTCAAGGTGCCGAAATTGTTGATTTAAGCAAGTACAACCTTAATCCGGCGTTGATCAAGAAGTCCGATGGGGCCACGCTTTACATGACGCGTGACTTGGCTGCGGCAATTTTCCGTAAGAATCATTATCACTTTGTCCAAAGCCTGTATGTGGTTGGCAACGAACAGCGTGAGCATTTTCAGCAGCTGAAAGCAGTCTTGCTGGAGATGGGGTATGAATGGGCCAATGATATTCACCATATTCCGTTTGGTCTGATTACGGCAAATGGCAAGAAATTGTCAACCCGCCGCGGCAACATTATTTTACTGGAAAAGGTTTTAAACGATGCGGTTGATCTAGCCAAGCAGCAAATTGCCGAAAAGCACCCGGATTTGCCGAATGCGCAAAAGGTGGCCCATGAAGTGGGTGTCGGGGCGGTTATTTTCCACGACCTGAAAAATGAACGTTTGGACAACTTTGATTTCAATTTGGAAGAAGTGGTTCGGTTTGAAGGCGAAACCGGTCCTTATGTCCAATATACCAATGCCCGGGCGCACAGCATTTTGCGGAAAGCAGACATCGCGCCTGCGCCGGAAGTTGCCTTGAGCGATCCGGCTGCATGGGATGTTTTGCGGGCATTAGGCGACTTCCCAGCCATTGTTGCGCGTGCTGCCAAGGAGTATGAACCTTCCGTGATTGCCAAGTATGCCTTGCGTTTGGCCAAAGCGTTCAATCAGTATTATGCCAACGTCAAAGTTTTGGTCGAAGACAGTGAATTGCCGTCACGGCTGGCGATGGTGAAGGCGACCACGCAGGTTTTGGAGAATGCCTTGCATTTGCTCGGTGTGGCCGCACCGGAAGAGATGTAGTCCGTCATATCATCGCGACTAGCGACAGCGTCATGGTGGAGGTATTGGGATGAACAAAAATGAACGACAGGCAGCGTTGGCGCGGATTATTAACCAAAAGCCAATTGCCACCCAAGAAGAGCTTCTGGCAGCATTAAAAGCGGCCGGCATTGATGCCACACAGGCAACGATTTCCCGCGATATTCGCGAAATGAAAATCGTCAAAGCACAAGACGCCACGGGAACGCTGCGGTATACGATTTTTCGTGGCTCGGCGGAATCACAACTCGAGCGTCTAGGCCGTTCGATCCGTGAAGTCGGCTTGTCAATCACCCGGGTTCAATTTATGAATGTCATCAAAACACTGCCGAGTAACGGTAACTTGCTAGCTGCGATCATTGACGATATCGATTTCGAACAGGTCGTCGGCACCATTGCGGGCCATGATACCATCGTGGTCATTAGTCCCGATGAAGAGCAGGCGAAGTGGTTTGAAGAAGCATATCGGCATGCTTTTGATCGGTGATGGCGGTGTTGCTCAGGTCATGTGTGCTGAGTTTACAAAAGACGCCATAGTGGTTGGATATTGCTAACCATTATGGCGTCTTTCCATGTTATCCAAAGCTAGAACGGCACCGGACTAGTGACGGCGAGTTGTTCGTCACTAAGCGGCTTTGTAAGGCGAACGCGATAGGCGTGCAGGCGCATTCGCGGTTCATCACTTGGCAATGCGTATAATGGATCACCGATGATTGGATAGCCGATGCTGGCGAGATGGACGCGGATCTGGTGGGTGCGGCCGGTTTCCAGGCGAAGCAGAACGGTGGCAGTTGTCGCTGTTTCCGCAATCCGTTGGTAATGGGTGACAGCCGGGGCACCATCAGGACGAATCATCCGCTTGCGTTTGTCTTGCGGATCATGGCCGATCGGTGCGTCAATACGGCCTTCTTTGGGGATGCCGCGCTGAACTACGGCAAGATAGTCGCGGTGCATGGTTTTGGTCGCCAGCTGCCGATTAATAATGGCTTGTGCAAGCGGATTTTTGGCAATGACTAAAAGTCCGCTAGTCGCCATATCGAGCCGGTGCGTGATTAGCGCCGGTTGAGGGGCCAAGTAGGCCGCGGCCTGATTCATCAAGGTGCCGGTTTCGCCCGGCTGATTCGGATGGGTTTTCATGCCTGCAGGTTTGTCGACAATGAGTAAATTGTCGTCTTCAAAGCGGATATTGAGGTGAGGCGTTTCCGACACATAGGCCAGGCGAATCGGTTCGTCGTAAGTCATGGCGACACGGTCACCGGTGACTACTGGTTCGTTAAAATGGCGATAATGCCCATTTACCTGGATCGAACGGGCAACGCGCATCTGATGTTGCCGTTTGCGGGGAATCAACCAGGATTGAAGCTGATCACGCAGGCTGGCATGCGTTTTAGCAATGGAGACAATTTGAAATAACAAAAGTTTTCCTCGTTTCCTTTGTCCATAAAGTTTGCTTAAAAACCTGAAGCCGGGATTTAGGTAGCGCCTGGCTATGCTACAATAAATAAGATTCACAATAGGAGGGCAGGCATGGAATTTTTATCACGTGTCTGGCAGGGCATTCGGTGGTTCTTCCGCCGGTTTCAGGTGATTCGTTGGCTGATTTTAGTCGGTCTAACGGTCATTTTGGTGTTCTCTGCCTGGTTTACTTATAAAGCCAAAACCGCTGATGTTCAAAATATTAAAAGTACCTTGCAAACCAAAACGGTCATTTATGATGATAACAATGAAGAAGCAGGGACGTTGTATGGTCAAAAAGGGACCTATGTTGAGTTAAACGACATTAGTAAGCAGGTCCAAAATGCGGTGATCTCAACAGAAGATCGAACTTTTTATACCAATGGCGGGTTCTCGATTAAAGGGATCTTGCGTTCTGCATTCAATTACGTGATCCACCACGGTCAGATTATGGGTGGTGGTAGTACGATTACCCAGCAGCTCGCCAAAAATACGTTATTGACGCAGAAACAGACGATCATGCGTAAGGCGCAGGAATTGTTCATGGCCATTCAGCTGAATAAAGTTTACTCCAAGCAGGATATCCTTGCCATGTATCTCAACAATGCGTATTTTGGCAATGGTGTTTGGGGCGTGCAGGATGCGGCGAAACGGTATTTTGGCAAAAATGCCAGTCAATTGGATGCCAGTGAAGGGGCCATTTTGGCAGGGATGCTGCGTAATCCCAGTTACTACAATCCTGCTGACCATAAAGGCAACGCCATTTCCCGACGCAATGTCGTTTTACAACTCATGGTCGATAACAACAAGCTCACCCAGGCACAGGCCAATGCGGCCAAAGCCCAGTCGGTGCAGGTTGTCGATGCCTTTTCAACGGCTAATGCGCAAAAATATCCGTCTTATTTCGATTCGGTTATTGAAGAAGCGCGGAGTGAAGGTATTAGTGTCGATGTCATTCTGAACAAAGGTTATAAGATTTACACGAACCTAGATCAAACGTATCAGCAGAATCTGCAAACCAGTTTTGAGCAGAACTGGGCATTCCCGGCCGATGCTGCGGATGGTAAACAGGTTCAAGGTGCCTCCATCATCTTGGATCCCAAAACCGGTGGTGTGCGCGCAGTCGTGGGCAATCGCGGTGAGCATACTTTCTTAGGGTTTAACTATGCCACCCAGCTGCGCAATTCACCCGGTTCGACAATTAAGCCGCTGATGGTATACACGCCGGCACTGGAAAATGGCTACCATTACGATTCGATTTTGAAAGACGAAAAGCTTAGTTATGGCAAAAATCAATATACACCGACCAATGCTACGGGAACTTATCTGGGCACTGTGCCGATGTATAAGGCGCTGGCGGATTCGATTAATGCGCCGGCGGTATGGTTGTTAAACAAGATCGGCGTTCAAAAAGGCGTTTCCAGTCTTGATCGTTTCGGCATCCAACTCAAATCAAGCGACCAGAACCTAGCAGCGGCACTGGGGGGGTTGAAAAACGGGGTGTCCCCGCTCATGTTGGCGCGGGCGTATGCGGCGTTTGCCAACGGCGGTAAGCTGCCGACGACCCATTTTATCCGTAAAATTGTCGATGCGACGGGCCAGACGGTGGTCGATAATTCGAATCCGCCAAGCCGGCAGATCATCTCCAAAAAAGTGGCCCAGGAAATGACCAGCATGATGATTGGCACGTTCAACGAAGGCACCGGCTCGACGGCCAAACCATCTGGCTACACCATTGCCGGGAAAACCGGCAGTACCGAAGTGCCAAGCAGTTGGGGCTATGGTACAAAAGACCAGTGGGTTGTCGGATATACACCGGATATCGTCAATGCGACCTGGATCGGTTATCCGACAACCGACAGTCAGCATTTCCTGCAGGGCACAAGCACTTCTGGCGTAGCACCGTTGTTCAAGCTTGAAATGTCCAAATTAATGCCCAATACCCCGCAAACTGCCTTTGATACCAAGGATGCGGCACAAATGGCAAGTATTCAGACACCAGAAAAAAATGACGATATTTGGCAAGGAATTCAAGATGGTATCGATAAAGGCATAGACAGTGCCAAGCAAACTGTGGGAAAATGGTATGATAATATCAAGGGCTGGTTCAAATAGGCTCAAAAAAGTGAGGTAAAGTATGGCAAACGTTTACGACACCGCTAATCAGATGGCGGAAGATATCAAGACCACTCAGGAATTTCAGGATCTCAAGAAGGCTTTTGATCTGTTGAAGTTGGACACCGTTGCTTATGGCTTGTTCCAACAGTTTCAGCAAAAGCAATACGAGATGCAGCAAAAGTCAATGCAGGGAGAGGATTTTACGGATGAAGAAGTGAAATCGCTGCAGGCACTTGGCGACAAGATGCGCGACATCCAACCAATCCAAAACCTGATGGCCAAGGAACAAGGCCTGTCACAGATGATGGACGAACTGAATAAGATCATTTCCCAGCCAATTATTGATGTTTATCAAAGCAAACCTTAATCAGTTAACTGGGTCAGTGTAGGTGCTGAATCCGTTTAGGAACCTGCACTAGAAAAAGTTCCGGAGAGCGTCATCTCTGGGGCTTTTTTATTTTGGCAACAAGTGACGAACAATTGAGACCTTCCTTGTACTTTAGGACTGACATCGGTATGATTTAGTTAGCTTGTATAGTAAAGGAAAAGGTGACAACCGTGGCAAAACGGCTTTTTGATTACCATAATGAAGAAGATGTACGGCTTCCCGTGCTGATTAAATCGGCTGAAGTTCGCGTAGCCAAGAATGGCAAAAAATTTATTGCGATGATTTTCCAGGATAACTCCGGCCATATTTCCGGGAAGTTCTGGGATGCCACCGCTAATGATATTGCCCAGTTTAAAGCGGGTGAGGTGGTTCGGCTATCCGGAAAACGTGAACTATACCAAGGTAATCCGCAAATCAAGATTTATTCAATGCGCCTTGCAACACAGGAGGAGGGCAACGATCCCAAGAATTTTGTCGAGCGGGCACCGGAAGCGCCTAATGCCATGGAAGAAGAGCTGAATAGCTTTATTTTTGAGATCACCAACGCCAACTGGAATCGCATCGTCCGTAAGTTGATTAACGATCACAAAAAGGCGTTCTTCAGTTATCCGGCTGCCAAGTCGAATCACCATGCGTTTGCTGGCGGGCTGGCGTTTCACACGCTGAGTATCTTGCGGTTGGCCAAAAGTGTCACCGCTCAGTATTCGAGTCTAAATAAAAGTCTGCTATACGCCGGGGCCATTTTGCATGACTTAGGCAAAACCATCGAATTAAGCGGATCGATTTCGACCGATTACACAGTACCCGGGAATTTAATCGGGCACATTGTCTTGATTGACGAGCAAATTGTGCTGGCTGCCCATCAGCTTAAAATCGACATCAATGGGGAAGATATGTTGCTGTTGCGGCATGTGGTTTTGGCCCATCACGGATTGCTTGAATATGGCTCACCGGTTCGCCCGCAGTTATTAGAGGCGCAAGTGCTGCATGAGCTGGATGAGATGGATGCCTCTATCAATATGATGACCACCGCTTACCAGCATGTTGATCCGGGGACGTTTACCGAACGACTTTTTGGCATGGATAATCGCCGCTTTTATCGGCCGACAAATGGTCAGACATTTCCGGATCCACATTGATGTCATTAAGCAAGCATGACTAAAAACTGAAGGTACGCAAAAAGGCTCGCGCCACGTCCGCGAGCCTTTTGTTATCCTGTTTGGGCTAGGTTTTAGTTGGAAGTGCTTGAACTGCTTGAGCCGCTGCTCAGGTAGCTTGAAAGAACGTCTTTAAGGTCGTTATCCTTAATTGAAACGTTAGCCTTCTTCAAGACTTTGGTAATAACACCGTTCATCACGGTCTGATCACTCTGCCATGAAGTGTAAATCTGATTTTCCAGATCCTTCTTGTGTTCCTTCATGGTACCTTTCTTGCCGATGGAAATGGCACGAATGACATGGTACCCATATTGGGTCTTAACCGGTGTTGTCGTGATATCGCCAGGCTTTTTGAGCTTGAAGGCAGCCGTCTTGAAGGTTGAATCCAAGCTGGTATCCGTGTTATCGAAGGCAGTTAACTTACCACCTTTATTCTTGGTACCTGTATCGATAGAGTTCTTCTTGGCCAAAGCTTCGAAGTTCTTTTCGGTTGGATCCTTTTGATAATCGGAAATGATTTGCTTAGCTTCATCTTCGGTCTTAACCAAGATATGTTGTACCTGAATCTTTGGTTGGTACTTCTTCCACTGAGCTTCAATTTGTTTGGTCGTTGGCTTCTTCATGTCCTTTAAAGCAACTTCGGAATACAACGTTGTCCGGATTTGATCTTTGAAGCTTGATTCGGTGTAGCCGTTTTGTTCAAGCGTTGAATCAAATGAAGAACCATATTGCTTCTTCAGCTTGTTGAACTGGCTGTTGACCTTTTTGTCTGATACCTTGTTCGGGTATTGTTGTTCTAACGCCTTTAAAACGATCATGTTACGTAAAGTCGCTTGACCGGTGGTGGTCTTCTTCATGGCGTTATAATACTCATCTTTGGTGATCTTGGCACCCTTCATATTTGCAACAGTGCCGCTTGAACAGCCTGCTAAGGTCACTGCTACAAACAAGCCAACAACGCCGAGAATCCATTTTTTCATGCAATCACACATCCTAATCTAAAAAGTTTCTGTTTAACACTGCCGTCTACTATACCATAACTTATCGCCACACGCCGATCTTCACATAACTTTCAATAATCCGTCACGGCTTGGCGACAATTGCTTAGGCCATTTTCAATGTTTTGGTTAAGGTTTTTCTATGGACGTCGGTGGTTGGGTGCCGAGTTCGTTGACCGCCTCGTTGATATTGTCGACATGTTCCTGAATTGCTACGGTGCGCGGCGCTGTTTCGAATTCGAACGTTTCAACGCTATTCGTAATATCTTTCATAGCTGGCTTGAGCGTTTGATCAACTTCGGCTGACAGGTTCGTTAGCGTCTCACTTAGGTGGTTGACGCTTTGGCGAACTTGGGTGACGCCATTGGCAACGCCGTTAAAATAAGCCGCGATCTCCTGTTGCCGTTGCGGGCCGGTTTTTTTGGCCGTCAATATTCCATAAATCGTACCGGCAACCGCGCCTAATAAAAAGCCGTGACGAAATTTCATGCTTGTGCCTCCAGCTGGTTGCGAATTTTGGCGGCAACGGCCTCAAGCTTGGCATTATCGTACTGAGCGCTGTGATCGCCGAAATGCATACCGAAGTCGTCTTGATCGCTGTAGCGCGGGATCAAGTGGATATGTGAATGAAAGACGCTTTGATAAGCAACTTTGCCGTTATTGTTCAAAATGTTCATGCCTTTGATCGCCGGATTGCTTGCCTTAATCGCCCGGGCAATTTTAGGCACCCGTTCAAAAACTGCGGCGGCCAGGTCGGTATCATAGGCAAAAATATCGGGAACGTGTTTCTTAGGTACGATTAACGTATGGCCCGGCGTAACCTGCGTGATATCCAAAAACGCCTTCACGACATCGTCTTCATAAACCGGAACGTTGGGAATCTCATTGCGAACAATTTTACAAAAAATGCAATCAATCATGTCCTTGCCTCATTTCTGCTTACGCTTTTGTTAATAGAAACCTTGATTTCATGCTATCATATCCCTAACTGAAATTATACAGATAGGGACTGGTAAGATGACTTTAACAATTGATGGACTCACTGGCGGTTACGGCAATTTAACGATTCTCAAAGATGTCAGCTTCTCGGTACCTTCAGGCAAAATTGTCGGGTTAATCGGTCTTAACGGGGCAGGTAAATCGACGACTATTAAACATATTATTGGTTTACTGACGCCCCAAGCCGGCACAATTGACTTAAACGGTAAAACATTAAATACCGATCCAACCGGTTTTCGTGCCAGTCTATCTTATGTACCGGAAACCCCGGTGCTTTATCCGGAGTTGACGCTTCGCGAGCATCTTGACATGACGATCATGGCTTACGATCTTGATAAAGACGCAGCTTGGCGCGAAGCCGATACGATGCTGGAACGGTTCCGCCTTGACAACAAACTGGACTGGTTCCCGGCTAAATTTTCAAAAGGTATGCAGCAAAAGGTGATGATAGTGGCGGCGTTTATGACGCATGCCCAACTATTCATCATCGACGAACCGTTTACCGGTCTTGATCCGCTGGCCATTCATGATCTTTTGGACATCGTCACGGCTAAAAAGCAGCAAGGGGCATCGGTGCTCATGTCAACGCATATCCTGGCAACCGCCCAGCAGTATGCTGACGAGTTTGTGTTGATCAAATCCGGAAAAGTGCGGGCGACCGGCGACATGGCCTCCCTGAAGCAACAATTCGGTTTGCAGGACGGCAGCCTGGATGATATTTACATGAAGATGACGGAGGAAAAAGCATGATCAAGTTGTGGCGAACCCGCCTCCGTCAACACGTACAAGAACAGCAAAAATATTTGCGGTTGGTGTTTAACGATCATTTCGTTTTGATTTTGCTGATTTTGTTTGGCGGTGCGCTTTATGCATATAGTCAAATTGTTAAAACCTTGCAACCTTCTGGATGGCTTGCTTTAGGACTGGCTCTGATTTTCACCGGCTTTCTGAGCCTTGGTCAGCTGGCCACGCTTGCGGAAGCACCGGATCAAATTTTCTTGTTGCCAAAAGCCGAAGCCTTTAAAGCTTATTTGTTGAAGGCACGCCATTATAGCATGATCCTACCTGGCGTCTTGTTGACGTTTACGAGTTTAGCGATGTGGCCGTTATTTGCGCAGCTTGGTCAGGATCCGGCAAGCGGAACGATGGCATTGCTCGTGTCCTTGTGGTTGTTTAAAGATCTTGATTTGTGGTTGCAGTTTTTACAGCGGTACCACCTGCCGATCCGCTGGCATCACCAGCGGCTTATACTGCTTAACATTGCGTTCATCGCCTTGTTTGGCGGATTTTACCTTCATCCTGCCATGACGCTTTTGGTGGCGTTAATCTTGGATCTTGTTTTTAGATGGCAGTTAAAATCGGTGCTTGACCAAGGGCAATTGAATTTTTCCGCTTTAATTAGCTTGGAAGAGGCACGAATGGGGCGGCTGTATCGGTTTTACAATCTCTTTACCGATGTGCCTGGCTTAGCCAACAGTGTCCATCGACGCCGATATCTGGATGGCTTGTTGAAACTGGTCAAGCCCCAGCAGGCAACGACATGGCTATTCCTGTATTTGCGTGGCTTTTTGCGCGGCGGCGAATACCTTGGTTTGTATGTGCGTTTACTCGTCATCGGTGCCGTGATCGTGGCCGTTTTGTCACCGTGGTGGCTGGTGCTGGGCTTTGCCATCTTGTTTCTTTACATGGTCGGGTTCCAACTGTTACCGTTTTATTATCAGTATGATGATATTGTCTTTGTGCATTTGTATCCCGTGGCGCCTGAGCAGAAGCCGGCTGCGTTTGAGCAGCTGTTAACGGTTTTGCTGTTGATTGAAGTACTGACATTTACGCTTGTGACACTTGTTCGGCTGCAATGGTTGGCAGCCGGGTCAATCTTCATCGGCGGGGGACTTTTCGTGTGGGCATTTACCCGCTGGTATGCGCGCATGCGGTTAAAACAGCATCACGTCATGATTTAATCCTGTTTGGCTGACAGCTCTAAGTCAAATCAAAAACGTTCGGTGGAAAATGAAAAGCCTGCGTATTTCGTCAGGTCAGCTGCAATTGGCAGTTAGTCTTGACGGGTAAATCGCAACTTAGTAATATGAAACGTGGACGCACGAGCGCCTGGGAGTGTCTTTTTGATGACTAGAACCATTCCTGCGGCCAGATATAAGGAGTAGTGCCTATGGAGTTTGAATTAGATGCCGGGTGGTCCCTGCAGCCTGCAGGCGGTTCCACCGGAAGTGCGTTTCTTGGGGTTTATGCGAATCAAAAATATTTCCTTAAACGTAACGCGTCACCATTTCTTGCGGCACTTTCAGTTGAACACATCACCCCGCGGTTGCTATGGACGCGCCGGGTCAGTACCGGCGATGTGTTAACCGCACAAGAATGGTTAGACGGCGAAACGTTGACCCGCGAGCAAATGATGCAGCCGGTCGTCGCCAGCATGTTAGCAAAGGTGCACCACTCAAGTTTATTAAAGCGAATGCTTCGCCAAGTTGGCGGTCAGGTGTTGGATCCTGATCAGTTACGCCAATCGTTGTTGCAAAACTTTCCCGAAAATCTCGCGGCCCAACCGCGAGTGGAGCAGGCACTGGCGGAGATCCAACGCTGGGTGCCGCGGGTGACCGTGCAAAGTGTCTGCCACGGCGACCTGAATCACAAAAATTGGCTGCGAGCAAACGGCCGCCTGTATTTAGTTGATTGGGAGCAAGTGGCGGTGGGCGATCCGGCTTATGATCTTGCCGATGTCATGGCGCATTATGGTAACCACGACACGTGGCCGGCGTTCCTAGCAGCTTATGGGGCAAACGTGGATGATCATTTGCAACATCGGCTTTATTGGTACAGTGACCTGCACTTATTAAGCGATATGAAGACCGCTGCGTTACATCAGCGATCGGATGAAGTGGCAAAAGCCCTGCGCCAGTTCGAAGTACTGCAATCCACACATTGAAGTGGTGCAACAAGTATCAAATCAAAAGGCCTGTGGCAAAATGGCTTTGTCGCGGGTCTTTTGATTTGTTGAGTGTGAGCCGGCGCGGTTAGAAGCCGGAGCATAAGTGGCCTTGAATCTGAATGGCCGGGCTTTGGCCATTCAGGTTCAAGGTCCTTATGTGCAGGCTTCTGCGCCGGCGAACGCGTTATGGAGAACTGAGCGTGAGCCAGCCCGGTTAGAAACCGGAGTGTAAGTGGCCTTGGGCGTGATGGCCGGGCTTTGGCCATTGCGACCAAGGTCCTTACACGCAGGTTTCTGGGCTGGCGAACGCGTTACGGCAGCCACCAGCCCTAAACAAATATGCAAGTTGACTCAAAAAATCACCGCATTAAACAATACTCAAAGATAAGGAAACGATACCAATGCGATTACGTAACAAAACATGGGCTAAACCATTGATTGAGGCTCATCCAGAGATGATCCTCGTACGGCCAGAAAAAATGCCCGGTCAGTGGCAGACACGATTTGCTCAGAAGCAGCCACTATATCTTGAAGTCGGCTCTGGCAAAGGGCAGTTTATTGTTGCCATGGCTCAAGCCCATCCGGAATATAATTTCATCGCTTTGGAATTGCAGGAGGCGGCCATTGCCATGATTCTAAAGAAGCAGGTGGCGTTAAAACTGCCTAATCTTCAGCTCGTTTTAGGCGATGGCGCCGATTTAACTGATTATTTTGCTGATGGTGAAATTAGCGGTTTGTTTTTGAACTTTTCCGATCCATGGCCAAAAACCAGACACGAAAAAAGGCGGCTGACTTATCGTGACTTTTTGCGGCAATATCAAGCAATTATGAAACCAAACGCGTTGCTGCAGTTTAAGACCGATAATCAAGGGCTTTTTGAATATTCGTTGGTGAGCATGAATAACTTTGGCATGACCTTTGACCTCGTGTCGCTTGATCTTCATCACGACAAGCGCGTTACAGATAATGTGCCAACCGAGTATGAGGAGAAGTTCAGTGCTGACGGCGGCCGGATTTACGAGTTAGTCGCGCATTTTTAGTTTTCAACCAAGTGAAGTTGGTGGAGTCGCCATAAATAGCCATCAGGTTGTACCGCAAATTCAAATTGTTGGCGTGTATGGTGTTGACGTATCGTCAGGCCGCCTGTATAAACTCGGATATGGTGCTGATTAGGCGTTTCAATCGTTGTCGGATACATGGCAATCCAACTGTTCTCAATGGTTTCGCGGTTTGCGAAACCGGCTTTAATGTTGGCTAGGAGCCGATTAGGGATGGTTCGGTAATAAAGTCGGTGATGAATCAGCACCGATGTTCCCGCTGTGATGATGCCGGTTGCTAGCCAGACAGCAAAAGACGATCTTAATTTCGAAACTCGCATGATAGCCCTCCTTAACGCAAAAGATGCGACGACTTTTTTCAGTTATCAGCTTGTGGCTAAACGTCTAACTTAAGTATAATGTAACTAATATGAAGTGGCATTGCACCAATGCGATTTTCCTGTTATAGTTACTTTTAAATAGTAAGTGAAAGGATGTTGGCTATGAAAGAACTTGGATCGAATACAGCAATTTTGGATGAGGTTAAAAAACCAGGTAAGAAAATGCTGTTCTTCTCTGCAGATTGGTGCTCGGATTGCCGCTTTATCAAACCGGCAATGCCGGAAATCGAAAAAGATTTTCCGGACTATGAATTTGTCGCGGTTGATCGCGATAAGAATTTAGAAGTTGCCCAGGACATGGGTGTCTTCGGTATTCCTAGCTTTATTGCCTTTAATGACGGCAAGGAAGTCGGCCGGTTTGTCAATAAAGATCGTAAAACGAAACAACAAGTCGAGGACTTTATCAACGGCTTGCATTAATTTTGGAGGTACACATGCTCATTACCAGTTATAATCAATCAGCATTCGGCGATACGTTAATTGCTATCACAGGGCCGGATACAGCGACACAGACAACCCAGCAAAATGGGGACGTTGTGGCGATCTTAAATGACCAAAATCAGGTGATCGGCTATAACTTTTTCAAAGTCAGTCAATGGCTGGGTTCTTTAACAGGCAAAGGTCAGGTTAAGTTGACCAAAGAACAAGTGGCAAAACTAAATGTCGCTATTCAAGAAGCAGGATTACCGGGCCAGCTTGAAGCAGATGACAAGCCCAAGTTTGTGATTGGCAAAATTGTCGATTTCAAGGACCATCCTGATGCTGACCATCTACATGTGGCGCAGGTTGATATTGGTGAGAAGCAGGTGCAGATTGTTTGCGGTGCCCCCAACGCTGCTTTAGGGCAGACGGTTGTGGTGGCATTGCCTGGTGCCATGATGCCAGATGGTAAGATTATCTGGCCCGGCTCTTTGCGTGGCGTTGCCTCTTACGGCATGATCAGCAGCGCCCGAGAGTTAGCTATTCCAGGGGCACCACAACGACGCGGTATTCTCGTGATGCCAGATGAACTGGCTGCCGGTACTCCGTTTGATGCTAAAGAAGCCGCTAAAGTGGTGGCTGCACAAGCCTAATAGAATATTCAAGGTAGATTGTAAATCGACTCAAGTGCAATGATGCTTGAGTCGATTTTTTGTGAGCGCGGTATGAGGAAAAGATTATTTTTATAGATCAAGGATTCGGGGAACCGGTGCGTATGCTAAAATGGAGACACTGTTAAAACACGACAAAAAGGGGATTCAATCATGGCACATTATGATGGGCCGGCATTTTTACATCAAAATAACTTGCCAACACCTGAATCCGAATTAACGAATTCGAAATGGAAGCAGCCGCAAGATGAGCCATATCACTTGCCACCGCAGCTGGCGCACGCGCCGAAAAAACCGGTGAATCCGCGAAAAGTTGCAGAAGCACAGGCAGATTTGCGGGCCATGAGCCATCCGTTGCCAAGTCATGATCGCGATCGAATTGCGAGTCTCACAACACCGAATAGTACGGTTCGAACCCTGCCAAAAGAGCGGATTGACTATCAGAAGATCGCGACTGCTTTAAGGCCGGATGAGCAAAGCGTTTATCTTTTTGTGGGTCATGGCACCAAGCCAAGTAAGCAGATTGAAGCTGATTCATTAGCGATTGCGGTGACACCATCGGAATCTGTTAGCGAAGAAGAAGGGGCGTCAGCGGCAACTTCAACAACTGCTTCCGAACCAGTTGCAAGCGACCAAGCCGCGGCTGTTCATGAGGCAAGTGAACAGCAGAAGCCGCATGCCGTTGCAGCAGCTATTGCCGAACCAGTTGAGCCGCAGCCGGCGTCTGATGCAGAGGTGCAAGCGACGACTGAAGAAGACGTTAAATCTGCACCGTCAGTGGAAGTTTCATCAATGCCAAAGACGCCATCCGCCAATGCCGGGCAGGAAACGAAACCGCATGGGCCTAATAGCCGCAAAGCTGCCCGAATCGAGGCGTTAAGACGCAAGCATGAAGCCAAGAAACTGCGCAAGGCGTTAGCAGCACAGAAGGCGAAGTCGTTAGTAAGCAGGGATGCCGAAAGTGCACGGTCAGCGCCGTCAATACCGGAAGCACGCGGCGCAGGCGAGGCGTCTACAGCACAATCGCAATCAGGAACAGCCGGGCTGCCTGCGTCAATGACAACCTCGGAACACCCTATTACGGCGGTTAGTGCAGATGATGCCACCACAGAGACCATTCCGCCATTAAACATACTGTCGCCGCCAGTTGTGGCTGATCAGGCAGCTCAACATGAGTGGGTGCTGCAACAGCGCCAGCGACTTGATCAAACGCTTCAAGCCTTTAACGTGGACGCACATGTGGTCGCTCATACCATCGGTCCCACCGTGACGCAATTTCAGGTCAGTTTGGCAAGCGGGGTTAAGGTTAGCAAAATCACCAACTTGAATGATGACCTTAAACTGGCACTTGCTGCCAAAGACATCCGCATTGAAGCTCCGATTCCCGGGAAAAATACGGTTGGTATCGAAATCCCCAATTTGAAACCGCGACCGGTCATGTTACGGGAAGTGCTCGATACTCCCGCCTTTCAACAAGCAAAATCGCCTTTAACCATTGCACTTGGGGTGGATCTTTTTGGTCAGCCAGTCGTCACAAATCTGGCCAAAATGCCGCACGGGTTGATTGCCGGTGCGACCGGATCGGGCAAGTCGGTCTTTATCAATAGCTTGCTGGTTTCGTTGTTGTACAAAGCCACGCCACAGCAAGTTCGTTTGCTTTTGATCGATCCTAAGGCCGTTGAGCTGGCTGGATACAATGGTTTACCACATCTGGTGTCGCCGGTTATCTCCGATCCTAAAGCTGCCAGCGCGGCATTGAAGTGGGTTGTTACCACGATGAATGACCGTTATAAGAAGCTGGCAGCGGCCGGCGTTCGAAATCTGGAACAATTTAATGCGAAGGCTAAGCGCCATCAAGAATATAACCAAGTGTTGCCGTATTTGGTCATTATTATTGATGAGTTGGCGGATTTGATGTTGGCAGCTGGTAGCGAGATTCAAGACGATATTGCGCGGATCACCGCCAAGGCGCGTGCGGCTGGTATTCATTTGCTGGTTGCCACCCAACGTCCTAGTGTTGATGTGATCACCGGTACGATTAAGAATAATATTCCAACGCGAATTGCCTTCATGACCGCCAGTCAAATTGACTCGCGAACCATTATCGATACCGCTGGCGCAGAACGGCTTTTAGGCCGCGGCGACATGTTGTACTTAGGCAACGGTGCCAGTCAGCCGATTCGACTGCAAGGTACGTTTGTCGATCGGGAAATCGATCAAATTGTAGATTATGTGAAGGCGCGGCAAGGACCGCGGTACTTATTTGATCCAGCAGGACTTGTCAAGTCGGCTGAAGCCGAAGCCAGCTATGCCCATGAAGATGAGCTTATGCCCGATGTTT
The DNA here is from genome assembly GCF_030770265.1 of Lacticaseibacillus parahuelsenbergensis. NCBI lineage: Bacteria > Bacillati > Bacillota > Bacilli > Lactobacillales > Lactobacillaceae > Lacticaseibacillus > Lacticaseibacillus parahuelsenbergensis. The sequence goes on along the minus strand of NZ_CP132482.1, from coordinate 1,703,145 downwards.
TGGACTACCTGGCTGGTGAACGCCACATTTCGACATCTAAACTGCAGCGCGTCTTTTCAATCGGGTACAATCGCGCGGCAAATCTCATTGATACACTGGAAGCTCGGCATCTAGTGTCGGCAGCTAAAGGCGCCAAACCGCGTGAAGTTTATTACACACAAGCAAAGAAAGAGGAACAATCGTCATGACAGAGGCAACCTATTATTTTATTGGTATCAAAGGCTCAGGAATGAGTGCGTTGGCACTGGTGCTACATGATTTGGGCCACAAGGTGTTGGGCAGTGATATTACCCAGTACACATTTACACAAAAAGGTTTGGCAGCAGCCGGAATCACCATGCTACCATTTGATCCTGCCAATCTGAAGCCAGGCTACACCGTCATTGCCGGCAACAGTTTTACCGAAGATCATCCGGAAATCAAGCAGGCCAAGGCGATGGGGCTGACCATTTATCGCTATCATGAGTTCCTCGGCCAATTGATTAAGGGTTATACCAGCATCGGGGTTGCCGGTGCCCATGGCAAAACCAGTACAACGGGGTTGCTGGCCCACACGTTAAGTGGTGTTGCCAAAACCAGTTATTTGATCGGTGATGGTACCGGCAAAGGCGTGCGCGATTCAAAATTCTTTGTTTTTGAAGCGGACGAATATCGGCGGCATTTCTTGGCTTATCATCCCGATTACATGATCATGACGAACATCGACTTTGATCATCCTGACTATTATCACGGCTTTGAAGATGTCTACGATGCTTTTGAAACTGAGGCTAATCAGGTTCAAAAAGCGATCGTGGCCTGGGGTGATGATCCATGGTTACGCAAATTAAAGGCTAAGGTGCCGGTTTATTATTACGGCACCAGTGATCGGGACGATTTTCAGGCGCGGAACGTGGATCGCGACACTAAAGGCAGCAGTTTTGATGCCTATTTCCACGATCAGCTAATCGGCCACTTCTTTGTTCCATTGTTTGGCGAACACAGTGTCCTCAATGCGTTGGCTGTTGTTGCAGTCGCACATATGGAGAAACTTGACGCTGGGTTAATTGCCCGTGAGCTGGGAAACTTCGGCGGGGTCAAACGGCGCTTTGCCGAAAAGGATCTCAAGGATATGATCATCGTGGACGATTATGCCCATCATCCTAATGAAATTAAGGCAACGCTGGATGCAGCCCGCCAAAAGTATCCTGATAAAGCGATCATTGCGGTTTTCCAACCTCATACTTATAGCCGAACCAAAGCCTATGAACCGCAATATGTCCAAGTGTTGAGCCAGGCTGATCAAACGTTCCTGACACCGATTTTCAGTTCTGCCCGTGAAAAAAATGGCAACATTCGGTCAGAGGACGTTGTGGCCCAAATCAAAGGCGCTGCGGTGATCCATCAGGAAGACATGCGACCACTGCTCAAGTTCCATCACGCGGTTGTTGTCTTCATGGGCGCCGGTGATATTCAAAAGTACGAAAAAGCTTACGAGTCGTTACTTAATGAAGAATCATTCACTAAATGACTAAAAGGCCGCTGAACCATTTCAATCGATTGTTTTATTGATGTGTCCCAATATGGGTACTGTGTCTTACGCCAAGACCAGTTGCTTATATTGGGTTTTTATTTGGATTAAAAGTCATATTAAAATTATACATATTATAAAAACGTCTATTTTCCGGATAAAAGACACTAAAAAAACAAGCTGACATGATAACAATGTCATGTTAACATGATGAAACATTGATGAACGATAACTTAGAATAATCCAATGGTAAGATCGCGAGGCGAATGGCATGGATTTGTATGATTTTATTGAAAGCAACGAAGCTAGAGATGTGAAGCTGTTGCAGTTACTTTTGACAGCCGGAACGCATGGCTGTTCTTACTCCCGATTACTCGAAAGTCTACAAGTGACACCAAGTACACTTGCTGCCACTGTGGCGTCTTTGCAACAACGGCTGCAGGCATTTGACGAAGCAGCTCAAATTAGACAATGTAACGAGGGAAAAGGGCGCAGGCTCTTTTTGGAAACGCAAAAGCCGGTGTTGTTTGATGACTTGTACCGGAAACTTTTGCGACAGTCGAAGGAATATCAGATCTTGGCAACACTACTGGAAAAAGGAAAATGTCGGGTTGACGAGTTCGTCGCGCAGTTGTACATGAGTAAAGCCGCTGTGTTTCGCAAAATCAAACAATTAAATCTCGGACTGAAGTCGCATGCGATCAAAATCAAAAATGGTACGTTGGTTGGCTCAGAGGTTGAGATTCGATATTTATATTACCAATTGGTTTTAAATAGCTATGATAGCGAAGAGCTTGCAGCTTTGGCGGCAACTTTTTCGGCCCGGCGTTACATTAAGAGATTCGAAGCACGATCAAAGGTTAAATTTTCTCCTCATGGTGAAATCAAGATTTGCGTTTGGCTGGACATTGCACTTAAACGCCATTTTACTGGTGATAAAAAATTTACCGGCATCCCGGAAGAAACGCTTCATCAGCTGGAAGTAAATCCGCTTTATCACATGATTAGAAATTGGCTATTTGAAATTGCCAAGCAATATGCGCTGGCTTTGGATGAATTTGAAGTCTATAACATCTATATTTTTGTTTGTTCGATGGACATCATTGATTTCTCAGCAACTGATCCTCGTCACGTTGAAAAATATCTGGCACTAGCTTTACCGACTGTGCAGCAGCGGAATCAATATTTTATGGCGGCGTTGCGGCAAATCTGTGCGGGCTTTGAGACGCAGTGTTCAGATGCTTCCAGGATCCGCATGCGGTACACATTAAATCAATTACATCATCGAATTCAGTTTTTCCAAGGAGACTTTAGGTTATTGGCTCAGCCATCTGACCGGGTGTCAATCAATGATCAGCAGTTGCAACATTTAGAAACATTGGCCAGTGAGTTGACTGCGATCGTGGCCAAGGATGACCCATGTTGCACTGCGCCTGCTAAACGGCTTTTTTTAACGCAGCATTATGTGCGACTTTTAATGGTGACCCATGTTCAAATCGCTAAACCGATTCGAATCGGCCTTCTGCTGAACGACGACTGGTTGGCGACATCTGCGGTAATGGCGCGCTTAAAACTGGCTTTGGCGGGCATGTGCTCGGTTGTCCTTGAAATTGCGGAGGCACCGGCGACATATGATTTACTAATTACCAGTTTCAAAATGTCGTCAGCCGCAATTGCCGCTAAGCATCATTATCGAATCAATGAAATTGAAACAACTTACGATATTGATCAAATCAAGTCTTTGCTGCTCAGCATCATTCGCGAGCAAACTGCCATCTCCAGCCAGTTTTGAAAAGGCAAGGACGAAGCTCAGATCCGCTTTCAATTAATAATTTATGGCATTTAGGTTAATTGGAAGATGAATATTTGGTATTTAGAAAATAAAATAGAATTGATGCAAGAAGCCGTTTTTACAACGAAAGTAACTGATCTTAATTAGCAAAAATTAATATACACGATAAATATAAAACAATATAAAAGCCAAAATCAGAATCTCCAAAAATCATAATGCCCAAAAATGTGAAATTTATGAGAGTGCCAGGATCTATAAAATTAGTTTTTGTAACATTCAGTGTTACACAATTGGATATTATGAAAGGAGTGATAAAGGTGCCGTCAAAGCACATAAGATGGTGTTTCGTGCTATTAGCGCTGTTTACCGGTGTATGCATCAGTTGCGCATTTTTTGCTTTTGAGAAGCAAGGTAACGTGCAAACGCGGTTTAAAGACCGGATTGCGAACCCAGTTAAGGCCGCTGATCGTCGCATGGCTGGGAATACACAGTATGGCAAGCTGAAGCAACCAGCGATGGTGCCTTTAAGCAAAACGGCCGGCCCTGCCTTATCAGCAAGACTGCTACTGCCTGGAGCAAGGATTGAGGGACAGGATGCAGTGTTTACACTGGGTGAGTATTTTAGTACCCAGACAAGATCACGGTGGATGAAGGGTGCTTATGAAGCTGATGGCACCAGTGTCCCATATTCCAATTCGAATATTTGGCCAACAATTCCCGACAAGGTTCAGAGCGCGACACGGCAAATGGGGTTGAATGAACCCAATAAGCGAATTGACGTGTTGTATAACAATCAACAGATTGATTTGCTGTTTCATTCGCGCACAGGCAAAGTGACGGGCGTTGGCTCGGCAACTGCTAAATATGGTAATGCCATTATTGTTAATGGCCGAGAAACCTCAGCAAATCGCAATGCCATGGGCGTTTTGTCCTTGGTTGACAGTGATCCGGATGGGGTTTTAAAAGTGATTGCCACATCTGGCGGTAGTAGTGACAATGGAAAAATCAATTCAAACTTTGGGGACCAATTTTATGGTCGGTTTGAATATATTTCGATGCGGGATCACAAATTTTTGAATTTGGGCTTTTTTCAAGACAATACTGCTGGTGCCACCGGGAATACCAAGAAGCAGGATTTTCTGAATCAGTGGGGTTTGAATCGCGTGCAACCCGTTCAGCTGGGTGACATCATTAAAGTGGAAAATGTTGAAGGCAAAATCAGTTATGCCAAAGACTCACAGGTGCATACGTTGTCGGAAGCTGAATATCCCAATATTAAGAAAGCGGTTTTCTTTCAAATCACGAAACAAGGGTTTAAACCGATGAAAGTGAACCAGCTTGAAACCAGAGTTGTCGATGTGCCACAAAATGCCACTGATGCGGAATTAGATGCAACGTTCCCTAAAGCACTCGGCATTAAATACAATATCGTTGCTAAGCGGTTTAGAACGCGACCGGATGTTAGCAAGCCCGGTAAAACCAAAGCATTTGTCCGGACTTTTGAAGTGTTAGAAGAAGATCGCGTTGCGGATTTTGACTATGAAGTCGAATTAAATGTGATTCCGGCTGGCGACATTAAAGCTAGGGACGGTCATTTTGTCCTAGGTGAACAGTGGCGGGCGAAAAATTTAAAACGCATGTTTGTCAGCGCCAACCAAATTGATGGCACCCCGGTTGCGTGGGTGGATGATCAAATCGAACTTTTGCTACCGCAGGCAATCAACGACAAGCTGAATGCTAAGACTAGGCGGATTGATGTCCTGTTCCAGAAGCTTCCTGCACCGTTCCTCTTCAATTCGAATACGGGTCACATTCAGTCCACGCAGACGGCAACGGCAACCTATGGTAACGCCATTGTTATGCGCGGCCAGGGTGACGAGGCTGGTCAATCGCGTGATGCCGGTGGTGCCTATGTGTTGTTGAATGATGACGGCTTAAAAGTCATCGCCACTTCTGGTGCGGCTAATGATAATAACGCACTCAATGACCAGTTTAAGGGAAAGCCATACGCTGCGATTGCTCATGTTGATATGAAACAGTCAACCACCAAGAATCTGTCAAAAGAATCACTCAATTGGTTTAATGGTGATGCTAAAAAGCAAGACTTTCTGAATGCGTGGGGCAACAATCGTGAATTGCCGGTCGAACCGGGTGATGTCATCTTAGTGGCCAATGAAGCAGGTAAAATCGGTTATACCCAGGATTCTAAAGAACAGCAACTGACGGCGATTAATCGTCCCAAGGAGCTTTATTTTGAAATTACCGATAACGGTTATCGACCACTACAGGTGAATCAGTTAAAACCACAAAGTGTCAATATTCCTGTTCATGCCACTCAAGATGAAATGGATCTACGGTTGCGTGAATTCTTTAAATTACCGGCCAAAGCCAAGCTGGCAATCAAACGTTATGAAAGTAACCCTGACGTCGGTAAAGTCGGCAAGACATCGGCAAAGGTAGTCGTTTCCGAAAAATTAATGAGTGGTAAGGAAGTTGAAGCCACCTATGACGTGCCGGTTCAAGTTGTGAAGCGAGCCACTTTTGCGACTCAGCCAATCACCTTCAATTTAGGTGAAACTGTCACGATGGCGAAATTAGGTGCGATGCTTGTGTCAGCTAAAGAGTACGATGACCGCGACGTCAAGTGGGGTGATCAGAAGCTCTCGATCAATCGGCCGCAAGCCATCGACAAGTTGTTAAATCCTAAGAACCAGCGCTTGACCAAAATCGGTAATCCCATTGATGTGACGATGCGTTTTGATGCCAGCACTGGGAGCGTCTTGTCCACCAACACCATGAAGGTTGGTTATGGGAATGCGATTGCGATCAAAGGTTATGAAATGACACCGCGCTATGCTGGCGGCGTCTTGGCGCTTGTTAAAGAGCAGAATCAGTTGCAAATCGTGGCAACGGATGGTCTCGATGATGATAATCGCGAGGTTCACAGTATCTTTCCAAAGCAGAAGTATCTCAGCACGTCTCTTTATACCACCACGGGTACCATGTTAACCGTACATGATCGCAAACAGCTTGCTGCCGAAATGACAGCAAATGGCGATACTCGAAAGCAACAGCTGCTGGATCAGTGGGGAAAAGATCGGATTGCCGCGACCAAACCTGGCGATGTACTTGCTGTGGAACATCTTGAAAACAAAGTGAGTTGGATGCAAAACGGTGTTGCCCAAAGTATGCCCAAACGTCAAAACAAAAAGGAGTGGCTGTTCGAAGTCACCGATCAAGGCTATCGATTGTTAGATTTGAATCAAATGGTTTTCCCAGCATTAACATTTGAAAACCATACGGATCCGTCGAAGGTCGAACAGGTCATTAAAAATGAAGTTGCCAAGCAACAGGCGTCATTGAAGATTGAATCAATTGACATGCCTGACTTAAAGACTGTTGGGAAAAAGCAAATTCAACTCAAGGTCAGCCAAGCCAGCGTTGCCAGTGTTAATCAGCGGATTGCCTATGTGTACGAGATTCCTATTGAAGTAACTGAAGGCAGTCTCAGCTTTGTTCAAATGCCTAAAGTGATTGATTTTGGTAGTGTCCGGATTGACGGGCAGAAGATTGAAGTCCCTAGAGTAGGCGATCAATCAACCATGACGATTAAAGTCAGAGATGGTCGGAGTCGAAAGACAAGTTGGACGCTTGATGTTCAACAACAGTCGCCATTGACCGACAGCAAGCAGCGAACGGTTAAGCAATCGCTATTGTTTTTCCGTGAAGATGCACATGAATATCCGCTGAAAGTGGGTACGAATCAACGGATTAAGAAAGTTTCCAAAGCACAAATCGATCATAGCTTTACCTATGATGCGCAAGCAGGGTTGTTGCTACGCATTCCGGAGAATATGTTTGATTTTTCGGCTGACACTTATGATTTTAAATTGCAATGGACGTTAGGCGACACACCAGTCTGAGATGTGAAGAATTTATTCAGGAGGAAGATGACAAATGAAGACACACACAAAATTAAAGTTCATGGCGCTTGCGGCGTTGACGGTGGGGATGGCAGCGAACTCAGCGGTTGTCCATGCCGACGACGCCCGCACGGTGACGACTGACGGCAGCGTCAAGATTATGCAATCAGATGCGCCGACTCGGGTTTTAAATCCACTTAACCCCAAAGACAAGACGCCGGGTACGGTGGCTAATGGCGACAATACCAAAAATGCAGGTGGTGAAGGCTTAACGTTAGACTATGTGTCGCAACTTGACTTTGGCCAATTAAAGTTGGATCCGACTGTTGCGACAACAGTTTATGCTAAGCCTGATCAGTGGACAGGCCAGGATGGCAAAACGATTCCGGTGCCTAATCGCTTCCAAGTGACGGATAAGCGGCTGGGGGCAGACGCTTGGAAGGTCAGCTTGTCGGCATCCGATCTGAAGTCAGACGAAAAGGATAGCCAAGGAAAGACAGTTAAGCTGGAGAATGCTTTCATCACGTTGCTGGAAAGCAGTGTCGTGGATGGCCAGGCTCGCGATGCTAGCAACCATTTTGGCCTAAGCAAAGCCATTAAAGTTTATATGGGTGACGGCCAGGCGACTGACGTTTTGGCGGTCAACGACAAGGATGTCGCCAAGGGAACCTTTATTAACCTTTTCAATCCGGCTAAGGCAGGGGAAGGTGTGTCATTGACCGTTCCGGCTGAGAGTTACACGACGAAGGGCTTGAAGTCAGCTGAATTCACCACCAAGTTGACATGGACGCTAACCAGTGCGCCGATTTAATCAAGATGATGAAGAAAGGTATCAGCGGGGCTCTCGTCATCTTTGCCTTCTTGGTGAGCATGCCACCCGGGCAGGTTACCGCTTCAGCTACCTTTGAAACCGAAGCGCGCGTTCAAATCGTTATCGACCCGTCCGGCCAACGTGGCGGGTCGTTGCCACTGCCGGACTTTAAGTCGATTCAGATTAAGAGTCCAAAAGTGCCTGACCGTGGATCGTCTCCGTTAAGCATTGAGAGCGGAGGTGCTCGATACCTGCCAAAACTAAACGAATGGATCAAAAATAGTCTGGTGCTTTGCGGCAGTGGCATTCTCTTGATCGCGAGTGTTTTGTATGGTTGGAAAAAGGTTATGGATCGATTAACTTTAAAGAAAGGATAAGACCCAGTGCAAATATCAGTGCCTGGCAAACTGAGTGTTGGTGTGGCGTGATAGCTGAACTTTTGGGCTGGTTTCAAGACGAAAAATGATTAAGAAAAATTGGCTTTTATTGAGCTTGGCTATAGGGTTGATTGCTTTTGGGATTGGCTTGCGGCCGCAACAGGTGTTGGCTGCTGATGATGCCGGCTTTACCGTCAAAACGGTTTTACCGGCAAACCAGCGGGATACAAGTCAGACATATTTTGATTTGCGGGTCTCACCGAATCAGGGGCAGGATCTAGAGGTCGTGATCCAGAACCGCAACACAGCACCTTTGACAGTTTTACTGGCTGCCCACTCAGCGTTTACCAATGATAACGGGGTCGTTGAATATGGTAAGTCTCCTAAACCGGCTGATCCGACTTTACCGGTTAACCTGCAGGAAATTGTGACGTTGCCGGCTGAGGTGACGATTCCTGCCTTGAGCCAACAAACGGTTAAGATTCACTTAAAAATGCCGGCCAAGCCCTTCTCAGGAACGGTGCTTGGCGGGTTGCAATTCAAGGCCAAGTCTGATGATAAAGGCAACGAAAAAGGCGCTGTAACCAATCGCTATGTTTATGCGGTCGGCTTAATGTTATCGGAATCCGATCAGCCGGTCGTACCGGATTTGAAATTGCGACAAGTGGCAGCGGATAACGATCACGGTCAGCCGGCAATTCTTGCTAATATCCAGAACTTTGAAGCAGCCATCCTGCGCAATTTGCACGTGAGCGGTTATCTTTATCGCCAATCAGGCGGTAAGGCGCTTTATCGATCCGAAAAAACTCGTATCAACATGGCACCGAATTCCAATTTTAATTTCAAGCTTAATCTTGGTAAAGGCCCGTTGGAACCGGGAAAATATCGACTTAAGCTGGTTGCCAAAGGAGGCGGGCGCACGTGGAACCTGACGCGGACATTTACCGTTTCCAAGAAAGATGCCGACAAGTTACGTGAGTTATCTAAGCCGGATACGCCAGCAGCATCGATACCGTGGTACTTGATTCTCATCGGTGGGATCGTGTTAGGTATCAGCCTTTATGCCGTTTTCAAGAAAATCCAATCAATTCGTCGCCACAAACGGTAATCTGATTCACCGACTCTGCTCAATGACGAAGTTGCCTGAGTGAGTTTGAAAATCATTGCCGTAAGTTAAGAAAGTAGGCCTTCTCATACTCGTTTTAGAGTGAATGAGGAGGCTTTTTGCTGTTTATCTGCGTCATTAAACGGTACAATAAAATCACTGCACTTCAAGATATTGAGAACATTATCAGTCGTCAAGCCCAGTGGTACAAGATAAGATCGGTCGTTGGTCGGACTGACAAATGCTACAATAGCAGTTATAATAGATACAGATAGTTGAAAGGAATGAACACAATATGCAAGAACGCCGTGTTGTGAACGAGGCCGGCTTGACACAGTTCTTCTCCCGCATCTACACCTTGATGGGGAGCGGGCTGATTGTGACGGCGCTCGTGAGTTATTTATTGGGAGTCACTTTTAAAACTGATTACGTAAACTTTGTTAGTGGCCACCAAATTGTTTTCTGGATTATGCTTGCTTTGCCGTTGATTTTGTCCTTCTTTGTCACAGGACGACGGGCACAGGCAAGTCCGGGTTACGCAACGTTGATGTTTTATCTGATGTCCGCAAGCTTTGGATTTACCTTTGCGAGTGTGGCAATGGTTGCGCGGACCTCGAATCTTGCAGTTGCATTAGCAACAACGGCAGTGGTCTTTCTGGTCATGTCGATGGTCGGCCATTTTGGCAAGCGTGATTTGAGCAAGGCTGGCAACATTGCAATAGTTGCGTTGGTTGGCGTAATCCTGATGTCGTTAGTTAACATGTTTATGGGTTCGGGTGGTATTCAAATGTTGATTTCCTATGCGGTTCTGATCATCTTTATCGTCTTGACCGCTTGGGATACACAACGGTTAAAGAACCTATACCTGACAACTGGCAGTGACGGTCAGGCGGCTATTTCGGAAAATTCCTTGGCTGTTGTCGGAGCATTGATGCTCTATCTTGATTTCCTGAACCTATTCACCGCCATTCTGCAGATTCTGGGCGTTGGCAACAATAATAATTAAATGTATTCAAAAGCTGGCTGAACGCCGGCTTTTTTTCTACCCAAAACTAACGCTAGTAGCGAACCGCCAAATATGACCCACCCGCCAAAAAGGCCTAGAATTTGGTACAATGATTGTGACAATTAACTCATGACATCTTCAGAGGTGGTCTGAGAAGAAAAGGAAGCTCATATATGACGAGTCAAACTAAATTATTGCTGATTGACGGCAACTCGATTGCGTTTCGCGCTTTTTTTGCCTTATATAATCAGCTCGATCGGTTCACCAATCAGGATGGGCTGCATACGAATGCGATCTATGCGTTCAATAACATGCTGGAAATTGTTTTGAAGTCTGTTCAACCGGACGCGGCATTGGTGGCATTTGACGCCGGTAAGACCACGTTCCGCACCGCGAAGTACGCTGATTATAAAAGTGGCCGGGCCAAGACACCAAGCGAGTTATTGGAACAGCTGCCGTATATCAAAGAATTGCTTGACGATATGGGCATTCAGCATTATGAATTAAAAGATTACGAAGCTGACGACATCATCGGAACCATGGCGAAGCGGGCAGATGACGCTGGCTGGCAAACGACGATCGTGACCGGTGATCGAGACTTGACCCAATTGACCACCGACCAGACGACAGTGCAGGTGACTGTCAAAGGCGTCAATGAACTTGAAGCGTATACGCCGGAGCATGTTAAAGAAAAGCTGGGGATTACGCCGACACAAATCATCGACCTGAAAGGCTTAATGGGTGACACCTCTGACAATTATCCTGGGGTTACCAAAGTCGGCGAAAAAACCGCGTTGAAATTGCTGAAGCAGTATGGCAGCATTGACAACCTTTATGCGAATATTGACGGGATGAAAACGTCCAAGTTGAAAGAGAATCTTATCAATGATAAGGATAAGGCTTATCTCAGTAAGCAACTTGCCACGATTGATCGCGATGCTCCCGTCACAGTCGATTTGGCGGATGTCACTTATTCCGGTCCCGATTTAGCTAAACTGCGGGAATTTTATACCAAGATGAACATGAACTCGTTACTGAAAAAGATCGGCGGGGATGTGGCTAAACCTACGCAGCCGGTTCATTTTTCGGTGCTGGATGATAAGTCCATTTTGGCCCTGACGAAAATCACGGAACCAATCACTTTTGAAATCGAAATGTTGGACGACAATTATCATATTGCCGACCAGATTGGTTTTTTTATTGGCACGAAAGACGAAACGTATGTCAGCACGGACGTTTCCTTGCTGACGATTCCCGAAGTGACCAAATGGCTAGGTGATTCGAAGCGGGATTTGACGGTGTTCGATGGCAAGCGCAACATTGTGGCTGCCCATCGCTTAGGATTAGAGTTACCGGACATCGCGTTTGATGTTTTACTGGCTTCATACTTGATCAATCCGGACGAAAATAGCAATGATTTAGGCAAAATCGCCGAAGACCATGATTATCACGACTTGCCGCGGGATGAAGATGTTTATGGCAAAGGAGCCAAGCGCCAAGTACCAGAAGATAAAAAGCTATTTGCCCAATTTGCCCGCAAGTCAATGGCACTTTTTGCGTTACGTCCCGACTTAACCGAAGATCTGGCTAAACAGGAACAGACCGATCTTTTCACGGACATGGAAATGCCATTGGCGCGCGTGTTGGCAGAGATGGAAATTCAGGGAATCACGCTTGATGCCCAGACCTTAAAAGATATGGGTACAGAGTTTTCACAAAGCATCAAGGTGCTGGAAGAAAAGATTTATGGTGAGGCTGGCGTTAAGTTCAATCTGAATTCGCCAAAGCAACTGGGCGAGATCTTATTTGAAAAGCTGAATCTGCCGGTCATCAAGAAGACCAAGACAGGTTATTCTACCAGTGTCGATGTCTTAAACGAGCTAAAGTCTGCCAGTCCAATTGTTCAGGATATTCTGGATTATCGCGGGTGGGCTAAGTTGAATTCGACGTATGTTGTGGGGTTACTGAAGGCGCAAATGCCGGATCACAAGATTCATACCCGTTACTTGCAGACGTTAACCCAGACCGGCCGCTTAAGTTCCGTTGATCCGAATATGCAAAACATTCCAGCGCGAGACGAAGGCAAAATCATTCGGAAGGCGTTTGTGCCGTCCCATCCTGATTGGCAGATTTTTAGTTCGGACTATTCGCAAATCGAATTACGCGTGTTGTCACATATTTCCGGTGACGAAAATATGCAACAAGCCTTTAAAAATGGCGTCGATATTCATGCCAACACAGCGATGAAGATTTTTGGCTTGGATTCACCGGATCAAGTCACGCCGGATATGCGACGGCAAGCCAAGGCAACTAATTTTGGAATTGTTTATGGTATTAGCGACTATGGCCTGGCACAGAATATCGGAATTTCGCGTAAGCAAGCCAAAGCTTTCATTGATGGCTATTTCGAGCAGTATCCTAAGGTTCATGATTACATGGCCAATATGGTTAAAAAGGCGCGCGAAGACGGTTACGTCGAGACACTGTTCCATCGCCGCCGCTATTTGCCGCAAATTCATTCACGTAACTTTAATTTACGTAAATTTGCTGAGCGCACCGCGATGAACACGCCGATCCAAGGCAGTGCAGCGGACATTATCAAAGTTGCAATGATTCGCATGCAAAAAGCGTTAACCGATGCCCATCTGCAAGCCAAAATGCTGTTGCAAGTGCACGATGAACTCATTTTTGAAGCTCCCACCTCAGAAATGGAACAGCTTGGCAAACTTGTGCCTAAGATCATGGACTCTGCCGTGCAACTGGACGTGCCGTTGAAGGTCGATAGCCACTACGGCCCGACTTGGTTTGATGCAAAATAAGGAGAACGGGAATGCCAGAGTTACCTGAAGTCGAAACGGTTCGCCGTTCATTATTGCCACTTATCAAAAACAAACGGATCACCGCGATTAGTACGAATTGGGCGAAAATTCTGATTAATGGCTTGCCAACTTTTCAAAAAGAAGTCGTCGGCGCTGCTGTCACCACGATCGATCGCCGGGGAAAATACCTGTTGATTCGGCTGAACAACGGTGAAACCATTGTCAGCCATTTACGCATGGAAGGTCGCTATTACGTCGTTAGCGATGACCATACGCCATTTGACAAGCACGATCATGTGACTTTTACGTTCCAGGATGGAAGCCAACTGCGCTACCGGGATTTACGCAAGTTTGGCCGCATGCGCTTGATTCATACTGGTCAGGAACAATCGGTGCCGGCGTTGGCAAAATTAGGTCCGGAGCCGACCCCTGCGACGTTTGACGAGGCGGCGTTTGCCCAAAAACTAAAACGCCATCATAAAGCGATCAAATCGGTTTTACTGGATCAGACCGTTGTTGCCGGTATCGGCAATATTTATGCCGACGAAGTTTTATGGTTGAGTCGTTTGAATCCATTGCAGCCAGCTGATACGCTGACAAAAAAAGAAATTCATACCTTACATGACAATATTATCAAGGAGTTAGATGCTGCCCTTGCTGCTGGTGGCACCAGTGCTCATACCTACGTGGATGCAAAAGGTAACCGCGGCTCTTTTCAAGATGCCTTGCATGTTTACGATCGGGAAGGGACGCCTTGTGATCGCTGCGGCACACTCATTGTTAAAATCAAAGTCGGCCAACGCGGTACCCACTATTGTCCCCACTGCCAACCTCTGCATCAAAGGAGGCGTCCGGCATGACCTATTTATTGGGTTTGACAGGCGGTATTGCCTCAGGAAAGTCAACGGTGAGTCGAGTCTTTAAAGCAGCTGGCTATCCAGTCGTAGATGCCGATGTGATTGCGCGCCGGATTGTCGAACCCGGTCGGCCTGCACTCGCCCGCATTGTCCAGGCATTTGGGCCACAAGTGCTGCGCGCGGACGGTAAACTCAACCGTGCCAAGCTTGGTGAGATTGTCTTTTCCCAACCGCGACGTTTGGAGGCGCTGAATCAAATTAATCGACCGTACCTGCGCGCGGCGATTAATCAAGCGTTAGAGCAGGCAAAAGCCGGCGGTGCTGCGATTGTAGTTGGCGACATTCCACTTCTTTATGAAGCTGATTATGCCGATGCATTCGATGGTGTTGCTGTGGTCACCGTTGCTCCTGATGTTCAACTGGCCCGGCTGATGGCCCGCGATGGTTTGACAGAAGCCGAAGCCAAAGAACGCATTGCATCACAGATACCCTTGGCGGAAAAAGCGGCCATGGCTGATTTTGTCATTGACAATAACGGAAAATCAGAAGCAACGATTGCCCAAGCGAAAGCCTTAATCCGCCAGTTACAGCACCTATCATAAGCGGCGTGTGCGTGCTATAATTAATTATCAAACTTTGATTAAGAAGGTGGAGTCGTGCAATGTCCCCATTGCCATCATAATAGTTCGCGGGTCGTTGATTCGCGTCCCACAGACGGCGGTCGGGCGATCCGACGCCGGCGCGAATGCGAGAATTGCGGGTTTCGCTTCACGACTTTTGAACGAGTCGAGCAAACCCCGTTATTGGTAATTAAGAAAAATGGTACCAGAGAAGAGTTCAATCGTGAGAAGATTCTGAAAGGGCTGATCCGGGCCGCAGAAAAACGACCGGTCACCATGGAGCAGATGCAAGGGATCGTTGATTCGGTTGAAAACCAATTGCGTGCGATTGGTGAAAATGAAGTTTCCAGTCAAGCCATTGGCGAGTATGTCATGTCCAAGCTAGCAGATGTTGACGACGTGGCTTATATTCGCTTCGCCAGTGTTTATCGGCAGTTCAAAGATATGTCCGTCTTCATGCAAGAGCTTCAGGATATGATGAAGAAGGAAAAGACTAAGAAATAGTGAGCGCAAAACAAGCGGACCTGGGGCAGTTGTCTCAGGTCCGTTGTCTGAAAAGAGGTGAATTTGCTATGCAGCGTCCGGATACGTTTATGCCACAAGCAGGCTTTGTGTTGACCAAGGCAGGTTATTTTAGCGACTTTGATGAAAAGATCGCCATCTCGCTTTATCAACCGCTCGTGGGGCCGATTGCCATGGCGCTTTATCTAAGTCTATGGCAGGAAGTCAAAGACCGCGCTTTGGTGACGGATCGGCGCCCGCAACTCTGGCTATTGGATTTGTTGGATATCGACATCGATCAACTCTTTGTGGCTCGCGTCAAACTGGAAGCAGTCGGCTTATTGCGAACTTATACGCAAGTCGATTCCCTAGGACGCTATTACGCGTATGAACTTTATCCGCCAGTGCAGCCAGATGCCTTTTTTAAAGATGATTTGATGGGCCTGTTGCTTTATGACAAGGTTGGTGAAAAACGGTATGACGAACTGGTTGCACAGTTCAGTCTGAAACCGGTTCGCCGCCCGGAATGGCAGGAGATCACGGCAAACTTTTTGGACGTGTTTCGCTTTGACCACAACTTAAGCGGGGAACCAAGTGCGGTGGTTGCCGCCAAAAAGGCAATGGCTCAAAATCAGCCTCAACTACCGCGGCTTGGTAATGGCGAAGGCTATGACTGGGAACTTTTGCAATCGTTGTTAGCCAACAGCAATATTCAGTCAGGTCAATTAGCCAAACACCAAGAGGCACTGTATCAAATCGCCGGGTTTTACGGGATTCAACCACCTGACTTTGCGCGGCTGATTAGTCGAGCGACGGATGTGATGACGGGCAAAATCGACTTGAACGCGTTGCGGCGGCTGGCCGAGCAAAGTTATACCCGCCAGCAACCTCAAACTAAGCCGCAACCAGTGGCAACCAAACCGCCAAAAGTGGCCAGTGCCGACGAAGCGCTGCTGAAACGGGCCAAAAGCATGCCGCCACGCCAGTTTTTAACCGCAACCAAGCAGGCTAAAAATGACCGGATGTATCCGGCCAATAATGAATTGCGCGCGGTACAGAGCCTTAGTGAACGCAACGTTTTTGATGCCCCCACCATTAATATTTTGATTGATTATATTCTCCGAACGAATGACAGTATCAATCAAGCTTTGATGGATGCGATCGCAAACAGCTGGTTGAAGGCCAATGTGACGAGCCCGGAAGCAGCGTTACAGCAGATTCATACGTTTGAAGAGCAAAAAGCAACTGGAAAAAGGCGTTTTCAAAGCCAATCCAAAGGTGTGCGGCAGGAAAAGCTGCCAGATTGGGCTAAGGAAGGCTATCAACCCAAGAAGAAAAAGGTCAGCGAAGCAGATCGCCAGACGTTGGCTGCCCAGTTGGAAAAGTTACGACAACTTGGCGATAAGGGAGGGACAAACTAATGGAAGATATGCGCAAACGCTTGGCAATGCTAATGGATTCCCGGCAGTGGCGGGAGCGGTATTTCAAAATGGTCAAGGCAGCCTTGCAGGATCCTGATGTCCAGACCTTCCTTAAGCAACACGAGGCAGAATTAGCTGACGATGCGATTGATCGCGGCACGGCCAAAATCTATGAATTCGTCAGTGAGCGGAACAAGATTGCCCGTGGTGAATTACCATTGGCGCCTGGCTATCAACCCACGTTAGTCGTTGCCAACGGGCTGATCGATGTCGCTTATGAGCCGACAGATGCAAAGCTTGCGGCTGACGAAGAGGCCAAGCAGGCGTCGCTAGTGACCTCTGTTAATATGCCTAAAGATATTCACGATGCAAGTCTGACAAGTTACGATCCGACCGATGAGCGGGTGGATGCGCTTTTGGCCGCAAACCGGTTTGTATTGGCAGTGGTCGCCGATCCCAAAACATTTCATCAAGGCTTGTATCTAAGCGGTCCATTTGGTGTCGGTAAAACCTATTTGTTAGGTGCCATTGCCAATGATCTTGCCAGCAAAGGCGGCATTGCCACGACGCTGATTCATGTCCCGACCTTTGTTGTTGAAATGAAGAGTGCCATTGGCAGCAACACGGTGTTGAAAAAAATCGATAGCGTCAAACGTGCGCAAGTGCTGATGCTTGATGATATTGGTGCCGAAAGTATCAGTCCCTGGGTGCGGGATGATGTGCTTGGCATCATTTTGCAATACCGCATGCAGGAAAAAATGCCGACGCTGTTTAGCTCCAACAAAAGCATGGCCGATTTAACCGAATCTTTGGCCGGGACTGACCGCGGTAATTCCGAAATGCTAAAAGCCCAACGCGTCATGGAACGGATCCGTTTTCTCGCAAAAGAAGTAACGGTCGGCGGAGAAAATCGACGCAATCCGCTGGCTAATTAAGTGCGACTCCAAAAAGAATAACGCAATTTTCAGAAAACCGCTTGCACCCAGCCGCGCAATGTGGTTCAATGTAGCTATCGAAGACGGAAGCAATAAAGGATCATCCGACAGAGAGCAAGGCCGCGGCTGAAAGTCTTGCAAGATCTGATCCGAACCACTTCTTGAGATTGCCGAAAGGCCCAGTTGCGCAGGTTACGCGTTAATGAAGTGGCCCGCAGCAAGACTGTCGGCAACCTGGGTGGAACCGCGATCACAAATCGTCCCTGATGTCTCTTAGGAGATGTTAGGGGCGATTTTTTTGTGAGCGTGAGCCAGCCCGGTTAGAAACCGGAGTGTAAGTGGCCTTGGGTGTGATGGCCGGTCTTTGGCCATTGCGGTCAAGGTCCTTACACGGAGATTTCTGCGACTGCGAACGCGTTATCGCAAGCGGAAGCCGCAGTGTCTGGAACTGAAGCGTTGTGCCCTTAGGCATTGTGACCAAGATCCTTACGCACAGGTCTCTGCATCGGTGAACGGATGGTTTCTTCGAAAAAACAACAAAGGAGAGTCTTTCTTATGGCATTAGATATTACGTTTCCAGATGGCAATGTTAAACAATTTCCAGATGGTACAACGGTGAAAGCTATTACAGAAGGCATTAGTAACAGTTTGGCCAAAAAGGCGGTTGCCGGCAAGTTGGATGGCGAGTTGATCGCTTATGACGAACCGATTGCTCATTCTGGCAAACTGCAGATTATGACCAAGGATGATGCCGAGGGGCTGACGGTTCTCCGGCAAACGGCAGCATTTGTTTTGGCTGCAGCACTCAAAGCTTTGTATCCTGATATTCATTTTGGTCAGGGTCAGGCAACCGAGGATGGCTTCTATTACGATACAGATCGGGCAGATGGCCAGGTGAGTGTCGATGATTTGCCAACGGTTCAAAAGAAAATGGAAGAAATCATTAAGGCCAACGCTGCTTTGGAACCGGTTGTTCTCAGTCGTGCCGATGCTTTTGCCCGCTTCAAAGACGATCCTTTCAAGAAGCAATTGGTCGAAGCTGCTGGCGATCCGATTAAGGGTTACAAGCTCGGTGACTTTGTTGATTTTGAAGAAAAGGTCCTGCTACCAAGCCTCAAAGATCTGAAGCATTTCAAACTGCTGTCAGTTGCCGGCGCTTACTGGCAAGGCAAGAGCAGCAATCCGATGCTCCAGCGGATTTACGGGACGGCTTATTGGAGTGAAAAAGGTCTCGAAGATGATGCTAAACGCCGTCAGGAAGCCGCTGAACATGATCACCGGGTTATCGGCCGCGACTTGGATCTTTTCTTCGTCGATCCTAAAGTCGGTGCCGGTTTGCCTTACTGGATGCCAAATGGGGCAACAATCCGGCGGGTGATCGAACGGTATATTATCGACAAGGAAATCGCAGATGGCTACGAACACGTTTATACGCCAGTGCTTGCCAACCTCGACTTATATAAGACATCCGGTCACTGGGATCACTACCGCGAAGACATGTTCCCGCCAATGGACATGGGCGATGGCGAAATGCTCGAATTGCGGCCAATGAACTGCCCGAGCCACATTCAGATTTACAACCACCATATCCGCTCTTATCGCGAATTACCGCTGCGCATTGCTGAATTAGGCATGATGCACCGCTATGAAAAGTCCGGCGCACTGTCCGGCTTGCAGCGTGTTCGGGAAATGACGCTAAATGACGGCCACACTTTTGTTGCCTTGGATCAGGTTCAAGAAGAATTTAAAAAGATTCTGCGCCTGATCATGGACGTTTACGAAGACTTCAACATTACCGATTACAGCTTCCGGCTTTCATATCGTGATCCCAAGAATACCGAAAAGTATTTTGATGACGATGAAATGTGGACCCGCAGCCAGAGCATGCTTAAAGGTGCGATGGATGATCTGCATCTTGATTACTACGAAGCTGAAGGCGAAGCTGCCTTTTATGGGCCAAAGCTGGATATCCAGACCAAGACGGCCTTGGGTAATGACGAAACGATGTCGACCATTCAGTTGGACTTCATGTTGCCAGAACGCTTCAACCTGACCTATGTTGGCAAAGATGGTGAAGAACATCGACCAGTCATGATTCATCGTGGCATTGTCGGCACGATGGAGCGCTTCATCGCTTATCTGACCGAAATCTACAAGGGTGCCTTCCCGACCTGGTTAGCCCCGACGCAGGCTGTTTTGATTCCGGTTAACAATGATCTGCACTTAGACTATGTCAACCGCATCAAGCGCCAGATGTTGGCCGCTGGCTTGCGGGTCAAAGTCGATGATCGGAATGAAAAGATGGGCTACAAGATCCGCGAAGCCCAGACTAAGAAGATCCCGTATACGGTTGTCGTTGGTGATAAGGAACTCAACGATGCTGCCGTTTCGGTTCGGCGTTACGGTGATGAGCATACCGAAGAAGAAGCCGGTAACATGTTCATTGACGCGATGGTCGCCGAAGTCAAGAACTACAGTCGCGATGGCAAAACCAAGCCTACCGAGGCGAAGAAGGTTTTAGGCGATTAATAGCCGTCCTTTAAAGTAAACCGAAAAGATCTGGGCCAGTTGACTCAGATCTTTTTGTTCGCTGCCCTACAATTACCTGGCACTTTTTCGCCGCCTATTGCCATGTATGATACACTGGACACATTTACGACAGACAGCAAAGAAAGGGTGACTAGGTGGTTATTGCGTTATGGGCTTCATGGCTCGTTTTATTTTTCGTCACAAAAATTTTGGCAGCCAGCTTGTATTTTGTTGTTCTACTGGTTTACTTGAAGTTACCGTGGCGGACTCCCAGTCAGCGCGGCCGCTGGCTCATTGCCCATCGTGGTCGCGGCCTGCTGGTGCTGATGGGGATCGTGATGCTTTTAACGGCATTGGCCGCGTATGGCATTGCCAATTGGTGGTTCGGCAAAATCGAATTTCAACCTCAAGGCGTGGCGGTTTTCGGCAGTGTCGGCATCGTTTTATTGTCATGGCTAATCGGCTTACCTAAAAAATTACGGAATTTTCGCAATAAAATGAACCTCAACCAGCAGCAAAATAAAGGAGAAGATGACGATGACCAATGAGCCACAAGTTCAAAATCCCCAGTTAATTCATTTGATGCGGCTTTTAAGAACGGATCAAAATGATGACACGCAAGCGGCTTTTTATGCTGGCTTAAAAAGCGCCAAGTTTATGTTGCCAGTCGGAACAGCACGCACAGGGGATCCCACCGTGGTGATGCTCACCGATGACAATGGGCATGACTATTTACCGATTTTTACGGATCAGGCAAACTTTGCCAAAAGTCCGGATCACGATCATTTTGCGGTTGCGACGATTGCTGATTGTGCCAATTTCCTATATGAGGATCGCGACATTTTCGGCGTGGTTATTAATCCATATGACGAAAACATGGTATTGTCTCGGGCCAATTTATTTTATGTGGCCAAACCGGATCAGGCTAAGCACGGCGAGGCGGTTCGAATTAGCGAGCCACCTCGCGAAACCGCGGATCTTGTTGAGCAGTTACGAGAATACCTGCCAAAAATGCCAACTGTGCACGCTGCTTATCTCGTCACCATGATGCGTGCTGATGATGCCCAGAGTTTGCTACTGGTTGTCGATGCTGACAAAGACGCTGATTTACACGCATTGGTTGGTTTTGCGGAAGCTTACTTACCGGAAACTCAGCAATTTCATGTCAGTCCAACCGATAATGAACTAGGCAGATATGTCAGTGGTGAGTTTTCGCCTTTTTATCAGCTATGACATTATTTGTCTCTCAGCGTATTGATCCGTTCCGCAGTTTGTTGATCGGTGATTAAAGTGTTGATTAGATCCATCCGTAAGCAAGCGTTGATTGCTGGCGCTTTTGATAAACCACGCGCAACCGCAACGGTGTTGGGCGTGGTTTTTAATTGCTTGGGATCGATCGCAATCGTACGTGAAAATAGATCACCGCGCAGTATTTTACCGTTACGATCGAAAAAAGTACAACAGCAATCGCCAATGACTTCGCGATCAGACAGCTCGTCAAAATCCTGAGTTGACAGCAGGTCACGCCAACGACTTGTTCCTTGTCTCAATGCCCCGCCAATCCCAACGAAGGCTAAGTCCAGATGTGCCCAAGCATCCCGCACGGGTTGGAATTTTTGTGAATTCACAATCTGATCGTGTAACGCTTGTGTTTTTTGCACTGCAGCAGCATCAATAAACAAAGCTTTGCCATTGAACTGACGAGCCGCGTCATAAACGATCGCGTTGACGTGGTATTTAGTATTTTTAGGACTTGGTCCGCCAACTAATGGGACGAAAATGGCGTTGGTGTGGACGGGATGGTTGAGTTGGCCAATCATGCCAGCTAGCGTTGTTCCCCAAGCAAAACCAACGCGATCGTGCGGTTTGATCACACGTTTGAGGTAGTGTGCTGCTGCTGTTGCGAGTTGTTGATTTTTAGCCTCAACCGAATCACTTGCTGAAGAGGGAATGATCACTACTTGGCGCAGTTTAAAAGCCTGCCTCAACTTTTCCTCAAGCTCAAAGATTTCGGTATTGGCGTGATTGACCCGGACTGTCACAATGCCTTTGGCGCGGGCGCGTTTTAGTAAGCGACTGACAGTTGAACGGTCAATATTGATAGTTTTCGCAATTTGCGATTGGGTTTGATCTTTCACGTAATATAGATAAGCAACTCGAGCAACAAAGTCATCTGGTTGTTCAGACATCACCATCACCTCCCACCAAACGTAGCATAACAAATGTCAAACGTAAACAAATTGGGTTCATTTGAAACTATATATTTACGATATTAAGTGATAAACTTTAAATACATCGGAGGGATCAGCATGGGAGAAAAGCGCATTGACCGTATCCTTGATCGCGTTAATCAAGCCGGAGAGATTGAAGTTTCTCAGTTAGCGAAAGAACTTGCAGTTTCGCAGGTTACAATCAGAAAAGATCTAACGACTCTCGAGGATAAAGGTCTGTTACGAAGGCAGCATGGGGTCGCGATTCTAAACGATCCAGCCAATTTACGTTTTCGCTTGGCACAACATTATGAAACTAAGGAGAAAATCGCAGCTAAAGCAGCAGCGCAGGTCAAAGATCATAGTACGATCATGATTGAATCTGGATCGACTTGTGCCTTACTAGCCGAAACCCTCGGTAAAGAAGGCAAGCAAATAACCATCATTACGATTTCAAGTTTTATTGCGGATTATGTCAGCAATTATCCAAATTTAAGCGTGATCTTGCTGGGCGGGAACTATCAAGCTACTGCGCAGGTTTCTGTTGGTCCATTGACAAAGCAAATGTTAGCGAATTTTCAGGTGCAGCAGTTGTTTGTCGGCACAGACGGTTTCAGTGCTCAGCAAGGTTTTTATGGCAATGATATCCTTCGCACCGAAATCGTTCAGGCAATGGCGCGGCAATCCCGGTTTGTGACTATCCTGACTGATTCGAGTAAATTCAATTCTGTTAGTCTTGTGCATCAGTTAGATTTCACAGACATCAATCAAGTGATCACAGATAAAGGGATTCCACAAGCGGCTCAACAAGCTTTAGAAGACGCAAATGTCAAGGTGACCATTGTATGACAGAGTCACCTGTTGTGGAATACCACAAGACTCAACAACGTTCCAATCTAATTTTACTCTATTCGTCACAAAATACTGTGGCTACCGCAGATTTAACTGGATTGCTTACGCTAGAAAGACTGAACGCAACGGCTTCGATGTTCCTTTTAAATAAGGGCTATCGAAGCCGTTTTAAATGGACTTCACAATCTTGCACTTACATCGAGCAACAAAAAGCGAACACACCTAAGCATGTTCGCATAGTTTGACAGTAAATGATGTTGCGGTCATTTTTTGTTGAAGTGGTTAAATGCGGGAAGACTGAAAATCAGCTGGCTTTTAAAAGCTTTGTTCGGTTCTTGCAATGATATCATCCTGCGTTTCCTTGGACAATCCAACGAAAAAGGCAGAGTATCCGGCAACGCGAACGATTAGATCGCGGTGTTGGTCAGGATGTATTTGGGCATCAATCAAAGTTGCACGATCAACAATATTGTATTGAACATGGTAGCCATGCAGCCTGTTGAAGAACGTGCGCAGTAATGCTACCAGTTTCATGCAAGACTCGGTCGTTCGCAGGATCTGCGGTGACATCTTTTGGTTCAGTAGTACACCGCCAGTAATGGCTTTGGTATTAAGCTTGGAGACACTTTTGAAAACAGCAGTCGGTCCATTGGTATCCATGGCGTGTTCAGGTGAACAACCTTCGGAAAGCGGTGTCCGCGCATGACGGCCATCTGGGGTTGCCAAGGTACTGTGACCTTGACCAACGTTGGCTGAAATCGAGCTTGTTCCGGCGTAGCGAAGACCACCGATTGGGCCGCGACCATAGCGCGTATTTTTGTATTTTGCGATTTCATCAATATAAGGTTGATATGCATCAGCAATCAACTGATCGACATAATCATTATCGTTACCATATTTTGGCGCGTCATTGAGCAACATCTGGCGAATTTGTTCACCGTCAGCACCGGCAAAGTCGTTTTTGAGGGCTTCCCACAGCTGTTCGGGAGTAAGCTTTTTTTCTTCGAAGACTAATTTTTTAATTGCTGCCAGTGAGTCTGCTAAGTTAGCGATTCCGACTTGTAAACCGGAAATGAAATCGTAAACAGCTCCGCCTTCTTTGATCGTTTTGCCGCGACCAATACAATCATCTGTTAACGTCGAACACAAGATATCGGGATATCCCTCCTCCAAGACCATGTCGCAGGTATTCTCGATAATGACACTCTGTCTGGTGATCTCTCGCAGTGACTTGTCCCATGCGGCCATCAATTGATCGTAACTGGTCATTTCCGAAAAGTGGCCATAGTCAGGTAAAAGCTGTTTGCCGGATTCAGGATCAACCCCACCATTCATGACAATCAGAAGTGTCCGAGGGAAATTAACAAAGCTCATTCCGGTGCAACGATAGCCCCATTTTCCGGGGATGGCAGTTTCCACGCAGCCAATGGCAGAATAGTTATACGCATCTTCTTTTTTAATGCCGCGGGCGATGAAGGAAGGGATAATGATTTCATCGTTGTTGAAAGCCGGCATTCCAAGGCCTTGCTTCACGACTTGCACGCAGGCCAGCATAAAATCGTCAGATAAATTCTTGTGATAACGGACGGTTAGGTTTGGCTGAGGGAGATGCGCTTGAGCGATTGCTTGAAGGATCAAATAGGACATTGGGTTAACAGCATCTTGTCCGTCTTTGGTCTGGCCACCGATTGTAATGTTTTGGTATAGCGGTGAGCCGGCTGAAAACTCTGTGTGCGCCCATGATCGAACCTTGTTGATCGTCAAAGTCTTCAAAGCGAGGTTTGTCAACAGTTCGACCGCCTGATCTGACGTTATTCGCCCGGCTTTGATGTCAGCTTCATAGAAAGGATCCAAGTATTGGTCGACGCGGCCGTATGAAACAGAGTGACCATTGGATTCGATTTGGAGGATCAGGTGGATTAACCAAACCGATTGAACAGCTTCCCGAAAAGTTGTTGCCGGTTCGTAAGGAACTTTTTGCAAAATCGTGGCGATCTTTTCGAGGTTGGCTTTTTCGTTTGGATCAGCCGTTTTGCTGGCCATTTTTGTTGCGAGGTCAACGTAACGCTGAGCAAAGCGCCGCACTGCGTTAATCACGATCAGGCTGGCCTGATAGAAATAAAGTTTCTTTTGTTGGTCATAGTCAGTCAGGTCAAGGTCAGCCATCGCCGTCTGAACCCGAGCCTCGTACCACTTCAAGCCTTTGTTGATTAATGTGGTGTAGTCTACTGCGATATGACCGTCACCGGAAGTGATGTTGCCGTCAGCGCCGATAATCCCTAAGTCGTAGAAAAGACGGCTTTTAGGAGGGAAGGCGGCTAATCCGCGATCCTCCAACGTATTGTTTTGCCAGTATGGCGCAATTTCGCGGAGTTTCTTTTTACTGTCTTCAGTGATGTAGAAAACGTCACCTGGACGTTTTTCGAAGGTATCTAGTTCGTCAATAACCCAATTCATCGAATATTCAGGGAAGACTGGAGCCCAACGATTTTTTTGTGCTTGATTGCCGACGATCAAAGTTTCAGGCTCAATAAAAATCGTCATCTTGTCGAGAATATGTGCGAGTAACTTGGCTCGTAAAACATCCACTTGTTCATTTTGGTGCGCTTTGTAAGCCTCTGTCGCCAATATGGCACGTTCTGGATCGACATATGGTTTTGCATTGATAATCTTGTTACGTAAATTGTTCATACGTGGTGTTAACTTGCCGAATTCACCTTGTGTGATGGGCGTGAATTTCGTAGTTTTATTTTGTACGACAGCATCCATAATGGTTCGACCTCCTTGAAATAAGCATTTCATGGCAATAATCGGTTGCGTCTAACTGATTACAAACAAAATGTAACATTGCTTCATTCGTAAATCAATCAGCAAGCATCATGTTGCTCGTGATTGCACAAATGTGCTTGGCCAAAATTTTTGAACTTGTTGGCTTTTCCCGGAGCTAAGCCAAAAAGACCGATCCTTAGCTAAATAACAATGAAACACTTCTATAAAATCTAAACAAACGTGTTTTACCACAATTCATAATTGTTGCGTTCGTAAGTGAATATGCTAACGTATGAATTGAGGAGGTGCTGATTATGTCCAATGAACTAGGACTAGTATTCAATATTCAGAAGTTTAGCCTCAATGATGGTCCGGGCATTAGAACGGTCGTGTTCTTTAAAGGTTGTCCATTGCGTTGTAAGTGGTGTTCAAACCCTGAATCACAATCGGGGAAACCGAAACCTATGTACGATGAATCGAAGCAACGCAATGTGACAGTCGGGCGATGGTATACCGTTGATGATGTGATGAAAATCATTGTTCAGGATATGGATTTTTATGAAGAATCCGGTGGGGGTGTCACGCTTTCCGGTGGTGAGATTCTTTTTCAGCCTACTTTTGTCACGGCATTAGCAAAGGCGTGCCACAATGCCGGCATTAATGTTGCGTGCGAAACAACTGGCTATGCTAATCCAAAAGTGTTCACGGATCTGGCTCAGTACATTGACTTGATGTATTACGACTGTAAGCAATGGGATTCTGACAAGCATCGAGCAGGGACAAATGCGCGCAATGAACTTATTTTGAAAAATTTGCAAACGGCGATGCAGATGCAAAAACTGACTGTACGTGTTCGCATACCAGTTATTCCCGGCTTTAATTATAGTGATGATGATGCGAGGCATTTTGGCGAACTATTCAATCGTATTCATGTCCCAGAAGTGGAGTTATTGCCGTTTCACCAATTTGGTCTCAAGAAGTACGAAGACTTGCATCGAGAGTATGCCTTGAAGGATGTTAAGCAGCTTCAGACAACCGACCTCGAAAGCTTTCAAGAGATCTTGCAACAAGCGGGGATAAAAGCAACTATTAACGGTTGGTAATTTTCGTGGAATGGCACACAGACGCACGAAATAATCAGTATTTAGACGTTCAAGCGCTGGTCAGTGTGAGATGTTCATATATTATGTTAACGGATCACACTTGATGAAACTTGAGCTAGATTATCGTAAAGACAACAGAAACTATATGAGGTGGAAAAATGGAATTTCTTTTAGACACGATTCACATTGCTGATATTGAAAAATACGCTAAGATCATTTCTTTAGCTGGGGTGACATCCAATCCAACGATCGTGAAGAAAGAAGGCAAGGCCAACTTTTTCGATCATATGCGCCAGATTCGTTCCATTATTGGTCGCGATAAGTCTCTTCATGTTCAGGCTGTTGGCCAAACCACAGATGTGATTGTTAAGGATGCCTTTGCAATCGTTTCTAACATTGATGAAGATGTTTTTGTCAAAGTACCGACGAATGAGGCAGGACTTGCTGCGATCAAGATTCTGAAGCAAAATGATGTTCATGTGACTGCAACCGCGATCTACAGTGAATTCCAAGGCCGCCTTGCGATCGAAGCAGGGTCAGATTATCTGGCGCCTTATTATAACCGGATGATCAATATGGGTATTGATGCCAAACAGGTCATTAAGCATCTTGCGTATCAAATTGCGCTTCAGCATGCGCCTACTAAGATCCTGGCTGCCAGCTTTCACACCGTTGGACAAGTAAATGACGCTTTCCAAGCTGGTGCTCAGGCAGCAACCATGGGTGTCGATATTTTGCGCTCTGCCTTACAAAACCCTGCTATTAGTAATGCCGTTCTTGACTTTACCAAAGACTGGGAGAGCGTTTATGGTGTCGGCACTAACATCGCGACACTTGCTGACAAAGTTCTTGATCACTGATATTTTATATGCAAAGAGTTTAAAAAAGCCGCAAAAAAAACAGCTGCGGTCAGTACAATCCAAACATACATCGACAACGAGCCTCTTGACGCTGGCGGGTTGCTACTGTATAGTTATTGCTGTTGAGAAAAAGCAGAAGTTCCCGCTTCTCGCCCACGTCTTTAGACCTCTAGGCTCATTAGTTCGGTATTTAATGAACAGCGGGGGTCTTTGCGGCCACGCTGTTTTTGTTTTTTCTCTGAAATTCACACGGAGGTGAACAACCATAGCAAGAGATCTGATAGTCAATGACAGTATTCGCGCACGTGAAGTTCGATTGATCTCCCAGACCGGTGAACAGCTCGGCGTTAAGAGTACGCGTGACGCCTTGGCCATTGCCGAGGATGCAAACTTAGATGTTGTCTTAGTATCGCCTAATGCCAAGCCACCGGTTGCCCGCATCATGGACTACGGGAAATTCCGATTCGAGCTGCAGAAGAAAGAGCGCGATGCTCGGAAGAAACAAAAGACTGTCACCATTAAGGAAATCCGCTTGAGCCCGACCATTGGTGAAGCAGATTTCAATACACGGCTTAAGAACGCGACGAAGTTCCTGAAAAAAGGGGACAAGGTCAAAGTGAGCGTTCGATTCCGTGGTCGAGCAATTACGCACAAGGATCTTGGTCGTAAGGTTCTTGAGCAGATGGCGGATGCCGTTAAGGAAATTGCTACTGTTGAAACTCATCCAAAGATGGATGGTCGCAGCATGTTCTTAATGCTTGCACCGCGAGCCGATAAATAATCATCGGCTAATGTTACAAAGGCGTGCACGGCTTTAAGTAGTCGTGCGCGCATTGATGTTTAGAGGAGGAAAAAGACATGCCAAAATTCAAGACCCACCGCGCTTCCGCAAAGCGTTTTAAGAAAACCGCATCAGGTGCCCTTAAGCGCGGTCACGCATACACGTCACACCGTTTCCACGGCAAGACGAAGAAGCAGCGTCGTCAATTGCGTAAGTCAGCATTGGTATCCCACTCAGATATGAAGCGGATCCGCCAGATGCTCAGCCAGATGAAATAATAAGCTATCGGATTTGATTTGAGGAGGAATTCTAATGCCACGTGTTAAAGGTGGAACAGTTACTCGTAAGCGTCGTAAGAAGGTACTGAAGCTCGCTAAGGGTTATCGTGGTGCCAAGCATTTACTGTTTAAGGCAGCAAGTGCCCAGGTCATGGTTTCGTATCGCTATGCATTCCGCGATCGCCGCGCCAAGAAGCGCGATTTCCGGCGTCTTTGGATTGCCCGGATTAACGCAGCAGCGCGCATGAACGATATTTCTTACAGCAAGTTGATGCACGGCCTGAAACTCGCCAATGTCGACATGAACCGTAAGATGCTCGCTGATCTTGCTGTCAGCGACCCGGACGGTTTCAAGGCTTTGGCGGATACCGCTAAAAAGGCTTTGGCTTAATCATCATGTAACCTGTTGACTGGCGTAGGTTCTAGTTGCGTCAGTTTACGCTTACATATAAAAAAGACACGTCATTCCATTCGCTCTGAATGAAATGGCGTGTTTTTTATATGAGTCATATACAAGCTTGCTTGGTTAATGATATTGTCGTACCCCGAGCGGTTGGTAATTAGCGATGAACGTGCTAATTTCCTGCAGATCAGATGAAAACAACAGGTTGTCAAATGCATCCTGGTCGAAGAATCCTTGATCTACGGCCGTTTGGTACATCTGATGCAGCGGCTCGTAATAGCCGTTTTGATTAAATAAAATGGTAGGGCTGGCGTTTAATCCGATCCGGGAAAAAGAAATGGCTTCCGTAATTTCTTCTAACGTTCCCGGGCCGCCGGGTAAGGCGATATCGACATCGGCTAGTTCAATCATTCGGGCCTTACGGGTGCCCATATCCGCGACAACTTCCAAATCCGTCAGGTCAGGCATTGCCAGGCCGCGATCTGCTAACACCTGAGGCATGACGCCAATGACTTGACCGCCATGTTGAAGCGTACTGCCAGCAACCGCACCCATTAAGCCCAGTTTGCCGCCGCCATAAACCAAAGTATCACCACGCTCGGCAATCCAGGCACCAACCTGTGTAGCTGCCTGAAGAAATTCATCATTAACGCCATGATTGGCACCGCAATAGATTGCAATTTTCATATCGTCCCGCCTTTCCGTGCATGTTGTTATCATACGGCGGGAAAAGGCGGGTCGCAAGCGGTTTTTTGAGGCACTACAGGTGGTTAACGTCTTTGCGAATCGGGTGGATGACATGGCGGCCTTGCATAACGACTAACTTGCCTGGCGCGTGATGCGTTTCCAGCATTTCATGGCCGGCAATCACACCGTCAACATTAAATGGGAAAGCCTGAGCGACACGAACCTGTAGTCCCCATTTTTGGGCGACATCTGTGAGATAGGCAAAGCCATCATGCACCGAGTAGTCCTTCGAAGGATTTAATTGCAAATGTGTCACGTCAGGTTTGCTGCTGAGATCAACATCGGCATAAGCCGTTGTGACATACTGACCGTTTGACTTAACAAGTTTTAATGCAGCGCCATGATCGGCAGCGCCGAACACGGCATTGACCACAGCATCGGCTGCATCTTCCGGCAAGTCGTCGGTATAGCTGAAGATTTGATCGGCACCTAACTGCCGCAGATACTCGCGATGCTGCTCACCAGCCACGGCGATGACGTGCAACTTTTCAAACTTGGCAATCTGCACCAAGATGGCACCGACGCCACCGCTGGCACCGATGACGCCCAGTGTTTCTCCAGGTTTAAGATTCAACATATAGTGAAGAATGTTAAATGCTGCCAAGCCGACTTGTGGTAACGCCGCAGCATCCAAAAAGCTTAGCGCAGTCGGCTTTTTGTAAACTTTAGAGGTTGAGGCCGTCACAAACTCACTATAACCGCCGATTGGACGATAATTCAAAACGACATCGCCTACCGCAAAGTCGGTGACGCCTTCACCTAGCTTGGTAATGCGGCCAACCACATCCGTTCCCGGTACCACGGGAAACTTAACTTTCCGGAACGCTGCCTGTTCACCGCGGCGCAGAGAAGCATCATAAGGGTTCAAGCCAAAACCCAGAACCTGCAACTGCACTTGTCCGGCTTTTGGCTCCGGAACCGGTGCTTCAATACTTTTAAAAACACTTGGTTTGCCGTATTCCTCAAACCCAAAACGTTGCATAAGATTCACCTCCGTTGCCAATCCTGCAGTCGGCCACTATTCGCCAACCAGGATTTGGCATTTGCCAATTCAGCTTCATTTAAATTATGGCTTTGCCCGTGCCGGAAAATCGTCACGTCCGCCCCTTGTTCTTTGAGATAAGTGGTCAACACCTTAAAGTTCTGGGCTGGCACGATCGGATCCTGATCACCATGGGACATCCAGACTTTGACATCGCTTAAATCTTGCTTTGAATCAACCGTCGAAAGCGCCATCGGGTGGAAAAAGATGCCAGTGTGAAAAGCATCGCGCCGTGTCAACAATGCGCGTGCGGCTACATTGGCGCCGTTTGAATAGCCGACGACCACAAACCGGTTATAGTCAATGTTGAATTTTTGGCAAAGCTCATTTAAAACCGAAAAAAGCCAAGTGGTTTCCTGCTCAAGGTTGGCTAAATCAAAGCCGCCGTTTTCCGAATGCCGGAAATAACGATTCATCCCTTGTTCCTGAATGCGTCCGCGAATCGATAGCATGGGACTATTAGGCGACAGGTATTTACCAATCGGCAGCAAATCATTTTCATTGCCGCCTTGGCCGTGTAGCAATAACAAAGGGGAGACGGTGGGGTCACCTTTTACAAAAGTATAATTGACGTTTTCTTCTGCCATAACTACCTCCACAAATTAACGACCGCGCCAATCGGTTTTGACTGGTGTGAGCTGCTTTTCGATTTCATCACGTTTGCTTTCCAAGAATGGCGGCAACTCAAGGTGGATGCCAGCTTCATCATAAGTTTCGTCTTGTAAGAAGCCTGGTCCGGTTGTGGCGATTTCGAAAAGAATTTGCGGTGCTGCCCGGAAATACTCGGATTTAAAGTAGAAGCGGTCCACGTAGCCGGATTGCGGCAGGCGATATTGCTTGATGCGATCAATCCACGTGCCAAGCGTCTCACGTGTATCCGTGGAAAAGGCGGCGTGATGAATGTTACCAAAGCCTTCAACGGCAATTGGCAGATCTTCGCGGTGTTCCAAAATGACCTGTGCTCCGTGACCACCATCGCCAACTTCGTAGAGGGACCAGTTACCGTCTTCGGCGATCTTGGTATAACCCATAATTTCCGTTAGCACATATTGCATGTGGCCGAGATTGAAAATCGTAACCGTGACCGGCCCAAGACCGGTGATGGCAAATTCTTCTGGAACATCATTGTGTTTCCAAGGGGTGCCACCTGCGACCCCATGATTGTGTTCATCGGAGATAAGCTGAAACTGCTGATCATCCTGATCGTGGAAATTAATGATTTTGGCATCAAACTGGGTGCTGATGCCATCGTTTGCGACCCCTTTTTCCGCAAATCGCTTGAGCCAGTAATCTAAGGCAGCATCACTTGGTACCCGGAAGCTGGCCCGCGAAATCATATTCGTGCCTTTTTTGCCTTTTTCCTGATTAGGAAACGTGAAGAAGGTCATGTCAGTGCCGGCAGTACCTTGGTCATCGGTAAAATAGAAGTGATAGGTGTCTAAAGCATCCTGATTCACCGTTTTCTTGATCAGGTGCAGCCCTAAAGTTTTGCTCATGAAATCAAAAATGGCTTGAGGGTCACTTGCCATGGCGGTGACGTGGTTCATGCCGAGTAACGGATGTTCAATCATGGAAATCCACTCCTTTGGTTTTGAAATAACTTTCAATGGTCGCCCGCTGCGCTTCAAACTTCGGCGGCAGGCCCAGTTTCTCACCTAAATGCTCAAGCGGCTCGTCTAATGTAAAGCCCGGCGACTGGGTTGCAAATTCAATGCGGTTGTCCGCCGGATCACGAACATAAAGGCTTTTAAACCAGCCGCGATCGGCAAACTCTTCAACTTCATAACCATGTTGTGCGGCAATGGTGCCAAGACGCGGCAACGCTTCTTCATGGTCAACGGTCAAGGCAAAATGATCCATACTGCCACGGCCAAACCGTTTGACATCGTCAGTCAGGCTCGGTTTTAGTGTCAAAGTGTTGCCCGCTGCCAGCTTAAATTGTTCATGTTCGGCTTTCTGGCCTAGCATTGCTTCGAAGAAAGCCTTCTCAGCCTCGTGATCAGCAACAGGGATGTCAACATTGATGAGGCCGGTGATCTGTCGGTTGCCGGGGATGTCGTTAGGAACCGTTAAATGATCTGACAAAGTCTTCTGGAAGGCAATCAGCCGAACTGGCGTATCAGAAGGATCAACCAACGTCAGACGGTCCGCGGCTTCAGAAATCACACAACCGGCTTGCTGCAGCCGTTCAAACCAAAAAGGCAAAGAATCGCTAGGGATCGCCAAATCAATTCCACCTAATTGATTGCGCCCGTCATAACGGTGGCCAAGTCGATCAATGACGAAAAAAGTCACGACGCTGCCAGGCGTTCCCTGATAATCACCGAAAAACAGATGCCGGATGTGAATGTTTTCCTGATTCACGGTGTTTTTTACCAACCGCAAGCCCAAAACATTTGTATAAAAATGAATAGTTGCGGTTGCGTCGCCAGTTAAAAGCGAGACATGATGCAAACGGGTCATGGTGTTGCCTCCTATTTTGAAACACTTACTAAAAATAAGTATAACAGGCTTAATAACGGAATGCGAGCGTTTGATTTCAAATTCATCGTACCCTGTTTGCAACAATAAGGCGATTATTTCGTCTTTTTAAAATAGCGTTTTCATTGCGGACGCGTCGAAGGTATTAGGCAAACGGCCTCGCGCTTAGGCATCTTTTCCGCTATAATATAAGGATATGAACAACCGGAGAGGGGACAAGATTTGTGGCAGTTTTTGAGCCGACTTGGCTGGTAACGAATATCTTCAGTCTGACGCCTGCCAGTCTGAAACAGCAAGGCATTAAAGCGGTGTTGACGGATCTTGATAATACGTTGATGGCTTGGGATCATCCGGAAGGTACGGCTAAACTGACTCGCTGGCTTTCAGATCTGAAAAAAGGCGGCATTCAAGTGGTGGTCGTCTCAAATAACAACGCTAATCGTATCCACAAAGCAATGGCCAAGCTTCAAGTCGCGTATGTGGCGCGAGCATTGAAGCCGTTGCCTGTGGGGATTACCAAAGCACGTAAGGAATTAGACTTAAAACGTTCGGAAGTGGTGATGGTCGGGGATCAGCTCCTGACTGATATTTGGGCTGGCAACCTTGCCGGCGTGCGCACGATTCTAACGCAACCACTGGTGGAAAGTGATGCGTGGAACACGCGGATCAATCGGTTTTTTGAAGGCTTCGTTTTTAAAGCACTTGCGAAAAAACGGCAGCTGAATTATCAGGAGGATATTCATGGACACCATCAAAAATGATGAAGAGCGCCGCTGCATAGGCTGTGGCGCTATTTTACAGACAACCGATCCAAAACAACCCGGATACTTGCCTGCTGCTACTTTAGCTAAAGCTAACACTGAAGACGATATTTATTGTCAACGGTGTTTTCGGTTGCGGCATTATAATGAAATCGCACCGGTCACATTGACAGATGACGACTTTTTACGTTTGTTGAACGCAATTGGTGAGAGCAACGCGCTAATTGTGAATGTGATTGATATTTTTGATTTTAATGGCAGCGTGATTCCCGGATTACACCGGTTTGTCGGCGATAATCCGGTCATTTTGGTGGGCAATAAAGCCGATGTTCTACCTAAGTCGCTGAATCCGAACAGGTTAAAAAATTGGTTGCAGCAGCAAGCCAAAGCACAGGGGTTACGCCCGGTTGCGACGATGCTGGCCAGTGCCAAAAAGGGGTTTGGCGTTGACGACTTATTAAACGCAATCGAAAAATATCGAGAGCATCGCGATGTCTACGTTGTTGGCGTGACAAATACCGGAAAATCGACTTTAATCAACCGAATTATCAGGGAATTAACGGGTGTTGAGAACCTGATTACCACTTCGCGTTTTCCAGGCACAACGCTGGATCGGATTATGATTCCGCTAGATGACGGCCAGTCGCTGATTGATACACCAGGTATTATTCATCGGCATCAGATGGCACATTTTGTGGGACCTAAGGATTTAAAACTGGTATCCCCGACATCGGTGATCAAGCCGGCCACCTATCAGTTAAATGAAGGACAGACGATTTTTCTTGGTGGATTGGCGCGATTCGACTATCTTCGCGGCGGCCGTCAGTCGTTCGTGATCTACACGGATAATCAATTGCCGTTGCACCGCACCAAGTTAGCTAACGCTGATGATTTTTACCAAAGACATGTTGGCGGCCTGCTTGCGCCACCGCAAGCCGATGAAGTGGCTCAGTTTCCGCCACTGGTACGGTTTGAGTTCACCCCAAAGGAAAAGTCGGATCTCGTTTTTGCCGGACTTGGCTGGATTACCGTACCGGCCGGTGTCACGATCGCAGGCTATGCGCCTAAAGGTGTGGATGTTCTATTGCGAAAAGCATTTATTTAAGTTTGATTGCGATCGCAACGATGTGGCTAGCCGCAGTTGAGTCAAAGTTGACGAAAGTGCCATCAGAGGAGTTGTTTTAAAAATATGTTAACTGGTAAACAGAAACGCTATTTACGGAGCCTGGCGATGACGACCAAACCGTTGATTCAAGTTGGCAAAAATGGGCTTGGTGATGCGTTTGTCGCTGGGGTCAAAGATGCGTTGGAAACGCGAGAACTGGTGAAAATCAGTTTGTTGCCAACCGCCGATGATACCCCGCGGGAAGTTGCTGACACTTTACAGGCCGCGATTACCGGCTTGGAAGTGGCTCAGATTATCGGCCGCACGGTGATTGTCTACAAAGAAGCAGCCAAAACCGAGCATCGCCGAATTAGTCTTGAAGTGAACGCACGGTAGGGATTGCGATGGAAAAGACGCAGAGTGTCACCTTAACTCAGCCGGTCATCTCAGTGGCGATGCGCGAACAGATTCTAGGTGTGCATCGCCGCAAGCAGGTGGGCCTGTTTGGCGGAACCTTTAATCCAATTCACAACGGCCATTTAATTATGGCGGAGGCAGCGGGCACCGAACTCGGCTTGGAAAAAGTTTACTTTATGCCGGATAATCAGCCGCCACATGTTGATACTAAAACAGCTATCTCGGCACGGCACCGGGTGAACATGGTACAATTGGCCATTGCTGACAATCCGCTTTTTGGATTGGAAGGCATCGAAATACGCCGAGGCGGTATTAGTTATACCTATCAAACCATGCAGGCGTTGCGACGGCTACATCCGGACACTGACTATTATTTCATCATCGGCGCTGACATGGTCGATTATTTACCCAAGTGGGCTCATATTGATGAACTGGTCAAACTTGTGACTTTCGTGGGCGTTAAACGCCGCGGTTATACACCGGCCAGTCGCTATCCGATTTTATGGGTCGATGCCCCGCTAATCGATATCAGTTCGACCGCGGTGCGTGAACGGGTGCAAAATGGACGCAGCCTGCGTTATTTGGTACCAGATCCAGTTATTGACTATATTCAAAAAGAGGGATTATATCGTGAATGAACATCAGTACCCTGACAGCTTGACACACGGCTTAAGCCGCCAAGAAATCTTAAATCGCTTACGCAATCGCCTGGACGAACCGCGTTACGAGCATTGCCTGCGCGTGGAACAAACGGCCATTGAACTGGCTAAGCGATTTGATCAAGATGTTGATCGTGCCGGTTTGGCCGGTTTGCTGCACGATTATGGCAAAGAAATCCCGGTCGAAACCTACAAACGGGTGATTGTCGAAGATGGCTTTGATCCCAGTTTGTTGCAATATGGCCGAGGCGTCTGGCACGGGGTTGTCGGCGTTCATTTTATCCAAACCGAAGTCGGCATTACGGATAAGCAGGTCTTGACTGCGATTGCCCGGCATACAACCGGGGATCCGGAAATGACGCCATTAGATGAATGTATCTTTGTCGGCGATTTTATTGAGCCGCAACGGGCTTTGCCTGTCGAAGCCAAGGCGCGCAAGGCTGCTGAAACGAATCTGGAAGAGGCCAGTCGCATCGAACTGGAAAATACGTTGATGTACCTGATCGGCGCGCGCAAGTTGGTCTTTCCTAAAACACTGTTAACTTATAATGCATTTTTATCAAAGGAGTAGTTTATGGTCGACGCAAAAACAATGTTGGAAATTGCTGTTAAAGCCGGCGATTCAAAGCGGGCCGAGGATATTGTCGCTTTGGATATGCGCGGTGTGAGCTTATTGGCGGATTATTTTGTCATTATGAGCGGCACTTCAGATCGTCAGGTACAGGCGATTGTGGATGAAATCGAAGAAAAAGAAGAAGCTGCGGGTGTCGATATTCGCCGAATCGAAGGCAAAAAAGGTTCGAAATGGATGCTCATCGATTTAAATGATGTGGTTGTTCATGTCTTTATGCCGGAAGAACGGCAATTCTATAACCTTGAGAAATTGTGGCAAAGCGCCCCGCTTGTCAACGTGGATCAGTGGGTTGAGGCATGATTTACACCACTTTTGCCGAAGTTTATGACAAATTGATGGATCAGTCACTGTATTTACGGTGGCGGGATTACGTTCAGCAGCGGGTAGCGCCAGCCAATCAGCCTTTGTTGGAGTTGGCAGGCGGTTCGGGCTTTCTCGCCGTGTTGTTGGCACAGTCAGGCTATCAAGTCACCGATCTCGATCTGTCAGACGACATGTTGACATTGGCCGAAGAAAAAGCACTTGCTGCTGATGTTGATTTAACGCTGATCCAAGGTGACATGCGGGATTTACATGACTTGCCGAAGTTCCCCGTAGTCACCTGTTTTGATGATTCCATTTGCTATATGCCCGATCTTGAGGCAGTTAAGCAAGTCTTCGCCCAGGTGGCGGCATTGCTGCCTTCAGGCGGGGATTTTCTTTTTGATGCTCATTCGCTTTACCAGATGGATCACGTTTTTCCGGGCTATATGTACAATTATCAAAGCGATGACTTTGCTTTTTTATGGAACAGTTTTGTTGGTGAAAAACCGCATAGTATCGAACACGATCTGACGTTTTTCATTTATGACGAGGACTTAGATGCTTACAAGCCGCTAACTGAAACCCACAAGGAGCGCACTTATCCGCTGGAAGATTATCTTGCGGCACTACAGGCGACCGGCTTTGAAAAGGTTGAAGTCACGGCTGATTTTGGGGCGCACCCGGTTTCGGCCAAGAGTACCCGCTGGTTCTTTCACGCCAAAAAACGGTAAGTAGAAACAAATCATGATTTGACTGACGAAGACGATTCTGGAGGTGCGTATGCAAGCTGTTGGCATGATTGCGGAATTTAATCCGTTTCACTCGGGCCATGCTTTTGCATTGGCTAAAGCGCGAAGTTTAACGCACGCCGATGTCGTCGTGGTGGTCATGTCAGGTAATTATGTGCAACGCGGCGAACCGGCGATTTTTGATAAGTGGGTACGCACAGAGGCAGCGCTGACTCATGGCGCCGATATCGTGATTGAATTACCGGTCACCGGTGCCGTTCAAGCGGCCGATCAATTCGCCAAAGCCGGTGTGTCGGCTTTGGCAGCGTTGCATGTATCGGCACTGGCATTTGGAACCGAGCACCCTGAGCTAGATTATTTAGATCTTGCCCGGCAATTAGCGTCGGCTGATATTACGGACCCGGGTTTTGCCGATTATACGCAGACTTACGCGACCCAACTGAATGCTGCGTACGCGAAGGTGGCGGGGATTACGCAGACGGACCCAAACTTTATGTTGGGCTTGAGTTACGCCAAGGCAGTTTTGGCATTACAGGTGCCGATGCAGCTTTACCCATTCGGGCGACAAGGCGTTGCTCACGATGAGCAGCAGATCAAGGCTAATTTTGCCAGTGCATCGGCGGTGCGGCAACACTTGTGGCAAGGCGAGCCTGTCACAGGTATTGTACCGGCAGATTTGATTTCGGTTTATGCTGAGCAACCGCAATATGGCTGGTCGCAATTTTTCCCATGGCTAAAATATCGCCTGCAAACGGCTGATTTAGCTGAGTTGCGGCAAGTAGCGACGATGGCAGAGGGGTTGGAATATCGGTTCACCCAGCAGATTGATGGTGCTCATGATATGACCGAGTTTTTGCACCGGGTTAAGTCCAAGCGCTATACCTATGCCCGATTACGACGGCTCGCCCTAGCCATCACGCTGAATATGACGACCGCTGCTGTCACAAAAGCTCGGCGCCTGCCACAACTCCATGTCCTTGGGTTTACACCGACTGGCCGACAATATCTGCGCACTGTCAAACACCACTTGGCTTACCCCTTGCTCACACGTGTCAGTGCTGATATGCTTGCACCGGATGGGGTCTTAGCCATGACCCACCGTGCGGATCGATTAATCACAGCCATTGGCGGCGTCGAACAGAATTATGGTCGACCGCCACTCATGTGAGGCGTATGAATTGGTTTTTATCCGAAGGTCCTAGGCTTTCGAATGTATTTTTAAGGAGGATCGCCATGTTGAAATGGACCATTCAGGAATTAATGAAACATGATGTGCAACCGTTACACTTTAGTACCACGTTAGATGTCAAGGCTGATCTGCAGGATCGCGATCCGGAGATTCTTGATGTAAGTCCCATTCAGGTGAGTGGGGATGTGTTGTATGATCGCGGCGATTTTCTGGTCAGCGTCAATCTGACCGGGACGCTCGTGGTACCTTCCACCCGCAGTCTGAAACCGGTGACGATGCCGCAGAATTTTACCTTCAGCGAAATCTATTTAACCGATGAAGGCCATGCGGATCAGTATGAAGACGGCGAAATCCTGATGCCCCTCGAAGAATCCGAGCTTGATCTTTTGCCAGCGGTCGAGGATCATTTGTTGCTCAGTATTCCTATGCAGGTGCTCACACCGGAAGAAGCAGCCACCGGTGATATGCCTGCCGGAGATGAATGGGAAGTGCTCGCCGAAGATGAATACAAGAAGCGGACAGAAGAAGAAAAGAAGGCAGATAATCCCTTTGCAAAGTTGAAGGGGATGTTCCCGGATCAGGATGAATCGTGATGTGTGTGTTTGTTGCTGAAAAGAATCAGGCAAACCTGAATGATAAAAGATGAACAGATACTAGGTTCTAATCATGAATTAAGCAGTGCTCACAGGCTTAGGTCGGGGCACTGCTTTTCTTATTTGCTAGGTCACTCAGTCCGAACTTGGCTAACTTGAAAATAATACATTTTACCTGCCTGCGAAGGCTTCTGAAGACTGTTAAATCAAGGCTGTTTCTGCTAACATGAATGGAGTAAATGTTGAAATTAATGAGGAGGTTTCCGTAATGGATAAACCACAAATCGGCGTTGTCGGTATGGCTGTAATGGGTAAGAATCTTGCCTTGAACATTGAAAGCCGCGGCAATACCGTTGCAATCTACAATCGAACCGGAAGTAAAACCAAGGCGGTTGTTGACGAGCATCCAGATAAGAAGTTGGTACCAAGTTATAAGATCGAGGACTTTGTTGCTTCGCTCGAAAAGCCGCGCCGAATTATCATGATGGTTAAAGCTGGCGCCGGCACTGACGCGGTTATCAAGGAATTGTTGCCGTTACTTGATAAAGGCGATGTTTTAATTGATGGTGGGAACACTTTCTTTGAAGATACCATGCGCCGGAGTGCCGAATTGGACAAATCCGGCATTAACTTCATCGGCATGGGCGTTTCCGGTGGCGAATTAGGTGCGCTGCACGGTCCTTCCCTCATGCCGGGTGGTCAAAAAGAAGCCTATGATCTGGTTGCACCAATTCTTGAAGCCATTTCCGCAAAAGCTGACGATGGCGCACCATGTGTCACTTACATTGGACCAAATGGGGCCGGTCATTATGTCAAAATGGTGCATAACGGCATCGAATACGGTGATATGGAACTTATCGCTGAAAGTTACAATTTGATGCGTAACCTGCTTGGCTTGGATGTTAAAGAAATTGCCGACATTTTCAGTGACTGGAATAAAGGTGAGTTGGATTCCTACCTCATTGACATTACGGCCGACATTTTAACTCGCAAGGATGATCTTGGCAGCGACAAGCCAATTGTTGACGTGATTCTGGATCGTGCCGGTAATAAAGGCACGGGTAAATGGTCATCACAATCAGCGCTTGAATTGGGCGTTCCTCAGAGTGTGATTACCGAATCTGTCTATGCGCGTTACATCAGTGCCATGAAACAGGAACGGGTTGCAGCAAGTAAAGTTTTGCCAAAGCCGGTTGCCAACGTTTCGGTCGACAAAAAAGAAGCCATCGAAATGATTCGCAAAGCCCTGTACTTCAGCAAGCTGATGTCATATGCCCAAGGCTTTGAACAAATGCGCTTCGCCTCAGAAAAATACGACTGGAATCTCCAATATGGCGAATTGGCAAAAATCTGGCGTGCCGGCTGCATCATCCGTGCCCGCTTCTTGCAAAACATCACCGATGCTTATAACAAAAAGCCTGATTTACAAAACCTCTTACTAGACGATTACTTCCTGAATATCGCCAAGAATTATCAGGAAAGTGTCCGTGATCTGGTTGGTCTTGCCGTTAAAGCCGGTGTGCCGGTTCCAGGTTTCTCCGCAGCGATCAGCTACTACGACTCATATCGTTCGCCAGTGCTGCCTGCCAACCTGACCCAGGCACAACGCGATTACTTTGGTGCCCACACCTACGAACGAACCGATCGCGATGGCATTTTCCACTATAGTTGGTACCACGAAGCTTAAAATTTTAATGACCAATTGATCGAGTCAATCCGCAAACATGCCGAATTGGCTCTTTTTTGGTTAAAGGCTGAGCTAAAAGATGTACGCTGATGGCTTGATGGAAATTGGCGATAGACCGCTTATGAAAATAAAATTAGAGAAGTGCTGGGCGAGTGGGTAACTCGGTTAAGTATGAGCGTGGACCTGTTTATGAGAACCTGTCCGGATTGAAAAATGAGAAAACCACCGAACAAACTTTTTTCAATGGCGATTGTGCCCATCATTGCGCGGCTTATAGCCAAAATGAGAAAACTGTGCTAAACTAGCTTAGCATCGTTTTTTAATGAGAAATCACGAATAAAGTTGCGTTGCGTGTGTGGTGCCACTAAGAAAGCATAAGGAGACCCTGATGAGTAAAATACTGATTATTGAAGACGAAAAAAATCTTGCCCGGTTTGTCGAGCTGGAATTAAAACACGAAGGCTACGAAACGGAAGTCCATTTCAATGGCCGCACCGGACTTGAGGCGGCGTTGGCTGAAGACTGGGATGCTATCCTGCTTGACTTGATGTTGCCAGAGTTGAATGGCCTTGAAGTCTGCCGGCGGGTACGACAGGTCAAGAATACGCCGATTATCATGATGACCGCCCGTGATTCTGTGATTGATCGCGTTAGTGGCTTGGACCACGGCGCCGACGATTACATTGTCAAGCCATTTGCCATCGAAGAATTGTTGGCGCGGTTACGCGCGTTGTTACGCCGAATTAGTATCGAAGGCGAAAACAACACCGCTAAACAAACCACGATCAAATATCGCGACCTTGTGATCGAGAAGGAAAACCGGGTTGTTCGCCGCGGTGATGACATTATCGAGCTGACCAAGCGTGAGTATGAATTGCTTTTGACTTTGATGGAGAACGTCAATGTGGTCCTTGCCCGTGACGTTTTGCTTTCCAAGGTCTGGGGTTACAACTCCGATGTTGAAACGAATGTTGTCGATGTTTATGTTCGCTATATTCGTAACAAAATCGATCGGCCGGGTGAACCAAGTTATATTCAGACGGTTCGGGGAACCGGCTATGTCATGCGCTCGTAATGGTGATTAAACAGACAAGTACCGGGCAAAAGAAGAAAAGTCCCCGCATCTCGTTAAAGGTCAAATGGGCCGTAACGGTTGGTGTCGGGATTTTTGTCACTTTTGTCACCTTTTCGATGATTCTATACGGTGCGATGCGACAGATTCTGTTGAATCAGGAGCGCCGAACCGTCACGGACACGCTTAGTACCGTTGTCCAACGACTTTCCCCAGTCAGTGGCGATTTGACCATTGCCCAAGTTGTTCCGCGGTTGGAAGGTACAACGGCGTCGGATCAACCTTCGTTACCGGCACCGAGTGAATCACGTGAGCGGATTTTTTCTGATTCGGTGATTCAAAAGTTGGCGCAGGCCGATGTGAGTGTGTCGGTTTTTTCACGCGATCGCACGAATATTTTTCAGTCACGGGATACCCCCATCACGTTAGGCAAGGTTCATGGCACCGAGGTACAGGAGAGCCATATTGGTGATTTTAACGGTCTGGTAGGCACTGCACCAATTTATTCGGCCACGACGTCTGACTTAATTGGTTATGTACAAGTGACGAATAAACTAACGGCGTTTCATGCGACCATGCACGAAATCACCTTACTGATTATGGGATTGAGCTTTGCGGCGGTGTTGATTTCAATTCTAATTGGTTATATTTTGGCGACGCGCTTCTTAAAACCCATTAAATTAATCACGAATGCCATTGATGTGGTGAATGAGGAACCGGAAAGCACCGTTCGCATTCCCGCGTTGAAGCGCAACGATGAGCTCGGTGACCTAGTGCTTGAATTTAATGGCATGTTAGATCGGATTCAACGTTATATTGATCAGCAAAGCGAATTTGTACAGGATGTCTCGCATGAGCTGCGGACGCCGGTTGCCATTTTGGAAGGCCATCTGCAACTATTGAATCGGTGGGGCAAGGATGATCCTGAGGTCTTGGATGAGTCCTTGAAGGCATCGCTGCAGGAAATCACCCGCATGAAGAGCCTGATTCAGGAGATGTTGGATCTGACCCGAGCTGATCAGGTGGATATTCAGTTTCCAAATGCTGTGGTCGATGTGCATAAAACCGTTCAGCAGGTTGTCGCAGACTTTCGGATGATTCATCCCGACTTCACGTTTACGTTAGATGATGATCTTGAGAAGACCACGTATGTTCGCATGTATCGTAATCATTTAGAGCAGGTCATGATCATTTTAATGGATAATGCAGTCAAATATTCGACTAACCGGAAAGAGATTCATGTGTCAATGGCGCAAAACAGTGGCAATGGTGTTGCTTTGGCCGTGCAGGACTTTGGCGAAGGCATTGCCGAAAAGGATCGACGCCGCGTGTTCAATCGCTTCTACCGCGTTGACAAGGCTCGCAGTCGGGAAAAAGGCGGCAATGGGCTCGGATTATCGATCGCCCAACAGTTAATTGAAAGCTACCACGGACAAATCGAAGTCGACTCGGCGTTGGGACATGGTTCCATTTTCCGAATTGACTTGCCGACCATTACCGAAGCAAAAGCGAAGGCGCTTAAGGCTCAGGAAGAAGCTAAACAGGCGGCTGCTCCGAAGGGCGATACCACGATTAAAAGTAATCTGTGACTTCAAAGTTGATTAAAAAACGTTAGCGCTTCTCACGTGAAATCGGCTGCAAAGACAAATTTTGTCTCTGCAGCCGATTTTGTTGTTTGACGGTCAAAAGTTACATTCATCCCTCGAACCTTGGCGATTGCCCGCAACTTTCAACGTTTGGGTGCCGTACACGTGATGAAGCCGGCTAT
Source organism: Lacticaseibacillus parahuelsenbergensis (assembly GCF_030770265.1). Lineage (NCBI taxonomy): Bacteria > Bacillati > Bacillota > Bacilli > Lactobacillales > Lactobacillaceae > Lacticaseibacillus > Lacticaseibacillus parahuelsenbergensis. Next base: position 1,658,479 of record NZ_CP132482.1, on the reverse strand, counting down.
CGTGATCGCCTCCAGTATTAAAAAAGCCGCCCGCGAAAACGGACGACTAAGAAACGTGACAGTTTACTTGCGTGGTCGCTGCTGCTTACCAGCGTTGCGCTTGCGTAATTTGTTATGGTCGATGGCATCTGGATCTGCCGGCTGGTGACTGCCGCTAGTCGCACCAGCTGTCGCAGTGACTTTGCCCCAGTCATCAAAGGTATGTTCATTAACAACGATGACCGGTGGATTTTCTTCCATTTCTTCATCAAGCCGCTTACGAATGTTAGGCGTTACGATGTAAGTCACAATCGCTTGCTGGATGATGAGGATAATGCCGCCAGCACCAAAGTAGAGACCTAAGCCGGCATTGTACATCATACAAAAAATAAACGTCATGATCGGGTTCAAAAAGGCCGTTGTCTGCATCGCTTTTCGCTGTTCCGGCGGCACGCCCTGCAACATGATCAAGCTGACCACAATATACGGCAAGGTGGCTAAAATTGTGACGATGAAATTGGAGTGGCCTAGTTGAATACCAAAGAAGGTTGCCCGCGAGATTTCCGGTGAGTACGCAATGGCTTGGTAAAGACCTGAGAAAATCGGCAACTGAATGAGCATCGGCAAACAACCCATGGACGGAATCATACTCGTCCCGTTGGCGGAATAAATTTTCCGCATGTAGTTATTGGCAGCTAATTGTTGCTCCGGGGTTTTGGCTTTTTTGGTCGCTTCTTGGACAATTTTCAGTTGTGGCTGGAGGATCTTTTGCTTTTCCTGATAAGCCGTCATGGTCCGTTGTTGCCGTAACATGAGCGGTAACACGATTAAGCGGACCAGTAAGGTGATCACGATAATCGCAATCCCGTAGCTGCTGGTCGTGCCGACAAACCCGGCAATCCACTCCATCAAGTGCTGAAGTGGCAGCCCAATGACTTTATAAAAAGTGCCAAAGAATGGATCCGTTGGTGGTTTAAGCGTGACCCCTTGTTTCGTGGTTGGAGCACACGCGGCTAATAATAAGGGCAATAAGCCCACAATCCCTAATGTAAATACTTTTTTCGACTTGTGCATGAATAATTTCCCTTCAAAATGTCATCGGGTTTAACTATACTGTATGGGCTGAACGGATTCAACCGGTGACGCGAAAACCATGGAAGTCTGGAATGTTTTCCAAGGGCTTCTCTTCATAAGTCGAAACGTTAGCGTAAGGATTAGGACCTGCCTTAACCTGGGCGACAAATTTTGCCAGATTAAGCGGTTCGCCAGCTGCCTGAATAAAAACAGAGCCGTCAGAGCGGTTTTCGATAGTGCCGCTAATGTTCAGATTATCTGCAATCATCTTCGTGGCCCAGCGGAAACCGACGCCTTGCACCCGGCCACGGACGACGATTTGTTTAGCGAGTTTGACCAAAAAGACACTTCCTTTCCTACTATCACGCGCTTCTAGTATCAGAAAGCTTCTAGGTGCGCTCATTTCGTGAGAAAACTGCCTGTGAAAAAGCATCAAAGTCCTCATCCGTGCTTTCTCCACATTCCATACTAGTGTAGCATAAGGCTTATGAGTGCGGCGACAATGGACTAAAGTTTGATTTTTAAAAATGAACTTGTCGGCAACTGTAAACATCGCCGAACATTGGCGCCAGAAGGAGAATTTTATGGAATATATTTCATCACCTAAGAACGACAGAATCAAGACCGCTAAAAAATTAACCGTTAAGAAACACCAAAAAGATGCCGGACGTTACTTATTGGAAGGGCGTCATTTGGTTCAGGAGGCGCTGGCGAGTGGTCAGACGCCTTACGATATTTATGCAACCGAAAAATATTTGGATGACCGCGCGCTCAAGCCGTTTTATGACAAAATCACCCAGATTTCGGAATCAGTAGCGGAACATCTCAGTGACACCGAGACACCGCAAGGCATTTTTGCGGTTATGCCACGGCAGGCCGAACAATTACCTGAGCCTCTGAGTGGGCAATTTTTGATGTTAGACGCGATTCAGGATCCCGGCAATGTCGGAACTTTAGTACGTACGGCAGATGCTGCCGGCATCAAGACCGTGATTTTCGGGCAGGGAACGGCCGATGCTTTTGGCCCAAAAGTCTTGCGGGCTATGCAGGGCAGTCAATTCCACGTCCGTATCGTCTCCGCCAAGCTGATGCCGATTATCAAAGCGCTGCAACGGGCCGGCATTCCGGTTTATGGGTCGGAACTCAATGAGAAGGCCAAGAGTTATCGCAAGATTCAGCCAAGTGCGCAATTTGGTTTGATCGTCGGTAATGAAGGTAACGGTATGGATCCTGTTCTTTTAAAGCAAACCAATACAAATTTATACATTCCCATTCGCGGGCAGGCAGAATCGTTGAATGTTGCGGTCGCTGCAGCAATCATGATGTTCCACTTAGTTGGGGATTAAGAATCTATTATGAAGGTGCCTTTTAGGGGCGGAAGCTGTTATACTATAAGTGTGTTCATCAAACCACAAAAGGAGCAGATGTCTTGAGCAAAAAACGCGATTGGCAATCGGATGCTGAGTATGTAGGGTATGTGGCTGATTTATTGGCCAAGCCTGAGGTTCAGCGACTGGCAGAACACCCGCAACATCATTATTCTAACCGATTGGAGCACTCGATCAGTGTTTCCTATCAGAGCTATCTGATCGGGAAACGGCTGCGTCTGAATGTTCGTGCGATCGCCCGAGCAGGCTTGTTGCACGATCTGTTTTACTATGATTGGCGCAAAACCAAGTTTGACTTGGGGACGCATGCCTTTATCCATCCCCGGATTGCTTTACGGAACGCTGAGAAGCTGACCGAATTGTCACCGATGGAAAAAGACATCATCATCAAGCACATGTGGGGCGCAACAGTTGGCTTGCCTAAATACAAGGAAAGTTTTGTTGTTTCCCTAGTCGATGATTATGCTGCGATGGATGAGGTCGTCGTACCATGGATGCACAAGCTCCGGCATCCGATCCACACCCACTTAAAAGCTTTAAATTAGGATCGTGATATGACGGTGGTAGTTGCCACCGTCCACACGGGAACCGCGGATATTTATCTGCGGTTCTTTCTGTTTTGAAAGGTTCTGACATAATTCAAGTTCACAATATAAAAACAAACATTCATAAACTTGGATCATGTTCACTCTTTGTTTTCGCAAAGTAATTCGGGAGAGTTATTGAGACATTAGTGCCAAAGCGGAGCAATCGCAGGCCAGATGGGGCTCAGCAGTGGAAACAACACAGCGACCGATTTTTGTCGCTGATGTTGTTAGGCGACTTTGAGACAGTGGTTTTCTGGCTCAAAGCGCCGTCACAGCGTTCCAGCCCCAGCTGGCCGGAGATTGCGTAGTTTGGCACGACATGGAACTTATTGCCTAAGACTTTTTTGATCGTTTTGGGACTCCAATAATTAAGTGACTTTATTAGCAGTTTTACTTGGTTTGTCTGGACTTTCTTATACATCGGGTTGTAATATTTTGCCAGTGTGGTATGCTAGCACTATCTAAATGTAAGTAAGTGGGAATAATGAGGTGAGTAGAGTGGATGCAACAGTAACCAGTACAACCGATTGTCAAAGTCAGCAAGTCGCTCTTTGTCCTAAATTTCAACATACATTTGAAATTCTAGGCAAGAAATGGAACGGTTTGATCTTGGAAGTGTTATTGAACAATGGCAATTCCCGGTTCAAGGATATTGCGAAGCTGATTCCGCGTTGTTCAGACCGGGTTTTGGTTGAGCGTCTGAAAGAACTTGAGGGCGAAGGCTTGATCAATCGTTTGACCCATAAGGATTCGGCGTTAATCGAATATGCACTGACAGATAAAGGCCGGGCTTTGAATTCGGTGATGGCAGCGGCACACGCTTGGGGCGATGCCTGGGTTACAGATGAAGAGTGCCACGCCAATGAGACTCAGAAAAACGCGTAATTCACGCGTTTTTTCTTTTTAACAGGCGCCAGTTAAAAAATCAGCTCTTGACGTCAGCGCTCAATTTGCTAAGCTTGTTTTATCTAAAAACATAAAAACCATGACGAAAGCCCAAACAGGCTGGTAAGACAGGGAGTGACGTTCATAGGACTGCGAGACGTCTCTTATCAAAATGTTTGTCTTCACTTTCCGAGTTGACTTTTGAGGTGGCGACACTTAGAAAGCTCCGGCCTAGCCGTTACCTTGTTGAGTGCATGGATCAGTGTGTCCATGAACAAGGGTGGTACCGCGACGCTTCGTCCCTTTTGAAGAGGGACTTTTTTTATGCCTTCAAACGCATAAAAATGCCGCTTGGAGTCAGTAATCGAGGAGGAAAAATATGGATTTTCAAACCAAGCTCGAACAACTTTTTCAACAAAACAACGAGCGCATCAAAGAAGTCAATTCGTTGGATGACTTGAATCAGATTCGCGTGCAGCTATTAGGGAAAAAAGGGCCGATCACCAGCGTCCTGCGTGGGATGAAGGATCTTGCAGCCGATGAACGACCAAAAGTCGGTGCATTTGCCAACAAAATTCGTGATGAGTTGAGTGCCGCGATTGAAGCCCGCAAAGCGCAATTGGAACAGGCAGTTATTGATGCAAAATTGGCGTCGGAAACCATTGACGTGACATTGCCGGGTGACCCGGTTGTTGCTGGTACGCCGCACATCATTATCCAAATCATGGACGATCTTGAAAGCTTCTTTATGGGCATGGGCTATCAAGTGCTGAGTGGTCCGGAAGTCGAGGAAGATCATTATAATTTTGAAATGATGAATATCCCCAAAGACCATCCGGCACGCGATATGCAGGAAACTTTTTATATCAACAATGAATTGTTGATGCGGTCACAGACGAGCCCGATGCAAGCGCGGACCATGGAAAAACATGATTTCAGTAAGGGACCGCTGAAGATGATCAGTCCAGGTGTGGTTTATCGTCGCGATGATGACGATGCCACGCACAGTCATCAATTTCACCAAATGGAAGGATTAGTCATTGATAAGCACATTACCATGGCTGATCTCAAAGGCACCTTACTGGCCATGTGTCAGCATGTGTTTGGCGCTGATCGAACAATTCGGTTGCGTCCGAGTTATTTTCCATTCACGGAACCGTCTGTTGAAGTCGATGTTTCCTGCTTCCGTTGCGGCGGCAAGGGCTGCCCGGTTTGCAAGTATACCGGGTGGATTGAAGTCCTCGGTGCCGGCGTGGTGCATCCGAATGTTCTGCGGGCAGCTAAGATTGATGCCGATGTCTATGGTGGCTTTGCATTTGGCCTCGGTCCGGATCGGTTTGCCATGCTGAAATATGGCATTGACGATATTCGCAGCTTTTATACAGACGACTTGCGCTTCCTAACGCAGTTCAGTCAGGAGGGTTAAGATGAACGTTTCATATGATTGGTTAAAAGAACTCGTCAATGTCCCGGTTTCACCAGAAGAACTGGCTGACAAGGTTTCCCGAACCGGGATAGAAATTGATGGGGTTAAGCACCCTGACGCCGGATTGAAAAAAATTGTGGTCGGGAAAGTGCTGACAAGTAAGCCGCATCCGAATTCCGATCATCTCAAGCTTTGTGAAGTGGATGTCGGCGAAGCGGAGCCGCGGCAGATTGTTTGCGGTGCTCCCAATGTCGCTGCAGGACAAACGGTCATTGTGGCACTGCCGGGCGCGCGGATTGCGGACAATGTCAAAATTAAAAAAGGCAAAATGCGCGGCGAAGAAAGCCTCGGGATGATTTGTGCACTTCAGGAAATCGGCTTTAACGAAAACGTGGTGCCGAAGTCCTATTTAAACGGCATCTATGTTTTTAACGAACCATTGAAGCCAGGCAGTGATGCATTAGCCGTGTTAGGCATGCATGATGCCATTTTGGATTTTGAAATCACGCCAAACCGCGCGGATGCTTTAGGAATGCGCGGTGTTGCGTGGGAGGTCGGTGCCACCTATGCCGAAAAACCGCATTTTGAGGAGAAACCGTTAACCGAGGGCACAAAGCCGATTGCCGATTATCTAAGTGCGGAAGTCAAAGATGCCCACGATGCACCGAGCTATCAGCTGCGGGTTATTGATCATGTTAAGGTCAAAGAAAGTCCACTCTGGTTGCAACGGCGTCTCTGGAATGCCGGCGTTCGACCAATTAATAATATTGTCGATATCACGAATCTGATCATGTTGGCATATGGTCAGCCGCTGCACGCGTTTGATTATGCCAAACTCGGCAGCCAACACATCGAAGTCCGCCGGGCCAAAAACGGTGAGCCGTTAACTACCTTGGATGGTCGGGAACATGAACTGGATGATCGCGACATCGTCATTACAAATGGTCAGGTGCCGGTTGCTTTAGCCGGGGTCATGGGCGGTTTGAATTCGGAGATCTCCGAAACCACCACAACCGTTGTCGTTGAAGCGGCTAGTTTTAATCCGGTTAATGTGCGGAAAACCGCGTTGAAATATAATCTGCGTTCAGAGGCGTCTTCCCGCTTCGAAAAAGGCATCAATCTGGCTGATATTAATCATGCCTTGGATGCTGCTGTTGCCTGGATGGCTGAATTGGGAGGCGGTCAATCGGCTAAAGGCACTTTGAGTCCGACTGCTGTTGAAGCCAAGGATGTGGTGGTAGATATCTCCCTAGACCACATCAATCACGTTTTAGGCACCGATCTGCAAGAAGACCAGGTAACCGGCATTTTTCGCCAGTTAGGTTTTGGCGTCACAGTTGCGGACGGTCTTTTTGCGGTTGCGGTTCCGCCACGCCGCTGGGATATCCACATTAAAGCGGATCTGGTTGAAGAAGTTGCGCGTATTTATGGCTTTGACAATTTACCAAGTACCTTACCAACGACAACCATGACGATTGGGGAATATACCCCGAAGCAGAAACGGATTCGGCGGACGCGGCATCTTCTTGAAGGGTTGGGCTTAACGCAGGCGATCACTTATGGCTTAACCACTGCCAAAGCGGCTGAGCAATTCAAATTGCAACCAGGCAAGCCAACTCAGGTTGATTCGCCGATGACAACCGATCACGCTGTGTTACGCATGAACATGGTCACTGGGTTATTAGATGTCATTAAATACAATCAGGCCCGTAAAGAAACCAATGTGGCGATTTATGAGCAGGGCCGCATTTTTACCAAAACCGGCAATCAGGTTCGCCCGACTGAAATCGAGTACCTAGGTGGTGCATTGACTGGTCAGGTGACGACTAAGACCTGGAACCAGGATGCCCGTCCCGTTGATTTCTTTTACGTCAAAGGGATTGTCACCCACTTGCTTGAAGATTATTCATTGACAGAGCCGGTACGGTTTGCGGCAACGCAGGCAGTGGCCGAACTGCATCCGGGTCAAGCTGCCGACATTTTTGTTGGCGACACACGCATTGGCTTCTTAGGACGCCTGCATCCCGCATTTGAACACGACAACCATTTACCAGAAACGTTTGTCTTTCAGCTAGATCTCGATGCGTTGTTCGTTGCACCAAAACAGGAAAAGATTGCCCAACCGGCGCCGAAGTTCCCGGCCGTCACGCGCGATATTGCGCTTCAGGTGGCTGAGACCGTCACAAATGCGCAAGTGATGGCTGTCTTCCGTCAACATGGCGGTGCTTATCTCAAGCAGGTTAAACTTTTCGATGTTTACGCAGGTGAACACATTGCTGAAGGCCAAAAGAGCTTGGCATACACGCTGACTTATCGGCGGGATGACCAGACGCTGACTGAAGACGAAGTGACGCAAGCGTTCGATCGTGTTAAGTCTGCGTTAGCATCAGATTTGGCTGCTGAGATTCGCTAATCATCAGTCGCAATTTACCGCGTAATTAGGTATGATGGTCACTGGTTATTAAGCTGCTGCCGAAGATAGTTCGGCGGTGGTTCTGTTACATAAGCGGCTGTATGCTGCCAGTTTGGATTACAGGCACATTTAGTTTAATCCGCGATAAACAATAGTATGTAAAAAGGAGGCATCTTTTTTGGATAGGCGATCCCGACATGTAGAGGACAAACGGCGGTTGCGCGCCGATGAAAAAAAGGCGTCGCACAAGATTGTCGCGTGGGTTCTGGGTATCTTGTTTGCGGTGCTGGTGATTGTTGGCCTGATGGGGTATCGGTACGTCCACTCGGCACTTCAGCCGGTGAATCCGAATGGTCAGACTTCTGTCAATGTAACGGTGCCTGCAGGTTCATCCACCAAACAAATTGCCGCCAAATTGGAAGCCAAGCACGTGATCAAAAGTGCCATGGTGTTCAATTATTATGTCAAGTTTCACAACATTGCTGACTTTCAGGCCGGCAGTTATCAGTTGACACAACGTGATTCGATGAATCAGGTGATCCAAAAGTTGCGGGCTGGCGGCACAGCAGCCACCGCGGCCGGACAGCTGCTAGTTAAAGAAGGCGCGACAATCGAGCAAATCGCAACATCCGTGAATAAGCTGGGTAAGTCAAATCAGAATTTGACAAGCAAGAAGTTCATGGCGCTCATGAAAAATCAGACATTCTTTGCTAAAATGGCCAAGAAATACCCGCAGCTTCTGAGTTCTGCTGCTTCGGCTCAAGGCGTTCGCTACCGCTTGGAAGGTTATCTTTTCCCAGCCACTTATAGTGTGAGCGCTGGCGAGACGGTAGAAGATCTGGTTGAAGCGATGTTAGCCAAAACCGACAGCGTCATGCAAAGTTACTATAAGAGCATCAAGAAGCAAGGTTATACGGTTCAGGAAGTCATGACCTTGGCTTCGCTGGTTGAGCGTGAAGGGGTGACCCAGGAAGATCGCCGGACAATTGCCGGGGTCTTCTTGAACCGAATTGATGCGGATATGCCATTGCAATCCGATATTTCGGTTATGTATGCTTTAAACACACATAAAACCCATTTGACCAATAAAGATACCAGTGTTGATTCGCCGTATAACCTATATGTGCACACCGGTTACGGGCCGGGTCCATTTGATTCGCCAAGTGAGCAAAGTATCACCGCGGTGTTGAGTCCAAACGACCGCAGCAAGCATTATCTGTACTTTGTTGCCAACCTGAAGACCGGCGAAGTGCTGTATGCCACCACGCGTGAACAACACGACGAGAACACGGCTAAGTTTGCCAGCGATAACTCATCAGTCAATAAGTAATTTATATGTTGGCCCTAGCGCCCCTTATCCACGACTTTAGTAGCATGATTTACTTATGGATTGATCTTGACAGGCAAGACGGAGCAGTTCTATCGTGTTAGAATCAGTGGCGAAAGTTTAGTGACTCAATTAAAGAAAAACGGCCTTGGAAATGATGCTTGAATGCTGGACATCTTTTCCAAGGCTGTTGTGCGCAGTTTTTTCTGTCAACGATTTAAATTGAAAGAAGGCCAGCAGATGCAGCAAAAGAAACCCATTGTGATCGGTGTGACCGGTGGTTCTGCCAGTGGCAAGACCAGCGTCAGTCGGGCGATTTTCGATCACTTTTCCGGGCATTCTTTGCTCTTGCTGGCACAGGATGCGTATTATAAGAAAAGCGACAAACCGTTCTCTGAGCGGAAGAAAATCAATTATGATCATCCGTTGGCGTTTGACACTCCGCTACTGAAGCATCACCTGGATGAGTTGACCCATCGCCACGCGGTTGACCAGCCCGTTTATGATTACACGATTCATAATCGTTCGGATAAAACGGTGCACCTTGAGCCTAAAGATGTGATCATTCTTGAAGGGATTCTGATTCTTGATGATGAGTCGTTACGTAACATGATGGACATTAAGGTATTTGTCGATACAGATGACGATATTCGTGTCATTCGTCGGATCCGGCGCGACATGATTTCGCGCGGGCGGACACTAGATTCAATTATTAATCAATATTTAAAAACCGTAAAACCGATGTATCATCAATTTGTTGAACCAACGAAACGCTATGCGGATCTGATCGTTCCGGAAGGCGGTCAGAATCAGGTCGCCATTGATTTACTGGTGACCAAGATCAAAGCCATTCTAGCGGAACGCGGTTTACAAGAGTAGCCATTGACAAATGGCTCCCGGATTAATAAAGTGACTAAGGAAAATAAGAAGTGAGGTAAGTATTTTATGGCAGACAAAAGCTATCCGATGACAGCAGAAGGTAAAAAGAAACTTGAAAACGAGCTTGAAGAGCTTAAAACCAAGAAGCGCCCAGAAGTCATTGAGCGCATCAAGGTAGCTCGGGGGTTCGGCGATTTGTCCGAAAACTCAGAGTACGAAGCAGCCAAGGATGAGCAATCCACACTTGAAAATCGGATCGTGACGATTCAAACAATGCTGCGTTACGCCGAGATCATTGATGCCAAGGCCGTTGCCAAAAACGAAGTCTCCATTGGTAAAAAAGTGACCTTTGAAGAAGACGGCGACGAGGAAACATACGAAATTGTCGGGGCAGCGGAAGCCGATGCTTTCAATGGCAAGATCAGTAATGAAAGCCCGATTGCCCAAGGCCTTATTGGTCGTAAAGTTGGCGACAAAGTTACCATTAACACCCCAGGCGGCGAAATGACCGTGACGATTACAAAAGTTGAAGGCTAATCTCATTTTATAAAAGCTAGCCGGCAAGCACATCTCCGACGACGAGGATGTGCTTGCTGGCTTTTCTTATGAGCAAATATCACTTGCAGGTGAATATCAGCCTTACGCCCTAAGCTAGCGAGCCTTTGATTCGTTATAATAAATCAAGGATATGGTAGTGGGCTACGAATTTGGTGATGCCTCACTGCCAGATAAATTCACTAGTTTGATTAAAAGGAGGGATCGCAAATGCGCCGCTGGCAACTGTTTTTGGGGATTGAATTTGCGCTCTTACTCTGGCTAGGATTCCAGATCATTACGAATCCCATGGCGTTGGCAACGATCCTGATTGGCTTTCTGTTTCTTTTCTTAGGCATGCACTGGCACCGGCTGCGGACTTTTAGTGTCACGTTTGGCGGTGTTTTAATGGTACTAGGTATTTTCATTAATCCCGCGATTTGGCTCATATTGATGGTGGCCGGGATCTTTTTGATGATGATTCTGACCAAGCCAAAAGCAGGCTTTTCTGTTTGGAATCATAAACAGTACGTTGCGCCGGTCACGGAGGCCCCAGGCAAAAAAGCTGGACGGCGAACCATTCATTCCTGGGCGGGGCGGCAAACGATTGCACCCAGTTACGATTGGGATGACATCAACATGGTGGTGCCGGCCGGCGATACCATCATTGACCTGGGCGACACTTTTTTACCCAAAGGCGATAGCGTGATTATGATTCGCAAAGGCTTTGGTAAAACCAGAATTTTGGTTCCCGTGGGTGTTGGCGTTGCTGTAGAACATGCGACGTTTTATGGGCGGCTGCATTTTGAAGATTCCGATTCGATGCTGCATAGCCAAAGTGTGACCGCTTATTCGCAGGATTACGATGATGCACCGCGCCGAATCCACATTATCACGAATGTGGTGGTGGGCGACTTGGAGGTGCTGGCAGTATGAGAAGACGGATGTTAGTCGGCTTTTTTATGATCCTGCTGGTCTGGACGATTTTGGTCGAGGCCTGTTTGGTGTTTATGCTGGCAAAAGTGACTCGTCATGATTTCCTGCAACTGTTGTTGGCGAACGTACTTTCGGCGCCGCTATTTGTTTACCTTTTCATCGGGGCATTACTGATAAGCTCAGGCGCCACCGTGATCGTGTTATGGCGGCAACGGGTGATGCGCAATCAACTGGATAGTCGCCTAGCGCAATTAAATGCTGGACAATATCAGGCCCCGATTTTTAATCGCTCCCAGCAAGCAGTTGCTGCATTAGGCCAACAGCCAGCTGACTTGCTTGAAGCGTTACGGCAAAAAATGATACGCTTACAACGTGAGATTGAACGTTATAGTAATACGCCTGTCCGCTTTTCCGGCGAAACCCGTGAGGCCATTCTAACCGGTGAACGGCATCGGTTAGCTCGCGAACTGCATGATTCCGTTTCCCAGCAGTTATTTGCGGCGATGATGATGTTGTCCGCACTGCGGAGTGTCGCAGAACGCGATCCTAAGCAGGAGGCTTTGCAGAAGCAGTTGGATACGATTCAAAAAGTGATCAATGAAGCCCAGGCGGAAATGCGGGCGTTGCTATTGCATCTGCGTCCGACCAACCTTGAAGGCAAGTCGCTAAAGCAGGGAATCATTCAGTTGTTGAAAGAATTGCAAACCAAGATTACAATCAAAATCACATGGCAATTGGATGACATTAAGTTAAATGCGGCGACTGAAGATAATCTTTTCCGGATCGTTCAGGAGTTACTTAGCAATACATTACGCCATGCCAAGGCCGATAGCCTCGAAGTTTATCTGAAGCGGTTGCAAGATATGGTTATTTTGCGTATGGTGGATGATGGTGTTGGGTTTGATCCAAAAGAAACTAGTGGCAACGGTAACTATGGTCTTGCCAATATCAAGGAACGCGCGGCGGCCATGGGCGGAACAGCCAAGGTTGTGAGCGTAGTCGGTCAAGGAACCAGTGTTGAAGTCAGAGTACCGTTATCAAAGGATGTTGCGCATGATTAAAGTATTGATCGTTGATGATCACGAAATGGTTCGATTGGGACTGGCGACGTATATTGGCGTTCAGCCTGACTTAGAGGTGGTCGATCAAGCCGAAAACGGGCAGGAAGGCGTCGATATGGCGCTGAAGGATCGGCCTGATATTATCTTGATGGATCTGGTCATGCCCGTTAAAGATGGTATCACAGCCACTAAGGAGATTCTGAAAGCATGGCCACAAGCGCGGATTATCATTTTGACCAGTTTCATCGATGATGCCAAAGTGTATCCAGCCATGGAGGCAGGGGCGGCGAGTTATATTCTGAAAACCGCCACAGCGGAAGAAATTGCCAAAGCCATCCGCCAGACTGCCAAGGGCGAACGCGTACTTGAGCCGCAAGTGACCACCAAGATGATGAATCGCATGAATCATCCGCAACCACAGTATGACGAACTGACCAACCGCGAACGCGAAGTTTTGCAGTTGATTGCGCAAGGCAAGTCGAATCAGGAGATTGCCACAGCATTATTTATTACATTAAAAACGGTTAAAACGCACGTCTCAAACATATTAGCCAAGTTGGATGTCGAGGATCGGACCCAGGCAGCGATTTATGCGCTAAAGCATGGTCTGGTCAAAAATGATCAAGGAGATGATGGGGTTGCAACTCGCGATCACTGATAAAGCAAGTCAATGGTTTCACCGTGAATTGAATTTACCGGATCAAGGTGCCGGTATTCGCTTCTTCGGGAAAGCTTATGGGAAGACCCAGGTTCATGATGGTTTTAGCGTGGGGATGACAAGGGATGATCATCCAGAGCATCCAATTATGTCAGTCGAAAAAGACGGCGTGACCTATTTCGTCAATCCGACCGATGCATGGTTCTTTGAAAACCTTGCGATGACGGTTGATTATGACGCCCATCTGGATGAACCTAAGTACGAATTTAAAGAAGAATAAGGCAGATTGTAGTCATACTTCATGTATGATTAATCTGCACGCAAAAAATCCTTGGGCGCGGTTGGCTGTTGCGTAAGGATTTTTTGCTTTTCAGATCATGATTTCCGATAGGGCTGGTGCCGAGTTGTGACAAACCACCACCTTGTCGTCAGAAGCAAGCCGATAACCGTTATCAGGCTGCCCCAGCCCAATAATGGCGGCGTGTAGCGCATGGTGATGCGATAATGCCCGGGCTTAAGCGGAATGGCCATGAAAATGCCAAGACTGGTTTTGACGGAAACCGGACGGCCGTTAACGCGGACGTGCCAGCCTGGTGCCGTTGGGATCGTTGTTTGTAACATTTGGTTTGGTCTGCGAATGGTGACATCAGCCGCAATGGTTGTGTCAGTGGCGTGTTTAACCCGCCAACCGCCAGCTTGTAACTGTTTGAGATCGTGTTGGATAGTACCGACATCAGCTTGATACAGACCAACATTGTCAAACCACGCTTCCTTTTTATTGAGCTGAAAAGTTAATGATTGCTCCTGGAGACCCTTCTTAGGTGTGACATTCACTGTGATGGTGTCGTTAAAACTGTCAGGTAGCGCCACGATTTTCCCATTTTGCTTGAGGCTCACTAGGTGATTGGCAAAATGACTGCCAAGCGTCAGAACGTAGCATTTTCCCGCTTGCGGTTTGAAACGATAAGTCACAGTATGGCGGCCTTTGCCAATCTTGGTAAATGTCGACGTGCCATTTGATGTCGTGCGGCGGACGCCGGAAAGCGACGGCTCGGGGAGTGGCAACGCCCTAAAATAAGGATCGGTGTCTTTTCCCAGTGCGGCCTGGAGAATAAACGATTGATTGGCGACAGGTGTATCACTATAAAGTTGCTGTTTCAGTAAATCGGTGCTGGCCGCAAAGCCGATTTGTTGAGCGAATGGCGACCGCAGAATTTTCCAGGGGCCGACTTGGTTCACTTGCCGATACCACTTTAAATCAGGTCGTTGCCCGGCATCAGGGAGAGAAGACAGCGCATGAGTCGGCGTCAAAAAATACTTCATCCCCAGCAGGCTATCCGTGATTAACGTGCCATTGGTGTATGCAACCGAGCCATCGTCTTCGGGTTGGCCAATTTGTCCAAAGAACTTCGGCAAAGCAGGCTCAAGCAGCGAGTTAAATTGGTCAGCCCCGCGATAGTTGCCAGTCATCGGATCGTTACGCGTCCGAATTGTAGTTTTGCCAATGCGAAAGAATCCGTGATCTTCTTTCTTAACGGCGTTGGCATCTTGGACGAGCGCCGCGGTATAATCGTGGTAATCACGGTGGTCGAGGTAAGCCAGCTGATTCAGTGTCAGAATCATGCTGCCGCTCATGTCGACCAAAACAATGGCAAACCCAAACCATAACGGTCGGTGCTGGTCCAGACTGAGCCACACGAGCACTAGTAACAGCGAACCGATACCAAACACGAGATTACCGAAAGTCAAAAAGCTGAAGTGTTTCAGATTAAGTGCGACATCACCATAAATCAGCCCGAATACGATGAGTAAAATGACGAGCTTTTGAAGCGATAATCCTGTTTCTATCTTTGCCAGACTACTAATACCTAAACTCAGGAACCAGAAGCACAAGACAAATGTAAAACGATACGGATACCAAACCGGAAATTGAAAACCATGCCACAATAAATCCAGCGGTTCGAACATGCAGGAAAGTAGCAAGAAACCGGTCACCAAGGCAGCCGCAATTTTCTGCCGCCATGACTGCTGTCTGGATAAGAAGAAAAGGACTGCTAGAACAAATCCTAAGGCGCCGACGTAAATATTCGGGAACCCTGAAGGCATTTGATCAAAGTTGAAACTGCCCGGGATCAGCTTGCTTAACAAGCGATCCGGGGCATACTCAAAGCGCCACTGGAACGTTTTGACCGTATAAGTTGCTTTGGATTGGGCAAGTTGAAACCAGGTTGGAAGGAGTACCACGGCGCTGCACATAGCTGCCAGTAAGCTGGCGCCTATAAAGCGCAGGCCGATGCGCCAGGCGTGCCGCCAAGACTTGGCATGGGCACCGAGCCAATAAGCGGCGTATAATACCAGAAACAAAGCGATCATATAGCCTGTGTAAAAGTTAATGATTAGGGCAGCTGCCAGCCAGCCGATATAGGCAATGTTCCGGCCTTTGGTGAACAACGCCTCCGCACTTTGAACGATCAGCGGCAGCAAAATCGCTGCATCTAGCCACATCAAGTTGAAACTGTTTGCCAACAGCCAACCGCTAAGCGCATATGCCAATCCAAAAGCGGAAATCATCAGCCCGTTAATTCCGTGGTGTTTGGCATACCACCCCATGGTTAATCCGGCCGTGCTGATTTTTAGAATCATGATCAAAAAAGCAGCAACATCCAGCATGTCAGCGGGGAAAAGAATTACCAACAAATTAAACGGACTCAGTAAATAATATGCAAAGACGCCAAACATGTCGCCGCCTAATCCTTTATTGAAGGCATAAAAAAGCTGTCCCGGGTGGCCGAGCAGAGTTTGGCGAAGATAGGCAAAAAAGTCAATATACTGTTGGCCCAGATCAACCGTGAGCACGCTGCTGGAACCAAACGGGAAAACGCCGCGAATAGCAAAGTAAAAACCGACTAACAGTCCCGGCAGTAAAAAACTAAGGATCAGCGGATTGTTTTTTAACCATCGTCGTCGCACAGGTACCCACCAACTTCTAAATTAAAATTAATTCCGGCTTATTTTCGTCCGGCATCGCTATTTCAAGCATATCATAAGACACATAGCGTTTTGCCGGGTTCTTTGCTACACTTTAAAAGATAGAGATTTCAAAGGAGCATTTAGGGTGAAGTACATTCGTACACCGCAGCCGAAACGAAATAAAAGTCACATTCCGTTTCGCTTAAATTTATTGTTTTTCATTGCGTTTCTTTTGTTAGCGGCACTGGTTGCCCAGCTAGCTTATTTGCAGATTCTAAATGGTCCCCGATTGGCTGCCGAAGTCGATCGGACGAACAAAACAACGGTCACCGGCAATGTACCGCGTGGGTTGATTTATGACAGTAAGGGACGCGCGCTTGTCACTAACAAGGCCAACAATGCGATTACCTATACCAAGAGTGTCGGGACCAAATCTCAACAGATGTATGACATTGCCAATCAGCTGGCAAGGTTGATTGATAAGCCGGCTGAGAATCTGACCAAACGTGATTATATTGACTATTACCTGGCCCAGACCAAGGTGTCAAAAAGAATCACCAAAAAACTGCCTAAGAAGATTCAGGATTTGCCGTCAGCGGATTCGGATAAATTGTACAAATATCAAGTTGCCTATGTTCGCCAACATATGCCGACGTTGACGCCTATTCAAAAAGAGGCAGCCGGGCTTTATAAAATCATGAATGGTGCTACGCAGTTATCCACGGTTTATTTGAAAAATCAAAATGTCACTGCCCACGAAGTCGCGGTTGTCGGTGAGCGGCTGACACAGATGCCAGGCGTTAACCTTGGTACTGATTGGGAACGCTCATACCCTAATGGCGAGTCGATGACCTCGATCATCGGCCGCGTTTCCAACGAAAAAAGCGGGCTGCCTGCGGATGAATTGAACGCATACTTGGCGAATGGGTATGCGCGCAATGACCGTGTCGGCACCAGTTACTTGGAAAAAGCGTACGAGAATGTTTTAAAGGGATCAAAGAGTCAGACCCAGGTTGAAATCGGCAATAATAACCAAATTGTCCAGTCGGTTTCTAAATTCAAAGGACAGCAAGGTGCCAATCTGAATCTGACCATTGATTCGGAATACCAAAAGAAAGTCGAAAAGGCGTTGGATGACACCTTTAGTTCGGTTCGCTCGGCCGGTGCCGGCAGTTTATCGGATGGTGCATATGCCGTGGCAATGGATCCAAATACCGGGCGGATTCTGGCCATGGCCGGGCAACATCAGGATACGCAGACCCATAAAGTCGAAGACGATGCGCTTGGGGTTATCAATCGTGCCTTTGTTGTCGGGTCTGCGGTCAAAGGGGCAACGGTTCTCGGTGCACTTCAAGACGGAGTTATTACGGTTGATCACAATACCCAGGCAGACACGCCGATTTATTTGCCGGGTACACCAGTTAAAAAATCCGTTTACCCTGTCGGTACGTTCAGCTCGCTGGATGCTGCTTCAGCGCTGGAAGTGTCCAGTAACATTTACATGATGTGGCTGGCGATGAAGGAAGGCCATTACGCTTACTCGCCAAATAATTATCTAAAACTAGACAACAACATTTTCAGCAAGATGCGCGGCTACTTCAATCAGTTCGGTTTAGGGATTAAGACCGGCATTGACTTACCTGGTGAAATTGCCGGGCTAGAAGGTAAGACGCATGACACGTCAGGTAACCTACTCGTGGGGTCAGCGCTGGACTTGGCTTACGGGAACTACGATAACTACACCTTGATTCAGATGCTGCAATACATCAGTGCGATTGCTAATAATGGCTACCGGATGCGCCCTTATCTGGTCAATAGTATTAGTCAGACCTTGAGCGATGGCAGTAAAGGACCGACTTTAAGCACCACTCAGCCATCTGTGACGTCTAAAATCGAGAATACGCAAGCGCAAATCGATCTGGTTAAGCAGGGCATGTGGCAGGTTGTCCATGGTACGAACGGGTGGACGACGGCGACGTCTCTGAATAGTCTGAATCCTGGGGTCGCTGGGAAAACCGGGACTGCGCAAGGCTTTACTCGTCAATCAAAAGGGTCGGCGTTGACTGAGACCATTACGGAAAGTTTTGTTGGGTATGCGCCCGCGAAAAATCCCAAAATTGCGATCGCGGTTATTATTCCCAACCTGAAAGCTGAAACGACGACGCCTTATCAGCTGCAAATTGCCAAGGAAATGTTTAGCGACTTCTACAAGATGAATGACATCAAAGAAGACAAGGGCTATTCCATTCATCAAAAGACCGTCAATGGTTAACGTTGTTTTGTTGGCAGCGTGTGCAAAAAATGCTAAACTACTACAAGAACATGGCCGTCAAGTGATTGATTGGCACTGGTGGCAATGGGAAAACAACAGGGTCACCTGTTGTTTTTTTAGCGAGATTGCCGCTTGGCGACGGTTATACACGCACTTGCTGCTTGGACAGTCAAGTTAGAAAGGATTTCAATGAACTACGCAAATTGGCGCTCACGTTTTCAAAATTCAGCCTATGTGACCAACGGCATTCTGGCCGTCACGATTTTGGTGTTCATTCTAGAGACACTTTCCGGTGGCAGCACCAATACTGAAGTGCTGATTGCTTATGGTGCCCGAGCTAATCCGCTTATTTTATACGGACAATGGTGGCGCCTGATCACCCCGGTATTTGTTCATATTGGCTTAACGCACATCTTGATGAATGGCTTTTCGTTATATTTTTTAGGCGAAATGACGGAACGTTTATTTGGTCATTGGCGGTTCTTCCTGCTATATTTCATTTCCGGTTTTGCCGGCAACGTGGCAAGTTTTGCTTTCAGTCCCAACACGTTGGCAGCAGGAGCCAGCACCGCGATTTTTGGGTTGTTAGGAGCTTGCTTGATGTTGGGGGATACCTACCGCTATAACCCCGTCATTCGGCAATTGTCGCGTCAATTTTTGTTGTTGGTTGTCTTGAACTTGGCATTTAACCTTTTCTCTAGCGGCGTTGATATTTATGGACACATTGGCGGTGTGCTAGGCGGTTTCTTAGCGGCCGGCATGTTGGGAGCCCCGGCACTTGGTCGTATGGGGACTGTTCGGCGCGTCGCTTCGGCAGTCACCTTGATCTTTGGACTGGTTGCTTTGATTTTATTTGGAATTCAGCGCGGAATCGTATGAAAACTTATTATGATGTTTTGCAATTATTAAAGAGCTTTGGCACTTTTATCCATGTCGGTAAACGGGTGTGGGATATTGAGCTGGCAGCACTAGAATTAGACCGTTTGCATCAGGCAAAATTGATTGACGATAAGGTTTATCTGAATGCGAAAGTTGTTTTGCGGCATGCCCATGAACAAGAAGAGCAAGATCCCTTGAATCACGATTTACCTTTGCATTCGAACCAACGGAGGAATGATCAAAATGAATAATCAAAAATTAATCGGGGTTGACTTAGGCGGTACAACCATTAAATTTGCTATTTTAACGCAGGCGGGCGATATTCAGCAGCGCTGGAGTATCGACACCAACATTCTGGATGAAGGCAGCCATATTTTGCCGGATATTGTGACGTCAATTAACGAACACCTAAAACTTTACAACATGTCGCCAGCCGATTTTGCCGGCATCGGCATGGGGTCTCCGGGTTCTGTTGATATCAAAGCTGGCACCGTTATTGGCGCATATAATTTGAACTGGAAAACATTACAGCAAGCCAAAAAAGTGATCGAATCCGGCACCAAGATTCCTTTCAACATTGATAATGACGCCAATGTTGCGGCATTGGGCGAACGCTGGAAAGGCGCCGGTGAAAATGATCCGGATGTGACCTTCGTGACGCTCGGTACGGGCGTTGGTGGGGGCATTATTGCAGATGGCGAGCTGTTACATGGCGTTGCCGGTTCTGCCGGTGAGTTAGGACATGTCACCGTCGATCCGGTTAACGGGTATCTATGTACCTGTGGCAAGCGCGGCTGCCTCGAAACAGTAGCTAGTGCGACCGGCGTGGTGCGGGTTGCTCGGGACATGGCAGAAGAATTTGCCGGCGACTCAAAGTTGAAGCAAACGCTGGACGATGGGGACGAGATTTCTAGCAAAATCGTTTTCGATTTGGCAAAAGACGGCGATCGCCTGGCTTTGATGATTGTGGACCGGGTTTGCTTCTATCTTGGTTTGGCCTTAGCGAACGTTGGTAATTTATTGAATCCGAAATTCATCGTCATCGGTGGCGGTGTGTCGGCAGCGGGCGACTTTTTGCTTAAACGCGTCGATAAGTATTTCAAAGAAAATACGTTCCCGAATGTTCGTGAAACCACCCGATTGCGGTTGGCAACGTTGGGCAATACAGCTGGCGTCATTGGGGCCGCAAGCTTGGCGCTGAAGTAAGGGAAAAAGGAGAGTCGTGTAAGTGTTAACTTATCTGTTAATCTTTGTTGGATTATTTTTAATTTACTGGGGCTTCAGCTGGTTGTGGAGCTATTATCAAAAGTCGAAATTCAAGGCCATCGGTGGCGAAATTTCACCTGAAGAATTTGAGCACACGATGCGCAAAGCCCAGATTATCGACTTACGGGAACGCAACGAATTCAAAGCAGGCCATATTCTTGGTGCGCGTGACCTTCCGTATACGCAGCTGCGTGAGCGGTTAGGCGAGATGCGTAAAGATTTGCCGGTCTATCTCTATGACAAAACCGGCGTCCTTTCGTTGCGGGCAGCACGGCGCTTGCGCAAGAATGGCTTTGAGAAGATCAGCTGGTTAAAAGGCGGTTACGATAACTGGTCAGGCAAAATCAAAAAAAGCCCGACTAATTATTGAGCCGTACATAGGCAGCAAAAAAAGCAATCGCACTGGTCGATTGCTTTTTTGTTAAGCGATGCTTATTTGCTTAGCCTTGATGGGCTGAGAAGCGTTTGCGATTAGCTTTGCGCCGATTTTCATTGATTTCATCGGCCTTGGTTTCAACAGGTTCGACATAGTTTTTCTTGAAGGCGAAAACACTGCCGGCAATGGCGCCAAGCGTCATCAACGTGCCAACGAAAAAGCCGCGTGCAAATTTATGTTTCATGAGAATCCCCCCTGATTGGTGATCTGTGATACTGAATTTATTATACTATATTGATGGAGCTTAATGAAATGGATAAACCGGTAAACCGCATCGTCATGATTGTGGGACCAACAGCAGTGGGTAAAAGTGATCTTGGCATTTACTTGGCCCAGCAGCTTCAAGGCGAAGTCATCAATGGTGATGCGTATCAAATTTATCGTCATATGAATATCGGTACCGCCAAAGTCATGCCTGACGAGATGGCTGGCGTCCCGCATCATTTACTGGATATCGTTGAGCCAACGATGCCTTACACGGTTGCTAAGTTTAAAGAAGCCGCCGAAAATGCCATCACGATGGTCAGTGAACGGCATCATCTGCCGATTTTAGTTGGCGGGACCGGTTTTTATTTGAATAGTTTACGCCTGAATCTGCCGCTGGGTGGTAAAGCGCCGCCAAAAAGTGTCCGTCAGCGATGGCAAAAGGTATTAGCCGAGCATGGTGCGTCATGGTTATGGACGCAGTTGGTACAGCGTGATCCGGTCGCGGCCAAGCAGATTGAACCTGCTAATACGCGCCGGGTGATTCGCGCACTGGAAGTCATTGAATTGACTGGCAGGCGGTTTTCCGAACAGCCTCAGCCCCAACCGCTTTATGAAACATTGGTTATCGGCTTGACCACGGACCGCGCGGTTTTATACGAGCGAATCAATGCGCGGGTGGATGCCATGATGGTTGAGGGACTGGAAGCAGAAGTCGCCAATTTGTTAAAAACCGTTCCGCCTGATGCTCAGGCAATGCAGGCCATTGGCTATAAAGAACTGGTTCCATATTTTAAAGGTCAAGCTGATTTGGCTGACTGTGTGGCACTCATCAAGCAGCATTCACGCCACTTTGCCAAACGGCAGCTGACGTATTTTCGCAACCAAATGCCGACACACTGGTTTGATTTGGTTGCTCATCCGGAAGAAAAGCAGGCAGTGGTTGCGTTAGTGCGGCGATGGCTGAAGCAACCGGTTAAAGGAGAAAAAGATGAGTTGGACAGATAAATTTGATCCCGCCTTATTAAAAATGGTCAGGGAAGTCGATACCCAAATCGCACCACAATTGGCTGCGATTGATGAACGAATTTTGGAGAACCAAGATAAAGTTTTAACGAGCTTTCAGAAACACCATGTTGCCGAAAGCTATTTAACCGGATCAACCGGTTATGGCCATAACGATGAGGGCCGCGATGTGCTTGAGGCCATCTATGCTGACGTTTTAGGCGGTGAAGATGCGCTTGTGCGGCCGCAATTTGTCTCCGGCACCCACGCCATCGGGGTTGCATTGCTTGGGCTTGTCCGCCCGGGGGATGAGATTTTGTACATCACCGGAAAGCCGTATGATACGTTGCAAGAGGTGTTGGGACTTGCTGGCAACGGCATTGGTAGTCCTAAAGAATATGGCATTGGCGTCGATTATGTCGATCTTTTGCCAAATGGGGCAGTCGACAATGACGCGGTTAAGGCACGGCTGACCGCTAAAACCAAAGTGGTTGCGATTCAGCGTTCGCGTGGGTATGCAACGCGCGATTCGTTTACGGTTGATCAGATTGCCGCAATGATCAAAGTTGTTCGCAGCGTTTTGCCAAATGTCTGGATTTTTGTCGACAATGCTTATGGCGAATTTTCCGAAACAACCGAACCACTTGAAGTAGGCGCCGATGTCATGGCGGGGTCGCTGTTTAAAAATGCTGGGGGCGGCATGGCCAAAACCGGTGGGTATATTGTCGGCAAGAAGGATTTAATTGAGCGCATCAGCTATCGCTTTACAGTTCCTGGTCTTGGTGGTGCCGAGGGGGCGACTGTCGGTGCGCTGGCTGATATGTATCAAGGTTTCTTCATTTCACCGCAAACAACCGGTAATGCGATTAAAGGCGCCATCTTTGAAGCAGCCTTATTTGCAAAGTTAGGCTTAGATGTATCACCAACCTGGGATGCGCCGCGGACGGACCTGATTCAAACGGTTAATTTCGGTAATCAAGCTGACATGGTTAAGTTTGCCAAGGCAATACAAGCCAATTCGCCCGTTGATAGCTTTGTGACGCCGATTCCGGAGAAAATGGCTGGTTACGAAGACGAGGTCATTATGGCCGGTGGGACGTTTGTAGCCGGTTCGACAGTTGAATTTTCCGGGGATGGTCCGTTGCGTCCGCCATACACGCTTTATTTGCAAGGCGGTTTGACTTACGCGCATATTAAATTGGCAACTATGGGGGCGGCACAATCGACTTTTTTTGATCAAGCTAAATAAACGATTTGTATGTCAAAAAGCGCCAGCGTCACTGCAAACAGGCAGTGCACTGGCGCTTTTTTGATTTGCTCGTGAAAAATGTAAAGTCTGAAAAATTCCAAAAATCGCTATTTCTCAGCGACGACCTGCACGTAAGGTTCACCGTCCGCACCGGTCACAATGCCCTGAATCTCTGGCGTGAATCCGGGAAAACGACGGATGCCGGCAAATAGGGTTTCAAAATAGTGAATGGCCACAGCTCGCCAGCGTTCGCCCGGCACGACGACGAAAATGCCAGGAGGATACGGTAATGCCCCAGCAACGGCGATTCGGCCTTCCGCAGCCTGCAGTGGCACGGTGTCAAATTGTCCACGGACAAAACAGCGATCGGCCGTTTGTGGGGTCATAGCAGTCGGTATGTTGTTCGTATTTGTGAAAAGCAACTGTTGCTGCTGGGCTAATTTAGCTTCGCGGAAAAAATCGGACATTTGCTGGCCCAGTTCGCGTAAGGTCAGATCCTTGTACGCCTCGCCGGTTTCAGCAACTAATTTTGGCAATGTTTCGGTAACGGTTTTGTTGGCAAAGTAATCTTTTTCGAATTGTTGCAAAACTCGGCGAAGGTGCTGCCAGTCGGCTTTAGCAGAACCCGGCGTCACCAAAAATAGCAAGCTGTTCAAATCGGCTTTTTCCGGGACAATTCCGTGATCAAGCAAGTAGCGATCGACCAACCAGCCGCTAACGCCAAATGTTGCCGTTTCCGGTAACAGCACCGTGACTTTGCCAGGGTCAAGAAACGCTTGGTTCGGCTTTAAGTGCAGGAGCTGATGCCACTTAGCGTTAGGCACCATTGCCCAGGCTTCTGCAGAAGTCGTTGCCTTTTGCGGGGTAATTGCGGTTAACGTTGGATTTTGATAGGCCAAAAACAAGCGAGAATCACTTAACGAGCGACGAAAGGCGAGTGCTGCCTGAAGAGCGTCCGCCCAGATTTTTTGACCGCGGCGGCCTTGATTGATCGCAGTATTAGCGACCAACGATGCATAAAGTGGGTAAGAATAGCTAGTGGTGACGTGTTTTAGGTAAGCATGGTTGAATTGCTCATGGGTGACATAGCGTGGCTGTCCTTTGATGTGCGCATCTTTTTTATGAATCTGAGACGCTTGGCCGAAGCCGGATTGTTGCTTGTGAACGCTTTGGGTGACAATAATGCCCGGATCATCCGGACCTAATGGCACCTGCAAAGGATCCATCGGCTTCATGGCCGGAATGAACGGCTCATAGCCGCCCCAAGCAGCGTCAAAGGCGATGTAATCCGTCAATGGGCCAAAAAGATCAAGTAACTGGCGGACATTAGGAACAATTCCATCGAAGGTTTCCAGCTCAAGAATGGTCAGTCTAAACGGATGGCGCTCTTTGGCTTTTTGCGGATCAATGGCCGCAACCAGTTGGCGTAGCCGGTTAGCGCTGATATCAGTAAGGTCGAGTGGACCGATTAATCCGCGTTGGGTACGGAGGGTGTCAAGGTAAACCGGGCGCGCCCCATTTTGCACCAGCGCAGCATTATAAAATGATTTGTGATTATTGCGGTCAAACAAGACCAGATCACCTGGCGTCAACAACGCACTAGCCACAATGTTGTTGGAGCCAGTCGTGCCATTGGTGACAAAATAAGTTTCATCAGCGTGGTATAACCGCGCCGTGGCTTGTTCAGCTGCCAGCGGGCTGCCGCCATGTGTCAACATGTCCCCCAGTGAAGTGACCACATCGCTGGTATCGCTGGCAAAAAAAGTGTCCCCATAAGCTTGATAAAGTAGATAACCGGCGGGGGCCAACCTATCATACTGGCCGCTGTGGTGACCGGGAGTGGCAAAACTTGTCGGGTTTGCCTGTGCAAAATTCAGTAGATCATTTAGAAAGGCGGGAATCATCGTCTTTTCGTAATGTGTCGCTGCCGCGGTGATTTGAGTGAGCAAATTAGCATCAAGTCGCGGTGCTTCAGTCACGTCCAGCTGGCCGGTTGAATCATTTTGGCGGTGGCCAATGACAAAGACCGGCAAAGGCAGTTCACTGACAACAAGTTGGTCAAAGACATTTTGATCGGCCGCATGCACCACCACTGCATTGAAAGCTGCCAAAGGGTAATCATCAAGTGGCAGCCAGTCGGTAGGTAAGTTGACAGATTTCATGGTCGGGGTGTACCCAACGTGTAAATGTAAGGTCATGACGACAACGTCCTTTCGGAAACCTAGTTACTGTTATCATACGTTTCATAGCCGAAAATACCTAGAAAAAATCTGGCTCGCAGTAAGGTTTCGGATTGCTCGGATAATATGGACAAGAATGGCAAGTTGACTTAGCAAAAGACGCTTCTTTTTTGAATAATTAGCTCAACATATTGGTCTATAACAAGTTGACCGTAAAAATAAAATTTTTTCATTTTTTACGGTAAATGTCAGAAAACCTTACATGTTGCGTTGACACCGTTTATCTGGTTTGATAAGCTGACATCGTTGTAAAGGAGGATGCCTATGGCTGAGATCGCTGATCTGAGAACGCGATCGGTTTTGCCGATTGGTACAGTTATGTTGTTAACAGACTTGACTGCCCGCCAGATTCGTTACTATGAAGCCCAGGGGTTGGTCAAGCCCGAGCGCAATGCCGGCAATCACCGAACTTATTCGCTTAATGACGTTGATGAACTACTGGAAATCCGCAGTCAGATGGCCGATGGTTTCACGCTGGCTGACGTCAAGCGGTTGAAGCATCCACGTCATCGCGAGGATAGTGATGCCGAAGTTCGCAAAGTGTTGCGCGACGAACTGCTGAATCAGAGTCGACTCAATCAAAGCCCGGATCCGGGTCCCACCATCGGCTTCCGACAATCACACTAAAGATAGGAGTTCACGTATATGGCAAGAAAAGCAATTACCGCTGATGAGATTCGCCAGACAGTTAAGGATGAGAACGTCTTATTCTTGCGCCTGATGTTTACCGACATTAACGGGATCATTAAGAACGTCGAGGTGCCGATTTCCCAATTGGAAAAGGTGCTGAATAATAAGATTACCTTCGATGGTTCGTCGATTGACGGTTTTGTTCGAATCGAAGAAAGCGATATGCTGCTCTATCCGGATCTTAACACTTGGCTATTGTTCCCGTGGGAGAATGATCACGGTAAGATTGCCCGGCTGATCTGCTCAGTTCATCGTCCAGACGGCACACCTTTTGGCGGCGATCCGCGTAACAATCTGATCCGTGTCGTGAATGAAATGAAAGAAGCTGGCTTCACAGCTTTCAATATCGGCCCTGAACCGGAATTCTTCTTGTTTAAACTGGACGAAAATGGCAATCCGACAACGAAGCTGAACGATCATGGTTCTTACTTCGATTTTGCGCCGCTTGATATGGGCGAAAATTGTCGGCGTGATATTGTCCTTGAGTTGGAAAAGATGGGCTTTGAAGTCGAAGCTTCCCACCATGAAGTGGCACCGGGCCAGCATGAAATTGACTTCAAATATGCCGATGCGTTAGACGCTGCCGATAACATTCAAACCTTCAAACTTGTGGTCAAAACCATTGCCCGCAAACATGGCTTATACGCGACATTCATGCCTAAACCACTTCACGGCATCAACGGTAGCGGCATGCACATCAACATGAGCCTTTTCCACGACAAAGGCAATGCTTTCTATGATCCAAATACCGACGATCAGTTGAGTGAAACGGCGATGCATTTCCTTGCCGGCGTTTTGCGCCATGCTTACGCGTTGACCGCGGTTAACAACCCGACCGTTAACTCGTACAAACGACTCGTACCGGGATTTGAAGCTCCGGTTTATGTGGCTTGGTCAGGCAAAAACCGCTCACCACTGATTCGGGTACCACAGTCACGAGGATTATCCACCCGCTTAGAGTTACGTTCGGTTGATCCGACTGCCAATCCTTACTTAGCCATTGCTGCAATCCTTCAGGCCGGCCTTGATGGCGTCAAAAACCAGTTGAAGCCGGAAGAAGCGGTAGATCGTAACATTTATCGGATGCAAGACGACGAACGCAAAGCAAATCATATTCAAGACCTCCCATCAACCTTGCACAATGCGTTGAAGGCATTGGCGGCTGATGACGTGGTCAAGGCTGCCCTTGGTGAACATTTGTATCAAAGCTTTATGGATTCGAAGAACCTCGAATGGTCCGCATACCGCCAGCAGGTT
The DNA here is from genome assembly GCF_030770265.1 of Lacticaseibacillus parahuelsenbergensis. Classification (NCBI taxonomy): domain Bacteria; kingdom Bacillati; phylum Bacillota; class Bacilli; order Lactobacillales; family Lactobacillaceae; genus Lacticaseibacillus; species Lacticaseibacillus parahuelsenbergensis. Next base: position 1,630,864 of record NZ_CP132482.1, on the reverse strand, counting down.
TCCGAATGGGAACGGCAACAATACCTGGAATTGTATTAATTCCAGCCACCCAAAAGCTGTTGTTAACTTTTTCCTTGACTAACTGGTAAAAACAGTCAAGCATTCAGTAATTTAAAAAGACTTCAGGCGTGATGGCGTCTGAAGTCTTTTTGCGTTAACGGTGCTTATGAAAAGCTCACCGCCATCGTAGGTGCGTTTATGCGGGTTAATAGTTGAAAACGCTAAATGAGATGGCTACACTGAATTTATCACATTTCTCTCATAAAGGACGGCACTGCTCATGAAATTAAACCAATTCGCTCGATTAACCCCTGAATTTAGCCAACAATTAACGGAACTTGCTCGCATCGGCTTGCCGGCAGATCCCCAAGGCCATTTTGCCAATACTGCGGCAGCCTTGTACGCGGCCTTTTTTCCAGAGGCATATCAGCTCGCTGCAAAACAAGATAAATTTGCTCAGATTGCAGTTAATTCGCGACAGAATCTGGCTGAATGGTTGGCATCGGGGCCCACGCAGATGACCCGGCGCGACTTTTATAATGTAGCTTTGCAACTGCTGGGGTTCGAAGCCTTTACCGACTTTGACCTGAGTGATCCGTTGGCTTTTATGGCGGCTACAGAGCTGCCAAGTGTCGATCACGATCTGCTTGATACTAGGGATCTGCTTAAGGCTAGCTACTTATTGCTGACGACGCGAACCAAACATTTAGTCAACTTTCTCGATGATTTAGCCAATCGTGGCTTTTTCAAAGATTTTCAGTCGTCGGCAACCCAACCGAAACCTTTATTGTTTAATGGTAAAGTGCAACAGGTTTTCGATGCGCGCCAAGCTATCCGTGAGGTGGTATGGATTGAGTCTGATGTCGACTCAGACCACGATGGAAAGCGGGATCTTTTAGAAGCGACGATTTATCGACCAAAAGCCACCGAGCAAGGATTGAAGGTTCCCGTTTTGTTTACCGCGAATCCATACTTTCATGGGACCAATGATGTGACGGCTGCGACGCATGTTCCGGAAACGGTTTTGGCAGTCAAGTCACATGGGGCCTCGAAGGCGGAAGTGACAGCTACACCGGCTCAAACCGAAGACTTACCGAAGCGGGTCGTTACTGGCGAGGTGACAGAGGCACAGGCTTATGCCGAAGAAAATAGTATGTATGCGTTCAATGATTATTTTCTTGCGCGCGGATTTGCTGTGGTTTACTCAGCGGGAGTCGGGACGCGGTATTCAGACGGCTTTCGGACCATTGGTGGACCTGAGGAAACGGCCGGGGCTGTGGCAGTGATCGAATGGCTGACCGGTAAGCGCCGGGCGTTCACGAATCGTACTTCAGGTGTTGCTATTAAAGCTTGGTGGTCAACCGGCAAAGTTGCGATGACCGGTAAGTCCTACTTAGCCACGCTGGCCATTGCTGCGGCGACGACCGGCGTTGAGGGGTTGAAAACCATCATTGCCGATGCCGGCATTTCTAGCTGGTATGATTATTACCGCGAAAATGGGCTGGTCGTGGCGCCCGGCGGCTTTCAAGGCGAAGACGCTGATGTTTTGGCAGTTGATACGTTTTCCCGGCAGAAATCCGGCGGCGATATGATTCGCATCAAGTCGGCTTGGGAGCGGCATCTTGCTGCGATTACCCGTGATCAGGATCGGACGACGGGTGCCTATACCGCGTGGTGGGATGCGCGTAATTACCGCAAAAATGCCGCCAACGTCAAAGCCGACGTGGTGTTGATTCACGGGCTCAATGACTGGAATGTGAAACCTAAAAACGCGATTCGCTTCTGGCAGGCAATCTCAGATTTGCCGATTCAAAAGAAACTGATTTTACATCAAGGACAACATGTTTATGTTCACAATGTTCGCTCGTTGGACTTTTTGGACATGATGAACTTGTGGTTGACACATGAGCTGTTAGGGGTAGCCAATGATGTTGCAGATGTTTTGCCGAATGTTATTGTGCAAGATAACGTGACTCCGCAGACCTGGTCAGCCTATACCGATTTTGCTAATCCGGAAGCGGAACATGTGACAACTGAGGTCAACCTGAAGAATGACTTTGAAGCAGCTACCGATCAGTTTACCGATCATGCCACGGCAACGTTTGCGGCGCAACATGACACCAGCGCCAGTTTCGAAAAGGCCATCATTACCCCTAATAGTGCTTACGCTAACAGCCGGTTGTGGTTGACCCAACCAGTGCTTGAGCGTGATCAAATCCTGGAAGGCATTCCACATCTTGAGCTGACGTTGGCAGTTGATGCACCGACCGGCATTCTTAGTGTTCGGCTCGTGGATCTCGGCGAGGCCAAGCGTTTTGGCGAAACCGCAGCCATCGTTGCGGCCAATGATTTACAGTTAGGCTTTGATTTTAAAACAACCGATATTGTCGAATTCAAGCCGGCCGCTAAGCCAACCCTAAGTAAACTGATAACGTTAGGTCATATTAATTTACAAAATCCTAAAAACGCCTACGAAGTGCAGCAAATCACACCGGGCCAGTTTTTTCAAGTGAGTCTGGATCTGCAACCGACGCACTATCACTTACCGACCGGCCGGCAGCTTGCCTTAATCATCCATGGTGCCGATATGGCGCAAACCATTCGCCCGACAAAAACCACGCATTATCAGGTTGACTTGGCGAAAAGTACTTTAACATTGCCATTCCGACTTTAAAAAGTACCGTCCACGGTTGAGGACAACATCGTCATAAGTTTGCGCCGTCTCGGGAAAAGGACGTGAAGCGGATGGTTCATCAGGAACGTCAGATTAATTTACGTTGGGTTATTCGACAGTTGCCGCTGACTTTAATAGTGGTGCTATTTTTACTGAGCCTGACAAGCACTTTGGAGCCAATTTTAAATGGCGTGGTTTTCGGTCAGCTGGTCAATATTGACTTCAGTAATCTCGACGCTGTGGTGCGTTATGTGTCATTAGCTGCAGCTGCCTATCTCGTTACCTATACATCGCTGTATCTGTTTTTTCGCGCCCAGCAGCGGGCCGTCCGGGTATTGAATCAGGCACTCAAAACCGCGTATTTTACTGCTTCAGTCGCGCATGCAGGCACTGACGCCACGGAAGTTTCTGACACGATCAATGATGTGACCGGCGTTGCGAAACAAATTGAGCAAGCCTACTTTGTCGGACTTATCAACATGCTGCAAGAAGTGATTGGCTTGATCATCGCTGTGGCTTTTATCCTGAAAACCAATGTCGTGTTAAGTTTGGTCTATGTGTTATTTTCTGCATTGTCACTGCTTCCGAGTCACTTTGGCAGAAAGAGTCTGGCAAAAAAGTCGAACATTTGGGCTAATACCAATGCCGGTTTGGTCTTGAGTATGAAAGACATTTTTCAAGGCCGAATGGAAATCTTTAATTTTAAAGCCTGGCCGGTCTTCTTCACCCGATTTAAGCAGCACCTGAGCCAAGAAGAACGCGACTATGAGCGAATGAATAACTTCCAATATTTATTCCAATATGTGTCTTGGCTATTTGCCATTGCGGCGTTTTTGCTACCACTTTTTATCGGCCTCCTCTTGATGGCCAAAGGATTGTTTGGTGTGACGACCAGCGTCATTTTGACACTGACAATGACGGCAGATTCTGTTGTAGGCGGCGCTCGGAGTTTGAGCAAATGGCAAAGCCAAATTGTTAGCACGAGTCAGCTGCGCGTGTTACCGGCGGCTGGTAAATTTGAAATATCCAAGGTTGATGATGGGGAGCCAAAGCCTGAAGTGCTGGAAGGTCAGCTTGAGATCAGCGATCTAACCGTGGTGCGCGATCAGCATTTAATTTTGAGTGATGTCAATATCCGCCTTGAACCGGGAAGCAAAGTCATTGTGACCGGTCCTTCTGGAATAGGTAAGACAACCCTTCTAAAAGCCATCACCGGTCAAGTGACATCTCAAGGTGCGATTCGTTTTGCCGGTCAGCCGCTGCATGCTGGTGAGTTTGTTTTGGTGTCGCAAAATGTCTGGTTGTTTAATGGTACGTTGCGGGATAATATCACGTTATATCAGGCTTACGATGATGCCACGGTTTTGGCGGTTTTGCGGCTGGTGGGCCTTGATCAGGAATTGGGTGAGCATGTGCTTGATTTCAAAATTGTTGATAACGGCAGTAATCTATCAGGTGGACAAGCGCAGCGCATTGCGATTGCCCGCGGACTGTTGCGCAAAAGTCCCATCTTTTTACTTGATGAGATTTCCTCAAGTCTTGATCAGACCAATGCTGATAAAATTCATCGCATTATTTACACGCTACCTGCAACGGTCATTGAAGTCGCGCATCATTATCAGGAAGCCTTGGCGCAGGCGTATGGCGTAAAGATTTACGAAATGGTTGATCACAGGTTGCGGTTAAAAAGTGAGGATTCCAGGGAAGTTGCTACTGGCACAGAAGCTATTTAAGGGCGGCATTTAAGTAACCTTGGGTAAAACAAAAAGCCCGAGGTATCGGACTTTGAGTGGGAAATCTGCTTACTTTAAGTGTGCCAGCCGGGATTTGAACCCGGGACAAACGGTTTAGAAGACCGTTGCTCTATCCAGCTGAGCTACTGGCACAAATCGTTATTAAGTATACGAGAAGCGCGGGTAGGCGTCAACGGAATGTTGAGGAACTTGGACTTTGTGAGGTGGGGCGAAGAGTGTTTAATGGTGCGGGGGGTTACGTGTTGGCAGCTTTACAGCACTCGTAGTTAGGCAATCCGGCTTTGAAACGCGTTCGCAGTCGCAGAAATCTACGTGTAAGGACCTCAATCCTAAATGGCCAAAGACCAGCCATTTAGGATTGAGGCCACTTACACTCCGATTTCTAAGCGCTCCTGCTCACGCTCTTGACTTCCTAACAATAAGTGAGTAACATACACTCAATCGCTACCGAAGGCCATTCACATTTTTTAAGAATGGAGGGATTCTGATGGGATATCGAATCCAATTGAACATGAAGACGCAAGAATTTATCGCGATTGATCCGCACAATGCTAAGCACATTGGTAAAGGCGAGACAATTGAAAAAGCGTTGCAACAACTGAAGAAATAATGTCTTGCTGCTGGTAGACTTACTACCAGCGGCTTTCTTTTTTGCCAAAGGACTGGTGACATGAAGACTTTTTATGCTATATTAGGTTCCTTGGCAGGGGCAGGCTCAGATTTTTTCTGGGCCTTTTTCTTTGTCTCGAAGTCGCAGATTAAAACGTTTCCTTGTTGAAACTGTTTGGCTTGGCTATAATTCCATCCAGGGGGTGGCACTGATCATCATTTTGCTGAACATCTTCATTTTACTGGTTACCGCTGCATTGCTAATAACGGTAACCACCCAACTCAGAAAACCGATTAATTGGATTGTCGATGGTGTTTTATATGTGGCCTTACTGCTGATTAATGCAGCATTTGGCGGCTGGTTGACTTTCTTTGCCCTGATATATGCGCTTTTTATGCCAGCAGTCATCATCGGCATTTGGTTGTATCGCCAGCAGCACTTGCCGCAATAAGAAAGCTACTGTCTTAAGTCTGCAATTTAATTTGACCATTTAATTGACGTCAAGCCGAGTTGCAAAACGGTAGCGGGTTTGGAACAATCAAAAGCTGTTATCATCAGCGATCGACAAAAAACGGCTATTATCGGCGATGTGCTTGCAACTTGGCGTGCTGTCTGGTAATATTAGTCCGTTGTATTTGGCACCCCTCCTATGCAACCGCACATCGTTAGGTTTTAAGCGTAAGCACCTAACTTGGCGAGTCTTCAGGGGAAAAGCCGAGAGGCAAAACAGGAGGTGCACACAGTGTACGCAATTATCAAAACAGGCGGCAAGCAGTATAAAGCTGAAGTCGGTGAAGCCATCTATGTTGAAAAACTTGATGCCGAAGAAGGCAAGCAAGTTACTTTTGACGAAGTGATTATGGTTGCTGGTGAAGGTGATGCCAAGATTGGCACGCCAACTGTAGCCGGCGCAACCGTGACTGGCAAGGTCGAAAAACAAGGGCGCGAGAAAAAGGTTGTTACTTACAAGTACAAGCCTAAGAAGCACTCTCATCAAAAGAAGGGCCATCGTCAGCCATACACGAAAGTCGTTATCGACGCGATTAACGCATAAGAGGTCAGTTTATGATCAAGGCAATTTTTCATCGCGATGAGCATGGCGATATCGTCAGTTTCGAACTGAGTGGCCATGCCGATGCCGGTAAAACCGGCAAGGATATCGTCTGTGCTGCTGTTTCGGCTGTGAGTATCGGCGCCGTCAATGGTGTCGAAGCGCTGGCGGGTTTTAAGCCTGACGTTGATGCGGATGAGGTCCATGGCGGCCATCTGCAAATGACACTTAAGTCGGCAATCACTGGCGAACAGTTGCACATTAGTCAGATTTTGTTGGAAAATTTATTGCTTGAATTACAAAGCATCCAAGATCAATATCCTGATCGCATTTTGATTACGACAAAACAATTAAAACAAAATTAATTCTCGGAGGTGTACGTTATGTTAAAGATGAATCTGCAATTCTTCTCTCACCATAAAGGTGGCGGTTCAACATCTAACGGCCGTAATTCTGCAGGCCGGCGTTTAGGTAGCAAGCGTGCCGATGGTCAGTTCGTTAAGGCAGGCAACATCTTGTATCGCCAGCGCGGTACCAAGATCCATCCTGGTGAAAACGTTGGCCGCGGCGGCGACGATACCTTGTTTGCGACTGCTGACGGCGTTGTCAAGTTTGAACGCTTCGGCCGTGACAAGAAGAAGGTTTCAGTTTATCCGGCAGCAGCTGCTGAATAAATATTGATGACGTCCCGGTAATCGGGGCGTCTTTTTTTCAAAATTTTAAAATGACGTCAATAAGGAGTGGTTTGGATGGATCGAATGACAGCATTACAGGCGCGGATTCTGGACAAGAAATTAGATGGCTTTTTTGTTACCGATGCCACCAACGTTACTTATTTGACAGGTTTTACCGGTGAAGAAAGCGCCTTGCTGGTGACGCCGGAGAAAGCTTATTTTATAACGGATTCCCGGTTTACCGAGCAGTTTAAGCAAGAGGTACATAATGCCAAGTTGGTGTTGCATCAGGATGGGTTGTTTAAAACGGCAGGTGATTTAGCCAACCAATTGCAGTTGACTCGCATTGGTTTTGAAGCCGTTCACCTGAATTATGCCGATTATGAAGCCTTTGATCTTTTAACACAAGGAACACTGGTGCCAACCCGTGACTTTGTTGAAACCCAACGCGAAGTCAAAGACGATGAGGAACTGGCCTTGATCAAAAAGGCGGTTGCCATTGCCGAAAAGGGGTACCAGCATGTTCTTGATACGATCAAACCTGGCATGCGGGAAATTGATATCGCCAATGATTTGGACTTTTTCATGCGGCAACTTGGTGCCAGCAATGTCTCGTTTGAAACAATCGTAGCTTCCGGTACGCGTTCGGCAATGCCACATGGTTCCGCAACGGAAAAGAAGATTGCCAAAGGGGATATTGTGACCCTCGATTGGGGATGCATCTATCACGGCTACATGTCCGATTTGACGCGGACATTTGCAGTCGGGGAACCGGATGCCAAGCTTAAGACGATTTACCAAATTGTTTATGCGACGAATCAAAAAGTGCAACAGGCTTTGAAACCGGGTGTCATGGGCCGGACGATTAATGACTTGGCGCATAACGCAATTAATGACGCTGGCTATGGTCAATATTTTGGCCATGGTACCGGACATGGCATTGGCTTGTCGATTCATGAAGGCCCTGGCGCCTGGGGTCCTTATCTCGATGTACCAGCCGCAAAGGGCAATGTCGTGACCGATGAACCCGGCATCTATGTTCCGGATCTTGGCGGTGTCCGAATCGAAGACGATTTGGTCGTGACTGCAGACGGTAATCAGAGTCTTAGTCAACCGGCGCCAGCTGAGTTACTGGTACTGTGAAGCCGTCCACGTGGCATGGCTGTTGCAAGCATCTTCACCGCTTGCTAGAATAGATTTAGCTTACAACTGAATGTATGGAGGAAGTTCATGATATCTGTTAATGATTTTAAGAATGGTTTGACGATTGAGGTCGACGGTGACCTATGGCGAATCGTTGAATTTCAACACGTTAAGCCAGGCAAGGGTTCGGCATTTGTTCGCTCAACCTTGAAGAACCTGCGCACGGGTGCGGTACAGGAAAAAACGTTCCGATCAACTGAAAAGGTTGAAAAAGCGCAGATCGACAGTAAAAACATGCAGTACCTTTATGCCGATGGCGATAATTACGTATTCATGGACACCGATACTTACGATCAACTGACACTTCCTGGCGATGAGATTCGCGACCAGTTGAATTATTTAAAAGAAAACATGAATGTTAAAATTATCATGCACGGCAATGAAACCCTGGGTATTGAGTTGCCGAAAACCGTTGACTTAACGGTTAAGGAAACCGAGCCAGGCATTCGCGGTAATACCAGCAGCGGCGGTTCAAAACCAGCCACCATGGAAACCGGACTAGTCGTTCAAGTGCCGTTTTTCATCAACACTGGCGATGTACTGACGATTAACACGGATGATGGTACTTACATTTCACGTGCCAATAATTAAGGCTTAGGAGGGTTCTCGCGATGGCTGAAGAAACCAATATCATATTAGCAAATCGGACGGATGCCCAAGGGACCATTGAAATTGTTCCTGAAGTTTTGGAAGTCATTTTGGGCATTGCTGCGAGTCAGGTAGACGGTGTCTATCAAATGCGCGGTACATTAGGCTCTTCAATTAACGCCTGGTTTGGCCGTGCCAACCACGGTAAAGGCGTTAGTGTTACAGTTGCCGATGATAAGATTACGGCTGATGTCTACGTTTATCTGGATTATGGTGTCTCCGTTCCGAAAGTGGCTTTGGCCATGCAAGAACAGCTACGTGAACAGTTACTCTTTATGACGGATTTGACGTTAAGCGAAGTGAATGTGCATGTCGTTGGCGTCATCCCTGAAAAGACGGAAAAAGTCAATCCGGATGATCTGTTTAAAGATGACGACACTGATGAACCATCGACAACGAGCAGCAAGGATGACGATTAACATGGAATCACGACACGCGATCCGTGAAGCTGCCTTTCGAGCGCTTTTTGCGTTGGCAACGAATCCGGAAGCAGATAAAAGCGCCGTATACGCAGAAGTTTTACCTAAAGATACTGAAGTGCCGCCTTATTTAAGTGAATTGGTGGAAGGCGTCTTGACGCATCAGGAGGCGTTGGATGCTGCCTTAACCCCTCAGCTTAAAAAGGGGTGGACGCTGAGTCGTTTGACCAAACCGGATTTAATGATTCTGCGCTTGGGCTTGTATGAAATTCGCTATGAAGAAGCGATGCCGGAAGCTGCGGCAATTAATGAAGCCATCAATTTGGCCAAACGTTACAGCGATGACCAATCTGCTAAGTTTGTCAATGGCATTTTGGCTAATTTTATTGAAGCATCGCCGAAAGCGTAAGTTAACCGGTCAAAGACAATTACTTTGGCCGGTTTTTGCTTTATACCGGTACTTGACGCGATCGAGGAACCGAACATTGGTTGTTATATCAGACAATGCTAATCAAATGGGGAGTGGTTTTTGTGGCAACGCGATTGGATGGCAAGGTAGTTTCAAAACGCATTCTTAGTGAACTTCAACAGACAGTGACTGGTTTGGCGCAACAAGGTGTGACGCCAACACTTGCAGTCATTTTAGTGGGATCGGATCCGGCCAGCCAGGTTTATGTGCGTAACAAACAACGGCGCGCCGAGGAAATCGGGGTTCGTTCCTTAATGTTTAAGTTGCCAGAAGAAACCTCTCAGGAAACCTTATTGGCAAAGGTAGCTGAATTGAATCAGGATCCCGATGTGGATGGCATTCTGGTCCAGCTGCCATTGCCCAAGCAACTGGATGAACAGGTCGTGATTAATGCAATCGATCCCGATAAAGACGTGGATGGCTTTAGCCCGGTGAGTGTGGGCCGCTTGTGGACCAATGAACCGACTGTTGTGGCTTCGACCCCTTATGGCATTATGGCGCTGTTAGATGCCTATCAGATTGATGTCACCGGTAAGCGGGTGGTCATTGTTGGCCGCTCGAACATTGTCGGCCGGCCGCTCGCTGGTCTGATGGTGAATCACGATGCGACGGTGACCATTGCCCACAGTAAAACCCGTGACCTTAAAGCGTTAACCCGTGAAGCGGATATTTTGGTTGTTGCCATTGGCGTGCCGCATTTTATTGGCGCTGATGCGGTTAAACCCGGGGCAACGGTTATTGATGTCGGTATTTCGCGCGGAGCTGATGGTAAACTGCACGGCGATGTTGATGCCGAAGCGGTTGAGCCTATTGCTGGTGCTTTAACACCGGTACCGGGTGGCGTAGGACCAATGACCATTGCCTCGCTAATGGCTCAAACGGTTGAACTGGCGAAGAGGCGATTGCATGGTTGATACTGACCAGTACTTAAGTGTCACCGCACTAACCCAATATTTAAAACGTAAATTCGATGCCGATCCTTATCTGGCCAAGGTTTATTTAACCGGTGAAATTTCCAACTATCGTAAACGGGTGGGCAATCAATATTTTTCGCTCAAAGATGATCACGCTAAGATTGGCGCCTTGATGTTCCGCAATGCTTTTAGCAAGTTGCAATTCAATCTTGAAGAAGGCATGAAGGTTCTGGCAGTTGGCCGCGTTAGTCTGTATGAACCAAGTGGTGAATACCGGCTGATTGTGGAACGGTTGGAACCGGACGGCGTTGGCGCACTCTACCAAGCCTTTGAACAGTTAAAGAAAAAGCTTGCTGGTGAGGGGCTATTTGATCGCAATAAACGTCCGTTGCCGTTGTTTCCTAAACGCGTGGCGGTTGTGACCAGTCCCAGTGGTGCGGTGATTCAGGATATCATGACCACTGTGGCGCGCCGTTATCCGATTCTACAGCTGACTCTTTTTCCGGCGGTTGTCCAAGGCGATCAGGCAGCGGATTCGATTGTCAAACAGTTGAACCGCATTAAGGCGATGTCAGACTTCGATGCCGTCATTATCGGCCGCGGCGGCGGTTCGATTGAAGACCTGTGGCCGTTTAACGAAGAGAAAGTGGCGCGGGCTTTAGTCGACATGCCGATTCCGATTGTCAGTTCGGTCGGCCATGAAACCGATACAACCATTACGGATTTCATTGCCGATCGGCGGGCGGCGACGCCAACGGCTGCTGCGGAAATCGTAACGCCGGTGACGCTGGTAGACGCACTTAATCGCATCTCGGAAGATCGTGTGCGTCTGGTCAATGCGATGCACAACCGCCTCAAAAATGCTGCCAGCCGACTGCAGCGCTCTGCAGAAAGCGTCGTCTTAACCCAGCCTGATCGTTTGTACGACCAGTACGTGCAACGCGTTGATCAATTGCGGCAGCGACTTAATCAAAGTATGGTCAATCAATTGCGCGAAAATGACCATCGTCTGGCCATGGCGACGCAGCAACTTGATGGGCGGCAATTACTGATAAAAGTCGTGAACCTCAAACGGCAACTGCTCGATGATCAACACCGTCTAGATCGGGCAGTCATCAGTGTTGTAAAGGCTAAGCGTCAAGCGGTGGCCAATGCGGCGCTTGGACTGGACCATTTGAGCCCATTGAAGATACTGGGCCGGGGATTTGCTTACGTGACAGATGACACCGGGCAGATGCTCAAAAAGACAGATGACTATGCGGTCGGTGCCGACATTCACATTCATGTTGCGGATGGTCAAATTGGCGCTCATGTGACAACAAAGGAGAAGAATCATGGCTGAACCTACGTTTGAAGAAAAACTTGCCCAACTTGAAGCAATTGTCAATCAACTGGAGCAAGGCGATGTACCACTTGAAAAAGCTTTGGATCAATTTAAAGCTGGCGTGAAATTGAGTCAGGAACTCGAAAAAACATTGAAGTCAGCCGAAAAGACGGTGACAGAAATGGTGAGTGACGATGGCACTACCCAACCTTTTCAACCTAAAGAAGGCCAACAATGAATCCGATCTTAAGTCAATGGCGGACAGCCGTTGAACATACATTAGATGAAACACTAGCACAGGTACCTAACCCGCATTTGCGCGCGGCAATGGCTTATTCTGTCGATGCAGGTGGTAAGCGATTGCGTCCGCTTCTGTTATTGAGCGTGGTTGCCATGTATGATGGTGTGGTTGCTGAGGCACTGCCTGCTGCCGCCTCGCTTGAATATGTGCATACTTATTCACTGATTCATGACGATTTACCCGCGATGGATAATGATGATCTGCGCCGCGGCAAACCGACGAATCACAAGCAGTTTGGCGAAGCGTTGGCGATCTTGGCAGGTGACGCACTTTTAACCGATGCTTTTGCCTTATTGAGTCAACATTATCCGGATAAAGGCGCTGCGTTGATTCAGATTCTTGCTGAAGCGGCTGGTAGTTCTGGGATGGTTGAAGGCCAGGTACTGGATATGGATGGTGAGCGGGTCCACTATGATCTGGCGACACTGAAGCACATGCACCAAGCTAAAACCGGTGCCTTGATTCAAGCCGCAGTGGCGATGGGCACCGTATTCGTAACGATCCCCGAAGCTGATCAGGCGGCCTTGGCAGATTTTGCGGCTGCTTTTGGTCTCGGTTTTCAGATCAAGGATGATATTAACGATGTCACCAAAACAACTGCCGAGTTAGGCAAAACAGCGGATAAGGACGTTGCCGAACATAAAAACACCTTCCCCGAGCTACTTGGACTAAAAGGTGCCGAGCAGGCGTTGGTAACTCAAATTCAGCAAGCTGATGCAGCGTTAAAGAGCTTAACCGTCGATGCGGCGACGCTACAATCGATTTTGGCGGTGTTGAAATAATGGAAAAAGTCAAAAAAGAACGAGTCGATGTCCTGCTGGTTGAACAGGGACTTTTTGAATCCCGCGAACAAGCAAAGCGATCGGTCATGGCTGGTGAGGTCTATGATCAGAACAACCAGCGCTTGGACAAGCCCGGTGTCAAGATCCCAGGCGATGCGATTTTGCACGTGAAAGGTAAAAAAATGCCGTATGTCAGTCGCGGCGGGCTTAAACTGGCAAAAGCCTTGAAATCGTTTCACCTTGATTTAACCGGCAAAACGGTTTTGGATATCGGTGCTTCAACGGGCGGTTTCACTGACGTTGCGTTACAAAATGGTGCCAAGATGAGCTATGCCTTGGATGTCGGCTATAATCAGTTGGCGTGGAAATTACGGGAAGATCCGCGAGTCAAAGTGATGGAACGCGTGAATTTTCGCTACAGCAAACCAGAAGATTTTACTGATGGCCCGGTTGAATTTGCGATGACGGATGTTAGCTTTATTTCATTGAAGTTGATTTTACCGCCACTAAAAGCAATTCTGATTCCCAATGGCCATGCGGTTGCGTTAATTAAGCCGCAGTTTGAAGCAGGCCCAGCCCATGTTGGCAAGCACGGCATTGTCCGTGATCCCCAGGTGCATCGCGATGTTTTAAAAATGATCGTTGATTTTGCCAGTGCGACTGGTTACAACGTTTTGGGATTAGACTATAGCCCGATTAAAGGCGGCGAAGGCAATATTGAATTTTTAATTCATTTACAAAATGCCGAACAAATCCCGGGTAAAGTCGCGCCAACTGTAGACATTGAGGCAACATTGAAGGCTGCTTATGCCGAATTAAAACGTCCTTAATGTATATTTATGCAAAACCGTGGCAACCCTGCAGTGCATGCGCTATGCTAGAGCTAAAGCATTCTGAGCTACTGGGATGCCATTTTTGATAGAGGTGAGCATATGCGCAAGCGTGAACGACAAGCAACCATTCAGCGGTTAATTCGGGATGAGCCCATTGAGCGGCAAGAAGACTTGGTGGCGCGTCTTAACGACCTGAACATTCCGGTAACCCAAGCAACTATTTCACGCGACATCAAAGAAATGCAGTTGATTAAAGTGCCAGCAGGGGAAGGCCACTATCGCTACAGTATGCCAGTTGAAAAGCAGCTTCCGGCAACTGACAAATTGAAGCGGACGCTTGTAACGGCGATGAAGTGGGGCGAAGCCATGGATAACTTTGTCCATTTAGCCTTGTTACCGGGGACGGCGGCAGCAGTTGAAACATTAATTGAGCAGTTGGATGATCAACGGATTTTTGCAACGATTAGTGGTGATGCCTCAATTTTGATTATTTGTCGGTCGGCGCAATATGCGTCAGCAGTGTTGTCTGAACTTGAGGCAATGGTGGGGTGAAGCAATGTTACAAGAGTTAGCAATTCATGATTTTGCCATCATTGACAACCTGGCATTGAGTTTTCAGCCGGGGATGACGGCGCTTACAGGAGAAACCGGTGCCGGGAAGTCAATCATTATTGATGCAGTTGGTCTGCTTGCCGGTGGGCGCGGATCAGTGGACTTCATTCGGACCGGCACCGCCAAAGCCAGCTTGGAAGGTTTGTTTGACGCGCAAGCAAATCCGGCTACTGAAGACAAATTGCAGGCATACGGGGTCATGGATCCGGATCAAAAAGACACGGTCTTATTACAGCGGGAACTATTCCGCAGTGGACGTAATGTTTGCCGCGTCAATGGACATTTGGTGAATACTGCCACGTTAAAAGCTATCGGCGAGACGCTGGTCGACATTCATGGTCAAAACGAACATCAGCAGTTAATGCATTCCGAAACGCACTTAGGTTTGTTGGATGCCTTTGCTGGTGATGATTTGCTGAAAATTCGGCAACAGTATGCCGAGGTTTATCACAATTACCAACACACCTTACAGGCCGTCAAGCAAAAACAGGCAAACGAACAGGAATGGGCACAACGGCTGGACATGCTGAAATTCCAGGTTAATGAAATTCAAAGTGCAGATCTGCATCCGCATGAAGATACGGATTTAAGTACCGAGCGGGAACGCCTCGCCAATTTTCAAAAAATTAATTCAGCGTTACAGGAAAGTTATGCATTGCTAAGCGACGAAGAGGTTAATGCGCTTGACCAAATCGGCCAAGCCATGTCGAGTATGCAAAGTATTGCGGATTTGGATCCTGATTTTGCGGCCATCGCCGATAATCTGCAAAGTGCCTATTACAGTTTGCAGGATGTCCAAAATGATTTATCTAACGAGCTTGATGATCAGGAGTTTGATGAGGGTCGGCTTGATGAAGTTGAAAAGCGCCTTGATTTATTTAATCAACTCAAACGTAAATACGGTGAAACGCTTGATGAAGTCATTGCCTATGGTAAGCGTGCGGCCGCAGAATTAAGTCAGATGGAGCAGGCCGAAACCTCGGTTGAAGATCTAGACAGTACTTTGAAAGAATCCCGCGCGCAGTTGCAAAAACTGGGGTCAGCCTTGTCCAAGCGGCGGCATGCGGCGGCCAAACAACTGACCAAAGCGATTCATGAACAGCTAGCATCGCTATACATGGATAAAACAGTCTTCTCGGTTCATTTCACGAAGGCCAAAGATTTTCGGCCAGATGGTTTGGACGAAGCAGTTTTCTATATCCAGACAAACCCAGGTGAAGAAGCAAAACCGCTGGCTAAAATTGCCTCAGGTGGCGAACTGTCGCGCTTGATGCTGGCAATGAAAACGATTTTTGCCCGATCCGAAGGTGTGACAGCCATTATCTTTGATGAAGTTGACACTGGGGTATCCGGTCGAGTTGCCCAGGCAATTGCCAATAAAATCAGCCTCATTGCCAAATCTTCGCAGGTTCTTTGCATTACGCATCTGCCACAGGTCGCTGCTATGGCGGACCACGAGTATGTGATCAGTAAAAACGTCCATGACGGGCGAACCACCACGCAAGTTAACAAACTAACGGCTAAAGCACGGGTCGATGAAATTGCCCGTATGCTGGCTGGTGAAAAGATCACCAAACTAACGGTCGAACACGCCGAAGAGTTGTTGAAAATGGCCGATGAGTTCAAACACGGTCGGACATGATCTCGTTCGGCGTCCAGGCTTAGCCATTAAGTGATGTACATTTACGGAACTGAATAGCAAAAAATCGCTCGCAAGATATAATTTTTGTCTTTGCGGGCGATTTTAATTTGAATGCAATGGTTTATCTGTGCGGTAAATGCACGATGACAGCCATAATCCAACTAGGCGACTTTAGAGACGCATCTTTAGCTTCTAATACACAACTTCTACTGTTCAACATAACAGGAACTAGGACAGGTCTATTAATCAAAGCGTTTAATGAAGTTAACACTTGTGCTGGTCATGACGCGGAAAACGTTGCTGTGGTATGCTTTGACTAGAAAGCGGTTGTTGCCGAGCGTCCGAATAATGTGACCAACAAACGGTGCCGATTCGTGATTAAAGAAGAGTGCCACTTTATAGTGACGCTGCATGGCCTGATCAATGAAAAGATCCACCTGATGCATTGGCATGCGAGCAGTGGGCGCTGCCAGATCGAATATTTCGCGATAAGAAGCCACAAGATGCTGGGTGACGCTTTGCAGTGCTGATGATTTATTTTCCATGATCAAGCCTCCGAACATTTGTTTGTAACTTCATTATACGAACATGTGTTCAAACTTGCAACTACTTTTTTAACTTACGATCGCTTCAGTTACAAGGTGATGTGCAAACGGAGGTGCGTTAGTTTGACCCTTGCAGTTGTTTTCGGTGGTGGCGCGGCGCATGGCGCATATCAGGCAGGTGTGTGGACTGTTTTGGGTCCGCAACTGGCACCGACTTTTGTGATCGGTTCTTCAATCGGAGCCATTAACGCGGCGGCAACAGCCCGCATGACGCCATTCCAATTAGCCCGCTGGTGGCAATATTTTACGGCACGCAAAATGACCGGACCGGTGTTTGCACGGCGGAATTTTGTTCCACTGCTTGATCAAATGCTGAAGATGCCGAAACGCGATGATCGAGCGGTGCTGGTTGTGACAACCTCGCTGCCGGATTTTAAAGCTCATGTCACTAGGTTAGACGTGCTTGATGCCGTGGATGCCAGAGAATGGTTATTAGCATCAAGTGCGATGCCGGGTGTGTTCACGCCGATCAAACGACAAGGCGTTAATTTTGTGGATGGTGGCGTGGTCAATGATTTACCGGTTGATCTTGCCAGAGATATCGGTGCTGATTTTGTCGTGGCGATTAGTGGTGAAGGCATTGGCCGCATCGGTCATGATCACGGCGATTGCTATCTAAAACCCAGTCGCCGGTTGCCGCAGCTCTTTGATTTTCGGCCAAGTGCCATCGCTGCCATGTTGGAATTGGGTCGTCAGGATGCCAAAAAAGCGTTACCCCGCATGACGTTTTTGTTACCACATCAATGAAGCAGTGTCAAGCGATTTTCGACTTTGACAGTAAATTCCATAAAACATGCGTCCGAAAACTGGACGCGAGATGATCCTAATTAGACTTGAATCGCTTGTGAATTCTTGTATGGATATCGTTCGGCGACCAACTGTTTAACCCTTGTCCTGTTAATGCCAAGAGAATCAAGGTAATCGCGATAGTTAGCGCGGCGCCACGGATGCGTGATTGCCGGGATTTTCTTGGTTCGTTTAGGAGTTGGTGCCGCAGCTGGCGTAAGATCGAATTTGGCTGACATGAACTGTTCTTTTGGCACACAGAAAAGGTCGTACACCTGGTCATCATCAGTGGTCATATAAAGTCTGCCCGTGAAGCTTTTGATGACTAAGACCTTTGTATGCGGGGGTAAATAAACCAATTCGCCATTCCGGTGTGGCAGATAGCGTTTGTTATCAAAGCGAACACAATGTCCGTGGCCGATGCTGCGTTCATTGGCAATGATCAAAATATTGTCAATTTCCTTGGGTGTTAGTTGCTTATCAAACACCGACATGCTACTTTTGATGGTAGATGCGAAGCGGTCATTGTAACGCTTGATAAAGCCGACCAAAAACCGATTGGCATCTGCGATTGTGGTGATGTTATGCAACCGCAGTTCACTTGTGAGCCGATCTTGAAAAGTCTCCAGAAGACGTTCTATGCGGCCTTTGGCTTGCGGAATACTGGTGACCGAAAGTTCTGTTCCAAGTGTCTGGCAGGCATAACCGAAACGTGTAAGAGGGTTCTCGGTCGAAGGTGAGCCCTCTTTTTTGTTGCTGTTAAACACGGTGCGCCGATCCGTTAGGAATTCTGCTGGAGCGCCATAATCGCGAAGGACTTGGGCAAACACATGATAATAGCCGCTGAGTGTTTCTTGTTTGGCAAAGTAGCCGCCGACAACGTTCCCGGACTGATCATCAATGGCTGCGTGTAAGGTGGTTTTTTGAGTACCAAACCAATACTCCCAGGAAGCATCCATTTGTACCTGTTCACCAGAATAATGTTTCCGAGGACGTTCTGGATGGGCTTTGATGTTTTCAACGACCTCGATGGCTGACAAGGTGGCTTCATCACGTTTGGATAGGAGCTTGGACTTCTTTTCTTTTTCTTTTAATTCACGCTTGACTCGGCGCTTGGTGGCTTTATGGGCTTTGGGTGAGAGAATGTGGTGGTGTCTGAATAAGAGCCGGAGTGAGGATTCGGAGATGGCGATTTGTTCGGCAGTGGTTAAGAACTCGTGAAAATGGGCGATGTTGAATCCGGCATACTTGTTGGTGTACAGACGAATAATCTGGCGTTCGAGTTGCGCGTTGCGTTTGTTGGCGGGCTCACGACCGGCATTGCCATGGATAAAGCCGTCTTTGCCTTGTTGCTTGTAAAGCTTGATCAATCGGTAGATGGTTCGTTCGGAGCGCTTGAGCTTAACGGCTGCGCGTTGCACGGAGGTCTTACCATTGACCACTGCTTTGATGACTCGGTAACGTTCTTCTTCTTTCATTGTTAAGACAACCTTCTTCATGTGATTCCTCCTAGATGTATCTTCTAAGAGGTTACAGTTTTTGTGACACTTTGGCTAACTGCTTACTTAAGACAATATCGCTTGCGGTCGACAGTTTTTGTTACCACATCAATGAAGCAGTTGAAATCAGCGTCGAAAAAGTGCAAAATGTTTGGTAATACTTAACGAAAGAGGTTCACACATGCACGAACGGGGGATGCTGATTGTTTTGTCTGGCCCTAGTGGCGTTGGCAAAGGAACAGTTCGGCAGGCCATGCTGAATGGTAACTATCGGGATTTTCAATATTCAATTTCAATGACGACACGCCAAATGCGGCCCGGTGAGGTTGACGGGGTTGATTATTATTTCAGAACCAAGGCGCAGTTTGAGCACGAAATTGCGACAGGTGGTATGCTGGAATATGCGAAGTACGTGGATAACTACTATGGTACGCCGCTGAAATATGTGAATGAGACGCTTGATTCCGGGCGTGATGTGTTACTTGAAATCGAAGTCAATGGTGCTATGCAAGTGCGCAAAAAATGTCCCAATGGCGTTTTTATTTTCTTGACGCCACCAGACTTAGGTGAGTTGCGCCATCGGCTAAAAGGCCGTGGTACCGATGACGATGAAACGATTGATAAACGCATTCGCAAGGCAGCTTCGGAAATCACGATGATGGAGAACTACGATTATGCCGTGGTCAATGACAAGGTTGATTTGGCTGTAAAACGGATTGAACGCATCATTGAAAGCGAACATTTACGGGTGCCACGCGTGATTGATCGTTACAAAGGCATGTTGGCAAGTGCCGACTTAGCCAGATAAGGACAGGCTGACTGCTCGCCGCGGCAGAGCAGCTATTATGACAAAAAGGAGCTTCATTATGATTATTTATCCTTCTATTGACAAGTTACTGGAAAAAGTACCTTCACGCTATTCGCTAGCGGTCTTGGCCGCAAAACGCGCTCATGAACTCGAATCTGGGGATCTGAAAATGTTGTCTGATTATAAATCTGACAAGAGTGTCGGCAAAGCACTTGAAGAAATTGCCGCGGGTGACGTGGTCATCGATCCAAAGTCCAAGTTACTTGAACGCGATGCTGAAAAGCTGGATCACAAGGAACAAGCATAAGCACCCATGATGTTCATCCATTTGGGTTTGCGCCAATAGGAAAAGGAGGCAGGGACACTGCAAAAAAGTCCACTGCCTCTTTTTGTTGAGCGCGAGCAGGAGCGTTTGGAAATCGGTAATCCAGACTCTGACGCTCGGTTCTCGCAACCATGCAAGCATGCCGCTCACTGTTTGCTATAATGAACCTAAGAATACAGAAGTAAAAGGGGTGCCTCATGAAGAAGCAACAGATAGCCCTGTTTGTCACTGGCGGCATTGCTGCTTACAAAACGCCGTTGCTGGTCCGGGCGTTAGTAAAAGCAGGCCATGATGTGCGCGTTGCAATGACAACAAGTGCTGAAAAGTTTGTCACGCCGGAAACGCTTGCGATTGTTAGCAAGCACGCCGTTTTGACGGATGGACATGAATTTGACCATCCCGAACATGTTGCCCACGTAGCTTTGGCTCGTTGGGCCGACTTAGGCGTTATTGTGCCAGCCACGGCGAATACCCTGGCAAAACTGGCGGCAGGCATGGCCGATAACGTTGTGACGACAACCTTGTTAGCAATGGCCGCACCCAAGCTCATGGTGCCGGCTATGAATGATCAAATGTGGCAAAATCCGCAAACACAACACAATATAACCAAGCTAACCGCACAGCAAGGATATCTTTTACTGCCACCGGCAACCGGTCAGTTAGCAGAAGGCTATGTCGGCGTTGGCAGAATGCCAGAGCCAGACCAGATTGCCCTTTACATCGAAAGCCTTGATGAACCGCTGCTAAAAGGCCGGCATATTATCGTGTCAGCCGGGGGCACCAAGGAGCGATTGGATCCGGTACGTTTTTTAACCAATGATTCATCTGGCAAAATGGGTACCGCTATTGCCAATGCAGCGGCTGGTGCCGGGGCTACAGTCACGCTGGTCACAACGAAGCAATTGCCAGTTGTTCCTGGCGTGACGGTTAAACCGGTGACAAGCGCTCAGTCGATGGCTGATGCCATTATGATTGAGTTTGAAGAGGCCGATGCTGTGGTGATGGCGGCAGCGGTGGCGGATTACCGGGCACCGACCATTAGTGACCATAAATTGAAAAAGGTTGACGCCAATAGCGGCTTAACATTGACCTTAGTTCAGAATCCGGATATTCTGGCGACGTTAGGCCAAAAGAAAACCCATCAGTTAGTAATTGGATTTGCCGCCGAAACCAATGACTTATTGGCCAATGCTCAAGTCAAACTAACGAAGAAAAAAGCAGATATGATCGTTGCCAATGCGGTTGATGCAACGCACGGGTTCAATGCCGATACGGATGCTGTGACTTTATTGCGGCCAAACCAACCGCCAGTGACATTACCGGAGATGTCCAAGCAACAAGTGGCCGTCGCACTGATCAAACAGTTAGCAACGATGTTACCGAAACAAAAGGGGTGAGCGCTTGGCAACGATTGCTAAAGTGATTGTGGATGTTCCGACCATGCAAACTGATCGGCCGTTTGATTACCTGGTGCCACAACGTTTGGATGGTGCACTTCAAGCAGGCATGCGGGTTTGGGTGCAATTTGGCAAAGGCGATCGCAAAGTCAGCGGCATGGTTGTGGCCATTGCCAATCAAAGTCAATATGATGGCGAACTTAAGCCACTCCTGGATGTACTCGATCCGGCACCGGTGCTTAATCACGAAATGCTAGGATTGTCCAAATGGCTGGCAGAAACCACCTATTCATTTTGGATTGCCTGCATGCAGACGATGCTGCCAGCGATGCTGAAGATCGATGCCGTCAAGGTAGCCGAACCACTGGGATTGTCTGCTGATGAGCGCACGCGGTACTTCGGTCAAGCGGATAGCGTCGCCATGAATACGTTAAGTGACGAGCAACAGATTGCGCTGATGAAGTTGGCCCAGGCCGGCAAAGTGGCGATTTCTTACATCAAAAAAGATCGAGCGCGGGTCAAGAAGGTCTTTTATCTTGTGCCGCAGTTGTCACCTGAGCAGGCTGAGGAGCAAAAAAATCAGGTACGCAAAAACGCCGTCAAACAGCTGGAACTGCTTTCCTTCATCAAAACCTGGTCGGCGGAACATCAGCGCCCCTTGTTAACGGAAGTGGAGCATCGCCATCACCTGACAAAATCGGTTATTAATCAGGCAGCGGCAAAAGGCTGGCTAAAACTAGAAGCGCATGAAACCTACCGAGATCCATATCCACAACTCCAGCATCAACCGTTGACGCAACCACTGCCGCTCACAGACGAGCAGCAGGCAGTGGTCAAAACCATTAACGCGGCCGTTAAAGCTAAGGAACCTGAGACGTTCTTGTTGGAAGGCGTCACCGGTTCCGGTAAAACTGAAGTCTATCTTCAGGTGATTGCCCAAGTGCTAGCGGCTGGGCAGACAGCCTTGATGCTGGTTCCCGAAATTGCGCTCACGCCACAGATGGTGGATCGCGTCAAAGGTCGGTTTGGCATGCACGTGGCGGTGATGCACTCAGGCTTGTCAGATGGTGAAAAGTACGACGAATGGCGGCGAATTGCCCGCGGCGAAGCCCAAGTGGTCGTCGGCGCCCGCTCTGCTGCTTTTGCGCCGTTGAAGCATATTGGCGTCTTCATCATGGATGAGGAACACGAAACCAGTTATAAGCAAGACTCCTCGCCACGTTACCATGCACGTGACGTCTTGTTAAAACGGGCGCAGATTCATCATGCACCGGTCGTTTTAGGCTCCGCAACGCCTTCACTGGAATCACGTGCCCGAGCGGCAAAAGGCGTCTATACACTGTTACGGTTGCCGCATCGAATCAATGATCAACCGTTACCACCGGTTCACATTGTGGATATGCGTGAAAGCTTTGCGCAAGGTGGGCAAGAAGACTTTTCCGCGCCGCTGTTGGACGCTTTGAAGTTACGGCTGCAGCGTCATGAGCAAAGTGTGTTGCTGCTGAATCGCCGTGGTTATTCGAGTTTTGTTATGTGTCGGGATTGCGGTTATGTTGCAAAGTGCCCTAACTGCGACATCAGCCTCACGTTACACATGGATACGCACACGTTGAAGTGTCATTATTGCGGCCACGAAGAAGCCATTCCGCGGCACTGCCCGCAGTGTGGCTCGGATAAAATCCGTTACTTCGGCACCGGTACGCAAAAAGTGGAAGCACAATTGCAAAAGTTGCTGCCAGATGCACGGATTTTGCGTATGGATGTCGATACCACACGGCGCAAAGGTGGTCATGCGCGGATTTTGAATGCTTTTGGGGCCCACCAGGCAGATATTTTGTTAGGCACCCAAATGATTGCCAAAGGATTGGATTTCCCTGACGTAACATTGGTTGGCGTGATTAATGCCGACACAGCGCTAGGTTTGCCGGATTTTCGAGCAAGTGAGAAGACTTTTCAGTTGTTGACGCAGGTCAGTGGCCGTGCCGGGCGCGCTGATAAGCCCGGTGAAGTATTTGTGCAGACCTTTAACCCGGATCATTATGCCATTCAGTATGCCAAACGCCAGGATTATGAAGGCTTCTTTCGGCAGGAAATGGCGGTTCGTCATCAAGGCAACTATCCGCCGTACTTCTTTTCGACTAAGATCGGTGTCAGTCATGTCGATGAAACCCAAGCTGCTAAAGCCATTTTTTCGCTGGCAAAGGAGCTACGCGATCGGTTATCCGATCAAGTGATCATGCTTGGCCCGACGCCCGGACCGATTGCCCGTTTGAAAAATCGCTATATTTATCAGATCGTTTTAAAATACAAGCATGAGCCGACGTTGGCTGAAACATTGCAACACATTCTTGAAGAAACCCAACAAAGCAGTCGTCAAGGCTTTCAGGTGACGATTGATCCCGAACCACTTTCATTTGTGTAAAAAAACAACAACCGATTCGTTAGTATCTTGTTAACGAACTTAAGGTTTGGAGGAAAATATGACTTCAGTAATTTTCTTAGGCACCCCCGATTTTGCGGTACCCATTCTAGAAGGTCTGATTGACCAAAACTATGATGTTGTGGCGGTCATGACCCAGCCGGATCGAAAAGTCGGCCGTAAGCAGAAGGTGGCTGCCAGTCCGGTTAAGCAGGCTGCCGTCGCCCATGACATCCCCGTGTTACAGCCGGAAAAACTTAGCGGCAGTCCCGAATTAGCTAAGGCAATTGCTTTGGCGCCTGATTTAATTGTAACGGCGGCTTACGGGCAGTTTCTGCCGACCAAGTTTCTACAGGCGGCACGCATCGCGGCGGTCAATGTCCATGGCTCTTTGCTGCCAAAATATCGCGGCGGCGCGCCGATTCAATATAGCATTATCAACGGTGATGCCGAAACCGGCGTGACGATTATTGAGATGGTGAAGAAAATGGATGCCGGTGACATGTTTGCTCAAGCTAAGTTACCACTAACCCGCCAAGATGATACCGGCACCGTTTTTGCTAAGCTGTCGTTGTTGGGCCGCGATTTGTTGTTGGCAACACTGCCGAAGATTATTGACAACACAGCAACCCGCACCCCGCAGGATCCGGAAAAAGTGACGTTTGCGCCAACGATTACCAAAGAACAGGAACATCTCAACATTCACTTACCGGCGCAGGCCTTGGATCAGTGGGTGCGTGCGCTTCGGCCTGATGTGGGCGGCTATGTTTACATGAATGGCCAGCGAACGAAACTGTGGGCAGTGACGCCATTGGCCGAAAAAACGGATTTGCCTGCTGGCAGTGTCGTAGAACGCAGCAAGCATCAATTGGTGGTGGCGGCTGGAGATCAGACCACTTTTCAAATTGACGAATTGCAGCCGGCCGGTAAAGGCAAACAACATATTGCCGATTATCTAAATGGTCCTGGCCGTGATTTGACAGTCGGACAGCAGGTGATCACTGATGAAGCCAAATAATCCGCGATTGCTGGCAGTCCAGACGTTGACCCGCGTTGTGGGCAAAGGCGGTTACTCCAATCTGACCCTTGACCACATCATCACTAAGTATCGGCTTGACAGTCGGGATGCTGGTTTGCTGACCAACATTGTCTATGGGGTGATTCAGCATCAATTGACCTTAGATTATCTGTTGCACCCGTTCGTCAAAAATCGCCAACTGGATCCTTGGGTTCGGTGTTTGCTGCAAACTGCGGTCTATCAACTACAGTATTTAGATAAAGTGCCGGCGCGGGCAGTTTTTTTTGATAGCACCGAAATCGCCAAACAACTGGGCCATCAAGGCATTGCCAAGTTTGTGACCGGGGTGCTGCGGCAAGCACAGCGTACCGGTTTCCCGGATCCTGCAAGCATTAGCGATCCCATCGAGCGACTTGCTATCACCAGCAGCACGCCGCTTTGGCTTGTCAAGAAACTACAGGAACAGTTGGGTGTCGCCAAAACAGCCAGCGTACTGGCGGCCATCAATCAGCCTGCGCATGCGTCCATTCGCGTCAATACCACTAAAACAACGCCAGATGCTTTGCTGAAAATCTTACAGCCGAGCTTTCCTGAACTACGGGAAAGCCCGCTGACGCCGATCGGCTTGATTGCTCCCGGCGGACATTTGGCGGGCACGCCGGAATTTGCTGCAGGGGATTACACCATGCAGGATGAAAGTTCGATGTTGGTGGCGCCGAGTCTGGATATTCAGCCAGGTGATGCAGTGTTGGATGCATGTGCGGCTCCTGGTGGCAAAACGACCCACATTGCCCAGTATCTTGATCCTGATCAAGGAGGACGTGTTACGGCATTGGACCTCCATGCCAACAAGATTCGGCTAGTTCAACAAAATGCCAATCGTTTGGGATTAGCTGATCGGGTTTCTGCCCAAATGTTGGATGCACGGCAAGTTGATACAACTTTTGCTCCTGAATCATTTGACAAGATTTTAGTTGATGCGCCTTGCTCCGGATTGGGACTGATTCGCCGTAAACCGGAAATCAAGTACACCAAACAGGCTGATGATCCGCGCCATTTACAACAGATTCAGTTGGCGATTCTTAATAGCGTGGCGCCCACATTAAAAATCGGTGGCCGCCTGACGTATAGTACATGTACAATGGTGAAAGAGGAGAATCAGGATGTTGTCGCGCAATTTTTGGCTGCTCATCCTGAATTTGAACAGGTGCCGGTTTTGACGCTCAAGCCATTAACCAAGGCGCATGGGGCACCGGCACTGCAACTATTTCCAGACGATTATGATACCGACGGCTTTTTCATTGCCAGTATGATTCGCCGTAAATGAGGGGTATGTATGGAGTTTGCTTATCGCACGGACATCGGTCGGCGGCGACCAAATAATCAGGATTATGTCGGCATTTTCAAGAACAAATCCGACGCAACGTTTGCCTTAGTGGCTGATGGGATGGGTGGCCACCGCGGCGGCGATGTTGCCAGTGAAATGGCGGTCTCGCATCTTGGCTATGCGTTTGAAAAGACCGATACGGCGGAAATCGAGTCAATCGTGCGTTGGCTTATTTTTGAGTTGCAACAAGAAAATGACATGATTTTACAAAAAGCCAAGCAATACACTGATCTGTCTGGCATGGGAACAACCGTGGTGTCGGTCATTATCAGTGGCTCACGGTTTGTCGTGGCCAATATCGGTGATTCGCGCGGGTACCTTTATCGTAACGGACATCTGATTCAGATTACTGAGGATCATAGCTTGGTCAACGAGCTGGTGAAACATGGCGAACTGACGCCTGAAGAGGCCAAACGCTTTCCGCAACGGAATGTGATCACCCGTTCTTTAGGGGTCAGCAGCGATGTTGACGCTGACGTAACGATCTACGACATGGAGTATGATGATTACCTGCTGCTTTGTTCAGACGGCCTAACCAATATGGTTGACAACGAAAGCATTGCGGCGGTTTTACGCGAGGATATGCCGATTGGCAGCAAGGCCCAGGAATTGATTCTTCAAGCCAATGCCGCTGGTGGACCGGATAATATTAGCGCCTTGATCATTCATCAGGATCGGAGGGAACCGTCATGATCGAGCCGGGGACGATTTTAAATGAACGCTATAAGCTCATCAAAACATTAGGCGAAGGCGGCATGGCCAACGTCTATTTAGCGCACGATCTTATCCTCGATCGTGACGTTGCGGTCAAGGTTTTGCGACTTGATTTACAAAACGATCCTGACACGGTTCGGCGGTTTCAACGTGAAGCCATGGCGACCAGCGAATTGGTGCACCCTAATATCGTGTCGATTTATGATGTGGGTGAAAGCCATGGTCAGCAGTTTCTGGTCATGGAGTATGTTAAAGGCTCTGATTTAAAGCATTATATCGTTGAGCATTTTCCGATTCCGTATCAGCGCGTTGTCGATATGATGGAAGAAATTCTGTCTGCGGTTCAAACGGCTCATGATCACAATATTATTCACCGCGATTTAAAACCGCAGAATATTTTGATTGATGCAAACGGGCATGCCAAAATTACTGATTTCGGGATTGCTGTCGCGCTATCGGAAAATTCCATGACGATGACCAATTCGTTATTGGGATCGGTTCATTATCTTTCCCCTGAGCAGGCTCGGGGGAGTATGCCCACGCGACAAAGCGACATTTATGCGCTCGGGATCATTCTTTTTGAAATGCTGACGGGGTCGGTTCCGTTTGAAGGTGATTCAGCGGTCTCAATTGCGTTGAAGCATTTTCAGGAAGAGGTTCCTTCAGTTCGAGCGTTTGATCCTCATATTCCGCAAGCCCTCGAGAATGTTGTCTTCAAAGCGACTGCCAAGAATCCTGCCAATCGGTATACCAGTGCCGAGGCCATGGCCAGCGATTTGAACACTGCCTTGAGTCCTGCCCGAGCGCATGAAGCCAAGTACGTGATTCCTAAGGACGATTTGGATGAAACGCGAGTTGTGCCGATCGTTCCTAATGGCCCAACTCCGCCGCACAATTCTGATGGCGGGGCGGATCAGCCCGCTAGTCAAGCTGCTCCTGAGAACCGGCCTAAAAAGAAGCGCCGCCGCTGGCTTATTGTGGCTATCAGTGCAGCCGTGGTTCTTTTGTTGCTGATCGGGATTGGCGTTGTGACGGCCAATCAAAAGGCAGACGTAACCGTACCCGATTTACGCGGTATGACAACTGCTCAAGCCAAAACTGCGCTTAAAAGTGCGCGGTTGAAGGTCGGAAAGTACCGCTATGCATACTCAACCAAGGTGGATAAGGATTTAGTCATCGATTCTGATCCTAAACGGCAAGTCAGCGTGAAAGAGTCGTCGAGCGTCAACCTGATTTTAAGTCGGGGACAACCGCGAATCACGCTGGATAATTATGTTGGGCAGGATTACAGCGATGCCAAGTCTGACCTGCAAAAACGGGGCGTGACTGTGAAAGAGAAGCTGATTAAAACAAACGAAGCGGCTGCAGGCAAGATTCTGTCTCAAAGTATAAAGCCAGGGAAAAAAGTGATCGCCAGCAAGACAACGATCACGTTTGAAGTTGCCGAGCCGGTTAGAGTCAAGAAGGTCAACACGTCGTTTGCGTTGCGTGACCTTACCGGATATACAGAAAAGAGTTTACGTGACTATGCTAATGAGGTCGGTTTAAAGATTGTCATCAGTCAAGCTTACTCCGACACGGTCGATACTGGCATGGTGATTAGTCAGAACCCGGCTGCAGGGACACAGGTTCAATCCGGAGCCACCGTGAATGTCACCATTTCCCAAGGTGCAGACCCTGATGAAGTCAAAACCGTTTCAAAAACTATTTCGATTCCGTACCAGGCACCATCTGCTGCTTCCGGTAGCGCGAGTGCCAGCGCAAGCAGCAGTGGCGTGACACCAAATGGCATTCAGGTCTTTATTGGTGATAAGACACACAATATCAGTGACATCAATAAAACATTCAATATCACGGCAGATGACCAAGTCACGATTACGTTGCAGGTTAGCAAGAAGTATCCCGGCAGCTACCGCGTTGTTCGGGATGGCACAGTGATTGCGCAGGAGGCAAATATTACCCAATGAGTGATGAATTAACCGGAAGAATCATTAAACAAATTAGTGGGTACTATGATATTGCGGTCGGTGAGACAGTTTATCGCACCCGTGGCCGTGGAAGTCTGCGCAATGATAACATCACACCGCTGGTTGGCGACTTTGCGGCCTTCCAACCCGGTCATGGGGATGATGAAGGTTATCTTTTACGGATCCTGCCACGCCAAAATGCGCTGGCCCGTCCGCCAGTCGCTAATGTGGATCAGGCCTTACTGATTACCTCCGCCGTTGAACCGGACTTTTCCTTGAATTTATTGGATCGCTTTCTGGTTTATCTCGAAGGTCACGCGATTCATGCCGAGATTTATTTGACCAAAACCGATTTGGCACCTGCCAAATTACTGGAAAAGATTCGAACATCATTGACAGGCTACCAAGCGATCGGCTACGCTGTTTTTGCGCCGGAGCATGTTTTTGATCAGGCGGTTTTAAAGCAGGTTCAGGCTAGCTTTGCGGATAAATTGACGATTTTCACTGGCCAAACGGGGTCAGGAAAATCGACTTTGATCAATCACTTGGTGCCGGGACTGGATTTGGCGACTGCGTCTATCAGTCGTGCGTTGAACCGCGGGCGGCATACGACGCGGACAACAGATTTGTATCCGATCCATGGCGGGCTAGTGGCTGACACTCCGGGGTTTTCATCGCTTGGCTTGCTAGACGTGACCCTAGATGATTTACGCGACCGATTCCCTGAATTTGTTGCCTTGGCACCCAACTGTAAGTTTCGCGGGTGTCAACATGTCAGCGAGCCACATTGTGCAGTCAAGGCAGCTTTGGCCGCTGGCAAGATCATGGCGAGTCGCTATGAAAATTATTTGCAGTTTCGCGAAGAATTAAGCGGTAAGCGCCCGGTTTATAAGAAAAAGTAATCGATCATGCGTGGACTGGCTTTTAAGCGCGCGGTTCACGCTCACATTAACGCGCTCGCCAGCGTAGAAGCCTGCGTGTAAGGACCTTGGTCGCAATGGCCACTTACACTCCGGCTTCTGACCGCGCTGGCTCGCGCTCACGGAGGGATTCCTATGAAAATTGCCCCATCAATTTTAAGTGCTGATTTTGCTCATTTAGCTCGCGATGTTGAAAAAGTCGAGGGAGCAGGGGCGGATTTGTTGCATGTTGATGTTATGGATGGCCATTTTGTCGGTAATTTGACGTTTGGCCCATTGGTTGTTCAGGCGTTGCGTCCAGTAACGAATCTGCCGCTGGAAGTGCATCTTATGGTGAGCGATCCGGGTGTCTGGGCGCCGCAATTTGCCGAGGCCGGTGCCGATACGATTTTGGTGCACGAAGAAGCAACCAGCCATCTGTATGGTGTCTTGCAACATATTCGTGCTGCCGGTGTTCGTGCCGGGGTGGTGGTGAATCCTGGGACGTCATTGAGCAGTCTGGATGAAGTGTTGCCCCTTGTCGACCAGGTTTTGGTGATGACGGTCAATCCCGGATTCGGTGGGCAGAAGTTTCTGACGCCAATGGTTGATAAGGTTGCGCGACTGCACAAAATTCGACAGGAACGTGATTTGCATTTTGACATCGAAGTTGATGGCGGGATTAACGACCAGACAGTGAAGGCGGCCGCAGCAGCCGGCACCGATATCTTTGTGGCAGGTTCCTATGTGTTCGGCGCACCAAATGTCGGTGACGCAATCACGGCACTGCGCGAGGCGGTCAAATGACAGACGTCAATATCATGGCTGGCGGACCGCATGAGAATCTCTCAGAGGACTGGCAACAATTAGTCGGCGAATGGATCGGGGTTGATCGAGGCACCCTGCGATTGGTCAAAGCAGGTATTAAGCCAGTATTGGCAGTCGGCGATTTTGACTCATTAACAGCGAGCGAATTTCAATTAGTTCGAGAGCGTGTTCAAAAGATTGAGCAAGTCCCGTCGGCAAAAGACGATACGGATACCGAACTAGCGGTAAAGGCGGCCTTAACGGATTTTTCCGCAGACAAAGTGACACTGATCGGGGCAACCGGCGGCCGACTGGATCATTTTTTGTCCAACTTGTTTTTGCCACTTCAGCCGCGTTTTCTTGATGACATTGAACGGATCCATCTTCTGGACGAGCAAAATCGCGTCGATTATTACGGTCCGGGAAAACACGAAATTCAGCCGTTACCGGGTTATCGCTACGTGGCGGTTATTAATTTAACGCCCGTGACGGCTTTGACGATCATTGGTGCCAAGTATCCTCTGAAAGCGTGGGACGGTGCGTTTCCTTACGCGTGGGCGTCAAACGAATTCATTGGAAACGAACCGTTTACGGTCAGTTGGACAGCAGGCCAAGTTGCGATCATTTACAGCCGCGATCGTATCGGTCAAAAAGTCGACAACTAGCTAGCAAATGACAGTCAGTGTGTAATCATTGTCGCGGCCAATCGAGGCTGTCAAGTAATTTTACTTTGCAAAACTTCTTGCATTCGCCGCGGGGCTATGATAAGTTAGTTGAGTGAAAAATTCGAGGGTGACCTTGAAAAAAAGGAGGTCATATTGTGGCTAAAGATGTTATTACAGGTCGTCATACCACGTTTGGCAACAAGCGTTCACACGCTTTGAATTCAAGCCGGCGCACATGGAAAGCCAACCTGCACAAGGTTCGTATCCTTGTTGATGGTAAACCAAAGCGGGTATGGGTTTCTGCACGTGCCCTTAAATCAGGTAAACTGACCCGGGTTTGATCCCATAAATACAAAAAGATCCTGACAATGAATGTGATGCATCCATCATTGTCAGGATCTTTTTGCTTCTTCAGCGCGGAAGTCGGAGCATCCGTCAGTGAGAAGGCCTAGGCAGGAATCCACAAGCGGTGGCGCTTTTAATGCTTTCGTGCCTATGCTACACTAACTGGTAGAATTGTACGCGGTGTGAAAGCGCATCGTGAATGGCTAGGAGGATTCAGCATGGCGGTCAAAATCAAAACCAAGTATGGGATTATCGACATTTCCAACAATGTCATTGCAACAGTGGTTGGTGGTGCCGCGACATCGATTTACGGGATTGTCGGGATGGCAAGCCGTAACCAGATTCGGGATAATCTCAATGACATTTTGAAGCGTGAAAATTATGCGCGCGGTGTTGTGGTACGCCAAACTGACAATGGCGTGAAAATTGAAGTCAATATCATTGTCAGCTATGGCACCAAAATATCCGAAGTTTGCCGAAATGTCCAAGACAAAGTAAAATACAACCTCGAAACGATGTTGGGGGTCACAACCGACGAAGTGACCGTCATCGTCCAAGGCGTCAAGGTATTAGGCGACTGACATAAGGCACTGTCATCTGACGGTGTGACGATATTAAAGTTCTTCGAGGAGGATGTTTCGTGGCAGTAACCGAAATAACGGCGACTAAATTCCAGGACATGATCCGGGTAGCCGCACATCGCATCAATAAAAATGCTGATTTTGTGAATTCATTAAATGTTTTTCCGGTGCCTGATGGCGATACCGGGACCAATATGAATCTGACGTTTCAAACCGGTGCCAAAGCAGTGTTGGAATCTAACGACGCTGGCGTTGGCGATCTCGCCAAGCATTTAGGCAAGGGCCTGCTGATGGGCGCCCGCGGTAATTCGGGGGTTATCAGTTCCCAGCTTTTTCGTGGCTTTGCCAAGAGCGTAGAAGGTAAAAAGAGTCTGACTGCTCAGGACTTGGCTGACGCGTTTGCTCATGGCGTCGAGACGGCGTATAAAGCGGTAATGAAGCCGGTTGAAGGCACCATCCTGACCGTTGCCCGCGAAGCAGCTAAAGCCGGCTTAAAAGCGGCTAATGGCTCAGATGACGCTTTGGTCGTGATGACGGCCGTTGTTAAGGGTGCTAAGCGTGCATTAGCCAAGACGCCGGATCTGCTGGCTGTTTTGAAAGAAGTCGGTGTGGTTGATTCAGGCGGTCAAGGACTCGTTTTCATCTATGAAGGATTTCGTGAAGGCTTATCCGGCGAAGTCAGTTCGGATGTTCATGATGTCACGGATGAAGAAATGACCGAAATGATTAATGCCGTCCACCACCAGAGCGCCCAAACCCAACTGGATCCGGCCGACATTGTTTATGGTTATTGTACCGAAATGATGGTTGAACTCGAAACCGGCGATCATTTCAAGCACTTTGATTATGAACCGTTTCGTAATTATTTGAATACCCTTGGTGACTCGACATTGGTGGTTGCTGATGAAGAAGTGGTTAAAGTTCACGTTCATACGGAACATCCTGGTACGGTTTTTCGTTACGGCCAGCAGTTCGGTGAGCTTATGAAAATCAAAGTCGATAACATGCGCTTACAACAGGAAAGCATTATCGAACGGGAAGGCTCTCTAGATGCTCATGCCAATGACCAACCACTAGCGGAAATGGGTGTTGTTGCCATCGCTGCCGGTGAGGGACTCGGCGAGTTATTCAAGAGTCTGGGCGTGACTTACGTGCTAAATGGCGGGCAAACCATGAATCCAAGCACCAATGACATTTTGGATGCGGTGAAGGCCGCTCACGCTAAGCATGTGATCGTCTTACCAAATAACGGCAATATTTTCATGGCGGCAGAAGCTGCTGCTAAGGCCGCAACTGACGTAGAAGTAGCTGTCGTGAAAAGTAAGACCATCAATCAAGGCATGACCGCTATGCTTGGGTATAATCCAGACGCCGATTTGGCTACCAATCAAAGCGAAATGACCGCACAACTACCGAATGTGATTAGCGGTTCTATTACGCAAGCAATTCGCGATACCACCATTAATGGACTGGCTATCAAAAATCACGATTGGATGGGGATCATTGACGGCACGATTAGCGTCACTGATCAGGATCGCCAACAAGCAGCGATTGCCATGGTAAACAAGATGATCAATGACGACAGCGAAATTGTCACGATCATTGTGGGCGCCGATGCTAATCAAGACGAAGCGAAGAAAATTGCGGATGCGGTCGGCAAAGCGCATCCGGATCTGGAATTTGAAATTCACCAAGGCGATCAGCCGGTTTATCCTTATCTTGTCTCAGTCGAGTAAACAAGTTGCTTTACTGCCAAGGTGTCCCGCATGCGGGGCACTTTTTTGCGACATGAAAGGCTAAGCACAGTTCGTCGTTTACCATCTTATTGCGAAGGGAGGGATGATGATGGCGCTCACGGACCCGGTTAGCGTTTTACCCGGTGTTGGTCCTAAGCGTGAAGAAGGCTTGGCCAGTTTAGGCATTCATACGGTCGGTGATGTTCTGTTTTATTTTCCATATCGCTATGATGACCTTAAAGTTAAAGACCTTGCTGAAGCAGCCGATCAAGAAAAGCTGACGATCAAAGGCGTCGTGGTTGCCGATCCGGTTATTAGCCGTTTTGGGCCGCATCGCAGCCGGGTGAATGTCAAGCTGCAGGTCGAACGCAGCGTCATTCTGGTCACTTTCTTCAATCAACCGTGGTTAAAAGATCGCTTTCAGATGGGCGATGAAGCAGCAATTTTTGGCAAGTGGGATGCCCAGCGCCGCAGTTTGACTGGGATGAAAATTCTGGCCACCCAGTCACAGGATCAGCCGTCCATGGCAGCGATTTATACTGTGAATAAAAACATCCGGATGGGTACGTTGCTAGACCTGATTAAAGCGGCGTGGGCGCGCGATCATCAGCATATCCATGATCTGATCCCTGCTAGCATTCGTGAGCATTATCGGTTAATGACGGACGAACAGCTGGTCCATGGGATGCATTTTCCCGACACGCCGCAAGAAGCCAAGGCAGCGCGCCGAACCGGTGTTTTTCGCGAATTTTTCCTGTTTCAACTGCAAATACAAGCGCTGAAACAGCTTAATACCAACAGTAGCAACGGCCTTGCTATTCCGTACGACAATCAGGCGTTGCGCGCACTGATTTCGACGCTGCCGTTTTCATTGACCAATGCGCAAAAGCGGGTTGTGAATGAGATCTGTGCGGACATGCGCCGGCCCAATCATATGAATCGCCTGTTGCAAGGGGACGTGGGCAGCGGGAAAACGATTGTTGCAGCGATTGTCTTGTATGCGGCGGTTACAGCCGGCTATCAGGCTGCCTTGATGGTGCCGACAGAAGTGCTGGCGGAGCAACATTTTGCTAAGCTGCAAAAACTTTTCGCCAATTTTCCGGTTAAGCTGGGGCTCTTGACGGGATCGACAACCGCAAAGAGGCGACGTGAATTGCTGACCGACCTGCGAATGGGCACACTTAATTTGATCATCGGTACCCATGCGCTGATTCAAAAAGGCGTCGATTTTAAAGCCTTGGGGTTGGTGGTTATCGATGAGCAGCATCGTTTTGGCGTTAATCAGCGTAAAGTGCTTCAAGAAAAAGGGCAGAAACCGGATTTGCTGTCCATGACTGCGACGCCGATTCCTAGAACCCTGGCGATTACGGCTTATGGCGAAATGGATGTCTCAACCATTGATGAATTACCGGCAGGGCGTAAGCCGATCACGACTACCTGGCTGCGTAAGAACCAAGTCGGTCAGGTTTATCGGCTGATTCGCAGTCAGGTGCAGGCAGGAAGTCAGGTGTTTGCCATTACCCCGCTGATTGCGGAATCGGAAAAGATCGACCTGCAAAACGCCGAGCAGCTTTTTGCAGATATGCAAAAAGCGGTTGGCAATCTTGGGCAGGTTGCGTTGTTGCACGGCAAAATGAAGCCGGATGAAAAAGATCGAATCATGCGGGCGTTTAGTCAGGGTGACATTGCGGTGCTGGTTTCGACGACGGTGGTTGAAGTTGGGGTGGACGTCCCCAATGCGACGGTGATGGCCATTTTCGATGCTGATCGCTTCGGCCTATCGCAACTTCACCAGCTCCGCGGCCGGGTGGGTCGTGGTAATAAGGCAGCACAGTGTTTGCTGATTGCTGACCCTAAAAATGAGCAAGGCATCGCCCGCATGCAAATCATGACCAAAACCAATGACGGCTTCTTGTTAGCCCAAAAAGATTTGGAAATGCGCGGTTCGGGTGATATTTTTGGAGATAAGCAGTCAGGACTGCCGGAATTTAAAGTGGCCGATCCTGTCGGGGATTTTCCAACTCTGGAAGCTGCCCAACAGATTGTGGCCCGAATTTTTAAAACTGATCCGCACTTGTTGGAACCTGAGCATCAACCGCTAGCCGCTTATCTGGCTGCTAGTCGGCAGATGAACGGCAGTTTGGATTAAATGCGAAAGGAACGAAGGATTTTATGAAAATTGCAATTGATGCAATGGGCGGTGACCACGCTCCGGAAGTTGTGATTGCCGGAACGGAAAAGGCACGCGACCATGACGCGGATTTGGAATTTATCCTTTATGGGGATGAAGCCAAAATCAAACCTTTGATTCATAATCAGGATCGGCTGACGATCGTGCACACGGCCGAGAAGATTAACAGTGACGATGAACCGGTTCGGGCGATTCGGCGCAAGAAACAAGCTTCGATGGTGTTGGCGGCGCAAGCAGTTAAACAAGGCGACGCGGCCGCGATGGTTTCACTAGGATCCACTGGGGCGTTATTGGCAGCTGGTTTATTCATTATCGGCCGGATCAAGGCCATTGAACGGCCGGGTTTGTTGCCAACGTTGCCAACTGTTGACGGTAAGGGCTTTGTGATGTTGGACGTTGGTGCCAATGCGGAAAATCGCCCGTATCATTTGTTGCAATACGCGATCATGGGCAGCTACTACGCTAAAGACGTTCGCGGCGTCGCCAATCCGCGCGTGGGTCTTTTAAACAACGGCACAGAAGCAAACAAAGGCGACAAACTGCACCAGGAAGCACACGATCTTTTGGCTGCGGCCCCCGGAATCAACTTTGTGGGCAACGTCGAGTCTAGCAACATTCTCAACGGACCTGCCGATGTGGTCGTCACTGACGGCTTTACCGGCAACGCAACGTTAAAGGCAATTGAGGGCACCGTCCGCACTGTCATGCACATGTTAAAGGGTGCCATTTATGATGGCGGTGTTTCCGGAAAATTAGGTGGTCTGTTTTTGAAAAACAACCTCAAGTCGATGGCACAAACCTTCGACATTTCATCGTACGGCGGTGCGGTCTTGCTTGGGCTTAAAGCGCCGTTGGTCAAAGCTCACGGCGCGGCTGATGCTGACACGGTTTATTACACGTTGTTGCAGACAGCTAAAATGGTCAAAAATGGCACGGTAGCCAAAGTGGTGGATTATTTTGACGCTCACCCTGAAATTGCCGAAGCGAAAACCACTGATAAAGCCGTAGACAACGACGCTGGAAACAAGTAAACTAAATTGGCAGATGAATGGAGGAGCGGCATGAGTGAAGACGAAATTTATCAAAAGATCGCAGGCTTGATTCAGGACCATTTTCAGTTAAGTCCTGACAAAATCAGTCCAAGCTTGAATTTCAAGCAAGACCTTGATGCAGATTCGATTGACATTGTCGAATTTGTTTTGGAACTCGAAGATGCGTTCGGCGCGGAAATTCCAGATGACGATGCGGAAAAGATCCAAACGGTTCAAGATGCGGTTGATTACATCAAAGCACATCAAAAATAGTGAATGCGTTAGCTGCCAGTGATGGCGGCTTTTTTATTTGTGAGCGCGAGCCGGAGCGGTTAGGAGCCGGAGTGTCAGTGGTCTTGGTCGCAATGGCCCGGGATTAGGCCATTGCGACCAAGATCCTTTACATGCAGGCTCCTGCGCCGGGGAGCGCGTTATGGTGAGC
Source organism: Lacticaseibacillus parahuelsenbergensis (assembly GCF_030770265.1). NCBI lineage: Bacteria > Bacillati > Bacillota > Bacilli > Lactobacillales > Lactobacillaceae > Lacticaseibacillus > Lacticaseibacillus parahuelsenbergensis. The sequence continues at coordinate 1,593,332 of NZ_CP132482.1, read as the reverse complement.
GCGAGTCACTTTCGTTTTTACGAGCCGCACGCAGATAAAGGACGTTTTCTTCAAAACATCCACAATTTTTGATATGATCACCTTGCAACATCATGTTGAAGATGATCGGTTTTTCCTCAAAGTTCCCCGCCTTTGTGCATGACTAGTTGCTGGATTTTTTGGTTAATTTCGCGCTTCAATGGCGTTGGGACGCATTTTTGGCTTGCATAACCACTATAATTTCTTTATACTTAGAGACAATTATTTCAAAAATCTCATCTTGTTTTAATCTTGCGTCAAGGACGCAAAGGAGGAGTTCGTTTGGATAAACCTGAAGATTTGCTGCTAGATGTGCAACATCTGCACACCGGATTCAGACTTGGAGATGCTTTTTATGATGCTGTCGATGATGTCAGCATCACGTTACGAAAAGATGAGATTCTGGCGATTGTAGGTGAATCAGGCTCCGGCAAGAGTACTTTGGCAACCAGTATTATTGGGCTTCATGATCCGCGTAATACAAAAGTGACCGGTGATATCTTGTATAACAATCTGAATCTGGTCGGGTTAAATGAAACCCTATTTGATCGGATTCGGGGTAAGGATATTGGCATGATTTTCCAGGATCCGTTAGCTGCGTTGAATCCGTTGATGCGGATTGGCGAGCAAATTGAAGAGACGCTGGTTTACCATACCAAGATGAACAAGGAAGAACGCGATAAACGGGTGCTGGAACTGTTGAATCAAGTCGGCATTCCCAATCCCGAACGGACGGCACGTTCTTACCCGCATGAACTATCTGGCGGGATGCGGCAGCGGATTGTCATTGCGATTGCGATTGCCTGCAAACCACCGATTATCATTGCCGACGAACCAACTACCGCTTTGGATGTCACGATTCAGGCACAAATTCTGGATTTGTTGGAAGACATTCAACGGGAAATGCATTCCGGTATTATTTTAATTACCCATGATCTAGGCGTTGTGGCCGAAACCGCTGATCGCGTGGCGGTGATGTATGCGGGACAGATTGTTGAAAGTGGCTCGGTGATGGATGTCTTCAAACATCCGACTCACCCGTATACGCGCAGTCTGTTGCGCTCGATGCCGCAAGCCGACTCCGATGATGACGAGTTACACGTTATTCAAGGCGTGGTGCCGTCATTGAAGAATATGCAGATGGAAGGCTGCCGATTTGCTCCCCGAATTCCATGGATTCCGGCATCTGCTCACGAAGAGCATCCGACCATGCATGAGGTCGCACCTGATCATTTTGTTCAGTGCACGTGCTACAAAGACTTCTATTTCCCGGATGACGACCAAGCGGCTGAAAAAGGTGAGTAATTATGGCAATGATTGAAGTTAGAAATCTAAAAATACATTATCCCATTCGTTCCGGCTTCTTTAACCGGGTGACGGATCACGTGCTGGCAGTTGATGGGATCGATTTTGATATTGAACAAGGCGAAACATATGGCCTGATTGGCGAGTCCGGTTCAGGTAAATCGACAACCGGTAAAGCGATAGTTGGGCTGGAGCCGGTGACGTCCGGTTCGATCATGTACAAAGGCCAGGACATCACTAAACGCAGCGTTCGCAAGCACATGCAGTACAACAAGGATGTGCAGATGATTTTCCAGGATTCGCTATCTAGCTTGAATCCCCGTAAGCGCATTGAGGATATTATTGCAGAGCCAATTCGTAATTTTCAGAACCTGACCAAAGACGAAGAGCGTCATCGCGTTCAGGAACTACTGGATATCGTGGGGATGCCAAGTGATGCTTTGTACAAGTATCCACACGAATTTTCCGGCGGCCAGCGTCAGCGGATCGGGGTTGCCCGAGCCATGGCGACGAATCCTAAGTTGATTATCGCCGACGAACCCGTATCGGCACTGGATTTGTCCGTTCAAGCGCAAGTGTTGAACTTTATGAAACGCATTCAGGAAGAATACAACATTTCTTATCTGTTCATCTCACATGATCTGGGCGTTGTGAAACACATGTGTAAAAAGATGGCGATCATGCATCGTGGCCGTTTCGTTGAAATCGGAACGCGTGAAGATATTTATAATCATCCGCAACATATTTACACGCAACGGCTTTTATCCGCGATTCCTGATGTTAACCCCGATGATCGCGAGGAGAACAAAGAACATCGGCGCGAAGTCGAACGCGTTTTTAAAGAAGAAGAATCTAAATATTATTCCAAGGAAGGCCGCGTTTTGGATCTCCAGAAGATTTCCGATACACATTACGTTGCGCTGCCAGATTCAACGATGAAGGGAGTGCATGATTAATGTGGAAAACAATTCTACGCCGGATCTTAATCATGATCCCGCAATTGATTTTACTGAGTGTGCTGGTTTTCGTCCTGTCGAAAATGATGCCAGGGGATCCGTTATCCGGTAATTTTCAGCAAGGGCAAAGCGCAGCGCAGATGGCGGCCTTACGTCAACAATATGGCTTGAATGACCCGTGGTATATTCAATATGTCAAATGGGTTGGCAACATGTTCCATGGTGATTTGGGTCAGAGCTTCGTTTATAAACGGTCGGTAACTGGTCTGATCGGTGAACGGGCTGTGAACACATTCTGGCTGGCATTGATGTCAACGGTGATTCTCTATGTTATCGCTATTCCAGCCGGTGTGATTGCCGGCCGTTATGAAGGTAGTAAACGAGATTCTGCAATTTCGGTTGCATCCTTCATTTTGATGGCCGTACCACCATTTGTTTTCTATCTGTTAGGGCTCATTTTCTTCGGCTTCTTCTTACAATGGTTCCCAACCGGCGGGAGTGTGTCGTCAACGTATAATCCGGGAACACTGGGCTATGTCTGGGATCGGATCTATCACATGATTCTACCGGCGTTAGTCGCGGGGATTATCACGACGCCAAGTACGATTCAGTATCTGCGTACCGGGGTCATCGATAATACTCACCAGGACTTTGTTCGGACCGCTCGTTCTAAAGGTGTGCCGGCCCGCGTTATTTTTGATAAACATATTTTGCGTAATTCCTTATTGCCGATTGCAGCGTTCATGGGTAATCAAATTACCAGCCTGCTGGGCGGCTCCGTCATCTTGGAAACCGTCTTCAGTTATCCTGGAATGGGTCAACTCTTTGTTTCGTCGATGACCAGCCGTGATTATCCGGTGGTTATCTCGCTGGTGCTTTTGTTCGGCTTCCTGACGTTGCTTGGTAACTTACTGTCAGATATCATCATGAGTATCGTGGATCCGCGGATCCGGATCGAGTAGAAGGTGGGGAAAGTTTATGCAAAACAATGCAAATGAAGTGGCGGCTAACACCACAAAAATTGAACAATCACCTTCTAACTTCAAGGTGATTCTGAACGAATTCCGCAAAGACAAGGTTGCTGTGGTCTCACTATTCTTAGCGGTTGCGATTATCCTTGCTGCTTTTATTGGCTCAATGTTGTTTAATGTTGGTGGTGCAACGCAGGTTAGTATCATGGATCGTTATACGGCGCCTGGTGTCAATGGCTACATCCTTGGTACCGATGAAGGCGGCCGGGATATGTTCAAGTATTTGTTCTTTGCTGCCCGCAACTCGATTACTATCGGGATTTCCGTTGCTCTAATCATCGAGTTTGTTGGCGTCGTGCTTGGAACAATTTCCGGATATTTCGGTGGTTGGATCGATTCTGTGATCATGCGACTAGTTGACTTTTGGATGATTATTCCGTCATTGCTAGTTATCATTGTGTTGGTCACCATCGTTCCGCAGTATAACGTTATTAGCATCATTTTGATTATGTCCGCTTTTTACTGGATGACCACGACTCGACTGATGCGCTCGTTAGTGCTATCGGAAGCTCGTAGTGAATACGTCATGGCCTCAAAAACATCAGGAACATCGAACTTCAAAATCATGTTTACCGGTGTTTTGCCAAATATAAGTTCATTGATTATTACTGACTTAACCTTGACAATTGCCAGTTCTATTGGGATTGAGACGGCGCTTTCTTTCTTAGGCTTTGGGTTACCAATGGATACACCTAGTTTGGGGACCTTAATCGGGTACGCTTCAAATCCTGACTTGATCTTTGATCGTTGGTGGGTTTGGTTCCCTGCAGTGCTGGTCTTGCTGACATTGTCACTCTCAATTAACTTTGTTGGCCAAGCTTTGCGGCGCGCGGCAGATTCGCGGCAGCGACGTGGTTAAGTTGATTTACTTTTTCTGAAATTTCATGAAGAGACACTCAGACAAAACTGGGTGCCTCTTTATTTTTGAAGAAAAAAAGAAAAATTTGTGGCGAAACATTGGTCATTCAGCTCTAATTATGCTATCATTTAATTCACATGAAGCGTTGCTTCGCTTACATATTGCGATGACGGCGCGGAAGGGGGAAAAAGTATGAAAAAGCGTTCTGTGCTCGGAATGATCACGCTCGCTACCGCTTTATCCATCACCTTGGTAGCCTGTGGCAGTAAGAGTTCGAACTCCAGCTCAAGTACATCTAATAAGGCTGTGAAATTACCGATCTCTTATAACAACACCAAAAAGGCAATTAAGGGTGGTACTCTTAATGTCGGTGTCGTTGACGACTCACCATTTAAGGGGGTTTTCAACGAGGAACTTTATACGGATGCATATGATAATGATTATATGTATCCTGCGGCTGAAAGTCTCTTTGCTTACAACAGCACCTTTAAGTTCAATAACAAAGGTGCTGCAACACTGAAGCAAGACAACAATGCCAAAACAATCACTGTAACGATTAAGCCAAATGTCAAGTGGTCGGATGGCCAACCGGTTGTTGCACGTGATTTGGTTTATGCATACGAGATCATTGCGAACAAAGCAACCAAGAGTCAACGTTATACTGAATCTCTCCAGAATATTGAAGGCTTAACCGAATACCATGAAGGTAAAGCCGATTCGATTTCTGGATTAACCATGCCTAAAGGTGATAATGGCAACACGCTGGTCATTCATTTCAAGGAAATGAAACCTTCGTTCAACACATCCGGCAATGGTTACTTCCTAGAAAGTGCCGCACCTTATCACTACTTGCATGATGTGGCTTTCGATAAGTTGGAATCAAGCGACAAGATTCGTAAGCATCCGCTTTTCTTTGGCCCATACAAGATGAGCAAGATTGTTGCAGGCCAAAGCGTTCAATATACGCCTAACAAGTATTATTGGAATGGCAAGCCTAAATTGGACAAGATCACCTTTGAAAATGTTTCTTCTGCTTCCAGTGCATCTGCGCTTAAAAATCACAAGTACGATCTGGTTTATGAAATGCCAACTGATACATGGAACGATTGGAAGAGTGTTAAGGGTTATCAAAACTTAGGTCGTCAAGGTCTGATTTATACTTACATCGGCTTTAAGTTAGGTAAATGGGACGATAGTAAGAGCGAAAATGTTTATAATCCTAAGGCAAAGATGGCCAACAAGAGCCTACGTCAGGCCATGGGTTATGCGCTCAACAATGATGAGGTTGCTTCTAAGTTCTACAATGGTACCCGTTCTCGTGCAACAACGTTGATTCCTCCTATCTTTGGTAAAGCTCATGCTGACCTAAAGGGTTATGATCTTAATATCAAGAAGGCTAATAGCTTACTTGACAAGGCTGGCTACAAGAAAGGCAAAGATGGTTATCGGACTGATCCAAATGGTAAGAAGTTGACCATTAACTTTGCTACCATGGCCGGTGGTTCAACGGCTACACCGTTGGCTCAAGATTATGTTCAGCAATGGAAGAAGATCGGCTTGCGTGTCAAGCTGACAACTGGTCGACCAATGGAATTCAATTCCTTCTACGATAAGGTTCAGAAGGATGATAAGAGCGTTGATGTTTATCAAGCTGCATGGCAGTTGTCATCTGACCCATCTCCAATGGATCTGTACTCGCAAAAGGCACCATTTAACTACACGCGTTTCGTTTCGGACAAGAACACGCAATTGTTAAATGACATTGATGGCTCAAAGGCAATGAATCAGAGTTATCGGAACAAGGCCTTCCGGGCATGGCAAGAATACGCCCAAGATGAAGCCTTTGTTATCCCAACACTGTATCGTCAGCAAATCTTCCCAGTTAACAAACGTGTGAAGAATGCTAGCGTTGACTATGCTTCGGCTAACAACCTGAACTGGGCTAAGATTGCTGTTACCAGCAACAGCACAGCGAAGAACTAGTCAAAGTACCTCTAAAAGGCATCTGCAATCGCAGGTGTCTTTTTTGGTGCGCTCTTGTATAATTAGAAGGTGATAAAAAGGAGGGCTCTTCATGGTTGCCTCAGAGTTTGTGAGTGAATTGCGTCAGCGTTATGGGATTGAATTTCACGATCTCAGTCTATTGGATGAAGCCTTCACGCATTCCTCGTATGTTAATGAACACAAAGAATTAGGGCTAAAAGATAACGAGCGACTTGAATTTCTTGGTGACGCGGTGCTTGAACTGACCGTTTCTGACTATCTATATCGTAAGTTTCCGGATAAGCCGGAAGGTGATCTGACCCGTATCCGTGCTGCCGCGGTTCAAACTGCAGCCTTTTCGGCGTTTTCAAAAGAGGCGCATTTTGATCGCTATATTAAGCTGGGAAAAGGTGAAGAAAAAGCCGGTGCCCGCAAGCGATTGACGTTGCTGGAAGACTTGTTTGAAGCATTTAACGGTGCCTTGTACTTGGATCAAGGCCGTAAAGCCAATATCAAATTTGCCGAACAGATCATTTTTCCTAAGATTGATGCCGGTGAGTTTTCGGCTAACCAGGATCATAAGACTGCATTACAGGAAACCCTGCAGCAAAATGGTGATGTGGCGATTGTGTATCACCTCCTGGATGAAAAAGGTCCTGCTCATGAACGCCAATTTCACGTTGATGTTGAAGTTGAAGGCAGAGTATTAGGAACCGGATTCGGTAAGAATAAAAAAGCGGCTGAACAAGCTGCAGCCAAGGCGGCTTTAGCCCGCTTGAAAAAGTAAGAACTAGAATGGGGTCATCATGGAATTAAAGCGTTTGATCATTAATGGCTTCAAATCATTTGCAGATAAAACCGAAATTGATTTTGTATCCGGTCTGACTGGGATTGTTGGGCCAAATGGTAGTGGAAAAAGTAACATCACCGAGGCGATTCGCTGGGCATTGGGCGAGCAAAGTGCCAAAAGCCTGCGCGGCGAGCGAATGGGTGATGTTATCTTTGCAGGTACGGACAGCCGACCTGCTTTGAATCGTGCGGCGGTTACCATGACCTTCGACAACAGCGATGGCTACCTAAAAAATCAGCCAGCCGAAGTTTCGGTGACGCGCCGATTGTATCGCGATGGCACCTCGGAATTTCTGCTCAATAATCAAGATGTTCGGTTAAAGGATATTGTTGATCTGTTCATGGATTCCGGCTTGGGACGTGAGAGCTTTTCGTTTATCTCGCAAGGCCGGGTTGAAGCGATTTTTAATAGCAAACCAGAAGAACGCCGGGGCATCATCGAAGAAGCCGCTGGCGTTTATAAATATAAGCAACAGAAAACCAAAGCCGAGCGCGAGTTGGCTAACAATGACGACAACCTAGCGCGGATTAACGATATTATTGTCGAGTTGAAGCATCAGGTTGAACCACTGCGAGAGCAAGCTTCACTGGCCAAGGACTATCAGCAGCAAACTGCTGACTATAAGAAGATTCACCAAACACTTTTGGCGCTGGAGATCGAACAGCTGGCGGCGGAGCAGGAGAAGACGCAAGGTGAAGCCAAAGTGACCAAGGCGACCATTGCGGCGCTGACGGCAAAGGTTAAGGATCTGGAAAATCAGTCCGAACAGTTGAGTGCGGTGGATCATCAGCATGAAGAACGGTTGAACCAGCTGAATGACCAGGTCTTGAGTCGCTCGATGAAGCTGGAAAATCTCAGCGGTGAAGCGAACCTCTCTAGCGAACGCTCGGCCAACGCGGCGACAACCTTGGCTGATTTAAAAGATCGGTTGACCCACGCTCAGCAGGCGCTAACAGAGGCAAATCAGCGACTGGCCGACTTAACCAAGCAGCTTGATGCCTCCCAGAAAAAACAGCAAGACCTCAAGGAACAGTTGGCCCAACAAAAGCAAGCCAGCCAAGACCCGGCTGCTTTGAATCGTCAGTTGGAGTCTGTCCAGAATCACTATATTGATTTGTTGAAAGCTCAAGCTGACAATAAAAATGCCCAGGCAGCCTTACAAAAAGACCAGCAACTCGCGGCGAGTCAAAATGCGGCGCACGATCGGCGAATCTATGAGCTGAGCAAGCAGGCGCAGGATCAGGAGGCCAAGGTCAATACGCTGTTAAGCCAGCAGCAAAAGTTACAGGCTAAAGCAGAAACGCAACAAACTGCCGTTGAAGAAGCTAAAACCAAGTTGAATCAGCTGCAACAAAACCGCAGTGCCCAGCAGCAAACTTATCAAGACGAAATGGCGACTTATCAACGCGCACGTGCACGGTATGAGACGCTATCTGAATTGAATGAAGACTATGCGGGCTTTTATAACGGCGTTCGGGTTGTGCTGAAGCATAAAGCAACCTTGCCGGGTGTGATTGGTGCGGTGGCTGAATTGTTGGAAGTACCGACCGCTTACCAGCAAGCGTTTGATTTGGCCTTAGGTAGCAATCTACAGGCCATTGTCACCCGCGATGAAACAGCAGCCCAACGCGCCATCAGCCTGTTAAAGCAACAGCGAGCCGGTCGGGCGACTTTTCTACCTGCTGCTGTGATGCGGCCACGTGAGCTGCCAACTGCGGTTTTGCAACTTGTCAAAGGCGCAGATGGCTTTTTAGGCACGGGTCTGCAGCTTGCCCAATATCCGGCTGACCTAAAGTCCGTGATGGCTAATCTGCTAGGGAGTGTCTTGATTGTCGATACCCTGCCTCACGCGATCACCATTGCCAACACCACTCATCACCGTTATCGTATTGTAACGACGGCTGGGGATATTTTGAATCCAGGTGGCTCACTGACAGGCGGCCAGGTCAAGCAAGGCCGGCAAGCTTCACCGCTGGCACGCAATCAGGAAGCCCGCCATCTCAAGACGCAACTGCAGGAATTAGTCGAAGATCTCAAAAAGAAGCAAACCGCCTTGACCGAACTGACCAAGCAGGAGAACACCGCCCAAACCGCATGGCAAGACGCTCAGGCGCAGTCTCAGGCGTTAGCAGCCGATCTAACGGCCATTACCAGTCAGCACACTGCGCAGGCAGAGACGCTACGGCAGGCGCAGCGACAGTTGGCTGCCGCACAACAGGCTAATACGGCTCAGGCTGATTTAAGTACCAAAATGACCGAGCTTCATCAAGCGGGCAAAAAAATTGCTCGTGACATCGAAGACGCTCAGTCAGAAATTGAACAACTTAAAGCTGCCGCTGCCGCTGCGGCCGATTCCCGGTCGAAACAAGCAGCAGCCGAGAATGCCTTGAAGACGAAGCTGGCAGTGGTGACCAATGACTTGCAGACACTGCATGATCAGCATCAGCAATGGCAGACGCAGGCAAGGGATGCAACCGAACAAATCACTGAACTTCAGCAACGCATTGAGCACATTACCGCAACGGCTAAGGAAACGGCGGCAGAAAAAGCCAGTCGTACGGCCACAATTGCCAAGTTGCAAGAGGAACTGAAGCAACTGAAAGCCGAGCAAACCAAAGTCACCCAAACCAAGGCAGCCAATCGCGGCAAATTAAGCGAGATTTCTGCTAGGATTACAACGACCTATGAACAACAGCATCAGGCCATGGCTACCTCCGAACAACAGGCAGTGGCCCTTAACCGGGTGAAGTTGGGCTTGGATGCTCGCCTGAACACGTTAGCCGAGGATTATCAGCTCACTTACGAAGCGGCCAAAGCTGCCGTGGTGCCGGATCACGCACCGATTCCTGAATTAAAGAGCAAGTTGAAGCTTTTGAAACGCGGCATTGATGAATTGGGGCCGGTTAATCTGAATGCGATCGAGCAGTTCAAAGAAGTCAATCAGCGCTACGAGTTTCTCACCAAGCAGCAGGACGATCTTTTGGCCGCTAAACAGCAGCTTGAAGAGACGATGCACGAATTGGATGAAACCGTCAAAACACGATTCAAAAATATGTTTGACCAGACGAATAGTGCGTTTGAAGCGATTTTCCCGCAAATGTTTGGCGGTGGGCATGCCCATCTCAGCTTGACCGATCCTGACGATCTGTTAGCGACCGGCATTGAGATTTCCGCACAACCGCCTGGCAAGAAGCTGACGCGACTGTCATTGCTGTCAGGTGGCGAACGGGCGTTAACCGCGATTGTGTTGCTTTTCGCGATTCTAAAAGTCCGTCCGGTGCCATTTTCGATTTTGGATGAAGTTGAGGCGTCCCTGGATGATGTCAACGTTAACCGGTTTGGCGAGTTCTTACGCCATTATGCCAGCGCGACCCAATTTATCGTGATCACGCACCGCCACGGCACGATGGTTGCGGCCAATGTCTTGTACGGGGTGACCATGCAGGAATCCGGTGTGAGTCGGATTATGGCAGTCAGTCTGGATCAATCACAGAAAGAGGCGACAAGTTAATGGGACTTTTTGATGCGATTAAAAAGGCGTTCACCGGGGATGAACCGGAAACGCCTGAAGAAAATAAATATGATGAAGGTCTGAAAAAAAGCCGCAGCAGTTTTGGCGAAAAACTTAATGCGTTATTTGCCAACTTTCGGACGGTGGATGAAGACTTTTTCGATGATCTTGAAGAGATGCTTATCGAATCCGATGTCGGGTTTGAAACAGCGGTTCGGTTGAGCGATGAATTGCGCGAAGAAGTTAAGCTTAAAAATGCGAAGGATCCCAAAGCCGTTTCGCGAGTTATCGTTGAGAAGCTGGTAGATATGTATGGTGAGGCCGGCAAAGGTGAAGATAACCAGCTCCACTTTGCCGAAGAAGGGCCAACTGTCTTTCTGTTTGTGGGCGTTAATGGCGCCGGCAAGACGACCACTGTTGGCAAGCTTGCGCATCAGCTTAAAGAAGAAGGAAAGCGCGTCTTGCTGGTGGCAGCCGATACCTTCCGTGCCGGCGCTATTCAGCAATTGCAAGAATGGGGCCGCCGCGTTGATGTGCCGGTGGTGGCCACGAAAGAAGGCGGCGATCCCGCAGCCGTTGTTTTTGACGGCGTTAAGCGGGCAAAAGAAGAAGGCTACGATGTGGTGTTGGTCGACACCGCTGGCCGCTTGCAAAACAAAGTCAACTTGATGAATGAGTTGAACAAGATTAAACGCGTGATCGTCCGCGAATTGCCGGATGCGCCGCAAGAAGTCTTGTTAGTGCTGGATGCCACGACCGGCCAGAATGCGCTGAATCAGGCGAAAGAGTTTAACCAGACGACCCAAATTACCGGCATTGTGCTAACCAAGCTAGACGGCTCTGGCAAAGGCGGCATTGTCTTGGCAATCCGCAATGAGCTGCATGTACCGGTCAAGTTAGTTGGGCTAGGCGAAAAAATGGATGACTTGCAGGCATTTGATCCGACGAAGTTTGTGACCGGCTTGTTTAAGGGCCTGATTGAAGTCAAAGCCTAAGTCAGTACAATCAAAAGAACAGAAAAAAAGCGTTGCACCCGTTCGTTCAAGTGCAACGCTTTTTACGTGCGTCAATCCAGCGCGTTGATGATTTAGGCTGTCTGGACTTTCTTTTCCCGGCCAAAGATGACTTGCAAGATAACCAAGACAAGGTAGCCGATTAGCAGGTAAGTGAACCAAGCGGATGGTTGGACTTTACTTGCAAACCAGTATTGTTGCCATGCCGTATTGCTCATGATCCATGCAAATAGCCAGCCTAAAAGACCGAAGATGGTGTTGATAATAGCAAAGAACCATAAATTGCCGTTTTCATGGTTGCTCAGGTAAACACATGAGAAAACCAAACTCCACAATCCCCAAGCAGCAAGGACAGCAAACACGGCCCAGTAAATAAAGGTTGCGACCATATTCTTCCCTCCAATTTTTCACATGTTCAGTGTACCACGAAATGAGGCAAAACCGGAAATGTGAATCCGCTTTCGTCGATCCATCCTGTTTTGTCTAGGTCATAATTCACAACGGCAGTATGGTTCTTTGTTTTTCCAAGAATAATTCGGCAGAGTGTCGAGATGTTAGTGCCAAGGCGGAGCAATCATAGGCCAGATGGGGCTCAGCTGTGGAAACAACACAGCGACCGAGCTTTGTCGCTGATGTTGTTAGGCGACTTTGAGACAGCGGTTTTCTGGCTCAAAGCGCCGTCACAGCGTTCCAGCCCCATCTGGCCGGAGATTGCGGAGTTTGGCGCGGCCTAGAGCCTATTGCCTGAGACTTTTCGTTATCGTTCGGAAGTCACTAAACTGTGAATGCTTTTTCAGAATTATGCTCATCCCCGAATGCGGCTTCCTAACTACACAAGCTGGACATATTCTTTAATCAACGTCACTTTGTCTTGGTCGCTACGATGATACAACAGCTCTTGCGCTAGTGCGATCGCCAGAAAGTGATAGTCGTTCTCATCAAGCAGATGGATGGTAGCGTCAACTAAATCATCGGTAGTTTTAAAACCAGCTGCTGTCATTTTTAGATCCGTTTTTGGCATGTGAAATCTTGTCCTTTCTAAATGACGATAAGGCGGTTGTAACCGATTACATTTTAAGCACTTAATGACCGTTCGTCTAGCTTGTCGTCTTTTTTAAAACGTGCTTGACGTGAGATGCGCTGACTATTTTCCGGTGACAATTGACCATTTCCAACGATACCGGTATCCTTATACAAGGACCATGTTCAAGCGGCCGGAGAACTGATGTACCGGCAATCATGGGATTAAAGGAATGACATGATGGAAATCGAAAAAAATTATCGCATGAACTCATTGTTTGAGTTTTATGGCCCGTTATTAACGGATAAACAACATGCGTATTTGGCTTTGTATTACGGCGATGATTATTCGCTGGGCGAAATTGCGACTGAATTCAACGTGTCGCGCCAGGCGGTTTACGACAATATTCGCCGAACCGAAGCCAGTCTGGAAGAATATGAAAAGAAGCTGCATCTTTTTGCCAATTACCAAGCGCAAAATGAGGCGGTGGATGCGCTGGTGGGCTATGTCCGCACCCATTACCCGGACGACAAGGTTTTGAGCACATTATTAGAACGAGTCGCGGATCAAACCGCGAAATAGCAGGGGGATACTATGGCATTTGAAGGATTATCGGAACGGTTACAAAAAGCCTTTAGCGGATTACGGCGAAAAGGTAAGGTCAGTGAAAGCGACGTTCGCGAGGCCATGCGGGAAATTCGGCTGGCGTTGCTGGAAGCCGATGTCAATTTTGATGTGGTTAAGACGTTCATCAAAAACGTCCGCACTAAAGCAGTTGGTACAGAAGTACTCGAAAGCCTGACCCCCGCCCAACAAATCATTAAGATTGTCAACGACGAGTTAGTCAAAACCATGGGCGAGGCAGCGGTGCCGCTGAACAAGGCGCCGCATATTCCAACCGTCATTATGATGGCTGGGTTGCAAGGGGCTGGGAAAACTACAACGGTCGGCAAGCTGGCCAAGTATTTGATGGACAACGAGAAGGCGCGGCCTTTGCTAATCGCGGCCGACGTTTATCGACCGGCAGCGATTGATCAGCTGCAAACCATCGGCAAGCAGCTGAATGTGCCAGTGTTTGAGATGGGCACCGATACCGATCCGGTTGAAATTGTGCGGCAAGGCTTGGCCACCGCTAAAGAAAACAAAAACGATTACGTCCTCATCGATACCGCCGGCCGCTTGCAGATTGATGAAAAGCTCATGAACGAGCTTAAGAACATCAAAGCACTTGCGCATCCGAATGACATTTTGCTGGTCGTTGATGCCATGACCGGTCAAGCGGCGGTTGATGTTGCCAAAGGCTTCAATGAACAGCTGGATATTACCGGGGTTGTTTTGACGAAGTTGGATGGTGATACCCGTGGCGGGGCAGCACTGTCGATTCGCGCGGTCACTGGCAAGCCGATCAAGTTCATCGGGCAAGGCGAAAAGATGGACGCCTTGGATGTCTTTTATCCGGACCGGATGGCCAATCGGATTCTTGGCATGGGTGACATGCTGACGCTGATTGACAAAGCCCAAAAGAACTATGATGAAAAGCAAGCTCAGGAAGTCGCTGAGAAGATCCGTGAGAATTCGTTTGATTTTAACGATTTTCTCGATCAGATGGACCAAATTAGCAAGATGGGGCCGCTTGAGGACATCATGAAGATGATTCCTGGGATGGCGAATAATAAGGCGTTGGCAAATGTCAAAATGGATCCTAAGGACATTGCCCACATGAAGGCTATTGTTTATTCGATGACCCCGCAAGAACGGGAAAATCCGGATTTGCTGAATCCGAGTCGGCGGCGGCGGATCGCCGGTGGTTCAGGCCGGCCGGTTGTTGAAGTCAATCGCATGATTAAACAGTTCAATCAAAGTAAACAAATGATGAACCAGATGAGCAAAGGCAATATGAAGGGCCTTGACGGACTCATGGGTGGCGGTGTTTCCGGCAAGCTAGGAAAAATGGCGATGAACTCAATGGTCCGCAAGCAAAAGCGCAACAAGAAGAAGCGGCTTAAAAAGGCCAAGCGATTCCATTCATAAGCCGAACAATTTTCCGTGTAAAGAAAAAAGGCTTTACAGCTTAAATTTTTTTTGCTATGCTATCAAGGTTGATAAATGAGCAGGAGGTGGACTTAGTGGCAGTTAAAATTCGTTTAAAGCGGATGGGTTCAAAGCGTAAGCCTTTCTACCGGATCGTTGTAGCAGACTCACGCTCGCCGCGTGACGGTCGTTTCATCGAAGCCGTGGGCTATTACAACCCGTTGACTAATCCAGTCGATTTAAAGTTAAATGAAGAAGATATTTTGAATTGGCTTCAAAAAGGCGCACAACCTTCAGATACTGTACGTAACTTGCTTGGCAGCAAGGGTATCATGCAGAAGTATCATGAAGCGCGCTTTGCTAAGAAATAAGGGCGGTCTTAAATGGTGGATATCGGTAGTTTGATCAAAGCCATTGTTACCCCACTGGTTACCAAACCAGAAGCCGTAAAGGTGACGGCACATGAAACAGGCGAGTATATGGCCTTTGATCTGGCTGTTGCACCTGAAGATGTCGGCCGCGTGATCGGCAAACAGGGCCGGGTTGCCCAGGCAATCCGAACCATTGTATACAGTGTTAAAAGCCCGTACAATAAGCGGGTGCGGCTCAATATTTTGGATGCGCCGCATACAAAATAAAAAGGCTGGCGCATACCGCGTCGGTCTTTTTATTTTGACATGACTGGTGGAGACATAAGGAGGAAATGTATGCCCGAGTATTATGATATTGGTACGATTGTGAATACCCATGGCATCCGCGGTGAGGTTCGCGTACTTGTGACGACAGATTTTCCGGAACAGCGGTTTCAGGTGGGGAAGACAGTTTATGTTGCGACTTCGCCCAAAACGGCACTGACGATTCAGTCGGTTCGCAAGCATAAAGGCCTCACGATGCTGACGTTTAAAGGCTATACGGATATTAACCAGGTTTTACCGTTCAAAGGGAAAAAACTGCAGGTCACGGATGCTGCCCTACAGCCGCTCGAAGCCGGCAGCTATTACTATAAAGATATTATCGGCTTGACGGTGATTGATGAGCATGGTCAGACACTCGGTCAAGTTAGCGAGATTCTCAGCCCCGGTCCTAATGATGTCTGGGTGATTCCCCGTGCCGGTAAAAGCGAAATTTTGTTGCCGTTTTTAAAATCTGTGGTACAGTCGATTGATCTGGAACACAAGGAAGCGCACGTCATCGTGCCAGAAGGGTTGATTGACGATGCAGATTGATGTTTTAAGCTTGTTTCCAAATATGTTTGAGCCATTGCGCGAAAGCATGATCGGAAAGGCACTTGAACGCCATTTGCTTAACTTTGATGTGGTTGATTATCGTAGTTATAGCCACGACAAACACCATCATGTCGATGACACGCCTTATGGTGGCGGTGCAGGGATGTTGCTCAAGCCGGAACCGCTATTTGAGGCCATGGACGGGGTTAATCAACGCCATCCGGGGCCTAAGCGGGTTATTTTGATGGATCCGGCAGGCAAAAAGTTCGACCAGCAAGTCGCGCGGGAACTCTCCCAAGAAAGCCACCTGGTCTTCATTTGTGGGCATTACGAAGGCTATGACGAACGGATTCGGACACTTGTCACCGATGAATATTCACTTGGCGACTATGTCCTAACCGGCGGCGAGCTGCCGGCAATGGTTATGATTGATGCCATTGTCCGGCTTTTGCCAGGTGTTTTGGGTAATGACGAAAGTGCCCACACCGACAGTTTTGAAAATGGCCTGCTAGAATACCCGCAATATACCCGTCCGCCTGAATATCGCGGCATGAAGGTGCCAGAAGTCCTCCAAAATGGCAACCATCAGCTGATTGCGCGCTGGCGGTTAAAGGAAAGTCTGCGTCGAACCTATCTGCGGCGGCCGGATTTACTTAAACAAGTCGAGCTTGATGATGCCGCCAAAAAACTGTTACGCGAGGTTAAAACAGAAGAGGCTACTAAAGCAGCAGAAAGACGGTTAAATGCAAGCACCCGGAACGCAGAAGATTCGGAGCAAAATTAGGCCCGAAATGCTACGAGGTTTTTGGATTAGGCAGTCTGGTTGTTTAGAAACATAGCGGCTAGCCAATCTTGTAAAGAATTTTATTGTCAAGCGATTTTCGACTTTGACAGTAAATTCCACAAAACATGCGTCCGAAAACTGGACGCGAGATGATCCTAATTAGACTTGAATCGCTTGTGAATTCTTGTATGGATATCGTTCGGCGACCAACTGTTTAACCCTTGTCCTGTTAATGCCAAGAGAATCAAGGTAATCGCGATAGTTAGCGCGGCGCCACGGATGCGTGATTGCCGGGATTTTCTTGGTTCGTTTAGGAGTTGGTGCCGCAGCTGGCGTAAGATCGAATTTGGCTGACATGAACTGTTCTTTTGGCACACAGAAAAGGTCGTACACCTGGTCATCATCAGTGGTCATATAAAGTCTGCCCGTGAAGCTTTTGATGACTAAGACCTTTGTATGCGGGGGTAAATAAACCAATTCGCCATTCCGGTGTGGCAGATAGCGTTTGTTATCAAAGCGAACACAATGTCCGTGGCCGATGCTGCGTTCATTGGCAATGATCAAAATATTGTCAATTTCCTTGGGTGTTAGTTGCTTATCAAACACCGACATGCTACTTTTGATGGTAGATGCGAAGCGGTCATTGTAACGCTTGATAAAGCCGACCAAAAACCGATTGGCATCTGCGATTGTGGTGATGTTATGCAACCGCAGTTCACTTGTGAGCCGATCTTGAAAAGTCTCCAGAAGACGTTCTATGCGGCCTTTGGCTTGCGGAATACTGGTGACCGAAAGTTCTGTTCCAAGTGTCTGGCAGGCATAACCGAAACGTGTAAGAGGGTTCTCGGTCGAAGGTGAGCCCTCTTTTTTGTTGCTGTTAAACACGGTGCGCCGATCCGTTAGGAATTCTGCTGGAGCGCCATAATCGCGAAGGACTTGGGCAAACACATGATAATAGCCGCTGAGTGTTTCTTGTTTGGCAAAGTAGCCGCCGACAACGTTCCCGGACTGATCATCAATGGCTGCGTGTAAGGTGGTTTTTTGAGTACCAAACCAATACTCCCAGGAAGCATCCATTTGTACCTGTTCACCAGAATAATGTTTCCGAGGACGTTCTGGATGGGCTTTGATGTTTTCAACGACCTCGATGGCTGACAAGGTGGCTTCATCACGTTTGGATAGGAGCTTGGACTTCTTTTCTTTTTCTTTTAATTCACGCTTGACTCGGCGCTTGGTGGCTTTATGGGCTTTGGGTGAGAGAATGTGGTGGTGTCTGAATAAGAGCCGGAGTGAGGATTCGGAGATGGCGATTTGTTCGGCAGTGGTTAAGAACTCGTGAAAATGGGCGATGTTGAATCCGGCATACTTGTTGGTGTACAGACGAATAATCTGGCGTTCGAGTTGCGCGTTGCGTTTGTTGGCGGGCTCACGACCGGCATTGCCATGGATAAAGCCGTCTTTGCCTTGTTGCTTGTAAAGCTTGATCAATCGGTAGATGGTTCGTTCGGAGCGCTTGAGCTTAACGGCTGCGCGTTGCACGGAGGTCTTACCATTGACCACTGCTTTGATGACTCGGTAACGTTCTTCTTCTTTCATTGTTAAGACAACCTTCTTCATGTGATTCCTCCTAGATGTATCTTCTAAGAGGTTACAGTTTTTGTGACACTTTGGCTAACTGCTTACTTAAGACAATATCGCTTGCGGTCGACAGCTAGCCAATCTTGTAAAGAATTTTATCTTTACACGCATCACCGGACATGCTAAACTTATTGATTGTGATACGTCACATATCAACGGCATTCCGCTGTTCGGGATGATTATGAATGTCGGCAAAGGAGAAAGACCAATGAACCCATTGATTCAAGAAATTACCAAGAAACAGTTACGCGACGATATTCCTGACTTCCGTGCAGGTGATAACGTCCGCGTCCACGCCAAGATCGTTGAAGGCGAACGTGAACGTATTCAGCTCTTTGAAGGCGTTGTAATCAAACGTCGCGGTGTTGGCATTTCCGCTACCTACACTGTTCGTAAAATCTCAAACGGTGTCGGTGTGGAACGGACATTCCCATTACACTCCCCACGGGTCGAAAAGATTGAAGTCACCCGTCACGGCCAAGTTCGTCGGGCAAAACTCTACTACCTACGCGCACTCCGCGGCAAAGCAGCACGTATCCGCGAAAAGCGTCGTTAATCTTGGAAAAGGCCGGAAACGGTCTTTTTTTGTTTTGAGCGTGAACCGGCGCGTTTAGAAGTCGGAGTGTAAGTGGCCTTGGGCGTAATGGCCGGGCTTTGGCCATTGCGACCAAGGTCCTTACACGCAGACTTCTGCGCCGGTGAACGCGTTATGGGAGTTGACGGGGGATCCCACTCCAAAAGCCAGATTTCTGCGACTGCGAGCGCGTTATGGGAGTTTCGGGGATTCCAGCCCCAAAAAGTTGCCGGGCTTTGGCCATTGCGACCAAGTCCTTACACGCAGACTTCTGCGCCGGTGAACGCGTTATGGGAGTTAACGGGGATTTCCCAGGCCCAAAGCCACGCAAGTATAAGAATCACGAAAAGTCCTTACATGCAGGTTTCTGAGCTAAAGAGCGCGTTATGGGAGTTTCTGGGGATTGTCCAATCCAAATTCCACTACACGACAGAAACAGTCCCGGCACCCCCCAAAACACCCCACCACCGCGCCACGACAGACTCGAGGTGAAGGCTCATGAACGATCAGTTGATTTATGTTGTCTACTACGCGGACCGCTTGGCACCTATCGAGTTGCTCAAAGCCTTCTCTTCTCGGCGCCGTGCCGCAGAATATGTTGCGATGTTACAAAATGCGCCGTATCCTGATCATGAAGCCGCAAATTATCACTACCACGCGGTTCAACTAAATTAAGTGATGATATTAAAACTTAGGGGGCAACATGATGGCACAACAACCAAAAGAACGACTGGATCGGATCAATGAATTAGCCAAGAAAGATCGCAGCGTAGGGTTGACACCTGAGGAAAAAATCGAACGTCAACAGCTGCGTGAAGCTTATTTAAAAGATTTTCGTGCCGGTTTACGCGATCAAATCGAGCACACCCAGGTTTTTGACAAAAAAGGACAAGAAATCACCAGCAAAAAAGTCCAAAAAATCCAACGCGAACATGGCTGGCGGAAAGATTAGTCTTTTCAACAACAAAGCGCTTTAGTACAATGAGAAATGAAACTTGAAGGAGGCCGCACATTGCTAATCACAATACTTGTGGGGATCATTGCGTTACTGGTCGGCTTAGCAGGCGGATTCTTCGGCGCACGGGCATATATGAAAAAGTATTTTCAAGATAATCCGCCTGTGAACGAAGACATGCTGCGCACCATGATGATGCAAATGGGGCAAAAGCCATCTGCTAAGAAACTGAACCAAATGATGGCGCAAATGAAACAAGCCCAACGTAATGCTAAGTAATTGCTAAGAAAACGCGGTGACAGAGATCTTTTCTGTCATCGCGTTTTCGCGTCCTAACGATGTTTGTGCTATCATGAGAGAATATTCATAACTAACGGCGCTTATGAGAAAACATAAGTCATTTATTTCATAAAACAAGCAGCTTGATTCTGAACGCGCGAATTAGGTTGGCGATTTAAGGAGCATGGTTGTGGGAATTTTTAGAAAATTAGGGTGGTATTTTAAACAAGAGTGGCGGCGTTACCTGTTAGGCGTGACTTTTTTACTATTAGTAGCCTTGGTTAATTTGATTCCGCCAAAGGTCATCGGCGATCTAGTTGACGCGATGAGTAAATCACGGCTGACAGGCAATTACCTTGCCCTTATGCTGGGGCTGCTGCTGTTCTCCGGAATTGCGCAATATCTCTTCCGTTATGGATGGCGTAATGCAATCTGGGGCGGGGCCGCAAAGTTGGAGCGCACGTTGCGGACCCGTTTATTTTGGCATTTTATGAAAATGGACGCGACTTTTTATCAAAAACATCGCACCGGGGATTTGATGGCTCATGCTACCAATGATTTAAACGCGGTGCAGAATGTGGCCGGTGCCGGAATCTTGACATTATTTGATTCGTTTATCACAGGAGGTACGACCATTATTGCGATGATTTTAGTGGTCGATTGGCGCCTGACGATTGTGGCGATTTTGCCGATGCCTCTGCTGGCCGTGATGGCACGTAAACTGGGCACCAGACTGCATGCTGCGTTTTCCGAGTCGCAGGCAGCATTTTCGCGGTTGAATGATAAAACGCAGGAAAGTGTCAGCGGTATCAAAGTGATCAAGACATTCGGCCAGGAAGCGGAGGATACCGCCGACTTTAACCGGATTGTCGATCGAACCGTGCAGATTAATCGCCGGGTTAATTTTATTGATGCATTATTTGATCCGACGACTAGTCTCATTATGGGCCTTACTTATGTCATTACGATCATTTATGGCGGCTGGCAAGTCGTGCACGGCCAAATTTCGATCGGCCAGTTAGTTTCATTTGTGACCTATGTTTCGGCGTTAGTCTGGCCTATGTTTGCGATTGGCCGCCTGTTTAACATTCTTGAACGTGGGAATGCCAGCTATGATCGGGTCAACGAACTGCTTCAGGAGCGCTCGACGATTCTTGAAGCCAAAGACGCGATTACCACGCCGGCGCATGGTAATATCCGGTATCAGATCAACAAGTTTAGTTACCCCAATGATCAGCAAGTGGCCTTGAGTCGGGTTCATTTTACTTTGTTGGAAGGCAACACGCTCGGGATTGTCGGGAAGGTCGGCGCCGGCAAGAGTACGATTTTCAAACTTCTGTTGCGTGAATTCGATAGTTACGATGGGTTCATTGAATTCGGCGGTCATAACATCAAGGATTATTCGCTGGATGCCTTGCTTGATTCGATCGGCTATGTCCCGCAGGATAATTTTCTGTTTTCAACCACGGTTGCTGACAACATTCGCTTTTCCGCTTTTGAAAAGGGCCAGCAGGACGTGGAAAATGCCGCCAAGGAAAGTGCTGTGCATGATGATATCAAAAAATTCACATCAGGCTATGAAACCTTGGTTGGCGAAAAAGGCGTCAGCTTATCTGGCGGACAGAAACAACGCTTGGCCATCGCTCGGGCGGTCATCAATGCGCCTGAATTGTTGATCCTGGATGATGCCTTGTCAGCAGTGGATGCGAAAACCGAAGAAGAAATTCTGACCAACATGAAACGTGATCGCGCGCATAAAACAACGATCATTGCGGCTCATCGCTTGAGCTCAGTGATGCATGCCGATGAAATTATTGTTTTGGAAAACGGCCAGGTCATTGAGCGTGGTACACATGCCCAATTGTTGGCCAAACATGGTTGGTATGCCGAAATGTGGGCAAAGCAGGAAATGGAAGCAGCGGAGGAAGGTGACGTACGTGGCAAGT
The DNA here is from genome assembly GCF_030770265.1 of Lacticaseibacillus parahuelsenbergensis. Classification (NCBI taxonomy): domain Bacteria; kingdom Bacillati; phylum Bacillota; class Bacilli; order Lactobacillales; family Lactobacillaceae; genus Lacticaseibacillus; species Lacticaseibacillus parahuelsenbergensis. The sequence goes on along the minus strand of NZ_CP132482.1, from coordinate 1,571,352 downwards.
AAAGGTTACGAAAGTGCATGGTCTAAAAGTATCCCGGTGCGACAACAGATTAAGATTATGCGTCGACTCATGGGCTTTACCCGACCATACAAACGTCAATTCATCGGTGCGATTGTTGCTGCGGCGTTATTGGCAGGTATGAACGTCTTACTGCCAAAGATCCTGCAGATTTTTATGGATCGGTATTTGGCGAATCAAAGTGCGACCGTCAAAATTCTCCTATTGTTTGCGGTCTTATACGCATTTGGCACCTTCGTAAAAGCCGTCTTTCAGTTCTTCCAGACCTTTTTATTCAACATGGGCGCTGAACGGGGACTTGAAGATGCGCGGCGACAGTTGTTTGCTAAACTGCATACACTTGGCATGCGGTATTTTGATCAGACGCCGGCTGGTTCGATTGTTTCGCGCGTCACGAATGATACCATGACCTTCTCTGATTTCTGGAACGTTATTTTGGCGGTTATCGTCGGCTTGTTCTCGGTTATCAGTAGTTTCACTATCATGTTTGCAGCAAATCCTAAAATTGCGTTGTTGGTGGCTGCGTTCTTACCCATTTTGTTAGTGGTTGTCTGGTATTACAGCACGTACAGCTCCAAAGTTTATCGGCACATGCGCGAAAAGCTTTCCGAGTTGAATACCCAGCTGAATGAATCGATTGAAGGTATCAGCATTATTCAGCAGTTTCGCCAGGAAAACCGGATTAGCCGTGAGTTTGAAGCGACGAATCAGGAATACCTTGACGCTCGAAAGGCCATGATTCGCGTGAACTCCTTGCTGCTGTCGTCTGTGATCAATCTGTTATACTCGTTCGCATTGATTGCAGTCTTGTGGACGTTCGGGCTGATTTCCATGCATAGTTATGTTGAAGCTGGTTTGGTGTATGCGTTCACCACGTATACTGCTAACTTCTTCAATCCGATGGTCAACATGATGGATAATCTGTCGTTTCTACAAGACGGTGTGGTAGCTGGTAGCCGAATTTTCCGGATTTTGGATAGCAAAGAGTACGCGCCCGCCCAGCACCCTGACGCGCATGCGGTGATTCAGCAAGGCAAAATTGAATTCCGCCATGTTAGTTTTGCCTATGATGGCAAGCACGATATTTTGCATGATATCAGTTTTGTTGCCAACCCTGGGGAGACGGTGGCATTAGTCGGTCATACCGGTTCGGGTAAAAGTTCGATTATCAATGTCATGATGCGCTTTTACGAGTTTGGCAAAGGGCAGATTTTGATTGATGATGTCGACATTCGTGATTACCCGATGGAGGAGTTGCGGAAGAAGCTTGGTTTGGTGCTGCAGGATTCCTTCATGTTTTATGGGGATATCAGTAGCAATATTCGCTTGTTCAATGATCAGATTACGGATCAGCAGGTTCAGCAAGCGGCTGAATTCGTTCAGGCGGATCGCTTCATCAACAAATTACCGGATCACTATCATGCCAAGGTTATTGAAGGCGGAAGCGAGTTTTCCAGCGGCGAACGGCAGCTCATTTCATTCGCCCGCACGGTTGTGACGAATCCCAAGATTCTCGTCTTGGATGAGGCAACTGCCAATATCGACACAGAAACCGAGTCAGTGATTCAAGAAGGCTTACGGCGTATTCGGCAAGGACGGACCACGATTGCGATTGCCCATCGTCTTTCGACCATTCAGGATGCCAACCTTATTTTGGTGCTGAATGCCGGGCGAATTGTCGAACGTGGGACGCATGAATCCTTATTGGCTAAACATGGTCGCTATTATGAAATGTATCATCTGCAAGTCGGTGACAGTGGCGCTGAATCCACTGACAAATGATGGTTATCCGAAAATTTGGTGTAAAAAAGAACATCCGCTGTTTGGTAAGTGGGCATCACATGCCACGCCAAATAGGGATGTTTTATTTTTTCGATTTTTCCTCGTGCACGGCCTTGTCGGTTTCATCCTGACTGGCTTTAAGTAGTTCAAGCTGTTGGCGGGTTTCCGTCAACTGGTTGACCATTTCGCCCATAACCTCAACTGTCAGGCGCTGACTTTCAAATAAATTCGGGTTGTCATCGGCAATAATGTGGTCCAGTTTGGAATGAAGTAAGCGAATCTCTTCTTCTGACTTAAGATTAACATGATAGTCATTCTTGGCTTCAAGTCGATCATACTCAGCCGCCCGGTTCTGACTCATCATAATGAGCGGTGCCTGCAACGCTGCTACCATACTCAAAAAGAGGTTTAATAAAATGAACGGGAACGGATCAAACTTATGGCCAAAGATGCCCACAGTGTTGAGAATCATCCAAACCACCATGAAGCCGGAGAAGATGATGATAAACGGCCATGAGCCGGCATACTTGGCAACCGCGTCAGCAATTCGTTCGCCGAATGTGTTCGTTGCTTCCATGTTGTCGTAAACATCGGTCAGTTGAAAATCATCCTTGACCAATGCCTGCGACATTTTACGGTTGATCTTTTCATGGGCCCGTTCATCTTGGCGTTGTTGGCGTCGCATCCGTTCAAGCCTATAATTTAATAAATGCGAATTGCAGATGAAACTATTCTTAGTGGCCTTGGGATAATCGTTTTTGATAATGTTGACGAGTTTGGTTTCCAGATCACTCAAGAAAAGTCCATCACTGATGGCATATACTTGACCATCCACAAGGCAGGTTGCTGTTTGTTTATTGACCAATATTATTTTCCTCTCTTAAGTAAATATGATGTTGATTGTTACCTGATTTTTGCTTCGGAAACGTGCCCGTGTCTGATGCCATAGCTGAAATAAATGACCAAGCCAAACGCAAACCACGCGAGACTCATAAGCCAGGTTTCAACACTTAATTGGGTCATGAGCAACAGGCAAAAGAGAAACGACACGATTGGCGTCACTGGATAACCGGGAACGTGAAAGCCATCGTTAGTGATGGCTTTATGTCGACGTAACGGGATGATGCCGATGGACACAAACGCGAATGCAATCAGCGTGCCGATGTTAACAAGGTTGACCAGCTGGTTTAGCGGCACCAGCCCGCCCATGATCGCGATAATCGCAACCACTGTCCAGAGGGCATTTTCCGGTAGATGTCCGCTAATATGACCGAACCAACGGGGAAGCAAGCCATCACGGCCAATAGCATAAATCAATCGGGATGAGCTGTAAATCATCGTGACCATCATGGTGAACATGCCTGCCAGTGCACCAACCGAAATGAAACCGCCAAGACCGCGTAAATGAACCGCACCGAGTGCAAACGCAACTGGATCAGCAACGTCCAGTTTGGTAAATGGCACCATTCCTGTTAAAACAATGGCGACTAAAACATATAGGACTGTGGCGATGATCAAGGTACCGATAATCCCACGAGGCAAGGTGTGTTGAGGTTGCTTTACTTCAGGAGCTGACGCCGACACTGCGTCAAAGCCAAGGTAAGCAAAGAAAACCATGGCGGCCCCGGCGAGAACGCCTTTGGCACCAAATGGCAGGTAAGGATGCCAATTCGCCGGCTGAACGTAAAAGAAACCGACGATCACGAAAACAAGAATGATAAGCAATTTAACTAAAACCATGAGTCGATTGATCGCCATCGAAGACTGCATGCCACGCGAAAGCATAATGCCGATTAACAAAACGACAAGGACGGCAATCAGGTTGACATAAGTACCGTGGCTAGGCGAGAACGGTCCGGCAATCGCTGCGGGCAAGTGAATATGAAAACCAGTCAGCAAGCTGGCAAAGTAGGCAGAAAAGCTAGTCGAAACCGCAGCAACTGCCAACATGTATTCAAGAATGAGTGCCCAGCCAATGATCCAGCCAAAAACCTGCCCGAAAACAATATTGCCATACGCATAGGCCGAACCCGCCACCGGCAGTGCCGAGGCAAATTCCGCATAACACATGGCAGCTAATGAACATACAACCGCCGCCAGAATGAACGCTATCGTGATCGCAGGGCCACTCGTTGTAGCGGCAACGGTACCAGGCAAAATAAAAATCCCAGTACCGATAACGGCGCCAATGCCTAATGCAATCAAATCTCGCGTCGTTAAGCTTCGTGTCAGTAAATCATCAGCTTTAAGTGCAGCCGCCAAGTCTGGCTTACGGGTCATTCTTTTCCAAAGATTCATAAGGATACTTGTCCTTTCTATTCTGCGCCGGGGAGCGCGTTATGAAGAAGTGAGCGTGAGCCAACTCCTGTATCGGCGAACGCGTTGAGGGGGCTGAACGTTCACCGGGTACTACACCCAAAAGCACATAACATCAAACGGTTCAACACAAGCCCATCCAACGAAAAAGGTTCGACAAGCGAACCTCAAACGTCACCATGTTCTTTTTCTTCCAGATATTTCTTCTTATCAGGAATGTACTTATAATCCGGATTGATCGCGTGATCCAACGCCGCAAACTTTTCTTGCAACTGATCGCTAAAGGTTGCGAGCGCTTCGTCAGTCAGCCGACCTTTTGGAGGCTCAACCGGTGATCCGAAACGGACAATTGCAGGTTTGCGTTTAAACAATGACCAAAAAGTTCCCGGGCCTTGATAGACAGCCGGTACAATCGGCGCTTTTGCCAACTTGGCAATCAGAATCGCCCCGCCTTTCATATCCGCGGAGTAACGCGAGCCGGTAGGGAAAATCATTAGCGCCTTATTTTCCTGCTTTAAAGCCCGGACCGGAACCTTGATGGCACTGGGACCGGGATGCGCACGATCAACCGGGAAAGCCCCAACTTTAACAAGTAACCAGCGCAACAGGGGATTTTTAAACAATTCGCTTTTTGCCATAAATGAAAAATGGTGCGGCCAAGAGGCAAGTGCGAGGAAAACCGGGTCGAGCCAGGAGCGGTGAGGCGCAACCAGGACAAATGGCCCGTCAGGCAATTGTTGCTTATCCTGAGCCTTAACATGTCCATTGATGAGCCAGAGTAAACCGGCTACGACATAACGCAGAAAACTATAAAACATGGCTTATTCTTCCTTCATGGTTAAACTTTTGTGGTAAATTATACCATTGTAAACCAGCTTTCGGAGGAAAAAGGTGTTGGAGATGTCATTATTGCCAGGTGAACGGGTCGACGTGCTGGCCAGTCGCAACATTAAAATCATACAAAGTGCCGCTGTATTCTCGTTTTCATTAGACGCAGTTTTACTGGCCAATTTCGCCCAAGTCAAGCGTCACAGCCGAATAGTGGACTTAGCAGCTGGCAATGGTGCGGTCGGGCTTTTTTTGGCACGCGAAACAGATGGCCAGGTGACCATGGTGGAATTACAACCACGGCTGGCAGATATGGCGCGTCGTAGTGTCGAATTGAATCATCTGACAAACGTCGATGTGCATGCGGGTGATTTAGCACAGACAACTCAGGTGGTCGCAAAGGATTCAGTTGATGTTGTGACGTGTAATCCACCCTATTTCAAGGTGAGTGACCAAAGTATCACCAACCCGAATGATCATCTTGCTTTGGCGCGACATGAATTAACCACTGACTTTGCTACCGTGGCAAAAGTCAGCGCTGATTTGTTGAAGTATCAAGGCAAAGCCTTTTTTGTTCATCGCCCTGAACGCTTGGCGGAATTGCTGGCAACTTTGACCGCGGCCGGTTTGGCGCCTAAGCAGTTGCAATTCATTCATCCGCGCGAGGATCGAGAGGCAAACATGGTTTTGATTGCAGCCATCAAAGCCGGACGACCGGATGGCTTGCGAATCATGCCGCCACTGATTGTGCATGAGGCAGATGGCAGCTATACGCCAGTCGTCAGGAGGTTGTTGCATGGTGAGTAAGTATTATTACTTTTACGTACTCTTATGCGCCGATGGAACCTTCTATGGCGGCTTTACTGATGACGTTGACGCACGATTAGCCACGCACAACGCCGGTAAGGGTGCGAAGTATACGGCATCGCGGCGGCCGGTTCGGTTGTTGTACCAGGAAGCGTTTCCTGAAAAGCACGAGGCACTGTCGGCGGAATGGCATTTTAAACATCAAAGTCGTCACAAAAAAGAGCAATTTTTAACCGCACATCATGTCAAGTGGTAGGGATTGTCAAAGTCGTGGAAAGTCTGTATACTTTATCGAGTGCGGTATGCACAAACCACATTGACTGACTGATCGTGAGTGGGGTGCTTCCTTTGAAGTCCACCTGCGAGCTGACGTTGTCAAGAGGAATAAAACCATAATGGAGGAACAAACACATGGCAGTATTAAGCATGAAACAGCTTCTTGAAGCTGGTGTACATTTCGGGCATCAAACCCGTCGTTGGAATCCTAAGATGAAGCCGTATATCTTTACGGAAAGAAACGGTATCTACATCATCGATCTGCAAAAGACCGTTAAGATGATTGACGATGCTTATAATTTCGTGAAGGAAGAAGCCCAAAACGGCGGCGTCTTCTTGTTCGTTGGAACAAAGAAGCAGGCACAAGATGCCATTGCTGAAGAAGCAACCCGCGCTGGTCAATACTACGTTAATCACCGTTGGCTCGGTGGTACGCTGACCAACTGGAACACGATTCAAACCCGGATCAAGCGGCTTAAAGACATCAAGAAGATGGCTACAGATGGCACTTTTGATGTCCTTCCTAAGAAAGAAGTTTCACTTCTGAAGAAGCAACAAGAAAAGCTTGAAAAATTCCTTGGCGGCATCGAAGACATGCCACGGATTCCGGATGTGCTGTTCATTGTTGACCCACGCAAGGAAAAGATTGCGGTTCAGGAAGCACAAAAGCTGAACATTCCGATCGTTGCGATGGTTGATACAAACACCGATCCTGATGATATTGATGTCATCATTCCTTCTAACGATGACGCGATTCGTGCCGTTCGTCTGATTACTTCCAAGATGGCTGATGCAATCATTGAAGGCAACCAGGGTGAAGACCAAGGCGACGACCAGGACCAGCAGCCAGCTGCCGATAAGAAGGCTGACTCCATGGAAGATATCGTGGAAGCCGTTGAAGGCGACAACAAGAGCGCTAACTAATTAATTAAACATTAAGCTGTCTGAGGGTTTCGCATACTGCAAGATCTGCAGGCAGCTTTTTTACAATCAAGGAGGATCAGATCCATGGCTCAAATTACTGCTGCACAAGTTAAAGAATTACGTGACCGCACCCAGGTTGGGATGATGGATGCCAAGAAGGCGTTGGTCGCAGCCGACGGCGATATGGACAAGGCGATTGATGTCTTGCGCGAAAAAGGTTTGGCAAAAGCGGCTAAGAAGAGCGGCAACATTGCGGCTGAAGGTTTGGCAGAAATCGCCATTGATGGCAACACTGCTGCAATTGTCGAAGTGAACTCGGAAACCGATTTTGTGGCTTCAAATGACCAGTTTAAAGACTATGTCAACAAAGTAGCAGCGGCGATTGCTGCTAACAAGCCAGCTGATCTTGACGCTGCCAAGGCGACCAAGATGAGTGATGGTCAGACAATCGATGAAGGTGCTATTGCCTTGACCGCGGTTATTGGCGAAAAGATCAGTTTGCGGCGTTTCCAGGTCGTTACCAAGACAGATAATGAACATTTTGGTGCCTACTTGCATAACGGTGGCCAAATTGCCGCTTTGACGGTTCTGGATGGTGCCGATGACGACACTGCCAAAGATGTCGCAATGCATGTTGCTGCGATCAATCCTGAATATCTAGATCGCAGCAAGGTGCCAACTGATGAATTGAAGCATCAGACAGATATTTTCACTGAAGAGACCAAGAACGAAGGCAAGCCAGAAAAGATTGTCCCTCGTATCGTTGAAGGCCGAGTTAACAAGTGGTTGAGCGAGATTTCACTGGTTGACCAGGAATTTGTTAAGGATCCGGACCAAACCGTTGCCAAGTACGTTGCTGCTAAGGGCGGCACCGTCAAGGGTTACGTTCGTTATGAAGTCGGCGAAGGTATTGAAAAGAAACAAGAAAACTTTGCTGATGAGGTCATGGACCAAATCAAGGGTTAATGGCCCAACAAAAGGGGGACTGTCGACGAGGCAGGGCCCCTTTTCTATGGCAAAATGAAGGCGTCACGTTTTGGGCAAGGAAAAATTGACTGTCAGCGGGCGTCATGAATTTTTAGCTATCCAGTTGAAGAGCTGGTAAAACAGGGCAGTTGTCTGCAGCTTCTTGCCGCAGAAATGCTGCGACTATGGTAAAATAGTGCCAGCAACCAACGGAGGGATAAGATACATGGTCAAATATAATCGGATCGTTTTAAAAATCAGCGGAGAAGCGCTGGCAGGAGAGGCTGGTTTTGGGATTAAGCCGCCCGTCATCGCGACGATCGCTGAACAAATCAAGCAGGTGCATGAACTGGGTGTGCAAATCGCCATTGTTTGCGGCGGGGGCAATATCTGGCGCGGCGAAACCGGTGCCGAGATGGGCATGGAACGCGCGCAAGCCGATTACATGGGCATGTTAGCCACCGTCATGAATGCACTGGCTTTGCAGGATAATCTGGAAAGCCAAGGTGTCCCGACTCGGGTACAAACGTCGATCGAGATGCGGCAGATCGCAGAACCTTATATTCGACGCAAGGCCATTCGTCATTTAGAAAAGGGCCGGGTGGTGATCTTCGCTGGCGGTACCGGCAACCCGTACTTCAGCACAGACACAACGGCAGCGTTACGTGCTGCAGAAATCGGTGCTGATGTCATTTTGATGGCGAAGAACAACGTCGATGGCGTCTACTCCGCTGATCCTAATAAAGATACCCACGCCGTGAAGTACGAAAGTCTCACGCACATGGACATTATCAATAAGGATCTGAAAGTCATGGACTCAACCGCCAGCACGTTGTCAATGGACAATGACATCGACTTAGTTGTCTTTAACTTGAATGAGCCCGGTAATATCAAACGGGTTGTGGAAGGCCAAAAGATCGGCACCACAATCGAAGGGAGAAGCTAATGGCAAATCAAATTATCGAACAGGCAAAAACCAATATGGGCAAAACCGAAGAATCATTGCAGCGCGAACTAGGCAATATTCGCGCAGGTCGCGCCAACGCCAGTTTACTTAATCAGATTACGGTGGAATATTATGGTGCGCCGACCCCGCTGAACCAGATGGCAGCTATCACTGTTCCTGAAGCGCGGGTCTTACAAATCAGCCCTTATGACAAATCTGCGCTGAAAAACATTGAAACGGCTATTAATGCCAGTGATTTGGGCATTAATCCGGCTAACGATGGCGACGTGATTCGTCTGGTAATTCCGCAACTCACAGGCGAGCGCCGGAAGGAAATTGCTAAAGAAGTCGGCAAATTTTCCGAAAATGCCAAAATTGCGGTGCGCAATATCCGGCGTGAAGGACTTGACAAGCTGAAGCGCCAGGAAAAAGACGGTGATATCACCGAAGATGAATTGCATCGGCTTGAAAAAGACATGCAAAAAGTCACGGATGAAGCAACTAAGCGCATTGATGATATTGCTGCAGCGAAGGAAAAAGAAATTACCGAAGTTTGAGATCACTGAAGCTTAATGGTTGTGGGCAAACCTCAGAGGAAATCTGGGGTTTTTGTTTTTTTTGGTGGTGCATGGGAGTGTGGGCGTCTGTGTGTAAGGGCTTTGGGCGGGATGGCACAAAGCTTTTCACTTTCAACTGCCGGTGTTGAGTGAAGTACTGTTAGCCGATGCTGCATGGAAACGCGCTCCCCAGCGCAGAAGCTTGCGTGTAAGGACCTTGACCGCAATGGCCAAAGCCCGGCCATCGCGGTCAAGCCCACTTACACTCCAGCTTCTACCCGCGCTGGCTCGCGCTCTTGTCTTTTTTCTGCTACAATCGTTTAAGACATTTGGTGCTTGAGGGTACCATGGACGTTGTGAGGAGGCGCCAGTTTGGCCACAGCCAAAGGTTCTAAAGTAAAGCTTGATCTTTCACGTATTCCTGCGCATATTGCGATTATCATGGATGGTAATGGCCGCTGGGCGAAGCGGCGGTTTTTGCCGCGGGTTGCCGGGCATAAGCAGGGCATGCAAAATGTTAAAACCATTACCAAGGCGGCGAGTCGCCTTGGCGTTAAGGTTTTGACTTTGTATGCTTTTTCAACCGAAAATTGGAAGCGGCCAGGTTCTGAGGTCAATTACTTAATGCGCTTGCCAGTCGATTTTTTTAATGACTTCATGCCTGATTTAATTAAGGAAAATGTTAAAGTTGAAGTTATGGGTGAGTTGACCGACTTGCCTGAGCCGACACGTCAAGCGAGTGAAAAGGCAATGGCTGATACGGCTAATAATACCGGGATGATCCTCAACTTTGCTTTAAACTATGGCGGTCGTGATGAATTGGTTCACGCCGCTCAAAAGTTGGCTAAACAGGTTCAGGAAGGTGCACTCAAGCCAGAGGAAATTGATGATTCCCATTTTTCGTCTGCTTTGATGACAGGATTTCTGGGCCAGTTGGCTGATCCGGACCTGCTGATTCGGACCAGTGGCGAGTTGCGGATTTCTAACTTTTTACTGTGGCAGATTGCTTACAGTGAACTGGTTTTTGTGGATGATTATTGGCCGGACTTCTCACCGGCTGCCCTTGAGTCGGCGATCGCAGCTTATCAAGCGCGGGATCGCCGCTTTGGCGGTTTGAAAAAATAATCAATTAATGAAATGGTGATGGAGGATTTATTATCATGAAACAACGGGTCATAACGGCGGTCGTTGCCTTAGCGATTTTTATTCCGATTTTAATCCTGGGCGGCGGTTGGATCGATACAGCCGGGGCGGTTTTGGCATTGATCGCTTTGTCAGAAGTCTATATTATGCGGAAGCGGATTATTCTTTCGCCGGATTTCCTGATTGCGGCGCTTGGTGTCTTGGTCGTGGTTTTGCCAAATAGCTTTTTCCGCTGGCTGCCTGCCTTTTTGGGCCGTATCGATTTGATTTATGTTGCGGTTGCCTTGTTGCTATTCTTAACGGTCACGACCAAGAATCGGACAACCTTCGACGATATCGGCGTCTCGGTGCTCTCGTTCTTTTACATTGGCACCGGTTTTCATTATCTGATCAGCGTGCGGAATGATGCGGGGCTGGATACGTTGATGTTTGCGCTGCTGATTGTCTGGCTCACTGATACCGGTGCGTATATGATCGGCCGCAAGTTGGGCCGCCACAAGTTATGGCCGGCGATTAGCCCCAACAAAACGATTGAAGGCAGCATCGGTGGCATTGTTCTGGCGTTGATTACTGCTGCTATTTACTTAATGTTCTTACCGCAATACTATACATTCTGGCCGATGATGGGCATTGCGCTGTGTTTATCCGTTATCGGGCAAATCGGGGATTTGATTGAATCCGCGTTGAAACGTTTTTATGGCGTTAAGGATTCCGGGAAAATTTTACCGGGACACGGCGGCATCTTGGATCGATTCGACAGTCTACTGCTGGTATTGCCAATGTTGCATCTCTTTGGCATTGTCTAACCTTTAAGGAGCACATATGACCACAATCATTGCTTTTATTGTTATCTTCTGCATTCTTGTGGTGGTTCACGAGTTTGGCCATTTCTACTTTGCAAAACGCAGCGGTATTCTGGTGCGTGAATTTTCGATTGGCATGGGTCCAAAGCTTTGGGCGTCACATAAGAATAATACGACCTACACATTGCGCCTGTTGCCACTGGGCGGTTATGTGCGTATGGCAGGCTGGCAGGACGATGAAGATGATATCAAACCGGGCACGATGCTGAGCTTGATTTTGAACGATGCCGGTAAAGTTGTCCGCATTAATGCCAGTGACAAAACAACATTAGAAGGCGGCATGCCGGTTCAGGTCAGTCGCGTCGATTTGGTCAAGGACCTTATCATCGAAGGCTATCCGAATGGTGATGAAGATGCCTTGCAAAGTTGGCAGGTTGATCATGACGCCACTATCATCGAAGAAGATGGCACAGAAGTCCAGATTGCGCCGGAAGACGTGCAATTTCAAAATGCACCGGTTTGGCGGCGGCTCTTGGTCAATTTTGCCGGACCGATGAATAACTTTATTCTCGCTATTTTGACGTTCGTCATTTATGGCCTGATTTTTGGTGTGCAGATTTTGAATACTAATCAGGTTGGAACCGTTCTTCCCGACTATCCGGCTGCCCAAGCAGGACTTAAATCGAATGCTAGGGTTGAATCCATCGATGGTAAGAAGATTCATTCATTTACGGATCTTTCAACACAGGTCAGCAAACATGCCGGCAAATCAGTCATGTTTACCGTCAAACAGGATGGCAAAACGCAAAATATTGCGATTAAACCGGATAAGAAAGGCAAGATTGGCGTGATGGTGCCCGTTGAGAAGTCACCGGCGCGCGCCTTTACTTATGGGTTTACCCAGACATGGGATCTAGCTGTTCGTACATGGGATGTCTTGAAGTCAATGGTCACTGGCGGTTTTTCACTTAATAAATTGGCCGGGCCGGTTGGTATTTATACCATGACCAGCCAAAGTGCTAAAGGTGGACTGGCTGGCTTGTTGTTCTTCATGGGTTACCTAAGCCTTGGTTTGGGCATTTCCAACCTACTGCCGATTCCGGTCTTGGACGGCGGGAAAATTCTATTAAACCTGATCGAAATCATTCGGCGCAAACCACTCAAACCGGAAACTGAAGGTGTGGTCACGATGATCGGTCTGGGTTTGATGGTCTTGCTGATGCTCGCCGTCACGATTAATGACATTATGCGTTACTTTTAAATAAACTAGCTTTGGAGGCTGACATGAAACAATCACGGATGTTTATTCCCACAGAAAAAGAAGTACCGAGTTCGGCGGAAGCAAAATCACATAAAATGATGTTGCGTTCTGGCTTTGTTCGCCAAGTTCAAGCTGGTGTTTACGCTTATTTGCCGCTCGCTGAACGCGTCCTAACTCGCATTGAAGCTATCATTGACGATGAAATGACGAAGATTGATGCGGTTAAGATGAAGATGCCGGTCTTGTTGCCTGCCGAACTCTGGGAAGAATCCGGACGTTATGAAACTTATGGACCGAACCTGTTTAAGTTGAAAAATCGCCAGGATCGTAAAATGATTCTGGGGCCGACCCATGAAGAAACCTTCACGGACTTGGTTCGCAATGAACTAAAATCGTACAAGCGCATGCCGCTGGTTCTTTATCAAATTCAGGATAAGTTTCGTGATGAAGATCGTCCACGCTACGGCGTCTTACGCGGTCGTGAATTTATTATGAAAGATGCCTATTCGTTTACCAGCAATGATCAGGATCTGGATACGATTTATCGCCAGATGGAGCATGCTTACACCAATATCTTTGATCGCTTAGGGCTGCGCTACCGCACCATTATCGGTGATGGTGGGGCCATGGGCGGTAAGGATTCCAAGGAGTTCTCCGCGATTGCGCCCATCGGTGAAGATACTATCGTCTATTCGGATAGTTCCGACTATGCTGCCAATTTGGAAATGGCCACCAGCATGGCGCTACCTAAGCAAGGCGTAGAAGCTCAGGCGGAATTAAAACCGGTTGATACCAAAGATGCCAAAACCATTGCGGAAGTTGCCGCATTATTGAAGGTACCAGAACAAAAGCTGATTAAGGCCGTTTTGTTTATGGCTGATGGCGCGCCAGTCTTGGCTTTGGTGCGTGGTGATTATGAAGTGAACGACACTAAGCTGAAGAACATTTTAGGTGCGGACTTTCTTGAAATGGCAACCCCTGAACAGGTTGAGACGGTCATGCATGCCGAAGTTGGCAATATTGGTCCGGTTAACGTCGACAAAGACGTGCGGATTATTGCCGATAACAGTTTAAGCGGCTTGACGAACTTGGTGGCAGGTGCCAATAAGGCGCACACCCATTTTTTAAATGTTAACTTTGATCGCGATGTCACGCCGGAAAGCTTTGCTGATATCCGCTTTGTCAAGGAAGGCGAAGTCTCGCCGGATGGCCAGGGCGTGCTTAAGTTTACCCGGGGGATCGAAATCGGCCATATCTTTAAGTTGGGCACACGTTACTCAGAAACCATGGGCGCCAATTTTCTCGATGAAAATGGTCGCAGCCAACCCATCATCATGGGTTCATATGGGATCGGTGTTTCGCGCCTGCTTTCAGCGATTGCCGAACAGCAAGCTGACGATCATGGCTTGATTTGGCCAACGACGATCGCACCATTTGACATTCACTTAATTCCGGTTAATCTAAAGCGCGAGGAACAAAAGACGTTAACTGCCTCAATCGAAAGTATGCTTGAAGAGGCTGGTTACAGCGTTTTGGTTGATGACCGTAATGAGCGGCCGGGGGTTAAATTCGCCGATTCCGACTTGATCGGGGTGCCATTACGAGTGACAGTCGGTAAAAAAGCGGTCGACGAGATTGTTGAACTAAAGTTGCGTAAAACCGGCGAGACCATTGAAGTCAAGAAGGAAGAGCTGATCAGTTCGATCAAAATCCTCATGGCCCAGCTGCATAAACAAGAACAAGCAAAAGCATAATTGATTACGATGATGCTGGGGCAAAATCGCCAATCCGATGATCGCCATGTCGAAAGCAATTTCGGCATGGCATTGATCACCACGCGGCGGGTTGTCCCAGTTTCTGCCATCTAAGAGGGGTGCACAATTTGGCTTTATCCCAACATGAGATGTTTGAAAAATTACTGGATCAACTTGATTTGCCAGCGGATGTCAAAAATGATCCGGCGCTGGCAGAAGGTGTGGTCCAAGGCGTGACCATCCACGAGCAATCACAGCGGTATGACTTTACGCTGGGATTCCCTGCGATTCTGCCGTTTCAGATTTTTAATCCACTGGCAACGCAACTGCCGCTTGCATTTAAGCAAATTGCTAAGACCAGTTTAACCATTTCGGTGGCTCATCCGGTTTTAACCGATGAATTGCTGGCTCAATATTGGCGATTTGTCGTGCAAAATGCGGAAATCGGTACCGGGATCGTGCGGGAGTTGTGTGAAAAGCAGGTTCCGACCTTGGTCAATGGTCGTGCGGTGATCACCGCGGAAAACGAACAGGTTCGCCAATACTTGATTCATCAAGGCTTAGGCAAGCTTGAGGAAACCTATCAGCAAGTCGGATTCACCGGGTTGCGGATGCAGGCAGATGTTGATGAAGAGCAGGCTGCTCAGTCAGTGGCCGCCTTCGAAGCCCAAAAAGCCGCCCAAACGGCCAAAATGGCGCAGGCCGCGGCCGAAGTGGTTAAACGCCAAGCCGCCAAGCAGAAACAAGAAACCACTGATGGCCCAGTTCAAATGGGTCGTCAGTTGAAAATGAGTGACCCGCCACAGCAGATGGTGACCATCACACAAGAAGAGCGGTCGGTTACCGTTGAAGGCTACGTTTTTGATGTGGAAGTGCGTGAGTTACGCTCCAAACGCCAATTATTAATCTTTAAAATCACGGATTACAGTTCCAGCTTCATTGCCAAGAAGTTTAGTAACGGCGCTGATGATGAGGCGATGTTTGCCCGAATTCAAAAAGGCCAATGGTTACGCGTACGGGGCAGCGTTCAGGAAGATAATTATTCCCGTGAATTGACGATTAATGCTCAGGACATTCAAACCGTTTCACACCCTGATCCGACTGATGACGTGGAAGGTGAAAAACGGGTTGAACTCCATTTGCATACCAACATGAGTCAGATGGATGCAACGAATTCGATCACTGATTTTGTTAACCGCGCAAAAGAATGGGGTCATAAAGCCATCGCCGTGACGGATCATGCCGGCTTACAGGCTTACCCAGAAGCACACACAGCGGCAGATAAGGCCGGATTAAAAATGCTATACGGCGTTGAAATTAACCTGGTTGACGATGGCACACCTGTCGCTTATCGTGCTAACGAACCTCGCGACCTTGCCGATTCCGAATATGTCGTCTTTGACGTTGAAACAACCGGATTGTCAGCAGTCTATGACAAGGTCATTGAATTGGCCGCGGTTAAGATGAAAGATGGTCAAGTGATCGATCAATTTGAAGAAATGATCGATCCTGGTTTTCCCTTGTCAGAATTGACGATTAATCTGACGCATATCACTGATGACATGGTTCACGGTTCGAAATCGGAAGAAGAAGTCTTCAAACTTTTCCAGCAATTTTGTGACGGTGCCATTATGGTTGGCCACAATGTGACGTTTGATGTGGGCTTCCTGGATAACGGGTATGAGCGCCACGGACTTCCGGACATCGAGAATCCTGTTATTGATACGCTGGAATTGTCGCGCATGCTGCATCCGGAACGCAAGAATCATAAGCTCGATACGTTGGCTAAGCTATATAAGGTCAGTCTGGAACACCACCATCGCGCCAACGCCGACGCCGAGGCAACCGGTTATTTGCTTTACGCTTTGGAAAAGGAAGCGGCCAAACTTTATGGCATGACCAAGCTTAATCAACTCAATGATCGGGTTGGAGCGGGCGATGCTTACAAGGCTGCCCGGCCAAGTCATGCCGTGGTTTTGGCTAAGACGCAGGCGGGATTGAAGAATCTGTTCAAGCTGGTTTCACTTTCCAATGTTAAATATTTCTACCGCGTACCGCGGGTGCCACGCAGTCAGTTGCAAAAATTGCGTGAAGGTTTGCTTGTCGGATCGGCCTGCTCCAATGGTGAAGTTTTCACGGCAATGATGCAAAAAGGGGAAGCCGAGGCCCGGGAAAAGGCTGCTTTCTATGATTATCTTGAAATCCAGCCTTTACCGGTTTATCAGCCCTTGTTGGAAGCAGATTTGATCAAAGGCGAATCGCATCTAAAGGATATTTTGCAAAAAATCATCAAAATCGGCGAAGACATGGAGAAGCCGGTGGTGGTCACCGGGGATGCTCATTACCTTGATGAACACGATGCCATTTATCGCAAAATTTTGATTCATAGCCAAGGCGGTGCCAACCCGCTGAATCGTCACAGTCTGCCTGATGTGCATTTTCGCTCAACTCGGGAAATGCTGGATGATTTTGACTGGCTAGGTGCTGAAAAGGCCAAAAAGTTGGTTGTGACCAACTCCAATCTGATTGCGGACTGGATTGACGATGACATTTCGCCAGTCAAAACCAAACTCTATACGCCTGATGTGCCTGGTGTGGAAGATAAACTCAAGCATGATGTCATGACCACTGCCCATAAATTATATGGTGATCCTTTGCCGGAAATCGTCGAACAACGGCTGGACAAAGAGTTAAAAAGTATCATTGGTAACGGATTCTCGGTCATCTACAACATTGCCCAACGACTGGTTTTAAAGTCGAACAAGGACGGATACTTGGTTGGTTCGCGAGGATCGGTTGGTTCTAGTTTGGCGGCGACGATGGCGGGCATCACCGAGGTCAATCCGCTGCCGCCGCATTATCGCTGCCCTAAGTGTCAATACAGTGAATTCTTTACGCATGGCGAAGTCGGTTCCGGTTTTGACTTACCTGATAAGGTCTGCCCGAAGTGTGGCGCCGAGTTGCACAAAGACGGTCACGACATTCCCTTCGAAACCTTCCTCGGGTTCCACGGCGATAAGGTCCCGGATATTGATTTGAACTTTTCCGGTGATTATCAACCGATCGCCCATAACTATATCAAGGTCATGTTTGGCGAGGATCACAGTTTCCGGGCCGGAACAATCGGTACGGTTGCTGACAAAACGGCTTATGGTTATGTCAAAGCTTACGAACGTGACACTGGCCAGCAACTGCGCGGGGCCGAAATCGATCGGCTGGCACAAGGCGATACCGGGGTTAAACGGACAACCGGGCAACATCCTGCCGGCATTCTAATCGTCCCGGCTGATATGGATATTTACGACTTTACCCCGATCCAGTATCCTGCTGACGATCAAAACGCCGCCTGGATGACGACCCACTTTGATTTCCATTCGATTCATGACAACATTTTGAAAATGGATGTGCTGGGCCATGATGATCCGACCATGATCCGCATGCTGCAAGATTTATCCGGAGTTGAGCCGAAGTCAATTCCGACTGATGACCCTGGTGTGATGGCGCTTTTCTCTGGCACTGAAAGTCTCGGGGTTACCCCTGAACAGATCAACTCGAAAATGGGCACACTGGGCATTCCTGAATTCGGTACTCGGTTTGTCCGCGGCATGCTCGAAGAAACCAAACCGACAACCTTCAGCGAATTACTTCAAATCTCCGGTCTTTCACATGGGACCGACGTGTGGTTAGGCAATGCCGAGGAATTGATCAAGCAAGGCATCGTTACGCTAAAAGAAGTCATCGGTTGTCGTGACAACATCATGATGGACTTGATTCATTGGGGCATGGATGACTCGATGGCCTTTAACATTATGGAACACGTGCGTAAAGGGCGCGGAATTCCGGATGATTGGCAAAAAGCCATGCGGGAAAATGAAAATGTGCCGGATTGGTACATCGATTCCTGCCTGAAGATCAAATATATGTTCCCGAAAGCCCACGCTACAGCGTATATTTTGATGGCGTTACGAATTGCCTGGTTCAAAGTTCATTATCCGCTGGTGTACTACACGGCTTACTTCTCGGTCCGTGCGGAAGACTTTGATCTGGCCGCGATGAGCCACGGCAAAGAAGCGGTTAAGGCCGCGATGAAAGAAATCACTGACAAAGGGATGGATGCTTCGACGAAAGAGAAGCAACTCCTGACCGTGCTTGAGATTGCCAACGAATGTCTGGAACGCGGCTTCAAGATTAAAATGATTGATGTCACTAAGTCTGATTCGCATGATTTTCTGATTCAAGATGACCACACGATTCTGGCGCCGTTCCGTGCGGTCCCGGGGTTGGGCGATAACGTTGCGAAACAGATTGTTGCTGCCCGCGAAGAGAAACCGTTCCTGTCCAAAGAAGATCTTGCCAATCGTGGTAAAGTCTCTAAGACACTGATTGATTACATGACAACCAACCATGTGCTAGACGATTTACCAGACGAGAACCAACTCTCGCTTTTTGATGGATTATTTTAAATTGTCAGGCAATATGATGGTGGCATAACCTCAAAGTAGCAAAATCATGTGAAGTTGGTAGTGACGCTTACTACCACAACGGACTGCCTGTTTGCAAGTGACGGCTATCTATGGTATTGTAGCAATAGTAAAGTAAGGTTCTGGCGGTGAGTGAGCAGCGATGCTCACTCTTTTTATTGGCGAACGTCATGATGTTTGTCTGGCAACCGTTAGAATCAAAAGTCTTGAGTGAACAATAAAGGAGGCGGTGGCTTGAGTACGCAATCGGTTGTTGAAACCGTGACCGCTTTGGTCAAACCGATTTTGGACGACCATCATTTTTACCTCACGGATGTCGAATTTGTGAAGGAAGGCGGCGGCTGGTACTTGCGGGTGTATATCGACAAGCCAGGTGGCATCACACTGGATGAATGTGTGTTGGTCAGTGAAGCTTTGTCCGAGAAACTGGACAGTATGGACCCGGATCCGATTCCGCAACAATACTTCCTTGAAGTTTCCAGTCCCGGTGCCGAGCGACCGTTGAAACGTGAGATGGATTATGAGCAGGCAGTCGGCGACTATATTCATGTCTTGCTATTCAAGAAGCTGGACGGTAAGAAAATCTTCGAAGGCACTTTGAAAGATCTGAAACCTGACCAGTTGACATTAACGGTCAAAGATAAAAGCCGCAAATTCGATCAGGTCATCGACCGAAAATTGATCGCTTCTGCACGGTTGGCGATCGAATTCTAGTGGAGGTAAGAAAAGCATGTCAAAGGAAATGATCCAAGCACTTGACGCCTTAGAGCAAGAAAAAGGCGTTAAGAAAGAGGTTGTGATCGAAGCTTTGGAAGCCGCATTGGTTTCCGCGTATAAGCGTAATTACAATCAGGCGCAAAATGTCGATGTGGAATTTGATCCCAAGCAAGGGGACATCCATGTCTATGCTGTCAAAGAGGTAACTGATGAAGTTTTTGATTCGCGACTGGAAGTAAGCCTCAAGGATGCCTTGGCGATCAATAAGGCTTACGAAATCGGCGACAAAATCAAATTCGAAGTCACCCCGAAGGACTTCGGACGAATCGCTGCCCAAACCGCCAAGCAGGTGATTATGCAGCGTGTGCGGGAAGCCGAACGCAGTATTGTCTATGATGAGTATTCCCAGTATGAAGATGAAATTTTACAAGGGGTCGTCGAGCGGCGCGATAATCGCTTCATCTACGTTAACTTAGGCAAGATCGAAGCCGTTTTAGGCCGTCAAGATCAGATGCCGAACGAGAAATATGAGGCGCACGATCGCATCAAGGTTTATGTGACCAAGGTCGAAAATACCAGCAAAGGCCCCCAAGTCTTCGTTAGTCGGACGCATCCGGGCTTGGTTAAACGCTTGTTTGAGCAAGAAGTTCCGGAGATTTTCGATGGTACGGTTGAAATTGTCAACATTGCCCGTGAACCTGGCGATCGGACGAAGATTGCGGTTCGGGCGACTAATGATGCTGTCGATGCTGTCGGTACGACGGTTGGCCCGCGCGGTGCTCGAGTGCAGGCGGTGGTCAATGAGTTGTCAGGCGAAAACATGGATGTTGTTCAGTGGGAAGAAGATCCTGCCGATTACATCGCCAATGCCTTGAATCCGGCCCAGGTCATCGCGGTTCAGTTCAACGATGAAGATAATGACCGTTCGGCAACCGTGATCGTTCCTGATTATCAGCTGTCACTGGCCATCGGTAAAAAAGGTCAAAATGCGCGGCTTGCCGCAAAGTTGACTGGCTATAAGATCGATATTAAACCAGAATCCGAAGTTGAATTCGTGGATGACGATGAGTTGTCAGAGGCGGAAGCTGAAGCAGCAGAGGCGTCAGATGATCAGGTCGACAACACCGAGGCAGCTAGCGATGAACCAACCGAAGCCGAACAATCGGATGACACATCCGAGGCAACACCGGTCACCCCAAACGCTGATGACCAGTCACAGGCATAAGGAGGCGAGCCATGAAAAAGCGTAAGATTCCAATGCGCAAGGACTTGCTAAGCAACACGATGATGCCCAAGAAAGAACTTGTTCGGATTGTTAAGAACAAGGAGAATGTTGTCGCAATCGATCCGACTGGCAAAGCAGCAGGACGGGGCGCATATGTAGCGTTGAATCCTGATGCTGTGAAACAGGCTAAGGGAAAGAAACTGATTGACGCAGCCTTCGGTATCACCATTGACCCGACCTTTTATGATGATCTTTTTGCTTATGTCGATCACCAAAAGGCGCGTCAGGAACTATTCGGCAAGTAACCATGCAAAAACAAGCCGTTTTGAATTTATTGGGATTGGCCCGCCGCGCCAGTCGCCTTACCACCGGTGACCAACTGGTGTTAGGAGCGATTCGTTCCGGCGATGCAAAGTTGGTGTTCGTCGCCAGTGACGCAAGTGCCAATACCCGCAAGAAGTTTTCCGATAAAAGCAGCTACTATAAAGTTCCTTTGGTGACAGTATTCTCCAAAATGGACTTATCACAGGCTATTGGTAGTGATCGTTCAATCATTGCCGTGGCAGATGCAGGCTTCGCCAAGAAGATGCAAGAGCTGCTCACCTAAATTACAGGGAGCGTGAAGAAATGGGCAAAAAACGCGTTTATGAATTTGCCAAAGAAATGCACGTCGATAATAAAGACGTGATCGATATTGCCAAAAACTTGGGTATCGAAGTAAAGAATCACATGTCCTCGATCGATCAAGATCAAGAAGCAAAAATCAAAGGGGTGTTGAGCAAGTCTTCAGCAGCTAAAACACCTTCAACATCAGCGGCTGCTAAACCGACCAAGTCAGCAGCGCCTGCAAGTGCTAAAGATAATCAGCATGCAGCTGCAGAAAAACCGACCCGGCATGAGCATAAGCCGGCACGGTCTAACAAAACCGCTGACGGTAAAATCATTTTAAGTAAGTCAACGATTTTGCGGCCACGGGGCACCCAGACAGCGCATAAGTCCGGGAATCACAACCGCGGTGGCGAGCAACCGGCAGCGGCCGCTAAGACAGGAAACCGGAACACCAATCGCAGCAACAATAACAACCGTTCTGCGAATAACAATCGCCCGAATGATCGCAATCGGCGCGATCGTAATCGCCGGTTTGACAACCAGCGTGTGACCGGCCCAATGCCACGTGCCGGCCGCCCGACCGCAGCTAACGGTAATCCGCGTCCGGTCGCCGGAAATGGCGGGAAATTCGTCAAGCCGGAATCCGAACGGCAACAGCCAAAGCGTCAACAAGAGGCTAAACCGGCTGTAGCGAGTAAACGTCCTGAACGCTCTGAATCGACTCGTGCAAAACAGCGGCCACAAACGGAACAACGGCCGCAACGGACAGAACAGCGTCCTCGCACCGAACAACAACCAGCTGCAAAAACCAATCAACGCTTTACAAAACCGGCTGCCGTTACGCCAGCTGCCAAACCTGCAACGGTCGGCAGTCAGGACAACCGCAATAGTCGGCGCGGTGGTGGGAATAACAACTTTGGTCGCGGCAACAGCTTTGGGAATCGCAACGGGTTTAACCGCAACAGCAACCGGCGCAACAAGAAGAACAAGCGCCGTCAGCAGAGCCAGCCGAAGAAGGAAATGCCACAGCGCAAAGAGCGACCGTTACCAGAAGTCTTGAATTATGAAGTTGGGATGAATGCTCAGGAATTGGGCAAGATTCTTCATCGTGAGCCAGCTGAATTAATCAAGAAACTGTTTATGCTGGGCGTGATGGTCAACCAAAACCAGAGCCTAGACAAAGACACCATCGAACTTCTGGCCACCGATTATGGTATTGACGCGAAGGAAAAGGTTCACGAAGATATTTCCGATTTGGACAAAGTGTTCGAAGAAGAAAACAAGAACCAAGACAACTTGCAGCCACGGCCGCCAGTTGTGACGATCATGGGGCACGTTGACCATGGTAAAACAACCTTGCTGGACAAGTTACGGCATACGCACGTGACTGAAGGCGAAGCCGGTGGCATTACGCAGCATATTGGCGCGTATCAAGTTAAATTACGTGATCGCTTGATTACGTTCCTCGATACTCCGGGGCACGCGGCCTTCACCAACATGCGGGCGCGCGGTGCCGATATTACCGATATTGTTGTCCTCGTGGTTGCTGCTGACGATGGTGTGATGCCGCAAACGATTGAAGCGATTCATCACGCCCAGGCTGCCAAGGCGCCGATCATTGTGGCGGTCAACAAAATCGATAAACCAGGTGCCAATCCGGAACACGTCATGGAACAATTGACCGAATATGGGCTGATTCCTGAAGACTGGGGCGGCGACACGATTTTCGTCAAAATCTCAGCTAAATTCGGTAAGAACATCGACGAATTATTGGAAATGATCTTACTGGAAGCGGATGTGCTTGAATTGAAGGCTAACCCGGATCAGCGAGCTGTCGGTACGGTTATCGAAGCACGTTTGGATAAAGGTAAGGGACCGGTTGCGACTGTCTTGGTTCAACAAGGAACTTTGCATACCGGTGATCCGATTGTTGTCGGAAATACCTTTGGTCGTGTCCGTGCTATGACTAACGATCATGGCCGTCGAGTCAAGGACGCGTTGCCATCCATGCCAGTCGAAATTACCGGGCTTAACGACGTGCCGCAATCCGCTGATAAATTCGTTGTATTTGCGGACGAACGGACTGCGCGGGCGGCCGGTGAAGAACGGGCAAAACGGGCTCAAGAAGAAGAACGTAAGAACACAACGCATGTCACTTTGGATAATCTGTTTGAAACAATGAAAGAGGGTCAACTCAAAGAAGTTGACGTTATCATTAAGGCGGATGTCCAAGGATCTGTTGAAGCTTTGGCAGGTAGTCTTGAGAAGATTGAAGTCAAAGGCGTTCGGGTCAACATTATCCACCAAGCAGTTGGTGCGATTAATGAAAGTGATGTGACACTGGCCGCAGCAAGTAATGCCATCATCATTGGCTTCAACGTTCGGCCGACAGCAATGGCTAAGGCGCAGGCAGAACAGGATGATGTTGATATTCGCCTGCACAGTGTCATCTACAAGGCAATCGAAGAAGTCGAGTCTGCGATGAAGGGTATGCTGGAGCCAACTTATGAAGAGAAGGTTATCGGTACGGTCACCGTTCGTGAAACGATTCCGGTTTCCAAAGTCGGCACGGTTGTCGGTGGTTACGTTGACTCCGGGTATATTACCCGCGATGCCGGCGTTCGCCTCATCCGTGATGGTATTGTCAAATATGAAGGCAAACTCGGTTCACTTCGTCGGTTTAAAGATGATGTCAAGCAAGTTCGCCAAGGCTTTGAACTCGGGCTGACCATTGAGAATTATAATGATATTAAAGTCGGTGATCAGATCGAAGCCTTTACAATGGAAGAAGTACCGGTTAAGTAAACAGTGTACGGAAGTCATTTAAGGGATAGGCGTTTGCTGGCTGTGAAAAGTTGACGAACGCTCCACCATAACGCGTTCGCCGGCGCAGAAGCCTGCGTGTAAGGACCTTGGTCGCAATGGCAAAGAGCGCCATCACACTTACACTTCGGCTTATAAGCGCGCCGGCTCACGCTCAACAGGAGGTAATTCGCAGATGAAGCATCGTATCGGTCGAGTTGAGACTCAGATCCAACGTGAAGTTGATGATATCTTGTTAAAGGATGTTAACGATCCGCGGGTCAAAGGCGTGACGATTACCGGAGTCAAACTGACCGGTGATCTGCAACATGCCACCATTTTCTACAGTATTCTCGATGATGCACCTGATAAAGTCGAAGCAGCCCAAACCGGTTTGGATAAAGCCAGTGGACTGATTCGGCGTGAAGTCGGGCAGCGGATTCGGCTGTTCAAGGTGCCGGAAATCGAATTTGCTCAAGACAAATCCGTTCAGTATGGTGCCCGTATTGATCAGTTAATTAACGAAGTGCGGCGCAAGAATTTAGAATAGCGTTGTTCAACCAGAAAGGGTTCAGTCGCAAAGACTGGATCCTTTTTTGGTGCACCAATTTTCAATAACATCATCATGCCAACGAGCAGTCTTCTTTTTCTCGCAATAGCCGCTTTAGCTTTCCTGGCTTGAACGGTATAATAATAAACATTGAGAAGGGAAGGATCACGATCAAGTTTTTAGGGGCCTTATACGGACCATTCTTTTCTATCCACAACTGGCAGCTGGCTTTTTCGGTCAGCGGCTTAGTCACGATTTTTAGCTTAATCCTTTTAGAATGTATGCTCTCCGTTGATAATGCGGTTGTTCTCGCTGCCCAGACTGAACAGCTTAAGGCCGAGTCGGATCGCAAAAAGGCCTTGATGTATGGCATGGGCGGGGCGTATCTGTTTCGCTTCATTGCCATCGGACTGGGAACTTACTTATTACAGTTTTGGCCGATTAAGGCACTTGGCGCTTTGTATCTGGTATGGATGAGTGCCAGCTATTTTTATGCGATTCGTCATCCTAAAAGTAATACAGACAAAAAGGCTAAACGTGCCCATGGTTTATGGGGTACGGTTTTTCAAATTGAAAGCCTCGATATTGTTTTCTCGGTGGATTCGATCTTGGCAGCTTTGGCCGTCTCCAATAATCCGGTCATTGTTTTAATCGGTGGCTGCCTGGGTATTTTGGCGATGCGGATCGTTGCCCAAGTGATCACGACCTTCATTGACCGGGTACCTGAATTGGAAACCGCGGCGTATGTCCTTGTTGGTCTCATTGCCATCAAGCTTGGATTGAGTTTGCCTATGATCAACGTTAAAACGCCGGACTGGCTCTTTTCGATTTTGGTGGTGTTGATTTTCATTTGGGCGGGATGGCGCCATGCGGTCCATGCCAAGCATCATCGCAGTATGTATACCAAGCCTAAAGCTTGATGAGATACAACAATTAACGTTTTTTAATTCTGAAAACTGAAAGGGACCGAATTCATGAACGGCATTCTTCCGCTGTATAAACCGACCGGCATGACCAGTGCCGATGCCGTTTATCATGCACGCAAGCTTCTTCACATTAAAAAAATCGGTCATTCCGGCACGCTTGACCCAAACGTTGACGGTGTTTTGCCGCTCGCGATTGGCGCGGCAACCAAAGCTGTGCCCCAATTAATGGCCAGTGGCAAAATTTATACCGGCGAAATCACCCTTGGTTTTGCCACGACCACTGAAGATCTTGATGGCGAGGTGGTGAAACGAACGCCGCTGGTGAAGCCGGTACCGGTACATGAACTGGATCAGGTGCTCACGCAATGGACAGGTGAAATTACCCAAGTACCGCCGATGTTTTCCGCAGTCAAAGTCAATGGCAGACGGTTGTATGAATATGCCCGGGCAGGTGAGTCGGTTGAACGGCCAAAACGTCAGGTAACGGTAAAACGCTTTGAGCGAACCAGTGAACCGATTTTCGACGCAACTCAAGGGATCCAACGTTTTCGTTTTGAGGCTGCGGTGTCTAAGGGAACCTATATCCGAACCTTGGCAGTTGATGTTGGCCAATCGCTAGGCGTCGCTGCGGTAATGAGCCAATTGACGCGGATTAAAAGCGGCGGCTTTACATTAGCCCAAGCGGTCAGTCTTGAAGCCTTGGGGCAACATATTGCTGACGGCACCTTAGCGTCAGTGATCCAACCGATTGATATTGCGTTTGCTGAGTTGCCGAAAGTTGATTTGACAGCCGACCAGTATGACGATGTCCGACACGGCCGATTTTTGACCCTTCAGTTGGATGGACCACGGGTTCGGCTGCATTACGATGGCGTTTTGAAAGCCATTTATCGGTTCGAAAAACACCAGTATCGCCCGGATATTATGTTTTTAGCAAATGAGAAGAATGAGAGATAATTTTGATGGAAGTCATTGATATTCACCCACCGTTGCAAGCATCAGCGGCGCCGCCACAGCCCATTGTTTTAACGCTGGGTTTCTTTGATGGCGTACATCGCGGCCATCAAGCCGTGATTAAAGCAGGAAAGCAAATTGCTTTAGCCAAAAAATTGCCGTTAGCCGTGATGACATTTGATATTCATCCGGCTGTTGTCTATCGCGGCGTTAGTAAAACAACGATTCAGTATCTGTCAACGCGTGACGAAAAGATTAATTTAATGCGGCAATTAGGCGTGGATTTGTTGTATTTTGTTCACTTTACACCAGAATTTGCTGCCTTATCGCCGCAAGCGTTTGTTGACCAATATTTGGTGGGCCTGAAAGCCGATACAGTTGTGGCCGGTTTTGACTATACTTACGGTAAACGCGCGATTGCCAATATGGCGTTGCTGCCCGACTACGCGCATGGCAGGTTTGAAGTTGTTAGCGTACCTAAGTTGGCCGAAGATGGTGCAAAAATCAGCTCGACCCGGATTCGTGATGCGTTGGATCAAGGGGATATCGATACGGCAAACGAGCTTTTAGGGTACGCTTATTTAACGACTGGCAAAGTGGTGCATGGCGAAGCCCGTGGTCGAGAACTTGGCTTTCCAACCATTAATCTGGCAACATTAGGTCAGCAGCGGCTTCCTGGTATCGGGATTTATGCCGTGACAGTAAACGTGGATGGTACTTGGTATCTGGGGATGGCTTCGATCGGCCGTAATGTTACGTTTGGCAGTGATCGCGATGTGACGCTTGAGATTAATTTGCTGGATTTTAGCCGTATGATTTATGGCAAAACTGTTCAGGTTCGTTGGTACCACTATCTACGCGGTGAAGTGAAATTTGCCAATGCAGAAGGTTTGATTATCCAGTTAAAGAAAGATGAAGCGGCGGTCCGTCAGTATTTCGCGAGGAAGGGTTAAAATGGCAGGCGCATATATTCATATTCCGTTTTGCGAACATATTTGTTACTACTGTGATTTCAATAAAGTCTTCATTGAAGGTCAGCCGGTTGATGACTATGTTGCGATGTTGCTTAAGGAAATGCGGATGGTCATGGCTGAGCATCCTGATGAGAAAATCGAAACGGTCTATGTCGGTGGTGGAACGCCTACAACGTTGACGTCCAAACAGTTAGCAACACTTTGCCAAGGCATTCGCGACATCTTGCACTTCGATTCTGGTGAATTCACGTTTGAGGCGAACCCCAATGATTTGCTGACGACCGATAAGTTGCAGGTTTTACATGATTATGGTGTCAATCGACTTTCAATCGGGGTTCAGTCTTTTAACGACGATGTCCTCAAACGGATCGGACGGATTCATCGCGCTAAGGACGTTTATGTTGCGATCGCCAATGCCAGAAAAGTCGGTTTTGATAATCTGTCGATTGATTTGATTTTCCGATTACCTGGTCAAAGCCGGAACGACTTTTTAAATAGTCTACAAAAAGCACTCGATTTGGATTTACCTCATTATTCGACGTATTCACTCATTCTTGAACGGAAAACCATCTTTTATAATTTGATGCGCCAAGGCAAATTGCGCTTGCCAACGCAGGATGTCGAAGCCGATATGTATCAGGATGCCATTGATCTAATGGAAGCACATGGCAGACATCAATATGAAATCAGCAATTTTGCCAAGGATGGCTATCAATGCCAACACAACCTGCTTTACTGGCAAAATGACAAATATTTTGGCTTTGGAGCTGGTGCGTTTGGTTATCTTGGGCGCGATCGGTATCACAATTATGGTCCGATCAAACAGTACCTAACGCCGCTTCACACCGATCGTTTACCGGTTTTGGCCCATCACTTGGTTCCGGTGTCCGAACAAATTGAAGAGGAAATGTTTCTTGGTTTGCGAACCATGCGCGGCGTAAGTGAAAAACGCTTCTATCAGCGCTATCATCTGACCGTTGATGCCGTTTATGGCGAGACCGTACCTGAGTTGGAAAGCCAAGGCTTGTTACAGCGCGATAATGGCTTCATCCGGCTGACTAACAAGGGCAAGTTTTTAGGCAACGAAGTCTTTCAACAGTTTTTGCTTGACGAGCCGCTTATTTAAACGGCTCTTTTTTCTTTAAAAAATGGCCGCCACTGGCTAGAAACACCGAAAACACTGAAGATTTTAGCAATGTCGCCTTGACTTTGCTAACGGTGCTTGGTATATTATTCAGTGTATTAGCACTCGTGCGAAACGAGTGCTAAAGGTGAGGTGAGAAAATGTTGACGAAACGGCAAGTGCTCGTCTTAAAAGAAATCATCCGCCTGTTTACTGAAAGCGGAGAGCCGGTTGGTTCAAAGCGATTGATGCGCGAGTTGCCCATTCATGTCAGTTCCGCCACAATCCGTAATGATATGGCGTCGCTAGAAGATGCCGGTTTGATCACCAAGACCCACAGCAGTTCCGGGCGCGTACCGTCAACGCAAGGCTATCGTTATTATCTCGATCACCTTGTTGAACCGGTGCGTGTTTCGCATCAAGAACTGGCGACTATCAAGCAGGCATTTAGCCAGCGGTACAATAAGATGGATGAGATTGTCGCGCAAAGTGCGCAAATTTTGTCCAATCTGACGAGTTACACGGCCATTAGCTTGGGACCTGAAGTAACCAATATCAAGCTGACAGGTTTTCGCCTTGTTCCATTAGGCAATCATCAAGTCATGGCGATTTTGGTCACGAATAACGGTAACATTGAAAACCAGGTCTTTACCGTATCGCAAAACATCTCATCCGATGAGCTCGAAAAGGCGATTCGAATTGTCAATGATCAACTCGTTGGACTGCCATTAATTCAAGTTGCACAGCGGCTGAAAACCGATGTGCCTTCGATGTTAATGCAGTATCTAACCAGTCCTGAAGGCTTTTTGGATATCTTCGGTAACGTTTTGAAATCAGCTGCGTCCGAGCGCTTTTACGTTGGCGGGCGGTTGAATCTGATGGATTACCTAGGCGATTCCGATATCCATGAACTGAAAAAGATTATGTCATTGATTGACGCTGATCACGGTGATCTGACGGAACTGCTTGGCGGACCGATTCGTCAAACGCCGGTTCAAGTACGTTTGGGGCCAGAGCTTAAGCCAATTGATTTGGCCAACCTCAGTTTAATCACCGCCAGCTACGATGTTGGTGACCACGGCACTGGGATGATCGCCTTGCTAGGCCCGACACAGATGCCTTATTCGAAAATGATCGGACTGCTGGATGTTTTCCGTGAAGAGCTGGCAAAACGGTTGACGGATTATTATGCCAACTTTGATCAATAAAAATTAAAAAATATTTGTTGTGTGGATCCATGAATGCCAGCAAATATGGTTTAAAGGGAGGATACCATGGCAGAAAAAAAAGCAAAGCAAACCGCAGCAGATACCGACAAACAGGCAAAACAACCTGCTGAAGCGTCAGGATCTTCGCTTAAAGAAGACATTCTGAAAGAAAGCATCGCTGATCTCAATGACCAACTAAAAAGCAGCCAACATGATGGCGAGCAGTTGAAGAAAGAACGTGATGAATTCGAAGATAAATATCTGCGGGCAGCCGCGGAGATTCAAAATATGAATCATCGGTTCGAAAAAGAGCAACAGAAGCTGCTGAAGTACGATGGCCAGAAGTTAGCAAAGGCGATTTTGCCAGTTGTCGATAATCTTGAACGTGCGCTTGCAACCGAGGCCAAAGATGATAGTGCTGCTTCACTAAAAAAGGGTGTCCAAATGGTTTATGACCATTTGGAGCGTGCTTTGAAGGAAAACGGCATCACTGCTATTGATGGCACCGGCGAAAAATTCGACCCGAATACCCAACAGGCCGTACAAACAGTCGCGGCTGATGACAAACACGCAGCTGATACTGTCGCGCAGGTCCTGCAAAAAGGGTATTATCTCAAAGATCGCGTTTTACGCCCTGCTATGGTCGTTGTTGCTAAATAATTAAACTGAAAATAAAGAAGGTATAACAATATGAGTAAAGTTATTGGTATTGACTTAGGAACCACCAACTCAGCTGTTGCGGTTTTGGAAGGCAATCAGCCAAAGATCATTACAAATCCTGAAGGCAATCGGACCACACCGTCTGTTGTTGCGTTTAAAGATGGTGAAATTCAAGTCGGTGAAGTTGCCAAGCGTCAGGCAATTACCAACCCGGATACGATTGTTTCGATCAAACGCCACATGGGCGAAGCCAACTACAAAGTTAAGGTTGGCGACAAGGAATACACCCCTCAGGAAATTTCAGCGATGATTCTGCAATACATCAAGAAATTTTCTGAAGACTATCTGGGCGAACCGGTTAAGGATGCCGTTATTACCGTGCCGGCTTACTTCAATGACAGCCAACGTCAGGCTACCAAGGATGCCGGTAAAATTGCCGGTTTGAATGTACAGCGGATCATCAACGAACCAACCGCCTCAGCATTGGCTTATGGCTTGGACAAAGGCGACAAGGATGAAAAGATCCTGGTTTATGACCTTGGCGGTGGGACCTTTGATGTTTCCATTCTGCAATTAGGTGATGGCGTCTTTGAAGTTCTGTCAACCAATGGCGATACCCATTTGGGCGGGGATGATTTTGATAACAAGATCATCAACTGGTTGGTTTCCGAATTCAAGAAGGACAACAACATCGACCTGTCTAAGGACAAGATGGCCATGCAACGTTTAAAGGATGCTGCTGAAAAGGCAAAGAAGGATCTGTCTGGCGTTACCCAGACCCAGATCAGTCTACCATTTATCTCTGCTGGCCCTAATGGACCGTTGCACTTGGAACGCACTTTGACGCGTGCTCAGTTTGACGAAATGACCGCTGACTTGGTTGCCAAGACCAAGCAACCGGTTGAAAATGCGTTGAAGGATGCTAAGCTAACCAACGCTGACATCGACAAGGTTATCTTAAACGGTGGTTCTACACGAATTCCGGCGGTTCAGGAAGCCGTTAAAGAATGGACCGGCAAAGACCCAGATCACAGTATCAACCCTGATGAAGCTGTTGCTTTGGGTGCTGCTATCCAAGGTGGTGTCATTTCCGGTGATGTTAAGGATGTTGTTCTGTTGGATGTTACGCCGCTGTCCTTGGGTATTGAAACCATGGGTGGCGTCTTCACCAAATTAATCGATCGTAACACCACCATTCCGACTTCCAAGAGCCAGGTCTTCTCAACTGCAGCTGATAACCAGCCTGCCGTTGACATTCACGTTCTGCAAGGTGAACGGCCAATGGCAGCGGATGACAAAACGCTTGGTCGCTTTGAATTGACGGATATTCCGCCGGCACCACGTGGGGTTCCGCAAATCGAAGTCAAGTTTGATATCGATAAGAACGGGATCGTTCAGGTTTCTGCCAAAGACCTCGGCACCGGCAAGTCACAGAACATCACCATTAAGAGTTCCAGCGGTTTGTCCGATGAAGAAATCGAACGCATGAAGAAGGAAGCCGAAGAAAACGCCGAAGCCGACGAAAAGCGTAAGGAAGAAGTCGACTTGAAGAACGATGTCGACCAGTTACTCTTCCAGACCGACAAGACGCTCAAGGACGTTGACGGCAAGGTTCCTGAAGAAGACATCAAGAAAGTCAAGGATGCTCAGGAAGCTTTGAAGAAAGCGCAACAAGAAAACAACCTTGATGACATGAAGCAAAAGCGGGACGACTTGAACAAGCTGGTTCAGGACATGACCGTTAAGCTTTATGAAAACGCCCAGAAGAATCAGCAGGCACAAGGCGGCGCTGCGAGTGGTGCTGCAACCGGTGCAACGCAAGGCGATACCGACAAGAAGTCTGACGATGATACCATCAATGGCGATTACAAGGATGTTTCTGACGACGATAAGAAGTAAGGTCGCAGATCATCAGCAAAAAGCCGAAGCCGCGGCGCGGTTTTGGCTTTTTGTTTGAATTATGCTATGCTGAATTGGCATTTTCAGTCACGATCTGAATCGAGGAGGAACTCATGGCGGATCAGAAAGATTATTATGAGACGCTCGGTGTGAGCCGGGATGCCGATGATGACACCATTCGTAAGGCTTTTCGCAGGCTATCGAAAAAATATCATCCCGATCTTAATCACGCACCAGGTGCAGAGCAAAAGTTTAAAGAGATAAATGAAGCCTATCAGGTCCTGTCTGATCCCCAGAAACGTGCGGCCTATGATCAGTATGGTTCTGCTGATGGTCCGCAGGGATTTGGCAACGCCGGCGCAGGAGGAGGCCAGGCAGGCGGTTTTGGCGATTTCGGTGGCCAAGGTGGTTTTGGCGGCGGCTTTGACGATATCTTCAGTCAATTCTTTGGCGGAGCTGGTGGTGGTGCTCAAGCGAATCCGTCAGCACCGCGTCAAGGCGCCGATTTACAATACCGGATGGACTTGACGTTTGAAGAGGCGATTTTTGGTAAAGATACCAAGATCTCCTACGATCGCGAAGCTGTTTGTCATACCTGTCATGGTAGTGGCGCTAAACCGGGTACCAGCCCGGTAACGTGCCATAAGTGCCATGGTACCGGTTACATCCAGGTACAACGAAATACGGCCTTTGGCACGATGATGACACGCCAGGTTTGCGACGTCTGCGGCGGTACCGGTAAAGAAATCAAAGAAAAGTGCCCGACTTGCCATGGCAGCGGTCATGAACAAGAACGTCACACTATTGATGTCAAGGTTCCAGCCGGCGTTGAAGACGGTCAGCAAATGCGGCTGCAACAAGCTGGTGAAGCGGGGACCAACGGCGGGCCTTACGGTGATCTGTACATTGTTTTCCGAGTTGCACCAAGCAAAAAGTATCAACGGGACGGCGCAGAAATCTATCTGACCATCCCATTAAGCTTTGCGCAGGCTGCATTGGGCGACGAAATCAAAGTCGATACGGTTCATGGACCGGTTGAGTTGAAGATCCCGGCAGGTACCCAAAGCCAGACTAAGTTCAGACTACGCGGTAAGGGTGCGCCAAGACTGCGCGGCAACGGAACCGGCGATGAAATTGTTACCGTCGAAATTCAAACGCCAAAGCATCTGAATGAGAAACAAAGAGCAGCATTGATGCAATTTGCTGCTGCCAGCGGTGAAGATGTCACGCCGCATAATGGCACGTTGTTTGACCGTGTTAAAGAAGCGTTTAAAGGCGGGAAATAAAGCGCTAAAATTAATTGACACAAAAAAATCGGTTCTGGAGGCAACTTGTCGCTGGAACCGATTTTTTGATATCCTTGTCTGGCAACTTCAATCTAACTTGTCTGGTTGCGGAAACGCGCTCACAGTCGCAGAAGTCTGCGTATAAGGACCTTGGTCGCAATGGCCAAAATCGGGCCATCACGCCCAAGGTCACTTATACTCCGACTTCTAACCGCGCCAGCTCACGCTCTGCTTGAAACGCGTTCGCTGGCGCAGAAACCTGCATGTAAGGACCTTGGTCGCAATGGCCAAAATCGGGCCATCACGCCCAAGGCCACTTATATTCCGACTTCTAACCGCGCCAGCTCACGCTCTGCTATAATAAGAATCAAACGTTCGCTTAGAAAGTAGGCACTATTAAAGATGAATCATGAAGAAATGCTGGAACGACAAAAGCATATCCGCAATTTTTCGATTATTGCCCATATTGATCATGGCAAATCGACGCTTGCCGATCGCATTTTGGAATTAACCGACACCATTGCCAAGCGTGACATGCAGGCGCAAGTGCTTGATGATATGGCGCTTGAGCGGGAGCGCGGGATTACGATTAAACTCAACGCGGTCGAATTGCACTATAAAGCCAAAAATGGCGAAACCTATATTTTCCACTTGATTGATACGCCGGGACACGTTGATTTTAGTTATGAAGTCAGTCGCAGTCTGGCGGCGTGTGAAGGGGCACTGTTAGTTGTCGATGCCACTCAAGGGGTCGAAGCCCAAACGCTCGCCAATGTTTATTTGGCGATTGACGATGATCTGGAGATTATTCCTGTCATCAACAAAGTCGACCTGCCCAGCGCCCAGCCGGATGTGGTCAAAGAAGAAATCGAGGAAATGATCGGTCTTGATGCTTCCAATGCGATTTTGGCCAGTGGCAAAACTGGGCTCGGTGTTCCGGAGATTCTTGAGCGGATTGTGAAGGACATTCCTGCACCATCGGGAGATATCAACGCACCCTTACAAGCTTTGATTTTTGATTCGGTTTACGACGATTATCGCGGTGTGGTGCTTGATGTCCGCGTTAAGGAAGGCCAGGTCAAGGTCGGTGACACCATTCAGCTGATGAGCAATGGCAAACAGTTTCAGGTGACAGAAGTCGGGGTCATGTCGCCTAAAGCCGTTAAGCGCGACTTTTTGATGGTAGGGGATGTCGGCTACATTACTGCATCAATTAAGACGATTCAGGATACTCGTGTCGGTGATACTGTCACACTAGCGGATCGGCCGGCAAAAGAACCATTAAAAGGCTACCGGAAAATCACGCCAATGGTTTACTCCGGACTTTTCCCGGTCGATAATGCGAAGTTTAATGATTTGCGCGAAGCATTGGAAAAATTACAGCTCAACGATGCGGCGCTAGAGTTCGAACCAGAAACGTCCCAGGCGCTTGGTTTTGGCTTCCGTTGTGGGTTCCTAGGGCTGTTACACATGGATGTCGTCCAGGAGCGCCTGGAACGCGACTATGGCCTTGATTTAATCATGACAGCGCCAAGTGTGGACTATCAGGTAGTCCTGACAGACGGAACCGAAAAGACCATCGATAACCCAGCTGACATGCCGGATGCCAGTGAAATCAAAGAAATTCGCGAACCCTACGTGAAGGCTTCGATTATGGTGCCAAACGATTATGTCGGTCCGGTCATGGAACTATCCCAGCGTAAGCGCGGCGAATTTGTTACGATGGATTATCTGGATAAGTATCGGGTTAATGTGATCTACGAACTACCGTTATCAGAAATTATCTATGACTTCTTTGACGACCTCAAAAGCAGCACTAAAGGCTATGCGAGTCTGGATTACGAGATTATTGGTTACCGTCAAAGTGATCTGGTCAAAATGGACATCCTGCTCAATGGTGATCCGGTTGACGCTCTGAGCACCATCGTTCACAAAGACTTTGCTTATGACCGCGGCAAGGCTATTGTTGCCCGATTAAAAACAACCATTCCGCGGCAACAGTTTGAAATTCCGATTCAGGCAGCCATCGGCAACAAGATTATCGCCCGCAGCACCGTCAAGGCTTATCGTAAAAACGTTCTGGCTAAATGCTATGGCGGTGACATTACCCGGAAACGCAAATTGCTGGAGAAACAAAAGGCCGGTAAGAAAAGAATGAAAGCGGTGGGGTCTGTGGAGGTGCCTCAGGAGGCGTTCATGAGCATTCTTAAGATGAATGACGAAGAAAGCCGCGGTAAATAGCGGTTTGTAGTCATTTAAATCTGTAACGTTTACTGAGACTGTTCCTCTAAACGGCAGCTCTGCATTTTTGACAGCTGACAATAACTCATAGTAGCGAAACAACCAGGCGCTGGTGATCCGTGGCGTCTGGTTGTTTTAATCTACTTTCGTGCAGTCTAATAGCCCTCATTCTTACGCTGATGATCATCCACAATATGTTTTGCCTTATGTGCCAGCTTGCGTTCCGGTTTGAAGAACTGGTATGCGCCATAGGAAACCAATCCGCCGAGCGCCGTAATGCCGAAAACAAGGATGTAGATAGTCGCGTCTAAAGTCGGGTGAGGGATGTCCTCGAGTTTCCCTGTGACTTTCTTTTCCGTTAATGCCGTGCGATTTTTAAGACTCATGTTCGTCACCTCGCTTGAACAATCGGATAAACCGTGTGAAACTCTTCGACCACAACCATTGATGAGGCGGGATCAAACTGGATACCGTTTGCCTGATATTCGCGGCGGAAAAATGCCTCATGAGCTGCACGCCAGCTTGCCAACGATTGGAAGCCTTCGCCTTCACGTTTGGCGATCGTGGCATCGACTTTGGTAAATGGCGTCACAAACACATTGTCCGTGAAAGTCAAGGCGACAGGGCGATCCTGACGATCCAAGATGATGTTGTAAACACCGGCAATTGGTAGTGGATCCTGCTCAATGGTATAGAGTTCAAAGCCGCTGGTGGTTGCGGTCTTTTGGCCAGTTTTAACCAGAGCAGCCAGCTCGTCAGCCAACTCAGGTCCGCCCAGTTGATAGGCATCTTCGTAGGTTGCGGCGGGTAGATCCAATGCAGCTTTGGCTTTAGCAAAAAAGTCGTCCAATACTTGCTGATCAGCCATGACTTTCACGTCCTTTCTTTATCATTATTATCACACAATTCTCAAAATGGTGCATGATTAACTCATTAAAAGGCCGCACACATGAGTATCAGTCAATGCCCGCCATTAGGTCCTTCTTGATACAGAAGCATCATTTAACAGTAAGAAAAAAATCGATGCCTTGCGCGGGCATCGATTTTGTCAACATTCAGTTTTAGAATACTTGTTCGTCAACTTTGCGCATGACGATCTTCGGTACGGTTAAACCAAGTTCATTTGCCAAGGTTTTCATGGCTTCTTCACGTGTCTTGATTTTATCCATATCCCAGATGATGTTGGCGATTCGGCCATTTTCATAATCAAAAGGTTCCTCGTAGAAGTAATCATCGTCGTTGTCACTGTGAAGTTTTGCGGAAACCTTCTTCGACAATGCCCGGGTGTAATCGCGGTCGATCATTTCCGGAACATCTTTTTCCGTTACATAACCGACTTTCTCAATTTGCTTAGCTGCCTTATCGACTGCTTCGTCAGAAACTGTAATCTTCTTGCCGGCCTTTTCATTGAATTGGTCTTGAGATTTTGCCATGGTGCTTCCTCCTTAAAAATCGTAACGGTCTGCGAAAGGCTTTAATCCGTTACGCTTTGTCTAATAAAGACAACCCTTCAATTACGGATTGCCCGGTTAAAGTCGCTGACTGGAGTAGGGCTTTCTAACAATTCAATTATATCACGCTTTTTCTTGCCCGAACGGATGGGTTTGGTAAAGAAGCGATAGAGGAGGTTAAGAAGGCCAGTGCTGCAATGGAAAACTTGTGGCAACCAGTTAATTCGTGGCGGGTTGTCTGGTATACTGGATCGGTTAGAAAGGAACGAAACAATATGACGCAGTATCAGTGGCAACTCGCCGCACAACCCGATCCAGCAGCCGTTCAACAATTAAGCCAGACATTAGGCGTGCCGGCCTTTTTGGCGATTTTGTTATGGCAGCGCGGTATTAAGGATAAATCTGACTACGAAGCGTTCGTGCACCCGGATATCAGTCGGCTGCACGATCCGTTTGCGTTGCACGACATGGATAAGGCAGTTGCGCGAATCCTGAAAGCAATTGAGCGCAATGAAAAGATCACGATTTACGGTGACTATGACGTTGATGGCCTGACAAGCAGCGCCATTATGCTTGAAACATTGCAGAGCCTTGGCGCGGAACCTGATGTGTTTATTCCGGATCGGTTTGCTGACGGTTACGGTCCGAATGCCGAAGTCTACGCCTATTTGCAAAAAACCGGCACGCAACTGGTGATCACGGTTGATAACGGGGTCGCTGGAGCTTCTGTGATTGATCCTGCTCAGGAAGCCGGGATGGACGTTGTGGTCACGGATCACCATGAACTGCCCGCAAACCTGCCTCATGCGGTAGCGGTCGTGCACCCGCGGCATCCTGAAGGTCATTATCCTTTTGGCGATCTTTCCGGTGCTGGCGTGGCGTTTAAAGTGGCGACCGCGCTGCTTGGCGAGCCGCCGCTTGAAAGCGTCGATTTGGCTGCCTTAGGGACGATCGCGGATTTGGTTAGTCTAACCGATGAGAATCGCGTCATTGCACAGTTGGGTTTGAAAATGATTCAAACTCAGCCGCGGGTCGGGATTGCCGCGATCTTAAAAGAGGCGGGCGTTGCCCCGGAAACTGTCAACGAAACAACAGTCGGCTTTGTGATTGGTCCGCGACTGAATGCACTAGGACGCATGGGCGATGCAAATCCCGGCGTCACCTTGCTGACGACTTTTGAAGAGGATGTTGCGGCTGATCTGGCGCAACAGGTTGGTAAATTAAATCAGGAACGCCAAGGATTGGTCAGCAAGATTGCTACAGAAGCACTGGCAATGGCACAGACCCCGGAAAACCAAGCCGCCAAGACCTTGCTGCTGGCGAAAAAAGGCTGGCACGAAGGCGTTGTCGGGATCGTAGCCAGCAAAGTGGTTGAGGCGACCGGAAAGCCGACACTGATTATGAATATCACTGATGACGGTATGACTGCTAAAGGCTCGGGTCGTTCCATCGAAGCCTACCATCTTTTTAACGCCTTAGAACCGGTTAGAGACAAAATGGTGGCGTTTGGCGGGCATCATATGGCGGTTGGATTAACAGCCAAGACCGAGGCGCTACCGGCAATTCATGCACAGATGGAGGCGGCTGCAGCAACGATGCTCAAAACCGTGCCAAAGCCGACGCTGCCGATTGCTGCGCGTCTGGAAAATGATGATTTGACGTTAGCGCATTACGAATTGATTCGCCAACTTGCGCCTTTTGGCCAGGGCAATCCCGAACCAACCTTTTCACTTCGGCCGCAAGTGATTCAAAATGTGAAGCAAATCGGCAAGGAAAACACGCATCTCCGGTTTCAGGTGGATAACGGCATTAATGTCATCGGTTTTGGCTTTGGTGAGGCCGCCGCAACGCTGGTTGATGCCCAAGCCGTTAAGCTTGCTGTCCGACTGGATCAGAACACTTGGCAAGGCAATACGAGCTTGCAGCTGATGCTAAAAGATTATGAAGTCAAGCAACCGCTAGTCATTGATTGGCGAATGCCTTCTGTTGACGGCAGCCAGTTCAAAAGCAGTCACACCTATGTCTTTTTTGATGCGAAAGTTAAGCAGCAGTTTGAGCGGCAATTCTCCTTTGGTGGCCCGACGCTGACGGCTGAGCAAGTCACATCGCCGCTAGCCAACGCTGTTTTGGTTGATTTACCGCAGAATCGTGCACAATTGCGGGCAGTCATGCAGCAAATCCAACCACCAGTCGCCATTATGTTTTACGGCGCACCCAGTCATTTAGTAGCCATTCCGACGCGCGTTGAGTTCGGCGCTGTTTTGCATTTTCTCAAAGCCCATCCCGGTTTTGACAAACACCATATTCCTGCGATCGCTAAGGCTGTGCACTTGACGGTTCATCAGGTGATCTTGGCGATTCAGGTGTTTTTTGAACTTGACTTTGTTACAATAGATGGTGCTTTTATTTCTCCAGTCACAGCACCGGCCAAGAAGCCACTGCAGACGGCCAAGGCTTATGCAGCGCGCGAGGAATTTCTGACGCTCGCGCAGCAGCTGCAAACCATGCCGCGAGCCCAGTTAGAAGCGATGTTGCTGACGGAGCATACAGACAGTGAGGTAGGATCATGACCATCAATTTTAAAGATTACATCGCAAGTGTGAAAGACTTTCCGGAACCGGGGATTATTTTTCGCGATATTTCGCCGCTGATGGCAGACGGAAAGGCCTATGCCGCAGCAACTGACGAAATTGCCGCTTACGCCCAGGACAAAGGCGTTGAGATGATCGTCGGTCCGGAAGCACGCGGCTTTATTGTTGGTTGTCCGGTCGCTTACAAGTTAGGCATTGGTTTCGCACCGGCCCGGAAAAAGGGAAAGCTGCCGCGGCCAACCGTTAAGGCCAGCTATGATCTGGAATATGGCGAAGCCACCCTTTATTTACACAAGGATGCCATCAAGCCGGGGCAACGGGTCCTGGTTTGTGATGACCTGCTGGCAACCGGGGGTACCATTGCCGCAACGATTCGCCTAGTTGAACAACTGGGTGGTGTGGTGGTTGGTACAGCCTTTTTGATTGAATTAAGCGACTTACATGGCCGCGATAAGATCAAGGACTACGATATGTTCACGTTAATGGCATACACCGGCGCTTGATGGTGGTATTTTCGCTGCAATTGCCCTAGTATTTTAAGTGAAGGTTTTCAAGTAGGTCAGATGGAAATTTCGTGAGGAGGGGTCGCAATGGCTAAACATCATAAGACAGAAAAAACCTTGGTCGAAAAAATGTTAGACAAAGCGGGCATTACCTACGTGCCTTATGAATTTCCGACCGAAGAAGTGGGCGACGTTGCCCAGTTGGAAGTCGATCACCTCGATGTTCCGGAACATCAGATTTATAAAACGCTGGTATTGACCGGCAACAAAACCGGTCCGGTGGTTGGCGTTGTTCCCTTAGACCGACATGTCGACTACAAGAAGCTAAGCAAGGTCTCCGGTAATCGTAAAGTAGGCATGGTGCCATTGAAAGACCTTGTGAAAACGACTGGCTATGAACACGGCGCTAACACACCGATTGGCATTCATGAACGCCACAAGTACCCGATCTTTATCAGTCAAGAGGCCGAAAATCAGCAGCAAATGATTGTATCAGCTGGCAAAGTCGGCCGTTCCGTTGGCATTGATCCCAAAGTGTTGGCAGACTTTGTCGATGCACAGTTTGCGGATATTGCCACGCAGGACTGAGGAAAGGAGCCAAGTCATGTTTGAAGCAAATCACAGTCGATTCGCGACATTTGGCATCATTTCGAACTTGCCAGGCGAAATTATCGATAGTATTTGGATGATCATCGACCGCAACTTACAAGGCGTGGTGCCACTGAACAACTTACTGCGCTTTGATCTGCAGAACAATCAAGGTAAGCTCACGGTTCATTTTAGTGAGGAAGGGGCCGACACGGAAATGGCCGTGGATCTGCCATTCCCATACGATCCCAGCTTCCCGGACACCGTGATGGCTTATGATGATGGTGAGAGTCAAACCATTCTTTTACCTGAAGAAGGCCACCGCGAGTCGTAATGTCGCGCTTAATTAAGTAGAAAAGCTAATCAGCACTGGGCGAAAATCGTTCGGTGCTGATTTTTTACGGTGCATCGTTTGCAATAAGGGGGGTGCTTCATATTTGAATAACCAAAACGCGATGTACACGGTGTTGAATCCGGAGCATGATTCACCGGTCGTCATCAGTTTACCG
This sequence comes from Lacticaseibacillus parahuelsenbergensis, assembly GCF_030770265.1. Taxonomy (NCBI): domain Bacteria; kingdom Bacillati; phylum Bacillota; class Bacilli; order Lactobacillales; family Lactobacillaceae; genus Lacticaseibacillus; species Lacticaseibacillus parahuelsenbergensis. Next base: position 1,529,674 of record NZ_CP132482.1, on the reverse strand, counting down.
CACAGTGGCACTTGGCTTCCTGATTCCATGAAACAGGCATTGTTACCAACTGCTGTGCTAGCCAACACGGATTGGTTTTTGCCGGAACTCTATCGCTTTTTACCAGCCGCTGGGTTTACGACATTGATCAATCATGTTAATCGGTATGTAGCCGATCCCAACCGCGCCGTGACTTACGATCCGCACCATGATTATCGCTCGGCCACTATCTATCAACGCAACACGTTTGATCATCCGCTCTACGCAAAACCTTTGACGACTGCGCAGATGCAGCAACGCGTCCGCATGTTTTATTGGCCTTATCGTCATCAGCTGGCTAGCTTGCTGAATCAAAAGAAAGCAAAATTTGGTCAAGCTTATTTAATTGACCTGCACAGCTTTGCCCAATATCCATATTATCCGGGCGTTAAGCCAAAAACCATTGTCTTAGGCAACGATCATGATCGGACTTCTAGCAAAGTATTTCGGCATGCACTAACCAACCGGTTGATCGAGCAGGGTTGGACTGTCGAAAATAATTTCCCATTTCGCGGTGGCGACATCACACGTTATTATGGGCATCAACAGGGGATAACGGCGATTCAAATTGAACTGCGCTATGACCAGTACATCGCGCACAGGGCTTTTGGCGAAGAAGTGCTCACGCGCTATCAGCCGGATATTTTTGGGCAGGCGCAAAGGCGTTTAGCTTTTTTGACAGATTTTTTGAATCGTCTGGATTAAAGCGGGCATCTTGATCTCAATGGTCGCGTTGTCGAAATCCAAATCAGAATAAAATGCTAAAAAGACAAAAAGACACCGGTGAGTTATTTTCTCACAGGTGTCTTTTGATAGTGGATGCAAACAGGCAAGCTTTCTTTATCCCCCAAACCAGCAGGCAATACTGAGCAGAAGAATGGCTGACCGATGAAGAGTGAAGAGCAACAAAAAGAATGAGTATATGGCACTGCCACTACACTTGAAGAGAAAATAGGACATCAAGGAAGAAGTTTTCCCTGAGTAAGGAACATTGGAGCTCCCAGCAGATGATATCAAATACTTGATTTAAAAATAGATCATTTTATATGCTATAAATTAATTATATTATATATCGGGAACGAAATTAGCGCTTCCATTTATTGCTAAGTAAGCATAAAATATCAGTGACGTATTTGATCACCCTGATCATTATTGCTGAATTGAGGTGCCGCCTTTACTAATATACAAAATAATTTGAGAATAGCTTAAATCATTATGGAATCGCGCTTACTCAAGGACAGAATCAAAGAGCTTGTTAAATCATGAATCGTTCTAGATTACATTGTGACCATCGTTATTAGACTTTTTAGCAATTTAGAACCAATCTAGCTGATATGTGGTGTAAATACATTGAAAGTTTTGGGGGATAATCGAATGTTTAATTTTATACAGACCAGTTTCGAAAATCTAAATAAATGGATAAACAGTTCTACAGGGAATTACAACATGATTCTTATGATCTTGCTCTTTTTATTCTTTGTCTCCACTCTGTTATTCGCGTATGCCGCCGTTAGAAAGAAAACAAATGTCATACAACTTCTGTTCATAACCTTGTTTGCAAGTCTTGTTATTGATACTCTTTTCTTAAAGGATCCGGAGATGCATTTGTTTATACTTTTTAAGTACGTCATCGTTTTCATCATTGGAGCCATTTTAGCTTTAATAATTTAGCTCCTTAATCCATGAGATTATTGGGCGATAGTCAGCTTGTTGTTTTGCCAGGACCGAGCAATGTTTTTGTAGTGTTTATGAAACCATTAAAATAAAATCATACAATACTGAGAGATCATGCAAGCTGTAATGAATTAATGACGTCTTCATCGTTCTCGCCAGCATAGCAATTTCTTAGACTTTCTTTTCACGAAGTCTTCTTAAGCCAAATTGTTCAAGTTAATCAGGCTAATTTCGGACAGCAAGCTCCTGTTAATTATTATCGTATTTTTGAGTTGTCACGTTCCAGAGATCTTTTGAATGAATACTCACTTTTACAGCAACAGCCACTATCAACAAATTGAAGTGATATTTTTCAAGAGAATTGCTTCCCAAAGCGCAGGCATTTTGTTATACTGGTTCTTGTGTTTTGGAGAGTTGGCAGAGTGGTAATGCAACGGACTCGAAATCCGTCGAACCGGCTAATACCGGCGCGCAGGTTCAAATCCTGTACTCTCCTGAGATTGAAAGAGCGTGATACCGGGATTCAACGCCTGTTATCACGCTTTTTTTACGCCATTAGTCTGGTTCCAAAATCGACTATGCGAACCTGCACATCACGCGGTCGGTTTCCATCCAGTCCGTTTCATTTTTACTCGCTATACCACAATTCAACAGCAGAAGATTAATAACCTTTGTATAAACAGGATCCATCATCGTGCAATGGTTTCTGCAAACTTGTATAATACAGTTACTGCTAAAACAAGGGATGATCGACACTTGAAAATTTCCATTAAAAAAGTACCGGCACTTTATGATTTGATTTACGGGGCGTTTGCCCTTGTGATGCTGATTGTTGCGATCGTGACGACCTTGCCCAACGGATTTTCTTTTACAAGCGTTGGCGCAACGCTGATGACATGGGCGGACCATCTGTGGTGGTTGACTGTGCCTGGCATCATTTTTCATTTACTGTCGTATTTTGTGAGTCAACATTCACGATTGCTAACAGTGGGCAACATCATTGGGTTATGCGCCTTTATTGCCTTTATTTTGATTCCTAATTATAGTGTCTTCGCATTGATTGGATTGGTCGTTGCCATGCTGCTTATTTTGAGAGGCGCCAATCGCTCACATCGAATGCGCGAGGAGTCGGAGGTGTCATGATGCCTTGGTTAAAGCATAAAAAAGATGACGAACCGGAAGTCGGCATTGGCGATCATGATTTTAGCCAGTTTGTTAAAAATGCCCGCCGCGATCCGCAACGTTTCAAGGCGGTTCAGTCAGTCTTCAGCCGACTAAAACGCAGTCCGCATAAAAACAATAACAATCATCCGCCAGTGAAGCATTCACCCAAAGATGCGCGTTAAAGCCATTTAGTAGTTGTACAAGAAGGTATATCAGCCTCGGGACAATCTTTGTCTCCGAGGCTGATTTTGTTGCGCGCATTGTGCATGCCTTTGCCGTGAAAAAATCTAAAGGTATTTCGAGATTAGCTGCTGCCGGACGATACTTGCAAAGGTATTAAAGCTAAATTATGAGTAATTATTTTGTTGTTTTGATCTTACAAAAATGTTCGATCAAGTCCTTATTTAGCCCTTAAAATGACGCTATATAAACCGATACAACTAACACAGATACCTATGTATTCCTTGTCCACCTTACGTTCATGACATTTTTGTCACGATTTAAGGAAACCCTAAAGGCGGTAAAGATAGTTGCAACTTTTTATTTGGATTGACATAATGTTGGTAACAAAAAGGAGCGATTATCCATGAAAAGAGTTATAGGTGTGGTTGCGTTACTTGCGGTTCTCGTTTTGGGCTTTTTTGGTTATCAGTATTGGAACAGTACCTATAATGGGGTTGAAGCTTATGCCGTGGTCACTGAAGGCAAAAAGGAAGCTTCCAAGAATGATGATGGCTCGCCTTATAAAGTGAATGGCAAACAATACTACACGTATGAATACGATTTCGTCTGGATCACAAAAGATGGTCAAGAACGAAAACTCGGGTTCTCATCTCCAGAATCGGCTGATCCCAAGCCATTAACACCAGGGACGTATGTTAAAGCCAAGATTTCGCAAAAGCGGGTCATTGCTGGCCCACAAACCGTTTCAGCTGATTCGGTTCCTGCGGCGATTAAGGATAAACTTAAGTAGTTTTCGGTGGCATTGAGAGCATGACGCTAGCATGGCATGGACATAGTACAGAGACCTGAGCTGAGTCCGACCACGCCTTGCTTTCTAGCCATATCGGTTCACACGCAAAAAAGAGGCAAACAACAGCCCATTAAGACTGCTAGTTTGCCTTTTTTTGCTAGCCGTTATTTTTGGTCAGGCAATGTAAGCGCGCCGTCTTCGACCAATTTGCTTAAGATTCGATAAAGTAGTTCTTCGGAAAAATCCCGCGACTCTGATAGCAAATAACTATAGGTGTCGGCCACACCCGGATCCGGTACTTTGGCTAACCATTTTTGGAGGCGGGCATTGACCTTGTCGTCTGTGTAGAGTTCGGAGACCAGTGTATCGGCTTGTTGACTGATAAGCGCGCGCAATGCTAAGTTTTCTGCCATGTTCAGCTTCCTTTCCAGTTGATTACTATTATACTTGGCGATGTTTTGAAGGCAAAGCCACTTAGCCCTTTGCATTCGTCTGAAGCTAGGCTAATATATTAAGCATGATAATTCCTTGGTTAGCAACACAACCAACACTTCAATCCGCCCAACAATTGCTGGGGATGAAGTTAAGTTTAGCCAACTGCAGCGGCTTAATTGTCGAAACCGAAGCTTACCTCGGTGTTCGCGATCAAGCGGCACATGCGTTTGGCAATCGGCATACTAAGCGCAATCACAGTCTGTTCTTGGAAGCAGGGACGGTTTACGTGTATCAGATGCGGCAATACTGTTTGCTGAATATTGTGACCCAAGCAGCCGATGTTCCTGAGTGCATTTTGATTCGCGCGCTTGAACCGATTGCTGGACTGGCGGACATGGCACAACGACGTCATCAAACCGGGGTCGGACTTACAAACGGGCCGGGAAAGTTATGCCAGGCGTTAGCGATTGATCGGCAGCTCGATGGGACTGTGTTAAATGACGGTCAATTAAAACTAACGCCAACAGCGTATCGACCACAGAATATCGCAGTCGGTCCCCGAATCGGCATCCCCAATAAGGAACCTTGGACAAGTGCGCCACTGCGATTTTATGTGTCCGGCAATCCGTTTGTGTCGGGCTTGCCGCGGCGAGACCAGGATCGGAAAATGAAAGGATGGCAAGCATGAGCCAACTGAATATGTTAGATGCAATCGGCGAGAAAATGGATCAGCTCGATTTTGACGGCGATCTTAGTTTGAACTGGGATAAGGATGCCCACGTCATTGAACTGGAAATCACGATGACAGCACAGGGTGAGGCAGGCATCGAGGTTGAAGACCAAAACGGCGCGACCATTGATGACGGACCGGTCACTTATCAAGATGCGATTCTTTTTTATGACGAAACCCGGCTGCATGGTGAAGATTATGTCGATGACTATCTGGCCATTTTCGGGTTTAACGGCAAGAAAGGCATTGACGTCGCAACCGTGGATGCGTTGTTCATTTACTTGCAGGATTTGCTGGACGATGGTGAAAGCGATCTGATGGATTTTGTCGATGGCACGTCTGACAATGATCTTTTTGCACTGAATTTCGACGATGCGGCGTTTGAAGAGATTCTGGCGCAACAGCCTGACGCCAACAATCGGATCTTTTTGCCGTATCCGAAGTATTAATAAGTTGATGAGTTAGTGTCAAACGCGATCGGATGTTAAGTGACATTAAAAGGAGATCTTGATGAACAACGATTGGACAGCGTTAACGGTAACAACCTCAACTGAAGCGGTAGAGGCGGTTAGCAATATTTTGATGGAAGCCGGAGCCGAGGGGATTCAAATCAAGGACGCTGCTGACTTCAAAAAAGCGACAATTGATGCTCACGGAACTTGGTTCGACCCGACGACTATTCCGCATTTGGCTTCAGGCGCCCAGGTGATTGGCTATTTTGATCCAGCCACTTCACTCATTGAACAGCGCGATCACATTGCGGCGCAAGTCAAAGCATTGAAGCAATTCGGATTAGATCCCGGAGCGGCAACGGTCAAGTTGACCGATGTGCGGCAGGCGGATTGGGCCAATGTGTGGAAACAGTATTATCATCCGCTTCGAGTTTCGCGGTTTTTGACCATTGTGCCTAAGTGGGAACATTACACCCCGGAACAAAATGGCGAAATCGTCTTAACGCTGGATCCGGGCATGGCGTTTGGCACCGGTACTCATCCGACCACCCAGCTGATGTTAGGATTACTGGAATCAGTGGTGCGGGGCGGCGAGACGATGATTGATGTCGGAACGGGTTCCGGAATTTTGGCGATTGCAGCCGAGCGTTTGGGTGTCAGCCGCATTTTAGCCACCGATGTCGATGATGTTGCCGTCAAAAATGCCCAGTCTAACATTGAGCTCAATCCTGTCAGCCACATCACGGTAAAGGCAAATGATTTGCTACAAGGAATCACGATGTCTGCTGATTTGATTGTTGCCAACATTTTAGCTGAGGTTTTAGTGCCTTTAATTCCGCAGGTTCAGGAACGCTTGAAGCCCAGGGGTCATTTCTTGCTTTCCGGCATTATCGCCGACAAAGCTGCCTTAATCACGCAGACTTTGCAGGCCAATGGGTTTACGATTGCCCAACGGCGTGAAACAGGCGGCTGGGTGGCACTCGATGCCGTGATTCAAGAGGAGGACGACTGATGCAACGGTTTTTCACCACACATAAGTTGCATGAAAAGCAGACGTTAACATTGGAACCAGCGATTTCCAAGCATGCCATTAAGGTGTTGCGGCATGAGGTGGGCGATGTGATTGAGTTGGCCGATCCCGAACGCCACGTTTATCACGCCACGATTCAAACCACAGATCCGTTGACGGTCTTGATCGGCGAGGATGTCACGCAACCCGTTGAACTGCCGATTGCAGTTGAAATTGTCTGCGGTGTCAGCAAAGGCGATAAAGCCGAGTGGATTGTCCAAAAAGCAACCGAATTAGGCGCTGCCAAGATCGGCTTTTTTAATGCACAGTGGGGCACTGCCCGCTGGCCGGCCGAACGGGTTGCCAAAAAATTGAGCCGGCTGGCGACCATCGCTCAGAATGCCGCAGAACAAAGTCATCGCAATCTGGTTCCTGAAGTGGCGATGTATGCTAAGCTTAGTGATGTAGGCAATAGCGCGGCAGTCAAGCTGGTTGCTTACGAAGAAAGTGCCAAGCAAGGCGAACATGCGGCACTGGTAGCAGCGTTGGCAGAAAAGCCGGCATCATTATGTGTTGTTTTTGGTCCGGAAGGCGGTATTTCACCGGCTGAATTAGCTGGGTTAAAAGCAAATGGCTTCACACCAGCCGGTCTTGGCCCACGAATTTTACGGGCAGAAACGGCGCCGCTGTATTTGCTGAGTGCTGTCTCAGTTCTCACCGAGCTTTCTTAATTAAAAATTGAATCATTGATAAAGGAGACTATCGCTGATGAGTCGTGTCATGAATTGGGTCAAAGTTCCGCGCAACACCATTATTTGTTGGAGTGTCTTCGTGACCTTGCTCCTCCCTTGGGTCTTCCCGTTACTGCATCTCAGCACTGCCATTCGCGTCGGTGTGCTGTTCATTTTGATCAATATGTTGAGTGCCTGGTGGATTGGCAAAATGATTCATCGCCATCATTTAGGCTGGTGGTGGCTTCTGGTTTTACCTGTTTTGTTTACGTTGATGGTTTTATGGCGCTACAAATGGTATGGGTACTTTTTTCCGCCGATCTACATCGTTTTAAGCCTACTGGCAATGGCAAAGGACTAGCATTTTGCCAGAGAATCGTTATAATTTAAGGGTAGTCTAAGAACAGATGAAACCAGCTGTACGACTATTGTTTCATCAACAACGTGCAGCGATCATGCGCGAACTGACGCGATTAATCAAGCGTAACGAAGCGGCGATAAGCGTGTTGTCCCGGCCAAGTCGGAACAGACCGTTTATCGCCCTTCTCATAATGTCGGTGCGCCTATTAACGCGCTCACCGGCGCAAAAGTCTGCATGTAAGGACCTTGAACGCAATGGCCAAAAACCGGCCATCACGTCCAAGGCCGCTTACATTCCGACTTCTAACCGCGCTGGTGAGCGCTTAGGAGGAATTGGAATGGCCGAAGAAGTTGAACTTACCCAACCGGATGTCATGAAGTTGTGCAAAGCTTATATGAATCCTGAACATTTGGCATTCGTCGAAAAGGCCTATAAATTTGCTGCATACGTCCATAAAGATCAGGTTCGCAAGTCCGGTGAGCCTTACATTATCCATCCCATTCAGGTAGCCGGGATTCTTGCCGAATTAAAAATGGACCCGGAGACTGTGGCTTCTGGGTATTTACATGATGTCGTCGAAGACACCAATATTACGTTAGGTGATATTGAAGAAGTATTTGGACACGATGTTGCGGTTATTGTTGATGGCGTCACCAAACTGAGCAAAGTCACGTACGTTGCGCATAAAGATGAACTCGCCGAGAACCACCGGAAGATGCTGTTGGCAATGGCCAAGGACTTACGGGTCATCATGGTCAAATTGGCGGACCGTCTGCACAATATGCGGACGCTCCAGCACTTACGCCCGGACAAGCAGCGGCGGATTGCCAATGAAACATTGGAGATTTATGCGCCTTTAGCTGATCGTCTGGGGATCAGCACCATCAAGTGGGAGCTTGAAGATTTGTCGCTGCGCTATCTAAACCCGCAACAGTACTATCGGATTGCCCACTTGATGAACAGCAAGCGAACCGAACGCGAAGCTTATATCCAAGAAGCCATTGAAGAAATCAAAAAAGCGTTGGCTGACTTGCATATCAAATACGAAATCTATGGTCGTCCCAAGCATATTTATTCGATTTACAAAAAAATGCGCGACAAGCATAAGCAGTTTGACGAACTCTATGATTTGCTTGCCATTCGGGTGATCACCGAAACGATTAAAGACTGTTATGCAGTTTTGGGTGCCATCCACACCAAATGGAAGCCGATGCCAGGGCGGTTTAAAGATTACATCGCGATGCCAAAAGCCAACCTGTATCAAAGTATTCATACAACGGTCATCGGGCCCATGGGCAAACCGCTAGAAGTGCAGATTAGAACTGAAGAAATGCATCACGTGGCTGAATATGGTGTTGCGGCACACTGGGCCTACAAAGAAGGTCAGACCAGTAAAGTTCAGTATGACAAGGCTGGTAAGAAACTGGATATTTTCCGCGAAATCCTCGAACTGCAGGATGAAAGCAGCGATGCGGCCGACTTCATGGAAAGTGTCAAAGGCGATATTTTTACCGATCGGGTTTATGTATTTACGCCCAAGGGTGACGTCTATGAGCTTCCTAAGGGGAGTAATCCACTTGATTTTGGCTATCTCATTCACACTGAAGTCGGTAATCATACGGTCGGGGCAAAGGTCAACGGCAAAATCGTACCGCTGAATTATGTGCTCAAAAACGGCGATATTGTCGAAATGCTGACGGCCAGTGGCAGCGCTCCGAGTCGTGATTGGATCAAGATTGTTTATACCTCCCGTGCCCGCAACAAGATCAAGCGCTATTTTAAGCAAGCCGATAAAAGCGAAAATGCCGAAAAAGGCCGTGATATGCTGGAACACGAGCTGCAAGAGGAAGGGTATACGCCTAAAGAGTTCCTAACCAAGGAAAACCTGTCCGGGCTCATGCAGCGGCTGAATTTTCAAACCGAAGATGAACTGATGAGTTCGATCGGCTATGGTGAATATACGCCGAAAGTCATTGCCAATCGGCTGACCGAGAAGTATCGCCACGAGAAGGCTGAAAAAGATCGTAAAGCTAAAGAAGCCGTGATCTTGTCGAAAAATCAAAAAGTGACGACAGTTTCCAGCGAACGCCACCAGCCACAAACCCATTCCGAAGATGGCGTGGTTATTGAAGGCGTCGATAATCTGCTGGTTCATCTGGCTAAGTGCTGCATGCCTGTACCTGGGGATGCGATTGTCGGGTACGTCACCAAAGGCCGCGGTGTGACTGTTCATCGTGCTGATTGCCCCAACGTTCAAAATTCCAAGGAAATGTCCGGCCGGCTGATTGAGGTTCGCTGGGAGAATGAAGAGGATCAAAAGCAGCTCTTCAACACGGATCTCGAAATTTACGGATACAATCGCAGCGGATTGCTGAGTGATGTTCTGCAGGTTCTCAACGCCCAAACCAAAGCCTTGAATAATATCAATGGCCGAGTCGACCATGACAAAATGGCTGACATTCATGTTACCGTCGGGGTCCGCAACCTTGCCCACTTGGATAAGTTGATGGACGCAGTTAAAAATGTCCCGGATATTTATGAAGTTAAACGGGCCAATGGTTGATCGAAGGCAGCAATCGAGCAACATCGCCAGCTTAGACTGAGATGTTTGTTCCTGCTGCTTTTTCGGCCACAGCGAAACAGCTCAGGTTTCAAATGAAAGTGAACGAGAAAAGGAGAGACATTTATGCGCGCAGTTGTACAACGCAGTCTTGCCGCCCAAGTGACCATCGAGGGGCAGACAGTCGCGGCCATCGACCATGGTTTTGTCGTGTTATTAGGCGTCGGTCCGAACGATACCCAGGCCGACAGCGACTATCTGGCGGAAAAAATCAGTAAATTAAGGGTGTTTAGTGATGATGCCGGCAAAATGAATTTGGCCTTGGCAGATGTCGGTGGTCAGATTTTGTCGATTTCCCAATTCACGTTATATGCCGATACCCGCCGTGGCAATCGGCCGAGTTTTACCAATGCAGCAGCCCCGGCTTTAGGCGAGCAACTGTACCAAGCCTTCAATGCCAAACTACGGCAACTGGGGGTCACAGTGGCGACCGGTGAATTCGGTGGCGATATGCAGGTGAGTCTCACTAACGACGGTCCAGTCACCATTCTGTTTGATACGGAGGCGAAGTAATGCTGGTTAATGCTATTTGGGATTTTGACGGCACGCTGTATGATTCCTATCCCGGCATGATGAAAGCCCTCAGAAGCCTCGTATTGGACAACGGCGGGCAAATTGAACCGGATGCTTTGTACCGCCTAGTCAAAAAGACTTCGATCAAAAAGTTTCTAACCGATTTCGGTGGCAAAGTAGGGCGCTCGGTGGATGAATTAGAGGCTGACTACCATCACCGTGCCCGTGCTTACCTTCATGACATTCATCCTTACCCGGCGGCGCTGCCAGTGTTACAGGCAATCAAGGACCAAGGTGGGAACAATCTGTTGTTAACGCATCGCGATCACAGCGCATGGCAGATCCTAGCGAATGATCATGCGGATACGTTGTTTCTCGGTGGTGTGGATTCCGATCTGAACCTACCGCGCAAACCGGCACCGGATGCGATTCAATATCTGCTTGACCGGTTTCAGCTGAATCCGGCAGTCACTGCGATGATCGGTGACCGTTCTCTGGATATTGATGCTGGCGTCAACGCAGGGGTCAAAACCATTTACTTCAATGTTGATGAGTTAAATGCTGCACCGCAAGCGGACTTTAAGGTGAATGCTTTGGAAGAAATTCCGCCTTTGTTCCGCAAGTAAATAGTTGCAACCAAAATACCCGCTAAGGCAGCTGCGGTTGCCTTGGCGGGTATTTTAGTTGGTCGAAAACAAATGAAACGTTATTGGTGATTGCCAGCCTTGAAGTAGGCGTTCAATCCATTGACGATATCCGTCGCTATTTTGGACTGATATGTCGGATCCTTGATGTGTTTAAAGTCTTTGTCATTGTTGATGTAGCCCATTTCGTTCAAAATGGCCGGCTGCTTGTTATCACGCAAAACTTCATAATTACCAAAAGCCACGCCACGATTTTCCAGCGGCAAGCCAGTCAGCGCGCCATTAATCGACTTGGCCAGCGCGAGATCCTTTTTACTGCTGTAGTAGTAGGTGGTGAAGCCTGAAGCAGAGTTTTTGGATGGGCTGGAGTCAAAGTGGAATGAGATGAACGCATCTGCGTGGGCATTGTTGGCAGTGGTCGGCCGTGGCGCAAGATCAACAAACGTATCGGTGGTGCGTGTCATGATGACGTTTGCTCCGGCTGCGCGCAAGGCATTGGCGACAAGGTCTGCCGTTTTCAGGGTGTAGGTCTTTTCATAATCAGAGCCATCATTGGCAATGGCGCCGGTATCGGTACCGCCGTGACCCGGATCAAGAACAATCGTCGCTTCGGAAAGCTTAGTTGCGGCTTTTTGCGTCTGACCATCATTCGGTGCGCTGACTGTCCAACTAGCCACAAAACCGGTTTTGCCATCAGGCGCGGTAACCTGATACCAATCATCCTGCTGCTTGATAACGGTCAGTTCCGTGCCCTTGTCCAGTTTTTCGACAACCGGCGCATTGATACCTGCTGCATTTCGTAAATTAGTCGTTGTGTTGGTCGTGACTTTTAGCGAGGGATTGCTTTGGGTCTGCGTCAGATTTGCTTGGGCAGGTTGCGCGAGGTTCGTTGTCTGGCCGGTCAGCTGAACACTGCTGCTGGTGATCCACGCCGCAGTATTGTTATAGGCGATTTGCGTCCAGTTGCCTTCCTGATAGACGACCTTCACACTCACGCCAGCATTAAGGGAGCCTAATTGTTTGGCATCCTGGCTCGCATATTCGCGCACATTGACCGGTTGATTGACGGTGGCAACTTTTGCCCGAGTCGTGGCAGCTTCGCTTTGATCGACCAGCCATGATGCCACCCAACCAATTCGATTCCCGGCAAGCCGCACTTGGTACCAGGAATTCTTGGCACCGATAATCGTCAGCTGATTGCCCGACTTAACCTGGCCCATAATGCCATAAGCAAGCCCGGGCCCCAGCCGCACGTTAACCGTGTCGGCCTTGACCGTCATATATTGCGTATTAGCCATGACACTGGTCGTCGCCACACCGACGCCAAACAACAGCGCCAGCAAAATGATCAATGGCCATTTTTTTAATTGTCCGATAGGTTTCATGACCCAGCCTCACCATTCTCTAAAAATCGTTAAGTTCATTATAGCAAATCGGCTGGTAAAAAGGCGGTAAAGACGGTTTTAGCGGTCTGGAAAGGCGACTCCAGGTTATTTTCAACTTAGCGTGTAAAAAAATACCCGTCTCAATCAGACAAATCCTGCGCGGCAAGTTTCGCAATGTACGCTGGCACTGGTGTCAGGTCATTAAAAACCAGATAGGGCTGATACCTTGTCATGCCGTTGAGATGCTCACGGTTGATCCAGACTTTTTGCCAGCCCATCTTTGTACAAGGAACAATATCCCACCAAAAACCTTTGGCAATATGCACGTGCTGTTTGGTGGAATGACCGATTTGATGATCAACATACTGAAAGAATGCCAGCGTTGGCTTGTAACAACCCGTTTGTTCCGGTAAAAAGATAGCCAAGCGTTGCGGCATTATCGGCCATGATGTCAATCGAGGCATTCGACATGAGAAGCAAAGTGTGTTGCTTTTCTTTAAGTTGTTGAAGAACGGCCATGACCTCGGGAAAGGGCCTAAGTTGATGATAAGCTTGAACAAGCAATTTTGCCTGCTTTTGAAAGAACAATGCCGTTCCAAATATCATATCTAAGTATTCAAGATCCCTTTGAATGAGGTTTTCATAAGGCACGATTGTCTCACCGTACATCAGACGATCTTCAAAACTGCTGTATGTATTGACATCTGTTGTCTCATTGCGTTTACATTTGCGCGCCAGTTGCATCAGCAATTGCTTAATCGGGGTGGTATCTAACAAAGTCCCATAACAATCAAACGTTAAGATCAAACGAACACTCCCCATTTTTTAATAGTCAGATTCAAGTTGCAGTTTCAATGCATCGGTAATTCGCTGCCGAATCATATGATGCCTAATAGGATCGTATTGGTATCGCGAATCGCTCCAGTACGACGCGGGATACAACCAAACCGGCTTTGCCAGACGGTTCGGGCTTTCTGTTTTGTATCGTGGGAACACATGGGCATGTAAAAAGTGATCAGTGTTACCAAGAATGTCATAGTTCACGCGCACCGGCTGGCATGCAGATAAGACCGCATCGCCCAAAGCGGCCATACTTTGCAAAAATAAGGTCTGTTCAGGTTTTGTCAATTGATTTAAGCTACCAATTTCGCGTTTTGGCAACAACACGCTATAGCCGGGAAGAAACTGAACATCACCAAAAACAGCAAAGCCACCTGGTAACTCTGCCATCACCATCGGATTTTTACCCGCTAAAGCCGACTGAATGCGATTATCTTGCCACACCGCCATCATCCCTAATCAAAATTTAATTTTGTAAATTAAAATCATCATACGCGCATGGCTTTTTAAAGACAATGTCGCTCTGAAAGCAAATTTAGCGTTTACATCTGGCTAAACGCCGTTGACAAAGCTTTCTGCAAACCGTATGCTTTAAACAATAACTAAGACCTGTGACGGAGTAGGATAGATCAACTTTAAGCGACCCGGAGATGGTGAAAGCCGGGACCGATCGAAAAGACACTCCCGAGGTGATCAAATTCCGGAACGCCACCGTTATGGCAAAGTAAAACACAAGGTGGTACCGTGTCCGCACCCTTCGAGCAATCGAGGGGTGCATTTTTTTAGAGCGCGAACAGGAGCGTTCAGAAATCGGAGTGTAAGTGGCCTCAGCCCTAAATGGCTGGTCTTTGGCCATTTAGGGCTGAGGTCCTTACACGTAGATTTCTGCGACTGTGAGCGCGTTTTCGGAACCGGATTGCCTCCCAATATCTATTGTTCCAATCCCATAGTCGAACGGAATTTCGCCATTTAGACTCGAGAACCTTAGACAGGCTCCCGTAACACGCCCACCATCAAAATCTACCCGATCACCCAACCCCATCACATCTCTCAGACTACAGGAGGTCCCTCATGAATTATCAACGTCCAAAAGGCACAGCCGATATTTTACCTGGCCAAAGTGAACGTTGGCAGCAGGTAGAAGCTGTTGCCCGTAAAATTTTTGCTCAATACCAATACCGTGAAATTCGTACACCGATTTTTGAAAATGTCGATGTATTTTCGCGCAGTGCTGGGGACACCAGCGACATCGTGACCAAAGAAATGTATACCTTTAAGGATAAAGGCGATCGAATGATGGCCTTGCGTCCTGAAGGCACTGCCGGTGTCGTGCGAGCCTATGTCGAGAACAAATTATACGGTCCTGAGTATGCGAAGCCTTACAAAGTTTACTATATGGGGCCGATGTTTCGGTATGAACGCCCGCAAAGCGGCCGCCAGCGGCAGTTCCATCAAATTGGGGTCGAAGCTTTTGGCAGTGATTCTCCGGTGCTCGATGCCGAAACCCTCGCCTTGGCTAAGCAGTTACTTGAAGCTCTAGGTGCCAAACACCTTAAGTTTGTCATCAATTCGTTGGGCGACCCAGCGACGCGTAAAGCATTTCATGCAGCGCTCGTTGATTACCTGACGCCGTTCAAAGATGAGCTTTCTGAAGATTCTAAAGTTCGCTTAGAAAAAAATCCGCTGCGCATTCTCGATAGTAAAGATCGTCATGACCAAGAGATTGTCGCCAATGCGCCTTCAATTCTGGATTATCTGACCCCGGAAGCCCAACAGCATTTTGACCGCGTGAAGACATTGCTGACAGGGCTGGGGATTGATTTTGACGTGGATGCGACCATGGTCCGCGGACTTGATTATTACAACCACACGATTTTTGAAGTCATGTCCGATGATAAAGTCTTTGGTGGCGGCTACACGACGATCTTGGCAGGCGGCCGTTATAACGGGCTGGTTGAAGAACTCGGCGGTCCCGAGACTCCCGGAATTGGTTTTGCTATGGGCGTCGAACGCCTGATGCTGTTGATGCAATCAGATCAAGAAGCAGCGCAACCGGATGCCTTCATCGTTACCATTGACCAAGGTGCTGACCAAGAAGCCTTGCAAATGCTGACAGCCTTGCGTCAACAAGGCTTTACCGGCGAAATGGATTACATGGGCCGCAAAGCAAAGGGCCAGTTTAAAGCAGCCAACAAAGCGCATGCAAAGCTGGTTTTGACAATAGGCGAAAGCGAACGCGCAGCCGGCACCGTCCAGATTAAAAATATGGCAACCGGCCAGCAACAAGCTTTTCCTCAAGCAGATGTGTTGGCAGATTTTGGTAAAATTTATACGCAAGTAACGGAGGCAAAGTAGTATGAGTAAACGAACCTGTTATGCCGGTGATGTGACCACCGACTATGTTGATCAGGAAGTAACCTTAAAAGGGTGGGTGCAGAAACGTCGCAGTCTCGGCAGTTTGATTTTTATTGATCTGCGGGACCGGGAAGGCATCGTTCAACTTGTTTTTTCTGAAGAATTTGATCAGGACGCGTTGACAGTGGCCAATTCGGTGCGCTCCGAGTATGTGATCGAAGTCCATGGGGTGGTCAAAAAACGCAAGCCGCAAGCGGTGAACCCAGAAATGAAAACCGGCGATATTGAAGTTGAAGTCCATGACATCACTATTTTGAACAAGGCCAAAACGCCGCCGTTCTACATTGAAGACAATGTCGCCGTAACAGAAGAGACCAAATTAAAGTATCGCTACCTTGATCTGCGCCGGCCAGAGATGCAAAAGAACATCTTTACCCGCGCCCACATTATGCGTAGTGTGCACCATTACTTAGATGACAATGGCTTTATTGATGTCGAAACGCCGACGTTAACTGCTAGTACGCCTGAAGGGGCCCGGGACTATTTAGTGCCATCGCGGGTTTACCCTGGTAGCTTCTATGCTTTACCACAATCACCGCAATTATTTAAGCAGCTGCTGATGGGGGCCGGATTTGATCGGTACTACCAAATCGCCCGGTGCTTCCGCGATGAAGACTTGCGCGGCGATCGCCAACCGGAATTCACCCAGATTGACCTTGAAACCAGTTTCTTGACGGCAGAAGAGATTCAAGATATTACTGAAGGCCTAATTGCTCAGGTGATGCACGATGTAAAAGGCATTGATGTCAAATTGCCATTCGAGCGGATTACCTGGCAGGATGCGATGGATAAATACGGTTCCGATAAGCCGGATCTTCGCTTTGGCATGCAGATTCAGGATGTTTCCGATTTAGTCAAAGATTCTGATTTCAAAGTTTTTGCGGGTGCCGTGCAAAATGGCGGCCAAGTGCGGGCAATCGTTTTGCCTGGCGGAGCCGATAAATATTCACGGAAGATGATCGATGCCCAACAGGATTACATCAAACGCTTTGGTGCCAAGGGGCTGGCGTGGATGAAAGTGACAGATGACGGCATTAGCGGCCCCATTGCCAAGTTCTTTGGTGACGGCAAGGCGCTGACAGAGGCGGTTGGCGCCCATGCCGGTGATCTGGTTCTGTTTGTGGCAGATAAGGCAAAGGTCGTTGCTGATTCATTAGGTTATCTCCGCACCCATTTTGGTCATGATCTTGGTTTGATTGATGACAAGCAGTTCCGCTTCTGCTGGGTGGTTGACTGGCCGCTGTTCGAATACGACGAAGGAATTCAACGTTGGGTTCCGGCGCATCATCCATTCACGATGCCAAACGAGGAAGACGTTCATCTGCTTGACACCGATCCGCATGCAGCACATGCCCAAAGTTACGATATTGTTTTGAACGGCTATGAATTAGGCGGCGGATCCATCCGTATTCACGACCGGGAAATTCAAGAAAAAATGCTCAAAGCACTTGGCTTCACGCCGGAACGTGCCCAAAAGAGTTTTGGCTTCCTGCTGACGGCGCTTGATTACGGGTTCCCGCCGCATGGTGGCTTGGCGATTGGGTTGGATCGGTTTGTCATGCTGCTCACAGGCCGTACCAATATTCGCGATGTGATTGCCTTCCCGAAGAACAGCAAAGCCAGCGAACCGATGACCAGTGCACCTTCACCAGTTGCGGACGTACAGCTTAAGGATTTAGGTATTGAAGTTCGGCCAGATGTCGATCCGGAAAAAGAGCATGAAGGCGACAAGAACTTAACCGAATAAGGGGCGTCACTTTTGCCTAAAACTGTTATGCAATTTAATTGCTGACAATCGAAACACCTACCGCTATAATGAATTGTAGCGGAGGTGTTTTTTATGTTTGATAAAGCAAAACGGCCGTCAAAAGCCGATCTAAAGAAGCAACTGTCACCTGAAGCTTATGCGGTTACGCAAAAAGCCGCGACTGAACGGCCGTTTTCCGGTCAGTATGATGATTTTTATCAAGATGGCATCTATGTAGATGTTGTTAGCGGCGAACCGCTATTTTCCTCCCAAGATAAATATGATGCCGGCTGTGGCTGGCCATCTTTTACCAAACCGATTGCAAAACTCGCCGAACACCGGGATCAGAGCTTTGGGATGGAACGCGTCGAAGTCCGTAGTCCCGAAGCTGATTCACACCTTGGTCACGTCTTTACCGATGGCCCGATTGCAAAAGGCGGCTTGCGCTATTGCATCAATTCCGCAGCGCTGCGTTTCATCCCAGTTGCCGATCTCGAGAAAGAAGGCTACGGCCAGTACCGACAACTATTCAAATGAGCGTGAGCTGGCGCGATTAGAAGTCGGAGTGTAAGTGGCCTTGGGCGTGATGGTCGGGCTATGACCATTGCAACCAAGGTCCTTACACGCAGACTTCTGCGCCAGGGAACGCCTTATGACACCCGTCAAAATAAATAAACCGACCGATTTTTTGATTTGGTAGCAATCAAAGACCGCCCTTGTTATACTTGATCACGACATGATTATGGGTGACAGGGAGCGGTTTTTGATATGGAAGAGATTGATCGGCTAATTCGCCGACATCAAAATTGGTCACGATTATCAGCGGCATTTTTCTATAGTATTTGTGTCGCTGTTGCATTGAATATGTTTTGGGAACCGGGCGGGGTTTTTGCCAGTGGCATTACCGGTGCGGCCCAGCTTTTGGCGACTGTGGTGCGAAAATGGTTTAACTTCGACATTGCGCTGCCATTCTTTTCGCTGGCGACAACGGATTTATTTTCAACTGGAACCCTGCTATTTTTCTTAAACGTGCCACTGTTTATTCTGGCATGGAAGGCAATCGGGCACCGCTTTACAGTGTTCACTTTTTTGGCGGTTATCTTCTCGACGATCATGATTCGGTTGCTTGGGGTATTAACGCCGCTGACCAAAGATCCCATCGTTTGTGGTATTTTTGGGGCGGTTGTGAATGGCTTGGGTACCGGGTTTGCTTTGCGCAATAATATTTCCACTGGCGGTATCGATATTCTGGGGATCGTGTTGCGCAAGCGCACCGGGCGGACAGTTGGCACGATCAACATCATGTTCAATGTGCTGATTATCTTTCTTGCCGGTTTTGTTAATGATTGGCCGCATGCGTTGTATTCGGCATTGGCAATCTTCATCAATGGGCGGGTCATGGATTCGCTATACACGCGCCAGCAACGGCTGCAGGTTATGATTGTGACTGCCCGGCCTAAGCAGGTGGTTCGGGAGATTCAAGGTTCGCTACGCCGCGGCATCACCATTGTTCACGATGCAGAAGGAGCCTTCCATCACGAGGAAAAAACCATCCTGTTCACGATCATTTCCCGAGCCGAAATGTATGACTTAGAGCAGGCCATGCGTCACAGCGATCCGTATGCATTTGTGTCAATTACGGACTCGGTCAAAATCCTTGGCCATTTTTACGAGCCAAAAACGGATTAACTGCGCTAACATGAACCCGGAAAACAGCCGGGTTTTTTGATGAAATTTTTTCTGATCAACCAGCAATCTCAATTGAAACGATTGCTGGTTGATCATACATAGGGGGCTTTTTAAATGTTAATCGGTGCCAATGTCAGTATGAAAGGCACAAAAATGTTGTTAGGAGCCGTTGAAGAAGCAGCTAGTTATGATGCCAATACGCTGCAGTTTTATACGGGCGCACCGCAAAATACACGGCGTAAACCAACGAGCGAAATGCACATTCCTGAAGGGCTGGCGGCGATGACCAAAGACGGCATCAGTCATACCGTTATTCACGCACCTTATATTGTTAATCTTGGCAATACGAAGAAACCCGAGAACTTTGAATTTGCGGTGCAATTCATGCGGGAAGAAGTTGCCCGGGCGGATGCGTTACACGCCTATACCATGCCATTTCATCCCGGTGCGCATGTGGGCGCCGGTCCTGAAGCCGCCATCAAGCAAATTGTGAAAGGCTTGAATCTTATTATTGACCCTAAACAGAACGTCACGATTGCGCTTGAAACCATGGCAGGAAAAGGAACGGAAATCGGCCGTTCATTTGAGGAACTTGCCGCAATCATTGATGGGGTGACTTATAACGAAAAGTTACGCGTGACTTTTGATACTTGCCATACCAACGACGCCGGTTACGATGTTAAAGATGATTTTGATGGCGTTTTAAATGAATTTGATCACGTCATCGGTGTGGATCGACTGAGCGTCATTCACGTGAACGATTCCAAGAATCCGCGTGGTAGCCATAAGGATCGCCATGCCAACATCGGTTTTGGAACAATCGGGTTTGACGCTTTAAATCGAATTGCCCATCATCCCGCATTGGAAAAGTTACCCAAGATACTCGAAACCCCGTATGTCGGGCCAGATAAGAAACATCAGGTCCCGCCATACGGGGAGGAAATCAAGTGGCTCAAAAGCGGCCATTTTCAACCGGAAGCTTTGCGCCGGTTGATGGATTAATGGGTTTCGGTATTTTCAAACTCATCTAAGCCCATGTGCTCCAAAATCAAGGTTGCAGTTTCTTCAATCGATCGGTGTGCGGTGTTAATCACCATGCAGCCGATTTTTTTGTAGAGATCTTCAGCAAACTTCAATTCTTGATTAACTTGATCACGCGCCGAATAGGCAGTGTCCGGATTCAAGCCATATTGAATCATGCGCTGACGCCGAAATTCCATTAAAACGGAAGCATCGGTGGTCAAGCCGACAATTTTTTTAGGATCGACCTGCCAGATTTCTTCGGGAATATGGGCATTGGGTACCAAAGGCAAATTGGCGACTTTGAGATTGCGATTGGCGAGAAAAAGGGACAGTGGTGTTTTGCTTGTCCGTGATACGCCGAGCAACACAATATCTGCTTCCAAAAAGCCTTTCGGGTCTTTGCCGTCATCATACAAGACCGCAAATTCCATCGCCGAAATCCGATCAAAATAACGTTCATTGAGATCATGCACGGCACCTGGAACGTGGTTGGGTTCTTCATGCGTAATTGATTTGATGCCGCTGATGATCGGCGACATGACATCGATCGCGATGACGCCTTGGTCTTTGGCGTAATGCGTTGCCAGTTGGGCGAAACCGTCCGTAACAAACGTCATGATCGCCAACGCATTTTCTTTCTTTGCTTCATCAAGTGAACTGTAGATCTTTTCCTTTGTATGAATAAACGGAAATCGCACGTAATGGGCTTCAAATTCCGGGAACTGTGCGGCAACCGCCTGTGCAAGTCGCAGTCCGGTTTCACCAACCGAATCTGACATGATGTATAAATTCAATTCTTGGGTCATAATGCCACCTCGCTACTTAGATAACGCTATCATAGCATAATTCAAATGAGCACGTGAATGTTGAAGAACAGGTTACCAGACGCTAGCAAATCTTTGATTGTGACCGGTAATGGCGTTAAGATTTAGTTAAGACAACATCTTTGTCAATAACAGCGGTTGTTTATATAAAAATCTGGAATCGCTTATTGACGCGTGGTTGTCAGTTTTGTATACTAATAAACGAACTATTGGCTATGATATCCGTCAGTGGTTACACAAGTGTCGGAGGGAGGGATATCACATGGCTAAGACAGTTGTTAAGAAAAACGAATCTCTCGATGACGCTCTTCGGCGCTTTAAGCGTACTGTATCCAAGTCTGGTACACTCGCTGAATACCGCAAGCGTGAATTCTACGAGAAGCCTAGCGTACGCCGCAAGCTGAAGTCAGAAGCTGCGCGTAAGCGTAAGAAGTATTAATAAAGGACTTGGTGAATAGTGGCTTTAATGGATGAGCTTAATGCTCAGATGAAACAAAGCATGTTAGCCAAGGACAAGGTAACGTTGAGCGTCGTCCGGATGTTGAAAACAGCGTTGGTCAATGAAAAGATCAAAGTTGGCCATGAGCTTTCCGAGGATGAAGAAAAGAGCGTTCTTGCGACTGAATTAAAGCAGCGCAAAGAAAGCGCTTCTGAGTTCAAAAAAGGCGGCCGTGATGATCTGGTTCAGGAAACCGAAGCTGAAATCAAGGTTGTGGAACGTTTTCTGCCAGCCCAGTTAAGCAAAGCCCAAGTAGCCGACATCGTTGATGCAACAATCAAAGAAGTCGGAGCAACAGGCAAGCAAGACTTCGGCAAGGTAATGAAGACGCTGATGCCCAAAGTTAAAGGCCAAGCTGATGGCGGTCTCGTCAGCAGCGTGGTAAAAGAAAAACTTAGTTAACGACAAAGCCGGTGTTAGCACCGGCTTTTTATTGTGGTGATTGCGCGCGTTGTCGAGTGTTGGCGTTTAGGTTGCACATGGGCGAAGTGCAAGGGACTGTCGCTTTTTGGCGCGGAAACGCGTTCGCAGGCCCAGAAATCTCCGCATAAGGA
Organism: Lacticaseibacillus parahuelsenbergensis; assembly: GCF_030770265.1. Classification (NCBI taxonomy): domain Bacteria; kingdom Bacillati; phylum Bacillota; class Bacilli; order Lactobacillales; family Lactobacillaceae; genus Lacticaseibacillus; species Lacticaseibacillus parahuelsenbergensis. The sequence goes on along the minus strand of NZ_CP132482.1, from coordinate 1,507,374 downwards.
CCTCAAGCACAAATGGCCAAAGCCCAGCCTGTGGCTTTCTGGCGCAGAAACGCGCTCACAGTCGCAGAAATCTACGTGTAAGGACCTCAGACCTAAATGGCAAAGACCAGCCATTTAGGTCTGAGGCCACTTACACTCCGATTTCTAAGCGCTCCTGCTCGCGCTCTTAAAATATGCTAAACTAATACCATCTTTACCGCTTAAAATATTTGTTAGGGGGCCAATATTTGGCACAGGAAACCTCGGAGAAAATTTTCCGACTTAGTAATCCCGACATGGCGATTAACCTTGTCGGCATTAATGATGCTAATTTGACGTTGATTGAAGAAGGCTTGAACGTGCGTATTTCGCCTTTTGGGGACGAATTACGCATTAGCGGTGAACCGGAGACGGTTAGTTTGACTTTGCAGCTGCTGGAAGCAACGAGTAAGTTGTTGTCGCAGGGCATTAAGTTGTCACCGCAGGATATTGCCAGTGCGGTTGCCATGGCGAAACGCGGGACATTGGAGTATTTTGCCGACATGTATAGCGAAACCTTGCTGCGGGACGCTAAAGGCCAGCCGATTCGAGTTAAAAATTTTGGCCAACGCCAATATGTCGATGCGATCAAGCATAACGATATTACTTTCGGGATCGGTCCTGCCGGGACAGGGAAAACTTTCTTAGCTGTAGTCATGGCCGTTGCGGCGATGAAGGCCGGACAAGTGGAGCGGATTATTTTGACGCGACCGGCCGTCGAAGCAGGGGAAAGTCTGGGCTTCCTTCCCGGTGACCTCAAAGAAAAGGTCGATCCTTATCTGCGCCCGGTTTATGATGCGTTGTACGCCGTTTTGGGTAAAGAACACACTGATCGGTTAATGGATCGCGGTGTTATTGAAATCGCACCGTTGGCCTATATGCGTGGCCGCACACTCGATAACGCTTTTGCCATTCTTGATGAAGCGCAGAATACAACGCAGGCACAAATGAAAATGTTTCTAACACGTCTTGGTTTCGGCTCAAAAATGATCGTCAACGGCGACATCACGCAAATCGATTTGCCGAATAATGCCAAAAGCGGTCTGCTACAGGCGGAACAACTGCTTAAAGGGATTAGTCACATTGCCTTTACACAATTTTCATCACAAGACGTTGTGCGGCATCCGGTTGTTGCCAAGATTATCGAAGCTTACGGCAAACACGATTTACAGCTGCAGAAACGGACAAAGGAGTAAGCGATGGATTTAGAATTATACGATGATGATCATTTATTAGACGCACAACATCATGATCTGATTCAGAAATTGGTTGCTTTTTGCGGACAACAGTTAAAATTACCAACTGATACCGAAATGTCCATTACGATTGTCGGTGATGATGACATTCAGAAGATTAATCGTGACTATCGCGACACCGATCGCGCAACAGATGTCATTAGTTTTGCGATTGAAGATGGCGAAGACGATCTGCCGCTACTTCCAGGCATGGCAAAGAACATTGGCGATCTGTTTATTGATCCGCTGACGGTTCGCCGCCACGCTAAGGAATATGGCCACAGCTTTGAGCGCGAGCTGGGGTACACGGTGGTTCACGGCTTCTTACATCTAAACGGCTATGATCACATTAAGCCGGAAGATGAAGCCGTGATGATTCCGCTTCAAAAGAAAATTCTGGCAGCTTATGGCCTTACCCGATAAACAAATCGGCAAAAACAAACATTTTATCCAAAGCGCCCGCCACGCGCTCGATGGGCTGCGCGTCTTTTTTGTCGACGAGAATAATTTCAAACGGGAATTTACCAGTGCAACGTTGGTGATTATTGCCGGCATCTGGCTAAAAGTACCGCCTTTTTCTTGGTTCGTCCTGATTCTAGCCATTTTGCTGGTTTTCTTAGGCGAATTATTGAATACCATTGTTGAAAATCTGGTGGATTTCATTATTGGGGAACACTATGATTTACGGGCAAAAAAAATTAAGGACATGAGTGCTGGCGCCGTTTTGCTGGTATCCTTAATCGCCGTGGTCGCCGGCGTTTATGTCTTTGGGCCACCATTGTTAGACCTTTTGAGGAGTTGGTAATGTTGTCTGTTTTACGTACCGCTGCCTTGGCAGCACGCGAAAATGCGTATGTTCCTTATTCCCATTTTGCGGTCGGCGCGGCTGTCCGGGTTGGTGACCGGATTTTTTCTGGTGCCAATATCGAAAATGCCAGTTACGGCCTAAGTAATTGTGCTGAGCGGAGTGCGATTTTTGCGGCTGTGAGCGCTGGTTATACCAAATTGGATGAATTACTGGTGATCGCCGACACGGAAGGCCCGGTTTCACCTTGTGGGGCATGCCGGCAAGTCATCAGCGAGTTCTTTCCAGCCGATGCGGTCATCACGCTGGCCAACGTTCGCGGCGATTCGCAACAAACAACGCCGCAAGCATTACTGCCAGGGGCATTTTCGAAAGGAGACTTAAACGCGTGAGCGAACATCATTCTGGCTTTGTGGCCATTATCGGTCGACCAAATGTCGGCAAATCAACTTTCATGAATCGGATTTTGGGTGAAAAGATTGCCATTATGTCACCTAAGGCCCAGACAACGCGGAATAAAATCAACGGCATCTATACCACGCCAGATGCCCAGATTGTGTTTGTCGACACGCCAGGGATTCATAAGCCTAAAAATGAACTTGATGACTACATGGATAAGGCAGCATTGTCGACCCTGAATCAGGTTGATGCTATTTTGTTCATGGTCGCTGCAGATGAGCAAAAGGGTGCCGGCGACGCCTATATTATGCGGCAACTTGCTGAGGTGAAGAAACCGGTATATTTGATTTTGAATAAAATCGATCTAGTTAAACCGGACGATCTTTTACCGCTTATCGAAAGCTATCAGCATGATTATGACTTCGCCCAGGTCTTCCCGATCAGCGCAACCATGGGTAACAATGTCGATGACTTATTGACCTCGTTGACCGCAGCTTTGCCAGTTGGGCCGCAATATTATCCGGAAGATCAGCTGACCGACCATCCGGAATATTTCGTCGTGGGTGAATTGATTCGGGAGAAAGTCCTCGAACTTACCCGCGATGAGGTGCCGCACGCCACAGCTGTCCAGGTCGAGCGCATGAAGGATCGCGAAGGCAGCAAGCTACAGATTGAGGCGTACATTATTGTCGAACGCGACAGTCAAAAGGGAATTATTATCGGCCGCGGTGGACAAATGCTAAAGCAAATCGGAATTCGGGCACGCCGGGACATTGAGAATTTGCTGGGCGATAAGGTGAACTTGAAACTGTGGGTTCGCGTCCAGAAAAACTGGCGCGACAATAATGCTTATCTCAAATCACTCGGCTACAACACAAAGGATCTGCGGTAATGGTCAAGCAAGCGCAAACCTTTGAGGGACTCGTGATGTCCCGCCAAAATTATCGCGAATCCGATATGTTGGTTAAAATTTTAACCGATCAGTTCGGTAAGAAAATGTTTCTGTTGAACCGGGCGCGCAAGCCCGGTTTTACTTTAGCTGCTGGCATTTTGCCATTTACGCATGCCGACTACATCGGGGAGATTCGTGAGTCGGGCCTCTCGTATTTGTCCGCAATTAAAAATGCCACGCAATACCGGCAGATTTCAACCGATATCACGCTAAACGCTTACGCATCGTACATCTTTGGGTTGCTCGATCTGGCTTATCCGGATGGGCAACCAGTCGAGTTTTGGTTTAATCAGATCAAGCAAGCCTTGCATTTGATTGATACCGGTCTTGATCCGCAAATTATCGCTAATGTGATCGAAGTTCAGATGCTTAAAGCGTACGGCGTGGAGCCCAATTGGCGCGGTTGTGTGATCGACGGTCGTACTGATTTGCCGCTTGATTTTTCTGAAAGCTATGGCGGTTTACTCTGCCAGCGTCACTGGGATAAAGATCCCCATCGACTTCATGCCAGTGCACGCGCGATCTTTTACCTGCGCCGATTCAGTACGTTGAATCTGGGTCAGGTTAAACACATTGACGTTAGGCCTGCCACCAAAGCCGAGCTAAAACGCATTCTGGATGTCATTTACACTGATATGGTCGGCATAACCCCCAAGGCCAAGCGGTTTATCGACCAAATGAATCACTGGCAGGATCGCCTTCCGGACGCGCATCAACCCAACGACTCCCAGTCGGACAACGAGCATCGAGAATAGTCATTGCTTTTCCACGTGTTTATGGTAGATTGAATATAAGTAAGCGATTTTTGAATTGATAATTTTTGGGTGAAAATGATTTTAGTGGGTGTTTTAAAAGGGGTGGCGAGCATGGCAAAGACATTACCCAGAGCTGTCAAAGTCTGGATGGGCGCAAACATACTGCAAATCGAGTTTGATAACGGACAAACGCGTTTTATGAGGACACATTTTATTGATGACTATGTTTCCGCATGGTCGCCAAGCAAGGGTAAGGGCAAACGAATCAAGCTTCTTATTGATCCTACATGGGAATGGTTCGGCTCAAATGCCAGAATCAAATCTGATGGCAGCATCATCCTTTTTGAAAAGGATACTTACACGCCGGAGGAGCTTTGGAACAACAGCAAACCCAGCATTGATCATTTGTCTGGGGTTAATTAACATTTCTTGAAGCGGCTTGGTGGCATGGCCATTTTCCGAAACGCGTTTACTGGCGCAGAAGTCTGCGTGTAAGGACCTCAGGCGCAATGGCCAAACCCGGGCCATCACACCTGAGGCAACTTACACTCCGACTTCTAACCGCGCCAGTTCACGCTCTGTTTTCAGAAAGTCGCTTGACAGCCCCCACCGCGATGCTATACTTATTAAGAAAATTGAATCGGTGATGAGAAAAAGGGTCATATCGGTACTGAACTTCAGCGAGTCAGGGATAGTGTAAGCCTGGTGGCGGTCGGTATGATTGGCGTTTTCGAACCAAATGATGAAGCTGCAGGCAGGTTTTGTAACTGTCTGAAGTAGGGTGGAACCGCGCAGAAGCGTCCCTACGCCATATCTTGGCGTAGGGACGTTTTCGTGTTTATAAAAACAGTAGCCCGAGCTAGGATCCACTTCAATTCACCGGGAAAGAGGTTGTCATGACAACAAAAATGGACATCCAAACGATGATCCAGACCCTGCAAAAATTCTGGGGTGACAAAGGCTGCATGTTGATGCAAGCCTATGATGTAGAAAAAGGTGCCGGCACCATGAGCCCGTATACCTTTTTACGGGCAATCGGACCAGAGCCTTGGAATGCCGCGTATGTGGAACCATCGCGGCGCCCGGCAGATGGTCGTTACGGTGAAAACCCGAATCGGCTGTTCCAGCATCACCAATTTCAGGTGGTCATGAAGCCGTCGCCGGAAAACATCCAGGATTACTATCTGGATTCACTGGCTGCGCTTGGCATCGATCCTTTGGAACACGATATCCGCTTTGTGGAAGATAACTGGGAGAATCCTTCCATGGGTTGCGCCGGTGTTGGTTGGGAGGTCTGGCTTGACGGGATGGAAGTCAGCCAGTTTACGTATTTCCAGGTGGTCGGCGGTCTTGAAGTGTCGCCAGTGACGAGTGAAATTACCTATGGCGTTGAACGTCTGGCCTCTTACATTCAAGACGTTAACAGTGTCTTTGATCTCGAATGGGGCGACGGTGTTTTGTATGGCGATATTTTCAAAGAACCTGAATATGAACACAGCAAATATGCCTTTGAAGTCAGCGACCAGAAAATGTTATTGGAATTTTTCGATGCTTATGAAAAAGAAGCATGGCGACTGATGGATCTCGGCTTGGTTCATCCGGCTTATGATTACATTCTCAAATGCAGCCACACCTTTAACCTACTAGATGCACGCGGGGCAGTCTCTGTGACGGAACGAGCCGGGTATATGAGCCGGATTCGCAAGATGGCGCACAAGGTCGCCCGGGCATTTGTAGCTGAACGCAAAAAGCTGGGCTTCCCATTGCTGCAGCACAAAACGGAGGTGCAATAACATGACGCATGACTATCTGATCGAAATTGGCCTTGAAGACATGCCTGCCCATGTTGTCACGCCAAGTTTGAATCAATTCCACGAGAAAACAGTTGCTTTTCTAAAAGCCAACCACCTTGAACATGGCCGCATTGACCGTTACGCAACCCCGCGGCGGCTTGCGTTACTGGTTCATGATCTGGCCGCTAAACAAGCAGATGTTGAAGAAGATGTCAAAGGCCCGGCGAAGAAGATTGCCCAAGATGCAGATGGCAATTGGACGAAGGCTGCGATCGGTTTTTCACGCGGTCAGGGCATGACGCCAGACGATATTGTCTTTAAAACCGTCAAAGGGGTCGATTATGTTTACCTGCATAAAGCGATCAAGGGAAAAAGTGCTGCCGAGATTCTGCCAGGGATGCTGGATGTCATCAAGAGTCTGACCTTCCCGACGCGAATGAAGTGGGGCGCGTATGATTTTGAATACATTCGCCCGATTCACTGGTTAGTCAGTTTGCTGGATGGTGAAGTTGTGCCGATGAAGTTGCTGGATGTTGAAGCCGGTCGTGTGACTCAGGGCCATCGCTTCCTCGGCAAACCCGTTTCCTTGCCGAATCCTGATGCCTATGTGTCTGCTTTAAAAGATCAATTTGTGATTGTGGAACCAGCGGCGCGTAAGCAGCTTATTCGCGACCAAATCAAGCAAATTGCCACCGATCATCAGTGGCAAATCGATCTTGATGCCGATTTATTGGAAGAAGTCAATAATCTGGTTGAATGGCCAACTGCTTTTGCCGGCACGTTTGACAAGAAATATCTGGCCATTCCTGAAGCCGTTCTGATCACCTCAATGAAGGACAATCAGCGTTACTTTTATGCCCGCGATGCGAACGGGAAAATGGTCAATGCCTTCATCGGCGTCCGCAATGGTAACCGTGATCACTTAGCCAACGTGATTGCCGGAAATGAAAAAGTGTTGACTGCCCGCCTTGAGGATGCCGCCTTCTTTTATGCAGAAGATCAAAAACGCAGCATCGCCGACGATGTTGAGCGCCTGAAAGCCGTCAGCTTCCACGATAAAATCAGTTCGATGTACGACAAAATGGCGCGTACAAAAGTTATTGCCGATTTGCTTGCTGACCAGTTTGGCCTCTCTGCCACAGACAAGGCTGATCTGGACCGCGCGGCATCGATTTACAAGTTTGATCTGGTCACATCAATGGTCGGGGAATTTCCTGAATTGCAAGGCATCATGGGCGAGCATTATGCGCAACTAGCTGGCGAAAAACCGGCTGTTGCCCTGGCCATTGCCGAGCATTACGAACCGATTGCCGCAGATGGGGCGTTGCCACAAAGTCTGGTCGGCACCGTATTAGCCGTTGCTGACAAATTGGATTCACTCATGAGCTTCTTTGCGGTTGATCTGATTCCAAGCGGCTCTAACGATCCATACGCTTTGCGCCGCCAAGCATACGGTATCGTGCGCATGATCGCCGCCCACGACTGGCCATTTGCGCTCGCTAAACTGCAGCCAGCGATTGCCCAAGCATTAGCTGCTGCAGGGAAAACAAACGGACTTGACTTTGCGGCCCATCAACAAGAACTTGACGACTTCATCATCGACCGCGCCAAGCAACTGCTGCAAGCTGAAAAAATCCGCCACGATATCGTGGAAGCAGTCACGGTTCGCAGTGACGCCGATATTGCCGGTATTTTGGATGCAGCCAAGCTGTTGACAGCTCACGCAACGGATGATGACTTTAAAGCGGTCATGGAAGCCCTAGGACGGGTTTTGCGGATTACCGGTAACAAAACTGTTGATACTCCGGTCGATCCCGATAAATTTGAAAATGCAACTGAAGGCCAGCTGCACGAAGCAGTGACGACGACGGCTAAGACCTTCGATGCTGAACCGACCGAAGCCGATTACCAAGCATTAAAAGCCTTGGTTGAGCCTATTAATGCTTATTTTGACGCCACGATGGTGATGGCCGACGATGCCGCGGTGCGGGCTAATCGCTTGGCTACCTTGCAGCAACTCGCCCAGCTTATTCGCCAATTTGGTGATGTCAGTCAGGTGATTGTTAAGTAGATTTGCCTTTTTGACGAGGACGCGCTATACTGTATCTTGTATTATTATGCCGATAGACTATTGAAAAGTCGCATTTCACATGAGAAGTGCGACTTTTTACCGCTATTTCAGTCGGTTCAAGTCGTGCAACAGTCAAGCGGGAGCGCCATTGCTGTTGCGCCTGTCATGGAAAGGGAGTGAGCTGATATCGCCGGAATGATTCCAGAGGCCACTGTCGATCAAGTCCTGAAAGCAGTTAATATTGCTGACTATATCGGACAATTTGTCCAGTTGCGTAAAACCGGCCAAAATCTTTTTGGCCTCTGTCCTTTTCATGAAGAGCATACGCCATCATTTTCCGTCAATGAGTCAAAGCAGATTTTCCATTGCTTTTCATGTGGGCGAGGTGGCAATGTCTTTAAGTTCGTGATGGACTACGATAATGTCACGTTTCCCGAAGCCGTTAAGAAAGTGGCTGATTTCGCCGGTATCCCGCTTAATGTGCAAATCGGTCACGCCGCACCGGTTGATCCGGAAATTGCCAAGCAGCAACACATCCTGCAAGATACGGCTGATTTATTTCACCACATTCTGGTCAACACCGAAAAAGGTGAAGCAGCACTGGCATATTTGCATAAGCGCGGGTTAACCGATGAAACGATTGAAGAATTCCAGCTGGGCTACGCGCCGGAAGAACGCAATCTATTGGTGGCTTTCCTGAATAACCGTAAAATCGATTATCAGGATCAACGTGCAAGTGGTTTATTTGTCGAAGATCAGGCAGGCAAACTGTTTGACCGCTTTAACGATCGTGTCATGTTTCCGTTGACAGACGGCAATGGTAAGGTGGTCGGTTTTTCCGGGCGGATCCTGCAAAATGATAAGTCGCAGGCCAAGTATCTGAATAGTCCGGAGACAAAGTTGTTTAACAAACGCGATGTTCTGTTTAACTTGCATCGCGCAAAAGCCGAAATAGGCCGCGACGGGGGACCGATTCTTTTTGAAGGCTACATGGATGTCATTGCTGCTTATCAAGCCGGCGTTAAAAACGGCATTGCGTCAATGGGGACCAGCCTGACGACCGAGCAAGTCGATATCATCAGCCATTTGAGCAAACGGTTGACTGTTTGTTACGATGGTGATGAACCCGGCCAAAGAGCCATTGAACGCGCAGTGACGATGTTAGCCGATCATCCTAGGCTGCAAACCGATGTGGTGGTTTTGCCGGATGGCATGGATCCTGATGAATATATTCGAGCCCGCGGTGCTGAAGCTTTTCAGGCGCAAGTCAAGTCGGTTTTGACACCAACAGCTTTTATGTTACAATTCTTGGCCCGCGGCGTGGATATGCATAATGATCAGGCAAAACTGACTTACCTGAATGCTGCACTCAAAATCATCGGTAAAATCGGTGATCCGGTTGCGCGAGCAGTCTATGTTAAACAACTAGCCGAAACGACCGATGTACCGATCGCGGCGTTGAATCAAAGTTTGCCCAAACCGCAGCAGTCACAACCGCCCGTTGCGCGTCCCGCTGTCACGGAACAACCGGCACGCCCGCTTGATCGATACACGGCGGCACAACGGCAGTTATTATATTATGTATGGCATGATGATTTGGTAATGCAGCGGTTGAAAAATGCCGCATTTGCATTTCCAACCGCTTATTTCCAGACACTTTTTACCGGCTGGCTGAACTTTTTGCATGAACAGCCAGACGGTGATTTGGCAGGATTCCTGGATCGGGTTGATCCCGAACTCAGCGGCGTGGCGGCGGATGTTGCCATGCAGTCATTGCCTGAAGCCACTGAGGCAACCATTGACGAGTTAATTCAGACGATCACGTCTGCCTCGACGGTGACCCGACTGCAGGCAATCAAACAGGCGATTGTTGAAGCGCAACGTTTGGGAGACAAGCAGAAACAAGGCGAGTTAACGGTTCAATATGTGAATCTCATGAAACTTTTGAAGCAACAACAAGGCTAGGGGAGGAACTTTAATGGCTGAGAAAAAAACAGCAACTGAAGTAAGCAAGACCACAAAGAAGACAACGGCTGCATCTGCCAAGAAGACAGCAACCGATGTGAAGGCGACGGCCAAAAAGACCGCAACCAAGAAAACAACGGCCAAGAAGACTACCGCTAGCAAGACCCACACAACCACAAAGGCATATGATAGTGCTGTCAAGGCTGTGATCAAAGATTACAAGAAGAAAAAGCAGATTACCGAAGATGACCTGACCGCTAAATTGATCAAGCCATTCGAGCTTAAGAGCAATGCGATTGATGATTTGATGCAGAAAATCGAAGACAACGGCATTGCGATCGTCGATGAGAATGGCGAACCGGCAACCATCAGCCTGAAGAAGCAAAAAAAGGTTTCCAAAAAGGAAATGAGCGACATGTCTGCACCTTCAGGGGTTAAGATCAATGACCCTGTGCGGATGTACCTGAAGGAAATCGGTCGTGTTTCCTTACTGACGGCGGACGAAGAAGTCGCGCTGGCGCTGAAGATCGAACAAGGCGATCAAGAAGCCAAACAACGCCTGGCTGAAGCCAATTTACGGTTGGTTGTTTCAATTGCCAAGCGGTATGTCGGCCGGGGCATGCAATTCCTGGATCTGATTCAGGAAGGCAACATGGGCCTGATGAAGGCGGTCGAGAAGTTTGATTACCGCAAAGGCTTCAAATTCTCCACGTACGCGACCTGGTGGATTCGTCAGGCGATCACCCGTGCGATTGCCGATCAAGCCCGCACCATTCGGATTCCGGTGCATATGGTTGAAACCATCAACAAGCTGATCCGCATTCAGCGGCAACTGCTTCAGGATCTTGGTCGTGAACCAACACCTGAAGAAATTGGTGCCGAAATGGATATGCCAACTGAAAAAGTCCGTGAAATCCTTAAAATCGCCCAAGAACCGGTATCCCTTGAAACCCCAATTGGTGAAGAGGACGATTCCCATTTAGGTGATTTCATTGAAGATCAGGACGCCACCAGTCCGGAAGACCACGCTTCCTATGAACTGCTCAAGGAACAGCTGGAAAGTGTTCTCGATACCTTAACTGACCGCGAAGAAAATGTTTTGCGGTTGCGCTTCGGTCTTGACGATGGTCGTACTCGGACACTGGAAGAAGTCGGCAAAGTCTTCGGTGTGACCCGCGAACGGATTCGGCAAATTGAAGCAAAGGCGCTGCGGAAACTACGCCATCCAAGTCGTTCCAAGCAACTTAAAGATTTTCTTGAATAATTAAAGCAAGTCTGCAAAGCCGCCGTCTCTCGGTTGAGAGATAGCGGCTTTTTGCGTTCAAACCAATTGATTTTAGACCGAATACCAGCATCTTCGCATCAGTTTGTTATAATGAAAACTGTTAATTAGATGAGGGGATCGTAAAGTTAATGGATCATATACATTTATCAAAGCGCCTGCAAACGATCAGTACGTTTATCGAACCCGGCGAACGGGTTGCGGATATTGGTACCGATCATGCTTTTTTACCAATTGAGCTTGTGCAGCGCGGCATCATTCAATTCGCCGTCGCCAGTGATATTGGCGCCGGTCCGGTGGCAATCGCCAAACAAAACGTGGCTGCCGCGGGGTTAACCGAGCAAATCGACGTGCGCCAGGCAGACGGCTTAGCCGGTATCAAGCCGGTTGATGCCATCTCGACCATTGTCATTGCTGGCATGGGCGGGCAATTAATTACCAATATTCTCGACGCAGGTAGTACGCGCATGGACGGCACTGAAACACTGGTACTGGCGCCGAATCGTCACCAATATGATGTCCGTCTCTGGCTAGACAAGCATGGATACGGTATTATCAGCGAACAGATTGTCGAAGATGAAGGTCATATTTACGAGATGATGGCAGCTGGTAAAACCAAACCAGATGTTCCGTATTCAGAAGCAGATCTGCGCTTCGGCCCCATTTTGCGCCGCCAGAAAAATCCGGTGTTTATGAAAAAGATGCATCGGGAGGCTGAGAAGACCGAAGCCGTTCTTGAGGGGTTGGCAGACGCGCGAATGGTGCCACTGGCTAAGATTCGCGAACAGGAGCATATCCTGGCGCTCATTAAGGAGGAGTTAAACGCACATGACAAGCGGTAAGCAGATTATCAATCGATTCGAAGATTATGCACCTTTAAGCCTTGCTTGGGAACGGGATCCCAGTGGGCTGCAATTAGGCAATCCAGAACGAACAGTCAAAACGGTTTTGGTGACCCTTGATGTTCGTCCGGAAGTGGTTGAGGAAGCCGAAGCGGTTCATGCTGACATGATTTTTTCCCACCATCCGGCCATGTTTCGGCCAGTTCACAACCTCGACCTGCGGGTACCGCAAAACGCTATGTATGCGCAGATTCTGAAGGACGATTTGCTGGTTTATAGCGCCCATACGAATTTGGATCGGGTTCAGGAAGGTATGAATGACTGGCTGGCCGAAGCACTCGGTTTAAGCCAGGTCGTGCCGTTTATTAACGAAGGTGAAGGCGCCAATATGGGGCGGATCGGCCTTTTACCGGAACCAGTCCGGCTCGAAGCCTTCGTTGAACAGGTCAAAGCTGCTTACAACGTTAAGGGACTCCGGGTGATCGCGCGCGACTTGGATCGCCAGGTTCAGCGGGTTGCCATTCTTGGCGGTGATGGCGGCGACGCGTTCAACGATGCCAAGGAAGCCGGCGCGGATGTTTTCATTACCGGTGATGTGTACTATCACACCGGCCATGACATGTTGGCAGCGGATTTGCCCGTCATCGACCCAGGCCATCACATCGAAGCCATCATGAAAGGCAAAGTAGCCGCCTTGATCAATGAATGGGCAGCGGTAGAAGGTTGGGACGTCAAAGCTATTCCGTCCAAGTTATCCACGGATCCGTTTACGTTTATGTAGTCACCGTCAGATAATCCAAAAATTCAGAGATCAATCGCTGTGTTTGCCAAATTGCCAACTAACGCCGAGAGAGCAGCATATGTTAGGTTTCGCGAAAACGTGCGCAAAACGGCTTTGCATGCTAAAATGAAACAAATTAACTTTCACCAAATGATGATTGAAGGAGCGAAATGCTATGCCATTAGTCCATATTGATTTAATCGAAGGCCGCTCACCGGAGCAATTGAAGGCACTTGTCAAAGATGTCACTGCCGCAATTGTTAAAGATACCGGCGCCCCAGCTGAACATGTGCACATTGTGTTAAACGAAATGGCAAAAGAACATTACGCCGTTGCGGGTGTTTTAGCGGCCGATAAGGCGTAAGGTTCTGCAATTTTTTGGAAAGAAGGGACCGCTGATGGCAGATCATAACGAAGCCACCACCCAGGATCAGGCATATTTTGATAAAATGAAGCAACAGATTCTTGATGCGCTGGAGACAGTGATCGATCCTGAATTGGGAATCGATTTGATTAATCTTGGGCTCATTTACGGGGTTGATCTGGATGAAGATGGCAAGTGTACCGTTGAAATGACGCTGACCACGATGGGTTGCCCATTGACGGATATGCTGGATGCCGATATTAAGCGGGCCTTGACTGCGATTGATGGGATCGAGAGTGTCGAAATCCATCTGGTTTGGTACCCGGCATGGGGCCCGGAACGGCTCAGTCGCTATGCCAAAATGGCACTGGGTATCCATTAACGTTTTGGTTGTCAAAATTCACCGTAAAAGCCGCCGTTTCTGGCGGCTTTTGAGTGTTTTCCTGCAAGTTTCTTTTTTACTAGCATTCGTTAAATATCGAGGTTGACATGGCTTATTGGACCCGGTTAAATGAATTAGCGCGCAAGTATACGCCCATTTTGCCACTTAAAGAACAAATGACGGCAATGGATGCGTGGCAAAGGGCAGTGGCAAATCATCGCCTGCCGCAACACGCCTTACCTTGGTTAGGATTGACTGCGCCGCAAATCGAACATGCTTTAGCTTTGCCTGACGCTCGATTGGCAGAGTTGCAACAACTGGATCATTTGTTGCATAATTTTCGGCGTTACATTGCGTTTCATTATGGGATGTGGTCATTTGTCCACACCGACTTCTTTAACGTCTGGCATCATTTATATGGCTCCCAGCGGTATTTGGAAGTCGCAGCCGGTAACGGTTACGTTAGCGCCGGGTTGCGGGCGCAAGGGGATACCACAATTACAACGGACGCGCACACTTGGGTCAAAGAAAACGTGACCGGCCAGCAACCCTTAGTCCCAGTTAAAACCGCCACCGCTAATGCTTCCTTGTTCCTATATGCCGACCAGGTTGATGCGGTGGTCATGGCGTGGAGCCCGGATAAGGATCCGAACGATGTGCGCTTTTTACATATCATGGCGCGGTCTTTTCCCGATAAACAATTGTTTGTGATCGGTGAGCGCCAAGGGGCCACCAACAGTCGCTTGTTTTGGCAGGAAGCTCGACAGGTACCGGATAGACGCGTGTTCGCGTTGAATCGGGCCTTGGGTCATTTCGATGCGATTCATGAGCGGGTGTATCGGTTGCAGTGATGCTGGCTGGTGGATTAGGGACTGTTTCTGACAGTGCATTGTTAGTTGAAAAGAGAGTTTTCTGGCGCCATAACGCGTTCGCCGGCGCAGAAACCTGCGTGTAAGGACCTTGGTCGCAATGGCCTAAGCCCAAGGATACTTGCACACCATTTTCTAAACGGGCTGGTTCACAATTCTGTTCGCCCATAACGCGTTCGCCGGCGCAGAAACCGGAGTGTAAGGACCTCAGTCGCAATGGCCAAGACCGGGCCATCACGACTGAGGCCACTTACACTCCGGTTTCTAAGCGCGCCGGCTCACGCTCACAGGAGGGTCACGTGAAAAAATTATTTTTGATTGATTTTCTATGGATCGGCTTGGCAATTTTGGCTGGGTTGGTTTGGTCGCAGCATGATCAAAATGAATATGCCAGCCAGCTGGATCATCTTGGGATGTCTGAAATGGCGCAGGAATATGTCACGAGCAGTTCGCGAAGTGTGACGAAGGCGGTGGCTGAGCTTGAGAAAACCGATTTTTCCGGTTACCAGGTGCAGTTTGTAACGAAACAGCTGGTTTACGTGTATCAGCGCGGGTCGGTCGCGAGTCTTCCAGTGGAAACCGGGCAATGGTTTTCAACGGGGGATTTTGCCTCAAGTCTGCCCGTGGCGGTGGTCGGCCATGATTTAGCAGATAAGCTTTATACCGGCAGTAATAATCAACGTTATCTGAGTGTTAACAGCCAGTACATTCCGGTCATGGGAACAGTCGGTACGCGCAAGGGCAGCCCCCTTAACAAAGCAGTTTTCTTGAATGCTTCGCCGAGTATGGCTAATGAAGGTCTGACCTTAAAGCACGTTAAAATTTATGTCGATGGCGCCAATCAGCATAGTAAGACATTGAAAACTATTTTACGAGCGAGTCGCGTCCATCGCGTTCATTTTAGCGACAGCGATGCGGCTACCTGGTGGCGCGCTTATGGGCAAACTGCTTTATTCTGTGTGTTACTGCTAATGGGAGCAGGAATCTTAAGTTTATTGATGGTCACATTGATCGGGCCGTTACAAACATCCGGTTTGGAGATCAACATGCGCGCCAGATACTTACGCGGTGTTTTGTCCAGTTGTGCCAGTCATGTGGGCATCAGTCTGTTTCTCGGCGGCTTGTTTGCCAATTGGTGGTTCTACTTCACCACCCGGACCAATATCTGGAGTTTTCTGGTTATTTTAACGATCGCCACTATTATTTTCCTGCGTTACTTAATTCGCAGAAAGGATCGAACAAGTGCAACTACCTGAAGCTTTTAAAGAAAAATATACCCGACTATTAGGTGCGGATGCGGCAGCTTTTTTAGCCAGTTTTGATGCTGCACCGGTGAGTGGCTTCCGGCGCGATCCCGCCAAACCCTGGCCGCTGGATGAAGCAACGGATGATCCTGTTCCTTGGAGTCCTTGGGGGTATTACGGCAAAATTGCCGGAAACGATATTGATCATGTGGCCGGTCTCGTTTACAGCCAGGAACCCAGCGCTCAGTTTGTGGGCACGGTCGCTGCGCCACAAGCAGGTGAACGGGTTCTTGATCTTTGCGCCGCTCCTGGCGGTAAGTCGACGCAATTAGCTAGTTATCTGGGCGATACCGGCCTGCTCGTCAGCAATGAGATCAACCCAGCCCGCTCCAAGGTGCTATCAGGCAATCTCGAGCGCTGGGGCAGCCAAAACATTCTGGTGACCAATAATGATCCTGATACGCTGGCGAAGGCCTGGCCGCAAACGTTTGACCGGATTTTGGTTGATGCACCGTGTTCAGGCGAAGGCATGTTTCGCAAGGATCCGGATGCAGTTCAATATTGGCATCGTGATTATCCGGCCGAATGCGCTGCCAGACAAAAGCAGATCCTACAAGCGGCCGTTAAAATGCTGCGACCCGGCGGCGAGTTGATTTATTCGACATGTACCTTCAGCCCGGAAGAAGATGAGCAAATCATTGCATGGTTATTGACAAACTATGACATGACGCTTGAGCCCATCAAAACCTATCCGGGAATGGAAGCCGGGCGACCGGAATGGGCCGATGGCAACCCAGAGTTAGCCAAAGCGGTACGCTTGTTCCCCCATCGGCTGCGCGGCGAAGGTCATTTTGTGGCTAAATTACGCCTAGCTGGCGAAAAAAAGGTGCACACCCCTGCAACGGTTTCGGTCAAACCTTTAGCTAAGCCAGCAATGGAAGAGGTCCGCGACTTTTTTGCGACCAGTTTAAATCAGCCGTTAACCGGGCAATTCTATCGTCACGGTGATTTCTTGTCATTGCTGCCAGCAACCATGCTGCCGTTTGACCGGATGAAAGTGGTGCGGGCAGGTTTGGAACTTGGCAGTTTTCGCAAAAAACGTTTCGAACCCAGCCATAGTTTGGCGACCGCGTTATCGCCAAATACGTTTCAGACCGTCATCGAGGTCGATCAGGATGGTTATGCCCGCTATCGCCATGGTGAAACCTTACCGGCAATCGCCACTGGTAAGCGATTTGTGTTACTCACGTTTGAACACAAACCGTTTGCGATCGGCAAATTGGTCAATGGCACCATCAAAAACTTTTATCCAAAAGGGCTGCGCGTTTAGCCATTAAAGGGTATTAAAAAAGATGATCCAAGAGTGCGACTTTTGACTCTTAGATCATCTTTTTTGTCGGTCCTACTGCTGTTAACGGTCAAATCGCCGGCAAATTGCGAGCACGGCGATAATGCTCCAGTTCGGTGCCGAGAAGGGCAGGAGCAGTTTGCAAGGCTTGCCAGTTTGTGACGCCAAGCAATGCATAGAGTTGCCGGATCTGGTGTAGGAACGCCTGAAAATAAGCGAGCGTTGCGGTATAGCCGGTTTGGATCAAATGATGAAGCACAAGTCCGCTAATCCCGACCGCGTGGGCACCTAACCGCTGCGCTTTGACCACGTCTAGCGGCGAACGAACACCACCGGTCGCCAGAATCGTCAGCGGCAAGCCACGAGCCTCAAGTAGCGATTCAGCTGTCGTCTGACCCCAGTCCCGCATATACGCAAAGTCCTGCTGCGGCCGGCGCGCATTTTCAATAACGGCGAAATTGGTGCCGCCGCGACCGCCTAAGTCGACATAGCGGATACCCAACTGTTGCAAAGTCTGCAAGTCTTCACGAATGAACCCGTTACCGACTTCTTTTGCCACCACCGGAACGGAGACTCCCGCTGCAATCGCCTGAATGTTGTCCTGCCATAAAAAGTCGCGATCACCTTCAGGCATAACAACTTCCTGCGCCGCATTCAAATGCACCTCCAGCGCATTCGCGTGCAACATGGCCACTGCCTTCTTGGCTGCGTGTACATCATGACCGGCACCGATGTTAGCCAGAATAAAGCCATCAGGATTGTGTTGCCGTAATGTCGTGAATGTTGAACTCAACTCGGGATCATGCAAGGCGACTGACTGCGAACCACTGGCAATTGCAACACCCAACGCATTTGCCAATCCGCCGAGTTGGGTATTCAATTTGCCGGTCTGTGGCGAACCGCCAGTCATCGCGTTAATATAAATCGGCCAGCGCCACCCAAAAGGTAACGGAGGCGTCAGATCAACATCAGCTAAGGCCGTTTCCGGAAGCGCACGATGAAGCAGTCGGATTTGATCAAACCCGGCATTAGCATCGGCTTTGAAATATTTTTCCGCCAAGAAGACGTGCTCATCCTTGCGATGTGATTGCTGACTCTGTGTCATCAAACTGCTCCTTTGTAATCACTTGAGCGTCTGGGCCAATTTTAGTGCTGAGGATGCGATCACCGAAAGCTGGCCGCAATGCGGTCATGAGCACATCCACATAGGGTGCCGTTGTGAGAATTTTGACATTAGGTCCCGCATCCATGGTGACAAAGGCCGGAATACCGAGTCGGCGCTGTTCCTGCACCAATTGCCAGGCGCGTAAGGTTTCTGGCAGAAAGTAGGTAAACGGCGGCTCTTCAGCCATGATCGCAGCGTGCATACGCATACTTGACAATTCAGTGAGCGCGCCGATCGTGTCAAAATCGTCTTCAGCCAACGCCGTGATCATGGGACTTATCAAGGTTTCGTTAGCCTCCACCCACGCCTGGTAATAAGGGCTGGTTGCGGCCGTATTGGCCATGCCGGTGCGGGAACTGACCGCTTTTTTCTGATCCGAAACGGTGACAACCAACATGCGTAACGGCAAGGTCGGCTGAATCGCCAAGGGTTCGGCAAATGAAGAGGCATCGTCAAAGCCGCGATGCCAGATGACGGCGCCGCCAAAAATCGATCGGGTTGCCGAGCCGGATCCGCGCCGAGCCAAACGCGATAAGTCGGTCGGGGATAAATCTAAGCCAGCGGCACGACTGGCGGCCAATGCCAATGCCGCAAATGCCGAGGCAGAACTGGCCAAACCGGCAGCAGTCGGTACGTGGTTCAACGAGCTCACCCGGGCGCGGGTTTTAATATTAGCTAACTTCCGGACGTGATCCAAGAACCGGCTGACAGCGACTGGCGATTGTGGTTGATCATTGAGGACAAACTGGTCTTCTGAAAGTGTTGAATCAAACGTCACCGCTGTATCTGTATAAAAATCGTTCAGCGTCAGAGAAATGCTGCTCGTTGCCGGCAACATAAACTTCTTGTCAGCTTTACCCCAGTATTTAATGAGCGCAATATTCGTATGCGCACGTGCGTAAGTTGTCATAGGTGCCTCATTTCGTTTCAAAGTGATATTCCCAGACCTTGACCGCATTAGCTGCTTTAAGCGCCTGAATAATCGTCGGCGCCTGGTCTTCTGCAGCAAGGGCAATCATACAGCCGCCTATGCCGGAGCCAGTTAATTTAGCCCCATATGCGCCGTGATCGATGGCGACATTAATCAATCGATCCAGCTCCGGACTACTGACACCAAGTGCAGCCAAATCGGCCTGATCGCGATTCAATAGTTGCCCTAACATGATGATATCATCCTGTGCCAAAGCTAATGCTGCCTGGCGAACCGCGGTGCCGATGTCCGTAATAAGCGGTCGATAAACTTTAGGCGCCTGTTTAAGCTTTTGCGCGACAAGATCGACCGCGACTTTGGTTTGACCCGCAATGCCGGTATCAGCAATAAGCAAAACGCCATTCCGCGGCATCATGATTGACCGCAATGATTTGCCCCGAACAAACCACTGCGGCTTTTCAGCACTAGCCGTTGCTGCATCTAAGCCGCTGGGGTTGCCATGTAGCGCTTTTTCGGAAATATCGGCCCAGTTCAACAACGCCGTGCGCGTTAACGGCGTCTGAAACGCATCGTAAAAGGCCCGCACGACCGCCACCGCAGTTGCAGCTGACGATCCCATTCCTCGTTCAGATGGCAAGGCACTGGTAATGGTAAGGTGAAAACCTTGCTTACTGGCATCGAAGAACACAAGCAACCGGCGAATCAGCATGGCAATGCCGGCAAAGTTGGTCAGTTGGCCCGCGTTCAAATCACCGGTAAAAAAAGCCGATGTAACCTCCTGCCGCCCATCAGGCAGCGGCGCCACCCGCGCTGACAAGCCGATGCTTTTGACCGGAAGCGCAATAGCGGGTTCCCCATAAACGACCGCGTGCTCCCCAATAAGAATGATTTTTGCGTAACTTTTACCCGTCCCGATTTCCATATAAACACCTCGTTAATATTCTTTACTTATGATAGCGCAAACGCCGATCGGACACTACTTAGTTATGCTAGACTAAAGCATAAGTCATCATCACCATTGATTGAAACTTGAGGAGGCACAGCATGGGGCTGCAGTTTATTTTAGGTGACGCAACAAGGGATCATGCTCAAACCATGGCAGCTATGATCCAGGAACAACTCGCGGCTGATCCGCAAAATCAGATTTTCTTTTTAGTGCCGAACCATATTAAATTCGAAGCAGAAATCGATCTTCTCAAACGCTTGCGCCAATTGCAACAGGGTGAGGCGGATGCGTACGCTCAGAGTCGGGTGCAGGTACTGTCATTTTCGCGTCTGGCCTGGTTTTATTTGAAAAACACGCCACTTTATCAACAACCACGGCTTGATCAGGCAAGCAATACCATGTTGGTGGCCAAAATTCTGGCTGATCGGCAAGACGACTTGACCATTTATGCCGGCGAAGCGCAACATACCGGTTTTGTGACGCAACTTGCCGATCAACTAAGCGAATTGATGATCGGCCGCATCACGGCCGAAGATCTGATGCATACGGTATCGGCTTTAGCTCCCGGTGATCGGCATCGCGCGAAGTTGCGCGATCTGGGGATCATTCTTGACCAATATGAAGCAGAAATCGGCCCTTATGCCACGACCGCAAGCTTACTGAGTGGCTTGCAGCAAGCCATGCGCACGCAGGACCTAAGCCATACGTTTATCTATCTCAATGATTTTAACGTATTTTCTGCTTCTGAGTCTGCGTTAGTCGAAACCATGCTCGAAACAGCCGCCGAGGTAACGCTCGGGTTAGTGCTGAATAAGCCATATCCGCTTAATCCGCCAGTTGCTCCTAACTTATTTTTGCCCGCCGGTCGACTTTACCAACGGCTTTATCAAAAAGCGAAAACGCTGCATGTTCCGATTCGCCCGGATCGATTTGCGGCACCGCGTCAAATCAGTCGCGGCATGCAACAAGTTGCAAATTGGTGGGAGGCCAATACGGACCTGCAGCCACCAACAGCACCGACTTCTGAAACCGCTGAGCAAATCCATTTGGCGATCGCGACCGATCCGTATCAGGAACTGCGGCATGTGGCTCAGCACATTTATCGCGCAGTTCGGCATGGTGCGCGCTATCGTGATTTCCTGATTTTAGCACGACGATTGGAGCCTTATGCAACCGTGATTCCGGCGATTTTTGCCGAATTTTCGATCCCGCAGTTTACTGATTTGCAACGACCGATGAAAGACCATCCGCTAGTTGTCTTGATGGAAAGTCTGTTTGCGATTCAAAAACACGATTATCAGTATCAAGATGTCATGCGTCTGCTGCACACGGAGCTATTGTTGCCGGAAGGGATGTCACTGGCCGAATTTCGGGATGCAGTGGACACAACGGATAACCACCTAGTGCGGACGGGCATTGCCGGGAAGCAGCGCTGGACGCAACCAGCTGCATGGCGCTATTTTCAGCGCAATCCTGACGCCGATGATCCGCAGATGGATCCGGAAGCTGCTAAAACCGCGCAGATCAATGCGATTAAAACGTTGATCGCCCAAACCGTCCCAACGTTGCTAAAACAGTGGCAGACCGCAAAAACAGGGGCGGAGGCTGCAGGTGACCTGTATCGTTGGTTGGACGCAAATGGCGTTGTTGATCAACTGCGCGCTTGGCGACAAACTGCCAGTGACGCCGGTGATCTGACCCGCAGCCGCGCCCATGAACAGGCGTGGACCACTTTTACCGCGTTATTGGACGACTATGTCACGATTTTGGGCAGTGCCAAATTTGACCGGGAGCAGTTTCACGAATTGCTGGCCGCGGGATTTGCCAGTGCCACGTACACCCAGATCCCGGCGACGCTTGACGCGGTTGTTATTTCTGAAACCGGATTGGTGCGGCTAGCGAAGGCAAAACATGTATTCGTCATTGGTGCAACCAATACGGCCATGCCGGATGTTCCCACTGATGATGGCGTGTTGAACAGTGAGGAGCGCCAATTGTTGGCTGCTCAATTGCCGGATGATCGCTTCTTGCCTGAACAGGGACCGGCAACGACTTTAGGCGATCCATTTATCAACTACCTGGGCTTCATGGCAGCGTCAGACGAATTGACGTTGAGCTATCCGGTTCAAAACGCCCAGGGAAACAGCGAAAATCAGGCTTCACCTTATCTTCAGCAAATGGGAAATGCACTGCACCTAACGCCAACCGCCTGGGCGCCGGTTTCGCTGACAACGCCAGTCGAAACCGTTTTAGGCAGTCCGCGGGCAATGTTGAGTGACTTTGTGCGCGCTGCTGGTGATGCCCAACAACAAAAGCTGCCGTTGGGTCAAGCGTGGCAAAGTGTTTTGGCGGCGTTGAAACAAACCGATTTGGCAACGTTATCCCGCCGCCTCGCCGGTAGCTTAACCTATCAAAATGATCCGGGGCACCTTGATCCGGATTTAGCCATCCAACTTTACGGGCGGGACATGAATGTGTCGGTTTCCCGGCTTGAAACTTACTATCTGAACCACTTTGAATATTTTCTCAAGTACGGCTTGCTCCTGCAACCGCGCCCGGAATTCGAACTTTCACCAGCCGACACCGGCAGTCTGTTTCATGCGGTGCTGGATCGCTATTTGACCCAACTACGCGAAGAACATGTGGCACTGGCAGACGTTGACCCAGCCGTCATCGCTGCCGCCATTCCGCCACTTGTCGAAGACATTGCCAGCCAGCCGGGCTACGAAATTCTCGGCAGCACGCATCGCATGCTCTATCTGACCAGACGTTTAAGCCGGCTACTGATCCAAGTACTGGTCAACATGCGTCAGCAACAACAACGCAGTGGGTTTCGTCCGATACGCACCGAATTGCAATTTGGACGAATCGGGGACACCAAAGGCTTGCCGGGGTTATCCTGGCCGTTGCCGCATGGTGGCCGCGTTAACGTTCGCGGCAAAATCGATCGCTTAGATGTTTATCGTGAACCGAATGCGCGCCGCTTTATCATTGTTGACTATAAGAGTACCCAGCATCGGTTTAATGACAGTGATGCCTATTACGGGATTGCCTTGCAAATGCTGACGTACATTGAAGCCATGACAAACGTTCCTATCGACCCGCCGTTTGTACCGGCCGGCGCACTGTATTTCCATCTTCAGGATCCAACGCTTCAATACACGCCGACGTTGGAACCGGTTATTGAGCGGCTCAAGAAATTCAAATATCTGGGTTTTCTGGTTGCCAATCATGGTGACGAACTTGCCGCGGTCGATCGTACGATTTCACCGGAAAGTGGCGGCGCTAGCGAGGTCGCTCCGCTAGGCTTTAAAAAGGATGGGAGCTTCAACCGTAGCCAGTCGAATATTTTAACGCCGGATGATTTACGCGCTTACTTGGCACACAATCAAGCACTGATCATCGATGCGGCCACTCAAATTCTCTCCGGCAATATTGACCTGGCACCTTTCCAATACGGTCAATCCTCAGAAGTCGTCAGCCGCAGTGATTACCAAAGTATCATGCTTTTTGATCCGGCAACGGGATTTGACCACTATCATCATGTTCCTAAATTAAAACGGAAAGATGTCGTCAATCGCCTCACAACGGACCCTAAGCAGACGCCAGATTCTAAAAAGGAGACACCGCAATCATGACAAAATTTACTTCGTCTCAACAGGCAGCGATCGATCATCATGGCCATGATGTGCTGGTTTCTGCTTCTGCCGGTAGCGGCAAAACGACGGTGTTAGTTGAACGGATTATTCAGAAGATCCTCAAACAGCATGCCGATATCACCAGAATGTTGATCGTCACTTTTACCCGCGCAGCAACCGCCGAAATGCGAACCAAAATTCAATCAGCTTTAAAACAGACACTGACGCAAAAACGGCACGAACTCAATGCCGAAGATCGCCGCCATTTATCCAATCAGATTGCGATGGTGAATGCGGCTAAGATCAGTACTTTGGATGCTTTTAGCCTACAAATTGTCCAAACCTACTATTACGTCATCGATCTTGATCCCGGTTTTCGGTTACTCACGGATGAAACGGAACGTTATATGTTGCAGGAACGCGTTTGGAATGACTTACGCGAGCAGTTCTATGCAGGTGACGATGCGGCCGCCTTTGAACAGTTAACGGCTAATTTTAGCGGTGACCGTGATGATAGTGGCCTCCAGGATTTGATGTTTGAGCTAATGCGTCAAGCAGCGGCGACGACCGATCCTGAAGCCTATTTGCGTCAATTAGCCGAACCGTATGCACCCGAGGCATGGGAGCAAACCTTCAACACCCAAATCTGGCCGCAGATGAAACAAAAATTGCTGCAAATCACCACAGATCTCACCCAAGCAGCAGCACTGGCCGATCAATTACCGAACCCGATCTGGCAGCGCCAAATCGAAGCCGATCTGGCACCACTGCAACATTTATTGGAAAATGCCACCCCAACTTATGACACGGTGCGCGACGTTTTGGCTGATCATCAATTTGAAACATGGTCGAGCGCCAGAAAAGGGCTTGATGACAATGATAAAGCAACCAAAAAAGCGGCTAAACAATTACGTGATGCGGCCAAAACCACATGGCAAAAACAAGTTGCGCCGGAATTTGCACTGACAGGTGAACAAATCAAGGATCTGCTGCAGACGGTTCAGCCAATGATGCAAATGTTGACAAAAGTGGCACGACAGTTTTTGGCGGCCTTAACCGCTGAAAAAGCAGATCGTCATGTCCAGGATTATAGCGACATCGCCCATAACGCGTTGAAGATTCTGCAGCAACAAGATCCCCAAACCGGCGCACCGATTGCCGAGAATTATCGTGCTAGCTTCGATGAAGTGATGGTCGATGAATATCAGGATATCAGTCCGCTGCAGGAAGCATTATTAGCAGCTGTCAGCACTTCTGACCCTGGTGACCGCTTCATGGTAGGGGATGTCAAGCAAAGCATCTATGGCTTTCGATTAGCCGATCCGCAACTCTTCATTCACAAATATCAGTCTTTCGCCGATCAACCTAGTGATCCTGCCGCTCCCGAACGGATTATTCTGGCAGAGAACTTCCGCTCAACCAAGAACGTGCTGGCATTCACCAATCTTATTTTCAGCCAGATCATGGATCCCGAGGTAGGGGACTTAAGCTATGATGATCGCGCCGCTTTGAAGTATGGGGCCGTGGATTACGACGAATGCCATCCGGCGGTCAAAATGCTGTTATACAGCAAGGCCACCTCAGATGAGGATGATGACGGAACTGACGCACCTGATTTACCGGAAAGCGAAGACGATGATGAACCTTTAGATGTCGCGACCGGTCAAACCCAAATGGTCATCGCGGAAATTCAACGGTTGGTTGAGGATCCGGAGGCGAAATTATGGGACCGGAAGCAACAGGCTTACCGCCGCATCCATTATCGTGACATCACCTTGTTAACCCGCCAAACCACACAAAACAGTCTGATCCAGACACAGTTTGCTGCAGCCGGCGTACCGCTGTTTGTGGCAGATACGAAGAACTTCTTTAAAACCACCGAACTGATGGTCATGCTTGCGTTGCTTAAGATTATTGACAACCCCAAGCAGGATATTCCATTAGTTGCGGTTTTGCGTTCGCCAATTGTCGGACTATCAGCGGATCAACTAGCGCTCATTCGCCTAGCAGCCAAACAAGTTCCTTACTATGATGCGGTCACTGCCTTTTTGGCTGCGACACCGTCCACGCCGCTAGCCAAGCAAACCCACGCAACACTCACGCAATTTTTCCAGCAATTAAAACATTTTCGCGACCTTGCACGCGAAAATGACCTTGTGACCCTGTTATGGGCGATTTATCAAGAAACGGGTTTTCTCGATTATGTCGGCGGAACCCCCGGTGGCAGTCAACGCCAGGCCAATCTGCAAGCCTTGATTGACCGGGCCCAAACGTATGAGTCAGGTGGATTTAAGGGCCTGTTCGCCTTTATTCATTTCATTACCCTCATGCAAAAACAGGATCAGGATCTCGCCACACCTGCCCAAGTCGATCCGGATCAAGACGCGGTTAGGTTAATGACGATTCATAAAAGTAAAGGCCTCGAATTCCCGGTCGTTTTTGTCATGCAAACCAATAAACATTTTAATCGACGTGATCAACGTGGCGCGGCCATTTTGACCAAAAATGGCATCGGCGCTAAATGGCTGGATCCGGGAACCCGGGTTGAATACGAATTACCGCAGTATCAGGCCGCAAAAGCCGCCCGCCAAAATCAGACGCTTGCTGAAGAAATGCGCCTGCTGTATGTCGCCCTAACCCGAGCGCAGCAACGGCTATATGTTGTTGGGGCAACGATGAGCGGCCAGCAACTCACATCTGCCGACAAAACGGTGGCAAAATGGGCTAAAGAAGCAGAAGGCGAACAACTGGTACTGGCTCCCCAAGTTCGCAGCGCGGCAACGAATTACCTAGATTGGATCGGTCCGGCACTGATTCGTCATCCCCAAGTCAAAGGTTTAGCCGAAACTACCGTAAAGCCTGCTCTCATCGGTGATTCAACCGAATTTGCCATTGAAATCGAGGTTAATCCGCAAGTCAAACCGGCGGCCACCGCTACAAAATCAGCTCCGGCTGAAGCGCCGTCACTCGACTTAAACAGCTGGTTCAAGCAGCAGTATCCATTTCAGGCCGCTACCACCACTGCCGGCTTCCAAAGTGTCTCGGAAATTAAACGGGCCTTTGATGACCCGGATACGATGGAACTGGTGAGTGCCGATCGGTTTTTGGGACCCCAACCGCCGCTGGGAGATTTAGCCGCACCGGTATTTCTAACCCAATCATCAGGTGGCGTCAGTGCAACTGCTGTCGGCACGGCTACCCATTTGTTGTTGCAACTGGTAGACTTGACACAACCGGTTACCCATACAAGCCTTGAAGATTTACGGCACCATCTGATAACCACGGGTGCCATCCCACAGGAAGTGGCTACTCGTATCGACTTGTCCGCTCTAGTGCGGTTTTTTGCAACTGACTTGGGTCGCCTGTTGCAGGCCAAACCGCAGCAGGTTCATCGGGAAGTGCCATTTTCCATGTTGTTGCCAGCGGATCGTTTATTCGAAGGTTTGAAAGATGATCCCGGCGAAGACGTCTTGATTCACGGGATTATTGACGGTTTCGTCAGTGATGCTGAAGGGGTGACGCTTTTTGATTATAAAACGGATCACGAACCTAATCCCGAAGTATTAGTGGCGCGTTATCGCGGTCAGCTGAACCTTTATGCACAGGCATTGACCCGGCTGCAACCCAAACCGGTTAATCATCGTTATCTGGTTCTGTTGCGAACCGGTACGATTGTTGATTTGGTGGCGAACCCCATCGGGAAATAGTATGATAGACGCAGTATGTTTAGACGGGAATGGATAAGAATTTATGAATGCTGACACCACGTTTGCTGTGGTCGATCTGGAAACAACCGGCACCAGCGTCAAAGATGGCGACCGGATGATTCAGTTCGGATGCGCCTTGTTGCGCCATGGCAAAATCATTCAAACAATTTCACAAATGGTTAATCCTGATCGCTCGGTGCCGCAGACCATTCAACGGTTGACAGGGATTAATCCCGATCGGTTAGTCGCAGCACCGTATTTTGACGAAGTGGCACCGGTTTTACACGACTTGCTGACAAACACGGTTTTTGTTGCGCACAACGTGAATTTCGATTATCCATTTTTGAATGCGGAATTTGAACGGGTCGGCTTGCCAAAATTGCAGTTGGAGGCTATTGATACCGTTGAACTGGCGCAGGTTCTACTGCCGGAAATCAGCAGTTTTCGCCTGAGTGATTTAACCGCGTATCTGGCCATTCAACACGATAATCCACACCAAGCCGACAGCGACGCGATCAGCACCGGCAAATTGCTATTACAATTAACCAAACGATTTCAGGAACTGCCAACTCCGACCCAACAGGCGCTAATTCAGCATCGCGGTGGATTTATTCGGGAAACCGGCGATTACCTTAACCTGATTGCGACACCGCCGAGGCCGCTTAAAAAAGCATACGTTCAAGTCGGTTCGTTAGTACTACGGCGCCCTGTGACACCGACAACCGACTTTGCACTTGCAGGCACCTATCCGGCAACCGACTTAGCCAAAAAGCATCTGTTGCAACCGCGTTATCGGTTTCGCAAGGCACAAGCCAAAATGATGGATGCCATCTTTGCCCATACGCATCAACCTGAGCAACCGTTATTTGTAGAAGCCGGGACAGGGTTAGGGAAGACATTAGGCTATCTCTTACCTTATGCTTACGCTGCGACCCCTGAGCACAAACTGGTTATTGCAACGCCAACATTGGTTTTGCAAACCCAGCTGATGCAGAAAGCCATTCCGGCCCTCAACGACTTGCTAGGGCGCACGGTGCCAAGTGTGGAAGTTAAAAGCCCGCAGCATTATCTGGATCTAAATAAATTTGCTGCCAGCCTGCATCAGGAAGCACCGACCCGGCAAACCCAGTTACTGCAAATGAAATTGCTGGTTTGGCTGACCCAGACGACGACAGGCGATTTGGACGAGTTGCATCTGACGACATATCGTGCGCCGTTGTTTTTGCAGATTCGGCACACCGGCGATGTCGGGACGCCGTTTACCAATCCGTTTTACACGTTGGATTTTTATCGACGTCTCCAAACGGCCATGGACGCAGCGGTAATTGTGGTCACGAATCATGCCTTTCTTGCGCGCCATGTCGAGCAACTTGCAGGTGGACAGCCATTTTTGGTGGTGGATGAAGCACAGCATTTTGCGGATAACACCGCAGCAGCGTTCGCCCAACATATGGCGTTAGGCCATTTGCGGCGTCAATTGCGCCATCTATGGCAGTTAAGCGATCCCGATGAATCTCACTCCTTAGTTGCGGTCTATCAAAGCGAGCCGGCGATGCAAATGGTTCTGCGACAACTACATCAGTTAACGGAAACGGCGCAAACAACCGTCACCACTTTGCAGCAAGACATCTACCGGCACTTTTTCCACGGTAAAACGACGGCGATGTCTGGTTTTGTCAATTTAAGTTTGGATCCGGCCGCCGTCGACTGGCTGCGTGAAACTCAGTCGGATAAGGTTAAACTATTAATCAAAGTCATTGGTCGGCTGAC
Source organism: Lacticaseibacillus parahuelsenbergensis (assembly GCF_030770265.1). NCBI lineage: Bacteria > Bacillati > Bacillota > Bacilli > Lactobacillales > Lactobacillaceae > Lacticaseibacillus > Lacticaseibacillus parahuelsenbergensis. Next base: position 1,478,112 of record NZ_CP132482.1, on the reverse strand, counting down.
AGTGACGGCAGATAAACTGACGGCTGATTTTAATCAACGGCCACGGTTCTTTTTAAAAAGTGACGGTCAACGTTTTCAGGCACTAGCAGCATTGCGCATGAGTTTGGCTGATCAACGCAATCGGCTGCAGGAAATGCTTCGACGATTGCCGGAGCTAATCAACGGCCGGGCTGCCGTTGCGTCAATTACCTTGAGCCAGGTGAAGGATGTGGCAAGCTTAGGCTTAAGTTGGGATGTTTTTCAGGTTGGGGCAGCGGTGCAACAGTTACTTCGTCAATTTACGGCACCGGTTTTCGTCGGCGCAACGTTGACGGCTGCCCGCTCCTTTGATTTTTTGACCCGGCAACTAGGCTACCCTGAGTTGCCGGAAACGAGTTTTCTGAAACTCCGCAGTCCGTTTCATTATCGTGACCAAGCCAAGGTGTTGGTTGCGACAGATGTGCCAAACGCCAGTGAGGTGTCAGCATCAGCCTATGCGGACTACCTTGCTCAGGCAATTGAGCTACTTGCTGATAATCGCCATCAAACCATTGTGTTATTCAACTCTTTGGCGGTGATCGAGGAGGTTTATCAACGACTGATCCATCGCCCCATTGCCGACCACAAAGAACTGTTGGCACAAGGCGTGACCGGCTCGGCGGAAAAGATTGCCAAGCGCTTTGCGGTCGGCGAACAGAGCTTGTTGTTAGGCGCAGCCAGCTTTTTTGAAGGTATCGACTATCCTGATCGCTTGCTCGAAATGGTCATCTTAACCCGGTTACCGTTTGACGCACCGGAAGCGCCCATCACCAAGGCCCGCTATGCGCAAATCAAAGCCAGCGGCGGCGATCCATTCACCGACGATGCACTGCCACGGGCAACGCTTCGCTTACGCCAAAGCTTCGGCCGCCTTATCCGTACCGAAACCGACCGCGGTGCTTTCGTCATCTTGGATCCGCGCTTCATCACTACGCAATACGGTAAAAAGATGCAAAAATCCTTACCGAATATTAAACCCATGACCATGCCTCTAAACGATATGCCAGAGTATGTCAAAATGTGGCTAAGAGCGTGAACCGGCGCGCTTAGGAGTCGGAGTGTAAGTGGCCTTGGGGTGATGGCCCGGGCTTAGGCCATTGCGACCAAGGTCCTTACACGCAGACTCCTGCGCCGGTGATCGCGTTTCAGCAGCATCGGCCAACCTTATACTTACAACTCACTCACCCAACAAAGGAGGGAACAACCCATGCGGCGTCACCGACGTTTTGATTGGCTCAAATTTTCCTTGATCAGCGGCCTCATCATTCTCATCATCGCGGTTATCGGTATTTATGCCAAAAGTATCTCGCCTTATCAGCAATTACGCAGCCAAGCTGAACGAATTGCCACCAATCGGGCCGACCTGAAAACGATTAACGGCTTTTGGTGGTATAACCGCGATAAAAGCTACCTAAGCGTTGCCGGACGAACGCAAAAAAATAAGTCCGTCTACGTCGTTATTCAGAAAAAAACCGGTAAAGTCGACATTTTGAACCAAAAATCCGGTATCACTCGGCAACAGGCGATCCAACAAGCGACAAGTGACAACAACCCGAAGAAGATCTTAAACGCTTCCTTAGGTAAACGTGGCTCGGAATTCGTTTGGGATATTGGCTATCTGTCAAAGTCTGGTAAACTGAATTACGTGACGTACAGTTTTCGCAGCGGCGAACAGCTGAACGCGATCAAAAATCTATAAATTAGCATGATTCGACATCCTGAGTGGTGTCGACACTGTAGGAGGCGCCCTCGTGCATTTAGCAAAAAGAATCCTCAACGTTGCACCGTCCGCGACATTAGCATTAAGTAATCAGACTAAGGAACTGAAGGCGAAAGGCGCCGATGTGATTGACTTGTCGATCGGTCAGCCGGATTTTCCGACCCCCAAAGCCATCGATGACGCGGCAGTTGCTGCCATTCAAGCCGGCAATGCTAGCTTTTATACGGCAGCAACCGGTATTCCGGAATTAAAACAAGCCATCAGCGATCGGATTTTTGCCCAGGATGGGGTTCGCTATCCGGCGCGTCAGATTGTTGCGACCACTGGGGCAAAGTTTGCTTTGTACGCCTTATTCCAGATTTATTTAAATCCAGGTGATGAGGTGTTGATTCCGGTTCCGTATTGGGTTTCCTATGAGGAACAGATTAAATTAGCCAGCGGCATCCCACACTTGGTCATGCCAGCAGTTGGCCATAAAGTCAGCGTTGATGATCTTGAAGCTGCGCGAACGGACAAAACGCGCGCGTTGATCATCAATTCGCCGCAAAACCCAAGCGGTGTCGTCTATAATCGCACCGAATTGACCTTAATCGGCAACTGGGCCTTAAAACATCACATTCTGGTGGTCACTGATGATATTTATCGGGATCTGATTTATAATGGCACATCCTATACATCCATGATCAGTATTGATCCTGACATTGCAGATAATACGGTTTTAATTTCAGGTGTTTCCAAGTCTTACGCCATGACCGGGTGGCGAATCGGCTATGCGGCGGGTCCGGAAAAGCTCATGCAAGCCATGGCAACCTTTATCAGCCATACCACCTCCAATCCTGCAGCCGTCTCCGAATACGCTGCAGTAGCGGCGCTTACCGGTGACCAGAGCGTTGTCGAAAAGATGCGCCAGGCGTTTGAAGAACGGCTCAATCTTTTCTATGATCTGCTAGCCGAAATTCCTGGGTTTGATATGGGCGAAAAGCCACAAGGGGCCTTTTACCTTTTCCCGAATATTAAGCGAGCAGCGCAGTTGAGCCATTATGGCACCGTTGATGATTTTATTAGCGCACTGTTGAATGAAACCGGGGTTGCGATTGTTCCTGGGCGCGCCTTTGGGATGCCGGATCATGCGCGCATCAGTTATTGTAAAGATCTTAACAGTCTGCGCGAAGCAGCGCGGCGCATTCAGGAATTTGTCCGGAAATAATTTTATATTTTTAAAGTGGGGAGTTAAGGCATGACCGAAAAGATTCGCATCATTGATGCAAAGGAACATGTAAACGAAGAAGTAAAAATTGGCGCGTGGTTGACTGACAAACGAAGCTCTGGCAAGATTGCCTTTCTTCAGTTACGCGATGGCTCGGCGTATTTTCAAGGCGTTGTTTCTAAAGCCGACGTGTCTGATGAAGTGTTTAAACTCGCCAAGGAGCTGCGCCAAGAGTCCAGCATGTGGATCACCGGTGTTATTCATCAAGACAGCCGCAGTCATTTTGGCTACGAAATTGAAGTGCGCGATATTGAACTTGTCGGCGACTCTGAAGATTATCCGATTACCCCTAAGGAACACGGGATTGAATTTTTACTGGATCACCGCCATCTTTGGTTACGGTCCAAACGGCAATTTGCCATTCAACAAATTCGTAACGAAATGATCCGGGCAACCTTTGAATTCTTTAACAACGAAGGCTTTATTAAAATGGACCCGCCAATTTTGACCGACTCGGCACCGGAAGGCACAACCGAACTGTTTGAGACCGATTACTTTGATAAGAAAGCTTATCTCAGTCAATCCGGCCAGCTGTATGCTGAAGCGGGGGCAATGGCTTATGGGAAAGTTTTCACTTGCGGTCCTGTGTTCCGGGCGGAAAAGAGCAAGACCCGCCGTCATTTGACTGAATTTTGGATGATCGAACCGGAAATGGCCTTTTGTCATCAGGAAGAAAGCCTCAAGGTTCAGGAGCGTTATGTTGCTTACTTAGTTCAGGCGGTGTTGGACAACTGCAGTTATCCGTTGCATTTGCTCGGTCGCGATCCTGAAGTCCTCAAACAATACACCAAGCTCCCATACCCCCGCATCAGCTATAAAAAAGCGATCGAAATGCTGCAGGATGCCGGAATGGATGTGAAGTATGGTGATGATTTTGGTTCGCCTGAAGAAACCTACCTGTCTGACCAATTCGATCAGCCGGTGTTTGTTTTGAATTATCCGAAAAACATCAAGCCGTTTTATATGTTGACGGATCCGGATGACCCGCAGCAATATGTCTGTGCCGATATGCTGGCACCTGAAGGCTATGGTGAAATCATTGGCGGTTCCGAACGTGAAACCGATTATGACACGTTAAAGGCTGCCATCGAAAAAGCCGGGCTTGATTTGGATGAATACGAATGGTACCTAGACTTGCGCAAGTATGGATCCGTGCCGCATTCCGGTTTTGGTTTGGGTCTGGAGCGGGCAATTACCTGGATCTGCAAGCTGGATCACTTACGCGAAGCCATTCCATTCCCACGCATGATCAATCGTTTGAAGCCGTAATGGCACGCAAAAGTCGGACGCCAACGCGCCGGCTTTTTTTGGAGGGTCACAAAAATGACTGATTTAAGGACTTACACTGAAGCAGGGCAGTTCAGTGTCTCGAACCTGCTGTTTGACCATTATCCAGCATTGGGGCTGACACAGACAGAATTTCTGACGTATCTTTTTTTGGACCAATGGCAATCCGAGCATCATCAGGCACCGGATCTCAAAGCATTAGCCAACCAGATGAATGTCGCACCTAACGCGATTTACACAGCCATTGAAACCTTGATTCAAAAAAAGGCGATCGTGCTGGAAAGCGTTCCTGACAATCAAGGGCGGATGCGTGATTACTATGATCTCAGTCCGCTACTTGCAAAGATTCCGAATAGCGGCCAAACCGCCAGCACGGCGATGACGCAACCAAATGCCGATGCCCAGACAAACGTTTTCAACCAAATCGAAATTGAATTTGGCCGGCCGCTTTCCCCGATTGAGCAGGAAACCATTCGGGATTGGTTGACCACTGATCATTATCTGCCGGAGGTCATTTTGTTGGCATTACGCGAGGCGGTTTTGAATTCGGCGTACTCATTAAAATATATGGATCGCATTTTGCTAAACTGGGAACGCCGCCATCTCACAACCGCACAACAAGTCCAAGCTGACATTAAGCGGCATCAGGAGCTTTAGATTCACCATCACATCAGATCATACTTTCATCGAGTAAAAGCGGTGAAAGCCAACTAGGAGGCGCATTCATGACTGACGCAGAGGCTAGGCAATTGTTTAACCAAATCATGGCACTATATCCTGATCCCGAACCGACGTTACACGCGACAAATCCCTTTGAAATTCTGGTAGCGGTGATGCTGTCGGCGCAAACGACAGATGTTGCCGTCAATGCTGTCACCCCGGCATTGTTTGCGGCTTATCCAACTCCGGAAGCAATGGCCGCTGCGCCGGTGACGGATATTGCCGAAAAAATCAGCCGACTCGGGTTGTACCGTACGAAGGCGGCCCACTTAAAAGCATTAAGTGCCATTTTGGTTCAGTCATATGCCGGCAAGGTCCCAGCTGATGCAGCTGATTTGGTTAAGCTGCCAGGGGTCGGCAAGAAAACGGCGACGGTCGTACTTAGCGATGCGTTCGGCATTCCTGGCGTGGCCGTCGATACACATGTCAGTCGGATTGTGAAGGGGTTGGGATTAGTTTCGCCTAAGGCCACGCCAGTTCAGATTCAGAAGCGACTGGAAGCATTAATGCCGAAGTCTACCTGGATCAAGTTGCACCGCAGCCTGATTCGTTTTGGTCGCGAGCATTTACGCGCCCGCGACCCAAAAATACCGGCCGGTTCCGAATGGTCATTTTTAGCAGAGCATTACGCGCCGCTTAAGGAGGCAGCTAAGCATTGACAGATAAAATTGTGCCATCTAAACGAAGCGTTCACCGCGAAAGTTGGGATCATTATTTTCTCGAACTCGCGCAACAAGTTTCGGAACGGTCAACTTGTGAGCGGGCCACGGTTGGCGCTGTTTTAGTGCAGGAACACCGCATTATTGCCACAGGCTATAATGGCGCCATCAGTGGTGATCCGCATTGTGATGAGGCAGGGCACTTAATGCGTGACGGCCACTGCATTCGCACGATTCACGCAGAGATGAACGCAATTATCCAATGCGCAGCCAACGGTGTCAGTACCCACGGCGCAACCGTTTACGTGAACTTTTTCCCGTGTCTGAATTGCACCAAAGCTTTGATTCAAGCCGGGATTAAGCGCATTGTTTACGCGCACGACTATCGCAATGACCCATATGGTGAGGCGTTGTTAAAACAACATCATTTAGATGTCTTACACTTAGCACCACAAGATTAACGTTATAGAAAAGGTCCCACTGTTTGATGTGCCTGCATCAAAGTAGTGGGGCCTTTTGACATGAAGTGTGAACTCGAAAGGGTCCAAAATCCAATCAAGTTTCCACGTCAAAAAAACTCGACGCCACCGCCAAAACATTTGGCAGTAACGTCGAGCTTTTTAGTATTCAGTCGGCAGTTTAAATGCCTTACTGATTGCCGCTAGAGGAGCCACCACCGCTTGCCGATGAAGGCGTACTATTTGAAGATGATTCTTCTTGTGAAGCCTGCGAGGCACTTGGCGTTGTGACACTCGGTGTGGAAACACTTGATTCAACACTTTCGGAAACTTCACTGCTTGAGCTTTCATCACTGGCATGAGAAGACGAGGATTCGGAACTCGTGCTTGAAGACGATGACTCAGCGACGGCTTTACGGCTGCTTGGCCCATGACCACGGACGTACAGTTCCTTAGTTGTATTACCTGAGCCGCCAGTAATCGCGGTTCCTGGATTGCTGCCTTTTAGAATGTTGTAGGATTCAACCGTATCTGGTTTGGTCCAGTCGCGATTATCCAGATTCTGTGAGGTATAACTCATCAGCGCTTTGTATATTTTCTGCGAGATCTCCTGCTCAGCATAACTAATGCCATGCGACGTCGGTTTATCGTAGCCTGTCCAAACCGAAATGACCCGATTGCGCGTATATCCGGTAAACCAAGCGTCCTTAGCAATTCCCGTTGCGTTTAACGCCGGATTTTGTTTAAGTTCGGCATCGCTGTAATCGGTGGTCCCGGTTTTGCCGGCCTGGTGAAGTCCGGAAATAGCTGCCGCGGTACCGGTACCCTTGGTCAAGACACCTTTCAGCATGTCGGTAATCATATACGCGGTACTGGACTTCATCGCGCGCGTTCCTTGACTGTTGAAGGTCTGCGTGTTGCCGTCAGCACTCACAACCTTGTTGACGTAATACGGTTTGTAATACGTGCCGCCGTTTGCAAACGCGCCATAAGCGCCGGCTTCTTGAACCGTGTTAACCGAAGCGCCAATCGCACTTGAGAGGTATTGTTCCGAACTTGGCAAATCAATGCCCAAGCCTTTCAGGAACTTCACGGCGTTGGTCATACCGACAGCGCTCAAAGTTTTGACTGCCGGAATATTCCGTGATTGTTCGAGGGCGGTCCGCATGGAAATCCGGCCTTGATATTTTTTATCCCAGTCATATAAGGAAATACTGGTTCCCGGATACTGGTAAGGTTCATCCAGCATTTGCTCATACGTGGAATAGTTCAGATATTCAATTGCCGGGCCATAATCCATGAGTGGTTTCATGGTTGACCCATTACTGCGGGTGTTTTGCGCCGCGCGGTTATAGGCAAGGCGAACATCGCCGGTTTTACGGCCACCAATCTGTGCCAGCACTTCACCATTATCCGGATCGGTCATGGTAACCCCGGTTTGGAAAGAATCATCAGGGAAGTTCACATAGTCATCGGTATTAACAATGTCATACAACCGGCGCTGAGCACTCATGTCAATATTGGTATAGATATCCAGATTATCAGTATACGGATTTAACCCGGTTTTCTTCTTCACTTCGGCTATCACCTGGGTGAGGTAAGAATCGACAATCTTGTCATTGGTCGTGGTATTAGTTTGCTGCTGTTTCGGCTGCAAGCCATCCGTAATCGGCGTAGCCTTGGCCTTTTTAGCGTCTGCTGCTGTAATCTTCTTGTCCCGCAGCATCGCATCAATAACCGCATTGCGGCGCTGGGTTGCCTTTTGCGGATATTTGTAAGGATCATAACCGGCAGGGCTTTGCGGAAGGCCGGCAATAAACGCCGTCTGCGCTAACGTCAGATCTTTGAGCGATTTATTAAAATAAAACTTGGCGCCGGTGCTCATCCCGTACTGACCATAATTCATGAAGACTTTGTTGATGTAGTACTCCAAAATTTGATCCTTGCTGTATTTTTGCTGGACCTGCATCGCCAACCAAGCTTCTTGAGCTTTACGGCGCAGGGTTTGGTCAGACGACTTGGTACTAAAAACAGATAGCTTGATCAGCTGCTGGGTCAGCGTTGAGCCACCCTGAAGGCCGTCACTGGTTCCGGTCAGGTTGTTGAAGGCGGCGCCGATGATTCGAACCGGATCAATGCCTAACTTTTCATCGTAGAATCGGCGATCTTCAATTGAAACAACGGCATCTTTCAACCGCTGCGGAATTTCGGAAGCTTTCACGTAATCACGGTTTTCGAGTCCAAGCGTCGTGATCTCGTTTCCGCTGCGATCATAAATGGTGCTGGAACCGCCTGATTCCAACTTCGCCTGGGTGACTTCAGGGGCATCTTTGGCATACCAAGAGAACAGGCCCACGCCTGCAATGAAGAGGACAAGCAGTCCAAGCAATGTCCACTTGAGAATACGCCGCCACAATTTCTTGGGCGGCTTGGGTCCATTAGTGAGTTTATCTTCGCGGCGTCGCGCCATTCGCGACATGTTCTGATTATCAGCCACGCAAATTACCTACTTTCGTTTCGATCAACCAGTCAACCCCGTCAAGAAACGGCACGACCGGTTGCAACTGCGGATGGAGTTCAAATCCGTGTTGAATGATTTTTGTTAAAGGAATCGACTTACGGCCACCGGTGCTCTGGTGATCCCAGCATGCGATTAATCGGCTTGCCGGAAAAACAAAAAGCCGCTTAATTGTCGCAAATCGAATCACAACAAAACAGATCCCGTTTTGCTTCAAGCAACGCCGAAAATGATCAATCTGGTGCTGATGGAAGTTTTTTAGCGGGAAGCTTGTCTTATTCTTGGTTTCCTTGGCCTCAAAGTCAAGGTAATAACCACGATAAACCCCATTATAATCTGTGGTGGAAGGGGTCTTAAAGTAGGCTTCACGAATCACCGCCTGGCTACGTTTGGGGTAGTCGACTTTTACAATTTGCACAGGCGTCGGCTTTTTATACACGACCGCCTTGTCAACACTGCGATAATACTGATTACTGAGATTAAGTTCTTCTTCTAATGTCATCCCACGCCCGCCATAAATCGTTGGGCGCGAAACGGGATCCGGTGATAATTGCGTCCCGTCTTTGTATGGATTACCATTGGGATAACGAATGGTCATGCGATCACACTCCTGGCGCTATTATACCAATATCAACCGCGTTGGCCTAATATTTGGAGGAAAATCATGGCTGGAAAACGATTGTGGATAACCGGATACCGTGCCTATGAACTCAATGTCTTTGGCAATCAGGACCCGAAGCTAAAAGTCCTTAAAACTTCATTAAAAAACACACTGCTTCAGTATCTGGATGAAGGCCTGAACTGGCTGATTACCGGCGGCCAATTAGGCGTTGAGCAGTGGGCAATCGAGGTTGCTTTAACGCTGAAGCCATTGTATCCCGACTTTAAAATTGCGATGATGCTGCCGTTTACGGATTTTGGCTCAAAATGGAATGAAGCCAATCAGGGACAATTGGCCGCACTACGCCAGCAAGTCGATTTTTCCGACGCGGTTTCGCAGGCGCCATATCAACGACCAGCACAGTTACAGGGTTATACGCGGTTCATGACCGCACACACGGATGCTGCGGTGATTGTTTACGATCCGGAGTTTCCCGGTAAGCCGCAGTGGGATTACCGCGCTGCCGAAGATATGGCAAAACGGCGTGATTATCCGGTCACGTTGATTACGATGGACGATTTGGAAGACACTGCCCAAGAAATGGCAGAAGCGGAAAATGAGCATTTTCAAAACGATTGAGATATGGTAAGCTTATTGTTAGTCTGGTTCCATGAAAACAATGAGGTGTGTCGGAATGGATAGTAACAAAGAAACAAAATTTAGTATCCAGTACGGACCTAAAGATATTTTGGACAAGAAGTTCAAGAATAAGGTTCGCGGTTATGATCCGGATGAAGTCGATGAATTTTTAGACGGCATCATTCGTGATTATGAAGCTTTTACTAACGAGATTGATCGACTGAAAGAAGAAAATGCAAAGCTGTTTAGTCGGGTCGATGAGCTAACCAAACAGCTGAGTGTTTCCAAGAATGTCAGTGCGCAGACACCGCAAACCAACGCTGCCGCCACAAATTATGATATTCTTAAACGTCTGAGTAATCTGGAGCGTCATGTTTTTGGTTCAAAGCTGTCGGATAGCGGTAGCGCTGATACCCACGATGACAACAGCCATTCCGACGTTGACCAATATTGATGATCACATGTAGATCCTGAGTGATCGCGGTCTGCATCTGCAGGCTGAGGAAAGTCCATGCCCGCACAAGCTGCGATGCTTGTAGTGTTCGTGCTAAGCCCAATAAGCTTAGGGACCGTGTCAACGGTTACGGCGACCAACCGCGCTAAGGTTTCGACTATGCGCCAGTAGGTCTGAAAAGTGCCACAGTGACGAAACGTTCAGGGAAACCTAAACGGTGGAACGGGTAAACCCCGCGAGCGAGTAACCCAAACTTTTGGTAGGGGCGTTTTGCCAAGCAAACTGAAGCGACGGCAATACAGCGGCAACGCTGAGATAGATGATGACTGAAGGAACCTGCGCCTGAACAGGCTCTGGAACAAAACATGGCTTATAGGGATCTACATGCAGGCACAGCTCGGGGAGACTCGGGCTGTTTTTTTGTGAGCGCGAGCCAGCCCGCTTAGAAACCGGAGTGTAAGTGGCCTTGGGCGTGATGGCGGTCTTTGCCATTGCGACCAAGGTCCTTACACACGCAGGCTCCTAAGAACATCCCGTCACCAACAATTCCCCCCACCTTAAAATCCAACATCGCCAACCCCGCCAAAAAAAGTTAAACTAAACCTGAACATCATTCTTTAAACCGGCATTTTGAAAGGAAATCACGTCATGACATATCAACTCGTCGCAACCATGGCAGCAGGACTGGAAGCTGTTACGACCAAGGAACTAAAAGCTCTGGGCATCGAGACCCGAACCGAAAATGGCAAAGTGTATTTTCAAGGCGATGATCAAACCATTGCCTTAACCAACGTCTGGTTGCGCAGTGCCGATCGAATCAAAATCGTGGTCGGTCAGTTCAAGGCACGCACTTTTGATGAATTGTTTGAAGGCGTCAAAGCGTTGCCGTGGGATCAGTATTTGCCACTAGATGCGGCGTTCCCAGTTGAAGGCCGTGCGGTTCGCTCACAGCTGCATTCTGAGCCTGACGCGCAAGCCATTACCAAAAAGGCGATTGTCGAGAAAATGTCGGCCGTTTACCACCGCACCACCCGTTTACCCGAAACCGGAGCTAAGTATCCGCTTGAAGTTTCGATTTTAAAAGATGTGGCAACACTGACGCTGGATACAACCGGTCCCAGCTTATTTAAACGCGGCTATCGGATTGCCAAAGGGGAGGCACCGCTGAAAGAAAACTTTGCGGCGGCACTGGTTTTGCTCACCAACTGGCATCCTGATATGCCGTTCGTCGACCCCACAACCGGTTCCGGAACCATCGCGATTGAAGCGGCTTTGATTGGCCATCATTTGGCGCCTGGCTTACAACGACACTTCGCATTTGAAAACTTCGGCTTTTTTGATCAAAACGTGTTGCAGACTACCAAAGATCAGGCTATGGATCAGGCAGACTTTGACCGAGAACTTGATATTCAGGCGAGTGACATTAATGGTGACATGATTGACATGGCCAAATTAAACGCCCAGCAAGCAGGCTTACTTCATAGTATTCAGTTTAAACAGTTGGCGGTTAAAGATTTCACGACCACTAAAGAAAATGGCGTCATAGTGGCTAATCCGCCTTATGGCCAACGTCTAAGCGATCAAGCGGCCGTCCGCCACCTATATGCGGAAATGGGTCGGGCTTTTGCGCCTTTGACCACCTGGAGCAAATACATTCTAACGAGCGACATGGGCTTTGAGAAAGCCTATGGCAGCAAAGCAACCAAACGCCGCAAACTATACAATGGCACAATCCGAACCGATCTTTTCCAATATTGGGGTAAACCCAATTGGCACCATCACAACAGAAAAGAGGGATGAATCGTGAAGATTCTAAATAGCTTCAGTCTTGAACCGGCGCAACGGCAGGCATTGGAAAAAGCCGGGCATACCGTGATCGAAGAAGACCAACTGGACGCAACGACCACCCAGCAAATCGATGTCATTTACGGCTGGCATGCAGCCTCAGCAACGGTTAATTATGACCATCTGCAGTTTGTCCAGGCAATGTCCGCTGGTGTTGACTATTTACCGCTCGCTGATTTTGCCAAGCATCACGTCTTACTGGCCAATACCAGCGGCATTCACGCAGAACCGATCGCTGAATATGTGCTCGGCGCTTTGTTCACCATCAGTCGTGGCATCCTACCGGCGATTCGCGCAGGGCGCCAGATGTGGACATTGCGTCAGGAACGGCCGCCAATGACGCTACTGAAGGGGTTAACGGTGGTTATTTTCGGAACCGGCCATATTGGCTCGACGATTGCCTCCAAGTTGCAAGCACTAGGATTGCATACGATTGGTGTCAGTGCCCATGGTCGGCCTGCAGCTGGCTTTGAGGATGTCGTGACCGATGCCGAGACAAAGCGGGTGATTCGAACGGCTGACATTGTGATTAACGCACTGCCGCTCACGCCTGCTACCAGATATTTTTACAACGAAGAATTCTTTGCTGCTCTCGATCGGCAGCCAATTTTCGTTAACATCGGCCGCGGGGCGTCCGTTGAAACAGCGGCACTCGTTCAAGCGTTGCAATCCCAGCAGTTGCGTGCTGCTGTTCTTGACGTGGTCGATCCTGAACCATTGCCGCAAACCTCGCCGCTTTGGGACATGGATCAGGTTTTGTTGACACCTCACATTTCCGGCACGGTTCCTCATTTGCGCGACCAAGTTTTTAAAATTTTTAATGAAAACCTCCAAGCCTTGGTATTAAACGGTCAATTAGCAAGTCATCAAGTCGATCTGAGCCGAGGTTACTGAAATTTAGTCCGGCAACCGTTATACTGAACTCGTAAACGTTTTCAGTTACTGTATTGCCCGGCAAAGCGGCAATACGCGTTGAAACAGTTGCCGCCAGCATTTCAGACGGCATGAAGATGAAGGAGGAATTCTTATGGCACAACGCCCGGAAGAAATTACCAACTTGCTTCAAGATGCTTTACACTCACAGCACGAGGTTGCGATCGATACGATCGATCGCCGCTGCCTAAAAGGCCGTGTCGTCGACATTAAGGCGGCAAAAGTTAAGCCGTACAACGAACGCGGCGTCATTACGGTAGCAACTGGGCGAGGAGCTAAACGAATTCAGGCGTACGCCATTAGCCAAATTAAATATAATTAACGCTTCCACGGAGGCGTAGATAAAAGGGGCAGCCGGTAAAATGGCTGCCCCTTTTTGGAAAAATATTTGAACTGATTAATGCTTAAGGTACCAGCAAGTTGATCACGTCATCTTTAGGAATATTGGTGAAGTAATCATTGGTGTTAATGCCATCCAGCGTCTCCTTAACTGCCTGAGACGTATACGGCTTGTCTTTCAACGCAGCGGCGACGTCAGCAACATCTTGTGGTCCAAAGAAGTCACCGTAGAATTTAACGTTTGCGATTTTGCCGTCTTTAATATCAAAACGGGCATCGATTGTACCGTAATCGAAATGCTTACGCTTCTTGGTAGTGAATTCCGGACTGTGGCCATAAACCCAGTCCCAATTGTTGTAGACATCGTCATAAATCTTCTTAATTTCGACTTGGTCGGCGTCAGTAACGTGATATTCCTTGTCTTTAATCTCGGCAACATCATCCACACCGAACAAACGCGTTAACAAGATATCCCGAAATTCCGGAAGTGTCATATCTTGATATTTTTTGTCCAAGTAAGGGCGCAGGTTGGTGACCCGACTCTTAACTGATTTGATCCCTTTACTCTTAATCTTGTCTTCCGGTACGTTGAGGACCTTTGGAATGACACTCATGTCCACATCCAGCATTAAAGTACCATGAGAGAACGTCTTGCCGTTGCGGGTGTACATCGCACTGCCAGAGAACTTCTTGCCGTCAACCAGCATATCGTTGCGGCCGGAAACCTCGGCGCTCGTGGCACCCAACGTGTGAATCGCATCCACAATCGGCTGAGTGAAGGACTTGAAGTCGCCGAATTCTTCAGAATCGCTATCGACCACAAACGAGAAGCACAGGTTTCCCAAATCATGGTACACCGCACCGCCGCCTGATAGCCGCCGCGTTACGACAATATTGTGCTCCTCAACATACTTCTGATTCAATTCTTCCAGTGTATTCTGGTTGCGCCCGACAATCACACTCGGCTTTTCATAATAAAAAAGCAACAGTGGCTCATCAAACTGTTTGGCGTTCATCAAATACTGCTCCGTCGCCAAATTCTCGCGAATATCGTGGGACTTCATAATGACATAGTACATCTATGGGTTTCCTGCTATATAAAACGTGGAAGAATGTCTCTTTGACACCAATAAAGGTTTTATATATTTCCTTTCTTGATTGACAATCCTACATTTCATTTAGTCCCGTCAACAACGGTATTCCCGCACTGAAATAAATCAGCCCGACAGTGACCGCCTCCTGAACTTTAAGGGTATAGCCTACCCCGTAAACCTTTGATTTCGCATAAGCTATCAGATTCTCAACGGCATTTTCGTCTCGCCGCAACTTCACCCCACACTGGTAACAATGATAGTCATCGTGGCCGGTCCGGTGTTTTAAGTTGCCGCTTAGCGTGACCCGTTCATCTGCCGTTTTAACATGACCGCAGCGGGAACAACGTTGTGTACTGGGGTAAAACTGATCCGCTAGCACTAACGTATTCCCATACCAGTCAGCCTTGTACTGCATGATCACTTTGAACTTGCCAAACAGGGATCGATGCAGGTTCTTGGCGAGACGTTTATTCATGCGCATGTGTTGATTGTCTAAATCTTCAATCCCAATTAAGTCATAATCAGTGACGAGCATAGTCGTAAACTTTTGCAGCAAATCCGTTTGAATCCGTTCAACTCGTTGGTACTGGCGCTTCAACTTGGTTCTCGTTGTGCGATAAGCCGCAGAGTTAAAACGCTTGGGATTTACTTTCCGTTTGCGAGCTAATTGGCGCTGATAATGAGCAATGCGGGCATAAAGTATTGGCAGACGATCAGGCAAGGTAGGTTGGATAGCGTAGCCAGTTGACGTTCGATAGTCAAACTTACCGATGTTGGCATCAACCCCAGTGACAGTTAGAACCGGCCGCTTTTCAACAGAGGTCTGAACCTCAATTGAAAAGGAAGCATAGTAACCGTCAGCGGCTTGAACGACGCAAACTTGTTTCAATTCTCCTTGCCAATGCGGTTGCTCGGCTAGTTTGATGTCATACCAAGCACCAGCTCCACGGGGTTTATCCAAACGTAACTTGCCATTTAGAAGTTGCGCTCGATCCGTTTTGAACGTTTTGCGAGATCGTTTCTTAGATTTCCAGTTGGGCTTACCATGATCTGGCATCTTCGGATTGAAGTAGTTCTTCCACGCCTTACTTAAATCGTTTACCGCGAGCTGTAAAACTCGGGCTGATTGTTCGTACTGCCAGTCAGCTTTGTTCCAAACCAGCTCATCGCGCACTTTACGTTCATTTGGTCGCAGCGTTTTGTCCGCCATCAGGAGAGATGCGTCGTACATGACATTCCAAGTTTCGAGGGCCTGATTCCAGCAAAACCGGTGATAGTTAAACAATCGCTCCAGTTCGCGCCGCATGGTTGCATTGGGATAGAGCTTGATCTTATGCGTTTTAATCAAAAGTTGTCACCTCCTCTCAATTAGCTGGTTAAACGCTACTCGAGAGGAAGCTTGAAGTAGACGTTCAAACCAATACTAGCTAGCGTAACTTTGGTAAGAACCATCATACAGTAGCGATTCAGGTTCTTGTCAAGACATTTCGCCAGTTAACTTGGTTTGAACACATGGGCACCTTCCACTTAATTATTTTGTCCATGTTGTACCACTTGATTCCATACTATTCGATATATTTGAGTGCTGTTAACATCCTCCTTGTGAGCGTGAACCGGCGCGGTTAGGAGTCGGAGTGTAAGTGGCCTTGGGCGTGATGGCCCGCTCTTTGGCCATTGCGACCAAGGTCCTTACACACAGACTCCTGCGCCGGTGAACGCGTTATGATGAAGCGTGAACTGGCGCGGTTAGAAACCGAAAGGCCGGTTCAACATCCGATCTTGTGGCACTCAACGAAGATTGTTAAGCGCCATTTGGTACATGGTCTATTTTAACGAGTTAATCATTAAAAAGAAAGCGATTTCGATTGTAAACAATTCATTAGTCTAAATGGAATCGATTCCATAAAATATTTTTATATGGCGCAGAGTGAACACCTTTTAACAATCGTTCTATTCGGCTTTACAGTGACAATGACAACCGGCACCATCGCTCAACTGATTCCTCGTGCAACTAAATGAGAAATGCGTTAAGATTGTCATATATCGTTTTATTATGAAAGGAGCTTTTGAATGACGAGTAAAGTGCGCTACCAAGATGATCTATACCGAGCAGTAAATGGGGCCTGGATGGATCAAGCAGTCATTCCTGATGACAAAAGCAGTACCGGCGGCTTCCAGGATTTAGCCGACGAAGTAGAAGAAAAAATGATGGCTGACTTTGCAGCTGTTGCCGATGGTTCAAAAGAAGCTCCGGACAAATATTTTGCCCAGGCAGTCACGCTTTATCAGCAAGCCAAGGATTTTAAGACGCGTGACGCTGCCGGCTTTGCACCGGCTTTACCAACGTTGCACCAAGTTGCCGCCATCAAAGATTTGGCTGACTACAATCAACGTGCTGCCGAGTTACTGCAGCAACAGCTCATTGATCCGCCGTTCAACGTCTTCATCGATGCCGACATGAAGGACACCAGCAAAAATGTGATTAATCTCATGGGACCCAAGACCATTTTGCCGGATACTTCCTATTACGCCAAAGACAATCAAAACGGAGCCCAACTACTTGCGATCTTCAAAGACATGATGAGCAAGCTACTGGCATACACCGATCTTGATGAAGCGGCGCAAAAAGCAACCTTGGCAGGCGCGCTTGCTTTTGATGCCGAAATTGCTAAACACGTCAAAAGTTCCGAAGAGTGGGCGGATTATCCAAAGGCTTACAATCCAATGCCGACAACCACCGTCATTGAAAAGCTCAAACCATTTGATTTTGAAAACTTCCTGAAGGCAATTTTCAAAACGGTTCCGGATACCATTGTTGTCGCCGATCCGCGCTTTTTGGATGAATTCGGTCAGTTATTCAATGAAGCCAATTTTGCGAACTACCGCGACTGGCTTTATGTATTAAGTCTCGATAGTGTTGCAGGTTTCTTGAGCGAACCGCTGCGACAATTAGGCGGCACCTATAATCGCGCATTATCCGGGGCACCGAAATCACCGGATCAGGTCAAGCATGCCTATCGGGTTGCCAATGCCTATTTCAGTGAGCCAATCGGTATTTACTATGGCCGCACTTATTTTGGCGAAAAGGCGAAAGCCGATGTAACCCAGTTGGTGGAAAAAATGATTGCCACATACAAACAGCGCCTGGCCAATTCTGATTGGCTCTCACAACCAACCAAAGATAAAGCCATCCTGAAGCTGGATAAGATGGTACTTAAAATGGGTTATCCGGACAAACCTGAAGCGATTTACGATTTGCTCCACGTTGATCCAGAAAAGTCATTACTTGAGAATTTGAAAGCCATGCAAATTGTTCAGCAACAATACAATTACGATAAGCTGGGCAAGCCGGTTGATCGCAGTGTCTGGAACATGCCGGGTCACTTGGTCAATGCCAGTTACGACCCGTCAAAAAATGACATCACCTTCCCAGCAGCGATTCTGCAGGCGCCATTTTATTCATTGAAGCAAACTGCCTCAGAAAACCTTGGTGGCATCGGTGCCGTTATCGCTCACGAAATTTCGCATGGGTTCGATAATAACGGGGCACAGTTTGACGAATTCGGTAATATGGTCAACTGGTGGCAAAAAGCAGACTATGCGCACTTTAATGAGCTAACCAAAGCCATGATTGACGAATTTGACGGTCTCGAAACCGAAGCAGGCAAAGTTAACGGTAAACTCGTTGTGTCGGAAAATATCGCCGACGCCGGTGGTTTGGCGGCAGCTTTGGATACTGCCAAACGCGAGCCGGATGCCGATCTGCGTGCATTTTTCATTAACTGGGCGCGTATCTGGCGCTCCAAGTCCCGCCTAGAACGGGCAAAGATGTTGCTGGCCGTTGATGTCCACGCCCCGCATGAGTTGCGTGCCAATATCCAGCCGCGTAATCTGGATGACTGGTACACGACGTTTGACGTTCAACCGGGCGACGGCATGTATCTACCGCCGGAAAAACGTGTTCAAATTTGGTAGCCCCATTAGCATCGACTCATTGAGTCGATGCTTTTTTAGAAGAATGGCGCTAAACAAAGCACCACGCAATGCTGATAACCAGAAGTGAATGCATTGAAGCATCATCTTCCGAGCAGCGGATTTAAGCCACAGTTGAGCAAAGGCGTGTGAAAAGGAATACAAAGTGGTCTTGATAGGTTATAATAGTTATAGGAAAGCATCTGCGATAATCAGAACTGATAGGAAGTAGGGGAGTTTATGGAACTGCAGACGTTGCGTAACTTTATTGAAATTGCCGACCATGGCAGTATTACGGCTGCTGCCAGAACATTAGGTATTTCCCAGCCGGGGTTATCGCGGCAATTAAAAGATCTAGAAAAAGAACTGGGTGTTAAGTTACTGATCAGGGGGAATCGACGAGTCACCTTGACGGAAGATGGCACCTACTTATTGAACCGGGCTCGCGAGTTAACCGCCATCGCCGAACGCACCAAAAATAATTTGCAAGGCAAACATACACTGGGTGGTGATCTTTACATTGGTGCCAGCGAAACCAGTGGCAAGCGCCTGATGTTGCAGGTTGCCCAATCACTCCGGCTGCAGTACCCCAGTCTACATGTCCATGTGACTTATGGTTCCGATGAAAGTCTGATTGCTAATCTTGAAGCGGGCATGTACGATTTTATTCTACGTCCAGGCAAGGAACAGACTCAGTACGAAAGCCTGCCGCTCCCGATTCGCGATGCCTGGGGCGTCTTGATGACCACAGATGATCCCTTAACCGATAACCTTCTGATCACGCCAAATGATCTCAATGATAGCGAGCTGATTCTGCCGCGGGCCACGCATACTCGCAATGCCTTTGAACACTGGCTAGGACAGGGACTCGACCCGGCTTACATTGTTGGCACCTACGATTTGACCGCTGATGCTTTAGGCATGACCGCAGTCGGATTAGGGCGCGCGCTATGTCTTGAATATCTGGCGACGCAAACATCGAACACTTCCTTAACCTTCCGTCCTTTAGCTCCGGCATTAGCCGATCCGATTGCGTTAGTGTGGAAAAGGGATCGTGAGCTTTCACGCATCGCCCAACGCTTCTTAAGCCTCGTCCATGAAACGATCAGCCAGCAAAAAGCAGAAAGTTAGACCGAAAGGAAAAGAGGATCTCGTACGATCATCCAAAATGAGCTATTCCTGACATTCTGATTTAAAAAGAGAATATCAAAAACCGGCTCCAGATGCATATCGCACATAACCTGCGACGCATTTGGAGCCGGTTTTTTAATTTCTCAACACATTCATTTCCGAAAGCCTTACTTATCATGGCCTTCGTCTTCAGTTGAAAATGTATAGTCGTCATCCTGCATGGCTTCAACCTGTCCCAGTCGATAACCATTACCGACTTGGGAGAAGAAGTCGTGGTTGGCTGTTGACGTCGAAATGCCGTTCATAACGATCGGGTTCACATCATCAGCCGTATCTGCAAAGGCCGTTTCCTGGCCCAGATTCATAAGCGCTTTGTTGGCGTTGTAACGCAGGAATGTCAAAACCTCGTCCGTCCACTTTGTTTTAGCATACAAATCATTCGTATACTTCTCTTCGTTTTCGTACAAATCGTAAAGTAAATCGTACATCCAATCCTGCAATTTTTGCTGCTCGGCTTCTGGCAATTCATTGAAGCCTAATTGGAACTTGTAGCCGATGTACGTGCCATGGACACTTTCATCCCGAATGATCAGCTTGATGATCTCCGCCACATTGGTCAGCTTGTTGTTGCCTAAATAATAGAGTGGGGTAAAGAAGCCTGAATAAAACAGGAAGGTTTCCAAAAAGACACTGGCAATTTTCTTTTGCAACGCCGAACCATTGTGGTAAATATCGTTGATCTTGTTGGCTTTGTACTGAAGATGTTCATTATGATTCGTCCAGTCGAAGATTTCATCAATTTCAGCAGGGGTGTTCAGCGTTGAGAAAATTGACGAGTAACTCTTGGCATGAACACTTTCCATAAACTGAATGTTGTTCAATACCGCCGTTTCCTGCTGCGTCCGGATATTCTGCCGCAAACTTGCCATGCCGTCTTGACTTTGCAGGGTATCCAGCAGCGTCAACCCGCCAAAGACATGCCCGACAACCCACTGTTCATCAGGACTCAGTGAGCGCCAATCGTCTAAATCATTGGACAAAGGGATCCGGGTGTCCAGCCAAAATTGTTCCGTCAACTTTTCCCAAGTCGCCTTATCGACTTCATCTTCAATCGCATTCCAGTTAATCGCAATATATTGTTTTGCCATATTCCTCGCTCCTTGTATGTAAAAACAGGGGAGATCCCCCTGTTAAAAGATAATCAAATTGAGCAACTTTCACAAGCGTTGCTGCCGATTTCTTCCTGGTCATCGGTGTAAGTCCGGATGTAGTAAATCGACTTCAGACCTTTGTGATGTGCGTAGTTCCGCAAAATATTCAAATCACGCGTCGTCATCTTGTCGGTTCGGCCGTCTTTCCACGGATAAAGGCCAGCAGGAATGGTACTACGCATGAACAAGGTCATCGCCATCCCTTGATCAACGTGCTGTTGGGCAGCGGCATAAACATCAATGACTTTACGCATGTCGATGTCGTAGGCACTTTGATAGTAAGGCATGGTGTCATTCGATAAACCAGGCGCCGGGTAGTAAATGGTGCCGATCTTCTTTTCCTGGCGATCCTCGATCCGGTTAACAATTGGCTGCAAGGAGGCACTGGTATCGTTAATATAGCTGATCGAGCCATTAGGGGCCACAGCCATCCGGTTTTGATGATACAAGCCGTCCTTCATAACACTCTCTTTGAGCGCTTCCCAGTCCGCCTGGGTCGGAATGTGAACATCCTTGAACAAATCACACACCTTGTCGTACTTAGGTGCCCATGATTGTTGGATATACTTGTCAAAATAACTGCCATCAGCGTATTTGCTGTTTTCAAAATTATGGAAGGACTCGCCACGTTCTTTAGCAATCTTGTTGGATGCCTTCAACGTGTAATAATTCAGCAACAAGAAATAAATGTTGGTGAAATCAAGGCTTTCCGGTGAACCATAATACATATGGTTCTTAGCAAAGTACGTGTGCAAGCCCATCGCACCAAGGCCGATGCTGTGCGCCATGTGATTACCGTGCTGAACAGATGGCACAACGTCGATATTGCTGTGATCGGTGACATAGGTCAATGCCCGAACCATGGCTTCAACGCTGTGACCAAAATCGCGACTACGCATCAAATTAGGAATATTCGTGCTGCCTAGGTTGCAGGAAACATCTGTCCCTAAGACTTCATATTCCTGTTTGTTGTTAAGCTTGGATGGTACCTGCACCTGCATGATTTCCGAGCACAAGTTGCTCATGATGATTTTGCCATCGATCGGACTCGCATTGTTGGCAGTGTCGATGTTGATGATGTAAGGATAGCCAGATTCCTGCTGCAATTTGGAAATTTCATTTTCCAGATCGCGAGCCTTGATCTTGTATTTCTTAATGTCCGGATTGGCCACCATATTATCGTATTCCTTGGTAATGTCCACATACGAAAATGGCTTGCCATAAGCCCGTTCAACCGAATAAGGGGAGAACAGATACATATCGGCGTTGTCCTTAATAAGCTCGTAATACTTATCAGGCACAATGACGCCGAGACTAAGGGTCTTTACCCGATACTTTTCATCCGCATTTTCCTTCTTGGCACCCAGGAAACTGATGATATCAGGATGGAAGACATTCAAATAAACCACACCGGCACCTTGACGTTGGCCCAGTTGATTGCTATAGGAAAAAGAATCTTCCAACAACTTCATGACCGGCAATACACCACTTGCAGCACCGTCAATGCCTTTGATTGGTGCACCGGCTTCACGCAGGTTCGACAGCGTCAGGCCAACCCCGCCACCAATTCGTGACAACTCAAGAGCAGAGTTAATCGCGCGGCCAATCGAATTCATGTCGTCGGTAATTTGCAGTAGAAAACAGGAGACCAATTCACCACGGCGTTGCCGACCAGCGTTCAGGAACGAAGGGGTAGCCGGTTGATACCGCTGATGGATCATTTCATCCGCTAAGTCAACCGCCAGCTGCTCATTACCATCCGCAAAGAAGAGGGCATTGGCAAACACCCGATCTTTGTAGTCTTCAAGATATTGAGTGCCGTCGTCCGTCTTTAACGCATACTGAGCGTAATACTTATAGGCCGCCATAAAGGACTTAAACTGAAAATGCTGGGCCGTCAGAAATTGATCCAGCTTTTCCAGGAAGGCCGGCTGATACTTTTTTAAAAAGTCGGCTTCATAATAGTGATGGTCAACCAAATACTTCAAGCGCTCTTGTAGCGACGAAAACTTCATCGTATTTGGCGCCACATTTTCAGTCAAAAAGGCTTGTAAGGCTTCCTTGTCCTTATTGAGCGGAATTTGGTCGTTAACGGGAATATTGATCTCGTTGTTAAGGGCGTAATAAGTAACCTCGTCCGGACTGATTGTTTTTAATGACATGCTAATCCCTGCTTTCACTGCAATTTATCTTCATTCGGTTAAGTTCGATGCGATAAAAAAACTGGCTGTTCAGACAGCCAGTTGCTTCAAGGCATCCGGTCGAAACCCGGAGAATGAATCAAGCCCATCTGCTTCAAGAACAGGAACCTGCTGGAATCCCTTTTTCTTTAAGTAATCGATGTATTCAGGTTCCTCGTTGATGTTGTGTTCCGTAAATGGAATCTTGTGGGTATCGAGGTAGCGCTTTGTCATCCGGCATTGTGGACAGCCATTGCGCGTGAACAGTGTGATGTTACGCATAGGTATCATCCTTTCTTGTTATCTTATGTAGTTTAGAATACTCAATATTGGGGTGCATGTCAATGAAAAACACCATATCTTGGGGTTAATTTTTTTGATGCCCCAAAGCATATGGTGTCGACTTGATTTTCGCTTACTTTTAGTATAGCAAGAATGCATGCCAGGCGCCAGTGTTAATCAACCATAGGCCGACTTAATGCGGCAAAAGCCTGCCCGCTAAGGAAACACGCGTCTGAGACAAGTGCACAAGCATCATTTATCCGGTTGCCGATCTTCTTTGCTATACTATAGCAAAAATTTGGAAAGGAAGTCGTCACCATGGCGTTTGAAGAATTGTTCCTAGACCGCGAAGAACGCGAGCGGTTGGCGCTTTATGGCGATTTGCGAGACGCGCCTAATCGGCAAATGAATATTGCAACGGCAGCGATGGTCCGCGGCGAGAGCTACCGGCAACTGCGACGGCAAATGGCGAAAGTCGCCGAGGATTTACATGCCATTGATCCTAGTGCGCCACCTTTATTACGTAGAGGGGATGGCAATATGACGGCACCGCCTTCGATTAGTCGGGTTCGCTACCGGATCTTTTTGTTTCGCCGTTCGCTTCCCGGAAAGCTTTTGGTCAAAACACTGATGCAACCTGATTTAACGTTGCCCATGTTATTAGAAGAAACCGGTTTCTCCCGGGCAGCTTTTTTCCGACGGATTTCCGCATTACGCGGGTACTTGCGCCAAAAAGAGGTCACCATTAATCTCACGCCTTTGGCACTTGCCGGCGCAGAGCCGCGAATTCGCCAAGTTTATCGCCAATTATTGTGGCAGCTAGTCGACACCCAGGATCCACTGTTTGCCACGATGATGCCGCAGTCCCGCCAGCTGGTTCAGTCTTTGCAGGCAGCCGGTTTGATTCGACCGGACTTCTCCGTCAAGCAACTTCAATTTTCGGCCAACATTAATCTGTATCGACTGCAGGCGAATCATTCGATCGGCAACACCCTGAATTTCGCGGCATTACAACCTCGCCCAGTGTTGCCTGATGAGCTGCCAGATGTCTTGGCACATTTACCCCGTGAAGTGGCGGAAGCCGAAATCCTTTATTTGTATCTCGGGCAGTGGCGGATTCCGCGTTTCCACACTGAACAACAATTCGACGCTGCCGGATTTGTCGGTTACCATGTTGCCCACAATACCTCGGCGTGGCAGACCGTCGAAAAAATCCGCACCGAATTCAGTCGGCATCTAATCGGTATTTCACCAGCAGTTTCCAAAGATCTGGCCTTAGCCGGCAATTTATTGAAAATTCTGATCAGTGAACGGATTTTTCCTGATGGCGCGTATATCGACTTAGCGAAAACTGCCAGCCCAATGCGGCCGCTTTTTCCACGTCTTGGCAAGGCGATTGAAGCCTTTTTTGCTCGGGAAGAACCGGATGAGAAAGTCCGTTCAGAGATCATCGACGGCTTCTACCAATTGCTTTGGCCATTCATGACCGACAGTGCGGTTGCCAATAAGCTAAAAGTAGCGCTTGATCCGCTGATGCCACAGCCATTGTACGAAACCGTGCGGCTTAATCTTGTGCATCCCGCCTATATCCGTTTAGTCACCATTGACCAACATCCCGATTTCGTGATTTCCGCGCATACTTTGGCTGCAAGCGAGGAATCCAGTGTACCTGATACCCCGGTCTTTTATCTAGACAGTGAGCGCTTTGAAAGCTGGTCTGCGCTGTATCAAGTATTATTTCGTCGCTCACGCCAGCAGTTTCATCTCTGAAAAATGGGCAGGCATCACCGACGCAAACTTTAATAGATTAGTAAAAACGCTGTTACCGATGCTTTTGGTAAAATAGGCGGCGTTGATGAAAATCCGGCGTAGGTGCATACTAAAAGTATTAGGAGATGACTGCGAACATGAAACGAGACAAGAAAGCAGACGAGGCCGCTGTCGTTGATATGAATGACACGTTGATGGACTATGCCCATAAACGCCAGCCACATGTCGAAGATCTGGCTGAAGAATTAGCTAACCGCGCTAAAGATGATTTGAGCGCCATTGATGCCTACCTGAAAGATGGCGGCGAGGCCCGCAAAGAATATCAGGCGATTGCGGAAGGCTATCTGCGCGACAAATACAGCCTGGAAGGCGACGAGTTAACGACTGCCCGTGACACACTTGTCCAAGCCGCCATCCACTATCTTCTCGGCCACACCAAGGCACTAGACGATTGGCAACGGTAATCAGCCGACTCATCAAGCCTTCTTCACTGCCATTATGGCGATCAGCTAAACACATATCATTATTTTGAAAATGCTATATTTCGGTCACAAAAACGCCGCCTCAGTGCCCCATGCTGACGCGGCGTTTTTGTGACAATATAGTTCAATTTCTGATGACTTACAGGCTGGCTTACAAAATCGGCGACAGGAGCCGAGAAAAGTCCTGTTTGAAGCGTAACCAGCGGCTTTGACTAGCGATAATCGCTGGTGTCAATAAGTAGCTCTGCTTCATATCCGCTTCAAAGATTTCGGCAAGTGCCCCAGCAACCTTACGATCGTAAATGAAGGCATTCACTTCAAAATTCAATTTAAAACTACGAATATCGAAATTGGCTGACCCGACACTGGCAATGGCATCGTCGACAACCACGGTTTTTGCATGCATGAAGCCATGTTGATAGTGGTAAATTTTAACGCCAGCACGAGCCAGATAGGTGGCATAGTACTGGGTCGCACGGAAAATAAACGGATGATCCGGCATATCGGGAATCATGATTCGGACATCAATGCCCGACATGGCGGCGGAAACGAGCGCATCAATCACCGTGTCATCCGGAACCAAGTAAGGACTTTGAATCCAAACCGACTTGGTAGCGCTGGTGATCAGCTTGGTGTAACCTAACTTGATTTGCTGGGTAGGGCGATCAGGTCCCGATGCGACAATTTGAATCGGTGTGCTGCCAGCCGTCATGTTCTCGTTTGAGCGATTTTCGGTACTATCCTGCTCGACATTGTAGGCAATCTCGTCCTGTTCACCGACCGTCGCATTCCAATCCATTGTGAAGCGAATTTTCAGCGCATAAATGGTGTTACCGATGATACGCAGGTGGGTATCGCGCCAATAGCCGAATTTTGGTTTACGGGAAACATACTGATCGCCGACATTGAAGCCGCCAATATAGCCGACATGATCATCAATCACAACGATTTTGCGATGATCGCGGTAATTTAAACGAAAGTCGGTAATCGGATGTTTGGAGCTAAAATAGCTTTCAGCCTGACCGCCGACATCGGTTAGTCGGCGCCACCATTTTGCCGAGGCACCCATCGACCCCCAAGCGTCATATAAAACCTTAACCGTCACGCCTTGTTTGGCCTTTTTAATCAATAATTGCTGAAACTGATTGCCTAATTCATCATTATAAATGGTGTAATACTCGACATAAATGTAGTGCTTGGCGCTTTCAATGTCGCGAAACAACGCAGCAAACTTCTTTTCGCCATCGGTATAAAGCTGAACCTGGTTATGGGCCAGCACCGGTGCCTGGGCCGTATTCAGGAAAAAGGCGGTCAGAGCTTTAGCTGCAGGCGTATAATCCGTCGGCGGCAAAAGTTTGTTCCGGGCATTTTCGTGTTTTTGAAGCGACACAAACGCTTTGACCCCAGACTCATACTCACGCTGAATCCGGCGTAGTTTTTTGGTCGAGAGTCCGCGACCCGCGAACAGATAAAAACCGAACCCGATGATTGGCAGGAAAATCAGCACCAGCAACCATGCCCAAGTTGTCGAAATGTCGCGAACTTCACGAAGAACCGTAAAAATCGCACCCGTCGTGTTCAAAACCAAAATAATAATAATTAGCCAGGTGATCAGCGACATACCGCACCTCCAAGAAGAATAGTTTCATTGTACCCAAGCCATCCATCTCTGTCACGTTAACGGGACCAATCCCTTCTGGTAAATACGCTTAAGTGTGATCGTGACCTGATGATCGAGCCATATGTCGCACTTTCTGAAAAAATATCGCTCAAGGGGTTTACTTACTAATAGTGAGTTGGTAAACTTACTTTTGTTCTGCTACATTTTTGCGCATTGCCTTTCCTGATGGCTAGTGAATAGCTAAGTTATCGGGTACATGCGTGACAACGTGGCCATTAATAGAAAAAGGTGGTTTTCCTGTGAATCAAGATCTTCTGAACCTTCTCAAGCAACGCCGCTCCATTTACGCACTCGGCAAAGATGTTAAGCAAAAAGACGATGACATCATCGAACAAGTTGAATCTGTCATTCAGGCAACGCCAACGGCCTTCAATTCGCAAACGACCCGAGCAGTTTTCCTATTTGGCGGACAACACGACAAGCTTTGGGATATCGTGGTTAAGCGCTTGAAGAGTGAGGTCCCGACTGAGGAAGCCTATGAGGCAACCAAAAAGAAAGTTGCTGGCTTCAAAGCTGCCTATGCAACGATTATGTACTTTACCGATACCGACATCGTGAAGCAGCTGGAGCATGACTTCCCGCTGTACGCAGATAACTTTGCAACTTGGGCAGAGCAGGCTCAGGGATCGGCTCAACTCAACACCTGGGTGGCCTTAGCTAACAATGGCATTGGTGCAAATCTGCAACACTACAATCCCATCATTGATGATCTTGTCAGCGACGCCTTTGATATCCCGCAAAACTGGCAATTGCGTGCCCAGATGCCGTTTGGTTCCATCGAGGCACTGGCACAAGATAAGGATTATATGGATCGTACCAGCCAGTTTAAAGTATTCATGTAATCACAGGTGCTGAAGTCTTTCGGCTGAGGCGATACCTTACTTTAAAAATCTATGTTCATGCCAAAAGAGGCCGCGATATTCCGAATAATGGAATGTCACGGTCTCTTTTTGGCGAAAAATTAACTTTTCGTCTCTGCTTCACGTAACCCTTGCTGAGCCAACGTGTGGGCACCACGATTTTGGCGATCAGGTAACCAGTTAGGCAGCACAAGCGGAAACCGGTCAATCAAGGCCAGCAATTCTGCGGTTAAAGCAGGATAATGTTTGGCATAGCGCTTTTCGATTGCCTGAACGACCAGCTTGGAGTCACTATAAAACGCCACGGGTACAGTTGTGAGTTCAGCTTCGATTAATAAATTAAAGCCGGCAATCGCTGCAGCAAATTCCGCCTCATGATTGGTCATCGGCGGTAAAGCGGCATGTCGTTGAATCTGCTGAGGCAAACCGCTGACTAGGATGCCAATGCCAGTCGGGCCTGGGTTGCCTTTTGTAGCGCCATCTGTGTATAGTTTAAGCATGATTTCTCCTAAGGAAGTGACAAATTGGCTGACTATCGAACACATTATCAACCTGCCTGGATCGATTTTAGCATGTTTTGGAGCGCGATCGTGATCGGTCTCAGCTTGGCGATCATCGTCCAGCTGGAAAGTACGAAACCTTCATGGCTGGCGATTGCGATTGCGGCGATTACGGTTTTGACGGCTATCGGCCAGATTTTGCTGCTTCGCCTGATTGCGACTGAAAAAGGCATCCGATTAACCAGTCTTTTTAAAAGTAATACAATCAATCTGTCCTGGAGCGAAATTGAGGGGTTTACGTCCGGCCATTTGACAGTTATGCTTAAAACCAAACAATACGGTCGGGTTTCGTTCCTGATGTTCGGTAAAAAACGAAAGCAAAAGATCGTGGCGTTGATCGAAAAAGGATTGGAAACATCAACTAAATAAGGAGTGTGTTGTATGTCTGATATTGAAATTGCCCAGGCCAATGAAGCGACCTCAATGTGGCCAATTACGAAAGTTGCAGCAAATCTAGGCCTGACCGATGATGATCTGGAACTTTATGGCAAGTCTAAAGCCAAACTTAGCTTCGCGGCTCTCAATGCGTTAAAAGACAAGCCTTTTGGCAAGCTTGTTTTGGTGACCTCGATTAACCCGACTCCAGCTGGTGAAGGCAAATCGACGATTACGGTTGGCTTAGGCGATGCGCTTCAGCAGCGCGGCCAGCATCCCGTCATCGCATTGCGGGAGCCATCATTAGGCCCGGTGATGGGGATGAAAGGCGGAGCAACCGGCGGCGGTTATGCGCAGGTTGTGCCGATGGAAGACATCAACTTACATTTCACCGGTGACATGCACGCTCTGACAACCGCGGTCGACACCCTCGCAGCCTTAATCGACAACCATCTGCAACAAGGCAACACACTTAATATCGATCCACGGCGAATTCTTTGGAAGCGCGCTTTGGATATTAACGATCGGGCATTGCGCCACGTCACGATCGGGTTAGGCGGCCCAACCAGCGGTGTTCCGCGTGAAGACGGGTTTGACATTACCGTCGCAAGCGAATTAATGGCCGTCCTGTGTCTTGCGGAAAACATCGCGGATCTCAAAGCCCGCATCAGTCGCATCGTAATTGGCTATACTTATGATCGCAAGCCAGTAACCGTAGCCGATTTAAAGGTCACCGGCGCCATTGCCATGTTATTACGGGATGCGTTGAAGCCAAATCTGGTCCAGACGCTGGAACATACGCCGGCGTTCATTCATGGCGGCCCGTTCGCCAACATTGCCCATGGCTGCAATTCCGTTTTAGCTACCCGGACAGCGTTGCAACTGGGGAACATCGTCATTACCGAGGCAGGTTTCGGCGCTGACCTTGGCGGCGAAAAGTTCATGGATATTAAGACACCTGTTTTGGGTAAAACCCCGGATGCTGTGGTTATTGTGGCAACGGTTCGCGCCCTGAAATACAATGGTGGCATTGCGTTAGCCGATTTACAACAGGAAAACCTGGATGCCTTGGCTCAAGGTTTTGCGAACCTTAAGCGGCATATTCACAGCATGCAGGGCTATGGCGTGCCTGTTGTGGTAGCCGTTAACCGCTTCACAAGCGATACAGATGCCGAGGTTCAGTGGCTTATCGATGCTTGCGCAAAATTAAACGTCAAAGCTGTTACCGCAACGGTTTGGGCTGACGGCGGCCGCGGTGGTTTAGCAGTGGCCGATGCGGTGTTGGATGCCTTGAAGCAGCCGGCAAGTTTCACGCCACTCTATGATGTACATCAGGATGTCAAAACCAAGATCAAAACCATTGTGCAAAAGATCTACGGTGGTGGTGACGTTGTTTATGAAGGAAAAGCCAACGCTGCACTGCGAACGATCGCTAAAAATGGTTGGCAGGATTTACCGGTTTGCATGGCGAAGACCCAGTATTCATTGACCGATAACCCCAAAACATTAGGGGCACCTGAAGGATTTACGATTCACGTACGCGACATTATCCCTAAACTCGGCGCAGGGTTCTTAGTCGTGATGACCGGAACCGTTTTGACCATGCCGGGACTACCAAAAGCACCAGCTGCCTTAAACATGGACGTCACCGACGATGGTAAAATTTCCGGACTCTTTTAAATCATTCATGTTTTCGGCACAAGATGTAACCGTCATTTTTCGAATGGCGGTTTTTCTTTTGGCGCGGTACACTTAAAGACAAATGTCATTTATTCAGGGGGAACTTCTGTGTTTATCTATGTGATCGTTGCAGCTGTCTTGGTTTTGATTGATTTTGTCATTAAAACCTGGGTGAGCGCGCATATTCCACTTGGCGAAAGCCAGCAACTGATTCCGGGCGTGATTGATCTCACGCACATCCGTAATACCGGTGCGGCTTTTTCCATGTTTGAAGGGAAACAGTGGTTCTTCTACGTCACAACGGTTCTAGCGTTTGTGGTCGTTGCGTTGCTTTGGCGTGATAGCCTGCACAAACCGGTTTATCGCCTAGGCCTGACACTGATCACGGCAGGGGCGATTGGTAACTTCATTGATCGGCTGCGGTTTCAATACGTCACGGATATGTTTCACCTTGAATTTTTGGATCAGTGGCGATTCAACGCTATTTTTAATTTTGCTGATATGTGCATCACATTCGGGGTGATTCTGGTTTTGGTGTTTATTTTATTTGATCGCGACAAGGCGGTGTCCGCATGACCGAGACCTTTACCATCACGACTGAACAAGGGCGCATCGATAAGGTGATCACGGCACATGAATCGACCCATACCCGCAGTCAGGTACAAAAATGGCTTCAGGACGGCCTGGTCACCGTTAACGGCCAGCTGGTGAAGGCCAATTACAAGGTCTTGTCAGGAGATGTCATTGCCGTTTCAATTCCGGAAGCCCGGCCCTTAAAAGCCGTTGCGGAGCCGATTCCGCTTGACATTGTCTATGAAGATGACCAGGTGATCGTGGTTAATAAACCGCAAGGCATGGTTGTCCATCCTGCACCGGGTCACCCTAATGGCACCTTGGTGAACGGCCTGCTTTATCATACTGACTTGCCCGGCATCAATGGCGTCATTCGGCCGGGGATTGTGCACCGGATCGATAAAGATACTAGCGGCTTGCTGATGGTGGCTAAAACCGAAAAGGCCCAATTGAGTTTGTCGGCGCAACTTAAAGCCAAAACGTCTATTCGTGAATACCTTGCATTAGTTCACGGGACGTTTAAAGAAGATGAGGGCACAATCGATGCGCCGCTTGGCCGTGATCCGCGTGACCGCAAACGGCAGGCGGTGGTTGCTGACGGTCGGCATGCTGTTACCCATTTTCAGGTACTGGAGCGATTTGCTCACTATACCTTGATCAAATGTGTTTTGGAAACCGGCCGGACCCACCAGATCCGCGTGCACATGGCTTACATTCACCATCCGGTAGCAGGCGATCCTTTGTATGGGCCTAAACGCACACTTCCAGGCAACGGCCAATTTCTTCACGCCGCCAAGCTCGGTTTTGTCCATCCAACCACCGGCAAACGCTTAACTTTCACGGCACCGGTCCCCGAAGTTTTTGAAAAAACCTTAGCCGATCTGCGCGCAGGCATTGACAAGACCCGCAACGTCCGGTAATCTTAACTCAATCAAACAAGCACCTTTAACTAAGTCCAGTGAGGCTTAGAAGGTCCCTTTCCGTTGCGGCGGATTATTCAGGCTACGGTCGCCTTCTATCCAAATTGGATGGGAGGCGCTTTTTGTTTGAGCGCGAACAGGAGCGCTTAGAAATCGGAGTGTAAGTGGCCTTGGGCGTGATGGCCCGATTTTGGCCATTGCGACCAAGGTCCTTACACGGAGATTTCTGCGACTGTGAGCGCGTTATAGAACGCAAAAGCCCAAGCACCTAATCGCCCCCCCAATAGAACGATCTCAGCGGAACAGCCCCAAGCAAGCACCTTTTCCACTCACAACCCACACCAATCAGCATACATACAAGAAAGGATGGCACATCATGACACAGTCCAAACAAGTAGTCGACGAGGTAACGATGAAACGCGCATTGACCCGAATCAGTTATGAAATCATCGAACAAAACAAAGGCTTGAACGATCTCGTTCTTGTCGGCATTAAAACACGGGGGATTTATCTGGCCCACCGCATTGCCAAGCGACTTGAACAGCTCGAAGGCCTGCAGGTACCAGTCGGCGAACTGGACATTCGCTTTTATCGCGATGATGTTCATAAGATCGATCACGAACATCAACCCGATGTTGAAGGTGCGCAGCTGCCAGTTAACATCACTGGGAAGCACGTCATCCTGGTAGACGATGTCATTTTCACTGGCCGCACCATCCGCGCGGCCCTGGATGCCTTGATGGACGAAGGTCGCCCGCGGAAGATCAGTCTGGCAGTTTTGGTTGATCGCGGCCACCGTGAGTTACCGATTCGTCCTGATTTCGTCGGCAAGAATATTCCAACCTCCCTTGATGAACAGATTCAGGTACAGGTTGCGGAACTTGACGGCAAAGACGGTATCAGCATCGAGAAGATGGGGGACTAGTCAATGGCTTTTCACAACGATGAAGCGGTGCTGGACATCGGCGACAAGCCGAAGTTCGGTCAATGGGTGGGCTTATCCATCCAGCATCTTTTCGCCATGTTTGGGTCAACCGTGCTGGTACCGATTTTGGTCGGTTTGGATCCGAGTATTGCCTTATTCTCAAGCGGCGTCGGCACTTTAGTTTACATTTTGATCACCCGCGGCAAAATTCCGGCCTACATGGGCTCAAGTTTTTCCTTTATTACCATCATGCAAGCGTTAATGAAAGGCGCCGGTTATCCCGCGATCGCCCAAGGTACCGTTGCTGTCGGGGTTGTTTACCTGATCGTAGCCTTGATCGTTGCCCGCAGCGGGTCGGCTTGGATTGATCGTGCCTTACCGCCGATTGTCGTTGGGCCGATTGTCATGGTCATCGGGTTGTCACTGGCCGGCACTGCCGCAACTGACGCCACCATGCGAACGATTTCCGCGACCAAAAGCGTGTATGATTTGCGCTACTTCGCCGTTGCCATGATCACGTTGGCTTCGGTCATCATTTACAACATGTATCTCAAAAAATTCATTAGCTTGTTACCGATTCTGTTGGGAATTGTCACTGGCTATGTGGTAGCGCTACTGTTTGGCATCGTGGATCTGACATCGGTTCAGCAAGCTGCCTGGTTTGACCTCCCGAAGTTCGAGTTGCCATTCATCAGCTACAAACCGCAGCTTTACTGGGGTGCAATTCTCTCAATGGCGCCCATCGCTTTTGTCACCATGACCGAACACATGGGCCACATCATGGTCCTCAACAAATTGACAAAACGCGACTTCTTCAAGGATCCGGGCCTGAATCATACCCTAGCAGGGGATGGCACGGCTTCCATTATCGCCGGTTTCGTCGGCGGCCCACCGGTCACCAGTTATGGTGAAAACATTGGCGTGCTCGCCATGACCAAGGTCCACAGTGTTTATGTGTTAGGTGGCGCTGGCATGTTTGCCATCCTGTTCGCTTTCATTGGTAAGTTAAGTGCTTTGATTCGCAGTATTCCAAGCCCGGTCATCGGCGGCATCAGCTTCCTGCTGTTCGGCGTCATCGCTTCCAATGGCTTACGGGTTTTAATTGACAACAAAGTCGACTTTGACAAAAAACGCAACCTGATGATTGCCTCGACCATTCTTGTGATCGGTATCGGCAATGCCAGCCTGCAATTCGCCGGGTATCAATTCTCCGGCCTTGCACTGGCAACCGTGATCGGAATCTTCCTGAACTTTGTTTTACCAGAACATGCCGCTAACGAAGAAGGGGCAGAAAAAAATGACCTTATCTAATCTTACTGATACACCGTTTAAAGATTTTGTTTCCGCTGAACAAGTTGACGAAAAAAGCGCCTTGGCACTAATTAACCGGGCCGAAGACTTCAAGGCTGGTCAGACAGTTCATTTTCCAGAGCCGATCTACGCTGCCAATTTATTCTTTGAAAATAGCACCCGCACACACACCAGCTTCGAAATGGCCGAACGCAAACTAGGGTTGACCGTTATTCCTTTTGATCCGGCCCACAACTCGGTTTCGAAAGGCGAAACCTTGGAAGATACGATCAAAACGATCGGTGCCATCGGTGTCAACATCGCTGTGATGCGTCATTCTAAAGACGGCTATTACAAAGAGCTCATGGGCGCTTGGCCGACAACCGCTATTGTCAATGCTGGCGATGGTGCGGGTCAGCATCCATCCCAGATGATGTTGGACTTAATGACGATTCACGAAGAGTTCGGGCATTTTGACGGCCTGAATATCGGGATTGTCGGGGATCTTAGCCACAGTCGGGTTGCGCGCAGTGACATGCAAATGCTCCACAGACTCGGTGCGACGTTGCATTTTGCCGGGCCAAAACAATGGTACGATCCTAGCTTCGACCGTTACGGCGACTTCATCAGCGTGCCAGACTTGGTCAAACAGGTCGACGTTTTGATGTTACTGCGGGTTCAGCTTGAACGGTTCAATGCTGACAACCGCGAAGCATTTTCCAAAGAAAGCTATCATGCAAAATACGGTATCACGGATGCTTTAGCCAAAACCATGAAGCCCAATGCCATTTTCATGCATCCGGCACCGGTCAACCGTGACGTTGAATTAGCCAGCGACTTGGTTGACGGTCCGCGCTCACGAATTTTCACCCAAATGCAAAATGGCGTCTTCATGCGGATGGCGATGCTTGAGGCGGTCATCAACGCCCGTCACTTCGGAGAGGAGTAACTTTACTTATGCTCATCAAAAATGCCCATATCATCAGCGATACCGAATACACGGCGGATATTCAGATCACCGACGACAAAATTACTGCGATCGGCCAGCAACTTGCTGCCCGCGGTGATGAAACCGTCATTGATGCCACCGGTGCAACAGTCGTTCCGGGATTGATTGACGTCCATGTTCATTTTCGCGAACCTGGCTTTACTGCTAAAGAAACGATTAAAACCGGGGCTCAAGCAGCCGCACATGGCGGGTTTACAACAGTTGTTGCGATGAGCAATCTAAAACCTGTTCCCGACACAGTCGCCACCTTGACACCGGTATTGGCGAAAAACCGTAACGATGCCAAGATTACCGTCCGGCAGTTTGCCCCGATTACGCATGACTTACATTCAGATCAGCTAGTCGACATGCCGGCATTGCTGGAAGCAGGCGCTCTGGGCTTTTCCAATGACGGCGTTGGCGTCCAAGATGCCGATACCATGTATCAAGCTATGAAACAGGCGACTAAACTGAAAGCCCCGATTGTCGCCCATATCGAAGATGCCAGTCTCATGCACGGCGGCGTGATCAATGCCGGCCCGGTTGCCGAGAAGTTGAACTTACCTGGCATCATCAATCAAACCGAAAGCAGCCAGCTGGCGCGCGATCTGGACTTGGCAGAAGCCACCGGTGTTCATTACCACGCCTGCCATGTTTCAACTCGCCAAAGCGTGGCCTTGATTCGCGAAGCCAAAAAACGCGGCGTTCACGTCACCGCCGAAGTTTCGCCACATCACTTACTACTTGATGAAAATAATATCCCAGGCGATAATCCGATGTTCAAGATGAACCCGCCATTGCGTTCCCGCGCCGATCATCTGGCCTTACTTGAAGGCTTGCAAGACGGCACACTGGACATGATCGCCACCGATCACGCGCCGCATACAGCTGCAGAAAAATCCGGTTCTTTTAAAACTGCGGCGTTCGGCATCGTCGGTTCCGAAACCGCCTTTCCACTGCTTTACACCAAACTGGTCAAATCAAAAATGTTCACGCTTAAGCAACTGATTGCCAAAATGAGTAGGGTTCCGGCAGAGAAGTTTGGTCTGCCAGGCGGCCATATTACGGTAGGTGGTCCCGCTGATCTGACGATTCTTGATTTGGATACCACATACACCATTGATCCTGCTGACTGGTTCTCAAAGGGCAAGAATTCACCGTTTATCGGCGAAAAAGTTCAGGGCCAGGCCTTGTATACGATCAGTCGCGGGCGGATTGCCTATCAAAAGGGAGGACAAGCATGAAGCGCTATTTAATTCTTGAAGACGGCAGCGTTTTTCCTGGCGTCGGCTTTGGTGCGGAAACCGTCACAACCGGCGAAATTGTGTTTAACACCGGCATGAGCGGTTATCAGGAAACGATTACCGACCAAAGTTACAACGGCCAGATCATTACCTTCACTCAGCCGCTTATCGGCAATGTAGGGATCAACCGCGATGACTATGAAAGCATTGATCCCACCGCCAAAGGCATCGTGGTGCGCGAGGTAGCCAGGGTCACCGGTAACTGGCGCAGTCAAATGACACTCGATGAGTTTCTTAAACGCAAACATATTCCCGGCATCAGCGGTGTTGACACCCGTGCTCTGACCAAGAAAATTCGGGAAGTCGGTGCCATGAAGGCCAGCATTGTGGATGCAGCCGATGAACATGCTTTTGATCAACTCAAAGCGTTGGTGCTTCCGAAGAATCAGGTGCAACAGGTTTCGACTCAGCAAGCCTATCCGGCACCTGGTACCGGCCGCAATGTGGTGGTCATCGATTTTGGTCTCAAACATAGCATTTTACGGGAATTGGCCAAGCGCCAATGCAACGTAACCGTGTTGCCAGCGACGACAACAGCTGCCACCATTCTTGAATTGGCACCGGATGGGGTGATGCTGACCAATGGCCCCGGCGATCCAAAAGATGTGCCGGAAGCGCTGGATATGATTCGCGGCATTGAAGGTAAAATTCCGTTATTCGGGATTTGCCTCGGCCACCAGTTGTTTGCCCTGGCCAATGGCGCTGACACTTTTAAGATGAAATACGGTCACCGCGGCTTTAATCATCCGGTCCGCGAAATTGCGACTGGCCGCATCGATTTTACCAGCCAAAACCACGGCTATGCCGTTGATCCGGACAGCATTGATCCGGACACCTTGTTAGTGACCCACGTTGAAATCAATGATGGTACGGTAGAAGGCTTACGCCACCGGCTTTACCCAGCCTTCACGGTTCAGTTCCATCCGGATGCTGCTCCGGGTCCACATGACGCCGACCATCTTTTTGATGAGTTTATGGAAATGATGGATGCATTTTCAGATCGTACGCAGAAAGGATAATCATGCCAAAACGTCAAGATATTCATAAAATCTTAGTGATCGGCTCAGGTCCGATTATCATCGGTCAGGCCGCAGAATTTGATTACTCGGGGACTCAGGCTTGCCTTGCCTTACGTGAAGAAGGCTATGAAGTTGTTTTGGTAAACTCCAATCCGGCCACCATCATGACCGACACGGAAATCGCGGATCGAGTTTATATCGAGCCGTTGACCGTCGAATTCGTCAGCCAGATCTTGCGTAAAGAGTTGCCAGATGCCATTTTGCCAACAATCGGCGGACAAATCGGTCTGAACCTTGCCATGAAACTAAGCAACACCGGCATTTTGGACGAGCTCGGCATCGAATTGCTGGGCACCAAGCTTAGCGCAATCGATCAAGCCGAAGACCGCGAATTGTTCAAAAATCTGATGCAAAAACTCCACGAGCCGGTTCCGGAGTCCGCCATCGCCAACAACGTGGATGAAGCGCAGGAGTTTGCCGACAAAATCGGCTTTCCTGTCATCATTCGCCCAGCCTTCACCATGGGCGGCACAGGCGGCGGTATTGCCGATAATGAAAAAGAGCTTGCCGAAATTGCCGAAAACGGTTTGAACCTGAGCCCGGTCACTCAAGTGTTGATCGAGCGTTCCATTGCCGGCTATAAGGAAATCGAATTTGAAGTCATGCGCGATGCTTCCGATTCCGCCATTGTGGTCTGCAACATGGAAAACTTCGATCCAGTCGGTGTGCATACCGGCGATTCAATGGTCTTCGCGCCAACACAAACGCTCACGGATAAAGAAGTCCAGATGTTGCGTGACTCAGCCTTGAAGATCATTCGTGCGTTGAAGATCGAAGGCGGCTGCAACGTTCAGTTTGCACTTGATCGCAACAGCTTCAAGTACTATGTCATCGAAGTCAATCCTCGGGTCTCCCGGTCCAGCGCGCTAGCTTCCAAGGCCACCGGTTATCCGATTGCTAAAATGGCTGCCAAAATTGCGGTCGGTTTGCATCTGGACGAAATCAAGAATCCGGTCACCAAGAAGACTTGGGCCGAATTCGAACCGGCCTTGGACTATGTGGTTACCAAATTACCGCGTTTCCCATTCGATAAATTTGAAAATGGCGACCGCACCCTCGGCACCCAAATGAAGGCCACCGGTGAAGTCATGGCGATTGGCCGAACGCTTGAAGAAAGTCTGCTAAAAGCGGTACGCTCACTTGAAGTCGGCCTCATTCATCCTCGCCGTCCGGCTTTTGCCAAGCTCAGTGACGATGAATTAAGTAAGCATATCATTCAAGCCAACGATGAACGACTCTTTTATCTAGCTGAAGCATTTCGGCGGGATTATACCATCGATGAAGTCGCCGAATTGTCCAAAATGAACCCATTCTTCCTCGACAAGATTAAACACATCGTCGAATTGGAACGGGAACTGGCTGCGCATAAAGCCGATTTGCCGTTGCTCGCTGAAGCAAAGCGTTATGGTTTTGCTGATGAAGAAATTGCCCAGCTTTGGGGCTTACATGCGGATCAGATTCGGCAAATGCGCAAGGAACAGCACATTTTACCGGTTTACAAAATGGTCGATACCTGTGCCGGCGAATTTGCTAGTGATACCCCGTATTACTACAGCACTTATGAAAGCAGCACGGAAAGCTTCAAAAGCGATAAGCCGAGCGTCTTAGTCATCGGTTCCGGTCCGATTCGGATTGGCCAGGGGGTCGAATTCGATTATGCAACGGTTCACAGCGTTAAGGCCATTCAAAAAGCCGGCTATGAAGCCATCATCATGAACAGCAATCCAGAAACGGTTTCCACTGACTTTTCGATTGCGGATAAGCTGTATTTTGAACCCTTAACCCTTGAAGATGTTCTGAACGTCATTGACCTGGAACAACCAGAAGGCGTGATCGTGCAGTTTGGCGGCCAAACAGCGATTAATCTGGCGGAACCACTGGCTAAACGCGGCATTAAAATTCTGGGCACCTCCGTTGAGGATCTTAATCGGGCGGAAGATCGGGATCTGTTTGATCAAGTCATCAAACAATTGAAGTTACCGCAACCAGAAGGCGGTACCGCAACCGATAAAGCCGGCGCACTGGCAGTTGCAGAAAAGATTGGTTACCCGGTTTTGGTTCGGCCAAGTTACGTATTAGGCGGTCGGGCGATGGAAATCGTGCATGATGCCGATGAATTAGCCAGTTACATTGATCGGGCTGTGTCGGTTTCCCACGACCATCCGGTTTTGATCGATCACTATCTGGTCGGCAAAGAATGCGAAGTTGATTGCATCTCCGATGGTGAAACGGTGGTTTTGCCGGGGATCATGGAACATATCGAACGCGCCGGCATTCACAGCGGCGACTCGATGGCTGTTTATCCGCCGCAAACCTTCAGTCAGGACATCATTGACCAGATTACCGATGCAACGATCAAACTTTCACGGGCTTTGAACTGCATCGGCTTGATGAACGTCCAATTCATCATTCATCAAGGCAAAGCATATGTCATCGAAGTTAATCCGCGAGCCAGCCGAACGGTTCCTTTCTTAAGTAAAGTAACCAATGTCAAACTGGCACAAGTTGCGACCTTGGCGATTCTTGGATTGAGTCTGAAAGAGCAGGGCTTTAAAACGGGCTTACTGCCAAACCAGGCAGGGATCCACGTCAAAGCACCAGTGTTCAGCTTCTCCAAGTTGAATCACGTTGATAGCTTGTTAGGGCCGGAAATGAAGTCCACTGGCGAAGTTATGGGCAGTGATACCACCCTAGCCAAAGCTTTGTATAAAGCATTCGAAGCAGCCGGCATGCACTTGCCACAATTTGGCCGCGCGTTAATCACGGTTAAAGACGCTGATAAAACCGAAGCAACCGAACTGGCCAAACGGTTCCGCGAAGTCGGTTACCAGCTGGTCGCCACCAGCGGCACAGCCAAAGCATTTGAAAAAGCCGGGATTACGGTTGAAACCATCGAAAAACTTGATAGCGGCAAAGAAACTATTTTGGAAGACATTGCCGACCGCAAGATTCAGTTGGTGATCAACACCATGACCGCCGACAAGAAGACCTCAAGTGATGGCTTCCGCATTCGGGAAACTGCTATCGAACATGGCGTACCATTGATGACCAGCCTCGATACCGCAGATGCCATTTTGAAGGTCTTGGAATCACGGGCATTCTCAATGACACCAATTAGAAGTTAAAGCCGACAACTGCCGGCAGCAGCAGCCGTTACAACAAAGGAGGCAGCATCACATGATTCAATTACCCGGCTTTACGATGAAGAATCCGTTCATGCCCGCCAGCGGGACATTCGGTTTTGGCGAACAATACGCCAAACAATATGATTTGAATCTGCTGGGGGCATTGGTGACCAAATCAACCACCTTATTGCCACGGGTTGGCAACCAAGGCAAGATTTTTGCTGACGGCCCGAGCAGTACACTGAATGCAGTCGGGTTGAAGAATCCAGGATCCGAGGTTGTGTTACGCGAAAAACTGCCTTGGTTGGCAAAGAACTATCCTGATCTGCCAATCATCGCCAGCATTGCCGGTGCCGATGTTGCCGAATATGCGGCGGTTGCTAAAAAGTTGAGCGCGGCCCCAAATGTCAAAGCTCTGGAAATTAACATTTCCTGCCCAAATGTGAAACAAGGTGGCATGGCGTTTGGTACGAATCCGGTGGTTGCTGCGGCCGTCACGCGCGCTGTCAAGGAAGCCAGTTCGGTCCCGATTTTCGTTAAACTCACGCCTAATGTCACCGACATCACCGTGATTGCCAAAGCAGTCGAAGCCGCGGGTGCAGATGGCATCTCCTTGATTAACACATTGGTGGGTATGCGCTTGGATATCCACACGGGTCAACCGGTTTTGGACAATGTGACCGGCGGTGTTTCCGGTCCGGCCATTCTACCGATAGCACTGCATCTGGTTTATCAGGTTGCCCACACTGTTCATGTTCCGATTATCGGCATGGGTGGGGTCAGCTCCGGTCACGATGCTGCCGAGATGTTAGCTGCAGGGGCCCAGGCAGTCGCAATCGGATCGGCCAATTACTATGAAGAAAAGGCAATTCCTAAAATTGCCGCAGCATTTGCACGCATTCAGGAAGGACAGGCGGTATGACACCTATCATTGCACTCGATTTTAAAGATCAGGCGACCACACTTGATTTTTTAGCGCGTTTTCCCAAAGATGAACGGCTTTTCGTCAAAATCGGGATGGAACTTTTCTATGCTGAAGGGCCGGCGATTATTACCGCCATTCAGGCAGCGCACCCGGTTGACATTTTCCTCGACCTAAAACTTCATGATATTCCGAACACGGTTGAAAAAGCCGCTTGGCAATTAGGCAAATTAGGCGTGACACTGACAACCGTGCACGCAGCCGGCGGTAAGGAAATGATGCTGGCAGCCAAACGCGGCTTGCTGGCAGGTGCCAAAGCCGCGAATCATCCGGCACCTAAAATGCTCGCCATTACCCACCTGACCTCAACCGATCAAACCATGCTGGAAAACCAATTGTCCATCGATGTGCCACTGAATCAGGCAGTTCAACACTTAGCGGCCATCGCGCAGGCCAGTGATGCAGACGGCGTTGTTGCCAGTGCCTTAGAAACGCCATTGATCCGCAGTGTGACTAAACCTGAATTTCTCGTGGTCACACCAGGCATCCGGCCACACGGTGCCGCAATCGGCGACCAAAAACGGGTCGTCACACCGGGTCGAGCCAAACGGTTAGGCAGTTCGGCCATTGTTGTCGGCCGCCCGATCACACAGGCACCTGATCCAGTTGAAGCCTATCAATCGATTAAGAAAGCGTGGGAAACAGCACATGACTAAACTAGAAAACCAAATTGCCAGCGATTTACTCCGCATCAAAGCCGTCACATTACGTCCCGAAGAACCATTTACTTGGGCAAGCGGGTTAAAAAGTCCAATTTATACCGATAATCGTCTCACTATCGGTTACCCTGACGTTCGCAGTAAAATTGCGGCCGGCTTAGCCCAGGAAATCGTGGCTCATTACCCGGACGTGACGGCCATCGGTGGGGTGGCCACTGCCGGGATTCCGCATGCGGCTTTAGTCGCCAATCTGCTGAACTTGCCATTGGTTTATATTCGGAGTAAGCCTAAAGACCACGGGCAGGGGAGACAGATTGAAGGGCACCTTCCAGAAGACGCCAAGCTGGTCGTCATTGATGACCTGCTATCGACGGGCGGTTCCGTGCTCAGTGCTGTGGCCGCAGCGCAAAAAGACGGCGTCAACGTTCTGGGTGTCGCAGCAATCTTCAGTTACCAACTGGCAGCAGTGACCGCTAACTTCGCCAAGGCGGGTTTGCCATTCTTCACGCTGACAAATTATACGGCGCTCATTCAAACTGCTGAAGCTCAAGGCGCCGTTACGACTCAGCAGCTAAGTTCCTTACATCAATGGCGTGAGGATCCCGCCAAGTGGGGCGATCGGTTCCAATAATCGCTAGGCCGTCGAGCATATTCATCAAAATTAATCTGAAAGGCCCTGTCAGCAGTGTTGATTTTCAACATTGCTGACAGGGTCTTTCTTTGTTGAAATGTTTCTAAAGCTACGATGACGTTTTGCAATTTTCGTGCGTTGGCTATGACTATCATTAAAAGTGCAATTGCAAACAGCTGAGCATACTGACTGTTTCATATTAAGCGTAGTGCTTCCTGATAACGATCATTGAGTCACAATCATGTCTAAAGATGTCCAGCAAATACTGAATATGCCTTTTTAAAATTGAATTAATAAGTGGGTTTCTCTTGATCTAAAGTTCACGTATTGACGGCCAAAACGGTTAATTTTGCGACTGCAATTTATCGTTGCGACCATTGCAATGCCCACTGATGTATAACAGAAAAATTCTATTAATTAATTTCAATCTAACGCTAGACTTACCTGCACATTTTCTGTTAATATTCTCATTACATTCTTATTAAGGGGGAAAATTCAATGGCAGGAGATTCAACAACAAAAGGAATGCCAGCTGCAGCCGAAACACTTGCTGACGCACCGATGCAAGGAGAGCGAGGTTCTCACGCGACGACTACTCAGGCAGCCAGTATGACAGTGACGGCTTTTATCAATAAGGTTTTATCAGGAACAGCGTTAGGGGTCATTATTGGATTGATTCCAAATGCGGTTTTGTCCGGTATTCTCAAGTATTTTGGAACGAACACATTTGCAGTAACCTTGACGCAAGTCGCAGCCATTTTTCAAATTGCCACCCCCTTAATTATTGGCGGCTTAATCGCGCTGCAATTTGAACTGAAGCCTTTGCAGATGATGGTAACGGCAGGGGCAGCGTTTGTTGGCTCAGGCGTCGTGAAATTCAACCCGGCCACGAAAGCCTATGTTGGTGCCGGGACCGGCGATTTGATCAATACCATGATTACGGCATCAATCGCTGTCTTAGTCTTGCTATGGGTGAAAGATCGGTTTGGTTCAACGGCTGTCATTGCTATGCCAATTCTAGTCGGGTGTGGCGTCGCTTATATTGGGGTACTGTTGCTGCCATTCATCGCAGCTTTCACTACCGCGATCGGCGATGTCATCAATAGCTTCACCACTTTGCAACCGATCCTCATGGCTGTTCTGATCTCCTGTTCTTTTGCCATTTTAATTGTCAGTCCGATTTCAACTGTTGCTATCGGGCTGGCGATCCAACTTCACGGCGTTTCGGCAGGGGCGTCAGCAATGGGCGTTGCCGCCACAACCTTGGCACTGGTGGTTTATTCCTGGAAGGTCAACAAATCTGGCGTCACGATTGCCATTGCATTAGGCGGAATGAAAATCATGATGCCAAATCTGTTTAAACATCCAATCATCCTGCTGCCATGCTTGTTCACGGCAATCATCTCGGCCATCCCGGTTGCGTTATTGTCAATCAGCGGTACCCCACAGT
Source organism: Lacticaseibacillus parahuelsenbergensis (assembly GCF_030770265.1). Taxonomy (NCBI): domain Bacteria; kingdom Bacillati; phylum Bacillota; class Bacilli; order Lactobacillales; family Lactobacillaceae; genus Lacticaseibacillus; species Lacticaseibacillus parahuelsenbergensis. The sequence goes on along the minus strand of NZ_CP132482.1, from coordinate 1,433,450 downwards.
CGGCCGGCTTCGGGATTGTTGGCATGGTCGGGCCGCTTGCCGCCATGGATGCTGGTTTGGCGATTCCGCTGGTTTTACTTTGCTGGATTGCTATTCCAATCGCGGCAGCATTGCTAAGCAAAGTGCTATTTGAAAAGATGCTAAAATTGTTCGACAGTCGAATCGTTTTCAAATTTTTGGGTTAGTAAAGACGCGCCCTAAAAATATCCAAAAATAGTAACCAAAAAATGACCAAACATCCCCAATCGTAAACGGGTATATTTGGTCATTTTTTAGTGGCCGTAGAACATGATCGCGCAGTCTCAATCTTTACCTAGACACTGCTTCATTCAAGATGCTTATGGCCTTGCGCATCGTAAACACGATGGTCATTGATGGCAACTTTTGCATTAACCGCCTCAGCCAAATCAATCCCCTTGATTTCGGCGATGCCGAGCAGATAAATGGTGACGTCAGCCAATTCTTCAGCGATATTGTCTTGGTCGCGCTTAAGCAGTGCTGTGGTCAGTTCAGCCATTTCATGATAGGCGAGCAGCATTTCAAAATTGGTATCGGTCGTGTTCCAGCCATGTTTAACTTTGTTAGCAATAATGTGTTCCTGAATCGGTCGACTAATTTGTGCAGATGTGTTGGTCATTTAAAATCCCTTTCTATTTCGTCGGCGGGGTGCGCAGTTTGTCGACTAATTCAGCATCTGGCGTGACACTCACCGTTTTTTGCCCTTCGTAAACAACAAAGCCGGGTTTGGCGCCATTGGGTTTACGAATTTTCTTCACTTCAATCCAATCAACGGGAACATTGGCACTTTCCCGAGCTTTAGAAAAATATGCAGCCAATTTAGCCGCTTCTAGCAGTGTTTTCTCACTGGGCTTACTGCTGTCGATAATGACGTGCGAGCCAGGAATATCCTTGACATGCAGCCAAATATCGGTTTTCTTGGCGGTATGCAAGGTCAGTTGGTCATTTTGTAAATTATTTTTGCCCACCCAGATTTTCGTACCATCACTGGCATAAAATTGATCCGGCTTGGAAACTTTCTGGCGTTTGTTACCTTTCTTCTGCTTCTGTTTCCGCAAATAGCCTTGCTGCTGCAGCTCGAGGCGAATATCGGCTAAATCCTTAGGGCTGGCCACATTAATTTGGGCCATAATGCCTTCCAGATAATCGAGTTCCTCCTGATTTTCCTGCATTTGTTGGTTCACATGAGCAACCGCATTGCGTAATTTCGTGTATTTGGCAAAATATTTCTGGGCATTGCGCGAAGGGGTAAGCTGATTCGAGAGTGTAATCTTAATTGGCTGATTATCCGCATAAAAATTTGGTAATTCGATGCTGGTCATGCCTCGCTGTACCTGACTCAGATATGTCGTCAAAATTTCGCCACGAATGCGGTAATCATCGGCCTTCTCCGTTTCCTCCAGCGTGCGTTTCAATTTACGCTGTTTTTTACGGTCTTTATCGATGACGTTTTTAATCACATGAATCAAGTTGCCGCCTTGTTGCAAGACGCGATCGTGCTCGGCTTTTTGTTCATAATACGCGTCAAGCATCGTACTCAAGGTCGGGTAGTGCTGCTGATCACCTGATAGCGACTGATAGGGGATGGCAGTAAAGACCGCTTTTTTGCCTTGCGTCGTAATCGTCGGCGCTGGCGCTTCAAGTTCCTTGAAAAAGCCATCCCATCCAGCATCGCCTTGATTGAGGCGCAAAGCCAGTTCCGCAGCAGAATCCTTGGCTAATCCTTGATAATGTTGCTGAAGCAAGGCGGCGCGGCTGAGTGTTGGCGTCACTTGACGTTCTAGTTCGTGGTAAAGTCGATCAGGATCATCAAACGGATTGATTTTGTCCTGTTTTGGCGGCTCCACATACGGCGCACCAGGCATCAACGGGCGATAGCGATTCTGGTCAGCCGAGACGTGACGAATTAAATCAATGATTTTTCCGGTTCGCTTGCTAACCAAAAAAATATTACTGTGTCGGCCCATCATCTCGATAATCAAACGCAGTCTTAACTCATCACCCAGTTCATCGCGCGTTGAGAATTCAAAATGCAGCACGCGATCGTTTTGCACCTGATGAACTGCCGTTAATGTTGCGGCGTTAAAATACTTTCGCAATGTCATGGTAAAGGTAGCGGGAACGTCGGGATTCGTAAAGGGAATATGGGTAATTTGCACCCGCGCGTACTGCGGATTGGCCGACAGTAGCAGGGGATGATTTTTACGTCCAGCACGAATGGTAATCACGACTTCGTTTTCATAAGGCTGTTGAATTTTTGCAACACGGCCTCCGCTTAAGATTCCGTTAAGCTCTTGGGCCATGGCATGAGTAAAGATTCCATCAAAAGACATGTTAATCCGCTCGCTTTCCAATTGTCCCAATCATTTTACCGGTTTTAAGGCGTTTATGGAAGAGCGAGAGATTTGCGTCCTTCAGTAAGATCAAGAATGAGGAAAATGACGTTGCTCTAGTGAAACCTTCTCTTTTCAGTCATCGATCAACTCTGCCCCAACATCTTTTCCCCAATCAGGCTCAGGTGTGTCGATACTACCGTGGGCCGCATCCTGTTCGCGAATGATCGACCATAGATCCGACTTTTGTTCTTTATCGATCATAACTTGTCCATGATCAGTCAGCTGAAAAACAAGCTTATCATGATCGCTCAATCCCAGTTTTTCACGAACGGCCCTGGGAATAGTGATCTGGTGCTTACTGGTCATTTTGGCCACAGCCAATGTGGTATGCTTTGAAGTCGTCATTGCAAGGTCCTCCTTAGAATTGTCTATGCTCAAAATATAGCATAGTTAGTGTTGAAAGGTAGTATCTGGAGAACGGTTGAAGCATCCAGCGTCAAATTTAGATAACACGCTCCCGGGTGTTTCTCCTTGATCTTTGCATTTTATGGTATGATGTAGACAATCATTTTTAAAAAAGTGGGTGCCTGTATGAAAACTGCTATCGTGACGGATAGTACCTGTTATCTGCCGCAAGCCGAAATCGACAAACATCACATTACCGTGGTGCCGATTCCGGTCATTCTTGACGGCGCAGTCTATGACGAAGGTAAGGATATTACCACAGAAGAATTCTACGCCAAACTAAAAACCGCAAAAACATTTCCTAGCACCACGCAACCGCCACTGGGTGAGATGCTGAAGCTTTACGAAAATCTCGCCAACGAAGGCTATGACACCATTATCAGCATTCATCTTGCCAGCACGATTTCCGGCTTTGTCAATACCTTAAAAGGTGCCGTTGATGAAGTTCATGGCGCTAAAGTTTATGTTTACGATTCCCAAATTACCGTTATCCTAATGGGCTGGTTGGTTCTAGCCGCAGCGCAAATGGCTGAGGCCGGCAAGGATCCGGAAGCTATTTTGGCTCGGCTGGATGATCTGCGCAGCACCATGGGCGAATACTTCATTGTCAATGACTTACAGAATCTTGTCCGCGGCGGCCGCTTAAGTAATGCCTCAGCCTTTATTGGCGGTATGCTGAAAATTAAGCCATTATTAACTTTCGACGATCAGTCCCATAAAATCGTCGCTATCGAAAAAATCCGTTCCATCAAAAAAGCTTACGCCCGCGTTGAGACATTGTTCCAGCAAGAACTTGAACGAGTCGATTATCCGATTCGCGCTGTGGTGATTCATGCTAATGACCCTGAGGAAGCACAGCGCTGGTTGACGGATCTTCAGCAGAAGTTTCCGACTGTTCCGTTCGAACTTTCCTATTTCGGCCCGGTTGTCGGGACACACTTAGGCGAAAAGGCCATTGCCCTAGCATGGATGAAGGATTTCACCAAAGCATAAGTAAAGTCGCGTCCAGGCGCGGCTTTTTTGATTTGAGCGTGAGCAGGAGCGCGTTATTTTGAGGAGGACTCAGTATGTTTTTTGACCAACCCTTAGCGAAGGGAAAAATTTTAAGTGAAACGCCGCATTATCACGGTCCGATTTTCGATGTTGTGACGCAAAAAATCAAAACGCCTGATGGTCTGACGGTTGAACGCGATTTGATTCGCCACGCCAATGCTGTTGCCATGCTGGCACTGACAAACGATGGGCGAGTGTTAGTCAATCGGGAATATCGGGTGGCAACCAACAGCGAAGTTTTCGGATTGCCTGCCGGATTAATCGATCCCGGTGAGGATTGGCAAACGGCAGCAAGCAGGGAACTGCACGAGGAAACCGGTTATCTGACCCATGATTTGCAATGGCTAACCGCGGTCCGTTCCAGCGAAGGGATGACCGATGAAACAGTCAATCTTGTGCTGGCCAAAATTAACTTAGCCGCCAAAACATCGCAAGATTTCGATAAGGACGAATTCGTCACCAGCCGTTTAGTGCCGTTTTCTGAGCTGGTTGAAGGCGTCAAAGCAGGTAAAATCAACTCGGCTCAAACCGTTGCGGCAGTGACTTACTATTTAGCCTTTGTTGCCAATAGCTGATGTTCGCTGATCCATGACACCAAACAGGCACTAAAGGACTGAATTCCGTCTTTTAGTGCCTGTTTGTGTGGGCAAAAGTCGATGGCGAAAAACTTTTGGCAACGAACTTCGTCTGGCGTAGGTGATAAAAAAAGCGCCAATGTCTTTTATATTTAGCGCAGTTGAATAACATTTGAAAATTTCAAGAAAGAAAAACAAGGTTAGTCTCTGTTACATTTATGAATATTTATGCATTTTATATTTACATTGCACCCAAATGCGGGTAAACTCTAAGGCAATTAAGAAAGCAGGTGGCGTGATGTTGCGCAAAAGTATCGCCGGGTTGCCGGATTATGTATCGGACAGCACCCCGGAAAGAATCGCGAAGGCGGCAGGTTTGGCAAAACTAACGCGCTTATCTTTTAATGAAAATCCTGTCGGTACTTCTCCTAAAGTGCAGGAAGCCATTGCCAATTGGACTTTTTCACAAGCTCGCAGTTATCCTGATCCGGATGCCATGCCGTTGCGAACTGCCGTGGCGGAGCGGCTGCACATTCCTGCTGATCAACTACTTTTTTCAAGTGGCTTGGACGAAATGATTGCCTTGATTTGCCGAACCTTCCTTGACGTTGGCGACGAGAGCCTTCAGCCATGGCCGACTTATCCGGAGTATCAGCTTCAGGCGGCGATTGCGGGTGCTGTGACGGTCAATGCACCGGTCGACGATGCCACAGGAAGCATTGATCTTCAAGCCCTGTTGGCAGGCATCACACCGAAAACGAAAGTCATTTGGTTATGCAACCCAAACAATCCCACCGGAACCTACTTACCGGTCAGTGAAATTGCCGAATTCATGGCACAGGTGCCGCCAGAAATTTTGGTTGTCGTGGATGAAGCCTATATTGACTTTGTTGATCAGGTCGCCAATCCTTCCGTCTTGCCGCTGATCACAAAGTTCGCCAATTTATTGGTGATGCGCACCTTTTCCAAACTTTACGGACTCGCCAATTTCCGCGTTGGTTTTAGCATCGTCCCCAAGGCGCTCATTCCGAAAATGCAAAACGTGCGCTTGCCTTATAACATTAGCGGCCTCAGTCAGACGGCCGCTTTGGCAGCATGGAAAGATGTTGCTTTCACGCAAAAAGTTAAACGCCAACTTTTTGCGGCGCGCCAGCAATGGACAGCATTCTTCGATCACCATCACATCCGGCATTACGCCACCCAGACCAACTTTATGCTGTACCAAGTGGCGCAACCACAAGCATTAGGCGCTTTCTTAAAGCAACATGGCTATCTGGTGCGCGATAGTATGGTTCCCGGATGGATTCGCCAAAGCTTTGGAACCCCAGAACAGGATGCTGAAGTGCAGGGGTTGTTGCTCGATTTTCTGAAAACGACATTTCCACTGGCAAAATGATCATTTTGAATATCGCAATCTCGTTCTTGCTTCTAAATTAAAAAACAAACGGTTGGCAATCGGCGGAACCTAATGCAGTTATTTTAAAAAAGTAGTTGACATTTTTCTAAAGGTCGTTATGATTAGAGTCACATTAACAAACATGAAGTTGTGATTAGACCAAGTAAGCTACCACCGATCCCAAGAGAGCGCCCATTGCTGAGAAGGCGCGATCGACCAGCCGAACACACATCTAAGAACTTGATGGCTGAACCAAGTAGGCTGTCACGCACCCGTTGCGTTATCACCGCTGCCAGTCACAGTTCGCGCAAGCCGACTTGCGGCTGGTAGGTGAGGTTTGGGTCGTGAGGTCCAAACAAAATTGAGGTGGTACCGCGATCACTAATCGCCCTCGAAAACGTAAAAACGTTTTCGGGGGCTTTTTTTATGTGAGCGTGAGCCGGCGCGCTGTAGATAGCAAAAATTCAACTAGACTAATCACCAGCCAACACGCCCCCAATAACTTCACACCAGAAAAACTTGCGCCAACGAAAGGAGCACCGTCATGTCAAATCGCCATTTGCCTGTTGGTACCCGCGACGAATTCGGGCCGCGCGCTATCCGTAAAGAAAACCTAATTCAAATCATGAGCCGCCATTTTATCGATGCCGGATTCGATAGGGTTAAAACGCCCTTGTTGGAATATCGTGATGTTTTCCAGTCGTTGACTGTCAAGGGTGAACAACCTTATCAGATGCTCGATGATGCAGGGGAGACCGTTGTGATGCGACCGGATTTGACGTTGCCATTGGCGCGCTTGTTGAGCACCACCAATATTCAGCCGCCGGTTCACTGGTGGTATGTCGGCGATATTTTCCGCGTCAGAAAAAGTCTGAGCGGTACCTACAACCAAATCACCCAAGCAGGCATTGAATTGATCGGTTACGCGTCTTTGAAAGCCGAATGGGCGTGTTTAAACGAAGCCATCCGCATTTGTAATGATTTGAAGGTTGGCGATTTAACGCTAGAACTTTCCGATGCACGCTTTGTTCCGCAAATTCTGCAGGCTTTGGCGCTGGACCCGGAGACCGAAGCCGCATTGCAGACGGCCTTTTTCGCGAAGAATCTCAACGCCTACGAACGGTTGATTGAACCACTGGCTGCCAATGCGTTGTACCCCTTCTTAAAGCAATGGCCGTGGTTATTCGGTCCAGCTGCGACCGTTTTCGAACAATTAAGGCAATTATTGCCACCGGCATTTGTAAGCGATCAGGTAGCACGTCTGCAGACGACAGTCGATTTCTTGAAGGACCAATTCCCAGATCTTAACGTCACGTTGGACTTAACCAGTCAGCCGCCGCAATCGTATTATACCGGCCTCTTTTTCCACGCCTACGTCCCTAATCGGCGCGAATATCTGTTTAGCGGCGGGCGCTACGACCGGCTCATGGCCAGCTTTCAACGCGATCTGCTGCCGGCGGTCGGATTGGCATTTGATGTTGATGCCTTAACGGACACCGTTCAGGAACCAACCGCATCATCGCAGACCTTTGTTTATAGCTTACCTTCCCAGTGGCAGGAAGCAGCAGCGGTTGTCGCCACAACGCCCAATGCCCGGCTTTGCCTCGTCGATTCGCTTGCTGAAGCCCGGGCATTGGCAAAAAGTCGCCATGCTCGCTTAATTGATCTTTCCCCCAAGGAGGCCACACTATGACGTTAACCATTGCATTGGCAAAAGGCAGGACAACTGAACAGGTGCTGCCACTACTCAGCGCTGCCGGTATTGACTGTACGCCGCTCCAGAAAAAAAGCCGGCGCTTGCTCTTTACCGATGATCCGGATTTCCATTTTGTCCTTGTCAAAGCGCCTGATGTCTTGACTTACTTGAACCGCGGCACGGTGGATATTGGCATTGTCGGTTCGGATATCCTCGAGGAACAAGGTCATCAACAGTTTGACCTGTTGGATCTTAGAACCGGTCGTTGCCGCTTCATTCTCGCATCAACCCCTGACTTTGACCCATATCAGACAAGTCGCAAGCGAATCGCCACCAAATATCCGCACATCGCCCAGCGCTATTTTCAGACACAAGGCGAAGACGTTGAGATGATTAAAATTGAAGGGTCGGTTGAGCTGGCACCGCTGACCGGCATGGCTGATGCGATTGTCGACATCACTGAAACCGGGACGACCTTACGCGAAAATCATTTGAAGGTTTTTGCAACACTAACGCCAGTGTCCACCCATCTCGTGGTGAATCGGTTGGCGCTCAAGCAAAAGAAATCTGCCATTTATCAACTCATCCAAGCACTGAAACGGGTTCGTCCCCAGGAGGTTTAACATGAAAATTCTTACCGGCACTTTAACCCAACTTCAAAAACAAGTCGCTGCCCGCGAACAAAACCTAACACAAAATACGGCGGTTCAAACAACCGTACAGGAAATTCTGGCTAACGTGAAAGCAAAAGGAGACGCTGCTTTACGCAACTACAGCGCGCAACTTGACCACGTTTCAATCGACGACCTGCGCGTTCCACAAGCAACAATTGATGCTGCCTTGGCAAACTTATCGCCGAAATTATTAACAGCGTTGAACTTGGCCAAGACCAACATCACAAGTTACCACCAGTTAGAAATCAGCCATGGCTTTATCGATAGTCCGTCCGCAGGCATCATACGCGGCCAAAAAGTGACGCCGCTTGACGCAGTTGGCTTATACGTCCCCGGAGGTACCGCTGCTTATCCGTCAACGATTCTCATGACGGCGATCCCGGCCAAGCTTGCAGGCGTCAAAAAAATCGTCATGGTGACACCACCGCAAAAAGCGGGACTTAATCCTGTGGTTTTGGCCGCTGCCAAATTGGCTGGTATTGACGAAATTTACCAGGTCGGCGGCGCCCAGGCGATTGGGGCTTTGGCTTTTGGTACGGAAACCATCCCGCGCGTTGACAAAATCATGGGCCCGGGGAATCAATACGTTGCAGAGGCCAAGAAACAGGTCTTCGGAGCCGTTGCCATTGATATGATTGCCGGTCCATCGGAAATCGGAATTATTGCCGACGATTCGGCCGATCCTGTGCGGGTAGCTGCCGATCTCTTATCGCAAGCAGAACATGACCCCAATGCCCGGGCAATGCTCGTTACACCTAGTGAAAAGTTGGCTGAGGCCGTCAGTGATCAAGTCGAAATTCAGTTAGCAACGTTGCCACGAGCGGCCATTGCCCGCACTGCGATCAGGAATCAGGGCTTTATCGCTGTTGTTAACGACACGGATGCCGCATTTACCCTCATGAACACGATTGCGCCGGAACACTTGGAGATCCAATTGCCGGATCCGATAACCTACTTAAATCAAATCCACCACGCCGGCTCGGTATTCCTTGGCGAAAATGCTGCAGAACCGGTAGGCGATTATGTGGCTGGCCCGAACCATGTCTTGCCGACTGCCGGATCGGCGCGATTTTTCTCACCCTTAGGCGTTTATGATTTTGTGAAACGAACCCAATTTATTCAATACAGTTCCGAAGCGCTAGCGCAGCAAGCCGATGCGATTGTCACGTTGGCGCGAACCGAAGGGCTGGACGGTCACGCCGAGGCGATTTTGAAACGAACAACCCGATAAATGTTTGCCAACGTATCACTGAGCGACAAGGAGGTATTCCCATGCGAACAGCCACGATCACCCGAACAACCAAAGAAACCCAAATTACGATTAGTCTCAACCTTGATCAGCAAAGCGGTATTGCCATCGATACGGGCATTGGCTTTTTTGACCATATGCTAGAGGCGTTTGCCAAGCATGGCCGCTTTGGCCTGACAATCAAAGCCCAAGGCGACCTGGATGTCGACCCGCATCACACGATTGAAGATACCGGTATCGTCTTAGGCAGCTGTTTTAAGCAGGCACTCGGCGACAAAGCGGGTATTGAACGTTTTGGCAGCGCCTTTGTTCCCATGGATGAAACACTGGCCCGCGTTGTCGTTGATCTTTCCGGTCGCGCCTACCTGGTGTTTGACGCCGAGTTAACCAACCAACGATTGGGCGGCTTTGACACGGAAGTCACCGAGGATTTTTTTCAAGCAGTTGCCTTTGCCGGCGAGTTTAACCTGCATGCTGCTGTTTTATACGGACGCAATACCCATCATAAAATTGAAGCCTTGTTCAAAGCACTTGGTCGCAGCATGCAAGCGGCCGTTGCCGAGAATCCGGCCGTCAAGGGGATACCGTCAACTAAGGGAGTGATTTGATGATCGTCATCGTGGACTATGACACCGGCAACACGCTTAACGTCAAAAAAGCACTTGACTATCTGGCAATCGATAATCAGCTTTCCGCCGATCCTGCCGTTATCATGGTGGCAAGCGGTCTGATTTTGCCAGGGGTGGGCGCCTTTAAAACGGCCATGAACGCCTTACAGCAAAGACATCTCATCTCGGTGATTCAGGCCTTCGCCGCCACTGGTAAACCATTACTTGGCATCTGCTTAGGCATGCAGCTGTTGTTCGATCGCAGCGAGGAGTTTGGTGAAACGCAAGGCCTGGGACTTATCCCCGGACAGGTCGTCGCGATTCCGACAAAAGGGGGTATCACGATCCCGCACATGGGCTGGAACACTAACACACTGACCCAAAACGATCCGTTTGCAGCAGGATTTGCCAATCAAGCGACCTATTTCGTGCATTCTTATTACGTCCAAACAAAAAGTGCGTATACACTCGCCACGACCGATTACGGCCAACCACTGACCAGTATCGTTCGGCGCCAAAATATTCTCGGCACGCAATTTCACCCAGAAAAAAGCGGTGCGATTGGCCTTGCCGGTTTGCAGCGTTTTAAGGAGATGACCGACCATGCAACTTTATCCAGCCATTGATTTATTAGCCGGCAAAAGCGTCCGCTTAACGCAAGGCGACTATGAACGGGTCAGTTTAAGCGCTGACCCGTTAGACCAAGTGGCGCGACTGAACACAGCCGGCTTAACCCATCTGCACCTGGTTGATTTAGACGGCGCTCGCGCTCAACAACCGATCAATCAAGCTGCCATCACGGCCATTCGCCAACACACCTCGGCGTTTATCGAATTAGGCGGCGGCATTCGCAACCTAACAACGATGAATCAGTATCTGACAGCCGGTATCGATCGCCTTGTCCTTGGTTCCGTTGCCATTACGGATCCTGATATGGTTGCACAGGCGGTTGCGCAATTTGGTGCACAGCGAATTGTTGTTGGCATTGACGTTCGTTCAGGTAAAGTCGCCACAAACGGCTGGCTGACCACAACTCGGCAAAACGGCGTGGACGTGATGCAAACGATGCAGGCAGCCGGGGTGCAGACGGTGATCGTAACCGATATCGGCCGGGATGGCACGATGCAGGGGCCAAACGTTGACTTACTAAGGACGCTTCAACACGCCATCCCTGAGATCAACATTGTAGCCAGTGGTGGTGTTCGGACGCTGGCTGACTTAACCGCCTTACGCACAGCCGGCATTCACGCCGCCGTTATCGGTAAAGCGTGGCAAACCGGCGCCATCGATCTGAACAAACTCAAAGAATTGGAGGATGACGATGCTGACCAAACGAATTATTCCATGCCTTGATGTCGATCAGGGACGGGTTAAAAAAGGCGTTCATTTCATCCAGCTCAAAGATGTTGGCGACCCGGTTGCCATCGCCAAAGCTTATGAAGCCCAAGGAGCCGATGAACTTGTCTTTCTGGACATCACTGCCACGACTGACGCCCGCCAAACCATGACCCAAACAGTGGCCGCAGTGGCAGCGCAGGTTTTCATGCCGCTCACAGTTGGCGGGGGGATTCGCTCAGTTGCCGATATGCACGACTTGTTGCGCGCCGGAGCTGACAAGATTGCTTTAAACTCGGCTGCTGTGAAGCAGCCGAAACTTATCACGGCCGGTGCCGAGACATTCGGCAGTCAGGCGGTAGTGGTCGCCATTGACACCCGGTGGCAACCTGAACGCCAACGCTACCAGGTCACGATTAATGGTGGCCGCACGCCGGTGGATCTCGATGCAATTAGGTGGGCCAAACAGGCAGTCGCCGCCGGAGCAGGTGAGCTGTTGGTCACGTCAATGGACGCTGACGGCACGCAGAAAGGCTTCGACTTAGCTTTGTATCGCCAATTAAGTGCCGCGGTGACCGTTCCCATTGTTGCAAGCGGCGGTGCAGGTTCCGCCGAAGATTTCGTTTCCTTGTTCAAAGAGACCGCCGTTTCGGCCGGCCTCGCCGCGTCAATTTTCCATTTTGGTCAATTAACCATCCCCGAAGTCAAAACGGTTTTAAAACAAGCAAAGGTGGCGGTTCGATGATCGCACTTGATTTTAAAAAGGGCTCAGGGTTGATCACAACGGTTATTCAAGATGCTCGAACCCAACAGGTTTTGATGGTGGCGTACATGAATACCGAAAGTTTTGAGAAAACCCTGGCAACCGGTGAAACCTGGTTTTGGTCGCGCAGTCGCCAGATGTTGTGGCACAAAGGTGAAACTAGCGGCAACATCCAAAAAGTCCAATCAATCGCCGTTGACTGCGATGCGGACACGTTGCTGATATTGGTTCTACCCGCCGGTCCTGCCTGTCACACCGGGCACACGAGTTGTTTTTATCGCACTTATGCAAGAAAGGAATGATCAGCCATGACAGCTGACAAACAAAGTATCACCGAACTATATGATCTCATCAAAGACCGCCAAGCCCAACCGATTCCCGGTTCCTATACGGATTATCTCTTCACCAAGGGGCTGGACAAGATTCTAAAAAAAGTTGGCGAGGAAAGCACCGAGGTCATTGTCGCTGCCAAAAATCCTGATGACGCCGCCTTTGTCCTCGAAGTCGCCGATCTGACTTATCACATTCTGGTGTTGATGGTTGAACGCGGTATCACGCTTGATCAGATCGAAGAAGAATTGGCGAGTCGCGAAGGGAAAATGAGTCGTCTGAAGGAACGCAGCAGCATCAATAAGTATTGATGGTTGAATAGCCCGCGGTAGCCACACATTTAACGCCGCTGGTTCACGCTCACTTTTTTGCACACGAGGAGGAAAAGAACATGCTTAAACACACCGTTGAGCATTTACAACCTTACATCCCAGAAAAACCACTGACCGATTTAAAAAAAGAGCTGGGGTTAACCAGCCTGGTCCGAATGTCAGCAAACGAAAATCCTTTTGGTACCAGTTCTGAAGTGAAACAGGCGGTAGCTAGCTGGAACTTTGCGCAAAGTCGTGATTATCCGGACGGTAACGCGAGTCAGCTGCGCATGGCGGTGGCTAACCAACTTCATGTTGCGAGTGAGCAGCTTGTGTTTGGTAACGGTCTTGACGAAGTGATTGCCTTAATTGCCCGAACCTTTTTGGAGCCGGGGGATGAAGTTGTCGAGCCTTGGCCAACGTTTTCCGAATACCGGTTACATGCCGAGATTGAAGGCGCCAAGGTGGTGGATGTCCCGGTTCAACCCGAAACCGGCAACTTCGATCTAGCCGCGATGGTGCAGGCCATCACACCCCGAACAAAGCTGATATGGTTATGTAACCCGAACAATCCCACAGGCACACTGCTGTCACTGACGGCATTAACCCGGTTCATGCGCCAAGTACCGGAAGATGTACTGGTTCTGGTAGACGAAGCTTATATCGAATTCACCGACGACTATCCCGCCACAAGTGCAATCGGCCTGCTGCCGCAATTCGATAATCTGGTTGTCTTACGCACTTTTTCCAAAATCTACGGCCTGGCCAATTTTCGCGTTGGTTTTGGTATTTTCCCGAAGCAACTGGTCAGCTATCTTCAGTCGGTTCGCTTACCTTATAACCTCAGCACCATCGCACAATTAAGCGCACAGGCTGCATTGGCTGATCAGGGGTTTGTTCAGACAACACGAAGCTGCGTTCGGCAGGCACGTCGCAGCTGGGAAACTTTTTTGACAGATAGCGCGTTGCCGCATTATCTCAGCCAAACAAACTTTCAATTTTTTCAGGCACCACAAAATCAAGCGCAAGCCCTCAAGCAGGAATTGCTCCAGCACGGCTTTCTTGTTCGTGATGGACTCATGCCTGGCTGGTTGAGAGTCACTTTTGGAACCGCAAGCCAAAATCAAGCCGTTCAGCAAGTTATTCAGGCGTTTCAGGTGAATCTCTGATGAGCGTATACCAAGATCGTGTCTTAGTTCATCGCCTCGCGTCACCTAAGATTAACTCATCTATCACGGCTAATGCATTTGGCACCACGATTTTTCAGAAGTAAACTGAATGCGTGCCTTAATACTTCTGAAGGGAAGTTTTTCAAGTGAAAATTGCCAACATTGGCGGTCAGCCGCATGTGATCACGTCAGCATCGACCGCCCAGCCGATTACGAATGCGCCGGATGTGTTAACCGCTTTAACGCAGCCGGCATCATTAACGCTCGGGTCGACCGTTCAATTTAGCGCTAACCAGCTGGAAGCACCTCTCACGACTAGCCAGCAGATTTTTGCGATCGGGATGAACTTTTTGGATCACTCGGAAGAAATTCACATCAAGTTGCCAACGGTTCCAAGTGTTTTTACCAAATTCAGCAGCTCATTGGCCAAGCCGACTGCCACGGTGCGCATGCATGGGCCCAAAACCGACTGGGAAACCGAGTTAGTCGTGGTGATCGGGCTTGGTGGCCGCAATATTCCTGAAGGCGAGGCGATGCGCCATGTTGCCGGCTGGATGGTCGGCGAAGATTTAAGCGATCGGGCTGTTCAGTTTGCCAATGCGGAACCGCAATTTTCTTTGGCAAAGTCGTTTCAAAACTATTCACCCATCGGTCCGTGGGTCACATCACCTGACGAAATCGCCAATCTGGATAGGCTACAAATCACAACAACGGTCAATGGTCAGGTGATGCAGCAGGCAAGTCTGGACCAACTGATCTTTAAAGTACCCACGTTAATCCATTATCTTAGTGGGATTGTGGCACTGCAGCCCGGCGATCTCATCTTCACCGGAACGCCGAGTGGTACAGGTGTTGGCCGCGATCCGCAAGTCTTTTTGAAGCCTGGCGATCAATTGACAGCGGCGATTACAGAATTAGGTGCATTACAGTTGACGATGGCATAGCAGACTAATGATGGCGCTTTCATTTTTCTTATAAGGCCTATACCATTTTTAAATATCACTAGGAAAACGCCAACATTTAGCGTATCCTGAAGATGTCCAAAAATATTAACGCGTTCCCCGGCGCAGAAGTCTGCGTGTAAGGACCTTGGTCGCAATGGCCTAAGCCCGGGCCATCACACCCAAGGCCACTTACACTCCGACTTCTAAGCGCGCCGGCTTACGCTCACATTCTAAGAGGTGAATTTGATGTTGGAAAACAATAACTTTGATGAAGTCGTCATGAAACGCCACACTGCACGCGAATTTGATCCGGAAATTACTATCAGCAAAGGCGAATTGCTACAGATGATTACTTATGCGACAAAGGCGCCGAGCGCATTAAATATGCAACCGACCCGTTTTGTCGTGGCCCAAAGTAACGCAGCAAAAGAAAAAATCGCCAGCGTGGCTGGAACTAATGCACCGGAAATTTTGTCCGCATCCGCGGTTGTGCTTGTCGGTGGTGAACTGGATTTAGGGCCATTTGAAGCAGAACTGTTCAAGCGAGCAGCGGCAGCAGGCTTGCTGACCGACCGCGCCGTTGAGCATCAAAAACCCATGATCGAGAATCTGGTAGCATCTTTCCAAACCGACAAACAGGCGTTACGTGAATTCATCATTCAAAACAGCAGTCTGGCCGCTATGTCCTTCATGTTGGCTGCGCGCGCCTATGGCTATGAAACCGGCGCCATGACTGGTTTTGATCACGAGAAGATCTTACCGGCACTCGATCTTGATCCTGAGCATTTCATGCCAACGCTGCTTATTGCTGTGGGTAAGCCAAAGAATGCGCCGGACTCACTTTATCGAATCCCAGCAAGTAAAGTCACCTTTTTTAAATAAACATATTGCTCGCAAACGTCTGCTGGTGGGTCATGATGACTGACCACTGGCGTCTTTTACCAGCAGCTCTTCAGCGATTTTAAACTTGAATAGAAAAACGCCTCATCACACATGAAGTGCCGTCGTCCGGCCTGTCGTGATGAGGCATTTTTGAATACATCGTGATCAGCAGTAGGCATCGCTACCAACTCAATTTTTTTAACCGCTGCCAGAACCAGTAGGCAACGCCAATTAATAATAGCCCAGTGATGATGAAGATCCATCCGATTGGCACCCAGTCTGCCAATGGTCCATACGCCAACATCGCCAGCGGATAGATACCGGTCGATAGGATTGCCCATAACGAAAAGACGCGCCCTAATTTATCTGCTGGTACGTTCTCCTGCAGATAAATTGTCTGACCAGCTTGAATCAACGGATAAAAAATACCGGAAATAAACATGAAGAACAGATAAGTGATGAACGGCTGCTTAAGCCCCATTTCCGCAAACGCAATACCGCTACCGGCAAAGCCGATGGCGATGAGGCCAAGCTGGTCGCGAAACTTTTTGTGACGGGCAATAAACAGGCCACCCAAACCGGCTCCGATCGTCCACGACCATTCGTTGAACGTTAAATGCCAGACTTCCGAGCCAAATGTCCGATTCACATACAACGTTGATAGTTGCGAGGATGGCGCAATTAAAATAAAGGCCGCGCCGGTAAACAACATGAACGCCAGCAGCAACGGTGTATTCCCCACGTAACGCAGGCCGGCCAGGATCCCGTTTTGACGTTTGCTGGCCCGATCTCGGCGCGCAGTTGGCGTCGGTACGTGAACCACCCCTAGGCAAAGTACCGCTAACGCCGCAGTCAAGGCATCAATGACGAATATCCAGAAGATTCCCAGATCGCTGAGAATATAGCCTGCCAATAATGGTGACATCACCAACATTGCCGCCATCAAAATTTGATTGTAGCCATTCACCCGCGTAATTTGTTTGGCTGGCACCAGCTGCGGCAATAAGGCATTGGCCGCTGGATTTTCCAGTCCGTTGCCAAAGCTGCGGATCACGGCAATCACCAGCAACAGCCACAGCTCCTGAGTCACAAAAGCAAACACGTAGGCAACAGCGAGGGTCAAAACCGTGACCGCAACGGCAGAGAGGACAATCAACCATTTTCGATTGTACCTATCAGCCAAAACTCCAGCGGATAAGGAGATTAAAATTGCCGGTAACGAAGTCGCCAATGACACATAAGTCATCCACGCGCCTGAAGACGTTTTTAAGGCAATGTCCCAAAGCACCGCAAAAAAGACGGTTGACGTACCGAAAACAAATAAATTTTGACTTAACAGAAAAGCCGCAGTTTGTCCTTGCCAGCCGATTTTTGATTGTCCCAACTTAAACACCTGAAATCAGTTAAAATAGAAACTGACTTTAGTGTAAATCAAAAGATCAAAAAAACCCACGAATCACCACGAAGGGAGCGCAATGAGCATGCCCCAAAAGATTTTTATTGTTGAAGACGACGATGTGATCGCTAAAACGATCGCCAATTACCTGAATCGCTGGGCGTTCACGGTCAGCCTGGTTAAAAAATTTGACCAAGTCGACAAAGAAATTCGCGCCGCGGCACCGGATCTCGTGATTATGGACATCAGTCTGCCATATTTTAACGGCTTTCACTGGCTAAGTGAGCTGCGCAAGCACAGCAACGTACCGGTTATTTTTCTGACGAGTTCCGGCGATGATATGAACCTCGTGATGGCCATGAACCTGGGTGCTGACGACTTTTTGGCCAAACCGATCGAATTGCCGGTTTTGTTGGCGAAGATTCAGGGGATGCTGCGGCGGACTTATCAGTATCAGCAAACCGAGACTAATTTAACCCACGACGACTTCACGCTGGTACCGACTGATAATCAGCTACGCTCACCAGCAGGCGTGCTTGATATCACACCCACCGAGACTAAATTATTGAGCCTTTTGTTTAGTGCCAATGGGGAAGTTGTGACCCGCGAAGCCATGATTGAAAAGCTGTGGGAAGGTGACGAGTTTATCGACCGCAATGCATTAGCCGTGAATATGAATCGGCTGCGCAAGAAAGTCGCACCGGTTGGCCTGGCGCAACTGATTGAGACGGTCAAAGGTAAAGGTTATCGGTTGGCCAGCAAGGAGGCCGGCCATGATTAAGGCTTATTACCATGCACGCTGGATGGTTTGGTTAAGCCTGCTCACGTTGCTTCTGACCGGTCTATTGGCAAATTGGCTGATTAATGTCTCAATTGAGGTCATCCTTAACATGTGGCTGTTCGCCCTGATTCCGTTACTCGTGATTGGCGGTTACGATCTGTGGCGTTTCAACCGGGAATGGCAGCAATTACAAGCGGATGTCTCGTTGCTGGACGATACCCAAATCACCGATCCGTTGGGCCGCGCATATTATCAAAAAATCCAGTCTTTGCAACAAACTGTGCGAAAAAACAGCGATACCTACCGCGATCGCGAGCAGGAAATGTTAGACACCTTGCAGTTGTGGACGCACCAAATCAAAACGCCGCTAACGGCTTTGGATTTGCTACTGCAGGTAGAACCGGTCAATGCAAACGATGCCCGGCTGGAAATCAGCAAAATCAATCGCTATCTAACAGTGATGTTAAACTACCTCAAACTGACAACCCTCAACACCGATCTGGTTTTAACCGAAGTGGCGCTAAAACCACTCGTCAACGAAACCGTTCGCGATCTGGCCAAGTTGTTTATCGCCAAGGATTTAACGGTCTCCGTCGAAGCATTGCCAACCGTTGTCAGTGATAGTCAGTGGCTGCGGTTTATTTTTGAACAACTCTTGACGAATGCCATTAAATACACGCCGCGCGGGTCCATCCGGATTTACGCAAAAGGGGATGCCGTTTTTGTCGCCGACACGGGTATCGGAATTTTGCCAGAAGACCTGCCGCGGATTTTTGAACAAGGGTATTCCGGCTATAACGGGCGCGCCACGCAAAAGGCTAGCGGATTAGGCTTATTCCTTAGCCGTCAGATCGCCGAAAAATTAGGCTTGCGGTTAACGGTGACGTCAAAAGTCGGCGTTGGCAGTACGTTTGCGATTCATTTTCCCCAAACCCGATGGCTGGCAGAGTAAGCCAGCTTACCAGCTTGTAAGCAACCGCAGCTGACTGTAAGTAGTTTTAGGGTGCCATCCCTTTTAAGCTAGTCAGTGAAAGGGGAAGATCGTATGTCAACGTTACTTAAATTAAAAAATGTCGAAAAAACCTATACAAGTCGGGGCGCCCAACCCGTTCAAGCATTGGTTAATATCAGTTTTACAGTCGAATCAGGCGAATTCGTCGCCATTATGGGGGAATCCGGATCCGGTAAAAGTACGCTGCTGAACCTGATTGCGACACTGGATAACCCTACAGGTGGCGAAATCACGCTCAACGGCCAGGATTTACGTAAGGTTAAAGAAGGGGCACGTGCTAAATTCCGGCGGGAGCACCTTGGTTTTATTTTTCAGGATTTTGACTTGCTTGATACCTTCAACGTGCAAGACAACATTTTTCTGCCGCTGGTTTTGGCAAAAAAGCCGCTGGCGATCATGAAAGAACGCCTGGCTAAACTCGCACCGCGGTTGGGCATCAGCGACCTCTTACAAAAGTATCCCTATGAACTCTCCGGCGGCCAGCAGCAACGGGTCGCCGCTGCCCGCGCCATGATCACGGAACCGGAAATTCTGCTGGCCGATGAGCCGACTGGGGCGCTTGATTCCAAAACTTCGAGCGAACTCTTGGACTTGCTGACAGACGTGAATGCCCAGAGTCAGCAAACCATTCTCATGGTGACGCATAGTGCCATTGCTGCCAGCCATAGCAAGCGGGTACTTTTCATCCGGGATGGCCAAATTTTCCATCAACTTTACCGGGGCGAACTTGATCAACCGGAATTCCTGACCCGAATCAGCGAGACGATGACGGCGATGCTGACGAAGGAAGGCGAAGGCCAATGAAATTCTATTTCAAGCTGGCCGCCACCAACCTCAAAGCTGACCGCCGCTTATTTGTCCCATTTGTCATCACCACCAGCTTCCTAATGGCAATCAATCTGATCATGCTAAATGCCTATGCCAGCAGTGATGTTCTGTTCAGCGAATTTGGCGCTTCGGCTGGCAGATCGCTGTTCATGTTTGGCTCGGTCATTACCGCAATCGTCTCCATCATTTTAGTGATTTATGCCAACAATTTTCTTCGCAAGCAACGCATCCGTCAGCTCGGTTTGTACAACATCATCGGTTTTGGCAAAGGCGAACTCAGCAAAATGATGGCCATCGAAAAATTGCTGCTTCTGTTGACAACATTGCTATTGGGCGGTGCTTTGGGAACAGTCCTGTCGCGGATTAGCTATCTGACACTGGCCAAGGTGCTGCATGTCAACCACCACCTTGAGTTTGGTCTGAGCCAACAAGCTTTCAGCATTGCCGGCATCATCACAATCGGACTCTTCATCATCTTAATGTTCATCGATGAAATCTGGCTTATTCGCAAGCAGCCAATTGACATTGTTCGCGAACAAAGCGCCGGTGAGCGGGAACCGAAGATTGCGTGGTTCACGCTGATTTTCAGCCTTGTATGTTTAATCGCCGGCTATACACTGGCCGTTGTCATCACCAATCCGCTGGAAGCCATGAGCATGTTTTTCTTTGCGGTCATACTGGTCATCACAGGAACATATGGCTTATTCACGTCGGGTTCGGTTTTTGTCTTAAAATGGCTGCGGCGTCGAAAAAACTATTACTACCAGCCTAAGCATTTCATTAATGTCTCGAATCTGCTTTACCGAATGCAACAAAACGGCGCCGGTTTAGCATCAATTGCCATTTTGGTGACCATGACCCTCATTACGCTGGCCACGACCGCCACGCTTTTCTTTGGCATCAATGAAATCGTTAACGCACAAACGCCAGTCGACTTATCATACTCCCTTAAAACAAATGATGCCGAAGCTGCCAATCGCGTCACCGAGCTGGCCAAAACCCATCACGTCCGTATCCGGTCAATTCGCACGTTTACTGGCCCTTCCAGCACGTTGGCATTGCGTGAAAAAAACCGGTTGAATTCCCAAAGCAGTATCAACGGACCGTTTGGCTTTGACAATGCCCGCAGCGTCCAGTTGATGACCATTGCGAACTATAATCGTTACACTGGACAACACCGTTCGCTGAATGGAAACAATATTCTTATTTACACGTCCAATCATTTCGCTGGCAATACTCTGACAATCGGGAAGCAAACTTATCATGTCGCAACGCGGGTTTCAAGCTTTCCCAATGCACCGAAAACGTTTATTCCCAATCTTTTCGTCGCATTTCCATCTGAAACACAAATGCTCGCGGCATTGCATCATTTGTACCCGAAAAAGACCATGGCCGAGCTTAAAACAGATGTCACCACGAATCAGGATTTAATGTTGAGCGGCAGTCATGTCAACCAAACTAAGCTGTATCAAGATTTAAACAAAAGTGGCATCGCACTTCCTGACACTGTTCAGTCCCGCGCCGTCAACTACGACGATACCGCCAGCATGATGAGCAGCTTTCTGTTTCTCGGCATCGTCTTTGGTGCCACGTTTATCTTGGCAACTTTGCTGATTCTTTATTACAAGCAACTGGCAGAAGGTTATGCTGATGAGCGGCGTTACACCATTCTCCAGCGAGTCGGCTTAAGCCTGCGCGAGGTGCGGTCAACCATCAACAGCCAACTACTCATGCTGTTTTATCTGCCGTTGGTCGTCGCTGCCATCCACGTTGGCTTTGCCTTGCCATTCGTTCAGCGAATCATGATGCTGTTTGGCTTGCCTGATTGGCAATTCTTCCTGACCGTTTCACTCATCACGTTAGCCATTTTTGCCGTGATCTACGTGTTAATGTATCGTCTGACCGGCAATGTTTATTACCGCATCGTTTCCCGCCGCCAGCCAACCAGTCGCAGGTAGGTAAGGGGACGCTGGTGATAGTCCGGTAACCACCAAAACTCTAAAAAAGTGCCGTTCCTGACCCATCGTTTGTCTACAACGATACTGTCAGAAACGGCATTTTTAGTTGTTATGTCTCAAGCCGGCTGCAAGGCTTTAATCTCGGCAATCAGCTTAAGCAGGTTTTGTTCAGCGGTTTGATAATCGGCCATTTTATCGGCGAATTGCTCATCAAAACCGGCAAGGCCACCTGCCGCAAATGCGTATTCGAATGGATAAACTGCTTCATAGGCAGCCGCAAACCGCTTTAGCAGATCATGATACTGCTCACCGCCAAGCTGTAAGGCCATCTGAATCACCCGAAAATCCGTATAAGCCATTTCGAATTGAACGGCCCAAGCCCGCATGAAATCATGCCGCGCCTGAATATGCAGAAAATGGTGCTCGGTGGTCCAAGCCAGCCGGTTCACTGAATCCTTAACATCCAACACAATGAATCACGCCTTTCTATTTACCCTTATGCTAACTGGCTTCATTATAAGCCTGTCCATGCAAAAACGCCTGAATAACACCCTTCTAGGCTAATTCAGGCGCACTAGTTTTCATGCGGTTGTTGGGTGTGCCGATCCAACGCCTTGGCTGCTGTTTCAGAAACCTCACGCAGCGCAGCTTTCCCGCGCTTATCGCTCAGGTTAATATAGAGATCAGTCGCACTTGTGGTCGTCTGCCCAAGCTGATCGGCCACTTGTTGCACATCCTTGGTTACCGTATAAATATTCGTCCCTAAAGTATGTCGCGCTTTATGCGGCGTGGACGGTCGACCATAAGCCGTCGTGTAACGTTTAAAAAAGGCCTCAATCGTATTTTGGCGAATCCGCTTCACAGTTTGACCGATCTGCGTCACAAACAGCGGCGACGTCGGCTTTTGGTAACCAATGATGGCCGCGCGTTGTTGTAAATACGCGGCAAGATAGGGGTCAATCCAGTCCGCAAAATTCACCCGATCCTGGAAATTGCCTTTGCGCACAACCTGCACCGTGTGGCGATCCATATTCAAATCTTCCAGATTCATATTAACCAGCTCGCTCACACGCACACCAGACCCAAACAGCAACGCAATAATCGCCAAGTTGCGCTGTTTGGCTGCATTAAAGTAAGCCCGTTGCTTCGAAGGTAACTGATGGGCATAAACCTGATCCAGCCAATGCAAAAACTTAGCATCTTCACCGTCCACAAACAGCATTTCCTGCAATTTGTGATTGCGATAAGCCGTCGTCTCGGCATGGGTTTTTAATTTAACCTTATTCCAGACATTGCGGTAAAAGTAAGGCTCACCGTCTTCATGCGGTTCACTTTCCTCGGTCAAAAATCGATAAAGTGCCTTAATGCCCACCAATCGCAAGGCAACACTGCGCCGCGTCATCCGTTTATTTGGATGCGTTTTGGAAGGCCGCTCTAGCAGATAAGCCATAAAAGCCTGCGCATCGCGTAAAGAAAGGTGTTCCAGCGTTTCAAGCGGCACAGATTGCGGGGAAGTGGCGGTCGTCACGCCGCTAGTGATCAGCCATTCAAGAAATTCCTGATAAAAATGCAGATACTGGTAAAGGGTAGAGTCAGCAATCGGAATTGCTTTTTGACTGTGATAGTAGTCCTGAATGTAGTCAGGCAAAGAGGGCAGCATGGCGTGGATTAATTTTGGATAATTCTGAGTCGACAAACAGCATCACCTCGAACATATGTTTTCTTCTAGATAATGCTAGTATACCTGAAAAAAGAGGCTGGTGCCGAGGAAGATGAGCGACTTAACCGCGATTTAACGCAGATTGTTTCGGCAAAATGATGTGAGACTGTATTGAATAAAGTTCTAGCTTTATCCAAAGGTAAACGTCAAAGCCTGGTTAAGGTCGCCAAATCCCGTTAATTCTTAAACGTGTTTATTGATCCGAATTTATGTATGAAAACTCGCTCGCACCACCGAACTTTAAAATTCGCCGTCTGCAGCACTGGATGCTGCTTGCTACTGGAAAAATTCAGTTGGTGGTTGTTGTTTGGCTACAATTTTGAACAAGCTTCAGCAATTCATCATGAATCAGCAATCAGCCAAAATATGCGGCCATCACAAAAGTGGCAATCATGCAACAATTGATTGATTTCTGCCAGTCTGGGCAAATTTACTGATTATCCGATAAATGTCCGTTTAAGCCAAAACATCTGCATAAAGTTTGCTGATCAGTCATCGTACATAAAATTTGCAAAAAATTCTTAACCTCGAATCAAACCGCTGCTTTTGGGCCGATCTCGTTGCTGTTAAAAATTTCCGATACCCACGAGTGGGGGAGTGCTGGCGAGAATTTACTGCCACGGGAAAAACTGAGAAAAGTTCCGCGTTCTGGATATCCATTCTAGTTTACATAATATATATTATACGAAGTAGTGGGCAGATCGTTGATTTCGTAGATTTTCTGGGAAGTTAACTCAAATTACGCAAATCTAGCTCTCGTGTGCTCATTGAACCGATCAGTTAAACGTTGCGTAAATTTCCGTCACTCATACGGTCAATCAAGTCTACATCAAATCTTAACTCACAAAAATTTGCTAACCACGCATGATCATCATCGTCAGGACATCTGCTTTCAATCGAATGAATCCGCTTTAGTTTAGCTTAAGTGTTTAGTTTAGCTTAAGTGCTCTACCATCTTGCCAACTTAAACAACACAAAAAATCGCAGCCAAGGTGTTCAGCTGCGACTTAATTAACTATATTCGTAAAACGGACAGATCAACCTTCAAATACTTTTTGCATCGGTGGCACGACTTGCTTTTTACGTGAAACTACTCCAGGCAATGCCAAACGAGCGTTCGTATCAAACTTTTCGTTAAATGCTGCCGCGACTTTATCGCGATCCGCACCAACAGCAAAGCCGGTTGAGTTGCTGTTCAAAATATCCGTCGCGATCAGCAGGAAGTCGTCATAACCCTTTGCCTGTGCTTCCTTGGTCATGGCGTTCAATAGATCATCCTGACGCGCATAGATGTCATCCAAGTCAACGGTATTGACCTGGCCGATCCGGATCGACTTGCCGCCCATTGTGAAGCTCTTGGCGTCGCCTTCAATAATATCCATATCAGACTTAGCAGCTAAGTTTGTGCCGGCCTTCAGCATAGCTAAGCCGTATGATTGCAAATCAATTCCGGCAATTTTAGCCATTTCAGGAAGAATCTTTTTGTCCTTGTCCGTGGCAGTCGGCGATTTCAGCAACAATGTGTCGGAAATCAACCCCGATGCCATCAAGCCAGCCAGTGTTGGCGAGATCGTGTAGCCGTGTTCCTGAAATAGTTCGAAAATCACGGTGTTCGTGCTGCCAACCGGTTCTGCGCGATAGAACAGCGGTGCAGCGGTGTGAAAGTTCGCAATCCGGTGATGATCAACCACTGACGCAATCTGCACGTCCTCGATATCAGCAACACTCTGTTGAAATTCGTTATGGTCCACCAACATCACAGTGTCAGTTTCATTTGCTGCAGTTTTAATGACCCGCGGTGCTTGAACCTTGAAATGATCCAAAACAAACTTGGTCTCGTCATTTGGTTCACCGAGTGCTACTGCTTCAACATCTGTGTTGCCCGCCTGCTTTTGAAACTCGGCCCAGCTCATGGCACTGGTAATCGCATCCGTATCTGGGTTTTGATGTCCAAAAATCAAAGTCGTCATATTAATCGATCGCTCCTCAGCTCAATATTTACCTTTCAATCTTACCACTGTTTTCGCCGACCCGCGACAGATAATCTTTTTCTGCCAGATAAGCATCAAACGTCTTGAAAAAGTTCGCAATCCGCGGAATGTCGGCCTTTTCTTTGCGATAGACGAACGAGGTCTCAAAGCGAATCGCCGGTTCGAATGAAACTGCGTGGGCCTTTATTTGATCAGCGTGAGCCGTTACGAAACTCGTCGGCAAGGCAGTATTCACGCCGGTGTGATTAACAAACTGCGTAAGTTGATATGGCGTGGTAAAATGCGCCACCACATGCGGAAAATCAACCATCTGATTCTTGTAGGCTTCGTGAAGCATCTGCCCCAGGAAATAATCATCCGGATAAGTAACCCATGGTTCAGCAAGCGTATCTTTAAAATGAAGGCGCTTACGATTTGCCAACGAATCGTCATGATGCAAAAACAGCAACTGCTCATCGAGAATTTTCTTGCTGGCATATGGTTTCCAGTTCTTGATCGTCTCGTCAGGCAGATTCATAATCGCCAAATCAACCTGATTGTTTTCTAATGCTTCCCATATTTCGTGGCGTGTCATCATCCGCAAAGTAATTTCAACTTCGGGATTCAAATCATAGTAATGGGCAATGAAGGCGTTAAAGGCACTGTCTTCAATCGAACTCAATAGCCCAATATTAATTTTACCCACAGTGGCGCTGGTAGTTTGCTGAATCTCGTCGGTCGTCTGATTCAGAATCTCATAAATCTCGTGCGTTGCCTTCAACATCGTCTGACCGGCATCCGACAAATGCAGTTTTTTCCCGACAGAATAGAACAGCGGTGCTCCCACTGTCCGCTCCAGCTTCTTAATTTGCTGCGTTAAAGCAGGCTGGGTAATGCCCAACAGCTGAGCAGACTGGGTATAGTTCATCGTTTCTGCGAGTTGCAGAAAATACGTGAGAGTCTTGGAGGAAAAAATGCGCTCTTGCTTCGTTTTCATGGGCGGCTTCCCTTTCATTTATAAATTTATAATACTGATCAATCATCATCATAAGTGGCATTTAAAAAAAACGCAACAGATTTGCCGCGTTTTTAATCGTTACGTTAAGTTCTAACTAAACTACGCCTTGGCAGCCGGACGCGGACGCCAATTTTGCCAGCCAGTGTAATCTTGGACATGCAACAGATTTTCCGCATTCTTAACTCGATCTGCTGATGGTGGTTCGATGCCTTCCAGTGGATAGGTAATGCCAAGTTCATGGTATTTTTTGACCCCCAGCGTGTGGTAAGGAAGGATTTCGACTTTTTGAACCACATGCTTGTCTAACGTTGCGATGTAATCCCCTAACCGTTTAAGGTAAGGATCAAAATCAGTGCGTTGCGGTACCAACACGTGTCGAATCCACATATCATCGCCGTGAGCAGACATATATTGAACCATATCCAAAATATTTTCGTTCGGGAATCCCGTTAATTTTTTGTGTTCAGCGGAGTCAATGTGCTTTATATCCACCAATGAAATATCTGTGACCGCCATGAGTTTCTCAAACTGACCAAACCAAGGCTGATCGCGGGTGAATGGGCCACCTGAAGTATCGAGGCAAGTTGAAATGCCAAGTTCTTTGGCTTTAGTAAAGAGTTCAAGAATGAAGTCGATTTGCACCAGGCTTTCCCCACCGCTGCAGGTAATGCCGCCTTGTTCGCCCCAGAAAGCCTTATAGCGCTGTGCATCCGCCAAAATCTGATCAGCGGTCATTTCCTCACCGACGCCGATATTCCAAGTGTCAGGATTGTGACAGTATTGGCACCGCATGCGGCACCCTTGCATAAAGACGACAAAGCGAATCCCGGGGCCGTCAACTGAACCGAAGCTTTCGACCGAGTGAACGTAACCCTTAATTGGCCCTTCATGATCCTGCCCGACCTGTTCCAAAATGTTTAACGGGCTTTGTGATTGATCGATAAGTTTCATCTATGCCGCCTCCACTGCTAGTATGCTGATAGTTTTCAAACGATTTTCATTTCAGTTTGTCAAAAAACGGCAACAGCAACGTTGCCGTCTTTTGACAAAACAGGAATGATTTCCTGTTTTGATGTTGAGTTAACTGGATTACATTTCGTCGAAGAATGTCCGTGCGATAACGTCATCTTGCTGTTCCTTTGTCAGGTCCGCGAAGTATACGCAATAGCCTGAAACCCGGACAGTTAAGGTTGGGTATTCTTCTGGGTGCTTCTGTGCATCGATCAACGTTTCCTTGTTGAAGACGTTGATGTTTAGATGCATGCCGCTGTTCTCCATATAACCGTCGACCATGTGAACCAAGGTATCCTTACGGGTTTCATCATCATGTCCCAAGGTATTTGGTGTAACCCCGAACGTGTTGCTGATACCGTCAGTTGCGTAGTGATACGGAATCTTAGCGGTGGACATCAATGAAGCCAAGGCACCGTTCTTTTCTGCGCCGTATGCCGGGTTGGCACCTGGTGAGAATGGTTCGCCTTTCTGACGGCCATTTGGTGTTGTTCCGGTATTCTTACCATAGACCACGTTGGAGGTGATGGTTAGAACACTGGTACTCAACTTAGCACCGCGATACAGATGATGGGTATTCATCTTGTTGTAGAAGGTCTTCACCAACCACTTAGCGATGTTGTCGGCCCGATCGTCATTGTTACCATAACGCGGATAGTCGTCGTTGTCAGCAACAAAGTCAACCGCAATACCATTTTCATCGCGAATCACTTTAACATGACCGTACTTGATCGCACTGATAGAGTCAACCGCATGTGACAAGCCGGAAATACCAGTTGCAAACGTCCGGTTCAGGCGGGTGTCCTTCAATGCCAATTGTGCTGCTTCGTAGTAATACTTGTCATGCATGTAGTGAATGACATTCAGCGCATTAACATAAACGTCAGCTAGCCAGTCCATCATCTTGTCGAACTTCTTCATGAATTCGTCGTAATCGATGTAATCACTGGTGATTGGTTCATATTCAGGACCCACTTGTGCTTCCTGGATTTCGTCTTTCCCGCCATTGATGGCATATAAGACGGTCTTTGCCAGGTTTGCCCGAGCGCCAAAGTACTGAACGCCGTCAGCGATCGGCTGTGCGGATACACAGCAAGCGATGCCATAATAGTCCGTGCCCCATTCGTTACGCATCAGATCATCATTTTCGTATTGAATGGTTGAACTTTGGATGGAGACTTCAGTTGCGTAGCGCTTGAAGCCTTCTGGCAAGCGTTCGCTCCACAACAACGTAATGTTGGGTTCCGGTGCTGCACCCATGTTGTCTAAGGTCTTCAGGAACCGGAAAGCGGTCTTGGTGACATGATGCCGACCATCATTACCCATGCCAGCCAAGGACAGGGTTGCCCAGATCGGATCGCCGGAGAAGAGTGAATTATATTCTTCAGTCCGAATGAACCGAACCATCCGCAATTTCATAACCAAATGATCGATCAGTTCTTGAGCCTGTTCTTCGTTTAACTTGCCGAGACGCATATCCCGTTGAATGTAGGCATCGATAACCGTATCGATCCGGCCAACGGACATCGCCGCGCCATTTTGCGTCTTAACGGCTGCCAGATAGCCAAAGTAAATCCATTGAACGGCTTCTTGAGCGTTTGCAGCTGGCCGAGAAATATCATAGCCATATTCTTTGGCCATTTTCTTCATATCGTTCAACGCTCGATATTGTTCATTGATTTCTTCGCGCAGTTTGATGACATCATCGGTCATTTCGCCGTCGCCGGTCAGGTTGTAGTCGTTAACCTTTTCTTCCATCAACCGATCAATACCGTAGATGGCAATCCGTGGGAAGTCTGAGACGATTCGGCCACGGCCATAAGCATCAGGCAACCCAGTCACGATTTTGTAGTGACGAGCCTTGCGCATTTCTGGTGTATAAGCATCAAAAACGCCTTGGTTATGGGTTTTACGATATTCGGTGAAAATCTTGTGTTCGGCAGGATCGGTTTCGAAGCCATAAGCTTTCAACGCATCTTCTGCCATCCGAATACCACCAAACGGCATGAATGCACGTTTGAATGGCTTGTCGGTTTGAACGCCGACAATCTTTTCGAGATCTTTGTTGAGATAGCCAGGGCCATGTGACGTAATGGTTGATGGAATGTTGTTGTCTGCATCCAAAACGCCGCCATTGGCACGTTCTTGCTTCTTCAAGTTCAGAACCTGGTTGTTCAAAACAGTTGTTGCTTCAGTGGGGCCAGCAAGGAAACTCTCGTCCCCATCATATTGGTTCAGGTTATGCTCGATAAAATCGCGCACATTGATTTCTTCTTGCCAGTCACCGCCGTTAAAGCCTTCCCAATAATTAGGAACTTTGGTTTCGTCAAGCTGTTTCATAGGTGTTTGCCTCCTAAAGTGAATTACAGATGTGACAGTTCTTACAAACTCAGTATAACACGGTGCGGGATCTATGCAAGCGTTTTATTGCCTATATAACAGGGGTTCTTTTGTTTTTTTAGTGTATTTAGTTGTTTCATAAAAAATGCTTAAGAGCTATTTTGATAAGTTGTGCACAATCGTTCTGTACTATAATAATTAAAAATAGCCGCTCCTGTACTATTACAGAAGTGGCTATTTTGGTATTTCTTGTTTAGTCCTTTTCCGGAATCACTTCACGGGTACGGACAAAGACCGGTGTCCCTTGAACATCCGTATCGATGATAAATGAGCCGTTGGAGTAACGATCACCGGTTGGGTGTTGGCTCGGCGTCAGCGTGACAACTTTGTCAGCATCAGTCAGTACATCCAAGCGGGTATTCACATCAACTGCCATCATGGCGACGATGCGATGCGGATCACGCTTAAGCTCGCGCAAGACCAGCAGACCGCGTCGAGCCCGACTCATTTCGCCGACTTCACTTAATGCCATCCGTTTGAAGGCGCCGCGTTGGGTCAGAATCCCGACCACCGCACTTTGCGGGTCTTTAACCAGAATGAAGTTAACAACCTCGTCCTCCGGTTTTAGATCCATACTTTTAACGCCGGTTGCCCGTGCGCCAACAGTCGAAACATCAGCTAACGGGAATGTTAATCCATATGCGTGCCGACTGACAACAAAAACATCTTGCGACTGATCAGTGGTGAAATAAGCATTCGTGACCACTGCACCGGCCGTCTTGAGCTTCATAGCCAGCATCGGTTTGCGTTTGTAAGTTCGCTGCGGCTGTAAATCACTCAGCGCTGTCTGTTTAATATAGCCATCACTGGAACCAAGAACAAAACTACCGGCAATGTCCAACTGATCAAAGGCAAAGACTGCCAATACCTTTTCATCGGTACCCAGTCCGACTGTCTGGCTCAGGTGCTCGCCAGTATCTTTCCAGCGGGCATCACCGATTTCGTAAACCGGCCGATAAATGATGTTCCCGGCATTGGTCACAATATAAAGGTGCTGCAGCGTGCGCAACTCACCAGTGAAAATGGCCAAATCATTCGCTTTGAGCCCGTTATCGTCAGGGTCAACGGCCTGATAACTGCGCAACGAACTGCGCTTGACGTAGCCATCCCGTGATACTTGAACCATAACTGGCTCATCAGCAACCGTCACCGTCGTTGCAACTTCAAGCGTTTCAATTTTAGCCTGGATGCTGCTACGGCGATCATCCCCGTATTCCTTGGCAATCCGCTTGAGTTCCTGCTCGATGACCCGATCACGCGCGGCCGGCCGCGCCAGAATATCCTGATAACCAGCGATAGCCTTAGCCAGTTGCGCCGCTTCGTTTTGTAAGGCAGTAATATCGGTATTGGTCAGGCGATACAACTGCAAGGACACGATAGCTTCTGCTTGCGCTTCGGAAAAGTCAAACTGCTTAACCAGATTACGCTTGGCATCGCCTTTATCCTTAGAAGCTCGAATAGCCGCGATCACCTGATCCAAAATCGACAGCATCTTGATCAGGCCTTCAACAATATGCTGCCGAGCCTGTGCTTTGTTCAGTTCATACCGCGTGCGGCGAGTGACGACATCACGGCGATGGGCAACATACGCTTCCAGCATCGGCTTTAAACCTAGCAGTTTTGGCTGCATATCGGCGATGGCAACCATATTAAAGTTATAAGTGATCTGCAGGTCGGTATTTTTGAACAGATAATTCAAAATGCCTTGGGCGTCGGCTTCTTTCTTCAGCTCAATGACAACGCTTAAACCAAAACGGTCACTTTCATCCCGAACTTCGGCGATGCCATCGACTTTCTTATTAAGGCGCAGTTCGTCGATTTTTTTAATCATCAAGGCTTTATTGACATCATATGGGATCTCGGTGACAACAATCTTTTCCCGTCCGCCACGCATGGTTTCGATATGCGTGCGTGAACGCACAACAATCTTGCCGCGGCCGGTTTCATATGCTTGCTTGATGCCGTCAAGCCCTTGAATAATCCCACCGGTTGGAAAATCCGGGCCTTTGACATATTGCATCAAGTCATTTAGGTCAGCTTGCGGGTGCTTTAACAGGTACAAAATGGCATCCACTACTTCGCGCAAGTTATGCGGCGGAATTTCGGTCGCGTAACCAGCGGAAATACCGGTCGCACCGTTGACTAACAAATTAGGAAATCCAGCCGGTAAAACTGTTGGCTCCTGCGCCGTGTCATCGAAATTAAGGACCATGTCCACAGTCTCTTTATCGATATCCGCCAGCATCTCTTTACTGATCTTGCTCAGGCGCGCTTCCGTGTACCGCATTGCGGCAGGCGGATCCCCGTCCATCGAACCGTTATTACCGTGCATTTGAATCAACGGTGCCCGCAGCTTCCAATCCTGGCTGAGCCGGACCATTGCTTCATAAATCGAACTATCGCCGTGTGGATGATAGTTACCCATAACGTTACCGACACTTTTGGCCGATTTACGAAAACCTTTATCGTAAGTGTTGCCATCCTGATTCATCGCAAACAAAATTCGGCGCTGAACCGGCTTTAGCCCGTCACGGACATCCGGCAATGCCCGTTCTTGAATGATGTATTTCGAGTACCGGCCAAACCGGTCGCCCATGACCTCTTCTAAGGTCAACTCCTGAATCTGATTGGCCAATGGCTTTTACTTTCCTTTCTTGTCTAACTGTTTAACGATTTGCTTGGCACCAAACTGTAACTTTTCGTGATTAGCTGTCGGTGTTTCCAAAATACTACCGTCGTCATCCATGTCAAACTTAACATGATGTTCAATCCATTCACGCCGGGGTTCGACCCGATCCCCCATCAAAGTCGTCACGCGCCGTTCGGCTAACTGGGCGTCGTCAATCCGCACCCGAATCAACGTGCGCGTCTCTGGATTCATAGTGGTTTCCCACAACTGATCAGCGTTCATTTCCCCAAGTCCTTTGAAGCGAGTCAGCGTATAGCCCTTCCCCATGGCCTTGGTTTCCTTAGCCAGCTCTTCATCGGTCCAGGCATAGCTGATCTTGGTTTTAGCCCCAGCACCTTTTTGCAGCCGATATAGCGGCGGTAACGCAATATAAACCCGTCCGGCATCAATCAGCGGCCGCATGTACCGATAAAAGAATGTCAGCAACAGAATCTGAATATGCGCGCCATCGGTATCCGCATCGGTCATGATAATGATCTTGTTGTAGTTTGCCTGCTGGATGTCAAAATCCGCCCCGACACCGGCACCGATTGTGTAGATCATCGTATTGATTTCTTCGTTCTTAACGATATCCTGCAGCTTGGCCTTTTGCGTATTCAGGACTTTCCCACGCAACGGTAAAATCGCCTGGAACTTACGATCTCGCCCTTGTTTAGCAGAACCGCCGGCCGAATCCCCTTCGACTAGGTAAAGTTCATTGCGTTTAGGATTTTTGGTCTGTGCTGGGGTTAATTTACCGGAGAGCAGTCCCTGATCTTTTTTCCGCTTACGGCCGGTCCGACTGTCATCGCGCGCCTTACGCGCTGCTTCGCGGGCATCCCTGGCCTTAATCGCCTTACGTACGAGTTCCTGGGACTCTTCCCCATTTTCCATCAAAAACGTGGAAAGATTTTCGTAAACAATACCGTCGACAACTGTGCGAGCTTGCGGGGTACCCAGTTTGCCTTTTGTCTGGCCTTCAAACTGCAGGATTTCTTCAGGAATCCGCACGCTTAAAATACCGGCGAAGCCTTCCCGAACATCACTGCCTTCAAGGTTCTTATCCCTGTCTTTCAACAAGCCGACTTTGCGCGCAAACTCATTAAACGCTCGGGTCATCCCACTGCGCAAGCCGATTTCGTGCGTGCCGCCATCGCCGGTGCGCACATTGTTGACGAAGGAAATAATATTTTCGGAATAGCCATCATTATATTGGCCGGCAAAGTCAACCACAATGCCATCTTTCTTGCCTTCAAAATTGATGACCTGCGATAAGGCATCTTTGCCTTCATTAAGATACTTGACGAAACTCACCAAACCATCCGGATAGTGGTACTGATCCTGCTTACCGGTGCGCTCGTCAATTAAGTTAATCGTAATATTTTTCAGCAAAAAGGCTGATTCGCGCAACCGTTCGGCGAGTGTATCATAGTTGAAAACCGTGGTCTGGAAAATTGTCGGATCCGGTTTGAAGGTGATTGTGGTGCCATTTGGTTCATTCACTTTGCCTAGCTTTTGCAAACCACCGTCTGGATGACCACCGTTGATGAAGTGCTCCTCAAAAGCCCGTTTGTCGCGGACAACCCGCACGGTCAGTGATTCAGATAAGGCATTCACGACACTGGAACCGACTCCGTGCAGACCGCCGGATGTTTTATAGCTATTTTGGTTAAACTTCCCGCCGGCGTGCAGCACCGTTAGGATCACTTCAATCGTCGGCTTGCCGCTGGGATGCATCCCCGTCGGCATCCCCCGTCCATGATCCTGCACGGTAACCGAATTATCGGCGTGAATGGTTACATTGATTTCGTCCCCAAACCCCGCGAGCGCTTCATCGACTGAGTTATCCACGATTTCATAAACCAAGTGGTGCAACCCGCGGCCATCGGTGGAACCAATATACATCCCAGGCCGCTTGCGAACGGCTTCCAGGCCGTGCAGCACCTGAATGGATGAATCATTATATGCTTGCGTTGCTTTGTCCATAATAAACTCCCTTTTTGAAACAACTAATTTATAGAATACACCACGCACCCGCAGAGCGCGAACAAAGCATGACTAAAAAATGCTTAGAAAACGGCACGAAGACGATCTCGGCCAACATTCGCACACAGCCGCTTTATGAGCTACGTATTTCCGGTGTAGCCTTTACGTCCATAAAAAGTCTGCGTTGACGTTTCTCTAGGGCATTTAACCCATTATTGCAAATCGAATGTGTGTTCGCATTATTTTAACGGCGTATCACTCAAAAGTCAAAAATGCTAAAATAGTTTTTAAGTCTGAGAGGAGGGGCACACTTGGTTCTTGTGCTTTGTTTTATACTCGCTTATTTCATTGGTGCCATTCCGTTTGGTGTGGTGATTGGCAAAGTATTTTATCATACCGACATCCGCAAAGGTGGCAGCCATAATATCGGGACAACCAACGCTTATCGAATGCTAGGACCGGTTGGCGGAACACTGGTGTTGCTATTGGATATTCTAAAAGGAACGTTGTCAGCCAGTTTACCGATTTTGTTTGGAATTGACCACCACTGGCTGATTCTGATTGTCGGGCTGGCGGCTGTCTTAGGCCATACCTTTTCGATTTATATTCATTTCAAAGGTGGCAAAGCAGTGGCGACGAGTGCCGGCATTTTGCTGGCGTATAATCCGGAATTCTTCTTCATTGCCTTTGCTATCTGGTTTAGTCTGATCTTGCTAACGTCCATGGTCAGTGTCGCCAGTACACTTGGCATGGTCATTATCACCTGCTGGTCGCTTGTTTATCACGACTGGTTGCTGACCACCGTGGCTTGCGGTCTGCTTGTCGTTTTCTTCATTAAACATCGGGCCAATTTTAAGCGCATCAAAGCGGGCGACGAGAACATGGTCCCATTTGGCCTCGGCCTTTACTTACGGCAACACCGTCGCCAGCAGTAAAGAACACAAAATATACCACGCAAAAAGACATCCCCTGTTGGATGTCTTTTTGTCTTTAAGCACCAGTGCCGGTAACAGTATCAGAAAATGCTGATCGTGTAGCCTTTTTCAAATGCTGTGCCGGGTTCCAGACGATTAATGCCCAGTTTCTTGGTTAAATCGCCGGTCGTGCCAATCGTATCTGCGATGCCCCACCACGGCTCAATGCAAACAAACTCACCCGTCTTGGGATAGGGGCTCCATACGCCTAAGTAAGGTGTGTCTGTCATGGTGACACTCACACCGTGTTTGGTTTTGTCCGAAAGCAGATTAAACGAGGTCTTACCAAGCGGAGCAAAGATGAGTGCATCGTTTTTAAACGTCTCATGGGTCAGCGCCAGATTGGCATCAGTTGCGGCCAGCGTTCGGTGCGTATAATCCACGCCTTTGCCGGCAACCAGCGGAATTTGAACCAGCGACTTGCGCGGTTTGAAGTTCATGTAATAATCCGTAAACTGCGTGTCTGCTGTCATCGGAACTTTGAAACCAGGGTGTCCGCCAACACTGAAATACAACGGAGCCGTTTTATCAGGATTATCGACATGGTAAGTGACATGCAGATTATTGTTTTCCAATGCGTAGGTGATAATCAGCCGAAACGCAAAGGGATACATGGCGCGAGTTTTATCGTCATCTTTAAGAACAAGGCTGGCCTTAAAAGGCGTTGCCGACACGACTGTGAAATCACGATCACGGGCAAAGCCATGCTGGGTCATGTGGTAAGTTTTGCCAGCATAATGATATTGGTCATCAGCCAATGCCCCGACAATCGGGAATAATACCGGTGCGTGCCGCGGCCAGACTTCCGGATCAGCCTGCCACAGGCGCTCACGCCCAGTCAGGTTATCCTTGATACTAGTCAGCTCGGCACCATGCCGACTGATGTCAACGGTCAAAAAGTCATTTGCAATCGTTACCATACATCCTCATCCTTTATCTACAGTTCTCCACGGGTTGCCTTACAAAATATACCGGGTCATGTTCGTATCGGCAGCGATATGGCCGATCTTATCATCGACATACTGCTGGGTCACCGTCACACTGCCCATTGCCATATCCGGACCTTCGTAAAGCACATCTTCCAATAGCTTTTCCAAGATGGTTGCTAACCGTCGCGCGCCGATATTATCGGTATCGTGATTAACCTGCGTGGCAATTTCGGCAATCCGATTAACGGCTTCCTTGGTAAACGTGATTTTCACGCCATCAGCACCGATCAAGGCAATATATTGTTTAATCAACGCATTGTCCGGTTCGGTCAGAATCCGTACGAAGTCTTTTTCGGTCAAATCCTTTAGCTCAACCCTGATCGGGAACCGACCTTGCAATTCGGCAATCAAATCACTCGGTTTGGCTTCAGCAAATGCCCCTGAACCGATGAACAAAATATGATCGGTGTTGATTGGCCCATACTTGGTGTTAATCTGCGAGCCTTCGACGATTGGCAAAATATCGCGTTGAACCCCTTCGCGAGAAACTTCACCACTGGTATGCTTGTCGCCTGCTGCGATTTTATCAATTTCGTCAATAAAGATAATGCCATTGTTTTCGGCACTCTGGATGGCGTCGTGATAAATATCGGCATGGTTGACCAGTTTATCCGACTCTTCTTTAATGAAGATTTCGCGGGCTTCCTTAACGGTCATGGTGCGCTCGACTTTTTTCTTGGGCATTAACGCACCAATCGTATCACTTAAGTCAATCCCCATTTGGCCGTACATATCACTCATGCCGCCGCCTTTTTTCTCGTCGTTGACGGCAACGGTAATTTCCCGATCCTCTAGCAAGCCTTTTTCCAGCTGTTCAGCGACACTCAGGCGTTTGTTCCGAATGTCATCGGTCACTTCGCCACCAGCATCGGCATCGTCAGCAGCAGGTGTCTTGCCGTTTTGCATACCTTGTAACATGTTCATCATTTCAGCCATCGGATTCGAGTTCTTTTCTTTGCGAATCGCTGGTACCAAAATTTTAACGAGGCGTTTGTTGGCTTCCTTTTCGGCGCGAACGCGGACTTTCTTGAACTGCTTTTCTTCTTCCATCGCCACTGCGGTTTCAGCAAGATCACGGACCATGGATTCAACATCCCGACCGACATAGCCGACTTCCGTGAATTTGGTCGCTTCGACTTTAACGAAGGGTGCGTCCACGATTTTGGCTAATCGCCGGGCGATTTCCGTTTTTCCGACACCGGTTGGCCCAATCATCAACAGGTTCTTCGGTGTGATTTCTTCTTGCATCTTGGGTGACAACTGCATCCGGCGATAGCGATTATACAAGGCAACCGCAACGGCGCGTTTGGCATCGTCCTGACCGATGACATATTGGTCAAGTTTTTCAACGATTTGTTTAGGTGTTTGAACCTCTACCATTTTAAACCTCCTGTGAACGTGCTCTGGCCTAGTCAGAAACTCTCAACGATAATGTTGTGGTTGGTGAAAATGTCAATGTTACCGGCAATATTAACTGCCTCTTTGGCAATGTCGGCCGGCGTCATATCAGGCGCATGCCGCAACATCGCAATAGCGGCCGCCTGCGCAAAATTACCGCCAGAGCCGATTGCCACGACATCCTCGTCCGGATCAATGACTTCTCCAGACCCGGATACAAGTAATAGATCATGTTCGTCCATGACAATCATCATGGCTTCGAGTTTTTGCAGCGTTGGATCTTTACGCCAATCCTGTGCCAGTGCCACAGCGGAACGCCGTAAGTTGCCGGCATAGTGCTCGAGCTTCTTTTCAAACCAATCTTGTAAAGTGAACGCGTCGGCAACGCCACCGGCAAAGCCGATGACAACCTGATCATGATAAATGCGCCGAACTTTTTGGGCGTTGCCTTTCATAATGACTTTTTCGCCCAGGGTAACCTGGCCATCGCCTGCTAAAGCGGTCACGCCATCTTTTCTAACTGCTGCAATTGTTGTCATTGTTACGCTCCTTTTCATTTCCCTGATAAGTCGGAACTCATCAACGGTGGCGGTTATCAGCAACCGACCAATAGTCATACTTTAGAAAACTCAAGCACCGATTGCATCGTACTTTAGTCTTAATGATGCTTAGGATAATATTTCATATACTCGTTTTTCAAATGCGCCATCGTGACGTGGGTATAAATCTGGGTCGTCGACAGACTCGCATGGCCTAGCAATTCCTGGACGGTGCGTAAATCCGCTCCATGATCTAACATGTGCGTGGCGAAGCTGTGCCGCAACATGTGGGGATGGATATTGGCAGTCAGACTCGTCTGTTTAATAAGCTGATCCAGAATGTATTCAATCCCGCGTGCTGTGATCGGCCGACCATACTGGTTGACGAATACCACCCGATGTTGGGTTTGGTGCTTCTGCATCAACGTCTGGCGCCCATCTTTTAGATACGTTTGTAACGCGCGCTGGGCGTACTGACCAAACGGCACGTAACGATCCTTATTGCCTTTCCCATGAATCAGTAACAACCCTGTATTAAAATCCACCTGGCTGAGTGTTAAGTTGGCACACTCGGAAACCCGGATGCCGGTGCCGTACAAGACTTCCAGCAGCGCCCGATTGCGCTGATCAAGTGGCGTTTTGCCTTCAACGGTTTT
Organism: Lacticaseibacillus parahuelsenbergensis; assembly: GCF_030770265.1. Lineage (NCBI taxonomy): Bacteria > Bacillati > Bacillota > Bacilli > Lactobacillales > Lactobacillaceae > Lacticaseibacillus > Lacticaseibacillus parahuelsenbergensis. The sequence goes on along the minus strand of NZ_CP132482.1, from coordinate 1,394,342 downwards.
AAACAGTTCCTGAATTTCTGCTTCATAGAAAAACTGCGGCAAGTGATGGTGTTGCTTCTTCAGCTCGACTAATTCAAATGGATTGCGCTTCACAGCATCAATTCGTACCAGGTACCGATAAAAGCTCCGCAAACTGCTAATTTTTCGGGCAATGGAAGTACGAGCCAGTCCCTGTTTATTCAAATTGGTTAAGTAAGTCTGAACGTCCAGGTCATCTACCTTGCTAAAATCCGTAAACCCGCCATTGGCCTTGAGAAAAGCCTGGAATGCTTGAATGTCGTTTAAATACGCCGTGACAGTTTCTGGTGAATACTGCCGCTCGACCGTTAAGTATTCCTGAAAAGCTGCAATTGGCTTCATCCCGACATCCCTCCGCTTAATAGATTAACATAAAAAGAACGATTGTTGACGTTTTCAGAAGCCAAACACTGATAGGGAGCGGCAATTTTTCGCTCTCCGGACACCAAGATTGCTTAAGCGTTGGCCTTGTTTCATTATAACCGTTCCTTTATGAAGATAACATGACACGACAATGAAAAAATCCCGGTTACCCGAGATCTTTTTTTATTTTTAAAGTTGGTTCACGCGTCTTAATTCAGTTTTAAATGCTGCAAGATCGGTCAAGGCCCGTTCTGCTAATTGCTGGTTACGCTCCTTCTTTTGCCGTACCTTAACTGCTAGTGGCGGCATAATACCAAAATTAGCATTCATCGGCTGAAAATGCGTTGGTGAGGTGTGGGTGATGTAATGTGCCATGGCACCCATCGCCGTTGTTTCCGGAAATACCAGTGGCGGCAAATCTTGCGCCAACCGAGCTGCATTCGTCCCAGCAATTAATCCGCTGGCCGCACTTTCGACGTAGCCTTCAACGCCGGTCATCTGCCCTGCAAAGAAGAGATCCGCACGCCGCTTAGACGCATACGTCGGTTCGAGAACAGCCGGTGACTTCATGAACGTATTACGATGCATCACCCCATAGCGGACAATCTGAACATTTTCCAATCCCGGAATCATCCGGAAGACCCGTTTTTGTTCACCCCACTTGAGATGCGTCTGGAAGCCCACGATGTTATACAGGCTCGCTGCCGCGTTATCCTGCCGCAGCTGAACGACCGCATACGGTGTTTTGCCGGTTCGCGGATCCTCCAAGCCAACTGGTTTCAGCGGACCGAACAGCATGGTCTTAATCCCGCGTTTGGCCATCACTTCAATTGGCATGCAGCCTTCAAAGACCGTCATTTTTTCAAAATCGTGGCCTTCCGCAACCTCAGCGGAGATCAATGCCTGATAAAACGCTTGAAATTCTTCCCGATTCATTGGGCAATTTAAGTAAGCAGCTTCACCACGATCATAGCGGGACTTTTTGTAGACGATGTCGGTATCAATGGTGCTGGCGTCCAAAATCGGAGCGGCCGCATCAAAAAATGATAAGCCGGCTTCACCGTTTAAGGCGACAATAGCATCAGCCAAACCCGGTGCGGTCAACGGCCCCGTAGCAACCACTGTCACCCCTTCAGGGAAATCAGTTAGCTCTTCATGAATGACATGAACCCGGGGATGCGCCATGAGTTTCTGGGTCACTAACTGGGAAAATGGCTCGCGGTCAACCGCTAGCGCACCGCCAGCTGGCACGGCGGTCGCATCAGCACTTTGAATAATAATCGAATCTAAGCGCCGCATTTCTTCTTTCAACAGTCCAACCGCGTTCGTAATCTGATTGGCACGCAGCGAGTTTGTACAGACCAGTTCCGCAAAATTGGCGGTGTGATGCGCCGGGGTCATGGTAACCGGACGCATTTCATATAAATTGACGTCGACACCTGTTTGGGCGATTTGCCAAGCGGCTTCTGAACCGGCTAGGCCAGCGCCAATGACGTTAACAATAGGCATGGTGAATTCCTCCTTTGGTGTGGTGTTTGGGTTGATGGTGGGACGGGGGTTCTTAAAGTTTGTTTGACGTGGGTTTTTGTGATGTTACATTTAACATGTGCTTTATTGGCGCAGAGGCTTGTGTGTAAGGGGCCTTGGGCGTAATAGCCAAGGAATATCTTCTTGTGGAAAGGTTTTTGGCCGATGCTGCCGTAAACGCGCTCACCGGCGCAGAAGCCTACGTGTAAGGACCTTGGGCGCAATGGCAAAGCCCACGCCATCACGCCCAAGGCCACTTACACTCCGGCTTCTGAACGCGCCGGTTCACGCTCTGCCGTAAACGCGTTCGCTGGCGCAGGAGTCTGCGTGTAAGGACCTCGGTCGCAATGGCCAGAGAACGGCCATCACGCCCGAGGCCACTTACACTCCGACTCCTAAACGCGCCAGCTCACGCTCTTGCCTAGTTTATCAAAAAAACCAGCAGACCCAAAGGATTCGGGCTTGCTGGTTTTGGTTTTATGCTTTTTGTAAAGCTTCCTTGTAATCGTTGTTTGGGCAAACGACTTGGGTGCCGGCTTTGGTTTTCTTTTCGACTAAGAAGTGACCACAGACCGGGCAGTCGCGGCCAACTGGTTTGTCCCAGGAGACAAAGTCACAGTCTGGGTAGCGGGAGCAACCATAAAAGACACGGTTACGCTTGCTCTTGCGTTCGACCACCTGACCCTCGTGACACTTAGGACAAATGACGCCAATTTCTTTGACGATCGCCTTGGTGTTGCGGCAATCCGGGAAGCGCGAGCAGGCGTAAAATTTACCATAACGTCCCATTTTGATGACCATGGGTGCGCCACAGATGTCGCAGTTAAAGCCTGCTGGTTCGTCCTTAATCTGAATCTTTTCGATGCCGGTTTCGGCGTGCGCTACTTCTTTCTCAAACGGCTTGTAGAACTGGTCAATAACCTTTACCCAGTTGGCTTCGCCGGTTTCGATGCTGTCTAATTCGGACTCAACATTTGCCGTGAACTTAATATTGACGATATCAGGGAAGAATTCAACGATCAAACTGTTGACGATTTCGCCTAATTCGGTCGGTTCAAAGCGGCGGGCATTGAGCTTGACGTAATAGCGCTTCTGGATGGTTTCAATAGTCGGAGCGTACGTTGACGGCCGACCAACACCATTTTCTTCCAATGCCTTAACCAGATTCGCTTCCGAATAACGGGCTGGCGGCTGGGTAAAATGCTGCGCCGGATCGGTTTTCAGCATTTTAACGGCATCCCCGACAGCAAGCGGCGGCAAAACATTGTCTTTTTCGTCGTTATCCCGCGAGGATACGTAGAGCTTAGTAAAGCCTTCAAACTTCATCTGACTGCCATTAGCACGGAACGTAACATCATTTTGGTCAAGAGTAACGGCGACGGTGTCGATCACTGCCGGTGTCATTTCACTGGCAACAAATCGGCTCCAAATCAACCGATATAGCTTCATTTGGTCTTTATCCAAAACCGAAGCCAGACTTTCGGGCGTCCGCAACGTACTGGTTGGGCGAATCGCTTCATGGGCGTCTTGAGCCCCTTCCTGAAGTTTGCCTTGACGGATTTTAACGGCGGCATAAGCTTCGCCGTACTTTTCGTGCAGATAGTGGCTGGTCTCGGTTTTGGCGACATTCGAAACACGAGTGGAGTCAGTACGCATATACGTAATCAACCCGACCGTGCCTAACTTGCCGCCTAAATTAATACCTTCGTACAGCTGTTGGGCCAACATCATGGTTTTCCGGGTTCGGAAACCCAGCTTACGGTTGGCTTCCTGTTGCAAGGTACTGGTGGTAAACGGCGGTGCCGGAAAACGCTTGCGCTCTTTCTTAACTACTTTGGTCACGTTAAACGGCTTGGTTTTATCGACCTGGCTTAAGACTTTTTGAACAGCCTCATTATTTTTTAAGGCCTGTTTCTTGTTCTTGATGCCGTAAAAACTGGCTGTAAACTTTTTGCTGCGGCCTTTCTGGAACTCTGCATCCAGTGACCAATACTCTTCAGGAATGAAATTCTTGATTTCATTTTCGCGATCAATGATCAGTTTTAATGCAACGCTCTGAACTCGGCCGGCACTTAAGCCTTTTTTGACCTTCTTCCACAGCAACGGACTGATGGAATAGCCTACAAGCCGATCGAGAATCCGCCGGGCCTGCTGGGCATCGACGAGATCCATATCAATTCCGCGTGGCGCCTTAAACGCGTTTTTAACTGCGTCTTTGGTGATTTCGTTAAAGACGACACGATTTTTGGCTTGGGGATCCAAACCGAGAATATGACTGACATGCCACGCAATGGCTTCTCCTTCACGATCCGGATCGGCTGCGAGATAAACGCGGCTAGCTTTTTTAGCGTCTTTCTTTAAGGATTTAATGACATCGCCTTTACCACGAATCGAAATGTACCGAGGTTCGTAGTTGTTTTCAACATCAACACCCATTTGACTCTTAGGTAAATCACGAATATGCCCTAAACTAGCAACAACTTTATAGGTGCGGCCAAGATATTTTTCAATGGTCTTGGCTTTGGCTGGCGATTCAACAATGACTAACTTCTTGTCGGCCATGAACGCGCTCCTTCCGGTGGCATTGCTACAACAGCAAGCCCTGATTGATTTGTGCGGGCTGACGGGTTACCGTCAGTGCTTCATGATTCAGCAGGTTACTACGATCGGTCACAGTGGCGCAATACACTTCCGCCTAAAGCCATCCGATCACGCCTGCTGGCTCAAAACAGTTGCTATCATAAGCTAGTCATTTTGCTCTTGTCAAATCAAATGAAAATTTTCCTACTATAGAAAGGGCACTTTAGAAAGGGCACTTTTTGGCACTTCACGGGTAATAATGCAGGTTCTCAATCAACGTATCCGAACCCGTCACAATTGCCGCGCCCGCTTGAATTAGTGCATTGGTTCCCGCGCCTAAACGCTCGCCAAAACGATTAGGTAACGCAAAAACTTCACGATTATGCTGCAAGGCATAATTTGCCGTGATCAGACTGCCGCTTTTGATTTCCGCTTCAGTGACCATCACCCCATGCGCCAACCCGGCAATAATTCGATTACGTGCCACAAATTGGAACCGTTGCGGAGCTGTTCCGGGCGGGTACTCGCTCACAATCAACCCAGCGCGGCCGATCCGTTCCTGCAGCAAACGATGCTTAGCCGGATAGACCTGATCAATACCGTTAGCGATCACCGCAATCGTCGGCAAACCAGCTGTGAGTGCCGCCTCATGGGCCATGCTGTCGGCGCCGGTTGCCAAGCCGCTTGCAATCGTCATCATCGGCAGTTGCGGGAATAATTGCGCTAAGGCGGCCGCTGAATAACCGGTAGCCTTGCGCGAACCAACAACACCCAATGTCAACTGTTGAAGCAACTTTATCTGACCGCGATAAAAAAGCACCAGTGGCGGCTGGGGAATTTCACGCAACCGTGGTGGATAAGCAGCATCGACATAAGTGACGTAAGCTGACTGCCGCGCTACCGCCAATAATGGTTCTGCCGACTGAGTCAGTTTCTTGTCAAGTTCGCGTTGAAATGCTGTTAAATCGGTTTTGGCACGAATAGCTTCTTCCAAAGCGACCGCCAAGCGCGGATTCTGATGGGTTACTAGATGCCAAGTTAATAAAAAGTCACGTAATGTCATGCCAGAAGTTCCTCCTGTCAATACATTACGCGGCTTAACGACAATCACACCTTAGGAGTTTAAACAATCACGCACTGGCCCAAAACTTCGCCGATGAATCGGCGTGACGCCATGAGCAGCCAGACCTGCTAAGTGTGCTTTCGTACCGTAACCCATGTTGTGTTTAAAATCATAACCAGGATAAACTTGATCGTACATCACCATCAGCCGATCCCGAATCACTTTCGCAACAATACTAGCCGAGGCGATGCTAATACTATTTGCGTCGCCTTTTATCAACCGTTCTTGTGGCAAATCGACCGGCACATGCATCGCGTCTACCAGCAAAAACTCCGGCGCAACGCGTAAATGACTCACCGCCGTTGCCATCGCAAGTTCAGTCGCGTGGTAAATATTCTCCCGATCGATCTCGCGATTATCGGCAACGCCAATGCCAACCGCGATGGCCTCCGTCAAAATATGCGGGTAGAGCACATTGCGCTCGTGAGCCGTCAGTTGCTTTGAATCATTCACTGGCCATCGAAAATGATGCGGCAGGATAACCGCCGCCGTCACAACTGGGCCAGCCAGCGATCCCCGCCCTACTTCGTCTAACCCAGCAACATACTGGTACGTTCCCCATAACTGGCGCTCATACCTGCTGCGATATTTCAGTGCCACCGCCTCGGCAGCGCGATGGTCCTCACGCCGTTGATAAGCCGACAGTAATTTGCCCGCACCAATGCGACTATCATTTTTGAGCGCCGTTAAGATCGCGGGATCGACATGATCTGCTTGCAAAAGCGCCTTATACTCACTCAGTGTCGGCATCGGTCTCACCAGGCTTTTCCAAGGTAAAGCGGCCTAATTTCCCCTGCCGAGCATCGAAAATCAGCCGTTCCGCCATTCGATTGAATTCCTCTCCGAATCCCTGCGTTTTTGTCAGCTTCACCAGCAAGTCATGCGGTGCTGCTTGCAAGTCAATATCAGTGAGATGGTAAGCTTTTTTCAGGGCGTCCGGGTAATGTGCCATAAAATAAGTTAAGCCATATAAACCGACCACATCTTCTTGGAATACTGCGTCGGCAATCGCACCGGTAAACGCCAGACGCATCCCGATCGTCTGTGAGGCAAACTTGGGCCACAAAATCCCAGGGGTATCCAGCAACTGAAAATTATCACTCGCCTTTAACCACTGTTGATTCTTGGTCACACCGGGCTTGTTGCCAGTTACCGCAATATTGCGATGAACCAGGCGATTCAGAACCGTCGACTTGCCAACGTTAGGGATGCCAATACACATCGCCTTGATCATGGGATTACGAATCCCCCGCGACTTCTTCCGAGCAATTTTCTCCGCCATCAATTTGGTGGCCAACTGCGGAATTTGCTGCAGTCGTTTGGCATGTTGCGCATCAATCGCAATCGCGGCAAAACCTTGATCTTGATAGTATTGCACCCATTCTCGTGTCAGGGTCGGATCCGCCAAATCTTGCTTATTGAGGATCACCATGCGCGGCTTTTCGCCAATTATTTCATCTAACATTGGGTTGCGCGATGATTCAGGTGTACGCGCGTCAACAACCTCAAGAATGAGATCGACTTGTTTAATTTTTTCCTGTACCTGTTTACGGGCCTTCGCCATGTGGCCCGGGAACCATTGAATTGCCAAGATTTTCAGACTCCTTATGGGCAAAATACTTGTTTATATCTGAGTTATATAAAGCTTGTTTAAAGTTTGATTTTGAAAGTTACCGATGCTTATGTTACACGAGAAAACAAGTACTGCCAATGCGATTCAAAACACTGCATCACTCAAATCAAATTATTCCCAATATTTTTTACAACCAGTGAATTCCATGATACAATTTCTATAGTTGAATAGAGGCCATCGAGTTGCCCCTCGATGGCCTCAAGCGCAGTTCAGAAGACTGGATCAAAGCTAGTTCTTACGAGCTGGCTTTTTTAGTATCTGGCGAGCCTTGGCGTAATTGAGATACGCCTTGGACAAGATCCAGACAGCGATGGCAAAATCAACCATCGCGAACCCTCCAGTCACTCCGATTTTGCATTGACCTCACCTCCGCCTTCAGATAAATAGTTGAGGGGTGATGTCCTGCAAAACTGCTGGGCTAGATCTCTTTCGGGAGCTACCCTTGTGATGCTAGATTATCGTTAGTATAGCAAACCACTTAGATATAGCATAGACTTTGAGTCTAAGTTTAGTGCGGTTCAGATAAAGAAGAGCTTATTTCAATCCATAGGAAAAGATGGCTCTTTTTCCTAAAAGCTTGTCCAAATCGTCGAATAGCCATAACGCTTGTGTCGTCAAGTTCTGCTTAATGCTGAAATATATTTTTCCATATAAAAGTCCTTGTTTCTGAGATTATATTGCATAATGTAGCGTGGGTGTTCAAGTGGGACGATTGATTTAAAGAAGTGCTCTGCCTGATTAATTTCATTTAATTTCCTATAGTTTTCGCCACTTCCAATACAATAGCAAACTTCCGTGTTCACTCCAAACTCAATCTGACTTCGCAGTGAATTTACAATAAATGGTAACAGCTTTTGCTGAAGGCGTCTGTTCTCATAATAGTTGCAATTGACCTCATTGCCCTTTTCATTTACTTTGATCAATCCTAGAGGGCATACAAAACTTAGAAAAAAGTCTTTGTAAAATTTATCCTTACCACCGTACTTGTCCATAACGTCGTATAAGAAGCTTGATGAGCCTCGATTAACCCGAAATTCATTAATTGTAATACCTGTCTCTTTTTTAAGCTCATCTTCATCTTCAAAAGGAACGCCGGTTATCGCTGTTCCACGGCGTGCAGGTGAACTTCCAAGTATCAATCGCCGCGGCTTGGTGTCATTGAAATACTTTTTATAAAATGTCGTCACTGTCTTATTGACGGCATTTTTTTGAGTACCGCTAAAAGGATTGACTATGCGATAGTTTCTGGGCAAATCAATTGAGACATGCTTGAGGCTTTCACTAAATGCCAATACTTTGTTGGCAAAGGTTTCCTGCTGATCCATCTGTCTTTCTCTCCCCTTGGTACTCTTCGTGGCAGCGAGTTGTCTCTTCACCATAAACAAAGTTCTTTAAAAATATGATAAACCCCAAAGCTATTCAGTTACCTATCAGGTTCGGATTAACAAATTCATTTTCCAGCCGGAACTTCAAGCTTGGAACCGATTCATCAATACATTCACGCCAAAAAGCAACGTGAGCCTGATCGATGGGATTGGAACTTTCTTCAACATCTGGACTAGGCGCGGTTTGCTCAGAATACCAGCACAGATACATCCGACTATTACACGAAAGCGAAAAGATTCGCTCAACGGTGATGTGTTCAGGCACTAAAGTTGCATTGACAGCCTCCTGATGGCTTTTCAAGAAAGCCATCCATTCTTGGGCACGCGCAATTTTGTCGGGATGGACAGCAAATCCTTCTAATTCAATCAATGTTGTTCAACTCCTCCGATTATTTCCTTAACCTTACAGAAAAGCGCACACCCAATCAAGGCATGCGCTCATCTAAATAACTTCAATCTAACTTACTTCGTGACTTCCTGCACCGCGGCTTTCACCATCGGATCATCTTTCGTGAGCTGATCGCTCAACCCTTGTGCAACAGCTATTCGGCTGTGCTGATTGCGTTGAATTTGTTGACTTGCTGGAAGGATTTAACGGTTAAGGCAAATTTCTAGCATTAATTGTTCTTATTCTACCGATATTCAGGATGCTGTCTCAGCACACTACCCCAATATTCCCTGAGATATTTCACTGGATATGGCACGACTGTGTACTGACCACTGCGGACAAACTCGACGCTCATCATAGCTGCCAGTTTAGGAAATAATTCATCAATTATACCAGCGTCACCTGCTAGTGGCAAAAGACGGCGCAATGTCACCGCACGATTCACAACCGGTTTTAACGATTTATCGCTGCCTACGAAGTAAAACGTGTTAAAATGCCCTTCGCCTTCTTCAATACGCGTAAGGCCAATCCATTTCATCCCTGCAAGTGGCGAGTCCGGCAATTCACGCTGTAGGGTTGTTTTCAGTGTAAATGTCGCATTTTCGGTCAAAAACTGGTTAACCTGTCTCATATCGCGACGCTTCGGATTGAGTCCTGCTTTGCGGGCTGCTTCATCCAAATCCTTTAATGGAAAATTGGGTGGCATACTAGTCACGAGCGCTTGCAATTGTTCATATGCCGCAACATAGTCTGAGTCTCCGGAAACCATTGGCCGCAGTTTTTTTAATTCTTCAACTACTTCGCTTCTCGTAAGGGGTTTGTCAGGCCTATTAAGTTCCAGCTGTTTCCGGATTTGTTTACCATCTGGCATAATCGTGCGGTTGAGGCGTTGAATCAACAGTTGTTTATTCCCAGTACGCACAACACAATCTACACTATTCCATGCGGACTGAAAATTTGGACGCGCAAGACTATCAAACACCCTTTTGCAAACCTGCGTATACTCATCATCGCTGGTTAAAGCATTTAAGCGCACTTTTTTCTTAGAAAACCTTAGAGCCATCTCTGGTGTAAAGGCTAATTTGATAACCATGACTTCGGGATCGAAGGATTTTTTCAAGAAGGCGAAGTAGTAAAACTCCAGCGGCTGCGTCAGACTGGCAAGCTTTGGTTCTACCGTTTTTAATTTCCCATTTGCCAAGTCACGCTTAATACATAATTCTTGAATAAGTTTTACTATTGCCACATCTCGCGCAGGATCGTGATGCTTCCCTGACACCTTTGGCTTCCACGTGATTTCCTTGTCGCCCTCTTGATAATGGCCGAAATTTTCTACCGTCAGATGTTGGACAATTTGACCATTCTTAGCTACTTCATAACCATCCTCCGCCGCGCTACCACGGACATCGCGAATAACCTGTATGTTGAATCCAGATTGAATTTTCTGCGAACGAACAACACGTATGCTGTTTTTGCGTACCAGTTGGCTTCGGGTCAAATGGTCGGCCAGTTGATCAGCCAATTCCTGTGAAAGCCGATCGTTCACCTGAGCGTAAATATTAAGTGAAGAGCCAGCTAATTGTTGCCAAATGGTTTCACGTTTGCTGAGCTTCAAACGTGAAGAATGTTCGACTAAGCTTTTGTGGAACGTCACAGGTCGAAGTAGATATTTTCCCTCATGTAAATTAAGATTGTCGAGAACGAGTTGCGCGACGCCAACTTTGCATCTAAAGAAGCTTGATAAATCTCGTAATGATAGAAAGTCGATATAATTCCGATTTGATGTGTGATTACCCCGAACAAAATAGATTCCGGGTGACGGCTGGTAACGGCGTTGAAAGCGTTCGCGCTCGCTATCATATTGATAAATTCGTTTGTCCCACTGGAATTCGGTTACTTGCGTGAAAGTTTGGATGCTCAAATCCAGATCCTGCTGCCAATTAACCTTTAACTTCAGCGCATAATACTGTTGACGCATATCAAGAAATTGCCGATACCAGTCTTGCCCTGAGATCAGAAGCTCGGGTGTCTTGCAAGGCTCTGAAAGTGACTTTTCGTGAGCAGATTGTTGATTTATCAGTAGCTGCAACAAATGGTTGGGGTAGATCTTGAAATCCCTCATATCATCCAACAGTATCTTGTGAAATTCCAGACCATCAATATTCGGTAAAGCCGGTAATTGGCGAAACATAATGAGATAATCACCTTTTGTGTCACGACCGCTGATACGTGTAACTGCCTGTGGCGACCATGATGCAAGCAATTTGTTATATTCCTTAAAGGCGCTCATATCTTTAATCTTCACAAACAAGAACTTAAAATCTGCTTGCAACTGCATCATATTAATCTTGTAATCTAATCGTGTCGTTCGAATCATTGACTGCTGTTCCATTCAGGAACCTCCAAACATTTAATTTTTGCTCAGGCGTTAGTAAAAACTTTCCTTGATGATCAATGAGACCGGAGATTTCAAGTATCTTCCCGTCAACCGTCATAACAGGTTGTATTTGATTGCTGGCCAGAATGTTAATAATAACGACACGCCATTTCCGTTGCGTGTTAGCCTGTAATTTTGCCAGCTTTGCTTCAACTTTTTGACGTTCAGCTTTTGTGTCAACGTCAGGTGCATCACGCCAATTTTTGAAATCAAGGGCCACTTTTCCTTCCCATTGAAAATCAAACAGTTCGTAATTTTCAGGCTTGAAAAAATCCTCTAACTTAAGCGACCACTCGTTTTGAAAGATAAACTGACCACTCACTTCACCAAGCAGTCCGCGATAGTTGTAAAACTGGGCTGGATTCAAGATCCGTTCATTTGGTTCCCACTTTGTCGGAATATCTAGCGACTCAAGTGCCTCTTTTAGACCTGGATAACGACACATTGCGACTAAACCTGCCGCTTCAGCCGAAACTTCCATACCGGTTCCATTAAAATCAAACTGACCTCTTTTATGATTAATTGGTTTGACTTCATAACTGACATCTAAATGCTCGTTCAATAAATATTGCAAACCGAATTCGTCGTCACGTTGTTGAAAGACCTGACTGGATTTCAAATCCTTATCGCTCACAGTGGGGTGGCGTACATAAAACCATCTGGTGTCATGATAGATTTGTGCCCAGCTTTTACTGGTCTGTAAATACGCCAAAACGAATCGAAAATCACGAAATGTATTAAATGTCGCATTCTGTTTGGCAATTTCAGCACTAGGCTTCTCAAAGTCACGCTCCCAGTCTTTAGCAGCCACCAGTAAGCAGCGATATTCTTGACCAGTCTTCTCTACGTCGATACCACTGTCCGTCACCATCTGTAACACATTCAAAGGCATAACAAGGCGAATTACGGGCATTTTGTTGAAAGAACGGTTCATTCTTCCAAGCGCTTGAATGATGGTCCGTGAATAGCTGACATAAAGACTGCGAGCATATTCAGGATGCCTCTTAAGCTTTTGCTGTTGTAAGCTAGTTAAATATTCATTTAGATATTTGATGTTTATCTCATTAGCATCAAAAAGATATTCTCGCTCAATAATGGAATGAAGCCCTGCTGCATCCATCCCAAACGGCAAATTGCTGCTGAGAATATGGGTGACTTCCCCTAAATACATGCCGGCTAAATCAATGGTATGTTGACGAGGATCATCTTTACTAACCCCCTTTGGCGCAATGTTGGCAGCTTGCTCCCTTTCGAATTCATTCATCTCGTGTTGGAGATTTTGTCCAATGCCGATCGTTTGATAAGCGCTCAAAATATAGACGCGTTTACCACCTTGGCTAACCAAATTCAAAGCCTCGGAAAGCTGCTCTTGAACCCCTTCTTGATTCCGCGACGAGACAATCCTAAGTTCCGTGTTCACACCATCCTGCCCACCGACTAATTCTTTAAGGGTTGTAAAAGTCTCCTTAATATAATTCTCATCCATTCTCCCATCAGCACCGGGGAGTAATGCTTGCAAACCCAAAAACGACGTCATTGATGGATCAGTCAGAAAAATGACAAAACTGTTGAACAGGTTGAGGTATCGTCTTGTAAAGTACTTTTTGTCAATCCGTGATTGCTCCGAGGCCGGAATACAATTCACTAGCTTTGCCAATTCCGCATCTAGTTCCCAGATTTTCTTGTTATCAATCTTTTGATTGCTTCTCGGAAGTATTTCCGAAAAAGAACGATCAACAATACCCGTTTCTACTTTGACTTCAATATTCTGTTTGGCATAGCGACTTTCAAAGTCAAATTCTTTAATGGTCGTCTCACTCAGGTAATGAACACCATCCAGCAGACGCGGACCAAGCATCTCTCTAAGATAATCAAGGTCATAGTTGTCTAACACGGTAGGCAAAGTAGCAGTGGCAGATAAACCCAAAACGTTCGCCTTGCTTAAAAGATTCAATAAATAACGTTCGGGTGTCTCATTAAAAAAGCACGCATTAATTTTTGTTTGCAGGTCATGCTGGGGATCATTTGTGAACTGGAATAAACTCAGCCCCCATTGCTGGAAACGTCGGCCACTGTGAGTGTGATAGGTTGTTTTGACCTTAGTGGGCGATGAAAAGTCATGGCCCAATGAAAACAGAATCTTAGCTTGGGATTTAGACAATCCCAAAGCAGCGTATATACTGAAGCAAGCATCCTCAATCGTCATAGCATCATCAAGCGAGCTTAACTTCTGATTCTCTGAAACCTGGTATTCCCTGGCCTGATTCAAAATAAACTTCGTTGTTCCTTTAAGAAACACAGAAATTCTCGGCAACATTCTGTGAAAATGTAAGTCGTTTCTAGCCTGTCCACCGAGAACAACTTGCCCTAACTCCTCATCAAAATAGGCATGCCAAGGTTTTCCCACGCTCACCCAATTTGTTTGAGGAACGTGCATAACAAATCCTGAATCCCTCCCTTGTTCCTCCATTTTGTACAGAAAGTCCAGTTTGAACTCAGCTGTCAGTTGTTCTGCGTCGTTCAGGATTCTCTTAAATGCATCGCGGGAGGTGAAGCTTTTTCCCAGCTTGGCCGGTAGTTGTCCTTCATTAACTTTATTCAACCCTTTGCTAAGATCTACAAACAAAGAATTTAAATCAGCTTGTATCTTCAAGGCTTCATCAATAGCGCTCTCTAAAATCTGCTTTTTGGTGCTATCAAATTCATCAAGGACGACTAATGCATCTTTCAGGATCGGAGAATACCGGAATGCCTTTGATCGTTTTTCGAAGAATGGTGTATAGCTTTTAATAAACTTGGCCGTTGTTAAAATAATGATTTGCTTTTTTTCTAAATCAAACGTCGGATACGTTTCATTTAGCCATTTCGAATCCGCTTTCGGTTGCTTACTTACAAATTCGCGGATCTTCCCTTTACTAATACTATTTAACTTGAACGCAGATGCTCCCTCTCCGGAGATGTTCCTGAGTTTCACGTGAGCTTTATCTGCCAAAATCATGATCATCGCCCGACGAACTTGATAATCAGCACGGCTAAGCATGGTCCAAGCATTCTTCAGATCAAATTCGTTCTCTTTCATCATTCCAAAAGATTTAAAAGCATTTCCTAAGTTTTCTAAACTTTTTTGAAAAATAGGTGAATTCCGATAAAGGTCGGGGATTTGTTGACGATCCCAGTCATTGATCAATTTGTTGACGGTATCTTCCAACGAACGAACAACCGCTACTCGCTCACTAAAAGCTTTATGTACTGCACCTGACTCTTCACGCCAAGCAGCCTCAAAATCCTGTTCTTTCAAATTCTTTTTCTGATCGGTTACAAAAAAGGCGCGAAAGTTTTCGTGCTTAACGGCATAGCGGCACAGAGCCCGGATAATTGTATAACTTTTCCCGGTACCTGTGGGCGCGTTCAACAGCATCAAGGCATGTTCCGGAGATTGCGACTGTAACTTTTTGATCATTCCTAAAAAATCGGATACTTGCATTTTATTAACTCACATCTTTCTTTGTTTCTGGCTTAAGTAAGGATGATGTAGATTAACAGTCCGTTTTCACACGAGGACTTAGCTATTTAATTAAGCCAGTATACTTTTATTTCAAATAGTATACAGTATAATTTTGCACAATCAATATTTATATTAGTATTTAAACGTAAAAAAATACGCCCACACCTTTAAGGCATGCGCGCATCTAAATAACTTCAATCTAACTTACTTCGCGACTTCCTGCACCGCGGCTTTCACCATCGGATCATCTTTCGTGAGCTGATCACTCAACTTCTGGGCAAGAGCTGCCAAGGTTTCCTGATCGGCTGTGCCGGTTGCGTCGAGTTTGTTGGCTTGCTGGAAGGATTTGACGGCTGCTTGAGTCGCATCGTCGTATTGGCCGTTAACGTTAACAGAACCAACTTTCAAAGCCGTCAACATTTGCTGCAGGGATTTCACATCGCTACCCTTGTCTCCGGGCTTGAGCTGGGTCGCATTGATCAACGTGATTTTGGCCGCAGCCGGATAGTCAACCTTCACATCGGGGGTTAAGCCCTTGTGGTTGATCCAGGTGCCGTCTGGTGTGAGCCATTTGGCAACGGTCAGTTTGAGCTCTTTGTTACTGCCCATTTCGCCGACATTTTGAACGGTGCCTTTACCAAAACTCTTCTCACCGACTAACGGAATATTGCGGTTTTGGTGCAATGCAGCCGCCGTGATTTCGCTGGCCGAAGCTGAATTGCCATCAATCAGCACCGCGGTTTTCTCAGTGATCTTAAAGCCGCCATCAAGCTTCTTGCCAGCTTTGTAGACCTCTTTGGCGCCGTTACGGTCTTCGATCTGCATCACGGTTTGGCCATTCTTGGAAAACATCGAGCTGATCGACAAAGCAGCTGTCATCATGCCGCCAGGATTTTGGCGCAGGTCGAGCACAAAGGACTTTGCGCCTTCTTTACGCAATTTTTTAACGGTCGCTTTGAATTGCTTCACAGTCGGTTCACTGAAAGTGGAGATCGTGATGACACCAACCTGCTTGTTTTCCGGCGCAAGCTTACCAGTCACCGTATCAACCGTAATCTTCTTGCGCTTCATGGAAAATGTTGCCTGCTTGTTGCCGCGCTTGACCGTCACTGCAACAGTCGTTCCGATTTTACCGCGAATTTTGTCAACCGCTTGCGTGACCGTCTTTTTGGCGACATCTTTCCCGTCAACTTTGAGCAGGACATCGCCTACCTGCATGCCGGCTTTTTTGGCTGGCGTACCTGGCAAAATGCTGGCAATCGACAGACTGTCGTGATTTTGTTGAATCGTGGCGCCAATTCCCCCAAACGAGGCAGAGATGGTGTCGTCAAGGTCGGTTTTGTCATTGTTTTGCAAATAGACCGAGTAAGGGTCGTCAAGCGTCCCCAACATCCCCTTGATCGCCCCGTCTGTCAGCTTGGTCGTGTTCACCTTTTTGTAGTAATTGTTGGTGACTGTTTCGTACGCGGAAACGACAGGTGCCAATGCCTTAGGAACGCCGGTTTTCAGCACGCTTTGTTGGGCCTGCTGATACGACAAGGCATAGCCGCCTGCTGCACCGCCGCCAAGCGCAACTACAAAGATCAAAATGACCGCCCACAGTGGAACCTTGTGTTTATTGATTGGAATCGCCTCCTGTGCTTTCGCTGGCCAGATAGTCGTGGTACGTTTCATCAAAAATCGCCATTGTCGGCAGATAATTACCGTTTAATTCCAGGTAATCACTTAGCCGATGGTAATCTTTCTCCTGTTTCGGAAAACTTTGATCCAGAAAAGCGTTCTTGGCAAACTCGGCAATTTCCCCATGGTCATTGGGATTGCGCAATGTCATGAGATATTCGTAAAAAGTCCGATGCATGATTAGTCCTTCCAGTTTTTGTCAATAAAAGCTTGGCGTTGTGCATGTTCCATTGCGTACCGCCGCGGATTCTTGGCGTAAAATTGCTGATGCTCCGGTTCGGCCGGATAAAACGGTTTGGCCGGTTCAATCTGGGTCACAATCGGATCGGTGAAGCGTCCGCTGGCTTCTAACGCCGCCTTCGACGCTTCAGCGGCTTTGCGTTGCGCTTCGTCTTTCACGAAAATAACCGGCCGATAATTGTCGCCACGATCCTGAAACTGTCCCATGGCATCGGTCGGGTCGGTTTGTTGCCAATAGATCCCCAGCAATGTCGGGTAATCAATAACGTCTGCATCAAAAGTGATCTCAACGGCTTCAGTATGACCGGTCGTATGCGAAGACACCTGTTCATAAGTTGGATTAGGCACATGCCCACCGGTATAACCGGAAACCACATTTAAAATGCCAGGCTGTTCCTCGAACGGTTCAACCATGCACCAAAAACACCCGCCGGCAAAAATAGCAGTTTCTTTTTTCATGTTTCATCAGCCTCTTTCTAATGGTTACGGCTCATCAGGCAGATAAACCGCAAATTCAAGATCATCATTGGTGAGATCCAATTTGGTGGCCTTTAGTGTCATCCCATTTTGAAGTTTAAATTGGCTCAATTTTAGCACAACAGTTCCGGCCTTACTATTCAGACTTACCCAACGCGGGATTTTATAACTATTACCGATATAACTCATGACAAAACTAATCGGCACCGGTAACGCACCGACATTCAGATCCTTCGCTTTGAGCAGCACGTCGCCATTTTTCAGAACCAATGGATCGAACGTTAACTGAAATTTAACGGAATTGCCAAGGAATTTGAACTTACCGCTTAACGCAGCCTCGTTCGTACCCAGCGTCACCGCATATTTGACGTTGCTGTCACGCAGATAATTTTTTAAATAGTGGGCCATGATGCGATTGGCACTGGCTTTGGTGAGCTTCACGGTGAAAACCGGTTCATTCGTGGTCGTGGCGGTTTTAGCGGTTGTGTTGATGTTCACCGGTGTCAAAATTGTCTTCGTGAACCAGATACCGGTTCCCAGCAGTAACCCGACCAGCACAAGCAATAACCATTTCCACCAGTTAATCCCGGTTCTGATTTTTTGGGGCTGCGGCGTGTTTCGCTGACGTGATCGTTTCTTTGCTTCCATCCTACCTACTCCCACTCTTTCTTCGTTGCCTGTATTTGTTTCATAAGCTGCTTCGTCATCTGCGCATAACCAGCATTATTGGGATGAAAATGATCCTGAGAGAAAATAAGCGGATTACCTTCGCCGGAAGTTGCTTCTTTGAGCGCTTCTTTAGCCGAAGCCTTGTTTGCTGCTGTGTCCCCGCTCGACAAAACGCTGTCAATATCAACGTAGTAAACGTGTTTAAACTGTTGTAATGTTTTTTGAGTCGCTTGATTCCAGGCAGTGACGCTGTTGGTCATCGCCGTCATTTTTGGAAAATAAACGTAAAATGGATTGTAAATGCCAAAAACGTAAATCGGCGCGGATGGGTTTTCCTTGCGAATCGTGGTAAGCAGCGTTGTCAAGCGTTTCTGAAACGCAGCACTGCCTGCCGTGATCTGCTTTTCGGACAACGTCAAAAAGTGCTTTTGGAGGACATGCATTAAATCATTTCCGCCGGCAGTCATGGTAATGATATTGGCGCGTTTCAGGTCAGCACGGATCTTGGCTTGTTTGTTGATGCGGTTGAGAATTTGCGTGCTAGTGTCGCCGCTGACCCCGTAATTTTTAGTCGTAACCTGATACTGGCCGGTTGCCTCTAAATCGCTTTTCGTTAACCCGACATACCCGCCATTGTTGGTTGCGTCGCCGACACCATAAGTTAACGAATCGCCAACCGCCGTCAGCTGGATCTGTTTAGGCGTGCTCGAGGCAACTTTAACCTCACTAGGGTCGGTTGCCGGCCCAAACAGCTGCCACCCGCCAAACGCCAGCAGGCAGGCAATCAGCACGACGCTACAAGCTATAAAAATATTTTTTAATTTAGCCATATTGCCTCCCATAAACGCATGTGTTGTTGATCATAATAGATTATTGTACTTGACCGCGGGCGAATAAACAAAGGTGAATGCTTTTTGACTTGTTTTTATGGTATCGATACCAGTTATTTTTGCGTGGTGGTTGTTGGCGTTTAGCAAGCGGTGTTTGATTGAGTGCGGATGTGTCGTTGGGCCTGCGCTTGGCTATAACGCGCTCACCAGCCCAGAAACCTCCACATAAGGACCTCAAGCCTAAATGGCCAAAAACCAGCCATTTAAGCTTGAGGCCACTTATGCTCCGGCTCCTAACCGCGCCGGTTCACGCTCACAAACAAAAAAGGCCAACGCCTCCGCGCCGGCCGATCGAAGTTTATATAAAATTTAATCAACGTAATAAATGATCGCAAGGGCGCCGGGACCGGTGTGGGTTGCGATGACCGGATCGGTTGGCCGCACCAGAACCGGGACGCTTGGTAAGACTTCCGCAATGCGCTTGCCAACGTCTTCACCTAACTCGGTTGCACCCGCCGTTGAAATGCCAACACTTTTTATATTCGGCATTTTGGCCATTTGACTGATTGTTTCAGTGATAAAGTTATTGATGGTCTTCATGCCGCGGCCTTTGCGTAGCGCTGACAACTCGCCATCTTTCAACTGCAAAACAACTTTGATATTCAAGAATGACGAAATCAAACCGGAAACGCGACTAATCCGTCCACCTTTAACCAAGTTATCCAAACTCGTGACCCCTAAAACCAATGTTGTGTTGTCGCGGATTTGCTTGATTTTATCAAGAATCGTTTGCAGATCCTTACCGGCCTCTGCCATTTCCGCAGCTGCCAGAACCTGAAAGGCCAGGCCGCGATCCGTCGATAACGAATCAACGACCGTCACTTTGCCCTTTGCAAGTTGCGCGGCCTGCCGTGCTGAGTTAACGGTGCCACTGAGCGTTTCCGTCATATGAATCGCCAACACCTGGCTCCCATCGGCAGTCAACTTATCGAAAACATCCGTAAAAGTGCCGATTGCCGGCTGGGATGTCTTTGGCAGATTATGCGCCGCTGCCATTTCATCCATAAAGTCTTCGCGGGTGATCGTTTCACCGTCAATGTAAACCGTATTGTCAATCATAATAGTCAACGGAACAACCGTAATATGGTACTTGCTGATCTCTTCTGGAGTCAGTTGAACGGAGGAATCCGTGACGATCTTGATATTTGCCATGTCTGAGCCACGCTTTCTGTTAGGTTCGTCTACCGTCATAATTATAGCAAACTCCCTAACCAATGTCAGTATACATTACCTAGTTATCATAACTACATTGTGTTGTTTTGTAAACCGTAACATGGTAGAATTTGATGTGTAGCAGCGACAGTCGCATTCAAAATTTACACGGCTGTCTTCAAGGAGGTTGGCAATGCGCGTGTCAAAATCAAGCCATTATGAATTTAACAATGAAATGTTTAGCGCCATCACCCATGCGTTCGCACTCGGCTTGGCTGTGATGGGAACCGTCATGTTAGGCGTTAAGGGAATCAACAGTGGTAGTCAGGTCGAATTATTCAGCCTTATCGGGTTCGGTGTTTCGCTGATGTTGCTCTACACTGCTTCAACTGCCTTTCATGGTTTCTATTTTAGCAAGGCCCGCCATGTTTTGCAGGTACTGGATCACTCCGGCGTCTTCATTTTAATCGCCGGTTCCTACCTGCCGTATTGCTTGGTGGCCATTGGCGGCAAACTCGGCACCGGTCTTTTAATCGCCATTTGGACTTTATGCCTCGGGGGAATTGGCTATAAGCTCTTTTTCCTGAATCGCTTCAAACATTTGGAAACCATGATTTATGTGGTGTTAGGTTGGCTCTGCGTGATCGGCATGGTTCCGCTATGGCATCACCTGGGCCCGGTCGGATTCAGCTTATTAGTGGCTGGCGGCCTAGCTTACACTGGTGGTGCCATGCTCTACTTGCAAAAAGGCATCCCATACATTCACGTTATCTGGCATCTCTTCGTCATCCTTGGCAGCTTGTGTATGTACTTGTCGATTTACTTTTACCTATAAACGTAAAATAGCCACAGAAAACGTCTCTCCTTGCAGTGAAGAGACGTTTTTTGTGGCTAAAATGCTGCCGTAATCCTGGCTACGGCATGCTCAGCTAGCAAATACTGATACCTGAAGAGGTTCCAAACTCACGATGTTGAATTAAGCTTTCTTTTTCCAAACTTCATACGTATGCGTCAAATCTGGATTGGCATCTTCAACGGTGCGGCTGGATACTTTGGTGAAGGCATCCCAGTCTAACGGAATCATTTTCGTATCGCCATCAAAGCTTCCGGCCAATCGCGTGACCAACAAGGTATCAACGTCATCTTTAAAGGCCGTAAAAATTTGTGCGCCGCCTGCGATGACGAGATCCTGATCAGGGTGCTGTTTGGCGTAAGCGAAGACCTCAGGGACATCATGCAGCACCACAGCCCCCGGCGCCTGATAATCGGTTTGATGGGTCAAAACAACATTCGTGCGCTCAGGCAGCGGCCGTTTGGGAAAGCTTTCGTAGGTACGCCGCCCCACAACCATGATTTTACCCACTGTCTGTGCTCGAAAATAATGTAAATCATCTGGCAGATGCCAAGGTAAATGGCCATCCTTGCCGATAATACCATTGCGATCCTGTGCCCATAAAAATTCGGTCATATGAAACTCCCCCTTGATCGTTGAAAAATCTCCAAGTCGCTGGATAAACACTTTTGCCATCAATGATTTAATTGATCATAACACGGGCCGCATTAATGAGTCCCCTGACAAGCCCGTCAAACCGCAACTGGCGCCTTGATGGCCGGGTATGGATCATAGTTCAGCAATTTAATATCTTTCATCTCAAAATCAAAAATATCGTGCTTATCCGGATTCAAAACCAATTTTGGTGCTGGACGCGGGGTGCGGGTCAGTTGCTCTTTAATTTGATCAATGTGATTGACATAGAGATGAGCATCGCCAAATGTATGAACGAACTCGCCGACTTTTAGCCCGCACTGGTGCGCGACTAAATGCGTCAGTAACGCGTACGAGGCAATGTTAAACGGGACACCCAGAAAAATATCGCCTGACCGCTGGTAAAGTTGCAAGGACAACTTGCCGTCATTGACATAAAACTGATAAAGCGTATGGCAAGGCGGCAATGCCATGGTCGGAACATCTTCGGGATTCCAAGCTGACACGATCAAGCGCCGCGAGTATGGGTGGGTTTTGATCTGCTCGATAACATCCCCTAGCTGGTCGATAGTTTGGCCGGTACTGGTGCGCCAGGCACGCCACTGGGAACCATACACCAACCCGAGATCGCCATATTTCGCAGCGAAGGCATCATCGTTCAAAACCTTTTCGTCGAACTTAGCCATTTCTTCCTGATAAACTTTTGCAAACTCGGGATCTTTTACCCGCCGATGACCAAAATCCGTCATATCCGGTCCGTGGTATTCCGGACTGGTGACCCATTTTTCAAATGCCCATTCATCCCAGATATGGTTTTTGTGTTGCAGTAAGAACCGAATGTTGGTGTCGCCGCGCAAGAACCACAACAGTTCACTTTTAATTAAACCAAATGGCACTTTTTTAGTCGTCAGCAACGGAAATCCCTTGCTGAGATCAAAGCGCATTTGATGTCCAAAAATACTGTAAGTGCCGGTGTGGGTGCGATCGGGTTTGAAATGTCCTTCATCGAGGACTTTTTTTGCAAGATCCAGATATGGCTGCTCTAACATCGTCTTTCCCCTTCTATCGTTCATTGCTCATACATATTGATCCAGCTCGGCGAACCGGTCGAACTTCTGGTCAATCGTCTGGTTGATTTTGTCAATCTTTGCCTGAAGATCACCTAACTTAACGTAATCTTCGCCGTTGACATCGGCCATTTCCGCCTTCACTTTGGCCAAGCGCTCGTCGAGTTCATCGAGTTCTTGTTGCAGTTTATCATACTCTATTTTTTCAGCGTATGTGAGTTTCGACTTCGCTTTCGGCGCAATTTTTTCCGGTGCCGGTTTGGTTGCGACAGGCTTAGCTTTTGGTGTCGCCGGTTGCGCGGCTTGCTTAGCCAGGTAATCGGAAAATTCACCAACAGCGCGGTCAATCTGGCCATTGCCATTGAAGATCAGCAGCTGATCGGCCACTTTATCAAGAAAATAGCGATCATGCGACACGGTGATCACGGTGCCGGGAAAATGATCCAGATAATCTTCTAAGACCGTCAACGTCGCAATGTCCAGGTCGTTCGTCGGTTCATCCAACAGCAAAACATTCGGTTGCCGCATGAGCACCTGCAACAAATACAGCCGCCGCTTTTCGCCGCCGGAAAGCCGTCCGATTAACGTGCCGTGCATATTGCGTGGAAACAGAAACTGCTCCAGCATCTGGGTCACTGATACCCGTTGACCATCTGCCTGCACGACTTCTTCGCCGACTTCTTGCAAATAGGTAATGATCCGTTTATTTGGATCGAGATCGGTATTCATCTGGGTGTAATACCCCAACTGAACCGTTTCTCCTAACGAAATCGTGCCGCTGTCCAGCTTCTGCTTGCCGGCAATAATATTGAGTAAGGTTGACTTACCGGCCCCATTTTGCCCGGTAATGCCAATACGGGTTCCTGGCTGCACCAGCCAGTTAAAATCGTTTAAAATCACGTGATGACCAAAACTCAGATTGGCGTGGTTCATTTCGATCACTTTCTTGCCGAGCCGCGCACTGGCAATCTGGATCGGATCCAATTGCTGATCAGGTGTCGGCGCATCGTCTTTAGCTGCTTGCAGTTCTTTAAACCGATTGATCCGCGCCTGCTGCTTGGTCGACCGTGCTTGAACGCCCGCATGCATCCAAGCCAGCTCCTGGCGATAAAGTTGCGCCTGTTTATGGTTAGCCGATTTCTCAGCCTCCAGTTGATCAGCCTTTTTGGCGACATATGCCTGATAGTTGCCTTGATACTGGAAAAGTCGGCCGCGATCCAACTCAAAAATGCGATTGGTTACGCGATCCAAAAAATAGCGATCGTGGGTGACCACGATTAAGGCGCCGCGATAATTACTTAAATATTTTTCGAGCCAAGCGATGGAATCAAAGTCGAGATGATTTGTCGGCTCATCCAGCAGCAAGAGATCAGGTGATTCAATCAAAACCTGCGCCAGTCCTACCCGCTTTTGCTGCCCGCCGGAGAGGCTACCGACCCGAGCCGACAAGTCATCAATATGCAGCTGTGTCAGAATCGTCTTAATGTCGGTTTCGGCCGACCAAGCATCTTCTTGGGTCATGCGGGCATCGGCTTTGGTGTAGGCATCGGTTTTCGCCTGATTCAGCGGATCCTTGGTGTAGGCAGCCAATGCCCGTTCATACTGCCGAATAGCCTGAAAAACCGGCGAATCGCCGCGATAAATGGCATCCATAATCGGCAGCTCAGGATCAAGATCAGGTACTTGGGCCAGGTAGCTGATGCGATAATTCTTCGGCGTTTTAACCGTGCCGGCGTCTAATGCTTCCAGCCCAGCCAAGGCGCGAATCAGCGTGGTCTTTCCGGTACCGTTCACCCCGATCAGCCCGATGCGTTCGCCTTCATTAATTAAAAAATCGATTTGTTTGAATAATTGCTTGTCACCGTATGCCTTGCTCAGGCCTTCTGCTGTTAGCGTCTGCATGTTGTCCCTCATTTCCCTTGTATCGTTGTCCATCTTAGCAAGAAGCAAGGCACAAGAAAAGGCCGACTCACTTGTCGACCTGTCTGTTTGCTGCCTTAAATCCGTGGATATTCGTCGTCCACGGTATGTTGGGCATCAATGACGATGTAAAGATGACCATTCTTGGCTAGCTTACTGGTTTGATACTCATTATCAAGCCCGCTCGGATCTTTTTGCTTAAACGGGAAGTAAATTTGAACCTGTTTTTTGGCTTCGGCATCGAATACCAAGTCCATTTTTTCAATGTCCTGATATTTCGTAGCTCGACCAAACATGCCCATTTCAAGTGAACCGGTGTTGATGTCGCTTGATTTGACATGATCGGCTTCCGGTAAAATTTCAACCTTGAAGCTCTTGCAAGGATGAATTTCCTGAATCTGGCCGCCGTGAATCCGCCCATAGCTGGTGGTTACCCGGCTGATCCAGACATCGGCCAGCTCATCATGCTGGACCGTCCATTCATCACCATTACGAAAATGAAAAACCAATTGTTCAAAAACATGTTCTGCCATTAGAAATCCCCCTTCACGATCACACCAGCATCAAGGTTGGCCAGAAACTTTTGGGAAGCCTTGCGACCATGCATTGATCCTGACGTGACGTTGTTGTATGTGCTTACATGCTCATCATAACACACTCACTGCCGTTCTCGAGACATTTCAATTGCTGCAGGCAACAACTTTTTGGGATCATTAGGCAAAATGCCGGCCACAACCTGTGATTCAACCTGATGCAGCAATTTTCCCATTTCGGGGCCGGGACGAACACCGGCTGTGATTAAATCACGCCCGGTCAGTGCTAGCTCCTTTTTTGAGTGAATTGGCAACTGGGCATATGCTGCTGCCAGCGCCTGTCGATCAAAGTTCGGTTCCAGTAAGGCGGCCACTTCACCAGCAATTGCCACAGCTCGGGAGCCGGCAGTATACAAATCCCAGGCAGTCGGCGTTGATATTTTGGCCAGCAGCGTCACCGTCTGACTGACCAGATCAATTAAGTCGTTAGATTGCTTCCAGGCTTTTAAAGTTGGTTCCGGAGCTAACTTGAGCATAAAAAGCAGCGCGCTCCAACCGCTGGCAATACCGCTAAAAGGGGTGTCCGGTAGCTCGCTAAAGTGCCACAAAGCCGTTCGCTGGCCAGCCAGTTCCGGGGCATACGCAAACAATCCGGTCGTCACAAAGTCTTGAATACCAAACCGTCGATCAATCCCTATCAAAAGCCGGTTAAATTCCGCCGCAGTCCGTTCAACCGAAATATGCTTTAGCAGCGGAGCATTTGCCGTAATTGCTTCTTTGGTCGCCGGCTCAATGTGAAAACCCAGCTGACTTTCAAACCGGACGGCGCGCATCATCCGCAGCGCATCCTCGTGAAAACGCTCGTGCGGATCACCAACTGCCCGCAACTGGTGCTTTTTCAAATCGGCCAGTCCGTCGAATAAATCAATAATCGTGCCGTCATGGCGAACTGCCAAGGCATTAATCGTAAAGTCTCGGCGTTTGAGATCTTCTGCCAATGACCGGACAAATGTCACGTGATCCGGCCGGCGAAAATCCTGATACCGCGACTCGGTTCGAAATGTGGTGACTTCGTATCCCGTCCCATGGTCCAACACCATCACAGTCCCATGCTCGATACCGGTATCGACGGTGCGCTTAAAAATGCGCTTAATCTCCTCCGGGTAGGCTGAGCTGGCGATATCGACATCATGGATCGGCAGCCCTAACAACGCATCGCGCACACTGCCACCGACAAAATAGGCTTCATAACCGGCTGCTTCGATTTTTTTTAAAATGGGAATCGCAGCTTGAAAATCAGGCTGCTTTAAATCTAACTGCATTTGCCCTACTCCTTTTGTTTTGGCGTTGACCTCACCTCAAAAATACCGCAAAATAAGATTTCTGTTAAAATGAGCTTAAATTCTTTTTTGGGAGGCACCTTATGTCACGCAACATGCGGGTTTGTCTGGATCTTTTGATGATTGTTCTCGGTTGTGCTTTATACGGATTTGGCTTGGTCTATATTAACATTGCCAACCATCTGGCAGAAGGCGGCGTCACGGGGATTACGCTGCTGATTCGTTACTGGTGGCACGTGGACCCGGCTTATAGCACGGTACTGCTTAATATCCCGCTTCTCATCGTGGGTTATAAGTTTCTGGGAAAACGGGCGTTGGCGTATACGATTTTCGGAACGTTAATGTTGTCGGCATGGCTGTGGATATGGCAGCGGGTGCCATTAAGCATCGATATTCACCACGACTTGTTCATTTCCGGGGTGCTGGCCGGTCTTTTCGGTGGCTTTGGCAGCGGCTTGATTTACCGCCATGGTGGGACGACCGGTGGCACCGATGTTGTGGCCAGAATTGTCGAACAACAAACCGGGGTGCCGATGGGACGGACCCTGCTAATTTTTGATGCAATCGTTTTGACCATTTCGCTGACTTATTTAAACCTTGAATTGATGATGTACACACTGCTGGGTGCCTACGTCTTTTCCCGCATCGTCAACTTTACGTTGGATGGCGCATATGCAGCCAAGGGTGTGCTGATCGTTTCGGACCACAGTCAAGCCATTGCCACTGCAATTATGAATGATCTTGAACGCGGCACCACCTTTTTGCACGCGGAAGGCGGCTTTGCGCATGATCGCAAGCAAGTCGTTTACGCGGTTGTTGCGTCAACGGAAATCGCCTATACGAAACGGTTGATCGAGGCCATCGATCCCCACGCCTTCATCAGCATTCTGGATGTCCACGAAGCATTAGGCGAAGGCTTCACTTACCAGAAGAAACGGCGACGACTTTTGTTCGGCCACTAATCCCTCGCACTTTAATCCGCCTCATCATTGAGTTCATCTAACCGCATTTGCATGTCATCATCGGTCGGCACCAATTTCAGGTAACGAACCAAAGCGGCTTTGAGTTCGGCGCGGGCACCGGTTGACTGGAAGAAATCAATCAAATCATGAAGAAAGTCTGGCGAATCCTGGAAGCGATTGAACGCTAACAGGTAATTCTCCCGGGCTTTTTTAACGTCATCCAATCGATCGTAACTTTTAGCCATGTTCCAGTAAATCTGCGGGTCGACATCACCGCTGCGATCAATCTGGCTAAGAAAATCGATATTCTCCTGATCGCGTTCCTGCTGAACCAGAAAATTACTCCAGGCCAACATATTGCCTTGATCTTCCGGATCGATTTTCAGTGCTTTTTGTAAATAATTTTCGGCTAAATCGGGATTATCTTCACTAAGCGCTAGTTTGCCGCCTAACGCGTATAAGTTTGGGTTCGTGTTGTCGACCATAACTCCCGCTTGAACGGTGTCTAAGGCCTTATCAGGCTGATTCTGGGCCTCATACGCACGTGCCAACGGTAAATAAGCATTGGCATAACTTGGATCGGTGTCAATTACCGCCTGTAAGTTGGTAATGGCCTTGGCCGGATCGTCCAACTGCAGGTACAAACCGCCAAGCTCAAATCGGCCATTGAGATCCAACGCATCCACCCCGACGTCTTCATAGGCAGCCACCGCGTCTTCATACTGGCCGGTTTGCGCCAGACTGGCCGCCAGCCGTGCTTCAATGTTAACCCCGGCAAGTTCTTTGGTCCCGCCAGCAAGAAGCTCGTTGTACGCCGCAATTGCCTGAGGAAAATGGCCCCAGTCAAAATAAAACTCACCAAGCGCAAATGTTACGACCGGCTCTTTGGGCGCCAGTTTTTTGGCTTCCAATAATTTCTGCTCGCTGACTTCATACAACCCCAGTGTCTGATAAACATCGGCGGCGCTTACCAGACTTTGGACATAAGCCGGATCGCCTGGCTGAATGCGACTCAGATAGTTCAGTGCGGCATCTGTATCGCCGTCAGAAACCGCAATATCGGCTAAAGCAGTGGCCAAGTCGCCTTGATCCGGATACCGACCTAACAGGCCCTGATACAGCCGCTTAGCCTGGCCATTGAAGCCCATGGCGTAAAGTTCTTCAGCTAGATTATATTGGGTTTCGTCGTCATCATGCTTCAAAACCTGCGTAAAAAGTTGCCGCGCCGTTTCCATCTGACCTGCTTCAAGTGCATCGAGCATTTTTTGTGCGTAACTCATAGCTGCCTCCGTATCTGAAAAGCCAAAATAAATTCCATATGCATAAGTTTAACATGTGTGAGCGTGAACCGGCGCGGGAGAAGCCGGAGTGTAAGTGGCCTTTGGAGTGATGGCGGACTTTGCCATTGCGACCAAGGTCCTTACACGCAGGCTTCTGCGCTGGTGAACGCGTTAATGTGAGCGTGAACCGGTACTTGAGCCAGTAACCACATCATGACTCATCACTGCCAAAACGCGCAAAAACCGAGTCCGCTAAGACTCGGTTTTTGGTGATGCTTTAATAGCTGACCCAATTGAACCGTTTATTTAACGGCATCCTTGAGTGCTTTACCAGGCTTGAATGCTGGTACTTTAGATGCTGGGATCTTGATCTCGGCACCGGTTTGTGGGTTGCGACCCTTACGAGCAGCACGCTCACGAACTTCGAAGTTACCAAAGCCGATTAATTGAACCTTGTCACCCTTTGAAAGGGAATCCTGGATGGAACCGAAAACTGCATCAACAGCTGCGGTTGCGTCCTTCTTGGTCAAACCGGTTGCAGTTGCAACGCTTTCGATCAATTCTGCTTTGTTTGCCATGAACATTTCACCTCCATAATTGATTAGATGCGTGAACACCTAAACATGTCCATTCCTGACTGCTCAGGAATGAAGAAACAATGATAATTATGTATCACCATTTCAGGTTTAAACATAGCATAGCAAGCCCGCCGTGACAAGGTTTTTGCCAAAATTTTTGCCTGATAATCGCGGATTGGTTATCGAAAATCTCGATTTATTGAATGAAAAGTCATTATCCAACATTGTAAAAATTATTTACGTTGACGGGCAATGACGTGAATCGGCGTCCCGCTAAAATCAAATGCCTGACGCAACTGGTTTATGAGAAAGCGCTCGTAAGAAAAGTGCAATAAATCGGGATCATTCACGAAAACCACGAAAGTTGGCGGTTTGACGGCCACTTGCGTCATATAATAAATTCGCAAGCGTTTCCCATTAACTGTCGGTGTTGGTGTGACAGTAATGGCATCCATCAAGACATCATTCAATACGCTACTCTGAATTCGCCGGGTTTGGTTTTCTGAAACCTCGACGATCATAGCTGGCAAGCTCTGTAAACGTTGTTTGGTCTTAGCTGAGACAAAAATTATCGGCGCATAATCCAGATATTGGAATTCCTGGCGAATCAAATTCTCAAAATCTTTCATGGTGTGATTATCTTTTTCGACCGTATCCCATTTATTCACCACGATAATAATACCGCGTCCAGCTTCATGGGCATAACCGGCAACTTTCTTGTCCTGTTCGCGAATGCCTTCTTCCGCATTAATGACGACCAAAACCACATCCGATCGGTCAATCGCACGTAAAGCCCGCAGTACGGCGTATTTTTCCGTATTTTCGTAAACCTTGCCGCGTTTACGAATCCCGGCGGTATCAATCATGGTAAATGTTTCGCCATCGGCTTCAAACTTGGTGTCGATGGCGTCGCGCGTTGTGCCTTCAATGGGACTCACGATGACGCGATTCTCCCCTAGAATGGCATTCACAAGCGATGACTTCCCGACATTCGGGCGGCCAATCAGACTGAACTTAATACTATCGTCTTCAACTGAATTGGCTTCTTTAGGGAACGCCGCCAAAACAGCATCCAAAACATCGCCTAAACCGATGCCATGGGTACCGGAAAGCGGAAATGGTTCGCCAAAGCCTAATGAATAAAAGTCATAGATATCCTGCCGGCGCTCTGGATTATCGACTTTGTTTACAGCCAAAACAACCGGCTTTTTCGCTCGATAAAGTATCTGTGCCACCCGTTCATCAGCATCAGTGACACCTGCTTCGACACTGGTCAAAAACAGAATCACATCGGCTTCCTCAATGGCAATTTCAGCCTGATCTTTAATTTGGGACAGAAACGGCTCATCGCCGAGATCAATCCCGCCAGTATCAATGACCGCGAATTCTTTGCCTAACCATTCGCTTTTACCGTAAATCCGATCGCGCGTGACGCCTGGCGTATCTTCAACAATCGAAACCCGTTCACCGAGAATCCGATTAAAAATAGTTGATTTACCGACGTTGGGCCGGCCGACAATGGCAAGTGTTGGTAAAACCATGTTGTGGCCTCCTTTCTTTGCTGAGGTCTTTTATGAGCACTTTTAAAATGTATCGCAACCGATCCGCTAATTTTATGTGCAACAGACCGTTAGCCATAAAAAAAGTTGAGCCAAGGCTCAACTTTTTAAGGGACGTAACAATTACTTGTTGTCATCCTGATCATCGTTCTTACCTTTAGCAGCGTCTTTCAACGCATCGCCCAAGATATCGCCGAGTGAGAAGCCGGAATCATCTTGCTGATATTCAGCAGGAATTGATGTCGACTGATGACGATCATTGCCACGACGCGGACGGGATGAACGGCGACGTTCGGTGTTGCCATTGTTATTGCCGCCTTCGTGCGCTGGCGTTTCGCTGGCGCCTGCTGGACGATCCTGTAATGCTTTGATGGACAATGCCAAGCGATGTGCGTCAGGGTCAACTGACAGCACTTTAACCTTCACTTCTTGGCCTTCCTTTAAAACATCAGCTGGCGTTGCAACATGTTCATGTGAAATCTGGGAAATATGAACAAGGCCTTCGACACCAGGGAATACTTCAACGAACGCACCAAACGTCGTCAAGCGCTTAACCGTGCCGGTCAAAACTGAGCCAGCCGGTGCTTTTTCTTCGATATTATCCCATGGCTGTGGCAGGGTTGCCTTGATGGACAAGGAGATGCGATTACGGTCAGGATCAACATTCAAAACTTTAACCTTAATCTCTTGCCCAACCTTCAAGACATCACTTGGCTTATCAACATGGTCGAATGAAATTTCAGACACATGAACCAAACCATCCACACCGCCGAGATCAACAAAGGCACCAAAGTTGGTCAACCGAGCAACCTTACCCTCAACGACATCGCCTGGTTGAATCTTAGCAAAGATTTCTTTGCGTGCTTCAGCCTTACTTGCTTCAACAATAGCCCGATGCGAAAGAATCAAGCGGTTTTCACTAGGTTCGATTTCAATAATCTTAAATTCGAGTTCTTTGCCTTTATATTGATTGAGATCTTCAACAAAGTGATCTTCAACCATTGATGCCGGGACAAAGCCACGAACACCGGCATTGACAACCAAGCCACCTTTGACAACGCTGGTGACAGGTGCCGTGATGGTTTCGCCGGCTTCATATTTAGCCTGGATTTCTTTCCAAACCTTTTGTGCTTCAAGACGGCGCTTGGACAGCAAGAACTGACCATTTTCTTTATCTTTGCCAACCGTTGAAAGCACAACTAAATCAAGTTTGTCGCCGACCTTGGCAACATCGTGAATGTCATCGATTGGCTGAGTTGATAACTCCTTGATCGGGACCACGCCTTCGACGCCTGTTCCTTCGATCCCAACGATCAATTGTTTATCTTCAACAGCAAGGACATCTGCCTTGACAGTGTCACCAATCTTTACTGTAGTGACACTCTTAAGGGCGTCCGCCATTGTTTCGGTGTTCTCATTAACGTTATTATCACTCATGCCAAAAAATCCTCCTATGCAGCTGTATACTGGATCTATTGTACTTGAAAACGAAACAAATTACCAGCGCTTATTTCGCTCCGGTTAACTAATGGGTTTTCGTTTCTGTCACTAATGTCAGAATCCGTGCCACGACTTCATCAATCGACATATCGGTCGTATCGATCCGAATCGCGTCAGACGCCTGCCGTAAAGGCGATACCGCCCGATGGGAATCTTTACGGTCCCGCTCGGCAATTTCTGCTTCAAGTGTTGCCAGCGGCGTCGTGATCCCCTTTTGAATATTTTCTTTATAGCGCCGCTTAGCACGCTCTGTAACTGACGCTACCATGAAAATTTTCAAAGCAGCGTTTGGCAAAACGGTTGTCCCGATATCACGGCCATCCATCACAATATCATGAGTCGCCGCAATATCACGCTGCCGCTTAACCAATTCGGTTCGCACGCGCGGTAACGCGGAAACCTGGGACACATTATTCGTCACATCGGGTTCACGAATGGCCAGCGTCACGTCCTCGTCATTCATGAAAACCCGTTGTTCCGTTTCACCGGGGGTAAACCGAATCACCATCTTGGCGAGATGCTGCATAATGGCTGTTTCGTCGTCCAGCGGTAATTGATCCTTAAGCGCCATATATGTGACGGTACGATACATCGCACCGGTATCGCAATAAATAAAGCCCAATTTCTTGGCGACAAGTTTTGCAATGGTACTTTTACCGGCACTTGCCGGGCCGTCGATCGCAATCTGCATGAATTTCCTCCACAACACACGCCCCTGTTCATCACGTCAATGGCACGAACAGGGGCGCGTTACATTTATTTCACTTTTAAAACGGTTCCGGGTGTCAGGCTGGAATTGGCGCTAAGGCCGTTCAACTGCAAAAGTTCATCCAACGACATACCATGGTTTGCCGCAATTCGGTAAAGATTATCCCCTCTAACCACCGTGTACGAGTTGGCCGCGGTGCTAGCCTGACTCGGCGCTGTCGATGCTACACTAGGTGTTTGTGCAGAAGCAGTGGTAGTCGAAGCAGCAGTTGTGGCTTCTTTACTTGCCACATGTTGAGTCGACGGCTGCTGTGACGGCTGCTGACTGCTTGCTTCTTTCGTAGAAGCTGAAGAAGCCTTTGCCGCTTTAGAAGACTTTTCGGATTTTTTAACCTTTGATCGATGGCTGGCTTTCTTGGCGCTCTGAATCACCACTTTATCATTTGACAAATTTGAGCCACTACTGCCTTGGCTGCCCCAAACCTTGACGTAAATAATTGGCGATAAAACGAGCAAAATCAAAATAATTGCCAAAATCCATGTAAATTTTGAGCTGCCTTGGCGTTTTTTACGGGTGGCCAATCGACTTAAATTGCCTTGGTCATCACGATCATCATCGAAAAGGGTTTCCCAAGGCTTGTTTTGATCGTCACGCTTATGTTCTTGATCCGCACTGTCATGTTGGTGTTTATCTTTTTCGGCCATCACGAACCTCCTCACTACATGGATTTATTGTATCATATCGCAGCAAATCAGGACGCTGCTTATCTAAAGATTTGCCTAAAAACGGCTTGCCAGTGTGTCGGCTGGGTTGTCTGATGTCTTTTTTCTGTGACAAAAGTTTGTAAGACGTCCGACGTCACTGGGCCGCAGCAAAATGAGCCATGTGCCGGAACCGGTGAATCAAAGTGCTTAAGTAATAACGCCCGTCGACAACCGGATGCGTTGACAAAAGCTGCCATCGCCGCAAAACTATTCTGTTTTTCCGTCATTCGCTTCTCAAGTTGCTGCTGCGTTTGAAGCAGCGAAAAGCCGGCCGTAATATACGCTTCAATCAAGCTGACTTGCGGGTCATCAAAATTGCGATAAATCTCCGGGTGGGCAAAAATAGTCTGAATCATCGTTTGGTCAGGCAGCATTCCTGCCAGCGCCTGACTGCGTTTCAAGTCATCCTGAGTCACCACCATCGCCGCTAAACTAGGCGCCCCATCACGCCCAGCGCGACCGATTGCCTGGTAATACGCTTCAAGTGATTCGGGTACATACAAATGAACGACAAGGCGGACATTTGCCTTATCGATGCCCATGCCAAAAGCACTTGTGGCGCAAATCACCTGAAGCTGATCGGATTGAAACTGCCGCTGAATCAAATCACGCTGATGCTGGTCCAATCCGGCATGATAAAAGGCGGCTGCAGTTCCGGCTTTTTGCAATTCGCCGGCCAGGTTCTCAGATGCTGCTCGGGTCGGACAGTACACAATCGTTGACCCAATGTTTGCTGCCATAATATGTTGAAGCTCCTGCTGCTTTGCTTTCTCATTGGGACAGACATCAACCCCGAGAAAAATATTCGGGCGATCAACCGAACCGGCAATGGTGACTGGTTTTTGCATGCCCAATTGCGTCAAAATATCCGTGCGAACCCGTTCAGGAGCGGTTGCCGTGAGCGCCAAAACGGCATCAACGTGTAATTGGCTTCGGACTTGTCCCAACTGTAAATAGGCCGGGCGAAAATCCGGGCCCCATTGAGAAATACAATGCGCCTCATCAACCACAAACAAGCCCAAATCAAGTTGCTTGAGTGCCGCCAACACATCCTTACGCTGCAACATTTCCGGAGAAATGAAAAGATAACGATACTGGCTCAAGTTTTGCAAAACTTCAGGAAACACATTTGGGGCAATTTGTCCCGACAAAGCCAAGACCCGTTTCTCACCCGCCGCCTGCAACCGGCCCACCTGATCGTGCATCAAAGCAATTAAAGGCTCGATAATCAACGTTGGCTTTGCTTTGATGATCGTTGGCAACTGATAACAAAGTGACTTACCGCTACCGGTTGGCAGGATCCCCAAAGTATCCTGCCCTGCTAAGACTGCCTGAATAATTGCTTTTTGTCCGGGCCGAAAATGTTCAAAGCCGAAATGGTCGGCCAATAAAGTTTCAAGTTGCGGCACGCGGCCATCTCCCTTGCAGTTTAAAAATCTGAAACAAACGAATTTGGAAAAACTCACTGTCCGGAATCATCGCCAGTAACGCCTGATGATCCTGCCATTGATCCACCTGATCCAAGGCATGATGCACCGCTGGCGGAATCAGTTTAGCTATCGGAATATCTTGGCCCATGATCGCAGCTAATAGCAAATGTTCTTTGACAGTACTCATTTTGCGATGACTTTGTGCGGCAACTGTCGCCAAATCAACGCCTGACCGAACTTGCTTTAAGGTGGCTTGAGCTGGACGCGTCACTAAATCTTGCGGCCCACCCCACAAGGCATACCATTGACTCTTGTTCGCAGCAATTTCCTGGACCAATGCAGCTAACGCATTCACATTGGCAAAATGTGCCTGTAATGTTGCCGGTTGGTGCTGACCCGCGTAGCCATGCCCGATTAGGTTAGCAGCAAGCTCATCAGCGAGTGACTCTGGTAACCGCTCGAAAAGATCAGTTAATTCATCAACCGCAGTCTGGATACTCGTTTGCCGATACCAACGTTTCACAGCTTGTTGGATTGCCCAATCAGTACTGATCGGGCGGTAAGCTTGTGAATGATAACTGGCCTCAGATAAAACCTGAATCGCTAAAAAGAAGCGCGGTGCGAACTTGTCAACGCGCATCCACGGTTGGTAGTAAGTAGGTAGTGACACCCTCTGAGCTGCTTGTGTCTGACGCTTTTGACCGGTTTCCGTTAGCACCAGCCCGGTTTCCGTCGTAGCCAAATACTTTTGTGTTTTTAACCTCGTCACGGCAGCCAAAAACGCTTCTTTTGACAGTCCCGGATAAAGATGAAGCCACTGCAACTGATGATGACTCAAAGCCGCATAGAGGATAGAAATCGTTTGTTTGCCTGTCAGCAGGCCAAACACCGACCGTTCGCGGCGTGGTTGGGTATTAAAAAATTGAATCACCAAGTCCGGCAACAAAATGAGCACCTCTTTTTACGGTTATTATTGTACAATGACAGGTAGTTGAAATCATGACAAAAGATTGAAGGCGAATATGATAATGGCTTTATATGGCAGAGTGGAACGACCTGAATGTATCGCGTGTGGTTTATGTCAGATGCTGGCGCCAGACTTATTTGACTACGATCAGGCAGGCATCGCCTATTATAAGCCTGATCGCAATACCGGCACAAAAGCGCTTGATGATCAGGCAACGATTCATTTTCGTTTAGCGTATAAACGGTGCCCGACGCATGCAATCAAACGCAGCGACCATCCGTTTGCCGCCGATCCTTATACGCCAACCAAGGTAGAATAAGTCAGCTGTCTCTCTCATACATCGATTAACGCTGTATTCATACATTACGCCGTTTTCAAATGATGCCTGCCTGTAGCCAGTCGCGCAAACAAAAACTTCCGCCAAATTGACGGAAGTTTTTGTTTACAAACGTGCAGTTGCTAAAGGTTCCAAAAATCCTCAACGAATCAATTAGTGGCTCATCTGCATTTCTTGACGGGCAAGCCAAGGTGCCAGTGCCTTCGCAATCGCAAAGAAGGCGACTGAAATCACGACACCCTTAATCAGATTGAATGGCACAACGCCAATCAGCACATAACGGGTTAGCGACATGCCTAAGTTGAAATTGAAGACCGCCATGTACATCGGCGTGATGACCAGCCAGTTCAGAATGCTCATCACCAAAGTAAGACTTAAAGTACCTAAAACCAGACCTTCAACTTGGCGCCATAAACTGTGTTTGCCGCGGATGGTATAAACCACCGGCAGTAAGAATCCAACACTGGCAATAAAGGCGGCCAAATCGCCGATGAGGTTCACAACGCCGCCTCCGGTCAAGGCAAAATGGACCAGACTCCGGATAAAGGCAACACTGATGCCGCCAACCGGTCCATAAAGCAGCCCTCCTAGCAACACAACCAAGTCAGATAAATCCAACTTCAAGAATGGAAACGCCGGAATAATCGGAAACGAGAACATCATCAACACGTAACCGATCGCTGCCAAAAGTGCGATACCCACCAAACGATGAACTTTAGAACGACTTGCCATAATACATAACCTCCATGAGGCCGTCTTCCGGAACTTAAAAAGACCTATTCCTCCTTCAGGGGGGAATAGGTCTCGATTGAATGCAGATTCAAAAAAGCCCCATCTTCTTCCATCTAGACTATCACTATCGGTACCGGATTCACACCGGTTCCACCGCAAACGCGGGTCGCGGACTATACCGCCGGTCGGGAATTACACCCTGCCCTGAAGACGAACCAATTATTTAATTACAAACATACTTTATCAGAGGTGCGGCTTAAATTCAAGCACTTGCCTTGAAAACGTTAACAACTTAATGTTTTTCGTCCTGATCACCCGTAAGTTGCCGTAAGTCATGCAACTCCTGCGGTTTAATCTCACGGTGTTCTCCCGGCTGTAAACCGGCAAGTGTCAGGTTGCCATAAGCTTCACGGGACAGCTTGATCACTGGGAAACCAACCGCTTTAAACATCTTCTTCACCTGATGATTCATGCCTTGATGAATGGTGAGCGCCACAATCGCTGTTTTCTTTGCCTTATCTGTCGACAGAATCTCGAATTTTGCTGGTGCCGTCATCTTACCGTCAATGACCACCCCGGCTTTAAGCGGCGCTAAGGCAGGTCGATTCGGAATGCCTTCCACTTTGGCGACATACTTTTTCTCGAGTGCATAGCGCGGATGCATGAGGTGGTTGGCTAACTCGCCATCATTAGTCATCACTAACAAACCGCTGGTGTCATAGTCTAGGCGGCCAACCGGATAAAGCCGTTCGCGAATATCTTCAAAATAATCAGTCACGACTTTCCGGCCTTTGTTGTCCTCGACTGCGCTAATCACACCACGCGGTTTATAAAACAGAAAATACCGTTTAGCTTCTTTGCCAATTGGAACACCATCTACTTCAACGTCATCATGCGGACCGACTTTAATGCCCATTTCAGTGGTCACTTGGCCATTGACTTTCACACGTCCCGAGGCAATGAGCGTCTCTGCATGACGGCGTGAGGCGATGCCGGCATTGGCAATGACTTTTTGCAATCGTTCAATTTTGGTTGTCATCTTGTTGGTTTTGCTCCATTTTCTTATCGTCTTCAGCCTGTTGGGACTGACCATCATCACGAAATGCTGTAAAAAGATCGACTTCACCGGTATCTTCAGGTGCATCGGCCAATGGCGGCAGATCAGCCAACCGATTGAGGCCAAAGTAATCAAGAAAAAACTGGGTGGTCGCATACAGAATCGGCCGTCCCGGCGCTTCTTTACGGCCGGCTTCTTTAATCAATTGCCGGGATGCTAATGTTGTCAGCGCACCGGAACTTTGAACGCCCCGAATTTCGTCAATTTCGATTCGCGTAATCGGTTGCTGATAAGCAATGATGGCTAAAACTTCCAGCGCTGCCTGTGACAAACCAGCAGCAGGCGGACCGGCAAAATACTTTTTGATAGCAGCGGCAAAGGCCGGTTTGGTTAATAAGTAGTAGCGGTCAGCAAATTGTTGAACCTGTAAGCCGCGCTGCTCGTCGGCGGCCAGCTTTTGCTGATATGCCTCTAGCTGTTGGCGCATCGCACTTTCGCTGATTTCCAAAATCCCGGCAAGTTCGCCTAGGGTCACGCCGCTTTCACCTGCTGTATACAGAATAGCTTCTAATACCGGCTCCATTAAGCGGCCTCCTTCAGCGTCACCGTGATCGGATCAAACGGCGCATCTTGTTCGCAAATCACCTGATCACTTTTCATCAGTTCCAACAAAGCCAAAAAGGTCGTAACCACTTGCTCAACCGAATGAACCGCCAATAAATCAGCAAAAAGACACTGGCCGTCTTTTTGTAACGTCTTCAGAACTTCTCCAATGCGTTTTTCGACCGACACCGGCTCG
This sequence comes from Lacticaseibacillus parahuelsenbergensis, assembly GCF_030770265.1. Classification (NCBI taxonomy): domain Bacteria; kingdom Bacillati; phylum Bacillota; class Bacilli; order Lactobacillales; family Lactobacillaceae; genus Lacticaseibacillus; species Lacticaseibacillus parahuelsenbergensis. Next base: position 1,355,255 of record NZ_CP132482.1, on the reverse strand, counting down.
GTTTCAATATGGGCAATCGTCTGGCGGGCCGCCTGTTGCGCCTTCATCACCCGGGACATCGCTGCCTGCAGGTCAATCAATTTGACGGTGCCCGGAGCGAGCGGCACAGCCATTTTCTCGTCTGGTAATGTCGTCGGCTTGGCAAAGGATTGTGCCCGTTTAGCTTCCCGGTGCTTTAAATCTTTGGCTGCTTCTTGGTAAACCTGATAAGTCAACAGTTGGGCCACTAAATCTGCCCGCGGATCGGTTGGCTCCTCTGGTTCAGTGGTTTCCGGTTCCGGTTGCGGCAACAAAAGCCGACTTTTTAAAACCATTAAATTAGCGGCCATGACAAAATAATCGCCGGCTACATCCAGCGCCAGATCCTGCATCTGGTGCAGGTAGTCAAGGTACTGGGTGGTAATCTCGGCGATCGGAATATCGTAAATATCCACTTCGTTTGTCCGAATCAAATGCCACAACAAATCCAGCGGTCCGGAGAAATCATTCAGCACGAGTGTCAGTGCCATGGTCATCCTCTTTTCGAAACTTGTTAAAGGCAGCTATCAATGACGCATGCTCTAAAGCACCCATCAGTTTCTTATCAGGGAAAAGCTTCGTCAACTCTGTCAGCGCAGCAAACGCCGTCGCCTGATCACGGAAATTCGGTGAAAAGCTCAAATGCCGCACCAAAACAAAATCATCACTTAACTCGATACCGATCACACCGACAAAATCATGCCCCTGCTTATACAAATACAGCGCATGCGAATCGTCTTCGGTGTACATCTTAAGTTCGGTCTTCAAGTGTCCGACATCTTTGAGATCGGGAATAAAAGACAAAAGTCCCATGGCGATCTTTTCGTAGTCGTTTTTGTATTTAACCAGCATATTTGCCTCCAAGAAATACTCTCGTAACACTCTATCATACAAACCGCGTTGGAGCAACGTACTCCCTAACCGCGCGGATGCGTTTTATGGTAGACCGCAACCAAATGCTGATTACTAAGATGCGTGTAAATCTGCGTCGTACTAATGTCGCTATGTCCCAGTAATTCCTGAACAACCCGTAAATCCGCCCCGTTTTCAAGCAGTCGGGTTGCAAAACTGTGTCGCAGCGTATGCGGGGTGACATCTTTTTGAATGCCGACACTGGCAATATAGGCCTTTAAATTCTTCCAAATTGCCTGCCGGGTGAGCGCATGTCCATGAAAATTGACGAAAACAGCTTTAGGTTGATGCTGCTTAATCAACCGTGGCCGCGCATCACGCAAATAACGGTTGACCCAATCCGTTGCCTGAGGACTGATTGGCACGAGCCGCTCCTTGTCACCCTTCCCAGTCACCTGCAACAAGTTCATGGCTAAATGCAGTTGATCCATGCGTAGCCCGATGAGTTCCGACACGCGCAACCCGGTCGCATACATCAATTCAAAAATGGCGCGATCACGCAGGCCAAGTGGTTTCGTAATATCCGGTTTGGCCATAAGCGCGTCGATTTCTGGGCCTGACAACGTTGCCGGTAAATGTTGCGCTTTTTTGGGGGTATCGATTTTGGTCATCGGGTCGGTTTTAACGGCCCCTTCCCGCAGCAAAAATCGGTAAAATTTCCGCAGCGCCGAAATCATGCGACTGACCGACGCAGGCGCTTTCGTATCGTTTTGTTTTTTCAAAAATGCCTGAATAACAACAAAGTCTTCCGGAAAGGTGGTCCGTTTTTGCGAGGTCAGCCACGCCTGAAAGCTCATTAAGTCCTGTTGATAGCTTATTTGCGTCGTGGACGCCAAGCCTCGCTCAACATCTAAATAATGAATAAAATCTGCAATCAACCCGTGCATATTCTTACTCCTGAGATGCGTTACCGTTTGTCTTTAACAAAATCGTATAACCTGCTTCTTCTTTAATCAATCCGGCTTTCAATAAGTGACCTAATGCCCGCTTAAACGCGCCTTTGCTAATGCCAAAAACCTGTTTAATCGCATCTGGATCGCTCTTGTCAGTATAGGCGATCTTGCCAGCAGGATCATGTTGCAACACCGCCAAAATCATCGCCGCATCGTCGCCAATCGCCTGGTATGCCCGTGGCTTCAACGATAGATTCAGTTCGCCTTGATCGCTGACACCAATCACGCGGGCATGCAACACCTGACCCAGTCGCGGCTCGACATCACGTTGACTTGGATGAATAAAGCCAAGGTAAAAGTCATCTGTCAATACCCGCGTACCCGCCATTTTCAGGCGATAAGCCGTTGCGGTCACATCAGCATTCATTTGGTCAGGTTTGGCACGATTGGCCACTGCCCGAATAATCGTTTCGTCGGCGAGATTGCCCCACAACCGGTCTTTTTTATCGGTTGTCAAAGCAATCATCAGCTGATCTCCGCGTTGAGGCCAAAGTCGATTGAGCTCAGGCAGTTGATCCTCACTCACCACGATATCTTTATCAGGTAAGCCGATATCAACAAAGACCCCTAAATCGCGGCGTACTTCGACAACCGGTGCGAATGCGTAGTGATCGCGGCCCACCTTAGGTAATTTAGTTGTTAACCGGGCTTCACCATGTTTGTTCTCATAAGCAAAACCTTCAAGTTCACTGCCGATCTCAGGCAAAGCTGCTAATTCCTGCCGATCGGTTGCCAAGGTAACGCCATCGTACTGAGCAAATACTTCTTTTTCATTGTGATCCGTCACGTGTGCGGTGACGATTTGGCCATTGAATTTCATTTTAATGATCATGTCTCCCTTTTAGCTGGATCCGACTTGCCTTACCGTCCAGGCAGTATGTTGAACGCTGTCAAAATAACATAAGTAATACCACTAGCAATCACCGGACCGGCAGCGATGCCTTTTAAGAACACAACCCCTAAAATCGTGCCAAAAACCAAAGCAACTGTCATTTCCGGACTCATGGCTAGCAGACCGACACCCTTGGCAGACAACACTGCCACTAAAACGCCGCAGCCAATGGCAATCCAGCCAGCCGGACTTTTGATCACGTGCAGTAACTCTTTCAAGCCGATTTCACCAGTCGCAATCGGCACCATAATCGCAGCTGAGATAACGGTGACACCCCAGTTAATGCCTTGACTCTGCAACAATTTCATCAAATGCTGCGTTTGCGGCAGTAATTTTAGCACCATCACGACAGCAACGCCGATCACGAGGCTCTTATTTTTGCCGACTAACGCAATGATCAAAATGGCCAGTAAAAATAACCAACTTTCCACAGATGCGCTCCTCCAATCATTTGCCGATCAGGATCATCGGCTGCCTGCTATTCATCTCATCAATTCATACTGCTCTTCATTATAAGCTACCCGATCATCGCTGACGAGTCCCCAGTCATTTTTGCTAGCAGTTAATTGCTAAAATGAGAACTCATTTCAGCCATCAAAAAACTCCCGAGTTTCCTCAGGAGTTTCTGAAAACCAATGTTAAATTGATTGTCCGGATTAAAGGGCGTTGGTAGCACCTTTATAAACAATCCCCCGACGAGAATCAACGGTAATGATCTGGCCGTCAGAGATAACGCTGGTAGCATTTTCAGCACCAACAACAACCGGAATGCCCATGGCAATGCCGACAACAGCAGCGTGACTAGTCAAGCCGCCAGTTTCAACAACCAAGGCAGCCGCTTTTTCGATTGCTGGCAGGTAATCTTTATCGGTCGTCTTAACAACCAGAATGTCACCCTTTTGCATCTTAGCAGCAGCTTCTTGCGCATTGCTTGCAATGACCGCTTTACCAATCGTGGATTCGTCACCGACACCTGAGCCTTGAACCAGCTTGGAGCCGATAAGCTGAACCTTCATAACGTTGGTTGTGCCAGATTCACCAACAGGAACACCGGCAGTGATCAGAATCAGATCGCCTTCCTTAGCAAAGCCAAGGTCTTGAGCCTTCTTGGTTGCCAAGTCGAACATGGCATCGGTGTTAGCAGGCTTGTCGGCAATGATTGGGTAAACACCCCAGTTAACCATCAAACCACGTTGGGTCTTCTCGTTGAAGGTAATGGCAAGAATGTCAGCCTTCGGACGATACTTGGAAATCATCCGTGCAGTGTAACCGGATTGGGTTGCAGCAACAATGGTCTTGACGCCGAGGTTACGAGCCGTGTGTGCAACACTTTGGCCAACAGCTTCGGTAATGTTCTTGTTGCTGTATTCCTTCAAGGCAAATGCATCTTGATCCATCATCGCTGCTTCGGTATATTCGTCGATCCGGGCCATTGCAGCAACAGATTCAACCGGATAATCACCATTAGCAGATTCACCGGAAAGCATCGTTGCATCCGTACCATCAAAAACAGCGTTCGCAACGTCGTTTACTTCCGCACGGGTAGGACGAGGGTTTTCCTGCATGGAGTCAAGCATTTGAGTAGCGGTAATAACCGGCTTGCCCAAAGCATTGCACTTCTTGATCAACCGCTTTTGAACGATCGGAACATGTTCAAATGGAATTTCAACACCCATGTCGCCACGAGCAACCATCAAACCGTCAGAAACCTTCAAGATGTCATCGATATTGTCGATACCTTCTTGAGATTCAATCTTAGGGAAGATCTGAACATTAAGCGCGTTCTTTTCTTCAAGGAGTTCACGAATGTCCAAAACATCCTGAGGCTTACGAACAAAGGATGCAGCAATGAAGTTGATCCCGTGATCCAAACCGAAACGAATATCATTGGAGTCTTTTTCAGTGATACCAGGTAAATTGATGGCAACGCCTGGAGCATTGACACCTTTCTTACCGCCAAGAACACCGTCGTTTTGAACAACAGTGACAAGCTCGCGGTTCTTCTCGTCTTTTTCGGTGATCTTCATGTCGATCAAGCCATCATCGAACAAAACGTGGCCGCCAACATGCGTGTCATCGTAAAGACCAGGATAAGTAACAGCAACCTTTTCCTTAGTACCCTTCAAACTGGCATCCATGGAGATGCGAACTTTATCACCCGTGTGGAATTCGATCGTGCCATCAGGGGTATCCTCAAGCGTGGTCCGAATTTCGGCACCTTTCGTATCAAGCATGATACCAACGGTCTTGCCCGTGATCTTTTCAGCCTCGTGAACCATCTTCATCCGTGCCAAGTGCTCTTCGTGATCACCATGGGAAAAGTTGAAACGGAAAACGTTGGCGCCCGCTTCGATCAACTTAACGATGATGTCAGTGGTGTTACTAGCAGGTCCAAGTGTGCTGACGATCTTGGTTTTTTTCATAAGTGAAATCGCTCCTTGCAATTATTTAAACAGACGTTAATGTCGTTTGTTTACAGAAATTAAAATGTTAACTCTTCCGCCAAGGTGTAGAGCGAAAGTTCAGCGTGGTGCTTAGCATCAAACAAGGTCCGGACGTCATGCGCCGTGATCTTGTTGTTTTCAATACCGACTGCCAACGCACCCTTGCCGTCCAGCAAAAGTTCAACGGCGTAAGCACCCATTTGTGAAGCCAATACGCGATCACGAGCGGATGGTGCACCGCCCCGGACAATGTGGCCCAGAACCGTTGCACGTAACTGGAAGTCGCCGTAAGCTGCCAATTCTTTGGCAAACTGATCGGCATGCATCACGCCTTCAGCCAGCAAAATAACCGCGTGCTTCTGACCGCGTTCACGGGAACTCTGCAACTTCGATGCAATCTTTTTAACATCAAAGTCATGTTCCGGAATGATGACATCTTCAGCGCCACCGGCTACACCGGACCAAAGTGCGATGTCACCGGCCTCACGACCCATGACTTCGACAACAAAGGTACGTTCATGGGAAGCCGCGGTATCACGCAACCGGTCAACCGCTTCAACCACGGTATTGACCGCAGTATCAAAACCAATCGTAAAGTCGGTGTACGGAATATCGTTATCAATCGTCCCCGGCAAGCCGATCGTATTGAAACCGTGGCGGGTTAATGCCAAAGCTCCGTGATAAGAACCATCGCCGCCAATGACAACTAATGCTTCAATCCCGAACTTGTTTAGCTGTTCAACCCCGCGCAACTGGCCTTCTTCTTGAGCAAATTGCGGATAGCGGGCCGAGTACAGCATGGTCCCGCCACGCTGAATCTTATCGCCGACAGTTGACTCGCTCATTTTAAAAATATCGCCAGCAACTAATCCGGCAAAGCCATAATTGATGCCGTATACTTCAAGGCCTTCATGCATCGCCTTGCGAGCAACAGCCCGGACCGCAGCGTTCATGCCTGGTGCATCGCCGCCACTGGTCAAAATACCAATGCGTTTCATTATTTCACCTCATGCATATTCTTTTGCGATATGTCCTACCACAAATACTCATTGAGTTTACCACTTTTCTGAAACAAAGTCCTTGAAAATGAGAACATTTTACAATTTTCTCTAGGACTCCTGACGCGTTCTTAGGACAACATTGTTGGCGCCGAACTGTGACTTCAAGGCTTCCACCAATGTTGTATCAGCCTTGACCCAGTACCGCTTGTCTAACAAAATACTTTCACGAGTGGCAGTGTCCACAGTGATAACAGGTGTTGTTCCATGAGCGGCTTGCAATTTTTTCAGTAAATCGGTTCGCAAAGCTGTATCCTTCGCGTCCAGCCGAATGAATAATTCGGCACTTGGCAGGCTAGCTAATAACGGTTGTGCATCCTGAATCCGATTTACCACCAGCTGCAAATCATCATGACGCTTTTCCACGCGCCCGTTCACGAATACCACCATATCCGTGGTTAAGTCTTCGATCGTCGGATACAGGTTCGGAAAAACTGTCAGTGACACATTGCCGGTTGCATCCTGGCCGTCCACAAAGGCCATCGGTTTACCTGTTTTCGTCCGAATTCGTTTGATATGCCGCACCAGCAGCAAAATGTTCACCGTCTGCCCTTCCTCCAGATCGCTGACGCTCACCAAGGTATATTGGGTTTTCAACGGCGCATATTTATCAACCGGATGTCCGGATAGATAAACCCCAAGAACCTCCGCTTCGGCTTCAAGCCGCTCACTAGCGGACATTTCCGGCACTTTGATTGTTTTAGGCGCCAACATCGAAAAGAGCCCGACGTCGTTGCCTGCCAATTTAACAGAATTAATCAACTCGTCCAGATTGGCTAGCGTTTGCGCCCGATTCGCATCAAACGTATCAAATGCCCCGGCAAGAATCAATGATTTAAAGTTGTCAGCTTTTAGCCACTTGGGATCCAATCGTTGTAAAAGATCGCGTAAGTTTTTAAACGGGCCATTTTGACGGGCGGTAAAAATGGCTTCGCTAAAGTCGCGGCGCATCCCTTTGACGGACAACAGGCCAAAACGAATTTTTCCTTGGCTTAATTTAAAACCGCCATTGCTGGCATTAATATCAGGGCCTAGCAAACCGACTTTCCGGGCCTTGGCTTCTTGAACGTAGGTGCGCAGTTTTGGCAGATTGTTCATACTGGCATTCATCAAGGCAGCAAAAAGCGCTGCCGGATAATGAACTTTTAAATAAGCCAGCCAAAAGGCAACCTTGCTATACGCAACAGCATGTGAACGGTTGAAGCCATAATTTGCAAACCGATCAATGTAGGCGTAAACGGTTTTGGCCGTTTCTTCAGGGAATCCCTGTTTAACGGCGCCTTCGATAAACTTGTCCTGTTCGGCTGCCAGTACTGCGGACTTTTTCTTGCTCATCGCTCGTCGTAACAAGTCCGCTTCGCCAAGACTGAAGCCGCCCATAACGTTGGCAACCTGCATGACCTGCTCCTGATAAACGAGCACGCCATAGGTCGGCTTGAGGATTTCGGTCAGCGCCGGATCTGGGTAGGCAATCGGCTCCTGGCCGTTTTTGCGAGCAATGAAAGTATCGATATTTTCCATTGGCCCGGGCCGATACAAGGCATTAACCGCAACGACGTCTTCAAATGCAGTCGGGTGCAATTTTCGCAAAACATTTTTAATGCCGGAAGACTCGAACTGGAAAACCCCATTGGTGTCGCCTCGCGCAAACAAGTTTAGCGTCGGTTTGTCATCCAGCGGAATGGTCTTGGGATCAAACGGCTTGCCGGTATCCCGTGCCACAAAATGGCTGGCAGCGGCCAAAATATTAAGGTTCTTCAGTCCCAGAAAATCCATTTTCAACAAGCCCAACGCTTCAACGTCATCCTTGGGAACCTGAGTTTGTTCAAGTCCGTCACCACTGGGCTGCAGCGCCACAGTATCAGTTAGTGGCTCTTCTGACAGCACGATACCCGCCGCATGCGTAGAGTAATGCCGCGGCAGCCCTTCTAAGGCTAGCGCGGTTTGAAACAGCATCCGATTTTTGGGTGAGTCGGCAACCAAATTCTTGAGCGGCTGGCTTTGCTCATAAGCTGTCTTCAAATCAATGTGAAACAAATTAGGGATTGCCTTACTCCATGTGTTACTTTCAAACTGACTTAAACCAAATACCCGCGCAACATCACGAATCGCCTGCTTGGCCCCGAATGTTCCAAAAGTAATGATCTGAGCCATGTGATTCTCGCCATACTTGTCGTGCACATACTGAATTAACTCGCCGCGGCGGTTGTCTGGAATATCCAGATCAATATCCGGCATCTGCGCCCGTGCCGGATTCAAAAATCGTTCGAACAGCAGATTATATTCAATCGGATCGACTTCGGTGATGGCCAGCGCATAACTCACTAACGAGCCAGCCGCCGAACCGCGCCCGGCGCCAGTCATGATGTTCACTTTGTGCGCATAATTCATGACATCCCAAACCACCAGAAAATAATCGGCAAAGCCCATTTCAATAATGACATGCAGCTCATATTGCAAACGTTTCTGGTAAGCTTCTGGAATCGGCTGGCCATGAAAACGAGCGGCAAGACCGGATTTAGCCAGTTTGGTCAAATAATCTTTCGACGGTATCTGATCCGGCGTCTGGTAATGCGGCAGCTGAGGCTGTTTAAAGTCAATGGTGACATCGGCACGGGCGGCAATGTCAGCGGTATGATCCACCGCTGTCTGTAGCCCAGCCGCTGCAAACGGTGCAGCAGCGTCTGTTGGCGGTTTTAACCAAGCTTCACCGGCATCGGTTAAAACCGGATCACGAAAGTTTAATTGGCTGCCTTCATCAATGGCAACCATGACTTTTTGCGTAAAGGCATCGGTTGGGTCACGATAAAGAACATTGCCCAATGCCAGCGGTTCAAGCTGGTGCGCTGCGATAAACGCCGGAATAGCACTGTCAAGATGCGCCTCATCCACACCGACATAAACCGACGCCGGCTGCTTGGCTTTTAAAGCCGTTAAAAACGCCATTGCCTGCTCATCGTGATGCGTCGTAACGGCCTCCGCAAATGGCGAATCCGGCAGCGCAATGGCGGCCAACCCAGTCAGCGGTAATAAATCAGCAAACTTAACCGGTGTCTTCGCCAGCATGATTTGCGTCGATAATTTCAAGAGTTGGTGATAGCCCGTATTGTTTTCGGCAATGACTAACAAGCGGGCATCGTCAATATCAATCTGCATGCCTAGCAACGGCTTTAGCCCTGCAGCTTTTGCCTGGCGATAAAACTCGACCAGACCGTAAACCACATTGGTGTCGGTTAAGGCAATGGCCGTGTAACCCCTTGTTTTGGCTGCCTGAATCAAATCAGGCAGTGCCAATGGGCTGTGTAATAGGGTATAATTGCTATGAACCTGTAATTGGGTAAACGTCATCTTGCCACCTCACCCCTATTATACTGAAAATTGTCACAATTTCAGTTGATTTCATCAAGAGTCGTGGTAAGATGACGACAGAAAAGAGGGATTTCATGCGGTATCTACCTACCATCGTCTGGGGCCTGATCCTCGGCCAAGTTGTCGGCTTCCTGGTCGGCGCCTTAAGCGGCAGCAGTTACGATCCTAAAACAAGCGCGATCGTTAGTGTTATTTTCATCGTGATTTTATTTTTCTTCCCGCCGGTTATGCAGCACTTTGCCAAGTCAGCAGGAAAACCAGAACATTAAACTACAACGTGCCAATTGAACACGCTTGACAGATCAGTATCCCAAAAAAGCACCTGGAGACGGCCTTCGTATTGGCTGCCCTCAGGTGCTATTTTCATGATCTCTAAATTTCGCTGTTCAGTTGGGCCCCAAACTACATGATCAGTGCGCGTGGAACCAGCCATTCAACGATTTTGGTTGAACTACTTTGTGACGTAAAGGTACAAAGCGGTGGTTGAATAGCCAACATCAAAATGCACACCGTTGCTCTTAATCGTGCTAATCGTTGTAGCGTTGTTCTTAGATTTGGCGTCTTTTGTCAGTTTCTTGAAGTGCGAGAAAACGGTCTTGGCATTGGCACCGACCGCCGTACTGAGGAGCCCGAAATCAGTTGCGAAGGCTTGCATCTTCTTGCTGTCCTTGAGAACCGCTAACGGCACAATAACAGCAAAGCCCATTGCCTTGCCATGCGCAACACTCGCGCGATAATTGATATCAGCGGTTTTTAAGATGGACTGAATGCCAGTTTTGGCCGTTGTTGGCAATTGATTTGCCTTTGTATTGGCCGTTGCCTGGGCCATCAGCGTTTTAAGTGCCTGTGCCTGTTGTGCAGCTGCCATTTTTTCTGCAGGGGTCATGCCAGCCGCATTTTTTTGGAGCGCAGCCGCTGCTGCCTGCCCTTGTTTCAGTTTAGCTTGATCAGCTTTTGAAAGACTCGATACTGCCAGCATCTGATTGAATTTAGTTGCAATATCGGCGTAATTCCCCAATGACTTGCCTGCTTTAACAGTAACATTAGTTTTGAGTGAACCCGCCTTGAGGTTAACCTTCTGTGCCTTATCGGTGATCGGTACATCGATGACAAACGTGCCACTGTTAACCGGCACGCTTCCTTTGCCAGCGTCACTGGTGTAACTGACGCGTTTAACGCCACTGGCATTGCCCTTGACCGTTGCAACTAGCCCATCACGGCCGTAAGTTGTTTTTGTGGTGCTTAATTGCTGTCCGCAGCCTACCAGCAATAATGCCAATAGACCAATCAGACCGTATTTCCAAAACTTCATGACGGAACATTCCCTTCACTTGATCTCAATTAATGACGTCCATCAGCATAAGCGTTCACTGAGCACTTGACAAGCAAAATATGACTCAGTGTCACATTGACGGCAAGACGGTGAAATTATGATCTGCCACTGCTTCTAAATCCGGATGAACTTTCAAATAATCAGCAATCAATTCGGTCATATCTTTTTGATTTTCGCGAATGATCTTTTCCGGTCCAAACATAGCAAAATTACCACCACCGGCTGCTCGGTATTGGTTGACGGCAACATCATAGGTTTGCGCTGCTGTCACCGGTTGCCCATGGTACGTCAGTTTGGTCACGCGTTGACCGACTGGCTGGCGAATGTCCAACGTATAATCGATGCCCTGATACATATCATAGTTGTAATGTTGCGGTTTAGGCCGCTCGAATCGTGGCGTGACAGTCAATTGACCATCAGCAGTCAGTGAAAAATACGTCGCACATTGTTCTAATGCAGCTTTAAGATCCGCACCGGTCAATCGCAAGACAGCCAGTGTATTAGGGTAAATATAATTGGTCACGACATCGCGCATCGTAATCGTCGCGCCAAAACCGCGGCCTTCGTTATTAAACAAGGCGGTGCCGGAAATGTCGGCGCCGGTACTGGCCATTTGTACTCGCTGAATAAACTCGATATAAGGGGTTTCATGCACCCGCGACGCAAACGGATCCCGGATCCGCATGTCCCCTTTGACTTTTGCCAACGGTTGATCAAGCCAAGTCTCAACAACTTGGTTGAGCGGCTGAGCAGCGTTCACAATGGCTTCGCTGGCAGCCGATGCGCCGGCTTTAACCAAAACCGCTTTACCATCTGTTACCTGATAGCCAGTTGCAGTTGGGGTCAGGGTTAAAGTGATTTTACCGACTGCTTCGCCGCGATAACCTGGTTGCGTGGTCGGAACCCCATTGACGGTCGCGGCTAATTGGCGGTGTTGATGCCCTGTAATCAACGCATCAATCCCTGGAATTTGAGTCAAAGCATAACCCACATTTTCACCGGTTAAACGCTCGGTGGGCTGCCCCGTTCTTAAATCCCGTTCAAAACCGCCGTGATATGCCACAATGACAACATCCGCCTGCTGCCGTAAACGCGGCACATAATACTTCGCCGTTGCGATTACATCCTGAAATTGAAGCCCGGCAATATTTTTAGGTGCCTCCCAGTGCGGAATATAGGAAGTTGTCAAGCCAAGAACAGCAATTTTGACCCCATCCCGTTCAAAAATTTGATAAGGAGCACCAAAAGTGGGTTTACCATCACGGGTAATATTCGCATTCAACGTTGGATAATTCAGCGTTGCCAGCGCTTGCCGTAAATAGTCGGCACCATAATTAAACTCATGGTTGCCGATGATGCCGACATCATAACCAATCGCGTTGTAAATTTGTGTAAGCTGCTCCGGCTGGCGACTAATCTTGGCGACATAATACGCTAATGGCGAGCCTTGCAGCCAATCGCCATTCTCAATCGTCAAAACCGGACCTGGGGCAGCAGCTTTTTGCGCATCCAAAATCGTTTTGGCTTTGGCAAAGGAGAAAGGCAGGTCCTGCTGGCGTTTAACATAATTAGTGGGCAGAACAAAACCATGGGTATCGCTGGTCGACAATATCGTGAGTTTCATGCCTTTTTTCCTTCCTTCGGCGCCGGTTCTTCTTCAAGTTCCAGCATTTTTTCAACCATGAGCTTTTGCAAAACCGCATTAATCGCCAATGTCACCACTGCATGCTGAGTCGCCGTGGTGTCTGGTTTATTAACCCGGTTAATGGTCAAGGCATCATTAAAATCTGAGTTTGCCTGCTCAATGGCACTGACAAATGTAAGGATAAAGGTGTCATACGCTTGAGCGACTGGTCGATCTTCTTTGGCAAAACGGATCCCCTTTGCAATCATGTCCAACGCAAAAACCGGTTTCAACATGGCAATCACTAAAATATTCGCCAATTGTTCCGGATGGTATTTTTTCTTGATTGGCGCCTTAATCACCCCTTTTTTGACATAGTTGTTCACCATGGTCGATGTGATCTCACCAAAACCAAGCGGTGATACAATGTCATTCACATATTGAATAACCTGATCCATGTAAAGATCAAATTGGGGTAAATCGGCCCAGCGCGGAAACTGTGCTTCTTGAAGTTGTCGCAGGTAGTCAGCAAATTTTTTGTTATCAGCCATATTGCACCTCGTTTTAGCTACATTATATCATGACAGTTAGTTTTGATAACCAAATGTTCACTGGTTCAATAGTTGAATTTCTACTATGCTATTTGTCCTGTATTTATTTAATTTCTAAAGATCTGATTATTTATAGGGGGCTATCTATGCATGTGTTTTTTCGGTTCTCGCGTTTGGTTACGCGATCACCGGCGCAGAAGCCTGTGTGTAAGGACCTCACACCTAAATGGCCAAAATAACGTTAACGGGAAGCACTGTTCTATTGTAGGCAAATGTGTAGTCGACTTTCGCTTTCTATAACGCGCTCACCTGCGCAGAAGCCTGCACATAAGGACCTCGCACCTCAATGGCCAAAGACCAGCCATTGAGGTGCGAGGCCACTTATGCTTCGGCTTCTAACCGCGCCGGTTCGCGCTCAACAAAAAAGCCAACACCGATGATGTGTGTTGGCTTTTTGTTATGCATTTGCGTTATCGTCAGACTTCTTGACCACTTGTGCACCCTTGTAATAACCCTTAGGTGAAACGTGGTGGGAAACGCGGTATTCGCCGGTTGCTGCATCGAATTGCAAGTTAGGCACATTCAACTTAATGTGACCGCGGCGCATACGCTTCTTGGTCTTTGACGTTCTGCGTGCTGGAACTGCCATGAGCGGAAAACCCCTTTTTTAGTAAGATTTCTAAACTACTTTATACGGTCGATGATCAAAATGCAAGTCCGATCATCGTCACGCGTGGACAGAAACTTGTTCTGTCACAGCAACGCTAATCATACATGAAAAGCGGCGTCAAGGCAAGGGTCTTTACAGAATAATTCAGTTGTTGCAAGCTTACGCCTTGGCTGCGACCTGCTTGGCTTTAAATTGCAACTGATCGTCGACAACAGTGATCACGACTTCCTGACCGGGTTCGATGGTGCCGCGAATGAGCTCTTTGGCCAATGGTGTTTCAACGGCGCTGGTAATCAAACGTTGCAGCGGCCGAGCGCCAAATGCCGGATCGTAGCCCTTGTCTGCCAGCCAGGTCTGTGCTTCTGGCGTAATATCCAAAGTGATCTGCTGATCGGCCAACCGGGTTCCCAACTGATGCAAATCTTTAACGGCAATTTGTTTAACATCATCCAGTGAGAGCGGGTGGAACATGATAATGTCATCAATTCGGTTCAAGAATTCCGGTTTGAAGGCCTTATTGACCAGTTGACGCACTTGATCCTTCGCCTGCTGACTGACGGTGCCATCAGCTTGAACGCCATCCAAAAGGTATTCCGAACCCAGATTCGAGGTCATAATGATGATCGTGTTCTTAAAATCAACCGTCCGGCCTTGTCCATCGGTTAAGCGCCCGTCATCTAACACTTGCAATAAGATATTGAAAACATCCGGATTGGCCTTTTCGATTTCGTCCAACAAGACAATCGTATATGGATTACGCCGGACCGCTTCTGTCAATTGCCCGCCTTGTTCATAACCGACATAACCCGGCGCGGCACCGACTAACCGGGAAACACTCGCCTTTTCCATGTATTCGGACATATCAATGCGGACCATGTGCTTTTCCGAATCGAATAGATCCTCAGCCAACGCTTTGGCAAGTTCGGTCTTCCCGACACCTGTGGGCCCCAGGAAAAGGAAACTGCCCAGCGGACGGCTTGGATCTTGCAACCCGGCACGCGAGCGCAAAACCGCATCGGAAACTGCGGTGACTGCTTCATTCTGACCAATAACGCGTTTGTGCAAATTGTCTGCCAGATGCAGCAACTTTTGGCGATCGCCTTCAACCAGCTTAGCAATTGGAATGCCGGTTTCCCGAGAAATCACTGCCGCAATTTCATTTTCAGTCACACTTTCCTGTACTAACCAGGACTGGGGTCGATCGTTGTTTTCCATAGCTTGCAACTCTTTTTCAAGTTGGGGGATCGTGCCATGTTGTAGGCGGGCCGCGGTTTCTAGATCATAACGGCTTTGGGCATCTTCTAGTTCATGCTTAGCCTTGTCAATCGCCGACTTTTTCTCGTTGAGCTGCCGAATATCTTTCTTTTCTGCTTCCCACTGTGCCTTTAACTTGTTTGTTTTTTCCTTCAAGTTAGCCAACTCAGCATCAGCGTTCTCTAAACGTTTTTTACTTGCCGGATCACTTTCATTCTTCAACGCCTGCTGTTCGATTTCCAATTGCATCTGTTTGCGTTCAGCAACGTCCAGTTCGGTTGGGCGGGAGTTCATTTCGACATTGATCGTTGCGCACGCTTCGTCGACTAAATCGATCGCCTTATCTGGTAAGAACCGATCCGTGATATACCGGTTCGACAAGGTTGCGGCTGCCACGAGCGCCGAGTCATGAATTCGTACCTTGTGGAAAATTTCAAATCGTTCCTTCAAGCCGCGCAGAATGCTGATCGTGTCTTCGACGCTTGGTTCCTGTACCAGAACCCGCTGAAAACGCCGCTCCAAGGCTTTGTCTTTTTCAATGTTTTCGCGATACTCATCAAGCGTTGTAGCCCCGATCAGATGCAACTCACCACGCGCCAGCATCGGCTTAAGCAAGTTGCCAGCATCCATGGAACCCTCAGCGCGACCGGCACCGACAATGTTATGAATTTCGTCAATAAAAAGAATGATTTGACCTTCACTTTTTTTGACTTCTTTCAAAACCGACTTTAACCGTTCTTCGAATTCCCCACGGTATTTGGCACCTGCTACCAGACTGCCCATATCCAAGGAAATAATCGTTTTATTTTTTAAATTGTCCGGCACATCGTTTTTAACAATCCGTTGGGCCAAGCCCTCAACGATCGCGGTTTTCCCGACCCCCGGTTCGCCAATCAAAACCGGATTGTTCTTGGTTTTACGACTCAGGATTCGGATCACATCGCGGATTTCCTCATCCCTACCGATGATCGGGTCCATTTTTCCGCTACGAGCCTCTTTGACGAGGTCAGTACCGTATTTCTCCAGACTCTTGTAGTTGGCTTCGGCATTCTTGCTGGTCACTTTTTCCCCGCCACGGATCTTGTCGATCACCTGACGCAACTTCTTGGCATCGACTTTAGCATCGTTGAGTAAGTACTGGGTAATCGTGTTATAGCGTTGCTGATAAAGCGCAAGTAACAGTGCCTCGGTTGAAATGTAAGTGTCACCGAATTCATCTTTAACGGTGTTGGCGTCTGTCAGTAATTGTGCCAGGTTATGGGACATACTCTGGCCATAAGTACTGGCGCCTTCCACGACTGGCTCAGCTTCAAGCGCCGCATCAATGGCTGCATTCAGTCCTTGAACATTCACGCCGGCCTCCCGATAAATCTGCTCAGCCAACTGATTAGGTTGGACCAGACTTTTCATGACATGCGGAATGTCAATTTCTTGATGATGCCGCACTTGGGCAATTTGCTGCGCAGCGCCTAAAGCCTCGGCAACTGCTTGGGTAAAATTATCTGGATTCATCCACGTATCCCTCCATAACCGTTCATTAACTGTTTATTGTTTTCAAATCCACTTTACGATATTGGTCAGTAAAGGTCAAACATTATCGAATAAAAAACGCGAATCGCATCATCCGCGTTTTGTCGTTATTTTTTCGTTGAATCAACTGGCTCTTCCTTAGGTGCCTGAACCGGTTTAGGCTCTGGCTTTTCGGCTTTGTTCGCCTTCGTCAATTCAGTGATACGCTGCTGCAATTCACGAATCTGTTTTTTGGCATTGGCAACGGCACTGGTTGAAATGAGCCAAGTGACCACCGCGCCGATTAACACAGAAACCGCAATGATCACGATCAATGGCCACTCCAACTGAATCCCAAAAAAGTTAACCGAAACGCCTTGACCATTTAGCAACGCAAAGATAATCAAAATTAAAGCAAGTACCAATCCAATAATAAATCGTTGTTGACCCTTCATTCAAGCCACCCCTTTATTTTTTGTTCAGCAAACCGCCTGCTAACCAATCGCCGATATGTGGAAATAAAGTATACAGGTCGGCACCCAGATTCATCAACCAAGGTGTATTGATTTCCCGCACCGGATGGTTAAATGTTGCAACAATTCGCCGCGCCAGTTTATCGGGATCCAATACCAGCCAAGAAACGCTGGCCAAGTAGTCCAATGCGCCGGCCGATTTGAAGAAGTCGGTTGCAATCGGTCCCGGGTTAACGGTTGTCACGTTGACCCCAAATGGCTTCAATTCCAGTCGCAGACCGTTACTATAACCCACCACCGCAAACTTTGTCGCCGAATAAATAGCTGACTTGGGTGTGGCAATTTTACCGGCCATCGATGAGACATTGATGATGTGTCCTTGGCCACGAATCGCCATGTCGCGTCCCAGCAGCTTGGTTAAGTACATGGTTCCCAAAACATTCACGCGAAACATGCGTTCAACCAAGTGCATATCCGTGTCAAATGCATTCTCAAAATGACCAAAACCGGCTGCGTTGACTAACACATCGACAGATCCGACGGTGGCATGAATGCGCTCAACGACGGCTTCAATAGCGACAGGATCAGCCACATCAACCGGAAAAGCAAACGCTGGCCGACCAGAAAGTGAACTTGCCTCTGCTTGAGCCTGACGCAACTTGTCACGTCTACGTGCTAGGAAAACCACCGTTGCCCCTTTTTTGGCGGCTTCCAACCCAATTGCTTTACCCAATCCGGCTGATCCGCCAGAAATAACTACTGTTAGGTGTTGTTTCACGATGCTGCTCCCTCCTTGTACGCTTTGCTGTTCCAATCACGCTTAAGCCACTGTCACTTCAAGCCGGCACTGCTTTTCAGCCAATCACCATTGTCGCTTGCTGACAGAACCGGTTATTGAACGGATCCCGCCGACGTCAACTGGGGACTGGCAAACGGAATATTAACTTCTTCAAAATCCTTCACCACGTGGGTATTGGGGAAAATACGCTGGGCACTTTTTTCTAACATCGCAACGCCGGGGCCAAGATACCGCGCAGAAATGTGATTCAGCAACAACTTGCCGACACCGGCGCGCTTGGCTAACTCGGCAGCCTGAATATTGGTTGAATGATAGTACTGTTTGGCTAACTGGCTTTCGTCCGGGCCAAAAGTACTCTCGTGAACCAGAACATCTGCACCAGCTGCTAGTGGCAACGCGCGACTGCATTTTCTGGTGTCGCCAAAAATAGTCACAATCCGGCCCGGTTGTGCTGGCCCGATAAAATCATGACCGTCAAACGTCCGGCCATCGGGCAACGTCACCTGTTTACCTGCCTTTAACTCGGCATAAACCGGTCCAGACGGAATTTTAGCGGCCCGGACCTTATCAATCAGCAACTCACCCGGATGTGGCTTTTCCTCAACCCGAAACCCAAAACTGGTGATGCGATGGTCAAGTCGGTCGAAACTGACTTTAAAGGTCTGATCTTCAAAAACCGTTCCCGGATGCCGCAGCAACACAAACTTTAAGGCATAACTCAAATGACTCTGGGAAACCTTCAGACTGGTTCTAACAAAATCCTCAATGCCAGGCGGCCCGTAAATCGTGAGCGGATCAGTGCCGCCTTGGTTAGCGCGACTCGCCAAAAACCCCGGTAACCCGAAAATGTGGTCGCCATGCAAATGGGTGATGAACACCTTGGCAATCTTTCGCGGTTTAATCGTGGTCTGCAGAATCTGATGCTGGGTGCCTTCGCCAACATCAAATAGCCAAACCTCATTGCGTTCGTCAAGCAGCTTTAAAGCCAGACTGCTGACATTGCGAACTTTGGAAGGCGAACCGGCGCCTGTACCCAAAAATTGAATTTCCATACCATACTTCCTATTCTGTCAAACTTCACTTTGTAGTCTACCACAAGTCCTGCAGAATTATCCTTGTTTGATCGCGGATAACGCTGCTTAGCTTTGGCAAAGCGGCACACAGGCAAAAGAAAGTTCCGATAAGAACGATTGGCTTTCCAACCCCTTACCGGAACTCAGTTTAGTTGACGCCAGCTTCAATAAAATGTTAATCAGCTGACTGTTTGGTTTTATCCAAAATGGTCTTGGCAATAAACGCCGCATACTGTGGGTTACCTGTTGGATTCATGTGCACCATATCCTTGTAGAACCAATCAGGATGTCCTTCAGATTTACGGAACCAGTCAATCACCGTCAGATTCTTATATTGCTTTTGCGCAGCGTCCAACCTGCCATTGACATCATTTTGCCATGCCCGCGTTGGCACCCGCACATTAATCCAGAAGACTTGCCGATCCGGACCAATCGCCTGCATCATCTGAGCAAGCTGTTCGTCGGAAAATGGGCCGTTGGTGCCTAAACCGATTAACACAACGTTCGCTAACACGCCTTTTTCCGCATAACTGCGAACCAGATCAATACTATTGATCATTTGCCGAGATACAGCCGCATCAATCACTGCTTTAGGGAAAATCTTCTGTAGGCCCTCTTGCCCGTCAAGCATGACTGAGTCGCCAATCGCGGTTAATCCCAGATCCTGGGCCCGTTGCAATTCGATTTGGGTTAAGCCATATTGTTCATACTCTTGGTTAACCGGATGGGCCTTGGCTTGCGAAGCATACTTCGACTCCTGTGCACGGGATCGCGATTTTTGTTCAGTTTTATTTTTGGCTTCTTTACGCTCTTCGGCTAAGCTAGAACGCATGGCTTCCAGACGCTTGGCCTTTTCCTTAGGCGATTCCGCGCGTTTCTTAAGTTGTTTGGCCAGCGGCGAGTCGTCGCCAACCGCCTTAGCTGATGGTGCCTTGGCTAAACCAACACTGCCAATCGCCAGAATGACCAACGCTGCATAGCTAATCCAACGCGCCTTGCCCATACGTTTCTTCGGATCCGCCAACCCCTTAATGAACGTCCAGGTTTTATGGTAGTCAAAATGTGCTGCTGGCTGTTCAATCCACCGATACGAGGCCTCGGTGATCAACACGATTAAGATGACCTCAATCACCGGATACAAAACCGGATGATCGGCAATGTTGCGGAACCGGTTTTCCCAGAAAATCATGACTGGAAACTGGTAGAGATATAAACCATAGCTGCGGCTGCCAATATAGCTAAACAATGGATTGCTCAGCAAGCGATCAAAATGCGCCGCCGGATGGGCAACAACCGCAACCAGAATCGTCGTCAAAATGGAGAACAGCACCATGCCACCTTCATAAAGAAAGCTGCTTTGGGCGTCAACCGTGAAGACCATGGCTAATAAACCAACGAAGCTCACCGTTCCCATTAAATCGAGACTAACCACCCACTTACGCGGTAAATGCTCCGAAAGCCGACCACTTGGCCAAATGAACGCTAAGGCGGCACCGAGCAAAATCGAAAACGCCCGTGTGTCAGTCCCATAATATAACCGGCTCGGATCAAAGGCTGCAGGTGACGTGTGTGCAACGGTCATCATGTACAAAATAGCCATCCACGCACCGCTGGCCGCCGCCAAAATCAAGACAATATTGGCAATCTGATGCCGGTTTTTAACTAATAGCAGCAAGCCTAAAACCAAAAATGGCCATACCAGATAATACTGCCCTTCGATTGAAAGCGTCCACAAATGCGTGAAAGGTGATTCGCCGTTAGCATAGCGCGCAAAATAAGACTGACCGTTCAAAATCTGCCACCAATTATAGACATAAAGTAAATTGGTCAACACCATCATATGCAGATTGTGCAGGAGATTTTGCGAAAAAAGCGTGATATAAGCTGCAGTTCCAAACAAAACGGTAATGAGTGCCGGATAAAGACGTTTAAATCGCCGAATGAAAAAACTCTTAAAATCAATTCGCCCATTGCGATTAAACTCGATCAATAAGCCATCCGTAATTAAATAACCGGACACAACCATGAAGATCGGGACACCTAGGTAACCACCCCGAAATAATTCGGGACGCAAATGATACAGGATAACACCAATGACACCAATTGTCCGTAAACCGTCAAATCCATGAATATACCGGCGCTTTCGTCTACGCGTCTGTTTCAATTGAGGCCCCACCATTCTTTAAAAAGATTACTGCTCCCAGCTAGTTCACTGGAGATTATTCAACAAATTCAAAGGTAAAATCATCAATCGCAACTAAATCGCCGCTTTGCGCACCTGCTTCGCGCAGCGCATCGTCAACACCCATACTCCGTAACTGCCGCGCAAACCGCATGACGCCATCTTCGTGATCAAGATTCGCCATCTTAAACGCACGTTCCACTTTTTCACCGGTTAAAACAAAGGTGCCATCGCTATCCCGCGTCACCTTCAAGGCCGGTTCGGGAGCAAACTTGTAATCGGCGGTTTTAACGGTTTCCTGTTTCGGTTCAAATTGTGGTGCGGTTTTCAGCACTTGCGCGGTGCGATGCATTAACGGCATGACCCCGCGATGCGTCAGACTGGAAATTTCAAAAATATTGGCTGGATCAATGCCACGCTTAAGCAAAGCTGCTTTAAACTCAGCAAATCTTTCATCTGCGCCTGGCAGATCCATTTTCGTCGCAACAATTAATTCCGGCCGCTTTAAGATATTCTCATCATAAGCACCTAGTTCGCGACGAATCTGGTCATAATCTTCCAGCGGTTCGCGGCCGTTTTCCGGATCCATTTCAACCAGATGCAACAGAACCCGCGTCCGCTCAACATGCCGCAAAAACTGGATACCAAGGCCGACACCATGTGAGGCGCCTTCGATTAAACCCGGCAAATCAGCCATGACAAAATCGGTGCCGTCGTCTAGCTGGACCATGCCAAGGTTTGGCACTAATGTCGTAAACTGGTACGCGGCAATCTTGGGCTTAGCCTGCGTGACCACCGACAATAAAGTTGACTTGCCGACTGACGGGAACCCAACCAGGCCGACATCAGCGAGGACTTTCAACTCCAATTTAATGAAGCGATGTTGTCCGGGTTCACCATTTTCGGCAATTTCCGGCGCAGTGTTTTTGGGTGACACAAAATGAATATTACCGCGCCCGCCACGACCGCCTTTGGCAACAACCAGTTCCTGCCCTGGCTTCGTCAGGTCACCGAGGACTTCGCCGGTATCGGCATCGGTGACTGTGGTTCCTGCCGGTACGGCAATCCGCCGATCTTCAGCTGCCCGCCCATACATGGACTTGCCCTGGCCATTGCCACCAGCTGGCGCTTTGAAGTGGCGTTGGTATCTGAAGTCCATCAAGGTTCGCAACCCTTCATCGACATATAAAATGATACTACCACCACGGCCGCCATCACCTCCAGCCGGGCCGCCAAACGGCACGAATTTCTCACGCCGAAACGCGACCATGCCGTCACCGCCTTTGCCCGCCTGAACTTCTACTTGTACCTGATCGACAAACATTGGCGATCCCCTTTCTGAAAAAACATAATTTATAATTATACCCGTTAACCCGCCATCCGCATAGCAGATCGCATGTCTTTCTTATTTTACCACGTCAGACAGTAGGACAAGTACTTTAAGCACAACAAATGAAAAAAGTGCAAAGTCCCTTGAAACACGCCTGTTTTTGACCGTTGTGAATGTTTTTAACGGTTTTAGGTTGATTTTGAACGTTTCATCAGTATAATGAAGAGCGAGGTGAAACGAAAGTGCTTACAGAAGAACGGCGGCAATACATTCTTAGCCAGTTACAACAGCATACTGTCGTCAAATCAAAAGCGTTAATGGCGGCTTTGGACGCGTCAGAATCAACCATTCGGCGAGATTTGGACGAACTTGAAGCCGCGGGCGAACTTAAACGGATTCACGGCGGAGCGAAACGTATCAACGGCCTTGGCGACGAACCCGATGTGGCCAGCAAGTCGACCCAAAACTTACGCGCCAAACAAGCCATTGCCCGCGCCGCCGCCCACCAAGTCGAACAGGATGATTTAGTTTTCCTGGATGCCGGGACAACGACAGCCCAACTCATCCCTTTTCTGGCTGACCTTGGGGTGACGGTGATCACGACTGGTGTTGATAATGCCTCTTTACTGGCGGATTATCAAATTCCGACGCTGATGCTTGGCGGCATGGTTAAGTCAGCAACCAAAGCGCTTATTGGCGCGACCACTGCAGAAGCACTTCATCACTATCGTTTCGATATTGCCTTTATCGGCACGAATGGGATTCACCCTGAGTTTGGGAACACCACCCCTGATCCGGAAGAAGCCGTGATCAAGCGCTTGGCGATTCATCAAGCACGTCAGCCGATGATTCTTGCCGATCCAAGTAAGTTCGAACAGGTCAGTTTCGTGAAATTCGCCGACATTGGCGATGTCACGATTCTCACCAGTTCATTACAAGGACTGCCAGCAGGTTACCACCGGTTCCAAAATATTAAGGAGGTTCATTCTTGATCTATTCAGTTACGCTCAACCCTTCGATTGATTATGTCATCGAATTGCCGCAACTTGACCTCGGTGCTGTCAATCGTTTGACTCACGCGGTTAAGCTGCCAGGCGGTAAAGGCATTAATGTCAGTCGAATTCTTCAGACACTTGGCTTGCCGACAACTGCTTGGGGATTTCTCGGCGGATTCACCGGCACCTTTATTCAACAACAACTCGATGCCATCGCGATGCCTTGTGACTTCACGAAGATCAAAGGTGATACCCGAATTAACGTCAAACTCAAAGCTGAATCGGAAACCGAACTCAACGCAAGCGGGCCAACCATTACCAATGATGAAATTGCCGACTTTAAAGCAAAGCTAGCCAAACTCGCAGCCGGCGATGTCGTCGTGATGTCTGGCAGTTTGCCACAAGGGCTGCCGGCCACTTTTTATCGTGACTTAATTCCGGCCATCCATGAGCATCAAGCCGATTTTGTTATTGATACCACCGGCCAGGCACTGCTGGACACGCTTCCGGATCATCCACTGGTCGTCAAGCCAAATCACCATGAACTCGCAGCCTTATTCAACGACAAGCCGTATGCCGACAATGATGCCATTATTAAGGCTGGTCGCCGCTTATTGGATCAAGGGGCACAGCACGTTTTGATTTCGATGGCTGGTGCCGGGGCCCTGATGATTGAACGCGATCATGCTTGGCTCGGGACAGTTCCAAAGCAGCCGGCCGTCAACTCGGTCGGTGCCGGTGATAGCATGCTGGCGGGCTTTACCGGAACGTTTGCCCAAACCCATGACGCCTTGGAAAGTTTCAAGGTCGGTATCGCGTGCGGTTCTGCGACTGCCTTTTCCAAGGATCTTGCCACTGCCGATAAAATCGCTGCTGTTAAACAAACCATCAGCATCACTGAAGTTTAGGAGGACAAAATGGACATTCGTGACTTACTACTAAAAAATGTCATGATCATGGATCTCAAAGGAACCACCAAAGAGGCTGTGATCAATGAAATGGTCGACAAGTATCACGCAGAAGGCATTGTAACCGATGCCGACGAATATCGTCAGGATATTTTAAAACGTGAAGCTGAGTCCACCACTGGGATTGGTGAAGGCATTGCGATGCCTCACGCCAAAGACAGTGCCGTTACTCGAGCAACCGTGCTTTTTGCAAAAAGTGCCAAGGGTGTTGACTTTAACGCGCTCGATGGCCAGCCGGTACACTTATTCTTCATGATTGCCGCCCCTGAAGGCGCCAACAATGAACATCTTGCCGCTCTGGCTGCCCTATCTTCCCTTTTAATCAATCCAAAACTGGTAGCGGACTTGAAGCAAGCCAAAACACCGGACGAGGTACTGGATTTATTCGGCAAGGCTCAAGCCGAAAAAGTTGCTAAAGATAAAAAAGAGGCTGAAGCGGAAAAAGCACAGGAAGCTAAAGATGCTGCCGCTAAGCAAGCCGAATTCAAAGAAGAAAAGCGTAAAGAGCGACCATTTATCGTGGCTGTCACTGCCTGCCCGACCGGGATCGCCCACACGTACATGGCGGAGGCTGCGTTAAAAGAAACTGCGGAGAAGATGGGTGTCGATATTAAAGTCGAAACCAACGGCTCCGAAGGGATCAAGCATAAATTAACCGACAGCGATATCAACCGAGCAACCGGGGTCATCGTTGCTGCTGATAAAAAGGTCGAGATGGATCGGTTCAACGGTAAGAAGTTGCTGAACCGGCCTGTCATCGATGGCATCAAAAAGCCTGAAGAATTAATCGAAGAAACCCTTAAAGGTCAGGGGCAGGTCTTCCACGCAAGCGGTGCGGATGCACAAAGTTCTGATACTGAAGAAACTTCTGGTGGTAGCCTCTGGAATCGCATTTACAAAGACCTGATGAACGGTGTTTCCAACATGCTGCCATTCGTTGTCGGCGGCGGGATTATCATGGCGATCTCATTCATCCTTGAACAATGGTTGGGTAAGACTTCCATGTGGTTCACCTTCACTAATAATCTGGGGACATTTGCTTTTAGCTTCCTGGTCCCAGTACTAGCGGCGTATATCGCTGAATCTATCGGTGATCGACCAGCCTTGATGCCTGGGTTCGTTGGTGGTTATATGGCAACGGTCGCTTCCGCTTCGGTTGTGAAGGCTCAGAATCCGGCTGGTTTCTTAGGCGGTCTGGTTGCTGGGTTTGCTGCCGGCTGGATGATCGTTGGTCTGAAAAAGGCCTTGGCCAAAATGCCGAAGTCACTGGACGGCATGCGCACCATCCTGCTTTATCCTGTGATTGGCTTGGCCATTATGGGCCTGCTGATGTTCTTCATCATCAACCCGATCTTTGCCGCGATCAACGGGGCGTTAATCAGTTTCCTTGAAGGTATGGGAACCGGTAATGCCATTCTCATCGGTGTCATTTTGGCTGCCATGATGAGTATCGATATGGGCGGCCCGTTCAACAAGGCTGCTTACACGTTTGCCATCGGGGTTTATCAGGCATCTGGCTTTAAAGACGGCCGCTGGATGGCTGCTGTCATGATTGGTGGGATGATTCCACCACTGGCCATTGCGGTTGCCTCCACCTTCTTCCCGAAGAAATTCACGTTGCAGGAACGTAATGCCGGCTTATCCAACTATGCACTTGGGTTGACCTTTATTACTGAAGGTGCGATTCCATTTGCCGCGACCGATCCCGTGCATATTATCGGTAGTTCCGTTGTTGGCTCCGCGATTGCCGGCGGGTTAACCCAGCTCTGGCACGTCAATGTTCCGGCACCGCACGGCGGCATTGTGGCGCTTCTGCTAACAAATCAGAAACTGGGGTTCGTCATGTCACTCATCATCGGGACTGTCATTGCCGCGTTAATTCTTGGCTTCTGGCGCCCGGTGGCTAAAGAGAATCAATGATTCGTTTTAGCGCAGGTTCAACCTGTACCATTAATTGATGCTCAAATAAAAAATCGCAGCGACAAACAAATCGCTGCGATTTTTTTGTATCCAATTTTTCTGAGTAAGACTTAAACCCGACGCGCTGGCGTTGGATCAGCCGTTAGCGAAAGTTTCAACGCCTGCGCCACGCGTTTGGAAATCCCAAGCTCCTGAATGTCTTCGATCGGCGCTTCTTTGATTTTGGTGATTGTTTTAAACTTACGCAACAACTTCAGGCGGGTCTTGGGACCGACACCCTTGATGCCTTCCAAACGCGATGCCAGTGAGTTCTTGGCATGCAACTGACGGTGAAATGAAATTGCAAACCGGTGAACCTCATCCTGGATGCGTTCCAGTAAATAAAAGCCCTGTGATTTCGGATCCAGATTAATCATTTGATCAGCATTGCCAAACAGAAGCGCTGCGGTTTTATGCTTGTTATTCTTAACCATCCCGGCAACCGGAATATCAAGGTTCAATTCATTTTCCAAAACGTCCTTGGCAGCATTCATTTCAATTTCGCCGCCATCCATCAAAATCAAATCTGGCAGTGCCGCATGTTCCTTTAACAACCGGGTATATCGCCGCCGAATGACCTCACGCGTATTCGCCGCTTCGTCCGCACCATTATGAGTTTTGTCAGCATCCAACTTATATTTGCGATAGTTGTTCTTGGCTGGCTGTCCGTCAACAAATTGAACCATTGCAGAAACCGGATCGGCACCTTGAATATGACTGTGGTCAAAAGCTTCAACCACATGGCCCATTGGTAACTTTAACGCCGCCATCAATTCCTTCATGGCCCCGATTGTTGTGCGATTATCCAATTCCATCAAACGAAACTTATCTTCGAGCTTGATTTGGCTGTTCTTCGCTGCTAATGCCATCAAATCGCGTTTCTCGCCTCGTTGCGGGGTACGCACCGGAACACCTAGGATATCAGCAAGCACCTTATTATCCAGCCCTGCCGGCACCAAAACTTCATGTGGTTTGACATTATTTTTGCGACTGTAAAACTGCAAAATGAACGATTCGAACTCTTCTTTTGCCGTGTTAACGACCGGAAAAAGCCGCGATTCGCGCTTCATCAACCGCGCCTGACGAATGAAGAAGACCTGGATACTGATCCAGCCTTTGTCCATATAAAAATTAAACAAATCACGCGTGGTATTGTCATTCGAAATAATCTTTTGCTTTTCAACGGTTTGTTCGATGTAATACAACTGGTCACGAATCTCCGCTGCCCGTTCGAACTGCAGATTTTTGGCTGCCCGCTCCATTTTTGCCGTCAGACTGGCCTTGGCTTTGCTGACGTTACCATTCAGGAAACGTTTGATCCGAGCAATCTGGTCGGCATATTCTTTTTCCGGTACAGTGCGAAAACATGCGCCCAGACACTGACCCATGTGATAATACAGACACGGCCGTCCTTGATACCCGTTGCACCGGCGTAATGGGTACACTTTTTGAATAAAATGCATCGTTTCCTGCGCCGCATAAACATTGGGGTACGGACCGAAGTAGTAGCCGCCATCTTTGCGAATCGTGCCGGTGATTTCAATTTTTGGATCGCGCTCGTGCGTAATCTTGATGTAAGGATAGCCAGTCCCCTTTTTGAGCTTGATGTTGTAATACGGCTGGTACTTTTGAATCAACGTGATTTCAAGCAAAAACGCTTCTTTATTCGTCGAGGTCACAATATAGTCAAAATCAGCCACCTGTGCCACCATCGCTGCTACTTTGCCATCATGTGAGCTCTTGAAGTAAGAGCGAACGCGATTCTTTAGATTCTTGGCCTTACCGACATAAATAATCTTCCCGTTAATATCTTTCATCTGGTAACTGCCGGGCAGATCCGGCAGCAACGATAATTTATGCTCAATGTGTGCTGATGCCATCGTAATCTCCTTATAAAACAAATGTTCGCTTAGCATTATAAAGATTCTAAAATTAGATTGCAAGCGACGCACTTGCTGCGCATAGCTGCGATTGTAAAGACATCTTGGCAGTTGGCATCAAATGAGATTGAGCCACATTTCTAGTGACCTGTTCTTAACTCGCAGAGCTCCAAATGATTCAGAAAAGCTTAGGCAATGAGTCTCCTGCCGTGCCAAACTCCGCAATCTCCGGCCAGATGGTGCTGGCGACGCGAAGCTAGAGCGGAGACGGCGCTTTGAGCCAGAAAACCGCTGTCTCAAAGTCGCCTAACAACATCAGCGACAAAATCGGTCGCTGTGTTGTTTGCACGGCTGAGCCCCATCTGGCCTACGATTGCTCCGCTTTGGCACTAATAGATTGATTGACTTAACGAATTATTTTCAGGAACGCAAAAAGCGAACACTCAATGCATGTTCGCTTTTGGATTGTGAACTGGAGTTTCTTCTCAACTTCGACTGGGCAAAACTTATTGCGCCAAAATCTTGGACAGGAAATCCTGTGTCCGGGCTTCCTTGGGGTGTTCGAACAGTTCTTCAGGTGTGCCTTTTTCAAGAATTTTGCCGCCGTCCATGAACCAGACTTGGTCGGCCACGCTGCGGGCAAAGCCCATTTCGTGGGTCACCACCACCATCGTCATACCGGTTTTGGCAAGATCCTGCATAACCTTGAGCACCTCGCCGACCATTTCGGGATCCAATGCACTGGTCGGTTCGTCGAATAGCATGACATCCGGATGCATCGCCAGCGCCCGGGCAATGGCTACCCGCTGCTGTTGGCCGCCGGAAAGACTGGCTGGGTAGGCATCGGCTTTTTCGCCCAAGCCAACCTGTTCCAGAAGTTCCTTGGCCGTTTTGGTTGCTTCTTCATCCGTCACGGTTTTGACTTTCAACGGCGCCAGCTTGATATTTTCCAAAACCGTCATATTCGGGAAAAGGTTGAAGCTTTGGAACACCATGCCCATTTTTTCACGGACATTATCAAGCTGCTTTTCGCTGAGATCAACCAAATTAGTGCCTTCAAACAGAATCTCGCCTTGTGTCGGCCGATTAAGCAGATTTAAGCTGCGCAAAAAGGTACTTTTCCCGCCACCGGATGCGCCGATCACAACAATCACATCACCTTGATTGATGGTTTCGCTAATATCATTCAAAACCACATTGTCACCAAACTTCTTGGTCAGGTGGTTGATTTGAATTAAAGGTTTATGCTGCATGATTCATCTTCCTTTCAAAATGACTCAGGAGCTTGGACAGCCCGAATGTCAGGACAAAGTAAAGGACCATGGCAACCAGAATTGGTTGAACCCCTTTGTACGTCGCGGTTTGAACCACTGTCAGCTGATAAATCAGGTCCGTGACCCCAATGATGGAGACAATGGAGCTTTCCTTAATCAGCGAGATAAATTCATTCCCCAGCGCCGGCCAGATATTCTTAATGGCTTGTGGTAAAACAACACTTGTCATTGTTTGCCGTTCCGATAGCCCAAGCGAACGCGCTGCTTCGGTTTGGCCGACCGGAATGCTATCGATCCCGCTTCGGATAATCTCGGCCACATACGCAGCGGAATTAAGCGATACCGCGATAAGTCCGGCGACTAGTGCCGGAATGTCGATGAAAATCCCGATCCCGAAGTAGACAAACATGACCTGAATCATCAACGGTGTGCCTCGGACAAATTCGATGTAAGCAACGCCGATGAGATGTGGCAGGCGATGTTTGCTCAACCGCAATAAAGCAAAAATCGTACCGAGCAAGACCCCGAAGAACGCCCCAATGGCACTGATGAGTAAGGTGTACTCAACCCCTTTAAGGAAATAAGTCCAGTAGTGCAACATACTCGTATCTTCGGTATTCGTCTTCATGTAACTGCCGGCGGTTTTAAGGTATTGCGGAATCAGCTTTTTCTGTTTGATCTCCGCCAGACTCTTATTGGCCGCTGCCACCAACGAATCAGATCCTTTGGCAAACCCAATCGCCGTCCCCATCGTGTCGCTGGAGAGATTAAAATGCCCGGGAATTTCGACAAGCGAATCGTCATTGGACGTATACGCCTGAGCAACCGCCCCTTCAGCCACAACGCCAGCCACTTTATGCGTCTTTAAAGCCAGGATCAAATCGGTAACCTTCGTCAGTCCCAAAGTCGTGCTTGATTTCATCTGGGTTTTGGCCAAGGTTTCTTGAAGACTTCCGTTTTGGACCCCGACTTTTTTATTGGCAAAGCTTTTGTGGTCCTTATAAATCTTGGCATCGGTTTTATTGATGATAATATCCTGGCCCGATTTATAATACGTATTGGAAAAGTCAATCGACTTACGGCGGGCATTGGTTGGCGACATCGCAGCAAGCACCATATCAACCTTGCCCGATTGCAAGGCGACCAGCAATGAACTAAAATTCATCTGCTTAATCACCAGCTTGACGCCAAGATCTTTCGCAATTTTACGAGCAACCTCGACATCCATGCCGACAACCTGATTCTTACCATGTTTATTCACCAAAAACTCATAAGGTGCATAATCGGGGCTTGTCCCCATAACAATTGTGCCTTTTTGTTGAATCTTTGCCAGACTGTCATCAGCGTGAACGGTTTGCATATTTAAGGTCACAACTGCGGCAAAAACTGCGAACAAAGCGACTAACCAGCGTTTCAAATGATTCATAATACCCTCCTTGATTACAAGAACGTACTATACGCTAAAATTCATTTTTATGCAACTAATATTCATAATTTGATTTTCAGCAATTTACTTGGTAGATAATGGCATCCTTGACTGATACGGTAGCGACTATCAACTACCCGCGCCAAGCCGCGTCTCTTCTTTTAAGTGCGTTCTCTGGCACGGGAGTCTGCGTGTAAGGGCCTTGGTCGGAATGGCTAAGCCCAGCCTGTGGCTTTCTTGCGCCAAAACGCGTTCGCAGGCCCAGAAACCTGCACATAAGGACCTCAGCCCTAAATGGCCAAAGCCCAGCCATTTAGGGCTGAGGCCACTTATGCTCCGGTTTCTAACCGGGCCTGCTCACGCTCTAAAGTCGCGGACCTAGACGCTTCGGATTGTTGATGCTATACTTTCACCAAGGAAAGGGGTGGCGTGCATGGCACTTAAGATCAACACTCAAACCAACCTGAACGACATGTTCGATAAATTTGCAAGTTTACCTGGTGATAAGGAACAGGCAACCGGGCCGGATCCGAAACATCAAGAGAAACTGGCTAAAAAAGCCCATAAAACCGACGAGAAAAAAGCAAAGGATTAACTTTGTGATTCAGTATGCTGTGTAAAAAATGGTGAACAACAAAAAAGATTCAAGCGCTGACCCTCGGCGCTTGAATCTTTTTTTATGCACACTTGATTGAAAACTCTAAATGAAGATTACTTCTTTGATTGCGGATACCGCTTTGCCAACGTCTTAATATTGTCGTTCGCGACATCATCAAAATCAATATCTGCCCATAAAGCAATCTGTGAAAGGTACCACAGCACATCGCCTAATTCATGTTTCAGCTCTTCTTTGTCCAGATCCTGACCTTGGAAAGTATACTTTTTAATCAAGTCAATGGCTTCGCCGCTTTCACTGGCCAAGCCTAAAGACAAATTAGTCAAAACATGTTCGTTCCCAGCCAATGTGCGATTGGCTTTTTGTTGATACTCATTAAAATTCATTTCAAACTTCCCTCCACACCCGCTGTCTGCTCCAACCACGACCAAATGGTATCATAACCTTCACCTGTCACGGCCGAAAACGGAATCACGACATCTGTTTGATTCAAGTCCATGCGTTTGGTAATTTGCTTAACCACATGCAGCCGTTTGCTTTTAGGCGTTTTATCGATTTTGGTTGCCACAACTAGTGTTTTAATTTGATAGTACTTTAAGTATTGATACATGCTGATGTCGTCGGCTGTCGGATCATGCCGACTATCCACCAGCAACACGGCACCATGCAGCGGCTGCCGTGTTGTCAGGTACGTCTCGATCATCGCAGCAAACTTCGCCCGTGCCGCTTTACTGACCTTAGCATAGCCATAGCCAGGAACGTCAACAAAAAAAAGCCGACTATCAAGGTCATAAAAATTAAGCGTCTGGGTTTTCCCAGGCACGCTAGAAGTTCGCGCCATGGCTTTGCGCTTGATCAGTTTATTAATGAGTGAAGACTTTCCAACATTGCTCCGTCCGAGAAAGGCAATCTCCGGACGACCATCTGTAGGATATTGCGCAGCTGCCACTGCACTGATTGTCAGTTTGACATCATGGACGTCCATCTTGAATGGCCTCCTTTTCTTGTTATCACTTTAATCGACGCAAATACGCTGTTGCCTTCAATAGTTTAGCATACTTTGCAGGCACTCGCCTCACCGATCGGCAGGATAAAGATAAGCAGGCGTGCCACTAAGTGATGCGCTACAAACGCAAAAAAGCACCAGGCTGTTGCACCTGATGCTTCCTCATGCCTATCTATTATTAAGATGCTTCGCGGCCCTTGGTTAAAACCAATTGTGGCTTAGCTTTGCCTTCAACGGCTGCCTTGGTAACAACCACCTTATCCACATCGCTGCGGCTTGGCAGATCAAACATGGTATCCTGCATAATGGCTTCCATGATCGACCGCAATCCACGCGCACCGGTGTCACGGACAATTGCCTGATGAGCAATGGCCTTCAACGCGTTAGGTGTGAATTCCAGATCGGTATCATCCAGACTCAATAGCTTCTGATACTGCTTAACCAGTGCATTCTTAGGTTCCGTCAAAATGCGAACTAAGTCATTCTCGTTAAGTTTCTCCAAAGCTGCCAGAATCGGGATACGGCCAATGAATTCAGGAATAATCCCAAACTGCATCAAGTCTTCTGGAATAATCTGCTGCATCAAGGATTTATCCGGATCAACCTGATTGTTGGAGTCCGTGCCAAAGCCGATGGTCTTCTCCCCGATTCGATTCTTCACGATACTTTCAATGCCGTCAAAAGCACCACCAACGATAAAGAGGATGTTGGTCGTATCGATTTGAATGAATTCCTGCTGGGGATGCTTACGGCCACCCTGCGGCGGAACATTGGCAATGGTACCTTCCAAAATCTTTAGAAGTGCCTGTTGAACGCCTTCACCTGAGACATCCCGGGTAATTGAAACGTTCTCGGCCTTTTTGGCGATCTTATCGATTTCGTCAATGTAGACGATCCCTTTTTCTGCCCGTTCAACGTCGTAATCAGCATTTTGCAACAATTTAAGCAAAATGTTCTCGACATCTTCACCGACATAACCGGCTTCGGTCAACGTTGTCGCATCCGCAATGGCAAACGGCACGTTGAGAATCTTGGCAAGTGTCTGTGCCAGGAACGTCTTCCCTGAACCGGTTGGCCCGATCAGCGCAATGTTGCTCTTTTGGAGCTCGGTATCGTCTTTCGTTGCCGTCTGCATCTGATTAACCCGCTTGTAGTGGTTATAAACGGCAACCGAAAGCGCCTTCTTGGCGGCATCTTGACCAATAACATAGTCGTTAAGGGTCTTCATGATCTCAATTGGCTTCGGTACTTCTAGCAGATTTTGATAGGCTTCTTCTTTAAATTCTTCGTCAATGATCTCTTTGCAGAGGTCAATACATTCATTACAAATATAAACCCCAGGGCCAGCAACGATTTTCTTCACTTGATCCTGTGACTTGCCGCAAAAAGAGCAAGTAACCGGACCCGTTGTTTCAACGTTGTCAAACATCTGATTCAACCCTTTCTTGTTACCTTTATTCTACCAGAACCGTCAAGTACCGACTAGCAACGACACAGTTAGGCTTTGTCAACAAAACTGCTTGCTAGATGCGTGCCTCAAGACGACAAAAGAGACGATCAAGGATCGTCTCTTTGACGCGACATTGACACCTATTTATCGGTTTCACTATCAGAATCAGCCTTGTCAGCTTCTTCGTCCTTGGCTGGTTCAACTTCTTTGGCGTTATCCGTAATGATATCAATGGCTTCTTTAACACCGATATCATGCTTCAGCATATCTTCGCTTAAAGCCTGACGAACAGCCTTTTCATCCATGTTGTATTCAGAGGCAAGATTCTTAACCTCTTCCTTAACCTGATCCTCGGTTGGCTGAATATCTTCAGCTTTTACAATCGCTTCAAGAACCAAGTTGGTACGAACACGGGTTTCGGCGTCGGCCTCAAACTGCTTGTGCAAATCAGCTTCGGTCGTACCGGTTAGTTGATAGTACATCTTCGGGTCGATCCCTTGGCGTTGCATATTGCCAAGATATTGATCCATTTGGTTATGCACTTCTTGTTCGATCATGGCACTAGGCACTTCTTCGATCGTCGCATTCTCGGTTGCCTTCTTGATTGCCGCTTCCTGCACAGCATTCTTGGCAGCTTCCTTACGCTGATCGGTCAGTTCCTTCTTGATCTTCTGCTTTAATTCATCAAGGGTGTCAACATCCTCATCGAGGTCCTTGGCAAAGTCATCATCAAGTTTCGGCAATTCCTTAACCTTGACTTCATGAATCGTTGTTTTGAATTCTGCGGCTTTGCCAGCAAGATCGGTGGCTTTGTAGTCATCCGGGAAGGTCACTTTTACTGTGACTTCATCGCCAGATTTGTGGCCGACAAGCTGTTCTTCAAAGCCAGGAATAAAGGAGTTGGATCCTAATTCCAGGCTATAGTTCTTGGACGAGCCGCCATCGAATTCTTTACCATCGATGGTGCCGACATAGTCAATGACAACGGTGTCACCGTTTTCGGCTGCTTTATCATCCTTGACCACCAGTTCGGCTTGTTGTTCGCGACGCTTTTCCAGTTCAGCGTTAACATCGTCGTCAGATACCTCAACATCTTGCTTAGGCACTTCAACGCCTTTATATTCGCCAAGCTTAACTTCAGGCTTAACCGTGACATTTGCCTTGATAACCCAAGGCTTGCCTTCGTCCATCGACTCAACATCGATCTTCGGCTGGTCGACTGGATCGATCCCGGATTCCTTAACCGCTGCTTCATACGCATCCGGCAACAAAATATTTAACGCGTCTTCGTATAATGCTGCGTCACCGTACATCCGCTTGAACACCGTGCGGCTTACTTTGCCTTTTCGGAATCCAGGAACGGTCAGGTTCTTGCGAACACGTTGAAACGCCTGGTCTAAACCTTGTTGAATTTTTGGTAAATCGATTTCAAAAGTGAGTTCACCATCATTGGTGCCCTTTTTTTCCCATTTTGCAGACATGCTGTACCTCCGACAATTAGTCTCGCAATTCACATTGCATACTTAATGTATGATACCCGAAACCGGTGGGAATGTAAACGTTGTGCCGGAAAAAGGCTACATTAGATGTTCTTTTTTCACATTTAAAACTGGTACATGAGGATCTCAATGGTGGTGCGAACATTTGAGTGTCAGGGTTTTGCCTGACTAATTGAACTGCAAATCATAAAGTTCTTTATAACGACCGTTTTGCGCCATTAACTGCTCATGATTCCCGGCTTCAACAATTTGGCCGTGCTCTAACACAAGAATTTTATCAGCGTGTCGCACGGTTGAAAGCCGGTGCGCGATCACCAACGACGTCCGGTCGGCCATTAATCGATCGAAGCTGGCTTGTACAAAACGCTCCGACTCATTGTCCAAGGCTGCGGTTGCCTCATCAAGGATGACAATCGGTGCATTTTTCAAAAAGACCCGGGCAATTGCAATTCGTTGCTTCTGGCCGCCAGATAACCGAATTCCGCGCTCGCCTACCTGAGTCGCCAGACCTTGAGGCAAACTGCGTATAAAATCGGCAATGTTAGCCGCTTCGGCAGCCTGCCAAATCGCTGCTTCGCTGGCAGATGGCGTCCCATATTCAAGATTCTCCTGAATAGTGCCATCGAGCAGAATCACATCTTGCGAAACGATGGCAATCTGTTGGCGTAAACTCATCAGATCCGCCTGGCGCAAATCGATGCCATCCATCAGAATTCGCCCGCCAGTAGGATCATAAAACCGCGCCAATAAATTCGTAATCGTCGTTTTCCCTGCGCCGGAAGAACCCACTAGCGCTACCACTTCTTCTTTATTGATGGCAAAGTTGATGTCGTGCAACACCGGCACATCCTCATCGTAACTGAAGTCAACGTGATCAAACCGAATTTGTTTCTGAAATCGCGGTAAGCGCACGGCGTTTGGCGGCGACACGATTTGCGGTGAAGCGGCCTGCAATGCCTCAATTCGCTCAAATGACACCGTCGCCTGTTGCAGTTGTTGAATGAGTCCGGTCAACTGACGAATCGGCGCCTGTAAAATGCCAAGATAAGCGGTATAAGCAACGATCAAACCGACCGTGAACTGGCCATGCATGACCTGAATAGCACCAAAGCCCAAGATAATCGCCGTTCCTAAATAGTTAACGAAGTCGGTTAACGGCGAAAAGGTTGCACTGAGTTTGGTTGCTTTAAGCTGATAGTCACGGTTGCGCGCATTGGCGTGTTGAAACGTGGTTGCTGTCATTTCCTCGGTTGTAAAACTTTTAATCAATCCAATGCTGGTTAAAGCCTGCTGAATTTGATTATTCATCATCCCGGAGCTTGCCCGCACCTGGCGATAAGCTGCCCGAATGCTGCGCACGAAAATATTGTTCAAAACAAATAAAACCGGAAAGGTCAACAAAATCAGTCCGGTCAGTTGCCAGTCCTGAACAATCATCAGAACCAGCACCACGACAAAACTGAGCAGGCTGCCAAATAATCCCAGCGTATTGCTCGAAATTAGCCGCTGCAACGTATTCACGTCGCTCGTGAGCACCACCATCAGATCACCGGTCTGGCTCGTCTCGAAATACCGCATATCCAAGCCTAACGTGTGCCGAAACAAGTCATCACGCATGCGGGCAATCGCATGTAAACTGACCTGCCCGATCCAATAAGTGCTGAGCCCGCTTAGCAAGCCGGCCACCGCCGTCAGCAATAATGCCAAGGCAATCGCGCCAAGCAGTGTCCCCATAGCGCGTTGGGGAATCACCTGATCAATGACATATTGCGTTATTCGCGGAACCAGGTACGAAGCCACGGCTACGCCAACTAACGCTACAATGATACGTAACAATTTACGTTTCATATCCGCCAGCTGGCGCCAGAAAAATGCGATCATTCGCCAAGTTGTTGATTTCGCCAAATGAATGCCCCCCTTTTCCGAAGCTTTATCATATAACAATAATTTTAATTAAGCGATTAAAATGCTCAGGCTTTTATATAAGTGTTGACTAATCTTACGGAAAGTCTCATCATACAACCCAACATGATCTATGAAAGAAGGCTTCACTGATGGGCTACCCGATTGGTAAATTTTCAAAAATGGTTTCACTGTCAATTGATACGTTACGCTACTACGAAAAAGAACACTTAATTGTTCCCGACCGCGATCAAAATAATCGCCGAACCTACACAGACGCCGACCAACGCTGGATTGCCTTCATCAAACGGTTAAAGGCTACCGGCATGCCCATTAAGGAAATCAAAACGTATGCACGTTTACGTTATCAAGGTAATAGCACGATTGACGAGCGTCTGGAGTTGCTATTCACCCAAAAAGCCCGCTTAATGGCGCAACGACAGGAAATTGATGCCCATATTGCATTCTTGGAAAATAAAATTGCGACGTATCATCAGCTAAAAGCAAAATTGCTAGAAAAGAATTAAAAAAAATGATTGACATGGAGTTAACTCCAGCATTTAGGGTAAAGACATCCTAAATGAAAGAGGTTATGAACATGTCAGAAAAAACACGATTAGAAAATGGTCAGGAAACCCTTGCTCAAGTTGATGGTGCAGCGGCTGCCAACGTCATGCATTCGCTAGCAGATATTGCGCCTGATGTTGGGAAGTATATTTTGGAGTTTGCTTTTAGCGACATTTACAATCGTCCCGGGTTGGATTTAAAGCAACGGGAAATGATTACCCTGACCGCGCTGCTTATCCAAGGTGACACTGCCGATCAACTACAAGTCCATCTCAATGGCGCGCTTAACGTTGGTTTGACCAAAACCGAAATCGTCGAAACCATGATTCATTGCATACCCTATATCGGCTTCCCTCGGGTACTCAATGGCTTAACCGTTGCGCGGCGCGTTTTTGAAACCAGATGAGCGCCATGAGCCAAAAGCAACGTTTGCAACAGGCAGCAGCGCTGATTCGTCAACATCACCGAATCGTTGCATTTACGGGCGCCGGTATCTCGACTGAATCGGGAATCCCGGATTTGGATGGGATTGATCAAATCTTAAAAAGATCGCATAAATTTGCCGGTAATGTCTTTCGTTTTCTTGACCCGAAAGAGGCGATCGCCGACCACATGCTTTTTACCAAATGTACCGGCAGACATTTTGCCAACCGCAGGCACGTCCCAATAATGCCCATAAAGCGTTAGTACAACTCGAACAGGCAAAAAAGCTGCTCGGTGTTGTGACGATGAATGTTGACTATCTACATCAAAAAGCCGGAACCCACAATATTGCGGAATACTGGGGTGATGTCCGGCGTAATCATTGCACGATTTGCCATCGCCCCAGTGACTGGCAAAAAACGCCGACAGCTGCCCTCCCGCTTTGCCCTAACTGTGGCGGACTGATTTTACCGGATTTCGTTCTAAGGCACTTGGCAACTTATCCAGACGAAATTCGGCACGGCCAGCAAATGCTAGCACAAGCGGACCTATTATTAATCATTGGCACGCGTCAATCCGCCTCAGGTTTTCGGTTGGGTTGCCCCAAAATCGTCATCAATGCATCCCGAGTCTCTATGGAAAACCTGGCAGAGCCAAACACTGTTTATTTATCTGGTAAAGCTGCTGAGATTCTCAGTAGCATCGTAGCTTGAAAAGTCTCAGATCATTGTGTTAACGGTCTTAAAAATGCCGCATGCATCAAATCATTTTCTGGAACCACAAAGAAAGAAGCGAACCTATCATGGTGAATTACAACAATCAATTTTTTCATGGTGAACGTCCCTTGTTCGGTCAGGAACATGCCACCATCGTTGGTACAACTTTTGGGAAAGGCGAGTCCCCTCTGAAGGAAAGCCGGCATATCAAGTTAAATCAATCAATCTTTCAGTACAAGTATCCTCTGTGGTACAGCCAGCACATTGCAGTGACGAACACCATTTTTGAAACCATGGCTCGATCAGGCATCTGGTATACGGTTGACATCGCGGTTTCGGATAGTGAGATCCAGGCTCCGAAAACTTTTCGCCGGAGTCAGGACATCCGTCTAAAAAACGTCCATTTTTCCGATGCAAGTGAAAGTTTGTGGAACTGCGATCACATCAGCCTCGACCACGTGCAGGCAAGTGGCAACTATTTCGGCATGAACAGCTCGAACATCGTTGCCGACCATCTCAATTTGATTGGTGATTACGCCTTTGATGGTGTCAAAAACGTCGAGATGCATCATTCCACACTTGTGGCTAAAGATGCGTTTTGGAACTCTGAAAATGTCACCATTTACGACTCCACCATCAACGGCAATTACCTCGGCTGGAATGCCAAGAACCTGACACTCATCAACTGCACCATCGAGAGCAATCAGGGATTGTGTTATATCGATCATTTAACCATGAAGAACTGCGCGCTACTCCATTCTGATCTGGTTTTTGAATATAGCACCAATATTGATGCGGATATTTGCTCAGATATTATCAGTGTCAAAAATCCAGGCAGCGGCAGTATTCGAGCGCAATCTATCGGTAAAACCATTTTGGAAGCTGATAAAATCGAACCTGAGAAAACGCAGATCACATTGGCGGAGCCTGGCGAAACGAAGCAGTCTGCTTAAGGGTAATCTGACTAACTTCAGGGATTTGAGCAAGTCGTCCTCTATGAGCAGTGGCAGCCAATCAATCGTACTAAAAAATCTCAAGTCTTACTCGGCTTGAGATTTTTTTGGTTGTTTGAAATAGGTATTTTTTCGCTGGCGTAAGAGTTTGCGTGTGAAGGTTTGTGGGCGTCACGTCCATAGATACGTTAAAAGGAGCTATTCTATTTGAGGCAATTAAGTATCTTACGTGCGCTTTCTATAACGCGCTCACTGGCGCAGGAGCCTGCGTGTAAGGACCTTGGGCGCAATGGCCAAAAACGCCATCACGTCCAAGGCCGCTTACACTCCGGTTTCTAACCGGGCTGGCTCGCGCTCAAACAAAAAAGCCCACAAGCAAGCTTGCGGACTTTAAACGTTTATTCAGAAATTAGTCAAGAATTTCGGAAACAACGCCGGCGCCAACAGTACGACCGCCTTCACGAACGGTGAACTTGGTACCTTTTTCGATAGCAACCGGAGCAATCAGGTCAACTTCGAAAGTAACGTTATCGCCAGGCATAACCATTTCAACGCCTTCTGGCAATTCGATCACACCGGTAACATCGGTGGTGTGGAAGTAGAACTGTGGACGATAGTTGGAGAAGAATGGCGTATGACGGCCACCTTCTTCTTTCGTCAGGATATAAACTTCACCCTTGAACTTGTTGTGCAACTGGATGGAACCTGGCTTTGCCAGAACCTGACCACGTTCAACTTGGTCACGGTTGATCCCACGAAGCAGAACACCAACGTTATCGCCGGCTTCACCAAGATCCAAGGTCTTACGGAACATTTCAAGACCCGTAACGGTGGACTTGAGAACATCTGGCTTCAAGCCGATGATTTCAACTTCGTCGCCGACCTTAACGGTACCACGATCGATACGGCCAGAAGCAACAGTACCACGACCAGTGATGGTGAAGACATCTTCGACAGGCATCAAGAATGGCTTGTCGGTTTCACGAACTGGGGTTGGAATATATTCGTCGATGGTATCCATCAATTCCATGATAACCTTTTCCTGTTCCTTATCGCCTTCAAGTGCTTTCAAGGCAGAACCACGGAGGACAGGAATATCATCACCAGGATAATCGTATTCGCTGAGGAGTTCCCGAACTTCCATTTCAACCAAGTCGATCAATTCTGGATCATCAACCAAGTCAGTCTTGTTCAGGAATACAACGATGTAATCAACACCAACCTGACGTGCCAACAGAATGTGTTCACGTGTTTGTGGCATTGGGCCATCAGTTGCGGCAACGACCAGAATCGCACCGTCCATCTGCGCAGCACCGGTGATCATGTTCTTAACGTAGTCAGCATGCCCTGGTGCATCGATATGTGCATAGTGGCGCTTTTCCGTTTCATATTCAACGTGGGCGGTGTTGATGGTGATGCCACGTTCTTTTTCTTCTGGTGCAGCATCAATCGAAGCATAGTCCTGCGCTTTGGCAAGGCCTTTCTCCGCCAATACTTTGGTAATAGCCGCGGTCAATGTTGTTTTACCGTGGTCAACGTGCCCGATCGTACCAATGTTTACGTGGGGCTTTGTGCGTTCATAGTGTTCTTTTTCAGCCATGAAAAAACGAACCTCCTGTATTTTTCGTAAGAATACAGGATACGTTTGTGTACCCTGATAATCCTTTACGTTTAAGTGTACTACATTTGAGCGTAAATACCAAAACAAATATCTACGCTGGAAATGAATTCCAGCAATGAGTATACATGGTCATTTTCACTTTGTAAACAGATAGCGTCAAGTTTCTTTCATTTACAGTGAAAACGTGTCATTTCGCCTATTCGGACAATTTCGCCGTTTCGGCTGCCTGCCATGCGAAAAGTTTGTCAAAACCAGTTGCTTTTCCCTGATGATGATCAAGATACGCCTGCACAAACGCCGCTTGATCCGGAATTAACCGTTCAATATCCGGATACAAAAATGCGACTTGCACTCGTGCCATCTGGATCAACGCCTTGCCTAACTCCTGATCGTCATCGCCCAGCGCCTCCTGAAGCCGTGCCAGAATCTGTGGTCCCGCCGTTTCCTCCGCCATTCCCGGTAGTTCACTGGGGATCAGTGTCTCCTGCCGATCGTAAGCTTGATACTGCACCGGCTGATCATACCCGACATTTGTCAGCAAATCTAACAATGAGACACGCATGGCAACCGGCACTGACAGATCCGTCAGATCAGGTACCGCGGCTTCAATCAGCTGTGCTTTTGGCAGAAGTCCGATCTGGCTGAACAGATCTTGTTGTTCTTGCCGTGAAAAGCCGCCCAAATGGCTTAGTTTTCTCACCAAGTCTGCAATTTGTTCGCCTCGCTGCTTTAAGACCACTGCTTCAGCCTTTTCGATTTGTTTCAGAAAATGCTGCCGCCGCTCCGGCTCCAGCTCACGCAACATCGTCCGCGCCATAACGAAACTCAATGTACCCAGCCAGGCATCCAGTGCCAGTTGGGTGTCTGCATCGGTTTCTAAAAACGTTTTGTAATGCGCCAGGATCACATTGAGACTTTCATGATATTGCTTAAGCCCGTTCAGACTGGCCGCTAATGGCCGGGCAATGGCAAAATTCTGTTCCACCTCATAGGCCTTTTCAAGATGTGCGGCTGCCGAGGCAAAGTTGCCTTTTTGCAGAGCTTTCTCACCAATAACAAAGTGGCGATTTTCGTTATCCGGTAATGATACCATCTTTGCCATACGATCCTCCTATCTTGCCGATAATCACTTATCTCTAGGCTAAACAAAAAAATCCGGATACGGTTCCGAATTTTTTTACTTAGCTATTGGCGCTTGGCACTATTTTGGTTAACTTCCATGATCACCGGCAAAATCACGGGACGGCGCTTGGTTTGCTCAAACAAGAAGCGGCTGAGCTTATCGCGAACATCCTGTTTAAGATGGGTCCAATCAAACTCCTTGTTATCGAGATTCTTTTGAACCGTTTCTGTGACCAAAGTGCCGCTTTCCGCAAGTAAGTCACGGCTGGTTTTCAGATAAACGAATCCACGACTGGTTACTTTAGGCGTGGAAACAACCCGCTTTTTCTTGCGGTCAATCGTGACGACGGCAATAAAGATGCCATCTTCGGCAAGCATTTTACGATCGCGCAGGACGATATTACCGATGTCCCCAACGCCAATGCCATCGATCATGGTGTTACCGGCATTGACATGACCGGAAGCATTCATCTGGCCTTTTTCATAGCGTAAAATGTCGCCCATGCCGACAATAAAGATATTTGCTAGCGGGATTCCGGCTTCGTGCGCGATTTCCGCATGCGCCGCCAACAGCCGATACTCACCTTGAACCGGTATCAGATATTCCGGCTTCAGCAGGTCGATCATCAATTGAAGATCATTCTTATAGGCATGGCCGGAGGAATGAATATCATCGCCCAAAACCTTAACGTCCCCACCAGCGCGATAAATCATATCTTTTGTCCGCGCTGCCATGGTTTCCATCGCATGGGCAAT
Source organism: Lacticaseibacillus parahuelsenbergensis (assembly GCF_030770265.1). NCBI lineage: Bacteria > Bacillati > Bacillota > Bacilli > Lactobacillales > Lactobacillaceae > Lacticaseibacillus > Lacticaseibacillus parahuelsenbergensis. Next base: position 1,311,678 of record NZ_CP132482.1, on the reverse strand, counting down.
GGTTGTCGTGATGAAGACGAGATCGCCGTCATGAATGTGGATGAGGCGATGGCGTGATGTTGCCATTCGTTGCAGCGACTTCATTGGTTCGCCCATCCGGCCGGTTTCGAGAATGACGGTTTTTTCTGGCGCCAATGCCTTCAATTCCTTGGTTTTAGCCAAAATATCGTCATTAGGCAGCTTGATATAGCCTAAGCGAATGGCCGTCTTAACCACCTTTTCGACATCACGGCCGGTCAAGACGACCCGGCGACCGAGTGATGCGGCGGCATTAATGACTTGCTGAATCCGCTGAATGTTGCTGGCAACCCCTGCCACAATAATCCGGCCATCCTGATATTCAAATGTTTCTTTGATATGGTCGTATATTTCATGCTCATTGGCATTCGGATAAGGCGATTCCGCATTGGCTGAGTCTGACAACAACGCCAGGACCTTCTTATTGCCGATCTGTGCCAGCCGCGACCAGTCCGTTTGATACATCGGCGTAGCACTAGGGTCAAACTTAAAGTCCCCAGTGTAGACAATCTGACCTTCACTGGTTTCAATATCAATCCCCAATGAACCCGGAATACTATGCGTAGTCTTAAAGAACGACACAGACACATCGCCAAAATCGATCACGGACTTTTCGTCAATGACATGAAAATCCTTAAATTTCTTGGCCTGACTGTCATGCTGCATAAAGACTTTGGCCATGGCAATCGTCAATTCCGATCCAAAAACCGGAACCGGATGATCTACCAGAAAATACGGCAGCGCCCCAACAGCATCTGCATGCCCGTGACTCAGGAAAATACCGGCAATACGGTCAGCATTTTCGGTTAGGTAGCTAAAATCGGGAATGACAACATCAATTCCCAGTAACTCATTATCAGGATATTTCAATCCAAAATCGCATACAAAAATTTGGTCGTCAACTTCGACGGCGTACATGTTTTTTCCGTTTTCACGTACCCCACCAAGAGCGACCAGATTGATCTTCGTCATGGTTTCACCTCGTGGTTAAATTATGGAAGCATCGTTGACAACCGTGCGTTGCAACATGCTTCCGCCGAATAAATTCTGCTACCAGTGTAACACACGAAGCGGTGAAAACCTATAGAACCGACATTGCCGGCACCTGATCCTATGATGTTTGAATGCAAAAAGCCTCCCCGAACTGCCGGCCTAGCAACGTTTGATGAGCTGGTAGCAAGTCAGCGAGCTGCATAAGACGGATTTATTCGAACAGGCAGGTAACGTGACTACTAGCGTTCTTTTTTCAATGGTCGTTTTTAGTTGCTTGTACTGCCATCCATTCACACTTCGTCGGCAAAGAACCTGCGGACAGTTGCCTGATTTTGCTTGGCCGCTTCAAGTGCAGCCTGATAACCGGCATCGCTAGTTTGTGCGGCATCCAAATGGTACGCGGCGACTTCGCGGCCATCCGCTAAAACCACGGCAACTTCGGGCGAACTGCCAGCAGCAAATTGTCGCCCATGATCAAGCGCCATTACCGCTAGCGCCGCGCGATCAGTCACTGGGCCAAACCCGACACCATGAGCATGCGGCAGCAGATTAACTAACCAAGTGCGCAAGTCAGCTGGTTGTAATTTTTGATCAGGCACCGTTAAAAACGCCGCTTCGCCCAAGGACCAAAAGTCCAGAGATGTGCCAGCAGGTTGGCGAATTAAAGTCAACGGGAAAGTCTTGCGTGGCCGGTTGACATCATCAGATGAAAACGACGTTACCATTGCTTTAAGCGAGTCTGGTAGTATAGACGTGTTCACGTCAAATCCGAGCAAGCGTTTAGCGATCAGCCGGATTAATTGCACAATCGCCGGATCAATTTGGGACGTGATAACTTGATCCGGCTCATCTCGAGTCACGGCAACAAATGCCCATTGGCCGCTTATGGCCGCAAGTACCCAAGCACTGTTTGGAGTGACCCCCAAAACGGTGACCCGTAATAGTTGATTTTGGTAGCGCTGACGGTACTCCTCATACATATTCGCCCATCCCCTTAGGTAGTTTGTCTAGCTGTTACGTTGGTTATAGCATTTTGACCTAGGAATATCCAAGATGATATCAGGCGCGTATGGGTGCAGGAGCCTGCGTGTGAGGATCTTGGTCGCAATGGCCAAAAACTGCCATCGGGGAAAAGTGTTCTATTCAATGCCTGATACGATACCCTTCTTCTGATTTCTATAACGCGTTCGCAGTCGCAGAAAGCTACGTGTAAGGACCTCAAGGCTAAATGACCAAGACCGCGCTTTCCCTTGCTACTACCATAACGCGTTCACCAGCCCAGAAACCTGCACATAAGGGCCTCGAACCTTAATGGCAAAGCCCAGCCATTAAGGTTCGAGGCCGCTTATGCTCCGGTTTCTAACCGGGCTGGTTCACGCTCACATCAAAAAAGGCCGCCTCAACAGGCGACCTTTGGTGAATAGCTTAACGACGCAGGCCTAATGACTTGATTAAGTCACGGTAGCGGATGATATCTTTGTTACGCAGGTAAGCCAGCAAGTTACGACGATGGCCGATTTTCTTCATCAGACCAACGTAGCTGTGATGATCTTTCTTGTGAACGGACAAGTGATCGTTTAATGCCAGAATTTCTGCTGTCAAAACCGCGATCTGAACCTCTGGTGAACCAGTATCACCATCATGTCGTGCATATTGCTTAATGATTTCGTTCTTTTGAGTTTGGTCAATTGCCAATGTTGTGTACCACCTTTCTGAATATTGCCTGAAACTGAGTAAAGCGTCGGTGGATCGCCAAACTAAGTATCAGGTTCAAAGTACTGTCTAACTTTACCGGAGTTGACCGGCGATTGCAAGTCATTTTAGCTATCAAGCAATTTTCCTTTACAAGTTTTTATTGCATTGGCCGCTTGGCTTCTGTATAATAGCGTCTGTTGAAACTTATGCAGTTTTATCATAATCCACTGTTGGAGGTGAACATCTCATGCCACAAATCAAATCTGCAATCAAGCGTGTTAAGACACAAGAAGCCGCTCGCGAACGCAACATCGCTCAGTTGAACGCAATGCGTACTGCTGTTAAGAAGTTCAAGAGTGCAACCGAACAAAATGCTGACAACAGTCAGGATCTTTACAAGGCAGCAACTCGTGCCATTGACATGGCAAACAGCAAGGGCCTTATCAAAAAGAACAAGGCCGGCCGCGATAAGAGCCGTCTTTCAGCCCTACTCAACAAGTAATCAAGGCGTTAAGCCAATTTAAAACAGCTACCGCGTGTTTTGCGACACGTGGTAGCTGTTTTTTGATGTCCAAGTATTTGACCAACTGATGACGACCATTACCCTAACAAACAAGCCGCGGTATTTAGCGACCACTCATCGCCCGGTTAACGTACTGATTGACGCTGATTACCACGATGACCAGCCGTTGACTGTCCCGTATATTTAAGCATAAAAAGTTCAAACGCCAATTCCTTATCAATTGTCCCGGTTTTCATAGCCGTTTCGGTATCAACCAAACCACTATATGCTTGCGCTAGCTGTTGGTAAGGCAATCGATCAACTTGTCGCAGTGCCAACTTAACGCGATAAGGATGGGCCTTAAGCGTTGTGGCAATATTCCCTTGGCCATACCCTTTTTGAGCCAACAGCTTAACTTGCAGTAATAAACGAAATTGGCCAAGCATCAAGGCATTCAACCGAATCGGCTCTTCTCGCTGGGCAAGCAGATCCCGATACAATGCCAAAGCATCCGCTGCATGTTTGCGTAACACATCCGTGACCAAATCAAAGACTCGGTCATTGAGTTGCTTGGGTACGAGTGCCGAGACCGCCGCAACAGTTAGCGGGCTACCATCGCTGGCGTAGGTCAAAAGTTTGCGCACTTCTCCCATCATGATGGAATATTGGCCATTCGTGCGCTGCACAAGTGTGTCCAGTGCCGGAGCTTCAATGCTAACTTTATGTTGCTTGAAAATTTGCGCCAGTGCCATGCGGGCAGCGTGTTCATCAAGTGGCGCCGCATCAACGATCAATGCCGACTTTTTCAGTGCTTTCGTCAGTCGCTTACGTTCATCCAACTTTTTGTAAGGTGCCACCAATACCATCATGGTTGACGGGACAGGATTTTCAAAATAGGTCTGTAATCCGGCAAGGTCATGATCAATTTTATCCGTACTCTTCTCGCCGGTTAAAAAGTAAGGCGCGTCAATCACTACTTCTCGATAGTCCCCGAAAAACGGCATCGAAGTAGCGTCGTCTAAAGCCACGCCAACAGGTGTCTGATGCATATCGTAACGGCCAAAATTCATTGCCTTTTGATCTTCGGGAATCATGTTGGCAATTGCTTGTCGGGCCTGTTCGCGCAGTGCCTGTTCTTCGCCAAGAATGAGCGTCAGTGGCGGGCGATCACCATTTTTTAGATGTTTGATAAAATCACGGACCTGCATGTGACTTGGACTCCTTTATTTTTAACCAACTGAATAACTCGTCTTCTTGACGATAGGGACTTGATTCGACCCATATCATGCCTTGCTCATGCGTGCTTACCGCTGGCACACCGGCCTTGGCAAACGTTTCAAGTGTCTCCCGATGCGGGTGACCATAACGATTGGCAACTCCAGCAGAAATTAACGCTGCCTTTAATTCTAAACTTGCAACAACCGCGGGATCGCTGGAAGTTTTTGAACCATGATGCCCTGCTTTCAAAAAATCGGCCTTAAGTTGGCGCGGTAAAACTTGTGACCTTTCAATCGTCTGATCAGCATCACCGGTAAACAACCAGTTACTTTTGCCTATTTTACCATAGAGCACAATCGAATCGGCGTTCTTATCTTGCGGATTGGGGCGCGCATCTACCGTCGGCCAGAGCACCTGAAATTGTAACGGGCCCACCTGAAGCTGCTGATCAGCCGTAACAACCTGCATCGTTCCCACCCGCTGTCGAACCTTACGAATCATGGGATGGCTCTGCGCGGTTGGCGTCGTAATTAGGCGACTGATCGGCATGAGTTGCGCCAGTAACGGGGCATCCCCCAGATGATCCATATGCGGATGGGTCACGACCAATGTATTTAAACGCGCATATCCGCGCGCATGCAGGTAAGGAACAATGGCCCGGCTGACAGGTGGATGACTGGTTTGACCAAAGATTCGTCCGCCAGTATCAATCAACATCACGCCACGGCGAAAAGGCGCTTCGATTAAAATAGCGTCCCCTTGCCCCACATCAAACATCACGACCCGATAATTCGGTTGATACCAGCACCACGCCAGCACAACCAAAAACCAGCTAATGGCGAGTGGCCACTTCAGCCGAGTAATAACAATGGCCATCACAAGCACACCGGCAACAGCTAACCAACTAGGAAAAGCACCGATGATCATTTGTCCCGGCAGTCGGCTCAGTCCGATCAACACGGTTTCCAACAGCTGGAGGGCATCATTGAAAAGGCGTGTCACCCCCGAATGTGGCAATGCCAAAGCCACAACCAAACCGGGCATAATCGCCAATTCAAAAATTGGCATCAATAACCAATTAAAAATCACTGTCAGCACATTAAAGCTAAACGTATGCCAGGCAATAACCGGCATGCCGGCCAGAACCAACCGCCAATTCAGTTGCCATTTACGCATGGTCGGCAAACTAATGAGTAAACCGGTCATTAAATAAGTCAGCTGCCCACCCATCGTCATTAAAATTCGCGGCTGCCAGATTAAATTCACCATCAGCACCATGCCAAATAAATCTAGACCGGTAAAGCCTAACTGAAGATAGCGATTAACGATCCCGGCTAGTCGCATCCAGACAGCACGCCACAAGCCTGCCCCCAATGGCAACAAGAGCAATAAAAGCGGCAACAAGCCCATCAGCGCCAAATCAACAACGCCTTGAGGTATCCGAAGCCGGGCAGCGAACCAGTATAGCGCCGCGACTAATGCAAACAGATGTAATCCGGATATGGAAAAAAGGTGGAAAACACCTAAATCGACAAACGCCTGCCGCTGGGTCATAAAATCATCATCCATTTGTCCCAATAACAATCCCTTGGCATATTGGCGTACCTTAGGCGGTAATTGGGCAAAATATGCAAAGATCTTAACGCGCCACCCATCAATGACATCCTGTAGTTGCTGTTTTTGCTGGAACGAAAAATCTAAGGTTGGTTTAACTAATTCATAAGCAAGTTGCCGACTCTGCCACGCGTAAGTTGCATAATCAAATTCATATTGATTGCGCGCCGGAGCTAGGCGTGTCACTTCGTAAGCACCCTCTAGCCGCACGGGCTGATCATTCGTTGCCAATTTGCTGGCGACCGCCCGGGAGACCGTACCACGACCGCTGACACTGACGCCGTTAGCCGCCCGACCGATAAAACTAACATACCCCTCTTTAAGTTTAATAGCCGAAGCCGGAATAGCGATACTGCCATGTGGCTGGGGCGGATGGCGCCACTGAAGGACATCCATAACGCCGCGTCCCAACCCAATCACGAAAAACAAACCAACACAAATAGAAATCGTTCGATCCGTTTTAATAATCAGCCAAATGACCAATAACCCCGTCACCCACCAAAACCCGATTCCGCCCATGATACCGGCAAGTAAAGCAACTGTCACCAAAATAAGCCGGCCGCTCATGGCCCCAGCGTAAACTGCGGAGCCAAAGTTTCAAACGTTTTATCGCCGATTCCCGGCACTTCCTTGAGCTCGGCAATCTCTTTGAAACCGCCATGACTATCCCGATAATTAATAATATCAGCGGCTTTTTTCGGTCCGATCCCGCTAATCGTTTGCAGCTGGGTCGCATCTGCTTTATTGAGATCAACAGCACCGCCGCCACCAGCGGCTTGAGTCTTCGCTTCGCCGCTTGAAGCAACCCCGGAAGTTGCCGTAGCGGCCGGTGCAGCAACCGTCTCCCCTTTTTCCGGTACATGCAGGCTTTCCTGATCACTGGCAATTTTGGCTAAATTAACCTGTTGCATATCGGCATTGGCCGTCAGCCCACCAGCAGCTTTGACGACCTCGTCCCACCGCGTGTTTTCCCGGACCGGATAAATACCAGGCCGCAAGACTGCCCCTTTGAGATGCACAAATCCTTGCGATGGCCGACTGCGACTGCTTGCACTGCCGGAAGAACGGGACATCATCACCTGCGAACTGCCGCTAGCACGCCCACTCTCGGACAGCGGTTGGTTAGCCGAACTGCCTTGAGCCTGTTGCCAAAAAAAGAACCCGCCGATGACAATAATCAAAGGCGCGTACCAATATGTTTTGAGCCAATACGTCAGTGTCGTCATTTTTCTCACCTCGACAACACATTACGCAAGCCATTAAAAAAGAACCGCCAAACTGACAGTTCTCGTTTTAAAATCATGACGTTACTTGGCGGTTTTCGAATAATTTTCCATATACCGAATCACATCGCTTAAAGTCTTGACCGGTACGATTTTCATCTTGGTCTTAATTTGCTTAGCCGTCTGCACCGCTTCCGTATAGTTGTTGACATAATTCGGATCATAATGCTTCAGCTTTTTGGTGGCAGGCTGATTCGGAGCAAAGAAAACTTTGGCCCCCTTGGCATCCGCGGCGACCACTTTCTTATCGATGCCGCCGATTTGGCCAACGTGTCCGTCCGGATCAATGGTGCCGGTTCCGGCAATCACGTGCCCGCGGCGCAAATTCTGATGGGTGATCTGGGTATAGATCTGTAAGGCAAACATCGTTCCGGCACTCGGACCGCCGATATTCCCCGCATCAATCTTAACCTTAGGATCACTCGTGACTGCTGTGTTTTCGGTCAGCGTGATGCCAATGCCGGCGCGCTTTGTCTGTGGCAAGCGAATCAACTTCGCCGTGGCCTGTTTGGTCTTACCTTGATGTTGATACGTCAGCGTAATGGCCGCGCCCACTTTTTGCGATTTAATCGCATTCACATAAGCATCGGCAGTTTTATATGATTTACCATTTAATTTGGTAATGGTGTCGCCGAGAGCCAATTTTCCCTTGAAGGGTGACTGCGGTAAAATCGACATCACATAAATGCCGCGATGGTGGATCTGATACGGTTTCTTGGCAGCTTTGAACGCTGCTGCGACCGCATTATTGGCAGCACTTTTCATATAATAGGCCTGCAATTGATCGTATTCGGCGCTACTGTCATTGCCCATTAAATCTTGCTTGGAGACAATATCGGTGTGGGCCTGCGTTTTGCTAAACAGTAATAACGCTGGTGAAGCGGGACCGACCACGCCCACCGTCGTTAACATATAACTCCCCTTGGCATTATCCTTACTGCCGGTGACCTTAACATAAGGCTTCAACGACTCCGCCGAGCCCGGCACTTCCAGATAATAGTTCGTCGGGAAGAAAAGAAGCGCTGCTAGCACGATAACGCCAACCAAAATACCAATGAGCCACCGCCAGCGTTTTTTCTGTTTTAACCGATTAGTTGGCTTGATGAGGCTCACCTAGTTTCTTGTATAAGGCCTTTTCGACTGGCGCCGGCACAAACCGATGAATGTCGCCACCAAACGCCGCGACTTCCTTGATAATCGTACTGGACAATGCATCGTACTGCTTATCCGCGAGCAAAAAGACCGTTTCAATCTGACTGTCCAAGTCATGATTAACCGTGGCAATATCAGCCTCATAGCCGAAGTCCGCAACGTTGCGAATCCCCCGAATAATAAACTGGGCACCAATTGATTTGGCAAATTCAACCGTCAAACGCCTAGGTGCCGCTACTGCTTTGACATTTGGCAAGTCGGCAGTACTGGCCGCGATCAATGCCAATTTTTCATCACTTGAGAAAAGTGCCTTCTTGCTGGTATTCGTCATCGCCGCTACGACCACTTCATCAAACAAGCGACTAGCCCGCAAAACGGTATCCAAATGACCATTCGTAAACGGATCAAAGCTGCCAGGAAATACTGCGATTTTTTTAGTCATGATCTTCCTCGTTTCGCTCTAAAATCAAAACCTGTGCCACGCCATAAGTCTGGCGCCGAAGTTTGGTGTATCCGGGAATGACCTCAGGATAAACGACATCCAGTCCGGTTTCAACCAAGACCCGGCCTCCGGGTACCAAGAGATCACCGCTGACAAACGCAGCTAACTGGGCAATCGCATGTTGTTGCGCATAAGGCGGATCCATCAAAATGAGATCAAACGACTGACCCGCGGCAGTAAAATGTTCGATTGCTTTGGTAACCGACATTTTTAAGACTGTAAAATCTTCGGAATGTTTGGTGAGTGCCACATTGGCGTTGATCGTTTTGATCGCCGCGTATTGACGATCTACTAACACGGCATCGTGCATCCCGCGCGACACCGCTTCGATTCCCAGTGCCCCGGTGCCTGCATATAAATCAAGGGCATGACCGCCATCAAAATATGGTCCGAGCATATTAAACATGGATTCTTTAACTTTATCGGCTGTCGGTCGCGTCTGGTTACCCGGCACCGCGTTCAGCCGCAAGCCGCGAAAGGCCCCGCTAATGACTCGCATGATGATCCCCTTTTGGCTTGTCAATTGTCATCCGGTCGCGCCGCCGCTGTTTTGCTTTGGTTTCCAGATCTTCTTCTGTCGGTTTGAATTTACCGATATCGCTGCCGAACTCGGTTTTTAATTCCGGACGATGCGACGGTTCGACACGTTTGACAAACCGCAACTTACTTAATTTATTGCTCGCTGCCGTAATTTCGTCGCGATCCATATACAAATAAACATATTTCATGCGCCGCGAAACATACATAATGGTGCCGTAACGCCGCAGCGTCTTAAGTTGCTTAAGTGAATACACCCAAACAACTAGGCCCTGCCGCTGTTTCATTGAAAACATGCTTTCACCTTCTAAACTCACTGCTTGGCGGCACCGGGCTGAAGCTTGGCCAACAGTTCCTGACTTTTAATTAACGCGCCTGCCTCAACATACAAGTGGGTGACGGTGCCGGCAAACGGCGCGTGGACGGTTGTTTCCATTTTCATGGCTTCGATGACAAACAGAGCATCGCCTTTTGCAACCTGCTGCCCTTGTTTGATTGCGACTGAAACAATTTTGCCGGCCATTGGTGCGCCGATTTGGTTCTTGTCAGTCGGTTCTGCCAACTGATGCTGCAATCCGGCACTCTTTTGGTGGGCATCGCGAATCTGGATCTCCTGTTTCTGCCCGTCAACCGTGAAATAAAGCGTCTTCATGCCACTGGCATCCGCCGTCCCGATCGCATTTAACTGAATAATCAGCGTTTTACCAGCCTTGATTGGCACCGAAACGGTTTCGCCAATCCGCATGCCCTGGAAATAAGAAGGCGAGTCAAGTTTGGTGACCGGTCCGATCTGCTTCTGCTTGCGAACAAAGGCCTTGAAAACATCCGGATATAAAATGGCGCTTAAAACTTCTTCAGTGCTTGGTTCAGCCACGCCCGCCGCGATCAAGTCCTGCCGAACAGCGTCGAAATCGACCGGCTTAGCCAGTTGGCCCGGTCTGACAGTCAGCGGTTTTTGCCCTTTGAGGATTTTTTTCTGTAAATCTTTAGGAAAACCGCCAACCGGTTGACCTAAATCGCCTTTGAAAAAGGCAACCACGGATGCCGGAAAATCATATTGTTCACCATGGTCCTTGACCATTTCCGGTGTCAAGTGATTCTGCAGCATAAACAGCGCCATGTCACCGACCACTTTTGACGACGGGGTTACCTTAATGATATCGCCGAATAACGTATTGACTTGCGCATACATGGCTTTAACGGCTTCGAAGTCTGTAATGCCCATACTGCGGGCCTGCTGTTGCAAATTGCTGTACTGGCCACCTGGCATCTGAACGGTGTAAATATCGGTCAGCGGCCCGGTCACCCCGTTACCGAAGTCAGCATAGTATGGCCGAATTGCCTGAAAATAACGATCCAACGACTGGGCTTTTTCAATCGCCACTTCAGGTTGACGCTGATCGCCACTCAGAGCATAGTAAAGACTTTCCAGACTTGGCTGACTGGTTGTCCCCGAAAAGCTACTTTGCGCGACATCAACAATGTCAACCCCAGCGTGCGTGGCTGCCAAGTAAGTAGCAATGCCATTGCCGGTCGTATCGTGGGTATGCAAATGAATCGGTACCGAAACAGCGTCTTTTAACGCACCAATCAAGACTGAGGCCGCTTGTGGTTTAAGCAGTCCCGCCATATCTTTAATGGCAATCATATCCGCACCGGCATCAACAAGTTGCTTGGCCAGCGCCACATAATAAGCCAATTGATATTTTGGATGGGCATCGCTTAAAATATCGCCAGTGTAACACATCGTTGCTTCCGCAAGCTTACCGGTTTGTTTGACCGTATCAATACTCAGCGTCATTTGCGGCAGCCAGTTCAGACTGTCAAATATTCGAAAAACATCGACACCGTCATCGGCAGCCTGTTGAATGAAAGCTTTAATCACATTGTCAGGATAATTCTGATACCCAACGGCATTACTGCCACGAAACAGCATCTGTAACAACGTATGCGGTAATGCTGCGCGCAGTTTTTTCAATCGGACCCACGGATCTTCATTCAAGAACCGGTACGCCACATCAAACGTCGCACCACCCCATACTTCCATCGAAAACAAATTAGGCAAGCCGTTGCCCATATCCTTGGCAACCGTCAGCATATCGCGAGTCCGCATGCGGGTAGCAAATAAACTCTGGTGGGCATCACGAAAAGTCGTATCCGTCAGCAACAGCGATTTGTGGTCTTTTACCCAATCAGTAACGCCATTTGCACCCTTGTCTTTAAGCAGTGCCACTAAATCAGTCTGCGGCTTGGTTGTTGGAAAATGGCTATCGTATTGTAGCTCAGGATAATACTTTTGCGTTTGGCGCTCAACGCCTTTAAACCCGTTGATCGTCACATCGCCGATATACCATAACAGCCGGGAAGCCAGATCCGGTTTAGCTTGCACCTGCAACAATTCAGGATGGGCGTCAATGAATGCTGTCTCTGCCTCACCTGTCCGGAAGGTTTTAGTAGCCAATAGATGCTCTAAGAAAGCGACGTTGGTTTTAACACCGGTAATTTGAAATTCGTGTAAGGCACGCTGCATTTTGGCGACTGCCGCCGGAAAATTCGGCGCATGGACGCTGGCTTTGACCAACAAAGAGTCAAAATAAGGGCTGACGACGGCGCCCGCATAAGCATTGCCGACATCCAGCCGAATACCAAAACCACCCGGAGAACGATAAGTATTGATGGTTCCGGTATCTGGCATGAAGTTGTTTTCCGGATCTTCGGTCGTAATCCGGCACTGAATCGCAGCGCCATTTTCACGCAGCTCATCTTGTTGCGGCAGGTGCAGATCGGCAAACAAATCCGCTCCGGCAGCAATCCGCAATTGCGACTGAACAATATCGACACCTGTGATGAGTTCCGTAATTGTATGTTCCACCTGAACGCGCGGATTAACTTCAATAAAGTAATACTGATCGCCGTCAACCAGAAATTCTACAGTCCCGGCGTTTTCATAATGCAGACTTGCCATCAAGTCCACGGCACTTTGGCAGATCTTCGCACGCAAAGCGACCGGCAAAGCAACTGCCGGCGCAATTTCAACGACTTTTTGCTGGCGGCGCTGGACGGAGCAGTCACGTTCAAAAAGATGCAAAAGATGTCCGTGCTCATCGCCTAACACCTGAACTTCAACGTGCTTAGCCGAAGCGATGTACTTTTCGACGTACATGCGATCATCGCCAAAACTAGCCTTGGCTTCATTAACCGCATTTTGATACACTGCTTCCAGCTCAGCCTCGGAGTGAACGATGCGCATCCCCTTACCGCCACCACCGCTGGCTGCTTTAAGCATCACCGGGAAACCGTGTGTTGCGGTAAAATCCTGAATCTCGCTGAAATCACGCGTTGGCTCCGGTGTTCCCGGGATCGTTGCCAACCCGGCTTTGTGTGCTGCTTCTTTCGCTGCCACTTTATCGCCGAACACATCAAGCAACTCTGAGCGCGGACCGACAAACGTCAATCCTGCACCCCGAACTTTACGGGCAAACGTTGCGTTTTCAGAAAGCAGCCCGTAACCCGGATGAATCGCATCCGCTCCGCTTTGTTTGGCAATGCGAATGATATCATCCATATCCAGATAAGCGGCAATGGGTGCCTTACCTGCGCCTACTTGGTAACTTTCTTGAGCTTTGAACCGGTGAATCGACAAGGCATCTTCTTTGGCAAAAATGCCAACGGTCTTGAGGCCCAACTCCTCACAGGCACGGAAAATCCGAATGGCGATTTCGCCACGATTCGCGACTAAAACTTTATGCATGCGTTTTCTCTACCTTTCGTTGCGTACGTTCGCTATGATAACTGATATTGAGCATAATCCCGACTGCCATCGACAAAACAATCATACTTGACCCGCCATAACTAATAAACGGCAGCGTGACCCCGGTAACAGGTAACACACCGGCGACGGCACCGACATTGAAAACCGTTTGGACAAACATCATCGTCGCAATGCCGTAAGCAATCAGAGTGTGATACGTATTTTTGGAACGAATGCCAATCAGATAAAACCGCATCACCAGGAAAAACAGTAAGCCTAGTACGACCACTGTGCCGACTAAGCCCAGTTCTTCGGCAATGACAGCCAAAATGAAATCAGTATAAGGCTCAGGTAGATACCCCAGTTTTTGACTGCTCATCCCCAACCCGACACCAAACAAGCCGCCATGATTAATAGCATAAAGCGAATTAACCACCTGATTACCGGCCGCGTTTGCCTTTTCAAAGGGATGAATCGCGGCAACCAACCGCTGATAAGCATAATTATGTTCCAGACCCGGGAAGTGATAATGCGAGACAATGTAATAACCCAAGACCCCTGTCGCAATCAGTGCAACCAGCCAAAGTAAGCCATAGCGCATTGGAATCCCGCTAGACATCACCACCACCAGCGTGATCAAAAAGAGAATGGCGAAACCGCCAGTATCCGGTTCGACGAAAACCAGCAACATCATCATGCCGGCAATAAATAGCGGCTGCCACATCTGACGCAGGCGAAAATTTTCCTGCCGAAAGCTATCTTCGCGCGACGTCAACATATGCGCCAGATAAAAAATCAAAATCATTTTGGCAAATTCAGACGGTTGCAGGCGAAAACTGCCGATGGAGATCCATGCAGCGGCCCCGTTAACCGCCCGTCCGTGTATGATTAGGTACACCAACATGACAAACAAACCCGACATCAAGACAAATAGCACCCACCGATTACGCAAAATCTTAAGGGCCATATTGTCAAAGAAGAACACGGTTCCGATCCCGAGCACCACAAAAACAATTTGTTGCAATAAGTATTTAGTTTCTGCGGCACCATATTGCCGCTGCACCCAATAAGCGCTAGCGGAATAGACCATCACGATCCCGATGGCACACAGAATCAGATAGGGTACCAAAATGAAGTAATCCACATGGCGTAATTTTTTCCTCAAGAAAAACGCGGCCTTTCAAGCAATGATTGGATTTATTATAGCATACCGACTTCAACCGCCAAGCCGCTTTCAAAACAGTTATCGCTAAGTTTAACTTGTTTTAACTTGATTTTATGCATACCAAGCGTGAGAATCGGCAGCTGTTTTTTCTGAATTAGTGCAACAGGACGGTTCGAAAACAGCCAGTTTGTCGGCTTCGCTGCAGGCAATTACCATTTTTTCACTGCACTACTCGCCTATTTATGCCAAAGAAAAAACCGCCAAAATTGGCGGTTTTCAGAAAATAAACTATTTAGACGCAGCAATCTTCTTACGCTTGGCTGCCTTTTGACGTTCGCCTGTGTTCAAGATCTTCTTACGCAAGCGAATGTTCTTTGGCGTTACTTCGCAGTATTCATCATCATTCAAGAATTCGATGGATTCTTCAAGCGTCATTTTCTTTGGCGTCTTGATCGCAGCTGCGTGGTCTTTCCCGGCAGCACGTGTATTGGTCAGGTTCTTCCCCTTGGTGACATTGACAGCAATGTCATTTTCGCGGGAGTTTTGGCCAACAATCATGCCTTCATAAACTTCAGTTCCGGCATTGATGAACAATTGCCCACGATCTTCAACCGACTGCAAGCTATAAGTGGTAGCAGTACCGGCGTTGATCGAAACCAAAGCGCCTTGAGTACGACCAGGTTCCCAGTTTTTGATAACCGGCGCATACTTTTCAAAGGTGTGGTTCATGATCCCGTAACCGCCAGTGGAAGATAGAAATTCAGTCGAGTAGCCGATTAAGCCACGAGAAGGTGCCAGGAAAGTGAGGCGAGTTTGCCCGTTGCCTTCATTTTCCATGTTCTGCATTTCGCCTTTACGTTGGCTCATCGCATCGATAACCGTACCGGTATATTGTTCCGGCGTATCGATCTGCACGTTTTCAAACGGTTCCATCATCACGCCGTCGATATCGCGATAGATAACTTCTGGGCGGCCGAGTTGAAGCTCGAAACCTTCACGCCGCATCTCTTCAACCAAAATGGACAGATGCAGTTCCCCACGACCGGAAACCATCCAGGCACCGGCCTGATCGGTATCGTCAACACGTAACGATACATCAGTCTGCAGCTGGGACTTCAAGCGTTCTTCCAGTTTGCGCGCAGTGACATTTTTACCTTCGCGACCGGCAAACGGGCTGTCATTGGCCACAAACATCATTTGCAGCGTCGGTTCGTCAATCCGTAGAATCGGTAATGCTTCCGGTGTGTCGGCAGCCGTCACGGTTTCACCGACAAAAATGTCGTCCATCCCGGAAACGGCAATCAGATCACCGGCTTTAGCGGAGTTGATTTCAGTCCGAGTTAACCCGAAGAAACCAAATAATTTCGTCACGCGGAAGTTCTTTTGCGAGCCATCCAATTTCATAACCGTCACATTGTCGCCGATTTTAATCTTGCCGCGGAAAATCCGGCCAATACCGATTCGGCCGACATAATCGTTATAATCCAGCATGGCCACCTGGAATTGCAACGGTTCGTCACTATTATCGATTGGTGCAGGAATCGTTTTGATAATAGTATCAAAAAGTGGATTCATCGTGTGCTTCTGAGTTGATAAGTCGGAATCCATGCTGGAAGTCCCGTTAACGGCGGAAGCATAGACCACAGGAAATTCCAACTGCGCATCATCGGCACCTAATTCGATGAACAATTCAAGTACTTCGTCCACAACTTCTTCCGGACGGGCACCCGGTCGGTCAACCTTGTTGATGACCACGATAGGCGTCAAATGCTGTTCCAGCGCCTTCTTCAAAACAAAGCGCGTTTGCGGCATCGGGCCCTCAAAGGCATCGACAACCAGCAAAACCCCGTCAACCATCTTCATAACCCGTTCTACTTCACCGCCAAAGTCGGCATGTCCCGGGGTATCAAGAATGTTGATCGTTGTATCGCCATACTTCACCGCCGTGTTTTTACTCAGGATGGTGATACCACGTTCCTTTTCAATGGCGTTGGTATCCATCGCCCGATCTTGTAATTGAATGTGTTGATCAAGTGTATCCGATTGTTTAAGCATCTCGTTAACCAAAGTTGTCTTACCATGGTCAACGTGGGCAATGATCGCAATATTGCGAATATCGTCACGTGTTTTCACGTTTCTACTTCCTTTCTGCTGGCACTACAGGCCGCTTACCACATTAAAAAAGTGCCAGCAACTGACACAGTTATACGATTTTGAATTATAACACACTCTACCCAATCTGTCTGGATTTTCTGAAAAGTGAATTGCTTCACGCAGCCATTTTAGTTGGATTTTCGTAAAAGAACCGCTGTTAGGCTAATAAATAGACGAAAAACCGGCGTCTCGAACAGTCGCCGGTCATCGTTGCTCGTTTGTGAGCGCTACTTATTGTGGCTTGAAATCACTCGCCAGCCATCATTGTAAGAATCGTGCGATGCGCTTGCGGTGTGGCAGCCACAACGACGCCTGGTTGACGCAGATCAATCGGTGAACCATCTTCGCGACTGAATTGAACACCCAGACCCTTTGTAATCGCCATGCCGGCCGCCACATCCCAAGGCTGCAAATATGAAACGTAGCCAAGTTGTCGGCCTAACGCGATTTCGATAAACTCCATGCCAGCACTGCCACTCATTCTCGGCCCGGAACTTGCCAACGCAATATCACCTAAATGTAGCCGATTCTTGATCGTCATTGGACCGGTCACACCCAACAACCCGTCTTTCAGTTGCAAATCCGGTAATTTTGTCAATGTTCGTCCCGCAAACGTAACAGGTATTTCCGGTCCGCCACTCAGCACCTCATTACGCATGACGTCCATAATTGCCCCGACAACCGGTTGTCCGTCACGATAAACACCAATCATGATCGCGAAATGAGCCTGCTGTTTGACAAAATTCATCGTACCGTCAATCGGATCGACAAAAAAGACCAATCCGTTGAGATCCGTATCATCATGGGCATGGCCTTCCTCGCCGATAATCCGTGCTGTCGGATACTCGGCTTTGATGTGATCAATTAGAAATTGCTGGTTAGCTTTATCGACATTGGTGACCAAATCATTGCGATTACTTTTACGCGCGACATCTAATGGTTTCGCCATTTCCGCTAAAATTTGCTTTCGACTTTCCGCAAACCAGCTGATCAGGGTCTGCCGTAGTTTTTCTGGATCTTGCGTCATACTTAACTCACCTTCACCTTAATCTTTTGGCTCACACCTTGGCGCGCCATCTGTACAACAGTATACATGGAATAGCCGGACAGTGCTTCAAACTCCCGATCCAGTTGACGTTCAGTGCCTTTATCTGGCACCACCTGTTTGAATCCACGGTAGGCTGCCAACAGGTTATCCCGATCGACGCCATGCTCATACGCATCTTCAACGAGTGCAAAGAAAGTCGTCACTTTAATTTTTTCGTCAGTTGTCCAGTCAAGGTCTAGTGGATAGCTGTAATTAGGTTTCATTTTTATCTGCTCCTTGTTCGATTGCTTCGATTTCGGCTTGAACAGCTTGAATTGCTGTGCTCAAAGCCGCCTCTTCATCATCGGACCCCGCAACTGTCGCCAGTGTGACCACGCCACGTTCGTCCAACAAAATCGGTGAGCTGTCAACTTGTCCGGTTTCATCGTCAGAATCTCGCAGATGTGCGAATGTCCCAATGAGCTTTTCGCCAGCAAACGCAGCCAGAATCGGTTCTACAAGCCGACCCACCAAAACGGTCAAGGCGCTTGCCAAAAAGGCATGAACAGCCGAAGCCGCTTCGGTAAAAACGGCTTGGTCATCATTTAGTAACCGCAATATTGGCGTTGCCCCGACATAGGCCCGACTCCAGATCAATACCGGTGATTGGCTGGTGCCAACGACATAAGCCGTTACTTGTTTGGCCGGGACAGCCAGTCGATCCGCTAAGAATTGTTCAAAGCGCCACGTCGCACCGAAAGTCCCTAATCCGACAACCTGCCGTTTATTCAGCCCGGAGAACCGCTGGGCAAAATAAGTGAAGCGTTCATCATGCGTCATCGCCACGACAACCCGACCCGTAAAGCCTGCTGCCATCGCTGAATTCAGAACCTTACGAATTGAGGCAATGTTGGTCGCCACAAAGTTTTCATCATCCGGCGTTTCGGTATCAGTTAGAATCAACACATCCGCCGTTTTGAGAACTTTCGGGGTTACCTTGATAAACGTATTGTGGCAAATTTGACTCAGTGCCGTCAAACCGGCGACATCCACCAATGCCGCATCCGGCTCGTAGCAACCAATTTCCAGATCAAGTGGTGACGCAATTAACGTTTGCAAAAGTGCTTGTGTACTACAACTGGCTCCGTGAACGACGACTCTTTGCATGAAACCCCTTCCCCTCAGTTGCGTTACCTATATTCTAGCGGAAGCGCAATCTTAAGACAAAATTAAAAAGGACTTTAGGTGCAATTGTTAACTAACTGAAATATTAACGCCTTCTCATATGAAAATACCGTTGTTATCTTCTGTCCGGTGGTCATAAATTGCCCTGAATTTTCAAAGTTAGCAAGATTAGTCTTTTAAAAAGTGTGCACAAAAAAAGACACTGGTGAAAATCCAGTGTCTGCTTAGTGATCCTAGAAATTGTGACCCGAAACTAAAACTAATTCTGACAATGACCGATCCAGCTGCTAAATATTGATTGGTAAGCCTAATGCAACTTCGGCATCGTCCATGATCGTTTCGCTTAAGGTCGGATGCGGGTGAATGGTCAGCGCCAAATCCTCAACGTTCAGACCGCCTTCAACAGCGACAGTCAGCTCGGAGATAAGATCACTGGCACCGGCACCGGCTACCTGACCACCAATAACCGTGCCGTCTTCATTGGTGACAAGACGGACAAAGCCTTCTGTTTGGGCCAAACTCAAGGCGCGACCATTAGCAGCGAATGGGAACTTGCTTGCCTTGGCTTTGATGCCCTTGGCTTTGGCTTCTGCAAGCGTCATGCCAGTCGTGGCAAGCTCAGGATCTGTGAAACAAACAGCCGGCATTGCTTTATAGTCAACCGCACTCGCTTTGCCGCTGATCGCTTCAGCAGCTACCTTACCTTCGTAGCTCGCCTTATGGGCTAACGCTGCACCCGGAACAACATCGCCAATTGCGTAGATGTTTGGCTTGTTAGTGCGGCCTTGCGCATCAACCTTGATCAAACCGCGATCAGTCGTTTCAATGCCGACAATGTCCAGTCCTAAATCATCCGTATTTGGCCGACGTCCGACAGTGACCATGACATAGTCAGCGGCCAGCGTCTGTTCTTTGCCGTCAGCGGTATAAGTGACCTTGACACCGTTACCGGTATCTTCAGCTTCTTTGGCCATCGCATTCGTGATAACCGTAACACCGCGCTTCTTAAAGGAGTTCAATACCAACTGAACCATATCCTTTTCAAAGTTCGGCAGAATCGAACTGGTCCCTTCAAGGATCGTGACATGTGCACCTAAGTTTGCATAAGCGCTTGCCAATTCAGAACCGATGTAGCCACCGCCGATAACAACAAATTCTTTAGGAACCTCCGGCAAATTCAAGCCACCGGTCGAATCAAGAATTCGCTTACCAAACTTAAAACCCTTAATTTCAATCGGTCGACTGCCGGTTGCGATAATCAGGTTTTTGAAAGTATACGTTTGGGCAGAATCCTTCTGCATGACCCGTAAACTATGATCATCCTTTAAGAAGGCCGTACCCATGATCGAATCGATCTTGTGCTTCTTGAACAACATTGAAACACCGCTGGTCAAGGTGTGAACAACCTTATTTTGCTTCCAGTCCTGGGTCTTTTTGAAGTCAAGATCCGCACCCTTAGCGTTAATGCCGAACGTGCTGGCGTCCAAAGCATCTTGATAACGATGCCCAGCATTAATCAACGCTTTTGATGGAATACAGCCAACATTCAAACAAACACCGCCGATGAAAGTACTTTCGATCACGGTAACTTTCTGGCCCATTTCAGCAGCCCGAATGGCAGCAACATAGCCGCCGGGGCCGGAGCCAATCACAACAGTATCCAAATCGATTGCAAAATCGCCTACAACCATACTTATCCCTCCATCAACAGCAGATCAGGATCTGCCAACAATTTGTCCATCAGATTCAATGCTGTTTGCGCCAGCGCACCATCAATTAGACGGTGATCATAACTCAAACTCAGCTTCAGCAGATTACCGACAACAATTTCGTTATCAGCATTGACGTATGGTTCCTTGGCAATTTTACCAACACCAAGAATTGCAACTTCCGGCTGATTAATAACCGGTGTGAACCAGCCGCCGCCAATTGATCCGACATTACTGATGGTCATGGAACCGCCACGCATTTCATCTGGCTTCAATTTGCTGTCATAGGCCTTCTGCGCATTGTCACTGATCTCTTTGGCAATTTCAAACATACTCTTGGCATCGGCGTTCTTGATAACCGGCACGTACAAGCCATGATCCGTGTTGGTTGCAATCCCGATGTTGAAATAATGCTTGTAGACAATTTCATCGGTGGTATCGTCAATAGACGCATTAAATTCAGGATACTCACGCAAGACGGTGACCAGTGCCTTGACGATGTATGGCAAGAAGGTCAGCTTAATGCCTTTATCAGCCGCATACTGCTTGTATTTCTTGCGATGAGCCATCAACTTAGAAACTTCGACTTCATCAAAGCTCGTGACATGTGGACTCCGCTGCTTGGATGACAGCATTGCCTTCGCAATTGCCTTACGCGTTGGGGTCATCTTTTCACGTGTCTCAAGTTCGGCTTCGCTGCCGCTTGAAACATATGGTGCAACAGGTTGCGGCTTTGGTGCTGCCGGTGCTGCTTGAGCCGGAGCAGACTTAGCTGCCGCTTGTGCTGGTTGTGCCGGAGCCGCTGCTGTGGTTGAAGCACCTGCCTTAAACGCATCAACGTCAGCTTTGGTAATGCGGCCGTGCTTACCGGTTGCAGGCACTTGCGAAATATCAACGCCTTGTTCACGCGCGTATTGCCGAACAGAAGGCATTGCCAAAATTTCGCGATTTGGATCTGTTATTGCCGGTACGGCACCTGCCGCCGGGCTTGGTGCAGAAGCAGTCTCTGCCCCAGCAGTACTCGTTGCCGGTGTAGCTGCCGGCTCACCGGCAACTGGCGTATCGTTATGGCCCGGAGCATCAATATCAACCAAGGCGTCGCCAACAGA
Source organism: Lacticaseibacillus parahuelsenbergensis (assembly GCF_030770265.1). Classification (NCBI taxonomy): domain Bacteria; kingdom Bacillati; phylum Bacillota; class Bacilli; order Lactobacillales; family Lactobacillaceae; genus Lacticaseibacillus; species Lacticaseibacillus parahuelsenbergensis. The sequence goes on along the minus strand of NZ_CP132482.1, from coordinate 1,290,064 downwards.
TGCCGTTTCCCCTTCAGGAACCAGAATCTTGACAACTGTTCCGGTAACCGGAGATGGAATTTCTTCGACACTCTTATCGCTTTGAACTTCAAGAAGGGTGTCATCCTCCTTGATTTCATCGCCAGCCTTCACGTCCCACTTGACAATTTCACCTTCTGCCAAGCCTTCGCCTAATTCCGGAAGCTTAAACTGATATACCGACTTAGCTGCGGCCGGTGCAGGTGCAGCCGGTACAGCGGTTGAAGCTGCTGGTGCTGCCGACTGTGCAGGCGCGCCGGAGCCATCATCGATTTCAACCAACAAATCACCGACCGAAGCTGTTTCGCCTTCCGGTACTAAAATTTTTAAAATTTTCCCGGATACTGGCGACGGAATTTCTTCGACACTTTTATCACTCTGAACTTCAAGAAGGGTGTCATCCTCCTTGATTTCATCACCAGGTTTAACGTCCCACTTGACGATTTCACCTTCTGCCAAACCTTCGCCAAGTTCTGGCAGTTTGAATTCAAAAGCCATGTTGGCACCTCTTCTCTCTAGAAATTAACGGTTTCCCGAACTTTAGCTTCAATATCCTTGGCATTTGGCAGCCAAATATTTTCGGCTTGACCAAATGGGAACGGCGTGTCAGGAGCCGCAACCCGACCGATCGGTGCCTCAAGTGACAGAATTGCCCGTTCAGAAATTTCACTGATAACGTTGGCGGCAACACCGGCCATCCGCTGGGCTTCCTGAACGACCACTGCCTTATGCGTTTTCTTAACCGATGCAATGATGGTCTCAACATCAAGCGGGGCAATAGTTCGTAGATCAACAATTTCTGCATTGATGCCATCTTTGGCTAGATTATCAGCCGCCTTGAGCGCTTCACGAACCATCGCACCATAAGTGATGATCGACACGTCAGTTCCTTCACGCGTTACCGCAGCCTTATCCAGCGGCACCGTGTAAGTCCCTTCTGGAACATCCTGACGGAACGACCGGTAAAGTTTCATGTGTTCAAGGAATAACACTGGGTCATTGCTGCGAATGGAACTAATCAGCAAACCTTTAGCATCGTACGGGTTACTTGGAATAACAACCCGCATGCCCGGGAACTGGGCGATCAAGCCTTCAAAGTTATCACTGTGCATTTCCGGTGTATGAACCCCACCGCCAAATGGTGCCCGAATGGTAATCGGCATGGACCGCGTACCACCCATCCGATACCGCATCCGCGACATCTGACCGCCAATACTATCCATGGTTTCAAAAACGAACCCAAAGAACTGGATTTCCGGAATCGGCCGCCAGCCGGTTAATGCCAATCCAATGGCCAAACCGCTAATGCCTGACTCGGCAAGTGGCGTATCAAAGACACGATCCTCACCGTGTTTAGCCTGCAAGCCATCCGTTGCCCGGAAGACCCCACCGTTTTTACCAACATCTTCGCCGAATACCAAGGTTTTAGGGTCGTTCGCCAACTCAACATCAAGCGCATCAGTGATGGCTTGGATCATTGTTTTTTGTGCCATGGTTACTTCGACTCCTTTCCTTGAAATTCTGCCAGTTGTTCCGCCACATTCTGCGGTGATTCCTCATAGGTATCTTTCAGGAACCGCGATACCGTTTGCTGTGGTGCCTTATCGGCTTCGTTAATGGCATTCTTAATATCGTCTTTAACCTTTTCGATCAAGGCGTCTTCCTTGTCCTTGTCCCAGAGACCTTTATCGGTTAGGAAGTTACGCATTCGAATCAACGGATCACGTTTCTGCCACAATTCATCGGTTTCCTTTGAACGGTAGCGTGTCGGATCATCGCCGGATAACGTATGCGGACCATACCGATAAGTCAGTGTTTCAATCAAAACCGGACCATTGCCGGCCGCAGCCCAAGCTCTGGCTTCCTTGGTAACTTCATAAACGGCCAGTGCGTCCATACCGTCAACCTGCACGCCGGGAACCCCGGCAGCCACCGCCTTTTGAGCCAGCGTCTTGGCCGCCGTCTGATTGGCACGCGGAACGGAAATCGCGAAGCCGTTGTCTTGAACGATAAAGAGTGCCGGTGCTTTAAAGTGTCCGGCAAAGTTAACGCCTTCATAGAAATCTCCCTGTGACGTACCACCATCACCGGTATACGTAAAGGCGACTTCATCGCTGCCATTTTTCTTCAAGCCAAGCGCAACACCGGCAGTCTGCACATACTGCGCACCAATAATGATTTGTGGTGGCAGTGCATGAAAATCTTCTGGATATTCGTTACCTGCGACATGGCCACGCGACCACAAAAATGCCTTGTCCAGTGGCAGGCCATGTTGGATCAGCTGCGGTAAATCACGGTAGGCTGGCAGCAGCCAATCTTCTTTTTTCATTGCCGCATGACTGCCAATCATGCTGGCCTCTTCGCCTGCACTCGGCGCATAAAATCCTAAACGTCCTTGCCGGTTTAGCGCTGTTGCCCGTTGATCAAGCACCCGTTGCCAAACCATCTTGGACATCAAATCAACCAACTGATCATCACTGAGATCGGGCATGATATCAGGATTGACGACTTTGCCAACCTCATCCAGAATCTGGATCGTCGGCTTAAAATCGGCATCTTGATTGTCTAACAGTCGTTTAAAATCAACTGCAGCATGCTGTTTTGCCATAATCAGAACCTCTTTCCATTCCTGTAGTTATTAACCCAGGAAAACTGTACTAATGAAAATCTTTACAAACAAAGCGTAACATTGCAAAATTGTCGTTGCAAGCGTTTTATTTCAAGGTACACAAGAAGTACTTTTTACGAAAAAAAGCCGCCCGTTATGTCATTGTCAGACTATAACAGGCGGCCCCTTTTATTAAGACACAAAAAAAGCACGTCGTTTCACAATCGCGTGCCTCTTCATCATCAAAACATTGTCCGTGCATCACGAGACCGGATCTTGGTTGTGCCAGAAATCACTGGTTTTACTGTGATGTTTCATGGCGCCAACCAAGGTGGCGTGGCGTGCAAAATCCATATCCAGCTGAATTTGCACTGCACGATTTATTTGTTTGCTTTTGAACAATTCTGCCGGGAGAATTGATACAGTCATGCGAGCCACACAGCAAATCTGTTTCAACGCAAGTGTTATAGCGGTAACCGCACTCATTACAAGTGAAGTTGACGCTAGATTTGTGGATTGATTCGCAAGCTGCATTAACGCACGGTCCAGTAGACCATTATGCCAAACTGCAGTCACCGTTGCTTGGGCGTCGGTTGCCATCACGGCACCAGCCACGCCCATTCCTGCAGGCACCTGCTGATTCAATAAAACCAGCATCCCGGCCATGTCACTTGGCAAGGTTGCGTGCACTTCAGGGGACAATGCAACATCAACAGGCAGTTTTTCTCCCGCTGTCAGCATCAAAACGTCGCCAACGACAAGGTCTTGCGCCTGAACCTGACGAACCAGTCCTTCACGCACGACCAACACTGATTGTTGGGGATTACTTTGATGCCGAGTCAACGCTGTGATCAAATAAACAACCACAGCAATCAAAAAACCAAGCAGTATCGCAATAATAGCAGTTAAAAGCCAGCTGTGACTGACAAAGCTAATTAGGCTGCTCACACCAGCCAGTACCGCCAGCAAAGGCAAAAAGAGTTTTGTCTTGCTGATCGAATTCTGGTGGGGTGTCACTGCTTTTTGAGCCCTTTGCGCTTCATAGCGTGTCAGGCCGCTTGATATCATCATCAACATCGACAAACTCCTTTCCGTATATCCCGAAAAGAGCCGCGATGCTGCCAAATCCATTAATTTCACTTAAGAGATCGTAGCGGCAGCATAATGGGCCTTCCGGGATCCGCTAAATCGCTGCTACTACCGCTACTCTTTGAAGATTGTTCCATTATGCTCACCACCTTTTCTACTTTCCCTCAGATAAAAAAACTGCACGCCGATTGAGGACGTGCAGAAATAGCATCCCAATCGTTTAGTTTTAGCACTATACGCCTAGAAGCGAGCTTCAGTTGCGTTAGCGTAAGCCTTAATGGGCAAACGCAGTTGACTCAATTGGCATCTCTCGATGTTTCTGAGCAGCAACATTGTTCGTATAGGAGCCTCACCTAACGGAAAGCACCGTATTTATTTACCGTAATCTATAGTAGCCGATGAAAAGAGGGATGTCAACAATAACACGCACCCTCTTCCACAATTGTGCCGACCGCAATGAAAATTCAGCTGTTTTAATGAATCAAAACAGCATTTGGATCGATTGAGAAGGGATGTTCCTTATTGATGTGGTCGTAAAACAAAACACCATTCAAGTGGTCAATCTCGTGCTGGCACACAATGGCAGGATAGTTCTTAAGGCGGACTTTTTTATGTTCTCCGGCCTCGTTTTGATAAGCAATCGTGATGCGATCGGCGCGAACGACATAACCGGGAATATCTTTATCAACAGACAAGCAGCCTTCACCTTCAGCAAGAGCAGCGTGCTGTACGCTGTTGCTGATGATCCGCGGATTGATCAAAACTTCCTTGAAAAGGATTTCGTTATTTTCTCCGGGCACGAGAACCGCAGCCATCGCTTTGCTCTGGCCGACTTGCGGTGCTGCCAAACCAACGCCGGGGCGCAAATGGTATTTTTCGTTTTGCTCTTCATCTTGACTAATCACCAGATAGGCCATCATGTCGTGAGCCAATTTTTTGTCTTCATCAGAAAGAGGAAACGTTACCGGCTTAGCTCTTTCACGCAAAACTTTAGCGCCGTCACGAGTGATATCCTTCATTAAATACAAGATCCGTACCTCCGTTCATTTCTTTTACTAGATTAGCACACCGCTGCAAGTGTGAAAAGCAAAGCATGAAAGAACCCTTAGAAATCAAAGCATAAGTGACCCCAGGCAATTATTGCCGTCCCCCACGTTCCAGTTAGTTTTGGTAAGCATTCGAAGTGTTGATTGTGTTACAGCAAAATTACACCTCACCCAGCCAACCAGAGGAACCAAATCATTAGGTATCGCGAATCACCCTTACATCTGGTGCACCAGACCATCATTTCTCCTGGGGTTCGATTCGCCCATGCAAAGTACGGGATGAAAGTGAGCTGCTTCTTATGCGTCAGCGTGGTTGCCGGTGTACCGTAGAGGTTGCCAATCGGCGTGGCGGCGTCCGTGTGCAGGGCCGTCGTGGTAATCTTCACTATCGGCACCGCAAAGGTTTGATCATCGGGGGTGACGGTGAACGCCGGGGTTACCGGCAGGGTATTGGCCTGGAGCTGACAGCCATTATCTGCTTGTTCTAGCGTGTAGACCACTGGCCCGCGCTGGATGGCAGTTTTGCCCACATCGTCCTTAACTCGGGGGTCGGCGTGGACCATTTGCACGCTCATGTCTAGCGTGACTGCGATCTGCGTTGTACCCGACCAATTTCTCTTAATCCTCAGGTAGCCTTGATCCAGTTCCACAGCCAACGGTTGACCATTGACGGTCACCGCGTAATGATCACGACTCCAAGCAGGAATTCGAATTGCCACAGTCGTTTTCACCGTTTTCTTTGCCGTGATGGCAAACTGCACATCACCAGACCAGGGAAAATTGCCGGTCTGCTCAATGGTTAGCCCGTTATCGAAAGTGGTCTCATTGCCGATGAACTGATCCGCATAAATAGCATCCTCCGTCACGGTGTAGATGTACTGATCTACCGACGCCACCAGTCGGGCGAGGTTCGGCGGGCGGCAAGCGCAGCCAAACCAAGCGGCACGCTGCACTTTAACATGGGACTTCATGGGATCTTCCTTGCTGGCCTTGGGATCTACTTCCAAAGGATTCACATAGAAGAAATGCTTTCCATCCGGGGACATGCCCGAAATCGTACCATTGTATAGTTCCCGCTCCAACACATCACCATAATCGGCATCCTGGTAAGTATCTCGCATCTGCTTAGCAAAGAAGGACATCGCACAAGAAGCGCAGGTCTCGGCATAGGCTGTGTCGTTGGGCAAATCATAATCGAAGGTGAAGGCTTCGCCCTTGGGTGCCGACGAGCCCACGCCGCCGGTAATATACATCTGCCGGCGGGTAACGTCCTCCCATAGACGCTGGCTGGCAGCAAAGAGACTTTCATCCCCGGTCTGCCGAGCCACGTGGGCCATACCGGTGAGCAGATAGACCATCCGGACGGCGTGGCCCTCCACACTGGTCATTTCTCGAACAGGCACGTCATTTTGGAAGTAAGATGGTTCTGGATCCGGCTGGCTGGCATCGCTATAGTAGGGGTCCTCAATCTTCTTAGCTTGAACGTTCTTAAGCTGTTCCTCGAAGAAATTATTGGGCCGGGTGCCTCGCTGGTCGATCATGTACTTTGCCACCCGGGTGTACTTGACGTCGCCGCTTTCGTCGGCCAGTTTGGCCAGCGCCAACTCAATCTCCGGGTGCCCGGGATAACCGTGCATCTTTTTATCTTCGGGTCCAAAGTTGGCATCGATGCAGTCACCCATTTTCTTGGCGATGTCCAATGCCTTCCGATAATGTGTCGTCTGATAGTAGGCAACCCCGGCTTCAATGTAATGGCCCATGACGTACAACTCGTGGCTCAGGGACACGTGAGTGAATTTATGCTCCGGCGCTTCAATCTGAATGTATGTGTCTAGGTACCCATCCGGCTCCTGAGCTTGGCTAATGATGTCGATGACGTTGTTGGCGATACCTTCTAATCTCTTGTCCGGTGCATATCGAAGAGCATACGCCACGGCTTCCAACCACTTGTAGACGTCGGAATCTTGGAACCAGAAACCATAAAAGTGTCCCTTGGCCAAGCCAGCAGCGATTTTTAGGTTCTCGACAGCATGGCTCTTTTCCACGGCGTCGTATGCCCCAGCGTTTTCTTTCTCAATCGTGATGGCCCTGTCGTCGTTAATGACTGACCACTGGTAAGGAATTAGCTTGTCTTTGACGATGGTCCTGTACTTGGTCCAGAACGGATCTGTGACTTTGATGTTCTCGATTTTCATATGTACATTTCCTCCTATAATTTCAACACAGCTGTAAATCTTGTACGACAAAGGCTGTATTCAATAAAAAAAGCACTTAATTTCCTGTACGCTTAATGGTCATGTTGTTGTTCCCATTTTCTCTGGTTCGTGTCGTTACTTATTAGCATAGTGCGGAACCCGCTCTATGTTAAAAAGTATAATGGCGTTAAAGAAGAACCGATCCAAGACTATTTTTCAGCCTTGAATCGGTTCCTTTCATTTTTGAAGTTTCTAGGGCGTTGGAAATTTTACCTTCGCACATGCTTTCTTTTAGCTATAAGTTATGGTCCAGCCTTTTAACCGCTTGGTCCCTGCAAAGAATGATTTTCGCAACAACAATGACTATGTGCTGCACCTTCTACATCATTCTCTCACGCCACGCGATTGACATCACGGACATACTCAATGGTTGCTTGGTTGGTGATGAACGCGACATCGACATGCAATTGGCCGTCCAATACAAAAAAATCGGTAATCACAAAAGGCGGCAATGCAGGATCCGAACTTGCAATGTCCAATTCTTCGGCTGCGTTCTGCAAAGCTTTTTCAAGGGGCTGCTGTTTGAGGGTTTTTGTTTGCAACGGTAATTGATATGAAAATGCCATGATGCCATGTCCCCATATGTCTGCCATCGGTTTTGACACCAACGGCTTAGCGACGGGAAAGTTCAGTGTCTGTAAAGCTGCCGCCATTGTTTGATCTGTTAATCGTTGGCTGTGATGAAGTAATATTTGAATGGCTTTGTTGCGCCGCCAGCGTTTCCTAAATGCTAAGAGAATTGCCACGACAACCAGTAACAGGACGACTAAAAACCATGCTATGACGTCCACCCCCTTCTAGAGAACACTTTTGTTTCTTCTATCATTATTATACCTAAAACCAGTCGCAACTCGCTAATCCGACAAAAACATTTGGCAGTCATCGCCGTTAATCTAAAATTCTGAAAAGTGCTGACTCATTTTTTAACTCGCAATCGTGAGTGTTAACGCGGAAGCTGACGTGTAAAAGTGGTAATGGTAATCGCTAAAATCCGCTACGCACCGTCCAATCCTGCTGTTCAACATGTAACTGCCCTCTTCAAAATGCGTTCATAACTGCCCTCTTCAAAATGCGTTCTCTGTTCATTCCTTCTTGATTATGCTAAACTATTGCTAGCTGTTGTATTCACAACAAATCGATCGGTCATAAAGGTTTTAGGAGTTGTGGCAAGAAATGAACCGCAGCAAAGGTGCTTTGTTGCCATTTTGCGGTTCAAGCGGTGCGAAATATCGGCCATTCCAAGGAGATCGACCATGTTTTTTTATGGTTCGTTATCTCGGTAGTGTGTCCCTTTTTTCGGAAGCCATTTTGTCACACTTCCTTTCTTTTTGTACCACGGAAGGAGTCCAATCATGATCTACAAAGTCTTATATCAAAAAGACAAGGTCCAAAATCCGCGGCGGGAAACAACCCAGACGCTTTACCTCGAGGCGCCATCTGCGGTTGAAGCGCGTGCACTTGTAGAAGCGAACACGCCTTACAACATTGAATTTATCCAGGAACTCTCCGGAAATTTCCTGGAGTATGAGGAAAAGTCAGCTAACTTTAAGCTGACCACCTTCTAATCATATGAAATTAAATATTAAAAATAACGAAACCGCCGTCTTTGCTGTCGGCGGTTTAGGTGAAATCGGGAAGAACATGTACGGGGTTCAATTCCAAGATGAAATCATCGTCATCGATGCGGGGATCAAATTTCCTGAAGATGATCTGCTTGGGATTGATTATGTCATTTCCGATTATTCCTATTTAGTTCAGAACAAAGACAAGATCAAGGCTTTGGTCATTACCCATGGCCACGAAGATCATATCGGCGGTATTCCCTACTTCCTTAAGCAGGTTCCAAACGTCCCGATTTATGCTGGGCCGTTAGCAGCTGCCTTGATTCGCGGCAAGCTGGAGGAACACGGCTTGTTACGCACAACAAAGCTGACGGAGATCAATGAAGACACCGTTTTAAAGTTTAAAAAACTGAGTGTTGAATTTTTCCGCACCACCCACAGTATCCCGGATACCTTGGGTATTGCCGTCCACACGCCACAGGGAATTGTCATTCAGACCGGTGACTTTAAGTTTGATCTGACGCCGGTTGGTGACCAACCTTCACCGAATTTTCAAAAAATGTGTCGTTTCGCCGAAGAAGGCGTCCTAGTCTTAATGTCTGATTCGACCAATGCCGAGATCCCGACGTTTACCAAATCAGAGCGCTTTGTCGGTAAGTCGATTCGCCATATTTTTGATCGAATTGATGGGCGCATTATCTTCGCGACATTTGCGTCCAACATCTCGCGAATTGCCCAGGCTGCTGATGCCGCCATGGCACATGGCCGCAAGATTGCGGTCTTTGGCCGTTCGATGGAAACCGCGATGGTCAATGGCCGTGAGCTAGGTTATCTGAACATCCCGGACGATGTTTTAATTGACGCCCACCAGTTGAATTCACTGCCTGCCGATAAGGTTATGATTCTGTGCACGGGTTCGCAAGGTGAACCAATGGCTGCGTTGAGCCGGATTGCGAATGGTACCCATCGCCAAATCAGCATTCAGCCCGGTGACACGGTAATCTTCTCCAGTAATCCGATTCCGGGCAACACAGTCAGCGTTAACCACGTGATTAACCAGCTGAGCGAAGCCGGTGCCGAAGTGATTCATGGCAAAGTCAACAACGTCCATACTTCCGGCCACGGTGGTCAAGAAGATCAGAAATTGATGTTGCGCCTGATCAAACCGAAATTCTTCATGGCCTGCCATGGTGAATATCGGATGCAAAAGATTCACTGTGAACTTGCCCAACAATGCGGGGTTCCGGAAAAGAATTGCTTCATCATGGAAAATGGTGACGTATTGGCGCTCACGGAAAAAAGTGCGCGGATCGCGGGCCACTTCCCTGCTGGTGATGTTTACATCGATGGCAGCGGTGTTGGCGACATTGGCAATGCGGTTATCCGCGATCGCCGTATGTTGTCAGAAGAAGGTTTGGTCGTTGTAGTTGCAACCATCAACATGCAGAAGCAAGCGGTTTTGGCTGGCCCGGATTTGCTCTCACGCGGATTCATCTACATGCGTGAATCAGGCGAATTGATCAACCAAGCGCAACGGCGGGTTTATCGCACGATCAAATCCACTTTTTCCAATAATGAAAAAGTAACCGAGGCAAGTTTAAAAGACGCGATTATCAGTAACTTGCAGGAATTTCTGTTCGATAAAACCGAACGACATCCAGTTATTTTGCCGATGTTGATTTTACTTTAAAGCCGACTTGTCAAAAACAATCGTCATTGAAATGTCGATCATGACCGTACTGCCGCATTGTTGCCGGCAATACGGTATTTTTTTGGCTTCTGGAGAAGACGTCATTGCATTGTTTTTCTTCAGTTTTTCGGTATAATTGATTGCGTGTCTGATTAGGAGGAAAGTTGATGGCGGCTGTTTTTTATTATCTTATCTATAACCCGGCGGCTGGTGGCGGTGCGGCCATCCCGATTTTTAAACAGATTAAGGCCGTCTTGGATCAGCGCCAGTTACCTTACGCGATCAAAACCTCGCGTTATCCTGGCCATACCAACGTTATTACCAAACAGATCGGTAACTTCAACACGCATGAACATCCGGTTCTGTTGGTGATCGGCGGCGATGGCACGTTGAATCAGGCTATCAATGGATTAATCGGCACTCGTCAACATGATATCCCGGTTGCCTATGTACCAGCCGGATCGGGCAATGACTTCGCGCGGGGCATCGGTATGTCAGAGGATCCGATGCATGCGCTAGAACAGATTCTGCAAGCTTCTAAGCCGGTTACAATTGATATCGGTCGCTACCACGAACGAACTCGCGATGAATCCGGTTATTTTGTCAATAATATCGGCATTGGGTTTGATGCAGCCGTCGTCAATGCCGCCAATCACAGCGACAGTAAGCAACTGTTAAACAAATTCCACCTCGGCAAGTTAACCTATTTATTCCATGTTCTCGGCATGTTACTGACCCGCCGCCCTTTTCCAGTGGCAGTTTATGAAAAAGGTGTCCGCCATTTTTTTCACCATGCTTATATTTGTACCACCACGAATATTCCTTACTTTGGCGGCGGCATCCGGCTTTACAAACCCGCCGATCCGACTGATGGCCAGTTAGACTTGGTGATCGTAGAATGGTTCAATATCGTCTCATGGGCCTTGGCAATGCTACAACTGCTGCGCGGCAAAACTCCGACCAGCAAAGCCATTCACATCTTTCATACGAATAAGCTAACGGTCGAGACGAGTTCCCTGGAATTCGGCCAGATGGATGGCGAAGAGATGGGAACGCGACCATTTGAAATTGACTTCTCAGTGGCCAGCCAGCGCTTTTGGATTGACCGCAGTATTTAAATGAATGACAAAACGGCGCCGATTCTTTGTGAAATTTCACAAGGATCGGCGCCGTTTTGTGCTATTCAGTGCTCTTATTGATCAACGTGTGCTAAACCGTTACTTAAATTGCACTGCCAAGATTCAATCAGAAATAATCTGAAAAGTACGGTTCTTCCATTGGCACGGCATTTTCCAACAATTTAATGGCGTGTTTACTTGCCGAAAGCCGTTCGATTTGGGCCAAATAAGAAGGCCGCCGATAACTCATGAGCATAGTCGTCAGTGTCTGGATGTCTGTCGTAATGGCTTCACCAACCGGCCGATCGGTAATGTGCACCTGCTGATTTTCATCCCAGTAAACACCGAATGTTCCGTTGTTCCATGGCGCTAACGGATCGCTCACAATAAAGTGGAACGGTTCAGTCGTCTCCGTTGCAAACGGGTATTGCGCCAAGAAGGCTTTGACATCCACAATTCGCGCCATGAAGTAAGGTTTAATGGTTTGATAGATATCACCGTCATCCAAGAGAAAATGCAGCGGCTCATTTTTGTAAATATTGCCTTTAACATGTGTCACCATTGAAAAATGGGCACTGATGAAGTTCCACAACCCGACGCGGGCTTCCTGATTGGTGTAGATCATTTCCTTCACGTGGAAAACCTCGTCCGCAATCCAATACAAAACATAGCCTTGAGGTTGATCGTCGGCATCATAATACACACCGGCAGTCCGTTCTTCTTCATTTTCCCAGCGCCAGTACTCGTCCCAGTTTAACTGGTTGCGGATCATGGCACCGTGATTTTTCATGGCGAAGCGGTTGTATGTCTCAATCACGTCAGGATCATCAATTTCCAAACGCTCAACGTGACCAGGAACATTAACCTGTTTCGGCAGCTGGGTATCTTTGACGTCAAATGTGAGATGATCCGACATGATCTCCCAGCCTTTTTTGCGATAAAACGGAATGCTGTAGGGATACAGATACGAAATCCATTGTTTGTGGCTGCGCATATGCTCCAAGCCCAACTTGACCAAATCATGCATCAGCCCATGCCCAGCGTATTCCGGATAAGTCCCGACGCCGGTTAGTCCGGCCATTTGATACAACGTCCCATGAATGTTCACCGTGCAAGGATAAATGGCAAGGGAGCTAACAAGTTCATCTTTATGAAACCACCCCAACACATCTGACTTTTCCAAAACCGGACGCTTGGCCCGCTCCAACTCGCCTTCTTCATAGCCGGATTGTTCTAGGTCTTTTTGCGTGACCTGAAACACATAAGTCAATAAGTCGTTGAACTGCTCAAGATCCTTAGGTGTCACTGGCTTAATGACCAGTGACTTGCGTATGTTGTCCTCCATACAAAATTAATTCTCCTTCGTCATAAACATTTGCGGGGTTATACCATCCATCCCAATCATCGGATCAATTTTCTGTGAGGCTGCCAACGCCGGCGTTAACTGGTGAGGCGCTGTTTTGGCTGCCCTAACTTCATTATCCGAGTCGGAACCATTTGTGTCAATTTGTGCGGATTGTTGCGGCAACGCTGGTCGTAGTACCGTAGCTTCTTCGACAGCCGTTTGCGATCCTTCGATGTCAAACACCTGCTGCAACCGCTGAACCAGCCCTGTATGCCGATTCACGGCCACTTCGCCAACTGCCGTTTCAAAAGCTGCAAGTTCACCCACCAAAATCAGAAATGACTTTGCTCGGGTAATGGCGGTATAAAGCAAGTTTCGCCGCAACATTCGCCGACTTTGCAAGGTTAGCGGCAAAATCACCATCGGGAATTCGCTCCCTTGAGCTTTGTGGATCGACGTCGCATAGGCCAGCGTGATTTTGCTAAAATCGCTACGCTTATAGGTGATCTCATTGCCGTCAAAATCAATCGTCAGCTCATCGGTTTTGCTAGATGCTTCCTTCGCTAACGTGATCCCGACAATCTGGCCGATTTCGCCATTAAACACATTCTGATTAGGATCATTGACCAGTTGCAGAATTTTATCACCGATTCGATACTCGGTGTCGCCAAAATGAACGGTTTTGGTCCGCGCGCTGCGTTTAGGATTCAAAATATTCTGCAACATTGGGTTGAGGCGATCAATTCCCGCGGTTCCGCGATACATTGGTGCTAACACCTGAATGTCGGCGATCGAAAATTGCTTGACGGCCGCCCGCTTCACAACTTGACCTACGACTTCCGGCACTTGGTTGGGCGCGCATGCCAAAAAACTGCGATCCACTTGTGGTTGCGTGAAATCGTCAGGAAGTTTGCCGGCGTTCACCGCATGGGCTAACGGAATGATCGAACTATCGGCATCCTGGCGATGAATATGGGTTAATGCGGCTTGGGGCAGCGCACCGCTGCGTAAAAGATCCGCAAAAACCTGTCCCGGACCTACACTTGGCAGCTGGTCTTTATCCCCCACCAGCACAATCTTCATGCCGGGGTGAAGTGCGGTCAACAACGTCCGGAATAAATACGTATCGACCATCGACATTTCATCAATAATCAACAGCCCATCCGGCAGATCATTGGGCGCAAAATCCTGCGTGTCCACGCCCAGTCCCAATAACCGATGAATGGTACTGGCCGGTAACTGCGTCGTCTCACTGATTCGCTTAGCTGCGCGGCCAGTCGGTGCTGCCAACATGATTGGAAAAGGATCATCCGAGTTATACTGATTGGCATCTAACGAGAGGTCATGTAGTCGCGCATAAGTGCGGACAATCCCATCTGTCACGGTCGTTTTTCCGGTACCAGGACCGCCCGTCAATAGAAAAATCGGGGATCGCAACGCCGTCACAATTGCTTTTTTTTGGACATCATCGTAGGCAATGCCGGTGTCTGCCTGTACTTCGGCTAACGTTTTTTCAATATCTGGCAGCTCAGGTTCTTCAGCCTTCGCGCCTGCTTCGGCTAATCCCTTCAACTGACGAGCAATCTGCCACTCCGAATCATAGAGCCGTTTAGGAAAGATCCGTTTGCCCTCAGCGACCAGCTCATTATCTTTAGCAAGGGTCACAATGGCCTGACCAACGTCATCCGGCTTAACGGCAATATTCCGTGCCCGCTCTAACAAATCAAGTGTCTGGGTAACGAGCGTGCGCAGTTCGACAAAAGTGTCCCCTTCGCCATCGGTCAGGCGTTGCAACGTGTCCATGACGGCTCCGCCGAGACGCAATTGCGAATCCGGTGCGATATTCAATTTGGCAGCAATTTGATCCGCACGGGTAAACCCGATGCCGGCAATATCATTGATGAGTTGATATGGATTTTGCTTAATCACTTCAAGCGCGTCATTTTGGTATTGCTGATAAATCCGCCCCGCCATGTTACTGGTGAAGCCGTAATCATTCAGTCCGATGATGACGCGTTCCATGCCTTGATTCGTCTTGAGATTGTCAACCAGCATTTTTCGCTTTGCAGCGGTGATGCCAAGGCCTTCAAGCGATGCCGGATCATCGAGAATCTGATTAATCGCATCTACCCCAAGCTTACCAATGATCTTCTCGGCAGTTTTTGGCCCGATACCCGGAAACTTATCCGAACTGAGGTAATTGATCAAACCGGTTTTGTTGGTTGGCTGATCAACGTGATAATTATCTGCTTGAAACTGTTGGCCATACTTGGGATGGTCGATTACGTGACCGGTAAAGGTGTAAGTTTCGTCTTCCTTGATGTCACCAAATGTTCCGGTCACGACAATATCTGGTTCGGTCCAGGTAATGGTCGTAGCCGTAATATCAATCAGGAGAATTTTAAAAAAATTCGTTGGATTCTGAAAGAAAATGCTTTTGACCCGGCCGGTGACACTATCCTCATGCCTGTCCATCATGACCCTCCTGTAACTTTAAAAACCGGTTGATGTCGGCGACCGCGCTGGCCTTTTGATCATAGCCTTTCGGATCGAGTTGCTTGGCTTCATCCAGATAACGGCTGCCATCCTTACCGGCAGCACTCAATGCCATACCATAAGTAAACAGAATTTGCGGTTGTTTGGCGTCAAGCAATGGCTTCAAAATGTCCGCTGCCGCGTCAAATGCCTGAGCTGCCAACAACAAATCAGCCGCAAGCAACGCCGCATCGGTTTGTTTGGGGGCCAATTCGTGGGCGGTGAGGGCAAATGCGAGGGCTTTTTTCGTTTGTCCTGCCTGTTGGTAACTCAGTGCCAACATGTAAGTGGCATCGTTCTTGAGGTGCTTGTCCTTGCGACACTTGGCAAACCAGGCTGCTGCAGCTGGATAATCCGCCTGGGCATAGGCAAATAAGCCGGCCGTATATTGGAGTTCAATATCAGTCGGGAAAAGGTTGCGGGCTTTGGCGAGTAGTTCTCCCGCCTGATCCAAAGCTTTCAAACTGATGAGCATCGTTGCCAACATGGCGTAGCGCTTAGGATCTTTCGGCGCAGCATCAATGGCTTTGACGGCCGCATGTATAGCCTCTTCGTGTTTTCCTTGATTAAATGCGGTTAAAATATCTGAATCCATAACAACCTCTTTACTCATATCGTGGTCATGCTGTGTCAAAAATCAAATGGTGTCGGTTGGTTTTGGCGGTTCCGGTAAAAAGCCGGTCTCATTCCAGTCGATTAATTTAAACGGCAGACTTGGTCCATCTGCCTGTAAAATCGTCACGCTGCTGTTTGTAAGGCCACCGTCTTTGCGAATCTCGGCTAATGGCGTCCCCAGCAAGCTTTGAATGACTGCAGCCAGTGCGGCGCCATGACTGACATACAATAAATTAGCCTCACCAGTTCGATCCATTGCGACCGTCGCAACAATGGCCGGAATGGCGCGATTAATCAGCTGGGGAAACGACTCGCCATGAATTTTTCGCGGATCATAAGCAGCCGGTTCATGCCGAAAAGCATGTAACTCTTGCGGAAAATGTTTGGCAACGTCACTGAACGTCATGCCTTCCATTTTGCCCAAGTTAAATTCCCGCAACGCTGGCATAACCGTTAACGGAATTGTTTCATCCAAATCTTTGATTAAAGTCTGCGCCGTCACCCGCGCGCGCTTAAGCGGACTCACATAAGCGTGGGCAAAAGGAATACCACGCAAATAGTCGGCCAATGCCTTGATTTGCTCAAAACTTTCCGGAAGCAACGGGGAGTCCCCATTTGCGCCTTGATAACGTCCTTGATTATTCCATTCGGTTTTGCCATGGCGTACAAAATATAATTTGGTCACAAGCCGCTCTCCTTTTACGTCTTAACCTTTTCATTATCAGTATTTTCGCCATAAATATCAAGCACACTCAAGGATGGATCAAAACTGGTGCGTCGCAACTAAAACAAATCACCAATGAAAACTCAAAAACGAACTTACTTCCATTTTGCAAAATTTGGAAGTAAGTTCGTTTTCGTACTACATTGTGAATTGTGTTCCCCACTTTGAAACTTTTTCTATTTGGGTCTCATACGTTACTAAACGTACTGCAACTCATTCGTGTGGGCATAAGCTGCATCAATGGTGCCGCCGCCTAAGCACTCGTCGCCGTCATAAAAGACAACGGCCTGACCGGGAGTGATGGCACGAACCGGCTCGTCAAAATCAACCGTGGCTGTACCGTCCGCATGATAGTGAATCGTAACGCCCGTGTCACGCTGGCGATAACGGAACTTTGCTGTCATGTGGGTGCCTTCTGCAGGCGCCTCTCCGGTTGTCCAGTTAAGGTTTGACGCACTGAGACTCGTGGCCATCAAGGCAGGATTATCAAAACCTTGGCCCACGTAAAGGATATTCTTGTCTAAATCTTTACCAACAACAAACCAAGGCTCAGAATTTTGCGAATTGCCGCCGATGCCAAGGCCTTGACGCTGACCGATCGTATAATACATCAGCCCGTCATGGGTGCCCATCTCGACACCATCAACGGTCATCATTTTACCGGGCTGCGCTGGCAGATAGGTACTTAGAAACTGCTTGAAGTTCCGCTCACCGATAAAGCAAATACCGGTCGAATCCTTCTTTCTCGCTGTAGCAAGTCCCGCAGCAGCCGCAATCTTACGTACTTCCGGCTTCTGCAGGTGGCCAATCGGAAACATCGACTTCTTAAGCTGATCCTGGGAAAGCTGACTCAAGAAATATGTCTGGTCTTTATTACCATCAGCCCCACGCAACATGTGAGTCACGCCATCCTCATCGGTCTTCACTTGCGCATAATGGCCCATCGCAATGTAGTCCGCATTTAACTGCTCAGCATAGTCCAAAAATGCCTTGAACTTAATTTCCTTGTTGCACATAACATCAGGATTTGGTGTCCGGCCGGCTTTATATTCGTCTAGGAAATATTGAAAAACCCGATCCCAGTACTCTTTTTCAAAATTAATCGAGTAATAAGGGATCCCGATTTCACTAGCGACCTTGGCCACGTCTTCATAATCCGTGGTCGCCGTACAAACGCCATTTTCATCGGTGTCGTCCCAATTTTTCATAAAGACACCGACAACATCATATCCCTGTTGCTTCAGCAAAAGCGCCGTGACACTGGAGTCAACGCCGCCGGACATGCCGACAACAACTCGGGTGTTGGAATTGTCCAAAACAATCACCATCATTTCATCAGATTCTGGAGATATCCGATTTGAAGGTCGAATTCCAGTAAGTGTTATTATAGCAGGCCACAAAAAGATAGCAAGCACAGCTCTGCACAAGCCTTTTCCAACTTTTGAGTTAAAGAGGGCCAAGTTTTTTTAAATCGATCAGGCGCGATGTGACGATTAAAAGGCTTCGGCCATCCCGTTTCTGGCATTATGCCCGCCGTTCCGGAGCTTCGTTATATTGGCGCAATGCCTGGCCGGTTCGGGATTGCTTGACCTGCATGCTAGCTTCCGGGGTTCCGGCGTATAAAATCCGCCCACCATAAATGCCGGCATCAGGACCCATATCAATTAACCAATCGGCCTGACTGATGACTTGCAGATTGTGTTCGACAATGATCAGTGAATTTCCGGCGTCCACCAAATCGTCAAACAAGCGCAACAATTTGGTGATGTCCTGTAAGTGGAGGCCGGCTGTCGGTTCATCAAGTAAGTAAACTTCGCCCGTGCGGTTTAATTCAACCGCCAGCTTGAGGCGCTGCTTTTCCCCACCTGACAACGTGGTCAGCGGCTGGCCGAGTGTTAGGTAATCAAGCCCCACCCGCGCCATATTCCGTAGCGGCTTGGCAATCTCACTTGTTTCAGCGAAGAAGGTTTGCGCCTTAGCAATCGGCATTTGTAACACATCGGCAATATTTTGCCCGTGATAGGTGTAACTCAGTGCCTGATCGTTATAACGCCGCCCGTGGCACTGTTCACAAACCGAGACAACCGGATCCATGAAGGCCATATTCGTGATCGTCACACCTTTACCTTTGCAGCGTGGGCAAGCGCCGCGGCCATTGTAGCTAAACCAACTGCTGCCGACATGGTTCGCGTGGGCAAAAACTTTGCGAATCGGGTCCAGAATTTTCAGGTAAGTTGCCGGCGTTGAGCGAATGTTGGCACCGATGTCGGCCTGTGCCAGGTCAATATATGGCACCGTCAAATGATCGCGTAATGCGCTGACCAGCGTACTTTTACCTGAGCCAGCAACTCCGGAAATCACGGTTTCGATGCCCAAGGGAATGACGGCATGGACATCTTTCAAGTTGTGCCGCTTAATGTGAGGCAGATCAAGCGTCGTCTTGGCTGGCCGCGGTTGACGAAACGTCAGTCGCCGTTTAAGCAGACGGCCAGTCAGCGCTTGGCTAGCCAACAACTGCGGATAGGTGCCGGTGAACGTGATGTGGCCACCGGTTGTGCCGGCACCGGGACCGACTTCGACAATGTAATCACCTAATGCAATTAACGCCGGATTGTGTTCGACAATCAAAATCGTATTGCCTTTTTGCTTTAACCGCACCAGTGCCCGCTTAATTAATTCAATGTCATGCGGGTGGAGGCCGACGCTGGGTTCATCAAGAATATAAACCATGTCGACCAAAGCGCTGGTCAGAAACTTAGCGATTTTGATGCGCTGGGTCTCGCCACCTGAAAGTGTTTCTGTCGGCCGATCCAACGAAAGGTAACCTAACCCGATATCAATTAAAGCATCGATTTTCCGCAACAGTTCGCGGATCACATCTTGCGCTAGTGGAACCTGAATTTTCTTCAAAAACTCCCGCACATTGACCAGATCCATTTTTAATACCTGCGCAATATTGGTCTGATTGATGAGGCAGGTCAACACTTCCGGACGCAAGCGCGTGCCATGGCATGCAGGACAGGGCTTGCGCGTCACGATTTCGGCAAGTGCCGCTTTGTGGTGCTCCGCTTCTTTTTTGCCAATAATCGATCGCTTGATGCGCGGCACAACCCCTTCATACAGAGCCGTTCGCGGCCATTTGGCAGGTGCATGCTTGAGTGTCTGTTGCGGCGCATATAACAACAGCTTCATTTCTTCCGGCGTATAATCCCGTAACGGTTTATCGTTGTCAAACAACCCACTATAGACATAGCGCCGCCACCGCCAAGTATCGGGCCCGAAACTGACAAAAGTAATGGCGCCTTCGTTCAATGATTTGTTGGGATCAATCAACTTTTTAACATCAATATCATCGACATAGCCGAGTCCCTGACACGTTTGGCACATTCCCTGTGGCAGGTTGAATGAAAAGGTATCCGAATAACCGATAAAAGGTTTGCCAATCCGGGAGAATAGCAGCCGTAAAAGTGAATAAATTCCGGTATAGGTGGCTAGCGTCGACCGGGCATTTTTCCCGATTCGTTTTTGCTCAACCACGATGGCGACCGGTAAATGGTCAATCGAACCCACGTCGGGCTGACCATACTTGGGCAGATATTGCTGGGTAAAGCTGGGAAAGGTTTCGTTTAGTTCCCGGCGCGATTCAGCCGCGATGGTGTCAAAGACCAACGACGACTTGCCTGACCCAGAACGCCCGACGAAAACCGAAACGGCGTACTTTGGAACTTTAATATTCACGTGTTGCAGATTATTCTGATTGGCGTTATGCACTTCGATAAAACCGTGCTCGAACATCCAGCGTCCTCCTCTAACCATTCGTGTGCTTACTGACGCGTGCTCACCACAACGCGCCCGCTTACGCTAAAAAATTCTTAATAATACCAGCTTAGCACTTTTGCTTTTCAGGAATGACCCCATCACGGCAAATCAATCGTTCATGCTCAACGAAAAAAGCAGCAATCTCCTCACACACAAGAAGATTACTGCTAGTTTCAAACCCGATTACTTAGGTTCAATAACGCCGCGTTCAATTAAATTGTTAACCCAGTACTGATACTGTTCAACATTTTCTTTGGTGCAGTCGTTTTTAAAAATGTTAATCGCCTTTAGGCCGTTCCCAGTAGTTACATCAAGTTGAAACTTGTCCAGGTTCTTCGCCACCGTCATTTTGAGCTTATTCGCCGTCGTGTACGGTGAGTTAGGATCCAGTGACCGCTGCAACTGAAAATTGCCATTCTTGGTTTGAACAAAGCCAAGATCGATCAACGTAAACCGTTTCAACTCTGAACCAATTCGATAAGTCTTCGGATCGCCTTGCGCAGATCCTGTGGGTGCTAATGCCATTATGAAACATCCTCCTGAGCGTGAACCGGCGCGCTCAGGAGTCGGAGTGTAAGTGGCCTTGAGCGTGATGGCGGTCTTTGCCATTGCGACCAAGGTCCTTACACGCAGACTCCTGCGCCGGCGAACGCGTTAATGTGTGAGCGTGAACCGGCGCGTTTAGAAACCGGAGTGTAAGTGGCCTCGGGCGTGATGGCCCGAACTTAGGCCATTGCGACAGAGGTCCTTACACGCAGGTTTCTGCGCCGGCGAACGCGTTAATACAAGCGTGAACACGCTTTACTAACATTAAGTTTAGCATATCATGCGGCTACTGTGCGGCTTGTTTAGCAGCCAGCCGTTGCACAATCGGCAGTAGCGTATTAATGAAGGCTTGAATATCTTCCTGAGTGGTCTGTGCCCCAAAAGAAATACGGATTGATTCGCCCAACCGCGGGCTGTCTGCACCAAACATTGCGGTCAGGACGTGCGAAGGCTCCAGCGACCCCGCCGTGCAGGCAGATCCGCCTGAAACAGCCACACCTGCCAAATCGAGGTTGGTTTGTAAGGCATAGGTGGAAATGCCCTTCAGCCATAAGTTGAAAACATGATTGACATTGTCAGGTCTGATGTCGCCATTAATTGCGTAAGGAATATCGGCATCATCTAAGGCGTTCATGATTTGTTTCTTGAAGCCAAGATATTTGGTCTGGCGCTTTGCCTTTTCTTCAGAAGTGATCAGCTCAACGGCCCTTGCAAAACCGGCGATACCGGCAATATTTTCGGTTCCTGCACGGCGTTTGAGTTCCTGCTCGCCGCCTTTTAGCAACGATGGAAACTGCACTTTGGGATCGCGATATAAGAAGCCGATCCCCTTTGGTCCGTTGATTTTGTGCGCGGACACACTCAACATATCAATGTGCTGGGCTTTGACATCAATATCCAGTAATCCATACGCTTGAGTGGCATCGGTGTGGAACCAGGCTTGATGATCAACCAGCCGTTCGCCGATTTCAGTGATCGGCATGCGGCTACCGACTTCGTTATTGCCCATCATGATCGTAACCAGAATCGTGTCATCATCCAGAGCTGAATCAAAATCAGCCAACCGAATGCGCCCATTTTCGTCAACCGGCAGATAGGTGACCCGAAAGCCCTCTTTTTCCAGGGCCTTCAGTGGCTGCAAGACTGAAGGATGTTCAATCGCAGTTGTAATGATGTGCTTCCCCAAAGCAGCGTGGGCATGCGCCGTCTGGGTAATGGCCGTATTGTTGCTTTCGGTGGCGCCACTTGTGATGACCATCTCGCCGGGCTGGGCATGAATTGAATCGGCCAGAATTTTTCGACTTTTGTCCATTACGGTATGTGCTTCCCGGCCAAACCAGTGAGTCGAGCTCGCGTTACCAAAGTCATGCTGCATTTGATCCGTCATCGTCTGAATAACTTCAGGTGCCATTGGCGTTGTTGCGGCATTATCAAGATAAATATGTTGCATAAAAAATCAGCTCCTAATCATGCTGAGATGCCTGTAAATGGGCAAAGAACTGCAACAACATCGCGGCACTTTGCTCACCTGCTTTAATCACAAACTTGTCAAAATCGACGCCGGACTGTTCATCGGCCACGTCACTCATGGCGCGAATCACGACAAATGGCGTGTGGAACTCTTTGGCAACTTGGCCGACTGCTGCACCTTCCATTTCACTGGCCAGTGCCTGCGGATAGGTTTTCAAAATCCGGGCAATGGCTTCTTTCCCGTTAATAAATTGGTCCCCTGACACAATCAAGCCTACTTTGGGCGTCAAACCAGTTGCCGCAGCCGCTGTTTGAATTTGCGTCACATATGACATGCCTGCTTCAAAAATCTGCGGCTGTTGCGGAAGTTGCCCCGGCAAGTAGCCAAAGGCCGTAGCGTCCACATCGTGATAAGCCACGCCACTGGAAATAACCACATCACCGATCGCCAGGCCGTGGCCAATCCCACCGGCACTACCGGT
Source organism: Lacticaseibacillus parahuelsenbergensis (assembly GCF_030770265.1). NCBI lineage: Bacteria > Bacillati > Bacillota > Bacilli > Lactobacillales > Lactobacillaceae > Lacticaseibacillus > Lacticaseibacillus parahuelsenbergensis. Next base: position 1,267,142 of record NZ_CP132482.1, on the reverse strand, counting down.
ATTAATGACAACATCAGGTTTGTAAGTCGCCAACAATAATGCAGCTGTCATCGCTGCTTGCACCTTGCCAATGCCGGATTGTACCAAAATCACATCGACATCGCCGATTTTACCTTCAAAATAATGTTGACTGGCAATAACCGTCTCTTTTTGCTGGGTTTGCCGCGCCAACAACGTGCGAATTTCCTCTTCCATCGCACAAATTACACCGACTTTAATCAAAAAATCCCCTCGTTCTCTCTATCAAATATGACGCTATTTTACGCCTCGTAGGTTCGATACATCCCTTAGCCAAAATAAAGAACCAAAAAGACAATCACAATCAACCCAAAGACAATGCCGATCGCCCAATTCAGACGTTTTTTGAGGCTATTGACTTTGCGAAACGTCATTTCATCAAAACGTGCCGCCTTAACCTCTGGCTTGTCGCGCGTCTGCCGGGCGTATTCTTTTTCCACTTCAACCCGTTTGGCTTCGCGATCACGAGCTTCCTGCTTCTTTTTCTTCTGGGCTTCACGGTAGGCTTTACGCGTGTTAACTTCTGCCATGCTGTTCCTCCTGCTGCTGCCAATAAAACAAGGCTAACAGCGTCTTACTGTCACAAATTCTGCCATCATCAACTGCTTGTTGAGCTTCATCAAACGTTAGCCAATGACTGTTCACAAATTCATCGGCATCTTGCGGCAGACGCTGGGCAGCCTGTGTTAAGTGCCAGGCTAAAAAAAGTGCCATGGTCGCATCCGAAAAGCCAAGTGATTGAAAATAACTGGCAAGCGGCTGCCAGTTCAGTGCCTCCAAACCGGTTTCTTCATTCAATTCGCGTTGGGCAGCAGCCAGTGGCATCTCGCCTTGGTGGATCTTGCCAGCCGGAATTTCCAGCGTTGCCTGGCCAACAGTTGATCGAAACTGACTGACAAACAAGGCTTGATGTCCTCTTAACGCCAAAATGCCCGCAGCCGGCTGTGCACGCACGATTTCCCGCTTCGCTGTCTGATCATCGCTTAGTTTAACCGTCAGTTCATCAACTGCTACTAATTCACCCGTAAACACCCGTTGTTGTGCAATCGGTTTTTCCTCCATCACAGCCGCCTCCTCGTCCTATTTATTCACAAGTGCCAAGCCGTCAATCAACGAATCGTTAACCGACTCAAAACGTTGACAAACACCACTTTTATGAAAGATCATGTCATCAGCTTACACCAGCAAACGATGCAATGCTTGATCTTAACAAAAAATTTGCGAATATCCAACTTCCGGCTGATAGTCAACCTATAGGACTGTGCTAAACTAAACTCAAACGAAAGAGGAAGTGATCTCGTGGCCACAAGCAAACGTATTCGCATTTGGCGAATCATACTCTGGGCCGCCATGGGTGCGGTATTAGGTGCCTTATCCGGGCGTTGGGCAATCGCTGTTTTTGTCGGCGTTGTGTTTGCCTTCGCTCGCTTTATCGGTGAACTAAGCCGACCGAAGCCAAAATCCACCAGTCTGCCAAGTTTGGATCCAAAAATGGCTGAACACTATGCGGCTTCCGGATTAAGTGATGAAGAAATCAAACTTTTTAGAAAGACCATGGCTGAACTTGCCGATCAAATTCGGACCATTGAAGCATTGACCAAGCAAGTACCAAAGCTTCGTGCGCTCACACTTAATACCGATTTGATCGATTTGCTGCACGCTTATTTCGAGGCACTGGTGCAAGCTCCGCAGCGGCTGACAGATGCCGGCACTTTTGTCTATCAACAGGTCCCGAATCTGTTGGATTTAATGCAGAAATATGCCCAAATCACACACCATGAAGTCAAAACGGCTGACACCTACGAAACGTTAGATAAGGCCTTTGAAACGATGACCGGGATGGCGGGTAAGATCCGCACCGATTATCAAGCCTTCATTAAAGATGACTTGGATGACCTGGATAGCGATGTCCGCCTTGCCAAGAAACACCTTGATCCTAATAAGATGCATGAAACGGAGTGACCAACGTGAGCGACGACAAACAAACAAATTTGACCGATGACCTATTAGCGGATCCCTTCAGCACCTCATCCGGCGCAAGCGATACCGCACCCAAAATCTCCGAGGCAGCAACAGCCAAGCCGAAACTGACCCCGGAACAGGAAGCCAAAGCGCAGGACTTGGCCAGCAAAATTGATGTCACTAAAGGCGAAACTGTCTTAAACTACGGTGCCGATGCCCAAAAGCAGCTTGGGGTTTTCTCTCAAAACATGCTGACAAAGGTACAAAGCCAAGATACCGGTGCCGTTGGTGACGCGTTAACCAGCCTGATGACGCGTCTAAATGAAGCCAATCCTGACGAACTCAAAGCAGAAAATAACAATATTTTCCGCAAAATCTTTGGCCGTGTCAAGCGATCTATTTATGAAATCACCGCAAAGTACCAAAAAATCGGTGCCCAAATCGATACGATTGCCAACCGGCTCGAAACGTCACAACAAGGCTTGTTAAACGATAACAAGCTTTTAGACGAGCTTTATGACCAAAACAAGGCGTATTTTGATGCCTTGAATATTTACATTGAAGCGGCGAACCTGAAGCTGGCCGAATTAAATGATAAAACGATTCCTGAAGCAGCCAAGGCCGCTGAAGCAGCTAATGACCAAATGGCGATCCAGCAAGTCAACGATCTGCGGCAGTTCGCCAGCCGTTTGGAAAAACGGGCGTATGATCTGCAATTAGCGCGGCAAATTACCATTCAGCAAGCGCCGCAAATTCGTCTGATTCAAAACACCAATCAGGCACTAGCAGAAAAAATCCAAGCCAGTGTCAATACTGCCATTCCTTTATGGAAAAACCAGGTGGCCATTGCCCTCACTCTTTTGCGTCAGAAAAATGCGGTCACGGCACAGCGCCAGGTTTCAGAAACGACCAACGATTTGCTTAAGAAGAACAGTGAGATGTTGAAGATCAGCTCAATTGAAACTGCCAAAGAAAATGAACGTGGCGTTGTCGATATCGAAACGCTGACACAGACACAAAACGATCTGATCGATACCTTGAAGCAGACGCTGCAGATTCAGCAAGATGGTCGCGTCAAGCGTCAGAATGCCGAAAAACAACTTGTCCAAATGGAAGGCGAACTTAAGCAGCAACTGCTAAATTATACCCACGGCGATATGGATAATCAAAATCCTAAAGACGTCACGCCGCACGTTTAATGGGTCTAAATTCTTAATTAACCTTGAATAGCGTAAAGTCCGTGATTTCGTCATCACGGACTTTTTGTTTTGGCTCGTTTCCCGCCAATTTTCAGTTGAATGGGCTTCCCTGACTAAGCATCGCCAACGCCACGAATTTGCCACATCCGATACCCTGTCAGCGCCAAGGCTAAGAGGCATAAACCGGTTGCAACCCAAAACGACACGTGCATCCCTGCGATAAAGACATCAGGCCGACCGGTTAGATAAGTTGTTACCTTCCGCCCAGCCGTGTGACTCATTGAGGAGAACAAAACCGTCGTTGCCGTCGAAATACCGACAACCATACCTAAATTACGTGCCAATGCATTCAATCCGCCTGCAATTCCAAGATCTTGCGGTGCCACACTCGACATCACGACCGTATTATTCGGCGCCTGGAACAGGCCATTACCAAACCCAACTAAGCCAATCATCAATGCTACGAAAACAAATGAGGTCTGTAAATTAAAAAGCGCATACCCAATCTGACTGCCAACAATGAACAACAATCCCACCATAGTAATTCGATAAGGACCGATGCGGTCGGCAATTGAACCAGCCACCGGCGCCACAATCACCTGGACAATCGGGAAAATCATCAGTAGGTAGCCAGCTTTTTCCGGTGATAAGCCGCGCGCATTCTGTAAATAAAATGGCGAGATCACATTAAAGAAGAAGTTCGTCACAAAAATAAAGAAAGCCGATAACAAGCTTAACGTAAACGCGCTATTCCGAAATAACTTAAAGCTGACTAACGGATCGGTTTTATGATTTTCAATCCGAACAAAAACAGCCAATGCGATCACGGCGATGACAAACAGCGCAAGAATCACCGGATCCGTGAAGCCACGTTCCTGACCCAGGAAAATACCCATGAACAAGGTCAGAATAAACCCTAAAAAGCTAATGAAGCCTGACCAGTCAATCGGAACCCGCTTGCTGGGTAAATCCTTCGGTAAAACAATCGATCCGAGAATCAACGCCACAATGCCAATCGGAATATTGATCCAAAAAATGTAGCCCCACGGCAGTTGACCCAGAATCAACCCGCCAATCCCGGGTCCGGCAATTGCGCCAATAGAAACAAACGACCCAATGAGACCCAAGGCACGCCCGCGTTCATTCATTGGAAAGATTTCGGTCACGATCCCGTTGTTATTCGCCATCGTCATGGATGCGCCCGTTGCCTGCACAATCCGCGCCGCCAACAGCAGCGCCAAACTATTGTTAAACCCGGCAAACAAAGAACCGATGAGAAACAGTACCATCCCGACACGGAACACTTTGATTTTGCCAATCGAATCGCCTAATTTCCCGAAAAATAAAAGCAATCCGCAGATCATCATCAGATAAATGGATACAACCCACTCGGCCTGATTCATCGGAATTTTCAAATCTCGACTCATCACCGGCAACGCAATATTGACAATAGACCCGTCCAGCGTCGACATGATGGTAAACATCCCGATGGCCGTGATGATCCACCACCGGTTTTTCTGGACTTTTTGGTTATCAATGTAATTTTTCACATTTTCCGCTCCTTCTAAAACGCCTAGCTGCACCATTATACGCCGAATCTTGTTACTTTTTCAAAGGAACCTACACCTTATTTACAAAAGCAAAACGCATTCTTTACATCAAAGTGGCGAAGTCTTTACACTCATTCTTTATCCTTAAGTTATTCAAGTATTGGAGGGAAAAGTAATGAAGCATTCGAAGTTGTTAGTCGGTTTGACCGTGGCCTTAACTGCCACTTTGGTATTAACGGGTTGCGGGTCGAAATCCGCCAGCAGTTCAAGCTCGTCAAGCTCGGCACCAGCGAAGCAAAGTAAAATCCTTGCCGTTGGGTCCACAGCCCTGCAGCCGCTTGTTGAGCAGGCCGCTAAGCAATATCAAACCGACAATCCTAAGGCCGAAATCACCGTTCAAGGCGGCGGTTCCGGTGCCGGATTAAGTCAGGTGGCGGCCGGATCGGTCACCATCGGCAATTCAGACATTTTCGCTCAGGAAAAGAAAGACTTGAAGGCCAGCGATCTGGTTGATCATCAGGTCGCGGTGGTTGCCATTGCCCCGGTTGTTAACAAAGATGCCGGCGTTAAGAACATTACAACCCAGCAGCTGGTCGATATCTTCCAAGGCAAGATCACTAATTGGAAAGACGTTGGCGGTAAAGATCAGCAAATTGTCTTGATTAACCGTGCGCAAGGTTCCGGGACCCGTGCCACCTTTGAACAGTTCGGTATCAAGACCGACAAAGTCAAGACCAGTCAGGAACAGGATTCTAGCGGTACCGTTTATCAGATGGTTTCCTCAACGCCTGGTGCGATTAGCTATCTAGCCTTCTCGGCAATTAAAGATGGCGTCCAAAAGCTCGCACTGGACAAGGTGCAACCAACTGACAAAAATGTCACGACCAACACCTGGAAGATCTGGGCTTACGAGCACATGTACACCAAGGGTAAGCCTAATGCATCAACCGCTGCATTCATCAACTACATTCAATCAAAGAATGTTCAAAAGACGCTGGTTCCTAAGCTGGGTTACATCCCCATCACCAAAATGACCGTTGCCCGCACGTACGACGGCAAAATCGAAGAAGTCAACAAGTAACCTGCTCCATATTTCTAGCATATAAATAGGCTGTATACAAAAACCGCGATCAACTGTGATCACGGTTTTTTATCATGCCGATTCTTTTAATTGAATGATTGTGGCACCTTTATATCTGCCAGTTCATTAATCGTCTGAATGATCCGCCTCATGATGAACCGTCACATTGGCAGCCTGAGGACCACGGGGACCTTCCACGATAACAAAGTCAACCAGTTCGCCCGGCGTCAGACTTTTAAACCCGGGTTCATTAATCGCCGAGAAATGAACGAAAATATCTGGCTGACCATCGGCTTCGATAAAACCATAGCCTTTGTCGACATTGAAATTCTTAACTCGTCCTTGCATGCTGTCACCTGCTTATTTATCAAAACCGTTTGCGACGGCCTCAGGGTAATTGGCCTCAACAATGGCGGCACAGCGACTGCACAATTCAGGTAATTTTGGATCGGCACCAATGTCAGTGCGAACCATCCGGCAACGTGGGCATACTTCCCCTTTAGCGTGGGTCACAACCACTGCCATATCTTCGAACTGTTCGGCATCTGCCGGCGCTTTGGCATCGCTTGGCGCAACTTCAAAGTGACTGGTGATCAACAGTTGCATCACGTTCGCTTCAACATCATCCAACATGTCACGAACCGGCCCGGATGGATACACCGTAACGGCTGCTTCCATGGACTTGCCGATCACCTTGTTGTCCCGCGCAACTTCAAGCGCCTTTTGCACTTCGGAACGGAAATCCATGAATGCTGACCAAATGTCGAGTAACTGATCCTCGTCGTCAAAATGCGTGACGTCCGGCATGTCAGACAAGGCAGCGTAAGCAGTATCCTGTTTCAGATACGGCCAAACTTCTTCCGCTGTATGCGGCAAAATCGGCGTCAGCAACTTCGTCAGATCTAGCAAAGCGGTATACATTACTGTCTGCATGCTCCGCCGCTTAGGATCGTTTTGGGCCTCAATATACACCACATCCTTGGCAACGTCGAGATAAAAAGCACTCAGATCGTTGACCAGGAAACTGCTGATGGTTTTTTCAACCGTTGCAAAATCGTAGACATCATAGGCCGCCTTGACCTTAGCAATGACCTGATTCAGACGAACCATGAGATAGCGATCAACGGAGCCGAGGTCGTCATAAGCAATGGCATCCTTTTGCGGATCAAAGTCACCGGTATTAGCCACCATAAACCGCAACGTATTGCGAATTTTACGATAAGCCTCAGACGTCTGGGCAAAATTGTCAACCGAAACCCGGACATCAGACGAGGAGTCCACGGTTGCGACCCACAACCGAATGATCTCGGCGCCAAATTGCTTTTCAATTGTGGCAGGCACAATGGTATTGCCTAGACTTTTACTCATTTTCCGACCCTTGCCATCAAGCGTGAAGCCTTGAGACAGGATGCCACGATATGGGGCGACACCGGTTGCGGCAACACTGGTAATCAAGCTGGAGTTAAACCAACCACGATACTGGTCGGATCCTTCCAGGTACAGATCAGCCGGGAAACTCAATTCCGGACGCTGAGCCAAGACTGCCTGGTGTGATGAACCTGAGTCAAACCAGACATCCATGATATCTTTTTCTTTGGTGAATTGACCATGCGGGCTATGCGGGTTCGTGTACCCTTCCGGCAAAAGATCCTTAGCCTCGCGTTCAAACCAGACATTGGAGCCATATTTGCCAAATAAGTCGGCGACATGGTTAATGGTTTCTTCTTCGATAATCGGCTCGCCGTCTTCAGCGTAGAAAATCGGGAGCGGAACCCCCCATGCACGCTGGCGGGAAATGACCCAGTCACCACGATCACGAATCATATTGTACAGACGGGTCTTACCCCAACTAGGCTTAAAGTCGACTGTATCAATCGCCTTCAAAATCTGATCACGGAAAGCTTCAATTGAGGCAAACCATTGCGTTGTGGCCCGGAAAATGACCGGCTTTTTGGTACGCCAATCATGCGGGTAACTATGGGTGAAGAAATCCAGTTTCAACAGTGCGCCTTTTTCAGTCAAGGCTTTGGTGATGAGCTTATTGGCATCATCATAAAAGACCCCTTCAAATCCCGGCGCATTTTCGTTCATGTAGCCCTTGGCGTCAACGACCGAAATCACGGGCAAGCCATATTTCATGCCGACTTTGTAGTCATCTTCCCCATGTCCAGGAGCGGTATGAACTAGGCCGGTCCCAGCGTCAAGCGTGACGTGGTCAGCTTCCATAACCAAGCTCGTACGATCATACAGAGGATGCTTAGCCGTCATTTTGTCCATGGCCGTGCCTTTGAAAGTTTTGAGAATCTTAGGCTGATCCCAGCCAATTTCTTCAGCCACCTGATCAAGCAGTTCGGCTGCCACAACATACTTGTGGTCGCCAACTTGAACCTGAACGTAATCAAACTTCGGATTAACCGCAATGCCGTAGTTCGCCGGAATGGTCCAAGGCGTGGTGGTCCAGATAACCAGTGACGTATCCTGATCCAACAAGCCTTTGCCATCAACTACCGGAAACGCTACATAAATCGACGGTGATTTATCATCGTGATATTCGATTTCGGCTTCGGCCAACGTCGATTCAGATGACCAAGACCAATAAACCGGCTTCAAACCATGGTAAATGTAGCCTTTTTTCGCCATTGCCCCGAAGACCCGAATCTCGCTGGCTTCGTAGGCATGATGCAGCGTAATGTATGGATGTTCCCAGTCACCCATCACGCCTAAACGCTTGAAATCAGTCCGCTGCTTATCAATTTCCTTCATCGCAAATTGCCGACACAGTTCTCGATAATCGGTCATCGACATTTCCTTGCGCTTGACCCCTTGTTTGGCCAATTGCTGTTCGATCGGCAGTCCATGAGTATCCCAGCCAGGAACATATGGTGCCCGGAAACCGTTCATGGACTTATACCGAACGATAATATCCTTGCTGATCTTATTCAAAGCATGCCCCATATGAATATTGCCGTTAGCAAATGGTGGGCCATCATGCAACATGAAGGTCGGTTTGCCTTCATTTAATTTCTGCCGTTGCTCGTAAACATGATCTTCGTCCCACTTCTTTTGCCAAACCGGCTCGTTCTTTGGTAATCCGGCGCGCATCGGGAAAGTCGTCTTCCCCATATTCAACGTATCTTTAATTTTCACGTGTCCCGCTCCTTTTGTTGATTGAATGAAAAAAGCCCGTCCCATATTAGGACGAGCAAACGTGGTACCACCTAACTTCAGGGAACAAGTCCCCCTCAGTGATTGCTTAACGGTGATCAACCGGTCCCGCTTATTGACTCGGCGAGACAACTGCGAACTGATATCATCAAGCGGTACTTGCCAGGCTCACACCTAATTCCTGGCTCGCTGCAAAGGGGACCGCTAAACGACGCGTGTTCATACGTTTTTAGACATTTTGATCGGTTGTCGCATCAGAATCGTCACTGTTCGACTCACTTGATTCCGATTCCGACTCAGCAGTCGCCGAATCAGCCGGTGTTGCTTCAGCGTTGGCTGAGCTTGAGGTTGCACTTTGATCATCTGGGAAAATGATCTCCGTGTAGGCATCGGCACCGGAAGCTGCTCCCTTAGAGTTTACGAAACCAGCTGGCGAATTGTCAAGTGATTCCTGACTCGGGTCCGTGGTATCCGGGGCTTCAGGTGAACTGGAAAGCAATTCTTTCCATTCCGGACTCTTCACAACTTCAAGCTGCGATTCTAGCATCACCTGTAATCGCTGACGGAAAACCCGGCTTTGGCGTTTAAGATCCTCAGTTTGAACGGAAATATTTTGCCGTTTCAGTTCCGCATCATGCAACGTCTGCTCCGTTTGCGCCTGTGCCTGGTGCATCTTTTGATCCGCATCGGATTTGGCCCGATTCAAAATCGCCTGGGCATCCTGTTGTGCTTGCTGCTTGATCAAATCAGCTTCCTGATGCGCACTATTTTTGACTTTTTCAGCACTCTCTTGCGCCACAATGATTGACTGATTCAAGGCTTCCTTCATGTCCGTGAAATACCGAACCTTTTCCTTGGCATCTGCCAGTTCCTTTTTAAGTCCTTCATTGTCTTTAATCAGACTGCTGTAATCTTTAACGATCTGGGCAAGAAAATCATTCACTTCATCCTTGTCATAACCGCGCATTTTGCTGCTAAATTCTTTATTATGAATGTCCAGTGGACTTAAAGCCATAAAATTGGTCCTCCTTGTATAGATGAGCGCCAGCTTGGTTCTTTCGCCGCCGGTTCGCACTTCCCTTAACGCGCTCCCTTAGCGCAGAAGCCTGCGTGTAAGGACCTTGGTCGCAATGGCAAAGACCCCGCCATCACGCCCAAAGTCACTTACACTCCGGCTTCTAACCGCGCCAGCTCGCGCTCATCCTTACTTATGAATAACCGCCGCCGATACACGCAACTTACCTTTTTTAGTTTCACCAAGAATCGCATCCAGTCGCAAGCGGCCGAAACCGCGAACCGAGATGATATCCGACGTCGCAACTTCAGCATCCGGCGCCTCGGTTTCACCGAAATTCAACCGTACTTTTCCGCCTTGAATCAAAACCTTGGCGCGTTGCCGCGACATATTGAAACCATGTGCCACAACCGTATCGAGTCGTAATGCACTGATTGAAAAGTCGATCGGTTCCCAGTCGTTCTCGGGAGTGACCGCCTGATCTAACGGATAGTCGGTAAAGTGAACGCCGACACGGCCGATTTTCGTGATATTGCTCATGACCCAGTCTTCCATGTGGGCGGCCACAAAGAATTGCCACGTTTGCCCGTCTGTAATGATATCGCCAAAAACATCGCGATCCAGTCCGGCGTTTAATAATGTTCCTTGAATCGTACTATGATGCATCTCGGCAAATTTTTCCGGATATACAATCTGCAGCAGGCGAATATCAAAATCATCCGGTTGTGCTTCATAATAATCCGGCGCAAAAATCAACCGTTGGCGCTCAGCATGCGGATACCCGCCGAAATGCGTGAGCTTCATGTCATCGTGGGCACTGATCAGACTGTCAGCGATTAACCGCTGCCGAGGATCGGTAAAATCAGTCAAAACGGCGCGATACTCGGTCCGAGCCGTTTCGACTAATTCAGCGAAATGGTCGATCAGTGCTGCTTCGTCTTTTCGAAAATGTTGATAGATGGCGTCCATGATTTGTCACCCAATTAATTGAACGAGTATCAGGAATAAACGCGACCAGCCGAACTTAATCAGCGAAAGCACGAAGAACGCCAGGATCGGAGAAAGATCCAACCCGGCGATTGCGGGAATGAACCGGCGGAAAATACTTAAAAACGGATCAACCCAGCGACCCAGGAAGCGATCAATTGCCGTTCCTTGAGCGTTAGGAAACCATGAAATCAGGATGTAAACAAACACCATGATCATGTATAAGTAAATCGCCCAGTCACCGACTCGGTATAATGCATACAGAAAATTGGACACTTGACACCTCGTTTAGTGTTGTGATGAAAGATTCAAACCGTCAGAATCAATGGTGCTGGCTAAGGAGCCGTCAATTTCAAAATTGGCTGGTGTGACTAAGAAAATCGACTCACCGATCCGCTTAATCTCGCCATTGATCGCGTAGACAGTCCCGGTCAAAAAATCGACGACCCGTCTGGCATCATCCGCGCCAATGCGATCAAAATTAATGACCACCGCCCGATTATTCAGCAAATGCGACCCAATCTCCTTGGCGTCCGAGTAAATTCTAGGCTCAAACACCACGATCTTGGCAGCTTTACCGGTCGGTGCCCCCATAGCGACAATCTTGTTACCGCGGTAATGATTCACATCCCGATCCTCCGGCTGCGCTGCCTGCGTCTGTTCGTCTTCTTGGTCCTGATAATCATCTTCATCATCATCCATGGCAAAGAAGTTGTTGAATTTTTCGCCTAACTTACCAAACGCCATGTTCCATGACCTCCTGACTATTGACGCCGACGCTTAAAGAACGGCGGCTGGTCGTCGCTTCCGGCATCGTCTGCATTGGTTTGATTTTCAAAAATATCAAAATCTTTTTTCTTCACATTGTTCATGTCATCGGAACTCGGTGTTTGTCGTTTGCTTGGCTCGCGCCGTAAATCCCAGTTACCAAATGGATCGTCACTTTGTGCTGACTGATCGTCATGCTGATCGTTACCTGCAAATGCCGGACGATAAGTGTCATTACCTTTGTCGTGATCGGCACCGCGTGTTTGAGCAGCTGGGCGGCGGGAGCTTTCCCGGCGCTGGTCTTCTTCTTCAATCCCAGTGGCAATGACGGTTACAACGACTTCATCACCAAGCTCTTCATTGATGGACGTTCCGAAAATGATGTTAACATCGTCTTTGGCAGCATCGGCAACAATTTGTGAAGCATCCTGTGCCTCAAACAAACTGAGGTCCGGTCCGCCTGTAATATTCAGCAACACCTGTTTGGCCCCGCTGATATTGACTTCCAATAATGGACTGGAAATCGCCTTTTTCGTCGCTTCGACCGTCCGGTTTTCGCCGGTGGCACTGCCGATTCCCATCAATGCGGAACCTTGGTTGGCCATCACGGTTTTAACATCGGCAAAATCGAGGTTGACGTATCCAGGACTGGTGATCAGATCGGAGATGCCCTGAACCCCTTGGCGCAAAACATTGTCCGCTGCATGGAATGCTTCAAGCATCGGGGTCTTTTTGTCCACAATCTCGAGCAGTCGGTTATTGGCAATAATGACCAACGTATCGACATGTTCCTTTAACTGGGCAATGCCTTCAGTGGCGTTTTTAGCCCGCTTAGGCCCTTCAAACGTGAATGGGCGGGTAACAACCCCTACCGTCAAGGCACCCTGGTCTTTGGCGATCTTAGCCACGATCGGCGCGGCACCGGTACCGGAGCCGCCACCCATGCCCGCCGTGACAAAGATCATATCGGCACCTTGTAATGCGGCACCAATCGCCTCTTCACTTTCTTCCGCAGCCTTCTGCCCGATTTCCGGATTGGAGCCGGCGCCCAAGCCGCGCGTCAATTTCGGTCCAAGCTGGATCTTGGTTTCTGCGTTACTGGCATTCAGCGCCTGTAAATCGGTATTGGCAGCGATAAATTCAACGCCTTTAACGTCTTCGGCAATCATGCGATTAATGGCATTGCCACCCGCACCGCCAACACCGATAACTTTGATGTTGGCGCCTTTTTCACTCTGTGCGTCCATTTGAAAATCCATTCGTGTTCCTCCTAGAATCGAGATTTATTCAAAGAAATTACCAAAGAACCGGCGCAAGGCAGATGGCTCCTTAGACTTGGTTTTGTCTGTCTGCTTGTCGGGCTTGCGCTTGACGAGACGCTGGCCTTCCGAAGCAGCGGTTTGTTCCGGCTGTTTTTGTGGAGCCGGTGATGGCGAAGATGATGGCATCTGCGCGCCGTCAACCATAAACGGCGTCGGCAGAACGCTGGAAACCAGCATTTCGATATCGGTCATCTGAGCAGCATATTTGATTAGTGCCAGTCCTTCTGTAAAGGAAGGATGGCGAAGGCCCATGTCATCGGGAATAAAGCGCTTGACCGGGCGATCAAAAATATCCTGTGCTAATTCGGTAACCCCTGGCAATGCCGTCGTGCCACCGGTGATCACAACGCCACCCGGCAGCTCAAGTGCGTTTACGGCATCGAGTGCCTTTTTCAGGCGCTTGAAGATTTGCGCGACCCGCGCTTCGATAATTTCCGATAAGTATTTTTCCGAAATCATCGCCGGTTCATGTTTACCGACAACGGTCACGGGGAAGGTTTCTTCTTCGCTGGTAGCTAGCGAATCCGCATTGCCGTATTCGCGTTTTAACTTCTCTGCATCCGTAAAGCTCGTGTTTAATACGACGGAAATATCTTTGGTGATATATTCGCCGCCTTCTTGATCGACCGACGTAAACTTGAGCTTGCGATCGTGGATAACAGCCGCTGTGCTTTGGCCGCCACCCATATCGATCAAGACCGTCCCGAAGTCTTGTTCACCATCCGTCAACGCCAACCGGCCAATCGCCAGTGGTGAAATGACCAGTCCGCCAACCCGTAACCCAGCTTTTTCAATGGCTTTTTTCGTGTTATGAATCACGGTTTTGGGAACCGTTAGCATAATGCCGCGCATCTCAAGCCGAACGCCCAACATCCCACGTGGATCCTTGATATCGTCAAACCCGTCAACGATAAACTCGGTCGGAACCAGTGATAATGTTTCACGCTCAGGCGGCAGGTTGCGAACCAATGCAGCCGCAGCAACACTGCGGACATCGTTGTCAGAGATCTCTTTGTTCTCCTCACCAACGGCAATCATCCCCGAAACCTGTTCAATCTGCAGCATATTGGCAGGGATGCCAGCCACAACCCGATCGATCTTGATATTTGCCTTGTCTTCAGCTTGGGCAACGGCCGCCTGGATGACTGCGACTGCCTTATCGATGTCAACGATCACCCCACGACTAACGCCTTCAGACCGCTGACTTCCCACACCAATAACATTCATTTGTCCCTGTACTGCTTCGGCAACAATGACTTTTATTGAGGTGGTTCCGATATCAAGTCCAACGTAAATACCTTGATTATCCATGTATCGGGAACCTCCTTGTGTAACTTTTTAATCAACTTAATTTTCATATTAAAACGGTGCCATCATCAGTGTAACACACTCATTTTCTGATGAGAAAACAAACCTTACAAAATCAGTCATTTGACGACTTTTCACCACTTGAATATGGCCGCCAGAAAGCACCGACTTCTAAATCAACGACGCCTTTTTTCTTGACCTGTGAAACAATTGCCGGATAGTACTTGATTTTTTTGGCAATGGTACGCGAATCGGCTATGATCCGATAACCATCGCTCATGTTTAAAGCAATCTGGTTGGGATTGGCGTCACCGCGGCTTGCATCGATTTCCGAAATGTCATGACGAATCGCATCAGGAAACTGATTCAGTAACTCAATCATTTTAGGTAATTCCTTGGCAGTGAATCCAGAAAAGACGGGGTAAGTGTCAACCGGTGTTTGCGTGCCGGCCTTCAACACCTTGCCAGTGACCAGAATCTTATGGTAAGCGTGATTCCGATACACATAGCCGATCGTCTGATATTCACTTGTACGAATGATAATCCGGTTGAACCCTTTTATAGTTAGGCTGGCTTCTTTAATTTCCGGTAAAGATTTCTGCACCCGTTGCGCAATGTCATTTTTATGCACCAGCACACTGAGCATTAAATCGTTATCCGATAGTTTAGTCGCATTGATGACTTGCTGATCAGGTACCGTTGTGACACCTTGGACGCTTACCAATCCGACTTTAGAAAGCGGACTAGCAAAATAGCCAAAAACCCCCAGCAAAAATAGCAGGGGGAGCAGGATCAACGCAAGGTTCTTGATCAGTTTACGTCGCCGCAAATTTTGAATCTTCGGCAGCTCAACATCCAGCTTCGGCTTTCGGCGCCGATCATGTCGCGGCTTCTGTTGCTGACGCGCTTGATATTGCTGCCACGGTGTCAGCGGATCAGACTGCTGTTCTTTTTTTCGGAGCCAAGCCAAAGTCATCACCTACGTTTCGAAAGGAGTGTTGTCATCACAGCGATCAGTTGATCACTGGCATCCGGTACGCCTAGTTTCTTTGATGCCTGCGCCATGGCGGCACGCTTGGCATCATCCTCCATGAGCGTCACCACCCGCTGGGGAAAATCCTGGCCTAATTCAGGTTCGGTAATGGTTAGCGCCGCACCTTGTTTGGTTAAACTCTGGGCATTTAAATATTGATGGTGGTGGGTCACGTTAGGGCTCGGAATCAAAATAGCCGGAATGCCTAGCGCCGTGATCTCCGCAAGCGTCGTCGCCCCCGCCCGGCTGATCAGCAGCCCGACATCAGGTAAAATTGACGGCATATCATCAATGTATGGCACAACCTTAATCGAAGAAGGTAACGGCGGCAAAGATGTTTTGATGTTATCATAATGGCTACGTCCAGTCGCAAAAAGCACCTGGAAATCAGCTTTGCCCCAAACCGGCAATGCTGCTAAAACCGCCTCATTGATCTTGGGTGCTCCGCGTGAACCGCCGAAAACCAATAAAGTACGCTTGTGAGGATCAAGTCCGAAATCCTTTAGACGGTCATTCGGTTTTAACCCGGCAACCTGCTGCGCTCGGGGATTGCCGGTTACCACCACTTTTTTTGCCGGAAACGCTGAAGCCACTTCAGGAAAAACAATGGCGACGCGATCGACAAAATGGCTGAGAAACTTGTTTGTCACACCGGCAACCGAGTTCGATTCATGAATCACGGTCGGAATATGCATTTGCGCGGCAGCGAATAAAATCGCGCCGGAGACATAACCACCCGTGCCAACTACGATATCTGGTTTGAAATCACGCAACAACTTTTTTGCCTGACCCAAACTGCCAATAAACTTTTTGACCGTTGTCAGATTGCTCAAGGAAAGACTGCGCTTGAAGCCTTGCAGGTCGAGTGTCGAAAATTTCAGGCCGGTTGCCGGCACAATCCGACTTTCCAAGCCATGCTCGGTGCCGACATAAAGGACATCATCGAGTTTACCTTCCGCCCTCAACGCCTCGATTAACGCCAAGGCCGGATAAATATGGCCGCCAGTACCGCCACCGGAAATAACCAGCCGCATTTAATTGCCCTCGCTTTCGACCGTTTGTTGCAACTGATGAACCGCCTTGATGAAGTCATCGCCACGGACTTCAAAATTTGGATACTGATCCCAACTGGCTGCTGCCGGCGATAGCAAAATGACATCCCCCGGCCGACTGGCTTCATAAGCTAGCGGTACGGCGGTCATCACATTATCGGTTTTTTGAACCGGCACCCCGGCATCCTTAGCGATTTTGGCCATCAGTGGTGCTGTCTGCCCAAAAACAACCATGCTCTTCACGTGTTCCTTGACCAGCGGCGTTAACGCATCCATCGGCAAGCCGCGATCCAGTCCACCTGCCAGCCAAACGATCGGCTGATGAAACGCGTTAAGCGCAACGGTCGCAGCTTCGACGTTGGTCGCCTTGGAGTCATTATAAATCCGGCGTCCTTCCAGCGTTTCCAAATACTGAATTCGGTGTTTGACCCCGGAAAAGGTCCGCAACACCTCGCGAATCGCGTCATCTTCGACCCCTTTTAACTTGGCTGCGGCAATCGCTGCCAGCGCGTTTTCAATGTTGTGCAGACCCGGAATCTGCATCTCACTGGCTTGCATGATTTTATCGCCATCAAACGTCAGCCAGCCATCAATCAGCGAAGCACGAGCACCAGGCGCCTGCTTACGGGAAAACGGCACAATCTGGGCGTTACTTTGCTTGGCGAGCTTATGCATTTCCGGAAGATCCCAATTCATAATGAAATAGTCATCCGGTGTTTGGTTCATCGTGATCCGCATTTTGGCTGCGACATAATTGGCGCGGCTGCCATGCCAATCCAAATGCGCTTCATAAATATTGGTCAGAACTGCGATGTGGGGATGCAGGGTTTTGATACCGCACAGCTGAAAACTCGACAACTCCGCCACAATCGTATCGTCTTTGCCTGCCTTTTGGGCGACCTGACTGACGGGAATGCCGATATTGCCGGCATCAAACGCATGGTGTGGCCGCTGCTGATTCAACATCAAGCCAATTAATGTGGTTGTGGTGGTTTTGCCATTCGTACCCGTGATTCCGATCCATTCGGCTTCGGATACCTGATAAGCCAACTCCGGCTCGGTAATAATCGGTAACCCTAGCTCCTGCGCCCGCTTTACCATAGGATTACTGTATGGAATGCCGGGATTTTTGACCATCAATTCAAAATGTTCATCCAGCAATTCGACCGGATGCCGGCCGGTAATCACCCGCATCCCGTCTGCTAACAATTCCTGCGCATCCTTATTGTTATCGAATTTCTGCTTGTCATTAACCGTCACCAAGGCACCTAATTTATGTAGTAAGCGAGCAGCGTTGACACCGCTCTTTGCCAGACCTAACACAAGCACCTTTTTATTACGATAATCCGAAATATTTTTCACAATTGATCCTTCTTTTTATAGCGTGACTTTAAAGAAAAAATACCAGATAAATGCCGCTAGCGATCAGCCCGACCAGCCAGAACGTCAAATCAATCCGCCACTCGGACCAACCTTTCATCTCAAAATGATGATGAATCGGCGACATCAGGAAGATTCGTTTGCCGGTTAACTTAAACGACGCCACCTGCAGGATGACACTGGCAGTTTCAATGACATAAATGATCCCAATCAGTAATAACGACCATTCGCGATGAAGCAAAATGGCGACGACTGCCAGCATGCCGCCCAGCGCCAAGGAACCTAGGTCGCCCATAAAAATCTGTGCTGGTTTATGGTTGAACATCAAAAAACCAAGCATGGCGCCGACCGTGACAAGGCAGATAATCAGCACATCCGTCCGGCCTTCGCGGGCAGCGATGATGGCATAGGTACCAAACGAAATCGTCGTCTGCCCAGCAACCAACCCGTCTAAGCCGTCGGTTAAATTGACTGCATTGCTAAAACCAACTAGCCAAAAAATGACAAAAACAACGTAGAACCATGTGGCACTGATATTGCCGATCACCGGTACCCATAAGGTATGATCGAACCCTTCATGAAAATACGCGATCAGAAAAATCACGGCGCCCAGAATCTGACCTGCCAGCTTTTGCCAAGCCTTCAGCCCTTCGTTACGATGATGAACCAGTTTTTCAAAATCATCATAAAAGCCCAGTAGGCCGTATAGAACCAAAATAAACAAAGAAATCCAGACACTCAGCGTCAGTTGGTGTTGCCAAATGCTAACCCAAATAGCCGAAATAATCATCGCGGCAATGAAAATCAGGCCGCCCATTGTTGGTGTCCCTGATTTCTTCTCGTGCCAACTCGGCCCTTCTTCGCGAATCACCTGGCCTTCTTTTTTGTAACGCATGTACCCGATAAATAGTGGCATAAACATAATTGTAATGGCAAATGCCGAAACCATCGGAATGAGCATCTGAGCAAGTTGCATGACTATCCCCAATTCTATTGTTGTTTGAACTCGATTGTTCCGCTGGTATCGCCTAAAAGAGTTCCTTTGGCAATACTTTGTTGAACAACAAAGCCGTCACCGACAAGTTTGAATTTCTTACCGGTCAATTGTACAAATTTTAACACATCGGATTTCGACCAACCAGTAAGATCAGGCATGGTCATAGCACCATTGGTCAAAAGCAGCACACGCGAATCGCGCAGTGCCTTGGTTCCACTCGCTGGTAATTGTTGAACAACTTTATTGCCTGTGCCAATTGTGGCAACGTCAAAGCCGGCCTTTTTCACGGTATCCTGTGCGGTGGTTAACGCAGCATTCGTCACTGCAGGAACATCAGCCGTATTGGTGTCTTTTGCGACGGTGCCGTTGGCGGTTGTATCAAGCGCCCGTTGCATCATCGGTTTGAAAATGCTGGCCAAAATTGTTTCAGCCGGCTCCGTCATTTTTTGTGGCTGTTTCATGGTGACATAAAGCACATATTTCGGATCCGAAGCCGGCGCAATACCGGCCACACTAAAGATGTAGTTAGAATCACCGGTGAGGTAACCGCCTTGCGGACTGGCAATCTGTCCGGTACCGGTTTTAACCGCTAAATCAACGCCTGGCATTTTATACGCAACCCCGGTACCATCTTCATCGTTAACAACGTGTCGCATGGCGTCAATGACCTGAGCGGCGGTTTCTTTGGAAATGGGCTGACCGACAACTTCAGGTTTATAGACCGTTTCTTTGCCATTCTTGTGCACGACCTTGGACACAATTTGTGGCTTCAGCATTTTACCGTCATTGGAAACCGCACTAATCGCCTGCATCATTTGCATGACATTCACTTCAATGCCTTGCCCAAACGAGGTGATCGCCTGGTCCAGCGGCTGGGCAAAACTGATCCGCCCATTGGTTTCGCCTGGCAAAGTGATGCCGGTTTTTTGGCCAAATTTAAATTTATCTAAATAACTCTTCCAGACGCCGGCACCCATTTCCTGTTCGATTTTCACCATGCCGACATTACTCGACAATGGAAAAGCTTTGCTCAGCGGAATCGAACCCCAGCCGCCAGTGCGCCAGTCATTGACCGTTCCGCCGTCAAGCTTCACGGAACCGGATTGGTAATATTCATTTGGGTGATACTTGCCGCTCTGAATAGCCGATGCCAAGGTGACAATTTTCATAACGGACCCCGGTTCGTAATTGTCCTCAACCAAGGAATCCCGCCACATGTCGCCTAACCCTTCACCGGTTGACGCATCGAATGTCGGTCGCTGGCTGGCTGCCAAAATTTTGCCGGTTTTGGCACTCATCAAAACCGCCGTCAACCCTTTTGGTTCATATTTGGTTTGGACATCCGTCATCAGCGTTTCCAAATAGGATTGAAGGCCACTGTCCAGCGTGGTGTAAACCGTTCCACCATTAACCGGCGTTTTTAACTTGGTTTTGGCATTGGGCAGCTTGTACCCATAAGCATCGGTTTCGCTGCGGCGATAACCGTTGTCCCCTGCAAGAACCGTGTTGAATTGCTTTTCCAGTCCCATGACGCCGGTCAGCCCGCTGCCTTTATCCTGAGCTTGGGCAATGCCAATCACATGGCTTGCAAAGACGCCGTTAGGATACAGACGCGACGGGGTTTCCCGAAAATGGATCCCCGGCAGTTTTTCCGCGTCAATTTGCTTTTTAATTGCCAGACTCAATTTGGTGCCGGGAGTTCCAAACTCGACTTGGAAGACATGCTTTTTGGTCGGATTTAAACGCGCCAGAATCTTATCTTCACTGATCGCCAAATAACGGCTCAACACTTTGGCCGTTTTTGCCTTGTCGGTGACGTAATCAGGCTTATCACCATTCTTATTTTGTTTATCAAGAATGGCATAAATCGTATACGTATTTGAGTCTTCGGCAATCACATTGCCAGTGCGATCCAAAATAGCACCGCGCTGCGCCTGCAGAACCGTATCCGTACGATATTGTTTTTGCCGCTGCTTGGCCAGGTTGTTAGAATCCACTTCGCCAACCGTGGCAACAAAAGAAAAACGAAGAACGAAGCCACCGAGAATCAGGAGCGTAAACCCGATCAGTCCGATACCAAATAACTTACGATTCCGGGCTGGATGTGCATTCGTTGATCGTTTTGATTTGAAAAGTTTCATTGATTATCAACACGCTTTATATTGCCATTAATGATTTTAAACCCATGTGCTTTTGCGAAAGCATCGAGTCGTTCCGAATTAGAGAGCTCACCAATTTCCTGCTTGAGATTCGCGGTTGCCTGCGATTGCTTCATAATGCGCGCTTGTAAATCTTCGTATTGGCGCTGGGTATTGCTCAGGCGGTTTTGCATGAACAGACAGACCACACAAACAACCGTGGCCAAAACACCACAGGCGAACATCAAGGTTTTTTCGAATCCGCTAAAAGCGATATGTGTTTGTGGCGCGGGTTCGTTAACTGTTTTATGTACCGGTTTAGGCGCCGGTTGCTGCACCAAAGGTCTTGCTGTACTCTCAAGCATTTATTGTACCCCCTAGTTGCGAATTTTTTCGATAACTCTGAGCTTAGCGCTATGTGCACGGTGGTTTTCGACCAACTCATCAGCGCTTGGTAAAATCGGCTTGCGCGTGACCAAGCGATAGTGCGGCTGGGCAGATGCCGGAACAACCGGCAAACCGCGGGGAACGTCTTGAACTGACGAAACTTCCTTAAACATGGTCTTAACCAGCCGATCTTCTAACGATTGAAAAGTGATCACGCTGATACGCCCATCGACATTGAGTAACTTCAATGCCTGCTCTAACGATGATTCCAGTGCTGACAGTTCGTCATTGACCGCAATGCGAATCGCCTGAAACACTTTCTTGGCGGGGTGACCACCGGTGCGCCGCGCCTTGGCAGGAATCCCCGCCTTAATCAAATCCACGAGCTGAAAGGTTGTGGTAATCGGCCCCTCAGCCCGGGCTTGCTCGATTCGCCGCGCAATCTGTTTGGAAAAATGCTCCTCCCCATAGCGCGAGAAGATGCGAACCAGCTCAGCATATGGCCATTCATTCACAATGGTCTTGGCGTCGAGCTTCTGCCGCTGATCCATCCGCATGTCCAGCGGTGCATCGAAACGGTAGGAAAAGCCGCGCTTGGAATCATCAAATTGCGGTGATGAGACGCCGAGATCATACAAAATACCATCTACATGGCTAATGTTCAATTCAGCCAGTGCCGTCGTTAGTTCCCGAAAGTTACGGTGAACCAGCGTCAGTTGCGGCGGTAAATTGCCAAAGCTAGCGGTCACAGCAGCAATGGCGGCTTCATCCTGATCAAACGCGATCAAGCGCCCTGTTGTCAGTTGCTTTAAAATCTGACGGGTATGGCCGCCGCGTCCCAACGTAGCATCGACATAGATGCCATCCGGTTTCACGGCTAAAGCTGCCGTTGCTTCTTTTAATAGAACCGTTTCATGTTTGAATTCTGTCATCACTACAACCCAAAGTCCGTTAAGTTTTCCGAAATATCATCAAAGTTTTCTTCAGCCGTGTCAGCAAATTCCTGCCAGCGCTCGGCATCCCAAACTTCAATGCGAGTATTGACACCGACAAGCACGCATTCCTTCTTCAATGCGGCGTGTTTAAACAGTGACTTAGGAATGTTAATCCGCCCCTGCTTGTCAATCTCACACTCAGTTGCGGCCGAAAAAAGAAAGCGGGTAAAGGTACGGGCATCTTTTTTGGCTAACGGTAACGTTGCCAGTTTGGCCTGAAGCTTGTCCCATTCAGCTATTGGATAACCGAAAAGGCAGCCGTCCATACCACGAGTTAACACAAACGATGCCCCCAGTTGCTCACGGAATTTAGCTGGAATAATCAGACGCCCTTTAGCGTCGATACTGCGTTCAAATTCACCCATGAGCATAGCTGGCACCTCCCTACGATTTTTAGTCTACCACAACGCCCCACTCTTCTCCACATCTAACCACAATTGAAACAAAATTTAGTTATTTTATGTTTTAAAAAACCTTTAAGACGCAAAAAAGTCCGTGATCACAAGGATCACGGACTTTTTTAAAACGTGGGTAGAAAGTGGGGACTTATCCCAAAAAGTAGATCAATATACCGCCAAACCACCAACAAGTGGTGGCCAATGAGAGGATTCGGGTCAACATACGCCAATAACGGTGGATAATGAGATCATATTCACGAACGACCTGCCAGATAACCAGGATCAAAGCGATCACCATGGCCGTAAACAAAATCACCCAAATAAAATTCGGGGTTTTCGTAAAAGTCAGCTGGAAAATCGCCCAAAAATTAACCACTGTCAATAAGAAGAACCAAGAACCGCCATGAAAGTCAAAGTACACGACTGCCGCGACAACCATGCACCACACTAAAATCGGCAATCCCAACGCGAGCAACACCATGATAAGTCCCCCTGGAGGCAGCCGCCTGAAGCGCTGTCTGTTGATACTATTCTAATTAACCCTACCCAAAGCGAGGATAAGCGTCAAGCTTGATTTAGTTGAAGATGGACCATTGCAGTGGCAACCCATGCCGAACCATTTCAACGCCACTGTCATTCACCACAAAGTAGAACTTTGCGAACCGTTAAAAAATGGCAACTTTTTCAAAATCCCCCCAGCATCTCAGTTGCCGATCCTTGCAAAAACCAGTACAATGAGAGCCAGCAGAATAACAAAGGTGGTGTTTTCGGTGCAGAAAAAGAAAAAGTCTAAATTTCAAAAAATGACGATCATCAGCGCTTGGGTGATGATTATCATTACTGTGCTCGGCGTCGTTCTCGGTGCCCTCGCTAGTTTGCAACTTATCTAAACCGATCACCCAAGGACCATCGTAGAATAACTTGCTAAAAAGACCTAACGACACGATTCGTCTGTCGCTAGGCCTTTTTTCTTGTGCTCGCACCGGTTGTGTCACAGAATCGGGGCCAACAACCGCGAGAGTTCCTCCCCCAGTCGAGCAGGCCGTTTTTTGGCATCGATAACCTTTTGCGTATACGGCATTGCCCGCTCCATGTCGGCAAGGAAAAGTTTCTGAAACGTTTTACCGATCCGGTGATCATAAATGAACGCGGCAATTTCAAAGTTTAACTTAAAGGAGCGAATGTCAAAGTTGGCGGTTCCGGTAGAAACGTATTTACCATCGACCACAATGGTTTTGGCATGCAGGAAACCTTCCTCATACAAGAACGCCTGACCACCATTAGCCACGACTTGATTCAGGTAAAACTGCGAAGCTTTGGCCATCAGTTCCTGATTGGTTTTCTTGGGAATCATAACGCGGACATCGACACCGGCGTTGGCCGCGATTGTCAAGGCATCCAGTAAACTGTCATCCGGCACGAAATACGGCGACTCGATCCAGATACTGCGCTTAGCCTGATTGATGAGACCCAGATAGCCCAGTTTAATCGCTTCAACCTGCTGCTCCGGTCCTCCGGCAACCACTTGCATCGTTGTATTGCCGGTGACAACCGGTTCGCGGAAAAGAACATCAACATCTTTAACCTGTTGCTTTCTGCTGGTCCCATTCCAATCCATCAGGAAACGCGCTTGAATCACAGCGACCGCCTTGCCTTGAATCCGGAGCTGGGTATCACGCAACGTAGGCAAGCCGTGATGCTCCTTACCTAAATTAAAGCCGCCCAAATAGGCTAGATGTCCATCAATGACAATCAGCTTACGATGGTTCCGAAAATTAATCCGGGGGTTCCACCGCCCAAGTTTCGTCGCGACAAACCGCTCGACCTGGCCACCGGCATCCGTCAATCCTTTCCAGAAACTGATCGGCAAGCCATGAGAACCAAAAGTGTCGTACAAAACGCGTACGGTAACACCGGCATGCGCCTTTTCAATTAATAAATCCCGTAACTGCCGGCCCACTGCATCCGGCTGAATCGTGTAAGCTTCAATATGAATGTGCTCGGTCGCTAACCCGATGTCTTCAAACAGTTGCTTGAAAAAAGCTTCGCGTAACGCCAAAACCTGAACCTCATTATGGGTGGTCACCAAAGCATCATCGGCCCGCAGTAACGTGCGAACCAGCTCAGAAACGCCGCCGCTACCAGGGGTGCCAATTAACGGCTGGCCGGCTGCAAGTGCTTTTTGCTGCTGAACGACCAAGTCATTGATGCCTAAAAGTCGTTGCGTCATCAAGTCTTGCATGCGATTAGCCCGCAGCTTACGGCCAAACACAAAATAAATGATAAAACCCACAAACGGCAGCAGCATCAATACCAACAGCCACGCCCATACTGCAGAGATGTCACGATGCGAGCGAAAAACCGTCACAATCGCAATCAACGCATTCACAAGATAAAGCCCGCCAAAAATCAGCCCAAGCCACATAAACTTGCCTCCTCGCCAGATTCACGCTACAAGATGCCATATCAGACTGCTTGTCAGCCAATCGCATGGCAATGATTATACTTTACTTTACCGACAAGGCAGCGTAAAAGTCCAGTGGTACTGACGTAACGACGGCTCATTCTCGCTCCGTTTTCTTTCTAAAGATTGGTGCCGTACCCACATCCTCTGACAATAAAAACGCTAGGGGAAATGCTACGGTAAGATGAATCAGTGCCTGCCACAGCATAACTCTCAGCGTTTATAAATGATTGATCAGTGATGACATGTTACTACCCAAAACTCATCCGACCGCACTCGCCACTCACTCTTCAACTTTACCGAACCACTTCTTTTGCAGTTTTGCGATGGTGCCATCAGCCTTCAATGCCTTCAAGCCGGCATTAATTTTGCCGCGCAAGACATGGTCGGATTTACGCATCCCCACAGCAAAATCTTCTGGCGGAAACGGATCGTTAACAATGTGATAGCTTGACGGGTCCGCTTTGTGGGCAATGTAATAACGCGCATAAACCTCATCCATCAAAATCCCCTGAATCCGCCCCGCGTCTAAATCAATAAAGGCATCATTGAACGTATCGTAAAGAATTGGGGTTTTGTTGGCAATCATGTTCTTTAGAATCTTCGGTTGCGCGTCCAGGTCAAACGCACCACTTGATCCCGTCTGCACGCCTAGGGTTTTCCCTTTCATATCCTGCAACGAGTTGATCTGACTCTTGGTTTTGGTAACCAGAATCTGGTGGTTAATCAGGTAGTTATCGGAAAAGGCGACCTTTTCTTTGCGTTCCGGCGTGACCGAATAGCCGTTCCAAATTAAGTCAATGGTTTGATTTTTCAGTTCGGTTTCTTTCATGGACCAGTCAATTGTCTGAAAATCAGCTTTGATGCCATAGCGCTTAAAGACGGCCTTTGCCAAATCAATGTCATATCCGGCCAGCTGACCGTTCTTTTGGCGAAAGCCCATCGGAACGAACGTATCGTCCAAGCCGATGACGACTTTTTTAGTGCGCTCAATCCGCGGCCAGGAATTGCTGACGGTTTCGCGCGCACAGCCGCTAATGATAAAGCCTGCCATGGCCAAAATGACCATGACGGCTAATAAAATTCGCCGTTTCATTGGCCATCACCGCCTTTGCCAACGTGATAAGTCGTGTCCGCAACACTCTTGGCAAAGTCCATATCATGGGTCACCACGACCTGCGTCATCCCGGAAGCCTTAAACTGATTAACCATCTCAGCCACGTTCTCCCGCAACAACGGATCCAGTGCGCTGGTCGGTTCATCATACAAAAGAATTTGTGGATTCAACGCCAACGCCCGCGCGATCGCGACCCGTTGTTTTTGCCCACCGGAAAGTGAATACGGATATGCCTGAGCCTGATCGCTTAACGCCAATTGATCCAGTAATTTCTTGGCAGTCGCATCTGCCTGCTGTTGATCGATTCCTTGCAATGTTGGTGCCAGCGTGATATTCCGCATCACAGACAAATTCGGAAAAAGTTCGAAGTTCTGAAACACAACACCGATGATCCCTTGTTTACGCATGGCCTGCGCGGTTGTCGGCTCGCCGTTCCAGATCATGGTACCTGAATCAGCCTGTTCCAGTCCGCTGATAATCCGCAGCAAAGTTGTTTTCCCGGCACCGCTGGGACCAACGATCGCTAGGGTTTTACCATCTTCAATGGTCACTGTGACATTTTTCAAAACCGGTCGGCCGTTAAAAGATTTGTTGATATTTTTCAGTTCTAACATGTTCGACGCCTCCTAGCGATAGTATGAAAATGCTGCTTCGATCCGTTTTTGCAGGAACGTCAGGATCAGCGTCAGCAACAGGTAAATGACCCCGACCAGCACAAGCGGCAACAAGGTGACATCGCGGGCACTGGCAATATTCCCGGCCCGCAGCAGATCGCCTAAGCCGAT
Organism: Lacticaseibacillus parahuelsenbergensis; assembly: GCF_030770265.1. NCBI lineage: Bacteria > Bacillati > Bacillota > Bacilli > Lactobacillales > Lactobacillaceae > Lacticaseibacillus > Lacticaseibacillus parahuelsenbergensis. The sequence goes on along the minus strand of NZ_CP132482.1, from coordinate 1,240,021 downwards.
GACATAGACCAGGCTGGAATCCTTCACGAGGTTGATGACTTCGTTACCGATGGACGGCAACACGATTTTAACGACTTGCGGAATAACGACATACCGCAATGCCTGCCAGCGCGTCATGTTTAAAACGGTGCTAGCTTCAAATTGGCCTTCATCAACGGCCCCAAAGCCGCCACGGAAGATTTCCGCGAAGTAGGCAGCGTAATTTAGAATAAAGGCAACTAAAGCCGCCGAGAATCGATCAAAAACAATCCCGACAATCGGTAAGCCATAAAAGATAAACATCAATTGCAACAATAATGGCGTGCCCCGAAAGACCCAAACGTAACCTTCCAAAAGACCCTTTCCTGCCTTGCCCAGAATCGATTTAGGTTTGGGAATCAGTCCCACTGATAAAATCAAGCCAAGTGGAATGGCGCCAATCAACGTGATGGCAAAAATCCCCAAAGTCATTTTCACACCAGATAATAAGGCCGGTAAAATCTGAAAAATATAAGTCATGGTGCTTCCTCCTTCAAATCCGTGACAACTTTACTGCCATGGTTTCTGTTCATTTTATTAAACGCGTTTTGTGGTTGGCGGGCCGCAACCGGTGACCGACTGATAATGCAAAAAAAGCGTCCTCTTGCATCAAGCAAGAGGACGCTTTTTGCGCGGTACCACCTCAATTTGCCGACTGTTCACACAGTCGACCTCATGTGGTTGAAATCAACTTCATAATCATCATTCGAAATCGCAGTCATAAAAAAATCCTCTTACAGCAAGCTGCTGTAAGAGGACGGCCTAAACCGCGGTTCCACCTCAGATTTACCAATTGCTCACACAATCAGTCTCATGTAGTTATTTCAACCACGGCGATAACGAGCCCAACCGAGACGACCTACTAAGGTTCAATCGCCCACTCATGGATGTGTGATCAACGGATGACTGCCCGGTTCCCATCAACCCGGACTCGCTTAAAATCATGACCGCTCATCGATTCCACTCAACGCTTTAATGAATTGTCACTAAATTACACCGAAAATCATCGAAAGTCAACTATTCCTAAAAATTCGTGCAGCTTTTCGTCGGAAAACTGATGGCCGAATTCCAACGTCGACGCACCACACCGTGTGGCTTAATTAGTTATGCCGATGAAAAAGTTTTGACCAGAAGCCTTGCTTTTTAAGGCGAATGTCCATTAACGGCACGCTGTCGCCCAACAGTCGCCGGGCAATATTGCGGTAACCTTTGCTGGCCAAATCATCCGGATCCATCACAATCGCTTCACCTTTGTTTGAGCTCTCAATCACACCGTCATCATCAACGATAATGCCCAGCAAATCGAGTCCCAGATGACTGGTGATTTCGTCAATGTCCATCGAGCGGCCATCTGCCAGCATATTTTGCCGAATACGGTTGATGATCAATCGCGGTTTCAGCGGCATATCCCGCTGTTCAAGCAAACCAACCACCCGATCGGCATCACTGACTGCCGAAATTTCCGGTGTGGTCACCACAATCGCCCCATCGGCAGCACCCGTCGCATTGCGAAAGCCTTGCTCAATACCGGCAGGCGAATCAAGAATGATATAGTCAAAATCCGGCCGCAACTGTTCAACAATTTCGACAACCTGCTCGGGCTCTATGGCATCCTTTTCAGCATTTTGCGCCGCTGGCAATAAGTATAAAAGGTCATCAAAGCGTTTGTCTTTGATCAAGGCTTGATGCAATTTAGCCCGGCCGGTTGCGACATCGACAATGTCATAAATAATCCGATTAGATAGCCCCATGACCACGTCCAAATTACGCAAGCCAATATCAAGGTCCAATAAAACCACCCGCTTGCCCTGCAAAGCCAATGCGGTGCCGATGTTGGCCGAGGTGGTCGTTTTACCAACACCACCTTTACCGGAAGTAACCACTAACGCTGTACCCATCTACATTGCCTCCATTTGCTTGAATAATCGCGGCCGAAGATTCGCCAGTTCAGCCATTTTGGCGTGTGTCATTGTATGTAACTCACTTAAATAAGCGACTGGCTTGAGCGGATCATAGTGATCAGCGACAATCTCGATCACATCGGCAATCCGCACCTGGCTGGCCCCTTCAAGATCGCCAACCACAACGGCGCGCGTATCCCCTTGGCTGCCAGCCTGCACCACGCCGCTGACCTTACCCATCACAAAAACATTCCCGGAAGCACATAAGGTCGCACCGGCATGCAGATCGCCCAAGAACAGCACATCACCCATGATATCAATCGTTTGGCCAGACCGAATCACCCCACCAATACGATGCGTCATTTTGGCCGTGACCATATCTGCCACCACATCTTTGTCAACGACCGCACTGGTAATGCCGTTGATTGAAAAACGCGGATAATCGGCGAAAACCGATTGAATTTGGGTAAGCTGCTCTTCAGTCAACAAACGATTACCGGTTTCCAGGCGATAACTGACTTCACCAGTCGGCGTTTCTTCATACAACTTTCCCAGTAACGTTTTCAGCGTCCCGATGATCTGCATAAAATCCGCCGTATCTTGAAGCTGCAGTGCCAGACTGTCATTTCGACCTTTTAAGACCACACTGTCCACATCATCACCCCAAACTATTCTTCCGCTAAGTTAATCAATACCCGATGCAATGGACCATACACAATGACGAAAAGAATCAGGTTGACCGTCAACCCCGGCCCCAAATGATTGGCAATCAGCATCACCACACTGGAACTACCATAGCCAATAAAATGATTCACAAAATAATTGGCGACACCATACAGCAGCAGCGCAATGATATACACCATCCCGACAAAAACCGCGGTGTGCGGAATGTACGGCCGAATCTGACGCACGATATAAATCACTAACGCGAACAATAAAGCATTGACGCCTAATATGCCGGTGTAAAAACTGTCAAAAATCAACCCGATCAAAGCGGCAATCCAGGTCGTGTACTTCTCTTCCGGAACTAGCAGGGTCACCATAACCAAGCCTAACAAAGTCAGCTGCGGCGTACCCATAAAACTCGGCCGCATAATCCACTGGGCTAATACGGATGCCAGACTGCCATCAATTAATAACAGCAAAAGCAGGATTGAAATAATCCACCAATGCCCTGTAAAGTGTTTTTCGTTCAACATATATCAGTCACCCTTGATTGTCCGCGAAATGACCGTCACAACCGTTACATCATTGAGATTCGCAGCCGGTGACAGATAAACGGTATTGGCAAGCCCATAGTCATCTTTTTTAACACTAGTGACTTCTCCGATAAGCAAGCCTTTAGGGGTCATGCCGCCCAAGCCGCTGGTCACGACTTTATCGCCTTTTTTAATCGCATGCTCGCTGTTCAGTTCGCCAAGAACCAAGTCACCCGACTTTTCGTCATAGCCAGTGATGATCCCGTTAACTTCTTTATCCTCACTCGTTTCAACGGCGGCAGCGACGCGATCACTGGACTTATTGGCAGTCGATAGCATTTCGACTTTTGAACTGGTTCGATTGACTTCAACGATCCGCCCGACCAATCCGGATCCGGCCATCACCGGCATGCCTTTTTTAACCCCTGCCGCGCTGCCTTGATTAATCACCACCATGTTCCGCCAATCACTCGGTGTTCGCAAAATAACGGCGGCGCTGATCTGCGAGTAATCAGTCAAAGTACCGTTCAATTTCAACTGTTGTTTCAGCTGTTTGTTTTCGCGTTTCAGGGTTTGAACCTGTACTTTGGTCTGGGCCAGACTATCTAGCTGTTGTTTCAGGTGTTGATTCTCCTGGAACGTATCCATCAGGCTATGCACGTCATCCAACCCGTTGCGGGCAAAATCCCCTGGTAAGGCAACCAACCGGCCACCGATGCCAACAACATCATTGGCAATCCGCTGAATAAACGGCGGGGTGTTGCGATTATTGCTCGCATAAATCGACCCAGCGACCAGACCAATACTGACCAGCAAAGCGATCATGAGGGCGATCAATTTTTTATTGGAAAAGAATTTCTGCATTGGTTCCTCCGTCACACTCGCGAAAAGAGGCCAGGATCCTTCATCCCAGCCTCTTGCCACACGCAAACCATCTTCATTTATGGGCTGTTAACGTTTCTTTAAAACGTCAATATTCTTCAACGATTCGCCAGTTCCGATCGCAACGCAATCCAGCGGGTCTTGCGCGATGAAAACCGGTACTTTGGTTTCATCGGAAATGACATCCGGCAGATGCTTCAAAAGCGCCCCGCCACCAGTTAGCACAATACCGTGATCAATCACATCAGCCGCAATTTCCGGAGACGTTTCTTCCAGCGTCTCTTTAATAGCCGTGATGATGTCAAGCACATTTTCATGAATCGCCGAGGCAATGTCCGTCGCCGAAATGTCAATCGTCTTAGGCAGACCACTTAACAAATCGCGGCCGCGAACGGTCATCCCGTCAATGTCAGCGGCTTTTTCAACCGATGCCGACCCGATTTGAATTTTCATCGCTTCAGCGGTTCGTTCGCCGATTAATAAATTAAAATTCTGTCGCAAATGATTGATAATGGCTTCGTCAAACTTATCGCCAGCCACCCGAATGGAGCGACTCGAAACGATGCCGCCTAATGAAATCGTGGCAACATCGGTTGTGCCGCCACCGATATCAACGACCATACTGCCTGTCGGGTCCATAACCGGCAAGCCGGCACCGATCGCCGCGGCGTATGGTTCTTCAATCACAAACGCATCCCGTGCACCAGCTACTTTAGCCGCATCAATGACGGCACGCTTTTCAACTTCGGTAACCCCACTTGGTACGCAAATCATCACCTGCGGATGGCTGCCATTACCCAATGCTTTTTGCATGAAGTATTTCAACATGGCCGCAGTTGTGTCGTAGTCAGCGATGACCCCATCTTTCATTGGTCGGATCGCCACGATATTGGTCGGGGTACGACCGATCATGTCGCGGGCTTCTTCACCAACGGCAATGACTTCTTCCGTCTGGGTATTCTTCGCGACCACGGAAGGCTCATTTAAGACAATGCCCTTGCCGTCGACGTAAACTAAGGTATTTGCGGTGCCAAGATCGATCCCGATATTCTTTGATCCAAATCCAAACAAGACGTTCTCTCCTTATGCTGACTCATTTCGTATTAACTCCATGCATTATAGCATATTTATTTCTGTGACAAAATGTGAAACCGCCTGATTTTGGCACCTTACCCCCAATTTCAAAAAACCTTACAATTTTCTTGAATTAATTAAAGTCAGGATCGTCTCGGGCAAAAGAATAAAACGCCTTCCCGCCGATAATCAAATGATCCAGCAAATTCATCCCTAGCAACGCCGCTGCCAACTGGAAACGCGTTGTCGTGTCACGATCTGCCTGACTCGGCGCCGGATCGCCACTGGGATGATTGTGAACCATAATGAGATTTGTAGCACTCAACTTTAATGCTTCACGAAATACCACCCGCGGATCGGCCAATGCGGAATCGACCGTACCAATCGCCACAGTTTGCTCGGTAATAATCTGATTTTTGACATCTAAAAACAAAATCAGCATGGACTCCTGATTAGCACCGGCAAAACGCGAAACCATGGTCTTACCCAACTGTTCGCTATTTTTAATCTGCCCATAACGCAAGGATTGTCGGCGCATGACGCGGCGACCCAGTTCCACACCAGCCAAAATACTGGCGCGTTTGGCCGCACCTAAGCCGCGAATGTGATCCAGTGAGTCACCATCACCTTCCGCCAAACCTTGTAATGCCGGATAAGTTGCCAACACCTCACTCACGATTTCTTTGACCGGATAATGCTGGTTTCCCGCCCGCACAATCAGTTGCAGCAATTCCGCATCTGTCAGTGCTGCCGGTCCGTGCGCCAATAACCGTTCACGCGGTTGTTCAGTTGCATCTGCCATCGTTTTCCCCCTGGTAGCACACGTACAGGTCGCATCAGTTCAAGTCGCATATTGCGTTTCGAGCTGATGCTGATTGAATGTCCTGGTTGCGCGCTGCGATTTTGAGCCAATTCATGACTCACTAGGAAGATTACGCAAATGTGCCATGCTTTTGCAGCCAGTCCGGCAGTTCGGTGATAGATGATAAAATAGCGGTCGCTTTCTCATCCGGTTGCTGGGCAATACCGGGAATCATGACCACAGGCAGGCCAGCTCCCTCTGCGGCCGCCACCCCGACGTGCGTGTCTTCGATGACGATCGCCGGGCCAGCGCCTAAATGCCTTTTCATGACCTGATACACTTCGGGATCCGGCTTATGCGCCTCGACATCACTGCCGGTCAAAATCGGGTCAAACCAGTCTTGCCAACCGGCTGCTGCCAAAACCACATCAACATAATGTTGAGCGCTACTAGTTGCCAATGCCAGCCGATAACGAGCAGCCTGCAGCGTTCTCAAGGCTTCATCAGCTCCTGGCAACACAAAATCGGCACCATTGCGAATCCGATCCAACACATCCTTGGTCGAAAATTCTTGAAACCACGCAGCATTTTCCGACCCCACAAGATCTGCAATAATCTTGGCTTCGTTTGGCCCCGCCGAACCGACTAACGGGCGAAAATCATCTTCGGTTCGCTTCAATCCCAACTCAGCTGCGGCGCGCACGTTGCTTTGAAGATAAATTGCTTCGGTATCAACCAAGGTTCCGTCCAGATCAAAAATCACGGTTGTTGTCATGACTTTCCCTCCAATAAAGTTTGACGCACGGCAGCAGCAAGATACAAGGACCCAGTGATCACAATCGGTTGTTCCGGGTCATTATCCAAGCTGGCTGCCAATGCCGCCTGCCATGAGTCTTTTAACTGTCCTTCATGAAGCCTTTGGTACCCGGCTTCAGGTAATGCACGTGGCGTCCCCGGCACTGGCACGAGGTAAACAGTCGCAAATGCCCGTGTCAGCATATCTGCCATCGATGCATAATCCTTATCGGCCAAAATACCGGCAATCACCGTAACCGGTCCGGAAAACAGTTCATGCAACGCGACGACCAAACCCTTGATACCGTCCGGATTATGCGCACCATCCAGAACAATAAACGGCGAATCGCTAATCTTCTCAAGCCGCGCCGGCCAGCGACTGGCCGCAAGTCCTTGGCGAATATCGCGCGCCGTTAATGGCCAATGGGTTACCTGTGCATAAATTTTAGCGGTTTTAATCGCAATCGCCATATTGCGCTGTTGATAGTCACCGACTAATGGTACGGTCAGATCCGCTAACGATCCGTCTTCATCCTGGTACGTCAACCGCTGTCCCCAGCCGTGCAGCTTGGCTTTGGGAACAGTGAAATCCCGACCGAAGCGAAACCACTGACTGCCGGTGGATTGTATTTTGACCGCTACCACTGCCGCTGCTTCGGGTACCAAGTCACCGGTAACGACCGGAACTCCGGGCTTGATAATGCCAGCCTTATGCGTCGCAATCGCCGTGATGGTATCCCCTAACAATTTCTGGTGATCCAGCGCCACCTCCGTCAACACACTCACAACCGGCGTGATGACATTGGTTGAATCGGTATCTCCACCAATGCCGACTTCGATAACTGCTACATCAACGCGGCGCTGACGAAAATACCAAAAAGCCAAGGCGGTGACAAATTCAAACTCGGTCACATTAAAGTCAGGCTGAGTGATGCGCAAGTCATCAAGTGCTGCCTGGGCGACCGCAACCGCCTGTACCAGTTCATCATCGGGGATCGGCACATGGTCAATCATCATGCGCTCATTAAAGCGCATAATAAATGGCGAGGTAAACAACCCCACTTCTAATCCGCTCGCTTCCAGCACGTGCGCAATGGCATTAGCCGTCGATCCTTTCCCGTTCGTGCCGGTAATGTGGATATAGTGACCTTTTTCCTGCGGGTCGCCGAGCGCATGCAACAATGTCAAAATACGACGATGATCGCCGGTTTTGGCTAAACGCGGAAAAGAATGAATATAAGCAACACTTTCAGAGTAGTTCATCGTTAACTTCCTTCAATCGTGACATCCATTCAGACACCGCCTCTGCAGCGCCTCAATATGGCTTAATCATACCAGAAAATGCTGGTCGGCTAGTTTACAGACAACAGAAATTTTGCTCGATTCATGGTGAATACACGGATTTACACGTATTGTAAAAAATCTTAGGCAATTATTCTGTCACCGTGCCAAACTCCGCAATCTCCGGCCAGATGGGGTGGCGACGCGAAGCTAGAGCGGAGGGCATAGCTGAGCCCCATCTGGCCTCCGATTGCTCCGCTTTGGCACTAACGTCTTAATAATCCAACGAATTCTCCTAGGAAAACTAGAAGCGGACATACTCCAGTTATAGTTGGAGTATGTCCGCTTCTGTATTGTGGCTATAGATTATGACCCAGCCTCTCGGAAATCTAGTTAAGCTATGTCACCCACACCGCTTGAGGTTGACGGACGAACATTTTACCCGCAAGACCGGGCTTCGATCTCTTATGCCTGCTGCAACTGCTCAAGCCGCTGCTGGGTGCTGCTGAGTTGGTCGGCGAAGTCGCTGCGCTTGGTGCGCTGTTCGGCGACGACCGCTTCAGGCGCTTTGGACAGGAAGCCTTGATTGTTGAGTTTCTTGTCAATTCGGGCAATTTCCTGTTCAAGCTTCTTGGCATCTTTGGTTAACTTGGCCTTTTCTTCGTCCAGATCGACTAATTCATTGAGCGGAACAAAAATCGTTGCTCCAGTAATGACGGCGCTGCCAGCCATTTTCGGCTCTGCTACATCGGTTCCGACGGTGAATTCCTTGCTGTTGACAAAACGATCGATGAAATCGAAGTTCTGGTCAAAAATCGGCTTCAAAGCAGGATCCGTTAACTTCACGATAATATCAACCTTAGTCTTAAGCGGTGCGCCTGCTTCTTTACGAATACTGCGAACGCCGCGAATAAGCGCAATAATGGCATCCATCGCACTGGTTGCGTCGGCATTTTCAAACGCAGTATTTTCAACCGGATAACTGGCAGTCACGATTGATTTGCCAGTGTGCGGCAAAGCCAACCACAACTTCTCGGTCACAAACGGCATCACCGGGTGCAAAAGCCGCAGAATTTGATCAAGGGCATAAGCCAAATTAACCCGTTTAGCTGCCTTAGCCTTTTCATCGTCGCCGTACAGAACTTCCTTGCTCATTTCAACATACCAGTCCGCAAAGACATTCCAGGTAAAGTTGTACAGAGTTCGACCCATTTCACCGAATTCAAAGCGTTCAGACAGATCGGTAACCTGCTTGATGGTTTCATTTAATTGCGAAAACAGCCACTTATCGGATAAGTCGAATGTACTTGGATCAGGCTGCTGCGGCTTGTCCAGATCGCCTAGATTCATCATCACGAAGCGTGAAATATTCCAAATCTTGTTGATGAAATTCCAGGCAGCTTCAACCTGTTTGTAACTAAACCGGGTATCCTGTCCCGGCTTATTACCTGTGATCAGGAACCACCGCAAAGCATCGGCGCCATATTTTTCAATGACGTCCATCGGATCAATCCCGTTTCCTAGCGACTTGCTCATCTTGCGGCCTTGTTCGTCCCGCATCAGGCCGTGAATCAGCGTGTATTGGAATGGCCGCTCACCAGTAAAGTGCAATCCTTGGAAGATCATGCGGGCAACCCAAAATGGAATAATATCGTAGCCGGTGACCAAGGTGTTCGTCGGATAATACCGCTTATAATCCGGCGCATCGGTATTCGGCCACCCCATCGTGGAAAATGGCCACAAAGCACTGGAAAACCACGTGTCCAGCACATCAGGATCCTGTTGCCAATTTTCAATATCTTTCGGCGCTTCCATACCGACGTAAGTTTCACCGGTGTGCTTGTTGTACCAAGCCGGAATCTGATGGCCCCACCATAATTGCCGGGAAATGACCCAATCGTGAATATTTTCCATCCATTGCAAATAAGTGTGCTCAAAGCGCTCCGGAACAAAGGTTACTTTCTTGTCGCTTTCCTGTTGCGCCTTGATGGCTGCTTCGGCGAGCGGCTTCATTTTGACAAACCACTGCGTTGACAAACGGGCTTCGACTTGAACGCCGGTCCGCTCGCTGTGACCAACACTATGCACAATCGGTTCGACTTTAAGTAATAGGCCTTCCTTATCCAAATCCGCCACCATGGCTTTACGGGCTTCGAAACGATCCATCCCATTGTATTTGCCGGCATTTTCATTCATCGTGCCGTCGTCATTCATGGTATTGATGCGCTTCAGATCATGGCGATTGCCAACCTGAAAGTCGTTAGGATCGTGCGCTGGGGTGATTTTAACGGCCCCGGTTCCGAAGTCGGGATCAACGTAGGCATCCTCAATGATTGGAATTTTGCGGTTAGCAAGCGGCAAAATCAATTCCTTGCCAACCATATCTTTGTAACGCTTATCGCCGGGATGAACGGCCACCGCAGTATCGCCCATCATGGTTTCCGGACGGGTCGTGGCGATTTCGATATACCCGCTACCATCGGCAAACGGATACTTAACGTGGTAAAACGCGCCTTTATCGTCTTTATGAATGACTTCGATATCGGACAATGCCGTGCGGGCTTGCGGATCCCAGTTAACGATATATTCACCGCGGTAAATCAGGCCTTGTTTGTAGAGTTCGACAAACACCTTGCGAACGGCTTCGTTCAAGCCTTTATCCAAGGTGAACCGCTCACGGCTGTAATCCAATGACAAGCCCATCTTTGCCCACTGACCATGAATGGTTTTGGCAAATTCATCTTTCCATTCCCAGACCTTCTGGACAAACTTTTCACGACCTAAGTCATAGCGACTAATGCCTTCCTTGCGCAATTTGGCTTCAACTTTCGCCTGCGTGGCAATTCCGGCATGGTCCATCCCCGGCAGCCACAGCGTATCGAAGCCTTGCATCCGCTTTTGGCGAATCACAATGTCCTGCAAGGTTGTATCCCAGGCATGGCCCATGTGCAGCTTCCCGGTTACATTGGGTGGCGGAATGACAATCGAATACGGCTTGGCTTTTGGATCGCCGCTTGGTTTAAAAACATCTTCGTCCAGCCATTCCTGATAGCGGCCTGCTTCGACCGCTTTATGATCATATTTTGGTGCTAATGTTTCATCACTCACTGGCTCCACCTCACAAATTTTTCTGTCCATCCAGGTTTTCAGGACCGCAATATGCAAATTTGTCGACCGCGTTGGTTCGCGCTTCCTATAACGCGTTCGCCGGCTCACGATCACACAAAAAAAGCCCTAATTTATATAAAAATTAGGACGATTTCACTCGCGGTACCACCTAAATTGGGAATAACTTCCCCACTTAATTCAGGATAACGGCTGTCACCGGCCGTTCCCTACTCACTTCAGGACGGCAGCTCACAAGCTACAATCACGACCCCTTTTCGAGATTCACACCAACCATCTCGTCGCTGGGAAAAAAGGTCATGACCCTCTTGATCATTGCATTAGATGCATTATAACCCGCGGACATGGCAGGGTCAACGCCGTCATGATTGCTTCAAAGGTGCTTGTCGACCGCAAGCGATATTGTCTTAAGTAAGCAGTTAGCCAAAGTGTCACAAAAACTGTAACCTCTTAGAAGATACATCTAGGAGGAATCACATGAAGAAGGTTGTCTTAACAATGAAAGAAGAAGAACGTTACCGAGTCATCAAAGCAGTGGTCAATGGTAAGACCTCCGTGCAACGCGCAGCCGTTAAGCTCAAGCGCTCCGAACGAACCATCTACCGATTGATCAAGCTTTACAAGCAACAAGGCAAAGACGGCTTTATCCATGGCAATGCCGGTCGTGAGCCCGCCAACAAACGCAACGCGCAACTCGAACGCCAGATTATTCGTCTGTACACCAACAAGTATGCCGGATTCAACATCGCCCATTTTCACGAGTTCTTAACCACTGCCGAACAAATCGCCATCTCCGAATCCTCACTCCGGCTCTTATTCAGACACCACCACATTCTCTCACCCAAAGCCCATAAAGCCACCAAGCGCCGAGTCAAGCGTGAATTAAAAGAAAAAGAAAAGAAGTCCAAGCTCCTATCCAAACGTGATGAAGCCACCTTGTCAGCCATCGAGGTCGTTGAAAACATCAAAGCCCATCCAGAACGTCCTCGGAAACATTATTCTGGTGAACAGGTACAAATGGATGCTTCCTGGGAGTATTGGTTTGGTACTCAAAAAACCACCTTACACGCAGCCATTGATGATCAGTCCGGGAACGTTGTCGGCGGCTACTTTGCCAAACAAGAAACACTCAGCGGCTATTATCATGTGTTTGCCCAAGTCCTTCGCGATTATGGCGCTCCAGCAGAATTCCTAACGGATCGGCGCACCGTGTTTAACAGCAACAAAAAAGAGGGCTCACCTTCGACCGAGAACCCTCTTACACGTTTCGGTTATGCCTGCCAGACACTTGGAACAGAACTTTCGGTCACCAGTATTCCGCAAGCCAAAGGCCGCATAGAACGTCTTCTGGAGACTTTTCAAGATCGGCTCACAAGTGAACTGCGGTTGCATAACATCACCACAATCGCAGATGCCAATCGGTTTTTGGTCGGCTTTATCAAGCGTTACAATGACCGCTTCGCATCTACCATCAAAAGTAGCATGTCGGTGTTTGATAAGCAACTAACACCCAAGGAAATTGACAATATTTTGATCATTGCCAATGAACGCAGCATCGGCCACGGACATTGTGTTCGCTTTGATAACAAACGCTATCTGCCACACCGGAATGGCGAATTGGTTTATTTACCCCCGCATACAAAGGTCTTAGTCATCAAAAGCTTCACGGGCAGACTTTATATGACCACTGATGATGACCAGGTGTACGACCTTTTCTGTGTGCCAAAAGAACAGTTCATGTCAGCCAAATTCGATCTTACGCCAGCTGCGGCACCAACTCCTAAACGAACCAAGAAAATCCCGGCAATCACGCATCCGTGGCGCCGCGCTAACTATCGCGATTACCTTGATTCTCTTGGCATTAACAGGACAAGGGTTAAACAGTTGGTCGCCGAACGATATCCATACAAGAATTCACAAGCGATTCAAGTCTAATTAGGATCATCTCGCGTCCAGTTTTCGGACGCATGTTTTATGGAATTTACTGTCAAAGTCGAAAATCGCTTGACACGCCGTCATGATTGCTTCAAAGGTGCTTTTTGTTCTTGTGCTAGCTTGTTTTGATGGTCAACAAACAGTAACGCTTGTAATTCACTGGTCAGATCAATATAGCGAATTGTTGTTCCGGGTTGGGCGGGAACGGGCTTGGGTGCAAAGGTCAAAATCGCCGTTATGCCATTAGCTTCAAGTTGGCTAATCACTGCTGCCTGCGCAGAACTCGGCACGCAGACAATCGCGGTATGCATGCCTGGACGGACTTTTTCGGATAAGGTCGCCAAGTTATAAATCGGAATACCGGCAATTGTCGTCCCGATCAAGCTGGGATCCGTGTCAAAGCCCATCACAATGGATAAGTCGGGATTACGCCGAAAATTGTTGGTCAGCAGCGCCCGCCCCAGATTCCCACAGCCTACCAACAGCATCTGCTCTTCGGAGTGAACCTCTAATAGCTCGCCAAAAACTTCCGCAAGCAAATCAACTGAATAGCCATACCCGCTGCGGCCTAGGTCGCCAAAATTAGAAAAATCGCGGCGAATGGTGGCTGGTGCAATGTGCACCAACTTGCTTAACCGATCCGAGCGCACCCGTTTGACACCTGATTGTTGTAAAGCTTTGACCGTTCGATAGTAAACCGGAATGCGTTTAATCGTTGCTTGCGACAATGCTTGTTTATTGACGACCAAGATGAACACCTCCGCACGTATTTGTTAAACATTTCACATATTCAGTTTAACAGATGTAAGCGATTTTAGCCACCTTTTTCATGCCAAAAAATTGGCGAATAGCAGCTTGGGCTTCATGTTGACTCAGTTGCCAACGATGCAGGAGATCATCATCTATAAGCATCAGAAAGCAGTTTCACGAAGCCGCCGCTAAAATGATGAGATTTTTTGTGAACTTTTTCTTTTAGACAACAAAATAACACCGGGCGGCAGAGACAACAAAATCATTACCATCTGCGTCCGGTGCCATCAAGCTTTAAAGCAACTCTGCAATAACGTCCTGATCCTGATTCATAAACTGATCCGAGGACTTGATCTCCTGAACCTTGATTCCGGCTAATGCACGCGTCATCAGCCCGTCAACATCCAGTTTACTTTCATAATAGCGCGCGCGATCGGTCTTGGGTTTGGTCTTCGGGGATGGCGGCGCAAAAATCGTGCAACAATCCTCAAACGGCATGATTGACAAGTCATACGTGTCGATTTTTTCCGCTTCGGCAATGATTTCATTCTTGTCCATCGTCGCGACCGGTCGAATAATCGGCATGGTCGTCACATCGTTAATCGCCGCCATGGACTCCAACGTTTGTGACGCTACCTGGCCGACCGATTCACCGTTGAAAATGGCTAGATCGCCACGCTGCTTGGCAATTGCTTCGGTGAGGCGCAACATCATCCGGCGTTGAACCGTCATCAGATAGCCTTCCGGAACTTTTGCTTTGACGTCTTCTTGAATTTCGGTAAACGGCACTTCAATAAAGTAAATCCGCCCAACATACGGGGTCAATTTAGCCGTCAGCTGCTTGGCCTTATTTAACGCCTGTTGGCTGGTATAAGGCGGACTGAAAAAGTGCACCATTTCAATGTCCACACCGCGTTTCAACGCATAATAACCTGCCACCGGCGAATCAATGCCGCCGCTAAGCATCAAGGCAGCACGCCCAGCCGTTCCGACCGGCAAGCCACCTGCACCCTGAATGGTCTTGGTTGACAGATAAATGGCCTCGCGCCGAACTTCTACACGCAAAATCATATCAGGATGATGCATTTTAACCACTAGATCCGGCCGTTTATCCGTCAAAAAGTCCCCGAGGTCCAGATTCATCGCATTCGTGTCCAAGGCAAAGTCATGATCACTACGCCGCGTATTCACCTTATAACTAATGCCTTTAGGTGCCGTTTCGTTCATCAGCTGCAAGGCCACTTCATGCACCTTGGTCATATCTTTTTCAACAGCAATGCTCGGGGAAAAATTCTGAATGCCAAAAACCTGCGATAGCCGTGCCATCACCTGATCACTGGGTTCGCCATTCAACTCGATATGCATCCGGTCTCGTTTTGGCCGAATCGTCAGCTTAGGGAACTCATGCAACGCACGCGTCACATTACCATTCAGGCGCCCGATGAAAGCTTGGCGATTCTTGCCTTTGGTCGAAAGTTCGCCGTAACGAACCATTATTTCTGAATATTGCATCTTAAAATCCTTTCAGTTAGACAGTCGCCTTATCGAGCTTGGCAAACTTCGCATAAATCTGGTCAAATGCGTCATTAAACGCATCAGCCTCGGCTAGCGTATTGGCTTCATCAAGGCTAACCCGAATCGCCGACGTCGCAATTTTCGGATCAGTATGCATCGCCGCCAGCGTACTGCTTTCTGTGCCTTTTTTGCTTGAGCAGGCGCTAGTTGTCGAAATATAAATCGCATGATCTTCAAACGCATGGACAATCGTTTCGCCGCGCACCCCGGCGATAGCAAAACACAGAACATGCGGGGCAAAATCCGGCGTCAACTGGCTAAACATTGTCACCTTAGGCTTTTGGCTGACATGATCGTAAATACGCTTGCGAACCGCCTGCTGCTGGGCAACATTGTTGTCTTCGTTTGCTAACAACAACCGCAACGACTTCGCCATCGCCGCAATCGCCGGCACATTTTCGGTTCCTGAACGCCAATCACGCTCCTGGCCACCACCAGTCAGCAATGGATCGATCATGCGGCCTTCCTTAGCATAAATAAACCCGGTACCGCGCGGCGCATGGAATTTGTGCCCGGAAAAACTGAGAAAATCAATCCGAGGATCCTGCAAAGCCGCATCCAAGCCCTTACCAACCGCCTGAACCGCATCGACGTGGAAATGAATATTGGGATAAGCATCCAAAACCCGTGCGGCCTGAACAATCGGCTGCATACTGCCAATCTCATTATTCACGGCCATGATTGAAACCAGAATCGTATCCTTCCGAATCGCGGCCTTCAAATCATCGATATGAATAAAACCGCGGTGATCAACCGGCAGATACGTAACTTCAAAGCCCAACTTTTCAAGTTGTTTCATGCTATTCATCACAGCTGGGTGCTCGATACTGGTCGTAATCAAGTGCCGGCCAAACTCACGCTTCGCCATGGCCGTTCCCTTAATCACCCAGTTATCGCCTTCCGTGCCGCCACTGGTAAAATAAATTTCATCCGGCTTAGCCCCAATCAACTTGGCAATCTGCGCCCGTGAACTCTGCAAAACCTCATCAGCCTTCGTCCCCAGCGCGTGCAAACTACTCGGATTACCAAAAAAATCCGTGCTGACCTTATTGTAAGTCGCCAATGCATCAGGCGAAATCTTAGTCGTCGCACTATTATCAAAATAAATCATCAGCCGGCCCCTTCCGTTATTTAGACTGGGTTGAATTATAGACAAAAAGTTAGTAAGTTTCAAGAGCGCGAACCAGCCCGGTTAGAAACCGGAGTGTAAGTGGCTTGGGCGTGATGGCCCGGGTTTGGCCATTGCGTCCAAGGTCCTTACACGCAGGTTTCTGGGCTGGTGAGCACGTTTTCCCCACGCCAACGCACCAAAACACTCACGCCAAAACAAAAGCCAGCCCAATCAGACTGGCTTCCCAATAACTCCTAATATAATGAAGCCTTCTTCCGTGCAAGATAAGCATCTTCAACCTTCTGATAACTCCCCTGCTCGGTCTGTTCCAGCGCCGTGGCAAGTGTATCCGCAGCCTGCTGATAATCAAAATGCAAATAAAGTTCCGTGGCATGCTTCACGGCATCGGCTACCGGCTTAACCGTTGTCTTGTAGCGGTTGGCATACTGCATCAATTCTTCAGTTAGACCCGCAGCGTCAATCAATGCACTGGTTGCCTTTTTCAACGCTTCAATATCGTTGGCAATTTTAATCAAGAACTTCGCAATCGCATCCATATCGATTTTAACTTGATTCAAATCGTGATTCAGCTGTTCGATTTCCGAGGTGACATGCTTTACCTGATCTACATAATCCTGAGGCAGTCCCGGCAAGTGGTGGCGAACAATTTCATGTTTGATATTGCGCATATCAAGCTCAAAGTTTTCTGCCTGCTTGTTGGCAACAATCTCGCCTTTCTTCAATCCGGCCACATCTTGATTAATTTGAACCTGGTGCTTTTCAATTTCGGTTAATTGTTCTTTAGTCGCATCAAACCGGCCAATCACATCAGAATAAACCGCTTTGCCGGCCTCGATGGCATCAGTGTCTTTCGTATAATTGGCATCAATCGTGTCGAGTTGCATTTTTAGATTTTTAGCCGTTTTGATTTCATGATGATTCAAGGTATAGCTTTGATCCAGATGCTCCAGCTCAGTTTGCAGCTCGCGATTCTGACGCAACGCATGATCAATGAAACGTCGCAAGTCAGGGGTGGCCGCGTCAACCCGCTTCTTGGCTTGCATTTCCTTTTCCATAATCGCATACATCTTGTCGATCTCGGCTTCGATTTCGGCATTAGCCGCAGCAGTTGCAGCTACGTCAATCGACTTCAATGTGGCGTTCGCGTCTTTCATTTTTGCTTCGACGTCCGCCACCATGCCTGGGATATCATCCGTGAAAACATAATGGGCGGTGGTTAATTGCCGATAACCGTGTTGGATTTCATTAATCTGGCCGGGGAACTCATTGACCTGTTCATTAACCAGCGGTGGCAATTCTTTGACCTGCTTTTTTAACTCGTCCATTTGTTCAGCCAACTGCTTAATCTCTGCCTTGGCTGTTTGGTGATCGCCATCGTTGTTGATCTGGTCGATTTTTTGGAATAACTGGGCAAGTTGTTGCAGCCGTTGTTCCAACGCCGGCTGGGCATCGCCGAAAACAAAACTTTTGGCAAGGATGGTCTTGCGGGAAACCTGATAATCATCCCGCAGCCGCAACATTTTACTCCGATTATCGGCCTCATCATGCCGAATATCCTGCAAGGCATCACTAATCAGTTCATATTGGTGGCGGGCCGTTTCGATTTTGGCTTCCAACACTTTGGCAATCTTAGAGGCGTGATCAAACCGGAATCGTTTGACCTGATCTTCCAAATCCAGCAAAATTTTCTGGAGATCTGCCAAGTCATGATCGTTTAATTGATCAAACGCCCGCTCCCATTTGCCAAACGTCGCAAGGCTGTCGCCGGTTAGCTTCAGTTGCTCAATGCTGCGGATTTGACTCGAAAGCGCACCAATATCAATCGCCTCGACCTTTTCGTCTAAGTTCTTGATGCGAGTCTGAAAATAATGCTGCAGCCACCAGACACCGCCAGCGGCCACAATTATAATCACGACGATAATAAAGAACCAGATCATCCCTACACCCTCTGCTTTACCGATTATCTTTTCTGATTGCATTTCGCCCGCTTCACAGCTAAAATGCCGTTAAGTGTCAAAACACGAGAATATCCTAGCTACAAGTATCGCAAAAAAAGCCTTCAGTTAAAAGGCCTATATGCCGCTTTTCATAAATTCCTAAAAGGACTGATCAAATGACGACTCTCGATCCCATCATTATCGAACAACTCGATGGCTTACTCACAGGCGAAACCAACCCTATTACCGCACTCGCTAATGCCAGCGCGTTGCTAAACGATAGCATGACCGACCTCAACTGGGCCGGTTTCTACCTTTTTAATACCAAAACCGGTCAGCTCGACCTCGGACCCTTCCAAGGCAAAGTTGCCTGCATGCACATTCAGCCGGGCAAAGGCGTTGTCGGCACCAGCTTCCAGCAGCAATCCGTCATCCGCGTTGCGAACGTCCACGAATTTGCCGGTCACATCGCCTGCGATTCCGCCAGCAATGCCGAAATTGTGGTTCCTATCAACGTTGACGGTAAAACAGTTGCCATCATGGACATCGATTCGCCAAAATTCGATCGGTTTAGCGAAGAAGACGAAAAGATCCTGACGCAATTCGGGCAGACATTGGCCGACACAATTCGGGCAGACATTGGCCGAACACCTTGACACTGCCGCGTTAAACACGGTATACTAGCTCGCGTGTAAAATAATGCAGCAGCGGCCGGCATGGTCGGCTCCAGTCCTGCCTCGGCGTTAAGCCGGTGACAGTAGTAACCGCGGCTGCAAAGGTGAACCTTTGCAGGACTGCCCGTGTGCTAAAGCCGCAATTCGTTATTTTACTCCAAATAAAAACTTGGAGGAATATCTATATGTCTCGTTATACTGGTCCTCGCTGGAAGCAAAGCCGTCGTCTCGGCTTGTCCCTTTCCGGCACTGGTAAAGAATTAGCTCGTCGTCCTTACGCACCTGGTGATCATGGTGCCAACAACCGTCGGAAGATCTCCGAATACGGTCAGCAATTGCGTGAAAAGCAAAAGCTACGTTGGATGTATGGCTTAAACGAACGTCAATTCCAGAACCTGTTCCTGCGCGCCGGCAAGATCAAAGAAGGTACCCATGGTGATAACTTCATGATCCTGCTCGAAACCCGCTTGGACAACATGGTTTTCCGCTTAGGTCTGGCTTCCAGCCGTCCGCAAGCACGCCAACTTGTTAACCACGGTCACATCACCGTTGATGGCAAGCGCGTTGATATTCCTTCTTACGAAGTACAGCCTGGTCAAGTGATCGGTCTTCGCGAACGCTCACAAAACCTAGCCATCGTCAATGACGCCATCGAGAACACCGTTTCCCGTCCGGCCTACGTCACCTTTGACGACAACAAGAAGGAAGGCTCCCTCGTTCGCTTACCAGAACGTGGCGAACTCGAACCAGAAGTTGACGAATCACTGGTTGTTGAATACTATAACCAGAAACTTTAATACTTCAAATGTTGCAACCAACTTATTCTGTGAGTTGGTTGTTTTTTTATACATCAAAAGATCGGATCAGTGATGCTTCCCCGACTCGATCTTTTTTATCTAATCATTAAATTAATCGGCTTCAATCATCCCGCTTCATCTTACGAACGGTCAACCAAATCAACACGTTGAAGACAATAATCCCCAAAATCAACACTGACGCCAAGCCGATCCGCCCTACTGTGCTCTTGAGCAGGAAAGGTTGCCAGGCCGGGACACGGGTGGCAATTCCGAGAACGGCCATGATGCCGATAATCGGAACGAATGGCAACCACATTGTTTTATCGGCTTGCCGCCAAAAAGCAAATCCTAGTGCAATTAACAAGATAACAATTAGTACAACGCCACTGATACCCGATAAATCAAGTTGCCAAGGAGTTTTCACGAAGATTGGAAGTATAACACCCGGCGCAATAAGTGCACAACACGCCAGCCAAAGGAGAAGTATCCAAAAGATCTTCCCTCGCCTCCAGTGTCGACTCTTTTTATAGGCTGTACGGCCAATAAAGCTGACAATCGCCACCGCGACAAAGATGAAATAAATGCCAACAAGAAGTTCTGCACCGATATCCCAAGGCCTTGTCGCTATCATTAAGGCTGGAATGGTCGTTACCAAAAGATAGGAAAGTAAAGCATAACCGATTATTTTAAACGAATCAAACCAGCTGATCGGGACTTCCGCCAGAATGTCATCGGCAGTTTCTTGCGGTTGCTTACCAAAATAATCGACAGCCGAAATGCCATCCTTTTGTGCCGCCAAAATATCCGTCAAAATCGTGATTAACTCCTGCTCAATCGTCGTGCTGTCTTTTAAAACCATTCTCGTACGCATATATACCAACAAATCTTCATAGTATTGCTTATTGTCAGGTGTCAGTTGCGACCGTAGCTTGTTGTTTTCCTGAACGAGTTGGTCTTCTTTAGTTCTCATGGCCTGTTTCCTCCTCCACGGTTAATAATTGGGTCACATGCTGGGTCAACCGATGCCACTCTTCGACAAAATCATGACGCGCAACCATACCGTCCGAAGTAACTTGATAATACTTACGCGCAGGCCCGTCCGGTGATGGCCTTAGTTGACTGGTGATCAGCCCCTTTTTCTCCAGGGCCATGAGCAGTGGGTAAATAGTGCCTTTGGAAATTTCGGCAAAGCCATACTTTTCCAGTTCTTGGCTTAAAGTATAGCCATAGTATTCGCCCCGACTAAGTATGACTAAGACGCAACCCTGTAGGATGCCTTTGAGCATTTGTGTGTGCAAATCCTGGGCCATCTTTTTTCCTTTCTTTGCTAGTAGGTAATGCCATTTAGTTCCTGGACATAATATACCCCATGATGGCCTAACATGCAATACATACTACCTAAAAACATAATGTCAACCAAAAGCCAGCCCGACTCTCCCAAGTCAAGCTGGCTTTGTTAGACAATTCTTTTAAACTCACGCCTTACCATGCTCCCGATACGTATACGTCAAGAAATAAAATGGCACCGCGATCACGAGCGCGCCTAGGCCAATGACAAGCTGGCTGACCTGTACCTGAACTAGCAACCACAGGCTAACCAAGATCGCCACTGCCGGGATAACCGGACCTAAAGGCAAATGGAAGGTGCTGCTTTTGTCTTTGGTTTTGGTGTGGGCAAATACGATGACGGCGAGACAAGTTGGGATGTATTGGGCAAATCGCGAGACCGCGCTGATTTGAGCTAAGTAGCCAAATGTGCCGGAGTAGGCAATGATCAGGGTGATAGTAGCGGAGACAATGATGGCAACGTATGGCGAGTTCACGCGATTACGTTTGGCCAGCAGTTGCGGCATCATGTGGTTTTCCGCAAGTGCTACACCGGACCGTGGGGTGATGAAGGAGCTGGCAACCAACAGCCCGCCAGTTGATAGCAATGTCCCAGCCGCAACTAGAGCATTACCGAAGCCGCCTGCCACTTTGGCAAAAGCTGTTTGAATCGGTGTGTCAGTATTCGCCAACGCACTGCCTAAAATGCCGGTGCTGACAACCTGAATCAGAATATAAAAGAGTGCCACCACTGTCATGACCGTGGCCACCGCTTTAGGCAGGTTACGCTTGGCATTTTTCATGTCACCTGCCGCAACCACGAGGCCTTCAAAACCGGTGAAGGCGTAAAACATAACAACTGCGGCTTGGCCGAAGCTGCCGGATTTGTAACTGCCGCCGGGGAATAATGGCGTAAAGTTGCTGCCTTTAATAAAGAAAATGCCAATCGCTACGAATAACACCAGCGGGACCAATTTGGAAACACTAATAATATTGTTGACGACGGTCGAAACCCGGACACCGGCGATGTTCATCAGGGCTAGTCCGATAACCATGACCGAAATAACCGCGTCTTTGATCACGGGCTGGTTCAGTGACGGAAACGTGCCGACCAAGGCGGTGGTAAAGGCAACTGCCATCGTTGCTTCGGCAATAATGCGAATCGCCCAAGTCACAAAACCAACTTCAAAGCCGACAAAATCGCCAAACGCATCTTTCGCATATAAGTATGGGCCGCCATCGCGATCAAAATAAGTAGCTGCCTGCGCAAAACAAAGCGCAATCGTAATCACGAGCAATGCATCAAACAACAACACGAAAATGCTGGCGGAACCCATTAATTTGGCTGCCTGATTAGGTAAAAGAAAAATGCCGGAACCAATGATGCCATTGATGCCAAGTAAAATCATACTCCAGTAGCCCATTTGTTCTTTTTTCACGATGCTATTATTCATGAGCCTCACCTCCTGCGCGTTTCACAATGTCGCTAAATAATGGTAATTGGTCGGGAAAACTCGGCCACATGTTCTCTGGGTGCCACTGAACCCCGAGAATCAAATCAGAATCTTTGCTTTCCACCGCTTCAACCACGCCATCAGGAGCCTGAGCGGTTACCTTCAAATCCGGTGCAACCTC
Source organism: Lacticaseibacillus parahuelsenbergensis (assembly GCF_030770265.1). Classification (NCBI taxonomy): domain Bacteria; kingdom Bacillati; phylum Bacillota; class Bacilli; order Lactobacillales; family Lactobacillaceae; genus Lacticaseibacillus; species Lacticaseibacillus parahuelsenbergensis. The sequence goes on along the minus strand of NZ_CP132482.1, from coordinate 1,217,182 downwards.
TTTGACCGCTTGATGGTGGCGGGAATTCACATAGCTGCTCGTGCCCATCAATGACGCTAAATGCGAACCGGGCGTGATCGCAACATGATGCGTTGGCCACTGCCCTGGTGCGGCTTGTGAATGGCGGATCGTGGCTTTAGGATTTTGGCTAGGTAAGTCTTGATACAGCGTTCCGCCTAATGCCACATTTAAAATTTGAATACCACGACAAATGGCAAAAATCGGTTTCTTCGCTTCTAAAGTCGCCTTGATTAAGGCAATTTCAAACCGATCCTTTTGATAAGTCGCACGCCCCATGGCTTGAATGGGTTCTTCATGGTAAAACGTCGGGTCAACGTCCGGCCCGCCTGGCAAAACCAGCCCGTCGAAAACAGCCACATACTGTTGTGCTAACGCTTCGGCGACAGCATCGTCTTCCGGATAAGGCAAAATCAAGGGCGCACCGCCAACTTTCACAATGGCGTTTTTAATCATATTAGGCGCCATGTCTGCGTAATTTAGATTGATGACAGGCGAAGGCGCGACCATTGAATCACCTGTAAGTGCGATAATCGGTCGCATTTTATCAGCTCCTTGTAGTTTAGATATTCTTGTATTTTAATCTTTATATAATTATTTTCAACCAAGAATTTAATATAAGGCGGAAAATTCTTTTTGACTTGTACTGTATAAAATAACAGGCCTTTTCTGTGCCGGTATCCTTCTAGTTCTACAAAATCGGCCAAATGTGCATTTATTTCAAAATCGGGTTATGTTTAGCCAATTCTCTTGCTTAGCTACAAAAAACGGATCGCCATCCGCAATTCAGGAATGACAATCCGTTCATCTAACTTGTCTGATTTACAGGTACCAAAAACTGCCCATCATGATTGATTATTTCTCAGGGCCGACCATTGATAACTGAATCCGCTCGCGGGCAAGATCCACCGATTCAATCCAGACTTCAACAATATCGCCAATGGCTACAACTGTTTTCGGATCGCGAACGAACCTACGGGCCATTTTAGAGACGTGAACCAAGCCGTCGTGTTTCACCCCAATGTCGACAAAAGCGCCAAAATCAACAACATTGCGCACGGTTCCCTCCAGCTTCATCCCCGGTTTCAAATCCGCCATGGTTAAGACATCTTTGCGCAAAATCGGTGCCACCATGTTGTCCCGCAAATCCCGACCCGGATTCTGCAAGCTGGCGACAATATCCTCGAGTGTTTCAGCACCGACGCCTTCATTAACGAATGGCGCTAAGTCAACGTTGCTGACTTTGGCAACCGCTTGTTGATCGCCAAGGTCTGCTTCGGATAACCCCGCCGCGGCCAAGATCTTTTTGGCGACTGGGTAACTTTCCGGGTGAATATCAGTGTTGTCCAGTGGCTGCTTACCGCCAATGATCCGCAAAAACCCGACTGACTGTTCGAACGATTTCGGCCCCAAGCGCGGCACTTTCTTCAGCTCAGTACGACTATTATAACGACCGTTTTCATCCCGGTAGTGCACAATATTGAGCGCGATTGTTTTTGATAAACCGGAAATACGCGTCAACAGCTGGTAACTAGCGGTATTCAGGTTCACACCAACTCGGTTAACTGCGCGTTCAACGACTGCATCTACTTCATTAGCCAGCTCTTTACTCGGTAAATCATGTTGATACTGGCCAACACCGATTGACTCGGGATCAATTTTCACCAATTCGGCAAGCGGATCCTGAAGCCGGCGGGCAATACTGATCGCGCTACGCTGTTCAACCTGCAAATCAGGAAATTCATCACGCGCTTCCTGACTGGCAGAATAAACCGACGCACCGGCTTCATTAACGATCACATAGTAAATATCGCGTTTAATCTGCTTGAGCGTTTCTGAAACAAACTGCTCCGACTCACGGCTTGCCGTTCCGTTGCCAATGGCGATCATGGTTACCTGATGCTTTTCGAGTAACGCAATCAGCTCGGGGGCTGCTGCCTCGCGCTTCTTTTCCGGTGCTGGTTTGTGCGGATAGATGACCGCTTTATCGAGAAACTTACCATTCTCATCTACCACCGCCAACTTACAACCGGTGCGGTAAGCAGGATCAAAACCGAGAACAACCTTGCCCTTAATCGGTGCCTGCATCAACAAATTGTACAGGTTCTGGCCGAATACTTTAATCGACTTTTCTTCAGCGTCAACGGTTAACGTACCGCGCACTTCCCGCTCAATAGCCGGGCCGACAAAGCGCTTATAGGCATCCTGATAGGCATCTTCAATGAACGCCGTTGCTTCGCTGTCAGGACGATTATCGATGATTTTAAAATGAAAATACTGCATGACCGAAGCCGGATCGACCTGCACCTTAACTGTCAGAATTTTTTCTTTTTCGCCACGGTTAATGGCCAGGGTTCGGGTCGGAGTCATTTTTTTGATGGTTTCTTCAAAATCATAAAACTGCTGGTAAACGCCTTTTTCGTCTAGTTCCTTGCCTTTGGTTTTAACCGTGGTGCGAATGGTTCCGGTTCGCATCGTAAAATTGCGCACCCAGTTACGAATGGCGGCAATCTCGCTGAACATTTCTGCCAGAATTTCGTGCGCCCCGTCCAAAACATCCTGCACTGACGTAATCTCTTTATCAGGATTAACATATTTCTGCGCTTCGTCATTCAAACTGCCAGTGGGAAACGACAGCAGCCAGCGCGCAAACGGTTCAAGCCCCCGCTCTTTGGCAATGGTTGCCTTAGTTTGTCGCTTCTGCTTATAAGGTAAGTAAATATCCTCGACGTCTTGAAGCTTCGTGCTGGCGTGAATCTGCCGCTCCAGTTCAGGCGTCAGCTTTCCTTGCTCGGCAATGCTTTTAATCACGGCCTCTTTACGATCCTGCAAGGCCGTCACATGCTTGTACGCTTCCTCAATCGCCTGAATCTGCACTTCATCGAGGCTGCCGGTCATCTCTTTCCGATAACGCGCAATAAACGGAACCGTATTACCTTCTTGCATCAGATTCAAAACGGCGCTGATCTGATGATGAGTGATGTTAGTTAAATCCTGCTGCATTAACTGGACAGTTTGTTCTTCAATCAATTTAACGTTCCTCACAATTTCTACTTGGCTTCTTGTCGACTCAATAAGTACCATATTACCAAAATTGCGGATGTTTTTCTTTTAAGGATTCGTACTTTGACTGGTTTTCGGCAAAAGATCAGTACTTGGTCGAGTTGCTTTCGGTCCGCAGCCACGCGTCATATTGATCGACATACCACTGATCAAATCCACGCCCGTTTTTGAGGTAAGTGTCCTTATTAGTTTTCATAACAAGCCCGATTAAGGCATTCTTCTCATCGGGTAACGGCGGTAATTTAGCGCGATTGTCGGTCAAACTCTTGATAATCGATACTTTCGTGGGTCGTTGCAAGCCGTAATCAATCACCTTGACCGCTGCATAGCCTTTTTTATACCGATGCACGCGCGCATTGAATTGAACAATCTCGCCTTTGGTTAAAAGTCCCAATTCGGCAAACTGTTTCGTATAATTGAGCCAAAGATGATCTGTGACCTCTTGATCACCAAGCATGACATGTTCAAATAAGATCGTTGGCAAAAAGCGCGTGTTGATTTTCCCGCGCATCGTTCGCTTCATCCCAATGCCGGCATAAGTTGCCTGAAACGTGAAGCGTTCATCAGAGCCTAACTTTTTAAGCTTTTTCCTAGTCATTTGCGCCTCCCAAAGATTTCAATGCCCATTTTCTCAGTTTTTGTGTTAACAATAGATTTTGCTAAAAGCGGCATTTTCGTTAACATTGCAAGCAAAATTTTTAAATGGTTAATGGATTATTGGCTATGAAATGTTGTACAAGTTGCTCTAATCATTGGAGGAAAACATGCTTATTCGAACGATGCAACGCCGCTCTTTTATCAAACAATCGGGTAACATACTAACCACTCCACGTTCCCGCGAGGTTTGGCACGAACCCGATCTTAGTGATTTTCGGGAACCCTATGAGTGGATGCGCCATCAGTTTGAACTTCGCCGAATGTCGCTAAATCCTGATAATGCGTTGCTCTGGGGCTGGATTCATCCGCTTCACGAGGAGGACCAATATCGGGGCTTCAATGATCGGCGCGCTGCGTCAGTTCAGTTAATCGTTGATATTCCCAGCCAACTTGTTCTAGCAAGCGATTTTGATGCGTGGCATATTCCTCTTGGCCATGGCAATTTTTCCGACAATCTTTCTAGTAATGATCATGACTGGGAGAAGTTATTCGATGAGCACTGGCTTTTAATGAACGGCTGGGAACCGCAAAGTAAAAATGCTTACGTGCAGTGTGTTTTCCCATATATCAAACGGGAATGGATTCGAAATATCAAGTATTTTCGCGGCATTTATTAATGACAGTTTCAAATTTTGAAGCATGGGAGGTGACACCGTGTCACCATTTTTTACAGGATAACTAAAAATGCCAGCACACTTGTAAATAAGCGTACTGACACAGCAATCACCGTTCCAGAAGCTTTTTAAAGAACTGCAACTCTTTTTGTGAATCTAAAGCAAAGCCGATCAAAGCACCAAAATATAGACATTTTCAGTTACAACTTTGTGAACGTCTGTTAACTGTTTGATGTTTTCAGACTTACCGACATAATATGTCTCCATGTCCTGCCCGTATGCAATTTCTTGATCGTGTTCATCGTAAACAGCGACCTGCTTATCATCGGTGACATGAAAATTAGTCCATCGTGGCACATGATTATTGGGACTGTGACCATGAACAATGGATGCCCGATAGCAAAGTTTGGCGCCAATCGTTTGGTACAAGCCATTAGCAGCAGCATCATCAAGCGTATAAATCAGTAAAATACCGCCGCGTATCTTTAATCGGTCGCGCAATTGCTTCAGCAAGGCTTTAGCAATCCCAATGTGTTGATAATCTGGATGCACTGCAAGCGTATCAAGTGTGGTTAGGGCTGTCCCTTCAGGAAGACCATACGACGCTGCTTTTGCTTGACCTTGATCCAAAAAGATAGCCTCTGCATACCGATAACTTGTTGATCCTTAATTGCGACAAGTGAAACACCTGTGTCATCCGAAACAGTTTCCTTTTCGGCAGTAATCTCGTCCTGAAACGAACTACGCATATATGCCAGTGCGCGACATCGCAACCAGCTCTCCAGCATTTCCGGTTGATAATTTTTAATTGTGTATGTGACCATCGTTCCCCCTATTTGTAAACATCTTCCATCAATCAGTCCCAGTACCTTACTTTCCGGCGTCAAGCCACTGCCCAATCCGCTCTTCATAAATCCCCATCAACTGTTCTTGCTCAACAAACTTTCCAAATAGCGTGATCGTTGTCATCTCGGCCTGATAGACAGGCGTCACGACCTTTAATTTCCTAGTACGATGTGGATCTTTTTTTCCCATATCGGCCAGCCAGATGCGAACATCTTTAGGTGTCTGTAAAGCCGCCACGTCTTTTGCAGCGGTCTGTTTTAGCAATCGCGCGAATTGATCAGCCATTTGAACGCCTTTGCTGTCGAGATCGCCTAAATAGGCATAACACATGCCGCGGTCTTCGAGGCGTTGAATAAGCTGAACGTAAACATCATTGAAGTCATTGCCGGATTGCAAAATTAATGGCCAGTCCGGATGTTCCTGATGCAGCAATGCGAAGACGCCATTGTTTTCAATCACCACCGCCTGTGTGTTTTTCAACGGAAAGTCGAGCATTGGTTTGAGCTGCCAGGGATTCAATGTCAGCGGCTGAGGCAGGTCGGTCGCAAAAATATTAGCCGAGGTAAACGCCATTCCGATGAGGCGCGCCGTCAGTTCATTGACTTGGCCGTACTGAAAACAATGAGTCATGACCCAGCGATAATAGGCAAAAAGCGGCGGATCTTCGTGCGGATCGTTCAACGTATGCGCGGTTAATCCCAGCGCGACTGCCTGTTGTCCACGAGGCGGCAAGGCTTTCCCGCGCGCAATTTGATCAAACAGTTGATCCAGTTGCGCAGCTTTTTCCGGTGCTGCTTGTCCTGTCTGGCTTTCAAAAGCATCGCTGTAACGACTCATCCTTGCTATCCCCCTCTTACCTAACTAATCCATGACTCAATCATTATCGGTGTCCTTTTTCCAAATAAAGTTCTGCTGAACGCGATTTAAATGGAAGCGGCCGTCGCCTTGCTGCGGTGAGGCCATGACGTCCCACACAATGTTGTCGACGCCGTCTGCCAAAAGCTTGTTTTGCGCTCCGCTTGGCATGGTGGCAATAAAGCTGAAGCCAAAATTAACAATCGTTTTGGCAAAAGACTTAGCTGTTTCCGGATCGAGTTTATCGGCAAACTCGTCAAACATGACCAAATGCGGTGCATCGGCACGATTCGACCGTTGCAAAACCATTTTCGGCACCAGCAAGAGTGGTAACACCATCGCCTGCGCCTTTTCCGCGCCTGAACCGCCGGACTGGACAAATTTATCGTCCACTACTTCAAAATCGTTTTCACCGCTTTGACGCCGCCGAATCAATACCTCAAAATCAGACCATTCGCGCGTGTCAAGTAAGTCTCGCGCAGCAGCAAAGAACGCGTCATCGTCATTTGAAACCTCGGTGTTGTTAGCAAGTTGGTCGAGGCGCTGTTTCACCAACGCTTCAAGGTGCGGTCGTTGTTGCCGCTGCGGATCGCAGGCTTCTTCGATGGCTTCTGGTGCGATCCCCTTGATCGGCGTCAAGCGAACTTTCAATTTGATATGTTGATGGCCGGCCCCAGCCGCAAGAATCTGGTTGTAAGTCGTGATGACGTTGTACTGCGCACTGATCGCTGCCGTTGCCGCCTGGACAAATGTCGTATAAGCCATGTCATTGCCACTTTGTTCTTCAGCCAAGGCTTTCTCCACCGCGGCATGATCATCATCTAAAAGTTTTAGGGCTTTGTTAACATCAAATGCAACCACAGTCAAACCATTATCGGCAACCGAACGCTGTTGGCGCATTGCACTTGTCTCGGCAGGAAAACCCCGATCGGCAAAAAGCGCATCAAGCGCATTTTGATCCTCGCCGTGACCATCGTGGCGATGAATCAGGTTGCCAATCTGCGCGCTGATATCGCTATAACTGCTGCTGCGAATTTTAGCGCGATTGCTCGTGGCAAAGGTCAACAGCTCATCCATGTCAGTAAGGTGAACGCCCTCTGGAAAATACGGCCTCAACGTTTTAAGCTTTCCTGCAGCATCCGCCGCCTCTTTGGCTAATTGCGCCATGTCTGTTTTAATCGTACCAGTCAAAGTACTGATGACCCCTTGTCTGGTGGCGATTTCGGTTTCCACGCTTTGCAACTGTTGGGTTAACTTTCTTTGCTTGGTAGCTGCCGCGGCCAAACGGTTCGGTAATTCCGGATCAATTTTCAATGCCGCTTGTTCGGCCTTCAGCCGCGCGATGGTTTGCGCCAACTCGTCCTCGTCAAAGTCGGGATCAAAGAAGTCTAACCAAGTATCAAGGTTACTCTGCTGGGCTTTTTGCTCGCTTTCATTAGCAGTTAACAGCGACTGTATGTGAAGCAAAGTCTGCACCAGCGGTTTGAGCTGTTTGCGCAGATCCTTCAACTGAGACAAAATTGTTGGATCTTCTAAAATCACAGTCAAATCCGGCTGTTTTTTCAGAATCGCTGACTGTTGGTCACGCAAAGGCTGATATTGCGTGTTCATTTGCGCCGCGCCTGCTTCATGAATGGTTCGGTTGTCTTCCTGCAAACCATCATGAACCCGGCCGCTACCAAACCCCTGCACTCGCGTCTCAATGGCGGTTCCCATTTTGGCTTGCATCTGCTTGGTAATACCGACATCTGTGCTAAGACGATTGATCGTCTCTTCCAGCCCATCATACTGAACCTTCGCCGATGAGACTTGATGAATGTAATGTCCAAGCCCTGCTTCAATCTCCTGCCAGTCATCAGCCTGCATCACTTGGGAAAAGTTGTTCAACGTGCTTGTCAAAGCGAGTAGTTTGACTCTGATCGGAGAAAGATTGTTTTGCGTGTGATCGGCCAGTTGTTGTTTAATCCGATCATGTTTGATGGCCAAGGTTGCCAGCTGCTGCTGTAATGCTGCGACTTTTTGTTGCGTCTCGCGATAACGATCTAATTCGGCTTGGCTAGTTTTAATCTGCTGCTCATATTGTGCCCGCCGCTTAATCAGTTGATCCTGCTCGGCTTTTTCGTTACGCAATTGCTCAACCTGCTCCGTTATTTCCGTTACCGCTTGATTTAAATCAGCCAGTTGTGCGGAATAAGCTTGTATTTCCTGCTGCGTATGGGTCAATTTTTCCTGGTTGGCGGCATTGCGGGCAAACCGTTGGCTATACGGCGTCAATAAAATTTCTTGGAGATGATTCAAGTTATGCCAAAAGATCCGCGACTTCATTTGCTTCAATCGCCGTTGGCCTTCGCTGATTCGTTTTAACAACCCACGATACGTATTCACCTGTCGCTGACTGTCAGCCACCCGGCGAATCACCATATCATCGATGCCTTCCTGGGCGTCTTTTAATGCCGTAAGAATCGGTGCGAACTTTTCATTGCCGGACGTTAACGTCGGCGAGGCTAACAGACGATAGGCATTTGCTAGACGGCCTAGCACTTTGCCGTCGCTAAAACCGTAAATGCGGGTCGCGGCAAATTCTCGGTAATCTTCCGGCCGATCAAACACATGCAGTTGGTCACCCATCGCGGCATTCGCAGCTTTGAACTGATTTTTATCGAGACTTTTTCCTTCAGCATCCGTTGTGTGAAGCTCTAACGCATCAGTCGGGTTCGGCGCGATAACAACAAACCACCAAGTCGGCTTGCGCGGATCATCTTGCACCCGCGTCGCACCAAGACCTAAGATAACCTGACGCTGATCCGAGCGCATCAAAACGTAACTATAACCTGTCCGCACTTTCATAGCGCCCGGACCCCAGCCGAGCAACATCGATTCAAAAGTCCGCGTATCCCGGCTGCTATTGCGGACACTCGCGCTTTGCGAAACCTTCTCCGTGTTCTTAGCTGGGTTAAACGATGGCGTCGTGATGGCACCATCAATCAACATCGGAAAGAAACAGTTGGCAAGGGTTGTTTTGCCGACCGCATTTTCGCCGATTAAGGTCAGATTGCCATTTTCGGCCGCTTGCATGTCCAACTTGGCGTACTTATTAAAATTACGCAAATGATAACTGACTGGCACTAATTGTTGCGTCAAGATTTAGCTCCTTCTTTGCTTTCTTCATCCTGCGTCACCGCAAACCGCGCCACAATCGACGTTGGCACCCAGTAATCATCCTGAGCACGCATTAAATCATTTTCAAGTAAGGCGACCTTTACCTGACTCGGTTGAATCGTGAAGCCTGGAAAAAGTTCGGCAGTCACGGTTTTGATTAAGCCAGTCAAGTCATCGGCGGCCACGCCCGACCCCAGTTGATGGGCGACAACTAACGCAGCGAGGTAAGGCTTGGCAACGCTGGGCTGCCGCTGTTGATCCAACAATAGCGCATACTGATCCCCGACTTCCAAAACGAACCGCCCGCCTTGAGTCCATTGTTCCGCAATAGCTTCTTTATGGGCAACAAGGACAGGCCAAAGTTGCGGCGTAGTTTTGGGACTCATAAATTGTTCCGTCAGCAACACCCGATTGACTTTTTGAACATCGCTCAAAACCGGCTCGGCTTGCTCACTGGTCAAATAGTCGACCAGATTTTGGGCAAATTCGTTAAAGTTGGGATGAATCTCCCAGTAATCATCGATTTCGGCAGGAACATTTTCTGTGCCTTCCTCAAGCCGATCCGGCGTGAACAGCCCAAAACGCTTCACAAAGAGTGCATCAATGCAACGCAGTAATTCGCGTTCGTCAAGCTCAATCACTTCGCTGTGCACCTGACGGACGATTTTTTGCGTCGGAATGGCACGATCCTCCAAATTGCTCTGTAATTCCGGTTCATTGATGATCGTTTTCACGGTTGCCAAAAGCACATGCACAACTTCTGGCGAAAGTTCTTCCTTACCGATCATGAGGAAAAGATTTTCTTGAAAATTCTCCGGCGTTGCACCGAACATATTTTTGAAATAGTAACTAAGCTTTTGCTGCACGGACGGCTTTTTAAGTTCACTAATAGCAGCGCGACTGATTTGGGTCGCAGCGGGTAATGGCGTTGTGGTAAACACGCCATGATCCAGCAATTCATTGATGACAAGCTGGTCTAACTTGGTAATTCTGGCCATAAGCGTCCTCCTCAAGCAAACGTAAACTTAAAACCGCACGGCAACACGACCGCATAATCTTCTCCGGCCACCTGCAATTGCAGTGGCGGCGTGTTCGGTAAGGCATCCACTGCTTTGGCGGGACGGCCGAACGGGGCAAAGCCATTCAGATCTTCGTGATAAGTCGCCGCAAACAACTTGATAATCTCATCCCGCGCTGTGACAGTCTGCAACGTCAAATCGTGATCCACCCGACCGTGACGATCATCCACCATCAACGTTTGGCGAAATTCGCGTAACCCTGCCACCTGCGCCTGTTCGGTGGGTGCATCATCGGTGACATCCGGATTATCGGTCTCGCTGGCTGGCTGCTTGCGGGTCGGATTCGCTAAGTAGCTGACCGGTCCCATTGTTGAGGCATCAAGCAAATCGCTGGGATCTTCTACCTCGCGATCCCCCGGCAAGTGCCGTGGTACCTGCGCTGGAATATGAAGCTGTTGATAGTGTGCCAGCAAGCCATCTAACTTTTTGGAGAGCGCCTTGATGTCAATGGTTTGGCGCTTGGCATGTTCAAACTCCTGACTCAACAAGTGAACGATGCCCAATAACGTGTTGAACACTAAATATATCGAATCCAGACTGCTGTCAATCGCTGTGGCAGTCGGACTCATACTGAGTGCTAATCTGGTCATCTGCGCCTGTGCCCATTGTTTGGTCCGCTGCAGCCGCATCACTAACGCTTCTTGACGGCCAACCGCCCGAGCAGCATCAAGATCATCACTGCCTTGTTGGGAATGGGCAATTTGATCGGCAAAAGTCGCGTCATTTGCTAAGCCTTGAATCCGTGACGCCTGATTCAGCATCTTCTGATAAGCGGGAATTGCCTTGTGGCGCAACATGTGCTGCAAATGGCTCGCCGCCTGACTACCGTGATTGAAGGCAATGTCATTGGCCAATTCATCAAGATCGTCTTCAAGTTTATGGATGCCCTTCATAACATCATCATAGGCATTTAGCATGTTTTGAAAATTGTTGTAAAGCTGGGTGTCTGCACCTGAACGTACCGGCACACTTAACTTTGCCACCAAATCGACATATTCCTGAATGCGATTCGTATTGGCCGTAATGGTCGTTTCGGCATCAATGACTTTTTGCATCATTTTCAAATATTCGATGCCGCTGCTGGTAATCCGATAGACATAGGATTGAATAATATGGTAGCTGCCATTGTGCATGCGGGCACGCACTTTTCGCGGATTCATCTCCACCAAACCGGCTTGTGTGACCAACACGTCAAGGACTTTCTTCAAAACATCATCAGCAATCGTCGTTTCGCCGCCGCTTGTGTCCAGATAATCATTGTTATATTTTCGTGCCAGGTAACTTAACGTAACGGGTTCACTACTACTGCCAGCATCACGGTAAAGAATCGTCAACACGAACCAACCGGCAAGCGGATGATGCACGCTCAAACCTAATTGAGTTGCCAATAATAACTGCCGCAAAGGTGCTGATAAGGCTGCTGCCATAAGCTGGTCCCTTTCTATTTCCATACCATTGTCTGATGCCTTCCATTATACAAGAAGAATGCCTCACACAATAGCTCCCACATCCAGCATGCTGCCAGACTTTTTGCAAAACATGACATTTGTCACACCACATTCATGACATTCGCGACTACTACCCAATCCCCCGACTACGTAGTATCAGTAGTGGAGGTGGACAACATGACCACAATCATTCAAACAGAACATCTAAAATTCAACTATGACAAGAAACAGGTTTTAAAAGACATTAACTTAACCGTCCATGCCGGTGAAATCATCGGTTTGATCGGTGTCAACGGCGCTGGTAAAACGACGCTACTGAACATTTTGCTAGGGCTTTTATCGGGAAAAGGCGCCGTCAGCGTTTTTGACAAAAAGCCCGGCAACCCCAATAGCAAGGCCCGAATTGGCTCGATGCTTCAAGGCGACATGATCATCCCCGGCATTACTGTCGGCGATATGTTAAAACTTGCCGCTGAACAGACTGAGCATACGCTTGACCCAGACAGCTTGCTTGCCGATCTGAATCTGACGCAACTCAAGACCCAGCGTCTCGGTAATCTCTCCGGCGGCCAACTTCGCCGTGTCACCTTTGCCGTTGCGTTAATCGGCCAACCTGATCTGCTGTTCCTAGACGAACCGACTGTCGGCATGGACGCGAATGCCCGAAAAGCTTTTTGGGATCAAGTTGAACAACTGCGACAACAAGGCAAAACCATCGTTATCACTAGTCACTACCTCGAAGAAATTCAGCAAATTGCCGATCGCTTATTGATCTTGCAAAATGGCCGCTTTACGTTCGATGGCACCTTACAACAGCTTCAAAAACAACATCTGGGCGCCACAATCACTTGTGAAACCGATCTGCAACCAGCCATTTTTAGCGGACTGGCTGATGTCGATCACGTCCACAGCATGGGTGACAAACTGGTCATTCACAGCCGCAACGGTGATCAGACGCTGAAAGCACTCGTACCGATGCTCGATCGACTGCATCAAATCAGCTTGAATCGCGAATCACTTGAAGACATTTTCCTACAATTAACCAAACAGGAGGTCTCACAATCATGAAAACATTCTTAGCTCAAGTGGCCTTTGACGGCAAGCGCCTGGTTTTCCGCAACTTTTCGTTTATTTTCTTTTCACTCTTGATGCCAGCAGGATTCTATCTGCTTTATACCAAAGTCATGATCAGTGGCTCTGCTGTGGCAATCAAACAATTTAACATTAGTTATATGGATCAAATGATTGTTTTTAGTATTCTTCTCGAAGCACTCTTCAGCATTGCGTCCATCTTGAAACGCGATCGCGACAAAGGATTCACGACATTTTTAAGATTATCGCCAAAAGGCATGGTCCCTTATTACGTCTCAATCACTTTCTGGATGCTGATGATGAGCTTGCTTTCGGTGATTGTTTTAGGCGGCATTGCGATTGGCGTTAACAATGTCAGCCTTGATGCTAGTCAGTGGTTAGGCTTCCTTGGCATTATTTTAATCGGCCAGTTACCCATCCTGATGATTGGCATTGCGTTGTCTCATATTCGGCGTGAAGAAATGCTCAGCTTGGCCAGTAACTTACTCACTTTTCCCATGGCCATTATCAGCGGCTTATGGTGGCCGATCAGCCTGCTGCCGAAGTGGTTACAAACCATCGGCAAGGAGACGCCGACTTACTTCGTGAATAATCTCTTAAATCAGGTGACCTCACGTGCTACAGTAGACTTAACAAATCTAGTTGGGATTGCCGTCTGGTTTGTACTCGGCAGTTTGCTAGTGGTTGTCATGACAAAACATGAACAACGGAAGGGCGTGGCTTTGGGTGAAGCATAATCTTCGGTCATGGTTAATGAATCTCGAATGGACCAGCTATATTTGGCTGGTCTATTTGCCGTATATCATGGCTCAATATGTTCCGACAAAATCGGTCAATGACTGGATTTGGCTCGGTTTGGGCGTGGTGTTTCTGGTCGTCTACATTCTGGTCAACGAAATCGACCGGTGGCTACCCGTCACGATTCCGCTGGAGCTGGCGATCACCGGTTTATTTGCGATCTTCGCTTTCAATGATTACATGATTATTTATCCCGGTTGGCAAGTATCCTTTATTTTAGCTAGGTACCCACGAAAATATTTTCACTGGTTCGCCACAGCCTTCTATCTCATTATTCTCGTGGGTCTATGGCGCGCCAATCTGATCCATCCGGGTACTTTAAACATCTCAAATGGTAACTTGCTCAATCTCGTTTTCCCGCTTGTCTCGCCAATCTTTGCCTATACGGCCTCACGCTCCATTATCCGCCAACGCCAACTTCGCCAAACAAATCGGCGTCTGCAGGCCATCGTTCGTCGTGGTGAACGCGAACGGATTGCACGCGACTTGCATGACACCCTCGGCCAGAGCTTTTCGATGATGACCCTTAAGGCTGAGCTCGCCAAAAAGCTGCTGGACAAGTCACCTGAGCGCGTCGGACCGGAACTGGACGACATTGCCCAAACCAGTCGTCACGATTTGCAGTTGGTTCGTTCGATCGTCAACGACCTGCACCAACAGTCGTTAAGTGAGATGATGTTAACGCAAGGGAAAAATCTTGCGGAAGCCAATGTGGTTTTGCTGACAGACGGCGAAAATGACGCCACCGAATGGCCAACCAAGGTGCAGATTCATCTAAGTCCGGTTATTTCCGAAGCCATTACGAATGTGATTCGCCATGCGCATGCCCATCAAGTTGAGATAACTTTCGAACAAACGCCAAGCGACTACATCGTCAACATTCAAGATGACGGACGATCCAAAAATTACGTCCGCGCGGGTTCAAACGGCATTAGCGGCATGCAGCAACGGATGGCGGAAGTTAACGGCACCTTTGTGATCATCCACAATCGGCAAGGCACTCTGGTCACACTTACATTACCAAAGGAGTGGCAGCAACTATCATGATTACGCTATATCTCGCAGAAGATCAAAGCATGTTAAACTCGGCACTCACCCAGCTATTGGACTTAGAAGATGATTTACATGTGCTGGGGAGTGCTGGAGATGGTGCAAAGGCATGGGAAGACATCCAGCAGCTCAAGCCCGATGTTGCCATTTTAGATATCGAGATGCCCAAACTAACCGGCCTTGATGTCGCCGATAAAATTCATGAAAGTGACTTGCCAACGAAAGTCATTATTTTGACCACCTTTGCGCAAAAGGCCTATTTCGAGCGCGCCGTTGCAGCTAAAGTGAATGGTTATCTTTTAAAGGATAGCCCGAGCGACGACTTAATCGCAGTCATTCGTAAAGTGATGACTGGGCAAACAATTTACGCGCCAGAGTTGGTGACAAACATGGTTACGGCCGAAAGCAATCCCCTCACTGACCGCGAACTGGCAGTTTTGGCAGAGGTTGCTAGCGGGTTGTCTTCTAAGCAAATCGCTGCTTCCTTGTTTTTGTCTGAAGGTACAGTGCGTAATTATCTATCGGCCATTTTTAGCAAGCTTGGGGTGCACAATCGGATTGAGGCGGTGGAGATGGCTAAGCGGAATAAGTGGTTGGCTTAGGGTTGCTGGCGTTGCAACAAATGTTGAAGATGCGGACAGGCATTATGGTATATTATTAGACAAGAAGGAGAGAGTTGCAGCTGCAAAAGTCCAAGTGTGAATGTAAGGTACACATGAGCTTGGAAGTACATTCATACTCCTTCTGGTAAATTTATGTTGCGGTCGCAGTCCTCGTGACTGTGCGAATTGAAATATCTCAACTGTTTTGGTGGGAATACTTTGAATCTCATCGCAGTCCTCATGACTGCGTGAATTGAAATCACTCGATATGACACTCGACTTGATAGCGGACTTGTCACTATCTCCATGACTATCGCGACTGAAACTCAAAATTAAACAGCCTCACCTTAGTCTCCCTGAGCGTAGACTGGGTGAGGCTGTTTAATTTTGACCATTCTCGAAACATGGCATCTCTTGATTAAACTCCAATCTCTGAATAAGTCAGCTTACCAAATTATTTAAACCCCAGTGACTGATAAAACTCAGGTACTTGATAAGACATCGTATCCAAGTGCACCGTGTGACACCCAAAAGTCTGCAGAGCCTTTAGTAGCGTATTAACAAGTTGGGTTCCAATGCCTTGTGTCTATCTATGCGCTTCAGCCACCAACAAGGTTTCAACATAACCAATTTGATACATAGAACTATAACCGGAGAGTCCACCCATGCATCGTCCATCTTCTTCTGCCAAAAAGTTAACAGCTAGTTCGTCTTGCATTAACGGCTTCTCGATTAAATTTTAAGCCCCCAAACCGATCGTCAACAACCGCTATTGTTTGATCATTCGCCTTCTCAATAATTAGAAAAATGAACAAAAAAGCCGATTAGCACCATCGACTTCCAAGAGTAATTAAACTTATCCTATAAACGTCATAGGCAACCAGCAACTTTCATGAAACCCATTTGTTCGGTCCTATCCATCCGTAACGCTATGCGGCCGCCCTTCAACTCGAAGCACCTCCTTCACACTAGGCCGCTCACGCATTGATTCGTCAAACGCCTGTAACTTCTGCAACCCATCAAACGAAAAGCCAAGCCGCCGCATCCAGTTAGTCATGACGAATAGATACGGATCCGCCATCGAAAACCGTTTACCCATCAACCATGGCCCCTGAAGACGTTCCTCAACATACTGCAATCGCGGTACCACACGCTGCCACACCAACTTTTTTGAATCCGCAGTATTCGGCAGCCAATTACCACGGCGAAATGGTGATATAAAATTTTTGTGCAATTCGGTCGCAATATAATTTAACCACATGCGTTCCTGCCAGTAAGCCATACTCTCCTCTGAGCTGCGATAATCACTCTTAGCTTTTAAGGCTATAAACTCCAATATCACAGCGCATTCAGTCAAATATTTTGTCGGCGAAATCTGCAACGTTGGCACATATGACTTTGGATTGATCTGATTATAATCACCGCCTCGCCAAGTTTTGCGATCCAAATTGACCTTTTCTGTCTCAAAATCCAAACCAGCATCTGTCAACAAAATATGCGGCGCCATCGCACTGGTGCCTGATGCGTAAAATAACCTAAGCATATTGTGCATCTCCCTTTATTCGATGAATATCGAATTAAAAGGCAAAAAATTAAAGTGTCGCCAGAAAGCCTGGTAAAAACCGATCAAAAGTTGCCTCGTTGATAGATAAATACTTGGTTTGGGCTACTTGGCGTGTATGTGTTAACCCCGCTAATCGCATGGCGCGAAAATGATACGAGACCGTTGATTTGCTTAAATTAAGCTGCGCACTAACCTCCGAACACGTCAGCTCTCGTCGCGCGTGGTAAAGTATCCGCAAAATCTCAATGCGATGCGGTTCACCAAGGACTTTAAAAATGTTTGCAATTTTCTCGTCTTTTTGTTCGATATCCATAGAACTAGCGTAGTTCTTCTGAATGCCGATGACAACCCCATTCACAGAAAAAAGGCAAAGCCTCAGTCGCTCACGGCCACCAAGTCTTTGCCAATTTTTAGCTGATAAAATCCATAGTTTTAGTCAATCGCACGCCAATTTCATCATTCCCCATAGACTTCCTTTGCCAGAGCAAACGCAGACCAAGCTTTTGGCCACCCTGCATAAAAGGCTAGATGGGTAATTTCAGCAACCACTTCTTTCTTGGTGATGCCATGCTCCTTGCCCATACGAAGATGCGCCTTTAGTTGCGGAAAATCGCCGCTGGTCATGAGGCATGCAATTGTAACGAGACTACGATCGCGTGCCGATAGTTCATCTTCTTTTGACCAGACTTCTCCGAATAACACGTCATCATTAAGAGCAGCAAACTGTGGTGCAAATTCACCCAATTGTTTGCGTCCGGCTGTTTGTTTTACCATGCTACTTTACCTCCCGTAGTTGTGCATAAGCTTGATCAGAGACTGGCTCTAACCATTCACTGGTCCCCTTGGTAATTGCCACGTGACTAAACCAACTATCTTTAGTCGCCCCATGCCAGTGTTTGACGCCTTCGTGTATCGTGACGACATCGCCTGGACGTAATAAGCGTGCAGGTTCACCGGCCGCTTGGTACCAACCTTCACCACTCGTAACTAATAAGATTTGAAAGCCATTGTGATGAATATGCCAGTTATTCCGGCATCCGGGTTCAAAAGTCACATTGGACACGTGCACGTCAACGCCATCGGACGCATTTGCTAAACTTTTCAGATAACTTTTTCCAGTAAAATATTGTTGATACGCGCTATTAACCGCACCTAATCCAAAAATGCCTGCTTGTTGATCTTTATCGTTCATTGCTTGTGCCTTCTTATGTTTTCTTCCATTATCGGTCAGACGTTTAAAAATGTATAATGCTTATATAACATGTTACGTTATGTGTTTTCTCTATATTTAAAATCAACATGCGT
This sequence comes from Lacticaseibacillus parahuelsenbergensis, assembly GCF_030770265.1. Lineage (NCBI taxonomy): Bacteria > Bacillati > Bacillota > Bacilli > Lactobacillales > Lactobacillaceae > Lacticaseibacillus > Lacticaseibacillus parahuelsenbergensis. The sequence goes on along the minus strand of NZ_CP132482.1, from coordinate 1,199,032 downwards.
TCATCAACCGAAAAGACAAAATCTCAAACGAAACAATCTGTCCCGATTCATCTCGTCTGAAGTTTTGTTTCCATCCGGGCAGATCGTTTCATTAGGGGGCTTCTCAGTGGAATTAAGAACTTTGCGTTACCTCGTGGCCATTGCGGACGCGGGCACCATCACAGCCGCAGCCAATAAGATTCACATTTCTCAACCCGCCTTGTCCAGACAAATGCAAGAACTTGAAGCCGAGCTTGGCACCAAACTCTTTCAGCGCAAGCGCCGGGCGATCAGTCTAACGGCAAATGGTACCTATTTGGTCAATCGTGCGCGCCAGATTCTTAATCTTACAGAAACTGCAATTACCGATATCACGGATGAAAATATCATCGGTGGCAATTTGGCAATCGGTCTGGGCGAATCCCATCTCAACCGCACCGTCCTGCGCGCCGTTAAACAACTGTTAGTCGCATACCCAAGCATCCAGCTGCAACTTTATAGCGGTAATGCCGACGAAATTATGGAACGACTTGATCAAGGTTTGTTGGACTTTGGCGTTGTGATTGATCCAACTGACACTTACAAATATGCTTTTAGCAAAATTAACGGCGAAAATCTTTGGGGGTTACTTATACCAACTAATGATCCCTTGGCTAGTTTGCCTGGTATCTCCGCCCCTCAGATAAGCGGGCACCCACTCATTGTTTCAGAAAGACAATCGGTCGTAGAAATGTTGCAAAAATGGGCCGGTCATCATTTTTCCGAAAGCCAAATTGTCGCTCGTTACAATTTAATCTATAATGCTGGATTACTTGCAGAGGCGGGATTGGGTTACGTAGTCGGCATCAGTCGGCTCCTGAACCAAGAAGAAATGTCATTAAAGTTTGTGCCCTTTTCGCCTAAGCTTGCGACACAAATGGCGCTCATTTGGACAAAAAATACGCCACTATCAAAAGCAGCGCAGAAGTTTTTGACGTTTTTCCAGCAAGTAAATAACCAGACATCGTAACAGTACTTTTTCATTTTTTAATCTGCCCAATATGTGAGACAAAAACCAGCATGTAACCTGACCGAAAGTCCGGCACATGCTGGTTTATTCGTTTAGAACGCCTCTTAAACCACCCTACAATTCCTTCCGCCGCAAAATCAAAACCGACAACCCAATCATCACAATCAGAAAGCCAAAACTCACCGCAATGTACGGCGGCAACGCGCTCATTTTCATACTGCCAACGCCGAGACTCTGCGAAACACCGAAGAAATTAAAATACTTGAGCCAGTCCCAATGTGCGATAAGATTGAGGACTTCGATGAGTATCGGGAAAAGCACCACGACAATCGTAGCAATTGTCATCGAGCCGGTTGCAATCAACAAGAAAACGCCGAGACTGAAGACAACACTCAGAAAAAAGGTCGCTGCAACAATGCTTAGTCCCATTGTCTGCAAGATTGTTGACCAATCTCCGCCTAATGCTCTGCCTTTGATTAACCCACCGATAAGCACCATGCCAAAGTTAACCGTAAACAAAATCAGCAGATCCAACAACATCACCAAATATTTTGCCAATATGAATTGCAGTCGCGAGATTCCGGAAATCAACGTGTTTTTGTAAACTTTTTGTGTAAATTCGTACCCAAAGACAATCACGAAGACGCCAATAAAGAAGTACAACAATAGCGTCGCGGTCATATTGGCGGCTTTCAAACCAAACAACACCGTCCATGGCCGATCAGCAACTTGGGTAAAAACGCTGCTGCCAACAGACACCGTGACGCCACCAACACTTTTGGCTAGCACTGCCAATAAAGCATAAACGATTGTCACAGCCAGCATGATATACATGCCGACCGTATGTAGTTGCCGATAGAAGTCTGCGCGAATTTGATTAATCATGGTTGACCTCCTGCTTTTCTGTCTGACCCAACAGTTGCAGATAGAATTGTTCCAGTGAGCCAGTCTGATGACTGATGTCTTGAACCAAGACGCCATTTGTCACCAATAGTTGATTCACACGGGCAGCATCAACATCCCCCTTGCGCAACAACAGGTGATGATCGTCAAGCACGTCGAAAGGTTTATAACCGTTGTGGTCAAGTACCTGCACGGCTAGAGGCGCTTGATCAACTGTTATGGTCAGGCCTGATTGATTCGCTTGATCCAATTCAGTCTTGCTCAGTTGCTTGATCATTCTGCCATGGTGAATAATGCCAAACCTTGTCGAAACCTGATAAAGCTCACTCAAAATGTGACTCGAAATCAGCATCGTTGTTTGCCGTTCTTCGTTTAACCGCTTGAGCAGAAGGCGAAATTCCATAATGCCGGATGGATCCAGTCCGTTAATCGGTTCATCCAAGATCAAAAAATCTGGGCGCGGCAAAATAGCCAATGCTAGTCCTAACCGTTGCCGCTGGCCTAATGAAAGGTGGCGTGCTTGTGTTCGCTGTTTTTCCTGAAGACCCACAAAATCAACGGTTTCAGCAATCACTTTTTGATCATCAATGCCGTGTTGAATGGCGCAGAGATGTAAGTTTTGTAAGACGGTCAATTTTTCAAACGCGGCTGGGCTTTCGATCACAGCACCAATGCGACTCAATGCGCGCTGGTAGTGCCCGGCATTTTCCCCTAATAACGTAATTGTCCCTGTTTGCATCGGCGAAAGTCCCGTAATAAGCCGCATGAGGGTTGTTTTCCCTGCCCCGTTTTCGCCGATTAACCCAAAAATGTCGCCGCGCTCAACGGTAAAATTGATGTGATCTAATGCCTGAAAATGGCCGAAGTGTTTGCTAACCTGTTGAATCGTTAATATTGGTTCGCTCATGATGCTTAGCCTCCAAAATTTTAATTTGTTTTTATTCTACAATTCCAGACTACCGAGTCTTTCTTAATTACTAGCATAATCAATCCTTAATTAAACCTAAATTGTGGCATCCAGGCTTGTTAGTTTACACTGTCATTAGTAGGAGGTCGCGACATCATGGCTAAAATTTTAATTGTTGAAGACCACAAAGATATACAAGCGCTGTTACAAGATGTGCTGGCACCGACTTACGAGGTTGTCCAAGCCTTCGATGGGATTCAGGCTTTAACGCAATTTCACCAAACACACCCTGATCTTGTAATTCTCGATCTCATGTTACCGAATGTCACCGGCGAGAGTGTTCTGACCACAATCCGCAAAACTTCGCAAGTCCCGGTTCTTGTTTTGACCGCTATTCAGGATAAGCAGAAAACCGTGGCATTGCTCAAACAAGGAGCTAATGATTATCTAACCAAACCGTTTGACATCGACGAGTTGCTTGCGCGTGTTCAGGTTCAGCTACGTCAAAATAAACCCACCACCGCACAGGAAGACGACGCATTACAAGTTGGTGAAATTGTACTCGATCCAAAACGCCATGCCGTCACCGTCAACCGCCGTCCATTGACTTTACCCAAAAAAGAATACGCCATATTGGCACTCATGATGCGCGATCCTCATCAAGTGTTTGATAAACGCCAACTTTACGAACAGGTCTGGGGCGAACCTTTTTTAAATGCCGATAACACGCTTAACGTCCACATCAGCAATTTACGAACCAAAATCAACGATCTGGCTCAGAATCCGAAATACATCATTTCGATCTGGGGCATCGGTGTTCGACTCGTTTGACAAGGAGATTTTTTATGATGCTTGCAATCATTATCGTACTTAGTCTTATTTGCTTGCTGGTGACCAGTCTGTTTTTGCTTGTCATCATCGACCTGAGACGGATCAACCATGATTTAGACTATATCAATCATCACGAGACAAACGCCGGCGTGACCAGTAACACCAACCTTCCTTTGATCCGCGGACTGACTGCTGGGATTAATTGGAATCTCAATAAGATGCGCAAACTGCAGATCGAACAAATCGAGCAAGAACAAAAAATCCATCAGATGCTGATGGATTTGACCCACGATATCAAAACACCGCTCACGGTCGCTACTGGCTACGTTCAGCTGCTTGATCGCGAGCCCACAGCCGACGCCAAGCCCTTTATAACTCGCATCGCCAATAATTTACGCTCGGTTAACTATTACCTGCACTATCTGATGGACTTCAATCTTATCCAGGAAAAAACGCGCACTTTAAATCGCAAGCCAATTGACGTTTCAACGTTGCTCAAAACAGAACTTTTCGATTATTACGATCAGCTCACTGCCAATGGTTTGCAGGTCAAGCCTGACGTTACCGATGGAATAACCCTTGTCACCGATGAGACCCTATTACGCCGAATTATCCAGAACTTAATCGGTAACTGGCTTAAATACGCTAAAAACCAAGCAAGCCTTTCCCTCACCCGCCAAGATGCCAACCATATCGTCATGATTTTTACAAACGATACGGCAGAGCCGGTTCGCCATGTTGAGCGGTTGGCCGACCGATTTTATACCACTGACACCGCACGAACCACTCAAAGTGTTGGATTAGGGCTGAGCATTGTTCAATCATTGACGACAACGCTTAGTGGCAAAATGGCCATTGATGCGTACGATCACACTTTCACTGTCAAACTGACATTTCGTGAAAGCACAAAATGACCGCACCAACTAGTGATTATTTTAAAAGTTCAGGCAATTTCCTGAGTCAATTCATTCTTCCCTCCCCAAGATAAAACGCTTGCTTTTTGTAAGTATCTTGTTATCCTAAAAGCAGTTTACGAAATGGAGGGGCTCGCTTTGAAAACGCAACAAAAATGGCTCGTGATGATGACCGCTGCACTGACTCTGGTTCTGGCTGCATGCGGCCAGTCATCAGCTAAAACCAGTTCTAGTGCGAGCAAGCAGCAGGTCTGGCACCGAATGGAATCGGATGTTTTACAAACGCTCGACCCTAGCAAAGCATCCGAAGGCGTCTCTGGGCAAGCGATCATTGACACCATGAATGGCCTTTATAAGTATGAAGGACATGATTTACAACCGGCGATGGCAACGAAAATCGTCAAGCCAACCAATAATGGGCTAACCTATACGTTTAAACTGCGAAATGCAAAATGGAGCGATGGCTCGCCGGTGACCGCTCAGGATTTTGTTTTCGCATGGCAGCGCACGGTTAACCCAGCCACGAAATCATCGCAGGCCAACATGTATTCCGGCATTCAAAACGCCGATGACATTCGCGCTGGAAAGAAACCTGCGTCAACGTTGGGCGTCAAGGCGCTTAACGACAAAACACTGGAAGTTACCTTGGAACATCCCATCCCATATTTCAATAGTCTATTGAACAACGTCGCCTTTTTCCCGCAACCGGCCAAACAGGTTCAAAAATGGGGCGACAAATACGGCACCAAGTCTGCTTACACGCTTTCCAATGGCGCCTTTAAATCTAAGGAGTGGAGCGGAACCGGCGATAAATGGGTGGAAGTCAAGAATAACCAGTATTGGAATAAAAGGAACGTCCACCTGACGCAAATCGATGTTCAGGTTGTCAAAGACAGCAATACCGCGCTCGACCTTTATCATACCGGCAAACTGGATGACGCCACGTTAACCGGTCAGCTCGCTGCTCAGCAAAAAGGTAAAACTGGGTATGTTGCCAACAAGCGGGCGCGCACTTACTTTTTGGAGTTGAATGAAAATAAGGTGCCGGCTTTTAAGAACACTAAAATTCGCCAAGCAATTTCAATGGCGATCAACCGTGATTCTTTTGTCAAAAATGTGCTCGCTGACGGCTCGATCGTTGCCCGCGGTATTACGCCTGCCGACCTCAGCCAGTTGCCAAATAGCTCGACAGATTTCGCAACCGCCGTCGCTAAAGGCACTAAAGCTGTCACGTCTTACGACAAGAAAAAGGCCCAAACACTTTGGGAACAAGGGTTGAAGGAAACCGGCCTCAAGAGCGTCAGTGTTGAATTGCTCGGTGATGATGTTGATGCGGTTAAAGCTACACAAGAGTATCTTCAGGGAACGTTACAGGAAAATCTGCCGGGGCTTAAAATCAGTATCGCCAGTGTGCCGGCCAAAAATCGCCAACAACGCGCGTCAGACCGCAATTTTGATATGGTTCTGAGTACGTGGGGTGCCGATTATCCCGATCCCAACACGTATCTGGATCTTTTCACTAGCACGAGTGAGTACAACCACGGTCAATGGCAAAACAGCGACTATGATAAGCTCATGACCAAGGCCAACACAACTGATGCGAATGATCCGACAGCGCGGTTCAAAGACATGACGCAAGCCGAACAACTGTTAGTCAATCAGGCCGGCGCCACTCCGCTTTATCAGCTCGTCGCCGCCCGGATGGTAAATCCGAAAATGCACGATCTCAAAACCAGTCCCGGGAACAGTTTTAACTTTGTCTATGCCTATTTGAAGTAAACCAAAAGCCGACTCCGATGCGCGGGCCGGCTTTTTAGTGTTTTCATTATTGATCAATACGCATTATCTGCGTCAATCACTGGCGGTTCGATAGGCACCATGGTTCGCTTGTGATGGCGATAAGTGGCGATCTCTTTGACGCCATGACGTTTGAGCATGGCCAACGCCTGCGCAAAATTAGCCTCATAGTGCGGGCCTTCATGCGCATCGCTGCCGATTGTAAACAAATGTCCACCTGCCGCTTGATACCAAGTGATGGCCAGATCATACAAAGGCGCATTATGCCACTTGTACATGGATTTTGTGTTTAGTTCTAACGCCAAGTCATGATCCACGGCAATCGCAAAAATCTGATCGAGGGCCGCTTTTCCCCACGCTTCTAACTGCTCCGGGGTTAATTCAAACTGGCGCACGCCATAGTCAAAGTGAGCCAGCACGTCTGCATCATGAAAGCGTTGGATACCAGTTAACATGCGTGAAAAATAGTCCGTCAACACTTGCTTGGGTGGTAGTGTTGCGATTTGCGTGTCCAAATAATCATGTTTGCCATCATGATGAAAGCTCAACAACGTAAGATCAAAGTCATGATGCGCCAAATAGTCGCGCAGTCGCGGTTCGGCTGGGGCAAAATAGCCGGCCTCAATGCCCAGCAGCATCTCATTATGATAATTCGTGGCAAGGGCTGCTTGAGTCCGTACCATGCCGGCATAATCCGGTAGATCATCGCGCCCGCCATCGTCAGGATTATCGAATTCCAGATGTTCGGTGGTCACAACCGGCGCCTTGGTTTGCGCCAGATAATCGCGCAATTGAGCTTCAGAGTCAAATGAGTATAAAGTGTGCATGTGTTGATCGTAAATCGCCACAATTAATTGCCTCCTCCAAAAAAGTCACGCTGTGCAGAAAATGACGCTCCATTTGATTTAATGTCATCGCTTCATTAAGCATAGCATAAAAGCTGCGCAACAACGGTAACTGGCGACAATCGGCGGGCAAGTTCTAGCAAAAAGCATGGGCATCTTCACTCAAGTCCTCCAAAGCAGTATACAAACCAGCGATACAAAAAATGGTCTTCAGCAACCTACCCGAAATCGGGCCAGCTTACCGAAAACCATTTTTAATGTTACAACTGACGAAGCCAAAATTAATCAAGCAAATTTTGAAATAGGACCAGCTGCGTGCTTAGCTTGTAAAGCATCAAATTCTTTAGGCGACAGCTTACCCAAATCAACCAGCTTGGTTTCAATTTGATCAAGCACCGTGGCGCGGTCAGCCGCGGAATGAATGAAATCGTAACGATCGCGATCCACCGTAATCATGGATGATCGAGTATAACCTTTAGCCCATTCTTGATACGCGGTGTTCACCCGCCGATAATAATCCACCAACTCCGGCTTTTGGCGAATATCTTCCATATCCCGACCGCGATTTTGGATCTCATCAAGCTCGTGTTCCGGATCGATTTTCAGATAAACTGCCAGGTCCGGTAACCCGTTCCACGGACTACCGTTGACGTTGCTCTGCATCTCCTGTGACAACGTGACATAAACATTGTAATCGACATCATCGATTTCACCATGCTTATGTAACTGTGACGCCATCACAAAGTCGGACTCAAGCGATGAATCCATAATGGCATTTTCCTGGGTAACGGCCTTTTTTAATTGCTGATAACGGAAGGTTAGGAAAGCAATCTGCAACATGGCACCTGTGCGCTTGCGACTGTCCGCCCCGGCGCCATAAAATTTCTGCAACATATTGGCAATCATGCCGTTGCCTTCAACATCTTCATAATACGCAGGGGCTTCCATATCTTCTGACAAAACTTTTGTCAATGAAGTTTTTCCTGCACCAATACTACCCAGAATGTAGATCACAAATCTCGCTCCTCAATTATCCGAATTAAAATGATGACAACAAATCAAAACATTACCACAACGGCCACCCAAATACCACTTAAAGTGCCTTTAAGCCAAGTTGCTTGCGGCCGCGATTGAACCATGGGCTGACCGTGAAAGCAAGAATATCATTGATGACGTAAATACTGGAATTGATGGCCATCGCCAGGCTGGCATCGCCTTGGGCAAATGTTACGGCCCACAAAATTAACTGCGCAATGCCACTGAACAACCACCAGAAGTATTGATTATTGTAACGCAAGAAGCAAACAATGCCGCCTGTCAGCGAAATCGCGAACGCCATGCCATCGTAAATCGGCCGCGGATCATTGGTGTACTGGCCGATTAAATAAGCACTGACAGCCCAGACAACCAGCGTAAAGCCAATCGAGAGCACCCACTTTTGCAAGTTGAAGGTCTTCAAATGATTCTTGGTATCGTCATTCCAGGTCCGCACACTGATCAACACTGGCAGATCAAGGGTGATGACATAGGCAACCTGTTCAAACATCGAAAGATAATTGCGGGCGGTGAACCCGACAAAAATAAAGCACGCGGCACTCAACAGACCTAGCCAGCCATTAACGGCTTTGGTCGCGTTGATGGCCAAGACACAAAGAACGCCAAGTGTGGTGCCGATGAACGTAATCACCGTCACTGCCGTTATTTTGGCATCCACCAGCGTCATGAGCTGACAGCCAAAAGCAAACCAAAACAAATAATAATTTTGTTGCGGCCATCCCTTTAACTGATGCAGCAACCAACTAAAATAATTCCCAGACGTTTGCACGAAATAAGACCCCTTTAAGCTTGAATTTCGTCGTATGATAACGAACGTCTTTATTATGCCGCAACATTTTTTGAAATGTAAGTCTTGCATATACAATATATCGGTGGTAATAGCAGTGTCTACCACAACATGTGCTATATATATAAAACCGTTTCCATCGTGATTAACTCGGCTTTTCAGAAAATCGGAATATTTTTTGTGATTTTATTGCGCCTGGAAAATGTCCTGCTTCAAACGCCGGTAACCTGCCGCGATGCGCGATACAGCCGATTTAATAAGTCCTGATCATGCAATTCGGGGCGACTGTTCCAACTCCATAACCCTGGATAACCGCGCAGCCCGTGCCATGACGCCGGCGCATAGACGACACCGCCTTGTGCATGGGCATCCGTTGCAGCGTAAAGCGCCGGCAATGCTGCTCGTTGAGGCGATTGCCGCAGCCACGGCATGATGCGAAAACTCAGTGCTGCCAACCGCATTGGCCAAGCCGTTGCCCGTGACTGAATGGTTTTAAGACTGGTCGCCGCCAATCCCGGGCTCGAACCATTTACCATGACCGATTGTCCCGCCTCGTGGAACAGCTGATTAAGTTTCACCGCCATCATCGCCTGAGCTAGTTTGGAGTTGGCATAAAACGTCCATGGACGGTAATGGCGCCCATCAAATTGATTAAAAGTTAAATGCGGCCGCCCCATGGCAATCGAAGCAACGTTCACTACCCGGGCTTTTGGCGTTTTTGCCAACAACGAGGCTAGACGCAAGATGAGGATAAACCCGGCGAAGTAATTAACCGCCCACATCAATTCAACACCATCACGCGTGACCGTGCGCTCAGCTGGCATCATGACGCCGGCATTATTGATTAAAATATCCAGCCGCGGCAAGGTTGCCAGGAGTTCATCTGCCAACTGATTCACGGCGATTTGATCACTCAGGTCAGCTGCGATGAAACGAATCAGTTGCCGTTGCGTTTGCTGTTTCAACGTTTCAACCGCTGCCTGCCCTTTAAGCCGATTTTTCCCAATAATGATCACAGTTGCGCCATGTCGCAGCAAGGCCGCGCTCATGGCAAAGCCAACGCCGCTGGTGCCGCCAGTGACGACTGCATATCGCCCAGTAAGATCAGGCATGTCGCGTTCCGTCCAGTGTCGTTTTGGCGCCCGCATCTGCATCTGTGTCACCTCCGTTAATGACCACCTTTTAGGCCCGCTTTCGCCGCTTCAACAGCATCCGTAAATCACCTTGTGCATGCTGAAACTTAAGAAACTGCTGGCGGGTCTTTTCAACCATTCGATACCGTTTCGGGTTCTTTTTGTAAAAGTCCTGATGGTAATTTTCCGCTAACCAAAATGTCGCAGCCGGCTCGATGGCTGTCACAATCGGGCGCAAGTAACGACCCGAGGCTGCTAGCTTAGCCTTCGCTTCTTCGGCAATCCGGCGCTGGTCATCATTGCGCACGAAGATTACTGGGCGATAATGACCACCACGATCCTGAAACTGGCCCAAGGCATCAGTTGGATCCGTTAGTTGGAAGTAAAGATCGACAAGTTGTTGATACGACATTTTCCGCGTATCGAAAATAATTTCAACGGCCTCCACATGGCCGGTGGTGTCGCTGATCACCTGTTCATAAGTCGGATGGTCAACGTGCCCACCCGTATAGCCGGAAACAACCGATTCAACGCCTGGCTTATCAACAAATGGCTCCACCATGCACCAAAAACAACCGCCAGCAAAGATTGCCCGATCCTGATAAGCAAGATCGCGCTGAAAATGCGCACTCACATCAGTTTCGCTTGCCGCTTCAGCATCCCCAGTTTGGGTTCGATAAAAATCGGCTAAATCCGGGGTTAGATTATCGCGGATCGCAAGCGGCCGCAAACTGGCTTTTAGTTGATCCCAACTTGCTCCGACTGTTTGCCCTGCTTCAACTTGCTGCTTTGCCCGCAGCAACTGCTCACGCTCAAAGGCCCTCGTCCCCGGTGCCAGCAATAAATTTGTTAACTTTGCAAGATAGACTTCTGGCGCCATCTTCATCGCACATCGCCTCCAGTGATTGATTCACCATCAGTATACGCGTGCTGCTTATTTTTAGATAGTGCACAATCTTTTTTAAATCCGGATCATCGGGATTCGATCGGAAATAAAAAAAGCCTGCTTACATGCACAAGCAGACTGCGGTTCTGAAATTCCGTCATTGTGACCACGCTTCTTGTAACCCCTGATCCCGAAACGTCGTGTTATCCACCCAGTCCACTTTGAAGCGACCGTTTTGGTACGTCACCTTGCTGACGCTGGCATTTGTGAGTTCGGTGCGATTTGGTAAGTCCGCGCCATGTGCCAGCAGCCACAACAAACTGGCGGTACCGTGGCTGACAACCAGAATGCTCGTCTCATGAGCGGCCTCTGCCGCGGCAACAATCCGGCGCAATGCCAAATCATAGCGGGAAACAATTTGCTGGGTGTTTTCCGCCTGATCGGTCACATCGGCGGCATGTAAGCGATCAGGAATTGCCTCAAGTGGTACCTTGCCACTTGTCACGAGTTGATGGTAATCCGGGACGCCAAAAACTTCTTCTGAAACATCTTTGAGCTCGCGACCTTCAAAAATACCGTCATTTTCCTCACGTAAGCCACCATTCGTTTCAATTGGCTGTTTTTCGTCCATCCCCAAAAGAATCTGTTGCGCCGTTTCTTGAGCGCGAATGAGATCACTGGAGACAACCCGATCAAACTTCAAGCCACTTGCCTTTAAGCCCAAACCCAGAGCAAATGCCTGTTTACGGCCATGGGCATCCAAGCGCGAATTAGTCACACCTTGAATCAACTGGCGAACATTACCTGCAGTTTCTCCGTGTCGGACTAAGTATAAATTAATCACAGTCTGCTCCCTTTCAAAACGTGCCATTCACCGACATCAACAATGAATCATAGCTGTCCTTGCCCGAATGTTTCATTCAGTTATCCTCGACAATCATGCTTTGCCAAAGATTTTCTTCTTCAACCGTAAACCCGTTGGTGTTGTCGCCAAACCACCCTCGCCCGTCTCGCGCAACGTAGCCGGCAACTGCATCCCCACGCGATTCACGGCCTCGATGACTTCATCAGCCGGAATCACACTGATACACCCGGCAAGCGCCATATCAGCGGAAATCATGGCCTGACTGGCACCCAGCGCATTACGTTTCACACATGGCACTTCCACCAAGCCGGCAACTGGATCGCACACCAACCCCATCATATTTTGCAAGGTAATCGCAACGGCCGTAGCCGCCTGCTCGGCCGTGCCGCCGTTAGCCGTCACCAACGCCGCCGCGGCCATCGCACTGGCCGAACCGACTTCTTCCTGACAGCCGCCTTCTGCTCCGGCAATCCCAGCGTTATTGGCAATCACCAAGCCAAACGCGCCGGCTGTGAAAAGAAAATCCAGCTGCTGGTCATGGCTCAAATGCAGCCGATCGCGCATCGCTAGTAAGACCCCGGCCAAAACACCCGCCGAGCCAGCAGTCGGTGTCGCGCAAATAAGTCCCATTTTGGCATTGACTTCATTCACCGCAATCGCATTGCGCACTGCTTCCATAATCGGCTGGCCGCTCATAAATTGCTGGTCAGTAATATAGGTGTTCAGTTTCTTCGCCTCGCCACCGGTCAGACCAGTGACACTTTTAACGCCAGCGATGCCTTCCTTCACCGATCGCTCCATGACTTCAAGGTTTCGACTCATCAAATGGCGGATCTGCTCTTCGGTTCGCGTCGAATTTTCAACTTCCGTGTGCACCATCAGCGCCGCAACAGAAGGAAAAGCATGACTTTTCTCAACAAGCTCTTTGACGGTATAAAACATTTTCCGCTCCTTTACCAGGCAATTCGTGACGACATTTTAAATGCGATTCACTCGAAATACGTCACATTGCGCATGTGCGGCAGCAACTTCAACTTTGCCAGAATATCAGCTTGATAATCATCAGCCTCAATAATCATAATTGCCTGCTTACCTTTAGCCGTTCGCGTGACCGTCATGGTGCCGATATTAATCCCTGCATTCGAAAAAATGCCAGTCACTTTCGCAATCATCCCCGGAACATCATCGTGAATGGTGATATAAGTCGGCTGGCCCATACTCAACGAAATCTTGAAGCCATTGATTTCCGTGATCTGAATGTTACCGCCGCCAATCGAAACGCCGGTCACCGCCAGTCGATGATCGCCAGCTTGCAAGACGATATGGGCCGTGTTAGGATGATCAACCTTATCGCTTTTCGGCACAAAACTGACTTTGATGCCTTGATCGTATGCCAATTTCAAGGATTCCGGCAGTCGCGGATCATCAGGCGCCATCCCCAGTAGTCCAGCGACCAGTGCCACATCTGTTCCGTGACCACGATAGGTTTTGGCAAATGATTCATACAGATAAATCGTAATGACTTCCGGTTTTTCGCCAAAAATATCACGCACGACTTTGCCGATACGTGCCGCCCCGGCAGTATGGGAACTGCTCGGCCCGACCATGACGGGACCGATAATATCAAAGACACTGTGAAACCGAATATCTGGCATGGCTTTCTCCTTATTTGCAGGTGTTACCAGTCGCTCAATGCAGGCTGACATTTAAAAACAACGTGAGTTCCTATTCAATGTGATTTTACCACCCTGAACTTCGGTATGCTTGGTTTTAAAAGCTTTCGTTCTATTTCTTCTATGCGACTAATTGACAGTCAGTTCATCACTTTTCAGCCTGATAAGCCGCCACGTTTTGTACAAGCTGATCTAATATCGGTGCCAGGTCGGCGACACGCCGCTGAATCTCTGCCCACAAGACATCCGGGGTTGCCCAAATAGGATCATCTGCTAAATATACCTGTCCGATGAGGAACTCGGCATTTTTAACCGTTTCAAACCGCGTGATTTTCTGTGTTAACGCGGTTGGGCTGAGCGCAACCGCAGCCTTGGCGGTATGGTCATCGCCTATCAACCACTGGCCGGGCATCTTTTTGATCAGCGGTGCGACGCCTGCCAACAGCTGCGGTACCATTTTACTTTCACGCAAACAAGCGAGCCATAAAAACAGGCGATCATCCCAAAAGCCCAATTCAAGGTGCGGCAACATTTTATAGCCGCGGCGACTCGTGGAAAAGGCAACCCATGTGTTAGGCGGCGGATTCTTATGGCGGCGCTGATGTTTCGCGATATGGGTAAAAATCGGGTGATTGGCCGCCTGCAACAAAGGCACGATCGCCTTGGCCGCTTCAGCAAACTTCGGATCTAATCGTTCGCGGATTAAAGCCATTCGTGCAGCGAGTGTCGGTTCCGCAAAAGCCGTGAAATCTTCTTGGGTAAACACCGATCCCTCACACCTTTCTTTACATGAGATCATGTTACAATGGAACACACGGAGTAGCGATGATTAGCTGATGGTCGCTGCTTAGCCTAGTCACCATAACGCGTTCGCCAGCCCAGAAACCTGCGTGTAAGAACCTCAGTCGCAATCTAAGACCGGGCCATCACGCCTGAGGCCACTTACACGCCGGTTCTAAGCGGGCTGGCTCACGCTCACTTAAAGGAGGGCTTTTTAATATGTCAGACGATAACATGCAGGAACATCTGAATAGTGCACTTTACGGTCCCCCGCAGACCAACCCCGATGAGCGGCGGCGGTTTATGGGCTCATTACGCGAACGAGTTGTCTTGCGCGTTTCCAACCAGGAATTGGCAGACCCCAAACGCCAGCACCAAGTAGCCCCGCTGCTAAAAGATTTCCATGACCACGGCTACAAGGCCTTGTTAAACGGTAAACTTGATAACGCCATCACGGGTCCTTACATGAAAATGCTCACCGACGCCAACATTCCGTTTACGCTGGTGGCAAATGAAACCGCCCAAACTGATGACAAAGCTGCGGGCTTGCTGATTGTTTCAGACAAAGCCATCAACCAAAGCACGATCGACTTGCCACCACTGGATCAAGATCAAGACAAAGCCAAACCCAAAAAACGCGGCTTCGATTTGTTCAAGCATCTGTAAGCAAACCATCGCTGGCATGGTCCACATCAATAAAAAATATAAAAGCAAGTACTCTCAGAAACGCATACGTTTCCGGGAGTACTTTTGTTTAGCTGGAGCGACAGAACTTTTAATGACATCAGTTACTTTTAAGCAAATAACCAGTTCAACAGTTTCGGCGCAATGAAGCGCGGTGTGCCCATATCCGGCTGTTGCGGTGAAATTAGGTCTGGTGCCGGATTGACACTGATCACCACGGCTTGTCCTGCCACATCCGGATCATAGGTAGCATACAGATTATCAATCACGATGTCGACTGCGGCTACAGGCAAATCAAGAGCTGCCGCTGCTTCAACGGCCAGCTTTTTATAACTTGGATCAATCTCATCCGTGACATCATAAAGATCGCCACCGGTTTGCGGATGGGCTGCAGTCGCCAGAAAAATTTGCTTGCCGCGGCGCAAAACGGTCTCTGGGGTTACCGATTGCAACTTCAATTGGCGCAGAGCAGCGGCATCGAGTTGCAACTGGCGGGCAGCCGGTCGGGTCCCATTTTTCAGTGCCACCAATTCTTTAATGGCTTTGCGGCCATCTCCCACCACATTCGCCGCCGCGGTTTCCAAAACACTGAGGACCTGCTGACTGACAATGGTAAAATGATAAGTCGTTCCCCGCGCCATCATCTCGATTAAGACCCCGTGATAACGGTTGGCTTCATGAAAAGCGCTGGCGAATTGTTTCTCAGTCGGCGGAACTGCAAACTGTTCAACCGCAACGCCTTGGCTGCGTGCTTCCGGTTTAACCACAATGCTTTTATGTGCAAAGCTCCGCTCAAACGCCGACTTGGCATCTGACCACCGAGTGAACTTCGCACCGCGGGCAACTGGTATGCCAGCCGCAGCAAGTAGCTTTTTCGCGGCATGCCGGTGCGTCGCAACTAACAAGGCATTGCCCGGGGTGTATTTGGTAATGGTGCCATCGACAATCACCTGCGTTTGCGTATCTGTCGTAATTTGCACCAACCCTTGTTGCCGATCCAAAAGCGTAAATTGATAACCGCCATCAATGGCAGCCTGCACCAACGCCTGCGTATTACCCGACAAATCGACCATGCCCGGTAACCCGTCCGCGCCCGCCAAATCCGTGCGGGCTTCTTCACTTAACGATTTGGCCGCGGCATTTTTATCGCCAAAAGCGGCCGCAACCTGGCCGGCAACCGTCGTCTCCGGTTTCATCAAACGGGTCTGCATCAATTCAAATGCCTGCTTCTGTTGCGCTGCCATTCCCATATGATTCAACCACATGGCCATAGCATCCATGGTCGCTGTCAGTTCCTTAATTGGCGTTGCAGGCTCCATTGCAGCAATCTTCCGTGCTTCTTCTAGAGCGTGACGACGCACTTCTCTAGCCACCGCGACCGGAATCTCTGGCTGACTCAACGCAAACCAGCAACTATCTCGCAAAAAGGTCAGCATTTGGGGTGTTATGCCGCTAGCTGTATAAGGGTCAAGTTCGACCATGACATCCAAGGCCAGCGTTCGATCCAGATGGTCCGGATCAGTCACTTTTTGAACCAGCTGCCGCTCCTGATCCGATGATGGCCAAAATGCTTGGTGACCAGACAGCGGCGTTGCAGCAAATAAATCCGTCAGTAAAGGCAACTGGCGCATCAGACCATTCGCCACCAAGTCGTAAACCTCATTGCGGTAAGCCACATAATCCGGACCCTGCCCCTGAAAATTTTCCGCAGTATACAGGCGTTCAAACAACGTTTCCGGCAAAACGATGCGAACGACTTGCTGATTCACGCGCTCTTCCGAAAAAACCGGCAGACGCCCGTCTTCAGGCAAATTTGCCCAAATGCGACTTAGCCCTGCACGTAATTCAGCAATCACACCGGCAAAATCGTCCAGCAATGGTGTTACCACCTGTAAAGTCGAGGCCGACAATGGCTGAACCAATGCATGCCGACTTAATTGGGGCCAGGCAGCCAACTGCGCGCCTTCCGGTAACACCGGCTTCACCGTCCGCACAACGCCAAGCCGGGTCTGCGTGACCAAATCAGATAAATGCTGTTTTTGAATCAGTTGCCAATAATGATTCACAATGTGTCATTCCTTTAGTTGATGATTTAGAATTAGATTAACACGCTAGAGGCAAGAGCGCGAACAGGAGCGGTTAGAAATCGGAGTGTAAGTGGGCTTGAAGCCTAAATGGCTGGGCTTTGGCCATTTAGGCTTCAAGGTCCTTACACGGAGATTTCTGCGACTGTAAGCGCGTTTAGACAAGAGCGCGAGCCGGTGCGCTTAGAAGCCGGAGTGTAAGCGGCCTTGGACGTGATGGCCCGGGTTTAGGCCATTGCGACCAAGGTCCTTACACACAGGCTTCTGCACCGGTAAGCGCGTTTATGCAAGACCGCGAGCCACCACGTTGAGAAAAACTTCTTCCCGTCCCGCTAAGCTCCCTTGAAATTCTTTACACCTTAATCAAGACAAACTCAACTGTTACACGCAACTTTTACAAGGAGGAATTCCTTTGCAACAACCGCTTGCTTATCGCATGCGCCCACAAAATTTAGATGAAGTCGTCGGCCAACAGGATCTCGTCGGTCCAGGAAGAATTATCCGCCGCATGGTCAGTGCCCATCGCCTAAGTTCCATGATTCTCTATGGCCCGCCCGGCACTGGGAAAACCAGCATCGCCAGCGCCATTGCCGGCAGTACGAAATATGCTTTTCGCATTTTAAATGCTGCCACTGACACTAAAAAAGATCTGCAAATTGTCGCGGAAGAAGCCAAAATGAGTGGCACGGTGATTTTGCTCCTGGACGAAATCCATCGATTGGATAAAACCAAACAGGACTTTTTGCTGCCGTTACTGGAAAGTGGCCGGATTATCTTGATCGGGGCCACCACTGAAAATCCTTATATGAATATCCAGCCCGCCATTCGTAGTCGTACCCAGATTTTCCAGGTCAAACCGTTGACGGCTGATGATATCAGCACCGCCATTGATCGGGCACTGACAGACGAAAAACGCGGTCTAGGCAAGTATCAGGTCGATTTACAGCCAGAGGCCCGTGACTACCTCACCCACGCCACAAACGGCGATTTACGGGCCGCACTCAATGGTCTTGAGCTCGCCGTTTTATCAACCCCGGCAGATCACGATGGCACCGTCACCATTGACTTGACGACCATTCAACAAAGCCTGCAAAAGCCATCGTTAGCCGGAGATGTCAATGGCGATGCCCATTACGACATTATTTCAGCGTTTCAAAAGTCCATTCGCGGCTCTGACGTGAACGCCGCTTTGCACTACCTCGCCCAATTAATCGCAATCGGCGACTTGAACAGTATTACACGCCGGTTGTTGGTGATTGCTTATGAAGACATCGGCCTAGCCAATCCGGCAACCGCCAGCCGCACGCTAACGGCGATTCAAAGTGCCGAACGCTTGGGACTTCCTGAAGGTCGCATTCCGCTTGCCGATGCTGTGATCGATCTTTGCCTTGCACCGAAAAGTAACTCCGGCATCAAAGCGATTGACGCCGCCCTGGCTGACGTCGAAAGCGGCCACGCCGGCCAAATTCCCGATGATCTGCGCGATGCCCATTACCGCGGCGCCAAGCAACTGGGACATGGCCAAGGCTACAAGTTGCCGCACAATTATCCTAACGGCTGGGTAGCACAGCAATACTTGCCAGATAATCTCAAGCATCAACAGTACTACCATCCTAAAACCACCGGACGTTATGAAGCCGCGCTAGCCCAGCGCCAGCAGCAACTTGAAGACTGGCAGCGCGACGCCGAAAAGTTGAAGAAAAAGTAACGAAAGCGTTTCCGCTTGCACCTATGCGGCTTCTCGTGCTACTATAACGGTGAAAGTTCTAAGGTGTTCGCGCTTCCTTAACTATCAGTTGACCGAACAGTATCGAGACCTTGGGACCGGAAGAGCCATAGACGGTGCTGCTATTTCACTTAGCGGCTAATGTCTACGACGTCTGGACCCACATAGCTAGCAGCGGGTTTCAACGATCCGGGAAGAAAACGGCACCAATTAGTCTTTCACAAAAAACCAATCATGTTTTTGGCCGGCTCCGTGCCGGCTTTTTTAATGCCAAAATTACGGCATTACTGAAGCGAATGCCCTCCAAGTAACTGCAAGTTGTTAATCAGATCATTCATGTACGTCGGCGATATTAAAAAGCCAACCGCTTTTCCTTGCTGCTGTGGCATAATATAAGCAAACGGCTAGGAAGGACTGATCCTTTGACAATCATTTTAATGTGCATTTACGCGGTCGCCTTGTTCGGGTTGGCAGCCTACACATGGCTTCATCGCTATCAGAACTTTCTGATTATCAAAAAACCGTCTCCGGGCATGACGCGTTTTCTCAAGAACTTTGCCTATCTTTTCACCCTTGTCGGCATCCTCGCCATCATCGGTGGGATTCTGTTCCCGATGTGGGCGAATTTGGTCATTTTGGTTAGCGGCGCTTTTTTAGCAACAGTTTTTGTTTTTATCAGCCTGACCCAAATGAAGTTGTGAAACGCTTTTCATTTAATTTCCCGATGGAATCAAGTACAATGAAGATAGAGGTGATGAGGAATGTTACAACAATATCAACATATTTTGGTTGCGATCGATGGCTCATATGAAGCCGAGTTAGCATTCAAAAAAGCGGTTGCCGTTGCCAAACGAAATCAGGCGGAGTTAATTCTTATTCATATCGTTGATACCCGAGCGTTCCAGAACGTTTCCAGCTTTGATTCAGCGATGGTCGAACAAGTAACGGAAAATGCCAAGAGCACCATGGAAGGTTATGTCGATCAGGCAAAAAAAGCCGGATTAGACAAGGTCAGTTTCAGCATTGAATACGGCGCACCAAAAACAATCATCGCCAGAGACATCCCCAAAGCTAAAAATATCGATCTGATCATGATTGGGGCAACTGGTTTAAACGCCGTTGAACGTCTGCTGATTGGATCGGTCACCGAATACGTCACGCGGAACGCCTTATGCGATGTCCTCGTGGTTCGGACTGACTTGACCAACAAGCCGGCACTGGCAAGTACCAAAAAGCCAACCGAACAACATCAAGATGATTAAACGCTAAGCCGAATTGGAATGATGAGCGCAAAGTTGCCGACTCACCATTCAATGACTCCACACATAAACGACATTAAAATACCTGAGACTTTCGCCAACTACATCAGCAGATGCAGAACGAAAGCCTCAGGTATTTTTTGAATATCACCAAACGATTGCCGATAACTGGCGGTTATGCAGTTTCGCTATTTGGCTTTTGTGTTACCATTTCGGCAGCAAGACTTGCCGCCAGTGCAGTGGAACCGGTAACTTGTGCAAACGCAATGGCGATCTGATAACTTTTAGGCGCCTCCGGATTACCGAGTAATTTCAAGGCCCGGGCCTGCAAGGTGTAAAGTTCGTCAAGCAAAAAAAGCTTATCGTGCTTAACGGCTTCACGAATACCATGGTCGGTATACTTCAAAACGGCTTTAAAATCACTTAGTTCGTAGTATACGCGCGCAATATGCCAATAAATCGTCAGTTCAACATCGAGATACTTACTGTCAGACAGCGGCACATGTTTTAACATGCGTAATGCCTGATCAATGTAGACCCGTGAACGATCAAAGGTATGCTTGTCCGCATATGCCAGTCCCAAGCCGAGGGTTGCCAAAATGGCATATAGATCACGCTCTGAATTGACGAGCGGACTTAATACCCGACCAAAGAAATAAATGGCCTCATCAGGTGCGTTGTTCTTGAATAGCTCGATGATCCCTTGATAATAGTAATAACGCTTTTGATCATCTTCGCTTTTAATCTTATCCAGCCGGATCTTGCTCAGATTATCTGCGGCAACCGCGTATTGATGATGCTGAATCTGGTAATCAATCGCGTTAAGCAGTTGTTGAATCCGATCATGATGTTCGACAACAATATCATCAAGTTGTATCCCTAATCGACTAATAAGTCGCATCAGAATATTCATGCTTGGAACCTTATTTCTTTTTTCAATAAGGCTAATCGTTGCTTGCGTACAGATATTTGCTGCCAGTTCCGCCTGAGATAGGCCTTTTAACTTACGATAGTAGCGGACTTTATCCCCCAAAATCCGTAGCGTTTGCTGCTCCTTTCGCACACTTATCACTCCCCAGTGTTCCTTTTAACAAATCAACATAGAAGTCACGGGGTCTCCCCCTAACCTAGTGTCAATTATACGGATAACTGGTTTTAAAAGCTAACAATAACAACCGGTATTTATTCTTTTTTTGTAAAAAAATTTTTTAAATTTTGAGCTTTGATAATGAAAAAGGTCACAATGTCAAAACTAGCATACTATAATATCTGTTTATTTATATTTAACTATAAATATTTCTATTGCTCTGACCTTCAAAAATTGTTACAACTCATAGGCCATACAAATCAACCTCATCCTGCTTTTAGTAAGATTAAAAAGTATACCAATCTCTTACTTAAAACTGGCTTCTGCTTAAAAACGCGTTCGCTGGGCCAGAAACCTGCACATAAGGACCTTGGTCGCAATGGCCAGGATCGGGCCATCACGCCCAAGGCCACTTATGCTCCGGTTTCTAAGCGGCCCAGCTCACGCTCTCATTCAGAAAAGATCGACAATCTGTTGAATATAATCCGTAATCGGTTGCGGCAAATCAGCGCGTAATGTCAGTGCCTGCAACAAACGATTGCGGTTGTACCACCGCACCCAAAAAGCGTAAGATTCCTGAGGACGAATATTGACCAGCGTATGTTGCCAATTCTTGAGGCACATTAAAAGCGTCTCGCTATAAAACTGGTTAACATTGGTGATGCCGCTGAGATACAAGGCCATTCGATGATCCTCGCCAAAAATTAACGGCGTTTCAATGCGCCGCCAAGCTTCCACGACTGCCGCCATCAAGAAAACTTTCTCGGATCGCGGCAAAACATCGACTTGACTCAGTTCTTCCAACATATTGCCAATATGCGTAAATGCATGGGCCCAGCCTTTGGTTTCGACATATCCCCGGCCATCTCTTTCAAGCAGAATATACGTCCCGATATTCTGCACGGTTGTCAGATAATCAGCTTTACTGAGAATATGATAGCGATTCTGATCGGCATAAATCATACCGCTCAAAATCATAACCGCAAAGCTTCGCAGAAACACGGCATCATTTTGGGGCTCGAAGATATGACTGAACAAAATATCCGGCGCTTGCAACCGTTTAAAAAGCGCCTTGACTTGCTCATTCGTAAACGCCTCTGCCTGAAACAAATCATTAAATAAGAAAAAAACGCCTTTGTCCCGGACAGCAGGTTTGGTACTGGCTAAATGCGCCACCAAAAAGGCAATCTCATCATCAGTGACGCTCGGATCACTCGTTTGCTTGATCCGCTTTTGAATGGTTCGAATTCTTGCAATAGCGGTTTTATCATCGCGCGGAATCGTGACACGCGTTTTCGATTCCGTTGCGATGCTATCAATGACTTTTCCCAGCATATCCGGCAATGTTGCAAAAATTTTACCTTGATTCAGTAATGTCCGCAGTTGCTGGACTGTGGTTTGAATAGTATCAAGTTGCGTCAAAATGGGCCTCCTTTTAAAGCTAAATGGCATTGTGGTGCGGTTTGCCGTCGCCAAGCAATCCCGTGGTCATGCCTGCTGGTTCTACAACAAAATCGGACGACTGATTTTTTGCGTTGGATGTGCAAGAACCCAGCCAAAGTCGGTCGGCAACACTCGCTTGGTGACGCGCATCCCCGGTTGATTCATGATTGTAAAAGGATACTGATGAGCCAGCGCTTGCAACATATATTGATTGACTAAGCTTTCCCCCATCCGACCGTTCAAAAAGATTCGATAACCGGGATAGCGCGTCAGCACCGAATCAAGCATCGCCGTAATGCGGGCATCGCGGAGTTGCCGAATGGTCACCGCCATTGCGACCCGTTCGCGAAAGTTGCCTAGAAAAGCTCGCTTCTCATCCGGCTTAATGGTTGGAATACCCAGCGCCATTGTTTTAATGAAATGTTCCAAGTCCTCAGCCATGATCTTCCTCCTGCCGCTTTATCATGATGTGCTACCCAGAAGTCACGATTCGATTAGCCGTAGCCAATCCATACATTCACCCATTGTAGCACCCGTGTCTAAATAGCGTCCACTCACTTCGGTAACATCAAAAAACGACAAGACCGCATGGCAGTTATCACGCTTGCCATGCGGTCTTGTCGATGTTCGGATCAACAACCCGAACAGGCACCGTCTCAGCTAATCAAGTTACCTAGCTCAAGACAGCGTCGCGATGTTTAATTTCCTGAGCCTTATCTTAAAAACGTTCGGCCACTTCCTCTCACCTACTACCACATCCCCCAACTTTATCCACTTCAAACGCGCTTTTTGCGATACAGACGCGCGATTCGCTCCACATAAGCTGGCGGTGCCTTTTCAATGCCTTCATGGCGATCCCGATAATGCCAGATCTGGCCAATGCTGATGCCAGTTTCCTGTGCAATTTTAGACAGCGCCATTGATTGCAAGACTTTCCTTGCTTTATCATAGTTGTCCATTAGCAGCCCCCTCAATGTTGCCATTTTGGTACCGCATCTATCATAAAACAAAAAGTTAGGCTTGCCTAATACTTTGTTTAAAAAAACAGCCAATCACCAACTAGCTGCGTATTCACGCGAGTATTGATGACTGACTGATTTTAGGCATACCGAAATTATCCAATATTAACTTGTCGATTATTTTGTGGAGAGTATTTTCCTAGAAGCGTCAAAACGCCCCACAAACCGCGTCACCACAGCATCACCCAACCGAGCCGTCCATTTCCATGCCGATGAGGCGATTCAACTCAACCGCATATTCCATCGGCAACTCTTTGGTGAACGGCTCCACGAAGCCCATGATGATCATTTCGGTCGCCTTGGCTTCGGAAATCCCACGGCTCATTAAATAATACAGCTGCTCTTCCGAAACTTTCGAAACCTTTGCTTCGTGTTCCATTGAGACCGTCGAGTTGTGAATCTCATTGTAAGGAATGGTATCACTGGAGCTCTTTTCGTCCATTAAAATGGTGTCACATTCCACGTGACAAAAGGCATTGTCGGCTTTTTTGGTGAATCGAACCGTTCCGCGGTAGTCAACTGCGCCGCCATCTTTGGCAATGGATTTGGAAACGATCGAACTACTTGTGTTCGGCGCATTATGAATCATGCGCGCCCCGTTATCTTGATCGACACCTTCGCCAGCCACTGCAATACTGAGCATCGTACCGTGTGCCCCTTTGCCGTCCAGATAGACGCTAGGGTACTTCATGGTTGTCTTACTACCAAGATTGCCGTCAACCCACTCCATCGTGGCATTATCAAGCGCCTGAGCCCGCTTGGTTTCAAGCGAGAACACATTCTTGCTCCAGTTTTGAATCGTCGTGTAGCGGCAATAGGCATCATTTTTAACAAAGACCTCGACGACCGCTGCATGTAAGCTGTCACTGGAATAATTCGGCGCCGTACACCCTTCAACATAGTTAACGTGCGCGCCCGGTTCCACAATGATGAGGGTCCGTTCAAATTGTCCTGTGTTCTCCGCATTGATTCGGAAGTAACTTTGAATGGGCACATCGGTTTGGACACCTTTAGGAACATAAATAAAACTGCCGCCTGACCAAACCGCACCATTAAGCGCCGCAAATTTGTTGTCACTAGGTTTAACTAATTTCCCAAAGTATTCATGCACAAGTTCGGGATATTCCTTCAACGCCGAATCCATGTCCATGAAAATAATCCCTAGCTTTTCAAATTCATTGCGCATATTGTGATAAACCACTTCAGATTCGTATTGCGCACTGGCACCGGCCAGGTATTTCCGCTCTGCTTGCGGCACGCCGAGGCGATCGAATGTTTTCTTGATCGTATCCGGCACATCATCCCAATCGCGATATGTGCGATCGGTCGCCTTTTGGAAATAAAGCATATTGTCCAAGTCCAAATCCGACAAATCCGGGCCAAAATTTGGCATTGCCAGCTTACGGTAAGTCGCATACGCCTTGAGCCGATAATCCAGCATCCACTCCGGCTCATGCTTTTCCGCCGAGATGGCCCGTACCGTTTCTTCTGTGAGCCCACGGCCAGTTGAATAGACCGGCTTGATATCGTCTTTGAAATCAGCGGGATTTTCGTCAGGTAAAAAGTCGATATCCGCCGCAACAGTTTCATTATTTTTAGTATTTTTTGTCTCAGTCATCGGTTTTACCTTTCTGCGTCAAAACTTGCGCAGCTGCTTTCCATGCTAACGTGGCACATTTGATGCGTGCCGGAAACTGATGAACGCCTTTTAACACAGCTGCATCCCCCAGCCGGTCGGCATCAGGAACGTCGCCTTTGATAATCAAGTCGGAAAAAGTTTCGACCATCTGCTCGATTTCGGCTGGCGTTTTACCTAAAATCTGATCGGTCATCAGGCTCGCACTCGCCTGGGAAATGGTACAACCACTCCCGGAAAAAGCAACATCGTTCACTCGGCCATCCTTTTCACTAATCTGCAAGTGTAAAACATCACCGCAGCTGGGGTTGCGCACCGTGATTTCGTGATCAAAATCAGCTAAAACGCCGTGATGCCGCGGGTGTTGCGCCTCGTCGAGAATCACCGCGCGATACATTTGATCTAGCTTAGTCAATGCCATGGAAATACCTCCTTGCGGCCTGAACAGCTTCAACCAATTTCGTGACATCATCCTGATTGTTGTAGACCCCAAAACTGGCGCGCACCGTTGCTGGCACTCCTAACCTGGCCATGAGTGGCTGGGCGCAATGATGGCCGGCGCGCACGGCGATTTGTTGCTCGTCCAGGAAGGTAGCAACATCGTGGGGATGAATACCGATTAAATTAAAGGAAACCGTTGCCAAACTGTCGTCGTTGCCATAAACCGTTAGATCCGGAATCGCCGTCAACGCGGTTCGCAATTGATTCGTCAGTTCATGTTCGGTTTGTAATGCCGCTGCATCGACGTTTTCCTGAAACCAATGCAATGCCGCGCCCATGCCAATCACACCGGCGATATGGGGCGTGCCGGCTTCATACTTGATCGGCCCGTCTGCCCACGTACTTTCTTGATCACGAACTTCGGAAATCATTTCACCGCCAAATTGAATCGGCGGCATTTTTGCCAATAAGTCAGCACGACCGTAAAGCGCGCCGATCCCTGTTGGCCCATAGATTTTATGTCCGGAAAAAGCGTAGAAGTCCGCGCCTAACGCTTGGACGTCAACTGCCATATGAGCGACTGCCTGAGCGCCGTCAACGACAACAATGGCCCCCACGTCATGCGCTTTTTTCGCAATCTCTGCCACTGGGAGTGTATCGCCGGCAACATTGGTCACTTGGGCAATCGCTACTAAGTTGGTACCTGGCGTGATAGCGGCCAATAAGGCGGGCACATCGATCGTCCCGTCCGGATGAACCGGCGTTACAGTGAAGGTTGCTTGCTGACGCTTAGCAAGCTGTTGCCACGGAATAAAATTGCTGTGGTGTTCCGCACCACTGACCACAATCCGGCCGCCAGCAGGCACTGCTTGCGGGCCAAACGCACTCGCCACCAAATTCAGACTATCTGTCGTGCCACGGGTAAAAATAATCTCCTCGGCACTTTGGGCATGAAGGAAATCAGCAACTTGCTGGCGAACCCCTTCGTATGCCTCAGTCGTATCATAGGCCAACTTGTAGAGACCGCGGTGTACGTTGGCATTATCATTAATATAGTAGTTCTGTAGGCTATCCAACAAGGCTTGCGGCTTTTGAGAAGTCGCTGCGGTATCTAAATAAACCAGATCAGGATGAGCCTTAAAAAACGGAAATTGTTCACGCATCTTCAGCCACCAGCGTTCGATCAATCGTTGCAAACAGTTCTTTCTTCAGCCGAACATCGTCGATTTCAGCCAAACCGCCTTCCAAAAAGCCGCGAATCACCAATCGTTTTGCTAATGTCGCAGAAAGTCCGCGACTCATTAAATAGTAAAGCTGATCGGCATTCACCCGCGTCACGGAAGCAGCATGCCCGGCCGTGACGTCATTTTCATCAATTAATAGGATTGGGTTGGCATCGCCTTCCGCTCGCTGAGAAAGCATCAACACGCGATTTTCCTGTTGAGCATCACTTCCGCGAGCACCCTTGATGATGTGGCCAATCCCATTAAACATCAGGTGGGCATTGCCGGTAATCACACCGCGCTGATTAATATGCCCCACTGTATGCTGGCCTTCATTGGTCACAGACGTCGTATAACTGACATGTTGATTGCCGGAAGCCAAAACGCCCACGTTAACTGTTGCCTCGGCGTTTTGTCCAAGCAACCGCACATCGACCCGATTCAATCCGGAATTATGCGAAAACCCAGCCAATGTCCAGTTAAGCTTCGCACTGGCGGCTAATGTCGCCGTGCGATTCACCACCACAGTGTCGGCAGTAAAGCTGTCATAGCTCAACCAATTAACGTCCGCGTCGGCATCAATCACCAACATGAGCCAAATGCCTAACACATGGCCGCCACTGGCCCACTTTTCCTGCAGGGTAACCTTGGCGCCTTTACCAACATGAACGTACAGTAAACCACCGGCGTTTTTCGGCCCAGTTAAGACGATGGGATCATCGCCGCTGACAAAATGAGCGGGAATATCGACTGTCGTTGCCCCTTGAGGCGAGCGCAGCAACCATGCATCAAGCGAATTTGTCGGCGTAAAACGCTGGACTTCGCTCGACCCGGCCGCATAAGCGATTGCCTGAGGCGCATGCAAGATGACCCGATCCTCAACGGCATCAGGTTGGTTCTTTAAATAGCGCGCCAACGGAAACTTAGGCAGATTAGGCGCCGGCAACGTTGTTGTTTCAACCATTTTGTTCACCCACTTTAAGGTGTTCATAGCCGGTCTTTTCCAATTCTTTGGCTAAGTCAGGGCCGCCGCTTTCGATGATCCGGCCGCCTTTCATGACGTGCACCACATCAGGAATAATGTAATCCAGCAGACGTTGATAATGGGTAATGATCATGCTGCCGAATTCCGGCCCGCGCATCAGGTTAACGCCTTTGGCAACGATCCGCAGTGCATCAATATCCAAGCCGGAGTCGATTTCATCCAGTAATCCAAAATGCGGATGAATCATCATCAACTGTAGAATTTCATTGCGCTTCTTTTCACCACCGGAAAAGCCTTGATTCAGATACCGATCTGCCATTGATTCCGGCATCTCAAGGGTTGCCATCGTCTTATCTAATTGTTTCAAAAAATCGGTAATGCGAATCTGATCATCTTCCGGACGCCGCGCGTTGATCGCAGCACGAATGAACTCAGCATTCGTCACCCCAGCAATTTCCTGCGGGTACTGCATGCCGAGAAACAAACCGGCACGCGCCCGTTCATCAACAGCAAGGTCCAGAATCGACTTGCCATCAATTAAAATATCGCCTTGAGTGACTTCATAAGCCGGATTGCCCATGATTGTCTCGGCCAATGTCGACTTACCTGTACCATTAGGACCCATAATGGCGTGAATTTCGCCCGTCGCCAATTTCAAATTGACCCCAGTTAAAATCTCCGGATGCTCCGGTTCTGCCTTAATTTTGACGTGTAAATCTTTAATCTCAAGTGTATGCACAATGTTACCCCCGACTGGATTTGACTTTTCGTTATACCGTTATTCTACGTCATAACAACGGGTGCGGCAAACATGACAAGAGCGTGAACTGGCGCGGTTAGGAACCGGAGTGTAAGCGGGCTTGGGCGTGATGGCCCGGGCTTAGGCCATTGGCGACTAAGGTCCTTACACGCAGGTTCCTGCGCCAGTGAACGCGTTTCAAAACCGGTCTACCGTATCCCGCATTCGACACATTCAATATCAGTATACATGCAAACGCCCCACAATCATCAGACTTTGCTTATCTGACAATTGTGGGGCGCTTGAATACAAAACGCCAATTTTTATCGCGATTAGTGGTGGCTCTTTCGTGCAAAGAAATCGCCGATAAACTGAACCAAGAAGACCAGTGCCAAAATGAAGATCAGGGAAACAATGATCACGTCGTACTGGTAACGTTGGTAGCCGACCGCAATGGCCAGATTCCCGAGACCGCCACCACCGACAGCCCCAGCCATGGCCGTTAAGCCGATGACGGAGATGATCGTCAAGACGGAAACCCGAATCAATTCGGACAACCCTTCACGCAAGTAAACGCGCCAGACAATCCCTAGCGGTGAAACGCCCATCGCTTCGGCCGCTTCAATGACACCGGGATCAACCGTCAGCAAGGCATTTTGCACCTGCCGTGCGTAAAACGGGGTCGTCCCGGCGATCAATGGTACCAACGCCGCGGTCGGGCCGATGCCGGTTCCGACAATAGCGCGCGTCACTGGCGTCATGATCGCCAGCAAAATGATAAACGGCACCGCTCGGAAGATGTTCACCAATTTATCCAAAACGAAGTAAAACGGATGATTGGCCAGTAGCCCACCTTCATCGGTCAAGACCAGTAAGATCCCAATAATAATGCCTAGCACCCCGGCAACAATTGCCGTCAAGGCCGTCATGTACAGCGTCTCGTTGATTGCCTGCGTCACGCCGCCATCGCCGGACCAGATAGGCACAACGTTAGGAAAATATTTTGTAAAAAATTGTACCATCTGCCTAGGCCTCCTTCTTTAAGATGTCTTCGATTTTGACATCCTGCTGTTTGAGATACTGAATGCCGGCGTCCACTTGCGCTTGATCCCCGGACAAAACCACAATCAGATTGCCAAATGGTGTATCCTGTAAAATCTGAATATCACCAAACAAAATGTTCGCAGTCACGTGGTAACTTTCAAACAACTTGGCCACCAATGGTTGATCGGCCGAAGCCCCGACATAGGTTAACCGCAGCAAGCGATCATTGGGCCCAAGGTTTTTAACGGCAGGCTGCTGCAAAACTGATTCAATCGCCTGATCAAGCTGCAACGTCGTATCGATGAAATCCTTGGTCAACTGCTGCTTTGGGTCGGAAAAGACCTGCAGCAGATCGCCGCGTTCAATGATGGCGCCCGCATCCATGACGGCAACACGATTACAAATCTGTTTAACCGCCTCCATTTGGTGGGTAATCAGAACAATCGTCAACCCCAACCGTTCATTCAGCGATTTCAAAAGATCCAGAATTGAACTCGTGGTTTTCGGATCCAACGCACTGGTCGCTTCATCGGAGATCAAGATTTCCGGATCAGACGCCAAGGCCCGTGCAATCCCGACCCGTTGCTTTTGCCCGCCGGATAGTTGTGCCGGATAGGAATTTGCCCGATCTGTCAGCCCAACCAAATCCAGCAGCTCAGCAACCTTCTTCTTGATCTCCTGCTTTGATTTGATACCTTTTAACGGAAACGCGACATTATCGGCAATCGTGCGGCTGTTCATCAAATTAAAATGCTGAAAAATCATGCCGATCCGCTTACGTTCCTTACGTAGCTGTGCCGCTGACAAAGCTAGCATATCCTGGCCTAAAACATTGACGCTGCCGCTGGTTGGCCGCTGCAACAGATTGATGGTCCGGACCAATGTCGACTTGCCGGCTCCTGAATAGCCGACAATCCCATAAATATCCCCGCGATTGACCGTTAAATTGACGTGATCAACGGCATGTACCGAGCGGGTCTTCCCGTGGAATTCAACGTCCACGTCTTTTAACGTCACAACTGCTTGATCTGACATAATTGTCCCCGTTTCTAATTAAAACTTGTAGTTCCAGGCTGGCAATGTTGAGCCTTTGTAAACCTTCTTCAGCAGCTCAGCCGTCCGCTTTGTCTGGTAAGCTTTGACAATCTTCTTGTAAGTGGCGTTGTTCTTGTCTTTCGCCGACTTAGCAGCAATGAAGTTAACCCATGGCTTGGACTGCTTGGTAATCTTTTCAACCGCAATTGCATTGGCCGGCTTCAGATTGGCTGCTGCCGCAATATCATTATTGACAACGGCCACCGCAACATCATCCAGTGAGCGTGCGGTCTGGGCTGCATCAAGTTCGGTAAATTTCAAGTTAAGCTTATTTTCCGTAATATCACGAATGG
Organism: Lacticaseibacillus parahuelsenbergensis; assembly: GCF_030770265.1. Taxonomy (NCBI): domain Bacteria; kingdom Bacillati; phylum Bacillota; class Bacilli; order Lactobacillales; family Lactobacillaceae; genus Lacticaseibacillus; species Lacticaseibacillus parahuelsenbergensis. Next base: position 1,167,909 of record NZ_CP132482.1, on the reverse strand, counting down.
TTGGCGATGCCACACCCTTTTTCAGTGTCAACAAGCCGTTTTGCGCGAGTAACTGCAGCGCTCGGCCTTCGTTGGAAGGATCGTTAGGCAAGGAAATCTTATCGCCTGCTTTCACTTCTTTGAGCGACTTGATCTTGTTGGAATAAGCGCGCATCGGCCCGATATAAGTTGCACCGATGTCGACGATCTTGGTATTGTGTTTCTTATTCCAGTTATCTAAGAAATTATGATGCTGAAAAGCGTTCAACTGAATGTCGCCGTCTTCCAGTGCCTGGTTCGGTTGGTTATAATCCGTAAACTGCACCAGTTTGATGGTCACACCCTGTTTCTTCAACCGTGACTGGATGTCCGTCCAGATTTCCTTGTCCGTACTCATGATGCCGACTTTAACTGTGGTATTTTTGCTAGTGCTGGATGACGACTTACCGCAGGCTGCTAAAACAAATAATGGCAACACCAAAGCAAGTGTGATAATGGCTCTTTTCCAAGACTTCATAAACTTCTTCCTCCTCGTTCGGGTTCACGAACAATATGCGCAAGCTTTTTGAAAAATAAAAAAACTCGCTTCTAAACACAATGTTTTAGAAGCGAGCTTGCTCGCGGTACCATTCTAATTCGACGCCAAAGCGCCCTCAGTAACAGGCAATCACCTGTGTGCGGAGTAATGACCGCCAGCCATCATCGCCTAACCACTGCTCAGCGATGCCGATCAATGAGCCATCTTCGATTCAATCAACTACCCTGCTCTCAGCTAATCAGGTTTTCTGTACAGTCTCATCAAATCTACTCACTCATATCATTCGTTTCCCGAAATGAATTAAGATGAGTTTAGACGAAAGAAGGGTAAGTTGTCAAGAGAAAGGTAGAGAGAGCGTGAGCGTGGCCGGTTAGAAACCGGAGCATAAGTGGCCTTGGGCGTGATGGCCCGATCTTGGCCATTGCGCCTGAGATTCTTACACGCAGACTTCTGCGCTAGTGAACGCGTTTTGGCGCTGCCTTGTCCTCACCAACTTATCATGCATTCATTCTCCAAACAAGTCACTAGCTGCCGAAAATCCTCAAACAGGCAACCGGAAAGCCAACCCAACAGTTTTCCTACGCGCATTACCCGCAATCTTAAAACTTCTGCGTCCAGGCCGGTACTTCACTCCCATGGTACAGCTTCTCAATCAGATTAGCCGTATCCTTCGTCCGGAATGCCTTCACAATTTTCTGGTAAGTCTTATTATTTTTGTCCTTTTTATTCGCCACAAACACGTTAATCCAAGGTTGACTTTGTTTGTTGACCTTCTCCGTGTAAATAGCCTTCTTAGGATTCAACTTGGCATCCTGAGCCACGCCTGAGTTAATCACGGACGCTGCAACATCCGGTAAGGAACTGGCCGTTTGGGCGGCATCGACCGCTTTAAGCTTCAAATTCAGCTTGTTGGCGGTCACATCACGGGTCGTTGGCAAAGCCACCTTCGTATTGAGCTTGATCAAGCCTGCCGCTTGCAGCAACTGCAACGCGCGGCCTTCATTGGTCGGGTCATTTGGCAACGCAATTGTGTCACCTTGCTTGATCTGACTGATTTTCGTGATCTTCTTAGAATAAATCGCTAACGGCGCAATAATGGTCTGACCGATGCTGACAAGATCACCATGATGCGTCTTGTTCCAGTTGTTCAGAAAATACTGATGCTGGAACAAGTTCAAATCAATATCATGATCCTTCAATGCTGTATTAGGTTGGTTGTAATCAGAGAACTGGACAATTTTAATGTTAATGCCCTGTTTCTTGACTTTCTTGGCAACGGATTGCAAAACCCGATTATCCGCGCCAACAACCCCGATCTTAACCGTCGTCTGCTTCTGACTGCTACTGCTGTTACTGTTACCACAACCAACCAAAATCAGTCCTAATACTGCAATGGTGGCAAAAATCTTCCAAAAACGCTTCATCTTGAATCCTCCTCGTGTATTCGGTGCTCAGCTGCACGTAACAAAATTTTGCAACCGTGTAGCTGCTTGTTGTATTGGCTTGATTGTTGCGTGATAAAAGGACTATGAGCGTAACGGCTTGCGTTCAGCTTGTGGCTTACCTCTCTTCATAACGCGCTCGCCAGCCCAGAAACCTGCACATAAGGACCTTGGTCGCAATGGCCTAAGTTCGGGCCATCACGCCCAAGGCCACTTATGCTCCGGCTTCTAACCGCGCTGACTCGCGCTCAAAAAAAAGCCCACCTCTAACCAAAGACAGTTAGAAGTGAGCTTTCCCCACGGTACCATTCTAATTGGCCGTGCTGTGCGCGACCCACTCACCGGACGGATTCATCCGGGAGCGCGTTAATGGGCGCTGGCCATCACAGCCTTACACAAAATGTTCGGTGTGCCGTGTGCACTAAGCCATATTCGCGCGCGCTTGCAACCCCGCTCTCATCAATTCGGGTTTTCTGTACTGTCTCGCGACCGCTACTCACTTAGTCCGTTTATCATCAATTTCAAGTTTGTATTCATGAGTTTAGCACAAATTTTTTAGTAGTCAAACATTGAATTTTAATTCAAAAAGAGTGTAAGCTTGCTTCAACATTGGCCGTCGGTGAAAAGTTCAATTAAGCGGTCATGAAACATCGCACTGAAAGGATGAGCAAATATGACAGATCCTGTTGCACTGTTGCAAAAATTAATTCGCATTGACTCAGCAAACGGTCATGAGCTGGCCGTCGCAAAAGTCTTGCAGGCTGAGTTTGAGGCCGCCGGTATTCCTACCAAACTGATTCCGTACAAAGATGATCGGGTTAATTTAGTGGCGGAACTTAATCAAGGTGACCGTGTGCTTGGCTTCACTGGTCACCAAGATGTTGTCAGTCCCGGCGACGAGTCTGCATGGACGTATCCGCCTTTTTCCGGAAAAATCGTCAACAATGTCATGTATGGTCGCGGGACTGATGACATGAAAAGCGGTCTGGCGGCGATGACACTCGCGCTCATCGCTTTGAAGCAAGCCGGTTTTAAACATCACATTCGGTTCATGGCAACGGTTGGTGAAGAATTTGGCGCGATGGGCGCTCGACAACTCACTGAGCAAGGCTATGCCGATGATTTGGCAGGCTTGATTGTTGGCGAACCAACGGACAAATTGCTGCAGTATGCGCATGGCGGGACCGTCAACTACGAAATCGACAGTGAAGGCGTCTCGGTTCATAGTTCGCGACCGGAAAAAGGGGTCAACGCCATCGATGGATTAGTGGCCTTTGCCGAACGAGAGCCAACTGCCTTTGATCAAGCACCGGACGATCCGGACTTAGGCGTCTTTCGGCATTCAATTACGGTGATCAACGGTGGCGATCAAGTCAACACGATTCCTGCCCATGCCTATCTACGCGGCAACTTGCGGCCAACTCCTGCTGCCAATATTGATTTAGTTGTCGACCTGCTGAAGCAATTAGTCGATCAGGCTAATCAAGCTACGTCTGCCAAATTAACGCTCAAGGTCTTGCATCGGTTCCTGCCAGTGCACTCCGACAAAAATGGTCACCTTGTCACCACTGCTAATCAGGCAATTGCAGCTGTCACCGGTACGCCAGCCAAACTTGCGGTAGCTTACGGCGGCACCGATGCGTCTGAATTTATTCGGTCTGACAACCACTTTGACGTCATCGTTTATGGCCCGGGTGACAATCATTTCAGCCACCAAGTCGATGAACACGTCGACTTAGACAGCTACACGACCGCCATCAAAACCTATCAGGAGATGGCAAATCGGTTCTTCAACTAATACTTGCGCCATCAGAAATTTAAAAAGCAGCTAGGCATCATGTCGATGTCAGCTGCTTTTTAAATTGGCTGCACACCACGCACCTGTCAAGTCGCTGACAGGTAGTCAGGGTTATTTGGTTGAAACAGTCACAACCCAATTGTGATTATGATCGGTTTCGTCTAACAAGGCAGGTTTGTCACTAAGTTCTTGGTGAACATCTACCACAGTCCCGGCCAGCGGTGCCTCAAGATCGAGGACAGCCTTTTCCGCTTCCACACTCAAAAACGGGTTGCCCACCGTTAAACTTGTGCCAACTTGCGGTAAATCAACAAATTTAATTTTACCTAACGTTTCCTGTGCATCCTGGGTTAACCCCAAACGAACCTGACCCGCAGCCAGTTCGTCTTGCCAAAAATAAGTCGTTGCCATTTTCTCGCTCCTATTCAAAATCTTCTGTGTCGCGGCTGAACATGTAGCTTGTATGGTGATAGCGCATCGAGAGGACCATGCCGACCGATAGCATATTTGCAAGCAGGAATGAACCCCCTTGTGAAATGAACGGTAGCGGAATCCCTGTCAGTGGCAACAAGCCTATGTTCATACCAATATTTTCAAACACGTGGAATAAGATCATCATGATGACACCAGTCGAGATGTAAGCATAAAACTCGTTCTTGGTATCGAACGTGACCCGAATCATCTGATAGATCAACATAAAGTATAACAGAATCAGCACCGCTGCGCCGACAAACCCGAATGCTTCGCCAATCACGGAAAAAATCATATCCGATTCCCGCACTGGCACCGCGACGGCCATGTGGAACGGGCCTTTTCCGGTTAACTGTCCTGAACCGATCGCCTTCATCGATTGCCATAATTGGTAACTATCGCCACTGGTGCTGCCAGAAGGATTTAGCCATGAATCGATTCGGGCAAATTGATACGTTTTGAAACCGATTGAGCCGAGAAACGACCGGCCCCACGACTGCGTAACCAGCAAAATGGCCAGTGTTCCAAGTGCAGCTGCGCCTAAGGCAATCGGTAAAAGGATCCGCCAATTAATACCCGCCACCAAGGTGACCCCGGCAAAAATGGCCAGAAAGACCAACGTTGTCCCGAAGTCATTTTGCAACTTCATCAAGACGGCAATCGGAAGGGTCCACAACACCATGCGGCCAATTAATTTCCAATCGTTTTGGATCGTGTGTGAATAAGCTGCATTGTGCTGGGTGACGACTCGGCTTAGCATCAAGATATATGCCGGTTTCATGATTTCCGAAGGTTGGAAACTGATTGGTCCAAGTGCAAACCAGCTTTTGGCACCGGTATTAAGCTCAGTCGCCCGATCATAAAAAATCAAAACGGCGATCATCAGAAAGATCCCGATACCATACAAATAAGGCGCAATTCGCCACAGCTGTTCTGCATCAAACCGCATGACGAAGAAGATCCCGATGCCACCAATCGCGTACCAGGCTGCCTGCATAATCGTGGCCCTGACCGGATTCTGCGAAGTCGAACCATCATGAGACGCCGCCAGATAAATTGACACTAAACCAATCAGCGCCAGCAGCATGACTGACAAAATGATGCCGTAGTCGATGCGATCGCCTTCAGAATTTGATTTAATTTCATGCGATTCCACGGCGAACCTCCTTTAACGCTCCTGTCCACGCGCTGTTTTAAAAATGCGTTAACTAGGCTAAAAATCGCTCCAGTTCACGCTCTGCCAAATCGCGTCAACCCTGATGCAAATGATATTCCGCAATCAACGCGTTGACAGCGTCATCCAGACTTTTAAAGCGATTTGGCTTGTCTGAACCGGCAACGTAAGCAGCAAACCGGGTGCCATCCGGTTCAATAAACCCAATTTCCTGATCACCGATTTTTAACACCGAAACCGTATGGCCATTACGGGTTTCATCCGTTTGGGTGACCTTGATGTTTCTTTCTTTAGCCATGATGGCCTCCTAGCTTATGATTAAGATTTTGAATGTCGCTGAGATCCAAGTCATTTTCAGGATGCGGATTCCGCCGCAACGTGAAATAAGCCGGGACCGGATCAAGTCCACCTTTAACAAAGGGGTTGCACCGCAAGATCCGGGCAATCCCCATGAGCGTCCCTTTAATGGCGCCATGTCGCTGCAACGCCTGAATCATGTACGTCGAACAGGTCGGATAATACCGGCAGCTCGGCGGCAATAACGGGGAAATAAACCGCTGGTAGCCCCGCACCAGCCAGGTCAGGATTTGCTTCATGTCCACTCCTAACGCAGGAAATTAAAGAAATGGATCCACGTCGACGGCAAAAAAACCTTAAACGGATTGCTGCCGCCCATACCAAAACCGATCAGCAATCCTAAAATCAACGCAATCGCCGCAATGATCAACCAAATTTTAATGTGATGAAAAATGCGTTTCGGATACTCCGGGTCCATAAGCTAACTCCTAATACTGCCGATGATGTTCGATGTTGTCCAGTAAGACACCTGTGCCTAAAGCTACAGCGTCTAACGGATCGTCGGCCAAAAGCACTGGCACCTTCAATTCAGCAGCAAATAACTGGGAGATGCCTTTTAATAACGCACCGCCACCGGTCAGCATGATCCCACGATCGATAATATCGGCTGAAAGCTCCGGTGGGGTTTTTTCCAAGACGCCTTTAGCACCGTCGATGATCGCCATCATGGTTTCGTGCAAAGCGTCAGAAACTTCCTCGGACGTCACTGAAACCTCACGCGGCAAGCCGGTTGCGATATCCCGACCACGAACTTCAATGGTTTCTTTAGGATCGGCGTCGTAAACCGCGCCGATTTTGATTTTAATCTGTTCAGCGGTATGCTCGCCGATAATCAGCTTGTGTTTGTTCTTCACATAAGCTGCAATCGACGAATCCATTTTATCGCCTGCTAAACGCAGTGAACGGCTGGTAACAATCTCCCCCAAAGAAAGTACCGCGATGTCACTGGTACCACCACCGATATCGATCACCATGTTCCCTTGCGGCTGGAAAATATCCAAACCGGCACCAACTGCTGCTACCTTAGGCTCGAACTCAAGGTAGACATGACGGCCACCGGATTTTTCGGCCGCCTGAATGATGGCCTTTTGCTCAATGTCCGTAATGTTCGTTGGGGCACAAATCAAAATATTGGGTTTGGAAAACACGCCTTTTACATTTAATTTGTTAATGAAATATTCAAGCATTGCTTCGGTAATGTCGAAATCAGCGATAACGCCATCTTTTAGTGGTCGAATTGACCGAATGTTACCCGGTGTGCGCCCAACCATTTTATAGGCTTCTGTCCCCACCGCTAATACTTTGCCGGTATGGGTATCAATGGCGACAACGGACGGCTCATTTAAGACGATGCCTTTGCCTTTAACATTGATCAGTACATTGGCTGTCCCTAAGTCGATCCCAATATCTTTTGCCATGGGTATATATCTCTCCTCGTAAATTGACTAACTATCGCATTATAACATAGTTAAGACGAGGTTTTTATAGGAAAAGTTTAGGTAAGTTTAAAGCTGCTTGAACGAGCGATAAAAAGAAGGAGCTAACCAAATAACCTAACCCGACGGCCATGAAAAGCAACAATACTTGCGCTTCACGGACATGGTTGGCCTTAATGAACCGCTCAAAACGCAGCGCATTCAATGCCCGGAATGCCAACATGATGAAAACAAAATGGGACACGAGCGTTATGGCGGCATTTAGGCCGATTTCCTGAAACATGCGATCACCTCATACGCTATCTTCCCGCACTTTCGGCATTCATGCAAGAGCGTGCGCAGGAGCGCTTGACCTAGAAGAGTTATGTCCGCCTAACTGAAACTGACGCTTTTTCATAACGCGCTCCCCGGCGCAGAAGTCTGCGTGTAAGGACCTTGGTCGCAATGGCCAAGCCCATGCCATCACGCCCAAGGACACTTACACTCCGACTTCTAACCGCGCCGGCTCGCGCTCACAAACAAAAAGGCACTAAAGGCAAAATCGCCTCCAGTACCTTTTTGTTCTTCATGAGTCTAATGACTGGTTTTAACATTGATCCGGTTGATGGCGCGCCGCAATGCGACTTGCGCCCGCCGCAGATCATCTTGGTTGTTTTCATTCTTGGCCTGCTCGATCCGCTTCTTAGCCCGATCGCGTGCTGCTTGAGCACGACTCAGGTCAATATCGCGTTCACGTTCGGCTGAGTCAGCGACGATTGAGGCGACATTATCCGAAACCTCCATGAAACCGCCGTTGACCGCAATTGAATCGTTATGATCGCTTGAGTCAACACGTTGTACGTCAACCTCCCCGATCGCTAACGGGGTGACGATTGGCTCATGGTTGGCCATGATCCCCAATTCGCCAGCAACAGAATGAACCACCAACATCTTGGCATGATGGTCATAAACCAAACCATCAGGCGTCACGATATTGACGCGAAGAACATTGCTCGTTTCTGCCAAAACACGTCGCCTCCTTAGTTAGCTGCAGCTTGTGCAGCTGGCTTTTCGTCAGCATCCGTGTCCTGTTCATCAGGAGCAAAGCCCATCTTCTTAGCCTTTTCGACAACTTCTTCAATGCGGCCGACTGAACGGAAGGCATCTTCCGGATAGTCATCGTATTTGCCGTCCAGAATTGCCTTGAAGCCTTTAACGGTTTCTTCAACCGGTACATATGAACCTGGTTGGCCGGTGAAACGTTCCGCAACGTTGAAGTTTTGTGACAGGAAGAATTGAATGCGACGGGCACGGGCAACGATCACCTTTTCCTCGTCGGACAATTCGTCCATCCCTAAAATAGAGATGATATCCTGTAACTCGCGATAACGCTGCAAGACGCGCTGCACTTCAGTGGCCACATTATAGTGTTCCTCGCCGACAATTTCCGGTGTCAACGCACTGGAAGAAGATTCCAGCGGATCAACAGCCGGATAAATCCCTTGCTCAGTTAAACGCCGTTCCAAGTTGGTTGTGGCATCCAAATGGGCGAAAGTTGTCGCCGGCGCCGGATCGGTATAGTCATCGGCAGGCACATAAATAGCCTGAATGGAAGTAACCGATCCTTTTTTCGTCGAGGTAATCCGTTCCTGTAGCTGACCCATTTCAGTTGCCAGTGTCGGCTGATAACCAACGGCTGACGGAATTCGGCCCAGCAAGGCAGAAACTTCGGAACCAGCCTGAGTAAACCGGAAAATGTTATCGATAAACAGCAGGACGTCCTGACCTTCGACATCACGGAAGTATTCCGCGATTGTCAAACCAGTCAAGGCAACCCGCATCCGGGCACCAGGCGGCTCGTTCATCTGACCAAAGACCATGGCTGTATTCTCCAGAACGCCGCTTTCCTTCATTTCAAAGTAAAGGTCGTTCCCTTCACGGGTTCGTTCGCCGACCCCGGTGAAGACGGAGATGCCGCCGTGTTCTTCGGCGATATTATGAATCAGTTCCTGAATCAAAACGGTTTTACCGACACCGGCACCACCGAAGAGTCCAACCTTCCCGCCTCGCAGGTAGGGTTCGAGCAGATCGATGACTTTGATGCCCGTTTCCAGAATTTCAGAACTGGTATTCAAATCTTCGAATTTTGGTGCATCACGGTGGATGCTGTCACGCCGATGATCCGGTCCAAAAGCTTCGCCGCCATCGATGGGGTCACCCAATACATTGAACACGCGACCCAGTGTGTCTTTACCGACAGGCACTGAAATCGGACCGCCAGTATCTTGAACTGCCATGCCGCGCTGCAGGCCATCGGTTGAATCCATCGCGATGGTCCGCATGACGCCATCACCCAGTTCCAAGGCAACTTCCAGCACCAGCTGGGAGCCATCCTTACGGGTAATTGTCAAGGCGTTGTTGATTTCTGGCAAATTGTCATTGATTGGGAACGCTACGTCGACAACAGGACCGATCACTTGCGCAATTTTACCAGTTGCATTTGGCATATTCGTCCTCCTTGAGCGTGAGCCAGCCCGGTTAGAAACCGGAGTGTAAGTGGCCTTGGGCGTGATGGCCCGAACTTGGCCATTGCGACCAAGGTCCTTACATGCAGGTTTCTGGGCTGGCGAACGCGTTATGGTAAGCGCAAACCGACCCATTCACGAGCCAGCTCACACCTGTTTATTCTAGTGCTGCCGCACCACCGACAATTTCAGTAATTTCGGTCGTGATCGCAGCCTGCCGTGCCCGGTTGAACTGGGTCGACAGATGTGAGATCAGATCATTGGCATTGTCAGTTGCGCTGCGCATGGCGGTTGTTGATGCGGCGTGCTCAGCCGTTTTCGCATCCATAATCGCACCAAAGATCAGGCTTTCCGCGTACTGCGGCAAGACCGCATCCAAGACAGCGTCAAGATCAGGCTCAACCAAGTATTCGACGTTAGTGTCTTCAACTTCGCTGACGTCCAAGTCACTGATCGGCAGCATTTTCTCCGCCCGAAAAGCAGAGGTTAATGTATTGACATGGTGGTTATAGCAAACGTAAAGTTCGTCAAACACACCATTGTCATACATCGTCACAGCTGTTTTCACGATTTCGCGAACTTCGTTAAAAGTCGGGATATCGGAAACACCACGGTATTCATAAGCTAGATTCAAACCACGGGCCTTGAAAAAGTCCGCACCGACGCCACCAATGGCCATCATGACATAATCATCCGGGCCTTCGTGATCGTCTTTGATCATCTGCATCATCGCTTTTAAAACCGTACTGTTATAACTGCCAACCAATCCGCGATCACTGGTGATCACGAGGTAACCTGTCTTTTTAACCGGACGCTTCTCGAGCAAACTGGCAACGGAAACAAGCTGATTCTTATTCGCCTCAGCATCATTATTCGCAGCATTAGCTAACTCAAGAAGTTGTCCCGCAGCTAAATGAGTCACAATCTGACGGACCTTATCAGCATAAAGTTGATATTTTCGGGCCCGTTTTTCGATCTGACTCAATTTGGCACCGGAAACCATCTGCATGGCTTGCGTGATCTGACCGGTTTTTTTGGTCGAAGCGATCTTGCGCTTGATATCCATTAATGATTCAGCCATGCGGCACCTCCTTAACCTTTAGCAGCAGCAAGTTGTTTGCTAGTCTGGAAGCCACCGGCAAAGGCTTTGATCTGTGCATCCAGCTTATCGGTGTCCGGTAAATTACCGGTATCCTTGATCTGCTTTAACAAATCAGCCGCATTGCTATCGAAGAAATCAAACAGTTCATCTTGGAACCGGCCGATGTCTTCAATTGGAATCGGATCAAGAAAACCATGGGTCAAAGCATAAAGAATGATAACCTGCTTTTCGACCGGCAACGGCTTGTGTACTGGTTGCTTCAAAACTTCAACCGTGCGCCGACCACGATTCAGCTTAGCTTGGGTAGCAGCATCCAGGTCAGAACCAAACTGGGTGAAAGCTTCCAGTTCACGGAAGGATGCAAGATCCAGCCGCAATGTCCCGGCAACTTTCTTCATGGCTTTAACCTGGGCATCCCCACCAACTCGGGAAACGGAAGCTCCGGCATCAATCGCCGGCCGTGTACCTGCATAGAACAGGTCACTCTGTAAGAAGATTTGCCCATCCGTGATTGAAATAACGTTAGTCGGAATATAAGCCGAAATATCGCCAGCCTGGGTTTCAATAACCGGCAACGCCGTCATCGAACCGCCGCCGAGCTTATCGCTCAATTTAGCGGCACGTTCCAACAAGCGACTGTGGGTATAGAAAATATCCCCAGGGTAGGCTTCACGACCAGGCGGACGACGGAGCAGCAAGGACAGCTCACGATAAGAGGTTGCCTGCTTGCTTAGATCATCGTACACGATCAAAACATGTTTGCCATTGTACATGAACTCTTCACCCATGGCTGCACCGGCATAAGGCGCAATGTACAACATTGGCGCCGGTTCAGAAGGGCCAGCCGTCAAAACGATGGTATAATCCATCGCACCATATTTCTTCAACGTTTCGACCTGGGCACGAACCGTACTGTCCTTTTGCCCGATCGCAACGTAAACACAGATCATATTCTGATCTTTTTGATTCAAAATCGTATCAATCGCAATGGATGTCTTCCCGGTTTTCCGGTCACCAATGATCAACTCACGCTGACCACGGCCAATCGGAACCAAGGCGTCAATCGCTTTTAATCCGGTTTGTAAGGGTTCGGATACAGATTTGCGTTGCATAACGCCAGGTGCCTTAAACTCGATCGGACGGGTTTTATCCGTCTTGATCGCGCCTAAGCCATCGACTGGCTGTCCCAGGGAATTGACAACCCGGCCAATCATGGCGTCCCCGACAGGAACTTCCATAATCCGACCGGTTCGCTTAACCTGGTCACCTTCGCGAATCTCATCGAAGTCACCTAAGATAATGATCCCGACATCGTTCGTTTCAAGGTTTAACGCCATCCCGTATGAGCCATTGCTAAATTGGAGCAATTCGTTGGCCATGGCATTTTCCAGCCCAGTGGCACGGGCAATCCCGTCACCAATGTAAGTAACGGTGCCAACTTCTTCGGCCGCCAAATCATCTTGATATCCTTCAAGTTGTTTTTTGATCAGAGAACTGATTTCCTCAGTCTTGATGCTCATCCGGTTCACCTCTTTACTTATCTCTAATCTGCCAGCAGTGCTGCCTTCATCTTCTCGAAGCGGTGTTTAACCGTTCCATCGATAACCGACCCGTGTGCTTGAATGCGCACGCCGCCGATGACGCTCGGATCAACGATTTGTTCCAGTTGCGTCGATTTCATGCCAAAACGCGCAGCAATGGCACTGCGCAAGGCATCGGCTTGGTCTGCTGACAAAGCAACTGCAGTCGTAACAGTCGCCGTAATAATACCGGCTTCATCATCATAAGCGCGATTGAACGCCGTGATGATATCCGGCAATGCACCGAATCGACCATATTGCTGGGTTAACTTCAATAAGTTGGCCACAAGCGGACTGGCATTCTTGGTCAAAGTCGCCATCAGGTTGGCTTTGTCATCTGCCGTAATTCGGGCATTATCAAAAATTGTCAGGATCGTCGGATTTTCTTTGAATACAGACGCTAGCGCCTGTAACTCTTCATGAACTGTCGCTACCTGATCCTGGTCATGGGCTGCTTCCAGTAATGCTTTTGCATAACGCGGTGCAACCATTTGATTAGTGACTGCCATTTGCATCACCTAACCGTTTGATGTAGTCGTCGATCAAATCTTTTTGATCAGCTGCATTAAGTTCCTTACCGATCAACTTCTGTGCGATCGTCAGACTTAAATCAGCCACATCGTTCTTGGCACTGGCCAAAGCATCTTTACGGGCTTGGTCAATGTCTGCTTGCGCATTTTTCTTCAACGTGGCGACTTCCGTATTGGCCGCGTCAACCAATGATTGTCGTTGCTTCTCGCCGTTTTCCTTGGCTTGATTGACAATCTTGACAGCATCAGCCTGGGAGTGTTGCAGTTCTTCCCGTCGCTTGGCTGCTAAAGTTTCCGCATCTTTGCGGGACTTTTCAGCATAGTCCAAGTCGCCGGAAATCTTTTGTTGGCGATCTGCCATCATTTTGGTAACTGGCTTCCATGCCACTTTCCCGACTGCAATCACCAAGATCAGAAATGTAACAAGTGTGAAGAGTGTGTCACCTAAACTCATCTTTTGCCACTCCCTTCTTTATTGATGAACTGAATTAACGAAGCATCAACATGAAGGCAACAACAACAGACAGGATCGGAACAGCTTCGATCAGGCCGACACCAATGAACATGGTACCACGCAAGGTTCCGGCCATTTCCGGCTGACGCGCCATACCTTCAAGTGTTTTGCTGATGACCATCCCATTACCGATTGAAGCACCGAAGGCAGCAATGCCGGCGGCTAGTGAGGCAGCTAAAAATTGCATAAGAAATTTCCTCCTAAATTAGTTACTCGGGTAGAACTTTGTGTGATGTATAAACCATACCAAGCGTGACGAAAACGTACGCCTGAATACTACCAATGAAGACTGAGAACCCTTGCCAAGCTATCTCGGCTACCGTTGCACTAACAAAGTTGAGTGCACCGCCGGAAAAGGCCCACTGCCGAATTAATAGAACCAAAACTTCGCCAGCGAAAATATTCCCATAAAGCCGCAAAGAAAGCGTGATAAAGTTCGTAAACTCTTCCAATAGGTTAATTGGCAAGAGAATCGGAACCGGTGACGCATATCCTTTGATGTAACCTTTGAAACCTCTGAAGACAACGCCAAAATAATGCGAAAGCACTAGAACTGTCATCGCCATCGTCATGGTAATCACTGGGGATGCTGTTGGTGAGCGGAACCAAGTATCTTTACCAATATCTAACTCGATGAATAACCCGATTTGGTTACTAATAAAAATGAACAGGAAGAGCGTAAACGCAAATAAATTAAACGTGTAACGCTCCGAACCGGGCATCGCACTTTTGACGATACCGTTTGTAAAGTCCATGGCCCATTCCAGTACGTTCTGCTTGCCACCTGGCCGCATTTTTAGGTTTCGTGACAGCCATAGCACCAGTAAGAATACCAGAACTGCCGAAACCAAAACACCAATGTCGTTGGTCAGGTTGAAAGTTAAGCCGAAAAGCTTGATCGAGGGATATTGTTCGTTCACAGAATTCACCTCCTTACTGAAGTGGCTTCATATCATGTGTACCATCAAAAAGATGGGGCAAGATTGCAGAGACTTCGATAATCGTTGGTTACTAGGGTAGACCCTTGAAACACAATCATTACTCTAACACCATTTCAGTGAAAAAACAAAGCACTAAAAAGAGAAACTTTGGCCGTCATAAAGGCTTTTTCACTGATTTTTTCACGGCGGCCACGGTTTTCACGGGTCTTAATGCACCCACAAAAAATCTTTTAACTAAAAATGAAAAAGGCATGTGCGTGACCACATGCCAATTCATGTCATTTTGTCCCAAAAAGTCTGTCGCCGGCATCGCCGAGACCAGGCACAATATAACCGTTTTCATTCAAATGATCATCCAGCGCGGCGGCATAAATGTCCACGTCCGGATTAGCGGCCTGAACGGCTTTAACCCCTTCAGGAGCAGCAACCAGTACCACGAGGCGCATCGATGTCGCACCGCGCTTTTTGAGTGCTTCAATCGCCATGTTGGCCGAGCCACCGGTTGCCAGCATCGGATCAACAATGATTAAATCCCGCTGGTCGATATCCGGCGGCATCTTAACAAAGTATTCATGCGGCTTCAGTGTCTTTTCGTCACGGTACATGCCAATGTGACCGACTTTGGCCGCTGGAATAAGGCGCAAAACGCCATCCACCATGCCCAAACCGGCACGAAGAATCGGAATAACCGCAAGTTTCTTACCGGAAAGCTGCTTTTGAACCGTTTTACCCATCGGTGTTTCGATCTCAACACTTTCCAGTGGCAGATCCCGTGTGATTTCATACACCATTAATTCCGCGATTTCGTTAGCGATTTCGCGGAATTCCTTAGTGCCGGCATGCTTATTTCGAATCAAAGTAAGCTTATGCTGAATCAACGGGTGATTTAAAACTGTAAATTTACCCATGCGAGGCCTCCTGTGTGAGCCATTTGTTTGCAAACCCTATCTATGATAAGGGATGACGGGCTGTCAGCGCAAGGACTTCTTGACGAATTTGATCCAAAGCCGGTTGATCATCGCGATGCGCAATTGCCGCACTGATGAGTTCGGCAACTCGCTTACTCTCTTCTGGCGTAAAGCCGCGGGTGGTGATGGCAGCTGTGCCGACGCGGATACCGCTGGTTTTGAACGGGCCGTTTTGCTCGCCCGGGATCTGGTTTTTGTTGGTGGTAATGTCCACTTCGTCCAATAAATCTTGAACTTGTCGACCATTGACGCCATACCCTGTGACATCAATTAATACCATGTGATTATCCGACCCGCCGGAAATCAACCGTAAATGTGGATCTTCCTCAAAACCGGCGACCATGGCCTGCATATTATCGAGAATCTGTTGCGTGTATGTCTTGAATTCAGGCTTCAGTGCTTCGCCCAGCGCAACGGCTTTGGCGGCAATCACATGATCCAATGGGCCGCCTTGAATGCCCGGGAACAAAGCGGAATTAATGGCTTTACCATATTCAGCCTTGGCCAGAATCATCCCGCCGCGCGGTCCCCGCAGCGTCTTGTGCGTCGTCGTCGTTACCACGTCTGAATACGGCACCGGATTCATATGCACCCCACCGGCAACCAACCCGGCAATATGCGCCATATCAACCATTAAAAAGGCACCGACATGATCGGCAATTTCGCGGAACTTCTTGAAATCAATCTCGCGACTGTAAGCCGAGGCACCGGCCACAATCAACCGCGGCTTGATCTGTTCCGCCTGCGCCCGAATCTTGTCGTAGTCCAAGCGCTCGGTCTTGGCATCCAACCCGTAATGGTAAAAATGGTATTCCTGACCGCTAAAGCTGACCGGACTCCCATGGGTGAGATGTCCGCCATCGGTCAAGTCCATCGCTAAAACTTTATCGCCATCTTCCAAGAAGGCACGATAGGCTGCCATATTGGCCTGTGACCCGGAATGCGGCTGCACATTGGCAAACTCTGCCCCAAAAAGTTTTTTCGCCCGATCAATAGCCAGATTTTCGACCACGTCTATGTATTGATTACCGCCATAATACCGATGGCCAGGATAGCCTTCGGAATACTTGTTAGTCAAAACCGACCCCTGAGCAGCGCGAACTGCCGGTGAAACAATGTTCTCCGAGGCGATGAGTTCGATATTATGCTCCTGACGCTCTTCTTCATGATGAATTGCGCCGAAGACTTCTGGGTCTTGTGCCATGAAATCCATGTCTACCACTCTCCTCTTGAATGCATTCATTCCTAGTACCCAACTTACGACCTGCCCCTTTTGCAATCGTGTACGCTGTAAAAACCTCATTGTACAAGGCTTAACGTCACGAATCCAAATAAGGCCAACTGACACTCACTGGTCAGTTGGCCTTATTATAGCAAATCAAAACGAATCTGTAGGCATATTTGGTTGATAGTGGACATTACCGGCAGATTTAAGCAGCCGATTCATGTAAGCCATGCTTAATTCACTATGGGAAAATGCCTGCGCCAACACAAGTGTGACATCCGGATGAAGATCGAACCAACGCAACCCGGCAAACAAGGCGTGGGTCGCACTTTTAATGTCCTGCCCCAACGAATAACCAGGCACCGCCGAGAATTTGGCAAGAATCGGATCAGTCGCCAAAATGCCAAAAGTCTGTCCGGTCTTTTTAGCCCATTCGACTGCTTCGGGAAACTGGCCCGGATCATCGACAACCACCACTTGAGCAGACGGCGCATAGTGCTTGTACTTCATCCCCGGTGCTTTGGGCGCTTCATTTTTACCGACGTGATGAATCGCTGAATCGACTGGTCCTAAAATCGGCTCCAACTCGTCAGGGCCAATTGCACCCGGCCGCAGAATTGCTGGCGGGGTGACGGTTAAATCAACAATCGTGGATTCCACGCCGACCCGGGTTGGCCCGTCATCGAGCACGCCGGCGATTTTGCCTGCCAAATCATGCAACACGTGATCCGCCGTGGTCGGGCTGGGTTTGCCGGAAGTATTGGCTGACGGACCGACAATCGGGACGCCGGCAGTCGCAATCAGCTTACGTGTCAAAGCGTTATCCGGATTGCGGAAAGCCGCCGTTTGCAAGCCCCCTGTCACTTTCATGGACAAGCGCCCAGGCAAAATATTCAGAATCATCGTCAACGGCCCCGGCCAAAACGTCGCCATTAGTTTGGCTGCCGCGGGGGTAATCGTCGCATACTGCCCGACCATCGCCGCATCCGCCACCGTCACGATCAGCGGATTGTCTGAAGGCCGGCCCTTAGCTGCATACACTTTGCCCACTGCATCCACATTGGTCGCGTCAGCACCCAGGCCATACACCGTTTCAGTGGGAAACGCGACTAACTCGCCACGCTTTAAAGCAGCGGCCGCTTCCGGAATATCAGATTCATGATAACGTTTTGACAAATTTTTCTGCCTCCATATTTTGTCTGTTGCTGCGTAACGCCCAAAGAACCGGTTTTGCTCCGAATCCTTATCAGAAAACGCCTAAAATTGCAGCTTGGCCATGCGCGGGTGACCGGCCATATCCTGCCGAAAAGTCACTTGCGCTTGTGGTACTTTTTCGGCAAATAACTTCTGCAGTGCCGGTTGTTGCCGATAACCAAATTCTAAATAAGCGGTCCCGTGATCATTCAGATGCGCTGGCAATGCCTCGATAAACCGTTCAAAAAGTGCTAGCCCATGATGATCGGCAAACAAGGCCAACTTAGGTTCATAACGTAACGTACTTTGATCCATCACCGGCGTTTCTTCAGGCGCAATGTATGGCAAGTTGCTGACCACAAAATCAAAACGGCCCAGCAAGTGACTAAATAAATCACTCGTCACAAATCGTGCCTGCACGTGTTGCGCCTGGGCATTCTGCTCGGCAACTGCTAGCGCTGCTTCGGACACGTCACTTAGCGTCATCGCGACTTGTGGCAACTGGCGAGCCAAGGTAATGCCGATCGCACCGCTGCCGGTTCCCAAATCTAAACCGGTTCGGGCAGCGGTCTGCTCTTTTGCGACCCAATCAACCAGCTCTTCTGTTTCAAATCGCGGAATCAACACTGCTGGCGTCACTTTGAACATCGCACCAAAAAACGGCGCCACACCGGTGATATATTGCGCCGGTTCAAATTTTGCTAGCCGGGCGACATCTGCTTGAAATTGCTGCCATGATGCATCGGGCATCACGTCTTGCCGATGCAAAATCAATTGACTTGGGGTCCAGTTTGCCCGGGTCATCATGACATACCGCGCCCCATCAGGATCAACATGGTGTTCCGTCAATAACAAAGACGCCCATTTGAGCGCCTCAGCGTATGTTTTAGACATTAAGCGATTCCATCTTCTGGGCCTGATCGTGAACAATCAAGGCATCGATAATTTCGTCAAGGTCGCCGTTCATGATGCGATCCAACTTATTAAGCGTCAAGCCGATCCGGTGATCCGTAACCCGGTTTTGCGGATAATTGTAAGTGCGGATTCGCTCGGAACGATCACCGGTCCCGATGGCATTTTTACGCGTCTGATCGTACTTTTCCTGATTTTCGGTTTCGTAATAGTCGTAAACCCGCGAGCGCAGAATCTGTAACGCGCGCGCCCGGTTTTCCTGCTGGCTGCGTTCGTCCTGCATCGACACGACAATCCCGGTTGGAATGTGGGTCATCCGCACCGCCGAACTGGTTTTATTGACGTGCTGACCACCGGCACCTGACGAGCGGTAAACGTCTGTCCGAATATCTTTAGGGTCGATTTTTAGATCCACTTCATCATATTCAGGCATGACGCCAACGGTTGCCGTGCTGGTATGAACCCGGCCGGCACTTTCCGTCACAGGCACCCGCTGTACCCGGTGCGCCCCGTTTTCATACTTCAGTTTGGAATAAACATTGTCACCAGTAATCATGACGACGACTTCTTTATAGCCACCCACTTCAGTCGGCGTCGAATCAATGATTTCTGCTTTCCAACCTTGGCGTTCAGCGTAGTGCATATACATATTCAATAAGTCACCGGCAAAAAGGCTGGCCTCATCGCCACCGGCAGCCCCGCGGATTTCCATGATAATGTTTTTGTCATCGTTGGGATCCTTAGGCAGCATCAGGACCTTGATCTTATCTTCAAGATCGGCTTTTTGCTTTTGCAGATCGTCAAGATCTTCTTTAGCCAGCGCTTCCATGTCCTCGTCTTTACTCTCGCGAAGCACTTCTTCGCTTTCTTTGATGTCGGACAAGACCTGCTTGTACTTTTTATAGGCAGCCACGACATCCCGCATCCCGCCTTCTTCTTTCGACAAAGCCAGATACCGCTTCGTGTCGCTAATAACCTCGGGATCAGACATCAATTCTTCCAATTCATCATAACGATCCAAAAGACCGTCCAGTTGTTCAAAAATCTTATCCATAAAAATCCTCCTGAGCGTGAACTGGCGCGGTTAGAAGTCGGAGTGTAAGTGGCCTTGGGCGTGATGTCGGTGGTCTTGGCCATTGCGACCAAGGTCCTTACACGCAGACTTCTGTGCCGGTAAACGCGTTATAGCTGAGCGTGAACTGGCGCAACGCCAGCAACTACTCACTAATCCTGATGCTCAATCTTATCTAACGGCGGGTGGAAATAATGATGCCGGCAAACCGGGTAATATGACTCGTTACCGCCAATCAACACTTGCTCGCCTTCATAAACCGGCTTTCCGTCATGAATCCGCAAATTCATAATGGCCTTTTTGGCGCAAAACCAGCAAATCGTTTTCATTTCTTCAATTTTATCTGCATACAGCAGCAGGTATTTAGACCCTTCAAATAACTCATTGCGAAAGTCATTCTTTAAGCCAAATGCCATCACCGGAATATGCAATTCATCGACAACCCGCGCAGCTTCGAAAATATGATGCTTTTGTAAAAACTGGGCTTCATCAATCAGTACACACGCCGCGTGCGGATCAGTTTCTCTGATTGTTTCAAACAAGTCGGTTTCATGCTTAACCGGAATAGCTGTCCGTTCAAACCCGATGCGACTGGCAATCATGCCAACGCCGGCCCGATCATCCAAGGCGCTGGTCATCAGAATCACCCGTTTATTTTGTTCCTCATAATTATGCGCGACTTTCAGGATTTCAATACTTTTACCTGAGTTCATCGCACCGTATCGAAAGAAAAGCTGGGCCATGTGCCGCCTCCATCTAAAATCTCACAGCTCACAGTATAACGGATTTTTTTCGCAAAGAACACCGTGACTGCCGGTTTGCTTGTCGTTTATGCTAAAATAGTCCCATTAAGTTGAGAGGAAGAACGCCGTGGCATTTTCAGCAAAAGCCAGCCTGGCAACTGCCATTGGTCGCAGCAGCTACTGGTTCTTACACACATTTTTAAAAGGCGGGTCAAGCCTCCCTGGCAAACTCGCCAATAAAATCGATCCGCGCGTTTTGCAGGCGCTGGGTCGTGACTATGATGTCATCGTGGTGACCGGTACCAATGGGAAAACCCTGACGACGAGCTTGATCGTCAAAGTGCTCAAGCAAAAATATCAGGAAGTTTTGACCAATCCCACCGGCTCGAACATGCTGCAGGGTATCACCACTGCTTTCTTGGCGCAACCTAAACACGGGCATGACCGGGGCATCGCGGTTCTAGAAGTAGACGAGGCTAACGTTGCCCCGGTAGCTGCCCAGTTAAAGCCGAAAGCTTTTGTGCTAACCAATATCTTCCGTGACCAGATGGATCGTTATGGTGAATTCTACACGACCTATCAAAAAATTCTGGACGGCGTCACCCTTGATCCTAAAGCTGTTGTACTGGCTAACGGGGATGCGCCAATCTTCAGTTCCCGTAAGCTGCCGAATCCGGTTCACTATTACGGCTTTACGTTGACTGACGCAGGTGATCACAAAGCCCCACCGAATACGGATGGCGTCTTGTGCCCGGTCTGTCAACATATCTTACATTATCACGCCATCACCTATGCCAACCTTGGCAATTATTTCTGCCCCAACTGCGGCTTCAAACGGCCACAACTGAAGTATCAGGTGAACACCGTGACCAAAATGACGCCGCAAAGCAGTGATTTCGTCATTGACGGCCAACCTTGCCATATTGATATTGGTGGCACGTATAACATCTACAATGCCTTGGCCGCTTTCGCTGTTGGTCGGACTTTTGGCGTCAGTCCTGAACAAATCAGCCAGGTGTTCGCCTATGACGAGAAAGTTTTCGGCC
The DNA here is from genome assembly GCF_030770265.1 of Lacticaseibacillus parahuelsenbergensis. Lineage (NCBI taxonomy): Bacteria > Bacillati > Bacillota > Bacilli > Lactobacillales > Lactobacillaceae > Lacticaseibacillus > Lacticaseibacillus parahuelsenbergensis. Next base: position 1,146,383 of record NZ_CP132482.1, on the reverse strand, counting down.
GGCAAGAAGTCATTCAACTCGGCGATAAAAAATTAACCTTGATTTTGGTCAAAAATCCCGTCGGCTTGAATCAAGTGCTCAGCATGATCGAAACGGCGAAGCAGCCTTTTGGGTTTGCCATGCTGCTGAATGCCAATTATGCAGATGGTATCGATACCAGCTGGATTTGGGATGGTAACTTCGAAGATTTTGTTGCCAGCAAAAAAGCCGCGACATATCTGGTCGGCGGCGAGCGCTACAAAGATATTGCATTGCGGCTCACAGTCGCTGGGGTTCCGGAAGACCAACTCATCAGTCAACCGGATCTTAGCAACGTTATCACGGAGCTGCAAAAAATGCCTCAGCAACAACTTTACGTTTTGTCAACTTACACGGCAATGTTGCAGCTGCGCAAGAAGTTGAGTGAAGGCGGGTACATTAAGGCGGGATTTTAAGTTGAACCTATAAACGCCATCGTTGTGTCAAAAGAGGCTGAGCCGTAATTTCGTGCGAACGTTCATAGATTAGCAAATCTCGAACGATCAAAAAACTTTAGGCAATAAGTTCCTTGCCATGCCAAACTCCGCAATCTCCGGCCAGAGGGGGCTGGAACGCTGTGGGCACGACTTTGAGCCTCAGCAAAGCCCGCTGAGTCTCAAAGCTCGGCCTTGTACTACGCCGGGAAGACCGCCCGGCTAGTACAATTTCACAGCTGAGCCCCCTCTGGCCTACGATTGCTCCGCTTTGGCACTCATATCTCAAATCGCCCACTGAATTACCTCGGGAAAACAAAGGGTGAACATACTCATGCCAATCGCACAAAGTATGTTCACCCTTTTTATTGAGGCTCTGAAACTAATCCTAGATTGTTTCTAGAATTGATCCACTATTTTTATTGCGTTCGGGACTCATTCGTCACTGCATTCGGCCCGTTCGCCAAAAAAAGTTGCACAAATTGGTCGCGTTTACCAAGAAACTCGCGATTAGGCTGCGGATGGACGCGGTTTGTCAACACGATCAGTGCCAGTTGACTTTGCGGCTGAATGAGCCAGAAAGTACCGGTATAGCCCGTATGGTAAAGCCACAGCCGTCCCTGGCCATCATGCCGAAGATCCCAGCCAAGGCTGCGACCGAGCTGATGGGCCGTCCAGTCACGGGTTAGCTGCTGGGCATGTTCGGGCCACGCCGACGCCTGCTTTTGCCCAAAGAAGTATTGCGTGAACATCTCCAAGTCGGCCAAGCTCGCAAACAAGCCGGCCGCACCGCTATGCTGACCGAGGATGGCACTTTTGGGATCGTGCACGACCCCGCGCCGCAAGCCGGCAACCGGATCGTAAGTCGTTGGCACACATTGTTCCGGATCCGGTTGAAACGTTGCTTTGGGCAAACCGAGCGGACGCAGAACCTGTTGCGTGATAAGTGTTTGAATCGGTTGGTGATAGATCTGTTCTAGAGCCCAACCGACCAACAACAAATTCACATCCCGATAAACGACTTTAGCATCGACTTCATCTGTGACGGCCAATTGCGTCATGAGGGCGCGTTTCAACGCTGGCGCCGGCAAGTCATCACGATGCGGAATATACCCTTCCAACCCAGACGTATGCGTCAATGCCTGCCGAAATGTAGTGGCATGCGGAAACGCCGGCAAAAACCGTTTCAACGGCATCTCCGGCGCAACCAGTTTCTGATCCCAGGCCTGTAAAAAGACGGTGGTGGTGCCGATAACCTTCGTCAGGGACGCCACATCATAAAGCATCCCCGGCCGCAACGGCGCTGGCGTGGGTTGCCACTGCGCATCGCCGCTCACCTGGCTTTGCACATCTTTTCCCGTCATAAGCGCCACACTAAATCCGGGTATGATCCGCCCGGTCACCCACGCCTGCAGCTCCGCCGTGATCGCTTGAAAATCCATTCTGGCCTTCTTCCCGACGCCGAGTCACAACCATACTACGCCACGCGGAACCACAGCGTGAGCCGATTGGGACCGGCAATCATCAAAAATTGATTCTCATGATGATAATCGTAGTCCGTTAACCCGGCTGCATCAAGGTTCATCAAGATATTCTCCATCGCCATTTTGTCTGGCAAAATAAAGCTCACATAATCCAACCCATACATATCAGGCGTCGGCAATAATAACGTCGCTTCTAGCCGCAAATTAATACCAATGTGGTGACGATAATCACCTGCAGCCAAAAAGACTTCGCCGGTATTGGGGCTAGGCTTTTCCCGAAAACCGAGTCCGTCTTCCAGATAGTGACTGGTGCTGGCCAAGTCCGCCACCCGAAACTGAACGTAACCAATGGTCGTCCCGGAAGGCAACCGATCATAATCCCGCGCCGCATGTTTACCGATTTCAGCCGGATCAATGGCTTCTTCGGTTTCATCTTCCCAGTTGTACTGTCGTTCCTCTTGATACTGCTCAATCGCGCGATCAATCGTAAACGCAACGCCATTGCCTTCCGGATCCTTAGCCAAAAAGCCTTGCTGATAACCGGTTTGAAAAGCCTTCGTTACTGGCTGATCCTGCTTCACGATCCGATACGCTGCACCCAGCGCCCCCGGATTTGGCAGCAAAATCGCAAAATGATCCAATCCCGTCACCGGTTTCTGCGGTGAGAGTCCCTTAATTTGATGTAAAACGACTAAAACCTGTTGATTAAGCCGGGTTCCCAAATAAATCGTATCGCCATTTTGACGCAATAAATGCAATCGGGCGACCTGCTGGTACCATTGGCTCTCCTTGGCCAAATTAGCAACTTTAAGTGCAATAAAATCCACACGCGTTTCTTCTGGCAATGCAATCCCTGCCATGTTCATCCGCTCCTTGTCTGTTTAAGCACCGATTGAGTTCCAGCTTCCCAATTCGGTCTGTTGCCAACAGCATAATGAGTCGACTCATTTTTTGCCAACAAAAAGCTTGTGATTTGAAACAGTGGCGGTTTCTTTGCTGGTTACGACTCGTAAATGCGCTTGCCAAGTCTTGTTATTTTTCTTACAGTTATAGATGGTGGGGATGCGCGAAAAAACGGTGAAGAAACGGGCTCACGCTCCACCATAACGCGCTCGCCAGCCCAGAAACCTGCACATAAGAACCTTGGTCGCAATGGCCAAGGCCGGGGCCATCACGCCCAAGGCCACTTATGCTCCGGTTTCTAATCGGGCTGGCTCACGCTCCACTTTAACGCGTTCACCGGCGCAGAAGCCTGCGCGTAAGGACCTTGGTCGCATTGGTCAAAGACCGACCATCACGCCCAAGGCCACTTACACTCCGGCTTCTACCCACGCCGGTTCACGCTCGGGAGGTTTGTTTTACATGAAAATATTAGGTATATACGGTGGACAGGATGCCAACGGGTTGACGGCGAGTTTGGTTAAGGCCGTTTTATCCGGTGTGGCTGCGCCTGCCACCACTGAATTTGTTGATTTAAATCAATACCAGATTCGGCCGGACGTTTCTGATCAGGCCAATCCGATACTGGACGAACTTGAAGCCAAGCTAAAAAGCGCCGATGTGTGGGTTTTAGGCACCCCAACCTACTTCGGTACGGTCGCCGGTCAGTTCAAGCAACTGCTTGACTGCATGCGTCACCGGATGACACGCATGACCAAAGAAGGCGATACGCTTCCCGGCATTTTCAAGGATAAGCATTATGTCAGTGTGACCAGCTGTTTTGCCACTGCTTTGGACAACACGTTTACGCATCAAACCGACGCTACTTTGGTGGCGATTGACAAGGCAATGACGGCGGCTGGTGTCCATAAGATTGCCGAATTGGTACTCCCGCATACTTGGGGCATGACGACCTTACCGGAAGCCAAAATCAATCAGGCGCACGCACTGGGCACGAAACTCGCGACTTTTAAAAAGAAGGATGATGAGACTTTGAAACGTTACATATTATTATTTGGCATGATTGCGATCATGGCCTTGGCCACCATGGGCATTCAGCAAGTTTTACCGGGAGTGGCGACTAATTTCTGGTGGCGCTATGTCAGTTTTGTCGTGATCTTCTTCGTCCTACTCGCTTGTTTGCTGCATTATGCGACCTTCATGCGTCACAAGCGGCGTTAATCAGCACAGCCACGATTATGTACAAAAATAACCTCAGGGAGATCATGTTCGTCTCTCTGAGGCTATTTTTTAATCGCATCCAGTTAAACTTTAGCCTGCAACACAACCACGACTTCCATTGAAACTAAATCGCAACATTGCCACTGAATTGGCTGTTGTACAAGTCCGCATAGAAGCCATTCTTCGCCATCAATTCGTCGTGGTTGCCGGTTTCAACAATCGAGCCGTGATTCATCACAATGATATTGTCGGCGTCACGAATGGTCGATAGCCGGTGGGCCACAACAAAACTGGTTCGGTCGGTCAGCAAGCGATTCATCGCGTGTTGAATATGAATTTCGGTTCGCGTGTCGACAGAACTCGTTGCCTCGTCCAGAATCAGAATTTCCGGATCTGCGACAAACGCCCGGGCAATCGTCAATAACTGCCGCTGTCCTTGGGAAATGTTAGAAGCTTCTTCATTCAGAATCGTATTGTACCCGTCCGGCAACTGGCGCACAAAATTATCAACATGCGCTGCTTTTGCTGCGGCAAGCACTTCATCATCCGTGGCATCTTCGCGACCGTATTTCAGATTATCCCAAATCGTGCCGGTAAACAGCCAAGTATCCTGAAGCACCATGGCAAAATGCGACCGAACATCTTCCCGTTTCATGTCACGGGTATCCGTCCCATTCAGCCGGATTGAACCGCCGCTGATATCGTAGAAGCGTTCCAACAGGTTGATAATCGTCGTTTTCCCGGCACCGGTTGGCCCGACAATCGCCACCATCTGCCCAGGCTTCACTTGCAGATTATAATCCTTCAATAACAGCGTATCCGGCGTATAGCCAAACTGGACATGATCCATGACCAATTTGTTCGGATCATTCGGCACTGCCGGCACACCGGACGGATTGTCTTGCATATCTTCTTCGTCCAACACGGCGAAAATCCGTTCTGCACTGGCAATGGTCGACTGAATCGTATTCGCCAAATTAGCCAGTTGTGAGATTGGCTGGGAGAACTGTTGCATATATTGCAAGAAGGCTTGAACATTCCCCAAGGTGATGGTCCCGTTGGAAACTTCGATCCCGCCCATGATCGCCACAAAAACGTAACCAATGTTATTAAGGAAAATCATCAAAGGCATGATGATCCCGGAAACAAACTGAGCCTTCCATGCTGCGTCGTAAAACGCCTGGTTTTGGCCTTCAAAGTCGCGAACCTCATCATCTTCACGGTTGAAACTCTTAATAATGACCTGGCCGCCGTAAGTCTCTTCAACTTGGTTGTTCAATAACCCCAGTGCCTTTTGTTGAGCGGCAAAGAAGCGCTGAGATTTCGGAGCAACGATGCCGACAACAATTAACCCAAGCGGAATCGTCACCAGTGCGATCAAGGTCAGTTTCCAGGAAATGGTGAGCATCATCCAGATGGTTCCGACAAACATAACGGCACTCGTGACCATTTGCGTGAGGCTCTGTTGCAAAGTCGATGCGATATTATCCATATCGTTGATCGCCCGTGACATAATGTCCCCATTGCTGTGGGTATCATAATACTTGATCGGAACGGTTTTCATCTTGTATTTCAGATCTTTTCGCAGCTGATAAACGGTGTTCTGCGAAATTCGCGTCATGATGAACTGCTGCAAGAAGCTGAATAAGGCGCTGCCCAGATAAAGAATCAACACGATCAGAATAATGTGCTTGATTTTGTCAAAATCGATCGGGTAACTACCGACCGCTATCCCGGCTTTTTGCTCCGCCTGACCCTTCATGACACCTTTAAAGATTTCGGTCGTTGCTTCACCTAAAATCTTCGGCGTACGAATCTGAAAAACCGTTGAGGCAATGGCTAGGACCAGCACGGCGATAATACCGATCAGCCGGTTACGCATATACCCAAATAGCCGCCCGGTCGTTTTCCAGAAGTTTTTCGGCTTTTCAACGAGACCGGCTCGACCACCTGGCCTCATTCGTGGACCGGATGATGGCCGCTCGGTTGCGGATTTTTGATTGTCTGCCATTATTTCTCGTCTCCTTCCCGAATCTGTGACTTGATAATTTCCTGATAAGTTGGGTTGGAGGCTTTCAACTCAGCGTGAGTGCCTCTACCGACCATTTTGCCTTCGTCCAAGACAACAATCGTGTCCGCATCGGCAACCGTAGAAACTCGCTGGCCAACAATCACAACGACTTTGGTTTGAATTTTTTTATCGGCTTTCAAAGCTGCTCGTAAATTGGCATCGGTTTTGAAGTCCAAGGCTGAAAACGAATCATCAAAGACGTAGATCGAAGCATCCTTCACCAAAGCACGGGCAATGGCCAAACGTTGACGCTGGCCACCGGAGAAGTTGCCGCCGCCTTGTTCCACCTGGTAATCCAGACCTTCAGGATTGCTTTCGATGAAATCGCGGGCTTGGGCAATATCCAACGCGTGCCAGATATCCTCGTCCGTTGCGTTTTCATTCCCGTATTTCATGTTGTCACGAACGGTTCCGGTAAACAGATTGGCTTTTTGCGGTACAAACGCGACTGCTTCATGCAGCTTCTTCAAGTCGACGTTTTTAACATCTTCGCCATCGACTCGGACCGCCCCTTTTTCAGCATCGTAAAAGCGCGGGATGAGGTTGACCATCGTGGTTTTACCGCTCCCGGTACCGCCGATAATCGCCATCGTCTGGCCACCTTTAACATGAACGTCAATATCGCGCAACGCTGGTTCTTCAGCGTGATGATAACGAAACTGAACATGATCAAATGCCAAGTCAGGGTTAGCGGTATCCAAGGTTTTCGGTGATGCCGGTGTGGTAATCCGACTTTCCTGGGCCAAAACGTCATTCAGACGGGCTGCTGAAGCCTGCGCCCGGGGAATGAAAACAAAAATCATGGACAGCATCATGAAGCTCATCAAGATCTGCATCGCATAAGTCATAAATGCAATCAGGTTCCCGGTTTCCAGTGCTTGCTGGGCGATTAAATTACCACCCCACCAAGTAATCCCGATATTCGTGCCACTCATGATCAGCGTCATTACAGGGAAAACCGCCGCAATAATCGAGAAGACTTTGACCGCATTATGCGTATAGTCTTGGTTGACGCCTTCAAACCGATTTTGTTCAAAATCATCCTGCCGAAAAGCCCGAATAACCCGCACACCGGTGAGTCCTTCCCGGAACACCAGGTTGATGTTATCGGTTTTCTTCTGCATCGCCTTAAACAATGGCACCGCAAAATACATGATGATCAGCAAGAAAAACGCCAGCAATGGTAAGCTGATCAGGAAAACCATGGTCAGGGTGTGACTCTTTTGGTAGGCAAGGAAACTAGCACCAATTAACATAATCGGCGCCATAATCATCATCCGCAAGATCATCATCCAAACGTTTTGGATCTGTGTCACGTCATTGGTCGTTCGCGTAATCAGTGAGCTCGTCCCAACCTTATCCATTTCATCATGGGAATAGTTAATGACTTTGCGATAAATGTCCGACCGTAACTTTTGGCCCAGCTTTTGCGATGTGCGCGACGCCAAAAAAACGTTCCCCACACTAGCGAGAATGCTGAGTAAAGCAAACAAAATCATTTTCATACCGGTTGCCCAGATGTAATCAATATCACCTTTGGCAACCCCGTTGTTAACGATATCGGCCGTCAGATTCGGCAAATATAAATTGCTCATCACCTGAACAATCATGAACAAAATAGCGCCAATAACGGCTATGCCAGACATGCGCTTTTTTGCAAGTTTAAGCATAATTTCCTCCTAACAGATGCTTTTCGGACCCATACAGGCAGTCCGGTGTTGTGCGCGGCCTAATGATGTTTCTTATCACGGGCAACGCCAAATTGCAACCAGTCAAGAAGCTGATCGCTGCGTCGTTTGAGTTCAGCGACCGTAATCGGCTTACCTTCAGCCTGGTTTGAATAATAATAGGCGATCGTCTGCATGAACATACCGACAATCTGACGAATCAGTAAACTGACCTCATCATCTGTCTGAATACGAAGCCGACTGCGATCAATGCTAGTCAATAAGAAATCATGGATTTCTTGATGACCATGATGCGGCTTTAGAAACGGCGCCTTAGATCCGGCCATTTTGGCGGCGCTATGAAAATCCATGTGTAAAAAAACGTTCCGATACAAAGCCGCATGCGGCCCATGTGCCAGTGCCGTGATGGTTTTGCCGAAAAATTCCGACATGGCAGGAAACAGATCGCCGTGATGCTTCGTCATGACCTGTTGCAAAGTCAAAACGGTCCGTTGCCGCACGGTTTCCAATAAATAAAAATACAGATCCGCCTTGTCATCGAAATATTGATAGTAACTACCGCGCGGAATGCCGGCATGCTTAATAATATTACTAATACTGGTTTCATTAAATGGGGCGCGGGCAAATTCTTGATACGCCGCGTCCATTAACCGCTGTTGTTTTGCTTCCGGCAAGCGGAAGAATGTTGCTTTCGGCATGGCGACCCCCTTTCTGCTCCGAGTTTCTCAGCCTGACTAACTGTGACTCGGTTGTGACAATCCGTCATATGACAAGGTGTCATTATAGACGGTGTTCTTTAAAAAAGCAATCAAAAAACGGTAACTTCAGTCAAAGATCTGAAGTTACCGTTTCGCCTTGCTTTTTCAATCGCACCGTGTTCAAAAATCGTCCACGACATTCACCGTCATTTTGTCCCGTTCTTGGCCGCATCATCTTCGGCTTCCGGCTCGTCATGACGCAAGGCCAAAATATCCTGCTCCCGTATCAGATTCACGCCACGGACGCGCATTTTCTGATTCACAATATCAATTCGCGTCACGCTGGTATTTTTCAACAAACTGAACGGCAACTGATCAGGTGCCAGCTGATAAATCAAAGCACTTAAAAGCAAGCCGTGCGAGACAACCAAAATATCGCTGTCATCCGGACTCTGGGCATCCACCTGTTCAAAGGCTTGGCGGGCGCGCGCTAACAAATCGGGAAAATCTTCCGCTTGATGGGTCGGATCGGCATTGCGGATGGACCGGACTAATCCGGGAAAACGTTTTGCGCCGACCCAAGCTCGCCACGCCGTTGTCAGTCCGTAACGACGAATCGTCCGTGCCATAATGGCATTACCCGGATCACCTTCCAAACCGCCAAAATAATATTCACGCAAGGCTGACAACGCCACTAACGGCGGCTTAGGTTCATGCCCGGCAAGAATCCGTTTGGCCGTTTCCAACGTCCGCGTTCGATCACTCGAAAAGGCTTTGGCAAACGGCACCGGTTGCAATAATTCACCCAACCGATCGGCTGCATCTCGCCCTTTGGCAGTCAAATTGGCGTTCGTAATCCCTTGCAGTAGCCGCGCCGCGTTCATCGGCGTTTCACCATGTCTGACTAAATATAGCCTTTTGGTCATTTTTGAATACTCCTATAAATTTGCGCAACTGTTCACTTAAGCAGATTCGCCGCCAGATATTTCGCCAGTTTGAAAATGAACCGGCTCACGTGCTATCTTCATCCATGGTATCATGAAATCCGTAAGCATCTTTGAATGGAGGCCTTTTTTTTGATTGACGCAGCCATCATGATCCTGGCATATGCCCACGACCATCCGCAAAGCTATCACGTCCGCCAAGTCCCGTATCAAAACGTCGCCAGCATTCTGCTCGACGACCGCGTGATCTTTCCTAGTCAACAACTCTTCTTCCCGCCGAATCGGTTACGGGTCATCCGGTTGCCGGAACACTTTTCCTTCAATAACCCCGAGCTTAGCGCTTGGCTATTGAGTCTACTACCTGAACTAGGCGAAGACGTTGAAACCCCGTCTACTAACCAGATGTGGATGACCACCAGCCATCTGACAAAAGCTAAGCGCCTACTGATCGAGGTATCATTTGAATAGCGCCGTCAAAGCCGTCTTTACCCGCGGATTACGCGCGGTGTTGATGGCTTTCTTCTTATTCATCGCCAGAGCGTTTCTAACCTGGCCATGGTTAGCGTTTATGATTGCGGCTTTTTTAATCTATGCCTGCATTTGCTTTGCTTATGCCGGCTTTTTGGCATGGACGCAGCGGCTTTGATAAAAGTGAGTATATCCGCGACTTGCAACATCACCATGACGTGCTCACCGGCTCCTAACAGCATTTTCAGGAGCATGAAGCTTGTCTCAATCATGTCTCAATTTCCTGAAATAAATCCTTGTTTACGGTAAACGAAAAAAACAGAAACCTTTTTATCAAGGCTTCTGTTCTTATCGATAGGCTATCGTCGTATCTAGGATTGGGTAGATAGGGATCGAACCTATGATTATGGATTCAGAGTCCACTGCGTTACCACTTCGCTACTACCCAGTAACTTAACAACGAATAATATCTTAAAAAAGATTTGCGCGGTTGTCAACGACTTTTTTTACGGAGGTGCAAAAAAATTGATTCTGTCGTAAACTGTTACCAATACTTAAGAAGTGAGGCGCAAGAATGAAAATTGAATCTGCATGCACTTCGATTCTGGTTGGTAAGAAGGCCAGTATCGACGGTTCAACGATGATCGCTCGTAACGATGATACGTTTAGTCCCTTGACACCGCAACGTTTCTATATGCACGCTGGATGGAAAGGCGAAAAATCATTACACGTCAAGTCACCGCTTAATGGGTTTGAAGCGGACTTGCCGGAAAATGGTTATCGCTATAATGCCGTTCCTAATGTTGAAAATGATAAGCTCGGCGACTACGAAGAAAGTGGTATCAACGAGCGCAATGTCGCGATGTCCGCAACCGAAAGTACTTACGGTAATGAACGGGCGTTGGGCTTCGATCCGCTTGTCAAAGACGGTCTTGATGAAGATCTGATCGTTAACATGGTGCTGCCATTCATCGAATCCGCGCGCCATGGCGTTGAATACCTCGGCCAGCTGATCAAACAATACGGTTCGCCCGCAGGTAATTCTGTCCTGTTCTCTGACAAAGACAGTGTCTGGTACATGGAAATCGTCACCGGTCATCACTGGGTCGCTCAGCGTATCCCTGACGACGCTTATGCCATTGCGGCCAATCAAGTTGCCATTCAGCAGGTTGACTTCGAAGACACCGACAATTTTGCCTGGAGCGAAGGCATTCAGGAATTTGTTGAAGACCATCATCTCAATACCGACAAAGAAGGTTGGAACTTCCGCCACATTTTCGGCACGATGAATGAAAAAGATCGCCACTATAACACGCCGCGGGTTTGGTACGGTCACAAGCTGCTCAATCCGGAAATCGCGGCAGATCCTGAATCAGCTGACTTACCGTTTATCATGCGGACCGACCATCTGATCACTCGTGAAGATATTGCCCAGATTCTTGGCAGTCATTACAACGAGACGCCTTTTGATCCTTATGGCCACGGTGCGGATGCCGACCGCTTCCGCTATCGTCCGATCGGCTTAAACCGCACCCAAAATTCCCATATCCTGCAACTGCGCAGTGATGTTCAGGAAGGTTTGACTGCGATCATGTGGCTGGCAATCGGCATGCCGTCCTTCAGTCCATATGTACCGTTCTACTGCAACGCCAATGACACGGATCCTAGCTATTCGAAAACGCCGAAAACCTTCGATCTCGACGCTGACTCCGCATACTGGCTGCATCGCCTGCTCGACGTGTTGGTAGAAGCGCATTACCCCCAGTTCATTCAGGCTGATCGCGATTATCTGACAGCACTCAATCGCGATTATCGCGAAATGCTTCAATCCTTTGACGAAGGCGCCAAAGAATTGGGCGCCAAGGAACTGACGCAGTATCTAACCGAGGCCAACTACAAAATTGTTGCCCATACCAAGGCAGCGACTAAGGCTTTAATTAACGATTACGTCATGGAAAGCCTGAAGTTATCGAAGCTCACCTTCAACATGGACAAGAATCTTTAATCGCGTTTTTTAAGCAAAGAAAGGTACCACTTATTCAACTATTTTTGAATCTGTCAATTAGAAAACATTCTTGCTATTTTATGTGCGAGGATGTTTTTTTATCGTTTCATATTAGCTATTTTCTCTGTCCGTGCAAAAACGCCACTTTTCGTAAAGCCGCAATTGACCTCATGCCAAGGCGTGACGTACCATGAGATTATTGCGTTATTGCCAAATCAGGCAGTGGGCATAACTGATCGTATAAGGAGGCAATGTTGATGGCGCACGAAATCAGGTTACGCTGGCTGCTTACAGGAGCACTGTTAAGTAGCATCGGGATGAGTTTCATCTGGCCACTAACCAGTATTTATCTACATAATCGGCTCGGGATCTCGTTAACGGTCATCGGGATTGTCTTGTTACTGAACTCACTGGGTAGCGTCATCGGCAGCATTGTTGGCGGACGGCTGTACGATCAAGGGGATCCATACCGGTTAACCCTGTTCGGCGTCGGCCTCACCGGATTTGTACTCATTGGCCTGACTTTTTGGCATGGTTGGCCTGCCTACTGCATCTGGCTAACCCTCCTCGGTATCGGATCCGGTTGGAACATTACCATGGTCAACTCACTGGGAACCAGTTTACGTTCAAAAGACGGCCGCTACGTTTTTACCATGTTATATTTCGCCCAAAATGTCGGCGTTGTGATCGGAACGGCGCTGGTCGGATTTGTCTATGATATCAGCGTAACCTTACTGTTCTTAATCGCTGTCATTTTATATTCATTATTCTTCACAGTCGTGCTCACAAAGTTTCGGCCAGCTGCAAAAATAACCCAATCCCAGCCAAAAGAAGTTACCACAACAGCAGAGAAGCCATCTTTACCAGCCGCAAACAAATTGATGCTGATGACTTTCTTCTTTGCACTACTGGTTTTTTGGCTGATGTACCAGCAATGGTCCTCAAACTTATCGGTGTACATGACAAGTCTCGGCATTCCACTGCGCAATTACAGCTTCTTATGGACGCTCAACGCCGCTTTAATCGTGGTCATTCAACTCTTCTTGAATTGGTTCAATGAACACGTGAATGGGATTCGCATTATCTATCAAATTCTGTTTGGCCTGGTGATGGTCGCCATATCCTTCCTCATCCTCATCACTGCGCGAACATATAGCTTCTTCGTCATCGCCATGATCGCGCTAACCACCGGTGAAGCCACCGCTTCCCCTGCGATTCCCGCCTTGGTCAATGATCTGACGCCCCGCGCCATCAAGGGCCGCTACCAAGGCTTCGTAAATTCCTGGGGATCTGTTGGCCGTGCACTCGGACCGCTTTTTGGCGGCCTTGTCATCGACTGGCTCAGCTACCGCAGTCTCTTCATCATCGCAGCCATCGGCGTCTTCACCTTAGTCGCTATTCTCCTCTCCATCTGGCTAAAAACTCGCCACGACTTGGTTCGCTATCAGTAAGGTTCTAATTTTCAGTACCGACTACAAAAAAAGCCCCCATCCGCACCATTGGCAGTTAAGTTCATGCCAACGACGGATGGGGTTTTATTATGCGGCTTTGTTTGTCGCTTTTAAATTATGAATGGCTTGTTCAATCGTTCGGCCAGTTCCAAAATGATTCTGGTCATGCGCATCAATCGCCACAAACAACTGGTTTTTAGTATCGAGTTGAATTCGATATTGCATGATGCCGTCGCCTCCATTTTCAATCGTTTGGTTCTGTATATTATACAAGAACCCTACATTGTCTATGATAGAACAGTTGTCAAGGAGATCGTCTTCTCATCGCTACCATTTACTCTGTAACGATAGATCAAGTTCAGAGGACTCCGAAAGTAAGTAGTGAACTAGCTGAAGGCAATGTCTGTGCCGAAAAAGCATCGCGACTTTTGTTACCAAATAAAAAAGAACCCCAAAACGCCGTTATAAAGGCATTTTGAGGATTCCGTTTTATCTGGTTGATTCTATTTCTCACCCGTACGGGATTCGAACCCGTGTTTCCGCGCTGAGAACGCGGCGTCTTAACCCCTTGACCAACGGGCAATGAGTGGCGCTTTATCGTACCCAAACTATTCTACAGGAAACCTTAGAAAAGTCAACTGTATTTGGCCAATACAAAACCATCTTGTCGACCGCAAGCGATATTGTCTTAAGTAAGCAGTTAGCCAAAGTGTCACAAAAACTGTAACCTCTTAGAAGATACATCTAGGAGGAATCACATGAAGAAGGTTGTCTTAACAATGAAAGAAGAAGAACGTTACCAAGTCATCAAAGCAGTGGTCAATGGTAAGACCTCCGTGCAACGCGCAGCCGTTAAGCTCAAGCGCTCCGAACGAACCATCTACCGATTGATCAAGCTTTACAAGCAACAAGGCAAAGACGGCTTTATCCATGGCAATGCCGGTCGTGAGCCCGCCAACAAACGCAACGCGCAACTCGAACGCCAGATTATTCGTCTGTACACCAACAAGTATGCCGGATTCAACATCGCCCATTTTCACGAGTTCTTAACCACTGCCGAACAAATCGCCATCTCCGAATCCTCACTCCGACTCTTATTCAGACACCACCACATTCTCTCACCCAAAGCTCACAAGGCCACAAAACGTCGGATCAAGCGTGAATTAAAAGAAAAAGAAAAGAAGTCCAAGCTCCTATCCAAACGTGATGAAGCCACCTTGTCAGCCATCGAGGTCGTTGAAAACATCAAAGCCCATCCAGAACGTCCTCGGAAACATTATTCTGGTGAACAGGTACAAATGGATGCTTCCTGGGAGTATTGGTTTGGTACTCAAAAAACCACCTTACACGCAGCCATTGATGATCAGTCCGGGAACGTTGTCGGCGGCTACTTTGCCAAACAAGAAACACTCAGCGGCTATTATCATGTGTTTGCCCAAGTTCTTCGCGATTATGGCGCTCCAGCAGAATTCCTAACGGATCGGCGCACCGTGTTTAACAGCAACAAAAAAGAGGGCTCACCTTCGACCGAGAACCCTCTTACACGTTTCGGTTATGCCTGCCAGACACTTGGAACAGAACTTTCGGTCACCAGTATTCCGCAAGCCAAAGGCCGTATAGAACGTCTTCTGGAGACTTTTCAAGATCGGCTCACAAGTGAACTGCGGTTGCATAACATCACCACAATCGCAGATGCCAATCGGTTTTTGGTCGGCTTTATCAAGCGTTACAATGACCGCTTCGCATCTACCATCAAAAGTAGCATGTCGGTGTTTGATAAGCAACTAACACCCAAGGAAATTGACAATATTTTGATCATTGCCAATGAACGCAGCATCGGCCACGGACATTGTGTTCGCTTTGATAACAAACGCTATCTGCCACACCGGAATGGCGAATTGGTTTACTTACCCCCGCATACGAAGGTCTTAGTCATCAAAAGCTTCACGGGCAGACTTTATATGACCACTGATGATGACCAGGTGTACGACCTTTTCTGTGTGCCAAAAGAACAGTTCATGTCAGCCAAATTCGATCTTACGCCAGCTGCGGCACCAACTCCTAAACGAACCAAGAAAATCCCGGCAATTACGCATCCGTGGCGCCGCGCCAACTATCGCGATTACCTTGATTCTCTTGGCATTAACAGGACAAGGGTTAAACAGTTGGTCGCCGAACGATATCCATACAAGAATTCACAAGCGATTCAAGTCTAATTAGGATCATCTCGCGTCCAGTTTTCGGACGCATGTTTTATGGAATTTACTGTCAAAGTCGAAAATCGCTTGACACTGTATTTGGCCAATACAAAACCATCTTGTATTTGGCCAATACAAAACCATCTGTGTGGCCAATACAAAACCATCTGTCGACCGCAAGCGATCCCCTCATAGCCTGGCATACTGTCCGCGCCGCACCTTGCAAACCAATGGCAGCACTTGCACAACTAATACAGTTTCTTTTGGGCCACTTGATACGCTTTAAAAGCACCAATCGTCATATCCCGATCATGCTGACTCAATGAAAGCATCTTCCCTTTCAGCCCATCGTTAATGAAGTCATAGATGGCCGCGTCCCGAAATCCGATCGCAGCAGCGTCATCCGCCGTGTTGCCATAATAAACCTGTTTGATATTGGCCCAGATGATCGCACTGAGACACATCGGACAAGGCATCGCCGAAGTATAAAGTTCGCAACCGGACAAGTCATGGGTTTCCAGCGCTTGCCCGGCTTTTCTGATGGCAGTAATCTCACCGTGTGCAGTCGGATCATGGTCGACCAAAACCTGATTATGAGCGCGACTCACGATCTTCCCATCCTTGACGATGACGCACCCAAAAGGACCGCCATCTGATCCATTAACATTGGCACGCGCTTCTTCATCGGCAATTTCCATAAACGATTTTTGATACATATATCTTGTGTCCTCCATGACAAACTAAACAGAGTGGTCACCTGCTAGTTGGCACTATTTTAAATAGTCTCTCAACTAGCAATCCATGAAAATAGCGATCATTCTTGAATCTGATTAACCAGATCCGCGACAACAGCATGTGCCAGCTGACTGGTCGCAGGTGATACCGGATTCTTGCTGTCTGGATCGGCGACAGCCTGTACGAAGGCTTGAACCATTGAAGCGAAGCCACGTGTCTCCAACATTGGCTGCCAATTCGGGGCAAATGTCTGTGACGCACCACCACGACCATAAACAACCAGCTGATCTAAATTCTGCACTCTTTGGACGCCACTCGGAGACGCAACTTGCGCTTCTTCAAGATTGGTGCCGGCCTGTAAGTCAATACCGGCTTCCCCCCGAATGCCAGGTGCCGTGAAAGTCACGCTTGCCTGTTGCAGCTGGCCGTCTGAAGTTGTATGCAAGGCATACCGCGTATTTGGTTTTTCAGGATAGCCCGCTAACATGAGCGCAGTGTCTACTGGATGAATGAAGAGATCCCACAAGGCATGTTTTGTGTCATCAAGTGCGTCAATTCTGTTCTTGTCGACGCGCACACCGGTCTTATCTGCCACCTGGGCCAGATCCTGAATCATTGGGGCAAACCGACGATTAAACCCGACTGTCAACATCACATGCTGGGAATCAGCCAAGTCATAAAGTTCATTAACCTGCCCCATGTCAGTTGCCAATGGTTTATCAACAAAAACATGAATACCCTTTTCCAAAAAATGTTTGACATATTGATAGTGAGTTTCTGTCGGCGTGTGAATCATGACGGCATCAAGCTGCTTTGCGTCTAACGCTTCCAACGAATTTCCCGCCGCAGCCAGTCCATACTGCTTTGATAGTTGTTGTAATTTATCTTCATCGCGGGTGCTCAACAGCCACTGCACCTGGTCTTGCATTTGTGCATAAACCGGTAAATATGCTTTTTGGGCAATTGTGCCCAAGCCCATGACACCAATCGTTAACATAACTTCACCTGTTCTTTCATTGATATGGATACTCTCACACTAGCACAGGCCTCTCCAAGGGTAAAGATAAGCATTTATTAGGATTTTTATATTGGCTATCTTCTAAGTTTTCTGTATAACCCTCATAATGTCTTTAGACTTTTTAATCATACAGCTCTGAAATACGATTGTCCGCGCGAAAGTCAGCATGTAGAAGCCTCTGTCGCAATGGTCGAGCTCTCCTCAAGACCGACTTATAACCGCGCTCAGTCACGCACTCTGTTCCGGGCAAACTTGAAAATTTTTAATATTTGGCTTACGGTTATTATGTAAACTAAATTAAACATTAGGTCTTCGCAGAATCTTTTCATTAAACGGGTACTGCTGCTGTAAAAACAACAGTGGCACCAGGCCTCTTTTTTCTACCCATTTTTCTGCTTGTGGCCTACATGCTCAGTATGCCAATTGATAGGAGGAACGGCTGTGAAACCTGCAAAAACTAAATTTAATGATGCCCCTGATGGCAGCATTCATCAGTATAATCAGATACTTAAATATTTCAATGACCGGCCGGCCGATCAGACCAAGCCGCGTGGTAATCGAATAACGTTTGTCTCAACCGGAATCATCGGTTATGATGGCGGCCAAACAACCATGTTACACTTAGGCACGCTCCTAGCCAACGCGGGTTATGACGTTTATTACCTCAGCTATGTCCCGCAAAGCCAAGACGAAATGATTCAAAACGCCGAATTTAATTACCCTGGCTATAAAGGCACATGCTTGCCTATGGGCGAACTCGAATCGCACCAATCTGACATCTGGATCGCTACTTTATGGGAATCGGTTTACATCATTAAAAACAAACCCGGCTACAAGATGTACTTTGTCCAGGACTACGAACCGTATTTTTACCCTTACGGCGACCGCTACCAGATGGCCCGACGTACTTACAGTCTTGGCTTGCACATGGTAACGCTTGGGCCTTGGTGCGCCCATATGATCACAACGCATTGCCAAGTCAACAGTCCAATTGACGTCATCAATTTCCCAGTCGATGTTGCTCGATACCCATTTAAAGAACGCGACACCGCTCCATATCCAAAAAAACAGCAAATTAAGTTGGCTGTTTACACCAAATGGAGCAGTCCACGTCGAGCACCTGTCACAATTCAAATTGTCCTCGAAAATTGCCGCCACCTTTTGCGAGCTAAGGGTATTGACCTCAAAATCAATTATTTCGGAACTGGCCGTAGCAAACGCTTTATTAATGGTGAGAATCTCGGAAAACTCACGCCACCAGAGCTCAATCAGCTTTATCACGAAGCCGATTTTGGCATTGCAACTTCGATGACCAATTTCTCTTTAGTCCCTTACGAAATGATGAGTGCTGGTCTTCCCTTGATTGACTTCAAGGAAGGCACAGGCAGTTACTTCTTGAAAGACAATACCTACTTCTCTTGTCATCTTGATGAGCGTGATCTTGCCAAAACGCTTCAGGCAGCATGTGCAAATCCTGACACGATCACACAGCATATTGAAAAAGCCCAAGCTTATCTGAAAACAATCAGCTGGGAACGAACCGAAAAAGACATGCTGGCAATTATCGCCAATCTTTATGCCAATGTTGACGTTGTAAAGTCATAAATTGAATCCGACGCAGTCATAAGTCAAAAATTAAGTCCGACGCTTGCCGTTGGGCTTTTTTTCTGGGAAAATAAACCTTAGAAATAAGTTCATACGAATATTTTTTAATCGCAATATTCGTACAATTGTCACTAGGGAATTTGGAGGAGAAAAATGTCAACACTGGGCAATTTATTTGTCATGCTCGGACTGATTGGTACAGTCTGGGGCACGATTCGTTTGGTGCGGCAACGCAAGCATCCATTAACGAAACGTTTCAACCTTATTATATTGATCGGCGGCATTGTGCTCATGTTTGTGGGCAGTCCGATGGTCGACACAAAACCATCAACAGCTTCATCAGCGCAAACAACCACCAAGAAACTGACTGCAAAGCAGAAAAGTCTTTTAAAGTCGGAAAAGACGCGCGGCAAGGTTTTATTAGCAGCCAAAGCTAAGAAGTCTTCAGAATTAAAGGCACTGAAGAAGGAACAAACCAAGCTGGAAGACCAACTTGACGCCCGTGCATCGTCATCGCGGGCTGTTGAAGAGTCGGCATCTTCGGCAGCTTCAGAATCCGCGTCGCGGGAAGCATCAGCCAGCAAAGTCGCGGCGTCATCTGCACAGGCAGCTTCTTTATCCCAAGCCGCCGCAGCTGCTGCGGCAGCTAAACAGCAGGCAGAAGAAGCAAAGAAATCTGCTGCACAACAGCAACAACAGCAACAGCAAGCTGCCGCAACTCAACAACAGGCGCCTACTAATCAAGGCGATATGAATACTGCAGAGCAGGGAACTATTGTCGGCAACAGTCGTAGTATGATTTATCACGTTCCAGGTCAAGCAGGATATCACATGAATTCTGCTAACGCCGTTTACTTCAAGACTGAAGCTGATGCACAAGCTCATGGTTACCGAAAGGCGCTGCGATGATGAAAAGAAAAATAATGAAATACCTCACCCCCTTAGTCGTTCTGGGTGTCCTGTTAGTCGGCTGCAGTTCTGAAAGCAGCTCGAAATCAGCAAAAACAGTGGTCGATCCGGTGGCTAGTCAGACCAAGCTTAACAAGAAAACCGCGTCAGCTATCAGCAGCCTTGACGATGCGATCACTGACAAACGTGAACAGGTCAGCAAACTCAAAACAACCTTAAACAAGCAGGAACCAGAAGTAAAAGCATCAGAGGCCCCGAGCAGTTCCCCGGATACCAGCAACTTAGCTAGTCTTGACTACACCGGTCAACAAGAAATAACCGTCAACAACAATGACCCCGCTTTTAACAAAAGCGATCTTTCCACAGCAAAAGGTGCCTGGGCAACTTACAGCGATTTAGACAGCCAAAATCGCGTCACCGATGCGAATGCACTTTTGAACAAATCGCTGATGCCCTCAGCCAAACGTGAACCCCTCACCTGGAATCCAACCGGCTGGCATAACAAAAAGACAGCACACGGATGGCTCTACAATCGCAGCCATCTGATCGGTTACCAGCTGACTGGTGAAAATAACAATCCTAAGAACCTGATGACGGGAACCCAAACGCTTAACAGTCCACTCATGTTGGCTCATGAAATGGACATCGCGTACTACCTCAAACAAAACAGCCAGCATTACGTGCGTTATGAAGTCAAGCCAATCTTCCGCGGCAATGAGCTCGTTGCTCGTGGTGTCCAAATGCGGGCGCAAAGCGTTGGCGACGACACAGTTCGATTCAACGTTTATATCTTCAACGTTGAACCGGGATATACTATCAATTACGCAGATGGTACCAGTACCAAAAACTAAAACACAAGAATCCTTTACTGAAAGCCGTTAGACAACATTTGTCCGTACGGCTTTTTTCTTCGGCCATTTTCAATTGTTGAAGTGGGTTCGTTTGTGATGTTCCAAATCACTTTTGGCACAGCCCAATCATTCAGCTATGATCTCACCCACTTGCAACAATTATGACGCGGTAAATTGCTAGTAATCGGGTATAATGAAATTATGTTAAGGCGTCTCTTTAAACGCCTTTGTCAATACATTACGCCACAACAAACCCAAACCCCTTTAGGAGGATTCAAATGAAAGTCATTAATGTCACGTTAAAGGTAAAGCCAGAACTGACGGACAAGTATCGCCACTTCATCAGTCTGCTGGTCGAAGGATCGCGTGCCGAAGCCGGCAATCTTAGCTACGATCACTTCCAAAGCCTCACCGACCCCAACAAATATGAAATCATCGAGCATTGGCAAGACGCCACAGCTGTCGAACTACATAACCAAACGGCGCATTTCCAAAAGTTTCTAGCGGGAATTGACGACTTTTTGGCGGAACCGCTTGAGATTGTGCGGATGGAGTATACGGAGTAGTTATGTCTCTAATCAAACATTAAAAGATGTTTTGAAATTTAAGCTGATCGAGGCTCTCTCAACACTTTGGGTCAATTTTGTTCTGTCAACGTCAAAGGAATTCAAGAAAACTTGGATCAAGCTTATAGATTTACTTGATATTCTGCAACAGATGAAAAGCATGACTTGATTAACATCTGCTGATCATTTCATGTAATTTTGGAGGAGAAAAATGGGAATATTTAAAAACATCACTGGAAAAAAGGGCGAATCAACTGAACAGGCAGACGCGCACAAGTATATCAAGAAGCATTCGCTAACACTTCGCATTTTCGATGGCCTACCCGACGGAAAAATGTACGACAAAGTTACAATAAGTCGTGACATCAATGGTGATGTGCAAATCAATAATCCGAAGACAGACCCAAGAGTTAATTCTGTTGTTTACACTTTAAACTATTTTTGTTGGCAAAGTGGCGGTATGCATGAAGAAACGTTGGTTAACCGAAAAGAAAAGACGAAAACTAAGACAAAAGGTGGTCACGGCGTTGCACGTGCAATAGCCGGAAGCGTTTTTGGTCCTGCTGGTGCTGTTGTTGGAGCTGTAACCGCTCAACCTAAAAAGACGGAAACTAAGGTTGTTCGGCCAGCAAAGAAAATTAATATTCCAGTCGAAAACCCAACTAACGGATACTTTATTCTTGACCCAAAGAATGGCACTGATTTAGTAATTCTTAAGACTTATCCGATCACGCAGCACCAAGCAAACCATATGAGTAAAATTCTTAACGTTAAAATCTCGCCAGTTTTCGATTGGATCGAAGACGATCCGAATAGAATTCACTCCGTTGATGAAAAGGTAACAAAACTTCCAAATTCTGACGATATAAAAGCACCAAAAAAGCCAAAACCAATTTCTTCACTGGATGAGCAGTTAAGAACATTAAAGGGACTTTTGGATGACAACATCATCACACAGGAAGAATTCGATGCCAAGAAAAAGCAAATACTGAAACTGTAAGTAAAAAATAGTCTTCAGCGGAAAAACACCGTGAAGCAAACCGATGAAAGAAAATGAGAGTGCAGAACAGCTAAGTATAGTTGTAATTAGAACGCAGGACATAGCCACCATTCTCCGCTGCAAAAGTCGGTAATTGGGTTTGGTTAGCCGTCATTTTTGAGTTTTAACTCAAGTGACATTGATCTTTCGTACCGAAGTAGTCGTGCTAGTTACGGAGATTGCGGGAGCTGTGCCACTCTTTCGCTACATCTCGTAATAACGGAGACCGTTACTAATGGGGTCCTTAATGTAAGCTGCCACATCATGCCGCGTGATGGTGGTGTTGGCTTATCCACCGGTTCAATAATTACAAAACTCATAAGTCTCGTTATCGTCATGGATAATGCCAACGTGACTGCCAGCGCCCTAACTGTACGTCACGCCAGCAGATAACCAGCTCATCAGGACGATATCGTCCGTGCTGAATGCTTATATTTCAACCATTGTCGTCACCGCCAGCCTTGACGTAGATTTATACAAAATCAGTAGCTGCTAGCTGACTGCAAAGTAATACCGTTGATCGCAAACCGCTGATGTTATATACAGCCTGTGTCTACGAAACGGATCCACTACAGTTCGCTGTGCCGTCAGCACCATTGGGGAAACCATACATTCTATATATGATGGTCCCGATGCGGTAGTCAAAACAGTCATAAAAGGCCATTTTCATACGCATTCTCTACGGGCTTTGTTGATGTCTTGTTCGGAGGGTTCAAGACCTAACACCTTCTCCTTCTCAAGCAATAGAGCCATGGCATGTAGCTTCTTCGTTTCGTTAGTTTCGCCCTTCTCCTTGAGTGCTTGAACCACTTGTGTTGCGAATTCCTTTAGCTGGTCCATTATTTTGGCTCCTTTTAGACATAAGAAATAGGCCATTTAATGGCCTTGACACCATTGCAAGAAAAAACACCCACAATGGTGTGAGTGCTAGTTTAGAGCTTTAATATCTTTAATTTCGTGCAGCCATACTTCTCCAGGGCCGTCACCTTTGAGCGAATCCATCATGAAAAGAACATCATCCCAACCGTCAAGCTGATTCTCTATTTCCTCAACATAAAAATCTTGGATATGCCCATCCTTAAACGTAACCTGAACATTGCGATCACGATACTTTTTCAAAATATCTGGAAAACTCATCTCACCGATGTTCATCTTCATCCCTTCTGTCTTGGCTTTAGCGGTGTGATATACGCACCGGTTTTACTATAGGATACACGACTCCAACGTGTTGGAGTCCGTTTTCCATTAACATCAACAAAGCAGCCAATTGCTGATGAGACTTCAAAGATAACTGCGCCTTCTGCTTTCGAATCACCATATTTGTCCAGCAGCTTTTGCGCGTCAGAAAACCAGATTATAAGTTCACTGACGGGGTTCACTCGGCCATTGACATAACTCGAAAAATCAGGTGTCCCCGCCACGTGCTTATTGTATGCGTCTGGATTCAGTTCTCCACGAGTAACTTTGTGCGACTAACTGGCTGTGCCGCTTGGCCATATACACCAGTTTTTCAGTTTTGAATCCATTCGCAACACCTGCGCGCCAATCCTTCAGGCTGAGTGCCCTTAGCTCTACATGCTTTTCTTGACGCCATTATACTGTGCTTTAACAGCCGAACTCAACACATCAACTTGTTTCTTAACATATCCAGAAGCAACCAATGCGTTGACCGTCAATGCTACACGAATTTATCGTGCCGAGACTGGAGCAAACAAAGGGAAGATCGCACTAGATCGACTTAAGACAACCGGTTCTGTTCGCACCGAGTTATATGACCGAGCCTGCTCCAACTGCAATATGAACGCCATTTCAACGTAGGCAATATCTCCAGCTTTAGATTTGCTACTAACCACAATAACGACTTTGTCTTCACATACTCATCCAGGGCAAAGTTTGGACAACCAATTCGTTCTCCTGCCACCACTGGGGCATTCAACCGCATCACCAAACGAGCCAAACTTCCCCATATACGCATTCATGACTTACGGCACACCCAAGCTGTACTGATGCGAGAAGCAGGATTAGGCCTAGCTAGATGACATCAAAGACGACCTTGGCCACAAAGATATTTCAACCACACAAATCTATGCGGAATTTTCACCAACCAAAAACAAAGAGAATCATCAACAATTTGAGAATTATCTTAACGGATAATCGGACAAAAATAGCTCCAGAATCTGTTGAAAAATTCGAAGCCTTCACCAAAACTTCCCCACGAACTTTCCCATACAGATTCTGGAGCACTATTTTTATATTAATTTAAAACGCGCAAGCCCCTGCTACTAAAGCCGCGCATTCAATTCCTTCGTCATATCCTCATACCCGGGACGACCGAGCAATGCGAACATGTTCTTCTTGTATGCTTCAACGCCGGGCTGGTTGAATGGGTTGATGCCATTCAGGTAGCCGGAGATTGAAACGGCTGCTTCAAAGAAGTAGATCAGATAGCCTAAGGTGTAGGCATCTTGTTTAGGAATGGAGACAGTCATAACCGGTACGCCGCCATCGGTGTGTGCCAGAACAACACCTTCATAGGCTTTGCGGTTGACAAAGGACATCTTCTTGCCAGCGAGATAGCCGAGGCCGTCGAGGTTTTGAGTGTCGTCTGGAATGGTCAGGTCGCGGTTAGGCTCTTCAACCCAAACAACGGTTTCCATCAAGTTGCGCAAACCTTCTTGGATGTACTGGCCGAGACTGTGAAGGTCGGTACTGAAGTTGGCACTTGAAGGATAGATCCCCTTTTGGTCTTTACCTTCAGATTCACCCATCAATTGTTTCCACCATTCGCCTAGGTACTGAAGCGTTGGTTCGTAGTTTTCCAGCAATTCGGTGGTGTAGCCTTTGCGATACAGGATGTTCCGCAAAGCGGCGTATTGATAAGCTTCGTTTTCTTTCAAGTCAGCGGATGCGTAAGCTTTGCGACCATCGCCGAGTCCGCGCATCATTTCATCGATGTCGCCGCCAGCTACAGCAATTGGCAACAGGCCAACTGCGGACATAACTGAGAAGCGGCCGCCAACATCATCCGGCACAACGAATTCTTCGTAGCCTTCAGCGTCAGCTTCTTGCTTCAAAGCACCCTTGGCCCGATCGGTTGTGGCGTAGATCCGTTCCTTGGCGCCTTCTTTGCCATACTTTTCAATTAACTTAGCCTTCAAAATGCGGAAAGCAATTGAAGGCTCGGTTGTCGTACCAGACTTGCTGATGACATTGATCGAGAAGTCGCGATCACCAATGATGTCGAGCAAGTCAGCCAGATAAGTACCGGAGATTGAATTACCTGCAAAATAAACTTCTGGGAACTTCAAATCAGGATCAAGGTTGCGGAAGGTCTGGGAAAGAAAATCAACGGCCATCCGTGCACCTAAATAAGAACCGCCAATCCCGATCGCAACGAAGACCTGTGAGTTGCCCTGAATCTTCTTGGCTGCTGCCTTGATCCGGGCAAACTCATCTTTATCATAATTAACCGGCAAATCAAGAAAACCGCGGAAATCCTTACCGGCACCGGTTCCTTCACGCAATTCCTTGTCAGCTGCAGTTACCAACGGCTGCATCTGTTCAAGCTCATTGGCATGAACGAACTTGTCCAGCTTAGATGAATCAAATTTGATGTACGACATCGTGTGCGTTCCTCCTCTAAATACGTCAATTGCCGCCAAAACTTTTGCTTTGACCGCCATCATAAAAAGATTGCGGCACCGCTTCCAAACAAAATTTTCACCAACAAAGGGCGCTGTTCAAATTCACACTCTAACAAGTTAACTTTAAAATTGAATTTGTAAAAAAGCAAGCAATCCGGCAACTTCTCATCAGATTACTTTGCTTTCATGATGCCCAGCACAACGCCGCCGAGAATAACGAGTGCCGAACCCCAGCTGACCCAGACCATTTCCTTGTGCGTCTTGCGTTCGCCGAGTAAGTAAATGGAGCCAAATGTCGAAATGACAATGCCCATTTGCGAGAGCGAATAAGAAACTGCCAACCCGACTTTCGCCATGGATAAGAGCATGAAAACATTCCCGGTACCCCAAAGCAGCCCAGTCAAAATATTCTTCACAGTTGCCTTGGCAAAAGGCTGATGGCCAATACTCATTAATAAAGCACCAATAATCATCCCCACAGATTGCGGCATGACGACTGCCAGTGCCCCTAATTGACCTGCGTTAACAATGATGGTGTACCCAGCATATCCGGCTGTGGAAATCAGCAAGGTCCGGATGCCTTTGGACACGCCAGACGCAGAAGTGACATCATCGTTTTGTTCGCGCCGTGACGTTAACGTAGCACCAATAATCAGTAATACCAACGCCAAAATGCCAAGCGTCACATCCCTGCCGTTGTGCCATTCGTGAAATAGCAACGCGCCAGCCAGCGTAGTCGCGATGAGCTGCATACCCGTGGAGATGGGCATGGTCATCGAGACACCCATATACTTCATTGATTGAAACTGCTGGCCTTGGCCCAACGCCCAAAAAAGCCCGGAAATAATAC
Source organism: Lacticaseibacillus parahuelsenbergensis (assembly GCF_030770265.1). Classification (NCBI taxonomy): domain Bacteria; kingdom Bacillati; phylum Bacillota; class Bacilli; order Lactobacillales; family Lactobacillaceae; genus Lacticaseibacillus; species Lacticaseibacillus parahuelsenbergensis. The sequence goes on along the minus strand of NZ_CP132482.1, from coordinate 1,119,586 downwards.
CAAGCAGCCAGGTTTTGCTATCTAGCGCCGGGTGCATGACGAGCAAGGTTCCAACGCCGAAAACCAGCGCGCCAAACGTCATTCCCAAAGTTTGCTGATACGCATTGCCTCCAAGTTTTCCACTGACCAAACCAATGGAGCCCCAGGCAAACATCGGGATCAGCGCAAGTAAAATTACCATAACGCGCCTCTTTCTATATATCGTATCGTTAAGCTAAAAATAGAATACAGGCTAGTATTCTATCGGTTTTCCAGTAGCAAAACAACCAAAAAATCAGTTAGAAAACTAAGAGAACTTTTGGTTTAATCGATACTCGGCACGCAAAAATCTTTTCGACACCGGTTAGCGATGTAGATGCCACATGCGGTAAAAACCGTAACCCAGGATGGAGCCAATCAAATTAAAAATCACGTCGTCAATATCGGCCACCCCGCTGATCAGCAAGAATTGCAGCGTTTCAATGCTCAGGGATGTCACCAATCCGATTCCGATGGCAGAACCCAGTCGTCGCCGATGTGTACTGATCCAAGGCACGCCAAACCCTAATGGCATAAACCAGGCAATGTTCCCCAGTGATTGGTACCATAGATCAAAATGACTCGCCGCTTGCCGCAACTTCAATGTTTCAACAAGTGGCTGTAAGTTAATCACTGAAAGCGGTCGATCCCAATGAAACGTCAACTGCCATGGGTAATAAACATCACGGAAAACTGTCAACGCAAACAGCAAGATTAAATAGCCCACAAACAGACCCAGTTTAAGTTCATGGCCAAATGATGTGCGCCGGTGAGTCGTTAGCAGCCAGAAGCACCGTAATGCCGCAAATATTAATAGGTAAAGGATCGTTTTGTCCAAACTATAAACCACCAGCCGCACCAAAGGAAAATGGTTGACGCGGCTTAATGATGTGCTGTTAATCCAATTGTAAAATGGCCCCAGAAAAAGCATCACGTTACCTCCAGTAGTCATTGTAGCAAACCACCTACCGGATACCCACCGTACATCTGGATTTCAATAACTTTTAAAGACTCCATAAGAATCAGCCAGTCTTGACTGGATTTGACTTGGTTGCGGTATGCTGTTTCGGTGCGGAAATGTTGGCTAAAAAAATTAAAACGCGTTCACCAACCCAGAAACCTGCGTGTAAGGACCTCGGGCGTAATGGTCAAAGCCCGGCCATCACGCCCAAGGCCGCTTATGCTCCGGTTTCTAACCGGCCCCGCTCGCGCTCTTTGTGCAATTGCCTATTTGCGGGTACAATGACAAAGAACAAAGTGGAAAGGAGTTACCGCTTTGAAACGGTTACGACTCAATCGCCTTTTATTGTGGCTTCGCAATACCCGGATCGGCTTTTTGGCGCTCCTGCTTTTTTTACTGTGGGCTAAAACGCTTTTTGGCTATTTTTTTGATTTCTCGCTAGGCCTAAATGACCCGCTGCAATATACCTTACTCATCCTCAACCCCTTAGGCACTGGCATCATTTTGCTCTCGTTAGGGCTTTATCCAAAACATGCGCGGCGTGCTTATCTGGTTGGCATCATTGTCTACATATTAAGTAACTTATTATTGCTCGCTAACGTCCTTTACTATCGTGAGTTCACCGATTTTCTGACGGTCACAACCATCCTCGGCGTTTCAAAGGTCAGCCAGGGACTTGGCGCCAGTTCACTGAGCATGGTGAAGCCACATGACATCATTTATGTACTGGATATTGCCCTGGTTGCGTTAACTTATATGGGCTACAGCGTTTGGAACATCTGGCGCTATATTCACAATCAACCACTAAAATGGCCGCATTTTGGCTTATCGCTTGATACCAGCCGCATGCCTTACCACTTACCGCAAGCAGTTACGGTGTTTGGCGTGGCCTTCTTTGCCTTGCTCACCGCTACCAGTGAAATGAATCGCCCGCAGCTGCTGACCCGGACTTTTGACCGCAATTACATTGTCAAATACTTAGGGTTGGCACCTTTTACGGTTTATGATGCGGCGAAAACCGCCCAGAACAATCAGGTTCGCGCCCAGGCAGATAGCGCCAATCTTGATCCAGTTTTGCAATACACTCGTTCTCATTATGCCGCCCCTAACGCCAGCTATTACGGCGCAGCTAAAGGCAAGAATGTCATTATCATCCACCTTGAGAGCTTCCAGCAGTTTTTGATCGGCCAAAAAATTGACGGCCAGGAAGTCACCCCATTTCTCAATTCATTGATCAAGGAAAAGGACACGCTCAGTTTCAACAACTTCTTCCACCAAGTCGGCCTCGGCAAAACAAGTGATGCAGAAAACATGTTGGAAACCAGCACGTTCGGGATTGCGAACGGCTCACTGTTCAGCAGTCTTGGCACGGAAAATACCTTTGAAGGTGCCCCGGCCATTCTTAAACAACGCGCCGGCTATACCAGCGCGGTCTTTCATGGTGGTTCTGCTTCTTTCTGGAACCGAGACAATGTTTATAAAAGCCTTGGCTACGATGATTACTTTTCCGGTAACTTTTATAATCATGACGAAAAGGCCGCAACGGAATACGGCATTAAAGATAAATTGATGCTGGCCGAAACGCCTAAATATCTGGAGCATCTACAACAGCCGTTTTACACGAAGATCATTACGACCAGCAATCATAATCCGTTTTATATTACGCAGGCAGATTCCGACTTTCCAGATGCTGGGACCGATGACGCAACGATTAATGGCTATTTTAAAACGGCCCATTATCTTGACGAGGCGTTACGCGAGTTCTTCAATTACCTGAAAACCAGCGGTTTGGAAAAGAATTCACTGGTCATGCTTTACGGGGATCATTTTGGGATCAGTAACGACCGTAATACGACCCTGGCACCGTTATTAGGTAAAGATCCCAGCAAGTGGACAGCATTCGATAATGCGCAGTTACAGCGGGTTCCGTTAATCTTCCATATGCCAGGTCTCAAAGGCGGCGTCAATAATACGTATGGCGGTGAAATTGATGTTTTGCCGACATTACTGCACTTGCTGGGCATCAGCAGCAAACGCTATGTTCAATTTGGCACGGATCTGCTTTCAAGCCAACATGATAACGTTGTAGCATTCCGAAATCATAATTTTGTGACGCCTAAATACACTGTTTTAGGCAGCAAAGTTTATGACAACACAACTGGCAAACTCGTGACCATGACCCCTACTTTGCAGGCGGCCATCACCAAAGACCAGAAATCGGTTGATACACGGTTAAGCCTCTCTGATGATGTGGCCAATCGTAATTTGTTGCGTTTCTATGTGCCGTTGGGGTTCAAACCGGTTAATCCGGGCCAGTATGACTACAACCAGAGTCTTAGCAAGGTCTTGTCGCTCGAACACAGTCTCGGCAGCAAGAGCACCAGTCTCTACAGTAAAAATAATGACCAATCAACCACCAACCTCTATCAAACCGATGCTCCTGAATTAGCCGATGACACCCAGCCAATCACCGATTTCCCTGAAAAAGTCCAGGCACAAACCGATTCGTCTGCAAGCGAATCCGAATCTAGCAGCTCCGAAACAGTCGACATTCGAACCAAACAAATCAAATAACATAGTGAATGCTCGCTTTAAGTTCACACTTTGTTCAAATTCTTTGCTTATACTGCTTATGAGGTGAACGGGTAGATGCATTTCTTTGAGCGAACGTTCTCGGGTTTCCGTTATCATCGCCGTTATTACATTGTGATGATGCTGCTGTCGGTTGCGTTCTGCTTGATCAGCATCATGCTGATGACAAGTGAAATGATCGATCAATCCGCACAAGGGGCATTTCTGCAGCGTCTTAATTCTTTTGGCGATCAAAATAAAGAAGCCATTCTGCTGAGTACGCAGGTTGGTCAGGCACATATCAAAATGGTTCAGTCTGCGCAATCATTGTTGAATCGGGTCATGATCCTCAATGGTATCTGCTGGCTGATCGGCACGGCTTGGCTATGGCATCATCGCCGCTCTGAAACCGACGCGCTTTATTTAGTAGGCAAAAGCAGTATGTCCATTGGCTTGCAGTATGCTTTTGAAGCTTTCTTTAGTTTCTGGATCAGTTTTATGATCAGTGTCTTTTTGATCATTCTGTTTAATGACCAATTGATCCAGTTTCTAACCAATGCGAACCGCTCCGTTTTTGGCCATCTGCTGCAGGAAGGCTATCAAAGTGTGGATATGAACCGGGCTTTTCGGCAATTATTTGCCCGTCACCTAACCGGATTTACTCGTGAAACTTTATTTTATTACGGCGGTAGAACTGATGACATCACCCAACCAACGGGCTTCCTAACAACTTTAGGTAGCGGAATGGCCGTGATTTTCATCACCACTCTGGGATTAGTGACCCCGCTTTCAATGATTCGCAAGCGGCGAGTCATGCCGCGTTAGGAGATTGCTATGTTATTTCGGTCAAAACAACTTGATGTGTATCGTGAGAATCTTGCGAAGCTCTTTGCACCCAAAACGATTCAGTATCTGTATGTGCCAGACGAGGAAGCACTGAACGACCTCCGTGATCAGTATATTAAGAATTTTGCGAGCGGCGGTTTGATGAAACAGCTTGCTTTTATCAGCAGCCGAGACACTGGCATTTTGGATTATCTCAGTGTCCGCAATAATCTGTACATCAATGGGCACAGCAAGAACACGGACTTTTTGCCGGAATGGCTGAATAACAACTCGCCAATCCTCGATCAGCCAGCTGCTACATTGGACACCATGCAACGGCTATACCTGCAATTTTATTGTGGCTTAGTGGGTAAAAAACGTTATTTGCTGCTAAGCGGCCGTGCTGAAGTGTTTGACCCACAAGTCACCCGTTCCTTTTTAACCGAAGCCAGTCGCGCCTTGCAGCAAACCGACAGTTGCCTGCTTGTCTTGACGACAGATCAATCACTATTAAGCGCCAATCCCCAAAATGCGTGGGAACAGCCACCGGTACTATCTTTAAACGCCATTGCCAAATAATCCGGCTCATTTAAACCTGTCACTTTAAGCAAAAACCGGCTCTAGACAAATTGCTGTCTAGAACCGGTTTTTTGGTCTTCACTCACCAAAACGTGCAGCGGGTAAGTTATGCTAACCCAACACGCTTGAATATTTCGTCAACATGCTTGAGGTGATAATGATAGTCAAAGGCGTCATCCAAATCGGCCTTGGACAGCCGACCCATGATTTCAGGATCTGCCTCGAGCAACGGCCGAAAATCACGATGCTCATCCCAGGCAACTGCCGTTTTTGGTTGAACCAGATCGTAGGCTTGCTCACGACTCAGACCACTTTCGATGAGTTTGAGCATGACCCGCTGACTATAAATCAAGCCGTGTGTCAAATTCATGTTTGCTTTCATCCGTTCTGGGAAGACGTCCAGATGATCAAGGATGCTGGTAAAGCGATGCAGGATATAATCCAGCAGACCGGTGGCATCCGGCAACATGATCCGTTCGGCACTGGAATGTGAAATATCACGCTCATGCCACAGTAAAACGTCTTCTAATGCTGGCGTTTCATAACCGCGGATGACACGGGCTAACCCTGAGACATTCTCTGAACCGATCGGATTACGCTTATGCGGCATTGCACTGGAACCCTTCTGACCTTTGTTGAAGTGTTCTTCGACCTCATGAACCTCGGTACGCTGCATATGTCGAATCTGCAAGGCAAAACGTTCAACTGATGTCGCAATCAATCCCAACGTCTGAATGTAATGCGCGTGCAGATCACGTGGCAACACCTGCGTCGAGATCTCCTGTGCGCGAATGCCCAGTTGCTTCGTCACGTAAGCTTCAACCGCTGGCGGCGTATTGGCAAACGTTCCCACGGCACCGCTAATCTTACCCGCTTCAACATCACTTGCGGCATCTTCAAATCGCCGAATATCCCGATTAAGCTCGGAGTACCAAGTGGCGACCACAAGACCAAATGTCGTTGGCTCAGCGTGAACACCATGCGTCCGCCCCATCATCACGGTATCTTTATGGGCCTTCGCCAATTTGGCCAAGCTCGCTTTTAAGGCATCCAGATCCGACCGCAGAATCTGATTAGCCTGCTTTAATAAGTATCCTTGCGCCGTGTCGACCACATCGGTACTGGTTAAGCCAAAATGAACCCATTTTTTCTCCGGTCCAAGGCTTTCGGAAACATCGCGGGTAAAGGCTACCACATCATGATGGGTCACGGCTTCGATTTCATGAATCCGATCAACATCGAATTTTGCATTGGCACGCAAGGCTTTGACATCGCTGGCTGGGATTTCTCCTAACTTAGACCAAGCTTCGGCCGCCAAAATTTCAACTTCCAGCCAAGCAGCATACCGGTTCTTTTCTGACCAAATTGCCGCCATCTCAGGGCGACTATAACGCGGAATCACAGGTTTTTTCCTCCTCTAAGGTGAGCACGACTTTTAAGATCCATGAGGTTCAGATCCATCCAATTAATAACCACTAACTGACCAATCCGAAAACTTATAGCTTGATAAAAACGTTACTGAATAACAAAATGTCCGGTTGCGTTAATACTGTCTTTGATTGCCTTCAAATCGCCAACGATTTCAATTTCACCGACTAACTCGCCACCGTTCGGATAGAAAGCGAAGCGCCAGTCAGGCTTGATTTGAATTTGCGTCAACACCGCGTCCATATCTTTTTGCCGGAGCGGAATGCCAACCCCGTCCTCAGCCAGTTCCAATTCCGGCAATGGCCAACCAAGAATGGCCCGCAGATGTAATTCGTATTCGGAAATGTCGCTGGTACTCTGCATGAGATGACCATACAACTTTGGCCCCGGATAAACCCGCTTGACGTACAGGGTGCCATTAGCCGCTAAGAAGAATTCAAGGCTAAAAATGCCGGTGTAGTCAAGTTTCTTGGCAATTTTCTCGGCAATGCGCCGAATTTCCACAATAACGGCCGGATCAACGTCAGCGCGCACCGATGAAGCTTTGAGCTGATGATGGTCAAAATAATTTTGGATGACCGGTCCGATTCGAATGGTCGTGCCGGCTTTTGCCACCATCACGGCCACCTCTTTGATATTTTGCAAATAGGCTTCCAAAATGTACGGACGTTGTTGCAACAGTTGCTTAGCGCGATCCACATCATCCGGTGTCGACAACAATAACTGCTGATCGACCCCCATCCCCTTTTGAATTGGCTTCAATAAGGCGGGATAGCCAATCGTATCAATCGCTTCATTGATATCGCCCGGCGTGATGACTTGGGTATAAGGCAAAATATTCATGTTGAGATCGTCAAGAAAGACTTTTTCCAGATAACGATCCTGCGTTACCGTCAAAATGTCGCTTCCTGAAGGCAATTGACTCGCGGTTGCTAACTCCGCTAAGATCGCGCCGTCCACATTCTCGTCGGTAAACGTCATCACCGTACTCATTTGCGTCAATTCTTTTAACGCAGTGCGATCATCCGACTTACCTACCAAGGGAATATCGGCTTTTTCAAGCGCAATATCGGTTTGCGTGGGTGCCAAAACCACAGTACGCATGCCCATCAGACTGGCGGTATCAGCCATGCGAAAAGCTGAAACTCCGCCGCCGATGATGCCAATAGTGGCTCCTGGACTAATAAATTGCGTCACATTTGTTCCTCGCTTTGACTTTATTTATCTGAATCATTTTCGTTTAAACCGCGATCAATCGGCATCTCCGGTGTCCGACTAGGTGAATTGAAAATCCAGTTCAACAACACGGCACTCAAGCTGGTCATCAAAATCCCCGACCCGAAAAGCAGTTGAATGGTCTTCGGCAAAAACTGGACGATATGCGGCTGAACAGTCACCCCTAAGCCTAGACCGATCGAGATCGCGGCAACCAACAGATTTTTATCATTTTCAAAATCAACCTGTTGCAGCATCCGGATGCCTTGAACCGCCACCATGCCAAACATCACTAGCATCGCGCCACCAAGAACCGGCGCCGGAATGATCGTGGCCAGCGCACCGATTTTTGGTAACAGGCCCAAAATAACTAGGAAAATTGCCGAATAGATGACCGGTTTTCGCGTTTTAATCCCTGAAAGCTGCACCAAGCCGACGTTTTGCGAGAAGGTCGTGTACGGGAAGGTGTTAAACAAACCGCCTAGCATGACTGCCAAGCCCTCTGCGCGATAGCCACGTTTCAGATCGTCCGCTTCGATTTTCCGTCCGACAATATCCCCTAAAGCAAAGAAAACGCCAGTACTCTCAACCATCGACGTCATTGAAATCAAAATCATCGTGACGATCGAGCTCCATTCAAAATGTGGTACCCCAAAATAAAATGGCGTCGGCACGTGAAACCAACTAGCCTCAACGACCGGTTGGAAACTAACCAACCCGAAAAAACCGGCTAACACGGTACCAGCAATCAAGCCGACCAGAATGGCAATAGAGTGCAAAAAGCCTCGGCCCCAAACGTTAATGGCCAGAATCAGTAAGACAGTGAACGTGCCGACCAGGAGATTCGTCATATTGCCGAAATCTTTAGCTGTTGTGGAACCCCCACCAAGATTCTGGAAGGCGACCGGAATTAACGATAACCCGATAACCGTAATCAATGAACCAGTCACCAGCGGCGGAAACAAAAAGCGCAGTTTTGAAAACGCCCCGCCAATCAGAAAGACAAACAAACCAGCAACGATAATGGCACCGTACATCGTCTGAAAGTTGAATTTCTGTCCGATCATGATTAACGGTGCCACGGCTTGCACCGCACAGCCTAAAACAACCGGTAATTTAATACCAAAATATTTATTGCCAAATACCTGTAAAGCAGTGGCAATGCCACACATAAAAATATCAATCGAAACCAGATAAGTCATCTGCTCTGAAGTAAAGTGCAAAGAGGCACCAATCAGAATCGGCACCAACACCGACCCCGAATACATGGCTAACAGATGTTGCAGCCCAAGTGCCGCGGCTTTTGGATTGGAAATGCTTTTACTTTTCATGTTTAGGCTTAGTCCTCCGGTGCAAAAATGACGTGGCCATCTTCAAACGCACTAATTCTTGCCAAAGATTCAACCCGGACATGCTTATCATCCAGCAGCTTGCGGCCTTTCTGGAAGGTTTTTTCGATGACAATCCCGACACCACTCAATGTTGCGCCAGCTTGGGCAATGATCTCCATCAACCCTTCAACCGCTTGGCCATTCGCCAAAAAATCATCAATAATCAGCACATTGTCGTCCGCGGAAAGGAACTTGCGGGAAATTGCAATTTCATTGGAAGTCTTTTTGGTAAATGAATAAACCGTGGCAGTGTACAGATGATCCTTTAAGGTCAGACTCTTGTGCTTGCGGGCAAACACAAGCGGCTTGTGAAACTCCATCGCCGTTGCAATCGCAGGGGCAATGCCGGAACTTTCAACAGTAAGGATTTTGGTGATCGGCTCATTGCTGAAACGCCGGTAAAATTCCTTACCCAGATCGGCCATTAAATCAGGATCGACTTGATGATTCAGGAAGTTATCCACCTTCAACACATCTGTTCCGATAACTTGGCCATCCTTTTTGATCCGGTCTTCCAGTAATTTCACCACAAGCACTCCTTCTATTTGTAAATTTTCAACAAGCTTACCATAAAAAACGCTGTGGAACAATACAGCTTCAGCGATTCCCGAACGAGACAAGTAGCCGCTTTCACGACCATAAGAGAACAAAACCCCTGTGATTTGGGGTTATTAAAGCCAAACAACAGGGATTGTGTCATCATTAAAATACGAACATTCAGCTGTCATATTGCGTCAGATTCCAAGTTTCAATCAGATGAATCAACTTTTGCGGATAATCAGGATCGGTCGCATACCCATCTGTCTGCAGAGCCGATGCTGCCGATTTGTAATCCTTGGCCGCGCGCACGGTCGCGTATTGTTGCGGATTCCAGTCAGTCCCGTTAACAAATAATAGCGCGTGATCACGGATTGATGCCGTATCATCGCTGTATACCCGAAACCGGCCATCAACCGTAATCCACTTATCATTGACATATTCTTTGGTTCGTAGCACCTTGGTGTTCGCAGGATCCGTTCCTTTAATGCCGAACAGATTGTGATAATCTTTGGCCAATGTGCTTGTTCCCCAGTCGGATTCGAGAATAGCCTGTGCCAACGTAATACTGGTCAAAACGCCATACTGTTTCTGCATGGCCTGTGCTGTCGGTGCCAGTCGCTTGATAAAGGCCTCTTTCTTCGCCTTTTCAGCGGCTTTTTTATCGATACTGGCCTGCTGTTGTGAAACTTCCGCTTGACGCTGTGACCAATATGAACCGACCACCAACGTTGCCCCGACTGCAAAAAACGCCAGAACGAGCCAAGCGGCCAGCGGAATCTTTTTCAATGTAAAACGTCGGCGCTTTTTCGCCAATGGCCTTTACCCCTTCGTCTCATCTTCGCGTGTCAATAACAATTTACGCCGCAAAACCAGCATATCCTGTAACTTCAATCCGTCAGCATAAACAGGCTGGCTGTATTGGTCAAAAAAATGTTTCCGAATCGAATCCAACCGAAACCCGCGTCGCATGTAGAAGCGGAGATTATCAAAATCGACATCGCCGGTGCCCACCAAAATCTCCTGATACTGCTGAGTGGCATACACCAAGCCCACGTGCCGCAATAATCCGGACGCAATGCCTTGACGGCGGCGCGCAGACGCGACCGCGAGATTTTTCAATTCAACCGTCTGCTCATCGACTGGAACAACCATCGCGACGCCGACCGGCACCTGATCATCAAGCGCGGCAAAAAGTGTCCCTGTACTTAAATAGCGACTAAGCATGGCGGGATCTTCATCCCCCACCAATAGGAGATCTAAATATTGAATCCTTGCCTCAGGTGCCACTTCTTCAAATTTTAACATCGCGCCCCAGCCTCCATTAGCCCTATCCAAAGATGATGATTTTGTTATAGATTAGTTTACCATGGACCAATGGCTCTGATGTTACGAAACATTGTTTTTTTACGAAAAGCTAGAGAATCAGCTCAGGCCATAACGCGTTCGCCAGCCCAGAAACCTGCGCCCAAGGCCACTTACACTCCGATTTCTAAGCGCTCCTGTTCGCGCTCAACAAATAAAAACCGGCTGCATCGAATGCAGTCGGTCAATGGTTTCTTTAATTAGTCTTTGTTAACGTTAACCGCTTGTGGGCCGCGATCGCTGTCTTCGACTTCAAACGTTACCGCTTGGCCTTCTTCGAGGGTTTTGTAACCGTCGCCTTGGATAGCTGAGAAGTGAACGAAAACATCGCTGCCATCTTCCCGTGTGATAAAGCCGTAACCCTTTTCAGCGTTGAACCATTTAACTGTGCCGTGTTCCATGAGAACATTCCTCCTTGCGTCATTTGACGCATGATAATATCGTGTATTTCTGTTTGGTACAAGTGGAAGAAAGTTCTGAAACCATGCAACCACGACCATTCAAAAAGTACATGTTTAGTCTACCATCACGGTAAAATCGTCGCAAGTGTCAGCACTTTCAGAAATCAATTTTGCGAGGAAATAATGTGATTGAAATTGCGCTTTAACTGTAATAAACGAGAGAAGTCTTCCAGAAAATAAAATAAACGGGCGCGGCTTTCAAACGATGCACGATCAGTCGGCAGCGGTGAAGCCGCGAAGTTGCGCTGAATCTTTTTGACCATCGTAACTAGTTGCGTCGCCGGATTATCTTCATTCAACACACTAGCTGTCATCGACAAGGCATCGCTGATCACAGCCGCCTGCAAAACCGGCGTCTCGATTCGATCCAGGCTATCCTGCATTTGGCGTAACAGTTCATATTGATTGGCTCGCATCTCGAAGTAAGCTTGGTAATAGTCATTTTCCGACCACAATTGATTGTCACTGTGCCGATTTGCCCAAGCCACTGCTGCATCCAGCGTCATTTTCAAATCCGATAAATTCGCCCAGTTATCGGCACTTTTAAGATGCTCCGGCCCCAACTGTTGACTCATATGATCGATGATTTCCCGCATTTCCGCTTCGACCTGCGCTTGAAATTCCGTGATTTTGGCTTCCAGACTCGGCATAAACAGATTTGCCACAAGCGCAACGCCGGCACCGACCGCCAGCAACAAAAGTTCATTGCGAATCCAGAACCAGCTGCAACTTTTGGCCATCATAAAATGCGTGACCAACACGGCCGTCATCACAATGCCGCTTTGCACTTCAAACACGTTGGTTAGTGGGATGAAGATTAAAAGGAAAACGCCAAACGCCAGCGCATTGTACCCCAGAACCAAGAATGCCCCGATCGCAATGACAAAGCCCAACACAGTTGCCAGCAGTCGGTAGGCAACCAGCCTGAACGATGCTTTGGTGGTATTCTGAACCGACAGAATCGTAATGATACCGGCAGCTGTCCAATATTCAAGATGTAAGGCATAAGCAATGAGCATCGCAACCGCTGTTCCCACCGCTGTTTTAACCGTTCGCATACCGATATGCATAAGCAATTCCTCCATTTGCCTTTAGTTTATCATACGTTGTTTTGTTATTAGCGTGATTGCTTCTAAGCCCGCTCACCATGTAGCCTCTAGTAATTCTTTTGTTGTTACGCTACCATAGAAAAAGAGGACTGAGACATGAAAAAATTACTGCCATTATTAGCCGTGCTAGCCTTTCTTTTTGTTGGGTGTTCGGCCACTTTAAATCAAAAAAAGCAATTGCTGACAACGACGCAGACTGTGCAAACCCAAGTGCAGCAGGAACAGCAAGCGTTGCAGGTCATCGGCTCGACGGTGAATGATTTTCCGTCCACCTTTGAGAAGGCATACCAAGATGACCCGTCGGCAGATCTAAAAAATGACGATGGAGCGGTCAGAAAATTGTTGGATAAGCGCGCCGCAGCGTTTAAATCATTGGAAGCGGCGAACACAGCGCTGACTGATGCCAATAATACCTTGACCAAACTCAATAACCAGCCGTCTGAAGACATGCCCCAAGCGCCGCTGAGCAAGGTGCTGACCAGTCTCAAGCTGGCCAAACTCGATCACAAAACCCTGGTTAGTTATTATCGGGAAATGTTGAGTGCCGAGGACGATTTTTTCGCGGCCACGGCTGGTAGTGACGTCTCGCAGGCGGATTTGGAAACCCAAATCTCACAACTTAATCAATATTACAGTTCACTGAATCAACAAATTGATGTCATGACCGCTAACCTGACAACAGTGACGAGTCAGAATGCCAAGTTAACTAAGGCGGTCAAAACGATGCACGACTGATGTTGACACATCACCATAACGCATTCACTTTCCGAGGAGGCTTCTTCATGCCGCAAAGCGTGGCAATTATTATTCCCTGTCATAATGAATCCGAAAATGTTCCCTTGATCTACCAAGCTTTAATGAAAACTTTTCAAACCGACCTGACTCAGTTGGAGCCGCAAATCTGGTATGTCAACGATGGCTCGACTGACGACACGCTCGCTCAAGTCCAGCACCTGCAAGATAGCGATGCGCAAGTGCACTACATTGATCTATCGCGGTCATTTGGTAAGGAAGCCGCCATGTACGCCGGTTTGGTCACAGCAAAAGCTGATTATTATGCCGTGATGGACGCTGACCTGCAAGATCCGCCAGCCATGTTGCCGGATATGTACGCTGCCCTTCAGGAAGGTTATGACATGGCCGGTGCCCAGCGGACAGATCGTTCCGGTGAAGCGCCAGTACGGTCATTCTTTTCCAATCTCTTCTATAAATTCATCAATCGCGTCTCCCAGACCCAGATTGTTCCGGGTGCCCGTGATTTTCGGCTCATGACGCGCCAAGTGGTTGATGCGATTGTACATATGACCGAACGTAATCGGTTTTCGAAGGGACTTTTCAGTTGGGTTGGCTTTAAAACCAAGTACCTTCCCTACCAGAATATCGAACGTCAACATGGTGAAACTAGTTGGTCGTTTACTGGCCTTTTGCGTTACGCCATCGATGGGATTATTGATTTTTCCGATGCCCCGCTGACCTTTGTTTCGATGATCGGCATTATTAGCTTTTTAGGTGCGTTTGCGGCCTTGGTATTTATCGTCATTCGGGCGGCGCTCTATGGCGATCCGACAGCAGGCTGGCCGTCGATGGTCTCGATTTTCCTCATGATCGGCGGCATTCAACTATTCGCGCTGGGTATTGTGGGTCGTTACATCGGCCGGATCTATATCGAAACCAAGCAACGCCCGATTTTTATTGCCCGTAAAATCAAATAAAACCGGCATGCAGACTTTTCAGCTAGTTAAGCGCAAAAGTCTGACACACCGGTACATTGACCATAACGCACTACTTCGGATCTTCGGAAGTGGTGCTTTTTTCAGGATCAAAATTGCGAATCGCGACAAAGATCCAGCTCAGGAAAAATATAATGGCAGCTGCCAAGGAAAGCCATCCAGTAACATGTTGCAATCGCGTGCCGGTATAGACGACCCGCACCCGGTGACTGCCAGCCGGCGCCGTGATGGTCAGGAGGGCATTTTTACCTTGGGCCCGATACGGAACGACTTTCCCATCGACGGTGACGTTATAGCCGACATAGGCAAACTTAGGTAATTGCAAGACAACCGATCGCGGGCTGGTGTAGCCAAAGCGTAAATCGTTATAATGCTGGGTCAACGGGGTCAAGCGTTGAAGTTTATGTGACGGCAAAACCACGGCTTGATCTTTCTTGAAAAAGGTAGTGGGATCAAATTGCTTCGGTGCATACTCCGACCCGCCGCCAGTCGCATCGCCATAGTAGCCGGCAGCATTTTTGTCTGTCACCCGATAAGTATTGGCGTTCATCATGGTCGTATTAATCGTCGCGGCATAGCTAAACCCAACCACACAGGCTGCCAAGACCATCCCCCATGCAAAACGTTGCGGATGCACTTTTTCCGCCACCAACAAAGCCACAGCCAGACTCAGGAATAAAGTCGTTAGCTCCAAGTATCGCCACGGAAACTGAATCGTGCCTAAAACGGTCTTCCGAAACAGTGACCATGGAAAAAGATTAGTGCTTAAGAAGATGGTGACAAAACCCAGTCCTGCCGCTACTTTGACAGAACGGCTTAACTTAGGCCACCAGAGCGCTAAACCGATCGCAATACCTAGCATCAAAACGCCCATCCCCGGACGGAACGTCTGATTCACGTTTTGCATGTTGCTGGTGGAAGCATACATGCTCAATGAATTTTGAAACAAGTCGCCCAGGCTGTATTGCAGGTAATTGAGCCAAATCGTTGCGGATTCGGCAAGTTTAAGCGGCAAATGTTGCGAAATCTCCAACATAGGCAGGTAGCTGCCCACCCCCATCAATAGGGAGCTGATCGCCGCATATGCCGTATACCACACCATTCGCCACGAAACGCATCTTAATGCCACCAACACCAGGAACCCGCCAACCAGAAACTCGAGCACCATTACGAGCGACAACATGTGCGCGTACATCAAGCCGGTCACGCCAAAGGCCAATAAGAACCAGTTGTCCGACTGCTTTATATAGATCAGGTACATTCCGGCTGTAATGATCGGCAAAAAAATAAAGGCAAGATTTTCACCAAGTGCCCCACGAACAAAGGCATCCAGCATCCGATAGACCGCGGTTGTATACACGACGCTGAAAACGAATGCCGCAAGCGGACGGCGGCGAATTTTCAGAAAACTGGCGTAGGCCGCCAGCACCGTCACCACCAAAATCAGCGTTTGATAACCATAGTAGGCGCTGACAACCCCGAGTCCGGCTAACCGCAGCCAAACATACGGGAGCAACATCAAGGACGGATAAAAGGCATCAAAAGCATAGCCAAAATGGCGAACTTCTTCAGGAAAAACCTTCGGAAAATACGCGCCATGCTGGACACTGGTAACGTAACTTTCCATGCGGCGCAATTGCGGCATCGTGTCGTCTTGGTGGAAAATATAGGACAGATGCAGCTGCGGCCACTGTACCAATAACACCAAAGCAACTGCCAACATCGGCAGCAGCCAGATCGCATTTGTTTTTAAAAATTTCCTGATGTCTGAACTTCTTGTTTGTATCGCCATAAAAGCCCTCCAAACGATGATCATCGCGCACGTTCTCTTAATATTGTAACAATAACGGCAACAACGGGCGAAGTGAATTTTAAAGAATCATCAAGACTTGCAACTTAAAACGTTTTCATGCTGTTTCGGCTGCTGCACCTGGCCAGTCCCGCGTTATGATTAAGTTAATATTTAAACTTAGCTTATTTTTTATTCAGCGCGGTTTTTGCTATCATATTAATTATTAACGACTAACCGATTGCTTTTCAAAGGAGTCTTGCCCGGATATGTTGCATTTCAAAAAAACCAAAACCTGGCCGCTACTGCTTGTGAGTTTTGCGCTGACCTTTATCATCAGTCTCTGCGTTTTTGCCGCTTTAAAAATGGCGCCATTTGGCTCATCGTCCATTCTCGCCAATGATTCGGCAGTGCAATACATCGACTTTTTTACTTATTTAAAACACGCATTGGCCGGAACCGCAGGCAAGGCGTATTCCTTTTCGAACAGTCTTGGCGGTGGCATGTATGCTAACTGGACTTACTACTTACTGAGTCCGTTTAACCTGATCTTTGTTCTTGTTTCCCGGCACGCGTTACCAGTTGCCATGTTGTTTGTGACGGCGCTTAAATACAGCGCTGCTGCGGCAACAGCTCAGTGCTATGCCAGTCATCATGCCGGCGCCCGCTGGTACACGTTGGTCTTCAGTATCAGCTATGGCTTGTCCGGCTTTTTGGTCGCCAACTTTCTTAACATCATGTGGATGGACGGCGTGATTCTACTGCCATTAGTGGTCTTGGGCATTGATCGGCTGTTTGAAACCCATCGGATCATGCCGTATGTCGTGCCGCTCAGTCTTAGTTTTATAACGAATTATTACATCGGCTTCATGATCGCCATTTTTGCGGTTTTATATTTTGGTTGGCGTTGGGCGATCCACCATCAAACCCACCTACTCCGCAAAATCGGCCTATTTGCTGGCGGTTCGTTACTAAGCGGGATGCTTGCTGCCGTGGTACTCATTCCGACTTACTTCGCCTTGGCTGCTTCACGGCTATCAAGTGCCGGTGCGGATTTCAGTGTGAAGGCACTTTATTCCTTGCTCGACTTGCCTTCTAAGTTTATCCCCGGGAGTTTTAATTTCGACCAGCTCTCCAACGGTCTGCCGAATCTTTACTTGGGGATGATTGCGTTGCTTGGAGCAGTTTGCTACTTTTTAGCAGCGTCGATTCCAGTCCGCGAACGACTCATCTCTGGCGGCTTGACCTTGCTTCTGATTCTGTCGATTTGGCTGAATCCGCTTGTGCTGATCTGGCAAGGCTTCCGGGCCCCGGTCTGGTATCTTTACCGCCATTCGTTCATCGTAATCTTCTGGCTGCTTGTGCTGAGTCTGCGTGGATTCGCCCATCTACCATCCGTCTCCCGCTTCCGCCTCGGTATGGCCAGCATTACGACGGCAGGCTGCTTACTGATCCCAACGATTCTAAGAATGGCCACCCATAAATACGTGACCGTACTCAACCTCACCCTCGGCGGCGTCTTTTTGCTAGTTGCCGCGCTCTTGCTTTATAGCATCCGCAGTCGGCTGCTACCGCAAAAATGGCTGGTCAGCGGCATCGTGATCTTGCTTGTTTTAGACATGGGCACCAATGCATTCACGAGTCTAAAAGCGATTAGCTTCGTGCCTGCAGCAGACTTTACCGTCACCAGCAAGTTTCTCCAAGCCGGTTATGACGATGCTAAAAAACTCGGATCAGGCAGCTTTTACCGAATGAATGCCGATAGCCAACGCTCCATGGATGACCCGTATCAATATAATTTTAACGGCATCAGCACCTTTTCTTCAGTACTCAACACCAGCACGATCAACACCTTAACCAATGTAGGCGCCATTGGATCAGCTGGTCGCGTTAAAAACAATGACCTCACTTGGCCGTTGGAAAGTCTGCTAGGCGTCAAACAGCTATTGATCGTTAACACGCAAAGCAAGAAAACCGGGACAAAAGCCTATCAGCAAGTTGCCTCCCGAATTATTTCCAACCCGCGCTATGACTTATCGGCTTATAAGCTCGTGGGCCACAATGACTACTTCAATATTTATCAAAATCCCGATGCCCTGCCGGTAGCCACCCAGATTTACCGGAAAATCCCAACTCAGGTTCAGGCCAACCCAGTGCTGCAGCAAAATGCGTATTTTGAAACGCTGTCGCCTCAAGCCAACCAGACAATGCTGACAACCAGCGACTTTTCCGGCATCAGTGTCGACAATGTCAAGCCGCTCACGACCCTGACGAACGCTGTTGCGACCAAAGTCAACAAGAAAAATGCAGCTTCGATTACGTTAATGGTCAACCCGACCAGCGAACAGCAATATCTGGTTATGGGTGAAAACATGCGCAAGAACATGGCAATCAGTATCAACAACATTCCGGTTAAAAATGACCCCGACACTGGCAGCAAAACAGTTTCAATGCCGATCAACAGCACCAAACCAACCACGATCACGTTGACGTTTAACCGTGGCCTCAATCAAATTGATCTCGATCACTTTGCGTTATACACGCTCAATCGAACCGCGTTTAAACAAACGATTGCCACAGCCAAGCAAAAAGCTCCGAAACAACGCATTCAAAATGGCCGAGTTACCCTGACAACCAAGGCAAACAACAGTGGTTATATCATGCTGACCATTCCTTACGAAAAAGGCTGGCAAGTTAATTCTAAGAACGTCACCTTGCAAAACTACCGCGGATTCATCGGCCTCAAAGTCCCCACTAGCCGTTCGACGTTCACCTTAACCTATCACACGCCTGGTATCACCCAAGGCTGGTGGCTGACCATTATCGGCGTTCTGGTGGCTATTGGTGTCACCGTCTATGAATATTGGCCAAGCAACCGGCGCCATTTGAAGCAGACAAAACGGATTTGATCGTCGTGAGTTCGTTTATCGACCAACGTAGAGGCTTGGCCTTTGCCTTGCTAGAAACGACTTCAAGCTGATAAATCTAGCTATACCTAATTTAAATAAAAATAATAGTAACCCATGATTTTGTTCATCAATCCACGGGTTGCTATTTATTTTTAAATTAATAAGTAGTAAACAAGTAAAAAATATCTAGAGCTTTTAGTTTACATGGTTGCGTTTTCATCATTTGATTGCTAAAATGCAACTATCAACTGAATAAACAAGCGTATGTTACTGGTAATGCAGGCAAGACTTTGATCATCGTTTCGACATCAAACGATCTTCTTAATTTTGCCTGTTTTTTCTCGCTTTAAAATTTGCTCACCCCATTAACTACCTGCAAAACCCCTCAGTTGCTAAGCTTAATGGTAAATTTCAAGAAAGGAGGAGTTGTGTGTTTCGCATCAAAAAGGTTCTCAACGTCAACGTGGTGCTCGCCGAACAAAACGGGGATGAATATATCGCCTTTGGTAAAGGCATCGGCTACCATCAAAAGGTCGGTGTCACCATCCCCGATACCGCGGTGTTCAAGAAGTTCATGCCACTAGATGACAGCCGCAAAAGCGAAATGATCCAGTCGCTTAATCGCATTCCCGCGGTTTACATCAGCATGACCTCACAGATTGTCACTTATGCCGAAGAAAAACTGCAGGCTTCCCTGCTCCCCAGCATTTATTATGCCTTAACGGATCATCTTCATTTCTCGGTTCAGCGCTACCACGCCCAACAGGCATTGGGCAATCGCATTTATTGGGAAATGAAGACCTACTACCCTGACATTTTTACCATTGGCGAATACGGCTTAACCGTTGTGCGCGATACCTTAGAAGTCACATTACCTAAGGAAGAAGCCGCCAATATCGCTTTTCATATTATTAATGCCACACCGGCTGCGACCGCCAAAGCCAATGTTTTGGAAGTCACCCAACTCGTTGACAACGTCCTGCAAGCCGTTCGCGCGCTCACTGGCGGCACCATTGCGACCACCAGCCTGCACTATGAGCGGTTCGTCACCCACATGAAATTCTTCGCCGAACGCTATCTCAGCAACACCATGCTGGAAGATGACGGCCAGTTGCTGGTCAATGTGTACAGTTTGTACCCTGAGGCAGCCAAAATTGCCCTCAAAGTCGACAAAACAATCATGGCTATTTACAATAAACCGCCGACAAAAGAGGAACTGGCTTATCTCATTATTCACATCCACCGTGTGTTAATCGGTTAAACCATCGTCACGCACTCAAACAACCCACCAAGGAGGAACTAATGACTAACCATCCAAAAATCACCGATCGCATCATGCAGGCGGTCGGTGGCGTTGACAACATTAAAAGTCTCAGCCACTGCGCGACACGTTTGCGTTTTGTCTTAATCGATAAAACCAAGTTCAACACCCAACAACTCGAACAGATTCCTGAAGTGCTAAGCGCCGTAAGCTCAGGCGACGAATCCCAAGTCGTCGTGGGCGCCAAAGTGACCCAGTACTATGCCGAAATCATGAAAAACTACGCCATTCGCGAAAACAATACCACTTCCAACCATGCCGCGAGTTCCGAAAAGAATGTCCTAAAACGAGTCCTAAATGCCATTGTCAATATCATGGCCCCCATCATCACCGTTTTAATTGCCGGCGGTTTATTCAAAGTCGTCATTGCGATCATGGCGCTTTGCGGACTTGATCCCAAAAGCGTGCCTTATTTGACCTTGAGCTTCATGGCGGACGCTGCGTTTTATTTTCTCCCCTTCATGTTAGCTGTCAGTGCAGCCAAAAAATTCAATACCAACACTTATCTGGCCATGATGATGGCTGGTGTCCTGCTGCACCCTAACTTCACGGCAATGGTGGCAGCTGGCAAGCCGATTGCTTTATTCGGCGCCCCAATTCGCCTTGCGTCATATGGCGGCAGTGTCATTCCAATCATTTTAATTGTGTGGTTCATGAGTTATGTCGAAAGGTTTGCGGAAAAAGTCGCCCCGGACATGATTAAAACGATGCTTAAGCCGCTGCTGGTCGCCTTGATTACGGCACCGGTTGCCTTAATCGTCATTGGCCCGATCGGCAGCATGATGGGCGATGGCCTATACGCCGCCATCTCCGTGTTGAACCGACATGTTCCTTGGCTAGTGCCAACCCTCGTCGGTGCCTTCACACCTTTATTGGTCATGGTTGGCATGCATGTGTCGTTACTTCCGCTGGCTACCCTGTCAATCGGCCGATTCGGTTCCGAAACCATCATGGGTCCCGGTATGTTGGCCAGCAACATTGCCCAAGCTGGTGCTTCCGCGGCGATTGCCGTCCGTGAACGCAAAGCCCGCGGACGTCAGATTGCGTTGTCTGCCACGGTGACGGCATTATCCGGTATTACCGAACCGGCACTTTATGGCGTAACGCTCAAATACAAACGTGCCTTAGCCTGCGTCATCGCGTCTGGTGGGCTAGCGGGATTATACGCCGGCATCAGCGGCCTTGTCCGCTATTCGTTTGGCTCACCAGGGATTTTCACGTTACCGGTTTTCATTGGTGCAAATCCAGATAACTTCCGCAACGCTTTAATTACCGTGGCGATCGCTTTTGGTCTGACATTCATCACGACCTACTTTTTCGCTGTGGTTGCTGATTCACCGGCTACCTCAGCCGCTAAGCCAACTACCCAACAATTTAAAAGCGTGGTTGCCGGCCGGATTGTTCCGCTTAGCCAGCTTGATGACGAGGTTTTCGCTTCCGGATCACTAGGTCATGGGGTGGCCATCGACCCCGAGGCTGACACCATTACGGCACCGTGCGACGCTAAAGTGACCATGGTTTACCCAACCGGTCATGCCATGGGGCTCACAGCTGCCAATGGCCAGGAAATTTTAATCCACATTGGCATCAACACCGTCAACCTCAAAGGCCGCGGCTTCAAGACTTTAGTGGAACACAATCAGGAAGTTAAAGCCGGTCAACCGCTGGTGCAGCTGGATTTGTCTTTGATTCGTCAAGAAGGGTTTGATCCAACCGTGATTGTCTTGCTGATTAACACAGCTGCTCATCAGATTGACGTACACGACCAACCAACCGTTACTAACGAAGATGCTTTACTCACCCTTCGTCAACCAATGCCTGAGGCTTAAAAAGGAGCAAAGATATGACAGAAACTAATTTTCCAGAAGGTTTCCTATGGGGCGGTGCGACAGCTGCCAACCAACTTGAAGGCGCCTATGATGTGGATGGTAAAGGCCTTTCGACCAGCGATTTACTTTTAGGCGGCAGTGTCAACGTGCCGCGAAAAATCAACCGTACCATCGATCCGCAAGCATTTTATCCAAGTCATGACGCGATCGACCACTTTCATCGGTTTAAAGAAGATATCGCGTTGCTTGCGGAAATGGGCTTTAAGGTCTACCGATTCTCGATCGCCTGGACCCGCATCTTTCCTACTGGGTTAGAAACCGAGCCTAACGAAGCGGGCTTAGCCTTTTATGATCAGCTGATCGCTGAGCTGAAGCGACATGATATCGAACCATTAGTTACGATTTCGCATTTTGAGTCGCCGATTGGTCTGACCAAAGCCTTCAATGCATGGGCTTCGCGTGACATGATTGCCGCGTATACCCGTTTTGCTGAAACCATCATCACCCGCTACCATCACGATGTTCGCTACTGGCTGACTTTTAATGAGATCAACATGCTCACCCGACCAATGGGTGCTTACCTGGCAGGCGGCATGTATGTTGACGACTCGGACCGATTCATCAGTCCCAATACCGACTCCGAGCAGTTGCGCTTGCAGGCGCTTCACCACCAGTTTGTCGCTAGCGCCTTGGTAACCAAGTTTGCCCATGAGCTGGACCCGCAGCTTCAAGTCGGCTGTATGCTTGCATACCGAATGCTTTACCCATACACCAGCCATCCAGATGACATCGCCATGGTTCAACGCGCTACCGAATTCAACAATTTTTATTGCGGCGATGTCCAAGTCAAAGGCCACTATCCTTATTTCGCCCGCCGCTACTGGCGCGATCATCATCTTCATATCGACATGGCACCGGAAGATGCAGCCACGCTTGCTGCAGGGACAGTTGATTTTTACACCTTCTCCTATTACCAATCCAGCACCATGACCTGCACAGGTGAAGGCGAGAAAACCGGCGGCAACTTCTTCAGTGGCGTCAAGAACCCTTATCTGGAACGCAGCGAATGGGGCTGGGAAATTGATCCCCGCGGCCTCAGAACCGCACTCAATCAAATCTATGACCGCTATCAAGTGCCGTTAATGGTCGTCGAAAACGGCTTTGGCACCCGCGATCAACTCATTGAACAAAATGGTGTCAAAACCGTCAATGACGATGCTAGAATCGCCTATCTTAAAGCGCACATTCAGGCGATGGGAGCTGCGATCAGGGATGGCGTTGATCTTGTTGGCTATACCTCGTGGGCACCGATTGACATCATCTCAGCCAGCACCGGTGAAATGGCCAAACGGTATGGCTATATCTATGTCGACAAACATGATGACGGCACCGGGACTTTAGCTAGGTACCGTAAGAAGTCGTTTTATTGGTATCAGCAAGTGATTCAGCATAATGGGCTTGTGTGAATTTTAAAATGACCAAAAACCACCTGTAGAGGCTTTTGAAGCTTTGCAGGTGGTTTTTATATATCAAAATATTCAGTAACTTATTCGGCAGCTAGTCACGTAAGCAAAAGCGAGTTTTGCTTGTGAGATGTCTAAATAGCCGACGAAAGACCATTTTGGCGCCGATATGCAGCCGCCATGCAATGATCACAGCATCAAAAAAATACGGATAGATCATCAAATGACCTACCCGTATTTCTTAACAGCAACGAGAGTTCGAAACCCTAGCCATCTTCAGATTCATTCAAACGTCTTCGTCTGAGTGTCTTTCAGATAGCTATCTTGCTCCATCATGCCGTTTCTTCTTCTTCAACGCCATCAATGCCGTGAGGGTCAAGAGCAGCATGCCGATTGAGGCGACTGAACTTGCACCTGCATCATCGCTGGTTTGCGGTAATTTCTTATGCATGCTTGGGTTATAAGCGCCGGAAACGCTGGTGCTCATACTACCACTTGTGCTTAAGCTGCCAGAAGTTGATGTATTGGCACTTGAGCTCATACTCTCACTTCCGCTTGCGCTCGAACTGTTGGAAGTTGAAGTACCTGAATTCGAGGCACTTGCAGAAGCTGAAGCACTGGAATTAGAAGCACTGGTACTCTGGCTCTCGCTTGCGCTGACACTTTCAGAAGTCGAAGTACTTGCACTCGTTGAACCACTTGTTGACGGCAACTGCCGATGCGACTCAGATTCACTGACGGATGCCGAGACGCTTTGTTCAGCTGACGTCGAGCTTGACTCAGAAGCCGATTGCGATGCAGATACAGACTCTGATGTCGATGCTGAACGTGATGCCGGTGCCGTTGAAATGCTTGTCGAGATTGAAGCACTTTGACTCGTCGAGCTGCTCGTTGAAGCAGATGTCGAAGTTTGCTGTGATTCACTGGTCGAAGTACTTACCGATTCGCTAATCGAATAACTTGTTGACTGTGATGCTGAGTGACTATCCGACTCACTTGCGGATGTTGACTTGGAATCATGAGCCGACTTGCTATTAGATGTTGACTGCGAAGCGCTGGTAGACTCCTTGGTTGAATCAGACTGCGAAGTGCTTGTTGAGGCACTTGCAGAAACTGATGCCGAAGTCCGCTGCGATTCGCTGCCAGTTGTCGAATTAGAAGCACTCTTGGATCGGCTGTCAGAAGCAGAGGTTGATCCGCTGGTTGACACGCTTGCTGATGTTGAAGTTGAAGCAGCTTGCGATTCACTGGTCGAAGTCGATTCAGAATAGCTCGTTGAAGCACTGGCTGATGTCGTTGCACTATTTTCAGCAGATTCACTTGCTGAAGTCGATGCAGAATGCTCTTGCGATTCACTGGTCGAGGTCGATACGGAAGCGCTTGTCGACTTGGAAGGATTCGGCAGACTCGAAGCAGACTCAGACTTGCTTGTTGAAGTTGAAGTCGATGCCTCCTTTGAGCTGCTGGTCGATTCACTTGCCGAACGGCTGCTGGATTCACTTGCGGATGTCGATTCCGACTCGGTTGTTGACTGATCATGTGCAGCGGATGTTGAAGCACTCGCTGACGCACTGGTCGACTCAGAAGCACTCGTGCTGGTTGAATCACTGGCTGAAATCGACTCGGCATCTTGAGCAGAAGCACTCATTGATGTGGATGCCGATGCACTCGTTGATTCACTGGTGGATGTTGACGTGCTATCGCTGCTTGACTCGTGACTGGATTCAGATTGTGAATCCCGCTTTGAATCACTCATCGAGGCTGATGTTGAAGCACGCTTTGATTCGCTCGTGGAAGTCGATGCCGATGCCTGCTTGGACTGACTAGCAGATTGTGATGCCGATGACTGCGAGGCAATCTGATCAGAAGTCGATGCCGAAGCACTCGTTGATTCACTTGCTGAAGTGGATGCCGACGTGCTAGTTGACGTATACGACGACTCAGAAGTTGACGCATTCGTCGAGCCACTGACTGACAAGCTCTCGGAAGCACTGGTCGAAGTACTCTCGGAAGTGCTCTGAGAAAGGCTTTCTGATGCTGATGCCGAAGCCGCATTTTGAGCAGATTCACTGGTCGATGCGGATGTCGAAGCGCTAACCGAAGTACTGGTCATGGCCGATCCAGACTGGCTATCCGAAGTCGACGCGGATTCAGACTTAATGGTGCTGGTTGAAGCACTGTCAGAACTCGATTGTGAAGCCTGTCTGGATTCACTTGTCGACGTCGATGCCGACTTAACCGTTGAATCACTGGCCGAAGTCGATGCAGAAGCCTGTTGCGAATCACTCATGGAAACAGATGCTGAGTCTTCTGCTGATTGACTTGCAGAAGCCGAAGCAGAATCGCTTGTCGATACGCTCGCTGATGCCGAGGTAGCATCTCGTTGCGATTCACTAATCGAACCGGATGTCGAGAAGCTGGTCGATTCACTCGCCGATTGTGATGTACTCGTGCTCTTCGACGTGCTTGCTGAAACAGATTCAGAAGTACGTTTGGAAGCACTGGTTGACGTCGAGGTTGAAGCACTGGTTGACTTCTCAGGATCCGTCGAACCTGAATTCGAAGTTGACTCGCTTTGCGATGTCGAGGTCGAGATTGAGGCGCTACCGGACAGACTAGCCGATGTTGAAGTTGACTGGCTATCCGATTGACTAGCCGATGCAGAAGCTGCACCAGTCTTTGATCCGGCCTCTGAACTAGACTGAGAAGCACTCGCGGACTCACTTGTGGAGGTTGACTGGCTGTCGCTTTCCGACCCGCTTACAGATGCGGATGTTGAATGACGCCCAGACTCACTCGTCGACGTGGATGCCGATGCATGCTGCGATTCACTTATTGATGTTGACACGCTTGTGCTGGTCGAGTTCTTCGAAGAATCAGATTGTGAAGCCTGACCCGATGCGCTTGTCGAGGCTGAGGTCGAAGCACTTGTTGAAATGCTTGCTTGTCCAGACTCTGACTGACGCTTGGAGGAGCTTGCCGAAGCGGAATCCGATGTACTCAATGACTGACTCATCGAAGTAGACGTTGAAGCCTGTTGCGATCTGCTTGTCGATTCTGATTCAGATTGATGGGTCGATTCATATTGCGAACGACTGGTTGAATCTGAATTCGAAACACTGGCAGATGCTGAGGTTGAAGCGCTCTTCGATTCGCTCGACGAAGTACTGATGGATTCACTTGTGGAATCGGAATGAGAAAGCGAACTTTGATCAGATTGACTCGTCGAAACAGATGTCGAAGCACTTACCGATGCACTGTCATCCTTTGATTCAGAACGACTGGTTGATGTCGAAACGGATTCTGACGTTGAGCTACTGGTTGAAGCACTGTCAGAACTTGACTGTGAAGCATGCCGCGATTCGCTCGTTGAAGTCGAAGCCGATTTAGTTGTTGACTGACTTGCGGAGGCAGACGCTGATGCATGCTCGGACTCACTTATTGAAGTTGAAGCCGAAGCACTCGTTGACTCTGTCGTTGAAGTCGATGTCGAACCGCTAATGGATAGACTTGCTGAGGTAGATGCAGATGCCTCCTTCGATTCACTAGTAGATGTCGACTTCTCTGCACTGTTCGATGCACTCGCTGAATCAGATGTTGAAACGCTAGTCGAATCACTGGCTGATGCCGAAGCAGAACCATGTTGTGACTCACTTGTCGAAACGGATTCAGAGAAGCTGGTTGATCCGCTCGTTGAAGTTGATGCGCTCATACTCTCGGATGTGCTTGCTGAAGTTGACTCCGAAGTACGTTGAGATTCACTTGTGGAAGTGGATGTCGATGCGCTGGTTGACTGGCTAGGATTAGAAGATTCAGACGTTGACTGCTTGGAACTTTGCGAAACCGAAATCGATGCGCTGATCGAGTCACTTGCTGATGTTGAAGTCGACTGGCTAGTTGAGGTGCTTGCTGATGTCGACTCAGATTCAGTCTTAGAACCTTGATCAGATGTCGATGTCGATGCCCGCTTGGACTCACTAATCGACTGTGATGCGCTCTGACTCTGCGATTGACTGCTTGAATCAGACTTAGAAGTCTTCTCTGACTGACTCGTCGAAGTAGAAGTCGAAGCACTGGTTGAGCCGCTGGTTGAAGCGGAATCACTGTTGTGTCTGGATTCACTGGCTGAAGTGGAAGCAGATCCATTAGCGGATTCGCTTGTTGAAGTGGAGTTCGAAGCACTTTGCGATTCACTGGTGGATTGCGAGGCGCTATTACTGTTCGAATCATGTGACGACTTGGATTCAGAATTATGCTCAGATTCACTTGTTGAAGTGGACGTTGATGCACTGTCTGAATCATGGTGATCCTGAGACTCGGACTGCTGCTTAGATTCACTGACGGATGCTGACTTCGAAGTGCTGAGTGACTGACTGGTTGAGCCAGACATTGAAGCACTCTGCGATTCGTGAGTTGAGTCAGATGCCGATTGACGCTTAGATTCAGACGTCGACTGGCTCTTAGAAGAACTCGTGGAAGTTGAAGCAGATTCACTCGTAGATGTTCTGGTTGAATCAGACTTCGAAGCACTTACCGATTCAGAACCAGAGTTGCGTTTGGATTCACTTCTTGATGTCGAAGTGGAAGCGCTCTTTGATTCCTCATGAGATGTCGAAGTCGAATCAGACCGTGATGTGCTTGCAGACGCAGATTCAGAACCACGCTTAGACTCACTGTTCGAATTAGATTCAGAGGCATGCTTGGATTCACTGGTTGAAGTCGAAGCAGATTGACTAGCTGAAGTGCTGGTCGATTCAGATTGGCTCGAATCACTGCCGCTTGCCATTGACTTGCTCGTGGAAATAGAAGCCGAGTCACTAGCCGAATCAGACTTAGATGCCCGAACCGATTCACTAGTTGAAGTTGAGATCGAAGTACTCTTAGAATCGCTTGCCGATGCACTTGCTGACTGACGATCAGAAACACTGGTTGAGCCAGATTGTGACGCCTGCTGCGATTCACTCGTTGAGGTACTGGTTGAATCGTGGTCGGAAGCACTCGCTGATGACGATGCTGACGTACTCTCCGATTGACTTGTTGATACTGACTTCGAAGCACTATTCGACTCGCTTAGCGACGTAGAAGCAGAACCACTGGTAGATGCACTTGCAGAAGTTGATGCAGAAGCATCTTTAGAGCTGCTGTTCGGGGTCGACTCACTTGCTGACGTCGAAGCCGATTGACTCGTGGATACACTTGCCGAAACAGATTTCGATGCGCGATCAGATTCACTGATCGAAGCAGATGTGGAGGCACTCATCGACTCACTTGCAATCGATGAACCAGAGTTGCTCTTAGACTTAGAAGCAGAATTCGATTGCGATTCGTGCTGCGATTCACTCTTAGAAACGGATTGAGATTCGCTTATTGAGTGACTCGTAGATGTTGAAATTGAACCGCTATCCGATTTACTTGCTGACTCGGAGCTTGACTGGGTCGCTGACTTGGATTTCGAAATCGATTCAGACCTACTACCAGAGACAGATTCGGACTTGCTTTCAGAGGATTGACTCTGGGAGGTCGATTCGGATTGACTCTTGGAAGTTGAATCTGACTGACTTGTAGAGGTTTGCTTGGATTCACTGTATGACTTCGAAGTTGAATCCGAATGTGATGTGCTTACAGAATCCGATTCAGAGTGACGTGTTGACGTACTGTCTGATTCGGACGCGGAAGCACTGGTCGATTCGCGCTTGGAAGTTGATGTGGAATCTGACTTCGAAGTGCTCGTTGATGCTGACTCGGAATTCTGCTTCGATTCACTAGTCGAATTTGACTTCGAATGGCTATCCGCTTCACTGTCCGAAGTTGAAGCAGACTGGCTAGTCGAGGTGCTTACCGATGTGGACTGACTAGCGGTGCTTTCGCTGCCAGCACCCTTGCTTTCGGAAATCGAGGCCGAGTCGCTAGCCGAATCAGACTTAGATGCCTGATCAGACTGGCTCGTTGACGCTGACTTCGATGCACTGGTGGAATCATTAGCCGATGCGGAAGCAGAATCATGTTCGGAGTCACTCGTTGAGGCCGAGCGTGAATCACGTTCAGAAGCACTAGTGGAAGCTGCTTTCGAATCCTGACTTGATTCACTGGCTGATTGCGATTCAGAAGTGCTGGTTGAAGTACTCATGGAACCAGAAGTCGAAGCATGATCAGACGTGCTGGTTGAAGCTGACTTCGAGCTACTGTCAGATAAGCTGGCTGAAGCTGATTGTGAACGTTCCTTAGAGATGCTTCCTGAACCTTGATTTGATCGACTAGTCGATTCACTTTGCGAAGTTGAAATTGACTTGCTTGTTGAAGTGCTTGCCGACGTTGAAGCCGAAGCTGCGCCAGTTGTGCTCTTGGAAGCAGATGTCGATGCACTTACCGATTCACTGGTATGTGCCGAAGCACTTGCTGAAATTGACTCGGAAACTGAATCGGAAGCTGAGCCATTATCTGACTTGTGCTTAGAAGTTGATTGCGACTCACTCTTGGACTGACTTGTGGACGTTGAAACTGACTGACTAGCCGACTTGCTTGCCGAATCAGAGCTTGAGTGAATCTCTGACTTGGACTTCGAAGTCGATTCGGAGTGACTGGTCGAGGTTGAATCTGATTGACTCGTTGAAGTCTGATTAGACTCGCTGTAAGACTTCGAGGTTGAATCGGATTGCGATGTGCTTACCGAATTCGATTCAGAGTGACGTGTTGACGTACTGTCTGACTCGGATACTGAAGCACTGGTCGATTCGCGCTTAGAAGTTGATGTGGAATCCGACTTGGAAGTGCTTGTTGAAGCTGACTCAGAATTCCGCTTCGATTCGCTCTTAGAAGCAGATGTCGAAGCTTGCTTTGATTCACTCGTTGAAGTCGACGTTGATTGACTAGCCGATGTGCTGGTCGATTCAGATTGACTCGAATCACTGCCACTCTCCATTGACCGACTGGTTGACTTCGAAGCCGAGGTGCTAGCCGAATCAGACTTGGAAGCCTGATCGGAACGGCTAGTTGAATCTGACTTGGAAGTGCTGGTCGAGTCTTTGGCTGAGGCAGAAGCTGAATTGCGCTCAGAGTCACTTGTCGAAGCCGACTGTGATGTCCGCGCTGACTCGCTGGTCGAAGCACTTTGTGAGTCATGCTTGGAAGCACTCGCTGAGTTCGAAGCTGAAGTACTCTCCGCAATACTCATTGATGTGGATGCCGAAGCATGGTCTGAAGCACTCGTGGAAGCTGAATCAGAGGTGCTGGTCGATAGACTTGCTGAAGTGGACTCGGAACTATCTTTGCTGGTGCTACCGGAGCCTTCCTTCGACCGACTCGTTGACTCGCTTGTCGACTGCGATTGCGACTTACTCGTGGACGCCGAAGCTGAGGCTGAAGTTGAAGCCTGTTCAGACTCGCTAGTTGACGTTGAATTCGATTCACTGACAGAAGCACTCGCGTTGTTAGAAGTTGACTGCTTTTCAGAAGTTGAAGTTGACGTCGATACCGAGTTTTGCTTGGAATAACTGTTCAAAGTCGATTGTGATTCACTCATCGACTGACTGGTAGAAGTTGAAGTAGATTGATTGGCCGAATTACTTGCCGATTCAGAACTTGACTGGGTCGCTGACTTGGACTTCGAAGTTGATTCAGACTGACTGCCGGAGACGGATTCAGACTTACTCTCAGAAGCTTGGCTTTGTGAGGTTGATTCGGATTGACTCTTGGAAGTTGAATCTGACTGGCTTGTGGAGGTCTGCTTGGATTCACTGTACGACTTCGAGGTTGAATCAGAGTGCGATGTGCTTACCGAATTCGATTCAGAGTGACGCATTGACGTACTGTCTGATTCGGACGTGGAAGCACTGGTCGACTCACGCTTAGAAGTTGATGTGGAATCCGACTTCGAAGTGCTTGTGGAAGCTGACGTTGACGCCTGCCTCGATTCGCTAGTGGATGTCGACTTAGAGTTGTTGTTCTCTTCACTGTCTGAAGTTGAAGCTGATTGACTGGTCGAGGTACTTACCGACGTGGACTGACTAGCGGTGCTTTCACTGCCAGCACCCTTGCTTTCGGAAATCGAGGCCGAGTCGCTAGCCGAATCAGACTTGGAAGCCCGATCAGACTGGCTCGTTGATGCTGACTTAGAAGC
This sequence comes from Lacticaseibacillus parahuelsenbergensis, assembly GCF_030770265.1. Classification (NCBI taxonomy): domain Bacteria; kingdom Bacillati; phylum Bacillota; class Bacilli; order Lactobacillales; family Lactobacillaceae; genus Lacticaseibacillus; species Lacticaseibacillus parahuelsenbergensis. The sequence goes on along the minus strand of NZ_CP132482.1, from coordinate 1,087,969 downwards.
ATTCGTTGAATCACTCGCCGATACCGATGCCGAATTGCGTTCGGAATCACTCGTTGAAGCTGATTGCGAATCACGTTCAGAAGCACTAGTGGAAGCTGCTTTTGAATCCTGACTTGATTCACTGGCTGATCGTGATTCAGAAGTGCTGGTTGAAGTACTCAAGGAACCTGAAGTCGAAGCATGATCAGAGGTGCTGGTCGAAGCCGACTTCGAGCTACTGTCAGACAGGCTGGCTGAAGCTGATTGTGAGCGTTCCTTAGAGATGCTTTCTGAACTTTGATTCGAGCGACTTGCTGATTCGCTCCGTGAGTTTGAAATTGACTTGCTTGTTGAATCACTCGCCGAAGTTGAAACTGAATCTGCGCCAGTCATGCTCTTGGAAGCCGATGTCGAGGCACTTACCGATTCACTGGTATGTGCCGAAGCGCTTGTTGAAATTGACTCGGAAACTGAATCGGAAGCCGAGCCATTATCTGACTTGTGCTTAGAAGTTGATTGCGACTCACTCTTGGACTGACTTGTGGACGTTGAAGCTGACTGACTAGCCGACTCGCTTGCCGAATCAGAGCTTGAGTGAATCTCCGACTTGGACTTCGAAGTCGATTCAGAGTGACTGGTCGATGTTGAACCCGATTGACTTGTAGACGTCTGGTTGGACTCGCTGTACGACTTTGAGGTTGAGTCAGATTGCGATGTGCTTACCGAATTCGATTCAGAGTGACGCGTTGATGTGCTATCTGCTTCAGATGCTGAAGCACTGGTCGACTCACGCTTAGAAGTTGATGTGGAATCCGACTTCGAGGTGCTCGTGGAAGCTGACGTTGACGCCTGTTTCGATTCGCTAGTGGATGTCGACTTAGAGTTCTTGTTTTCTTCACTGTCTGAAGTAGAAGCAGATTGACTGGTCGAAGTGCTTACCGATGTGGATTGACTAGCAGTGCTTTCACTGCCAGCGCCCTTGCTTTCGGAAGTCGAGGTCGAATCGCTGGCTGAATCGGACTTGGATGCCCGATCAGACTGGCTGGTTGATGCTGACTTAGAAGCATTCGTTGAATCACTTGCCGATACTGATGCTGAATTGCGGTCAGAGTCACTCGTCGAAGCCGACTGTGATGTCCGCACTGACTCGCTAGTCGAAGCACTTTGTGAGTCATGCTTGGAAGTACTTGCTGAGTTCGAAGCTGACGTACTCTCCGAAATGCTCATTGATGTGGATGCCGAAGCATGATCTGAAGCACTCGTGGAAGCTGAATCAGAAGTGCTGGTTGACAGACTTGCCGAAGTGGATTCAGAAGTGTCCTTGCTGGTACTCCCAGAGCCCTCCTTTGACCGACTGGTTGATTCACTGGTCGAATCTGACTGTGACTTGCTTGTCGAGGTCGAAGCTGATGCGGAAGTTGACGCCTGTTCGGACTCGCTCGTCGAAGTCGAGTTCAATTCGCTGACTGAAGCGCTCTTATTGTCAGAAGTTGACTGCTCCTCAGACGCTGAATTCGAGGCCGATACCGAGTTTTGCTTGGAGCTACTGTTCCAGCTCGACTTTGATTCACTGATAGACTGGCTGGTCGAAGTAGAAGTAGATTGATTGTTTGACTTACTTGCCGAATCAGAACTTGAGTGAATCTCTGACTTGGACTTCGAAGTTGATTCGGAGTGGCTCGTTGAGGTTGAACCAGACTGACTGGTAGACGTCTGCTTGGACTCACTGTATGACTTCGAGGTTGAATCAGATTGCGATGTGCTTACCGAATTCGATTCAGAATGACGCGTTGACGCGCTATCTGATTCGGATGTTGAAGCACTGGTCGAGTCGCGCTTAGAAGTTGATGTGGAATCCGATTTCGAGGTGCTTGTTGAAGCTGACGTTGAGGCCTGTTTCGATTCACTGGTCGAGTCTGACTTCGAGTGGCTATCCGCTTCACTGTCAGAAGTCGAAGCGGATTGACTGGTTGAGGTACTTACTGAAGTCGACTGACTAGCAGTGCTTTCACTGCCAGCACCCTTGCTCTCGGAAGTCGAGGTCGAATCGCTTGCCGAATCAGACTTGGATGCCCGATCAGACTGACTCGTTGACGCTGACTTGGAAGCATTTGTTGAATCACTTGCCGATACCGAAGCCGAATTGCGTTCGGAATCACTCGTCGATGCCGACTGTGATGTCCGCGTCGAAGCGCTTGTAGAAGCGTTCTGTGAATCATGCTTGGAAGCACTGGCTGAGTTCGAAGCTGACGTACTCTCCGAAATACTCATTGATGTGGATGCCAAAGCATGGTCTGAAGCACTCGTGGAAGCTGAATCAGAGGTGCTCGTCGATAGACTCGCCGAAGTGGATTCGGAAGTATCCTTGCTGGTGCTGCCGGAGCCTTCCTTTGACCGACTCGTTGATTCACTGGTCGACTGTGACTGTGATTTACTTGTCGATGCTGAAGCCGAGGCTGAAGTTGAAGCCTGTTCGGATTCGCTAGTAGACGTTGAATTCGACTCGCTGACCGAAGCATTCTTATTATCAGAAGTCGATTTCTCTTCAGAATAAGATGCCGAAGCTGATACAGAGTTTTGTGTGGAGTTACTATTCCAGCTCGACTTTGATTCACTGATAGACTGACTGGTCGAAGTCGAAGTAGATTGATTGTCTGACTTACTTGCCGAATCAGAACTTGAGTGAATCTCTGACTTGGACTTCGAAGTCGATTCGGAGTAACTCGTTGAGGTTGAATCTGATTGACTCGTTGAAGTCTGATTGGATTCACTGTATGACTTCGAGGTTGAATCAGATTGCGATGTGCTTACCGAATTCGATTCAGAATGACGCGTTGACGTGCTATCTGATTCGGATGTTGAAGCACTGGTCGATTCGCGCTTAGAAGTTGATGTGGAATCTGACTTTGAAGTGCTGGTCGAAACTGATTCAGAATTTTGCTCGGAAACACTCTTAGAAGTAGAAGTCGAGGCTTGCTTCGATTCACTCGTTGAAGTGGAGGTTGATTGACTAGTAGAAGTGCTGGTCGATTCAGAAGCACTTGCATCGCTGCCACTTTCCATTGATCGACTGGTTGACTTCGAAGCCGAGGTGCTGGCCGAATCAGACTTGGAAGCCTGATCAGACTGACTCGTTGATGCTGATTTCGATGCACTAGTAGAATCATTAGCCGATGTTGAGGTTGAATCGCGGTCAGAGTTACTGGTCGAAGCTGACTGTGATGTCCGCGCTGATTCACTGATCGAAGCACTCTGTGAATCATGCTTGGAAGCACTCGCCGACTGTGATGTTGACGTGCTCCCCGAAACACTCAGTGATGTGGATGTTGAAGCATGATCTGAAGCACTGGTGGAAGCTGAATCAGAGGTGCTGGTCGATAGACTTGCTGAAGTGGACTCGGAACTATCTTTGCTGGTGCTACCGGAGCCTTCTTTTGACCGACTGGTTGATTCACTCGTTGACTGTGACTGCGACTTACTCGTCGATGTTGAAGCTGATGCCGAAGTCGATGCCTGTTCGGACTCACTAGTCGATGTTGAATTCGATTCACTGACTGAGGCGTTATTGTCATCAGAAGTTGACTGCTTTTCAGAAGTTGAAGTCGATGCCGATGCTGAATTTTGTTCAGAATTGCTCGTCGAACTAGACTGCGACTCACTGGTCGAAGCCTTGGTAGAGGTCGAAGCTGATTGACTTGCTGACTTGCTTGCTGATTCAGAATTCGACTCGTTTGCCGATGCAGACGTTGAGGTTGATGCTGACTGACTGCCTGAGACAGATTCGGACCTGCTTTCAGAGGCTTGGCTCTGTGAAGTTGATTCAGAGTAACTGGTCGAGGTCGAGTCGGATTGACTGGTAGAAGTCTGTTTAGATTCGCTATACGACTTCGAGGTTGAATCTGATTGTGACGTGCTTACCGAATTCGACTCAGAATGACGTGTCGATGTACTGTCTGCTTCAGATACGGAAGCACTCGTTGATTCACGATTAGACGTTGACTTTGAATCAGACTTCGATTCGCTTGTTGAAGTTGACGCCGAAGCTTGCTTCGATTCGCTGGTTGAAGTTGATTTCGAGTTCTTGTTTTCTTCACTATCTGAAGTTGAAGCTGACTGACTGGTCGAGGTGCTTACTGAAGTCGACTGACTAGCCGTGCTTTCACTGCCGGCACCCTTGCTTTCGGAAGTCGAGGTCGAGTCGCTGGCCGAATCAGACTTGGAAGCCCGATCAGACTGGCTCGTTGAAGCTGACTTAGAAGCATTCGTTGAATCACTTGCCGATACTGATGCCGAATTGCGTTCGGAATCACTCGTTGAAGCTGAACGCGAATCGCGTTCGGATGCACTGGTGGAAGCTGCTTTCGAATCCTGACTTGACTCACTAGCCGACTGAGATTTAGAAGAGCTAGTCGAAGCACTCATGGAGCCAGAAGTTGAAGCATGATCAGACGTGCTGGTCGAAGCTGACTTCGAGCTACTGTCAGACAAGCTGGCTGAAGCTGATTGTGAGCGTTCCTTGGAGATACTTTCTGAGTTTTGATTCGAGCGACTGGCCGATTCGCTCCGTGAATTTGAAATTGACTTGCTTGTCGAATTGCTTGCCGACGTTGAAGCCGAAGCTGCGCCAGTTGTGCTCTTGGAAGCCGACGTCGAAGCACTTACCGATTCGCTAGCATGTTCTGATGCGCTAGTAGAAGTTGATTCAGAGGTTGAATCAGAAGCTGAACCGTTCTCTGAAGTGTGCTTAGAGGTTGATTGCGATTCACTCGTTGATTGACTAGTAGATGTCGATGCTGACTGGCTAGCCGACTTACTTGCCGAGTCAGAACTCGACTGGGTTCCTGACTTAGACTTCGAAGTAGAGTCTGAGTGGCTCGTTGAGGTTGAGTCTGATTGACTGGTAGACGTCTGCTTGGATTCACTATTAGACTTCGAAGCTGAATCGGATTGTGATGTGCTTACCGAATTCGATTCAGAGTGACGCGTTGATGTGCTATCTGCTTCAGATGCTGAAGCGCTGGTCGACTCGCGCTTAGAAGTTGATGTGGAATCCGACTTCGAAGTACTCGTGGAAGCTGACACTGACGCCTGCTTCGATTCGCTAGTGGATGTCGACTTAGAGTTTTTATTTTCTTCACTGTCTGAAGTTGAAGCTGATTGACTGGTCGAGGTACTTACCGACGTGGATTGACTAGCCGTGCTTTCACTGCCAGCGCCCTTGCTCTCAGAAGTTGAGGTTGAATCGCTAGCTGAATCAGACTTGGATGCCCGATCTGACTGACTCGTTGATGCTGACTTCGATGCACTCGTGGAATCGTTAGTCGATGTGGAAGCAGAATCGCGGTCAGAGTCACTGGTTGAAGCTGATTGCGATGTCCGTGCTGATTCACTGGTAGAAGCACTCTGAGAGTCATGCTTGGAAGCACTCGCTGAGTTCGAAGCTGAACTGCTCTCCGAAACGCTCATTGATGTGGATGCCGAAGCATGGTCTGAAGCACTCGTGGAAGCTGAATCAGAGGTGCTCGTCGATAGACTCGCCGAAGTGGATTCGGAAGTGTCCTTGCTGGTGCTGCCGGAGCCTTCTTTTGATCGACTGGTTGATTCACTCGTTGACTGTGACTGCGACTTACTTGTCGATGTTGAAGCCGAGGCTGAAGTTGAAGCCTGTTCGGACTCACTAGTCGACGTTGAATTCGACTCACTGACCGAAGCATTCTTATTGTCAGAAGTCGACTGTTTTTCAGATGTCGAAGCCGAAGCGGATGTCGAATTTTGTTCAGAATCGCTCGTTGAACTAGACTGCGACTCACTGGTCGAAGCCTTCGTTGACGTTGAAGCTGATTGACTTGCCGAATTGCTTGCCGAATCGGAACTTGAATGGATTTCTGACTTGGACTTCGATGTCGATTCAGAGTAACTGGTTGAGGTTGAGTCAGATTGACTTGTAGATGTCTGCTTGGACTCGCTGGTCGACTTCGAGGCAGAATCCGATTGCGATGTGCTTACCGAATTCGATTCAGATTGCCGCGCTGACGTGCTATCTGCTGTGGATGTGGAAGCACTGGTCGATTCGCGCTTAGAAGTTGATGTGGAATCCGATTGCGATGTGCTCGTTGAACTAGACGTCGAAGCTTGTTTCGATTCACTCATCGAAGCTGAGTTGGACGCCTTTTTAGATTCACTGTCGGATGTAGAAGCAGAGTCACTGGTCGAAATGCTTACCGAAGTTGACTGACTAGCGGTGCTTTCACTGCCGGCACCCTTGCTCTCGGAGGTCGAGGTTGAATCGCTGGCTGAATCGGACTTAGATGCCCGATCAGACTGGCTTGTAGACTCTGACTTCGATGCACTCGTGGAATCATTAGCCGATGTGGAAGTTGAATCACGGTCAGAGTCACTGGTTGAAGCTGACTGTGACGTCTGTGTCGAAGCACTGGTCGAAGTACTCTGTGAATCACGCTTGGAAGCACTCGCCGACTGTGATGCCGAAGTACTTTCGGAAACACTCAGTGACATGGATGCCGAAGCATGATCTGAAGCACTGGTGGAAGCTGAATCCGACGTGCTGGTTGACAGGCTTGCCGAAGTGGATGCGGAAGTATCTTTGTTGGTGCTGCCAGAGCCTTCTTTTGACCGACTGGTTGATTCACTCGTCGAATCTACCTTTGACTTACTTGTCGAGGTTGAAGCTGAGGCCGAAGTGGACGCCTGTTCTGATTCACTGGTGGAAGTTGAGTTGGACTCGCTGACCGATGCATTCTTATTGTCAGAAGTCGATTGCTCTTCAGATGCCGATGCCGAAGTGGATGTTGAATTTTGTTTAGAATTGCTCGTCGAACTAGACTGCGACTCACTGGTCGAAGCCTTCGTAGATGTCGAAGCAGATTGACTGGCCGAATTGCTTGCCGAGTCAGAGTTCGATTTAATTTCCGACTTAGATTTAGACGTTGATTCCGAGTAACTCGTTGACATCGACTCAGATTTCACACTACTATCTGAGGTTGATACCGATTCTGACTGTGATTTGCTTGTTGAATCAGAAATACTTGCCGAAGCAGAATTTGATTCACGAGTTGAAGTCGATGCGGAAAGTGATGTTGATGTTGATGCAGACTTAGACTCGTCACGACGCTCTGACAAACTCTTAGATGCCGAAGTTGAAGCGCTAACTGATCCGCTTTCGGAAGCTGTCTTTGAGTTATCTGCAGACTTAGAGGTGGCATCACGCTGAGAATCGCTCTTTGAAACAGAATCAGAACTGCGTGTTGATTCACTCGTCGAAACTGAAACCGATGTGCTTGCTGACGTGCTTGCCGACTGCGAAATACTTGCACCGCTGTTGTTGCCATTGCGCGAGTCACTTTCTGAAGCTGAGAGACTCTCACTAGCAGAGTTAGACTCTGACTTAACATCCGATTCACTCGTGGAACCAGAAGCTGAAGCCGATGTCGAAACGCTGGCCGATGTTGAAGCCGACTTACGATCAGATCCGCTTGCAATCGACGAGGTGCTTTCATATTGTGATTCGCTTGTTGAAGCACTGGTCGAATCTTTGTCAGAGGTACTTGCCGATTCAGAAGCAGAAACACTGCCTGACAAACTAGCCGATTCGGACTGTGATGCCCGGTTCGACTCACTTGATGATGTGGAAGTTGACATACTCGTCGAGTGACTTGCTGAATCTGATTCGGAGATATCTTTCGACGTACTCTCTGTCGTTGATTCCTTTGTAGATGTCGAAGCCGACATACTCGTCGAAGTGCTTGCCGAGTTTGAGGTATCTGCCCGACTAGATTCACTCATTGAAACTGAAGTTGACTCACTCGTTGATTGACTCGATTGGGCAGACTCCGATTGTTTCTTCGAATCTGATGCAGAAACAGACTCTGACTGGATCTTAGATGTGCTTTGCGAAATTGAATTAGATTCGGTTGCTGACTCACTGGCGGACAAGGAAGCAGACGTACTTGTCGAGGTGCTTGCAGAAGCAGAAGTCGAAGTTCGTTCAGAGTTAGACATTGAAGTAGATTCTGAAGCACTTTCTGATTGCTTAGAATAGTCCGGTGCTGAATAAACGTTGAAGCTGTCAGTAAATTGTTTCTTGTCTGACTGACGGGTGAAGACTAACGTGCCGGCATTTTTATGCATGCCTTCTGCTTGAAGGGTCTTCTGAGCGTCATCGGACCAATCAATCGTGAAGGTACCAACGCCGTCAATCGTCCCGGTGCCGTCATTATTCCAGGTAACCTGATCAGCCGTGTAAACAACGCCATTAACAACAACGGCATCAAAGGCGTCCTTTGCAGTCGGAAGATCATGACCAATGGTGTAGCCGATATTCTTCTTACTATCGACTTGCGCATCCGTGGAAGCATTAGTGGTCGAATAGACGTTTAACGCACCTGCTGCCGTGTATTTATCGGATAATGTTACCTCGACATTAGCCGCATTTGAATGCAATCCAGCGGTTTCAATAGCATCTTCAGCACCCTTAGCCCATTCCAAGGTAACGGTGATGGTCTTGCCATCCTTAGTGGTAATGGTACCGGTGTTACCGTCGCTACTCCACTTGATGTCATCGGTCGTATACTTCGTGCCGTCAACTTCAATGTAGGCGCCGGATCCATTCATAGTCTCTTTAGCAGTAGGCTTGTCGCCACCAATAACATAAACAATCGTACGATTATTGTTGACAGTCACATCGTGTTTCGCTGACGAACTGATGACGTTCACAGCATCTTTAGCAACTGTGCCATCCTGCAATGTCAGCTGAAGATCAGCGGCATCGGTATAAGTTCCAGCGGTTTGCAAATCATCTTTGGTCTTATTCCAGTTCAGGGTGATGGTACCGACGCCGTCAATCGTGCCCTTGCTACCGTCAGCATTCCACTTAACCTGGCTGGCGTCGTACTTAACACCGTTGACAACGACATAATCATAAAGGTCTTTAGCTGTCGGGAGGTCATTACCAATAATATAGTTGACATTCTTCTTGCTGGTAACAGCAACTTGCTTGGTGATGCTATAAGTGAATTGCTGTGGTAATAAATCAAGGGCGGAATCAGGCACCTCAAATGAAGTGCCGTCATATTTAAGCTGATTTTTAATCCAGCTTAAGACTGCATCTGCACCATTTTGATTGAGTTGAACAGTCCACTTGCCTTCATCACCGGTATAGGCAAAGTTGAAGTATGCGTGCATATCCCCGGCAAATCCAGAAATAGACGAGAACTTGAGTGACTGGGTCGTCGTGTTCGTCCCATCATTCCAAGTAATCGTGATGGTTGGATCAATATCAGGATAATTTAAAAGTTCACCGTTGTATTGACGAGAATCAGTTGGGTTGGTAATGCTGATGTTATCAATGCTAGCGCCCTTGTGATAGGTAAACGTAACTTGACCGGTTTTACCAGTAAAGGTACTAGCTGCATTAACGGGTTCAGGAATCCATCCCTTAATAGTTGGAGCAGCAATGTTTGTAAACTGATCCGTTGGTGCCCAAACTGTATACGTCTTTGCATCAGGAAAACCAGTTTCGCCAGATTTTGCCTGCAACGTAACGGTGACTTCGGTCAAAATTGACTGATAGCCATCAGTGAAGGCTTGGCCTGCAGCCGGTGCGTCTTTATTAATAGCACTTGCTACCGTGGTATAGATCGATGCAGTTGTATCGTCTTTAGCACTGTAATCCTGGCCATCGACTGTGATCTTTCCGGCATCGCCTGCATCTGGCACAGGCATTGCTGGGTTCGCAGCAATTTCCTCATGGGCTTTTGCCAACCCGGCAGCAAACGCGTTATTGGCCCGGATTGCTTCTACCTGATAAGCGTAGGAATAGTATGGCCGGGCGAAGTTGGTCAAATCATCGACCAACGGTGTCAAGGTCGAGCTTAAAATGCTCTTCTGTGCTGTAAACTCAGTCGGTGTCGGTTTGGTAGGATCAACATTACCATCTTTTTGTGAATGAGACTGGATATCAGCATTGGCTTGACCTTGATACATGGCGTCACGTAAGAACTGATAAGTCTTGGTGTAATCATTCGCTTCGAGCGTTGTAGCTGTGCCGCCGCCACCATTGAGTGCCGGATCACCTACTGGTTCAAAATTAAGATCCGCATCTTTTTGCCGCTGTGCTAGCTGAGCGTCCGTATATGTTGGATCGGTTCTAAAGTCATACAGTGCTTTAGCAACCGCTTGATATTCTTTGGAGTAGATCTGTTGGATCATGTCGCGGGCGCCTTCAGCGCTGCGAGCATAATTCTTAAGGCCGGACGCCGTGTTTTGTGCATTATCGGTCTTCAGTAGAGCTTTGTCAGCGTCGGAGACATCCAATGAGTCAATCAGTTCGTCAATGTTGTCAGCCGGACTACCGCTCCAAGCATCGGAAGCTGCTTTTTGAAGCAAAGGCGTGAAGACTTTCATCGCCCATGCATAAGCAGCAGCTTGGGTCGTGTCACTTAAATTGGCCTGATTACTATTAGTGACAGCTGCTGGATTATTAACGTCATAGCCAGTGGCCTTATACGTATTTGAGCCATCATCATAGATACCATTGTTCATCAGGTTCTGCAGGGCTTTATACTCACCAGTTGCCCAGTTGTTCATGATGGCTTGCTGAGCAACGGTTTTAATTGAATCATAAATACGCTGCATGAGGCTACTTTGAATAACCCCGTCCAGGCCGACCATTTTAAGAAAAGTCTGAATGTTGCCGTTCAAACTAACGGCATCGGTAAAGTTGTCAGGAGCATAGTCAACCTTGCCATCCGCACCCATTTTGGCATTGCCGATTGACCGAATATCAGACAAAGCCTGGTGAGCGATCCCGTTGATGATATAAGGCGCAACCAGACCAACTAAGTTATTGAGGTATCCAACAGTTGTATTGACATTTGATGCCGCAACACTTGAATCAGTATATACTTGCAGCACCTTAGGAACGTTATAGTTATTCCAGAATGAATTCCAGATAAAGCTTAGTCCATTCGAAATAACGCCGCCCAGTGAAGAACCACTTAAGTCCCCTGAACGATAAGTAGTGTTGTTGATTAAGGAATTGGCTGCATCAGGATTTGTCGATTGATTCTTAACAGCGGCTAAATCATCCAAAATGCCTTGTGCATATGAACGCAGATAAGTGACATAACCGGCGTTGAAGGAAGGCAATGAGCTGTTGACGGCATAAAAGTAACCAGTACCACTTAAGTCTGTGATGCTATTAGCACCAGGCCAACGACTGCTATTGTTACGATTATCCGGCTTCCAAATTGGATCATAAGCATTGCTGCCGGTCTTGTTGTCAGTGATTGTCGTGTTCGTATAAAGTTTGGGATTTTTAATATAGGCATCAATTAAAGCTGCCAGCTGATTAACGGCGCCTCTAACGTTACCAATATTTAAAATTCCGAGTCCCTTGAGGTTAATATTACTAATAATGGACTTAAGATCAGACTCGGCAGCAGACTCACCACTCTTAAAGTCTTTTTGATCCGTGATGGTGAATTCACTATCGGCAGCTGCCGTCTTGGCCTGCGCCATCATAGCGGTGAGCTTGTTAATATCAGTTGTTGCTAGCTCACCAGTCTTGGCAGCTAAGTCGCTTAACGATTGCTCGGAAATGCTAAGTGACGTGCTCTGAGAAGCACTCAAAGATTGGCTTTCAGAGGTGCTGGTGCTCTGCTTGCCCGTTGTGCTTTCAGATGAGCTTGTCGAAGCCTGCTTTGATGGGTTCGTGCTCGTCGAGGTGCTTTCAGATACACTAACCGATGTTTCCTTCGAAGCTGGCTGATTCGAGGTACTCTCTGACTTCTTCTGGCTTTCTGATTGTGTGGTCTTATTGCTTTGCGATTCAGTGGTGGAGCCACTCTTCGCTGCGCTTTCAGACTTGGAGATGGATTCACTTACTGACGCGCTGGCCGCACTAATAGAGCTGCTGGTCGAGGTGCTCTGGCTATTTTTGGTTGAGTCAGAAGTGCTCTTTGAATCGCTAGCACTAACCGACTGCGATGCCGAGACGCTCTCGGACGCACTGGTAGAAGTACTTTCCGAAGTTGATTGCGATGTTGTGTTGGAACTTGCAGGAATGGTCGCTTGATTTTGAGTCGCCAGCACATCCTGTTTCCCGGCTTCTTTGCCGACACCAGCCGTGTTCGATGTACTTGCGTGCACCGGCGAACTGGCGACGGCCCCCATACCAAATAAGCCGCTTAATGTGGCGATACCGGCAACCAACCATTGCTTGCCGGCTTTATACATTCTAAAACGGCTTTTACTGTTCGTTTCAAAAAGCCGCTTCTGTCTTTGAGGATTTAATCTACTCATTAATCGCCCATTCCCTCCTGATTCATCATTCTTAGGTTATTCCTTCATGATTTCAGCATACGTTTGTATGTGTAACATATAATTTTTCAAAATAACGATTTTTATTTAAATTAATATCAATATTTTAATCGATTCGCCGTTATTCAAAATTGTCGATATCAGTCACAACCACTGATCTACCAACACCTTAGAGATGGCGGTATTTATGAACTTCAAATTTTAAAGAATTGTAACCGCTTTCTTGAAACGGCATTTTTAAGCCTTAAAATCGTACTCAAGATTCCTTTTAGCTATACTTTCGTCGTTAAAGGGGTTAACAAATATCTGACAATCCTGCTTCTTCGCTTCTACGCATTCGTGATAAGGACCTGTTTTTAATCCTCAGCAATAGCTCACGATAATATTTTTCACAACAAAAAGACGCTTAGATCGCTTTTTTGATCTGAGCGCCTGGGTTGTAAATTGATCGGTCTCACAGATTATTTTTTGACAATGTTACCGCGCTTCCGTGACCACTTTGGCTTTGTCTAGCGGCACATCTCTTAGTGCTAACGCATTATAACTTGCCTGATCCATTTGTACCTCGTGAATATAAGCAATCTCGTTGGTCAAAATAGCCATTAAATTGCCACGCACTTCGGAATTCTCGTCAAATGGCGATTCCGACAGTCGTAAAACGTTATGCGACTTGGCATGTCGCAGTGCCGTCATTTCCAATCCCATGTAACGGGTTATGGCCGTGTCCTCCGGTTTCAGAAAACGCGCAACTTCGCCTTCCCGAAAAGCCTCAATGTCGTCATAGCGACGCAATTCATGCCCACTCAAAGGATCCTCGACGGTAATAAGGTTGATCGCACCTTCATAGAAAAATTCCCGGATCACAACTTTTCCATCGCGATTTAAAAACTGAATTTCCTGAATATCGTCATTATAGTAAAAAAGATTGCTGTAATGATTGCCATCAAACGAATATTCCTCAATCAAGTCTTTAGTGTTATCTAAGTACTGGTAGCGCAACTCCTTGACTGCCCGGCGCGTACCGGCATAGGTCACCATCGAGCCAATCGTTTCGCCTTCACTAATAAGTGAAATGGTACCATCTTCGTTCATGTAAACCGCCGTGCCTTCAGGAACCGGTGCTTTGTCAAAAAACATATACTTGTGATCGATGTAACGCCGCTGGGTAATCGTGTCGATTAAATCCACGCCTTGGAGGTGTTCATCTTTTAAGAACCCATAGAAACCGGGCAGCGGGCCCAAGACTAGCAACTGGGTATTGGTTTGCTTAAGTACTGCCTTGTGGGCATCCCAGCCAGGTTGGCCGGTTTCCAGCTGATTGACAATTTCATAGTTCATCGAGCATCTTCCTCCATTCTCCTGCAATTCGGTGATCCTGAAAGGCTGCGACCGAGCTAAACGTCTGACCGCACAGTTTCTGGTAATCTGCTGCTTTCAAGCGCTTCAGACCCGTCACCATTTGATCGACATTGTACTGGGTATCATCCCGCTTGAAGTCCTGCAAAAAGCCGTTGACATTGTCCTTGATTAATTCCATGGCGCCAAAACGCGCCTTGTAAGTCACGACGGGCAGGCCGGCATTCAGCGCTTCAATGTATGTTAAACCAAACCCTTCAGAGAACGAGGCCGACACGAATGCATCGTATTTAGGATAAAGCTTATCCAATTGATTGGTCTGGCCTTTCATCTTGACATAATCACCGGCATGTAGTTTATCAATCAACTGATTCAGCTTCATCTCTTCACCACCACCGCCATAAATATCAAGCGTGTAGTGAACACCGTCTTTGTTCAGAGCCGCAACTGCTCGGATAATTAAGTCAATATGTTTTTCAGAGGCAAGTCGAGAAGCCGTAATTAAGCGAATCGGATCACCCACGGCTGTTTTAACCGGTGCTGTCTTCTGATCACGCACACCGCCAACCGGAATCGCGACAAACTTTTTCGCATACTGAGGAAAATCACGGATAAGATCCTCGCGCTGCAATTTGGTTGCGACTACCACGCGATCGACCCGATTCAGCCGGGTTAATAAGTACTCGTAATGATTGTTCCACAGCGGGTTTTTCGGGTCATCCCGATCAGACAGATGATCAGCGTGAACGATATTGACAATGTGACTGCCAACTGGGCGGTGATAGTCAATCGCCATCTCGACCCCTTCACCACGATCAATGATGAAGGTGCTGTTATGCCCAAAGAAGTCGTTAAGCTTATTCATGAAATAACGAATCATCAACACTTCATTGGCGAAGAAAAGATGCTGCCCGTTTTGGTTATAGAGATGGATGTCTTTCATCAACATCCCGCGATGCTGATCGTCAACGTACGAGAACATCACCCGTTTTTCGCCGGTGCGCTGATTGAAGATTTCGGTGCGCCCGGTACTGACGAGCAGGACATTACTCTTTTTGTGTTTGTCAGGATACTTAACCAAGTGATTGACGATCCGTAGGCCACCACTCGTGATGTACTCCTGAATCCGATATGTATTCGTCCCATCGATCAAGGTATGATCCTTCGGGGTGATCAAATCTTCAATGCCATGACGCAGATAATCGTCACCAAATGTAAAATATTCCCAAATATTAATCATTTTGCGATTTTTAATCTGCCATTTTGCCATTGCCTCGCGTAGTTCGCGCACCACGTCCAACATGACAAACCGGTAGTCGATGCCTAACCGGTCAAATAACTTGGCGCGGTAGAATTCGGCATGCTCGACACCGGAATTGCCAATGCCCATGGCCCGATTCATGAAAAAAATCATTTACCTTTACCCCTTCACTTTTCAATTTTTTTGGAAAATGCCGCTCGTAATGCCTGCCGCAAGTGACCGAGATGGCGGCCAACCTGGTATGCAACGGTTAACGAACCAAATGCCGGATCGAATTCAGCTTTTAAAAATGCCGCCGTCTCCTGGCACCACTGCGGATCAAGCAATTGTTTAGCATTGGCAGCTACCACAAAAATCGTTCGCGCTGCTTGCGGCAACCATAACGGCTTGGTCAGGCTGCTGCGCTCTGTTATCCCCAAAACTTGCGGTTCATCGGTTTGCTTACGCGCACGAAAAGTCACCAACGCATGGTTTAAATTCACCGCTATATCAAAATGGTTATAAACAGATACTGGGATAATCATACCATAATGAAAAATGACCTGTTCATGGCGCATATTTTTTAAGCGAATTTCATATGCAGTCGCTGTAAGTGGAAAAGTAAAGGTCCCTTTGCCGTCCTCGAAAACTTCCGACCCGACTTCCAACCCGGAAGCGTCGGTAAAGACAATCTGACAGAAGACACTGTCCTCCTTCACTTCCCAGTTGAGAGCCAGCGCATAAGTTTCTCCAGGCGTTAAAACCGGCAATTCTGCCAGTTGCAGATTATGTTCAAAGTCTTTAGTAGTCGTCCACACGTGAATGGTTTTACCCGGTGGCATCATGGGTGCTTCGAATTGGACGGTACCATCTGCCATGTATGTCACCTGCGCACCATAATTAAAGGTCGTATCCAGCATCCGGCGCCAGAAAAACAAATAAGCAGTCTCCATTGTTGCCTCTTTTCCCTAGAATGAGCGCCCGAATTCCTGCGTTAAAATCATATGATATTGCCGCAGGAACCAGGCATTCACCTCGTTGGTATTGTCGTTATGCCGCCCGTGCAGTCCGATATGCAACACCCGATTATGCTGCTGGCGGCGATTCAGCCACTTAACGATTTCATCAAACGCATGATGTTCGTAATCGTCATCCAGCATATGGGCAATCGCAAAAAGCGTGTGATCAAACTTCCCGCCAGAAATCGTTTGCCAAATGCGTTGGTTAATTTTTTTGGCGCTTTCATGAGTAGCGCTGCCATTAAACATCATTAGCATATCAAAAGCAGTCGCAAAATCGGCACTGCGCCGCACCCGGCCATTCTCGGCGATTGTCCCTAGATTAATCAGCGGCTTACCAACCAAAATCGCCCGTGGATCTAACTTGGCGCCATAATATAACGCCCCAAGCGTGCCCATCGACAGCCCGGACAGAATCAACTGATCCGGCCGAAAACCCAAACGCTTCAAGGTCGCCTGAATCATTTCAACAACCTGATTCTCAAGCTGCGGATCACCAAGATAAAAGGCTCCCCCTTCCAACCGCGCATCGCTGAACAGCAAGAAGGGATTACGCATCGCTTTCATCATGAAGTTACCTTCAAACCCTTCAGCCGACCGATAACCGGAAAAGTAAACCGACAGTGGCGGCTTCAAATCACCGGCGTCAAAGTAACTCAACAGCTCACCATCCAATGGCTTAACAGCTTTCAACCGTTTGCCACCGATAAACATCGTGCCATAACTGCCGCGACTGCGCCGTAAGTGAACCTGCCTGATTTTGACCGTTCCACTGCCTTTGGCCATCAAGGTGATGTTGACAAACCGGAACCCGGCTTTCGTGTCTAAGATCGTATCATCACGAAATGCCGATAGTGGAATGAGTTTCTTTTGGGCGATCTGAAAGTTTTGCGGGTTCACCATTTGCAGTTTGGCCCAGACTTCGACATCCCCAGCGGTCTCACATTCAATTGAAATGGCAATGGCTTCCATTTGCCCAATCCCTAGTGAGCCGCGCCAATAAACAGCCGGTTGCAAATCGCGGCCAAAATCCCCTTTTAACGTCACCCCGACACTGCCTTGCTGCATAACACTTCCGGAAAAGCCATCGGCAATTTCGATACGGCCAAAAGGCACCCGAATACCCCATTGCGCCGGATAAAAGAATAAAACGATCTGTTCGCCTAATTGGTCTAAATGATCTAACGAAATTGGGTGTGCTTGTTTTAAATCCAAAATGTGAATGATTTCCGGTGTTAACGATAACGTTTCATCATACATGATGGTGTTAGCAGGCAGGCCGATCAGTTGGTCGGGTTGCTTTAACACGGCTGCGCCTTCTGTAATGATGAACAACGCTGTCGCATATTCGCGGCGTAACTGTGTCATGTCTGCATTCTGCCACAAAGAAATGGGTAGCTGGTCGGTTTTTTTCTCTGGTTCACCTTCCGAATCGCTTTTGTCCGGCTGAGTCGCTGGCGGGGTCGGCGCGGTATTAAAGGCAGCGTTTGAAATAAACTCAAAAGCAAAGTCCTTCGTGAGATGTTCCTGCAGTGGTATTGCCTGCGTCCCCAGCTGTAAAACGGGATAAGAATTATCTGCCATGGGTCAAAACCTTCTTCCATAAGCGCATCAACTGGTCATCATCATGCCGATCGATCAATTTGACATTCGCCACCACTGTGCGATTCCAAGCGGACAATTGATCCAAATAACCAGACAGCGCGTCAGCCAACGCACGATCCTGATCGATGATGCGGCCATTAACGCCATCTTGAACATAACCGGTCTCATGCCGATTAATTTGCGGGATTGCCACACTGATCGCACCAATCTGCAACAACAAATTAGGTTGATCGCCTAAATCAACCAACAACCGACTGCTATGCAGCCACTGCTTCAACTGACCGACTTCCGGATCGACTGCGTAATGAAGATGCGTCAACATTTGGAAAACCTGAAATGCCGTTTGCTGAATCTTGAGGGCTTTTTGATTAGCAGCTCGATCCGCTGCCGAATCGGTTTGCGCCAGTGGCAGCGGCATTTGGGCATTTTCAACCGTCACATTGTCGCCAGCATGCGCTTGGTCGTCCTGCCACTTTTGGATCGTCTTGGTAATTTCAGCAAACATGCCTGAGTCAGGACTAATGCCTTGAAGATTCGCGAAAAAGTTAATGGCCAGTTGTTGCAGATGCGCCACTTGATCATCATTGTCAGCAACCACAACCAATCGCCGCCGATTCTCCTGGCTCAACATAGCCAATAACTGCGGGAAAACAACTGCCAAACGTTCGGCATTGAACTGATTGACATACCACATCACGGTCGTTTCATCCGTTTCGTTGCTGACCCCTAAAGCCAGCGTGGTAGCGTAAGGCGGGATGACCTGAATCTTTTGGTCAGCACCGGTGCCGAGTTGTTTCTTTAATTGTTCGGCATAGTGATCGGTCGGCGAAATAATCTCCGTTGCCTGTTCCGCCACCGCCCGGACAGATTGCCGTTCCTGCCTGGCTAAATGTTCTTCAACCAACATGGTCACTGGATAACCTGCCATAATGGCTTTTAACATGGGTTGCGCCATCCCTGCCATGGCAACGATATGCGGATCGGCTGCCATGGCTAAATGCTCGTTCAGTTTTTCCAAAATAACCTGATCCAGGTTCGCATATTGGTGCTGCTTGAATCGGCGTGCTGCTTGTGTGCCAATCGTGACTTGACCGGATGCTTCTTCGGTCATCACAATGCTTCCGGTTAAGTCATACCAAACGCGCCGAATGACCTTGCCTTGAGCGTCAAAAAACCGACTGTAACTCCAAAAGCCGCGATCATCATAAACCCGCTCTTCTTTACCGATAGCCCCTTCAGGAAATTCAACACTCAGAATAAAGCCAGTCTTAAATGTCTTGATCACCGCATACAACTCATCCTGCCGATTGAGCGTCACCTGACTCTGCGAAAAGATCCGTTCAACATCCGCCGGCATCCCTAAATCTTCGAGATCAACCGGTTGCCCCGCTTGAAATGGTACGTCCTGAATCGCATCAAAGACTGACCACCACCGTTCAGATAAGAGATCATTTTCTTTTAAAGTTCGGCGCAGCCAAGGCTCTGGCCGCAAAAAGAGCAATTCAAATGGTTGATCGTGCGCGCTGAATAGGTGCGCCAAGTTAACCATCGACTCTTCTTCTAGCAGCTTTGGCATTTGGGGCCAATTCGGCAGCAAATAAAGCATAGTTTCCTCCCTGTCAGATAACCTGATAACGATTCTTATACCAAAGGGCGCGCATTTGTGAATCCACCGTGTCCATGATGGTGACTAAGATCAAAATCTGCCCCAGCATCACTGAATAATTCGCTACAGGCGGATATTTGAGGCCAATAATCAACGGGGTAATCGCAATTACCACAAGAATCGAATTGCCCCAAACCGACATGAGTGAAAAATGGCGTAGCAAGAAGCGGTTGGTCATTTCGCCCGGCACCTGGTCAATAATGTAGTCGCCGCTTTCCTTGAGATTTTTCGCCAACTTACTCGGCTGCATGTTCATGTACCCAAATGCGTAGCCCAAGAAAATCATGACCATCGCATACGAAAAGATCCCTTGTGGTGTGTTATACGAAAACCACTTGATAATCTGCCGTTGCCACTCACTGGTGGGCCCGACGGTTTGGTTTACAAAATAAGTCGGCAACGTGAACAAAGACGAAGAAAACATAAACGGCATAGACCCGGCCACCAATAACCGAATAGGCAAATACGACTTGGCTAACTCGTTTTCCAGTAAAGGCCGCTCAATTGGAATATGTAATTCAGCTTCGTTGATGATCGTCATCACCACAATGAACACCAACACAACGATGCCCGCAATGATGTACTCCTGTTCCGAAATCGGATGGCGGCGTTGATAAAAACCACTGTTTAAAACATTGGGCAGTGAAAATACCAGCGATGGAATAATCAACGCCACTGAGCTACCCACCCCTTTGGCCATATTCAAATCAGCCAGCCAGGTGGTAAACATCGCGCCACCGATCAAAATGATCCAAACCAGCACCAAACCAAAATTAAAACTGAACCCGGGCAGATAGATCGGCTTAATGGCACTGCGCATCACATAAACCATTTCAAAACCTTGAATAAAGGCAAAGAACAACGTGATGAACCGTTGGGCAATCCCTGATTTTCGCAGCGTCCAGCGCTGTACCTGCTCATCAAACAGCATTTGAATGGCCTGCCACACAATCATGCCAGTCATATATGGCCGCATGCCTAAAGATAGAATGGTGGCATTTTGCAACTGACTGCCGGTCGCACCGGCAACCAGCTGCAAAAACGGCACTGATTTAAGTTGTTCGCTGGCTGAAGCAATGTCCGTTCCTGGCAATAAAACCAGCTGACCCAAAGCCACGATACCTAAAATTAATGCTGTCCATAATGAGCGGATCAACATGTCGTGCTTATTACTCACTAAAAAATGCCTCCTCAACCACGGGTTCACGGACTGCAAAACGGCAATCACACTGACAACCTGTCTACTCACGGCAATCGTGCTGTCAACTTCCCTTAAGCTTCCGGGAAACCGACTTGAACACTGCCATTGGGATTCTTGTGAATGGTCGATAACATCAGGTTTTTAACCGCACGCTGGGCAAAATCGCCAGTCATGCGGTGAAACGCATCCCGCGCGTCTTTTTGATATTCAAAGAAAGGATTATGTTGCGCCGATGCGCGCGAATTAGCCGTGGATCGCAACTGCTGCAAAGTATCGACCTGCTCGATCCACGCCGTATCAAGTGCCTTAAGCAGTGACACCTTTTCGAAATAATCAAACTGATCCTGCGATGGCAACAATTGGTGTTGGGCCTGTAACTGTTGATCCATTAGCTGGCGCAAAAAGGGCTTGACCGTTTTTTTAGTCTGCCGCGGTCGCAATCCCTCGACAGCGGGAATGGTCATGCTATCCGTAATGAGTTGGGCGCTGATGACATTCAAAATAAAGTCCATCATTTGATCTTCATTTAGTTGATGATGATCCGCCAAAAATTCATCGATTGTTCGATTCAACAGTTTGTCAACTGCCGCCTCTAAGTTCTGACTAGCCTGTATTTCGTCACGCGTCCGATAAATTGTCTCCCGTTGAATCCGCATGACTTCGGAAAACTCCAACGTTTGAAAGCGTGAATCCCGTCCTGACCGTTCCGAAGCCGCTTGTGCATGATTAATGAGCCGACGAAAGCGATGGCCCGTTAACGGTTGCGGCAGCTTTTCAGCGTGTCCGCGGTATTTTCGCCGAAACTTTTTCAGCCAATTCGGGCCATGTTCAAGCAAGATCCGGTCTTCCAGCGAGGCAAAGAACACCGTTTCGCCCGGTGCGCCTTGCCGCCCAGCGCGGCCCCGCAGTTGATTGTCAATCCGAGCATTGCCCATACGCTCGGTGCCAATGACGAGTAAGCCGCCTTTTTCGACCACGCCTTTACCTAAATGAATATCGGTCCCGCGCCCGGCCATCGATGTCGCCACGGTGATCGTTCCCGGTTGGCCAGCTTCTTTGACAATCATGGCTTCTTTTGAAGCACTGCGCGCGTTTAACAAGTTGTGCGGAATGCCGGCTTTTAGCAATACCCGCGAGTATAGATTCGACATGGTCACGGAACCGGTTTCGATCAGCACAGGGCGTTTCTCCGCATAAGCCTGTTTCACCATGTCAACAGAGGCATAAATTTTATGTTCCGTATCGAGGAAAAGACGATCCGGCTTGTCTTGGCGAATATTCGGTTTATGCGTGGGAATAATGACCACGTCCAAATGGTACGACTCACGAAACTCGGCCGCGTCTGTTTTTGCTGTTCCTGTCATGCCACACAAATGGGTAAACATGCGAAACAGATTCTGGTACGTGATTGACGCCATTGAGCGGGTCTGGTCCGAAATCGGCAGGTGCTCTTTAGCCTCGATCGCCTGATGCTGGCCGGCTTCCAGGCGCATCCCCTGCAACTCGCGCCCGTTGGTGATATCCAGCAATTTTACCTCATGATCAACAACCACATAATCGCGATTACGAATGAATAAAAACTGGGCTTTCAAAGCTAACACCAAGTGTCGGTATAAATCCCGCCATTTAGCCGACAACAAATGGTCAACGCCAAAATAAACTTCCAGCAACGCGATGCCGGCCTCAGTAAACCAAACCTTTTTCTTATCGTCACTGAGCACATAGTCACGGTCAGCTTGTAACAATGGGATCACTTCGGCCGCCAACAGAAAATAATTCGACTGAACGCGTGGCGCGCCGGAAATCACCAACGGCGTTTGGGCCATATCCAGCAAGACCGCATCAATTTCATCAAGTAACGCAAAGCGAAAATGCGTTAAATACTTCGGCTTTTCAGGGCCGGACAGGTTGTCTAATAAATAATCAAAGCCCAGCGTACTGTTGGTGGTGTACACAATGTCGTGCTGATAAATATCATCGACATCCCGATCTTCATCTTCCTGGCCTTCTTTGGAAACGCCGGCCGTTACTGAAACACCGAGCCACCGATAGACGCGGCCCATATCTTCAGCATCACGATTTGCCAAATAAGCATTGGCCGTAATCAAAAAAGTCCCCGGACCCGCCAAGCCGTTGAGGTACATCGGCATCGTCGCCGTCAGCGTCTTACCTTCCCCCGTTTTCATTTCTGCCACATTGCCAAATTGCATAGCGAGTGCGCCTAAGACCTGTTCATAAAACGGTTCCATCCCCAGCACCCGCCGATCTGCCTCGCGGACAACCGCAAAGGCCGGCACCATAATGCTGGCCAACGATTTTCCGGATTTCAAGGCTTCACGAAAATGCAGGGTCTGCGCCTTCAGTTCCTTATCCGACATCGCGCGATAAATATCCCGTTTTGCGATAACTTGTTTCGCCAGTTTAACATATTTATGTAATGCCAAATGCTCTCTTAGTTTCAAAAAGCAAACTCCTTTTCAGCTAAGCATGTTCTGGCTTTCTAGAACCACCTATTAATATTAGTCATTTTATAATATAATATAGCTTATCATGTCAAAACCAAAAAAACATACGCTGGATCAAGAAATACACGACCGGTTCAAGGCTGAAAAAAAACAGCTGGTTGATCCTCCTGTTAAGAAAGACCCCGGCCAAACTTTACAAAAAGTCATCGCCGTTGTCATTGCCATTATTGCCGTGGCTGGTGTCATTTACCCGCTTATTTCGATCTTTCAATAAGTGGTCCTTTGATGTGCCTTTTGTCATAAAGATACTATAACACTTGGTACATAATTTCTCAGAAAGCGCGTTAATTTGAGACAGATGGAGGTTTAAAGTCTTCATGAGCAAAAACGTCATCGTTTATTGCGTCACAGGGACCCACTTGCAACTTACCGCCGTGTCCATCGCCACGATCCTTGAACACTATCAAACCAAACGAGACTTACAAATCAATATTGTTTGCAGCGGTGTTCGTCAACCAGACATCGCTTTTATCAAACAATTGCCGGCGATCTATGGCAAACCCATGGTGACGGTCGATTTTTGGTCCATCCCGCAAGAGATTGCCAAAATCAGACCGGATTTCACCATTGGCAGTGGCGTACCGGTGCCGCCGATGGCCATCTGGCGATTGTTTATGCCTAATTACTTCAACAATTACGATCGCATGCTTTACTTAGACAACGACACGATGATCGAAACCGATGTCAGCAATATCTTTGCCCAACTGAATGAGCCATATGTTCTGGCGGCTGTAAGGGACTTTTTGTTTGCGACCGACGTTGGTTACGGCCCTGCCAACTTTAACGCCAAAGAAGCTTATGGTATCGATTCCATGCGCCATTACTTCAATAATGGCGTCATGTTGATTGATGTGGTGAAATTCAATCGGTTAATTCCGGTAAGCCGTTTGTTGCACGTTATCAATACATCGCACTGGCATTTAGCTGATCAGACCATTATCAATATTTTGGCTGCTGGCCACGTTAAATACTTGCCATATCGTTACAATTTCCAACACTCATTGGCATTCTTTGATAATCCCAAGGTTGATTGGGATCCGCAACTTGTCAAAACGGTGACGGATGAGTATCCGCACATTCTGATTCGCCATTTTGCTGGTACCGGCCGCCTCACCTGCCCGTACCAACATGTTCGTCTCGCCGATGAATGGGAGGAAGAATTCTTACGCGTCTTGATTAATGTTAAGCGGCTGAGTTTTAATATCAGTCCGATTCATACGATTCAATCGGAAATCAAGTAGCCTTGTTTTTGATTTCCAGCAGCGTAACAGCATATTAACGCGTTCGCCGACTTCTAACCGCGCCGGCCCACGTTCAGGAGGTTTTTCTTTTGGAGCAGCAGGCGGTTGTCTTCTGCGTGACTGGCCCGCATATTCAACTCACGGCCGTGGCCATCACGACATTGTTACAACATTATCATCAACAAACACCCTTAAAAATTTTAGTCGTCTGCGATCATGTCCTCCAGGCAGATATTGATTTGATTCGGTCATTCCCGCAACAATTGAACCGCCCCGCAGCGTCGATTGATTTTTGGGCGCCACCGGCTTGGGCTAGAGATCTGAAGCCTTATCAAATGCGCGGACGTACCGGTTCAACGCCACCGATGGCTTTCTGGCGAATGTTTTTGCCAGCTTACTTTTCGAACTATCAAAAACTGCTTTACTTGGATAATGACATCATTGTTAATACGGATGTTTCCAAGTTGTTTGACCAGTTAGATGACCAGCACACGCTTGCGGCAGTCCCTGACTTTTTATTCGCAGCTTCCAAAGATTATGAGTTGCCGTCCAAGGTTGATACCATGTATTTATATGGCATGGCCGATATGCAGCATTATTTTAATGGCGGGGTCATTGTCATGAACGTGGCGCGTTATAATGCCAGTTATCAACCCGGAGACATCCTTAAGCTCATTCAAACCACGTCATGGAACCTGGCAGATCAGACGCTGATGAATCTCATGTTTCAAGAAAGCACGTTGCTATTGCCTTATCGTTACAATTATCAACATAGCAAAAAATATTTCACCGATCCTTATCACTGGGATCCCGAGCGCATCCGACCAATGCTGGCGGCTTACCCACACATTGCCATTCGTCACTTCGCCGGTGAAGGCCCGGTTTCGGCACCTTACCAGCATGTCGCGCTCCATGACGAGTGGGAAGCAACTTTTTGGCAGGCCTTGCATCAAGTCAGGCTGCTGGCATCAAAGGCCAGTCAATTATGATATTTCAGCAAAAATTCTGGAGGCTTCTGAATGAGTGAAAATGCCGTTGTTTTCTGCGTCACCCGACTTCATCTTCAATTAACCGCCGTGGCGATCACGTCGATTTTGGAAAATTATCAAAATACCCTGCCATTACAGATTCTGGTTGTCTGTGAGGATGTCCAGCAACCGGATATCGACTATATTAAAACCCTGCCCCAAAAGTTTGGTTTACCGCAAGTCACCGTCGACTTTTGGAGTAAACCCAGCGAAGTCGATCAAATATCGCCGGACTTTACAATTGGCGAAGGTGTGCCGGTCCCGCCCATGGCAATTTGGCGGCTGTTTACCCCTAATTATTTTGCCAACTATCAGAAGCTGCTTTACTTAGATAATGACGTGATTGTCAAAACCGATGTCAGCCGTTTGTTTGACTTGTTGGACGAGCACCATGTTCTGGCAGCCGTTCCCGATTTTTTGTTTGCGGCTTCCAAAAACTACTACGAGGATCAATATCCGGCCGAAGAACTCTACGGCATGAAATCCATGCGGCACTACTTCAATAATGGCATGATGATTATTAACACCGCTCAGTTCAACCAAATGATTCCGGTCGACAAGCTGATCACAACCATCAACACGACCCACTGGCATTTAGCCGACCAGACAATTCTCAATATTCTTCTTGAAGGCCACGTGCAGCTTTTGCCGTGGCGCTTCAATTATCAACACGATCTCACTTACTTACACAATCCTGATTATCACTGGGATCCGCAATTGGTGCAAAAGATCATTGACGACTATCCGCGGATTGTCATTCGCCACTTTGCCGGCAGCGGATTTTTAGCATTACCTTACGAGCACGTTCAGGTCAGCGATGAATGGGATCTGGAATTTTGGCGTCTGCTTGAAAAAGTCAAAAAAGCCAGTCGGGTAAGCCGTCCCAGTCAAGACTAGTTTCCAGAAAACAAAGAGGTTCAGTCATCAGTAGCCGTTGATGATTGAACCTCTTTGTTTTATTTATTTTGGATTTTGCCATCAACCGGCACCTGAAGATCATCCAAAAATGCCCGCCATTTTGCCACAACATGAGCTTTTGAATACGTCTGCGCCAGTTTCTTAGCCGCCACACTCTGTGCCTGCCACAAGTCCGCATCGGTCAAAACCTGGGTCAGACGGTTGGCCAAAGTTGTCCGATCATTGAGTGGCACTAAGAAGCCATTTTGGCCATCTTTGATTTGCTCGTTGATGCCGTAATGCACATCGTAAGCCACAGCAGGCATGCCGTGAGCTAGGCTTTGCATCAAGGCGAGGTTAAAGCCTTCATAATAACCGGTTAAGGCCAAAACCGTTCCTTGGTCAAACGGTTCACTTAAGTCAGGCACATAGCCCATAAACTGCACATGATCTTGCAGGTGCGCTTCAGCAACCTGTTTTTGCAACTTCTGATAATACGATTGGTCGTTGACGTAGCCATAAATTTCCAGTTGAACGTCCGGGACCCGCTGTTGAATTGATTGAAGTGCATCAATGAGTTGATCTAGTTGCTTTTCCGGGTGAATGCGGGCAACGCTGATGATTGTGTGCTTTTTCCGGTGGTTTAGCGGTACAGGCGATTTTTCTAAAAGCGTAGACTCGTTATACGATGGTGGAATGGCCCAGGTTTTGACGCCGGAACGTTGGTGTAAATCAGCTGCTTGGCTTTTGGTGGCGGTCACAAAGCCGATGACGCTTTCCGGATGATCGATTTCCTGCTGGACGCGATCCACGTATGGACTTTTCATCGGATCATTAGGATCTTGGGTGTGGGCGGAGTGCCGAACCGCAATGATTTTGGGATGGGTGGTCATAGCAAACAACGGTGCGTCCCCCATTTCCGGCCAGTCAGCAAAGAAATAGACAGGCTGGCCGATCGCCTGCAAACGCGATAAGAAGTCGGTTATCAGCTCCTGCCGCGTCGTGAAGATGCTGAGGCCATCATCCGTTTGAAGGGTAGTTTCCTGCAACACGTTATGCCCGTTATCGTCTTTTTGGTAGGTATTTTCATAACCTACCTTGCCATCTGGACGCATCATTTGTTCTGTCGTCAGATAGCCCTCTTCATCAAAGATATGCCGCATCGATAAAAACCCACGCACATCATAATAGTCTGTCTGCAGTAATTGATCGCGGTGCCCGTAGAAATCGATTTTATCGATCTGATCTGGCGCAAATGGATACCCTGAGTCCGGCTTAGCTAAAGTCACCGTCACGACCCGATAACGTCCCTTGTAATAATGTACTTGTCGTTCTTGGCGAACCGGGGTGACTAAATTACCAAAATCAAGATCAGCCAGCGTCCGCCGCGGGCCATGATAAAGAACGGCTTGCTGAAAAAAATCATTCATATTGATGCAATCTTCGGCCGCAATGCCGGCTCTGAAGCGATTCAAATCGCTGAACCGATTATAGATGGTAGATATGATTTTAACCGGCACACCCATTTCTTTAAAAAGGCGATAACGTTGGCGAATGGCATAATCAATGCCTGAGAATTCATAACGGATCACATCTGTCATTAAATAAATCATTTATTCTGCTCCCTTGCTGGTTGAATAAATTGATCCTGCCATGCCTGCCACACTTTGTTCTCGCTGAACCGCGCCGCACTCGCATATGCTCCGTCACTCAATTGGCGAAGAAGTTGGTTGTCCTTGAACAATGCAATCGCCTTTTCTGCAAGTGCATGAACATCGCCATTCTTGACGATATAACCACTTTTCCCATCCATAATGATGTCGCTGGGACCATAATTAACGTCGTAACTGATGGCAGGAACACCGTGCGACTGCGCCTCTAGCAGCGCTAAACCAAACCCTTCATAGCGGCTGGAAATCAGCATCAATTGTGCGTTGTTATAGGCACTGGTTAAGTCCGGCGTGTAGGCAACAAACGTAACCGCATCGTGCAAGTGTGCATCATCGACTTGCTTTTGCAACTGATCCATTAATTTTTGATCATTGATGTAGCCATGAATGCTTAACGTTGCATCTGGAACAGCCTGTCTTATCTGAACAAAGGCGCTGATCGTGTCCTCGAGTCGCTTTTGTTCATGAATCCTGGAGACACTGATAATATGATGCGATTGCCGCTTGTCGAAGGGAACGTGTTTTTCTGCCAGCGTTTGATCAGTAACAAATCCAGCCGGAACCGTTTTAATCGGGAAGCTTTTAACTCGCTTTGCAATCATCGAAGACTGCTTATGCGTTGAAGTAAACAGCCCCTGGAACCGCGACGCCTCCTTTATTTCTGCACCAAGTGTTTCACTCAGCGCACTGGTTAATGGGGCATCAGCCGCAGTATGCACGTTATGCCAAAATGAAATCGTATAGACACACTGCTGCATGTGATAAATACCCGGATCCACCGCATACGAACGGTCAGCAATCATTCCTTCCGCATCTTGCTTGACTAACTGATCATAAAAGAACCCTGTCAACTCGTCATCCGAATCAAAATAATAGGATCGTGCATGATAACGCAACCAGATTCGTTCAGCCTGATCTCCTTTTACATTCTGGAATTGCTTGACAATGACCGGCACACCCGCGGCATCATAAAACACTTGGCGGTTATGCCCTCCTGAAGCAGCGTAATAAATAGAACTCGACAAAAAGCCCCGGACATCATACAAATCCTTACGTTGCAGTTTGCCATTTGCGCCATAATACTCAACCCGTTCGATCTGGCCCTCTTCATAAAAAGTATAATCCGTGAACGTCCAGACCTGCATCACTTTTTGACCATTGCGACGATAGATGATGTTCGTGCCATTGTCTTCTGCGTCAGCATTCACAACTTTAAAATTCGCGATATTTTCTCGAAGGCCATGATAAAATGTGCGGTTTTGAAAAAAATCATACAGATTGACAACATCATCAGGCATTAATGATTCGCGCGTTAAATACAAGTACTGATACCGGGCATAAGTGAACGTTGCGATTTTAGCCGGAACATTGTGCTTTTGAAACAGGATCAAGCGCTTCATCTGAGCATTCTCGATGCCTGAGTTATTATAATCAATTGCCGATGTTAAGAAGTAAAACATAAGCAGCTCCTTCTCGTAAAAGCCAATGAGCATTATGCATAAGAATCGAATTTGAACAATTTATTACATTCATAATTTTAGCACAGATATACGTTTTCTTAATTCCTGATGGCGCTGTTTTCAATAAAAAAGCATCCGGTTTGATTATACGATTTGACTCGTTCATCAAACAAAATGCTTTTTTGGAGAGCGTGAGCCAGCCCGCTTAGAAACCGGAGTGTAAGTGGCCTCGGGCGTGATGGCTGGGCTTTGCCATCGCGTCCGAGGTCCTTACACGCAGGTTTCTGGGCTGGGAACGCGTTATGGTTCAAGTGTCAGAAACGCTTGTCTGATGAGCGATTTTCATGCTCAATCATCGGAACGCTTGCGTTTCTTTAGGCCGCCAAGGAGCAGTGAGAAGCCTGCCAGCAGCAATCCCCAAATCGAGAGACTTGTAGCCTGCTCATCGCCAGTTTGTGGTAACTGACGGCGAACATTACTATTACGGGCATTACCATTAATAGTCTTATTTCCAGAATGAGCTTTAGAGTCAACACGATTCTTATCACCATTAGACGTATTGCCAACGTTGTGATTGACTGGTTCAGGCCTTTTGGTCGTATCACTCGGCTTCGTCACATGATCGCTAGGCTTTTCGTCAGACTCGCCACCACCAGTACCTGGTAACTCGTGCTGACTGGTTTTGCCGTTAAACAGTAATTGAGCAGTTGCGTAGGTGACCGCGCCACTTCCGCTATCATGACCGTTGACAAATCTTGTGCCAAACGCAATCTCAACCTTATAACCCGATTGATCCGCCAACTTGGTCAGGATGAATTCGATCGTATTGGCTGGAATGCTATCACTCGCTGTTTGGTTCTGTGCTTTCGTGAATGCAGAAACTAAGACGTACTTGAGTGAAGCTGGATCAAGCGAATGACCGTAAATGTCCGTGATGCTCGTGATCATACTCTTAATGGTGTCTGCAGTGATGGCAGCATCGTTGTTAATGTTGATGTCATGAATCACCACGACCGGATTCCGCAAGTTATCACCGATCAGGTTGTTGCCTTTATTATTTGACCCGATATTGCCATTCCCGACATTGTTCGAGCCGACATTATCACTTCCTTGATTGTTGTTGCCTTGGTTGCTGTTACCGTTGTTGTTAGAACCAATGTTACCGTTACCGGTATTGTTGTTGCCGTGATTGTTATTACCAGTATTATTCGAGCCCACATTACTATTGCCAATGTTTTGGTCACCAAAGTTGTTGGAACCAGCATTGCTGTTGCCGGTGTTGTTGTCACCTGAGTTATTCGAGCCCACGTTGCTGTTACCAGTGTTGTTGTCGCCTGAGTTGTTTAAACCGGCATTACTGTTGCCAGTGTTGCTATCGCCGGAATTGTTCGATCCGGTATTATCGTTACCAGTATTGTTGTCACCCGAATTGTTCGAACCGATGTTACTGATACCGGTATTATTGTCGCCTGAATTACTCGAGCCCGTATTACCGTCACCAGTGTTATTGTCGCCAGAATTATTCGAGCCAGCATTATTGTTGCCGGTGTTGTTGTCACCGGCGTTGTTTGAACCCGAGTTGCTATTTCCAGTGTTGTTGTCGCCAAAGTTATTCGAACCAGCGTTACTGTTGCCGGTATTGTTGTCACCAGAATTATTCGAGCCCTTATTAGCATTGCCAGTGTTGCCGTCGCCAGAATTGTTTGATCCCAAATTGCTATTTCCAGTGTTGTTGTCGCCCGAGTTGTTGGAACCAGCATTATTATTCCCAGTATTGTTGTCACCGGTATTGCTGTTGCCAGAGTTGTTGGAGCCAGCGTTACTGTTGCCGGTGTTGTTATCTCCAGTATTGTTCGAGCCCTTATTACTATTACCAGTGTTATTCGAGCCTGTATTGCTATTTCCGATGTTTCCGTCGCCAGAGTTATTGTTGCCTGAGTTGTTCGAGCCTTTATTACCGTTGCCAGTGTTGCTATCTCCGGAGTTGTTAGAACCAGCGTTGTTATTCCCGGTATTGTTGTCACCGGAATTATTCAGGCCCGAATTGTTGTTGCCGGTGTTGTTGTCGCCAGTGTTGTTTGAACCAGCATTGCTATTTCCGGTGTTGTTGTCACCGGAATTATTCGAGCCCTTATTACCATCGCCAGTGTTGGCGTCGCCGGTATTGTTCGAACCTGAGTTACTATTGCCGGTGTTACCATCGCCGGTATTGTTGTTACCAGAATTGTTCGAGCCTTTATTACCGTTGCCAGTGTTGGCGTCCCCAGTATTGTTTGAACCCGAGTTACTATTGCCGGTGTTGTTGTCGCCAGTGTTGTTTGAACCGGCATTGCTATTTCCGGTGTTGCCGTCTCCAGAGTTATTGTTACCTGAGTTGCTCGAGCCCTTATTATTGTCGCCCGAGTTGTTGTTACCTGAGTTGCCTGAGCCCGTATTACTGTCACCGGTGTTTTGATCACCTGAGTTGTTCGAACCCGAATTGCTATTTCCAGTATTGTCGTCCCCGGTATTATTGTTACCCGAGTTGTTTGAACCAGCGTTGTTGTTGCCGGTGTTGCTGTCACCAGAATTATTCGAGCCCTTATTACCATTACCGCTGTTGTTGTCGCCAGTATTATTCGAGCCCTTGTTTCCAGTACCAGTGTTGCTATTACCGGTGTTTTGATCACCTGAGTTATTCGAACCCACATTACTGTTACCGGTGTTGTTGTCGCCAGAATTATTCGAACCCTTATTTCCATTACCAGTGTTGTCGTCTCCGGTATTATTGTCGCCGGAGTTGTTGTTACCGGTATTGTTGTCGCCAGTGTTGTTTGAACCGGTATTGCTATTTCCAGTGTTGCCATCGCCAGAGTTATTGTTACCTGAGTTGTTCGAACCCGAGTTGCTATTGCCGGTGTTGTTGTCACCGGCATTGTTTGAGCCCGAATTGCTGTTACCGGTGTTGTTGTCACCGGAATTGTTCAAGCCCGAATTGCTGTTGCCGGTATTGTTGTCACCAGTATTGTTGGAACCCGAGTTACTGTTGCCGGTATTGTTGTCACCAGTATTGTTCGAGCCCGAATTGCCGTTACCAGTGTTGCTGTCACCGGAATTATTCGAACCAGTATTACCATTACCAGTGTTGTTGTCGCCAGTATTGTTCGAGCCCGAGTTGCTGTCACCAGAGTTATTCGAGCCCTTATTTCCATTACCACTGTTATCGTCCCCGGTATTGTTGGAACCCGAGTTACTGTTGCCGGTATTGTTGTCACCAGTATTGTTCGAGCCCGAATTGCCGTTACCAGTGTTGCTGTCACCGGAATTATTCGAACCAGTATTACCATTACCAGTGTTGTTGTCGCCAGTATTGTTCGAGCCCGAGTTGCTGTCACCAGAGTTATTCGAGCCCTTATTTCCATTACCACTGTTATCGTCCCCGGTATTGTTGGAACCCGAGTTACTGTTGCCGGTATTGTTGTCACCAGTATTGTTCGAGCCCGAATTGCCGTTACCAGTGTTGCTGTCACCGGAATTATTCGAACCAGTATTACCATTACCAGTGTTGTTGTCGCCAGTATTGTTCGAGCCCGAGTTGCTGTCACCAGAGTTATTCGAGCCCTTATTTCCATTACCACTGTTATCGTCCCCGGTATTGTTGTTACCCGAGTTGTTGGAACCAGCATTGTTATTCCCAGTATTGTTATCACCGGAATTATTCAGGCCCGAATTGTTGTTACCAGTATTGTTCGAACCCGTATTGCCGTTGCCGCTGTTGCCGTCACCAGAATTGTTCGAGCCCTTATTACCATTACCAGTGTTATCGTCGCCGGTATTGTTGGAACCCGAGTTGTTTGAACCTGAGTTGCTGTTACCGGTGTTGCTGTCTCCAGTGTTGTTCGAGCCCTTATTGCCATTACCACTGTTGTCGTCCCCGGTATTGTTCGAGCCCGAATTGCTGTTACCGATGTTGTTGTCGCCAGCGTTGTTTGAACCAGCGTTGTTGTTGCCGCTGTTGCTGTCACCGGTGTTGTTTGATCCCTTATTACTGTTGCCAGTGTTATTGTCTCCGGTATTGTTGTCTCCAGTATTGTTCGATCCCGAGTTGCTGTTACCGCTGTTGCTGTCACCAGAGTTATTAGAGCCCTTATTTCCATTGCCAGTGTTGTCGTTGCCGGTATTGTTGTCTCCAGTATTGTTCGAGCCTGAGTTGCTGTTACCGGTGTTTCCGTCGCCAGAGTTATTGTTGCCTGAGTTGTTCGATCCCTTATTACTGTTGCCAGTGTTATTGTCTCCGGAGTTGTTCGAACCCGAATTACTATTACCAGTGTTGTCGTCCCCGGTATTGTTGTTGCCCGAGTTACTGTTGCCAGTGTTGTTGTCTCCGGTATTGTTGTTACCCGAGTTGTTGGAACCAGCATTACTGTTACCGGTATTCTTGTCTCCGGTATTGTTGTTACCCGAGTTACTGTTGCCGGTGTTATTGTCACCGGCATTGTCCGAACCCGAATTGCTGTTACCGGTGTTATTGTCACCGGTATTGTTCGAACCAGTATTACCGTTACCAGTGTTGTCGTCTCCGGAATTGTTTGAACCCGTGTTGCCGCTGCCATGATTATTCGCAGCGGTGTTCGCTGCAGCCTTTGCTTGTGCTTTGCTGTTTTCCTCGGAAGCCAGCACTGCCTCACTTGAAGCTAGACTCGCCGCAGTTGACGCTGCATCGGCTGCGCTACTTGCAACAGAATTATTTCCTTCTATGCTAGCTGAAGTTGCAACTACCGCAGCACTTGAAGCTTGCGCCGCATAACTTGCTGCATTTGATGCTGCTGTGCTTGCAGATTGAGCAGCCGAACTGATAGCAGCATCATCTGGCCAACTAGCTGCAGCCTTGGCTGCTGCATCTGCGGCAATTGATGCATTTTTCGCTGCCGTTTCCGCATCAATAGCTGATTCGGAAGCAATTTTTGCATATTCAGCCGTTGCTCGCTTGGCGTATTCCTCAGCAATTTCTGCTGCATCGATCGCCTTCTTCTTTGCAACTGCAGCATTGCTGGAGGCCAACAGCGCTGTAGCTGCCGCGGAAGAAGCTGCCGTCGTTGAACCAGCTGCTTCAGCACTTGAAGCAAGAACCGCAGCACTTGAGGCAAGGGTAGCATAACTATTGGCCTCAGAACTTGCTGAGAGGGCAACCGAAGCAGCACTGGCGGCATAACTTGCTGCAGTGGATTGTAGGCTACTATTGGAGGCGTACGAATTAGCAACCTCGGCATAGGACGATGCAACATTAGCAAAGTCTGTTGTCTCTTGAGCACTTGACGAGGCTGCCGCTGCCGCACTTGAAGCAGCTGTTGCATAGATACTGTTAACCGTCAGTTTTGCCGGACCAAGTTTAATTGTCTGGGTTTTGTTATTGGAAGTATAACTGACGACCAAATAATAATAAGCACTGTCTGTTAACTCAACATTATTCAGCGTCAAGCTATCGTTTGTAGCGCCGGAAATAGCACTCCCTGAATCGTTGGCTGAATTAGCTTTATACCATTGATATTTAATATCGCCAGAATCCAGCGTCGTCTGCGGGGTAAACGTTACATCCGTGCCGACGTTGGCAGTTTGATCGGTAAGGCCATTGCCAATCGTGACTGTCTTAGAATCTGAATGGGTCGACCCATCACTGTTTGTAATCGTAACAGTAATCGTCGTTTGTCCGGTCTTAAGAGCTGTTAAATTACCAGTATTATCAATTGTGGCGACTGACTGATCACTACTACTCCAAGTGACAGTCCCTGTGGCGTTGTCCGGGTCCGTTGCGTACGTATACGACTCTTTCTGGCCATCGAGTACATAATCATCACCGTTAACAATCGTTATTCTGTTTGCATGAATGTCATTTTCATAGACATCGACTTGGCCGAC
The DNA here is from genome assembly GCF_030770265.1 of Lacticaseibacillus parahuelsenbergensis. Lineage (NCBI taxonomy): Bacteria > Bacillati > Bacillota > Bacilli > Lactobacillales > Lactobacillaceae > Lacticaseibacillus > Lacticaseibacillus parahuelsenbergensis. The sequence continues at coordinate 1,052,848 of NZ_CP132482.1, read as the reverse complement.
GCCGCTGTACCCCGTGTCGTTAAATCCACTAGCTGCCTGAAAAGATGCCTGAAAACGTAGAGATCCAGCATAGTCAGTCGTTTTAAAAGTCAATGTACTTAAAGCATTACGATTAAACCAGCTGTCTTTACCATTAACCACTGCATTCGTTACATTAAAGTCTTTAATATATTGGCTCGCATCCGCAACAGATATCCATTTTCCTTGAACAAACACATACCAAGTGACGGTCCAAGTGGTGTCAAAAGGTCTGAAGCCTATATAGTAACTTGACGCCAACGTTACCGTTTTACCACCAGTCACTGTGGAGACATTTTGCGGCGATACGCCTTTTCCTTGTGCTACGACAATACCAAGTGGAACCCAGGCATCGCTGGAAACCGCTCCTTGCGTCGAAGTGGTATCAAGCGAATAGTTCTTGACCCGTTCGGCCAGTGACGACGCTGTAGCTGCATTGCTTGTGGCCATAGAGGCAAAGGTTGATGCTTGGACCGCAGCAGAACTTGCTGCCGTTGCATAGGAACTCGCCGCAAGCAAATCGTTAGCCGCCACAGCGCTGGATGCCAAACTCAACTGATTCACCGCTTGCGTCGCGGCAATTAACTCTGAGCCGCGATTGAGATCAACTTGTTGGGCAAAACTCGAAGCAGCACTCGCATAAGCATAGGCTAGCGATGTGTTCTTAAGTGCGCTTGCGGAACTCGCGACCGCGGTGACCGAATTAGCTGTTGACTCGGCAGCTGTTGCGGCACTGGTAGCTGCGGTTATCTGGTCGCCATAAACCTTAGATTGATTAGCAAAAATCTTCGCAATACCTTCACTGCGGGCGCTAGTAGCTGCTGATGCTTGCTGATACGCTTGGCTCATCGTTGTGTTTGCTGTTAAAGCAGCCAAAGATGCCTTGGTGAAATCACTCCCAGCTGACTTAGCCAATGCTGCTTGGCTTGAGGCATCATTTGCCGAACTAGTCGCCAACGAAAGCGCCTGACTGGCTTGGGAAAGATACGTCTGGGCATTTGAAGTCAACGAAGGATCAAGTGTCGCAAACGCATTACTGAGGGCCGCATACTCAGAACTTGCCAAGGAGGCTGCCTGACTAGCCGCTGAAGCAGCCGCACTTGCTTTAGTGGCATAACTAGATGTCAGGTACTCAGCGGTTTTATCGTGTTCAACACTTGACGGATCACCTGCAGCCGCACCCATTGCAGAATTGACTGATTCTTCGGTTTTAGCAGCAGCATTGCTTGTTTCAGCTGCTGCCGAACTGAGAGCAACCGCGACTGAAGAAGCCAATGCCGCGTATGAAGCAGCAGATGCATACTGACCACTGCTTTCTGCCGTTGACGCACTCACAGCGGCTTCACTCGTTGCTTTAGCTAAACTATTTGCGGTGGTGGCCGCGGCACTTGTTATAGCAGCATAGGAATTTGCCAGACTGGCGAAATAAGCCGCCGCTTGGCCACTTGTATCAGCGTTGTTTTTCAGATCCGTAATGGCTTGGCTAGCTGATTGCTCCGCAGTGTTCGCGGCTGATGCATAATTGGCAGCTTTGCTATTGGCCGCTTGGGCTTGCTCAGTGTAGGAGCCATTTGGATCAATGACAAGAATTGTAATGGTATTTGAAGCGGCCTTAAACGCTTTATTATCAGCGTTAAAAGGTAAACTCTTATTCCCATTAACAACTACTTGAAAGAAATAGGTACCCGCGTAAGCTGGCGTAAAAGCATATGAACCAGCACTATTGCTAAGCTGTTGCCAATTCTTGCCATCAGTTGACTCATACCAAGCATAACTTGATGTACCGGAAACCACTGCATACTGGATTCCTAAAAATGAACCTAAATTTCCAATTGCCGTACTCAAACTAGCCGTGCTGCCCACAGCCATCGAATTCGTTGAAGTTGCCAGTGACAGTGTCGCCTCTGACGCCCCTGACTGTGTCCCAGAAATGTCCTTGTTAAACTGCGCCGCCAAACTGGCAGCCTTTTGAGCTGCGGCCGCATAGGAAAGCGCAGCTGCGGCGACACTGCTATTGACGCCAGCTAACGAATTCGCCACTTGAACGCTAGCAGGTTGAATGGCGGCATTGCTGCTGGCCACAGCCGCTGCGCTGGAAGCTTGGTTAGCTAAGCTCGTTGACTGTCCAGCATAACTAGTTGCCTGAACGGTTTTGGCAGCAGATGCGGTTGATGAAGCAAGGCTCACTGCACCATCCGCGGCGCTGGCAGCAAGGCTCGCTGATGAAGCCGTTTTAGCCCGAAAATCAGCAATCGCCAAAGAGTTAGCCACCTCAGCACTTGAAGAAGCTGCATTGTACTGAGTGATAGCCTGCACATCAGCAGAATCTGCTTGTGTCTTAAACTGGGCTAAAATAGTATCGCCTGCTACTACTGCATCGAAGTTGCCGCTAGCGGCTGCCGAACTTGCTGCCTGATATTGTGCGGCTGCAGATGATGCTGCTTGTGCGGCTGCAGTTGCTGCCTGACTAGCACTAACTGCAGCTGAAGAAGCAGCTAAATAAGCCGCCTTCACGTCGTTGTTATCCGCGGCATACTGGGTCGCAGTATAGGCGGACGTCACTTTTTGAGTGGCTGCACTGGCTTGTCCCCTAGCTCTGTCGGCAACTGATGCTGTCGCCGCTGCCGCACTGCTTTGCGCGGCTAAAATACTCGGCATGGCTGCTACAGCTGCATCATGAGCGGCCGTTGAAGCCAGCCCGGCATAGCTGCCAATTAACGAGGCGGCACTTTTTGCATTTGTTGTGGCGGTTGATGCTGCTGCGTTGTTCTTTTGTTCAGCATACATCGATGCCAATGTTGCATAGTGATTGACGAGCTTCTGGGCATCAAGCGCACTGTTATAAGCTTGGGTTCCCTTGGTTGCCGCGGCACTGGCATTGGTATTGCCAGCTGCCCGACTAGCATAACTGTCAGCTATAGCAGCATAGGATGATACGGTTGCTAACTCAGCGGAAACCGATTTAACCAGTTCCGGATCAACGGTACTTGGCGCCTCACTTGAAGCCGCCACCGATGCTGCACTGGTTGGCGTAGTTGCCGTTGGTTGCGATGGCGTCGCTGCGGATGATTCAGCTGCTGAACTAGCGGTTGACCCTGTACTTTGACTGGCTGCCGATGCGGTAGCGTCCATTGTATTTGGTGCGGCAACCTGGCTGCTGGTGGCAACACTGTCATCAGCCAAAACCTGCTGCGTCTGGCTCACTTGCGCACTGCCAAGCCCCAACGCAAGAACGAACATGGAAGCAAAAACCCAATGCTTCCCATCTTTATACATCTTAAAATTCGTTTCTTTTACATTTTTATTTCGCTTTAAATTAATGAAAGCCATGTGCTAATTCCTCCCTAACGCCTTGGACGTCAGCGATGCCGAGAGATCAGAACTCGCAGTTTCCCGGATGTCTTTCATCGCCTTTTTCCAAGCCGTTTCGGCATTTGCCTGCGAGAAATCTCCTCGTTTTTTCAATGCGGCAGTGTGCATTTGTTCCCATAGTTTCCGATCCGACAAAATCTTTGTCACTTTTGCTGCCATATCCGTTATGGCACCGTTTTTAGCAAGATAGCCATTGACGCCATCCGCAACCAACGCTCTTGCACCATAAGGAGTATCGTAAGCAACGATTGGAACACCATAACTCATTGCCTCTAACAGGTTCATCCCAAAGCCCTCGTTTCGGGAAGTCTGCAAGATGACGCTTCCTTTTTCATAGACGTTTGCCAGCTGATCGCCAGTGACATAATCGGCAAAGACCACCTGCTCGCGGATACCTTCTTTTTTTGCTAAGTCCTTGAGCTTCTCGAGATAGTCTTGATCAATCGCATAACCCCGAAACTCAAGCTTGGCATCGGGAAGCGTTTCGTGAACTTTGGATAAAACGCGGATCGCCTGATCAGGACGTTTTTCTGGCGAGAGTCGTCCTACAAACAAAATCAGATGCGGATCGCGTTTTGCTTCGTTGATTGGTTTCAGGCTGCGCGGAACATAGGTATCTGGCGCAACAATCACTGGCAGAGCCGGCAAACGTGCGCGCAAATCTTTTTGTTCCGCCACAGTGGCAACGATGAGCCCGTCAAAATCTGCGCGGTGCTCTTCAAGTAACGGTTGATAAGCCGGCAGCCAGTCAGCATGCTTGCCCGACCGCCGCAACGGCACGTCATGCAAGTATGCCCACTTGCTACCAGCTTGTTGGACACTTGCCACGACATAGTCCAAATCGCGCCGATCAGAAATCAACAGGCTATGCGGATGCGCAGCCGTCAGTTCATTCAGGAAAAATAAAAACAGCTGGTCTTCGAGATTAAACCGAAAGTTACGCCCTTTATAATCCAAAAGCTTCCACATTGTCGGCTGAACCTTGCCCTCAATATTCATATGCGTTACTTCGAGAATCGTTTTACCTGCCAGATTTAAAAATTTTTGGACGGCAAGCTGGCCATCCGGATGAAAATAGTCGATTGACGACTTGAAGCCGCGCCAATCAAAGTTTTCTCTAACCGTTGGATTATTAAAACGATCCAAATACGTGATGCTATGAACCAAACCAACAGTCCCCGGCATGACCTGAATCTTGGCAATTTCTCGACCAGCCTCGTTAATCGTCGTTTCGTTAGGGCCATGTGCAATCAAATGATATTCATCCAGAGGAATCTGCGACAGGAGGCGTAGATTTTGTTCGCGCCGCGGCACATCCATTGTTCCTTGGAAAAAATCGTACATATTGAGCACATCTTCTGCTTGTAGCCCTAAATCAAGGCGATTATGGGCTAACAACGGATTGTAGTTGCGTGTCACATACTGCGCACGAAGGCCGATACCTTTGAAAAGGTGAACTCGTTGCGCTTGGGAAAACTCGGTACCGGAATTCATGATGAAAATATCGTTGCCGATAAAATAATTCATGCCTTTTTCCTCATTGTTTGTGCACTAATGCTGGCATGGCCTGTAACTTGCTAGGCCACTTTGACTGAGCATCCTTTAGCAGCGCTTGCCAAGCCTGCCATACATTGGTTTCTGAATACCGCTCTGCCGAATCATAAGCACCGTTCGAATATTGTTGTGCCAGTTCCGGATCGCGCAGTACATCAAGTATGGCGGCTGCCAACGCCTTGTAATCGCCATTAGTCACAATTCGACCGTTGATCCCACCTTCAATAATTTCATTGGGTCCATAATTGACATCGTACGTGAACCCGATCAATCCGTGTGAAATGGCCTCCATGAGACCCAGGTTAAATCCTTCCATCCGCGACGTGAGGCCATACATCATGGCATGATTTTCAACTTCTGCAACATCAGTGGTGTAACCTTTAAACTTCACAACCTCTTCCAGGTGATTCTCTTTGATCGCCGCTTCAATCGCTCGCCGCGCTTTGAAGTTTTCCGAAGGATCCGCATACCCGTATAAATCTAAGCTGACAGCAGGTATCGCGCGATGCACAATACCAATAGCCCGCACCAGATCATCAAGGCGTTTTTCCCAAGCGATACGGGCAAAAACGACCATTTTGCCAAACTGCCGCCTTGCTACAGGAATTCGTGGTTCGGCTAGCTGTCGATCAGGAATAATGCCCACAGGAATGGTAAACAGTTTTGTCTGCGGCGAAAACCGTGCCTCGACGTCCCGAGTTTGCCGGTGAGTCGCTGAAACCACGGCATCGTAACCGTTCATGGCGTGCATGCCAAACTCATAAAAGTTGTTCAAAATGGCATTCATCGGATCTTGTGAGTCGCTGGCATGTGAGTTGTGCAAATAAAACACCGTATAGGCTGGCCTTTTCAGATGGAGCAAGCCCCAATCCCCTAAATGTGAGCGATCAAGCACAAAAATATTCGGTGTCGTTTCTGACCAAAAAGTCTCGTTAAGTAAATCAAAAAAATGTTTGGTCAGACGCTCAATCGTATCAAATTGACGGACAGTTCCATCCCGATCAATCAATCGCCAGCCTGACTTTTGGCGCTCGCCAACCGCGTCATCCTTATTAAAAGTTTCCAAGACCGTTTTTCCGGCAGGCGTTTGCCAAGTCTCCGTGCCGATTTTGTTGTCTGGTGTATACCATTGACTTAGTGATACAAAACCGCGACTGTCATAGTGATCGACCCGAAAAAGATTGTTGAAACCGTCAAAGAGTTCAACCGACTGAACTGTCCTGTCGTCATTTAAATTAACCCGTGCAACTAGCTGCTCGCGTGCCGTGAAGACCAGATCCCGCATCTCCTCATGTTGCACGTGTGTATTCATGACCCCAAAGTCAAGCTCTGACGTAACAACCTTTTTGGGAGGGACATCTAACGCTTCTTGAAAATAGTCAAACATGCCAATCAGCTGTCGATCCGCAATCCCAGCCTCTTTGGCGTGAATGTGGAGTTGTGGATCCCAGTCGCGAATCACGATACGCGACTCAACGTGATGGGCATTAAAGAGTCTAAAGCGAGCCAGTTCCGCATGTTCAATTCCCGACTTTTGTTTGGGCATTGATGCGTTTATGAAGAAATTCATACTTGTAAAATCCTCCTGCAACGCTTCCACTGGATTAGACGGCCATTAACGAACACAAATTTCAGTGACTTCCGGTACCATCTCCCTCCTCGATGTTTGGATTAACCAAACTTATGTTATATTATATCTGACAGTTTTAATTTTTAACAGTTATTACCTCGGTTTATTTTTTAAGTCAATTTTCAGTTTAATCATTTATAAGTTCCGTCATTTCAACATTTTCAATAACTTATAGTTAAATTAAAAAGGGCAACTGAAAATGCTTGCAAGAATGATTTGACACAAGCCGTATTCATAATTCAAAAGTTATTTAATATACCCAATCAGCTTATTAACCGGTTTTGTATCCACTATGACTTAACACCAATGGCAGCTGGAATCGCCCACAAAAAAAAAGCTTCATTTCAGCCACTTGTTCCTGACTGAAATGAAGCTACTATCGAAAACTAAATTTAAGCTGCCACCGACACCCACGAACAAGAGTACTTTATCGTAAGACAACTAGCCTTACCCTTTTGTTCCTGATGGGCCATCGATAACCACTTCTGCTAGGTTACTTTTTATTTGCCGGTTTGCCAACAGATTTGCCAGACTGCAGTTTCGCGGCTAAATCAAGAATATAAGCCCGCAGCTCATCCTTAACTTCTGGATGGGTTAAGCCATATTCGATATTGGTTTTGACATAACCGAATTTGTTGCCGACATCATATCGATCGCCGGTAAACTCATGGGCGAAGACCCGTTGCGTTTGATTCAGTGTGTCAATGGCATCGGTCAGCTGGATTTCGTTTCCTTTACCCGGCTTTTGGCTTTCAAGAATGTCGAAAATCTCCGGTGTCAATAAGTAACGGCCAATGATCGCCAAGTCGCTTGGTGCATCTGCAACTGCAGGCTTCTCAACGAACTTCTTCACGTTGAAGAGGCCTTTGGAGACTTCTTTTTCAGGATCGATGACGCCGTAAGCCGATACCTCATCATGCGGAACCTTCTTAACGGCAAGAATCGAGGCATGGGTCTTATCGTATTCATTGATCAGTTGTTTGGTTAACGGAACCTTGTCATTCATCAGATCGTCACCAAGCATCACAACGAATGGTTCGTCGCCTACAAACGACTTAGCCAACCGAACGGCATCCCCAAGGCCACGCGGATATGGCTGACGTACGAAGAACAGGTTAACCCCGATATCGGTGGTTGAATGAACAAGCTGCAACAAGGCATCTTTATGTTTTTCTTTTAGATTTTGTTCCAATTCAGGAGCCGAATCAAAATGGTCCTCAATCGAACGCTTTTGTTTACCCTCAACAATCAGAATATCTTCAATCCCACTGGCTTTAGCTTCTTCAACGATGAATTGAATGGTCGGTTTGTCAACAATTGGCAACATTTCCTTAGCTAACGCTTTTGTTGCCGGCAAAAAACGGGTCCCAAGCCCGGCTGCCGGAATGACTGCTTTACGAACTTTCACACGCATACAAGTCCCTTCTCTACTAATTTGACTACCTACTCTACTATACTAGAAACCGCTTGCGAAGAGTACACGATTCCGCTAATTCTAAGAAAGAATTCATGACTTCATCGCAAAAAAATAAAAAAATCTCGGTTATTGTCAAAATGACCGGGATTTTTGTTAATCATTAATTTCATGGACTTTGAACTTCAGCGGTTCAATATGGTGCTTTCGCCAAGCCGCCAACAACGGCTGAATGGCCTGATGGGAATCAATCAAGACAATCCCACAGTCGCCGCCGCCTGCTCCTGACGATTTGGCAGCGCCACCTGCTTCTTCAGCCAGCGTCACTAATTGCCGCAAAGCCGGCGTTTGAATCGCAACCCCGGAAAAGTGTGCCAACTCGTCCAACAATTCACGGTTACGGCGAATGCCAGCCTGAATATGACTGAGCGAATGTTCCCTAAAGCCGGTAATGAGTTTCTCAAGTGTCTCGCGACTTGCCGTCAAAAACTGTTGATAAAGTTGTGGCTTTTTGGCTTTAGCCAAGGTGATTTTATCGACTAATTGTGATGTCGATGCTGGCGAACCGGTCCAGCCAACCAGTAGTTGCATATCTGCTGGCGCCGTTAACAACTCAATCGACAAGTCCGGCCAGTCAGCGTTGATCAAATCTGCCAGTGACATCTGATTTCTGGCAGCCGCCAACCATGCTTTGTCAAACGAGCGGTAAGCGATCCATCCACCATAAACCGATGCAGCAATGTCACCTAAAGAGCCATTACCCTGAACATCGAGGTGGGCAATGGCCGCAAGCTTATAAATCTGGTCTTTGGACATCTTCAAATCATAAAACTTGGCAAGCGCTTTGATCGTCGCGACTGTCACCGCTGCGGAACTCCCCAAACCATACTTCTTTCCGTCTTTGGCATCCAGTTGCGAATCAATATAAAGCTTGTATAAAGCAAGCGGTTTATTTAATTCACGCGCATACTGCTCTGTTAATTTAATCGCCGAGAGAATGTAATGAAATGGATTATCCCGGTTATCAAAAACCATTTCGTCGCCTTGGCGTTGCCAGTATAACGAGTTTTCTTGATACTGTTCAGACACGATACTGCCGAAATGCTTCGCGGCTTCGACCGTCACAGTGACAAATTGATCCAATGCCACAATGATTGCCGGGAAGCCGGTTTCGACCACCGCGTATTCACCGGCAACATAAAGTTTGCCTGGCGCCTGCGCTGTTATCACACAATCAGAACCCTTCAATTTTCATTAATCAAGGACCCCAGAAGGAATCCGACTGTAAGTATAGCCGACCTTAAGTGACAAAAATGTTAGTCAGCAAAAACCTTACCCTTTTTAAAGAAATACCTTAATTATTTTAGCAGACATTAGACTTTCTGCAAGAGCGGGAGCAGGAGCACTTAGAAATGGAGAAATAAGCCTCTTATCATTTTTGCTGCCCAGGATTCAAAAAGGCTAATTGTTTCTTCTTAATCTCAGCAAACGTCTGCCACCACAATCTTTCCCAATGCGTGGTTGGCGTAAACTTATCCCACGGCATGGGAAAATAGCCATTCGAGGCAAAGTGAATGATCCCGGGCCGATCCAACTGGCTCCTTATCTCATTGACCCGTTGCGGTGCCAAATGTTCATACTTATCCAGTAACCGATCATCGTATTGCAGATTGAACCGCCACGGCAACAGATGAATGTGCTGATAAAAGACAACGTTGATAATATTTTGGTCACCATACGGGTAATTACGCCGATTGATAGCGGCCATCATCTTGTCAAACGGCGCAAAAGCCCGATAAGCGCGGGCATTAGCCACAAATACTCCCGCATTGATGTATTGGTCCGTACTAGGCAGGAAAAATTCCTTTGCCCGATTATGATTCGGGTGTGTGGCATCTTCGTAATCTAAAACCCCACCAAGGATGTCCTCCGGTGTTAGCTGATCAAACAGTTCATTTACATCGGTTGTGACCAGCACATCATTGTCCAAATAAGCCAACTGATCATACGCCTGGAAATAATAAGGCAGCAACAGCCGCCAAAGGACCATTTTCGGCAATTTTGTGCCTGTTTCAAAATGATCCGAGACTTTTTCCATCATATCGTAAGGCGGCGTCCAAAAGTCAATCGATACTTGTTCTTTGCCATACAACTGCGGCATCTGGCGAATGAAGTCGATATCTTCTTGATACCCGCCCTCCATTATCACAAGTATTTTCATCGGATGGGCTGATTTATAGTGCTTGATTAAAGATGTTATCGCCGTAGCTGTCAGCATAATATGTAAACCTTTTACACAAAAGACGACTGCTCGATTTGTCATTCTATCTCCTTTGATAATTGTCATGTCACAGATTGCGTACCTTCAGTGCTGCTGTACGTTAAAATTTTTCCTCACCGCGTTGTCAAATCATCTCCCTTAGCAATTTATATCAGTGTAAGGCAAAACAAACGCCTTACCAATCAAACTACTGTTAATCGATATCGGCCGAGTTGTTAACAAACCAGTCATTCATTATAAGGAGGAATCACCATGAGCCGCAATATCACGCGCCAAACGATTGTTTATACCCTGACCGACCCGGAGAACGAAGCATTCAAGCAGGTACGTCGGATGAACAACGTTGACCCTAATGCCAAAGACGAAGAATTGCTGGCAATCGGTCAAGCGTTTGCGAAGCTTTATCCAAACGCAACACTGACCAGCACCGTCTTGCAACAACAAGCTGCTGTCGTCGCCTAAGTTAATCGGAGGGATTATTGATGAAAACACTGATTTTTAGTTTCAAGTCCGAAGCTGGTAAAGCCACAAGCATTCGGATCAACAAATACGATGCCGAGATCACGGTTGAACAGGCGCAGCAATTCGCCGACGCTGTTGCTCAGGCACAGGCTTTCAAAAAGGAAGGCATGAACCTCTATGCCACACCGGTCAGTGCTAAGGTAACCGAAACCAACAGCACCGACCTCTTCACCACCGAAAAAAAGCCCGCGTAAAGTAAAGGGTCAAAACTGACCTCCCCCAACACGGCACCCCATTTTCCATGATGATCGATATGAAGCAGCCATTGCCCTCGAAAGAAGGTGACGGCTGCTTTTTGTGAGCGCGAACCGGCGCGGTTAGGAGTCGGTGAGCGCGTTATGGAGAGAGAGTCTCCAATAAGCACATGCCTGAGATAGAACAAATTCCTCCCTCAACATGAACGATCCATCATGACTCCTTCTTAGGCTCATCATTTTCACGACCAGCCAGCTTATTCAAGTCATCAAACGTTGGCAAACCTAACAAATGCGACCAGGCGCGCAACTTACCTAAAAGGCTCGCCTTTCCCGGCTTGTCGGACGCCAACGCATTGGCATCCCCTGCTGAAATAATCCCCTGAAATTCGCGGGCATACTGCGCCAACACCATTCCCAGCTGCTGCGCATATCCCCAGTTAGCCACTAACTGGCGCGGCGACATTTTCGATAACACAAACAAACTCAACGCTGCGTATCGACGCACGGCCAGCGAGGTCAATTCCGGTTTCTCCCGGGCGAGAGTCAGAAACACTGCTCCCAGTTGATGAATGGCTTCCAAATCACGTTTTTGAAATTTGGCGTGAACACTGCTAGTCGCGTTAAATCGGTAGTAATATCGCGGTTGGTCGACAAAATGAATTTGATCAATGCGCGGCAAGAGTTGGCCGATGAAGTAAGCATCTTCAAGCAAATTAAAGTTGGCAACCGGTACTGGCTCCTTAAATAAATCGGCGCGAAACATTTTATTCCATAAATAGCCACGCAGATCATGGTCCTCAAGCCAATACCGATACTTGTCATCACCTTCGATTGTAAATACAGGCGCGTGAAACGACCGGGCTTTAATTTTAGTGCCGCCAATATAGTTATAGTAATTGACCACCGTCATATCGACCCGCGGCGTTTGCATTCCTTCTGCCATAGTTGATAACCACTGGGGGTGAACCAGATCATCGCTGTCCATGAAAGCGAGAAACGAGCCCTTGGCGTGTTCAATGCCAACCTGCCGCGCGCGGGCCTGGCCACCATTTTTAACCCGAACAACATGCATTCGCGCATTCTGGCGAGCATAGGCTGCTAAAATAATCTTACTGGTATCCACTGACCCGTCGTCCACGCAAATGATCTCAAAATTCGAATAATCCTGCGCCAGCAAACTATCCAGTGCCTGAGCCAGATACTTTTCGGCATTATAGACCGGCATGATGACCGAGATCAATGCTTCCTGAGCTGCCATATCGTCCCTCTTTTCTCTTGTCCTTGCAATGTCTATTATCCGCCAGCACGGTATCTAAAAGCGATATACTTGGCCAAATAAAACAACAAAAGCAGGAAACAAATGGCTGCTTCCTGCTTACAGGTTCCGTGATGGCTGGTTCTGATTAACCGTTCGTCATGCCTTGGTCTGGCTAACGGCGAATCCCATTATTCCGGAAGCGTCTTTAGATCGTCTTCGGTCAATTGATACTTGGCATCAATCGGATCACCTTGTGAGGTCAGAATTTTCGGACCGTTATCCGTAATCACAAGGGTATGCTCGTACTGGGCACATTTACTGCCATCAGCCGTAACATAGTATTCCCATGTATCGCCTGGCACCTGTTTGCCCTTAATCTTCCAGGTACCTTCCGTGATCATCGGTTCGATCGTAATGGTCATGCCTGCCTTGAGCCGCAAGCCGTGGCCAGGAACGCCATAATGCGGCACATTCGGACTTTCATGCATCGTCGGCTGAATGCCATGACCCACAAGCTCACGAACATCCCCATAACCGTTGTCATCTTCCGTATAGGTCTGAATCGCCGCGCCAATATCACCGATTCGATTACCGACGACCGCTTCATCAATCCCAAGATATAACGACTTCTTGGTCACATCCATCAGCTTTTGGTCAGCTTCTGAGACTTTGCCGACACCATACGTCCAGCAGGAATCGCTAAAATAGCCATGCCAACTGATGACCGTGTCAACACTCACCACATCGCCGTCTTTTAATTTCAGTCCCTTACGCGGAACGGCATGAGCAACTTCATCATTAATGCTGACACAGGTCACATACTTGTAGCCTTCAAAACCTACTTGCTCTGCTTTGGCACCATGGGATTCAAAAAACTCTTTGGCAAACTTTTCAATTTCCCAGCTGGAGATTCCCGGCTTGATAATATCGCGCAAGCCAACATGCATGGCTGCTAAAATGGCACCTGACTTGGCCATGCCTTTAATTTCACGTGCTGATTTGATGGTAATCAAACTTCTTGCCTGCTTTCCAATACGATTTTAACTCGCAATTAGTGTAGCATTAATTGGAAAAGAGCGCGAGTGCAGCCATTGTGATGAATGAATCGCCCAGAAGCTGTCACCCTATGCTATAATCAGGCAAATGAGCAAGAACAACAGCCTCGCCGTCATCGGAATTCGAGGGCTGTTTTTTAGGAGGATGAAGAAAGAGAATGGCAAGCGCGAGAATTGTATATGCCAGCCTAACCGGTAACAATGAAGACATCGCCAGTATTGTTGAAGAGGCTTTTGAAGATTTGAATGTCGATGTCACGACCACGGAAGTCTCACAAGCCTTGGCTAGCGATTTTGAAGATGTTGATATTTGTGTGACGGCAACTTACACCTATTCGGATGTTGGTGACGGCGAGTTACCTGATGAAGCCGTTGATTTTTATGAAGAGCTTCAGGATCTCGACCTGACCGGTAAAGTGTATGGCTGTTGCGGCAGCGGCGACCGGTTCTATGACGACTTCGCTACGTCTGTCGATGATTTCGACAAGGCGTTCGCCAAAACCGGCGCAACCAAGGGAGCCGAGAATGTTAAAATCGATCTTTCTCCTGAAGAAGACGACATCAAGCATCTGGAAGCCTTCACCAAACAGTTAGTCGAAAAATTCAAATCTATGCAATAAAATAAACTGAACCCAAAAGGCTCGCGCAGATTGTCGCGCGAGCCTTTTATTGTGCCGCTGAAGGCAAATTGAATTCATTATGATTTCTCTTTTGGCCGCGGCGTTTTCACCCGCCGCTTCACAAAGTCGTGGACTTTTCCCTTACTGCGATGAAGCCGACCGATGAAATACTCTGCCGTCAGCGCATTGATCACCGCACCCCACAATAAAACCAATGACGAAAAATTCAGCCACAACATAATCGCAATAAACGTACCGATAGTGCCGTAAGACAGGTAACGGGTGCCGAAATAATGCATATACAACGAAAAGGCTTGGGCAATCAGAAGCCAGCCAATCACTGTGAATGCAGTGCCTGGCAGCACCGTCCATATTTTGATTTTGACATTCGGTAAAAAGTAATCAAGAAACATAATGATGATGAATAATGCCGTAACCGTCACCGGCCAACGTAAGGTATTAAATGTTTTTAGCCAATCATCGTTCAAGCGTAGCAAAGGAATCAACCACTCGAGAAATTGGCGGCCAAATGCAAAAACAATTAAAATCGTGCCCATCACAATAATCAGCATAAAAGTCATCAGCATCGACAACAACCGTTGAATAATGAAATTCTGCGTGGCATCTACGCCATAAACCTGATTAAAGCCCATCTTCAGGCCATTCACGCCTAGGCTAGCAGCCCACAATGTGGCGACAGCACCGATTCCCAATAACCCGCCACTACTTGTGTTCAATAAATTGGCAATCACCGGATCGAGCCACTTCATCACATTCGAAGGCACCGCCTGTGTCAAATAAGTTGCTAAACTACTGTAAGTCAGCCCCAGGTATGGCAAGGCGTTGGCAACAAATAAGATCAAAGGAAAGAGCGATAATAACGCATAGTAGGCGATAGCCGCCGCGCTTTGGCCGATGTTGGATTCAGCCACACGATTCATTGCCAAGCGGACAAAGACCCAAAACTTGGTCCGGCGCGGCAACTTCATCTCTGCTAACGCCATCTGGCCTGAACGAATCATGTCCTGTTGTTCCGCTGAAAGCAACGGTCGCTTTTGGCGATACTTTTTCCGTGCCATGCTTTACCCTCCCTCCTACTAACGATTAAAGCTCTCTTTAATTCTGCCAGAGTCAATCCAGTAAAAACAAGCAAAACTTATTTTGATTCATCAATCAATCGAATAATAACAGCACTCGAAATGGTGCATTGCCGTTTATGCCAGAAGATGTGAGTCAACTGCGCGCAGAAAAGCGGCATAATCGGCTTTAACCTGATTCACATACCACTTACTCCACCGCTGAACTGTGCTGTCGAAATGCTTGTCCAAATAACCAGTGACGACTGCTGCTTGGGGTGTTTGGGCGTGTGCCATGGCCAAAAGATACGCCGTCATCTGGGTATAATACTGAAATTCAATAAAGCTAAGTTCCTCCAGATCCACCGAACCTTTCATATCTCGAAACTGGCGGACGTAAAAACTTTTATCGCCGACGTTAAACCAACCTAAAAAAGGATCAGAGGCTTTTTGAAGTATCATCTGCGCGGCAATGATTCGCTGTCCTTGGCTAACTTCCTGCTGCAACGTGATGCGTTCGGTGTGCGGTAATAATTCTGGCCGTGGCGGTAATGCTTCCTTGACCTGCAGGACTAAATGACTGCCGCCTAAGCCGCTGAGCAAAACTAAGTAGCAGTTCGTCCCGAAACTACCAATACCGACGCTGTGGTGAATAATATCCGTAATTCGATACTGGCTTAACAAAACCAGAATATCCGAACGCGTGGTCTTGCGATACTGGGTAAACCCATCATAAATCGCCTGGTAAGTTGCTTGGTCAAGCCGCACGGAACTCGGCGGATCGTCTTTGAACCGCATGTGGCCATCATCAGTTGTCAGGGTATATTTTTTAACGACAGAATCATTATTGCGTTTTGTCGCTTTCTTAACGAATTTCGCCAACAATTGCGAGTCTTCTGCGCCGGGAATTTCCTGCATAAGATGATTGACCTCAGTGGATTGATAGAAGCGATCCAAGGCACCAAGCTTGAAGAGATCCCGTAAGGTTTTGCGATAAATGCTGGCATCGGTTTGCACCAGCTCATCTAACTTATCTGCCGCAAACTCCTGCTGATCGCCCAGCAGATAAACACTGGTTAGTAAACGTTTGATATCAAACTCAAAGCTATTAATCTGGGCTTCGTCAAAGTCATTGAGGTCGAACAGCAAATTCCGTTCCGGTGAGGCGTAAAAGCCGAAGTTTTGTAAGTGCGCATCGCCATCGATTAACAGATTGATCCCCGATTTCTCACCTTGGCGCAAATCATATGCCATCAGTTCGGCAGTGCCACGGAAAAAGGCCGCCTGCGATGCACCCATTCGCTGGTGACGCATTGGCAATAGCGATTCCGTCAAATTCTGTTCCACACTATTAATAAACTGAACTGGATCACGATCAATTTTACTAACGGCAGCGAGGCTCTCAATCGGGGCGGTTTCTCGAATCTTTTTCCCCGTCTCCTTCAAATCATCAATCGTATACTTAGCTGCGACTCGCTCGCGTAATAATTCTTTAAGGTCGGATGAACTTCCCATAACTGACTCCTTCTTGGTTTTAGGTGCTGTCCGTTTCATTTTGTTAGGATAACACTTGGTAAGTCAAAAATAGCGCATTGTTGAGCGGTTTTCCAGTACTGTGAGCGCTGGAGCAACAAAAAACCTGCTTGCACGCGACCTTACACCGGTCAATTGGCAAGCAGGTTTTATTCACATTAGTTTTATCGACAACAAGGCACACGGCAAAATGATGTTCCCCAGTTTATCGTTTAATAGCCTTGTGCGATTTGGGCTTTTTCAAACCATGAGATTCGCGGGTCGTCTGAAAACCGGCCATTGACAATAAAGTCTTGCGTTACGGCGGTTAAAATGTCGACCATCTGATCGCGGGTGATATCGATGAAGCCAGGTGCCATTAAATTAGCAATCCCTGTTGCGACAATCCATACCCCACAAATCGTGTTACGCAATTGCGCTTCGCTTAAGTTCTTAGCAGGTTCATAAGCATCAAAGACGCGCATAGCTGTGCTCATCGCATATTCGCGCATCTCGTCAACCCCAAAATGATCTTCAACAAAAACTGCCCGATACAGCGGACGATTTTCTAAAGCAAAATAAATGTACGCTAACCCCAAGTCAACAACCGGATCATTTGTATAATGCTTCGCCATTTTCAATGCCAACAGTTCTTTGATACGATCCATGACCGCTTGCTTTAATTCAGCCATATTCTTGAATTCTAAATAAATCGGCTGGGTCGAGCAGTTCATTTTCTTTGCAATATTCCGTGCAGTAAAACTCTTAAAGCCTTGTTCCACAACCAGGTCATATGCTGCGTTGAGAATCTGATCATGCGTGATAGTTTTCTTTCGTGCCATATTGTTCCCCTTACTTTCTTTAAAAGTTATTTAAAACTAACTTGCACACAACTAAATTTTAGACACTTGGGGCAACATCTCCACTCCAAAAGATATACCCCGTGCCTTGCTGTTATTTTACCAGAGATGAAAGCATAAAGGAACAGAATTCATAAAGAAATTTCAGTTTTTCTTAATTTATTTTGACATTTTTTGATACCAGCCCGAAGCATCTTACGTCAGTCAGCGATTTGACTATGGTAAACTGTTGCCAAACTACTTGGAGGGATCCCATTATGCCATTAGCCAACTTTAACGAAAAGCTTAAACAATACGCCGATCTGGCGGTGGACATTGGTGTTGCCGTCAAACCCGGCGATACCGTCTATTTGCAGATTGCCGTGGACCAGGCCCCGCTTGCCCGCCTGATTGTTGCCGCCGCTTATCAACGCGGTGCGGCGGAAGTTCAGGTTCAGTGGTCTGACGATACGCTCAAACGCCTAGACATGGCACATATGGCCGAGGATCGCCTTTTCAATATTCCGCCTTTTGTTAAAGGTCAATTTGATTACTGGGTCGATCATCAAGCCAAACGGATCACTGTCATCTCGAGTGATCCGGACAATTTGGCGGCCATTGATCCGACAAGAATCGCCAAATACCAGGAAGCTTTCACGAAAGCCTACCAACGCCTGATGAACGCCATCAGCTCAATGAGCATTAGCTGGACGATTATCGGTGCTGCCAGTCCGGCATGGGCGCAGAAAGTCTTTCCAGACGCCAAAACACCGCAAGAAGCAACTGACCAGTTGTGGGAAGCGATTTTCAAAACCACCCGCATTGACCAGCCTGATCCAGAAGCCGCTTGGAAAGCGCACGATCAGAAATTGAGCGCAAAGGCGAAATGGCTGACGAATGAACAATTTGATCAACTTCATTACATGGCGCCGGGGACGGATTTGGTCGTTGGATTGCCGAAGAATCACATTTGGAAGGGCGGTGACGCCTTCAATCCGCGTGGCGAAGAATTTATGGCCAACATGCCAACGGAAGAAGTCTTCACGGCTCCGGATTTCCGGCGAATCGACGGCACGGTTGTTTCGACCAAGCCCCTTAGCTACAGCGGCCAGATCCTGGAAGGCATGCAATTTACGTTTAAAAACGGGCAAGTTGTGAACGCCCATGCCGATCGGGGGAATGATGTTTTGCAAAACCTACTCAAAACGCCTGGCGCCCGTTCACTAGGCGAAGTGTCGCTGGTGCCGGATCCATCCCCCATCTCGCAATCCGGGCTCATTTTCTTCAATACCCTTTATGACGAAAATGCGTCAGACCACATGGCACTCGGCCAAGCCTACCCATTTTCAGTCAAAGACGGCGTGGCAATGAACGCCGAACAACGAAGGGCAGCCGGCTTAAATCAAAGTCCTACCCATGTTGACTTCATGATGGGCTCCGCCAACATGAACATTGATGGCATTAAACCTGACGGCACTGTGGTACCCATCTTCCGCAACGGCGACTGGGCGTAGTGTCCAGCATCATAGCAGCGTTAAAAAAACCGAATCAAAGCATTTTGCAACAATTGCGAAAATGCCTTGGTTCGGTTTTTGAGTGATATGCCAGTCGATTTAGCTTTGCGCTTTTTCCGGCTGGATCGCCTTCAAGACATCCAAAAAGATTTGACCGTATTTGTCGAGTTTGGCTTGGCCGACCCCTTTAACAGCCAAAAACTCGTCCATCGTTTGCGGCATCGCGCCGCCAATCGCCTTTAGCGTTTTGTCCGAAAAAATCATGTAAGGCGGCAAATGCTGTTGTTCTGCCAACTGACGCCGAGTACTGCGTAATTCCTGGAAGACTGTGTCATCGACTTCCAGTGTTTGCTTCGCTTTCTGCGCGGTTTTCTGGAAAACAGTTGCCTGGCCGCGTAAAACCTCGGCTCCTTTGGCGGTAAGCCCAAGTGTCGGATACTGGCCGCCGCGGGTCTCAAGATACCCACCAGCCGTCAAAAAGTCGATAAACGTTGTGATGTCACGCTGACGGCGATTTTGCATCAAGCCGTATGTAGACAGCTGATCCAAGTGAAACGACAAGACACGCTGATTGTGCGCCCCTGCAAGTACTTGGGCAACAACGCCCTTGCCAAATCGTTCGTGTAGCCGCACAACACATGACAACACCTTCTGGGCATCGATGGTCACGTCAACCGATTCGCGATCATCAAGACAATTAGAGCAGCGGCCGCATGGCTTAGTTCCCGTTTGCCCAAAATAATCCAAAATAAACTGTTGCAGACACTGGTCGGTATTGGCATAACGTTCCATTGTTTTTAGTTTGTCGTATTGCCGCTGTTTGTGCGCCTCGTCGCCTTCGGATTGGTCAATGAAGAACCGTTGTACCTGTAAATCTTGCGGCTTGAATAACAAAATGGCTTCGCTTGGAAGGCCATCCCGTCCGGCACGCCCGGCTTCCTGATAATAAGACTCCAAATCCTTGGGAATTTGGGCATGAATGACAAAACGAACGTTGCTTTTATCGATGCCCATGCCAAATGCATTCGTTGCAATCATAATCGGCTTGCGATCGAACAGAAAATCTTCTTGATTGGCTGCCCGCTGCTTTTCAGTCATACCGGCGTGATACTTTGCCACTGGTAACTTTTTATGTTCTAAGAACGTATAGAGGCGATCCACCTCTTTGCGAGTGCTCGCGTAAATAATGCCGGATTGATCGACATTGAGTTTAAGATAATCCAGCAGATAACGATCTTCGTCCTGATCACGAACCACTTTAAAGCTAAGGTTATCGCGTTCAAATCCGGTATTAATGACCCCATCATCCGGAATCATCAGACGTTGACAAATATCCTGACTGACCCGCGGCGTAGCGGTTGCAGTCAAGGCAATCACAGGCGGATGTGCTGGCAACTGGGCAGCGACCTGGGCTAGATTCAGATAACTTGGCCGGAAATCATGTCCCCACTGTGAAATACAATGGGCTTCATCAATCGCAAAAAGCGCCACATGCGTCGCGGCAAGTTGCTGCACAAACCAATCGTTGTCAAATCGTTCTGGAGCCACATACAACAACTTGATCTGCCCCGATTTTGCCTGATCCAGTCGCTCGTTAATTGTCTGAAAATCAAGCGTGCTGTTAATAAACGTCGCTGGGATATCATTGTCATTTAATGCATCAACCTGATCCTTCATCAAGGCAATCAAAGGCGACACCACCAATGTCAATCCCGGCAGTAACATAGCCGGCACCTGATAGCACAACGACTTACCACCACCGGTCGGCATCACGACTAGGGTGCTTTCTCCTGCCATCACGCGATCAATTGCCTGTTTTTGGCCGGTTCGAAAATGATCGTAGCCAAATTTTTCTTTTAAAATCGTTGTTGGTTGCGTGACAACCATACTTGTCCTCCTAACCGGTTTTTGCTTGCCTCAATTATAGATTTTGATAACTATAGCAGATGCCCTTTTCAAAAGTATTAACTGCGAAATGTGACGCCCTACCACAAATTGCCGTATTTAAAGCAAATTGACTACAAACCAAATAACCAGACTAAAGCCTAACACCATTAAATCCAGTAGTAATAAATTCAAATTCAACAAAGTCCACCACGCAAAGCCAGCTGGCCAAAACGTGAGGAAGAGATAGAAAATGACGATAGTGCCTAAAAAAGCCACCGGTGCACTTTGCCACATATTCTGCAGGTCGCGATGCGATAAAGCGACACCTGGCGTCAAAATCAAGGTCACGACTAGAAAAATAGCCAACCACTGCCAGTTAATCGCCACCATGCCGCGCATCATGACCCATTTTTCACTGAGGCTCGATGAAGCCGCAAGCACTTGCCACACCTGATTGCCTGCCGGGAAAAACGCCCACCGACCAAGGACCAGAAGAACAACGCTGATGCCCCAAACCGGTGCGCTGCTGGATAAAAACAACCCCAGCTGGGCAAGCGGATCATGCCTGTCATAACGCAAACTGACATGTGCGGCGCTGCCTTGCAACGGATCAGCCCGCAACGAAAAATTCGTCACCTGTAACCCAAATAATCGCGCAACAGCCGCATGCAACAGCTCATGAACAAAAATGCCCGGCTTCATGTACCAGATTTGCGTGTTCGATCGGCCGGCATGATTTACCATGGCTTGAACGGTTGCGCCGTTAACCGCGCTGATCATCAGGATGCCACCAATGAAGATCAACCAGCCGGGGACATAAACATTCATGAAAGCTTGCATGTGGGCATCCTCCTTTGGTATGGGTGGATTTTGGATCAGTTAACGTGTTGCTGAAGGAGATGAGGTTATTCACCGATCATTGACAGCATAAGAATGACAGGTTGCTTGGCGCTTTTTTTGCCATTCATTTTGCTTCCATAAACCGTTTGCCAGCCCAGAAATCTGCGTTTAAGGACCTTGTTAGCAATTGTTAGTTAATTTGTGGGGAAGCTCGGTCCGACACTGCCGCGAAAACGCGCTCACTGGCGCAGAAGTCTACGTGTAAGGACCTCAGGCGCAATGGCCAAGACCGGGCCATCACGCCTGAGGCCACTTACACTTCGACTTCTAACCGCGCCAGTTCGCGCTCTGATTAATTTGCCCTAAACGCAGCTTTAGTTTAAACTTGTGAATGTTCCGCGGTAGTAGCTCAATCGGATAGAGCGCCGGCCTCCTAAGCCGTAGGTTGAGAGTTCGATTCTCTCCTGCCGCATCATTATAGCATACCAAAATCGACTAACATAAAATCCACAAAAAGCCTTCCGTCTGTGTTTTTCAGGAAGGCCTTTTGCTTACACGGTAAAAAAACCAATAAAAATAGTAATAAATCTCAAACGGTTCAGTGCCTTTGTTAGTCTGCAATCATTTTGATGGCAGTATTTCGGCTAACACTTCTTTGCTTATGACGTGCTGAAGTGGATTTTTTGAAACGCTTGTAATCATTTTCTTACTTTCCAGCATATCAATGGCACGTTTAGTTCGTGTTCTCGGAATCGAGTTAGGGGTTCGCTTAAGAACTTCAACAATATCACGATCTTGTATACCATAAGTGATGCTTTCGGTAAATAAATACGATTGAAGAAGAACGTACAGGACCTCCTTCATCACGTCATCTAGATCAGTGAACTTCGCATACAACTTTTTGCTAGTTGATTGCAGCTGTTCCTTAGACGACTCCAGCTCATTTATAACGTCTGTTTGACCACTTTCGATAATCTTTAACATCCCTTTTAGAAAGAATGTTAGCTCTGCCCTGTTTTCAATATTATCAGCTTCTTGAAAGAGCCGATAATAGGTCGAAAGATTGTTGTGGATAGCAGTTGAAACAGATAAACCCGTAAATGGATCGAGCTTACTTGAAAGATACGATGACAGCAAATATCGTCCGGTACGGCCATTTCCATCCAAAAATGGATGCGTATTCTCGAACATGAAGTGCGTGATAACCGCTTTTTCAAGGGTAAGCAAATCATCACTGTTCATAAATATGATTAATTGTTCCAAGGCCACTTCAATTTCGTTTTCGGTAACAGGCGTTATATGAACAGCGTGAGCATCTGTACCAATAAATGCAAATTTATTCCTAAATAATTTACCATCGGGCAACTTTGCGTCTGGTATTTCTCCTTTTAGCAACTCATCACAAATGTCACGGTAATCCTTCAACCCGTTAATCTGCCTCATTCTACCAGTGGCCGAATCATGATACTTCCGAATGGTAGACTCCAACCGTTTCTCAACTCTACCAGGCTTCTGCTGTAAATTACCAATGATGGTTCCAATTTCCTTAGGATTTGTCTGAACGCCTTCGATTTCGTTCGTAAAAATAATCTCGTTACTCAAAAGCTTCTTTAAATAACTTCTAATCGCAACAGGAGGCAATTGCTGATGATTGGCTAAACTGACAATCGTCGCCGAATGACTCTGAATACGACTCATAAGGAGATTGATGTCATGTGTCTCGACAAAGAATATAGGATATTTCGCGACAGAAATCGCTTTATTTTCTGCGGCCGCGAGATCCAACAGAGCCGGGTTTTCAAGTACAGGAAAGAGCGTAGTTGTAACCGTTGACGGCCCTGAAAGTCTGAGTCGATATTCAGCATCAATTTCCTGAGGGCTCTTTCTGCCCGTGCCATTATTGTTGTACTTAAATTTGCTTAATGGTAAATAGCTCACGCGTCGCCACCTTCATTCTTTAAATTCCATAAATATTGCTGATTGTTCTTTAATTATCGCCCTCAATTTTAAAAAATCAAGTATTTTTAAAAATAGGAACTCGGAAATATAAGCCAACATGTAATATATCCGAAAAATAGAGAATAGAAAAAGTCTTCCACTTGCACCAGCGAGCAGAAGACTTTTGTTGTCATTAACTTTCATTGCTAGTAACAATGGTTCAACGCGTAACTTACTTGTTAAGCAGTTCGATACGACCGTTCAATCGAGTCGAGCATTCGCCCAACGTTGCGCCGGCGCTTGTGGCCTACGAGCAGCTCAGTGATCATTTGCTTCAGCTGGGCAACCCAGTTGATCGGCTGAACGGTTTCACTCACCTGAACGCGACTAGCCGCAGCACTCAACGGCGTAATCAAATAACGGACTTTGAACCGTGAGAAACGCGTCATTGTCAGCATCGCAAATTCGCGATTGATCACATTTTGTGTGACTTTCACCTGTGCCCATTCACCATCAGGAAACTGCTTGCGGTAGGTAAAACCACCAAGCTCAGCCATATCAACTGGCTGATGGCCAGCTGCGATAATATCGGCTTGGACCGGCGCTACGATTTTACTATATAAAAATGCTGCCGGTGTCTGTAATGTCTTTTCAATTTTCATGGGGATTACCTCTCTTGCTTGTGAGCGTGAGCCGGCGCGCTTAGGGGTCGGAGTGTAAGTGGCCTTGGGCGTGATGGCCCGGGCTTAGGCCATTGCGACCAAGGTCCTTACACGCAGACCCCTGCGCCGGGGAACGCGTTATGGTGACGACGGTGATGCTGATACCTGCCATAGCCGCCCGTTTTACTTTTGGGCATGGACTTGCTGGTAAAGATCAATAATCTCATCAGCAAGGCGACGAATTGTCATGGCACTCATAAGATGATCCTGACTGTGCACCATTAATAAGGTGACGTCAACTTTTTGACCTCGTGCCTCGTACGTCAGCATTTGGGTCTGAGCTTGATGAGCTTGCTTCAGCTTCGCATCCGCGTGTTTCAACAGTTTGCGGCTGCGTTCGATTTGATCGGCTTTGGCTGCATCAATCGCTGCCATCGTCGCTTTCTGCGCATCACCGGCTGCACTCATCAGCGTCATCATAGCAGCCATTTGTTTCGCCTTCATACTTTCCATGACTGCCCTCCGTCCCTATCATACCGCTGATTTCGTCTCATGGCAGCTTCTTATGCTTACCTTTATTACGCCGATCCCGTACGCGATTTTTTTTGTGCTTACGATGTTGCTTTGCGCCGGATTCAGCTGCTTCAGCTGGCTGCTCTTTCTTAAGCATTTTTCGTGCTGACTTTTGCTTAGGTACTTGAGCTGCTGAATCAACGGTGGCGTTGTCTTTTGACGTGTCTGCCGATGGTGTTGGTGGCGTGTCGACTAACTTTCCATCCACCATATACGCCCGGTGAATCCCATATTGCGGTACCAGCTTGGCCAAGTCACGGCGATCATGATCATCCCCCAAGGTCACGACTATCCCTGACTCACCCATGCGGCCGGTGCGTCCGGCGCGATGAATATACACTTCGGCTCGCTTGGGCGGATCAAAATTCACCACGGCCGGTAGCTTGGGAATATCCAATCCGCGGCCAGCCATATCGGTCACTAACAGCAAGGTCACGCGGCCATGCCGAAAATCGGTTAAGGCCCTTTGCCGGCTGGTTTGGCGACCTTCACGCGATAATACGGCAAAACGTACGGCTTGATGGCGCAAAATGCCGGCAGCCCGCTCTAACGAAGCATTTTGATTGAAGAAAACCAATGCCTTGAAGCCATCGGTGTGGGCCAGCGTACGTAACCAATCGATTTGATGCGCGCGATCGGTTTGCAAGAAAAGATGCCGAACTGTTCCTTGCGTTTTATCGATGGCACGGACATCAATCAATTTAGGCGTTTTGCCAAACCACTTAGACATTTCCCTGAAATAAGGACTTGGCGTGGCGGAGAAAAATGCCAGCTGTGTTTCGGCCGGAGCCGCCGCAGCGATTTCCCGAACCTGAGCAAAACCGGGATCCCGCAACATCTCATCGGCTTCGTCAACGACCAGTGTTTGCAAACCAGCCAGTTTTAACTTGTGTGATTGAATCAGTTCCAACAAACGTCCTGCTGTCGCCACAATCACTTCCGGTTTTTCTTTAAGCCGCGTCAACTGCCGCTTCACGTTCGCCGAACCGATAATGCCTTGAACGTTGACATGGATATCTTGCGCGTAAGGCGTTAACACGTCACGCGTCTGGATGGCCAACTCTTGTGAAGGTGCCAAAATAAGCAGCTGAAGGCCATCACCCGGCACGATTTTTTCTAATAACGGTAAGCCAAATGCCAGCGTTTTGCCCGATCCGGTCGGTGCCAGGCCAATCACATCTTCATCGGTTTTTAGCGGCTGATAAACAGCAGCCTGAATCGGCGTTTGTTCGGTAAAGCCATCAGCCTGCCACCGTTTTTGAAACGGGGTTGCAATTGTCAAAATGATCGTCCTCACTAAAAGTCCAGATTAGCGGAAGTCCGCAGAATCGACATAACTTGGTGTACTTCCTTGGCGAGTTGCCAAGCTTTATCAAAGGCATTCCGATCCTGACCGGTAATTGCCTTGGCAAAGTAAGCCGCTTCCGCTTCCATTGGGTTAGCCAGCTTTTCGGTGCTTAAAACCTGATCATCAAGTTTGATCGTCTCAAGTTCCGCTGCATTATCCATCGTCAGGGTCTGCCTGCCGGAATAAATTTCTGATGGCAGCGAACTATTGGTCGTTTTGCCGGTGATTAATGTAACAGAAAAGTCACCATAATCCAACCGTGCTACACCATCGCCATCAACGCCGCTTTTAAGAAAATGCGGCAGGTAAACGGCATTGTCAGGAACCCCGAACCACGCAACGGCATCGTAAACCAGATAAATGCCCAGATCCATTAAGGCACCGCCTGCGAACTCGGGGTTGAAAACATTCGGTAATTTGCCAGCCAAAAAAGCATCATATTTGGACGAATACTTCATATACGTGAGGGTTGCGCCATCGATTTGCTGGCGGTGGGTGAAGTCATTGACAACCTGGAAATTATGCTCATACACATGGCGCGCAGCTTCAAAAAGATACAGTTGTGGCTTTTTGCGCAACGCTTCATCTAATTTCTCAAATTCCATGGCTGTTGCGACCAATGGCTTTTCAACAATCACGTGCTTATCGGCATCCAGTGCCGCCAACGCTTGCGAGGCGTGCAGACTATTAGGACTGGCAATATACACCACGTCCACATCGCTGCCCAGAAAATCGTCCATCTTCGTATACGCCGTTGCAGGTGCCGTCTGGTCGATGAATGACTGAGCACTTTCTTCGTGTCGCGAATAAACTGCCGTCAGCTCAAAGGCATTGGTGGCCTTTGCTGCAGCCACGAATTGCTTGGTGATCCATCCTGTTCCGATCACGCCGAGTTTCAACATGGCAAGTCCTCCTTCAAACATGATCACAGCTGCATTCACACGCAACTGTGCACGTTCTTTTTTGATTCAACCATGGCCTAAATTAAAGGCCATTAGAACCGTTCATGATTATTGTAACAGCCCAGTAACAGAAAAACAGCACCACTGTAACCACTAAATAAAAATCTCATGGTAGACTAAGCATAGATAAAAATGGGAGGTCGAAAACATGGCGAGTTTTTTACGCGGGTTGAAATATGCACTCGCGCACCGCGGTCATCATCACAAGGATAAGGGCAAAGCACCGAATCCGGCAATGGCATTGGCAAAGAACTTCACGGGAAGCTTTGCTTTTCTTGATGAACAGACCAACAAGACCCACTCGCTAGCGATCTCACCGCAGCTGCAGATCGCAATCGACAATAAAATCCTGCCAGGACAAGTGGTTGGAATTACCATTAACGAGCTGACATTTCTTGATCATTATGGGTACAAACTGGTCATCACAGCAGACGACAATGGCCCACAGACCATTTATGACGAAGCCGAAGACGCCACCTATGCCATTATTATTCCAAGTGCGTGACAAGCATCAGCTATTCATCAGTGCAGAAGCCGACTTACGCTAATAGCAAAAAAAGTGCCGATCCATTGCGGACCGGCACTTTTTGCTGTTTTTTTATGATGGCCTACTCAAGCTTGGCCAACGCTGCTTTGGGAACCTGTGAACGTGAGATGCTTTCCCAACTGGTGACGCCTTTTTTATCATTATAGGTGACTTTCAGAAACGCATTTTTTCTTAACGGACGATCTCGATTCGCATTAAACTTCAACTGTTGTAAGCCGCCTCGCTCGTCAAAGCCAGGCAGATCGTAAGCATAAATCGTGTGCTTGTTGCCTTCATTATCACGATTGGTGACTCGCTGACCAGTGTTGGTAATTTTTGTGTAGTACGTGGTGCCGCCATAATTGGTGATTTCAAAAATCTTTAAACCGCCAAAAACGAGTACAACCAGCACGACCAGGCCGATCAGTACTTTTTTCATCCTGTTCACCTCGCTATTAGTATGGCCCAATATGCCACAATCGAGGATAGTTTCGGCGAACATTTAACGAACAGTTTTGTTAGATCAGCTCGTTTTGCGAATGGCCAGGATGATTGCGCAATTGTGCGCCTATTGCGCCAGCCGCAAGAAGCTACTTCGCTTTCCCATAAATACGGCAGCGCGATAAGTTGCTTGCGGTCCGTTGGGGATACGGGCACCTGCAGTATATTGCCAAAAGTTGCCCTTTTGCGCCGGCTGTTTGTCGCTCACGAACCACCGTGGTGCTTGAGGTACAACCGTTTTGACTTTTCCCAAAATATCCGGGCTCCCCATCAATAATACCGGCCGATGATATTGCTGCTGAATGGTCGTTATAAACGCGTTCAAATGCTGAGTCAGCCATGCAGTACTTGGCTTTCGCTCACTGTAATAACTTAAATAAATGCCGATGGGAAGATCGCCAATATTTGATCCGACTTTTCGCTCGAATTGAAGCGCCTGTGCTTGTGGCGTGGTTTCAAAACTGAAAACGTGATAGACGCCAATGCTTAACCGACTGCCGGCCGCCTGGTTAAAATTCGTATTGAAATTGTCATCAAAATAGCTGCTGCCTTCCGTCGCTTTGAGATAAACAAAGCTGACTTTACTGGCGCGTAAACGATCAAAATCCTGAACACCGTCTGTCTGGTCCAACCGCACGCCCAAAATGGGGTATGTTGACGGATCCGGTCGCGGATTGCGCTGCAACCACCATCCTACCAGCAACAAGACAACCAGTATGCCACCGGCGACGAATAACCACCGATGCCACCGATGGCGATAAGTATCTGCATAAATGACCCGCCGACTTCGCAAAAAAATCCTCCCTTATCGCCGCACCCCTTTTTAAAGGCAAACGGTCGCGTTGATTGGTCCTATTGTAACAAAGTCAAACGTTTTTCGGATAATAGGGTTAGAAAATTCTTGCCAATGAACATACAAAATGCAATTTTTACTACGGTAATCCGGTATTTTACGGCGCATGCTAAAACCCCGATTCAGCGCTTTATCAATATCGCAACAATCCTCACCATAAAGCTTACTGTCGCTGAGCCGTCCTGATTGTCTTTCCACTAACCGTGCTTTAGAATTAGCTTGTGATGATAATGGTTAGGGTCAGCCGCCATTATTAATCTGGATACATTTGGAAAGGAGCGACGCCAATGCTTGATGATCGGCTTTTAGGAACCACCTTTATTTTGCCAACCTCGGCGCGACAAGGCGAGATAACGCTTTATGGCATTCATTATCATTATCGCGTCAATGATGATGCTGCGGCTGGCGATTTGGTTGTCGTGAATGCGGTTTCACCTTTGTTCCTCGGCGTCGTTAAACCGGAACATCGCTTAAAATATTAAGCCTTAGAGCAGTTTTGACTCATGGGGGGTCTTGGATATGAATGTTGTTCTTATTTCAATCGCAGTGATTGTTTTAGTCATTGTCATCGCTGTGCTTTTCACCAGCGTTGCCATTATCCATACTGGTGAAGTTGGCATCGTCGAGCGACTTGGTAAGTATGTGGCAACGTTGCAGCCTGGTTTTCATGTGGTACCGCCGTTTATCTATCGCATCACCGAAATTGTCAACATGAAGCAGATTCCGTTAAAAGTTGACGAGCAGGAAGTCATCACAAAGGATAACGTTGTCGTGCGGATTTCTGAAACGCTTAAGTATCACATTACCGACGTCAACGCTTATGTTTACCAAAACAAAGATTCCGTCCTTTCAATGGTTCAGGATACCCGGGCCAATTTGCGTGGGATTATCGGTAATATGGATCTGAACGATGTTTTAAACGGCACCGAAACCATCAACCAAACCTTGTTCCAGCAAATTGCCGAAACAACTGCCGGTTATGGCTTGAATGTCGACCGGGTCAACATTGATTCCATTCAGGTAGATGCCACGATTCAGGATTCCATGAACAAACTACTCCGGGCTTCACGGGAAAAGGAAGCCAACATCATGGAAGCGGAAGGCCACAAACAAGCAGCTATTGCCAAAGCTGAAGGTGAAAAGCAGGCAGCCATTTTGGAAGCCGAAGCCAATAAGCAAACGCAGATTCTCCAAGCTCAAGGTCACGCGGAAAGTCAACGGTTAATCGCTGCTGCTGTTAAGGATCAAATCAACTCAATCAATGCCGGGTTGATCGACAATGGCGACTTATATTTGAAGTATAAAAATGTTGAAGCCATCGAAGCTTTGGCTAAAGGCACGGCCAACACGGTTGTTTTGCCAAGCACGGCTATTGATTCATTAGGCACTTTGCCGGCGTTAGGCAAGTTGTTTAACCAAACGTCTGATACGAAAGAAAATTGAGTCTTTTAAGTCGAATCGCACAAGTTGCCCTTCGACTTTTTAGTTCTGGGTAAATTTAACGCCCATCAGAGCACCCCGAATTTTTAACCACTTTGACCTACGTTATGTTGGTAACAGCCCCTTCACTTTCGCAACCAGGTCAAACAGCGTAGTATTGATTTAAATAAACCCGTTATTTGTCGGGTATTTTGAGGTGAGTCCATGTATCAACTCTTAACCGATTCTTGTTGTGATCTTCCTTATCAGACATTGCATGATCATCACGTCGATTTCGTTTCGATGCACTTTACGATTGATGGTGTGGAATACGAAGACGATCTTGGTGAGGATCATTATGATATCAACGCCTTTTATCAGCAGCTAAAGCAGAATGTCATGCCGACCACCACGCAGGTTAACGTCGGCCAATTTGTTGACTTTTTCACGCCTTACGTCAAGGCAAAAACACCCATTCTTTACATCGGGTTTTCCAGCGGCCTGAGCGGTACATTTAACTCAGCCACCCAAGCTCGCGCTATGCTGCTGGAAAAGTATCCGGACGCCCAGATTTACTTGGTTGACACTTTGGCCGCGTGTGCCGGTGAAGGCCAGTTTGTCCTTGATGCCATTGATAAACGCGATGCCGGCATGCCGATCGATGAATTAGCAAAATGGCTAACCGATCACCGACTTGACTATCGGATGTGGTTCACAGTTGACAAGCTTGATTTTCTTTATCATGGCGGCCGGGTTTCCCGAACGTCAGCGGCGCTGGGCACTATGTTGAATATCAAGCCGGTGATGGATGTTGACACTGAAGGAAAGCTACGCGTCGTTCGAAAAGTTCGCGCCCGCAAACGTTCACTCATCGACTTGGCTAACGAAACCTTAAAAGCTATTCAGGAAAATCCGCAGCACCGCGTCATCATTTCCACGTCCGGTGATCAGGAGGCAGCTAACTTTATTAAAGATCGGCTTCATGAAGCCTCGCCACAAACGCCACTGCAAATCGGCAACATCGGGCCGACAATTGCCAGCCACACCGGTTTCGGTTGTGTCGCGGTTTTCTCGATGGCAACGGAAGATCGGCAGTAATGATCGGTAACCGCAACCGTCACATATGCTTGTGTTTAAGAAAAAAATGCCACAATACCTCTTTAGCAATTTCATCAATAGGAAATCTGATAATGCCATATTTTTAAACGAGGAGGATGCCCGTTATGGCGACACGACGCGCAATGCCAAAAGATATCCCGCATCTATTACCGCTTATCCAAGGCTATTATCACGACAGCCCAGTACCGCTAACGATCGATTCACCGGCAATGGCCGCACATCTCGAACGTTTGCGTAACGACCCTGGGCTTGGTTATTTGTTAGTCGCAGAACACAATGAGCAGTTGGCTGGTTTTGCCATTTTATATCGCAGCTTTGATACGCGAACGTTAAAACCGGTGCTCATCATCAACGACGTCTATGTTGCACCCGAGTTTCGGCGACGCGGACTGGCGCGGCAACTCATGGCCGCAGCATTTGAGCTGGCAGCCGATGAGGGCTTTGCGAGTGCCAACTGGCAGACCCACACCAGCAACCTAGGCGCCCAGCATCTATATGACCAGATCGGTGAACGGGAAACCGGATGGCTGCATTATCATCATGCAATTCCTGACACATAGAAAAAAGGCCGGCTCTTGTCATTAGTAATGAGAACCGGCCTTTTTGTCAATTATGTTTCATTTAAAACACTTTCGTTTAAAAATTAACGATGCCAAATCGTCAATCGCTTCTGCGGCTGCCGATACATCCCATCTTGCGGTTGTACCTGAAAAGCCTGGTACCATGCCGGAAAGTTCTGGACTGGCACATTCACGCGTAACGCAGCCGGCGCATGGACATCCTGACGTAACAGCGTTTTAACTCGCTCCGGCCGCATTTTCGTGGCCCATGAACGGGCGTAAGTCGTGAAAAATGCCTGCAGATCCTTGGCGTCAGGATGTTCGCCAAGCAAAGCCAACGCGACATCCATTCCTGCGTTATCCGCCATGTTTTCACTCACTGTCAGCGTCCCGTTGACTTTAACGCCTTCGTAAGTGAGCCCATCAAATTGCGCCGCCATCGCTTCAACCAGTTGATTGAAAGCCTGCTTATCGGCCGGCGTCCACCAGTTGTGCAAATTCCCGTGTTCATCATACAACGCCCCATTATTATCAAATGAATGTGAAATTTCATGGCCAATGGTCACGCCAGTACCGCCAAGATTCTGTGCCTTTGTCCAATTAAGCGCGTAATAAGGCGGCTGCAGAATCCCAGCCGGAAATGTGATGTCATTTTTCAATGGGTCATAACTGGCATTCACCAAGTGGCCCGGCATGTTCCACTCATTGCGATCTACCGGCTGGCCTACTTGCTTAAACCAAAATTGCTGCGTCTGGCTGCTTAACTTAAGAATGGCTGTCAGTAAATCGTCATCGGCATCTACCGTCAAGTGGTCATACAGTGAAAAGAGCTGATCGGGGTATCCCATCTTCACCTTCATGGTGGCCAACTTGCGGATCGCTTTTTGCTTGGTCGTCGAACTCAGCCAGGTATTGTTCTCGAGTTGAACGCGGTACTGCGCAAGAATCTGTTCGACTATCGCGGTGATATCTGCCTTTGCATCGGCACCAAAATAAGTTTGACCGTAATATTGACCGATCACATCGTCAAAATATTCGTTGGCAATGCCAAAAGCATGCTTGGTCCATGATGACGGCTCCGGCTGCCCCGCCAAGAAACGGTCGTATTGTCCGGCGAGCTGCCGTAGATCATCGCTTAGGTAAGTTGCGCAAGACAACAATTCGTTGATCACCATCCACGCATGCCACTCGGGATAATTGTCGGCCGTGATAAGTGTTGGTAGGTTCGGCACGTAATTCGGGACCACGGCATTAACCTTGGTCTGCGTTTGCGGCATTAAATCGGCAAAGACTTGGGGGATACCCAAGAATCCGGCAGCTTCCTCAAATGCTTGCCACGTCATCGGATTGTCAAAGGTACTATCCACGGCCAAATCAACATTATCCGGCACATCCGCTGCCAAGCGTCGGTCAAACCGCTTAGCCGCTTCAACATAATCTTTTTGGTCACTTTCACTGAAACCTGCAGCTGCCAACATGGCCGTCGCCATTTTCGACCAGGCTGCTAGATCAGCGGCGTTTTCCGCATCACCATTACGATACATCGCAGCATCAGGCAAAATTGTATCCGGACCACTCAGATTTAAAATATTGTGCTCAGCATCATGCATATCGGCATCGACATACGACGTCACCGGCAACACGTATTGCGCAGCTATCAGCGTCGGCATCGCTGCCCGAAACTGATCTAAGGTTTTAAGCTTTACCAGTGTCTGGACGCGCGTGCGCACAGGATCAATCCCCAACTGCTGCCGCTTGGCTTTGTCATCAGCCTTTGCGAATAACCGGGCGGCATATCGCAGTGGTGACACAGTGTCACTTTCTGTCAACGCCATCTTTCTTAAATCGGCCACCAGTTTCGTGCGAATTTCGTCCGATAAATCACTATCCGCACTAACAACGCTCTTATCCGGTGGAATCTGCGTTTTCTCCTGCCACGCGCCGTTAACCGCCATGTACAAATCATCCTGAATCCGTGGTAAAGCCATTGAAATCCCCTCGTTTCTTGATCGTAAGTTTAGCATAGGTTTAAACACAAGGAGCGTCAATCACTTGCACATCACGCTTGGAACCACTATGTTGAAAATAAGCAAATAGTGAGGGTGATTAAATGACATTAGAAAAATACCGTTTCGACGGAACTGGCACGTTTGACATTAAGGCATTCGCCACGGCACCACCAGATGAATTTAAGAACAAAAAGGACAAAATCAAGGAAGATATCGAGCATAACATCAAGACACTGTCGAAGGTGCAAGAACATCTAGCCGCGCAGAAGCAATACAGCGTTCTCATTATTTTTCAAGGGATGGATGCAGCGGGAAAAGACAGCATGATTGAGCACGTGATGTCCGGAATTAATCCCCAAGGAACAACGGTTGTGTCGTTCAAGGTGCCTACTGAATTGGAATTAAGCCATGATTTTTTGTGGCGGATTCACAACGCCTTCCCGGCTGGCGGCGAATTAACCGTCTTCAATCGATCGCAGTATGAAGAGGTGCTCGTCGATCGAGTTCACCCAGAACTACTACTGAAAGAAAATCTTCCCGGTATCGATTCGGTTTCCGATGTGCATGACGACTTGTGGACAGAACGCTTCAATGACATTAAGGCCCTTGAAGCATACGCTCGCCGCAACGGCATTCTACTTTTAAAGTTTTTCCTGCATATTTCCAAAGCCGAGCAAAAAGACCGTTTCCTTAAACGCATCGAAATTCCGGAGAAAAACTGGAAGTTCTCACTGGCTGATATTCGCGAGCGCCGCTACTGGGACGACTATCAAAAGGCTTACCAAGAAGCCATTCAGCACACTGCCACCAAGAAAAATCCGTGGTACATTATTCCGTCTGATGACAAATGGTACTCGCGCCTAGCCGTTTCGCAGATTATCAATCGCGAAGTGACCGCCTTGCCACTCAAGTATCCGGTCATCTCGGAAGCGCAAAAGCAGGGGCTGGTTCAGGCCGTGAGTGATTTGAGAGATTAGATTAATTTCATTTGAAACTGTTTCAAATGAAAATCCCTTCAACTTCATGACTTCCGAAGTTGAGGGGATTTTTATTGCGCTTCACCCATGGCGTAGCGCTGAATTGCAACGGCGGCGCCATCGTGATCATTATCAGGTACAACTGTTTTAATCACACTTGACACTTGTGGCAAGGCATTGTCTAAGGTCACGCCTAACCCAGCGGCCTGCAACATAGGAAGATCATTTTCACCATCGCCCAGCGCCATCGTCTCCGGTATCGGAACGTTATACAATGAGCTCAGGGTTTGCAACGCCGATTTTTTCGAAACGCCATGCCGCACAATTTCCAGATAAGTTGCCTTCGACCGGCTGGCAACCAGCTGCCATTCCGGATGCGCCAAAATGATTTTCTCGGCGCGGTCTACCATAGCAGGATCGCCCATGCATAGCATTTTCTGCACCGATAAGTTATCACGCAACATGTCCCGTATCGGTGCGGTTGTCGGCATTATATCAGTGATTGCGGCTTCCTGATCGGTCCATTTGTCAAAAGCAGCAACATACCAGTGCGTGCCGCTGAACACGTTCAAACTCAGAGGAAGCGTCGATAAAGCGTGATAGACACGGGGTGCAACCCCTTCCGGCCAGGAGGTTGCCGCTAATATCCGAAGTTGCTCACCTTCTGGCTGGCCAATCAAAGCACCGTTCAGACTGACCAGCGGCACTTCCAGTCCCATTTGGCAGGCCAACGCGATCATCGCCAACGGAGGGCGTGCCGACGCCAAGACGAAAATCCCACCTGCAGCAACATAAGCCTGAATTGCCTGCTTAACCCCCGCCGTCAGTTGATGTTGCGAATTCAGCAACGTGCCATCAATATCACTCAAAATCAAACGATAGCGCAAGAAAAAATCTCCCTTCCCGATCAGGATGAATCGGACATTTTCAAAAAGGCAACCGAAAACATCGCACCCTCATCATTTCAAGCGGCAACTGACCTTGTCAAGCACTATCTGCTGTGTGCTGCTGGATGCAACGGATCATTCAGCGCAGGAATGCTCTCCCGAACCGTAAAGGCAAAGCCTAACACCGCCAAAAGAATCAACCCCGTCGCACTGATGAAGAGCAGGCGATAACTGCTAGTTCCCTCAATAATCATCGCGCCCAACAGCGGTCCCAAAGCCCGGCCTGCGGAGGCAAATCCCTGAATCAGCCCTTGATAACGGCCTTGTTGCCCAAGTGGCGTAAACAACGTCACATAAGTCGAAACCGCCGGCAACGCTAGAACTTCTCCTACCGTCAAAACGACCATCGCAACAATGAACGTCAGGTAGGCACCGGATCCATTCAACAAAATCAAAAACGATCCGGCAAACAAGATAAAGCCAACGACCAAGCGTAACCGAATATGTTTTAGCAACCAGCGATCAAATGCTGTCAAAATTGGCTGGAACAACACAATCAATAACGCGTTGATAGTCCATAAGAAACTGTAGTCCTTAATTGTGAGCCCTTCGCTTAGCATAAAGGCAGAAATGTTACTCTGCCACTGTTCGTACATCAACCATGTTACAAATAACGTCACCATCAACATCACCAGACGCGGCCGCGCCGGATTCCGGCCTTCTTGGGTCACTTGCTTAGCTGACGCCGTGATCGTCACCTTTTCAATGCGATAGTGCCAGAGTGCGACTACCAAAAAGATGGCAAATAAACCGGCCGCCAACGCAAAGACCATGGCAATGCCATAAGGTAAAACAAAGCCGACAATCAGAGTACCGATAACAAGGCCAAGGTTTGACGTAAAATAGAGCACATTAAACACAACACTCGGGCGCTTGTCCCGAATGCGCGTCGCATAAGAATTAATGGCTGTGGCTGTCACCCCGCTGCCTAAACCGGAGATGACTAACAGCAACGGATATGCCGGCCACCCATGAAAGAATATCAGCAAAGCGGTTGCGCCAAGATTCAAGCCGATCCCGGCCAAAATGGTGCCATAAGGTTGCCAATGATCAAACAGCCAGCCGCCGAGACTATTGCCCACAACCATAAACATCGAATTCAAAAACAAAACGATGCCAGCCACGGTCAGCGACTCACCCAAATATTCATGCATGTAAATCGTTGTTAACGGCCAAATCAGGCTAATACCCGTATTGGTAATCAGTGATCCCAAAAACAACCACTTCATGGCCAAGGTCTTATGTTGCACAATACTCCCCCATTTCATGTCACTGCTACTGATGATAATGGAAACGAGCGGAAAATGGCAACACGAATGAGCAAATATTTAGGGGGTTATCATGGTTTGCCCAAAAATCTTAGGCAATAAGTTCCCGGCCGTGCCAAACTCCGCAATCTCCGGCCAGCTGGGGCTGGAACGTGGTGGGCACGACTTAGAGCCTCTGCAAAACCGGCAGAGTCTCTAAGCTCGGCCTTGTACTACGCCGGGAAGATCGCCCGGCTAGTACAATTTCACCACTGAGCCCCATCTGGCCTACGATTGCTCCGCCTTGGCACTCATATCTCAAATAACGCCATCATATTACCTCAGGGAAATAAAAAGTGAATATACTCTCATCATTGCACAGAGTATGTTCACCTTTTTTATTGTGACTAGGCTTTATGAACCAGCCTCTTGTTTGTTAACATATCTTCCAAATAACTTGGCAGAAGCAGTCCGTACTATCTGATCATTTTAGTCGCGTGCTTTACGCCACCAAATCATACCCACCGTGGTCAAAATGAGCACGACACCGAGTATCACAAGTCCGTTAACCACTTTTTCGCCTGCACGTGGCATCACGTTATTGTCTCCGCGAACTTTGTTAGGCGACTTTTTATCGGTAAAGGTCACTTTCTTCTGCTGCCCGGCTTCGCTATCTTGAGTTTCCAATCCGGTTGCGGCCGCTTTTAGCACTTGAACCGCATGATCAATGACGGGTTGCGTCGCATTTTTATCAGCAAGAACCTGTTTGGCCGCAGCTAATGCCGCTTCCAGTTTTGTCCAGGTACTGTTGGTGTATCGCTTAGCATCGTATGCCAGGACTTGGTCAACCAATTGCTGTAAAGCATCTTTATTGATTTTGACATTAGCTTTAACAAGCTCGGTAATGGCTTTCTGCAATGTTTGCGCTGCATGATCAACCGCAGCTTGGGTCGCCTCCTGGTCCGTCAAAACCTGATTGGCCGCAGTCAACGCAACTTGGTATTTGCCCCACGAATCGCTGGTGTAATCATTGGCGGCATAGGCGGCGCCCAGGTTCACAAGTGACTGAAGCGCGGTTTTATCGACTTTCGCGGCTTGTAGCGGTTCAATTGTCACCTGAGCATCTTCAATCCCCGGCAATCCGGTCGTCAGGGTCAGTTGTTGCGCCTTTACTGTTAACGGAATCGTGAAGTTGAATTTACCGCCTGCCCCGACATCAGCCGTAGCGACAACATGCCCTTGATCGTCTTTAACTGTCAGCGGCTCGCCGGTTTGCCAGTTACTATCCACGACCGTGCCCGACACAGTTGCGGTCTTTTTCGCTTGATCATAAGCCACGTTGTCGACCCGCACCTGTTTGGTTTCGAGTTGTGCGGCAGTTAAAAGTCCCAACTTGCGCTTCAATGACAAGATCCGGAAAACATGCTGATCGATCGCCTGTTCCGAGAGCTGACCACTGGTGACGGCTTGGTGAATCTGCGGAATCGCCGTCGCATAATCATCGTTCATAATGCAGTCATTGCCGGCCGCTACCGCCAGAACATCGACCGGAACGTTGTTATGACTGGCCGCAAATTTAGTAATGGCGCCCATCCCCAGCGCATCGGTAATAATCAACCCTTTGTACCCGAGTTTGTCACGCAGAAGGTCAGTGACAACACGCTTGGAAAGTGATGCTGGATAAACCGGATCGACGGATTGCATCACAATATGGGCAATCATAATTGAATCAACGCCAGCATCAATGCCTGCTTTAAAGGGCAGAAGATCCTCTTTTTCAAATGCTTCTTCCGATTTCGTCACAACAGCAAAATCAGTATGGGTGTCAACTGCCGAACCATAACCCGGAAAATGCTTAACCGTCGCTGCAATGCCGGTATTTTGCCATGCAGGAACAACCTGTGAAATATAATCTGCTGTTGCCGTATAATCCTGGCCGATCGTGCGTGGATAAATGAAACTATCGGTATCAGCCGTGCTGTCAGCGACCGGCGCATAATTCCAGTTAATGCCCAAATTCTTAAGTATCGTACCAACCTGCTGCGCTTCCTGGGTCACTTTTGCCATGCCGCCTTCAGCGAATAAGGCTTGCGGTGACGGAAAAGCGCGCCCATTTGCAATCAACGGGTTCTGACTCAATCGGGACACACTGCCGCCTTCTTGATCGACGCCAATCAGCAACGGTAACTTGGCACTATCTTGAAAACTCTGCAATTTGTTCTTAAAGGCTGTTTGTGCCGCCTCCGGTGTTGATCCTTCCACACTTGTGAAATCAGCTCCATAAACGATTAAGCCTCCAAGATGATACTTCGCCACATCGGCACGCGCCTGTGCTGTGTCTTGCGGTGTCCGTGAAACAAACATCTGCCCGATTTTCTCATCAAGCGACATCTTGGAAATGTACTGGTTCAGTTCCGCGTCGCTAATCGGTTGGTCACCAGCAGCATGAGCGACTGAAGCACTTGAAGATAGACCAATTGATCCTAAAAGTAAGACGCCACATCCAAGTATGGACGCCACCCGTTTGCCAAACTTCTTCATGAAAGTCCTTCTCCTTCCACAAATCTCCCAACAAATACTTAACATCATATTCTTTATCAGGTGAGATGACTGCCAAGCGCTAATAACTGGTAGACTTGACAGTGCACTAAATCCGGTTGTCTAGAGAATCATTAAGCACAGGCTCATTCTTTTCGGAAACTAGCAATTCCTAGTCATTTCTATTCCTATACCGAAAGTTGAAATATTATTAATATTTTGTTATCCCCTCCCATTTAATTTGCAAATCCCAGCCATTAACGACAGTGTAAGCGTATGCGCCATTGCTGATGGTGTCAAGCAATAATTGATTTAGAACTATTTAATTTTTAATGATAAGATAAGGCAATCACTATTAAAAAAGCCAATCTCAGATTGACGATTTTCGTCACTAAGATTGGCTTTCGCAAATACTTATGCGTTAAATACTTTATAAAAAACCTTACACCCGAAATTAATCGAGCGTCAAAGCCGTAATGCTCTCAATATGCTGCGTCTGAGGAAACATGTCCACCGGCTGAGTTTGCTTGGCGGTGTAGCCGAATCCTGCCAACAATTGCAAGTCGCGCGCTAATGTTGCAGGATTGCAGGAAACATAAACGATCTTTGGCGGTTTCATGTAACCCACCGCATCAATGAAGCTCTTGTCCAAACCCTTACGCGGCGGATCAACCATCAAGACGTCTACAGGCAAGTCAGCGTCTTTCCATTTTTGAATCACATCTTCTGCCTTACCGACTTCAAACGTCACATTTTTAATATGGTTGCGGGCGGCGTTTGCCTGAGCATCGCGCACCGCTGATTCAACCACTTCAACGCCATAAACGTGTTTGGCATGACGCGCCATGGTGAGCGAAATGGTGCCGATACCGGAATAAGCATCAATAACAGTTTCTTTACCGGTCAATCCCGCTGCTTCAATGGCTTGGGTGTAGAGTACTTCGGTTTGAACCGGATTCACCTGATAAAAGCTAACCGGCGAAATCTGAAATTCGCTGCCTAACAGTTTATCCAAAAGGTAATCCTGGCCATAAATCGTTTTTGATTTGCGACCAAGGATGACATTGGTGCGCTTATCGTTTAAGTTCACCACAACACTTGTGACTTCCGGTAGTGCCAGCGTAATTTCTTCGACAATATCTTTCAGGTGTGGCACCTGCCAAGTGCGCGATACCAAGACGATCATCATCTGGTGCGTGGCGTGACCACGGCGAACCATGATGTTCCGAATAACGCCGCGGTTGGTCCGCTCATCATATGCTGGCACCTTGTATTTTCGTAAAAGATCCCGAACAACCACAATGGCGTGGTCAATTTTAGGATCCTGAATCAGAAAATCTTCAATTGGCACCAGGTCATGGCTGTGTTTTTTATAGAAACCGGTTTGCAATTCACCGTTGACCATGCGTACCGGCACCTGCGCTTTATTGCGGTAACCGAGCGGATGGTTCATGCCAATGGTCGGCAAGACATCAATCGCTAAGTGGGCTTTTTTATAAAGTTCTTCGATTTGGCGCTGCTTGAACTTCAGTTGCGCCGGATAAGCCAAAATCGACAGTGGCGCAATCCCTGTGCGAATATAAGCACCGTCTGCGCCCGCGACTCGATCGGGCGAATCGGTTAAACGTTTGACCACCTTGGCAAAGCCGTATTGTTTTTGAACTTTCAGCACGTGCACCTGCATTTTTTCGCCAGGTAAAGCATCCTCGATAAACAGTGGAAAACCAGCGACTTTTGCGACGCCCATGCCTTCATAAGTGAGATCCTGAATGGTAACTTCCAGATCCTGATTCTTGGTAACAGCTGGTTGGGCCAAATTAGTCATCCTTTTCATCTTGTGAGCCGATTTGACCATCACCATCAATATCACGATGCGAGATCGATTCGACTTCTGCCATGTAATCCTTTTGCTTCTGCGCATCCGTCCCAAGATTCTTGGTCGGGATTTCATCCAGATTAGCATACATCGCAATATGTTGCTTCAAATTAACAAATGTCATCGGTGCATCGCCGCCATATTCACCATCTAAGTTGATTTTAAGCGTCTCATTACCACCGGTTTTGACTTTCAGCTTCCTGGTCTTGGTATACACAATGTTCGGGTCGTCGACATGCCGCCCGCCGTTAAACACCAACGCCATCAGCTTCAGTAAATTCGCCATATTCGCCGTTTTGACGATAATCAGGGAAAATTTACCGTCACCCAAAGCAGCGTCAGGCACAATCTGTTCAAAGCCGCCAACCGAATTTGTCAAACCAAGAAAGAACATGCTAGCCGGGCCTTCGTAAACGCCGCCATCATACTCCAGCTTCATCGGCATCGTCCGAACAGCCGGCAGCATTTCCGCTCCTTTGATCACGTAAGCAAAGTAGCCAAAAATCGATTTAACTTCAGACGGCACTGAGTAGGTAAGCTCACTTAATAAGCCGCCTGCCGCGATATTCATGAAGTAGTGATGGTTTGCCTGACCAATGTCCATCGCCAGCGTCTGCCCTTTTAAAATCACCCGCGCCGCTTCAACCGGATTATCCCGGGAAATTCGCAGTGCCCGCGCATAGTCATTGGTGGTGCCAGCGGGAATGATCGCCATTTTCGGTCGCTTCTTGGCCGGCGCGATGCCATTGACAACTTCATTAATCGTCCCATCACCACCGGCCGCGACAATCAGTTCAAAACCGGCTTCCGTGGCGCGTTTTGCTTCTTCGCGAGCAGAAAAAGGCTTCGGCGTTGTCTGAAACGTCGAGCTTTCATAACCTGCTTGCTCCATGATATCTAAAATGTCAGGAACGAAACGCTTTAGCCCTTCGTTGCCGGAGGTAGGGTTGTAAATCAAACGCGCTCGTTTTCTCATGGCTTATTGACTCTCCTTCAGTGCACAAGTTAACGCGCAATGCTGCGAACTTGTGGGTTCTCTTTATTCGGTTGGTGCATGTCCAAATCTGATAGCGACAAAAAATTTTAGCTTAGCCTAAACCGGAAAAACGGCGGCCCCGTGATTCACTCCGGACCGCCGTCAATCTTTACCAATTGTATGCTTACTTGCTAATGGTTCACAAGTACTGAAACGAATTAGCGCTTCT
This sequence comes from Lacticaseibacillus parahuelsenbergensis, assembly GCF_030770265.1. Lineage (NCBI taxonomy): Bacteria > Bacillati > Bacillota > Bacilli > Lactobacillales > Lactobacillaceae > Lacticaseibacillus > Lacticaseibacillus parahuelsenbergensis. The sequence goes on along the minus strand of NZ_CP132482.1, from coordinate 1,009,999 downwards.
TGATCTCTGCCATCAGAATTTGGTTGACGACTTTAGGATTGGCCTGACCATGCGTTTGTTTCATGATCTGACCCACAAGAAAGCCAATTGCCCGGTCCTTACCTGCTTTAAAGTCATCAATACTTTGCTGGTTATCATCCAACACTGCTGTGATAATCGGGGTTAGTTTAGCCGGATCAGACAGTTGAATCAAGCCTTTTTCGCGAACCCAATGATCAGGATCGGTATCATGTTGGATAATTTCTTTGAAGACTTTCTTAGCCATCTTGCTGGAAATCGTACCGTCACCGATTAACTTGATCATCCCTGCCAAATGCTCCGGAGTCAGCGCGACTTGGCCTAATTCCATATGCTTGGCGTTCAAGTAGCCGGACACTTCGCCCATCAGCCAGTTAGACGCCTGCTTGGCATCAGCGCCTTGTGCCACGGTGGCTTCAAAGAAGTCTGACATTTCCTTGGTCTGAGTCAAAACGCCGGCATCATATGCTGGAATGCCCCAGTCTTGGATGTAATGCTCACGCCGTTCTGCCGGTGGTTGCGGCAACGATGCCTGAACCTCGTCAATCCACTGTTGTGATACCGTGACAGGCGGTAAATCCGGTTCCGGGAAGTACCGATAATCATCGGCTCCTTCTTTGACCCGCATCAAAATGGTCTCTTTTGCATCCGGATCCCAACGCCGGGTTTCCTGACGTACTTCACCACCACTAAGCAACACCGACTGCTGGCGCTTTTCTTCAAATGCTAGCCCATCGCGAACATGAACAAAGGAGTTCAGGTTCTTGATTTCGGTTTTAGTGCCAAGATGTTTTTGCCCGATTGGCCGAATGGAAAGGTTAGTGTCGACACGCATGGAACCTTCTTCCATTTTAACATCGGAAGCACCGGTAAACTGCACAATCTGGCGAAGCGTTTCAAGATAGGCATACGCTTCTTCCGGACTGGTGATATCCGGCTTAGAGACGATTTCGACCAGTGGTGTGCCTTGCCGGTTCAAGTCAACATAGGAATAGCCGTCATCTTCGTGCTGGTTTTTACCGGCATCTTCTTCAACGTGCAGTTCCGCAATGCCGACTTTTTTCTTTTTGCCATTGACTTCAATTTCAACCCAACCGTTTGTCCCAAGCGGTTTCTCACTTTGGGTAATCTGATACGCTTTTGGGTTGTCCGGATAAAAATAGTTCTTCCGATCAAAATGAGTCTCGCGGGTCACATCCGCATGCAGTGCTAAGGCAACCATAATGCCAAGTTGGTAAGCGCCGCGGTTAATACTCGGCAAGACGCCTGGGAAGCCCCAATCAATGACATTGGTTTCGGTATTAGGTTCCTGACCATAAGTCACCGGTGCTGGCGAGAACATTTTTGACTTAGTTTTTAATTCAACGTGGACTTCAAGCCCGATTGTCGTTTCAAAATTCATCTTATTTGCCTCCCGGGATCTGTGCTAAGTAGTCGTTTTGCGTTTCAAAAGCTGCGGCAACTTGGAAGATCGTGCTTTCGGCAAAAGGCTTGCCAATGAGTTGCAACCCAACCGGCATCCCATCAACAAAGCCTGCCGGTACGGAGGCCGCCGGTAACCCGGCTAAATTAACAGGGATTGTCAAAATATCATTCATGTACATCGTGACCGGATCGGTAACTTTTTCGCCAATCTTAAAGGCAACCGTTGGCGTCGTTGGCCCAATGATTAAATCATAATCGTTGAAGACTTTTTCAAAGTCGCGGGTGATCAAGGTTCGTACCTGACCGGCTTTTTTGAAGTAGGCATCGTAAAAGCCTGCAGACAGACTAAAGGTGCCCAGCATAATCCGCCGTTTAACTTCTGGTCCAAAGCCTTCGGAACGGGAACGAACATAAACGTCTTCGATATTGTGGACGTCCTTGGCGCGGAACCCATAACGAATTCCGTCAAATCGCTGCAAGTTCGAACTAGCTTCAGAACTGGCGATGATGTAATAAGCTGGGACAGCGTATTGGGTGTGCGGCAGTGAAACTTCCGTCACCGTGGCGCCCAAGTCTTCAAGCTGTTTGGCCGCCGCTTTGATCTTGTCAGCAACTGCCGGATCGACCCCTTTACCTAAGTATTCCTTAGGCAGTGCAATCTTCATACCTTTGATCGCCTGGCCAATCTTTTCGGTATAGTCAGGAACCGGCGTGTCAGCGGTCGTACTATCCCGTTCGTCGTGGCCGGCAATCACATTCAGAACCTGCGCCGCGTCTTTAACGTTACGAGTCAGCGTCCCAATTTGATCAAGGCTTGAGCTGAAGGCAATAAGCCCCCACCGGGAAACCCGGCCGTATGTCGGCTTGAACCCGACAATCCCGTTAAAAGCGGCCGGTTGACGAATCGAACCACCGGTATCACTACCCAAAGCAGCGACCACTTCACCAGCAGCAACAGCAGCCGCAGAACCGCCTGAAGAACCACCTGGAACGCGCGTATAATCCCACGCATTTTTGGTTGTCTTAAAAGCCGAGTTTTCGGTTGAAGAGCCCATCGCAAACTCGTCCAGATTGGTTTTTCCAACATTGATCGCACCTGCTGCTGCGAGTTTTTCGACAACGGTTGCATTATAGATCGGATTAAAGTTAGCCAGAATCTTGGAGGCTGCGGTCGTCACCACACCCTTGGTCACGATGTTGTCTTTGATGGCGATCGGAACCCCGGATAACGGTTGGCCTGCATCAATCCCGGCAGCATCCACAGCAGCTGCCTGCTTCTTGGCTCCGTCTGCATTGATGGCAAGAAAAGCCGCAACATCCGGGTCGATTTTGTCAATGCCGGCTAATGTCTCGTCAACTAATTGCTGACTGGTTAACTTACCAGTACGCAACTGTTCATGAAGCTGATCGAGACTGGTCTTAAAGTAATCCACGCGTTAATCGTCCTCCTTATCAATAATCGCCGGCACTTGAATCAAGGTACCCTTCTTGGTCGGAACATTCTTGAGCAATTCGGCAACCGGTTCCGCTGGCTTGGCAACATCCGGACGCATTACGTTCTCCAGATGAATACTTTGCGTGGTGACCGGTACATCTTCGGTCGAAACCTGCTCCAACTGTTCGACCATATCCAGAATCTCCGCAAGTTGATCGGTGTACTTCTCCAAATCAGCTTCAGAAAATTGCAGCTTGGCCAGACCGGCCACATGCGCAACACTGTCTTTAGAAATCATGCAATCCCCGCTTTCATTTTCTTTTTCATTCGTAGTTTACCATAAGATTGCCTCAATAACTCCCAAATACATGAGTATAAAAGCCTTTGTCACCGGAACTGCGCGAAACAAACGCCTGGATGCCTTGGGTACTTTGAATGGTAATTTCAATCGGAACGCCTGAAGGAAGGTATTTGCTGGCAGCAGTTGAAATATACTGGGTAAAGCTCTGAATTTCGGTCAACCCATAGAACTGGGTATTAACGGTGATATTCAGGCCAGCCAGGTTGCCATCTTCATAATGTGCCTGAGCGGTAATCCCCGCCAATGTCGGGAAGAACCCTTTTACCTGATTCGTAAAACTGGAAAAATCATTTGAAACGGTACTGTTAATCGCCTTGTGATCGCCGACTACCGGCAAAACCTCATTTTGCTGATTCAGTTTCTTCCATGAACCGATATCAGTGCCGTTTTTACTGGTGGCATGTTCGACATAAACACCGCCGACCAGACTATCCTGTTCCGCATTTTTATAAATGCCGACCACAATTGGAATATCATCCGGCACTTTTTCCATTTTGCGTAAACGGGCGACGACTTTTGCCGCAATCGCTTCGCCTTGCTTTTTGATGGTTTCATCGGAGATTTCTGTCTGATATTGGGCGCCATATTCCGTCTTGGTATAATAGTCGACCTTGTTCATACCTAACGCAATCGCAATCCCGCCTAACTTCATGCTATTGCCATCTTGCAGCATGAAATCCTGTTCAAGAATTTGTTGCAGATAAATCGGGTTACGGGTATCAGGATCCTTTTTCCCATTATCAGGCGGATTTAGGCCTTCAGCATTGGATTTTGATTCACGTTTCAGCCAGCTTCTGGCAGTGGCGGTGCTCAAGAGCTGCCCTTCTTCAAAAGAATACTTATCAGTCGGGAACTGGTTCTTGGCTAACGTCTGCAAGCCACTTTCCATACTCTTGATATTGAAGGTGTTGTCGCCTTGGTCATTTTGCTGCAGCGTCAAACCACGTGCACTGCTCGTCTGATAACGGCCGTTCTTGATAACCCCTTGATACATACTGTTATCAACTGTCCCCGTTGTCTGGTAGCTTCCTGTTTTAGTGCCGCCTGTACTGCTGCTATTACTGTCTAGATTCAACTTGCCACACGCTGCTAACAGCATAATCGCACCGGTCAGTAAGGTTAACGTCAAAAATTTCTTCATTGATGAAGTTCCTCAATTCTTCAAGTTCGCCAACAATTCTGTTTCATCCATCGTCGGAACATTTAATTTCTGGGCTTTCGTCAGCTTACTGCCAGCTGCTTCACCGACAATCACCAAATCCGTTTTCTTTGAAACCGATCCGGTAACTTTGGCGCCTAATTTTTCAAGCTGTTTCGTCAGATCCGGGCGGGAAAACTCGGCAAATTTACCTGTGATGACCACGGTTTTCCCGGAAACAAAGCTGTCTTTTACCGCGGACTGCGTTGGACCGGTATAACGTAGGTTGACCCCTGCAGAACGCAATTGATCGATCAGCTTTCGTACCGTATCAGTCTTGAAATAGGTCACAACGGCTTCGGCAATAGTCGGCCCAATATTAGGAATCTCCGCAATGTCTTCCTGACTGGCAGCCATCAGGTGATCCAAGTCGCCAAAATGTTCCGCAAGAATTCGCGCGGCTTTCCCGCCAACGTGACGAATCCCCAATCCAAAGATTAGGCGTTCCACGGAATTTTGCCGACTGTTATGAATCGCACTTAATAAATTATTAATTGATTTTTCTTTGAATTTGTCCAGCTGAGCCAGATCGGTTGCAGTCAGGCGGTAGAGATCGGCGACATCCCGCACCAGGTGTTTGGCCTGCAGCTGCGCAATGATTTTAGGACCCAAACCGTCAATGTTCATGGCGTTACGCGAAGCAAAATGTGTCAGCTGCTCCTGCATTTGTGCCGGACACATCGGATTAATGCACCGCAACGCCACTTCATCATCGAGGTGCACTAGTTTCTGACCGCACGACGGACATTTTTCCGGAATTGGCGTCGGTGGCGTATTCGCCGGGCGCTTGGCAACCAACACCCGCGAAACTTCCGGGATAATGTCGCCAGCTTTATGCAGCATGACCGTATCGCCAATGCGAATGTCTTTATCATGAATCATATCCGCATTGTGTAAGGTTGCCCGCGAAACCGTCGTCCCCGCCAGCTGAACCGGATCCATCACCGCAGTCGGCGTGACAACCCCGGTTCGACCGACAGTCCAGACGATTTCATGGATTACTGTCTCGGCTTCTTCAGGCGGAAACTTATACGCAATTTCCCACCGCGGCACTTTAACCGTGTTACCTAACTGGGCTTGCAGCGCCAAGTCATTGACTTTTAAAACGATCCCATCAATTCCATACGGCAACGCATCGCGATCACTTGTGTACTTAGTAATGTACGCATCAATCGCCTGCATATCACTGGCGACTTCCGAACTGGGATTGGTGGTAAAGCCCAAATCATGCATGAACGCAATCGCTTCATGTTGCGTTTTCACGTTAAACCGATCAGGATCAATCAACGTGTAAATAAACGTGTCCAGTTCCCGGCCGGCCGTGACACGCGGATTTAGCTGACGCAAGGAGCCCGCGGCCGCATTACGTGGATTGGCAAATGGCGGATTGCCTTCAGTTTCCTGCCGGGCATTCAATTTGGCAAACGCCGCTTTAGGCATATAGCATTCACCGCGTACTTCGAGTGACAGTGGCTTTTTCAAGGTTTTCGGTACCGAATCAATCGTTAGCACATTCTTGGTAACATCTTCGCCAATGTTACCATCACCACGCGTCGAGCCTTGGACTAACTTGCCATCTTCATAAATAAGCGATAAGGCAAGTCCATCAATTTTTAACTCCACATTATAATCAACCGGATGCCCAACATTAGCCTGCATGCGCGCATCCCATTCGCTAAGTTCTTCAAATGAAAAGACATCGCCCATCGACAACATAGGGATCGGATGCTGAACTTTGGCAAAATCCGAGTTGATCACATCGCCAACCTGTTGCGTCGGCGAATCGGGGGTGACCAGTTTAGGAAATGCCGCTTCTAACGCCTGCAAGTCACGATAATGATCGTCATAAACGTTATCCGTTACGGTCGGTGCGTCTTTGGTGTAATACTCCAGACGCCATTGATTTAATTGCTTGCGCAGCTTGGCGACTTCCGCCTCGGCTTCTTCAAGCGTAAATTGAGCAGCTGGTTTTGTTAACACGGCGAGCCTCCTTGAACACCATACTTCATCCTCACGAGCCTATCATTAAGATTCAATTTTCTTGATCGGGGCAAACGCTGCTAGCAACCGCTTGATCCCCATCGCTTTAAAGGCAATGTCCAATTCCTGATCATCGCCTGTTCCAGTGACCTTGACGACGGTACCCGTTCCCCACTTACGATGCGTCACCTTGTCGCCAGCTTCCCAACTGGTTTTCCCTGCACCGGTTGTCGGTACGGGTTTAACCGTCACCGGCGTTGCAGCAGTCTCGGCATGGCGGCTATACGGCGAACTAAATGCCCGATCGGTCCGGTTAATAAACGGAATATCGCTTTTCGGCTGATTGCCGCCAACGACTTCAAGCAAGTCCGGATCGATTTCTTCAATAAAACGACTAGCCGGATTATTTTGTCGCTGGCCGTATAGCATTCGGGCATAGGCATTGGACAGATACAGCTTCTGCTTGGCGCGCGTGATGCCGACGTATGCGAGACGCCGCTCTTCCTCAAGCTCGCCTTCGTCCATAGCCGCTCGACTCAGCGGGAAAAGGCCTTCTTCCATGCCAACCAAAAAGACAACCGGAAATTCCAGTCCTTTAGCCGCATGCAACGTCATTAAGGTAACTTCCTGGGCATCTTCTTCTACTTCGTCCTGATCCGACAGCAGCGCCAGCTCAGCCAAAAAGTCGACAAAAATGTCACTGTCTTCATTCTCCGGCTGATAGCGCTCGTCAAATCCTTGCGTCACCGATAGCAGTTCTTCCAGGTTTTCAATCCGAGTATCGGCTTCCAGCGTGTGTGCTGCCCGCAACGCATCCAGATAACCGCTCTCATCCAAAATGGCCCGCATCATGTCCGTAACATTCAAATCTTTGCGGCGGGTGCCGAGTTCCTGAATCATTTTGCCAAACTTCGCCAGATTACCGCGCGCTTTGCCAGAAATGGGACTGAGTTCGGCATTGGCTGCTGCTTCCAACAACGACCACCCATGCTGGCTGGCAAATGCTTCCAGCTTTTCGACACTGGTATTACCAATGCCACGCTTTGGTTCGTTCACAATCCGTGTGAAACTCATATCGTCTTCAGGATTGACGACTAACCGAAAATACGCAAGCGCATCCCGAATTTCCTTACGATCGTAGAACTTGTGACCGCCCACCATTTTGTAAGGAATATTGGACTTGACGAATGCTTCTTCAATCGCGCGCGACTGGGCATTTGTTCGATACAAAATCGCAAAATCACCATAGTGGCGATGATGTTCGGCCATTTCTTCTTCGATGCGTCGGATGACAAAAATCGCTTCGTCAGTTTCGCTTTGGGCGCGATAATACGTGATTTTGTCACCTTTGCCATTTTCGGTCCACAACGTCTTCACCTGCCGATTCAGGTTATTCTTAATCACGTCATTGGCCGCACTTAAAATGGTCTTCGTGGAGCGATAATTCTGCTCAAGTAAAATCACACGGGCCTTAGGGAAATCCTTTTTAAAATCCAAAATGTTCTGCATGTTGGCACCACGCCAGCCATAAATGCTCTGATCCGCATCCCCGACAACACAAAGATTGTGGTAACCTTCTGCCAGCATGTGCACGAGTCGATACTGGGCCTCGTTCGTATCCTGATACTCATCAACGTGAATATAACGGAACTTACGTTGATAAAAAGCCAGCGTCTCTTTGTCCTTTTCAAATAACACGATGGTTTGCATGATCAGATCGTCAAAATCCAACGCCTGATCGCTATGGAGCCGTTTTTGATACTCCGCATAAACTTCCGCGACAATTTTGGTAAAGGGACTATTAGCCTGTTCATCTGCATAAGTCTGCGGATCGATTAAATCATTTTTGGCATTCGAAATGGCCCCCAGGATTGACTTGGGGTCGTAGCGTTTGGGATCCAAATTGAAATCCGCCAGAATGTGTTTAACCAACGTCAGCTGTTCAGCTGGATCGGCAATTGTAAAGGCGCGATTATAGCCAAGCTTGTCAATATCCCGCCGTAAAATCCGGACGCAAAGTGCATGGAAGGTCGAGACCCAGATATCCCGAGCAATTTCGGGATCAACGAGCTTCCCTACCCGTTCACGCATCTCACGAGCTGCTTTATTCGTGAAGGTGATGGCAAGGATGTTCCATGGATTAACGTTTTTTTCTTCTACCAAATAAGCAATCCGGTGCGTTAACACCCGCGTCTTGCCGGAGCCTGCGCCAGCCATAATCAAAACCGGTCCTTCGGTGGCCAGTACCGCCTCGGCCTGCTTATCGTTCATACCCTTTAATGCGGCATCCATTACCATTTAACGAATCGTCCTTTCAGAAAAACCAAGTGAAAAATTCCTTGACCTATTGTACCAAACTTTGGGCCTAAGCGTGAGTGCCGGCAAGATACGATAGCGGCCAAAACAGGCGGTATTTAATGCTTATTTTAGATTCTCGCTTGACCCGAAATTTCCGTCATTCGTTGTTATTGCATATTCATTGCGTTGACAGGTCACTCTGATACACTTAAAGAAAGCAGTCAGAGAAACAGTGACTTAAAACAAGGTGGTTCTATGAAAAAAGTTTGGGTGGGGTTGGGACTTTTATTATTACTGTTGGCTGCCGGTTGCGGTGTTCAACGGCATGCAGCTAAATCCAGTCGCGCATCGACATCCGCAAGTTCGCGCCAAGTAAGTGCTTCACAGAAGGCATCATCGGTACCAAAGACGCCGTTAGCTAAATTGAAGGCTCGCTCAAAAGATACATTGGTTTATGCACCTTTTGGCGACAGCCTTTCTGTCGGGCTTTTTGCAGATAAAAAAGCCAGTCGCTTCACTTCGCTTTTTGCTCAGCAGTTGGGGCAATTAACCGGCAAAACCGTTACTGAGGCAGGCATTGCCGAAGTCGGTAAAACTGCCACGAATCTCGGCGTCTCGGCGTTGTCAAGCTTAGTGGCGCAGCAGCCGGACGTAGTGACGATCGAGTTTGGCACCAATGACGCTGTGGGTGGTGCGACGCCATCCGCCCTTGCTGCTTACCGCCAAGCCCTCACAACCATTGTGACGACGCTTCAGGAAAAGACCACCGCCCAACTGATCCTCATGACAACCTGGTCGCCGAACAACGGGCCGTATGCCGCCGCGGATTTAAAATTTGACGCTGTTGTCAAAGAGATCGGTCGCTCTTACCACGTGCCAGTGGCTAACTTAGCGACGATCTGGCAAGGCCATGATGATGTAATCGGCCCGGCTGGCACCGCCATTCCCGACTTTGCGGCTAATGGTCCGCGCGACACGTTTCATCCTAATCAAAAGGGGCATGATCAAATCGCTGCCCTACTCATCAAAACTTTGGAGGAATGATCCATGCAAGCATCTTTAAAATTTTGTCCTAACTGCGGTCAACCGATTGGCCCTGATGACGACTTTTGTCCAAACTGCGGCTTTGATTTGCGTGCTGCGCGACAACAGGCGCAAAGCACAAATCAAAAAGAAGCAGCCAATTCACAATCGTCACCTGCCACTCCTTCGTCCACCGCTTCTTCCACAACGGCTACTGCCGAACGTCGCCGCCCACCACGGTCACCACGGCGTTGGCTGCTCATAACCGGGATTGCCGTGATCTTAATACTGGGAATCGCTTATTTTGCTGGTGCGACTTATTACAGTCAGGATCGGCAAGTCACCGAGCTGGCCGAAGAAATGACCAGTGGAGATGCCGATGATATGGCGGAAGTCGCGGTAGCCAGCGATGGGACGGCGTTGCACGAGGACGATTTGAAGCCCCTTGCGCAACTCATCAAAAACCGCAGCGATCGTAGTCTTCTGCATAGCATGATTATGGCTAAGTCGACCAGCGGCACAGTTCAGATTGTCAAGGCAGGCCATGAGCTGCTTATTTTTCCAAAATATAAAGTCAAATTAGGGACAGCCGATGCCGTCGTCAAAACCAACCTTAAAAATGCCACACTCACTTTGAACGGCACGCCAGCGCAAGCCAAAGCGCATGACGGGCAATATATCATCACCGGTCAACTGCCGGGCGTCTACACGCTTAAACTCAGCGGCACGCATGACGGCACAACCAAAGATTTCACACGGGAAGTGGTGATCCCGCTAAAAGGTCAAGCATCGGATTTAACTTTAGATGCGGCAACGGCCTCCTCCAGTACCACATCTTCCAGTACCACATCATCGCAAAATTCACATCCGGACAGCAATACCCACGACGATGACAACGATGACGATTATGATGACAATGGCGTCACGAAAACAACCCGCCAGTATCCTTCCGACACGTCAAAACGCAACGACAATCATTCCACCAGTGGCATTGTTGGACGCTGGGAATCAGGCGACCGGGCAACGTTCACTTTTAATAGCGACGGCACTTATACAGCGACCAATAACGGCACACCAAGCAACGGTAAGTGGGAAGTCGTTTATCGTGACGGCAATGTCTTCAACATTAAATTCACCAAGTCTGATGGCGGCAGTGTCGTTGAACCCTTTGCACTTGATGACGAAGACTTGATCGAAACCAATCTCAAAATTAAATGGGAACGCGATGACTGATTTGTCCGTATCCCCTTTGTCATTGATGCCATGGTGTTATACTAATGGTAGTATCCGAATTTAATTCGTTAGGAGGCGGATCGTATGACATCAGATAAGTGGCGGCCATTAGTGGTCACGTTAATCGTCATTGCCGCCATCTTTGCCGCCCTGTTTATTTTGGAAGTCTTTAACAATGGCGGTGGCATGGGAATAGCCCACGGCAGCATGATGCGCGGCATTTCGTCCTGGCACATGGGCGGTTGCATGCGCTAGATGTTTGCATTTTGATAGCTTCATTGATGCCCCTGTTTGTGCATATGCACAGCAGGGGTTTTTATGTGGTGCTGAGCGTGAGCCGGCGTGCTTAGAAGCCGAAGTATAAGCGGCCTTGGTCGCAGACTTCTGCGCCGGGGAGCGCGTTATAGCATCCCCCAAAAAAATAAATAACTTGCCTAAGCAAACATATGTTCGTATAATGATAAACAGAGGTGATCTTCATGGCCTATGATTATCCACACGAACCGCATCGGGTCATTTTTTTGATTGACAATAAGTCCTTTTACGCCTCAGTCGAAAGCATTGAGCGTGGACTTGATCCGCTCAAAACCATCCTAGTTGTGATGTCTGAACAGGAGAACACCAACGGCGGGCTAATCTTAGCGACTTCGCCTATGGCCAAAAAAATGTATGGCCTCAAGAATAATGTCAGTCGTCAGCGCGATTTGCCCAACGAACCACACCTAATTGTCGTTCCGCCGCGCATGAACCTCTATATTCAGAAGAATCTGGCCATTAACGATATCTTCCGTCAATTCGTCGCCGATGAAGATCTGTGGGCTTACTCGATTGATGAATCTATCCTCGATTTAACCCATACCTGGAAGCTTTTCGGGAAAACGCCGCGAGCAGTTGCCAAGCGTATTCAGTCAACTGTTCAGCAAAAACTGGGCCTGCGTACGACGGTCGGAATCGGTGAAAATCCGGTACAAGCCAAAATTGCCCTCGATGTTTATGCCAAGCACAGTCCTGATTTACTTGGCGAAATTAAGTATGCGACGGTTCCGAACACCATCTGGAAAATTAACGAGATGACCGATGTCTGGAGTATCGGTCACCGCACAGCAGCGCATTTAGCGCGCATGGGCATCACAAACATGTACGAACTCGCCCATGCGAATCCCTATGCCTTAAAACAGGAAATGGGTATTATCGGCACTCAGCTGTTTGCAACCGCTTGGGGCGTTGATCGCACCAAAATCAGTAAGCGCATTGTAACGCGCCAGCCAAGTATCGGTAATTCCCAAGTGCTTCCGCGCGACTATAGCAATCAATTCGAAATCGAAATTGTCATCAAAGAAATCGGTGAACAGGTCGCAGCCCGCTTACGTCATCATCATAAACGTGCCGGTGAGCTTTCACTGGGTATCGGATTCTCATATGCAGAAAGCCAGCAAGACGGTCGGTCCGGTTTTACGCAAGCAAAGCGAATTCTGCCGACCAATCGCAACACCGACATTGTTGCAGCGTTGCGCGAGATTTTTCGGAAAAACTGGCATGGTGAAGTTATCCGCAATGTTGCCGTCTTCACATCCCGCCTGGCACCTGACACCGGCGAACAGCTTAACTTTTTTGAACCAGTTGATCGTCAAATCAAGGCCACCGATCTGGAACGAACACTCGATACGATTCGCAGTCGCTTTGGTTTCAAGGCGTTGGTGTACGCCAAAAGCGCGATGCATGGTGGTACAGCCATTCAGCGTGCATCACTGGTAGGAGGACACAATGGCGGCAATAGCTATGACTAAAGACCTTAAAATCATCATGGAACGGTTAACGCCACTATTTAAGCGCAAACGAAACACACGGTATTGGATCTCACTGGTGAATCAGACCTACACGCCAGCGTTCAACTTCTTTTTTAACATTCAACCCAAGGATCAACGGCAGCGCTCGATCCCGTTGCACAGTCTGCACGGCTATGATCTTGCCCAGTTAGAGGCTTTCCTTGGTTTGTTACGCAAACAAACGCAATTAACCATTGAATTTGTCGGTTTTGAAGACATGCGCTGGCCGCAAACCAACCGAGTTATTCAACGCCGTGCCCGTCTTGATGAATGATGCCCTGCTCGGTAGTCCGATTGCGTGCCTAATATAGCTAAAAGCTGAATATTGACTCCAATAAAAAAGCCAGCCTCAGACAACAAGACCGACTTTTCATTATGATTAGCACTAATTAACCGATACCACCACCAGACGATTGCTCAAATTAATAGGCAATCGTATAAGAGTGGCGTTCATCAAGCACAAAGGCCTCAGCCATCTCGGGGCCGTGCTGGGCAAGAATCTGATCCGCTAGATAAGCCTGAAGATCTTCATGGAAGTAGGTTTCAAACCCAAAACTCCACGCCTGCACCAAATGTTTACCTTGGCGCCGTCCAGCCTTAAAGTTCTCATAAATTGCGTGGTAAATGGAACGACCCGTTAACCGGACGCTCACTGGCAAGACAACGCGTTGATTGCCATGCCGGAAACGCGCATTAACCGTCCGAAAAGTCATGAAGCGAATAATGAGCAAAACACTTGGAATCATAATGCTCAAGCCCACTAGTGCGACAAAAATGATGCCCAAAACAAAGCCAACAGCACTAACTGCCATGGCGCCGGAAATCACGACGCTTAGGCCAATCACAAACAAAATCAGTAACAACGCCGGAAACAAAGCAACGCCAGCGACTAAAACCCAGAGCAACAATTTAATTGCTATTTTCATAAAGCCTCCAAAAACATGCTGTTTATTCAATGGAAATCAGGTGCACATCACTGACACCGCGAATGCCGCCAAGTTTAGTAGCGAGATCATCGAGGGTTCCTTGAAGCGCCGAAATATCAAATGATATAACGACACTTGCCCAGTTGTGGATCGGAATATTCTGGTTAATGGTCACAATGCTGGCTTGAGCTTGTGACATCACAGTCAAAACTTCCGACAAAATGCCGCGATCGTGATGAAGCATCAATGAAATGACCGCCTTACGCGATGCCATTTCATGATCTGGTAAAAACACATAGTCCTTGTATTTGTAATAAGTGCCGCGGGAAATGCCAACTCGCTTAACCGCTTCGCTCACCTGTTTAACTTCGCCATTTTGGAGCAATGCCCGCGCGGCAATCACTTTGCCGACCACGTCCGGAAGAATCGAACTGTCAACAATATAAAACTGCTTCACGCGAATCCCCCCAAAATGAACCGACTGCCAGCAACCGCTTCTCACCGACAGACATCCGTTCGAATATGTTCATATTGTAACAGTCATTGCCACTTCTGAAAAGCAAACGTCAAATTGTAAAAGATTTGACATGTTTTTAGGAAAATAAGCTCTCTTTACTTATAACACTTCGCCAAGCGCTGTCAATTCCACTTTAGGTAATCTCCGTTATAGCTCGATAGCTGCTCCTATTTCATCAATGAACCTTTAAACGTCTGCTATTTTGCAGTAGGCTGATGGTGTCTTTGAAAGGAAAAGCATGAGGGGGCTTTTGAATGAAGATGCGGCAACCGTATCATTTATCTTGGCAATTACTGACAGTGGCAATCATCATCGCGTTTATAGCGTTTGTCGAATACTGGCCGCACCTGAGTGATAACGCGTTAATGGGCAGCGGGCTCATCAGTGGTGGACTTTGCATCGGTGCATTACATATGGCACACCATGTCACCGACACGTCCAGGAGTCACAAGAAAAAGTAACACCTCTTGCCCGACAAAATAAGCTGCGGTTTTAACCGCAGCTCATCACTGTTAACGCCTGATGTTACTCCAATGTTTCAGCTAAAAAAGGATGGGCGTAATTGACTTTTCCGCGCACGCTAGCCAAAACGCCGGGGACCAGCTCCTTAATGAGATGGTCTTCGGCCACGATCGGAAACGGTGGCTCGAGTCGATAGTTTGCGGCCTTGCGAAAGCCGATGCGGCCGAAGAACTGCCGATCGCCGATGACGCTGACAAAATCGCGACGTAGATCTGTGGCCCGCATATCGAGCTCCGAAACAATCGCCATCCCTAACCCACTGCCTTGATAATCAGGTGCTACGGCCAAGGGGGCCAAGGCCACACCTTGCATATGGGCATCAGGCGTAATGGTGACTGCAGTCATCAATCCGTAACCGACTAAATGACCGTCGATGGTCGCCACCACTTCCAGCGCTGCATCATAATCAGCGGTGCGTCGTAACTCAGCGACTAACGCTGCTTCTCCGTGATAGCCGCGCTTGCTGCCGCTAAATGCGGTTTGCAATAAGGCGTCTACCTCGGCAAAGTCGTTTTGCTGTATTCGTCGAATGGTCATAATTGTCTCCTTTTTGTTATAATAATTTTTATTATACACGTTTTAACGTTTCGGTGACGTGCTGTTTCGATATCACTGCCATTTTTGAGGATGCGTTATTTATTTGGCTTAGTCTGTTGATCTGAGCCACTGGTGGTGTTGGCTGTCGAGTCTGGCTTGGTCGCAGCTGAATCGCCTGATGGCTTTGAACCGGTTTGCTTCTTTTGCTTAGGTGCCGTCTCTTCATCAGGGAAGATCAAAGTAAACGTGGTACCTGATCCTAATTCAGAATCAACATCAATGGTGCCGCCATGCAGGCCCATCAGTTGATGGACAATGGCCATACCTAGACCGGATTCGCCGTATTTCGTATTTTTCCGCGAAGGATCAGCTTTATAATATCGCTCCCAGATGTTCTTCATCTGATCTTTGGACATACCGATGCCGGTATCACTCACCCTAAACTCGGTTTGGTGGTAGCCTAATTTCCCATTAATCGTAATTTGTCCATTTTGCGTAAACTGAACCGCATTTTGGACAATGTTGAACATGATCTGAACAAACCGGTCGTGGTCGGCATAAGTTGGCAGCTTTTCCGGTGCTTCAATCGTAATCTTGTCGCCAGCTTCTTCGGCTTTTTGTGCCAGTTGTTCGGCAATATTATCAAGATCCTTGCGGGCGTTGAAGGTATGTTTGCTCAAAAGAATCTGATTCGTGCGAATCTTTTCATAATCAAGGTTCTCGTTGACCAAGCGAATTAAACGATTGGTCTCGTTACGCATGAGTTCAATGCTCTTCCCCTTGCTTTCTTCGGGAATTGCATCATAAGCCAAGCCTTCCAGCAAGCCGTTAATCGTCGTCAGCGGCGTCCGCATCTCGTGAGCTGCATCCGCCATAAACTGACGGCGCCGATCTTCTTGCCGCTGAATTTCCTGCTGGCTGGCTTTCAAAGACGTCACCATGTCACGAAAATCATCCGCTAGTTCTGCCACTTCATCATGGCTGCGGCTTTTCATTTTGACGGTCACATCATAGTTACCTTCCGCCACCTGATGCGTCGCCTGGCGCAGTTGATTAATGCGGCGAACCTGATACGACGCAATGAAGTAGCTAATAATAAAGGCCGCCAAAGTCGATAAGACGAAAGCGATGAGTAAGTTGTGCTCGGTCTTGTTAATCGAGCTTTGAATTTGCTCGACCGGTGCAAATGCCGCAATGACAAATAGTAGTTTTTCACTCAGGAAAACCGGCTGGTAATAGATTGTCATATTTTGGGACCGGCCGCTCACAGGATTGGTCATCAGCTCCGGTACGGCAACGGCTGAACCTTGTTTTAACTTCTTCCAGTAACTCGATTTAATCGCTGCCATCGGGCTTTTTTGTGAAACCGGATACTTAGCCACGTTGTTCGCATCATAAATAACAAAATGCACGTGTTGATCGCTAAGAATCTCCTCGGCATTTTGGATAAAGCGTGCATTGATCACGTAAGTATTTTCATCGACAGCGTTGTTTTTTAAAACGTCAGTGTACTGTTCAAGCTGCTTAAACCCATTTTCCCAAACTGTATTGGTTGTCGAACGAATGAACAGAATCGACACAATTACCAAGGTCACCATGATAACTGCAAAAAAGCCGATTAACTGTTGATAGAGCATTTTCATTGATCAAGCCCCGAATCATCAAACTTGTACCCGACGCCCCAAACGGTTTGAATGATTTGCGGACCGACTTTTTCGATCTTTTGACGCAGCTTTTTAATATGCGCATCGACTGTGCGTTCGTCACCATAGTATTCATAATCCCACACCAGCTGAAGCAATTGTTCGCGGGAAAAGACCTGCTTGGGGCTCTTGGATAAAGTATGCAACAAATCGAACTCTTTGGGTGTCAGACCCTCGATTTGTTTGCCATTCAAATAAGCTTCACGCGTCTTGGTACTGAGCTTGAAATGGTCGGTTTCAACGTCAAAGCCATCCTTCTTTTCCTCCGGCGCCGCCTGCTCCGCACCGACTTCGGCACCAACTTCAGCGCGGCGATGCAACGCCTTGATACGCGCAATTAGCGTAATCGGCGAAAACGGTTTGGTTACATAGTCATCCGCGCCGAGTTCAAGTCCCAGCACCTGGTCACTTTCAGTATCGCGGGCCGTCAACATAATCAACGGGACGGTTTCACTGATCTGGCGGATTTCCTTGGCCACCTGCATCCCGTCCATTTTAGGAAGATTCAGGTCAAGTGTGATAATGTCAAAGCTGTCAGGTGCTTCTTTAAACTTAGCAAGCCCTTCTTCGCCATCATAAGCGTTCACGACTTCCCACTTTTCTTTTTGAAAAAACATGGCCATCATTTCTGCCACGCTTGTATTGTCTTCAATCATTAATAGTTTCACTGATAAACCCCTCATTTCACAAATCTTTAAAACCTTTATGGCGTTTAGGTTTCGGAACGTCATCCGGTGCGACATAATCGTAAGGAAGCTGGTGATGGGCTTCAAGATACTGTCTTAGCCGGCTTTCGGTATAAACGAATCCCGGTAAGAATAACAGTACAGCCACAAAAAGCCAAATGATGAAAAAATTATCCCACGAAAGCCGGTGAATGATCCAACCGGCAGCGCCCTCGAGAGCCCCGGTAACAATCAATGCCTGGCAAAACCATCGTTGCGCTAAGCGAAAACTATCGGCATTGACGCTGGCAAGATAGGATGTGTAGCCCCAGAAATTGGTTTGATGTCGCGGTCGAAAAAGTGCCAGAAGGATGCCCATTAGTAATTGCATGCATCCAGCAACAAGTAAAATCATAGACATACCTCCATAAAATTAGCTTAAAACCTAAGTTTGCGTCAGCATAGTGCCAAGTGCAAACATTTTGACAAGTTTAATTATACCGTGGTAAGATATCATTTGCACCTTGTCGGGGGTGTAATGGTCTCGACATTGCTTTTCGCGCATGCGGTGCACCCCGGAGGCTCGGCTCCGTCATCAACGGAACAGTTAATATAACTGCAAAGAACGAAAATTCTTACGCTTTAGCTGCTTAATAACCAGCTAGCGTGATCCTTCCGACTTCGCTCAAGGGTCGGGTCTGGGTCTCAAATCATTGAGCTACGGTTGATGCTGCCACCTGAGGCATCAACAAGAGACTAGTAGGTTAGCCGCCTTGTGTTAGCCTTGCTGACTGGCGCGACATCGCGGCGAATTTTAAATCAATCAGCTATGGGTGTAGAGCTGCATGTAGCAGGGGTGATGGACAGGAGTTCGATTCTCCTCACCTCCATTATTAAGCTTTCCGATACTTTCCGTTAGTCCCGAAATGCTGTTAAATCAGCATTTCGGGGCTTTTTGTTTGCGGGTGTTTGGGGGTGTTTTAACAAAATGTGTCCGTCTGATGTCTGCTTTGCAGTCTTGAAACACCTTTAATAGTACGTGTTTTGAAGGATAACAAAAACTACTAACAACAAAATTGGTAAAGAAAAAAGCCAAGTGATGAAGAAAGATACTATCAGTCAGGAACGGCTGCCAATATCATTCTGATCGCGACCGGCATCGCGGCATTCATCAAATGGCTTCTAAAGTGGTAAAAGTAACAGAGCAAAGGACGAGGCCCTTACTTCTTGTAGACTCATTCTAACATGGAAATAACAGCATGTCATCTGAAACAAGAAAATGGACGGCGACCCGTATTGTGGCTGATCCCGCTGACAATCGCGGCAGTAGTTTTGGGCAATCAACTTTTTAGTGGGAGCGATCGGATGAGTCGCCTAGATGCGTATCTAAAACAAAACAGCGTAGCAGTCAATAAAAACATTATCAACATTACTCTACCCCATTCTCCTATTTGAAGTTCATTAACACTTTTTGACAACCATAAATGATGCTCGTGATAGCAGACCGAGTTTAACGTCACCGCCGCGATGGACGCTTTAGTTATTCAATAACTTTAATGGACTTGATTTCATTTGCATCAACGCCAATAAATTGCCCCGTCAGACAACCCACAGAAGGAATAATCGTCATATAAGGCAACCCATCGTCAGTTTCATCTGCATCAATTGCGTCCGTGACCTTTCCCTGAAGCTCGTCGCCATCAACAAAAGACACCAAAACTTGTTTTCCTAAATACTCTAAATAACTCTTCATTTTGTGCCAATCCTTTTCAGTATGGTGTGATTGCCGGCTGAGTTTAAAGTCATTCCGCCGGTGGCCGAGTTATTACTTAATGACTTCAATAGATTTAATTTCGTCTTCTGAAAGTGAAATATACGGACCAATGGCAAGCCATCGCTTTTCGCGAGGTGAAATAGTAAGTTCTTGTTCACCGGAAAAAGAATCCTCTACAGGCACCCACTCGTCAATGTACCCCGAAATGATTTCACCATCAGTGAGGACGATTTTGACCGTCTTATTATCGTAATTTTCAAGTTTCATTATCCTCATTCCTGTGTGTAATTGCTGGCCGAGTTTAACGTCATTCCTATGATGGACGTGACTAAGAAACCGTCTTAATCTCAGACTTGAAAACCTCGACAGGTCGCCCCTTTAGTGAGCCTTCCGCTGGGATAATCGTCATAGACTGCTCATTATTTTCGTTATCCTCAGCTTCGGTAACATCGTCAATATAGCCAGCCAAAACTTGTCCATCAGAAAAGGTCAGCCGAACATTTTTAAATAGATATTTGTCGAGATTCATGTTGTCTCCTCCAGGGAACTGGATGCGCACCAGTTTTGCCGTAATAAATTACGAAGTCATAATCCTCGTTGCCATTTTCTATAGTTCCGAGTATTTCACCATATTTAGTTCGTTCCTGCGTATCAACGCCAATAAATTGCACCTTCAGACGACCGACAGAAGAAATAATCGCCAGCTTCATCTGCATCTGCATTAATTGCGTCCGTGACCTTTCCCTGAAGCTCGTAACCGCCAACAGAAGACACCTGAGTTTGTTTCCCAAACTATTCTAAATAACTCTTTATTTTGTTCTTAACCCTTTCAGTATGGTGTGCTTGCCAGCTAAGCTTAACATTATTCTCCGCAGTGAACGCGTTAATTATTTGACAATGTCAATAGATTTAATCTCATCCCCATACACGACATAACTAGTCGGATCGTTATCAAGACTAACTTCGATGTTCTCACCGTTATCGTCATCCAACTCACTCGTGTAGTAGGTCACTAAAGCGTGGCTCCACTTTTCAGGTGTAACAACAGCCTCATGGTCTTTAAAACCGATTCTTACTCGCTTACCTCTAAGATTCTTTGTGAGTTTCATCTTTTGTAACCTCCCCAAGGAACGACGTGGGTTCGCTTCCTCTTACCAGATTCGAGCTTTTCAAGCGCATAATAATTACGCTGAAGGCGCTGCTACTTTTCAGATTTATTATACTTGATCTCCTTGAAAACCGATATTGATTTCGTCAGACCATCTTTAATTAGCTTGGTATACTTAGTGAGTTCTTCACGATTGTTTTTAAAGTTTTTCTTGTGTACCCATGCTTTATCAAACTCACACCAAAATCAGCAGCATCACCGAGCTAAAAATCACCTCAGATTAGCCGTGTTTTGGTAAAATAATAAAGCCAATTCAAAAGAGTTATAACTCATTTACATTAACGCGTTCGTAGTCGCAGAAACCGGGCTGGCGAACGCTCAGGAGGGAACAACTATGAATCATGAAGTTACCACCTTAATCAGCATTCTCGAATCGGCCGGTTTTTCGCACGACGAACTTGCCGGCACGCTCGCCGAACTGAATGATGCCGTTAATAACGGTCAGGCAACATCCATTCAACTTGTGAGTCCGGGTGCCGCGGCACGCTATATCAAACGAATCAACGATGAAACCATTTTCCAAGCCCGATTCCGTCATAGCGATGAACCGGACCTGCTTAATAATGAATCAAGTGACGAACGGATTGAAAACCCCAATCAGGATTCGTGCATTGTAATCAGCTACGACCCAGCCCAACATTAGAAAGGAGGCGCGCATGAAGAAGATCGAGCATCGACCGATTGCAATCGTCACGATCATCGCCGGCAGTCTCGGCGTT
Organism: Lacticaseibacillus parahuelsenbergensis; assembly: GCF_030770265.1. Taxonomy (NCBI): domain Bacteria; kingdom Bacillati; phylum Bacillota; class Bacilli; order Lactobacillales; family Lactobacillaceae; genus Lacticaseibacillus; species Lacticaseibacillus parahuelsenbergensis. The sequence goes on along the minus strand of NZ_CP132482.1, from coordinate 988,671 downwards.
GTCGCCAGTGGCATGAGTCTTGTCTCCGGCATTCTGCTGTTGACCAAGCGTCGCCGATCGTAAGTCAATCAAAAAAGCAAAACACCTGCCGTTGCAACTTGCCCTTAAATTTAGGAACAAGTCACAACTGCAGGTGTTTTTTAATGTTCAACGATGTTCATGCGCCAAAATTATTCAGGCGTGACTGACTTTTTCCTTGCCTTCTTCTTCACGCCGCCGATTAATAGCCTTTATATCGGTGACTCCGTCAAACGTTAGCAAGGCAGACTGGTAGTCACCAATGAGTTGGGCTTGCTCGCGGTTGGCACCATTAAACTGAATTGGTAAGCGGACGCCGACCCGCTGAAGGACATCACCGGAAATCGGGCCGGTGTGACCATTCACCCAATAACGGCGATTCGGCTGGGCTAACGGTATTTTCATATATTGCACTGTCCGGCTGTCGGCATCGGCAAGGACGCGGAAGAACCCTAAAACCAGTCGCTTACGGGCATGATCACTCAGCAACCATGCCACTTGATTCTGGCCATTGGATTGACGCGGCAACAATAAGCTGAAGTCGCCATTTAGAACAAGCGGCTGCAGATCATGATAGTAAGAAATCTGGTCCTTGATTATTGCCAGTTCTTTTGGTGACAACTTGGTTAAGTCGAGTTCATAGCCTAAAATGCCAAACGCTGCAACACGAAAACGGGTTGCCAATGGCGTTGTCCGTCCGACTTGTTCATTCGGCACGGCCGTAACATGATTGCTCATGCAGCTTAATGGATAGGCAAGCGCCGTTCCTGACTGAATGGCCAGCCGTTCAATAGCATCGGAATCGTCACTGGTCCAGATTTGCGGGCTATAAAAGAGAATGCCCAGGTCAAACCGTCCACCACCACCAGCACAACCTTCAATCAACAGCTGCGGAAATGCCGTCAACAATTTCTGATAAAGCGTATAGACGCCTTGCACATAGCGATGGAAAAATTCGCCTTGCGGATGGCCGATTTTAGCCAGATAAGGCGAGTATGCCTCGGTGATACTTCGGTTCAGATCCCACTTAACGTAATCCAGATGCGTTTCGGTGATGACTTTTTGCATCTGATCGAAAATATTGTTGACGACCGCCGGATTGCTGAAGTCGAGCACATACTGATTGCGGGTGATCGAGAAGCGTCCGCGTTTTGGCCGGACAACCCAATTCGGGTGCTTCTGGAAGAACTGCGACCGCGGGGATACCATTTCCGGTTCAAACCACAGACCGAACTGCAATCCGAGGTCGTGAATCTCCTGCGCAAAATGGCCAAGTCCGTCCGGAAACTTGTGCTTGTTGGTAAACCAATCACCAAGTGAACTCAGATCGTTATCACGCGTCCCAAACCAGCCATCATCAAGGACAAAACAGTCCACTCCGACTTGACGCCCGAGTTTGGCTAAGCGCAACAGCTTTTGTTCATTTAAGTCAAAATAAGTTGCTTCCCAGCTGTTTAATACCACCGGACGCGTTTTTTGGCGCCATTGCGGATCAATAATATGCCGCGCTACAAACCGCTGATTGACCTGTGCCAGTCCGGCAAGCCCGCCGGAACTGAAACTAAAAACTGCTTCAGGCGTGGTAAAACTAGTCTTCGGATCCAAACGCCAACTAAAGGATGCCGGATGAATACCGATTAGTAGCCGCGTCTGATCCCACTCGTTGACCTCGATACTATCCAAGAAATTGCTGGAATAAATCAAGTTGGCGCCATAAGTGTCACCACTGGTAAACGACCGATTGACAGCATGTAAGGCCACAAAGGGATTCTGTTCATGACTGGAGGCCCCCCGCAACGACTCGACCGAAAACGTACCTTGCGTTAGTGGCTGAGTTTGAATATGCCGCTCTTTTGCCCAATTACCAGATAAGTGCACAACATCAAATCGACCCTGCGGCAGATTCAAGACCCCACTCAACATCCGCTGAATCATCACCGGTTCAGAGCCTTGGTTGGTCAAAGTCGCAGCTCGAACCACCGTCGCACTGTCGGAAAAAATGGTATATTGCAACGTCAGTAACAATTGTGCCGTTTCGTCTTCCAGATGAATCGTCAAAACATCCGTCAAAGCCGGGTTACCAAAACTGGTCGGATGATGAAGATCACGCATTTTCGTGTGACTGATATGATAGTCTTTGAATACAAAATTCGGATACACCGGTGCATCGTCCTGCGTCACACTTAAACTACCTTGCCTAAAATCACCGGTACCATAAACCGGATATTCTTGCTGGGCATCGCCTAAAGCAAAAGGCTGGTCACTAGAAAAATTAGCCATCCAGGCATACGGACTGGAACCTTGTGACAAATAATCCAAGTCTGTGTTGGTTAGTGAAAGTCGCGGTCCAAAATAAAGGTGCCCAAGCTGTCCATTTGGCAACAGCGAACATAGATAACTGATTTTCTGATTATACAAATGAAAGGCATGATCGTGAATAACGTCGATCAATTGAGATCCCCCTTTGATTTTGTTCATACCTTCGTTATAGCATAGAATTTGCGCAGATGTTGTTTTCTGAAAAAGCAATTATGAATTTTCTCAATGAGCACCAGGCACTTGCCTGCGAATACTTTTCACTTAAATGGCAAAATGTTCCCCAATCGCAGAAATGAAGTCAGTTCGCATCCATACACAAAAGCCGGAAACTGTTTTCATAATTTTGAAAACGGCTCCCGGCTTCTTTTTATTTTTGCGGATCCCAGCCTGCAATGTCTTGTGATGAAAAGGTATACGTCAATTTCCGATGATAAGCAGCTTCATAGGCACGACACTTTTGCTGGTAATCGCGTTGCATCATTTGAAAACTGTTGTCGCGAACCGATAATTTAGGATCGGGATAAATGGGATCAAGGACGTGGAGAATGTAGCGAACTTCCCGCAGTTGTTGATTCTCTCTGGCCGGCAGATCGCGAATTTCCGTGAAACAGGAAATGATCGGCACATTGCCAGACGCCGCGTAAAAATAAGCGCCGCGCTTTGGTGGCCGCGGTTTACGGTAATTAAACCACATTTCCTGTTCTGGATAAATCAGAACCCAATGATGCCCGTTAAACGCCGCCGTCAGCATTTGCATAAACGGGCCGTTCAGAAAACTGGGTCGCCCGGATAACGGAATCGTATCATCATAGTTCATGACAAACCCCAACAGCCCTTTCATGGCCAAGTTCGTATCCTGACTCACGATATACATCCGATGACGACCTGCCAAACGGACCGCTTTACGTACAGCCATATTTTCAAAAGGACTGAAATGGTTGCTGGTAATGACCCCGCCACTTTTAATGGAGCGAATCTTATCAATGCCAACAACGTCGACATCCTTTGTCACCCGCAGCGCGTAAGCATTCACCATGAGGCGGCAAATCAATGTTTTGAGCCGAAACGACCAGGCCTGTCGCTGATGCAGGTAGCGGTTGATGATCGCCGTTTCCTCAGCTTCGGAAAAAGTCGGATCATGCTGCTCGACTTTGACGTTGAACGTTTTGGCAGTAACCGCTCGGCGAATGTTCTCAATCACCGCCGCCCGATCCGGTCCGACAAACTTTCCCGATTTCATAGCGCCACCTGTTCACCATGTTTGACGGCATTCAAGATGGTGTTACTTGTATGACATGCCTGGACTGCGGTCTTCAACATGCCGGCCATACTGTCGCGATCGGCTTGTTGATCAGCTGGCGTAAACGCCGCTAACTGCTGCTTCAAATCGTTTTCAAACCCCGAAGCCGGCGCGTAATGCCAGAACCGGTCGCCTAGCTTAGCGTTTTGATAGTGCCACGGCTTACCAAAAAGATTATAGTGAATCAGCTTGCCACCGGGTTCTGCAGCGGTCGGCACGCCGGTTTGCATGTTCCAGATTTTCGGTAAGTACTTGATCCGATGTTGCGCAATGACATTAATGTAATCCTGATCAGCCGCAATCATCGTGAAATGGTACGTTTTCAACAAATGCAGGAACCGACTTGAAAAGTGTTCCTTCCGCAACTGAGCCAGATTCATCAGTAACACGCCCGAATTAATATACTCGCCTGGTTGAACGCCAAAATCACGTTGGATGTATTCAATCGTCTCCGGATAAGTCATCATCACCGGATCAGCCACGCCAGCAAATAAATGATCGCCCATGTTCGTTGCAAACAAGGTGGTTAAATCCCCATCTGCTACCGTATCCGCATCGATATAGATGGCTTTATCATATTGGGGAAACATGTCGGCAATAAACAGCCGAAAATAAATTGTCAGCGTCACATAATCACCGCGTAACTTATTTGTATCGCCACTAATTTGTTTTGTCACCGCATCCATCGCAATGAATCGGATCTTAAAGTGCGGTGCTGCCAATGCTGCCAGTCGCTTTTGGTTATCCGCCAATAAGCCGCTGTTAAGAATATTGATCTCAAAATCAACTTGGGGATTTTTGTTCGCCCGAATCGAGGTCAGCGCAACGGCCAGACAAGGGACATACCCATCATCTACCGAAAAGAAAATTGGAACTGTGGTCGTATTGGTCATTTAAGACACTTCTTTCAATTTAGGGGCTAGATGCCGATAATCTTTTAACAAATCATCATATTCATGTAAGCCTAACTGCTGATGCACCGCCTGAATCTGCCAAGGCTTGACGGTCACAATCCGAAAATATGGCCAGAAACGGAAAAAAGTCGTGAAATGTTGAAAGACGGTATCCGGTTTAAGCTGATGTTGTTCGTTATATTTTTGCGGCAAGATTCGTTTGAATTTAGCCTTTATGTTCAAAGCACTTTGATCCGGCATGAACAGCCAGCGATGCCGAACCAGCCGCCGACACCGAACCAACAAACCATCTTCCCGAATATGGGCAAGATTCATCAACAGCACGCCGGAATTAAGATAATCGAACCAGGCAAGCCGATGATGAAACCACCATTTGCCATAATGATCTAAGACACCGGCAATATCAACATCCGTCATTGATTGATTGTAAAACGCATCAAACGGGCGACGGCAAATCACATCCGTATCCAGGTACAACACGCGATCGGGCAACTCCGGCACTAAATCGGCATACAGCCGAAGCATACAGTAAGGCGTGAACATCGTGCCCATGTTAGCAAGCGGTGGATTAGCCAAGAACTGGTCCGTGATGTCAATCCGCGTCAGTTGATGAGCCGGATTCTGTGCCTGCATCAGCTTAGCCATCCGCTCAGCTGTCTCAGCAGCGAACGGTTGGTAATGATGGTCCTTGACAGTTAACGTCGCCGTCAAAATAAAAATATGTAACGGGTGGCGCGTCTGCTTCATTAGCGACAACGTAGCAATCAAAACGCCGTCTGTCATGCTCGCGTCACCGCAAAACAAAATATTGGTGGTCACGGCCGCGCCCTCCCTTCCTGTTGGTATCGAATATACTCGGTATTGCTTAAAGTGGCACGGTTCGTCATGACTTTTTTTACCTGCTGGGCTAGCTTTTGTTGCCGCAACTTGATTGGGAGTTGACGATCAGGCCAAAATGGACCGTCGACATACAAAATCCGCCGCGGTTTGCGCCGCCAGTGACGTTTTTGATACGTCATGGTGGTCACAAAAACCGGCGCATCAAGTTCGACAGGATAATGAAACGCACCGGTCTCAAACGGGCGGATGCCGGTATAATACGGCCAGACATGGGCTTCAGGATAAATCATGACAACATGCTTAGCCTGAATAAGCTGGCGAATTTCAGTATTGAAATCACGCAACTGATGTAAGCGCCGTGGAACCAGGACACCTCCGCCATAAGGTACCAGACGGCCAAGAACCGGGACGCTCAAGTTCGCAGCAGATGCCAATGTAAATACTCGGCGTGATTGATTCACCCGCATCGGCGTGAAAACATCCCCAAACGGCTGGGTATGATTCCCATAGACAAAATAACCGCGACCGGCTGCCTGACGAAAAACCTGCCGATTGCGGACATGCAGCTTTATGCGACAGTAGCCTTGGGCAAACAGCCATGATCCGCCATAAACAAGATCCGCTTTCAGTCGAAACCCACGCGTAGGCTGCCACCGATAATTAGCAGGGATGACGGAATTTTGATTAGGCGCTGCAACAACGTCATCGGTCAACCGCCGATAAGTCAAAACTTTAGCCATCAAGATCTCCTCTCTCCCCGTGAGTGAACGTGTTATGGCGCCCGAACGTAAACCACTCCGCTCTCAAGCCAAGAACGGTACCATCACCATTAATAACAAAAATAACGCCACCAAAACAATTTACGACCCACTAACAGCATAACGCGTCAGCAAAGTTAGTCAATCCTAAATTCAAAAATGGCAAGTGGTCACTCAATCTATACACATCATTAAAAAGGCTTTAGCCGGCAAGCGTCAAAGAGAAGTTAAGTGATCGCTCAAATTATCGTCAATGTTCAACAACCCGATTTTTTACGCTTTTGCAGCTCGCCGTAACCGCCGTAATATAAAGAGCGTGGCAATCCAAACGACTGCAAAAATCAGTGCCGAAAGCATTGCCCGATCGAACAGCATGATAATAGCGGTCAGGAGGAGAAACCCTAAAACAAGGTAATCCGAAACTGGATAGAACGGCATCCGAAAGCCTTCCCTATGTGGATATAACTTTTTATATCGCAAGTGCGCCAACATGATCATGGCCCAGACAAACAGAAAGCTGATCGTGGCCATACTTGAAACCAACGTGAAAACCGCGCCTGGAAGGAAAAGATTCAAAACGACCGCCACGGCAATCACGGCCGTCGAGATCAAAATCGCGCGGGCCGGCACCTGCCGCCGTGACAATTTGGCCGCCCACTGCGCTGATTGACTTTTACCGGTGACCGTCAATGAGAAAAGTAGCCGACCAGTACTGAAAATAGACGAATTACATGCCGAAGCTGCAGCAGTTAACACAACAAAATTGATGATGTCCGCAGCAAATGGAATACCCACATTATTGAAAACCTCAACAAAAGGACTGTTAACCGGCGAAACATGCCGCCACGGATAAATACACATGATGACAAATAGCGCGCCTACGTAAAACAACAGAATCCGCATCGGAATTTCGTTAATGGCCTCGGGAATCACTTTATGCGGATCCTTTGTCTCACTTGCCGTCAACCCGACCATTTCGATCCCGACAAAACTAAACACAACCATTTGCAGTGACATTAAAAAGCCGCCAAATCCTTTGGGGAAAAGGCCCCCATCATTGACAAGATTGGCCAGACTCGCATGGCCGAGCGGCGTTTTGAAACGAACAATCATCATGAAAATGCCCAGGACAATAAGACCAATAATCGCGACAATTTTGATCAACGCAAACCAGAACTCCGCTTCACCGAAAAGCCCGACACTAACCAAATTCAGTAACAGCAAGACAGCTAATGCAATTAAGCCCGGCAACCACTGCGGAACGTCAGGCAACCAAAACTTAATGTATAAGCCGATGGCAGTCACTTCGGCCATTGCCAGCGCAACCCAGCAAATCCAGTAAGTCCAGCCTGTGACCCAGCCGGCATCTTTACCCAAATACTTGGTAATAAAGTCAATAAACGTGTGCGAATCCACATCAGACATCAATAACTCGCCCAATGCCCGCATCAACAAGAAACAAATACCACCAGTTATTAAATAAGCAAACAAAATCGAAGGACCGGCCGAGTGAATAGATTGACCGGAACCAAGAAACAAACCAGTTCCAATGGTGCCCCCAATCGCAATCAGTTGAACATGGCGACTTTTCAAATTCCGCGCGAGTTCAGGTTGATCATCTTTTTCGGCTTGCATGCGCTTCCTCCTTAAATATAAATGACCCGGGTCAGCTAAGAAGATAGTAAAAAAACCGACTTCTTAGCCAAATGTTTTCGATTCGACAAATTTAAAGGTTTGGACGTTAAATTCGAATATGACAATACGACCGCTGTTATGCCATCATACACGACAACAAACACTGACAGGTACTTTCAACCAATTGATCACAGCAATATCGTGTCATTATCAGGAATGGTACATATCGTTTAACGAATGTCCGTATTAGAAAAATTATACACCATTTTCAGAAAACCCCAAACCAATCACTGATCGACAATCTTAATTTGCTCGGGCGCCATTTTATCTACCAGGAAGCTTTGAAGGGTTTGCGGCGCTTGGCGGAAGTGCAATCTTAAGACAGTCACCTGCCCCATCTGCGCTAATAAAAGTGTCCCGGTGCCTTGCGCCTGCAAAACGAGTCCACTCAGATTTTGGTACATTCGAATACTGCCCAAACCGCCAATAATAGCAGGATCCGCCAAGCCTTTTTGCCAGCTTGCAAAACAAAGAAACATAACCACAATAAACCCGCCACTGACCAAATCGTCAAAATGGCGACTTTGCTGCAGCGTTAGGACCAGGCTAAAAGCGGCAATCGCCAGATAAAAAACGATGCGCCAGACTTTGGGCGTTGCGCGGATCCGCACATGTACAATATCAAAAATGGTGACACCGACCGAAACAATAGCAATTAAAACATACGCAATACTTAATAACGACATAGACATCCTCCTGTTGGTGATAACTTATTCTAACCGATTGCGCGCTAAAAAGCAGGGAGCGCGTTTATGCGGGCAGTAAAGAAAACCAAACAGGCACTGGAGACTTAGCAAAACGTCTCCAGTGCCTGTTTGGTTTAATGAAATATGACGGTGTTTCTGTGTGGATGTGCTCCACTGAAGCAAAAGCCGCTTACGCTAACACTTCTGATGCAACGTTATTTACAACACAATATTGGCTGCCGCCCAATCCTTGACCTTACCAATAAAGGCCGCAAATGCGTCACGATCATTGAGGTCCGGAAACTGCCCAAGCAAGACCTGCTTAGCGCGTTTGACGTCTGGACTTGGCTTTTGCAAAATCAACAGGCTCTTTTCCGCATTCTTATCAGCAAAAAAGTCATCCGGCAAGTTTAACAAGCCTTGAAAATACATGGCCTTTGCCAGCCATTTGGTTAAGCCTTCTGCCTCTTTAGAGCGAAACACCTGACTAGGCACATAAAACAAGCCTAATCCGCCCGGCTTCAGGACATTCATGCTTTGTTCAATTAACAGGTGATGCGCATAAGAATGGCCTTTTTTGGTGGCAGTCGCAAACTTTTTAGCGCGTTCATCAACCGGGTAATAGCCCACTGGCAAATCTGAAACCACCACGTCAGCATCTTTAAACAAAAGATTGTCCAAAGCATCTTGATGAAATAAATCAACGTCTAAGTGTTGAAGACTGCTACTCATTCCTGCTACTGCCAGCAACGCCTCATCATTATCGACGCCAAAGCCTTTGACTTCGGCATTCCAGGCCTTGTGAAGCTGATTCATGACCGCAAACAACAAATTTCCGGTGCCAACAGCCAAATCAGCAACTCGCAGTTGATCGGGATGTTGTTGAATAAAGATGGTGACCATAAACGTCGCAAGACTAGCCATCGCGTCCGGCGTTATTTGCTTGTTCGGCTCAATTCCATCAACTTTGATGGCCTTCACCAAAACTAACTGTAATGCTTGACGAATTTCTTCCGGTTCGTAGGTAGCCAGCTTAATTTGATCAAACAGCGCGGTTAGTTTTTTCTTTGCCTCATCGTTGGGCAAACCATCTTCCTGCATCACCTCACCTGAGTCAAGATCCTCTCCGGCTTCAGTAATCGCCGCAATAAAAGATGTCTTCAACTGTTGATTCAAGATCGTCGTGCTGTCATCTAAAACATGGTAAAGCTTTTCAAGATGTTCGTTTGCCAAACCAGTGCCTCCTCATTACTCTGTCAGCCAAGACGTGTACCTATAGGAAATCTTCCAAGACTCTTAGACGCCGCCTTGTCTTTTAGTGTACTGATTGATAAAAGCTTATTCAAGCATCTCTGCCTTGGAAGCCTTGATTTCTGAAGGTTGTGACGCTTCGTTTGTTGATGTATTTGGTTCGGCGGTGTCACTCGATGGCACAGTTTGAGTGGCCAGTGCTTCTTCCGCCGCCTGACTCGTGACTTCGCCTTGTTGCCTCCAACGAGAATACGCCGCTTCAAATTGAGCTTTTTCGACTTTTGCGATTACTTGATACCGCTGTTGCCATAGTTTGAATTGTTCGAACAAGCCAACAGTCAGGGTTAGAAAAACAGCAAATAAAATCAACGTGTTGACAAACACACTCCCACGAAGCTTCATGGCTCCAAAAACACCCCACCTTCAAATGATTGAGCTGACTTTAATCGTAAGGTATATAAGAAGCCCTGTGGAGCAGCTTGAAACTTTGCTGACTTAACTTGCATAAATAAAGGTACATGACCCCCAAGCGTGGACCCGGTACGAACCATACCTTCGCCACCTCGTTTAGCATAAAATTCGAGTTTATATCTTTTGACTTCGGCCCCATTTTGTCCCTTAAGTAGCACGCTATTTTCCTTTACTTCCACTTCTTTCATCTTGTGAGAGTGTATATCTACTTGTAGATTGTGTTCTGACTGCAACGCGTGAATCAAGTATTGATCTTGGCGGGTAAATCGTTGAATGCCGGTTAAAAGCGGTCGCCAAAGCAAGAGGACGACCATCATTAGACCCAGTCCGATGACAATCTCAACTAAACTAAAAGCTTCAAGGCGTAAATGAGAAAGTCTTGTTTTTATTGTCAGCATGAACAATGACCTCCTTGGCGTGCACCTCAACTTGCCAAATATCGGGACCCACCTTAACTTCCGTTTTTCCGCCTGGTGATGGCAGTCGAACCAACGCAATCCGAGCCGCATAATAGGCCGTTGTTTCCTGACGAGTTGGAATGACAAGCTTTTGATACGTCCGCAGTAGTAGCGTTAGCCAGCTAACCGCGATTAAAACCACTCCCAATGCAGCTAGATGTTCGACTAGTAAAACTCCGCTCATTTTTTGGTGAATACGGCTCGCCCCCATCCCAGTTGAAAACTTACTAACCAGCTAAGTTTGCCCTTGTGCTTAAAATTTAACGAACCTCCTTGCTTAATTTTCCCTCTGTGATTACAAACCAACGTCGCAGCGCCATCAAATTCCAAAGAAGGCGGAAACTGAAGAATCTTAATTGTACCGTTTATTGTTGTAAACTTGACTCGCCTTTCAGAGCCTTCAACGTGAAGATTACCGTCCACGTGATCACTCCTCGCCTTCATCTTCAGCATTTCCCACTCCTCAACGATCCTTTCCATAAACTCCCGCTCCTGCCGATGCGTCAGGGCCCCTCGTCCAACCGGCACCGCTACCAAAGCTAATGCCGTCAAAATAAACATCACCGCAACGATCTCGATCATGGTAAATCCACTTAACCGTTTCATTTAGCGAATTTTGGCGGCGAACCGGATGTTAGTTTATAACCGCCTTTTTTAAGTGCATCGGCCTGACTTTGCGAAATCACGTCTTTTTTGACCAGTTGATCAGGGGAACTAAAATCAACGCCACCTTGATCAGGCTCGTTGTAAGTCATTTCCAACTGCGTATTGACGGTCGCAACCGTGGCTTTAAGGTTTTGCGTATCAACGCGTTTCATCTGTCCTTGAATCGTCAAGACCAGTGCCAACGTTAACAAAATAATCACACCTAAAGCTGCTACGACTTCGATGAGCGTGAACGCCCGTAACTTTTTCCGTCGCATGTTCAGACACCTCCTAATGATTGATAGAGTGGTAATAAGATCTGCAAATAAACCAGTAAAATCTCGCCGCCGATTAACAAAAACAAAAGCGGTTGGATCAAATTAACTAATTTCTCCAATTGGCGCTGCAAATTAAAAAATAGTTGCTCTCCGAATAGCTTGAGGCCTTCCGCCACCAGATGTCGTGACTGTCCCATCGTTAATAAACGCGCGACTTCATCTGGGACAAAAGGTTCCTGGAGCGCCTCAGTCAATTCCTGTCCACGTTGTACTTTTGCCTGAATCCGACTGCCTAAATTCCCCAGTGGCCCTTCTAGCGTCGCTAAATGCCGACAAAAATCAGAAATATCAGCTCCTGCCAACAAAAATTGAGCCGCTCCGGAAGTAAATTGAAACTGATAATACATCCGCAGAACCCGCCACATCCCAGGCACTTTTTGTAGAACCAAGAGACGCTTAAGCGGGGTTAAACGGCGCCAAACCAAATAAATAAGTACGCCAAGCCCGATCAGAACAGCGAGACCACCTAACTGAACCAATACCAATTCCGATCTCGGCAAAGACAAGGCCGGTAGCACGCCAAAAACCACCACAACCTGTAAGACTATCAACATGGCCAATAACAGACACGGATAAACAAGCAGTTGGGTCATTTTCTGCCGATTGCGCACGCGTAAGCCAAGATAGTCGCCCGCTACTGTTAGCGCCTTAGCCAAATCACCGTGAATCTGTGCTAACTGTAACTGTTGAAAAAGGATCGGTGCCAGCTCTTGGTGCGCGACCGCTTCTGAAAAGGCAATTCCGTTAGCCAGTTCCGCTTCAATCCGTTCCCAAACAATCCGGTATTTTGGCGCACTGACGCGCAGGTAAGCAAAAACATCTGGCAAACTGAAACCAGCCGTGATTAACGCAGCACTCTGGCGGCAAAAACGTTCCTGCGCAATTAACGGCACCTTCATGAAACCACCTCTTGTGCTTGGCTTTGCGACGAGCGTTCAAAAACAACCAGTTCTGCCACCGGGTGAATCACCGGACGATAGCGCAACGCAATTGCCGCACTGGCAGTCAACGCAGCCGCAACCAATTCTTCAGATAGGCCGAAACTCGTTAACCGCAAAGGCGTATCACCGGCTGAGCGTGCATGAACCGTCGCCAACACAATATGACCGCTAATGGCTGCCTCACAGGCGCTTTGTGCAGTTTGTCGATCACGAATTTCCCCGATCAGTAAAACATCGGGCCGATGACGCAAGGCCGCCTTTAGCAACTGCGGATAACTCATCTCTGCCTCTGGATTCACCTGAAGCTGAAGAAATTGAGGTTGATTAATTTCAACGGGATCTTCTATCGACAACACCATACGCGACTCCGCCAACCGCGTAGCTAATTGATAAAGTAGCGTTGTTTTACCTGATCCGGTTGGCCCGGCCAGCGTCAACATCCCGCGTCGCTGCAACAAAATGCTCATCAACCGATCCAAGAGTTGCCGGGCGCCGTCCGCATCTGGAATGCCGCTGATTAACCGCACGACCAACGACTCACGGCCGCGATAGTCCGCCACCGAACTTAATCGCAAAAATACTGACGGCGCTTCTTGATAGAAAGCACCTAGTTGAACGCGCCGATGTTCTGCCACGTTCATCCCCGCCATGAACTTCAAATAATTAATTTCCTGTTGACCTAAGCGCACCTCCCGTTTTGCCAGTGTCATCAGTCCTGTAGGTAGTCGAAGTCGAACAAGATACCCCTGTGCACTCGGCAAATAATAGATATCACTGGCGCCTTTTGCTAACGCACTCGTCAACAATTCATTCACTGATTGCATGCCTTTCCCCCCTACACTAAAAGAGTTCGCAATTCACAGGGAAACTCCTTTTACTGCCGATTTTTGAGCAAAATAAAAAAGACAACGCATCTGCATTGCCTTTTCAAACATGTTCTAATAAATCATTTAGTCGTCTGGCCAGTCGCCGGCTGTGTAGACTTCCTGAACATCGTCATCGTCTTCCAGTTGGTCAATCATCGCCTGGAACTGTTCAACTTTGTCCTTGGGAATCGGTGTCAGGTTTTGCGGCACCATGGTTAATTCATTTTGCACGAATTTATAACCCTTTTCTTCTAACGCATCACGAACCTGCGCGAATTCTTTAGGGTCGGTATAAATTTCAAAGGCTTCATCCGACGTCTGCATATCTTCGGCACCGGCTTCAAGCGCATCTTCCAGCATCTGGTCTTCGTCAACGTCAAAATCTTCGCGGGAAATAACCAGATAGCCCTTGCGATCGAACATATAGGAAACCGCACCTGCTGCCGCCATATTGCCGCCGTGACGGGTAATTGCAACCCGCACGGAACTGGAAGTCCGATTACGGTTATCGGTTAAAGCTTCGACCAGAATCGCAACGCCACCCGGGCCATAGCCTTCATAAGTCACTTCATCATAATTAGCTGCATCGCGATCGCTCGCTTTATCTAACGCCCGTTTGATGTTGTCTTTAGGCATGTTGGCAGCTTTGGCTTTGTCCATGACCAAACGGAGGGATGGGTTACCACTGGGGTCAGGACCACCTTGCTTTGCTGCCATGTATAATTCACGTGATAATTTCTGGAAAATCTTACCACGCTTAGCATCCTGAGCGTTCTTACGGCCTTGGATGTTATGCCATTTGGAATGTCCTGACATGATAAACCCTCTTTTCATAAGTATAGATGCATACGGATCGTTAAAATTATAGCAAAGAATGAACCGTTATTCAACGTCGCTTCCGCCACCACAGCCATCCCCACATCACGGTCACGGCAATGGCTGCTGCTGCCGTATCCAGCATCACATCCTGAAATAACGGCGTCCGGCCGCCTGTCAACATCTGGTGGAATTCATCAAACGCGGCAATCCCGGTACAGCTCAACGTTACCAGTGGCCAGTGAAGCCACCGATTCTTTTGATACATAAATGTTCCTTGGGTTAAACCTAGCCCCAAAAGGAAAAAGATCGTGACGTGCGCGCCTTTGCGAATAAAGAACTCGACAAATTTAAAGTAGCCTACCTTTGCTACCGATTGCGTTTCACCGGCATAATCAAAATGAATCGTGCTCAAAAATGGTTTAAACGGTTCACTTTGCAACAGCCGTTCCATGAGCGGCACGGTTGTCTGTTCTTTGTACGTCATGCTAGAACTCACAAATAAAATAAATAAAAGAATAGCCGTCAACCAAAGTCCCCAATGACGTTTAAAAGAATGCACAAATTTGACCCACTTTCACTCATAATTTTCTCATCTACTGTATAATGAACGTATTTCGAAAGGAAGTGCTGATATGTCTTACCCGATTAACTGGAATCTCGATTCAATCTTCCCCGGTGGCATCGACTCACCACAACTTGCCGCCCGAATCCAACAGGTAGCCGACGAACTGCCGCAACTAGAAACCCAAGTTGCTGCTTGGTCGCCTAGCGATGACGCTCCTGAGTTTACCGATTTCAAAACTTTTTGGCAACTGTTTGAAGATATTAGCAAAGGCCTAGGCACCACTGGCAGCTTTGTTGAAATGATTGCCAGCGCCGATACGGCCAATTTAAAAACCGGCCCATTACAAGGTCGGCTCACCACGCTTGAGACGCGTTTTCAAAACATCAATAATCCGCTGGCTAAAAAACTAGCTGCCATGCCACAAGCCGCGTTCGATCAACTGACGGCAACCGGTACTTTAGCGGAAAGTCGCTTCGGGCTCGCTGAAATGCGTGACCAAGCCAAGGACTTGCTTGATGACCAAACCGAAACCATGATCAATGACCTGGCAGTTGATGGATACACCGGCTGGAGTGACCATTACACCACTTTAAGCGGCAGTCTGAAATTCCCGGTTGTCCAAGACGGGAAAACAACTGAGCTAAGTGCCGGACAGACGCAAAACAAGTTTGAGGGTGCGCCTGATCCTAAAGTGCGTCAGGACGTTTTCAACGTTTGGGAACACGTCTGGGATGATCATGCCAGTTTGTTTGCCGAAACGCTCAATCACATTGCCGGATTCCGGTTAACTGATTACCGCTTGCATCATTATCCGGATTATCTTTACAAACCGCTTCAATATAACCGCATGCAACGGGCCACATTAGATCAAATGTGGCACACCATCAGCGCGAATAAGGCACCATTTGCCGCCTACCTCACCCGCAAGGCCCAACTAACCGGCCAGCCAACCATGACTTGGTATGATCAGTGGGCGCCGGTTATCGTTGGCGATTTTAAGCCAAAAACATACACCTTTGACGAAGCAGCCGAATTCATTGTCAGCAATTTTGCCAAGTTCTCACCAAAAATGGCCGCTTTCGCCAAACACGCCTTCGAAAACGGCTGGATTGAAGCCGAAGATCGGCCAGGCAAACGCGCCGGTGGCTATATGACCAGTGTGCCGGATGTTAAAGAAAGCCGAATTTTCATGACTTTTGACGGCTCGGCATCTGGCGTTTCAACCATCGCCCACGAACTAGGCCACGCCTTCCACAGTGATATTTTGAAAGACATGCCGGTTCTGCGTCAAGATTATGCCATGAACGTTGCCGAAACTGCTTCGACGTTTGCTGAATTAATCGTGGCCGATGCGACTGTCAAAGCCGCCACCGATCCCGCAGAAAAGCTTAACCTGCTTGATGCCAAAATGACCAATCCAATAGCCATGCTGCTGAACATCCACGCCCGCTTCCTGTTTGAAGACAGCTTCTATCAAGAGCGGGAACAAGGCATTGTCAGCGTGCCGCGCCTAAAGGAACTGATGACCGAGGCCCAGCAAAAAGCCTATGCTGGCGGTCTGAGTTCATTTGACCCAATGTACTGGGCGAACAAACTACACTTCTATTTTGACAATCCGCCGTTCTACAACTTCCCGTATACGTTTGGCTACCTGTTCTCTAGCGGCATTTACGCCAAGGCACAACAAACCTCAAACTTTGAAGATGATTACATCGCACTGCTGCGGGACACGGCCAACATGTCAACAGAGGAACTGGCCAAAAAACATCTCGGGGTTAATCTGACGCAACCGGCATTTTGGCAACAAGGCATTGACCTAGCTGCTAAAGATGCACAACAGTTTATGCAGTTGAGCGAGGATTACTTAAAATAATTGCTGCCCATTTCTTCTTAACGTAAAGATTCTGATGAGACAAAAAGCCTGTTTGCTAAAATGCTAGCAAACAGGCTTTTTAGTGGGCAATATCACCGTTTTAAGATTAACATTTACTTTTCCATCAATACGCGTCTTATTCGACCGTAACGGACTTTGCCAAGTTGCGTGGGCGATCAACGTCATAGCCGCGATCGGCACTTGTGAAGTATGCCAGCAATTGCGCCGGAATGATGGTAACAAGTGGTGCCAGTAGCGGATCGATGTCGTCCACAATAATCTGGTCCCCCTTTTGTGCCTGACTAGCCATCGCAATGTGCAAGACTTTAGCACCACGGGCCTGAACTTCATCGGCATTACTGCGTGTGCGGGCAGCTGTGACCGGGTCGGAAATGATGGCGACAACCGGCGTATCCTTTTCGATCAAGGCAATGGTGCCGTGTTTCAACTCGCCAGCAGCAAAACCTTCTGCCTGCACGTAGCTGATTTCCTTGAGCTTCAACGCCGCTTCCAGGCTGGCGTAATAGTCGCCGCCGCGTCCGATATAAAAGGCGTTGCGTGTGGTTTTGAACATATCCGTCGCCAGTTCGTGGATGCGATCTTTTTGATCAATCAAGGCTTGCTGACCCGTTGCTGCCAAACCCAGTTGGTGAATGACGTCAAAGTCCTTAGCTGCTTGCAGACCCTTAGCTTCCCCAACGGCCTTGGCAACCAATGCTTCAACGGCAATTTGGGCGGTGTAGGCTTTGGTCGAAGCCACCGCAATTTCCGGACCACCATGCAGCAACAAGGTGAATGTTGCTTCACGGGCAAGGGTTGAACTACCGACATTGGTAATGGTGAGTGTCTGATAACCTTGCTTCTTAACTTCAACCAACACCTGACGAATATCAGCTGTCTCGCCGCTTTGGGTTAGGAAAATAAACAGCGGATGCTTGGACAATAACGGCTGATGATAAGCAAACTCCGAAGCAACGTGTACTTCAGCCGGGATGCCTGCCAGCTGTTCAAACAACGGGGCACCGACTAACCCGGCATGATAACTGGTGCCGGCTGCAACAATATATAGACGATCGGCTTGCTGTAAAGCCTTCATCAGGTCTTCTGGAATCACCACATGATGTTGATCATCGGTATATTTTTCAACCAAACGGCGCATTACAATTGGCTGCTCGTCAATTTCCTTGAGCATGAAGAATGGGTACGTGCCTTTGGAAACCTCACCGTCATCAACTTTAACCGTAAATGGCTTACGTTCTTCGACTTTGCCATCAAGTGTTTCGATGTGAATGGCATCAGCCGTCAGCGTCACAATTTCCTGATCCTTGAGTTCAACAAATTGGTCGGTTTCGCTCAGCATAGCCAACGCATCGGAAGCCACAACGTTGAAGCCCTTGCCCCGACCGATCAAAAGCGGGCTCTTGTTCTTAGCCACATACAGCACGGTTGGATCCAGGCGATCAACCATGGAAAAAGCGTATGAGCCTTGAATTAACTTCAATGTCTTGCGCAACGCCTCTTTGGCAGACAGGCCTTGACGGGCAAACAAGGCAATCAGCTGTACCACAACTTCAGTATCGGTGTCACTATGCAGTTCGATGTCTTGAAGGTATTGCTGCTTCAGGTCATTGGCGTTGGTCACAACCCCGTTATGCACCAGATAGAAGCGTTCGTCATTAGAAACCTGCGGATGTGCATTGGCTTCGGTCGGCCCACCGTTTGTTGCCCAGCGTGTATGACCAATCCCCATGACGCCCTGAACATCCGGTGTCACTGCTTTTTCCAAATTAGAAATATGGCCAACCCGCTTGATCAGATGGTCATGACCGGCTTGATCGTTTACATAAATGCCAGCTGAATCATACCCCCGATATTCCAGCTTCTCGAGCCCTTTAAGCAAGATTTGGGTTGCATTTTTCTTACCGATAACACCAACGATTCCACACATAGTCAACATCCTTTTCCTAATGTCTACAAATTGGTTTAGACAGATTTTTTTATTGGTATCGCTAAAAGCAAAGCTAACTATATGTTTTAAGCGGTAGTATGTCAATACTAAATTTTCAATGGTATACTTTTCGTAAGATTATTGGTCTATATCCATTCCTCCGAAAACGTGATCAACCTTGAAAATTCAAGGTTTGATCGCTTTAGATTTACCATAAACACCGCAACAAAAAAGCCACCGAGATTTTTCCTCAGTAGCTTTTTTGGTTAAACCCTCATGTAGTTTATATGAATCTTAATCTTTTGGACTGCCCATTTCTTGCTTAACAACTGCGACAATCTGATCGACATAACGCGATACCAAGTCTTCGGTTTTGGCTTCTGCCATCACCCGCAGCAGTGGTTCCGTACCGGAAGGACGCACGAGCACGCGGCCATCGCCAGCCATTTCTTTTTCAACGGTATCGATAGCTTCTTGAATTTCCGGATAGGCTTGCCAATTATCCTTGTCGGCAACTTTGACGTTAACCAGTTTCTGTGGGTAATCCTGAACCGGGGCTGCTAGCTCGGATAGTTTCTTGCCTGTCTTCTTCATGACGTTTAGCAAGTGGATGCCGGTCAACATGCCATCGCCGGTGTTGTGATAATCAAACAAAATGATGTGGCCGGATTGTTCGCCACCGATGTTGTAACCGTCTTTACGCATAGCTTCCACGACATGGCGGTCACCAACCGCGGTCTGAACAGACTTCATGCCATTGGCTTCAAGCGCCTTATACAAGCCGAGGTTGCTCATCACTGTGGTCACAACCGTATCTTGTTTCAGGCGGCCTTGTGACTTCATATAGCTGCCTAGAATGAACATGATCTTATCGCCATCGACAATGTTGCCTTCTTCATCAACGGCAATGCAGCGATCACCGTCGCCGTCAAAGGCCAGGCCGACATCGGCACCTTTTTCAACGACAAACTTGGCCAACGCTTGCGGATGCGTTGAACCTACGTCAGCGTTGATATTTAAGCCGTCCGGGCTGGTTGCCATCGTATCGAAGTCCGTGTCAAGATCGGCAAAAATCCGGCTAACCAAACCACTGGTAGCACCATTAGCACCGTCTAAACAAACATGAATGCCACTTAAGTCATCCGAGAGTGTCTGCTCCAAAAATTGCGTATACTTGAGCGCACCTTCAGGATAATCGTCAACGGTTCCCAGTCCCTCTGCAGCCGGACGCGGCAGGTTATCTTCCGGTGCATCTAACAAAGCTTCAATTTCTTCTTCCGTTTCGTCAGAAAGCTTGTAACCGTCTGCGCCAAAGAACTTGATACCATTGTCGGCAACCGGATTATGTGAAGCCGAAATCTGAATCCCGGCATCGGCTCCTTGGATTTTAATTAGGTAAGCAACTGCGGGCGTCGTGATAACGCCAAGATCCAGCACTTCAATGCCAACCGACAGTAATCCGGCAATCAAAGCATCTGCTAACATCTGACCGGAAATCCGGGTATCGCGCGCAACCAGAACCAGTGGCCGATGACTGGCATCTTCTTTGTGCTGAGTCAGCACATAGCCGCCTGTGCGACCGAGTCGAAACGCCATTTCTGGGCTCAATTCCTTATTAGCAATGCCACGAACACCATCGGTACCAAAATACTTTGTCATCTTAATTTTTCCTCATTTCTTCCAGTGGTTATTTTTCACTTGCTGATGTGCTTTCGCTTGATGAACTTGATTGAGAACTACTGGCACTGGATGAATTCGATGAAGCGGTTGACGTGCCAGCGTTAGCGTTAGTGCCCACATCATCATCGTCATTACCACCACCATTACCAGTCCCTGTGTTGCCAACACTCACCGTCACCTTAATGGTTTTCGGGTCGGCCGCAGAAATACTGTCGTTGAGATCTGTTACGTTGAACGTCCGCGTTGTTGTCGAAGTGATGCCACTGATATCAACAGGAACGGTCAATTTACTCAACTTATCCAGACTTTGCTGGTCTCCATATACGGTAACCTGTTTTGTGTCTGACGACAAGGCGTACGTATGCCCGCTTGCCGCATTGCCGGTTTGCTTCAACTCAATATTTACTTTTTTACTGGGTTGGGAAATCGGTAACGTGACATGCACGGTTTGCGGTGACAGCACCACATTCATAGTATTGCCATTATCATCCAACGCTTGCAATAGCACTTCCTGGTCAACGGTCTTGCGGGTATTGTGCGCCAACGAAACATTGGCAACGACCTGGGCAATCGAGTCGATCACGGAGCGTGCACCCGTCACTTCAACGGTTCGCGCCGAAAGCTTAGGATCACCTGCTGCATAACCGGAAGCGATGCTGGCCTTATTATAGCGAACCTGAATCGGCATGGTCTTATTGTCCCGCACCTGGATGTCGACAGTCACTGATTTAGGCGAAATCGAGTAGCTTAAATCTTTGTTCAGACCCTCCGCCTTCAAATGGACCCGATGCTTGCCAACCCCTAAATTGGTTAAATCAGCAACCACCCGAAAATTCTGGGTATTGGCAGTCATGGTAACTAACGAGGCCGTGCCTGTCAGTGCAACCGACACTTTTGACGGGTAACCGGTGATGAAATACTTGTCAGTGTTGGCGTTAACCTGCAACGGTACTTTCACGGTCTGGGTTTTGTTCGCTACCAGGGTTGTATCATCGTTGGCATTCTGCCGCGTGTTGTTGATACTCTCAACGTTGACATAAGCGAACAACCCGATCGCGAGAAGCAAGGCTAACAACCGATTAACCCATGGCTTATCCCATAAGCGATTCATTGCTTGCCCTCCTTCTTTTTGCGTTGATTAAAAAGTCGCGAAAAGAAACTGACAACCGGATTTGGATTGGGCGCCTCTTCTTTTGGTACCAACTGCGCTGTCAAGAACTTCATGTAATCCTCGCGCGTTAGGTTGCGTATCAAATTGTTGTTGTTCGTAATCGTGACTTCGCCGGTTTCCTCAGACACAACAATCGTCAAGGCATCGGTCACTTCACTGATCCCGACAGCGGCACGATGGCGGGTACCCAGTTCCTTGGGAATCAGGTTACTGTCTGACAACGGCAAATAAGCCGCGGCTACCGCAATCCGATTGTTGCGAATGATAACTGCCCCGTCATGCAACGGCGTGTTAGGAATAAAAATGTTGATTAACAACTCGCCACTGATATCCGCATCAAGTGGAATGCCAGTCTCGATATAATCTTCAAGGCCGGTATTTTTTTGAATGGTAATCAGAGCACCGATGCGGCGTTTGCTCATATACTGGATCGCCTTGTCCAGCTCCTTGACCATGCGCGTTTCGGCTTCATGTTGGTTATTGTTTGAGCGGAAAATCAACGATCCACGTCCAAGATGCTCTAGACCGCGGCGGATTTCCGGTTGAAAAATAATGACCAGCGCCGGCACACTCCAGGTGATGACCAAATCTGTCAGGTAGCCAACCGTTTTGAGTTGCAAAAACCAGGAAATGATCTTGATGGCCGCAATGACAAAAACACCTTTAAGCAGCTGCACGGCTTTGGTGCCGCGAACCAGCATGATCAACCGATAAATGACGTACCAGACGACGAGGATGTCAACCAGATTGATAAGAGTGGACCAAGTTAATAAATTTGCGAGATAGGTGCGCATCCGCGTTCCTCCATTGTGGTTTGAAATCAAACTTCTGAATAATTATACCACGAGATGCCTAAACGGCGGGCGCTGAACCGAATGAAGCGGTGCTGCGGCCTTGACCG
Source organism: Lacticaseibacillus parahuelsenbergensis (assembly GCF_030770265.1). Lineage (NCBI taxonomy): Bacteria > Bacillati > Bacillota > Bacilli > Lactobacillales > Lactobacillaceae > Lacticaseibacillus > Lacticaseibacillus parahuelsenbergensis. The sequence goes on along the minus strand of NZ_CP132482.1, from coordinate 966,214 downwards.
CGAAAAAATAAGCTTGCTTTTTTGGTAAAAGTCATGATAATAGCAAGTGAGTGAGCACTCACTATATTCCAAAAGAAAGTGGCTAAAATATGTCAAGAGAACCCGTTGTCCAAGTGACCGCCCTTCAGCAGGGTTACGGCCAAAAAATCGTCCTTAGTGACATTAATCTCACCTTAAACTCTGGTCAGATCCTGGCTTTAATCGGTCCCAGTGGTGCCGGCAAAACGACCTTGATCCGAACTATTATGGGTATGATACGTCCCCGATCCGGTCAGGTACTGGTTTTTAACCGGCCTGTCCCCAATCGCTTGCTGCTAGCGCGGATCGGATTCATGGCTCAGACTGACGCCCTTTACGAAAGCCTGACCGGCGCAGAAAATCTCACTTTTTTTGCCAAAATGCAAGGCGTCAAACGGCCCCAAATGGCTGAACAATTGCGCTACGCTGCGCATGTCGTTAACTTGCAATCAGCGCTTGATCAAAGCGTCAAAACTTATTCTGGCGGCATGAAGCGGCGTTTATCGCTTGCCATCGCGTTAATTAGCAAACCGCCGCTTCTGATTCTGGACGAACCGACCATTGGCATTGATCCTGAATTACGGCGCAAAATCTGGCAGGAATTACACAGATTAGCTAGCGATCAAGGCGTCACGATTATTTTAACGACCCATGTCATGGCCGATGCTGAAGAAGCCGATCTGCTCATGATGATCCGCAACGGAAAAGCCATCGCCCAAGGCACCCCTGACCAACTCAAAGCAACCTATCACACAGATTCGATCGAAGCGGTCTTTTTGGCCGCAGGGAGGCAGCAAGATGCGCGTTAATGCATTGATCAGTCGTATTTTCAAAGAAATGATTCGCGATAAACGGACACTGGCACTGATGTTCATTGCGCCGTTGTTTATCATGACGTTAATCTTTTTCCTTTTCCAATCCAACACAAATACAAAAGCCGACTTAGGGATACACGGTGTAGATACATCTGTGGTTCAGGCCTTGGATACGGATCGAATCCGGCTCCACCATGTCGGCAATGAAGATCCGACCATGCTTATCAAAGATCACGATTATGCTGGCATCCTGACTCAGAAAGGCGACAAACTGACACTATTACTCGCCAATGCCGATCAAGGGAAAAGTGCCCTCTTGAAACAGGGCTTACAGGCGGCAACCATCAAGCTTAAAATGCAGGCAGCTGCTACTACGATTAAAAATCAAGCAACCGCTTTACAAAAAATGGCATCAGCGTTACAACATTCCACGCGTGGAACTGCACAGGTAGCAGGGTCCCAACCGGCGTCAACTGCTACTCACTACCGAATCGCAACTCATTATCGTTACGGATCGGCTAATTCGACTTACTTTGACACCTTACTGCCGATTCTGATTGGCTTCATCGTTTTCTTCTTTGTTTTCTTGATTTCCGGCATCGCGCTATTACGTGAACGCACAACCGGAACGCTTGACCGATTGCTGGCAACTCCTGTGCGGCGAGGAGAAATTATTAGTGGCTATTTATTGGGCTATGGCATTTTTGCGGTGATTCAAACAATCTTGATTGTCGGCTATGCCTTGTTCGTCTTTAAAATCCAAATTCTCGGAAGCATTGCCGCAATTTTTCTAATCAACTTATTACTGGCAATCACGGCGCTTTCGCTTGGTTTACTGATTTCAACGTTTGCCAATACGGAATTTCAAATGTTACAGTTCATCCCATTGGTTGTCGTCCCGCAAATTTTCTTTACCGGGCTGATTCCTGTGAATCAAATGCTTGGCTGGTTGCAACCAGTTGCCCGCTTAATGCCGCTTTATTACGGTGCCGATGCGTTAACCGGCATTATTGCAAAAGGCCAGTCATTAAGTGTGTTGTATCCGGACGTCATTGCCCTCCTAGGCTTCTTCTTACTATTTTTAAGCCTGAATCTTGTCACCATGCGGCATTATCGACAGGTTTAAACAAATCTGACTAAAGAAGGAAGTGAATGATCGTGCAGCCGCATAATCTGACGGATTTATTCTCCTCATCGCTTGCTGAAAGCCAGCTGTCAGCCAAGCAACAAGCGGTTTTGAAAGCGAGTCTGAGCCTTTTTTCGGAAAAAGGATTCGATCGTACCAGCACAAAAGATATCGCCCATCTTGCTGGCGTTAGCGAAGGAACCGTTTATAAGCAGTTCAAAACCAAAGAAGGCATCCGCCAAGCGTTACTCGCGCCCATGATTCAACAAGTTATCCCAAGCGCATTCACTGAGTTCATTCATGAAATCGGCGAGCAACACCTACCTGATCTGCATACGTTTCTAACCTTCATCGTGCATAATCGCATGGCCTTTGCCATTGAGAATCAGGCGCAACTTCGGATACTGGCCGCCACTCTTTTGCAAGATGCGGCGCTAAGCCAGGCACTGGCGGAAAAGTTTCAAAAGCAATTCATAGACAAGGCCGTCCAACTGCTCGCCTTCTATCAGCAGGAAGGTGCACTTGTTAACTGGCCGCTGACTCGCATCCTTCGCTATCTTTTCGGTACCATTTTAAGTTACCTGCTGCCAGTTGTCCTGGGGATGCAATCTGATTTTGACCTTGAGACTGCGGTTTCCGAGGCCGTCGCATTTCTGGAACGCGGGTTACATGCCTGATAAAACCAGATATACCAGCTATAAATCGTTAAATTTTAATCACCCAAATTCAATAGTTTTGGGTGTTTTACAACCCACAGAACGTTAGAATGTATTTAAACGTTTTAAAAAAGGAGCCGTGCTTGAGTCATGAAAAGTGAAAAGGAGACGCGGCGCAAGTTTGCAACTGAATCGGTTGCGGATTTACTGAACGACTTGCACACAACGTCAACTGGATTAAGTCAAAAAGAAGCGGCTGCGCGTCTTGCCAAATATGGTGAAAACACGATTACCCGCGAAAAGCAAAAATCCCAGTTACTAGTCTTTCTTAAGAACTTTACCAGTGTCATGGCGATTCTACTCTGGGTGAGCGGGTTTGTTGCAATCCTATCCGGCACCCTTGAGCTAGGTATTGCCATCTGGCTGGTCAATGTTATTAATGGTATTTTCAGTTACTGGCAGGAACATGAAGCCCAAAAGGCAACGGACTCACTCATGAAAATGTTGCCGACTTATACGCAAGTCTACCGGGATGGCAAACTGCAACAAGTCAACGCTACCCAAATCGTGCCAGGCGACGTCTTCAATCTGCAAGCCGGCAATGCCGTACCGGTTGATGCCCGCCTGATTAAGGCCACTTCTGTCCAAGTCGATCAAAGTGCCCTCACCGGTGAATCCGTCCCCGAATCCAAAAAGGTTGACTATAATGCTGGCCAAGGCGAATTCGCTGAATCCAATCTTGTCTATGCCGGCACCACGGTTGGCGCCGGGACCGCAACTGCCATTGCTTTTGCGACTGGCATGAAAACCGAGTTCGGGCGAATCGCCGCGTTGACTCAACAACAAAAACGCAGCCTAAGCCCGCTGCAGTTAGAGCTTAATCGTCTCACAAAACAGATTTCGCTCATTGCCATCAGCTTAGGCGTTCTTTTCTTTGTGGCTGCCATCTTCTTCGTTCATTATCCGGTCGCTCAAAGCTTTATTTTCGCGTTAGGCATGATTGTCGCGTTCATCCCCGAAGGCCTACTGCCAACGGTGACGCTTTCGCTAGCCCAAGGCGTGCAGCGCATGGCCAAGAAACACGCCTTACTCAAAGATTTGAACAGTGTTGAAACGTTGGGTGAAACAACGGTGATCTGCTCGGATAAAACCGGTACGCTGACCCAGAACCAGATGACAGTCGATCATATTTGGACCCGGTCACATACTTATACCGTGAGTGGCCAAGGCTATGTCAATAATGGCCATATTGAGTTAGACGGCAAACCGGTTCAATACGGCAGCGATCCTGACTTGGATCTGCTCATTCGTCTGGTTGCATTCAACAACGACACCGAAGTCGAACCGTCAAAAGGCCAAGCGCGTCCGAAGATTCTGGGGACGCCAACGGAAGCTTCACTTGTAATCCTGGCGCAAAAGTCCGGTATCGACGTGAATGCTTATACCAAAAAATACCCGCGGCTTAAAGAGCTCCCCTTCGACTCCGATCGTAAACGGATGACCACCATTCACCAGCACGATGATCACACGCTGTCCATCTGTACCAAAGGCTCTCTCAGCGATTTACTGCCGCACTGCGATACCATTCAGGAAAACGGCAAAGTCCGGCCTTTAACCGCAGCAGACAAGGAAGCGATCGATGCTGCCAACCGCAAGTATGCTTCTCTAGGCCTTCGCTCAATTGCGACTGCTTATCGTGAAATTCCTCAAGAAGCCGATAAACAAAGTCAGCTCGACAACCTCACGATTGAGACGGCCGAAACCAAGCTTACCTTTGTCGGTTTGGCCATCATGTCCGATCCACCGCGTCCGGAAATTTACGATGCCATCGAGAAATGCCATCGGGCCAGCATCAAAATCATCATGGTGACCGGTGACTCCTCGTTAACTGCGAAGTCTATTGCCGTTAAAATCGGTTTGACGTCCGACAAAGCGCGTGTCGTCACCGGCAGTGAACTCGATGCCATGAGCCAAGACGAGCTCAAGCAGGCACTGGCAGGCGAAATTATTTTTGCCCGAGTGGCGCCTGAACAAAAATATAAGATCGTTTCCACTCTGCAAACGATGGGCGAAATCGTCGCATCCACCGGTGATGGCGTAAATGATGCGCCCGCTTTGAAGAAAGCGGATATTGGCGTTGCCATGGGCGTCACTGGAACCGACGTTGCCAAAGACGCGGCCGACATGATTCTTACCGACGACAACTTTGCCTCTATTGTTGCCGCCATCGAAGAAGGCCGCACCGTTTACAGCAACATTCAAAAGTTCTTGGTTTACATTTTGAACTCCAACCTGCCAGAAGCGGTACCATCTGCCCTCTTCCTCTTCTCGCGCGGTGCCATCCCGTTACCGTTGACTGTCATGCAAATCCTGACAGTCGACCTCGGAACAGACATGATGCCGGCACTGGGATTAGGATCCGAAAAAGCCGAGCCTGGCATTATGGATAAACCGCCACGCGCACGTGATGCTCACCTTATGAACCGCACTGTTTTATGGAAGGCGTTTGCCTGGTATGGCTTAATCGCATCCATCATTTCCAGCGGCGCTTACTTCTTCGTCAACCATCTAAACGGCTGGCCGTTACGCGGCCTGGCAACCAGCGGCTCAACCTACGTCATGGCCACGACCATGACCCTTGCCGCGATCATCTTCTGCCAGATTGCCGCCGCCATGAACTGCCGCACCGAAAATGCTTCGGTCTTCAAAGTCGGTTTGTTCACTAATCATTTGGTCTGGTTCGGTATTGGCTTTGAAATCTTTTTGTTAGCATTGCTTAGCTACACGCCATTCTTACAGAATCTCTTCCACACCGGACCGCTAGCACTGACCGACTGGCTTTTCCTGGCAATCATTCCAATTCCCCTCTTCCTAATCGAAGAAGGCCGCAAATGGCTTAATCGCCGGCGTTTATCGCGTGAAAAAGTCACAGCTACCGCTCGTGCGTCAAGCGTTACTCGTTAACAACATACCCGTGTACTACAAATCAATTAAAAAAGGTCCAGAAGACGTAATGTGTACGCCTTTTGGACCTTTTCTAATTGGCCGTTGTTTATAAACCTTTAACCAATTTCATGTGAACTTATACTTCGTTAACCGATTCAGCAAAACGAGCCTGGTGCAACTCACCATTTTTTAAAAACCGTGACCGTCTCACCAACCGCGCAAAGCCCAAAGGCCAGCATGATGATGATATAAGGTCGGTTCACTTTAATTGCCAAAGCTGCTAATAACAGACAAGCCACTGCTAGCCACAGACTCAGACAACAAATGATATCGAGCCACAAACCTTCGTTGTGCCGACTATGTTTTCTCATTTGGGTCACCTCATATACAACCTATCATACCTGATTGAGCTGCCTGGGACTACTGTATGCTTTCTTTCAATCTGTCTGGTTAAGATGACTTGACACCATTTTGGAGGCTTAATGGTTGCGGCTTGTTTGATACTATAAAAACCATCATAAATTCAAAACAAAAAATCCGCACCGGTCAGGGACTTTTTCCCGTCTGATGCGGATAGTTTTAAATACGAGTTCTCACCGGCGGTACATCTTAAATTCTAAGAATAAGTCATTGTACAGCCCAACTTTCGCCGGCGGAAGGTCTGAATAGATCTCCAAATGCTTCATGGTCTCGTCATCTGGATAAAACTGCCGATCATTTTGGACGCTTTTTGGCAGCAGTTTTTTGGCTGCGGCGTTTGGCGTCGCATAGCCGACATATTCGGCATTTTGAGCGGCGTTTTTGGGTTCCATCATGAAGTTGAGAAAGGCGTAAATGGCTTTGAAATGTTTGGCGGTTTTGGGAATGACCAGGTTGTCGAACCAAAGATTGCTGCCTTCTCGCGGAACGACATAGTGCAGGTGTTTATTGTTGGCCAGCATTTCACTGGCTTCACCTGACCAGTCGACAGCGATTTTAGCTTCGTTTTCAGCCATATACATTTTGATTTCATCGGCGACAACTGCCTTGACGTTGGGCGACAATTGATCGAGTTTGGCTTTGGCCACTGCCAGCGTCTGCGGATTGGTTTCGTTAACTGACTGGCCCATTGAGATCAAAGCCGGCGCGAAAACATCACGCGCTGAGTCGATGAGCATGATCGAATCTTTGAACTTAGGATTCCATAATTGATTCCAGTGTTGAACTTCACTGGCTTTGACGAACTTGTCATTATAGATGATCCCCAGTGTCCCCCAGAAATAGGGAATGCTGTACTTATTGCCCGGATCGAATTCTTTGTTAATCAAGCGCGGATCCATATTCTGCATCCCGTTCAATTTACTTTTATCAAGCGGCAATAGCAGATTAGCCTTTTTCATTTTCTCAATCATATAATCCGATGGGACGGTCAAATCGTAGCTGGTGCCGCCTTGCTGGATTTTGGTAAACATGGCCTCATTGGAATCGAATGTTTCCTGATTCACGTGATAGCCGGTTTGCTTTTCAAATTTACTGATTAATGCAGGATCGATATAATCGCCCCAGTTGAAAAGATTCAGCGTGTTGTCGCCGGTATTGCCTTGGGATTTTTGCAGGTCCTGACTCCAAACGGCTAATCCCAGGCAGACGGCCAGGATGGCGACCGCAATACTAATGAGTCGTTTCATTGATCAACGCCTCGCTTTCTCGCTTGTGCTTGGCCCGCCGGCTTTGACCCGCCCGTTGGAGGAAGTAGTAACCGACAACCAGCAGTAAGGCAAAGACGAACATGACCCCGGATAACGCATTGATTTCCAAGCTGATACCTTGGCGGGCGCGAGCGTAAATCTCGACAGCCAACGTTTCAAAACCATTGCCGGTGACGAAGAAGGTCACGGCAAAATCATCCAGCGAGTACGTAAAGGCCATAAAGAATCCCGAGAAAATACCAGGCGTGATGTACGGCACGATCACGCGTGTCAGCACCTGATAGTTGGAAGCACCCAAGTCACGAGCGGCGTCCAGCAAGGAGTGACTCATTTCCTGCAGACGCGGCAGGATCATCAGCACCACAATCGGAATGGAAAAGGCAATGTGACTCATCAGCACCGACCAGAATCCCAGCGGAACCTTTAACGCCGTGTAAAAAATCAGGAAACTGGCACCGATAATAACATCCGGGCTTACCATCAAAATGTTATTGAGTGACAGGACCGTATTTTTCATCACGGGACGGCTGGTTCGATCAATGGCCAGCGCGCCTAATGCACCGATAATTGTCGCAATTAAGCTCGACAGCAACGCCACCAGCAACGTATCCAGAACAATCTGAATCATTCGCGTATCCGCAAATAGCTCAGCGTAATGTTTCCAGGTGAAACCGGAGAAATTACTCATCCGGTCACCAGTCGAAAACGAATAGATCACGAGATAAAAAATCGGCACATATAGACAGATGAACACGAAAATCAGATAAAGGTTGGACCATTTAAACTTACGCTTCATGACGGCGCACCCCCTTCTTCTTTCGTTCACCGGTCAGGAACATGATGATAAACATGGCAACAATCAAGACCACGCCGATCGTTGAGCCCATGCCCCAGTTCATTGTCGTCAAAAAATGCTCTTCAATGGCGGTCCCAAGGGTGATGACCCGATTCCCGCCAATTAACCGGGTTAACATGAACAGGCTTAAACTGGGAATGAAAACCGCCTGAACCCCTGATTTGACCCCTGAAATCGTCAACGGCCAAATCACTTTAGTAAAGGTCTGCCAGCCTTTTGCCCCCAGATCCTGCGAGGCATTCACCAAGTTTTCCGGTAGTTCTTCAATCGCATTGAAAATCGGCAAAATCATGAACGGAATTTCGATGTAGGCAGCAACAAAAATAAAGCTGAAGTCAGTAAAAAGAAATTGTTGCGGCGCAATCCCAAACATTCCTAAGAAACTGTTGACCCCGCCGTCCTGGCTGAAGATGCCGATGAACGCATATGCTTTTAGCAACAAGTTGATCCACGTCGGTAAAATGATCAGTAACAGCCACAGTTGCTTGTGCTTGGCATAATGCAGCAGATAAGCAGTCGGATAACTGATCAGTAACGTGGCAAAGGTGATCAAAAAAGCATACCAAACCGAATTAATCGTCATCATAATATAAGTGCCGGATTTAAAATAAGTTTGGTAATTCGCCAAGGTAAAATGGCCGCTGATATCAAAAAAGCTTTGATAAACGATCAATACCATCGGCGCGATGACAAATAGTGCGAGCCACATCACATAAGGCGTGTAAAATGCAACATTCGTGGTGGATTTTTTCACGATGACCCTCCTCAGATTCAAAATCTAATGGTGCCTGCCAAGTGTTGGTTTTTCCAGACTACAAACGCCGACAGAACACCGATCCCCCTACCACGGATCAGTCGCCTTCATAGGTTTCCAGCCGTGCGTCGAATTCTTCTTCGGATTCGTTCAACCGCATGACGTGAATATCTTCAGGATCAAAGGTTAATCCGACTGTTTCCCCGTCTTTTGCCGGATTTGTCGAGTGAATCAACCATTCGTTTTTCAGTTGATCGTACGCGACAATTTCGTAATAATCGCCGCGAAACAGTTGGGTATCAACTTCGACATTCACTTTGCCGGCGTCGGCTGCCGTAATGTCCAAATCTTCCGGGCGCAGGACAACTTCAACGGGTTCATTTGGCCGCATGCCGGCGTCGGCGCATTCAAACTGTTTGCCATTGAATTCAACCAGGAAGTCCTTAATCATATGGCCTGGGATGATATTGCTTTCACCAATGAAGTCGGCAACAAAGTGATTGACCGGTTCATCGTAAATATCCACCGGTGTGCCACTCTGCTGGACCTGGCCATCATTCATGACAAAAATTTCATCCGACAGTGCCAGCGCTTCTTCTTGATCATGGGTCACAAATAAGAAGGTGATCCCCAGCCGTTCCTGCAATTCGCGCAGTTCGTACTGCATATCCTTACGCAGCTTGGCATCAAGTGCTGACAATGGTTCGTCCAAAAGCAACACTTGCGGCTCAAGGACAATCGCCCGGGCAATGGCGACGCGCTGTTGCTGGCCGCCTGACAGCTCGGAAATCTCCCGGTCGGCATAACCTTGCAGCCGAACCATTTTAAGCGCATCCGTCACTTTAGTCTGAATCGTTTCTTTGCTCATGCGATGCAACCGCAATCCGAACGCAACATTGTCAAAAACGTTAAGGTGCGGAAACAATGCATAATCCTGAAAAACGGTATTCACTTTGCGTTGGTTAGCCGGGACATCGTTTATTTTTTTGCCATCAAAAAGCACTTCGCCTTCCGAAATATCCAAAAATCCCGCAATCGCACGCAAAATTGTTGTTTTTCCGGAGCCAGACGGACCAAGCAACGTATAAAATTTTCCTTGTTCGATTTCGATATTGACATCTTTTAATACTTGCGTGTCGCCATAACGCTTGCCGACATGCTTCAGTTCCACAATAATGTTGCTCAATGACCCCAACTCCTTATAGATAAGATGCTGTCGCAACCAGCAGGCACTTGCTGCGACCCGTTGCTGCATTCACCAATTGATGTTGCTTCGTCGCATGAAAATAAATGGTTTCGCCTTTTTTGGCAACATAAGCCTGATCGCCTAGCAGCAGTTTTACTTTGCCGCTGACAACGTAAACAAAGGTCTCGGCCGGGGACGGTTCAAAGGTTTTGAAAATGCCATCTGGGGCAAAATCAATCATCACCGGCTCCATCTCATTTTCATTACTTTCCGGCACCAGCCATTTCAGTTGATAGCCTTTATCCTCATCCAGATAAGTGACCTGGTCTTCTTCGTGGTAAACCAGCGAATCAACCGGCTCTTCCCGGAAAAAGTCTGCCGGAGACTCGCCTAGAACGCTCAGAATATCAAAGAAGGTCTCGAGTGACGGTGAACTCTGGTCATGTTCAACCTGCGAAATATACCCTTTCGATAAATCTGTCCGTTCGCCAAGTTCTTCCTGCGTCAGGTTTTTTCGAATACGCAGATCACGAATTTTACTGCCAATATCCATGGCACACCGCCTTTTTAGGTTTCGTTAAACTAAACTTCAAGTTTACTGACTCTGCCTATTATACAAATGTCATGCACCAACGCAAGCTTTTATAACTGAGATGGGCAGAAATATTTTTTCATGCAAGACTACGTGTCTGAAAATTTAATAAATACCGCCACAAATCGTTAGCAGCACAAAAAATGGCGGCATCACATTTTCCTTTGAGAAAACATGATGTCGCCATTCGTTTCTTAACCAAGAATCACACCAATCTTGTCAGTCTTCTAGAATCAAACTTCTTCTAAAGACGTCAGAGTCGCCGCATTTTCGGTAAAGTTGACATTTTGATTCAGCCGCTGGGCCATCGTCATGGTGATGTAGCCTTTTTCCATCAAATCATGGATAGCTGTTCGTTCTGCGGCAAACGCAATGGCACGCAATCGACTTAGCTCATGTTCGTACTGGGTGGATTTATGCGTATTCAACGCCTTGACCGAGGCGATGCGATTGCGGTACTGGACAATCAATGAATAAATCACCTGGCGATTGTAATGGTGGGCCTTGTTTTCTTTTTGCCGGAGAAATTTCGACAAGTACTTCAACCCGCCTTTTGCCGTTTCTTTTTCAATGAACAATTTCTCGTTAAAGAAGCGATGCGAGCGGTTTTGCTCACTGGCCACGGTGTACCAGAAGTGTGATAGTCGCAACGCGGAACGGTCAAAAAGCATGCGCAGCGTCGGCCGACCCGAGCGCTTAGCCATCGAGTCCAAATCATCCATTCGATGCTTTAATTGCTTGCGCGCTTTGGCGTAGCTTTTTGACATGATTTTATTTTCGCGCCACAAATCATCCAACGCATATAATTCGCCTTGAACCCCGACTTTGCGCAGGTCGAGTTCATCTTGGACCAGCGGTGGAATCGCTGCCCCGGTGTCTTCAGCCAGTTCCAGTCGCCGAATCAGATTTTGATACTCCGCGATGAGATCCAATGCCGCTTTTTGATTATTTTCCCGGCGCTCTGATTCAACGCGGCGCACAGCCATTTGGTACACAAACATCTGTGCCTGACTCAACGAAATAATCCGCACATCATTGGCGTGATCCTCATCAGCTTCAGTCTCATCATCGGTTGCTGCGATGGTGGAACCACGCGTTTGTAAAGGCGCGACAGATCGGGTTACGATTGGCAAGGCTATGATCGCAACAATCAGACTCAACACCACAACGCCGGCCGCGATAAATAACATCAGGCTGCGTTCTGGGAACGGATCACCATTGGCCAGTGCGGCTGGTACCGCAAATACCCCGACCAGCGTAATAGCGCCGCGCACTCCGGAAATGCCGCTTAACAATGCCGCGCGCCATGAAGGCTGGTTACCTTTTGATCGCACCGTCAGCAACATGTAGCCATAAATCCATAAGGTTCGTAAAATCAGAATGCCTAAATAGACCAACACGACAAACCCGAGTGCCTGTAACGTGCTGACTTCATGATCGGCAATCGTATCGCGCATCGCCACCGGAAGCTCAATGCCCAAAATCAGGAAAATAATCCCATTAAGCGTATAAACAATTAAATCCCATGTCCGCTCTGACACGATTCTTAACTCCGGTAACGCGGCCACATACCGATTGTGCTGCGTATTGCTCAGTAACCCCGCCACAACCACAGCAATGACGCCGGAAGCGTGCATGAATTCGTCAACAATCAAATAAATAAAAAATGGCGTTAACACCTGCAAAATCGTATGCAGAATCACATCATTGATCCCTTGTTGCAACAACCAGTTACGACTCAAGTTGATGATCCCGATTAAAACAAGCCCAGCCATTGCGCCAACTAACGCCACATAGAAGAAATCCTGGACCGCGTGTCCAAAAGCAAATGTCCCGGTCAACGTGGCGGCAATGCCATATTTGAAGCCGATCAAACCGCTGGCATCATTGATCAGGCTTTCACCGCTGACCAAGTGTAAGACCCCACTCGGCAGATGAGTCCGCTTGGCCAGGCTCTGAACCGCAATCGGATCAGTCGGACTAAGAATCGCCGCTAAGGCAAAACTCGCCGGTAATGGCAACGGCGGAATCAGAAAATGAATCAAATACCCGCCAACCAGCATTGTGGCAAAAACCAGAAAAATCGCATTGCCGATGATCGGGCCGCGCAATTCCCACAACTCCCGCCGCGGGAAATGGCGACCATCGTAATACAAAAGCGGCGCAATGAACAAGAGCATAAACCAGTCCGTCGCCAAATTTATCGTTAAATGAAAAAACAAAGCCGCGCCGAGTCCCAGCGCGACTTGAATCAAAGATACCGGGACAGCGACAATGTAGTGGCTGAGCACGTTTGACACGATGACCAGCGCCATCAAAAACAAGACGGCTTCGACTAAATGCATTGTGGGGCCCCTTTCTTTTATTTTGAATGTAGGCTATGACTGCAATGGTTCGCCAATGATGCGGACTTCAGTTTCCAAATCGACACCAAATTTGGCTTTAACCGTTTTCTGAATCAGGTGGATCATATCCAGATAGTCAGTGGCAGTTGCGTCGCCTAAATTGATAATAAAGCCTGCATGCTTCATTGAAACCTGCGCACCACCAATAATGTGGCCTTGCAGACCGGCTTTTTGAATCATCGGACCGACAAAATGATGCGGTGGCCGCTTAAAGACTGAACCACAGGACGGATATTCCAATGGCTGTTTAGCCGCCCGTCTTGCATTCAGCTCGTCCATTTTGGCGCGAACTGCCGGTTTGTCGCCGGGTTTTAGGGAAAAAGTAACGCTTAAGACAACATCGCCGGTATCCTGAACAATACTATGGCGATACCAGAACTTTAATTCGCGGTGGTTATAGGTTTTGAACTCACCTGCGCGCGTCAACACATGGGCGCTGCTGATGACATTGCAGACTTCACCGCCGTATGCCCCAGCGTTCATGAAAAGTGCGCCGCCGACACTACCGGGAATCCCGGCCGCGAACTCAAGACCGGTCAATCCGGCGCGATACGCAGCTTCGGTCGTGTCAATGAGGCGTGCGCCAGCCTGAGCCGTTACGGTGTTATCTGTCACCGTGATCTCGTTCATGGCCGTCAAAATCAAGACCAGTCCACGGATACCGCCATCGCGCACAATTAAATTACTTGCGTTTCCAATGACCGTTAAAGGCAAATGCTGTTCCCGCGCCGATTCAACCAGAGTCCGAACCTCGGCGACGTTTCTAGGAAAAGCCAGTAAATCGGCTGGCCCACCGGTTTTTGTAAACGTATAATGGCTTAACGGTTCATCATGCATAATGGTGATCCCTTCAAGCATCCGTGGTGCATCTACCACAACATCAGGTCCTTTCAAAAAGACTACTTATATATTTTAGCAGAATTTGACGCTTGTGAACACTTACCTCTCCGTGCGTTTGTTAGAAAAGTCTAGTAGAATAAAAGAGCAATGTAGCGATAGGAGTGAACGTTTTGAAATTAATTTCATGGAACGTGAATGGCTTGCGGGCCGTCTTAAAAAAAGACTTTATGACCATTTTTAATGAACTGGATGCTGATTGGTTTTGTCTTCAAGAAACCAAAATGCAGGAAGGCCAAGTGAAGCTTGATCTTCCTGGCTACTATCAGTATTTTAATTACGCGAAACGCAAAGGTTATTCAGGCACCGCGATTTTTACGAAACACAAACCGCTCAATGTGACTTACGGCATGGGCATTCCCGAGCACGATAAGGAAGGCCGCATCCTTACGCTTGAATATCCCAAGTTTTACTTGATGACGGTTTATACTCCCAACTCTGGCGGCGAGCTCAAGCGACTCGATTATCGCCAACAGTGGGATAAGGATTTTCGCGACTATACTAACCAGTTGGCGGCAAAAAAGCCCCTTGTCTATTGTGGTGATTTAAACGTTGCCCATGAACCGATCGACCTTAAGAATGATAAGACCAATCACCACAACGCTGGGTTCACCGATGAGGAACGTGCCGATTTTACCAAGCAGCTTAAGAGCGGCTTTATCGACACTTTCCGCCATCTGTATCCCGACACGGTCACTTATTCTTGGTGGAGTTATCGGTTCCACGCGCGCGCCAATAATGCCGGGTGGCGGATCGACTACTTTGTTGCCAGTTCAAACTTTCAGCCATATGTTAAAGATGCCAAAATTCTCACCGATATCATGGGCAGTGACCACTGTCCGGTTGAACTCACCACGCAGGATTTACTATAGGAGCGTCAATAATGGACTTTATTGCCATGGATTTTGAAACTGCCAATCGCAAACGCGCCTCAGCCTGTTCGCTTGCCTTAGTGGTCGTACAGCAAAATCGGGTTGTTGATAGTTTCTACACGCTCATCAACCCACAGATGCGCTTTGATCCGCAAAATATTCGCATTCACGGCATCACGCCGGATATGGTTCAGAACCAGCCGACGTTTGATCAGGTTTGGCCGCATATCCAGATGTTTTATACCCCAGGTCGCATCGTGACGGCCCACAATGCCCCGTTTGATGTGTCGGTGTTGCGCCTGACACTTGACCGGTATGGCATCGCTGCGCCGCGCTATCAGGTGATCGACACAGTTAAAACTTCCCGGCTATTTTTACCTAAACTGCCGAACCATCGTCTGGATACGGTCAGTGCTGCGTTAAAAATTCCACTGGAACATCACCACAACGCGTTGGCAGATAGTTATGCCTGCGCGCGGATTCTCATTGCCGAGAACGAACATTTTGGCGAAGCCCGAACGAAAGCTATGATGAAACTGGCTAAGGCGGGTTAATGACCAAGCAAAGCTTAGGCAATCGGTCTTCATGCCATGCCAAACTCCGCAATCTCCGGCCAGCCGGGGCTGGAACGTGGTGGGCACGACTTAGAGCCTCTGCAAAACCGGCAGAGTCTCTAAGCTCGGCCTTGTACTACGCCGGGAAGATCGCCCGGCAAGTACAATTGCACCACTGAGCCCCATCTGGCCTACGATTGCTCCGCTTTGGCACTCATATCTTAAATAACCCAACAAATTACCTTGGGGAAACAAAAGGTGAACATACTCTTATCGCTAGTATGTTCACCCTTTTATTATAGCTATGAATTATGACCCAGACTAAACTGATTTAGAAGATAGCTTTATCCTGCTATATCACTTTTTAGCAACGCTACGCTCTGACTTCCAGATGCTAAAGGACGTTTTCATCGACTGCCACAAGCCTGAACCGGAGTAAACCAGGACATTGTTCCGGTAGACTTTTACCGTAAACATGGTAAACAGCACGAGGAAGACGAGGCTGATGGCGACGCTGATCCACGCCTCGCCCATGCTGGCCCGACCCAGTGACATCTGGGTGGGCATCACGAAAACATTCAGGAATGGGACATAACTCGTAATCTGTGCCAAAGCCGAATCGCTTGATTGAGCCGCAATCGTGATGAAATACCCAATCAGCCCCAACATGCTAATCGGCATGGCCGCCTGCTGCACCTGTTCCTGATTGGAAACCAGCGAACCGGTCAGCGCAGCCAGTACTGAGTAAGTCAAGGTGCCGATGATGAAGAAAACGACAATCATTGCTGTGGTGCCAGACACCAGAATCGAGAAGTCAAACTGTTTCAAAACACCCGATACAAACGACTGGTTTTTGACGAATTGCCAACTGATCACCCCGGCAACCACATAAATTGCCAGCTGCGTCAGTAACAGCGCGAAGATTCCGGCCAGTTTACCGAAGAATTGGGTGGTTGCGCTCACCGAAGACAAAAGAATCTCCATGATGCGCGAGCCTTTTTCCGTGGCAATTTCCTGAGCAAGAATCGAGCCGTAAACCATGGTTACCATCAAGATTAAAATCATGGCGACAACCGCAACTCCGTGGTTCATCAGTTGCGTTGAGTTTGACTTGGTCACCTGTTTGCCGTTTTCAATGGCCACCGTTTTAGTGCTAACCATTGGCGGCTGCGTCAGCGCGCTGACTTGGGCTGTTGTGAGATGCATACTTGCTGCGGTGCTGCTAAGTTTCAAGCCGCTGAGTGCCGTAACCAAAGTGGTTTTATCAACCTCTTGGCCGTTATCCCGCGAAACATAGCGCGAGCGGAATTGATCTTTGGCATTGACAGTTAAAATACCATCAACTTTCTCATCGTTTAGCGCCGCATCGGCCTTTTTACTCGATGAGTACACTTTAAAATGCAAGTCATCGTTGTTTTGCTTACTTAATGCCTGACTGACCGCGCTGACATCGCTGACGACTGCCACTTGGGCGGGTGCCTGCGTTTTGGCAATGTAAAAAGCAATGCCGAATCCAATCGCCAGAAAAAGTAATGGCGATAAAACCAAAAAGATCCACGAACCGCTTTTGGCATTCTTTTTGTAAACCTGACTCATGACGACCCAGAATTTATGCATGTGTTTCACCCACTTTCAAGCGGAAAATCTCATCAAGCGTTGGTGGTTGTTGCCGAAATTCCGGTATGTACCCATTGGCAACCGCTTTTTCAAAAATCTGGCGGCCCACTGCCGGATCTGCCAGCGTCAATTCAAATTCCTGACCATGTTGACGAATGTTCGTCACGCCGTCAAAGGCTTGCAAATCATCTCGGGTTAAACCGGATTCAATGAAGAGCTTCGTCCGGCCAAAGCTTTCGCGGATGTCACCAACAGCGCCGTTTAAGACCATCTTTCCTTGTTTCAACATCACCAAATGATCCGAGATGGCTTCGACATTGGCCATATCGTGGCTGGAATAAATAATCGCCGCACCATTGTCTTTTAACATCTCAATCCCAGCCATTAGCAAGCTTGCATTGACCGGATCGAGCCCAGAGAAAGGCTCATCGAGGATCACCAGTTTAGGCATATGAATCATGGTCGCAATCACTTGCACTTTTTGCTGGTTACCTTTGCTCAGGTCCTTGATTTTATCGGTTGCCTTGCCTTTCACCTGAAAACGTTCCAGCCATTCGGGAATCCGAGCTTTCACATCCGCCGTCTTCATCCCGCGCAACCGGGCAAAATAAATAATCTGATCCTGCACGCGCATCTTCGGGTATAAACCGCGTTCTTCAGGCAAATAGCCGATGATGTCATAATCCTTGGCCGTTAACGGGTGGTCATTCCAGGTAATCGTTCCGGAGTCTGGGGTCAAAAAATTCAAAATCATTCGAAACGTTGTTGTTTTACCGGCACCGTTTTGGCCAATTAGTCCCATAATTTCGCCAGGCTTGACGGTAAAACTCACATCATCAACCGCCGTCATGGTGCCAAAAGTCTTGACGAGATCTTTAACTGCTAACATGGCACACCTACTTTCTTAATTCATATCATGCTCCACATTGCTAACAGTGTAGCATGTATACTTTGCTTATCAAAATATAATTTTTAACTATCATAGCCAATGATTAACCTGTTACACTAAAAATAGCACTAGAGCCACCACTGGTCTTAGTGCTATTTTGGTTGAAATTGAAATAAAAATCGGTGCCGCCAAACTTATTTTAAGCTTTGAAGCAATGTTTCATAGCGCTTACCCTGGGGAACAAATTCAAGATGACGGGTTGTATCCGACTGCTCATCTTTTTGAAAGTGCACCAGCAAATCGGCTTCGGGTTCGCTTGCACCCAGAAAATCCGGCCATTCAACGACCGAGACACCGTCGCCTTCAAAGTATTCTTCAAGTCCGAGGTCCTCGGCACCACCGTCTTCCAAGCGATAAAGATCCATGTGATACAGTGGCAGCCGACCGTGACGATATTCGCGAATAATCGTAAACGTCGGGCTTTTGACATAATCCGTAATACCCAGTCCCTTAGCCAAGCCTTTGGTAAAGCTGGTTTTGCCAGCACCAAGATCACCATCTAAGAGAAGGACATCCCCTGCCTGTAAATGCGGACCTAGCGAAGCGGCGAATGCCTGTAGTTCGGCTTCGCTGGTAAAATCCTTTTTCAAACTTGTCATAGCAAGGTCTGGGCCGCTGTAATAATGGCCAACTTGTAGACGTCTTCTTCCTTGGCGCCGCGACTCAGGTCGGAAACCGGCTGATTCAAGCCTTGCAGAATCGGGCCGATGGCTTCAAAGCCGCCAAACCGCTGGGCAATTTTGTAGCCAATGTTGCCGGATTGCAATTCCGGGAAAATAAAGACGTTGGCTTCACCGGCAACTTTGGACTCGGGCGCCTTTTGCTTGGCGACAGTCGGGACAAATGCCGCGTCAAACTGCAGCTCACCATCTAAAGCCAAATCCGGTGCCAGCTCGTGCGCCTTCTGGGTTGCGGCCACCACTTTGTCCACTTGTGGCCCTTTGGCACTTCCCTTAGTGGAAAATGACAGCAAAGCAACCCGCGGCGGATCGATGTCGAATAAAGCCGCCGTTTTCGCTGATTCAACCGCGATTTCTGCCAGTTGATCGGCATCCGGATCGATGTTAATCGCATTGTCCGCAAATAAGTACCGTTCATCCCGGCCACGCTGCATGATAAACGCGCCGCTAACAAGATGAACGCCAGGACGGGTCTTGATGATTTGTAAAGCCGGCCGCACGGTATCCGCCGTTGAATGCACCGCACCGGAAACCATGCCGTCTGCTTCCTTCATGTAAACAAGCATGGTGCCAAAATAATTGGCATCCTGGACAATCTTTTCCGCCTGTTCCGGAGTTGCTTTGCCTTTACGCCGCTCAACGAACGCGGTCACCATCTTGGCGTGAAGATCATCATGCTCAGGATCGCGAACCGTCAACTTGCTTAAATCCCAGCTTTTTTCGGTTGCCAGGTTATGAATTTTCTCAGGGTTACCCAGTACAATCGCCTGCACCAATCCATCGGCGGTCAGTCGTACCGCGGCTCCTAGAACACGCGGATCCTCGCCTTCCGGAAATACAATGCGCAAATGCTTGTCGTTAATCTTGTCTTTTAAGCTTTCAAATAAATCCAAATCTTATCCCTCCATAAAAGCGCTTTATTCCTTAACATCATACCGTTTTTATCGGGTCGTGACCAGCGGAAGACAATGGAAAAACACTTTGCGTGACTTGATTAACTCGCCGCAGTCACGGTTTCTGGCAGTTGCCAATTAATCGGCGTTTCGCCCATTTTCTTCAATGCTTCATTGGTACGGGAAAATGGTCGGCTGCCGAAAAAGCCGCGAGATGCCGACAACGGACTAGGATGGGCAGAGGCAATGATCGCATTTTTGCTGGTATCAATCAACGCGGCTTTCTTCTTGGCCGCATTGCCCCACAAAATAAACACAACCCCGCCACGCGCAGATAAAGCCGCAATTGCTGCATCGGTCAGCTCCTCCCAACCATGATTCTGGTGGGAATAAGCCCGGCCTGCCTGCACGGTCAAGACCGCATTCAGCAACAAGACGCCTTGATCGGCCCATGCCTTCAGATACCCGTGATGTACTGGCGGATAACCTAAATCGCTTTGTAATTCTTTATAAATATTTTGCAGCGACGGCGGCAATGCCACACCAGGCGCCACGGCAAAACTCGCCCCCACCGCCTGATGCGGATTATGGTACGGATCCTGTCCCAAAATGACCACTTTGACATCATGAAACGGCGTCCATTCGAATGCCTGAAAAATATGATGCATTTCCGGATAAATCGTTTTGGTCGTGTATTCTTCCTTTAAGAACTCATGCAGCCGGGCATACTCGGGACTTTCAAAAATCGGTTCCAGCACCGTCTGCCAATCATTATGTATTAATGTTTTCAAAAGCTGCACCTCCGCAAATAGTGTACAAGAATCCCTGCGCGTTTGCTACCGGGCAAGCGCTTTTCATGCTAAAATTAAGGACGTAATCGCACCATGACAAA
Organism: Lacticaseibacillus parahuelsenbergensis; assembly: GCF_030770265.1. Classification (NCBI taxonomy): domain Bacteria; kingdom Bacillati; phylum Bacillota; class Bacilli; order Lactobacillales; family Lactobacillaceae; genus Lacticaseibacillus; species Lacticaseibacillus parahuelsenbergensis. Next base: position 945,818 of record NZ_CP132482.1, on the reverse strand, counting down.
CCGGAGGGAACAGTAATATGATCAAACTTATTGCATCAGACATGGATGGCACGCTTTTGAATGACAAGATGGAAGTCTCAGACGAAAATGCCAAGGCCATTCGTGAAGCACAAGCCGCTGGTATCGAGTTCATGGTTGCCACCGGGCGCGGTGTTACCGAAGCCAAGCCATTATTGGCGGCACAGCAGCTAAAGCCGGCGTTCATCACGTTAAACGGCGCCATGGTTTTTGACGAGGCCGGCAAACCGGTTGTCACCATCCCTATCGCCGATGATTTAAGCCAGTACGTTATCGATACTTTACAAGCAGCCGACATCTACTTTGAAATCACAACTAACAAAGGCGTCTTTTCCGACAGTCGGGTTAAGCGCATTCAGAACGTGGCAGACTTGCTAGTCGATCTCAACCCTGATACCACTTACAAGCTCGCCGTTGCTTTGGCGGCTGCCCGGTTGGAAATCATGAATATTAATTATGTGGATGACTATCAAAAATTACTGGACGATCCGACGATTCAGATTATGAAAATCATCGCTTACACCGGCGAAACACCTGACATTTTAAAGGCCCCGGCTAAAGTATTTAAAGCGACCGGCAAATTAAGTGTCACATCCAGTTCCGTTAACAATATTGAAGTCAACAATATTAAGGCGCAGAAAGGTTATGCGGTTGAAGCTTATGCCAAACAGAAAGGGATCACAATGGATGAGGTCATGGCCATCGGTGATAATCTGAATGATGCCAGCATGATCAAAATGGCCAAATACGGCATCGCCATGGGCAACGCGATCCCTGAAATCACCGACTTAGCCTGGGGTACAACCGGCACCAATGGCGAAAATGGCGTTGCCGAGGCGATTCGCAAAGCCATTCGGATCAATAAAGCGGAAGCAACTAACGCGCGTTTCTAGGATTGACAGCTGAACCACATCATGCAAGCCTTCAAGGGAGGTTAGCAAATGGCGTTATATCTTGACATCAATGCATTGAGTACCGGCAGTCTTAGTGTGGTCAAAACCGACAATGGTAAGCCTGCCTACATTCTGACCGCCCGTCACGGTCTCATTAACGGTGGTTTCGATTTGAATACGCTCAGTGGCAACCCGTTAGGTTCGATCCGGCAGAAAACGGTTAGTGTTTTCCCGCGATATGATCTGTACATCGCCAACCGGAATGTTGCCAGCGTCAAAAAAATGTTCGGCGTCTGGCATCAATTTATTTTTATTTCAAAACTCAACTGGGTGGCTATGGGGAATCTCTTAAATAACCATTACCAGGTCTTCCACGGCGTTAAAACGATTTTCAGTGCTGAAGAAGTTGCCCCGGCGATCGTCAAGCTAACCATTCCTAACAATCGTGACATTCCAGCTGCAATCTTGCTAGCCGCCATCCTCGATCGCTTCCGCCACGTCGGCGTGGCCGATCCGCTCAAACGTTACGAGTATGGCCTGGACTTTCCGGATTAGCGGCTGGGTTTAAAAAAGCTCCTCAAACAAATAGACATCAGAGAAGGAAACGCATCTCTGATGTCTATTTGTTTAGTGCATTGTGTCTCTGTCCAAAAATCACAGCCGTTACTCACCCACTGGCCGAACCATATGATCATAGCGGTGACTGCCGATCATGAGTTCTCCATTTTTGACAAAGCCATTGCGTTCATACAATTTCTTGGCGCGCGGATTTTGCTGGTCGACATTCAAACTGACAACATCTGCTTTGCGTGAGCGGGCAACCGGGTCAACAGCTTGCAGCAATTTTGTGCCGATGCCATGGCCTTGAGCACTTGGCGCCACTGCCAGTGTGTCCAGATACCATTCTCCCGGGTAAGTTTCGGTATCCGTAAACAGCGAAGATTGTGGCGTTAAGCCCAGCTTTGGCAATAACGGTTGCAAGGCGTCATCAATGTGTGCCTCCTGTTCGTGCAGATATCCGACTGCGATGCCTTCAATTTTGCCATTTTGATCGGCCACGAGCATCTGGGGATAGCCGTAGCGATAAGTCGGCAGAAGAAATGCCTGTTGCAATACTGCATAAAGCGTCTTCTTCGGCACGCGCATCAGTTGCGGAATTTCCATTTCGGTAAAAACAATATCAATCAGCGGTGCCACCTGAACGGCATCCGCAGGTTTACTTGGACGTATAATCAAACAAATCGCTCCTTTTTCTTGTTGTTTATTATAGCAAAAAAAGCGAACGTTCGCGTGTTACCGCTTCCGAATCATTAATCAAATGTTTTTAAGCGAATAAGTCCAATTTTCCGCCGTTCTGGGTTAAAATATGTGAAGAGTTGTGTTGGCTTGCTGCCTACTAGATATAGTCAAGTGGTATAGCTACAACGCAATATCTTGTTCCAAATTTTCTTTTTGGCGCGACCCTGTTTGGCAAACCATGCGGGACCGACGAACGGAGGTGAGGAGCAGAAAACTATTTGAAGGAGCGTACTGGGTTGAAAGTTACTTTCAAGGACGTCACGATGTCCTACGATGGCAAGACAGATACCCTGAAGGATCTGAATTTTACCATTCCCGACGGCACGCTGGTTTCCCTGCTGGGTCCTTCCGGCGGCGGTAAAACCACAACGTTGAATTTGATTTCAGGGTTGTTGTCCCCTACTGCTGGGCAAATCTTTTTTGGTGACACCGATGTGACCAAAAAAGATGCCTTAGCCCGTAAAGTCGGCATGGTATTTCAGAACTACAGTCTGTATCCGCACTTGTCAGTGTTAGACAATATCGCCTTTCCGCTGAAAATGGCTAAAGTCAGCAAGGCCGAGCGCCACGCTAAAGCTAAGGATCTTGCCAAGTTGGTCCATGTCGAAGACCAGCTTGACAAGAAACCGGGTGCCTTGTCTGGCGGCCAACAGCAGCGTGTCGCTATTGCGCGGGCGCTGGCCAAATCACCAAGCCTATTGTTGCTGGATGAACCGCTCTCCAATCTTGATGCGCGGCTGCGAATCGAGATGCGGGAAGAGATTCGCCGAATTCAGCGCGAAACCGGCGTTACGACCATCTTCGTCACCCATGACCAGGATGAAGCCTTGCATATTTCCGACAATATCATGGTCCTGGCTAATGGGTCGATTCAGCAATTCAGTTCACCGCAGACACTCTACGATCAGCCTAATAACCTGTTTGTAGCTAAGTTTATCGGCGAGCCTGTCATTAACACCATTCCGGCACAGGCCTTAGCTGCCGATCTTGCAGGAGCCGTTCCGGAAGATATTTTGAAGCAAGCCGAAACCGCCGGCATTCGCAGTGAGGCACTCATCCCTTACGATGCCGGTGAGAATGTGTTGGCCAAACTCCATGGCAAGATTACCCAAAGTTCTAAATATGGCCGGGAAGCCACCGCCAATATTACTTACAACGGTGAACATCTCTTGTCGACCGAAATGGCCGGTGTTTCCGGTAGTCAACCGGAGTTGGATTTTTATCTCACCAAATCAGGATTCTTTCTCTTTGATCAGTCTGGCGCCTTGATTTTTGGTGGTGAAAGTCATGCTAAATGAAAAAGCCAGCTTAAAATCGACAGCCAAGGCAGCGTTGTATTTGCTGCCGATGCTCGTCATTACCATTACCTTTAACATCTGGCCGATCATCAATTCTTTTTTAATGAGCCTTTACACCAAGTATGACTTTTACACGGATAAGGTCAGCGGCTGGGGATTCGACAATTTCGTCTATCTCTGGAATGATCCTGACTTTCACCTTGCCGTTCGGAATACGTTGGTCTTCGTGGTCGGCGTCGTGCCGATAACGGTCATTCTGTCGCTGATCATTGCGTTGCTGCTGAATCAGGTCAAGATCATTTCCGGCTTTTTCCGAACCGTCTATTTCTTGCCGTTCGTTACCAGTACCGTTGCCATTGCCATGGTCTGGAACTGGATGTTTCATGGTAACTACGGCTTGGTCAATTACTTCTTGAGTTGGTTTGGCGTTCATCCGATCAACTGGTTGACCGATCCGCACTATGCCTTGTTGGCGCTGATCATTATGAGTATTTGGAAAAGTCTCGGTTTTAACATCATCCTTTTCCTGGTTGGCTTGAACAACATTGATCATGGCTACTATGAAGCAGCGGAAATTGACGGCGCGAATGCCCGCCAGCGTTTCTGGAACATCACCATTCCGATGCTTTCGCCGATTACCTTTCTGGTTTCGGTCAACGGGATTATCGGTAGCTTCAAAGTCTTCGATGAAATCTTTGCCTTGTTCCAGGGAACACCGGGACCGGGTAAGGCCGATTTGACGATTGTGTATTACTTGTACCAGAAGTTTTACACCGAGTATAAGTATCCGATTGCCGCGGCATCAGGCGTTGTGCTTTTCTTCCTCATCTTGCTCGTGACACTCGTGCAGTTGTGGTATTCGCGCAAGCACGTTCACTATTAAGGGGGGAAAGCAAAAAATGGCTAAAAAGCTCAGTAAGGTTTTACTTTATCTGATCGTTATTTTAGGGGCCATCACCATGCTGATCCCCTTCTTATGGATGATCTCGACGTCATTGAAAACAGCACCGGAAACCATTGCGGTACCGCCGATCTGGATTCCCAAGTCCCTGCAGTGGGGCAATTACGTCAAGGCATGGAACGAAGCACCGTTTGGTCAGTACTTTATTAACAGTATTATCGTCACGGTCGTCACCACGGTTGGCCAGCTTTTCACCAGTATTCTTGCCGCATTCGCCTTCGCACGGCTGAAGTTTTACGGCAAAAATATTTTGTTCATCATCTTTTTGGGAACGATGATGATTCCTGGGGAAATGCTGATCATTCCTAACTTTGTGACCCTGTCGCATTTAGGGCAAATCGACCACTACGGCGCGTTGATTCTGCCATGGTTGGCTAGTTTCTTTACAGTTTTCACGTTGCGTCAAACATTCCAATCCACACCGGATCAGATTTATTACGCTGCCAAAATCGACGGCGCCTCGGATTGGAAATATCTATGGCAGGTGCTCGTGCCAATGAGCAAGTCCACCATCACGGCGGTGACCGTCCTTCAAGTCATCGGTTCATGGAACGCGTTCATGTGGCCGTTGATCGTCACCAACTCCGATAAGATGCGGACCCTGCCAGTCGGTTTGCAGGCCTTCACGACCGATGCCGGCACACAATATCAACTTTTGATGGCGGCTTCTACTTTCGTCATCATTCCAATGGTCATTTTGTATATCTTCTTGCAAAAGTACATTATTGCTGGGATTTCTAAAGCTGGATTGAAAGGATAATCTATCAAAATGAAAAAGCAAAATTGGGTAAAACGAGTCTTACTTGCAATGCTGACGATCACACTGGTTGCTGTCTTAACCGCGTGTGGTAGCAACAGCAGCAGCAAATCCAGTTCCACGACTAAGAGCGATTCAGGCAAACGTGTCACCATCACCTTCTGGCATGGTATGAACGGCCCTTACCAAAAAGCCATCAACCAGATCATTACCGATTTCAACAAGAGTCAAAAGCAATACAAGGTTGTCGGAACCGCCCAAGGTAACTACACGGCGCTGCAGCAAAAGATTATGGCTGCGGCTAAGTCACGCAACCTGCCAACCATTGCCCAGACCACTTACACGACCGTTCCTGATTACGTTAAAAACGGATTTATCACCCCACTCGATCAGTACATGCTGAAGGGTGACAACAAGATGAGTGCCAGCGACTTGAAGGATATTTACCCGGCCTTCCTGTCAAGCTCGAAGTATCAAGGCAAGTACTACAGTGTACCTTTCTCCAAATCAACCCGAATCCTTTTCTATAATGAAGCCCTGATGAAGAAGTACAACATCGACAAGCCTAAGAGTTGGGAAGACATCAAGAAAGATGCCGACAAGCTGAAGGCTGACGGCGTTGCCGCAATCGGTTTTGACAAGAGTTTCGATATGGAATTCGAAGGCTTAGCCCGTCAAGCCGGCAATCCGCTCATTTCAGCCAAGCCATTGAAAGCCAATCTAGACAGTAAGAAGACCATCACCGCAGCCAACTTCATCATGGATATGGTTAACAATGGTGAAGCCAAAACTGCCGGTGAAGATATTTACGGCGACAAGAACTTCACTTCCGGCAAGACCCTCTTCTATGCCGGTTCAAGTGCCGGAATCACGAACATGAAGCAAAATGCACCTAAAGACTTCAAGTGGGGCACCATGCCGCTGCCAAGTTACAAAGGCAAGAAAGCGACCGAGCTTGCCGGTAACGATATCGTCCTCTTCAAGTCCGCTTCAACCGACCAGCAAAAAGGCGCTTGGGCATTCATGAAGTTCCTGCTATCTGAAAAGGAAACTTCCAAGTGGGCCCAGTTGACCGGTTATGTTCCACTGCGTAAGTCCGCGGTTCAATCAGCTGACTTCAAGAAGTATTTGAACGAAAACGAAACCAGCAAGGCTGCGGTTGATTCACTCGGCTTCGGCTTCCAGTCCACGGCATTCATCGGCTTCTCGGAATATCGTAACGATCTTTTGAACGCGGTCGATGCTATGCTGACGAAACACGAAAAACCGGAACAGGCATTAAAGACCTTGCAAGGCCAAGCTGAAACCATTATCAAGACAAACAAGTAAAGCAGCTCAATCATTCGCGTAGATGATTGAAGCTAAGCATTGTTTTAAATAGCGCCAGACATGATCGACCCCAGAGATGCACCGCGTCTCTGGGGTCGATTTGTTTCAAGCGATACCTGGCCGCTATGATTGCTCAAATGAAATTATTTATTTGCTTTTCAAACATCCGCGGAGTACGATTTAATGTTCTCAAAAATATTGACGAGACATTGGAGGAAATCACGTGACTACAATTCGCTTTTTAAATGGGTTAAATACCATTGGCGGAAATATTGTCGAGTTTGCCACTAAAACCAGCCGAGTCATCATGGACTTTGGGGTTGCGGCTGATTTAAGCCAGGAAACTGTAGCTTCGGCCCTCGAGCAGGGAAAACTGCCGCATGTGCCGGAACTCTTTTTCAATCAACCTGATCATTTTTCCGACGAAGCAATTTTTATCTCCCATCTGCATATTGACCACATGGGTGCTTTGCAATACTTGCAAAAAAACATCCCGATTTATCTTTCGGAACCGTCGTACCGCCTCTATCGACTGCTCATTCAGTTGGGTATCGAAAAACCAGTTGCGAACCTGCATCCCCTCGCTTTTGAAACCCCGCTTGCCGTTGGCGATCTGACGGTCACTGGGTTTCACAGCGATCACGATGAGCCGGGTGTCATGGCGTTGCTGGTCGATGACGGTTCGCGCCGTTTTGCGCATTCAGGCGATGTCCGCCTCAACGGCCCGCATGCTGATCGGGTTCACGCATGGGCCAAACGGTTTAAGGAAGAAAAAGTGAGTCTTTTGATGCTGGAAGGCACTAGTTTTTCGTTTGACACCCCGATTCCCGTTGAAGATCAGGATCATCCCAGTGTGCCATTGACGGAAATGAGTCTGCAGACCAAGTTTCAGCAATTATTGGCGGATAGCTCACAGCTCGTGGTCATCAACCCTTACAATCGCAATTACGAGCGCTTAGAGGCATTTCAAGTTTCGGCTCATGTCAATGGTCGGCAAATGGTTTGGGAGCCAAATGAAGCTGCCATTTTAACAACCATGACCGGCACGCAACCCGATGCCATTCTCGGCCAAACGATCCAGCTGACTGACATTGCCCAGCAACCGCAACGCTACATTCTTCAAAACAGCTTTGCAAATCTGGCCTCACTAGCAAACTTACCGATCAGCGCGTACGTCCACAGCAACGGCGAGCCACTGGGCGACTATGATCCGCGTTTCGCTCAGTTAAAAGATTGGCTAGCTGACCACCAGATTCCATTAGTGTTCATGAACGCCTCAGGCCACGCCGCTCGGGAAGATTTGCTTGGACTAGTCAAAGAAGTCAACCCGCGTGTCGTCGTGCCGTGGCATAGCTTCCATCCCGAACGCGAGGCTGACGCGATTGATGCCCAGACAAATGCCGATGTTCTATTGCCGGAAAAGGATTTGTATTACGATTTCGATCCTTTAACTGAAGAAGAATAGTTAGCAAAAAACAGGCTGCAAGAATACTTTGCAACCTGTTTTTTTAATGCTGGAATAGATCATCTACCGTTGTCTGCAACTGTTTGGCTAAAGCAAAGGCTAAGGAAAGTGTCGGGTCATATTTATTGTTTTCAATGGCGTTAATGGTTTGGCGTGTGACGTTAACAGCATCGGCCAATTCCTGCTGAGTCAGATTTTGCCGGGTTCGGAGTGTGCGGATTTTATTTTCCATGGAACACCAAAAAGAGCAATCCAAGCGTGAGTATGATCACTACTAGTGCAATTGTTAGATATAAAACCCGGCCTGGTCCTTTATCTGTTTGATCAGCATGATGCTTGAACCATTCATAACTGGCAATTTGAACAACCATAACAACATTGACCACAAAGAAATCGAAGTTAGTCTGTCCGGTTCGAATTAGTTCATAGATTCCACTAGACCACAGCATTAAAAACATCATCAGGTAAGCAATTCTAATTGAGCGGTCAGCAAACTTACGCTCCATTTCATCCATTTTTCTCAAGGAAGCCACCCCCTTAATGTCAAATTCTTTTTACATCACGATTATATACCACTCAAAATAGATGTCAAAAGTTTTTGACTTCAAACATAAACCATTTAATGATCCCCGCAGCATTTAAACCAGTAACCCACTAATGCCAAATTAAAAAAGAACCAGTCACTGACCGATCCTTTCAATAAAGCTCTTATTACGCTCATTACCGCCGTTCAAACGCCGCCACAATACGATCGTAATCCAGCTGATCCGTCGTTGACACGCGATAGTCGGCCGCGGCTAACTTGTCCGCATCCCCAATGCCCACCGCAAATTGGCCGGCCGCTTTGATCGCCGCAATGCCGATCGGTGCATCTTCAAAACTGATGACCTCAGCGGCTTGCAACTGCAACAACTGCTGGGCTTTGATATAAATTTCCGGATTGGGTTTGCCATGATGAAGGCTGCTCGGGTCAACGATGGCATCGAACTGTGAAGCTAAGCCCAGTCGCTGCAAAATCATTGGGGCGTTTTTAGATGCCGAAGCAATTGCCATTTTCAAGCGGTGTTGCTTGGCCTTTTCCAGTAACAACGGGATCCCCGGTAGGATATCCGCGGACGTAATGGACGCAACTAATGCCCGGTAGCGCAGGTTTTTCTCCTCCGCCAACGCCACCTTTTGCGCCTCATCATAATTCCGTTCCTGATGGCCGTACCGCAAAATCAGTTCAAGCGAGTCCATGCGCGCGCGGCCGCGTAACGCCGCATCGGCTTCAGGCGGCAAGTGAATGCCCAGCCGCTCAGCCAACTCATGCCACGCCGCTAAGTGGTACTTTGCCGTGTCGGTTAAAACACCGTCCAAATCAAAAATAAAGCCTTTAAGCATGGCCATCCTCCACTTCCAAGTGCACCGTTTTGCCATCAATAGTAATATCCAATGACGGTCCGGCCAGTAGTGAGACAGTGACCTTTTGCCCGACATCAACGGCTAATAAGCGCCCGCGATAGTTGAGTTTGAACTGATATCGGCGCCAATTTTTCGGCAACTGGGGGTGGAACCGCAACTGATCATGATCGTAGCGCATGCCCGCGAAGCCCTGCACGATCGCCAGCCAGCTGCCGCTCATGGACGTGATGTGTAGGCCGTCTTGCGTATCGTGATTGTAATCATCCAGATCCAAGCGAGCAGTGCGGGCGTAAAGTTCAGTTGCCTTATCGATTTTGCCGAGTTCAGCTGCCAACACTGCATGAATGGAAGGACTCAGCGAACTTTCGTGAACCGTGAGCGGCTCGTAAAAGTCAAAGTTGCGTTCTTTTTCCGCCTTGGTAAAGCGATCATTCAGGAAATACAAGCCTTGTAACACATCGGCCTGTTTGATGAACGGTGAGCGCAAAATGCGATCCCATGACCAATGCTGGTTAATCGGCCGCTGATCTGCCGGAATCGTGCTGGCAGGCCGCAAATCCTTATCCAGAAAGTCATCCTGTTGCACAAAAATGCCTAATTGATCATCGGTCGGATAATACATATGGTCGATAATCGCCTGCCAATGCTGCTTTTCCTGCTCGGTCACGGCAAGGGCAGTCACGACATCGGCATCGCCTTTTGCCAATCGTTCTAAGGTATACTGCAACTCCCACACGGCCATGGTGTTGGTGTACCAATTGTTATTGACGTTATTTTCATATTCATTAGGACCGGTCACGCCATGGATCATGTATTGCTGGGTGCGCTGGCTAAAATGAACCCGATCCGCCCAAAAGCGCGCGATCCCCACCAATACTTCCAGGCCGTCATGCTTCACATAACTCTCATCGCCGGTGTAAGCCGTATATTGATAAATCGCAAATGCAATGGCAGCGTTGCGGTGAATCTCTTCAAACGTAATTTCCCACTCGTTGTGACATTCAATGCCATTAAAAGTAACCATTGGATAGAGTGCGCCAGCCAAGCCTTGTTGGCGGGCATTGTGAAACGCCCCCGGCAACTGGTCATGCCGATATTGCAGCAATGCTCGCGTCACTTCCGACGGGGTCACAGCCAAATACATTGGCACGATAAATGCCTCCGTGTCCCAATACGTCGCCCCACCGTATTTCTCGCCAGTAAATCCCTTTGGCCCGATGTTAAGCCGCTTGTCTTCGCCGTAATAAGTCATAAAGAGCTGGGCAATATTAAACCGAATGCCTTGTTGAGCGGCCGGATCGCCTTCGATCACGACATCACTCTTAGCCCAACGCTGATCCCAGCGGGCAGTGTGCGCTGCCAAATGCGCTGCAAAGCTTTGGGCGGCTACTTGCTTCATCAGCTGAGCCGCTGTCGTTGCTTGGGCCGCCGGTGCAACATCACGGCTGGTGACCACAATCACGTCTTTTTCCAGTTGATAGCTCTGGCCTTCCGCTAGTTGCACAGCGACCTGCTCATGTAATTGACCGCTTGTTGTGGCGACCTGACCATTCACTGGCTGATCATTCACGCGCAACTGTTGCTTGAGCAAAACGGTAAACTGCGGTACCCCATAAGGATTAGGTTTAGTTTGCAGCTGAATACTTTTGGCTGCCGCATCTTCATGCAATGGCACCCAAAAGCGCTCATCATAATTGCTGTCTTCGTTGGTGACCTGACCATCCAAAGATGCATTAAACGTTATCGCAGCATGCCCACGCAACACTGTAGCCTTGACGCTCACAAACGCCGCTTCTTTAATCGTTTGGCTTAAAAACCGGGCAAATTCAAACCGCACCTCAACCCCATCGCCAATGTAAACAAAACGTCGCGTCAGCAAGCCTTGATGCAAATCCAGCGCAAGATAAAAATCCCGATACTGACTGGTTGCCAAATCCACCTGCTCGCCATTGACCGTAATTCCGATCCCCAGAAAACTCGGTGCATTAATCACCTTGCCAAAATATTCAGGATAGCCGATTTTCCACCAGCCAACCCGGGTTTTATCCGGAAACCAGACACCGCCTAAGTAAGTGCCTTGAAGTGAATCGCCACTATAGCCTTCCTCAAAGTTACCACGAAGGCCCATATAGCCATTGCCGACCGCCGTGATACTTTCCTGCAACCGCCGATCAATCTTATCCAAATGATGCGTGGCAACCAGCCAAGGATCAATTTCAAATAATCGTTTCAAATTTTTGCCCTCTCTATGCAAATTGAACGTGCAACTGTCAATTTGTCATCAACCCGCGACAACCATGAATCCTTTAGGCGCCAACTGACCATTCACAAATCCTTGCGCGAAAACAGCCTCCCTATTGACGGCAACTGGCTGCTCCGTGGTATTAAAATAGCCCGTCAGCATCTCGCGTCCCCGCCGAACCACTTTAATCAAGCCGGTATCAGTCACACTTAGCCTTGTCGTACCGGTACCAAGCGTGGTTGCATGCTGACGGCGAAAATGAACCAGTGCGGCTACCCTTTTCCAAATCGGCTGACCCAGTTTAGTCCAGTCCATCGGCTTCCGGTTATCCGGATCAGCACCACCGGACATGCCCATTTCGGTTCCATAATAAAGGCAAGGACTGCCAGTTTGCATCAACGTGAACGTCAATGCCTGCAGCGCCAAGTCTTCATCCTCGTGTGCCAACGTCAAAATCCGCGGCGTGTCATGGGAATCCAACATGTTCAGCATCACCTGATTGGTTTGATCTCGATACAGCATCAATTGATCCGTCAACAAGCCAACCAGTTCCGCTGCCGTCCGTCGCCGCTTGAAAAAGTGATCTTCAATTTGTTGCGTGAAGGGATAATTCATGGTTCCTGAAAATTCGTCACCATTTAACCATGCCTGACTACGATGCCACACCTCACCCAGCACATAAAAATCCGGTTTGATCGCTGTGACCGCTTGATAGAACTTTTTCCAAAAGTGATGATCCACTTCATTGGCAACATCCAGGCGCCAGGCGTCAATATCAAACGTTTTGATCCAGTACGTCGCCACCATCAACAAATAGTCCTGCACTTCCGGGTTGGCGGTGTTCAGTTTGGGCATTTTTTCTTCAAAGGCAAACGTATCATATTGCGGTTGGCCTTCACCCTTAAGCGGATTATGAAAAGGCGTCACCGGGGTTTGATGCAAATGAAACCATGATGCAAAGCGGGACTTTTCGCCACTGCGCAATACGTCTTGCCACTGCAGGCTGCCATAACCCATGTGATTAAACACCGCATCCAACATCACCCGCATGCCGCGTTGATGCGCCGCGTGAATCAATTTAGCCAACAACGCCTTATCGCCAAACGCAGGATCCACGTTTAGGTAGTCGATCGTGTCATATTTGTGATTCGAAGTAGCAGTAAAAATCGGACAAAAATATAACCCGTTGATACCCAAAGCTTGTAAATCATCAAGATGATCCAGCACCCCTTGCAAATCACCGCCATAAAAGTCTTCACGTCTGGGATGATCCGCCGGCCGCCAAGGTTTGGTACCAGCTGGATCGTTACTAGGATCACCATTGGCAAACCGCTCCGGAAAAATCTGATACCACACCGTCGTTTTCACCCAGTCAGGCGTTTTGACGCGGTCAATCGCCTGAAAATAAGGCATCCGAAAATAGTTTTCGGCCTCATGTCGTGCGTCTGCGCTATTTTGGCGCAGGCCACGATCACCGTACAGCCAAACCGTGCCATCTTTGCCAGTCACTTCAAACAAGTATTGCAGTCGACGATAAGGCGCCTCCAGCGTCACACCCCAATGGTCCAGCACTTGTCCAGTGCCTAAGAGCGTCATTGCCTGGCGCTGATAAACGAGCTGATCAGCGCCATGGGCATCGGGAATGCGCCAATACGGATCGCCATACAGAACCGTCACCTTTGCGACATCCTGGCGGGCAGTATGAAAACGCAGATGAAGCGTCTTATCCGTGTATAAAAAGCTATCTTCACTTTCCGGTCGATGCGCTAAAGCCGCCAAATTCATGACGCAACCCCTCCTTGAACTGACTCCTGTGTTAAAAATTCACCGCATTGGTTTGAGCCATACGATTTGATATCTATACGGCGATCATACAGCCTTCACGCAGCACACTCAATCAATCCGCATGCTGTTTTACCTTTTGCTGTCCCTGATCATCACAAAAAGCTTAGGCAATGAGTCGCGAGTCGTGCCAAACTCCGCAATCTCCGGCCAGAGGGGGCTGGAACGCTGTGGGCACGACTTTGAGCCTCAGCAAAGCCCGCTGAGTCTCAAAGCTCGGCCTTGTACTACGCCGGGAAGAGCACCCGGCTAGTACAATTTCACAGCTGAGCCCCCTCTGGCCTACGATTGCTCCGCTTTGGCACTCATATCTTGAATAACTCAGGAAAATAAAAAGAGTGAACACACTCATTGCCGAGTATGTTCACTTCTTTATTGTGGCTGTGAATTATGAACCAGCCTCTATTTTTTAGTGCATGCACTCAATTAATAGCGAGCTTTCAAGGCGCGTTGGACTTCACGTTCTTGATCTTTACGCTTCAGAGTTTCACGTTTGTCATAGTTGTGTTTCCCTTCAGCGACGCCTATCAGTACTTTCGCATAGCCATGTTTCAGATACATCCGCAAGGGCACAAGCGTCACGCCTTGGCGCGCTGTCAATTGGCCAAGCTTGCGAATCTCTTTCTTATGCAACAGTAACTTGCGATTGCGCATCGGATCAACATTAAACAAGTTGCCTTCCTTGTAGGGGCTGATATGCACATTTTCAAGCCATGCTTCATTATTACGAATACGGGCAAAACCATCCCGCAAATTAATCTTACCATCCCGCACAGACTTAATCTCGGTCCCCGTCAGTGCAATACCAGCTTCATAGGTATCAAGAATGTTGTAATCATGTCCGACTTTTTTATTCTGGGCGAGCAGGTTATCAGGTTTTTGTCGATGTTTCTTAGCCATTAAACCACCCTTCCTTTTGTGTGAGCGCGAGCTGGCGCGCTTAGGGGTCGAAGTGTAAGCGGCCTTGGGCGTGATGGCCCGAACTTAGGCCATTGCGACCAAGGTCCTTACACGCAGAACCCTGCGCCGGGGAGCGCGTTATCGCATACCAGCCCTACTTAGCGCCACGCTTAGCATTATAATGCTTCCCTTGATGCGGTGCCCCAGCCGGTTTACGCGGGCGTTGATTATCGCGCTGATTACGATTGCCGCCCCGGTTACCATTGCCAAAACTTGGCCGATTGCCGTTCGAGCGGCGATCGCGCCGGTCATCTTTTTTGACCAGCTTGCCTAAATCACTCGTCGGCGTCTTGTCATCCGGGATAAGTGAAAAGTCCACCTGCCGCTGATCAATATCGACGTTATCCAGTTTGACCCGCAAAGATTGGCCGACACGATAAGTTCGCTTGGTGCGTTCACCGACCAAGGCCATCTGACTTTCGACAAAGGAATAATAATCGTCGCTCATCCGTGTGATATGAACCAAGCCTTCGACTGTGTTAGGCAAGGCCACAAACATACCGAAGCTTGTCACCCCACTGACAACAGCGTCGAACTCTTCGCCGACCTTGTCCGCCATGTATTCGGCTTTCTTCAGGTCGTCAACAGCACGTTCAGCGTCAATACTCCGCCGTTCGGCCATAGACGCTTGCGTCGCAATGTCAGGCAGCTTCTTATTCCACGAAGCTTGAACGTCATCGCCAGCGCCTTCCGTTGCATAATCGCGAATCAAGCGATGCACAACGAGATCAGGATACCGCCGAATTGGACTGGTGAAGTGACAGTAATACTTCGCTGCCAAGCCAAAATGTCCAAGTGGATCTGGTGAATACCGCGCCTGTTTGAGACTCCGCAAGAGTTTTACGTTGACCATGGCTTCTTCAGGTGTCCCAGTCACATCCGTCACAACTTCCTGAAGCTGTTTTGGCGTGATTTCCTTACCTTTTTTCATGGGAACCGTAATGCCGAAACTGGCAATGAATTCCATAAATTCTTTTACCCGATCAGCGTCCGGGGTTTCATGAACCCGATAAAGGAACGGCAGGTGCTGTTTGTTGTAGTGTTCTGCCACGGTTTCGTTGGCTGCAAGCATGAAGGATTCAATCATGCGCTCAGAAACGCCACGCTCCCGCAACACGATATCGGTCGGGTGGCCCATATCGTCCACAATGATCTTAGCTTCATTTTCTTCAAAATCAATCGCACCGCGGGCATGCCGCATTTTATACAGAATCTGATGCAATTCGACCATGTCTTCAAACATCGGCACGAGTTCCTGATACTCGGCCATCACTTCAGGGTCGTGGTCAGTCACAATTTTGTTCACATTGTTGTACGTCATGCGGGCATGGCTCTTGATGACACTTTGATAGATCTCGTGACTCACCACATGGCCTTCGTGGTCGATTTCCATGTCACAAGACATCGCCAAGCGGTCAACACCCGGATTCAACGAACAAATACCATTGGACAACCGAAATGGCAACATTGGAATCACGCGATCGACCAAATACGTACTGGTGCCGCGGTCAAATGCTTCCTGATCCAAGGCGGACCCTTCCGTGACATAATGCGAAACATCGGCAATGTGGACGCCAAGATGGAAGTTGCCATTTGGCAGTTTCCAAACGACGACCGCATCATCAAAGTCTTTACTGTCATCGCCATCAATCGTGACAACTGCCTGATCAGTGATATCTTTGCGGCCAACGCGTTCTTCCGGCGTCACATGATCCGGAATGGCATTGGTCTGATCCATCACTTCATCCGGGAATTCGGTTTTAATGTGATTTTGCAAAACCAATGACATGATGTCCACGCCGGGATCATTCTTATTCCCTAGTGTTTCCACCACCATGCCGTACATTAATTTTGGATGGTATTCAGTCGGAAATTCAGTAATCTCCGTCACTGTCATATCGCCAAGTTGCGGAATGGTTCCGGTATCCTTGACATAAACCGGATAATTCTTCAGCTTCTTTTCATGGCTGACAACCATGCCGATAAAACCGGACTTAGCCCGATCTTTATCGGAAAAGGGTTTGAACTCGCCAACCAGGGTCGTTAAGCTGCGTTGAACAACCTTGGTAATTTCGCCTTCTGCTCCGCGCGAATCGTTTGGCCGCGCTTCGCGAACAATGCGAACCTCAACCGTATCGCCATCCAAGGCAAAATCCGTGCTGGTCGATGGCACATAAACATCATCATCCAAGCCTTCAACGGCAACGAAACCAAAACCTTTTTCATTACCATGGAAGACACCGGTCAAAACTTTAGGCGTGCCACCCAATGCATAACGGCCTTCATGATTGGCGTGGATCAGATTGTCATTTTCCATACCATTTAGTGCCTGTACCAGCACTTTAAAATCCGCGCCTTCATTTAATTTCAACGCGCGACTAAGTGTCTGAACCGAATAATCAATCTTCGGATTCCTGCGAAATGTTGCTAATAATTCATTACGAATATGGCCAACTGTGGTCATGCTATCCCTCGTTTTCTTGTTGCATAAATTCAATAACGTCTTGTTCTAGTGCATGGTGAGCTGAATTAACGGTAATCACGTGCTTGGCCCCGTCGTACCAGTGAAAATCCACTCGGGCCGCGTTGATCAAAGCATCGCGTAACTGGTACGCCAATCGACCATCCACTAATTCGTCCTCACCGGCCTGACCAATGAAAGTCGGTTGCTTGACTAGATCCAAATCGGCCGCAACCCCGGTGGCAAACTGATCAATTGCAGTCAGTTGCCCCGGTAGGTAAGCCAGAATCTGGGTACTTTCATCCGGTTTATTGGCCAAGCGATTCATATACTGGGCATATTTTAAAAATCCCGGAATCAAATGATGCTTGCCTGGCAGAATCGGCGATGAAAAAACGCCGCCAGCCGTGATGCCAGGTAACTTCTCTAAAGCTTTTACCGCAAAAATGCCACCTAACGACAGGCCGAACACAAACACGCGGGGGTACTTTGCGGTCATATGGGCAACGGCAGCGCTGGCTTCTGCCCACCAGATGTCTGGATTGCCCTTCGTCAAAATGTCCATGGGCTCGATCGTTCCATGCCCAGCAAAAAGCGGCACATACACCCCATAACCGGCACGTTGTAAAGCTCGGGCCATAAAATTCATGTCATTGGGGCTGCCAGTGTACGCATGAAGTAAAACAACGCCTGTGTCGGTGCCTTCGTATTCAAAAGGTTGCGGTTTGCGAAAAATCATGGTGAAGTCGTCCTTTATGCCTATGAATGATATGCGGCGAATGAATGCCGACTTTTTAAAAAATGCGTTTGGTTTTAGCTGCTAGTCTGTAAACGAAATGATGCAGGCAGCCAAAACTGATCCACCGACTATGCTTGCAGATCACCGATACACCACCAAGTGCTTTCCCAAAGACACGTAAACGTCAGGTTTAAGCAGGTTGGATCATGCTTCTGCAAAAAAAGCCCCCTGAATGTTCCAGGAGACTTTGGTTAATGGGCTTCCAGATAGACCAACGCGATGGCGAGGCCGAAGAAAATGACACCCAATACAACGGTGACTTTCTCCATGAAAGCTTCAAAACCGCGGGATTTGGTCTTCCCGAATAAATCGGTTGCCCCACCGGACAATGCGCTTAACGCATCCTGTTGTTTGCTTGGTTGCATTAAAGTTGCGATCACGATAAAAATCGAATCGATCACAAGTAATGTGGTCAATAAACTTTGCAAGTTGTTGCCTCCCTTGCGAAAAATCTCACTTTAGTAGTTTAGCATAAAAGCAAGGCAAAGGCGAATCTTTGCTGATTTCAGTCATCTTTTTCATCATTGATCTAAAATTAGCCAATTTCAAAGACCAGTAGGCGACTCTCCGCAATATCATGGCCGTTGAGCGATCACGCAATATGAGGCTTTTTTCTGAAAGTCTGATACAGCATGTAGCCACCGATCACGGCCACCAGGAAAGGCATCAAATAGCTTACCTGATCCGCCACACCAAATGGCAACATTTGATTCAAGCCAATGTTCAAACCCATCAGGATCGGATAACCTAAATACCACCAGCGCATCTGCTTATCGATAATAACGCCAACTATGACGAGCGCAACCATGCCCCAGTTCGCTACAAATCCCAGTAAGAATGGCACAATAAAGCTGGCAAAACCGTCACCGGAATATGTGAGCAATCCTAGTTCGCCACCAACTGAATAAAATAAACCAAGTAGGATGCTTGCAACAGCGTACACGATGCGAAATGTTCTCATGGTGATCAAGTCCCTTCTGTTGACGATAGCCATCACTTTGACAGGTTCATTATACATGCATACCGATTAGCTGCCACCTAAAAGCTGCGATTCACAGACACGGCATCACACTCGCGTTTTATGCGCTGTCGCCAAAGCCGCAGACAGGGCATCGATTCGTTTTTTCACCCGCACACGCTCAGCCGCATCTGTCAGCAATACCAATGTATCGCCTTCTCGAATCAATGTATCACCATGGGGAATCACTTCCCGCTCACCCCGGCGAATACCAATCAGCAACGACTCTTTTGGCCATGGCATATCGCGCACCAACTTACCATTGAGCGAACTGCCCACAAAAACCGGGATTTCCAGTCGATCAGGCTGGTGCAGCTGCTCAACGGTCTTGGGGAATGTCATTTGTTCAAGCAAGGCTTCATAAATCGGCGCACCGCCAAGCAGGTCAACCACAAGATAAGCCGTCAACGACAACACGGCCAGCGGCATGAGATGGGTCAGATTGCCCACCATTTCGGTCACCAATAAAATCGCGGTAAACGGCGCTTTTCCGATTCCAGCAAAATATCCGGCCATCGAGAAGATAATCAGATTCATGATGTAGACATGCGGCAGCAGTCCTAACTGATACATGACCACCCCATAAATGGCCCCGATAATCGCCCCTAACGATAAAATCGGTAGAAAAATCCCCCCTGGTAACCCTGAGCCATAAGAAATCATGGAAAAAACAAAGCGAATCACGAAAATACCAAGTAATGTCAAAAGTGGCGGTACATACTGGCCAAATCCGACAATCAAGCTATTGCCGCCGCCAAGTAAATTAGGAGTGAAATAACCAACGGCAATTAACAAGATAAAGGGCACGATGCCTTGCAACGCCCGCGGCAAGTGAGTCAATCGTTGATACCACCGCGGCATGGATAAAAGCACCCGCTGGTATAAATAGCCTAGCAGCCCTAGAAGAATGCCTAGCAGAATCAAATGCCAGTAACTGGTGACCGGCAAACTTCGCGAATAACTCAAATGTAGCACGGGAACCAGTCCAAACACATACAGCGAGATGAAATCCGATCCAATGGCACCGGCCAGTGCAGTCAGCCAAACCAGCGGCGAGAAATTATGATAAACCTCTTCCAGCACGAACAGCGTCCCGGCAATCGGTGCATTGAAGGCAGCTGCGAGTCCGGCCGCCGATCCGGAAGCAATTAGGAGCCGTCGATCGGTTCCGCGCAATTTGAATCCACCAGCCAAGCCTTGACCCACGGCTGCGCCTAACTGAATCGAAGGCCCTTCACGCCCCAGAAACAAACCCGGAGCAAGTGACAGCACACCACCGACGAACTTACGCCAAAGAATGGCCCACCAATGCATTTCCAGTTCGCCGGCAAGCTGCCCTTCGACTTGAGGGATGCCTGACCCGGAAATATAAGGTTCTTGTTTTAACATTAGGGCCACAAGCGCCGCCAGCACCAGATTAAAGGCAATCAATAAGGCCCAGTGCCACCAGACAAACGGCCCCATATGTAAGTATCCGTATACCTGATGACTGGCGCGCAACCCGACTTCAATACAGTAGCGAAAAGCACTGACCACCGTACCGGTCATCAAGCCGACTAATAATCCCAGTAAGACAAATCGTAATCGGGTGATATCGAATTTTTCTTTTTCCTTAATGATTCTTGCCACAACATTTCCCTCCATGCCAACATTCATTCAGTATAAACCTTTAGAGGAAACGAGAAAAATCCCATTTTTTCAAATATTAGGAAAAAAACACGCCACTTATCATAAGTGACGTGCTCGTAACGACAGCAATGACAATTAATTAGTCGATTGCTTTAACGTTGTAGAAGGACTTGCGACCCTTGTATTGTGATTGTGCACCCAATTGATCTTCGATGCGCATCAACTGGTTGTACTTGGCAATCCGATCGGTCCGGCTCATGGAACCAGTCTTGATTTGACCGGCGTTGGTTGCAACAACCAAGTCAGCAATCGTGGTGTCTTCGGTTTCACCGGAACGATGTGAAACAACGGCGGTGTAGCCGGCTTCTTTAGCCATCTCAATTGCTTCGAAGGTTTCGGTCAAAGTACCGATTTGGTTCAGCTTGATCAGGATTGAGTTAGCAACACCCATGTCAATCCCCTTCTTCAAGTAGTCGGTGTTGGTAACAAACAGGTCATCACCAACGATTTGGACTTTGTCGCCCATCTTCTTGGTGAATGACTGCCAACCTTCCCAATCGTTTTCGTCGATAGGATCTTCAACAGAAACGATCGGATACTTGTTGATGTAACCATCGATCATGTTGGTCCATTCTTCGGTGGTGTACTTCTTGTCAGGGTTTGACCACTTGGTTGTGTAGGTCTTGGTGTCGGCATCATACATTTCTGAAGCCGCAACATCAAAGGCCAAAGCAATGTCGTCGCCTGGCTTGTAGCCAGCCTTCTTGATCGCTTCAACAAGCAGTTCAAAGGCTTCTTCGTTGTCCTTCAAGTTAGGAGCGAAGCCACCTTCATCACCAACAGCGGTAATGTCGCCTTTGCTCTTCAGCAAAGCCTGCAGTGCATGGAAGGTTTCTGAACCCATGCGAACGGCTTCACGAACACTCTTGGCACCAACAGGCATGATCATGAATTCCTGGAAGTCAACGGTGTTGGTTGAATGTGCGCCACCATTAAGAACGTTCATCATCGGTGTTGGCAGAACATGAGCGTTCGGGCCTCCAAGATATTGATACAATGGCAGGCCGACTTCATCAGCAGCAGCACGGGCAGCAGCCAAAGAAACACCCAAGATGGCGTTGGCACCCAGCTTGCCTTTGTTTGGTGTGCCATCAAGATCGATCATGGTTTGGTCGATCAGGCGTTGTTCGGTAACGTCAAGGCCAATCACTGCCTTGGCAATTTCATTGTTGACGTGACCAACGGCCTTCAAAACACCCTTGCCGCCAAAACGATCCTTGTCACCATCACGCAGCTCAACGGCTTCGTGTTCACCGGTTGAAGCACCTGATGGAACTAATGCGCGGCCAAAACCACCATCTTCGGTATACAATTCAACTTCAACAGTAGGGTTGCCACGTGAATCCAAAACTTCGCGTGCCAATACATCAGTAATGATAGACATATATTCTTCTCCTTTTTGCCAGAAGGCTGTTTAATATTGGAAACCAGATTAATCTTGGTAGTTAGCCAAGGCGATGAAACTTTCAGGATCCATCGAAGCGCCACCGACTAAGCCGCCATCGATATCAGGCTTAGCCATCAATTCTTTAACGTTCGCTGGTTTAACGGAGCCGCCGTAAAGAATCCGAACAGCGTCTGCCGTGTCTTTATTATACAACTTCTCAACGGTCGCACGAATGTGGGCAACAACTTCTTGTGCCTGATCGGCAGTCGCAGTCTTACCGGTCCCGATTGCCCAGATTGGTTCGTAGGCCAAAACAGAAACTTTGACTTGGTCAGCGGTTAAGCCAGCCAAAGCTGCTTCGATTTGCGAGGCAACCCAGTCTTCGGTTTGGCCAGCTTCACGCTGGGTCAAACTTTCGCCACAGCAGATAATCGGCAGAAGATTGTTCTTAAAGATAGCCTTAGCTTTCTTATTGATATCTTCGTCGGTTTCGTGGAAGTAACCACGACGTTCGCTATGGCCGATGATGACATAATCAACGCCCATTTCCTTTAATGCTTTCGGGCTGGTTTCACCGGTATAAGCACCTTCATCTTCAAAGTAGCAGTTTTCTGCCGCTGTCTTTAAAGGTGTGCCTTCTGCTCCGGCAACCAAAGTCGTCAGATCAATGGCAGGTGCGCCAATAACCGTTTCAACTTTGCTTGCGTCAGGCAGTTTGCCTTTCACAGCATCTAAAAAGGCTTGCGTCTCCTTGGGGTTTTTGTTCATTTTCCAGTTACCAGCAATGAATGGTGTCCGCATGACTTAGCTTCCTTTCATTATGTACCGACACGCTCAGCACGTGTCGGCATTGACTGTTAGATCAGCATCGCTGACAAACTACTTGTCAGAAATGGCTGCGATACCTGGTAACGTCTTGCCTTCAAGATATTCAAGGCTAGCACCGCCACCAGTGGAAATGTGGGTAATCTTAGGCGCGATACCCAATTGCTTGGCAGCAGCGGTTGAATCGCCACCACCGATAATGGTTGTCGCATCTTTCAAGTCGCCAAGTGCACGGCCGACTTCCAAAGTACCTTCAGCGTAATTGCTCATTTCGAAGACACCCATCGGGCCGTTCCAAACAACCGTCTTGGCACCTTGCAAGGCATCTTTGAATTCTTGAATCGTCTTCGGGCCGATATCCAGTGCCATGTAGCCATCCGGAATATCGCCTTCAACAACCTTATGAGGAGCATCGTTTGAAAATTCTGGGGCAACAACAGAATCAACAGGCAAAAGCAACTTATCGCCGGCTTGGTCCATAATCTTCTTGGCTAAGTCGATCTTGTCTTTTTCAACCAATGAGTTACCGATGCTCATACCCTTGGCTGCATAGAAGGTATAAGTCATGCCACCACCGATAAGGATCTTATCAGCTTTAGGCACTAAGTTTTCGATGACACCGATTTTATCGGAAACCTTGGCACCACCCAAGATAGCAATGAATGGGTGCTTCGGGTTGTCAACAGCGTCGCCTAAGAACTTGATTTCCTTTTCCATCAAGAACCCGGCAGCTGTTTGCTTCATGTTGGAAGCAATGCCGACATTGGACGCATGCTTACGATGTGCCGTACCAAAGGCATCGTTGACGAATAGGTCGCCAAGGCTTGCCCAGTACTTGCCTAATTCAGGATCATTGCCGGATTCTTTCTTACCGTCAAGATCTTCAAACCGGGTGTTTTCCATCAAAAGCACATCGCCATCGTTCATTTTGGCAATAGCATCTTCCAGTTCCTTGCCACGGGTAGCCGGTACAAAGGTAACTGGCTTCTTCAGCAATTCACTCAAGCGTTGGGCAACTGGCTTCAATGTCAGCTTAGCCTTATCTTCTTCGGTCTTAACCCGGCCAAGGTGTGACAGCAAGATTGCCTTGCCGCCGTGATCAATGACATATTGGATGGTTGGCAATGCTGCCACGATCCGGTTGTCATCACCGATAACGCCATCTTTGATCGGCACGTTGAAGTCAACGCGGATCAGAACTTTTTTATCTTTAACATCTAAATCTGAAACGATTAATTTAGCCAAAAGATTTGACCTCCTTCATTTTCCCAAAGATGGTGGATGAACACGCGTCCTCCACCATGGTGCTCGCAAAGGGCAAAAATCAGCATAAAACCGATGATTTCTGTCGCCTTTCCAAAAAAAGCGGAGGGAGTAAAGCTCCCTCCGCTTCGGATGTTGCGGTTAGAAAAGCGTTACTCCGGATTAGAGAGTAGCAAATTTCAGCAAGGTACGGATCATCTGGCAAGTAAAGCCATATTCGTTATCGTACCAAGCAACCGTCTTAACTAATTGATAGTCACCGGCAGTTGTAACTTCAGTCTGAGTAGGATCGAAGATTGAACCATAAGTCGTACCGATTACATCGGAAGATACGATTTCGTCTTCGTTCCAGCCGAAGCTAGGGTTGTTTTCGGTGTGCTTCTTGATAGCTTCGTTGACTTGGTCAGCTGTAACGTTCTTGGTCTTCAAGATGGAAACCAATTCGGTCAAGGAACCGTCAACAACAGAAACACGCTGTGCGTGACCCTGCAACTTGCCGTTCAATTCTGGGATAACCAAACCGATAGCCTTAGCAGCACCAGTGCTGTGAGGAATCGTGTTAGCAGCGGCAGAACGTGCAGCACGCAGGTTGCCACCACGAACCGGGCCGTCAAGCAACATCTGAGTTGAGGTGTAAGCATGAACGGTGGTCATGGTACCAACTTCAATGCCGAATTCCTTGTTCAGGAAGTAAGCCATTGGTGCCAAGCAGTTGGTCGTGCAAGAACCAGCAGAAACAATCTTGTCGTCTGCATTCAAAGTGTCATCATTAACGTTGTAAACGATGGTCTTCATCTTGCCAGCTGGGGCAGAAATCAGAACACGCTTTGCACCTGCATCCAAATGAGCTTGTGACTTTTCAGCAGAGGTATAGAAGCCTGTGCATTCAAGAACATAGTCAACGCCATCGTTCTTAACCCAAGGAATGTTCTGGGCTTGCGGTTCTGCGTAGACGCGGTATTCTTTACCGTCAACGACAATACCGTTATCGGTTGCACTAACTTCACCAGGGAAAGTACCGTGAGTTGAATCATACTTAAGCAAGTGAGCCAGCATGGTTGGGCTGGTCAGATCGTTGATCGCAACAACCTGGATGTCATTGCTCTTTGCACCCAATTCGTAAATACGACGGAATGCCAAACGACCGATACGGCCAAAACCATTAATACCAATCTTAACAGTCATGCTAAAATTTCCTCCTTTAGGAAATAAGGTTTTATTCTAACGGGTTGCCCCAGTTAAAATCGAGTTTGTTGCACCGATGTCAGTTAACAGCCACGTTCGACTCGGTGCGTGTTGCATGTACGCCGCAATTGCTTTGGCTTTACTTTTACCCGCCGCAACTGCGAAGACATACGGTATATGATCAAGATCCGCAAGCTGTAATCCGATTTGCGGTATCTTGTAAACGACCTTGCCCTTGGCATCGTAGAAAACACCGAATGCCTCGGCAACGGCATGCTTGGCTTTCAACATGCTGATCGTATCAGGCGACATACCACGGCGCTTAGCCATGACCAGCGCATCGCCCACACTATGAATTACTACCTGAGCTTTGTCGATAAGGTTTAACACATCTCTTACTGACGGCTCTTTGATTAAGGATTCATAGGATTCCGAGCTTAGATTCTCAGGAACATATAAAGCCCGGTACTTGCTATCGGTTGCTTCTGCCATTGCAGCCGCAATCGAGTTGGCCTGAATGGTCACGGCTTCACCGAGACCACCCCGTGCAGGGACAAACGACAGTTCACGGCCCGCAGATAGCTGAAAAGTTAACTGCGTGGCTAAATGTGCCATCGTTGTGCCACCCATAACGGCAACCGTTAAATGGCCGGGTGGTAACAGTAACTGTAAGGTTGAATTCAACGTTTTGCCAAGTTCATCAAGAACCCGACTACTCTGATCCGCATCCCCGGAAACAACCAGACAATGGTCAATGCCAAGATGCGTTGCCAGTCGCTTTTCATCATCTTTGATTCCCAGCAACTGATTCATCAAATGATCGAGGCCGTGAAAAGTTTCTAACCCTTTCGCTGTCAACACCATGCCAGATTTCGAACTTTCTAAAAGTCCTTGTCCGCGCAAAAAATCTGTTTCTGTACGTAACGCGCGTTCTGAAATCTTCATCT
This sequence comes from Lacticaseibacillus parahuelsenbergensis, assembly GCF_030770265.1. Lineage (NCBI taxonomy): Bacteria > Bacillati > Bacillota > Bacilli > Lactobacillales > Lactobacillaceae > Lacticaseibacillus > Lacticaseibacillus parahuelsenbergensis. Next base: position 919,776 of record NZ_CP132482.1, on the reverse strand, counting down.
GTTCGGCTAACGTTCGTCGACCAACTGGTGCCATCCAGTTAATAAATTGAAGGACCTGATAGCGTTTAGTGACGACGCCCATCAGATCAGGCGCGATCGCTTTGAGCCACGCAAGTTCAGTATGCATAAGGCACGTCCTTCTTTAATGGGTCATTTCACGTCCCTCCGAGTCGTTTGCCGACCCAGCAAGCTGAAAAAAATTAGGAACCCAACGTTTGCTGTTTTCCCTTACCAACAAAACCAATTGTAGCAGGGGTTCCGCTTTATCGCAAGTCTGTTGCCTAAATCGTCTCAAAGTAATCACAAAACCGGCTAAGTTTGAACATCTGCTTCTATAAAGATTCAAATGTTCGGCATTTACCAGTTTCGACAACCTCGCTGCGGCTTTTTGATATCAGGGGTTTCGGCTTACTTCTAATGAAATTTTCATGTGCTGTATTTCGGTCTATTTCAACAGCCTACACACAGCCAGTCATGGGTTCTTTCATCACTGTTTGTTCTGTTTTGAGCATTTTTCAAGCGAAACTGCCATTTGGTGAGGGAGCGATTTCATTTGGCGTTTTCTTAGCTTAAAAAAGGCTATGCTGATCAGCGACATTGGCGTCCTACAAACACATTATGGCAAACAAAAAGCCCGCCATAGCGGACTTTTCTATTTTCGGTATTTTCCATATGACTGGAATTCTGCGCAGCCCGGGAGTCGAACCCGGATTTCGAGAACCGGAATCTCACGTGCGATCCATTACACTAACCGCGCAAGTACCTAATTATATTACTCAATCAGGGGCCAATTTGCAAGTCTTTTCTGTAGAGCGTGAGCAGGAGCGCTTAGAAATCGGAGTGTAAGTGGCCTCAAGCCTAAATGGCTGGTCTTTGGCCATTTAGGCTTGAGGTCCTTACACGTAGATTTCTGCGACTGTGAGCGCGTTTCGGAACCGGATTGCCCCCAAACCTTATTTTTTCACTGCCTATACTGATTCATTCTCGGCGGTTATCCTCAAATTCCTTCTACCCGTCCTTCCACTCCCACGAAAAAAGCACACCACTAACCAAAGCGGTGTGCCAATTCGTTTAAACCTTTATTTTTGATTATTCTTATTAACCAGAATATCATCAATCAAGCCGTAATCCTTGGCTTCCTGAGCGCTCATATAGTGATCACGTTCAGTATCCTTCTTGATTTGCTCAACTGTCTGACCTGTTGCATCGGCCAGGATCTGGTTCATCTTTTTACGTGTCTTCAAAATTTCTTCGGCCGCAATTTCGATTTCGGTTTGCTGACCTTGGGCACCACCTGAAGGCTGATGGATTAAAATGGTCGAATTCGGCAAAGCAAAGCGCTTGCCTTTCGTGCCACCGGCTAACAGGACAGATGCCATGGATGCAGCCATCCCAATGGCAATAGTCTGAACATCGGACTTGATGAAGTTCATGGTATCAAGCATCGCCAAGCCGCTGGTGATCACACCACCGGGACTGTTGATGTAAAGGTAAATATCCTTTTCAGAATCCTGTGCATCAAGAAAAAGTAACTGGGCGATGACAGAGTTTGCCATTTGATCGTTTACTTCACCGGACAACATGATGATCCGGTCTTTTAATAGACGTGAGTAAATGTCGTAAGCACGTTCGCCACGACTGGTTTGTTCAACGACGGTAGGTACTAGCATGTCCTAACCTCCTGAAAATCGTTTTTTAGCACTCTTTAAAGTACAGTGCTAAGTATACTGCTAAAGTCAAATAAGGTCAAAGATTTTAATCACAATCTTTGACCTTATAAAAATCGTTCAGACTTGTGGGTAGGCGTCGTCAGCGATAGCACTCAGATGCTCATCGACACGCGTTACCTCAGTCTTGATACGATCATATTCAGTTTGCGGCAAATTCATCAATTCCATGCAGGAGCCAACATGTTCAAAAATCTCGTCGCGAGCGTCCAAAGCCTTTTGCGTCAAGCTAACATCAACGCGACGTTCATCTTCGGTTGATCGTTTGCGGCTGATCCAGCCGTCTTTTTCCAGACGCTTCATTAACGGTGTCAAGGTACCGCTGTCCAACTCAAGTGTTTGGCCCACCTGCTTAACCGACATCGTGCCGTGTTCATACAGCGACAGCAACGTAATGTACTGCGGATAAGTCAACTTAAATGGCGCTAATGCCTGAGCATAGAAATGATTATATTGTTTCTGTGCCTTGTAAATTGCAAAACAAAGTTGTTCATTTAATGTGATCGGTTTGACCATAGTGCTTCCTCCTAAAACCTAAGCAACAATTGTATCCCGCTGAACGTGACAATTACCACTTCATCTGGTAATAACATCACTGCAAATCCGAATGTAAACTGACTCATGTTTCTTGTCGTGGCACTCGTCAACCAGCGCACTGCCGGACAGTTTTTAGCGTCCTAAAAGTGGCAGCCGGGTCGTTCAAACGCCTACATCAAATAACTTGATGTCGGTTACATTGTACACGATTATCTTGAGGAAACAAAGGCATTATCTTATAAATATGACTTTTTGCTTATCTTGCAATTATCATAGCTGCTAGGCATCTTCCGGTTGCTGGTAACCCTCAGCAATCTGATTGAGTTTGCGCAACCGATGATTGACGCCTGACTTCGAAATTGTCCCACCCGGAACCATGGCACCCAACTCCTGCAACGAGACATCCGGATGGGCTAAGCGCAAAACGGCAATTTCGCGCAGTTTGGTTGGCAGATTATCCAACCCCACATGATCTTTAAGATAGTTGATATTCTCAATTTGTTTCTGGGCCGCATCAATGGTTTTGTTCATATTCGCCGTTTCGCAATTAACGAGGCGGTTCACCGAGTTACGCATATCGCGCACAATCCGGACATCTTCGAACTTAAGCATCGCATTCGTTGCCCCGATCACCTGCAGGAAATCCGCGATTTTTTCGGCTTCTTTTAAATAAACAATATAGCCGCTTCGGCGTTCGACGGTACGCGCATTCAGGTTGAAATGATTCATCATTTTCAAAATGCCGGCATTGTGATCGGCATATAATGAATAAATTTCCAGGTGATAGCGCGATGTTTCCGGATTATTCACCGATCCGCCGGCTAAAAAAGCGCCGCGCAAGTACGAACGCATCCGTTGTGGTTCTTCCAAAACCGTTGCTGGGACCGTCGTCGAAATCGCCATCGTTGTCGGATCCAAAATTGACAAATCCGACAGAATATCATTGACACCTTCCGTCAGGCGGACAATGTACTGATAATTTTTCTTGAGTTTCATTTTGCGATGAACGACCAAGTTGGCTTCATGCCGGTAAACCTGGCGAATCAAACTATAAATTCGCCGGGCAATGGCCGGGTTTTCAGTCTGAATGTTTAACACAAACCGATGGGCCATTAACGTCAGGCTGCCGTTCATCCGGATCAATGCCGACAGCTCTGCCTTCGCATGTTCAGGATGAACCTCGAGTTGGGTCAGTTCTTTTTTCACCATACTGGCAAAGCTTGCCATGCCCTCACCTCCGGATTTTTGCGCTCACTTGAAAAGCCAAATTCAAAATTTCCTTGGCCACCTTGTCGCCATCATGGAAAACGCCGCGATCACGCAACTTCAAAAAATCTTCCGAAATCACACGACAGCCCATATCCCGCAAACCTTGATAATTATGCTTAACCGGCGTCAGAATTTCGTTGTACTTTTGGTGATCGAGATAATTCTCGGGGACCGGTTCGATATTGACGAGAACGGTATCGACAAAATCCTCGCCCATCTGTTCATTCAAAACCCGAACATGGTCGGCATCGGTGAAGTTTTGCGTTTCGCCTTTCTGCGTCATGATGTTGACGATATAGATGACTTCAGCCTGCGTTTTCTTCACAGCGTCACCCAGATTGCCAATCATCAGGTTCGGCAGGATGCTGGTAAACAGACTGCCGGGCCCCAGCACAACCACATCGGCATCCATAATGGCATCAATGACTTCATGGACAGCTTTAGGTTCACCATTAGCCGGATCGGTTTCGGAGACGGAAATATGCTTGATATTCTTACCGGCAGCGGTAATTTCGGATTCACCGGATAGGCTCGTCCCATCTGTGAACTCGGCATTAAGTGTGAGCGGCGTGTTGCTGGCAGGATAAACGTGACCATCCACCTGCATCATTTCGCTCAGTTGCTGAACCGCCGGGAAAATGCCGCCTTTCATCTCTGACAAAGCCGCAATGATTAAGTTGCCAATCGCATGGCCGGCGAAAAACGCATCGGTCGTGTTAAATCTGTACTGGAAAATATCCAGATACAGACTTGGCAACTCCGACAAGGCAACAAGCACATTGCGAATATCACCAGGCGGCACTACGTTAATATAATTGCGGATGGTACCTGACGACCCGCCATCATCGGCAACCGTCACAATTGCCGTTACGTCAGCATCTTGTTCATGCAGACTATGCAAGATAACCGGCAATCCGGTTCCGCCGCCAATCACGACGACTTTAGGACGCCGCCCGCGAATGACGCGGATAAATTTAGTTTCCCGACTCATGAACGATTCACCGTCTCCTTATGTTTCTTAATGTCCCGATGGGTAATATCAACCGCATACGCATCCGAAAATGCCTTACCGATGCGCTCCGCAAACGCAACGCTTCGGTGTTGACCGCCTGTGCAACCGATCGCGATCGTCACACTGGTCTTCCCTTCGGCTTTATACTTGGGCATGATCTCAGCCAGCAAATCGTAAAATTTGTTGTAGAAACTCTCGGCATCTTCATTGTCCATTACATAGTCATAAACTTCCTGATCCAAACCGGTTTTTGGCCGGTAAGCCTTGACGTAAAACGGATTAGGCAGGAACCGGACGTCCATGACAATGTCCGCATCAATCGGCAGCCCATATTTAAACCCAAATGACATGACTTCAATATGAAAGGCTGGCTGACCGCTATTTTCTTTGAAGTTTAAGAAGATCTTTTCGCGTAACTGTCGCGGGCTCAACGTGGTGGTATCGATCACGACTTGCGCCCGATTCCGTAACTCGGTTAGTAGCACACGTTCTTTTTTAATGCCGTCCATCAACCGGCCTTCCATTGCCAAGGGATGTGAGCGGCGGGTTTCCTTGTAACGCGAAACCAGTTCTTCATCCGTCGCGTCTAAGAACAAAATGCGCGAATGAACGTAAGCGTTGTTGTCCAGATTAGCCAACATGTCGATAATCTGGTCATAAAAGGCCCGACTACGCAGATCCACGACTAGCGCAACCTTTGAGATCTTCCCAGATTCCTTAACGAGTTCCCAAAACTTAGGAAGCAGCGCTGGCGGCATGTTATCAACGCAAAAATACCCCAAATCTTCAAACGCCTGCATTGCAACGGTTTTGCCGGCACCCGACATCCCAGTGATAATAACAAGATCCAAACTTTCAGTCATAAAAGGCTCCTTTGTGCTCATATTCAATCCAGTATAACATTCCGGGCGTGTCATTCCTACCATCACAGACTCCCGAAATCAAAAAAGCCGAAGAACCGGCTTAGAAACACCGGTTCTTCGGACTTTTGGTGGACAATTTAAATGTTGCGTCGAGCAAAAGCGATGACAATACACTCGATGCCGAACAGGACGAAGAACATCGCCAACAAGGTCACCAGCGTCACTGCTGCAATCACCGGCTGCATGAACAACATCAGTGAAACAATGACCGCCAGAATATCCAGAATCAGATAAACAACAAACCAACCCGTGCCGGCAACGCGCAGATGGCCGACATTGAACAATGAGCCGACAGAATCGACCAGGAACCAGATAGCAAACATCATGGTGATCGTCGCCACGCCTAAGCCAGAATTCAATAAGAAAATCAGGCCAATGACAAGGTCAAAAATCCCCATAATCAAGGAAATCCATGCCAATCTACCGGTAAACTGGCGCAATGTGGAAAAGCCCGCAAGAACCGCAATCCCTCGAATAATGGCAACGACGGCAAAGATAAAGGTAACCGTCCTTAATGTTGCTAACGGGTACCGTAAGACCACAAAAGCAGCAACCAGAAACAGAATACCGGTGATGAACTGCCCCCAGTCAAAGCCAAAACTCTTTCGATTCAACATATTATTCCCTACTTTCTTGATCATTTATATCATACCATTTCAAAAAGTAATTCAATAAATTGAATTGCCAGAATTTTTAAAGATTTTTAAAGATACGGGCAAATGCCACTAGCCACGCATGATACGTAGCCTTTAAAAAGTGATCAAAAATCGGTCAAACGCTGCTCATTTATGTACATAAATAGTCGCGGTTTTAAACGCGACTATCAAACGCATTATTTCTTGGTGCTGCTTTTGGCCTGACCATCCTTGCCGGCAGCCGCTTCCTTGGTCCGTTTGGTGTCACGGATCAGAACCGGTTTGAGATATTGGCCGGTATAACTGTCAGCCACCTCGGCGACTTGTTCGGGCGTGCCTGTGGCAATGACACGGCCACCGCCATCCCCGCCTTCAGGACCCAGATCAATGACCCAGTCGGCAGATTTAACCACATCCAGATTGTGCTCAATGACCAAAACCGTGTTGCCTTCATCGACTAAGCGTTCCAGCACTTCCAGCAAGCGCTTAATATCATCGGTATGCAAACCGGTCGTCGGTTCATCCAGAATATAAAAGTTCTTACCGGTCGAAAGCTTCTGCAACTCACTAGCCAGCTTCATCCGCTGCGCCTCACCACCGGAAAGGGTTGTAGCACTTTGACCAAGCTTCACATAGCCCAAGCCGACATCCACAATCGTCTGCAACTTGCGGCGAATCTTTGGAATATTTTTGAAAAAGTTGGTGGCTTCTTCAACGGTCATGTCGAGGACTTCCGCAATATTCTTGCCTTTGTACGTCACTTCAAGCGTTTCGGAATTATACCGTTTGCCATGACAAACTTCGCAAGGTACATAAACGTCCGGTAAAAAGTTCATTTCGATCTTGATGATCCCGTCGCCTTTACAGTTTTCACAGCGACCACCTTTGATGTTAAAGCTGAACCGCCCTTTTTTGTAGCCACGCAGTTTAGCTTCATTGGTTTCTGCAAATAATCCGCGAATATCATCAAAAACGCTGGTGTAGGTAGCTGGATTGCTCCGTGGCGTCCGGCCGATGGGGCTCTGATCGATATTGATTAGCTTCTCGATGTTTTTATAACCCAGAATCTTATCATATGGTCCGGGTTTTTCAGAGTTGTGATTCAGCTTTTGGGCCAAGGCTCGCCGCAAAATCGAATTAACGAGCGTTGACTTGCCCGATCCGGAAACCCCGGTAACCACAATAAACTTGCCTAATGGAAAATCAACATTGATGTGCTTGAGATTATGGTCGGCAGCCCCTTCCAAACGGATCACTTTGCCATTGCCTGTCCGACGCTTCAACGGTACCGGAATAAACTTACGGCCAGATAGGTATTGCCCCGTGATCGACTTGCGTACCCGCGCCACTTGCTTAGGCGTTCCGGCCGCCATGATCCGGCCGCCATGGTCACCGGCACCCGGACCGACATCGATCAGGTAATCGGCTGCCCGCATGGTGTCCTCATCATGTTCAACCACAATGAGCGTATTGCCTAAATCACGCATCTTTTTCAAAGACGCGATTAAGCGATCATTGTCACGTTGATGCAGGCCAATTGACGGCTCATCCAGAACATACATGACTCCGCTCAAGTTGGAGCCGATCTGGGTTGCCAACCGAATCCGTTGTGCCTCGCCACCAGACAGCGTTCCGGCACTACGACTCAAGGTCAGATAGCCAAGGCCGACATTGACAAGAAAAGTTAAGCGATCGACAACCTCTTTCACGATTGGCTGAGCGATGACACTTTCAGCTTCGCTCAGCTGAATCTGCTTGAAGAATGGTAAGGCGTCTTTGATGGCCAGATCGGAAACTTCGGCGATATCACGCCCGGAAATTTTCACGGCAAGTGCTTGCCGATTCAGCCGCTTGCCATGGCAAACCGGGCAAGGCAATGCAGTCATGTAACTCCTCATCTGTTGGCGCGTAAAATCGCTGTTGGTCTCGGCATAGCGCCGGGAAATGTTGGTCAGTACCCCTTCAAACGGGACATCGACATCCCGAACGCCGCCAAAATCATTTTCATAATGAAAATGGAACGGCTTACCGTTACTGCCATCAAGGACAACGGTTCGCTCCCGTTTGGTCAACTTCTCAAATGGCACATCCATGCGCACTTTGAAGGCCGTTGCGGCTTGTTCCAACAATTCCGGATAGTACTGGGAACTGATGGGATTCCACGGAGCAATCGCGCCTTGTGCCAAGGTCATGCTTGGATCCGGGACGACCAGATCCATATCGACCGTGAGCTTAACCCCTAAGCCATCACATTCCGGGCAGGCACCAAATGGGGCATTAAACGAAAAGAGCCGTGGCTCCATTTCACCAATGGTAAAGCCACAAATCGGGCAGGCAAAATGTTCGGAAAACCGTAACGTCTCGCCGCCGATCACATCGACATTAGCATAGCCTTCCGACAGGCGTAACGCTGCTTCGAACGAATCAAATAACCGACTGCGCGCTTCAGGCTTCACCACAATTCGGTCAATCACAATATCAATATCATGAGCCTTGTTTTTATCCAGCTCATAGTCGGCCGTCGCGTCCACTACTTCACCGTCAACACGCATGCGCACATAACCTTCACGCATAATCTTGGCGAAGACTTTCTTATGACTGCCTTTTTTCCGCCGCACAATCGGCGACAAAATTTGAATCCGACTCTTCTCCGGTAGTGCTAGGACGCGATCCACCATTTGCTCGACACTCTGACTCGTAATCGGCGTACCATCGTTCGGACAAATCGGATGACCGACCCGCGCCCACAACAACCGCAGATAATCGTTGATTTCCGTGACGGTGCCGACCGTTGAACGGGGATTCTTGGAGGTCGTCTTTTGATCAATCGAAATCGCCGGACTGAGCCCATCAATCGAGTCGACATCTGGTTTCTCCATCTGGCCTAAGAATTGACGCGCATAGGCAGACAGACTTTCAACGTACCGACGCTGGCCTTCTGCATATAACGTATCAAACGCCAGGCTAGACTTGCCAGAGCCTGACAGCCCCGTCATGACCACGAGTTTGTTACGGGGAATGGTCACGTCAATATTTTTTAAGTTATGGGCACGCGCCCCATGGATCACAATTTTATCATTTGCCATTCACAAAAAATCTCCTCATTTAAAACAAGCCGCCCGTGGCCAGAACGTCACCCCATCTGGCACGATAAAGCGGATCAGTTCCTGCGTCTCATACAACGCCAGGATCACGACAACAAAACAGCCACGATCGCCGGATCTAATCAAGGTAATCATGGCTGACTTTGTTTCATCATGCAAGTTCGTTACAAAAATCTCAAGACATATCCGCTTGCAATTCCAGAATGGTATCGCGTAACGATGCCGCCTGTTCGAAATCCAGTTTCTTGGCCGCCGCCTGCATCTGTGAACGCAGGTTGGCCACCAATTCTTTCTTATCGGCTTTGGTCATGTCTTCATAATCAACCTCGGCAAAGGTCTTCTTGGCCTCGGCTTTCTCATCGTCAGATTGCTCGTAAGTCGAAATAGCTGCCCGAATCGGTTTGATAATGGTCTTAGGCTGAATATGATGCTCTTCGTTAAACTTCTCCTGAATCGCCCGCCGCCGCTTGGTTTCATCAATTGCGGCCTTCATCGAATCAGTGACTTTGTCCGCATACATAATCACTTTACCGTGCTCATTACGCGATGCCCGGCCGATCGTCTGGATTAAGGATCGTTCTGCCCGCAAGAAGCCTTCCTTGTCAGCATCAAGAATCGCAATCAGCGAAACTTCCGGCACATCAATGCCTTCACGTAAAAGGTTAATGCCAATGAGCACATCAAATTTACCAAGCCGCAGATCGCGAATAATCTTTGTCCGCTCCAGCGTCTTGATATCACTGTGCAGGTAGCGGACTTTAATTCCCATATCTTTCAAATAATCGGTCAGATCTTCCGCCATTTTTTTAGTCAAAGTGGTAATGAAGACCCGTTCATGAGCATCAATGCGTTTGTTGATTTCACCAACCAGATCATCGATTTGTCCCATCACCGGACGCACTTCAATCTTCGGATCCAGCAAACCGGTTGGCCGAATAATCTGCTCAGCAATATCTTCTTTGGGTACGCGACTCAATTCGTAAGGCCCCGGGGTGGCACTGACATACAAAATGCGCTTGACATGCTTTTCAAACTCGTCGATCTTCAGCGGCCGATTGTCCAACGCGCTTGGCAAACGAAAGCCATAATCGATCAGCATCTGTTTCCGCGCCCGATCACCGTTGTACATCCCTTTAACCTGCGGCATCGTCACATGGCTTTCGTCAACCATGATCGTAAAGTCCTTCGGGAAAAAGTCTAACAGTGTGTACGGCGGCTCGCCCGGTTTGCGGCCATCCATGTGGCGAGAATAATTTTCGATGCCACTGGTGAAGCCCATTTCGCGCATCATTTCAATGTCATAGTTGGTCCGCTGTTCCAGGCGCTGCGCTTCAAGCAACTTGTTCTCGCCGCGCAGCACCTTCAGTCGATCTTCCAATTCCGCCGAAATACTCTTGATCGCACGTTGCATCTGTTCGTCACTGGTCATAAAGTGGGTGGCCGGGAAAATGGCAACATGATCCCGCGTGCCAATGACTTCACCGGTCAATGCGTCCACTTCAGTAATTCGGTCGATCTCGTCACCGAAAAATTCGACCCGAATGGCATGATCGTCACGGCTAGCCGGGAAAATTTCAACAACATCCCCGCGAACCCGAAAACGGCCACGCTGAAAATCAATGTCATTGCGATCAAACTGGATATCGACCAGTTGCCGCAGCAACGTATTCCGATCAATGGTCATGCCGGTTCGTAGTGAAAGCACATGATTTTTATATTCATGCGGATCACCTAATCCAAAGATAGATGATACCGACGCCACCACAATCACGTCGTTTCGTTCAAGTAACGCACTGGTTGCACTATGCCGCAACTTGTCGATTTCGTCATTAATGGCACTGTCTTTTTCAATATACGTGTCCGTGCTAGGCACATATGCTTCAGGCTGGTAATAATCATAGTAAGAGACAAAATATTCAACCGCATTATGCGGGAAGAATTCCTTAAACTCGCCATAGAGCTGTCCCGCTAAGGTTTTATTGTGCGATAAAATCAAAGTCGGCTTATTCAGGTTGGCGATGATATTGCTCATCGTAAACGTCTTGCCGGTTCCGGTTGCGCCTAACAGGATTTGTTCTTTCTTGCCTTCTTCAAATCCCTTTGTCAGCTTGGCAATCGCTTGAGGCTGATCCCCAGCCGGCTGATAAGGTGAAACCAGATCAAATTTACGATCAGCGATTCGTTCGATCATCGACATGCCTCCAATCAACATGTGACGCGCGGCTATTCCCACGCGCATTAACATCCATTCGTATGCGGTGTCCCGCCGTTGTACCAAAATTTTTCATCAAAAAAGTTGGAACCGATTTGAAACGCATTCCAACTTTCATCTCGCATATTATAACATAGCGAACATACTTTCGCTACTTACTTGGCTCGTGTTCGGCCATGGTTGCTTTGGTCAGCTTGGCCAATTGATCACGACTGGCAAACTTTTCTTCCAGCATATCCGGCAAAACCTGATCGAGGAAGTACCGGACACTTGGACGGTTCTTAAATTCCAAAATGGTACTTAGACTTTCCGTGTAAATATCAAGAAAGACCTGTTCCGGATTACCTTTTTCAATTTCGCCAAATCCTTCGTAGAGCAAGTCAATTTTATCGGCCACGCTTAAAATTTGGCCTTCAAGCGTGTCGTCTTTGCCTTCAGACAAACGACGGCGATAACGATCCTGAAAATCGCGCGGAATTTCATTTTTGATGAAGTTCTCCGTCATCGTGGCCTCAACGTCGGCAAGCATCTGCCGCAATGTCGGCGTGGCATATTTGACCGGCGTTTTGATATCGCCGATGAAACGTTCCGTGTAATCATGGTTCAGCGACTTTTCGTAGAGCATCTGCCAATTAACCTTGTTCCCCGCCAATTCCTCGACATCGCCCAGCATCTGCGCGATTTCCGCAACCTTGAAGCTGTGGGCCGCCACCGAGTGCTCCTGATACTTGAAAAAGCCCGGTGCCCGCCGCAGTGTCTCCAGATTACTCAGTCCTTGGATAAATTGGTGCATGCCCATGTCAAAATGACCTCCTGTTGTTTGTTGTGACGATCAAAAAAATTACTTAAATTGCTAAAAGACTACCACCATAGCCAGACCATTGCAAGGCGTTTCACATTTTGGGACCGGGTTTTCCGGAAGTGAATGCAAACAAGAAGTTGGGCCATAATTCCGTAAGAGTGTTAACAGTCTAATGAATTCAGACGAATACAGAAAAGCTTAGGCAATAAATACCAATCCGTGCCAAACTCCGCAATCTCCGGCCAGCTGGGGCTGGAACGGGGTGGGCACGACTTTGAGCCTCAGCAAGCCCGGCTGAGTCTCAAAGCTCGGCCTTGGCCTAAAACGGGAAAACCGCCCGTTTAATGCCAATTTCACCCCTGAGCCCCATCTGGCCTACGATTGCTCCGCCTTGGCACTGACATCTTAATAATCCTACCGAATTACCCTATGGAAAACAAAGGGAGAACACTCTTCTGTTGCCAGAGGTTCTCCTTTTGCTGTAACCGTAAATTACGCTCCATTTTCTTCAACAGAAAATATCTACGCCATGATGACTAGCTTAAGCTTCTTCACGAAAATCATTCAAAGCTTTTTCGAACGCCTCAAGTTTCTCCTGCGCTTTTGCGTCGGTTTCTGCCTTGGTGCCAACATAGAATTTGACTTTTGGCTCCGTGCCGGATGGGCGAATTGCAATCCAAGTGCCGTCTTCCAAAATATATTTCAGTACATTGCTGGATGGCATCGTCAGCTTTTCAACCGTGCCGTCTGCCGACTTCGCTTCCTGACTCAGGAAGTCTTCCACTTTGGCAATCTTGACACCGGCAAAATCATCCGGCTGCTCTTCGCGGAACTTCGTCATGAGATTGGCCATCTGCTTTGGACCGTCAACGCCTTCAAAATCAACGCCAACCGTCTTTTCAGCATAATAACCGTACTTCTTGTACAGTTCCTGAACGCCATCCCAAAGTGTCTTGCCTTGTGACTGATAGTAAGCGGCTACTTCAGCCAGCAAGACCGTGGACTGGATCGCGTCTTTATCCCGAACGAATGGTTTGATCAGGTAGCCGTAGCTTTCTTCAAAGCCAAAGAGAAATTCATGTTCACCAGTGGCCTGGAAGTGCTTGATTTGATCGCCGATAAACTTGAAGCCGGTTAGCACGTTAATCATGTCCACGCCGTAATCTTTCGCAATCGCCGTCGCTAATTCGGTTGAAACGATTGACTTCACAACTGCGCCGTTTTTCGGCAACGTGCCGGCTTGTTTGCGGGCTTCGAGAATATAGTGCAGCAATACCGAAGCAATCTGGTTACCAGTCAATAACTGATAGTGGTCGCCGACTTTAACCGCAGTGCCCAAACGATCGGCATCCGGATCAGTGGCAATCAACACATCCGCACCAATTTTCTTGCCCAATGCGATCGGCAAGTCAAAGACTTGGGCAAATTCAGGGTTCGGGAACGGGGTCGTCGCAAATTCCGGATCGGCAATACTTTGTTCCGGAACCAAGCGGAAGTTTTCAAACCCGGCATTGCGTAAAACCATTTGTGCCGGAATGCGGCCAGTACCATGTAACGGGCTATAAACCAATGACATATTCTTCCCGACGGTGTGGACCAAGTCAGGATTGATTGTCACTGTAGCCACTTCGGCGTAATAGGCTTCATCCACGTCCTCGCCGATCGGCTGCATCAATTTCTTGGCCCGCAATTCGTGAACATTTAACTCTTTAATCGCAAAAAGATCAGATGCCGACCGAGCGTACTTGGTAATTTTGTCGGATTCTTCCGGCGGCATTTGACCGCCATCTGGACCATAAATCTTGTAGCCATTGTATTGCTTCGGGTTATGACTAGCCGTAATCATAATCCCGGCGTAAGTCTTCAAATGACGCACCGCAAAACTCAACTCCGGTGTTGGCCGCAGCTGGTCAAACACATAACTCTTGATGCCGTGAGCGCCAAGCACACCGGCACTTTGATAAGCAAATTCCTGACTCATGTAGCGGGAATCATAGCTAATGGCCACGCCGCGTGCCTTCGTTTCATCCGTTAAGGTGTCCATAAACCGCGCCAGGCCCTCAGTTGCCTGTCGTACCGTATAAATGTTCATCCGGCCAATGCCGGCACCAAGAACGCCGCGCATGCCAGCAGTCCCAAATGCCATGGGGGCAGCAAACGCTTCTTCCTTAGTTGTTTCGTCGTCGGCCATTTTCTTAAGATCAGCTTTTAGCTCCGGATCAAGTGTTGGTTCATCGACCCATTGTTGATACGTATCACGGTAACTCACGTGATCAGCTCCTATCTGTCTAAATTGATAATTTCGGGTACAGCCCTTCCCTTTCCAATCATACTATAAGTAACCAACGCTTGGTTGAAAACGCGCTCAAATAAGAAAATTCTTTTGCGATCCATTGAAAAATTGGGGCAAAACGAAATCGGCTCCGGAAACGTAGTTCGTTTCCAGAGCCGATTTTTTAATATTCACCTGCTGACGCCGTTCGAAGCCTCCAATGATTAAGCTTTAACTTCAATGTTGGTATCGTTCAAACTTTGGATATAGTTGAAAACGCCTTGGCCAGCAGTACCGCCTTCGCCTACCGCTGTGGTGATCTGCCGCAGGTCTTTGGCACGAACATCACCGATGGCAAAGATGCCCGGTACCTTTGTCCGCATGTGATCATCAGTTGGAATCCAACCATGATCGTCCAGAATGCCGAGATCCTGGAATGGTTCGGTCATCGGCATGATGCCGACATAAATGAAGACACCGGCAACTGGCAGAACATGCTCTTCACCGGTTTCCTTGTCACGATACTTGACGCCGGTGACTTTCATGTCATCGCCTTGGATCTCCTGAACCTGGGCATTCCAGACAAAATGCATCTTGTCATTGGCAAATGCGCGTTTCTGGATAATCTGTTGCGCACGCAGTTGATCGCGGCGGTGAATAACCGTTACCTTTTTGGCCATTTGGGTCAGGTAAAGGCCTTCCTCGATCGCTGAATCGCCACCGCCAATAACGGCAAGTTCACGGTCCTTAAAGAAGGCACCGTCGCAGACTGCGCAGTACGAAACACCGCGGCCACTGTAGGCTTCTTCGCCGGGCACACCCAGCTTTTTGTGTTCTGCGCCTGTCGCAATCACAATCGCCTTGGCTTCAAATTCGTCTTCATCAGTCTTGACCAACTTGGTTGCGCCATGATTCTGAACGCTGATCACATTACCATAAGCGTATTCGGCACCAAACTGAGTGGCGCCATCGTACATTTTTTGGCCAAGATCAGGCCCAAGGATTGACTTGTAACCCGGATAGTTTTCCACTTCAGCGGTGTTATTCATTTGGCCGCCGTAGACACCGCGATCAAGCATTAACACTGACAAATTGGCACGCGAAGCATAAAGCGCCGCCGTCATGCCGCCGGGACCGGCACCGATCACGATTACATCATATTTTTTTGCCATGGGCAGTCTCTCCTTTTGCCGTATTGCTTACAAATAGTAAGCTACATAGTTTAATATACAGGGTTTTAGTGCTTTTGTAAACTGGCATTATCAAAATCAAATTCCGGCTTGCCGGATCGCTGCATGAGATCGGTAATCACCGCGCGAATCGGGGCATTTTCATACAGGACCTGGTAAATCGCATCGGTAATCGGCATGTCGACGCCCAGCTCACGCGCCATGTGATGGGCAACCTTGGTCGTTGAAACGCCTTCGACCACCATCCCCATATTCTTCAACACGTCTGGAAGCTTCTCACCTTGACCCAACGCGTTACCAGCGCGCCAATTGCGGCTATGAACGGAAGTGCAAGTCACAATTAAGTCGCCGACACCGGATAGGCCGATAAACGTAAGCGGCTCAGCGCCTAATTTTACGCCCACCCGGCTGATTTCTGCCAGCCCGCGGGTCATCAAGGCGGCTTTGGTGTTATCACCGTAGCCGAGGCCATGTAACGCTCCGGAACCGATGGCAATCACATTTTTTAACGCTGCGCCGATTTCGACGCCGATCACATCGGTATTCGTGTAAAGCCGAAAATAGTCGTTCATGAATAATTGTTGCACTTTTTTCGCCAGCGGTAAATCTTCAGATGCGGCGGTTAAGGTGGTAATGTCATGCGTAGCAACATCTTCGGCATGACTCGGCCCGGAAATCACAACAATACCCTGAATGAGATCCGGTGGCAAGACCTCAGCCAAAACCTGCGAAATTCGCAACTCACTGCCGCGTTCCAAGCCTTTTGCCGCATGGACAATAATCGGCTGTTCGCCGCGGCCACGGTGCGCCTGCAAAATCGGCTTGACTTGTTCGGCCACACTGCGAATGGCATTGGTCGGCACCACAAATAAAATCACGGTCGCCTGGTCCAACGCCTGGCCTAAATCTGCGGTCACGTGAAGCGCATCGTGTAATGTAAATTCAGCACCCAGGTAGTGCTCATTTTTGTGAGTCTGCTTCATGGTCGCAACTTGTTCCGGACTATGACTCCATAAATAAACGTCATGACCATTTTCTGTTAGCAAGTTTGCTAACACCGTTCCCCATGAACCAGCACCTAACACTGCTATTTTTGTCGGCACAAAATCACTCCTATTCAACTGCTTTCAGCGGATTGCCGTCTAAATACCACGCAACGTCTCCCCGGCGCCGCCGATACCAGATTAACGCACCAGCCGCGATGAACAAAATAATCGACAGAATCTGGGAAACCCGCAGACCTGGCACCACATACAGTGAATCGGTTCGCATGCCTTCAACAAAGAAGCGGCCGAAGCTGTACCACATCACATAACTCAAGACGATCTCGCCTTGCTTGAACCAATGCTGGTGATGCCGCACTGTCATGATTAAGGCAAATCCAACCAGATTCCACATACTTTCATACAAAAATGTCGGCTGGCGATATGCGCCACCAATATTCATTTGCTGAATGATAAACTCTGGCAGATGCAAGCCACGTAAGTAAGCCAGACTTGTGATCGCACCATGGGCTTCCTGATTCATGAAATTGCCCCAGCGGCCAATCGCTTGCGCCAGCATAACCGTGGGCGCCGCAATATCAAGTACTAGCCAGGCTGGCAGCCACTCAATTCGGCAATAAATGGCAAAAACAATCACGCTGGCAATCAAAGCCCCATAAATCGCAATGCCGCCATGCCAAATGGCAATAATCTCGCCGGGATGGGCAGCATAATATGGCCATTCAAATGCCACATAATAAAGGCGTGCCCCGATGAGTGCAAATGGCAACGCCCATAAAATCAAATTCAGAATGTGATCTTCTTTAATACCGCGTTTTGGTGCTTCCTTCATCGCCAGATAGACTGCCAGTAAAACAGCACTGGCAATAATAATCCCGTACCAATGAACTTCCAGACCACCCAACTGAAACGCGATTGGATTGAGTACTAATAACAAGTTATTTTTCCTCCGAACTGCTCTGGTCGTTTGCTTCGTTATGTTCGATCAGATGATTAAGATTTTTTTCGAATGTCTTGGTCGCATCATAGCCCATTGACTTGGCGCGGAAATTCATGGCTGCCACTTCAATGATGATCGCCAGGTTACGCCCAACTTTAACCGGTATCGTAATCTTAGGAACCGGTACGTCAAAAATAAGCTGTGTCTGTTCACCGGAACCCAGCCGGTCAAATGTCTTATCCGGCGTCCAGTTTTCCAAATGAACAATAAGCGAAATGGTGGTGTCTTCGCGAACAGCACCGGCACCAAAAAGATTCATGACATCAATAATACCCAAGCCACGAATTTCCAGCAGATGTGAGAGAATCGGCGGCGCAGCACCCACGATGGTTTGTTCATCCTGTTGATAAACATCCACCCGGTCATCTGCGATCAGCCGGTGCCCACGTTGAACCAGTTCTAAAGCCGTTTCTGATTTACCAACGCCAGAATCGCCGGTGATCAGCACGCCCAGACCATAAATATCAACCAAAACGCCATGCATACTGCGGCGTTCTGCCAGCTGTCCGTCTAAGTATTCGGTGATCAAGCTTGACAGCCGCGTTGTCGGTAACCGTGAACCCAATACCGGAATATGCGCCGCGGTGGCCGCCGTAATCATTTCCGCCGGTGGTTGCAATCCGCGCGACACCAGAAAAGCCGGGGTGTCCTCGGTTGCCATCCGTTTCAAAATCAGTAAACGCTCTTCCGAGGACATATTCCGCGCAAATGAAATTTCCGTCCGACCAAAAAGTTGAATCCGTTCATGCGGATAATAATTAAAGTAACCTGTCAACTCAAGCCCGGGACGCGAAATATCGCTCAAAACGACCTGCCGAGAATCAAGATACTCCTCACCACTATATACCTCAAGCTTAGTCGCCTTGACGAGTTGCCGTACCGTCACGCTGTCTGCCATGAAGTCCACCTTTCTTTCGCCATGTTTGCTTCATTTTACCATAACTCGGTGAACCACACGGGAGCGATAGAGAAAATAGCTTTCAAAGTCGCCGCATTTCGCCAGAATAAGGTCAAAAGGTTGCTTCCCATTAGTGCGCCGGATTACGCTAAGATAAAAAGAGTCGGTCCCCCTAGACAACTTTCGTCTTGAGAACCGACTCTTACCGCAGCTTTCAATCAAGCCGCACTATTTTTTACCCACAAAAATCATATTCATCACTGAAATGATGATGGCTAGTACCATGGTCGAGCCAAAACCGCTGAAAACAATTCCGGGAACAAACCACGTCATCATACTGAGCATCAAGCCGTTGAGGACGATTAAAAACAACCCTAACGTGAGAATTGTAATTGGAATCGACAGAATCACCAGGATTGGTCGTAGCAAGCCATTAAGAACTCCTAAAACAAGCGCACCGACAACGGCCACACCAAAGCCCGCAACATAGAGTTGACTAGGAAACAGTTGCGCATAGATTAAGAAAACGGCGGTTGTGATGATGGTACGTTTGATGAAATTCATGACTAGAAATCGCTCCAATCATCATCATGTGACTCGGTAACGTGGGTGGCGTTTTTACGCGGTCGCGACGTACCTTGATCGCGATATGGATGCCGTGGACCACGGCGGCCATCACGGTCATGGCGCGAGAATAGCCATACAGCCAAAACCACCAGAAGTGCCGGTACGATTAACATTTTCAACAAGATGATCCCGATCGCAAATACCGCCACCAAAACCAAGCCAACGATGAAAAATATTAATGGAATTAATAGAAAAGGCATAAGCGATCCCCCTTAGTCATTTGAATCTTTCAATTGAATATTGCCACTGGTCGTATTGAGTTTCAACTCGCTGCTACCAGTGCCCGGTCGCTCCAGTTCGAAGCGTTTAATCCCTTTTGCCGGTTCGGTCACATTGCTCAGGCGACTCTTAATACTGCCAAAATGGGTCCGGGCTTCGCCATTTAAGGCAATCGAAGCCGGCACAGCAACTTTCACATTGCCATTCATCGAAGTCCCTTCGAGTTTGGTAAAGTCGGTGTGATAGGTGGCACGAACCGTCCCATTCACGGTTTTCAGTGCGGCCGTTGCTGGGTCGGCATCAACCGAAACATCGCCGTTGACAGTGGTCAGCAATAAATCATGTGTGTGCCCGCCCTGAACCTTGATAGAACCATTAACGCCTTCACTTTCGATCATGACTCCATCAATATTGGTGAAGGTCATTTGACCGTTGGTGCTCTTAACATAGAAATCTTTGCCGGTCATGCCGGTCAGATCCGCACTACCATTGAGTAAGCGCACCGCCACATGATCGTAGCTGCGTTTTGGCAGTGAAATGACTAGGTCGGCCTGAACGCGCTTATTAGGCACCTGGAAACTGAAATGATCATCGGTGACATCAATCCGGCTGCGGTCTTTAAACGCGTCCAGCGGTGTCGGCGCATCCATCTTGCCGTACAGCTTGATAGCAGCTTCGACTTGAATACCCGGTTGATCCCAAGGTTTAAAATGCACGTCACCATTTGCAACCTTCACATCCAAAATGGTTGCCTTACTGTCAGGAAATTTGAACACATGCTCGAACTTCTCTGTGGCTAGGCCAGGAACGGTAACGGTGACATTCTTCCAATCAACATTGTCTAGTACATTGTTGACGGTATCTTTGACAAAGCCGCCGATTTGCGAGGTCGCATCCCCGATATTTCTGCCAAGTTCGGAAAAGACGTCACGGGCATCTTTTTGCCACTCGTCATTGAAAATCTTATCACCGATCTTTTGACGTTCCAGATCGTGTTTCTGATGACGAAGAGTGGCAAGGTTGGCTTTAAGTGACTCAACCTGGCCATTTAACTCGGCTAGTTGATCGGTGAGTTTCTGATTCTCCTGCTTTAATTCCCCGCGCTTTTGGTATTTCTCTGGGGACAAAGCTTCAAGATCTTCCATCGTGTCTAAGACGATAATCTGTTCGTTATTGGCTTCAATTTGCTTGTTGATGCTGGTTACTTGCGTTGTTGCCGCGTCCAATGCACCGGCTGCTTCGGCAATCTCGGTGTTGAGTTCGGTCAACGCAGCATCGGTGTCAGTATCGGTTTCTTCGTGATCATCGTGCTTGGCTTGATCATGCGTATCTGACTCCGAGTTGTTTTCGGGAGCAGTATGATCGGCCGGGCTGTCGGCTTGGGAGCCTTGCTGTTTGGCGAGGTTCTCCAAAAGTACCAGTGCCTCTTCGCTTGAAATAACGCCTTTTTTGACGAGGTCTAAAATTCTTTCGCGTTCATTCATGGGTTATCCCTCCAGGATTTGATTACATGATTAGTATGCACGGAATTTGACCACGGCGCATAGGTCCAAAGGTTGATTTTTAAACGGGACGGAAGGCGGACGGTTCATTTATAACGAGGTTAAATCATAATTTAGTAGGTGCGCTCATAGTTTGATTCTGAACGGTCGAAAAAGCTTAGGCAATAAGTTCCAAGCCGTGCCAAACTCCCTGAGTCTCAAAGCTCGGCCTTGGCCTAAAACGGGAAAACCGCCCGTTTAATGCCAATTTCACCCCTGAGCCCCATCTGGCCTACGATTGCTCCGCTTTGGCACTCATATCTTAAATAAACCCACCAGATTACTTCAGGGAAACAAAAAGGCAAACATACTCCCTCGTTATCGCAGAGCATGTTTGCTTTTTTGCTGTAGCTGTGAATTTATGGTCCTGCCTGTTGATTGAGCATAAATACTAACTGAGCACTTTTAACAATCCCCATTGTCAAAGTGTCCCTTCATCAGAACTTGTCTTCAATCGCATTGGAGTTAAGTTCAGTGATTTTCCCGGTCTTTAAGTAAACAATCCATTCGCAGATGTTGGTGACATAATCGCCGATCCGTTCCAGATAAGAGGAGACGAGCATGTAGTCCATCGAGCCAACCACGGTTTCCGGGTTGTCCTGCATCTGGCGAATACATTCTTTATAAATTCGGGATGAGAAGTCGTTAATTCCGTGGTCTTCAAGCGCAATTTTGCGCGCCCGCGCGGAGTCTTCCTTAACATAGGCGTCCAAAACCTGCTCTACCATTTCCTTGACCGCTTCGGCCATGCCGGCAATCTCGGTTTCGATTTGCGGCACTCGGGTTTTGCCTTTGACGCGAATCGTTGATTTGGCAATGGAAACCGCATGATCCCCCATTCGTTCGAGATCAGAACTGGCCTTCATCACCGTCACAATCACCCGCAGATCTGTTGTGACCGGCTGCTGCAAGGCAATCAGCTCAAAGCTGCGTTTTTCCAAATCGACTTCGCGTTCATTGATGTGTTTGTCTTCCTGGATCACTTCGCGGGCCAAACTCTTGTCATGATTAATGAAGGCTTTCACGGACTTATAGATGGCCTCATTGACCATCATCCCCATTTCCGAAAAACGTACATGAAGATCGTTCAATTCGTCAACAAAAAGTCGTCGCATACTACCCCTCCTACCCGAAGCGTCCAGTGATGTAGTCTTCGGTTTCCTTTTCTTTTGGATTTAAAAACATTTGTTTCGTGTCAGCGAATTCGATCAAATTACCGGTTAAGAAAAAGGCCGTTTTGTCCGAGATTCGGGATGCTTGATGCATACTGTGCGTTACCAAAATAATCGTGTACTGATCGCGTAAGCCCAGCAACATATTTTCGATCTGAGTGCTGGATATCGGATCCAAGGCACTGGTCGGTTCATCCAACAAAATAACATCCGGCTTAACCGCCAGCACCCGCGCGATGCACACCCGCTGTTGTTGGCCACCTGACAACGATAACGCACTGTCATGCAAATGGTCTTTGACTTCATCCCAAATGGCCGCTTGCTTTAAGCTTGTTTCAACGGCCTCATCCAGCTTACTTTTATCTTTAACACCGGCCAAACGTAATCCATAAATCACATTTTCATAAATCGAAAAAGGAAAAGGATTCGGTTGTTGAAACACCATGCCAACTTGCTTGCGTAACTGAACCACATCTTCGCTTGGCGCATAGATGTTTTGGCCACGCAAGCTGATCGTGCCGGTAATCGTGACGCCTGGGATCAGATCGTTCATCCGATTAAGCGTGCGTAAATAGGTCGACTTACCACAACCTGAAGGCCCGATTAAAGCCGTGATTTCGTGCTGGTTAAAATCCAGACTGATCCCTTTTAGTGCTTCAAACTTGCCGTAAAAAAGATGAACATCTGAACTGGTAATGATTTTTTGTGCTTCAGCCATGGGGACCTCCTAGCCGAAATGTCCGGAAACATAATCGTTGGTTGCTTTAATCTTGGGACGCGTGAAGATCTTACGGGTTTCATCATATTCAAGTGCGGCGCCGCTATAAAAGAACGCGGTATAGTCGCTAATCCGAGCTGCCTGCTGCATGTTATGTGTAACGATGATAATCGTATACTTATCCTTCAACGCTAGCAAGGTATCTTCGACCGCTGAAGTCGAAATCGGATCCAACGCACTGGCCGGCTCATCAAGCAACAGAATATCCGGCTTCATTGCAATGGCCCGGGCGATACACAACCGTTGTGCCTGACCACCTGACAGCGACATGCCGCTTTGATTCAGATCATCTTTAACCTGATCCCATAAGGCGGCTTGCTTCAAACTGGTTTCAACAATCTCATCCAGCTTCTTTTTGTCCTTAAGACCAAAGCGGCGCAATGCAAAGGCAATATTGTCATAAATAGACTTCGCAAACGGATTAGGCCGTTGGAAAACCATTCCGATGTGTTTGCGCATTTCATAGACATCAACGGCATCGCTGTTAATATCGATGTTGCGATACATGATCTTGCCAGTGACACGGGCACTTTCAATATTATCGTTCATTCGATTCAGTGAACGCAAGTAGGTCGACTTCCCGGAGCCACTCAAGCCGATCAATGCGGTGATTTTATACCGTTCAAAAGGCAGCGATACGCCGTGAATGGCCTCACTGTCGCCATAAAAAACATGCAGGTCCTTCGTTTCAATGGCAATCTCCTGCTTGTCCCGATCAAACGGGCGGATATACGTATCATCTAAAGAATACTTTTCAAGTTCTTGCATCTTGAACCTCCATGCCTTTTCATGATAGGCGCCATGACTATCTTCATCACGTCATCCGCGCAAATCATCATCGTGAACCACGCATTAAGCGGCGGTCATCTTTTTGAATAAACGATTACCAAAATACCGCGCACCCACATTGAAGATTAGAACGGCGATAACCAGCACCGCACTGGCACCGGCGGAAACCGCAACCGCATCCGGCTGAATCCCTTCAGAGTTGATTTTCCAGATATGCACCGCCAGCGTCTCGGCTGGGCGGAACGGGTTCAACGGGCTAGCAATGTTCGCTAGATTCCAATTGGTAAAATCAAGCGCCGGCGCACTTTGTCCAGCCGTATAAATCAATGCCGCAGCTTCACCGAACACACGGCCGGCGCCAAGAATCATCCCGGTAATGATCCCCGGCAACGCTTCAGGCATCACGACATGTAAAACCGTTTCCCAGCGTGAAAGTCCAAGGGCCAAGCCTGCTTCGCGCTGCTCATTGCCAACGCCGCGCAATGAATCTTCAACATTTCGCGTTAACAGTGGCAAGTTGAAAACCGTCAATGCCAGCGCACCCGACAAAATCGAAAATCCAAACTTAAACTGCAAAACAAAAATCAGGAAACCAAACAAACCGACAACAACTGATGGCAACGAACTCAGGATTTCAATGGAAGTCCGGATCACATCCGTCAACCAGTTTTTCTTTGCGTATTCACTCAAGTAAATGCCGGCCCCCAAGGAAATCGGCGTTGAAATCAACATGGCCAGCAGTAACAAATAAAACGAGTTGAACAGTTGAATGCCAATCCCACCGCCAGCCTCAAAGCTTTGCGCCGGACTTGTCAGAAAGTGCCAGGAAATATGGGGAACCCCTTGAAACAGAATATAACCAAGCAGGCTTGCCAAAATAATAATGATGATGCCTGAGATAATGTAAAGCACTGTGGTAGCTACTTTATCCGCAATTTTCGGATTCATTTGTTCAGCTCCCCTTTCTTCCCGATCCACCGAATCAACAGGTTAAAGGCCAATGACATCAGCAGCAATAGCAACGCCAAGGACCACAACGCGTTATTGTCAAGCGATCCCATGACGGTATTACCGATGCCGCTGGTTAAAACCGATGTCAGTGTCGAGGCCGGAGACACCAGATTCTTTGGCAACAAGGCCGCATTCCCGATGACCATCTGCACCGCCAAGGCTTCACCAAACGCCCGCGCCATGCCGAAAACGATCCCGGTCAAAATGCCGGGAATGGCTGCTCGCAAGACAACTCGGTAAGTCGTTTGCCAGCGAGTCGCACCCAAGGCCAACGATGCCTCACGATAATGGCGCGGCACCGCTTTTAAGGCATCAACCGTCAAGGACGTCACGGTTGGTAAGATCATGACGAACAAAACAAACGTCCCAGCCAGAATCCCAAAGCCGGTACCGCCAAAAATGTGACGAATGAACGGCACGATGACGGACAAACCGATGAAGCCATAAACCACTGACGGAATCCCAACCAGCAGCTCAATGACCGGTTGCAGAATCTTTTGCCCCCATTTACGGGAAATTTCAGTCATAAAAATGCCGGCACCAACCGCAAAAGGCGTCGCGATAATCGCCGAAAGGAACGTGACGCCAAACGAGCCGACAATCATCGGCAAAGCCCCGACTTCGGGATTCCCATGAGCATCCTTAATCGAAGGGTTCCAAACACTCTTAGTCAAGAATGACCAAGGATTGATTTTGTTTTGGAAAAAGGTTGCCAGTCCTTTTGATGCAACAAAGAAAAAGATGGCCACCACTACAATCACAATCAAGGTGATACAAAATAGGCTAATCATTTTGCCGCGCCGCTCTAACTTGGCTGAACGCGATTTTTTTAACATCGCTTCTCGAATTGGATCCATCATAATCCTCCTAAAATCTCATCACCGTGACCGTGCATGTCAATAAATGGCCCCTTTTGACAACGATCCGTGTACTTCGGTTGCCAAACGTCACATTCACATCGCACTCGGCTGCAAAGTGCCCGTCAAAAAGCTGCCATTGTGCAGTTATTGCTTGCTAACATGGCCACTGGCATCACGGACGACCTTCATCTGGGTCATCGGGATATAGCCCATTTTCTGCACCAGCTTTTTTTGAATCGGTGATGACATAATATAAGCCAAGAATTGCTTGGTTAGCCCGCGCGGTTGGCCCTTCGTGTACATGTGTTCATACGACCAGATCCGCCACCGGTTGGTTGTCACATTGGTATCAGTCGGCGCAACGCCATCTACCGACAGGCTCTGAACCGTTTTATCGATATAGGAAAAGGCAACGTACGAAATAGCCCCAGGCGTACTGCCGACAATCTGCCGAACCATCCCGGTCGAATCCTGTTCTTGCGCGGCAACCGGCTGCTTGCCTTGAAGCACCCACTTTTCAAATGTTGCGCGGGTACCAGAACCTTGCGCCCGGTTAACCAGCACAATTGGCACATTCTTGCCGCCCAACTGCTTCCAATTGGTGATCTGGCCTAGGAAGATTTGTTGCAACTGGGCCATCGTGACATTCTTGACTCCGACGTCCGGGTTAACAATCGGCGCAATGCCAACAACGGCAACTTTATGGTCCACAAGCTTTTTAGCGTTAATCCCCGGTTTTTCTTCAGCGAAAAGATCCGAATTGCCAATATCAACAGCCCCTTGCTGGATCTGGCTCAATCCGGTGCCGCTCCCGCCGCCTTGGACGTTGATAAAGACGCCGAGATGTTCCGTCTGATATTGTTCACCTGCTGCTTCAACCAATGGCTGCAACGCACTTGATCCAACTGCGGTGATGGATTCACCTGACTGTTTGCTATTACTGCTGCTGCCGCATGCACTTGCCATAAACGCCAGAAGCATGATCGTAAACAGGGTCACAATTTTTTTCACACGAAATCCTCCATTTCAAGCTCCAACCATCTTATCAGCTGTGTGTAAATGTTCATGCTGTTGAATGTAAAGGTTGTGTAAACATCGATGTTAAGCCGGACGATTATTTTGGCCGACCGGCAATGTTACGGTAAAGGTTGAACCAACCCCAACCTGACTATTAACCGCGACCCGGCCATCCATACTTTTCACCAGCTCGGCTACAATGGCCAAGCCCAAGCCGGTGCCACCGTTGTGCCGGCTGCGCGCTTTATCGACCCGGTAGAAGCGTTCGAAAATACGGGCCTGTTCTTCTTCCGGAATCCCGATTCCCGTATCCGCCACCGCTAACGATAAATGATCGCCCACGACTTGCGCGGTAATCGTCACGTGACCGGCCAGACGATTGTAAAAGACGGCATTATTCAAAAGATTCCGCACGATCTGGGTCAGCTTACGTTCGTCGGTAACAATCTGCAAGTCGGGTGCAATCGCGACTTCAACCCGAATCTGTTTATCTTTAATCACTTTATCCAGATTGCGCAAGGCATCATCGACCAGTTTCTTGAGGGCAACTGTCGCCTGCACCGCCTGATTGGTTTCCGGCCGGCTCAGTGTCAGAATATCATTGATTAGCTGGGTGAGTCGCTTACTTTCATCGAAAATGATGCCTAAAAATTTATCCAGAGTCGCCGGATCATTTTTAGCCCCGTTCAACAAGGTTTCCGCAAACCCGGCAATCGCGGTGACCGGCGTCTTTAATTCGTGGCTGACATTGCCGACAAAATCCAGCTGCATTTTTTCAACTTGGCGGAGGTAGGTGACATCATACAAAATGACCAGCACCTGTAAGCGGCTAATGCCTTGATTCAACGGAATAACGGAAGCATCCACCGATTTCTGCGTCGCTAAGACGGTCAGTTCCTGATGGTGAGTCTTTTCATGGCGGAATGTATGCTCGATCATCCGAGCCAGCGCGTAAGTTTTGACATCGTCGAGATAACTGTGACGCGGTTGGGGAATCTGGTGCCCTAAAAGCTGCGACATGGCATGATTGTGCAAGATCACATCTTTGTTAGTGTCAATTAACATGACGCCTAAGGGCAGGTTGTCGATTAAGCGATCAAAGCTTGACTGACGCACAGCAACTTTTTCCCGCAAATGTGCCTGCTCGGCTGCGAGTGCATTAATTCGCTGCGCCACAGGTACAAATGGCGACTTTGGCGGTAAAATCACCGGATCGGGTTCCTTTTTTTCGCGGATGCGATCCAGATTGTGGCTCATGACGCGGATGGCTTCTTGATACTGATGTTCAGAGCGGAAAAGCCAGAGTAAGATCAACGCAATTAAGGCTGCGAAGATCAGTGTCAGAATCCAAAACTGCTCTGGTGCCGTGGTCCATACACTTGACTTATAGCGGCTAACAGCAACCCATTGCCCGTGATCCCGAAACAGATAAGCCTGCTCCGTCCGTCCATAAACGTTGACTGATGTGACGAAAGCCTTGGCGCGGCGGCCACGCAACGCATCAGCCATTACCTTCTGTCTGGTGGTCTGAGGATGATCCGGAATGATCGTGATAAAAGCAGCTTCTGATTCAGCTAGCGCCTGGCGATCAACGCCATCATGATCAGACGTCACGTAAGTTCTGGCCACCCGGCGAAGATCACGCGCCTGTTGGTGAACGATTTGTTGATTCACTGTTGTCACAAGCACAAAAAAGCCTGCCAATGATAGCAGACTAATAACAAGTGCACGGCGAAAAACCCGTTTATTCATGTGGTGCCTCCATTTGATAACCAAATCCCCGAACTGTCTTTAAATAATCCGGATGTTTGGGATCTGTTTCAATCTTATCCCGTAAATGACTGACCTGAATATCGACCATGCGGGTTTCGGCTGGATAATCAAACCCCCAGACGCCATTTAACAAAGCGTCACGAGACAGGGTCTTACCTACTCGCTGGGCAAAATAAACCAACAACTCAAATTCCTTAGGGGTCAGCTGCAGCCGGTGACCGTCTTTGCTGGCTTTATAATTTTCCGGATCGATGGTGATTTGGCCAACGGTAATCTGATTGTCGTTACCGGAGCGCGCCGTGGTTTGCGGTTGACTCTGACTACGCCGCTCGATGGCCTTGATCCGTGCGATAATCTCGCGCGGCGAAAACGGTTTGGTGACATAATCGTCGGCACCCAGTTCAAGTCCGACAATTTTGTCGGTTTCATTATCCTTCGCTGTCAGGATCATGATGGGAGTCTGAATCTTATCTTCACGAATCTTGCGGGTGACATCCAGTCCGCTCAGGCTTGGTAACATGAGGTCGAGAATAATAAAATCAAACGGTTCGCTACGTACCTTGTCTAAGGCTTCTTGCCCATCGGTTGCTGTCTCCACCTGATAGTGTTCGGTTTCTAAATTATATTGCAGCAACGTCAAGATGGCTGGCTCGTCATCAACAATCAAGATCTTCTTCATGCTGTCTCCTCCGGGAATAAAATCATACCAAGTTCATGCGGCGCACCTGAAAAAATAGCGGTTTCGGCAAGACGTAACTCGCCATCTGCCTGTTGAAGCCGCAAGCGACAATAAGTGGGTTCCTTTTGAATGGCATTGTACAATTCGCTGGCGCTATTCACCGCTATGTGGTTACAGGAAAGCACCCGATCTCCTGGTTGTAAATTCATTTGTGCTGCTGGGGTATCAGGGACAACCCCGATTAAAACAACCCCACGATCAGTGCGCGTCACTGTCAGGTACACCTTATGGCCTTGCCAGAGTAACCCGATTCCAAGAATAACACTGATACATGCAGGCACGATGGCGCTCACAAGTGCTGGAAGGAACAGTAATCGTGCAGCGACGCCGTATACAACTAATGCGCCTCCAGCTCCGGCAAACCACGGCCAGCTGCGTTGCCAATGCATCTTCGCCCGATCATGCTGTGCCGTAAATGAGGCACCTAAGATCAAAGGCAGGCCGACGATTGCAAATGCTTGAATGATCACAGTCAACACCGGTGAACCGGCAACCTGAGCGGGATCCACCGGTACCAGCAACGGTACCCAGTAAAATTGCCGCAAACGAAACGTCGCACTTTTTCGCTGCCGCCGATCTACCAAAATAACCGGCGATTCAAGTTGGTCGCCACGATTCAGCCGCGCCAACACAGCCTGGGCAAGCCAAAGCAGGCCGATCAAAAGCGCCAAATTAGCTGCTAGCTGCCCATCTGTATCAGAATAATCTGGTTGAATAAATGTGGCCAAACTTGCAAGACCTAGCCACCATGGACTAAACGACCATGCAGACAATATCAAACCAATCACGGTCAAGCCGCTTAATGCCAATAACGCAGCTAAACTGACCTGAAGTCGTGCCAAAACCGAGATGGTGGATACCACAATACCGATCAGGATACCTACCCCCAAAAACCGGGCAATCTCAATATGTTTGGGGTGAATCGCCCGCAAGTACTGGTGGCGTTCACGGCTCGTGCGCCGAACCGTAAACAAAATCGTCAACCCTAAGGCTA
Source organism: Lacticaseibacillus parahuelsenbergensis (assembly GCF_030770265.1). NCBI lineage: Bacteria > Bacillati > Bacillota > Bacilli > Lactobacillales > Lactobacillaceae > Lacticaseibacillus > Lacticaseibacillus parahuelsenbergensis. Next base: position 889,671 of record NZ_CP132482.1, on the reverse strand, counting down.
GCCAAAACGCCAAACCAACCGGGCTGATAAGTAAGGCAATGATCACTGCCATTCGTAACCCTCCACTATTCACTGTAAACAGTATAGCAGAAATCAACTGCTGCTCCTATAAGGTTTGGGCAATCGGGGATGTGGCTCAGTGATGCGGAGGCGGTATTGAAGTCTACAAAAAAGTTTAGGTAATAAGTTCCAAGCCGTGCCAAACTCCGCAATCTCCGGCCAGCTAGGGTGGCGACGCGAAGCTAGAGCAGTGGGCACGACTTCGAGCCCGCAAAGTACGCGGTCTCGAAGCTCGGCCTCATTGTAGGCGGTAAACCGCCAACAATGACTTCACTGCTGAGCCCCATCTGACCTACGATTGCTCCGCTTTGGCACTGTTACCCTAATGCCCTTAACGAATTATACTTGGGAAACAAAAAAACGAACATATCCCCTTTACTGAAGAATACGTCCGTTTATATACTGTGGTCGTGAATGATGACCAGTCTATTTTGTGAATTTGATTAGATTAACTTTCATAGACTAATTAATGCTCTAGAACTTAAGGAACCGCCGCATTGAGATGACCGATCCTAGGGCGCCGATGACGATCCCGATGCCGGCTAACATCAAGTCTAGCCAGAATAGGAATGGCATATTGGCGTAAAGTGAATAGCCACTGGCGCCGTTAGCCATGCTGAAACTGTGGTAGACAACGGCATAGCCGACATCGACAACGACGATCGGCAGGATTGCCCCGAACAAGCCGGTCCATGCCCCTTCAAGTAAGAACGGCCACCGAATATAGGAATTGGTTGCGCCGACTAACCGCATAATTCTGATTTCGTCGGAACGCGATAAAATCGTAATTCGGATGGTGTTGTTGATCAGGAATACGGCGACAAATAGCAGCAGGATTGTAAAGCCAAGTCCCCACTTTTGGGCAAGATCGACAGAATTAAAGAGTTTCTTCGCTGTCCGGCCACCGTAACTGGCATCAACGACATGATCCAGCTTCTGCGCCTCTTTAGACACGGTTATCGTTGCCTTGGGGCTGGTCGTCTTAACCATATAGACATCACTTAACGGATTCTGATCGCCGGAGAACATCCGCCACTGAGATCCGTAACCGCCAATAATCGTATCCAATTCCTGCTGACGGGAACGGTAAGTCACTTTATTGACGTGATCAAGTTTCTTCAGCTTGTTTTTTAACTCATCCCGCTGCTTGACTGTTGTTTTTTTATCAATGTAAACCCGCACCTGAACATCATTTTCAACCTGTTGCGAAATATGGTGCAAGTTGAAGATTAATGCCATAAAAATACCGACAAGTAACAAGGTTACCGTCACGGCACTGACGGCGGCAACTGACATCCAGCCGTTACGCCGTAAGCTGCGCAGAGAATCTTTGACATGGCGGAAAAAGACTTTACTCTTCATTGCCGTATGTGCCTCCTTCTTCGTCACGAACTAAACGACCACCGGCAATTTCAAGCAGCCGGTGTTGCCGTTCATTGACAATATCCTTGTTATGCGTCGCCATAATAACGGTCGTCCCGTTGGCGTTGATCCGTTCGAGGATATCGACAATTTCATCGGAGGTTTGTGGGTCCAGGTTACCGGTTGGCTCATCGGCAATCAGTACCTTTGGCTTGTTCACAATCGCACGGGCAACTGACACTCGCTGTTGTTCACCACCAGATAATTCATCAGGAAAACGGCGCAACTTCTGCTCCAAGCCAACGAGCCCCAGTACTTCGAGCACCCGGTCTTTGATTTCATCATCCGGCGCTTCGATAACCTGCATCGCATAGGCAACATTTTCATACACGGTCAATCGCGGCAAGAGTTTAAAGTCTTGAAAGACAATGCCGATATGGCGACGCAAGAATGGTACCTCTGAAGGCTTCATGGTCGAAAAGTCAAAGTTATCAATTTTAATGGTGCCGCTGGTCGGCATCAATTCATGGTATAGCATTTTAACAAGCGTCGATTTTCCGGCACCACTAGGCCCGATGACGTAAACAAACTCACCATCTTGGATCTTAAGGTTCACATCCTTGATGGCGGTGACGCCGTTAGCGTATTGCTTCGTCACGTTTTCCATTTGAATCATGCATTTTGCTCCTTTTTCTAAGCTAGAGACAGTATAACAGGCGATTAAGTCAGCAAGGTTTCAGGCAGATTACAGTTTTAATCCGGATTTTTCTGTGAAAGTTCCCACTGTAAATAAGCATTGATAAAAGGATTGAGGTCGCCATCCATGACGGCGTTACCGTTGCCGGTTTCGTAATTGGTTCGATGATCTTTGACCATCGTATAGGGATGGAAAACGTAAGACCGAATCTGGGAGCCAAACGCGACATCTTTTTGTTCGCCTTGAATCGCCTTGGCTTTGGCGCGTTTGGCCTCTTCTTCACGCTGGTACAACTTGGCTTTTAACATCGCCATCGCGGTCGCTTTGTTTTGGAATTGTGACCGCTGTGCCTGACTTGAGGTGACAATACCAGTTGGAATATGAATCAGTCGAACCGCACTGGAGGTTTTGTTAATATGCTGACCACCGGCACCGCTAGACCGGAACACTTCCATTTTGACGTCTTCCGGGCGAATGTCGACCTGAATTGAATTATCGAGCTCTGGCATCACATCCACGGAAGCAAAACTGGTATGGCGGCGGCCGGCGGAATCAAACGGCGATATCCGTACCAGCCGATGCACGCCTTTTTCGCTTTTAAGCAACCCATAGGCATTTTCACCGTTAATGAGCAACGTCACGCTTTTGATCCCGGCTTCGTCACATGGTTGATAATCGGCCACTTCCACCTTGAAGCCATTTTGGTCGGCCCAGCGCTGATACATGCGCATCAACATGGAACCCCAGTCTTGTGATTCCGTGCCACCAGCGCCAGGATGAATTTCCAAAATGGCATTATTGTGATCGTACGGACCGTTCAAAAGGAGCTGCATTTCGTATTGATCGAGCTTGTCTTGAAGATCCTTAATCTTGGTTTCTTCTTCATGCTGCAGATCCGGATCAGGTTCGTCCTGCAACAGCTCGAGACCAGCTTCAAGATCCTCTAACTCGTTTTCAAGTGCATAAAAACGATCATGCTTTTCCTTCAACACATTGTTGGCATCAATCACTTTTTGCGCGGCCTCAGAGTCATCCCAAAAGCCCGGCTCAGCCATTTTGCCTTCGTTTTCAGTGATCCGTTCGTTCAAGGCATCGAGGTCAAAGTGACCCCCTAAATTGATTTATTTTGGTCCGCATGGCGGCCAAGGTGTTGCGCATAACATTAAGTTCCATCGTCTAAATCCTTTCCCAAATAAGTGAGCGTGAGGTGGCGCGGTTAGAAGCCGGAGTGTAAGTGGCCTTGAGCGTAATGGCCCGGTCTTTGGCCATTACGCTCAAGGTCCTTACACGCAGGCTTCTGCGCTACCGAACGCGTTATGGTGAGCCAGCACGGTTAAAAACCAACTGCTTGACTATCGTTTTTCTACCGCTATCCCCAAAACACCCCAGTACCGCAAGTCAAAATTGCAGTGCCGGGGCGTCTGTTCATTGTTAACGGCGAATATTTTGCCGGATTTCGGCTTTCATGAACAGCCGGGTAACGTCATCGTCAATTGAGGCAATCATTTCTTCAAACATCCGATAGCCTTCTTCTTGATATTCAACTAACGGATTCATTTGACCGTAACCACGCAAGCCAATGGACTGACGTAGCTGATCCATGGCATCAATGTGATCGGTCCAAGCCGAGTCAACAACCCGCAAGATAACAACCTTCTCAAATTCAAGCATCTGGGCGTCATCGCCGAGTTGCTTATTCTTTTGTTTGAAGTTTGTTTCCGCAAGATCTGCCAGCAAACCAATCAGCTCATCCTGTGACTTGCCATCCAGTTCGCTGCGCTTGAATTTCTCCGGATCAACCATGTTCGCGGTGATCCACGCATACAGCGCATCCAGATTCCAGTCTTTCTGCTCGCCTTGCGTGTGGGTCTGAACAATCCGGGTAATCGTACGATTGATCATCGCCATCAAGACTGGCTTCAGCGTCTCGTTTTCATCAATGATCTGCTGCCGCTGCTTGTAGATGACTTCGCGCTGTTCACGCATCACGTCATCGTATTGCAAGGTATTCTTGCGGGTATCATAGTTGTTCCCTTCAACCCGCTTCTGGGCAGATTCGACTTGCCGGGAAATCATGCGGCTTTGGATGACCTGATCATCATCAGCCACTTTGAATCGATCCAGCATGGCTTTGATGCGTTCAGAACCAAAACGCTTCATCAAATCATCTTCAAGACTCAAATAAAACTGCGTTGAACCCGGATCACCTTGTCGACCGGAACGGCCACGCAACTGGTTGTCAATCCGGCGGCTTTCGTGGCGCTCAGTCCCGATGACAGCAAGCCCGCCTAATTTGGTCACGCCGGGTCCTAATTTAATATCGGTACCACGTCCGGCCATGTTGGTCGCGATCGTAACCGCGCCCCGCTGGCCGGCATTCATGATAATCTCTGCTTCTTTAAAATGGTTTTTCGCATTCAAAACAGTGTGCGGAATTTTGGCTTCATCAAGCTGCTTGCTCAACCGTTCGCTCGATTCAATCGCAACGGTCCCGACCAGAATTGGCTGGCCCTTCTTGTGGCGTTCTTTAATGTCTTCAACAACGGCATTGAACTTGGCATCCAATGTCGGGTAAAGAACATCAGGCGAATCAACCCGAATGACCGGCTTATTGGTCGGCACCGAAATAACTTCCATGTTGTAAATTTCACGGAATTCTTCTTGTTCGGTCTTCGCCGTCCCGGTCATCCCAGCCAGTTTGTTATACATCCGGAAGAAGTTTTGATAAGTGATGTTGGCCATCGTCTTATTTTCATCCTGAATCTGAACGCCTTCTTTAGCTTCAATCGCCTGATGCAAGCCATCAGAATAACGCCGGCCTTCCATCGCCCGACCGGTAAACTGGTCGACAATCAGAACTTCGCCGTTGGAAACCATATAATCGATATCCTTGAGCATAATATAATTAGCGCGCAAGGCTTGATCGATATGATGGGTCAACGCAGTATTTTCCGTGTCATACAAGTTGTCCAAGCCAAAATTCTTTTCGGCTTTGCGGATGCCGCTTTCTGTCAGGGAAATAGTCTTGGTCGGCCAGTCGATCTTGTAATCGGTATCGGCTTTCAGCGTCTTCACAAACCGATCAGCCCGAATATAGAGCCCGGTTGTCTTTTCAGCACCACCGGAAATAATCAACGGTGTCCGCGCTTCATCGATCAAGATGGAATCCACCTCATCGACAATGGCAAAATTCAACGGACGCTGAACCATTTGTTCCTTGTAAACAACCATGTTATCCCGCAGGTAATCAAACCCGAGTTCACTATTGGTCGAATAGGTAATGTCGCAATTGTAAGCTTCGCGCTTTTCATCGCTGTTCTTGGAGTTGAGATTCAGCCCAACACTCAAGCCAAGCCAGTTGTACAACTCGCCCATTTCCGTGGCATCACGGGTGGATAGGTACTCGTTAACCGTAACAACGTGCACGCCTTTACCAGTTAAGGCATTCAAATAAACGGGCATGGTAGCGGTCAAAGTTTTACCTTCACCGGTTTTCATCTCCGCAATATTACCTTCGTGTAACACGATGCCACCGATAATCTGAACCCGAAACGGGAACAGTCCCAAAACCCGCTTGGCACCTTCACGAGCAGTTGCAAAAGCTTCTGGTAAAATATCGTCCAGAGTTTCGCCTGCTGCAAGCCGATCTTTAAATTTCTGGGTATTTGCTTTTAATTGTTCATCAGATAATGCTGCATATTCATCTTCATAGCGCTGAACCTGATCAGCGATTTTGCCGAGGCGACCGATCTCTCGCTTATCGCTTTCGACCCATTTTCTAAGAATATTGGCCATAAATGGATTCCTCTCTGTCGAAACCTCGTGAATCTAACACACTTTAATCATTCTAACATTGATACATTGTAACATCTTAACATTTTCACGGGGAGATTGAAAATACCATGATGACATTTCCGGTTATTTAACTCAGTTGTGATGCCCACAAAATGAATGCCACCAAACTTAAGGCCTGCCAACGACAGCAAATGGTTGCCGCGCTTACCAAACAAAAACAAGACTGCCGGCAAATCAGCAGCCTTGTTTTTGTTTAAAGGGTATTTATTTATTCGTTGGTTTCGATCAGGCCGTAACGTCCATCACGACGCTTGTAAACAATGCTCGTACCATTTGTATCGGCATCTTCGAAAATGAAGAAGTTGTGGCCCAGCATATCCATTTGCAAAATGGCTTCCTGCGAATCCATTGGCTTTAATGAAACTCGCTTTGTCCGTACCACCGTCAGATTATCATCATCTTCGGCTGGCTTTGGCTCAGCTGGTGCACTGGTGTCAACATCAATTTGGCCGAAGCCTTTTTCACGGGATTTACGATTGATCTTCGTCTTGAACTTGCGAACCTGCCGCTCCAGCTTATCAGTTACAAGATCAATGCTGGCGTATAAATCAGGACTGGTTTCTTCCGCACGCAGGGTCAAAAACGAGAGCGGGATCGTCACTTCGACTTTTGCGGTCTTATCCGGATAAACCTTCAAATTGACGTGCGCCGTCGCAGTGACTGAACCTCCGAAGAACTTGTTCAGTTTGCTAATTCGCTTCTCCACGTAATTTCTGATGGCTTCGGTGACTTCGATGTTTTCGCCACGAACATTGTATGTGAGCATAAAACTTCTCCCCTTTCCTGCGTGTAACCAAATGCTTACACGCTGATTGGCTGGGATAAAACCCTTCCAATCTTCAATTTCATTATACCCGAATGTTGCAGTCAGACACAACAAAAGCCGCAATTCAGCGAATTAATGTAAACGCGTCAATTGTTCCTTTAAAACCGGCTGCCACCAATGCATCACGCGCATGGTATAAAGTCCGTCCGGTGGTATATAGATCATCGAGAAGCGTGATTTTCCGGACCTTGTTTAATGCCTGTTTTGACGCCAAAACGTGAAAACTTTGCGGCGTCTTCAGTCGTTCCTGTCGGGTTTTTTGGGCTTGTGGCCGCTCGGTGGCCGTTTTACGCAACCACGACCGCAACCGTAAGCAGCCAAATAGGCCGAGAATCGGATCAAAACCACGCAGCTCAAAGTGCTTCGGCTCACTTGGAATCGGCACGAGTGTAGTCGCATGCCGTAAACGAGCGGCAATCAGGTCCTGAAACGCCACATGCAGCCGGTAGTCGCCAAGCCCCTTATACTGGTAAATCCACGCTTTCATGCTGGCATCATATGCAAATAACGCCCGATTATGTAAAAGCGTTCCTTGGCGTTCCCACTTGCGGCAATCCGAACACAGTTGCTCGGTAGGCTGCATTCGCCCGCATCCGGCACAGGTCGCCCCGGTAATCAGGCAAAAGCGACTTAAACAACTGTGGCATAGTCTCGGCGCCAGCAGCGGTCCATGCGCAAATAAAGTCGTCAATTGCAAACTGCGGTCGGTGGGTCGATCACACCCGATGCAACGCATACCATCACCTTCCGTTCATCATCACAATCTGGCGTTTAGCGGCCAATAACGCCAGCGTATAGCGATCCGTAAAGAATACGACCGGATCATCTGGGCTGTCCGCCGCCCGTCCGGCACGGCCCGCAATCTGAATCAACGCCGCGGCCGAAAATTCCCGATCTGCGGCTGCAATCACCCCCACTGCACACTGGGTGACCGTCACCCCTCGTTCTAAAATGGTGGTCGTGACCAAAACATCGAGTTGCCGTTGCCGAAATGCCATGACTTTTTCCGCCCGCTGTGGATCGGTACTGGCTACCCCAGCAGTTTTTAAACCCAGTTGGCGAAGCACGTCCGCGACTTGTTCTGCCCAGCTGATTTTTGGTACGAATAACAGACAAATCCGGTCCGTTGCAAGCACTTGGCGAATCCATGTGATCATGGCAGTCGGAAGTTGGCGTGGCACTTTTTGCAGATTCATCAATCGAATAGTCGGAACAGGTAAGGGATGCCCATGAAATCGGCGAAACAGCCTGCTAACACCCAGACCGTTGTGCAACGCTTTTTTCAACACCCGATCCGGCGTTGCGGTTAAATATGCCACTGATCCGCGGCGTGCCTGCTGAACGGCCTGATGCAGCATTGGCGTGCCATTCATGGGAAACGCATCAACCTCATCAACAACAATCAAATCAAACGCCTGATAAAATCGCAGCAGCTGATGCACTGTCGCCAATAGCAAGTCACTATCCGTCTGATCAAAATGGCCGCCATAACGCACGGTAATCGGTGTCGTTGCAAATGCTGCCCGAAATCGTGGCGCCAGTTCTCGGATAACATCAATTCGCGGCGAAACGATCGCAACGCGTTGTTGTTGCTGGATCAGACGGGCCACAGTTGGAAATAGCATCTCGGTTTTCCCTGCACCGGTGACTGCCCAGATGAGATGATCGCGGCCAGCCGTCGCACTCGCCATTAACGCATCTGAGGCTGCCTGCTGGTCAGGCGTGAGCGTACCATGCCAAGTCAACCGACCGTCTCCAACTGGCTGATGTGGTTGGTCAAATCGATAAAGGCTATCCCGGTCAGTCAATCGGCCCAGCGTCACGCATTCCGGACAATAGAAGCGGCCATCCGGCAATGCCACGGGCAACTGGCTGCGACACCGCTGACAGCACCAATGACCCTTATCTTTAACCAATGCCGGTACCACGGTGGCCTGTGCTATATTAGAGACAGCCAACCGCGCCAGCTCAGCTTGAGTGAGTTGTGCCCCAGCAAGATCCATTTTTATCACCTCAAAAGGAGATTACGCATGACCAAGCCATATCTCACTATTAAAGAAACGGGAAATTACACCCGGATCATCAAAAAATCGCGCTTCATCACCCACTTAGCCCGCATCCAAAGCGAGGATGAAGCCAAAACCATCATTGACCAAATCAGCCACGAAAATGCCAAAGCCAATCACAATGTTTATGCTTATGTACTCGGCGATGAAAGTCAGATTCAGCGGGCAAGCGACAACGGCGAGCCTTCCGGAACCGCCGGCAGCCCTACGCTAGAGGGTTTGCTGAACCACGACATCCGCGACGTGGTAGCCGTCACGACCCGCTATTTTGGCGGCATCAAACTTGGTGCCGGCGGACTGATTCGCGCCTATGCCGGCAACGTCAACAACGCCATTGAAACCATTGGCATTGTGGCGCGCATCAAGCAAAAAACGGTTACATTCCAGATCCCTTACGCAGATCTTGAACCGTTACAACACTTTTTGACCACCCATCACCTCACCATTGCCAAAATTGATTACGGCGTGAAGGTCACCATGACGCTGTACTTGGATGAAGACCAACTAGAGGCTTCATTAGCGTTGATTAATGATTTTCTGAATGGTCAATTTTCACCGACAATCGGCCAGAGTGAGTATCGCGAAGCACCATATCCATTTGCCCAAAATCGGGAATGACGGTCGCGGACAGATTGTGACTCAAAAAATCGTCAGCAAACCAGCCGTTAATCGGGGACAAAAAGATCCGCAAGACAAGCTCATCTTGCGGATCTTTTTGACGCGACACCCAGCATCCAATCACTAGCGTTGGCTCACCGCGTGTTTATTTAGCATATTCAACGGTTCGGGTTTCACGAATCACGGTAACTTTGATGTGACCCGGATACTCTAATTCTTTTTCGATTTCATTGCGAATGTCCCGTGCCAAAATCACACTCTGGTCATCAGAGAGCTTTTCCGGTTGAACAATCACGCGTACTTCGCGACCAGCCTGAATCGCAAAACTGTGATCAACGCCAGCATGACTGTTGGCAATGGCTTCCAGTTTTTCTAAGCGATGCAGGTAATTTTCAAGCGATTCCGACCGTGCGCCTGGGCGAGCGGCGGAAATAGCATCAGCGGCGGCGACCAGCACCGAAATGACACTGGTCGGCTCAACGTCACCATGATGGGATGCAATGGCGTTAATGACCGTCTTTGGTTCCTTGTACTTTGTTGCCAGCTCAACCCCGATTTCAACGTGAGATCCGTCTACCTCGTGATCGAGTGCCTTACCAATATCATGTAATAACCCCGCACGTTTTGCTAAGGTAACATCTTCTCCTAATTCAGCAGCCATGACACCGGCCAGCTTTGCAACCTGAATCGAATGATCCAGGACATTCTGGCCATAACTTGTCCGAAAATGCAACCGACCCAAAATCTTAATCAGATCAGGATGCATGTTATGAATGCCCACGTCAAAAATGGCTTGTTCACCAATTTCTCGGATACGGTCATCCATTTCTTTGCGTGCTTTATCAACCATTTCTTCAATGCGTGCCGGATGAATCCGACCATCTTGAATGAGCTTCTCCAAAGCGATCCGGGCGATCTCTCGCCGGATCGGATCAAAACCGCTCAAAACGACGGCTTGTGGGGTATCGTCAATAATCAAGTCGATACCCGTCAAAGTCTCAAGCGTCCGAATATTGCGACCTTCACGACCAATAATTCGGCCTTTCATGTCGTCATTAGGCAAGTTCACTACGGTAACCGTTGTTTCTGCAACGATATCCGAAGCACTGCGCTGGATAGCATCCGCGATCAGTACCTTGGCTTTCTTATCCGCAGCTTCCTTAGCTTCATCTTCACTTTCTTTGATCATAACAGCGCGTTCATGCGTCAATTCCGATTGCGTTTCATCAAGGATCTGAGTCCGAGCCTGTTCATGCGTTAACTCGGCAATTCGTTCAAGCTCCGTCTGTTGTTTGCTGATTTCTGAAGAGATATCTTGTTCACGTTCATCTAACTGTTGCTGCCGCTTGTTCAAATTTGCTTCTCGGTCAGCAAGACTCTGCTCTTTACGATCGAGCGTATCATCACGCCGATCCAGAGTATCTTCCCGCTGATTCAGTCGATGTTCCGACTTCTGGACTTCCGCCCGCCGATCTTTCAATTCATCTTCAAGTTGGGTTCGATAGCGATGATTCTCATCTTTTGCTTCTAGCAGTTTCTCTTTTTTTAAAGTCGCTGCTTCTTTTTTAGCGGCCTCAATGATACCTTCTGCTGTCTGCGTCGCTCGATCCAAACTGTTCTGGTGGAGCTTCTTTTGAAGTGCAAATCCGATCAATAAACCGACCGCTAAAGCGATGACTGCTGCGAGGGTTATTGAGACCAGTGTTACTGAACTCATCATTTCACCTCCGCATCATCTAAGCGATTCAATCATCTTGTTGATCAAAATCTTTGATGCTTTTTTAAATTATTACACCTCTATCAGTTTACGTGCTGGCAATGAAGGTGTCAACAGGGCAAGAGCGTGAGCTGGCGCGTTTAGGAGCTGGAGTGTAAGCGGCCTTGGGCGTGATGGCCGGTCTTTGGCCATTGCGACCAAGGTCCTTACACGCAGGCTTCTGCGCCAGCGAACGCGTTTCCATGCAGCATCGGCCAGTAGTTATCTTCTATAACAAGTCACGGATCGGGCTTTGGCCATTTAGGGCTGAAGTCCTTACACGCAGGTTTCTGGGCCTGTGAACGCGTTTCCGAGCAGTATCGGCCAATCATCGTCCTCTATAACAAATCATGAATCGGGCTTTGGCCATTTAGGCTTGAGGTCCTTACACGTAGATTTCTGCGCCAGCGAGCGCGTTTCGAAACCGGATTGCCCCACACTCCTTATTCCCCCAACTCCAACCTCAAATCAAACAGACACTAACCCAAAAATCGCCGGTTAGTGTCTGTACAACATGAATTTCACTATTCAATTTCCGAATCATTTAACAAGTCGATACTGTCATGAAGCTCGCGCCGATTCATCCGGATCTTCCATTTCAATCACCTGATTTAACGGCATCCCGTATGCCTCACGCACTTGCCCCTCAATCTTTTTACGCATTTCCTCATGAGTTTCAAGATAAGTCTTGGCATGCTCGCGTCCTTGGCCGATTCGCTCACCTTGGTAGGCATACCACGACCCGGACTTTTCAACGATGTCTTTTTCAACCGCCATATCGACGAGTTCACCGCTTTGCGAAATGCCACGGCCATACATAATGTCCACAATCGCCACTTTAAAAGGCGGCGCCACTTTATTTTTAACGACCTTGATTTTAGTGCGATTACCGATAATCTCAGTACCGTTTTTAATCTGTTCGGAACGGCGGATTTCCAGCCGCACTGTTGCATAAAACTTTAATGCCCGACCACCCGGGGTTATTTCTGGGTTGCCAAAAACGATGCCGACTTTCTCACGAATTTGGTTAATAAAGACGGCAATAGTTTTCGTCTTACTGATGTTGCCAGACAGCTTCCGCAGCGCTTGTGACATCAGTCGCGCCTGTAGGCCAACGTGCGCATCGCCCATATCGCCGTCAATCTCGGCTTGCGGAACCAGCGCGGCCACCGAATCAATCACCAGAATATCAATTGCTCCAGAGGCCACCAGCTCGTCAGCAATTTCCAGCCCTTGTTCTCCAGTATCCGGTTGAGAGAGCAACAGTTCATCAATATTGACGCCCAGCGCGGTCGCATACTTAGGATCCATGGCATTTTCCGCATCAATATACGCGGCGGTTCCGCCATGCTGCTGCACCATTGCCACCGCATGCAAGGCAACGGTGGTTTTCCCGGAGCTTTCAGGACCGTACATCTCAACAATCCGCCCGCGTGGCAACCCACCAACGCCAAGCACTTCGTCAATCGCAAGTGAGCCACTGGAAATGGCCGAAACCCGCGTATCAGCCTTGTCCCCCATTTTCATGATGGCACCTTTGCCAAAATTCTTTTCAATCTTTTTTAGTGCTGTTGCTAACGCTTCTTGTCGTTCTGTGTCTGCCACTTCCTGCCGCCCCCTGTCATTGCTACCTATCCAACTTTTCAATCGTTCCGAAAATTAATCCCGCAAGCTCTTCAATGCGATCATCATGCCGGTCATAACCGCGCGTTTGCGAACATCATTGCGGCCACCGGGAAAATGATAAATCTGTGCAACCGGCGCTTGGCCCATCCGCGCCAAGCCGATCCAAACTGTCCCGGCTGGCTGCCCTTCCAGTGTGTCGGGCCCGGCCACGCCGGTAAAACTGACTGCAATATCGGCCGCAGCCCGCTGACGGGCGTGCTCGGCCATTGCTTTGGCAGTAAATTCACTCACTACCCCATGAGCCGCTAACTCACGCGCATCAATATTCAAAAATGCTGCTTTAGTGGCTAAGGCGTACGTCACAAAACCGCCTTTGAAATAATCCGAAACGCCGGGAACATCCCCCAAAGCCGCCTGGAACGCACCGGCCGTCAAACTCTCCGCTGCTGTTATTTGCTTATCGGTCGCCGCTAATGCCTTGACCAACTCTTTAGCGAGGCTATTATCATCACCATAACCATAAAAGTAACGTCCCTCACGATCCATAATGGCACCGATCACCGGTTCCAGTTTGGCTTCAGCATCTGCTTGGGTCTCACCGCTAGCCGTCACCCGAATGGTCACTTCATGATCCTTGATATACGTTGCCAGTGTCGGATTCGTCTGCTTGGCAATTAAATCACCCAAATCCGTCACCAATTGTGATTCACCAACACCAAAGAAGCGCATGACGCGGCTGACAAAAGCTTCATGATGGCCGCTATACTTGGCCAAATGAGGCAATAGCTCATGATCAACCATTGGGATAAATTCCTTAGGCGGCCCAGGCAGTAGTACATAGGCATGTTGGTGTTGTTCGACCCAGGCACCGACTGCCAGCCCGACGCGATTAACCAATGTATCAGCACCTTGCGGATACATCGCCTGTAACTTATTATTTGGCGTCATCGGCCGCTGCTGTTGTTTAACCCGCGCCGCCAGTTTTGCCATGGCGTCCGCATCTTCAACCAATGGCAAATTCAGATGAGCCGCCAACGTTTGTTTCGTCAGGTCATCTGGTGTGGGTCCTAAACCACCGATCAAAATCACAATGTCACTGCGTTTTTCGGCTAAGCTGATCGCATCAGCCAGGCGTTGCGCATTGTCACCGACAACCTGTTGATGATAGCTGGCAATGCCTAAAGCGGCCAACTGTTTAGCCATATAGGCGCCATTAGTATTAGTAATCTGTCCCATCAGAATTTCAGTTCCGACAGCAATAATTTCTGCTTGCATATCTTTCCCACCTAACAATAGAGTTCGACTTTAATTCTTTTTTCCCTTTTTCAAATCAAAATTTTCTGGATAAAGGCCATTGCAACGTGACGCATCTCACATTAAAAACGCTGCTATTTGCTTACAATCCATTTTACTACCTGCGATTGCACAAAACAGCCTTTGCCAACAAGACTGTGTGGTCTCCTACTACCGGCTTACATAGCCCACACTGGCGCAAAAGTCTGCGTACTAAAAAACCCAGATCACCTGACCTGGGTTTTTACCAAACTTATTCATGACTCGATCCAAACGAATCGGCGAAGACAGCGCGATTTTTGTAGAAGTATTCCACGCCTGAATAGATGGTGAAGAATACGGCGACGTAGAAGAGAATCAACGCGAATGGCACATTGATGTTGTTAAACCACGCGTTGTTTAACATCAGAAAAATGATCGCAAACATCTGGGTGTTGGTTTTAATCTTGCCGGGCCACGCTGCCGCGAGAACTTCGCCTTTATTGGAAAGCAGGAGCCGTAAACCGGTCACGGCCAGTTCCCGCCAAAGAATGATCGCCGTTCCCCATGCCGGAATCTGGCCGGCAGCGGTTAAAAAGATAAAGGCCGTCATGACTAACAACTTGTCCGCCAATGGATCGGCAAACTTGCCAAAGTTAGTTATCAAGTGTTGACTGCGGGCAATATGACCGTCTGCAAAATCAGTGAGTGACGCAATGATGAAAATAATCAGTGCGATGAACCAACTGACCGCCACCTTGGTTCCTGCAATGGTCAGATAACCCGCTGGCCAATTAAACGCAAGCAACAACGTGAAAACCGGAATTAGAAAGATCCGGATCAACGTCAACTTGTTTGGAAGATTCATTCTTGGGACCCCTCGCTTTCACTGGTACTGTTTGTGAAGGTGATTGTCCGCACGATGCTGGTTCCGTTTGAAATATCAACGTCTTTACCATTCAGTTTGATGGTTGTTGCCGTTGCATTACCAGAACGGACTTGGAAGGTTGATGCGTTATCCGGTAGTGAGACTTCCTGCGTATTGCCGGATGTTAAGGATCCTTGCCAAGTGGTCGTACCATTGACAATCACTGAAACCCATGCCGTTGCTCCCTTAGCACCTAAAGTAAGCTTGTTGCCGGTAGTCGGCAGATTTTTGAGTGTAACCGCCTGTGTTGCGCCATTAGCAGCCGCGACAGAAATATCGAGTTTACCGCTCTTTTCTTTCTTCTGCTTGGACGCTTTTTCAGATGGCTTGGAGCTGCTTGAAGCGGATGCCTTGCTGGACTTTGAGGACGCTTTTGACGACTTCGATGATTTTGATGACTTTGCGCTACTGCGTTTAGACGAAACCGCAACGCTTTCAGAATCTGCCGGTATCGTCTGCTTCGGTCCTGATTGCGACATCAACATCACAGCATAAATGACAATAACCGCTACCACCACAATCCCTGCCACTGCAATTTGCGGTAAATAACGCCGCAACCGGTTGACTGGACTGGCTTCTTCAGCACGGGTTGCGCGCGTCTTATTTTCAACCGACTGAGCAGCATATTCTTTTGGCTGTGGTTCCGGAATATCCTGCTGGAACTGCGTTAGGAGCTCATCGCCGTCAAGACCGACCGTATCGGCATATTGTTTGATGAAAGCACGCACATAAAAATCACCTGGCAGCGCATCGAAATGTCCTTCTTCGATGGCAATCAGATAGCGTTTTTGGATTTTGGTGATCTGTTGCAGATCATCAATGGTATAACCCTTTTCAATCCGGGCGTCCCGTAATTTTTGCCCAATTTCATCCATATGTTTTCTTCACCCGCTATTTTTTATTAACCATTTTTAGTATAGCATGAAAAACCATCTGTAAGCCTTAAGAAATCCTTTGTTTGCTAGATGCGCCAGCCACCTGTGACGTAAAGGGTCTGGCCTGTCAGGTAAGCGGCATCTTCGGCAGTTAACATAGTGACATAGTAACTAATATCCTGCGGGGTCGCAAACCTAGCCGCCGGAATTTCGGCCCGGACCTTGGCTAACGATGACTGATCAAACATCTGCGTATTCATTTTAGTCGACACCGCACCGGGAGCCACAACGTTAATCGTAATACCAAGGCTGGCCACCTCTTGCGCATAAGCCTTGACAAACGCACTTTGCGCTCCTTTTACCGTGCTATAAGCCACTTCCATCGCCGAACCGGTTCCACCGTAAACCGAACCAATGAAAATCACCCGGCCATGTCCGGATTGTGCCAGCTTATGTTCCACCTTGGTTAACAGCACCATCGGCGTCAACAAATGCACCCGCATCAACGCCGTCATTTCAGGCACGGTCGTTTCTTTGAAAAGATGATAATAAGTCATCCCGGCAGCAAAAACAACCGCATCAAGGCTGAATAGTTGCGCGGTTAATTTGTCTAAATGCTGGTCATCGGTCAAATCATACTGGAGCGGAATAAAGTCCTGCTGCGGATAGGCTGCCTGAAAGGTTTTGACCTGATCCGTTACGATTTTCTCGTGACGATAATAGTGAAGATATAACGACCAGCCATCTGCCGCCATTTTTGCAGCGACCGCCTGGCCAATATCACCGGAAGCGCCAATAATCAATGCAGATCTCATGATTGACCCTCCGGAAGCATGGTCAAAACCGTCAAGGCATCGGATTGGAAAATTTTGGGAATCAGTTTCTTGACGTCATCAAAGCTAATACTGTTCAAGATCTGCGGAAAATCAAACAGCCGTGCCTGGCCAAAACTCAAGGCGCTCAATTGATTAGCGACCCCATTCAGGCCATTCAGACCCGCATAATACTTGCCTAACGAAGCCCGCTTAATCAATTCCACCCGTTTGCTCGTCAAATCAGACTGCGCCGTGGCATGCAGCAAAACCTGTTTAATGGCGGCACTCAACGCTTGAGGATCATCGGTATCACCGCCGACAAGCCCGTAACTGAAACTGCGCTGATTGGTAAAGTCAAAATCAAATGAATCATCAATCAGCCCCTGATCATACCATTCCTGGTATAGCTGGGATGAGTCGCCAAATAAAACTTCCAGTAACAGCCTGATGGTCAGCTGATACCGCCACCCTTCCGTTGTCTGTGGGATCGCTACCTGGCCTTTGAAGCCCACTAGCGTTTTCGGCCGACTAACCGGCATTTTCAACTCGCGATAAGGGATAATGTCAGCTGTTTGTAAATCCGCCTCGACGCCGCGCACAATAGGCTGTGGTGCCGGGAAATGCTTCTTTGCCTGATTATCGGCAACAAAATCAATGATTTCGGTGGCATCAATATTGCCGACAATCACCAACGTCATATTGCTAGGTTGATAAAAAATCCGATGAATCGTATAAAGCATTTCCGGTGTGATCTGCGCGATGCTGTCTGCAGTTCCTGCCACATCAACGTGTGCCGGATGATTTGGAAAAAGATTTTCCAACAGCCCAGCATAAACACGCCAGCCGGGATCGTCTTGGTACATCTGAATTTCCGAGCCGATAATTCCCTGTTCTTTGGCAACCGAACTTTCGGAGAAGAACGGTTCCTGAACAAAATCCAGCAAAATCTGCAGATTCTTGGTTAACTGCGTCGTCGCCGAGAACAGGAAACTGGTTTTGGTTGCGCTGGTAAACGCATTGGCTGAGGCCCCGGTCTCACCGAAAAGGTCAAATGCATCATGGTCTTCTTTTTCAAAGAGCTTGTGCTCCAGAAAATGCGCAATACCGGCCGGATAAGTGACCATCTTCTTGCCATCTGGGGCAAACCGCGTATCGATCGCGCCATAGTCTGTGGTCATAATCGCATAACTTTTATGATACGCCGGCCGCGGTACGACCTGCAACCGCAAACCGTTGGGCAGCGTTGTCGTGACCAAGGTTTCGTCAACATCGCTAAAATATTGCGTCTTCATTCGCTGTCCTCCCCAGTCAGAAAATATGTGGCTTGAAGTTGCATGCCGGCTGCTGCTTCCTGAACCGCTTGGCGATCCACCGCTTGAATACGGCGCGCAAAGCTTTCAAAATCTTGAGGCGCATCTGGCACCAATAGCTGATACAGTGCCTGATTGGTCAAAAACCGTGGGCTGTCGTACGCTGCCCGTTGGTGATCCAAGATCCCGTCTTTAACCGACTGCAAAAGCTTATCAGAAAAGTCGCCATTAACGACCGCTGTCAGTTGCTGCTGAATCAAGTCGGCAACCTGATCATGGGCTTTACCTTCAATCCCGGTTTGAACCAACATCAGGCCACGAAACGCGTCTAACATCGAGCTTGCGTAATAAGCCAAGCTGGCTTTTTCACGCACATTAGTGAATAAAAGCGACAGGCTGGATCCGCCAAATAATTCCTCGGCCACTAGCGCAGCAGTATACTTGGGGCCCATCAAATCCGTTGTGATATGGTAAGCCAAGTCAAATTTGGCCTGTTGTGCCACCACAGTTTTCGTCTGGGTCAGCACTTCAGGGTGCGGAGGCAAATCAAAGGCAATTGCCGGCATCGTCCGGGCACGCGCTGCCAGCGGCCAATCAGCAAACAGCTCCTCTACCTGTTGTTCCTGCACATCTCCCAGAACCGTGATAATCACTTGATCCTGACTCATCAGTTGATGATAATAGTCCGTCAAATCTGCCGCCGTCAGCGGAGCTAAATCCTCCCGCGTACCAAAACTCGGAATGGCTTGATCGGGATCAACGCCAAAATACAAGCGTTGGACGCCCAACACGGCCTGTGTCTGACGATCATCATCCAAACTAGCCAGATAGTGATCCAGATTCTCTTTTTCCCGATCAAAGGTCACCTGATCAAATTGATCATTGTGAAAATTCGGTGCAAAAAGAACCGACCGCAAAAAGGCGACCGCTTGCGGTAACAACGGTTGATCCGTAAACCGATCATCGACCGTGCTCATTGTGACGCCGATCCGGTGCAATCGGCCTTCCCGCGCCACGCCGATACTAAAGTTGGCGCCATACAGTGCCTCTAAATGGGCCGCCATCGCTGTTTGTGTTGGATATTGCTTGCTGTTTGTTTCCAATAAACTGGTCAATAAAGTGCGCTTGGTGATCGTCGCGCGCCGCAATGGCGTCAAAAACTGAACATTAATGCGTGTTGTTTTGAATTGGGTCGTTGGCAAAACAATGAGCCAAACTCCCGGCTTGATTTCTTTTTGCATAGTCTCCCTCATGACTGATTAGCATTGGTTGCCGATTCTGGTGTGGCAAAAACTTTTCGGGGTTTACTGCCTTCACTTGGGCCAACGATTTGATTAGCCTCAAGATCATCAATAAGTCGCGCGGCGCGATTATAGCCAATGCGAAAACGCCGTTGCAACATGGATGTCGACGCACTCTGCTGAGCAATGACAAACGCCTTGGCATCATCGTATAACTCGTCTTCGGAATCACCTTGTTGCTCGGTTTCGACACTTTCCGTGGGTGTCATACTTTCAACGTATGCCGGTGAAACCTGATCCGTAATCGCCTTAACGACCCGCTCGACATCAATCGATGGAATAAAGGCACCTTGAATTCGCAATGGCTTTGAGGCACCAATTGGCGAAAATAGCATATCTCCGCGTCCAAGCAACTTCTCTGCACCGTTACTATCCAAAATTGTGCGCGAATCAATCCCGCTAGATGTGGCAAACGCAATCCGGGATGGGATGTTAGCCTTCATCAGTCCGGTAATCACATCCACGGAAGGACGCTGGGTCGCAATGATGACATGAATCCCAGCCGCACGCGCCATCTGCGCAAGCCGGACAATCGCGGTTTCAATCTCATGACCGGCGACCATCATTAAATCGCTCAATTCATCGATAATGACAACGATGTAGGGCATTTTTGTCTGCCCGCTGGCCGGATCGGCGGCAACTTTTTGATTAAATTCCTTCATATTACGGACACCGGCTGCGGCAAATCGTTGATACCGCTCGTCCATGGCCGTTAAAATTTTATTCAACGCACTTGGCGCTTTTTTAGCTTCAGTGACCACAGGCGTCAGCAGATGTGGCACACCATTATAAACCGACAGCTCAACGCGCTTAGGATCGATCAACATTAAGCGGACATCGGTCGGTTTCGCGCGCATCAGAATGCTGGTTAAAATGACGTTGATCATTACCGACTTACCCGAACCGGTTGCCCCGGCAATCAATAAATGCGGCATTTTAGTCAAATCAAACGTCACGACTTTACCGTTGACATCGCGGCCAAGCGGCAAAACCAGCGGATGGTTCGGTGCTTTGGGTGTTTCGGCCATGACTTCTTTAAAGCCAACGGTCGCAATGTGCTGATTCGGCACTTCAATCCCAATCAGTGATTTTCCCGGAATCGGTGCTTCAATCCGAATGTCTTTAGCAGCAAGCGCCAAGGCCAGATCATCGGATAAATTCACAATCTTGGAAACCTTCACGCCAACAGCCGGTTGAATCTCGTATTGGGTAATTGATGGACCTAACGTGGCACTTTTGACAGCCACCTTGACACCGAAGCTTTCAAATGTGTCTTTTAATTTGGTTCGATTGGTCTTGATCGCTTGGTATTCAGCACTTTGATCAACTGGCGGCGTCGCGGTTAGCATGTTTAAACTCGGCAGTTGATAATCCGCGGCCGGCATTTCTGGATCGTGAACAGTAGCGGGCTTTGGGCTTGTCGCCGAAACATGCGCAGCCGTTGAACTTGGCGGGGTAACCCTTGTCGGTGTCTCGCTCTGTGGTGCTGGCGGTACCGGCGCAGGCCCGTTAATCGTAAAGTCATCTGTCCGTTCCGAGGCCGGATCTGCCTGGGTGTCAGCTGATACTGCCGCTGGCTTAGGTTTTGCCGTCGATGTTGTCGGTCGTGCTGCCGCTTTCTTGGCGTGTTCCTTCCTTAAATCAACGAAGCTGCTATGGATTTGAAGTACCCCTCGCTTGCAAGCCTGTCCCAATGCTTGCAACCAGTTAAAAACCTGGTTGGCACCTACCCCCAGAAATACAAGCACGCCAGCAACAACACCAAACCATGCCAGAATCGTTGCACCAAGGCTGCTCAACAATGGCGCCAGCAATGAGAAAAGGCTTGCTCCGAGTAAACCGCCACCAACTTGCGAAGCGGTCGTCATCAGGCCGAAATCATTTTGCAGCAGTCGCCAAGTGGTCAAAAGATAATGGCTGTGAACATTTAAGGTCGCCATCGTGGTCGACGTCAACAAAACCAGCGCGGCAATGAGGACAATCGCCAATCCTACCCACACATGGCGGGCCAGTTTAGGTAAGCGGTCAGCTAAAAGAAACCAAATGCCGGTCACAATCGTTGCGGCACTCACCACCAGGAAACTGTCGCCGACAACTAACCGAAAAACATTCGCCAGCACTGTCCCAACCATTCCCAGACGGAAAAACGCTAGGCTTGAGAACACCACAAATAGCGCCCCAACCCAACTCAGGGTGTGCTGCTGTTGTTTAGTCGGTCGCTTTTTGCGCGGACTTCTGCGCCCGCCGCGTTTTTGTGCCATGTTGATACTCCTTCCATTCCTGCCTATTATACACGAGCTGAAGCCGCAATTAAAAAAGGCAGCCACGCAGCCGCCTTTTTTGCTTTTTTAAGTATCAACCGCCATTAATGCTGGCCGGGTTGTTCATCGCTGGCCCCGAACTGCAGATTAACTCCTTGATCCAAAGCGACCGCTGTCACTTGATAAGTTAACGTTTCAATTGTTTCGACTAACGGTCGGCTAAGCTTGCCCAGTTCCTCTTGCGGCAACTCATTGGCTTCACCAAAGTAGTCCATCACCTGAACGATCTGGGTAATCTTCCCTGAGATTTCAAAACCACTATTGTCGGGAACAACGTCAAACGGGATCATCATCTCAAAAAGATTGCCTTTTTTCAGTTCTTCCTGTCTTTTGGGATCAGACCATTGAATCTGCCGCATCGCAACCTGTAAATCATTCTTAGCCGGGGTGTCTGGTTTAACGAGATCATAATGAAATGATTCGACGGTAATTGGGTAACGTTTTGCTTCCATCTTCGCGCCTCCTAAAGGTAAGTTACTTCAGTTTATCATGTTGGTAAGTATGAACGGTTTCCAATCCGGCAAACTGTTGCTGCCGCAGCGCCTCATATACCACCAGCGCCGCGCAGTTTGACAGGTTAAGTGCCCGGACATTTTCCGTCATTGGAATACGCAAGCACTGGTCGGCATGTTGCCGCATAAAACCCTCTGGCAATCCGGTGGTTTCTTTGCCGAACAAAAAGTAATGATCCACATCCGTATCGGTATAATCGCGATCTGAGTATGTCTGATCGGCAAACTTAGTGATGAGATACAGGTGCTGAGGATCCGCGACTGTGTCCATAAAATCATCTAGGCTGTCGTGATAAATAATCCGCACCTTCGCCCAATAGTCCAAGCCAGCTCGCCGTAAGTGCTTATCATCGGTTTCAAACCCCAACGGCTTAATCAGATGTAGGTAGCTATTGGTTGCGGCACAGGTCCGCGCAATATTGCCGGTATTTGCCGGAATCAGCGGTTCAAATAAAACTATGTGATTCGCCATGTTATCGTCCCTTCAACACAAGTGCTTTCAGTGTAGCACACTTGTAGCGCACAGTCCGCCCGTATCACCGCAATTTTATAGCCAGCTCCGACGATTTGTGACCCCGCCTTCTCCGTCGTTTCATGACCCAAAGTGGCAAAACAACGAGAAGCTCTGAGCAAGGCCGTTTTTGGGCAACAAAAAAACGCATTGCTTCGGAGCGCACTCAGCGAAGCGATACGTTAGTGAAGTAATTTATCGCAAACTTTTATCAATTACCCAAAAGCTAGCCCTGATAAAAGCCCGAAATAAATAGCTTAAAAGAATATTAACACCGGCTACCCCCGTTTTCAACCCCTTTACTTGACAAGATGTGCAACGATGTCGACCGCAAGCGATATTGTCTTAAGTAAGCAGTTAGCCAAAGTGTCACAAAAACTGTAACCTCTTAGAAGATACATCTAGGAGGAATCACATGAAGAAGGTTGTCTTAACAATGAAAGAAGAAGAACGTTACCGAGTCATCAAAGCAGTGGTCAATGGTAAGACCTCCGTGCAACGCGCAGCCGTTAAGCTCAAGCGCTCCGAACGAACCATCTACCGACTGATCAAGCTTTACAAGCAACAAGGCAAAGATGGCTTTATTCACGGCAATGCCGGTCGTGAGCCCGCCAACAAACGCAACGCACAACTCGAACGCCAGATCATTCATCTGTACACGAACAAGTACGCCGGCTTTAACATCGCCCATTTCCACGAGTTCTTAACCACTGCCGAACAAATCGCCATCTCCGAATCCTCACTCCGGCTCTTATTCAGACACCACCACATTCTCTCACCCAAAGCTCACAAGGCCACAAAACGTCGGATCAAGCGTGAATTAAAAGAAAAAGAAAAGAAGTCCAAGCTCCTATCCAAACGTGATGAAGCCACCTTGTCAGCCATCGAGGTCGTTGAAAACATCAAAGCCCATCCAGAACGTCCTCGGAAACATTATTCTGGTGAACAGGTACAAATGGATGCTTCCTGGGAGTATTGGTTTGGTACTCAAAAAACCACCTTACACGCAGCCATTGATGATCAGTCCGGGAACGTTGTCGGCGGCTACTTTGCCAAACAAGAAACACTCAGCGGCTATTATCATGTGTTTGCCCAAGTCCTTCGCGATTATGGCGCTCCAGCAGAATTCCTAACGGATCGGCGCACCGTGTTTAACAGCAACAAAAAAGAGGGCTCACCTTCGACCGAGAACCCTCTTACACGTTTCGGTTATGCCTGCCAGACACTTGGAACGGAACTTTCGGTCACCAGTATTCCGCAAGCCAAAGGCCGTATAGAACGTCTTCTGGAGACTTTTCAAGATCGGCTCACAAGTGAACTGCGGTTGCATAACATCACCACAATCGCAGATGCCAATCGGTTTTTGGTCGGCTTTATCAAGCGTTACAATGACCGCTTCGCATCTACCATCAAAAGTAGCATGTCGGTGTTTGATAAGCAACTAACACCCAAGGAAATTGACAATATTTTGATCATTGCCAATGAACGCAGCATCGGCCACGGACATTGTGTTCGCTTTGATAACAAACGCTATCTGCCACACCGGAATGGCGAATTGGTTTACTTACCCCCGCATACGAAGGTTTTAGTCATCAAAAGCTTCACGGGCAGACTTTATATGACCACTGATGATGACCAGGTGTACGACCTTTTCTGCGTGCCAAAAGAACAGTTCATGTCAGCCAAATTCGATCTTACGCCAGCTGCGGCACCAACTCCTAAACGAACCAAGAAAATCCCGGCAATTACGCATCCGTGGCGCCGCGCCAACTATCGCGATTACCTTGATTCTCTTGGCATTAACAGGACAAGGGTTAAACAGTTGGTCGCCGAACGATATCCATACAAGAATTCACAAGCGATTCAAGTCTAATTAGGATCATCTCGCGTCCAGTTTTCGGACGCATGTTTTATGGAATTTACTGTCAAAGTCGAAAATCGCTTGACACCCCTTTACTTGACAAGATGTGCAACGATTAACAGATCGACTTCAATGTGAATGCTCGAAAGCGGATTCGCAAGCATCGCGCGGCGACGTTCAGCCGGTGCCTGCCAAGACAATGGCGTCATCGTTAACAAATCAGCAAACTGATCGGCTGCTAACGGAAAGTCATACGTAATCGGATGAATTTCTGCTTGAGGAAAAGTCGCCAAAAAGCGATCCAGCACCGGGCGATTGTCGTAAGTTGCCTTGGCGGTTCCGGCGTACAAACCGGTCCGCAGTTCTTTTAGGTACCCCGCGCGCGGAATAATTTTCAACAACTGACCGTTCGACCGCAACACCCGGCGAAATTCTTGATAGTTGCCAGGCGAAAAAATATCGGTCACCGTGTCAAAAGCAGCATCGACAAACGGCAAATGGGCCAAATCAGCCACCGCAAATAAAGCCGGCGTTGCCAAACTGCCAGCTAAATTAATCGCTGGCGCCGAGATATCAAAGCCCACGGCCACCTGCCGCTTTTGCTCTGCCAAGTAAGCTGTCGGAGTGCCTTCCCCACAGCCAACATCCAGTAAGCGTTGATGCGGTTGCAAATGTGCTACCATAGCATCCAAAAATGGCCTGAACAAGCCGGCCGCAAGCATCCGCCGTCTAGCTGCCAACATCATCGCTGTATATTCGGTTGCGACTTGCTGGCTTAAAAAGTTCACGGTCCCTTTTCGACTAAAATCACGGACATGCCCCTGGGAACATACCAGCGAGTCCTTCTCAATCCGCATCGCGTTGCCGCAAACCGGACAGGCAAAAAGTGGCTCCTGCTGCGCGGCTAATTGAATTTTTGCTTCACGTTTTCGCATTATTTTCCCTTCTGTACATTACTGGCGCTTGTTGTAAACTAAAAGAAAAAAGCCAAGGAGCGTGCCATGCTTTCAATTTATCGCTTTGATGAGAAATCCGGTCAGCTGAATCCGCAATCGCGTATTCGCCCCGGCGTCTGGATTAATGCTGTCAATCCCACACCGGAAGAGCGTCAGCAACTTCAGGATAAAGCCAACCTTTCAGAGGCTTTCCTACTGTACGGACTTGATCCCGATGAAGGTGCCCGTTACGAATTTGATGAGGACAATGACAGCCACCTATTTATTTTTGATATGCCCACCGTCACGCGGGATGCACGCAAAAAAGTCGTTTACAAAACGGGCCCGCTAGCCATCATTATCACCAATATCGCGGTGATCACGATCAATGAAGAACCTATTCCGCTGCTAAGCCTTTTTTCTGAAGGCAAGATCAGTAACTTTAACCCTGAACACCAAAGCCGTTCCGTGATTCAAATTCTTTATCAAATTTCCATTAGTTACCTAACTTATCTGCGCGACTTGAACAAAGCTCGCGAAGCCATTGAAAGTAAACTTCAGCACAACCTGCGTAACGAAGAACTTTATGGGTTAATGGGCATCCAGCGTTCCCTAGTTTACTTCATGATGAGTCTTCGGACGGATCGTAATGTTTTGGAACAACTCAAACGAACCAATCCGTTAAATCTCAACGAAGACGATCAGGATTCTTTAGAAGATACCCTTATCGAAAATCAGCAGGCAGTTGAGATGGCGCAAATCAGCAATTCCATCATCAATGAAACCGCTGATACCTACTCGTCAATTATCAACAATAACATGAATGGCGTCATGAAGTTTTTAACTTCCTACTCGATTCTGCTGACAATCCCGACGCTGGTCTTCTCTTTTTACGGCATGAACGTCCATTTACCGCTGGCAGATATGAAAGTCAGTTGGATCATCACCATCGCCATCTCCATCGCGCTCGCCGTTGTTCTGGCCTTTCAATTTTGGCGCAACAAGTACTTTTGAGCGCGTCCTCCCAAGCCGGGATCACCGGCTTTTCTTTTTCTCTAAGTAAAAACCGAACATTAAAAAGAAAATAATCTATTTTGATTGACTTTTACATTTGATTCGCGTATCTTAGCACTTGGTGTTTTGAATAACACCAAAAATGCTTAACAATGTTCGGCTTTTGCGAAAGGATGAATCCGATGAACAACGGCATGCAGATTTTTGATTATGAAGACATTCAAATGATTCCCAACAAATGTGTGGTGCGCTCACGCAAAGAGGTTGATACCAGTGTGAAATTCGGCCCACACACCTTTAAGATTCCGGTTGTTCCTGCCAATATGCAGACCATCATTGATGAACCTTTGGCGATCTGGCTGGCCGAACACGATTACTTCTATATTATGCACCGGTTTCAACCGGAACGGCGCATGGATTTTGTCCGCGACATGAAGAAGCGCGGCCTGATTGCCTCAATCAGTGTCGGCGTCAAAGATGAAGAATTCGATTTTATCGAAGCACTGGCAGCCAATGAATTGAGCCCGGACTATATCACCATCGATATTGCCCATGGTCATGCGCAAATTGTGATTGACATGATTCAACATATCAAACACTACCTGCCAAATGCTTTTGTGATTGCCGGCAACGTGGGTACGCCCGAAGCTGTCCGCGAACTCGAAAACGCCGGTGCCGATGCAACTAAAGTCGGGATTGGCCCCGGTAAAGTCTGCATCACCAAATTAAAAACCGGTTTCGGGACCGGCGGCTGGCAGCTCGCTGCCGTTCGCTGGTGCGCAAAGGCTGCCCGCAAACCGATTATCGCTGACGGCGGCATCCGCAACAATGGCGATATTGCCAAGTCCATTCGGTTTGGTGCGACCATGTGCATGATCGGCTCTCTGTTTGCCGGCCATGAGGAAACACCGGGCAAACACGTCACGATTGATGGCAAAGAATACCAGGAATATTACGGTTCCGCATCGGAATATCAAAAAGGTACCCACCATAACGTTGAAGGTAAGAAGATTCTTTTGCCGGTGAAGGGTAAGATCGGTGACACGTTAAAAGAAATGCAGGAAGATCTGCAGTCTGCTGTTTCCTATGCTGGTGGTCGCGACCTTGAAGCCTTAACCAAAGTTGATTACGTGATCGTTAAAAACTCAATTTTTAATGGTGACCAATACTAAAAAGCTTACCTTTTGTAAGTATTGCGAGTCGACTGCGGCTGTGCTATGCTAAGTGGGTTGAACTGTTCGAATATAACCGTTAAAAAACAAACCACAAACAAGGAGTGATAGCATACATGGCTAAAAAGTCAAAGATTGCCAAAGAAAAAAAGATTGAAGCGACGATTGCCAAATACGCACCGCTGCGTGCCAAGTATAAGGCTGAGCACAATTATGCCGCATTGCAGGCGTTACCGCGAAATGCGTCCCCTGTTCGTGCCCATAGTCGTGATGAGCTTGATGGTCGCCCACATGCTTACATGCGTAAATTCAAGATGTCGCGTTTGAACTTCCGCGATTTGGCCCATAAAGGTCAGATCCCCGGCGTTCGCAAGGCATCATGGTAAAAAAAGACACCTAGCTGGCTTGTCTCCCAAATCTTGGCGGAGCAAGCCGTGCTAGGTGTTTTTTTATGGGTGCGTTATGGCGACCACTGCTTCGGCTAGTCTTGTGTTTCGTACAGCAAGGTCGTGCCAACTTTAAAGGTCGGCCGGTGCGTAGGCTTGAGATAAATCGCGTTTTGCATCGGCTTATCTGCAGGAACATCCCGGAACAATAAGGTCACGTGCCCGATTGCTTTCAGATTGCTAATCGCCAGTTGCCCGACGTAGGTCATCGTAAAGGTTGTCTCGTCAATCGTTATCCGATCACCTGCTTGAATCGAAAACTGCGCGAGTGACGCGGGATCAGCAAATTGCTGAATCACCGCTACATCACGTAATGCGTCTGTTGCTTGCGGTCCAAACAAAATAATCATGGGATCCTTAGAGCTCAATGCATCCTTGCCAATTGCCGTTACTGTTGCCTTAAATTGCATGTTAAAGCCTCCGATTGTTGTTGAGCGCGAACCGGCTCGTTAAGCCAGTCACGGTAAATAACCATAAAATTTTATACGTTCTTGAAGTGTAAAATAATTACTTTGGCATCCTGGAAAAAGCAACGCTTACCAACCAAGTGCGCTAACTAGATCTTGCTGCCACGCCCGGTCGTCCGCTATTTCCATTCAGGTCACGCTTTATATCATAGCATAAGCAAAGTCAAAACATGCTATACTCAACATAAATTCGAAAGGAGCAATCGGTTCATGAAGCAAAGACTCTTATTAGGCGGTTACACGCGCCATGGCGGTGCCGGTATTTACGCAGGTACTTTTGACGATACTCAGGGACAATTGGCTGCGCCTACCCCACTGATTTCCGATTTAGGCTCACCGACCTACTTAGCGGTATCCGATGACAATATTTTATATGCCGTCGATGCAGAAGGTGATGAAGGCGGGGTTGCCAGCTATGATCTGAATACTAATCCTCCCCGCTTGATTAACCGGGTTTTGGCACCCGGCTCATCACCCGCCCATGTTTCCATCGATGAAAATCGCCAGCTCGTTTATGCCAGCAACTACCATGAAGGCCGTATAAATGTTTATAAAATCAACCACGACCACAGTTTAACGGCCACGGATGAGGTCGTTCATTCAGGCAATGGTCCTCGTCCGGAACAGGATAGCGCCCACGTCCACTTTGCGGCAGTCACGCCAGATTTTCAGCGACTCGCAGTTGTGGATCTTGGTAACGACACCTTGACGACCTATGCCGTTAGCGATGCCGGTAAACTCAGCGATCCGGTCGTCTTCCATACCGAACCGGGATTTGGCCCGCGGCATATTGCCTTTAATCACAATCAGCCAATCGCCTATCTGCTTGGTGAGTTATCCAGCAAAGTCAGTGTTTTAAGCTACGACGCCGCTACCGGCAGCTTTGAGCTTATTACAACATTGCCAACCATCCCGGCCGACTATACCGACCACAATGGTGCCGCCGCGATCCGCCTCAGCAGTGACCAACGTTTTCTTTACGTCTCTAACCGCGGTTTCAACAGCTTAACGGTCTTTGCTGTCAGCCCCGACGGCCGCAATTTGACGCAGTTGCAGCAAATCAGCACGGCTGGCGACTTTCCACGC
Source organism: Lacticaseibacillus parahuelsenbergensis (assembly GCF_030770265.1). NCBI lineage: Bacteria > Bacillati > Bacillota > Bacilli > Lactobacillales > Lactobacillaceae > Lacticaseibacillus > Lacticaseibacillus parahuelsenbergensis. The sequence goes on along the minus strand of NZ_CP132482.1, from coordinate 859,979 downwards.
GACTTCAATTTTGATTTGACTGAACATTACATTTTGGCCGTCAATCAAAATACCAGCAACGGAACCTTATACAGCCGCGATCCGAAAACCGGTACACTCACGGAACAGCAACGCGACATCCCGACACCAGAAGCCGTCAATGTCTTGTTCTTGGCGGATAAGTAGCGGATTTTTTAACTCGCGTGGGATTTGCTTAATTACCATATATGATGAAATCGGTCAGCAAATGCTGGCCGATTTTTTGACGAGATCCCCCGTCCCCGTCTTCGACCAGCACAACCACCACTGCTACCGGATTCTGTAAGATCCCAATAAATTGCGGCTTCAATGTGGCAAGCGAGCTAAAACCTTGTATACTGTTAACATTGAGAATTGGAGGGTTATTATGTTTGATATTATTAAAGCCGTGATTATCGGGATCGTCGAAGGGCTGACGGAATTTCTCCCGATAAGTTCCACCGGCCACATTGACCTGGTTGATCAGGTCGTTAAGTTGTCCCAAGGACGCGAATTCATGAACATGTTTGAATACGTCATTCAGTTCGGTGCAATTTTAGCCGTCATTTTATTATATTTCAATAAGCTGAATCCATTTTCCAAGCCAACCGTTAAGGAACAAAACGCAACCTGGCAGTTATGGGCAAAAGTCATCATTGCGGTTTTGCCTTCCGTCGTCGTTGGCCTGCCGCTCAACGATTGGATGGATAAACATTTACATACACCACTTGTCGTTGCCACTACTTTAATCGTCTACGGGGTTTTGTTCATCATCGTTGAAAACTACCTCAAAAATAAACCGTCACACATCACGACATTGGCTGACATCACTTACCAAACAGCGCTGTTGATCGGTCTTTTCCAGGTTCTGTCAATTGTCCCTGGCACTTCCCGCTCCGGTGCAACGATCCTGGGGGCCTTATTAATCGGTACATCCCGTTATGTTGCGACCGAGTTCTCTTTCTTCTTGGCGATTCCGACCATGGTTGGGGTGTCGATTCTAAAAATCGGCAAGTACTTGCTGCAAGGTAACGGCTTCACCGGTGAGCAGTGGATGGTCTTGTTAACCGGCTCCGTCGTTTCATTCCTGGTTGCCATCGTCGCCATCAAGTGGCTGCTTAAATTCGTCCAGACGCATGACTTTAAACCCTTTGGCTGGTACCGAATCGCGCTCGGTGCTATCGTGTTGCTTGTGATGTTCCTTTAAAAATGCCATAGGAGGCTAATATGTTACGAGAAGTTGCTGTTGAAAATTATACGCATATTCCCCAAGCCTTAGCTGCCGGCGCCGATCGTATTGAGCTTAATGATAATCTGGCGGTAGGCGGCACAACGGTTTCGAAAGGCGTTATGGCGGAAAGTGCAAAATATGTCCATGAACACGATCGCAGTCTTGTGACCATGATTCGGCCACGGAGCGGGAACTTTGTTTACAATGACACCGAATTAAAAATAATGGAAGCCGACTTGTTTGAAGCCCAGGCACTCGGTGTTGACGGTGTGGCTTTTGGCGCCTTGACCGCAGATGGCCTGATCGACGAAGACGCGATGACCAGCCTGATTGCAGCGAGTGCCGGCATGAGTGTGGTTTTCCACATGGCCTTTGATGCCATCCCCGAAGACCAGCAACCGGCCGCTATTGACTGGCTGGCGGCTCATCATGTTGACCGCATCTTAACGCATGGCGGACCGCTCACAATCCCGATCGAGTCCACTCTTTCCCATTTACAAACGCTGATCACTCACGCCGCGGATCAAATCACGATTCTTCCCGGCGGCGGGATCACCAGCCAAAACGCCGCGGCGATTGCTGACAAGTTAGGCGTCAAAGAATTGCACGGTACTAAGTTGATTCAATTTTAAACCAAACCCGATCGCTTCTCACCTGTGCTAGACGCGATTGAATAAGGCTACACCAAAATCGGTTCTCGGAACAAAAGGCACACCAACACGCCTTTCGTCTCGGAACCGATTTTTTGATACATTGATAAACTGCTTCGAACTAGCTTAAACCGGTTTTTCTTTTTAGATAACGCGCGGTATGATACTAGAGGGAAAAATGAAACGAGGGTTACGCATGATGCGAAAAATTTTTATCGGTGTACTAGCATTCTTCGGACTTTTGACCTTAGCCGGCTGCCAGAAAAAGGCCCAGCCGACTTACCTCAAAACGCCGTATACACAAAATGAATTCGTGATGGGCACGACTTGTACCTTGACGATTTATGATAAAGGCAAAAAATCGGCGCTCAAAGATGGTTTTGACATGATCCACCATGTTGACGATGAAGCGACGCTGACCCGCGGTGGTTCGGTGCTTGATAAAATCAATGACAATGCCGGCATTAAACCGGTCAAAGTGCCAAAAGACTTCATGCCGCTATTGGAGAAAGCTTATTATTTTTCCAAAAACTCAAATGGCAGTTTTGATATGGCGATCGGTGCAGTGACGAATCTGTGGCAAATCGGCTTACCAGGGGCGCGGGTACCAGCGCAAAGCGAGATCGACCAAGCATTACCGCTGGTTAACTGGCGCGATGTCAAGCTTGATTCAAAGAACAACACCGCCTATCTCACCAAAAAAGGTATGCGTCTTGATTTCGGCGGCATTGCTAAAGGCTGGGTGGCTGATAAAGTCCGCGACGTGTTACGCAAAGACGGCGTCACCGCGGCGATTATCGATCTTGGCGGTAACGTGGTGGTCATGGGCCACTCGCCACTTGGGGCCAAACGCGACTGGCATGTGGGCATCCAAGATCCGACTGCTGCGCGCGGCACTGCTGTCGGCACCATTCCGGAAAGTGACGAGTCGATTGTCACTGCCGGCACTTACGAGCAATATCTGATTTCCCACGGCCATAAATACATTTACCTTTTTGATCCCAAAACCGGCTATCCTTATGACAACAATCTAGCTTCAGTCACCATTGTTTCCAAAAAAAGCGTGGATGGCGATGCGCTGTCAAATGCCGCTTTTGATAAGGGATTGAAAGATGGCTTGCAGTATATGAATGCTAAAAATAGTCAGCACATCCAAGCCATTTTCATCACCAATGACAAAAAAATCTACTTAACCAACGGACTCAAGAAACAATTTAAATTTGACTCTGACTCAGGTTACCACAAAGGCAATTTCTAAAGGTTCGCGTTAAATACAAACACGCCCAAAGTCAGTCACCGCTTGAAACTGACTTTGGGCGTGTTTGTATGCGAAAAAATGAATTTATTAAACGGGATCTCCACTCATCCCCGTAATGGTAAATGCAACCGCTCAGCCAACCCTGCCATATCACTGGGCAATGGCGCCCGCAAATCCAGCCATTGCTTTTTCAGCGGCTGCCAAAAATGCAGATGGGCACAATGCAACGCCTGCCGTTCAAAGCTGACGCGTTGCCGGCTGTACAAATCGTCCCCGAACAACACGTGCCCGATCGCCGCAAAATGCACCCGAATCTGGTGTGTCCGACCGGTGTGCAACGTCACCAACACAGCCGCGGCCTGCGAAGTCTGCGCCAGCGTTCGATATTCGGTCACGGATGGCTTGCCAGTCGTGCTCACGATTCGCCGCATATAAAAGCCTTGGCTCACCCCAATCGGCAACACGATCCACCCATGGGCAGGCAACGGCGACTTAGCAGTGACAATTGCCACATATTGCTTCAGGAACGCCTCACTATGCAGTTGTCGATCCAGCAGACTATGCGCCAGACTGTGCTTGGCAAATACCATTAAACCACTGGTATCCCGATCTAGCCTAGTGACAACGTGGACCGCCTGACTTTCCGCATGGGTTTTAATCAAATACGCCTTGACCATATTGGCCATACTGTCATTCTTGCGACCAATCGCTGGAATCGACGCCACGCCGGCTGGTTTGTTGACGACTAGATAATCATCATCCTCATAACAAATCGTAAGATCATGCGGGTACGGAACAACACTGTCTGCCGCTTGCTCGGGAGCGGTTTGAACCAGGATTCGGTCGCCCGTGCGAATCCCATACGCGGTATTGCGTTGCCGCTTATTGACAAAAATAAAACCGCCTTGATAGTGGAGCTTTTTGAGTTGGGCACGGGAAAAGCCCTGTTGTCTTAAAAAAGCCCCCAACTTAAGCGGCGGCCCTTCGTAATGCCATTCAAAACGCATTAATGTTTCGCTCCAATAAAAGCATCTTCGACCCGATCCCAAAAATGCATGTGCCGATAACGGGCAAAATGAATCCGTTCTTTGGCAATCTTATAACGAATCTGTTTGATCGTTGGCGGATTGATGACGAACTGATCGACTGTCATCACATAATCATCCCGACCAGTCGGCTCCAGCGTCACCCATTCATCAGGCGCCGTAATGATCGGTGAGCTGAGCGTTCGAAACACCCGATTATTAATCGACGCAATTTCGGTCACCTGAAGTGCGTCCAACCGCGGATGCATGACGGCACCGCCGTTTGACTTGCTGTAAGCTGTCGAACCGGTCGGCGTGGAAACACACAGGCCATCGCCTCGAAAACTCTCGAAGAAATCGCCTTTAATATAAACTTCTGTCCGCATCGTACCATTCAACCGCTTCAAAGTTGATTCATTAAGCGCCAGATAATGGGCACTCGTAGCATCCGCATACATGGCACGAACATCCAAAAGCGGATAGCTCACACTCTGTCCGGAATCTTCTTTTAAGGCAATGACAAGGTCTTCAATTTCAAAATCACGCCAATCCGTGTAAAATCCCAGATGACCGGTATGCACGCCAATAAAGCGAATGGTATCCAGTTGGTCAGCGTATCGATGAAAGGCCGACAACAACGTGCCATCACCGCCGATTGTGATGACAACATCGGGGTGCCGCTCATCCAGTTCAAAATGGCCGTTTTTTAACAGTTTAATTAACTTTTGGGCTGCCGTGATGGAGGCAGGTATGCTATTATGAAAAACCGTTACGCGCATCTTATTCATCCTTTTTACTGTCAGGCTTTTTTTCGTCAGTTGTATCGGGATACGGCTGTTGTCCCTTGCCATAAACAAATAAATGTTGGGCTTCCTGAATTTCTTCGCGAATATCGGACATTTCCTTGTCAAGCATGAAGGAAGCTTCCGCCGCTCGCTTAAGCCGGGCTTTTAACGTGTCCGGAAATTCACCATTGTATTTGTAATTCAGGCTGTGCTCGATCGTTGCCCAAAAATTCATCGACATGGTGCGAATCTGGACCTCGGCTAGAATCTTTTTTTCGCCGTGAATCAGCTGCACCGGATACTCAATCACAACATGATAGCTGCGATAGCCGGAAGGTTTCACATTGGTCACGTAATCCCGTTCTTCGACGATCTTCATATCCGTCCGCTGACGAAGCAGATCGACCACCTGATAAATATCTTCCACAAATTGGCACATAATTCGCAGACCAGCAATGTCTTGCATATCCTGTTCCAAAAGCTCATCGCTAATGAACCGACGACTCTGCTTCTCAATAATCGAACTGACCGGTTTAACCCGTCCCGTCACGAATTCAATGGGCGTATGCTCATTGGCCTGTTGAAATTGTTTGCGCATGCCACGAAATTTAATCTTTAATTCCCCGACCGCTTGTTCATACGGCATTAAGAAACTGTCCCAGTCTCTTTGCATTACTGGCCCTCCCATACTAAACTACTAATAATGTGGTATGTGTTTTGTCAGTCAACAAGTCCAAGTTCAATCGGTTGACTTGCCAACAGCTAACGACAGCACTCACGACCACCATTCTATCATATTTTTGGCATGTAACCGGTGCCGTTGTGTTTGGAGGCAACCTATGTCCATTTCCCGCGAACAGGAATTTAAAACTTGTTTAACCAAAACCGCATTTCTGGCGATTTTGAATCATTTTGAGTTTGACCCGGCTTTTTCCCAAATGAACACCTATTATGACACAGCTGACGGCGCTGTCAAAGCGGCACGTCTTGGCTTGCGGATTCGCCAGTTTGCCGACCACGCCGAGCAAACGCTGAAGGTTCCCAACAACAGTCAACATCGCGATCTTCAGGAAATTACCGATCCGCTCACATCGATGGAAGCGCAAAATTTAATTGAGCGGGGTGAGCTTAAGCCCGGCCAGGTCACCCAAGCATTGGCAGCCCGCCACATTGACCCGGCAAGCGTCCATCCGCAAACACAAGCCAAAACAACCAGACGACTCGCACATCTGCCGGCTGGCTTGTTAACACTCGATCAGACCTTTTATATCGACCAAACTTCCGATTTTGAATTGGAAATGGAGTATCAAAACCTAGATGAAGCCAAAAAATTCTACGATAACTTGCTACAGAATTTTCACATAAAAAAACAACCTGTCATCAATAAAGTACAACGTGCATATGAGCATGTGCATGATTCACAAGCTAAATAATTGTTACTTGCGCGATTTCTGATAAAGTAAGTGTAGAAATTTGTTGCCAGCACATTGGAGGCCAAGACCGTGTTAGAAATTTTTCTTTTTTTCAATCCGATTGGCAGTATCTGTCTGAGTACAGAACAAAAGCTGCTACACCAACTGGATAAATTCCAACAAGAGGTAAAAGTTCATTTTGTTCCGGTTCTCAATCTGGACATTATTGAACAATTCATGCAGTACGAACAATTAAACGTTCACAGCCTTGCCAAACGAAATCAATTGTTGCGTGCCGCTTATAACCTTGCATTGGATTATAAAGCGGCCCAGTACCAAGGCAATAAGAAGGCGCGCATGTTGCTGTTGCGATTACAACAACACGCGCCGCTGGTTCAGTATCAATACGATGCCGCCTTCGTTGCCAAAATGCTGACGAAATGTCGTTTAGATCATGAAATGTTTTACGAGGATCGGCAGCGCACCGAAGTCAAAATGGGGTTTGATTCCGATCAGCGTACTGCCAATCAGATGGGTATTACGCAGACCCCTTCCCTTGTCATTGTGGACACGGATCGCGCCGTTGATGACGGTCATGCTGTCTTAATCGAGCAAATCAGTGATGCCGATCTCATTCCGCAACTCTGTGACCTCATCAGAACAGATCCGGCGCGATTCTTCACTGAACAACCGGAAAATATGGGCGGTCATTTTCGATTCTTTTAAACGCCTCTAACATCGTCACCCACCTTCTCGATTAAACGACCTAGCTTGATAACTGGCAGGTTTCTTAGCTGATCGGTTTCATCTGGCAGCAAACAGTTTAGCTGAATAGTTCTATGGTGTACTTGGGGCCTTGCGATCATGCAAGGTCCTTTTTATATGAGCGTGAGCCAGCCCGGTTAGAAGCCGGAGTGTAAGTGTCCTTGAGTGTGATGGCCCGGGTTTAGGCCATTTAAGCGCTAACCCCCTCATCCGCAATCTTTTCCTGATAAGCGCGTTATGTTGGCCAGCTTCCGATCAATATCTGCAAACCATTGTGGCAATTGGCGCCACCGATAACGCGAACCATCAAAACCGATGAGGCCAGCATCTTTGATTAACGCCAACCAATGGTCAGCAAGTATCATGGCAAGCGTTCCGGCTGGCAGTATGGGCGTCCAAATATCTGGTAACGCGCTTACCCAGAAACGCTGGCTTTGCGCTGCTGTGAAGCTCTTGCCTTCAAATGTCAGTAGCCATTGAATCCGCAACCGTAATTCTGGAACGCCAAAATGCCGCAGCGGATGCGGTTGATCATGAACCACCCAGGGGGCACCTTGCAAATTATGCCGCCTTTCATACGCCTGTGCTTGGAGACTCATCCATGGACGTGCGCGCTTCTGCAAGCTTAAAGCGATTTGTCTGGCCTGTCGATAGCCATCAACTGGTTCGGACTGCCACTGTTGGCTTGGCGAGTGGTCATGCGCATAGTGCGTCCAAAGCCGACCTGTTTCTTTTAGCTGTAACCGCGACAAAGTTCCGATCTGTACGTTTAAATACCACAACGTTAACCGTTCATTTTCCAGCGTCAAGAATTTGCGGGCTTGTCTTTTTCCTTGTGAATCGTGGTACCGACGTCCTAAGATCCAACTCACTTGCCAGCCACGGCGATGATACATCGTCGTCCGTTTCTTTAAGTCAGGAATACTCAACGGACTCGCCTGAAATTCCAACACTTTAGGTGGTTGTTGGTGAACCAGAATATCGGCACGCTGGCGGATCGCGGCATCATAATATTCCAGTGTTGCCGATCGCTCATGCTGACGCAGCCAAGTTGCCAACCAGCTTTTCCCGGCCAGATGTTCGGCACTTTCCGGCTCGCCTTCACCAACTGGTCGCTGTCGATGAGCAAAGTGTGCCGGCAGTACGACGCCATTTTTGATGAACACCCGCTGTTGGCAAAGTGGGCAATGAAAACGACCGCCAGCCAATTGACGGGCCTGCTGATGACTGGTTAATGTGATGCGGCGATTATTCTCGTCTAACGCTACAAACATCATTTTCACCTCGTCTACAGATTACGCCAACAATCAAAAATGCCTTGTCCCTCCGCTAATCATCGGTTGGACAAGGCATTTCGGTTACGAGCTATTGAATTAGACACTTTTTGCAAAGTTAAAATGGACACCCAAATTAATTTTTAAAACTGTGAATTGGCGCCGGGATCCGCCCGCCGCGGTTGATGAACTGAGTGGCATCGCCGTCATTGACTGCCATGATCGGAGCGGTACCAAAAAGTCCGCCGAATTCTACCTGCTCACCCACGTGTTTGCCTGGCACGGGAATCACGCGAACGGCCGTGGTTTTATTATTGATCATGCCAATCGCTGCCTCATCGGCAATCATGCCGCTAATCGTGGTATCCGGTGTATCACCCGGAACTGCCACCATATCCAGTCCGACCGAGCAAACAGCCGTCATTGCTTCTAACTTTTCCAAACTGATCTGGCCGTTAGCTGCGGCCGTAATCATGTTTGCGTCCTCGGATACCGGAATAAAGGCGCCTGACAAACCGCCGACCCGTTCTGCTGCCATAATGCCGCCTTTTTTCACGGCATCATTAAGCAAAGCAAGCGCCGCCGTTGTTCCCGGTGTGCCAACATGGCTGAGGCCCATCGTCTCTAAAATCTGAGCCACCGAATCGCCTTTGGCTGGGGTTGGCGCGAGACTTAGATCAACAATATTAAACGGTACATTCAACCGTTCAGCTGCCACCTTACCCACAAATTGTCCCATTCGTGACACTTTAAACGCGGTCTGTTTAATGGTTTCACAGACGCCTTCAAAGCTGGCGTCCGGTTCGGCGGCCAACGCCCGTTGCACGACTCCGGGACCGGAAACACCAGTATTAATCGCCACGTCACCCTCAGAAACACCCCAGAAGGCACCGGCCATAAACGGATTATCTTCAACGGCATTGCAGAAGATCACCAGTTTCATCGCATTCTGTGGCTTACGAGCGGCGACCTGCTTGACCACCGTACCCATTAGCTTCACGGCATCCATGTTCAAGCCACTGCGAGTGCTGCCAATATTAACCGAGGCACAAACCCGCTCGGTCGTTGCCAATACTTCAGGCAAACTTTTCATCAAGGCAATTTCCGCATCCGTGCTGCCATTTTGAACCAAAGCCGAATAGCCGCCGATTAAGTCAACGCCCAGGTCTTTCGCTGCCCGATCCATTGCCTTGGCAACCGGACGAAAATCCAACGTTGGGTCAGCACCTGCCAATAGACTGACCGGTGTCACACTGATACGTTTATTGACAATCGGAATGCCGTACTCATCGCTAATGGCCTCCGCAACCGGAACAAGGTTGGCGGCTTTGCGCATGATTTTGACATAAACGTGATCGGCCGTTGTCTGTAAATCGCCGGTCACACAATCCAGCAAGGAAATTCCCATCGTGATGGTGCGGATATCCAGGTTTTCCTCGCTGATCATTTCAATTGTTTCTTTAATCTGTTGCGTTTCCATGACTACTCCCTCATTGAGCTGATTGATGGTGATTAAAGCCGATGCATGGCATCAAAAATTTCTTGGCGGGAAACTTTAATCTCCACACCGATCTTGTCGCCTAAAGCCGTCAGATGCTGCTTAACGGACTTGAAGCTGGCATCATCCGGGATCTTGGCAAGCAGCATCATGGTAAAAGCCCCTCGCATGATGGTTTGCGATACATCCAAAATATTGACGTTCAAGTCGGCCAATGCCGTTGTCACTTGGGCAATGATCCCGACTTTATCAGTTCCAATAACGGTTACGATGACTTGCATGATTTGTCCTCTCTCTAAAAGCTTCATTTTGATTGGTGCTTAAAACGATGTCTCATTTTACCATAATCTGCTTCGCAACTTTGGGAGATCTTCAAGTACTTAGGCCTTGGCATCGACAAATTATTTTTTCAATCAAACTATCTTAAGATTCAAGGCAGCACTGAACAAATGCCGTGATAAACTAAATCGTGTGCCGTGATAAACTAAATCGTGGAGGCAGAAAATGAAAGTCGTTAAATATTTTGCGGCACTGCTTGGCATGGTGCTGTTCGCATTCGTGTTAAGTCAGGTGCATCCCGATCACAACGCGCCTTTAACCAATGATACTCGCGCCAACATTTGGGTGCTGAGCGATACCCACTTCATCGCGCCTGGCCTGCACGATGAGCGCACCGCTTACACTGAAATCAAGAAATCCGCTGCCGGTAAGGACATGGATTATCAACCGGTAGCCATTCATGCCTTGGTACAAAGTGCGCTTAAGGCGCGGCCAACAGCTTTGATCATCACCGGTGATGTGACATTTAATGGCGAAAAAGCCAGCGCGGAAAGCTTGATGCGGCGCCTGCAACCGCTTGTCGACAATGGCACCAAGGTTTTGATCATTCCGGGTAACCATGACATTTACGACGGCTGGGCACGTGCTTACAAAGGCAAGCAGCAACTGATGACAGAGCAAATCAGTCCCAGCGACTGGCGACAGATTTTTCATGCTAGTTACGTACAGGCGGCGGCTCAGGATCCGAACAGCCTGAGCTATCGTGTGAATCTGAACCATCAATACCAGCTACTGCTTCTCGACAGCAATATTTACACGATAGAGCCATCCAATCGCCCGCCTAACACAGGTGGCAAACTCTCGCCGCAAACATTGAGTTGGGTCCGTCAGCAGCTTGCCATTGGCGCTCATGCCCATCGCAAGTCAATCGTTTTCATGCACCACAACCTTTATAACCACAATGAGGCTGTGAATGAGGGCTATGTTTTAGACAATAGTGATGCGTTAAAGAAGTTACTGACCAAATATCATGTTCCGCTGCTGTTTTCCGGTCATATCCACGCCCAGGACATCAGTCGTGATCCGACTGGTCAGTGCCCAACGATTGAAGTCGTCAGCGGGGCTTTTTCAATCAGTCCGGCAAGTTATGGCATTGTTAGTTTCAGTCCGAATAAAATTACTTATCAGAAAAAAGCTACGGATCTAACGCCTTACCTGACGTCTGCGCAACGAAAAAATCCTGATTTATTGCATTATCAACGATACTTAAAACGTCTCTTCCTTCAAGATGGTGAAGGTTTGGCATATGGTGATTTGATGGACAACGGTGTGACCAATGAACACGATTTAGATGCGGCGGCCAGACTGATGGGGATCCTTAACTGGCGCTTTTTCACAGGTGATGATCACCCAAGCAAAGCTGAACTCAATCGCCTCCATGCCGACCCGGGCTGGGCTGTCCTCGAACGCTCGCCGATGTTGCGTCGCTATCTTAAAACCATTGTGCAGGACCACAATCTGAATGATCAACATCTTGTCATCAAGCATCCCTAATACTGTTCATCGGCAATGTTTTATTTTCTAAAAAGCAGGCCTTAGCGTCAACGCCAAAAGCGTTACTCTAAGGCCTGCTTTTATCAGTATTGATGAACGAATGGCTTCTTGAGACTAGGATCACAACTGCGGCTGGCTTAAATGCTCCGTTAATCGAGTGATCGCTTTGGTAACAAGTTTCGGATCAGTAGCTAAGTTCAAGCGAACATACGTCGCCGTTTTGGGCGAGAACCATGCACCGTAGTCAACTGCCAAACCACAGATGCCCTCAACAAAGGCTTTGATGTGGTCAGGTGCCACGTATGCGCCAATATCAACATAGGCTAAATAAGTCCCTTGAAGATCGGCAACGGTCGCTTTGGGGGCCGCCTGCGCTAAGCCATCCAACAATTGCCGGTAGTTAAACCGAACCACCTGAAGGACCTGATCCAGCCACGCAGCGCCATGCCGATAAGCAGCCTCGCCTGCGACCTGCCCCATCAAGCTGGTATCAACCGGATGCAGCTGCTTGATAAAATCGGCATACTTGGCGCGCAGTTCTTCATCCGGAATGATGATATGGGAATTCAGCAACGCAGCAAGATTGAACGTTTTCGAAGGGGCATTCAACACCACGAGATTTTGGCGGGCTTTGCCTTCCGCCACCTGCAAGGCTGACGTAAATTTAGGGCCGCTGACTTCAAGGTCGCCATGGATTTCATCGGAAACCACCGTGATATCATGCTGACTGGTAATCGCAAACAGCCGAGTTAATTCGTCCCGGGTCCAAATCCGGCCGACCGGATTATGCGGCGAACACAGAATCATCGCTTTAATGTGGGTTGTTGCCAGCGTCTTTTCCAGTTGATCGAAATCCATTCGCCAGCCATCGGCAGTTAATTGCAGATCAACCGAAACCACGCGGCGTCCGAGGTCTTTGATCGCATTCATGAATGGATAATAAACCGGCTGCATGATTAAAACTGGATCGCCGGGGTCGGTCAGCCAGTTGACCATGGCATATAACGACTTCACCACGCCGACGCCAAACCGCATCCATTCCGGTTCGACTATCACGCCATGTCGCTCTTTTTGCCAATTAATGAACGCATCATAATACGATTGTGGGCGGATAGAGTAGCCAAACGTCCCTTCCTGCACGCGGGCGGTGAGCGCATCGAGGACCGCTTGCGGCGCCTTGAACTCTGTATCGGCAATCCACATTGGCAACAAATCATCCCGGCCAAATTCTTCTTTTAATCCATCCCACTTGACGGCGTTACTATTTCGCCGATCAACCAAGTGCGCATCAACAAAGGCTGCAACGTCAGCTGGCAATTCTTCCATCAACGATCCCTGCTTTCTTGCTTTTGTTGTCATTGTACGCATCCTGTCAGGGTGTGTCCACCACGGTCAGACCGAATTCTTGCTATCGTCTTACAGCTAATGCACTTAAGCAAGAACCTGTTTCAACGCCGGCTCAATCGCTTCAGGCGTTGTTTTCGGTGCAAAACGTTTTACAACTCGGCCATCGCGATCCACAAGAAACTTCGTGAAGTTCCATTTGATCGACTTCCCCAATTCACCAGGCGCTTCGGTTTTAAGATATTTGAAAAGTGGGGCCGTGTGCGCACCGTTAACTTTGATAAGCTGATGCATCGGGAAACTAACCCCATACTTCATTCGGCACGCCTCCGCCGCTGCATGACCGTCCGCCAACTCCTGTTTGAATTGATCAGAAGGGAAACCCAAGATGACTAATCCTTGATCTTTGTATTTTTTATACAGTTTTTCCAAACCGTCAAATTGTGGCGCAAACCCGCATTTAGTCGCCGTATTCACGATCAGCAACGGTTGCCCCTTATATTTGCTTAATGAGTACGCTGCGCCATCTTCCAAAGTTGCATCGAAATCATAAATTGACATAGTTGGTCCGCCTTTCTTAATCAAAGTTGATGCCTTATACTAACACTTTTGGCGAAACAAACGGTACCGAAAAAATTCTTAAAACTTTTGCTTGCGTGGCCTACGCGCTTCCGCTATAATCATTTATGTTGTTGCCGCGATGGCGGAACTGGCAGACGCGCAGTGTTCAGGTCGCTGTGGGATTTATTCCCGTGCAGGTTCGATTCCTGTTCGCGGCATTATAAATACTCACTTTCTTGAGTATTCAATGTCCGGGCAACATACAATTGGTCTTCCCAAGATGATTGGGAGGGCTTTTTTTATTTTAACACCGCATTGCCCCTGCACAACCCCCGTGCTAACCTTAAAAGATGGAGGCGAACCAATGACACATAAGACGCACCGCGCATTTGGCTGCTACGGGATTGCAACCATTGATCAACGCTTGATCGTCATTCGTAAAAATGGCGGCCCTTACATCCACCGCTTTGACCTTCCCGGCGGCAGCTTAGACGGACCCGAGCCGCTCGAGCATGATGTCCTGCGGGAGTTCAACGAAGAAACGGGGCTCACCACCACAATTGATCGTCAGTTGGGCGCTACCAGTTTTGTTTATCCTTGGCAGTATGAGCACTGGACCATTAATCAACATATCTGTGTTTTCTACACACTCACGATCACCGGTGGTCAATTAGCTAAAACCGTACCGCAATTCATCGGTCAGGATTCACTTGGCGCACAGGCCGTCCCACTGGAAAAATTAACTTGGGATAATGCTTCGCCACTGGTCATGTTTGCAAAAAGCTTTTTACAAACCGGTCAGGCGGATTTAACCACTAAAACATTTAGTGAATGGACTGTCTTGAAGGAGGGCTCTGATTCATGAAGCAATTAACGGAACAGTTAGCGCAGGCAATCGTGCGGCCGCGGCAACGCAATACTTACAAAGGTAGTTTTGGCAAAATCCTTATTGTCGGTGGCAACGCTCAATTCGGGGGTGCCGCAATCATGAGTGCCAGTGCGGCGGTTTATGCCGGCGCCGGATTAGTCAGTGTAGCGACCGATCCGGTCAACCGCAGCGCCTTGCACGCCCGCTTGCCTGAAGCCATGATTCTCAATGCTGCCTCATCTGCCCTAGAAACGGCTATTCGTCAAGCCACGGTAATTGTCGTCGGTCCGGGATTGGGAACCGATAACGCTGCCTTGGCGATTTTAAAGCGAGTCTTTGCGGCAGTTGAACAGACGCAGGTTCTAATCATTGATGGTTCTGCCATTACCCTTGTGGCTGCGCATCATCTCGACTACCCGAACGCGCAGCTCATTTGGACGCCTCACCAGGTTGAATGGCAGCGATTGTCTGGCCTCGCACTCCCCGACCAAACTGTCACCGCCAGTCAACAGGCAGCCAGACGCATTCCTGGCATCGTTGTGGCCAAAAGTTCCCAGACGCATGTTTTTGTTGGCGATGACGTTTACGAAAATATGGCCGGTGGTCCGGCAATGGCCACAGGCGGCTCTGGCGACACGCTAACCGGCATCATTGCTGCGTTTGCGGGTCAATTTCAGCCACTGAAGCAAGCGGTGTTGGCAGCCGTATTCGTCCACTCACACGTCGCTGATATTGTCGCTATGAATAGCTACGTGGCATTACCCACGATGGTGATTCGGGAGCTGCCTGCCTATCTGAAACAATTGTCTGAATCTTAAAAAGGTTGCCAACCAGTTCAGAGCATTTCCTTCATATAAGTGGGCAAGTCAGATTAAAAGCGGCGGCAAGAGCAGATTTTTCCACTCTTGCCGCCGCTTTTTATTAACGCAAGCCTATTTGGTACGCAGAACGCACCAAAACAATCTAGCCGCTATTGGGATATCTGTGCCAACTGTGCCCGTTCTTCATCCGTCAACGCGCGATAGTCGCCAGCTGCCATATTTTCCGGTAAACGCAGCGGTCCCATCGCGATGCGGGTCAAAGCCAGCACCTCATTATCGACCGCCAGCAGCATCCGCTTGATTTGATGATACTTACCTTCTGTGATCGTCATTTGGATCACTTTATTATCAGTTGCCGGCACCACCGTTACTTCTGCCGGGGCTGTCGTAAAATCCTCTAAAACAATGCCTTGTTCTAGCTGGCGCTTCATGTCATCAGTGAGCGCTTTTGCCAGTGTAGCCGTATAGGTTTTGGCAACGTGATGATTCGGCGCCAAGAGTCGATGCCCTAAATTGCCGTCGGTGGTCAGTAATAATAGTCCCGTCGTGTCTTTATCCAACCGGCCAACCGGGTATAAACCAGGCCGGTAATCATGCGGCCGAATCAAATCAAGAACAGTCGGTTGTACCGGATCCTCGGTTGCTGTAATGACCCCTGCCGGCTTATTCATCAAATAATCGACTTCAAGTGGCCCATCGGCTTGAGCATCGTTCACTTCCACTGCAACGCCCGGTAAAATATTGTAGCCCGGATCCGTTACGAGTTCCCCGGCAACCCGAACGCGTTTATCACGAATGAGCGCCTTGACTTCTTTTCGACTGCCAAATTGCAAATGACTTAAATACTTATCTAATCGCATAACATCACCGAATGTGTAAAATTTCGCGTAACCGACTGACTCGTTCGCCAATAATCATATCTGCCAAGCGCGTTTTTAAAATTAAATAACCATAAATCAGTACCCCGACACCAACCGCTACCAACAAAACCAAAGCAGCGCCAAACTGACTTTGCGGGTTGATGATCATGCCGGAAAGGTTCACGATCAGGTAGCAAACGGCGCACATGATCAATGAAAACGCCAGAATACCGATACCGCGACGAATCGTTTGACGCACGTGAATATTGTACATCCGATTCGTCGAATACAGCATCAACAGGCTTGATACCGTCATGCCAAGCATCGTTGCGATAATCGGCCCATAGACATCGAAAAAGAAAATCATCGGCCACTGCGCGATGACTTTGACCGCCATCCCCACTAACATTTCCTGAATTGCCAGACGATTGTTGAATAGGCCCTGAAGAATCGCAGCTAACACCGTAAATAGGCCCAGTAAAATTGCTAAAATTGATGACCACTGTAATAGCCTGATGCCCAACCAATCCATATCACGATAAAACAAAACATATAAGGGACGCGCAACCGCCACCATCCCAAAGGCTGAAGGAATCATCACAATAAAGAACAGCTGTAAGGTGTTCGTGATTTGCCGCGCCAACCCCGCAACATCACCACGCGTTTTGGCACCGGCCAGCAAGGGCACAACGGTAATGGCCATGGCAACCGCCAAGCTAACAATAATCATAATCAACTTATTCGCATTACCGGCAAATAAGGCATAGAACCGATCCAGCTGATCCTCACTTACGCGATAAAAAGCCTTCATCATCGGGTTAAACGTATATTGATCGATGATGTAGTAAATGTTAATCGTCGAATCCATGATGATGAATGGAATTGCCTGACGCACCACATCCAACAAAATCTCGTTGACGCTGATGTTCAGAGCCTGTTTACTTTGCGCCTCTAACGCATCTAAGCGCGGCTTTTGCTGAACGAAATACACAACCAATAGACCGAGTCCAAAAACTGCGCCAATAAACGCCGCAAATGTTGAATGAACCACCGCATCTAAGTAATGATGATTGCCGGCAACCATAATCGCATACGTCATCACCAGCATGTACAAAATTCGGGCGACCTGTTCAACAAACTGGCTGATCGCGCTTGGTGCCATTTCATTGTACCCTTGGAAAAAGCCGCGAATCAGACTCAATGATGGGATTAGCAACAACGGCCACGCCAACGACCGGAAAACCGGGATCATCCGCGCATCCCCTGCCGCTAATAACGGTGCCAAAAGCCACATCGCACCGCAAGACAAAACACCCATAAGCAGCATGGCGATTGTTCCATGATAAAAGAGCCGCATGCCCGTTTTATACTCGCCCATCGCGTTGTACCGGGCAACTTGCTTGGAAACCGCCCCTGGAACACCCGCGGTTGAAATAATCAAAAACAGACTATAAATCTGATAGCCCTTGGTAAATAAGGCATTTGCCGTTAGAAAAGCTGCACCGAGCCAAATACGCCACGGAATGACATAGATGGCTCCTAAAATCCGTGAAAAAACACTGCCGGCAGTCATCCACGCCGAACCGCGGATCATTTTTTCCTTGTCTGAACGTGGCGGCTGATTGCCGCTGCCCAGCAAATTTTCCATGATAAGCTCCTGTCGTGTTGCGTAATCCTTTATATTTTAGGCAATCCACGCCTCACTTGCAATCTTTCCCGGATTTCTTTGGTGAATCAAAAGAAAACTTTGATAATTCTGGATAAGGCAATTATTAATATGATACCACGCCAAAGGAGGTTTAAAGACCGACTTGGCGTAATAGTATGGGATAGTCTGGAATGACGGGCTTTGCTTGGGGGGTTAACTTGTGTTTATAGTTGTTAGGGGGCTGGTTGATGCTCGCCATAACACGCTCGCCAGCGCAGAAGCCTTGCGTGTAAGGGCCTTGGACGTAATGGCCTAAGCCCGGGCCATCACGCCCAAGGCCACTTACACTCCGGCTTCTAACCGCGCTGACTCGCGCTCAAAAAAATCAGTACCATCGACCCTCTCAGTCTTTGGCACCGATTTTGTTTCGCTGGAACCTAACGTTGAATGGTTGTCGTAAGATCTTGACGTCACGGATCTTCAATAACTCGCAATATCATCTCATTACTTGGCCACGATGTTGATGATTTTTCTTGGAACCACGATGATCTTTTTAATATCCTTACCGGCCGTGAACTTCTGAACGTTTTCATTGGCCAGTGCAGCTTGCTTGATATCGTCGTCGGATTCGTCGACATTGGCAGTAATGGAGCCGCGGAGCTTGCCGTTGACTTGGACCATCATGTCGTACGTATCGGTCTTGAGCTTGCTTTCATCGTAAGTCGGCCATGGCGCGTATGTCAGGCTGTGATCGTGACCGAGCCGCGACCAGATTTCTTCCATCAAGTGCGGGGCAATCGGCGCGAGCATTTTGACAAAACCTTCGACATATTCAAGCGGCAAATCATCGTCTTTACGTGCCGAATTGATGAAGACCATCATTTGAGAAATCGCGGTGTTAAAATGCAAGGCTTCGTAGTCTTCGGTTACCTTTTTAACGGTTTCGTTGTAAACCTTGTCCAAACGGCCGTCATTGATGGTTGTGATGCGATCACGCAGTTTGCCTTCGTCATCGATAAAGGCACTCCAGACACGATCCAGGAACTTGCGCGCACCGGCCAAGCCCTTTGTGGACCACGCGATGCCTGCATCCAGCGGGCCCATGAACATCTCATAGAGGCGCAGCGTGTCGGCACCATATTCGTCGACCACATCGTCAGGGTTGACGACATTGCCTTTGGATTTACTCATTTTTTCATGATTGTCGCCCAGAATCATGCCTTGGTTATACAGGCGCTGGAATGGCTCTTTATTCGGAATCGCGCCAATATCATAAAGGAACAGGTTCCAGAAGCGCGCGTACAAAAGATGCAGGACGGCGTGTTCAGCGCCGCCAATATAAAGATCAACCGGCATCCACTGCTTGAGCTTGTCGTAATCGGCAAGTGCTTCTTTATTGTGCGGATCGACAAAGCGCAGGAAATACCATGAAGAACCAGCCCATTGCGGCATCGTGTTGGTTTCCCGCTTGCCTTTGCGCCCGTTTTTGTCGACAACATTGACCCAATCTGTCAAATTGGCCAATGGACTTTCACCAGTCCCGCTTGGCTTGATATCGACTTCTTCAGGCAATACCAGTGGCAGTTCATCTTCCGGTACCAGTGTGGTTTCGCCGTCTTCCCAATGAATCACCGGAATCGGCTCGCCCCAATACCGCTGACGGGAAAAGACCCAATCGCGCAACTTATAATTAACTTTGGCGTGACCAATACCCTTGTCTTCCAACCAGCTAATCATTCGATCAATGGCATCCTGTTCGTTTAAGCCATCCAAAAATTCGGAATTGATGTGGACCCCATCGCCAGTGTAGGCTGCCTCATCAATATTGCCACCTTCGATAACCGGCTTGATTTCGATCCCAAACTTTTTGGCGAAGGCATAGTCACGATCATCATGCGCCGGTACCGCCATGATTGCCCCAGTACCATACGTCGCCAGGACATAATCCGAGATCCAAATTGGCAGTTTCTCGCCATTAACCGGATTCGTAGCATAAGCGCCGGTCCAGACACCGGTTTTCTCTTTATCCAGCGCGGTCCGATCCAGATCGGATTTACGTGCGGCTTCTTCAACATAGGCATCGACAACTGCCTGCTGCTCCGGTGTTGTAATTTTTTCAACCAATTCGTGTTCAGGTGCCATCACCACATAGGTAGCGCCAAAAAGGGTGTCCGGACGCGTTGTGAACACGTCGAATTTTTCCTGACTGTCGGTGACTGCAAAGGTAATCTGCGCACCGGTAGATTTGCCGATCCAGTTGCGTTGCATCTGTTTGATCGATTCCGGCCAGTCTAGGTCATCGAGATCAGCAAGCAGCTTATCCGCATACGCCGTAATCTTCAGCATCCACTGCCGCATTGGTTTGCGAATGACTGGAAATCCGCCGCGTTCGGTTTTGCCATCGATAACTTCCTCATTGGCCACAACGGTTCCTAAGTCCGGACTCCAGTTAACCGGCACTTCGGCTTCATAGGCCAACCCATGTTTATACAGTTGTTCAAAAATCCATTGCGTCCACTTATAATAATTTGGATCCGTCGTATTAATTTCGCGATTCCAGTCGTATGAAAAGCCAAGACTATTAATTTGACGCTTGAACGTTTCAATGTTTTGCTTGGTGAAGGTACGCGGATTGTGTCCGGTATTCAAGGCATATTGCTCAGCCGGCAAACCGAATGCGTCCCAGCCCATTGGATGCAACACGTTGAACCCCTGCATCCGTTTCATTCGCGCAACAATATCGGTTGCCGTATACCCTTCCGGATGCCCAACATGCAGGCCTTGGCCTGACGGATATGGAAACATGTCCAATGCATAAAAATTCGGTTTTTTCGGATCAGTCGTGGTATTAAACTCGTTATGCTCTGCCCAATAACGTTGCCACTTCTTATCGATCTCATGATGATCGTATGCCATTTTTTTACCTCCCAATTTTTTGTGAGCGTGAACCGGCGCGCTTAGGAGCTGAAGTATAAGTGGCCTTGGGCGTGATGGCCCGGGTTTAGGCCATTGCGACCAAGGTCCTTATACGCAAGCTCCTGCGCCGGTGAACGCGTTAATGTGAGCGTGAACCGGCGCGTTTAGGGGTCGGAGTGTAAGCGGCCTTGGGCGTGATGGCCCGAACTTAGGCCATTGCGACCAAGGTCCTTACACGCAGACCCTGCGCCGGTGAACGCGTTAATGTGAGCGTGAACCGGCGCGCTATAACGTGAACTAGTTCACTAATCTTTCAAACAAAAAACCGCCCTATTTTCATTAGGACGGCTCAGCCGCGGTACCACCTAAGTTCTGTTTGCACAGCGCTCAAAGGAGATAACGGTCCGACCGGCTGCGATTACTGGCTTCACCGCAGCAACTTCAAAGGCCAGTTCAGTCTTAGCATCGTCAGGCTCGCACCACCGCCTGCTCTCTGATCCCCGCATCGACTTACTACTCCTTTGTTCGTTTGATTATTGCATCAATCATAGCAAAAACCTTAGATGTGTTCAATGGTCATTATGCTATTCTATTTATATTAGGCATTTTCTTAGCGCATTCGTTACAGTCGATTGTGCTTATTTTGGGAGGTTTGTTTTGGCACAACGTCGTTCACTACCACTTTATCTATCAGGATCTGCATTAATCATTTTCATTACCTTACTAGTCGGCATTGTTAACAACGCAAACTGGATTCATACGGTCGATCAGCGCGTTATCGCCTTTGTGACCCACTTTCACGCAGCAACGCTTAAACCGCTGCTTCTCGTCATTACCGAATTAGGAAACCCCAGCATTTTAATTGTTTTAACCATGGTCTTGGCGGCAGGGCTTTTACTTTGCCGTTATCGGAGTGCAGCCGTGTTTGCAGCCAGCGTTGGCGCCATCATGGGGGTGCTCAATGTCAGCATCAAATATCTGATCCAACGGCCGCGGCCGTTCATCGCCGATCCGCAAATTCGCGCCTTAGTCAAAGCCAGCGGATTCAGTTTCCCCAGCGGGCATTCCAGTGGCACCATGATGTTTTATGGCACGATTATTCTTTTGGCATGGACATTGCTCAAACATCCGACTGGCAAATGGCTGATCACGATCCTGGCAGTCTTGATGATCGGCTTGACCGGCTATTCACGCATCTTTGTCCGTGTCCACTATCCGACCGATGTCTTTGCCGGCTTTTCGTTGGGATTCGCCTTGTTAATGCTGAGTTGGTGGTTTTTCAATCCCTACTTATCTCGCCAGCATCAACGTAAGCAAAAAGCAGATCGCTGAGAGAAAACTCGCCATCTGCTTTTTTAATGCCTTGAGTTGACTATTGTGCGTGCGTCACTGCACCACATACATTGTCATTAACTATTTATGTGCCTGCACATCCTGCACGGCTTGCTGGATCAGCTCTTGTTGCACGGCTTTTTGAGCCTGCTTCATTAGCGTGGTCTGATCCGTCGCCAACTTCGGATCGGCTTTGACCAATTCTGCTGCTTTGGCTTTCACCTTTGTCGCCAAGGCGGCTTTTTGCTGCGCAGTTGGGTGCTGCAACGCTTTTAACTTGGTGCTCAGCTGCTTGGCCTGCGTCGTGGTCAAAACGAACCAGCTTTTGGGAATGGCGAGCTGGTTATGCTGAGAGACGAACTGGTCGGCACCTTCATGATTGAATAGTGCACCATAAAAGCCATTTTGATATTCCCACTGTGTCGTCTTACTCGTTAATGAAGCGGTCGTATCAGACGTTCTGGAAACTTTATTATGCACGGCTAGGTCGGCTTTGGTATGCACGGCCTTTTTCTTAGGATCCGTTTTGTAAATATAAACGGCGTGTTTGCCGGCAGTTCCCACGGTTTGCTTCAAAAGCATCGGCATTTGCGCATTAGGCGATGCGGTATAAATGGTCTGCTCGTCGGTCGTTGTCCGCTTAACCATCCCAAAATGGGCATTATCATTCAGCGTGATGAGCAACAAACTGCCCACGACGCCGATACCAAACACAATGATCAATGCGGTGCGTTTAAGCGAACGGTGCATCATGATGAAACTAAGATAAAGGCCAACGACCATCAACCCTAAAAACCAAAGAATCATGCCTTCACCTTCTTTTCATCTTTAATCGTCACTTCTTGCGACATGGCGTGACTATTCAGGAAGAATGTCAGAATCCAGCCGACAAGACTAAACCCGACTGCCAGTAAAAAGGCCGCGTGATAACCGTTGAGTGTAGCATTGAAAAAGTCTTGCTTATACTGCAGCGGATTACTTTTTACCAGGCTGGCTGCCGGTTTAGTGAGATTGGTGACGTTTGACAGGACTGAGATCAAAACCGCCGTCGTCATCGAAGTCGCAACCTGTCGTACCGTGTTGTTCACCGCCGTGCCATGGCGAATCATGTCAGGCGTCAACGCATTCATCCCATTGGTCGTCAATGGCATCATGACCATTGAAATCCCAAACATCCGTACCGCATAAATCACTGTAATGAAGATTGACGGGGTGTTTGTCGTCAAGAAGAAATATGGCAGTGTCGCAATCGTGAGGAGAAAAAGCCCCAATTGCGCCAACCGTTTGGCACCGATACGGTCGAACACTTGGCCAGTAACAGGGCTCATGACCGCAATCAAAAGTGCCCCCGGCAGCAGTGTCAAGCCAGATTCTAGCGCACTTTTACCGTGAATAATCTGTAAATATAGTGGAAGAATCATTTCAACACCGACCATCGCCATGTTGGCAATCGTCCCCAAAACAGTTGACAGCGCAAAGATTTTACTCTTAAACACCCGCAGCTCGACAAAGGGCTCTTTTAAATGCAGCTGCCGATAGCCAAAAATCACGATGAAAATCAGCCCCACGGCAATTGAACCAAGCACCATCGGATCACCCCAGCCATCGTTCCCGACTTCGGAGAATCCGTATAGCAAGGCACCAAAGCCAATGGACGATTCAATCAGTGACGGCACGTCCAATTTGGGATTCGACAGCGGCAAAACGTTTTTGAAGAAGAACAACGCCGCGATGATGACCAAACCGGCAATCGGGAGAATCATCCCGAACAAGACCCGCCAGCCGAAATTATCAATGATATATCCGGAAAGGGTCGGTCCAATCGCTGGCGCAACCCCGATCGCGATGCCGGCCATCCCCATGGCGGCGCCACGTCGGTTTGGCGGAAAAATCGACATCATAATATTTTGTAATAATGGCATCGTGATCCCAACACCGACAGCCTGAATCAACCGGCCGGCCAATAAAATCGCAAAACTATTGGCAACAAAAGCGACCAGTGTGCCAACAAAGAAAGTTCCCATGGCACTCATATATAACCATTTGGAAGGCACCTTCGCGCTCAAGTATGCCGAAACCGGGATCATAATCCCATTGACCAACATAAAGCCAGTCGACAACCACTGCACCGTTGCGGTCGAAATATCGAAGGCTTTCATCAACGTCGGAAACGCAGTGGAAAGGATCGTCTGGTTCAGTACTGTAATAAACGTCCCGACAATGAGCGTGATGACCATCATAGGGACGTTAACCTGCTTCCCGTTGATATCTTTAACGTCCATAACTTCGCCTGATTTCTTTATAATGTTTCGTGCTTTCTATATTACATAATGTAATATTGACAAGATAAAATATTACAATTAAACTGATTAGATGTCAAGGCAAAGGAGGCAGACTAGGCCATGGGACTCTTCAATGAACGATTACGCTCACTCGATATTTCGCTAGGTATCGGCGAAACCAGCCGGGTTACCGGGGCCACCCCGACTCAAATCCGCTACTGGGAAAAAAAGCACCTGATCCACTCACTGCGACACGAAGCAAACGGTAACAAGCGTTATTCGCTGTCTAATATTGCGCTGATCGTTATGATCAAAACCATGCTGGATGAAGGCTACACATTAGCCAAGGCCAGTGAAGAAATCGAAAAGTCACACCAAAAAGCCGATATGCTGCACGTCCTCATGAGCACCCGTTTGCAAGGCATTCAGTATGACGACCAGAAAACTTTTTTAAATTTCGGTCCGCTGGAAAATGACCCTGGTTTTGATGTCGTTGCCGTGGTTCAGGAAAACACTGCCAAGCTTTATAAGAAAGCCATCCAGCCACCGCATCACGACCCGCTTTCCAAAAATAAAGATAATACGAGTAAGCCAACTTGATAAGTCCGCGGTGGCAGAACTGGCACTAGTAACCACTTTCAGGCAAAAACGATCCTCGATAGCAACGCAAAATTTGCTTGCTCTCGAGGATCGTTTTTCTGTCCAGTCATAAAGCGCATTGGCCGGCCTTTACCGTCTCGCAAACTCAGATCCTTTTACCAAGGATTCAAGCTTCCTCGTCAGTTTCCTGAGTTGCTTCTTTTGACAGAACCTTTTTTGCTTCGAAGTGGTTCGCTATCAGCGCCAGCGCAACGATCACAATGGAAAAGAAATAGATGTTGTGCAATCCTTCGTAGAGAATCTGACGAAGTGTCGGCAAAACAGCCGCTGGTAAATTCCGAGCCGTGTGCGGATTGATGAGTTCATTAAGCATGTTGCTATTTAAGCGGCCATCAGCAGCAACGCCTTGTGTCAGCCGCAAGTTGAGAACAATGCCATAAATCGAGACCATCAGCGTTTGCCCCAACGTCCGCGACAACGTATTGAAGCTTGTTGCCACCCCGACCTGATCAGGCGCAACAATGGCCTGGGCAGTCACGGTCGTAATCGTAATCACCAAACCAAAACCCAAGCCTAAACTGCCGGCCACCAGCAAGAAGACAAAATAAGGCGTTGACTGCGGTACAAGCGCCAAGACAAGACTACCGCCAAGTAACCAAATCATGGCACCGGTCAGAATCGGCTTAGGCTGGAAGCGACCGAGCAGCTTGCCGGCAACAAAGGAACCGACGACCCACATTAACGAACTTGGGGTAACGGCAAATCCACCGAGCGAGGCGTCCATCCCGAGAATACCCTGAATCCACATCGGCATATAGACTTCAAAACCAATCACGAATCCTGAAATCAGCGCTGCAATCAAATTGTGAACGACAAACGTCTGGTTCTCGAATAACTTAAGATCAATGATTGGATCAATCGCATGCTTTTCCGCTTGCCAGAACCGCCAAAATCCAAAAGCTGCCACAATGGCCATGCCAGCAATTTGCCAAAGTGCGTTTGGTTCTGCAAGGGCTTGAAATCCGTACATCAACGCCAGCAACGCAATTAGTAACCAGGCAGTTCCGCGAACATCCAGCGGCTGACGCACCTGCCGTCGATCTTCTTGCAAAAAGAACCAAACAATGCCGAACGTCAGCAAGCCCAGTGGCACATTGATGAAGAAAATCCAATGCCAACTCAATTGGTCAACAATAAACCCGCCAAGCAACGGGGCAATCACCGAGGCAATCCCCCACATCGACCCGTTAAAGCCCAGCATTTTGGCCCGCTTTTCAAATGGATAAATGTCCGCAATGATCGTGAAGGTCACCGGCATAATGGCCCCGGCACCAATGCCCTGGATCGCCCGGAAGATGATCAACATGATCATTGACTGCGATAAGCCGGATAATAACGAGCCAATGACAAAAATAGTCAGACCAATTAAGAAGACCGGTTTACGGCCGATTTTGTCACTTAATTTGCCATAAATCGGCGTCGCCATGGCGTTGGTCAACAGGAAAATCGAAAAGACCCAGTTCATGAGATGCACACCATGCAGGCTGCCGATAATCGTTGGCATTGCGGTCGAGACGATCGTGCCTTCAATGGCGGTCATAAAAGTGCCAATAAAGATGGCGGTGGTGACAAGTGCAACATTTGTTTTTCTTTGCTTCATAACTACCTCTCTAAAGTGGTGATGCGATGTTGATGGTCGAGCAGCAGCGGTGAAGTGTGGGGAGCGTTTGCTAGCGGGAAGCCTGTAGGTTAAAGAATCACCCCCTTACTTTCGCTCGCCATAACGCGTTCGCCGGCGCAGAAGCTGGAGTGTAAGGACCTTGGTCGCGATGGCCTAAACCCGGGCCATCACGACCAAGGCCACTTACACTCCAGCTTCTAAACGCGCCGGCTCACGCTCACACACAAAAAGACGACCCAACCGGTTTTTCCCGGCTGTGGCCGCCTCTTTTCTCGCTAATCTCGGTACTTGAGAAGTGCTTGCACCTTGTCGAGGTGTTCCCAAGGAAGATCAACATCTGTACGTCCAAAATGACCATAAGCTGCCGTTTGTTCGTAAATCGGCCGCTTGAGGTCTAACATTTTAATAATTCCGGCGGGCCGTAAGTCAAAGTTCTCACGGATCGCCTGTTCAATCAGTTGTTCGGAAATAGCATTGGTGCCAAAGGTATTGACTGACACGGAAACCGGTTTGGCAACGCCGATCGCGTAAGCAAGTTGGACTTCAACGCGCTTGGCTAAACCAGCTGCTACAATGTTCTTAGCAATATAGCGGGCGGCATAACTGGCGGAGCGATCAACCTTAGTCGCATCTTTACCGGAAAAGGCGCCGCCACCATGTCGGGCAAAGCCGCCATAGGTATCGACAATAATCTTGCGCCCAGTCAAACCGGAGTCGGCCTGGGGACCACCTAAGACAAACCGGCCAGTCGGATTGACATAGATTTTCGTATCATCATCCATCATGTCAGCCGGAATGATTTTGCGAATAATTTTGGCTTCCACATCACGCCGAATTTCTTCAAGGGTGACGTCAGGGTCATGTTGAACGGACACGACCACCGAATCAACGCGAATCGGTTGTTCGTTGTCATCATATTCGACCGTGACTTGCGCCTTCGCGTCCGGGCGTAAATAACTGATTTCACCATTATGCCGCAACTTATCGGTCCGCCGCATTAACGCATGGGCTAACGAAATTGGCAAAGGCATATAAGTATCGGTTTCATCAATCGCAAATCCGAACATCATCCCTTGATCACCGGCACCGATCTTGTCTAAAGGATCGGTATCCGATTCACGCGCTTCAAGACTTTCATCCACGCCTTGGGCAATGTCAGGGCTTTGCTCGTCCAATGCCACTAAAACACCGACACTGTCAGGATCAAAACCGGATTCTTTCGTATACCCGATTTTCTTGATTGTGCCACGGACAACGGATTGAATGTCGACATAGGCATTCGTCGAAATCTCGCCAACAACCAAAACTAAGCCAGTCGTCACGGTTGTTTCACACGCGACTCGGGAATCGGGATCTTTTTCTAGCATCGCATCCAGGATGGCATCGCTAATCTGGTCAGCAATTTTATCCGGATGCCCTTCTGAAACAGATTCAGAAGTAAATAAATGGCGTTCTTGCATCGTTTGTTTCCCCCTCATGATTTTCGGTTACAAGGCATGTTCGCTAACGGATAACGAACCCCATCGGGAATGTTTTGCAACTCTAGTAGCATAACATAATTTTTGTAAAATTTCCGAAAATCTTTGTCTATGTCACGAGGGTTCTGTAAAATGAAATTGTTACGGAAAGGACATTCATATTGAAAAAGTTCAATCAAAATGCCTATGCAGCAGCTTTTATTGGCCAGGTACTTGCTTACCCGTTCTTAATTGCCACCGGATTGCAAATCAGTTGGAACTTCCAGCTGATCGCACTTTTACTTATGACACTCTGTCTCGCCGGCACGGGGTTTGTGAAACGCTACGACCTGATGCTGCTGTTAGCTGCCATCATGGGGATTCTCGGTGCCATCAACCAATGGCTGTTACTACCGCTAATTGCGGTGCAACTCGTGATCGCGTTACTTTTACGAACGCAGAAAATGCCCTCCCAATGGATGAATACCGTGATCTTCGGCCAAGCACTTTTAGCGCAGGTCATCATCATATATGCCTGCCTACACTTCTTCAATCGGACGATGTTATTGGATTTAGCGCTTCTTTATTTACCTGCGCTCATTGGATTGTGGGCCGACCACCTGCCAAAATGGGCTGACTTAATCCTGCTACTGGTCGTCGGAGCTATCGGTTATTTCCAACAGCGCATGAACCTAATTGCGATTGCTGGTATGTTGGGTGTAGCGCTCGCCATCAGCAGTCGTCGATCCTTTAAGTTACCGGCTTACAGCTATCAATTCAGTCCTCTTGTATTGGCGTTACTGCTTTACTTAACGCGGTTGCATGGGTAGTAGCACTTCGGTTGTCCATCTCTAAATATGTCAACTTATTCAAGCCCGCGACGGTGGTTGTTGCGGGCTTTTGTGTCGAAATTCAGCCAAAATTTACGCTTTCCCCAGTTAAAATACTGGGCATCATCTCGTTTTTCTATAGTACGCTCCCAATCGCAGAAAAAGCGTCAGCTCCGTTTTGTCGGACTGACGCTTCACTTAATTG
Source organism: Lacticaseibacillus parahuelsenbergensis (assembly GCF_030770265.1). NCBI lineage: Bacteria > Bacillati > Bacillota > Bacilli > Lactobacillales > Lactobacillaceae > Lacticaseibacillus > Lacticaseibacillus parahuelsenbergensis. The sequence continues at coordinate 830,846 of NZ_CP132482.1, read as the reverse complement.
AATGTTGCAGGCATTTTTTAGATTAACAACTGATATTGATTCAGCAAATCCTTGTTGGCATTAGCCCATAGCTTTTGATTAGTTCAGGCCGTATGCCAGCGTCCATGTCAGACTTGCTTCATAGATACCGTTTTGAACAACCGCGGTCTTAGGTAGCACCAGCTTGATATTTTTCTTGTCCCAAGCAAAGACGTTCGCGCCTTCACCTTGTTCAGGTGCGGCATAGGCAACTTGATGACTTGTATCGTTGGTACCCAGATTCAACGTTGTGGTCTTGGCAATGTCAGCCACCGGTGTCAGCGGGCCTACAGGGGTGAAGCCGTCATCCTGCACTTCGTTGGTCAAGGCATAGACGCTGCCGGTTTGGCCATAAGCCGTGTTGGTGAAGGTCAAAGTTGCATCATCAATGGTTTTACCGGTGTCCCCACCGTTATCGTTTTTCAGTGTCAACGGAGAATCAGCTTTGACATTAAGCGTCCAGGAACCGGCCTTGCTGTCAGTTTTACCACTTGCATCCAGCTTATTTTCTGCATCGGTCCGCGTGGTTTGCTTGTCAACAACGGTGGTCCAAACTTTTCCTTTAACGGCAGACAGAGCCTTATCATCGGTGTTTAAAATCGCGGTGAGGTTTGTGTCGCCACTCTTGTAGTTAGGATACCGGTTGTTCGTTGCATTTCCGGCGTTGATCCCGTCGGCAGTGAAGACCGGATATTCAGAAACAAATGATTCGTGATTCCCGAAGTCAAGAATCTTTGGCACCATCTGTAGTCGCAGATAACCCGTGTTCCCAGATGGTGCCGTTTGCCCAAAGGAAATCCCTGCAGTTGTTTTACCTTCCTGCGGTAACGCCTGGCCACCGTTAACATTCGCGTTACCGTCAACCGTTGCTGCTTGAACCGCAGCCGGTGTTGCAATCGCCAGTCCCGAAAGAAGCAACGCCCCAGTAGCAAGTGCACTGGTCATTTTTGTCACTTTAAACATGAAAACCCTCCTTAGTTATTCAATCCCATCATCGTTGCGAACGCCTTAGTGAATGCGTGATGATGAGATAAAATCATCCAAAACCTGTGTCCCCCAGCTAAATCAGCTAAAATAGATTAACTGTTTTCCACGTATTGAAATCGTTGTAAGTCTTAATCGTTAAACTCAGACAAATCACAAAAGCAATCAATAAGACGATCGTCAAGCAGATTAAGAACCATTTGACACGACGATACGAAAAACGCGTGATCAATGCCTGCACCTGCATCACCTCCTTTGTTGCATATTACGATCAGATCTCAGCCGATTTTTTGGCTTTCCGGTGTTGACGCCAGCGGAAAAAGACAAAACTGATGATGCCCAACACCACGATGACGATCGCAACCTTCAGCAAATTCCATTTTTGTTGCGCTAGGCGAAATGCGGTGCGTGAGCCGGCGATTAGTTTGCCATCACCGGTAATGCGCACATACTGGGTGATGGTCTTTAAATGGCGTCCCTGTTTAATTTCCGCAACCAATCGATATTGACCGGAGACAGGTTTTTGCCCTTGAATATCGTGCGTCATCACAAACTGAGTCTGAGGCGCGATCCGTGACAACGGCTGCTGCATTTTAAGCGAGAAAAAGCGACTGGAGGCATTGGTCAGTTGCACGGATGCCGTTGCATCTTTTAAAAAATGGCGCTCTGGATTCAGAAACTGGTAACGCAACTGAAATCCGGATGACCTTTTGACTAAACTCGTCTGCTTTAGGCGCAGCGCCTTTAGACTTTGGGAATCACGTCCTTGATGCAAAACCAGCCCGATGGTGTACGCAATGCGCTGACGAACGTTGGCCGTGTCGGTAGGTGTCAATGCGATTAGATGAATTGCAGACAGGTAAGTGCCTTTTGGTCGGGCCTTACTCGCTTTTAGGACAACCGGTACATCCTTTGTCTCGCCAGGTGCAAGTGTGATCTGCGCTGGCGTTTTGACTAGGTCACTGCCGGCAATGGTTAAATACTGCCGATTCACTTGTTTGGGTTTGACATACTGCACAACCCCGTTAGTTCCGGTTTGGGCGTCGAGAATCGATACCCCGACAGTTAAAGCTTTTGCACTGGCGTTATAGGCTTGTACGGTAATCGTTCGATCTTCGATTTTCGGCAATTGAAGCTCATAGTATCCTGCCGCTTTTTTAACCTGATTATCGTTGGGAATAACAGGCGCCACCATAAGCGTCTGTTGAGGGTTATTGACAGCTGCAACCGCTGTTTTTATCTGATAACCGCTAAATAACAAACACGCAAGTAACATCGCAATGAATGCCAATTGCTGGCAGCGTAATCGCCTTTTCATGACTTTGGCCTCAGTTTAAGCACCCATAACAGCGCCCCTGAACTCGCTAGCAACAGCACGCCGCTGCCGATGGTGGCATAGAGCCAGTGATTAACCGGCTTTTTTATTGCCCGTTCATTAACGGTTTTGGCCTGCGAAGTCGTCACCTTCATGGTTTTCTTAAATGTCCAATTCACTGGAAAACGATTGTAAGTACTCAGGCCCTTTATCGTTGCTTTAATGTGATAAGTCCCCGGCTTCATCTCGTCGTAACTCCAAGAGACAGGGAAAACCATTTTTGAATTTGGCGCAATCATGACGTTGCTGGCCTGGTAAGTGCGAACCTCGCCTTGATCGGCACCGATACTAACGTTGACTTTTGCCTGTGAGATCGCCATCGGTTCAACATTGCGCAGGGTCACCCCTAACGCCGGATGCTTTTGAAACAAGATCGGTTTGGTTTCGTCGTATTTAACATCCGGGAAAACTTCATAGTTCTGTCCGCGCAAGACGACACCGACTGAATAAGCATAGTTCGAGCCGATCGCCGTACTGCCTGATTTGCCTTTATCCACCCGCTCAATGAAATGCCAATCACCGTAAATCATCCCGTCATAATTGGTCTTAGGCATGGTAATCGTGGCAGTGATAACCTTCATCTGCTTAGGCGCCAGTTTAATCGTGGCACTGCCGCGGTCTAACGTTGCTACTGTTGTGAATGGATGTTTCAGGCTCGGATCCAAGTCATTGGTCTTAGGCGTAAATTCAATCCCGCCACCATCTTGCGTATAGGCATTGCGCAAGTCGCTGGCAACCGTAATATTTTTATCTGAAAAATTCTGAACCCGCATTTGAATGGTATGGGTGGAATCTTTTGGATAAACCAAGTCAAAATAATTTAACTGGGTATTGGTTTGGGCATCCGGCAAAACCGGTTGCACTTCAAAATCAGTCTTTTCACTTTCGTTTTCTGCTAACACGCGTTGTGGTACGGTTCCAAAAAACACAAGCCCCAAAATAAGCAGCATGCCGCACCACGACTTTTTCCATTTCAAACCTCATTCCCCCTCGCTTGCCGCTTTAACCAAATGCGGCAGGTTGGCCAACTTGACCCTCACGGCAACATCGACAGATTCCAGGTCAACGTTGTTTTGTAGTGTGCCTGGTAACGCTTGGTGCTTGCTGGTACATGCAGGCCGACACTTGTTGGGGCACTGTCAGCATCCCCGAAATTCAATCGCCACGTGCTTGCTCCGCTATTGTCATACTGGGTGCCGGTTGCTTCGGCTTGTTCAGCATCGTCCTTGAGATAATGACCTCGCTTATCAATTGCAGCCAAGACAGTGGATTTTGTAGCTGTTGGATCCAAAGCAAAGTCATCAGGTGCTTTATAAATCAAATTGTCTTGTTGCGCCCAGGCCGGTCCGGAAACCATCGTGTGTTGCAGCCGCGGATTCAGAAAATGCAATGTGGCATTATCTAATGTATGCGACACGTGCAAATCAGGATTTTGGCTGTCAGGTTTTACCTCCGAAGTGAATTGTCCATTTTGCTGAACACTAAGTTGCCATTGGGAAACCCCGTAATAATCTTCAATCGTGACCCCAAACGGCAATTTCTGTTTGGTTTTTGCCTGATTCTCGCCAATGTAATAGGTCCGATCAACACTGTTGGTGTCAAAATCACCAAAATCCAACGACGGGTCAACCGTCAATTTCAGCATCGGTTTCTCATACCGATAAGTGATCACAGTTTCCTCCTTATTGAAAACCGGATCGACAACTGCAGCTTGATCAAACGTTGCCTGGGTAAGGTCGGAGCTGCTGGCCTGATCAATGACGGTCCAGTCCTTAATCGCTTTAGGCCGAATTGCGCTAGCATCAACGTCTGAAACTTTCTGCCCGATTTTGCCCGTGACTGTCACTTCAGGTGCGATCACTTCCGGCTTAGCCATATCGCTAGCCCGATTCACATAGCGGAAAGTAACTTTACCGGTTGTGGCCGGTAAATGAATCGTGGTCTGATTTGAGGTGATTTGATCACTCCCGGAACCGCCAACCGACGCTTGATTAAGAATCGTTTCAGCAGTATCTTGGCGGGCAATTTTGGCAGTAAACCGAATCTTAAAACTGTCGCCGTCTTTAATGGTGTAAGGGAACGGAATCGTATGATTGGTTTTAAAATTTTCTTCAGCCGCAGTGTATGGTTTAAACGCGCCGCCTGTGTCAGCGTTGGCCATCTGTAAGGAGCCATTTTGGTAAGTGTGGTTGGCGTCAAGTTGGTCTTTAATGCTACCGGTGGTGCCGCCAAGCAAATTGGTGTAAGTCAGCTCATAAGTGACCAGATCACCGTCTTTTGCGTTAGTTGATGTTTTGAAATCCGTTTCCCCAGCCGTATCGTTACGAACCGCCTTTTTCAAGACATAACTCAATGGTGGTCGCCGTGCTTCATACTGATAGGTCACGGTATACGGAACAGTTGGCGAAAACGTTCCGGCATCCTTTTGGTCTGGCGTATTCGCCGTATATTTGCCTGTGTACTGATACCAGTCATCGCCTTTGTGAATCCACTCCGGCCGCCGCTTAGCCGCATCCCACTGATTCCCCGGATCGCCGGGAATCGTGAGCGGATCTTGGATTGCATTGCCTGCCGTGTCCACGAAATTAACCGTCACTGGCTGGGCATTTTGTGGCATCTTAAGCAACGCTACTGCTTGGAAAGTCGGGTGCGTGCCGCTGGAACCGGTATAGCCAAAAAGCACCTTGTCTGACTTGAAGTAATCCAATACGTTGTTAATTCTAAAAATGCTTCCTTCTGCCGGATTGCCATCCATATAGTATTGAAGATCGCCACCCAGAATTCGCACCCCATCTTTGTAAGTTACCGATGGGGTCCATTTAACTGTAAACGGGCGAAACTTACCATTCGACAGTTTGGTTGCGTCCGTTAAAGGAATGTATTGAAGATGCCCGATATCTTTAGATACTTTGGTGGTCAACGGGGTTTCGCCCGGCCGAACCACCCCTAGATGACCGGTCATTTTGGTATTGGGATAATTAATGTCATATTGATCGTCAAACTGTTTAGGATCGCCGCTCCAGTAACTATCCATCTCAATAGACAATGCATTTTGAATATAGTGGCTGATCAACTCCTGCTTCGGCGGACCACTTCTAGACCATGGATACGCGCCTAAGCCCCCGCCCGGCGCACCATAAGCGGCAATACCTTCAGGATCATTTTGCAAAGTAAACGTCATCCCGTCTGCATCATAACCAGGCCGCGAACCAAAGTAATGAGCAGTCTCGTAGGTAAAGGCGCTGTTAAGATCAATCCGCTGTTTACTCCACATACCACCAATTTGCCAATTTTGATAATTCGCTGACCCAGTCACAATCAATGCTTGCGGATAAGTTGTACTAAAAGACGAACGGTTCTGGTTATATTCCGGCTTTGCCGTGCTCTTGAAAAAGTAATCCGGCGCCTTTAATGCAGAATCTGGAATACCCGAATCAGGTGGAATATCATCATCCGCCGCTACGGCCTTTTGAATCGGAAACAATAACATAAAAAGCATCGCAACGAAAATCCCAGCAATCGTCAGTACACGTTTCACCCACTTCACCCCCAACTTTCCAACAATTCCTAAAAGCGTTTTCTTTTATCGAATCTTACCGTACGATAACTATAACAAGACAGTTAAACATCGACAACATAATATTATGTATATTTCATAACTTATAAGTTAATATAATACCCGTTTTTATATTCTGGTTTCCTAAATAAACTATTAAGGCCATAAACTTTTATGAAAATACCGTGTTTTTAATTTTTATGTGAATATTGCAAGCTCCAAATTGCTTTTTTATTGGTTTTGATTCGTTATGTTCATTTTTTGAGTTTTAGACAAATAGTAACGGTCACCGTACTCGCCTAAATTTCGGTTATTCATAATTACCGGCTGTCAGTTAAGCTTCTTGTGAGTAGTTGATTGCTAAATAAACAAATTTATAAAACTGATCCGTTTGACGCCTTTATCTGGAGGTTAGCGATACATTGTGCGAATGCAATCAATCAAACAGATGTCATCATGTTATAATTTATTTAATAGAAATTGACTGGAGGTATTCCCGTGCAAAGTCAAAGTCGTGAAGGTAACCGCGTTTCACGTCGGTTCTTTGTTATCTTGTTTGTTTTTTCGTTGTTGGTTTCGGCTTTGGCATTCACGTCAAGCAAAGCTGCAACCACGAGTGCTGACAAAAGTATTCCGATGATTGGATTGAATAGCAACGATGCGACGATTACCGATATGAATGGCCATGATGTCACCAGTGAGCCTAAACTTTCCAAAGACTTCATCTACACCCTTAATTACCATTGGCGCGTGCCCGACCAAACTGTCATTGCGGCTGGCGATATGGCAAAAGTTAACTTACCGGCCACGGTCGTCATTCAAACCGATCTTAGTTTTCCAGTGAAAGATCCCAAAACAGGCGCCGTTATCGGCAAGTTTTCCGCTAAAGCAGGCAGCCAAACAGCTCTTTTGACGTTCACCGACTTCTTCAGTCATTCCACTGTAGGGCGAACTGGTACTTTAACCTTTACTGCCCAAGGTACATATGATGACCATGAGCATCATCAAGTCGGCTGGTATATTGCTAAATCAGGATGGGCAGTCCTGCCACCCGCTAATGCTTCAGCAGCTGAAAAAGCTCAGTATGTCGATAGCCTTGGCCGACCTAAAATTCTCCAGTGGGAAATCACCGTCAATCCCCAAATGGTCCAAGTTAACCAACTAGTTCTCAATGACATCCTTGGCAGTGGCCAAACTTTTGACGCCACTCGAAAAATCCAAGTTGAAACTGGCAGCTATTCCCAAGGAGTGTTCCACCAAAGCGGCACTATGAATCCGAATTATCAAATTAACGGAAACCAAATTAAAATTGAACTAGGTAATATCGATCAAGCCATTAAGATTGATTTATGGACAAATCCAAACCCAGCCAGTTTTGCTCAAACGACAACGTGGACAAACCAAGTATCTGCAGAAGCTCAGAATCAAGGCAGTGGCTTGCCGACAGATGCAAAAGGCAAAATCGTGTGGACAGATAATGGCAGCGGTAACGGTAAAGTTGGCCAAGTCACACTAACCAAACGTGATCAAGACCAACCCAACAAGGTATTAACGGGCGCGGTTTTTGCTCTTTACCGCGCCAACCACACCTTGGTTCGCGCAAACCTAACAACCGATGCCCAAGGTCAGCTAACGGTTCGTCAATTATTGGCTGGTAGCTATTACTTTGTTGAGACAAAAGCACCTAATGGCTACGAACGCAACCAAACGCCGTTACCCTTTACAATTAATATCCAACACCCGCAAGTCACCATTCAAGCAAACGACCAAGCTTCCGTGACCCCGCCACCGGTCAAACCTTCGACATCATCGATGCCTTCTGCGTCTGCAAGCAAGCCGTCTGAATCAGGTTCCAGCCTCCCATCCCCATCATCAAAACCTTCCACATCGGTAAGTATCCCCTCTGCCTCAACACCTAAGCGCCCTTCAACATCGTCAGAGCCTTCTACATCAGTAAGTAGTTCCTCTGCTTCAAGACCCAAGGGCCCATCCACTTCGTCAGAACCTTCCACATCTGTAAGTGATTCTTCTAATTCAAGTTCCAAGCTGCCCGCTACCTCGTCAGAGTCCTCTACATCGGTAAGCAGTTCTTCTACCTTAAGACCGAAGCACCCGTCAAAATCCTCAGAGCCTCCTACATCCATAAGTGATTCTTCCAATTCAAGCGCCGAACTGCTATCCAAATCTAACAACCAGCCCGGAGGCATGAATCATTCTCAAAATCAGCGTCATCTGCCGGACACTGGCGAACGCCTGGAAATCGCCGCCGCCATGTTAGGTAGCTTTCTAACATTAATTGGCGTTGTCCTGTTCGTTAAAGTTCGCAAGTAGATTGAACTAATCAGTAAATTGCCATGATGACATAATGAGGCTGTTATCATTGATCTTGGACTAAAGTAACGTTTAAAACGTAGCCACTTTACACAAAATTGATATAATAATCAGTAAACTAGCTGTTGCAAATACCTGAAGGATCTCGATTTGTGCACAGCTTGTGCACCGAAAGTTTAAAACAATCAAAATAGGGCAAAAAAAAGAACCCGAAATGCTATCGAATCAGCATTTCGGGTTCTTTTGGAAAGTATGTAGAGACAACAAAACGGAGAGTAAGGGATTCGAACCCTTGATACAGGTAAAACCCGTATACATGGTTTCCAACCATGCTCCTTCAGCCTCTCGGACAACTCTCCATAAAAAACTCCGGTTGTCAGGCTCGAACTGACGACAACCTGATTAACAGTCAGGTGCTCTACCAACTGAGCTAAACCGGAATAAACAGCGTGGCAGCTTCCTACCCTCGCAGGCAGTTTCCCACCAACTACTCTCGGCGTGAAGAAGCTTAACTTCTGTGTTCGGCATGGGAACAGGTGTATCCTTCTTGCTATCGCCACCACACTTATGAGAACTTTGCGCTCTCAAAACTGGCTATCATTGTTGGTTGTTTGCTTTGCTGAGAATCGGCGTATTTCATCGAAACGCGTTCGCAGTCGCAGAAACCTCCACATAAGGACCCTGAGTCCATTGGCCAAAACCCGGCCAACGAACTCAGGCCCGCTTATGCTCCGGTTTCTAAGCGCTCCTGCTCACGCTCTACTTGGTTAAGTCCTCGACCGATTAGTACTGGTCCGCTCCATGCATCGCTGCACTTCCACTTCCAGCCTATCTACCTGATCATCTCTCAGGGGTCTTACTTCCATATAGGAATGGGAAATCTCATCTCGAGGGGGGCTTCACACTTAGATGCTTTCAGCGTTTATCCCTTCCGTTCATAGCTACCCAGCGATGCGCCTGGCGGCACAACTGGTACACCAGCGGAACGTCCATCCCGGTCCTCTCGTACTAAGGACAGCTCCTCTCAAATTTCCTGCGCCCGCGACGGATAGGGACCGAACTGTCTCACGACGTTCTGAACCCAGCTCGCGTACCGCTTTAATGGGCGAACAGCCCAACCCTTGGGACCGACTACAGCCCCAGGATGCGATGAGCCGACATCGAGGTGCCAAACCTCCCCGTCGATGTGGACTCTTGGGGGAGATAAGCCTGTTATCCCCAGGGTAGCTTTTATCCGTTGAGCGATGGCCCTTCCATACGGAACCACCGGATCACTAAGCCCGACTTTCGTCCCTGCTCGACTTGTCAGTCTCGCAGTCAAGCTCCCTTCTACCTTTACACTCTGCGAATGATTTCCAACCATTCTGAGGGAACCTTTGGGCGCCTCCGTTACATTTTAGGAGGCGACCGCCCCAGTCAAACTGCCTACCTGACACTGTCTCCCGCCACGATTAGTGGCGCGGGTTAGAGTGTTCATACAGCTAGGGTAGTATCCCACCAACGCCTCCATCGAAACTAGCGTTCCGATCTCTACGGCTCCTACCTATCCTGTACAAGCGGTACCAACACTCAATATCAAGCTACAGTAAAGCTCCATGGGGTCTTTCCGTCCTGTCGCGGGTAACCCGCATCTTCACGGGTACTATAATTTCACCGAGTCTCTCGTTGAGACAGTGCCCAAATCATTACGCCTTTCGTGCGGGTCGGAACTTACCCGACAAGGAATTTCGCTACCTTAGGACCGTTATAGTTACGGCCGCCGTTTACTGGGGCTTCAATTCTGGGCTTCGCTTGCGCTAACTCATCCTCTTAACCTTCCAGCACCGGGCAGGCGTCAGCCCCTATACATCATCTTTCGATTTAGCAGAGACCTGTGTTTTTGATAAACAGTTGTTTGGGCCTATTCACTGCGGCTGACCTTGCGGTCAGCACCCCTTCTTCCGAAGTTACGGGGTCATTTTGCCGAGTTCCTTAACGAGAGTTCGCTCGCTCACCTGAGGATACTCTCCTCGACTACCTGTGTCGGTTTGCGGTACGGGTAGTTTATTTCTCACTAGAAGCTTTTCTTGGCAGTGTGACATCAGGAACTTCGCTACTTTAATTTCGCTCCCCATCACCGCTTGTCCTTATGGTCGCAAGCATTTCACTCGCCACCAGACTTGCGGCTTGGACGCACTTTTCCAGCCGTGCGCTTTCCTTAGCCTCCTGCGTCCCTCCATCGCTTAAACAAAATAAACTAGTGCAGGAATCTCAACCTGCTTGTCATCGACTACGCCTTGCGGCCTCGCCTTAGATCCCGACTAACCCTGGGAGGACGAGCCTTCCCCAGGAAACCTTAGTCATACGGTGGATCAGATTCTCACTGATCTTTCGCTACTCATGCCGGCATTCTCACTTCTAAGCGCTCCAGCCGTCCTCACGATCGACCTTCAACGCCCTTAGAACGCTCTCCTACCGCGCACCCTGACGGGTGCACCCACAGTTTCGGTATTATGCTTAGCCCCGGTATATTTTCGGCGCAGTGTCACTCGACTAGTGAGCTATTACGCACTCTTTAAATGGTGGCTGCTTCTGAGCCAACATCCTAGTTGTCTGTGCAACGCCACATCCTTTTCCACTTAGCATAAATTTAGGGACCTTAACTGGTGATCTGGGCTGTTCCCCTTTCGACAATGGACCTTATCGCTCACTGTCTGACTCCCGGAGTAAGATCGATGGTATTCGGAGTTTATCTGAATTCAGTAACCCTTGATGGGCCCCTAGTTCAAACAGTGCTCTACCTCCATGATCCATCCTCCGAGGCTAACCCTAAAGCTATTTCGGAGAGAACCAGCTATCTCCAAGTTCGTTTGGAATTTCACCGCTACCCACAACTCATCCCAGCATTTTTCAACATACATGGGTTCGGTCCTCCAGTGTGTTTCACCACACCTTCAACCTGGTCATGGGTAGGTCACTTGGTTTCGGGTCTACATCTGCCTACTCATTCGCCCTGTTCAGACTCGCTTTCGCTCCGGCTCCGACTTTTCATCTTAACCTCGCAGGCAAACGTAACTCGCCGGTTCATTCTACAAAAGGCACGCCATTACCCCTTAACGGGCTTTGACTAATTGTAGGCACACGGTTTCAGGAACTGTTTCACTCCCCTTCCGGGGTGCTTTTCACCTTTCCCTCACGGTACTGGTTCACTATCGGTCACTAGGGAGTATTTAGCCTTGGGAGATGGTCCTCCCGGATTCCGACGGAATTTCACGTGTTCCGCCGTACTCAGGATCCTGGACGGAGGATCCGCCGTTTCGTTTACAGGGCTTTCACCTTCTATGGCGTAGCTTTCCAGCTGACTTCGACTACGTCGAACTTTGGTAACTCCAATGTCCAGTCCTACAACCCCGAGAAGCAAGCTTCTCGGTTTGGGCTCTTCCCACTTCGCTCGCCGCTACTATGGGAATCGAGTTTTCTTTCTCTTCCTGCGGGTACTGAGATGTTTCAGTTCCCCGCGTCTGCCGCCGACAAGCTATGAATTCACTTGCAGGCAATACACTGCTGTGTACTGGGTTCCCCCATTCGGAAATCTCCGGATCAAAGCTTACTTATAGCTCCCCGAAGCATATCGGTATTAGTTCCGTCCTTCATCGGCTCCTAGTGCCAAGGCATCCACCGTGCGCCCTTTGTAACTTAACCTGTACTGACTTGCGTCAGCGGTTATGCGATGCGAATTTCTATATTAGAAACTCATACAAATACGCTGTGTTCTCGGCAATTTAAAACATTTACAACAATGATATCCAGTTTTCAAAGAACAAAGTCGCACCCGCTAGGGTGCTTGAGGGTCGTCCCCTCAAAACTAAACAAAGTTTCGTGTGTGCAGGTTTCCGTCAGACTTAATGTCTGTTTCCTTAGAAAGGAGGTGATCCAGCCGCAGGTTCTCCTACGGCTACCTTGTTACGACTTCACCCTAATCATTTGTCCCACCTTAGACGGCTCGCTCCCTAAAAGGGTTACGCCACCGGCTTCGGGTGTTACAAACTCTCATGGTGTGACGGGCGGTGTGTACAAGGCCCGGGAACGTATTCACCGCGGCGTGCTGATCCGCGATTACTAGCGATTCCGACTTCGTGTAGGCGAGTTGCAGCCTACAGTCCGAACTGAGAATGGCTTTAAGAGATTAGCTTGACCTCGCGGTCTCGCAACTCGTTGTACCATCCATTGTAGCACGTGTGTAGCCCAGGTCATAAGGGGCATGATGATTTGACGTCATCCCCACCTTCCTCCGGTTTGTCACCGGCAGTCTTACTAGAGTGCCCAACTGAATGCTGGCAACTAGTCATAAGGGTTGCGCTCGTTGCGGGACTTAACCCAACATCTCACGACACGAGCTGACGACAACCATGCACCACCTGTCATTTTGCCCCCGAAGGGGAAACCTGATCTCTCAGGTGATCAAAAGATGTCAAGACCTGGTAAGGTTCTTCGCGTTGCTTCGAATTAAACCACATGCTCCACCGCTTGTGCGGGCCCCCGTCAATTCCTTTGAGTTTCAACCTTGCGGTCGTACTCCCCAGGCGGAATGCTTAATGCGTTAGCTGCGGCACTGAAGGGCGGAAACCCTCCAACACCTAGCATTCATCGTTTACGGCATGGACTACCAGGGTATCTAATCCTGTTCGCTACCCATGCTTTCGAGCCTCAGCGTCAGTTACAGACCAGACAGCCGCCTTCGCCACTGGTGTTCTTCCATATATCTACGCATTTCACCGCTACACATGGAGTTCCACTGTCCTCTTCTGCACTCAAGTTTCCCAGTTTCCGATGCGCTTCCTCGGTTAAGCCGAGGGCTTTCACATCAGACTTAAAAAACCGCCTGCGCTCGCTTTACGCCCAATAAATCCGGATAACGCTTGCCACCTACGTATTACCGCGGCTGCTGGCACGTAGTTAGCCGTGGCTTTCTGGTTGGATACCGTCACGCCGACAACAGTTACTCTGCCGACCATTCTTCTCCAACAACAGAGTTTTACGACCCGAAAGCCTTCTTCACTCACGCGGCGTTGCTCCATCAGACTTGCGTCCATTGTGGAAGATTCCCTACTGCTGCCTCCCGTAGGAGTTTGGGCCGTGTCTCAGTCCCAATGTGGCCGATCAACCTCTCAGTTCGGCTACGTATCATCGCCTTGGTGAGCCGTTACCTCACCAACTAGCTAATACGCCGCGGGTCCATCCAAAAGCGATAGCTTGCGCCATCTTTCAGCCAAGAACCATGCGGTTCTTGGATTTATGCGGTATTAGCATCTGTTTCCAAATGTTATCCCCCACTTAAGGGCAGGTTACCCACGTGTTACTCACCCGTCCGCCACTCGTTTTAAGTCGAATCACGATGCAAGCACCGTTCATCGACCAAAACTCGTTCGACTTGCATGTATTAGGCACGCCGCCAGCGTTCATCCTGAGCCAGGATCAAACTCTCATATAAATATGAGCTGTTCGAATAGCTCGATTTGTTGTTCTAGCGAATTGACTTCGCAAATGTTACTTTTTGCCTCGATACCGAAGTATCAAGGACCCTGCACATTTAAACGAAACTTTGTTCAGTTTTCAAAGGACGATCTTGCCAAAAGACAACTTCGATAGATTATCATGCCAACAAACGAGTGTCAACACTTTTTATTAATCAGCTTCACAACAAGATTATGAAGCGCCTTCTATCACTTTCTAAAAAGAAAGTTCGGTTTTTGACAGCAATAATATAATACCAGTAACCTCGTCGGCGCGCAAGCATTTTTCTCAAAATATCTGCACGATTCATGGTCGTAAAATGCTTGTCACAAAGGAAAAGTATCCACTCACTCACAACTTTTCTTGCAAAATCAAAAAGTGCGGCAATCAGGCTAGGCCTGAAAACCGCATAAACTGAAATAACTTAACTTTTTCGACGCAAATTATTGTTCACTTTGTATGCTGCTTTGCTGGCTTCATACCCAATTTAACCTGGCAATCAGGACAAATACCGTAGACTTCAAGGTGATGACCGCTCACCTTAAATCCGGTTTCTTTGGCAGCAACGGCTTCAACGTCTGTCACTCCTGGGTAGGTAAAGTCAAAAATCTTACCACAATTTGTGCAGATCGCATGGTAGTGCGGTTCAATTGGAAAATCAAAATGTGTTGCCGCATCATTGGAAGACATTTCTTCAACTAGATTAAGATCCACCAACAGACGCAAATTGTTATACACCGTGGCAACACTCATATGCGGAAATTGCGGTGAAAGCTTTGCATAAATCATCTCGGCTGTCGGATGTGCGGTGCTGTCGATCATATATGAAATGATCGCCTCACGCTGTGGTGTGACCCGAATCTGCTTTGCTTTGAGCAAGTTAATTGTCTTGTTATAAACCGCCTGATTCATCGCCAACCTCCTAATTTATAAACATTATCATCTAGTAAAATTGTACGCCTTTTTCTAATGTAGCACAACCTTTACTTACAAAAGTTTAGAATTTCTCAGTACTGGGCACTCAAGAATGACGCATGAGCTTGTGTGCACCAAAACGGACTTATCCCTCAGCGACAGCCCTGATACATCTAATTTGGCCAAGGGCTTTGATCATATTGTCACCTTTACACATTACAAAGCGCCCCTATGAAGACAGGCTGTCAATTGAAAAAAGCAGCGCCTCAGTGGGCACTGCTAAACCATAATCATCATGACTACTTTGAGTCATCGCTGCTATCGTCATCACTACTGCTTTTAAGTTCGGGCGCATCGGTTTTGTATTCATCCACCGTAGACTTACCCTTATTTTGCGCCTTCAGACTCGTACCGTCTTTTTGGGCAGCTTTGAGCTTCTTCTTCGTATCGGTTAACTTATACGAAAAGTCACTGCGATCGACTTTTTTAAAGCCGCTTGGCGTATAGAATCGGAGAAGGTCGCCGTTAATCACGCGATCTGACAAGGAAAGTTCAGTCGTCACGCGGTTGGTAGCCGCGTCAACTGTCTTTTTCTGACTGGCTGATAGTTTGCTGATCTTCTTGCCAGTGCTGGTGTTAAAGTACTGACTTCCCACCTTGGTAAAGTCAGGCGTCACAAAATCCCCGTTTCTGAATGCAACTGTTTGTGGATGGTTGGGCGACAGCAAATCAGAACCAAATTGAACAGTGTTGTTATCCTTGACACCAAGTAAATTCAAAATGGTCGGCAACGCATCGATTTCCCCACCGTACGTGTGATTAATGCCGCCTTTGAGTCCTGGCATATGGATCATAAACGGCACTCGTTGATACATGGCGTTGTTATAGTCATTAAAGCCGGAGATGTTGGTTAACTTAGCCATCGCCTTTTTATGGTTGTTGGAAATCCCATAGTGGTCGCCGTATAACACAATCATCGACTTATCATACAACCCGGTTTCTTTTAACCAATTGAAAAATTCACCCATGGCTTCGTCAAGATAGCGCGCCGTCTGCACATACCCGTCTACCGTGTCATCGCCTGTATCGGTTTTACTGATCGTTTGGTTGGCCTTATCTAGAGTATACGGATAATGGTTGGTAACCGTGATCATTTTGGCATAAAACGGCTGAGGTAGCTGTTCAATGTATTGAGCCGAATCTTTAAGGAAGATCTTGTCTTTCAGACCATAGCCCACGTCATAATTCTTACCGCTTGAGAAGTAATTCTTCGAGAAGAAGTAATCATACCCCCAAGACTTATACGTATTATCGCGATTCCAAAAGCTTGGTACATCCCCGTGGAATGAAGCGGTCGTGTAGCCATGCTGATCCAAAATAGCCGGAGCTGCCTGGAACGTGTTGGTCGTGCCATCTGTCACCATAGCTGCGCCTTCAGGTAAGCCAAATAATGAGTTCTCCATCATCATTTCGGCATCCGCGGTTTTACCTTGGCCAACTTGATTAAAGAAGTTATCAAACGATAAAGTGTCAGATTCGTGATACAGCTTATTCAAGTTTGGCGTGACTTCCTGGCCATCCCATTTGAAGTCGATCATAAACTGCTGCAGGCTCTCCAGGTGGATGATGAAAACATTTTTACCTTTTGCCACACCCGTGTATTCCGCATTTGGGGCGACGCGATTTTTGTTTAAGTAATTCAGTACTGACTTAACATCGCTCGAATCGGCATTAGCTTTGGTGGCGCTGTTTTTAGCTGTCTTAACGCCATCGACAACCGTGTAAGCATTCAGGCCGAGATACTTGACGATATAGTTGTTATCAAAAGTCCGGGTCAGCAAACCAGAACGATCGCTGTAGGCCATCGCCAAGTTGGCGCCAAACATCAATACCGCCAGCAACGAAACACCGAGAGCAAACCGTTTTTTGATCGGGCGAATATCCATGCGAATCACTTTAAACGCCAGCAACAAAATCAAAACCACAACGTCAACAAAAACCAGGAAATCCGTTGGTTGAACAATCCCCATGATCCCTTTGTTTAAGTTATTGGAAACTGCTCCCGATCCTTTGATCAACGCAAACGTCAAGAAGTCTGAGAATTCCCGATAATAAAGCACATTGGCAAAAAGCCAAACAGACGTCAATGCATCAATTACCAGCATCGTGACATACGATTTTCGTCCGGACATATATAAAGCAATGCCAAAAAGAAAAAGCGTTGTCGGGATGGGATTAATCGCCAAAATCAGATGTTGAAAGCTGCCGGTGACTCCCAAGTTAAATTTGGCTTGATATGCCCAGTACGTCTTTGCCCAGAATAAGACAATGGCAAGGGCCAAAAAGCCGAGTCTTGTATTGAAAAAACCTCGAAGTTTAGTGCCGATCTGGTTCATTTGGAGCCTCCAAGTCATTGTTTAATGTCAAAAGTATAGCACATTCGCTAGGATAACCGCTCGTTTCTCAAAAGACAAATGTTCACCGTTGATTAAGGCTTAATTATGGGCAATCTTAAAGAAGCCTTAAAATAGGACGCCCGGATATCGTGGAGAACGAGCGTTGTATTATTTACGGTGCGTGTCATGCGAAGCTCTGCTTTCCATAGAGCGTTTACCGGCGCAGGAGTCTGCATTGTAAGGGTTTTGGCGCAACGGTCAATGATTTCTTACTGGGGATTGTTCTATTAGAGGCAAAAAGCTAATTGATTTTCGCTTTCTATAACGCGTTCGCAGTCGCAGAAATCTACGTGTAAGGACCTCAAGCCTAAATGGCAAAACCCAGCCATTTAGGCTTGAGGCCACTTACACTCCGATTTCTAAGCGCTCCTGCTCACGCTCACATAAAAAAGAGGCCAACCCTTTCAAGTCCGCCTCGTTCAGCACTCAGACTTAAGCCTGGTCACTGTCGTTAGTATCATTAGTGTCCTCGTCTTCATCAAAATCCATCAGATCATAGATTTCCATGGCCGCAAGATCGATGTTGTCAAACTGGAAAGTCTGGTGCGTTCCTAGTTCTTCAAGTTCATAAGTTTCGGTCTTGGGATCGTATGTCACGAGGCCCTTTTCATCACCATTTTTTTCGAAGCGGCGTGACTGCGTCTCGCCGTCGCCTGTCTGCATGGCTTCGAGGCGTTTGATGATGGCCACGAGCTGTGATTGTTTCATAAAATGGCCTCCTAATTTTCCTATTTCAAGAAATAGCTTAGCATAAACCGCCGCCTCTGTGGGAGAAATATCACTTCAAATTGCAGTTTTATCCGCTTTGATAACGTTGCGCGACGACGGGTAAATGGACTATGCTATTTGCAACCTACATATAAGGAGCGCGCGTATGACATTGCAACCACTAAATGAACAATTACCGGCGATTGAGGTCAGTGAAATCCGGCAATTTGACGAAAGCGTCAGTAAAATTCCCGGCATTTTGAAATTGACCTTGGGTGAGCCTGATTTTAACACACCAGAACACGTTAAACAGGCGGGGATCAAAGCCATTCAGGAAAACTATTCCCATTACACCGGCATGGTTGGTGACCCTGAATTACGGGCAGCGGCCCAGCATTTTTTCAAAACTAAGTATGGAACGGATTATGATGCCGCGGATGAAATCCTGGTGACCGTGGGCGCGACAGAAGCCTTGGCAACGGCGATTACCACGATTAGCGATCCTGGTGATGCGATCCTGGTTCCTTCCCCCATCTACCCTGGCTACATCCCGCTTTTAACCTTGAATCATGTAACGCCGATTTATATCGACACCAGCAAAACCGATTTTGTATTGACACCGGAACTCATCGAGGCCACCATTACTGCCAACCCTGATGCCAAAATTAAGGGTATCATCCTGAATTATCCTAGCAATCCCACCGGCGTGACCTACCACGCTGCCGAAATTAAGGCCATCGCTTCAATTGCTGAAGCACATGATCTTTATATGATCTGTGACGAAATTTATTCCGAGCTGACTTATGGTGCTACCCATATTTCGATGGGGCGTTATGCATACGATCGGACATTTGTCGTCAATGGCCTATCTAAATCCCACGCCATGACCGGCTGGCGCATCGGTTTCCTGATGGGTCCGCGTCACTTAATCGCTGAAGCCAAAAAGGTGCACCAGTATCTTGTTACTGCCGCAACTACCATTGCGCAACGTGCCGGCATCGAAGCCTTAACGAATGGTACCGACGATGCCCAGGTCATGAAGGCAGCCTATATCAAACGGCGCGATTTTGTTTATGCTGCCCTTATTCAAATGGGCTTTGAAGTGGCCCGCCCTGATGGTGCTTTTTACCTTTTTGCCAAAATTCCCGAACGGCTTCATATGCATTCGCGTGAATTTACCCAAGCGCTAGCCAATGAACAGAAGCTGGCCCTGATTTCCGGAACTGCATTCGGCCCTGGTGGTGAAGGCTACATCCGGATCAGTTATGCCGCCTCAATGGACGACCTTAAAGAAGCGGTCAAACGGCTGCGCGCTTTCATCGCCAGTCGCACTGCCTGATTGCTGCCAAAAATGTACTGACTGAGCACAGCACCTAAAAAAGTGACGTTAGAGACAATCTTGATTCATGTCTCTAACGTCACTTTTGATTTGTCTGAGTCTCTGAACACAAACCGCAGCGCAACACCTGATGTTCAGGAAACCTTATCCGACTTTTTGGGTGGTAAGGCCATCGCGATGATGCCGCAAATCATGCCGAGATAATAAGTTAAAAAACGCCACAATAACATCCCTAACACCAACTTGGATGGCGAGGCAACATACGTCGCAAACAGCGTCTTAAAGCTGTATTCCGCACCGCCAGCACCGCCAGGAATCGGGAACAGGCTCACGATCATGACGATCATGACGTGCAGAACAATCACCTCAACAATGCTGACGTGATTAACCCCGAGTGCCAGAAGAACAAAATACGGCACCGCATAATAAAGCAACAGCTGCACCAGCGTCAGTAAACAAGCCTTGATCACGCGTACTTTTTCCCGCTTTAAATGCAGACTTTCCGCATAAAACGTATCGATTTTATGATCAAGATCGGTCTGCATCGCCAGTTTTCTTTCCGGCTTCACAAACCAGCCAACCGGCACCATGATGAGTCTAACCAAGCGCTTGGTAAATTTGTAATAGTACATCACCATCAGCAAGCCAGCAATCACGATCACGTGAATCACAAACCCAAACACAATGAAGATAGCAAGCGCACCAAAATGTCTGGAAACCTGATCAAAACCGATGACCAACGTCAGGATGAAGTTAATCAGCACCATAAACTGATACACGACAAACTTCATCAAAAGTACCGAACTCGCACGACCGGCCTCAACGCCGCTTTGCATCAGCGCAAATAACTGAGCCGGCTGACCACCGGAAGCCATTGGCGTAATCGCGTTGAATAGCTGCTCGACCAGTGGTACCCGGAGCGCCGTCTTAAAATCGAGTGTATCCGTCCCGTTCTTGATAAAAATCTGGACGACAAACGTTTCGACAATCCATGAGCCGAACATGAGCAAAAAGGCCACCAGCAACCACTTTAGATCAAGTGATAATAACTCGTGCACCAGCTTGGCGCCATTCAAATCACGCGCTTCGTAAATAAAAATGCCGGCGCCAATCAGAACCATGATTAGGACGGCCAGTTTGTTCTTCCGTGTCATATAACTCCTCGGCTATTGCTTCCCTAACGCGGCTTGCTTTACGTAGAAATCGTGCCAGATCTTTTCAAGGCGGCTTTCCGCATAAACCTGCGCTGCCTGATGACTTTTAGTCGCATAAGTTGCCAACAACTCCCGGTCATCCGCCAAGGCCCGAATCCGCGCCTGCATATCATCGACATCAGCCGCGGTAATGGCATAAGGGGTGATGATCTGCTGGTAAAGCTCAAGATCACGTACCATAACCGGCGTACCGGTTGCAAAAGCTTCAAGCACCGACATCGGAAACAGCTCTTCAAAAGACGGCAAAAGAAACAGGTCCGCCATGTTATAGTAGTCAATCATGGTTTCCCGCGGCATAATACCGGTAAAGTCCAGGTTTGCCGGCGCATTTGCTACTGCCTGCTTAAGCCGTTCATAGCCTTCAGTGATCCGGCCAAATGAAAATCCGCCAGCCCATACAAACCGAAAGTCAGGATTCTGTTGGGCCAATTTGATAAAATCACCGACGCCTTTCCGATCTTGCACCTGACCGGCACCGAAGATCACAAAGTCATCGGGTTTGAATCCGTTTGCATGGCGTAATGCCTGCCGTTTCTCGGCTGACACTGGATGAAACGTCCGTTGCGAAACAAAATTCGGAATATACGTCACTTTGTCGGGACTGATCCCATAAGCTTCCAATTTCGGAATGAAATTGGGATTGACCACGACCAATTCATCCATCCGCTTATAAAAGGCAAGCGTATATTTATCAAGCGTCCACCGCGCAACTCGCGGCAACTTTAAGCTGGCATCCAACGTGCTGGGAACAAAATGAACAAATCCGATTTTTCGACCTCGTTTTTTGGAAAAGGTTGAGGCGTAAAACTTAGGATCAATTGTATGATAATGGCTAATGTCACTGCGCGTATAACGATTCACATTGATTTGAAACTCATTGGCAAAGTCATGCTTGAGCAGCCCCATTAATTCTGTGTAAACTGCCCCCACGCCTTGCCCCGCCACTTTATTAGCGGACGAAAACATGTTAATAACGATCATAGTTAGCCTTTCATGGTCCGTTTACTCGTACTTTCATCGGTCCATGGCGCAGATTCATCAGCTTCATTAGGCGAATAATGACTGATAACATCACGATAGAAATCAAGCACGCGATCCCCGAAACGATCCGCAGAAATGGCAGCTAGTTTTTCAGCACGCGGTTTAGGGTCATCATAAGCGTTAGGATGACGCAGATAATTCACAACTTGATGAACCATTTCCGCTTCCGTTGAAAAAGTGGTTCCAAGTGCCGGATCATCAAGTAAATGATCGGTGTAATCGCCTGACAAAGCCACCACTTTTCGATCTGCCGCCATGGCTTCAATGTAGGTTAACCCCTGGGACTCCGAATCACTTGCCGACACAAAAACATCGCCAACCCGGTAATAATCACCCACATCATCATGATTGATTTCACCGGTGAATCGCACATGATCGGCAATTTCTAACTCGGCGGCCTGTGTCTCCAGATCTTCTCGCGCTGGACCGTCACCAACAATTAAAAGCACGGCGTTAGGAATCTGCGCCAAAATGGCCGGCATCGCACTGATCACCTTGTCGATCCGCTTCTCATAAGCAACCCGACTGAGTGAGATCAAGACCGGTACATCAGCTAGGCCCAGCTTTTCACGAAGATGCGGATCTTTTTGCTCGGCAAATTGGGTTAAGTCAACTCCGGTCGGTATGATCTTAATCTGCGTTTTGACACCATAGCGCCGTAACGTATCGTAAACCCGTTCAGACGGCGCAATCACGCCACTGACATGATAAAGAAAGGCACGCGTAAATTGCTTCACATGATACGGCTTTAGCAGATGGCCATTTAAAACATAGTGCAGGTAATCTTCATACATCGTGTGATAAGTATGGATGGTTGGAATCTTTAATTGCTTCGCCACAAACTTGCCGATGTAACCCATTGAAAACTCGGTTTGTGTGTGGACAATATCCAGGTTCAGTTCCTTTGCTACGGCATAGGCATGGAACAATCCGCGCACCGCAATTCGCCGATCGGTAAAGGACACGAATGGCACACTCGTAAAACGGAATAAGTTGGGCTCGACAGCATCATCCGGCACATGTGGGTCAGTGGTCGTAAAAATATAAACCTGATGACCTTTGCGCTCTAGATCGTCCTTCAAGGTCTTGATGGACGTCGCGACACCGCTGACTTGCGGAAAGTAGCTATCTGTAAAAATCCCGATATTCACCTGATCCCCTCCAGACGTCATTTGTTTAGTATAAGTATAAAGATAGGCTTAGCTAAATGCAATTTTCTCACAAACCTTTAGAATTATCTTACCTTGCCGTCAAATTAACCTCATCAGGCAAAAGTCGTAAGTTTTTTCCCAGTCGTTTTGTAAGCATTGTTGAAGCCAAGCCTTTTATAAACTATCTTCTCCATTCGCTATCCATAACATTTTTAATAATAGCCAACAAAGCAATCATCTTTTAGCCGTCTTCTCGGCATGGGTGCTATCATCAGATGGCGGCATTTTAACTTTGGCATTGACCCGCCGTGCTCTGCGGAAATACTTGGAAAAAATGTGGCTGTTGATTCCCCAGAAGTAGAAAACAATCGCACCTATCACAATCACCACAAAGTCCATGGGATAGTGAATCCAGTTTAAACCATTAAACTCACGACTGCCAATTAAGGAAATGACCGACAGGAAGATCAGGTAGCCGATCATCCACGCGGACGCTTTCAGCTGTTGCCATGTCGAACGCCAGCCCGAACGCCATTCATAAAATAAATACAGTGGAATGCCTAAGAAGATGACGCCGATGACTTCCACTGTCGTTGGCCACTTCGCCCAATATGCTGCCAGTGAAGTTAACACAAACGCCAAGGGTGCCATGAAACGCAATCTGGCTGACTTAACCGGTCGCTTAAAGTCAGGTGCCATGTCGCGTAATGAGATAACCGTAACCGGACCAGTCAGATAAGCGATCAGCGTAGCCGTCGAAATGACGCTTGCCAGTGTTCCCCAAGACGGGAAAATCGAGACCATGACCATACTCAAGACTGCATTGACTACCATTGCGACTCGCGGCGTTCCGTATTTTTCGTCAATTTTACCGATGAATTTAGGAATATGGTTGTTCCCGACCATGGCCTGAAGTGCGCGCCCTGATGAAGCGACAAACGAGACGCCGGTACCAAATGGCGACACAAAGGCATCCATATAAAGTAAAACGGATAACCAGTGAATTCCTAATAAAATGGCCAGATCAGCAAATGGTGAATTGAGATTCAATCCTTTCCACCCGTGCGTTGCCAACATGTTCGGCGAGATCGTCGTAATGAAGACACTTTGCAGCAAAATATAGATCACCCCGCTGATTAACAGCGAGATGCCGATGCCACGTCCGATGTTTTTCTGCGGGCGTTTAACATCGCTGCCCATATTGATCACGGTCTGGAACGCATTAAACGAGAAAATAATCCCTGATACCGATGTTGCCGCAAAAATCGGTGCGCTCCCATATGGCATCAAGGTGGCCAACGAGTGTCCATAATTTTCGGGATGGAAGCTCGACATTGCCAGCAAAATAATCGTCAGCAGCGGCACCCCGATTTTAAAAATCGAAATGAAGCTGGTAAACCGCGTCAACAGCGTGACTGACCAGTAATTAAGCAATGTGAAAATAATAATAAACGCAAAGACGACTAGCAAGCCCTCCGGCGTTATCTTGCCTGCCTTTAAAAAGCCGCGAGTAAAGCCCGCCCATTGCCACGGCCACGACGCCATATACTGCACGGCCGCCACAGCTTCGATCGGCAGCAAGGTGACCAACGAAATCCAGTTGGCCCACGATGCGATGAAACCGACCAGCGAACCATGTGAATACTGGGCAAATTTGCTCATCCCGCCAGACTCAGGAAACATGGTCCCCAGTTCGACATAGTTATAAGCGATGACCCCAATGATGACGCCACCAATGATCCAGGAAAAAATCGCAGCTGGTCCGGCAACTGCGGCTGCTTCCCATGATCCAAAAAGCCAGCCGGAACCGATCAACGAACCAAGCGCCAGCATGACTAATTGAAATAGACCAATTTTATTATCTTTTCCTTTAGAAGCGATAATATGAACCCTCCTTATAAAATGACTTTTATAATTTAACGCAGATTTCTCCATATGTAAAATAACCTGACTCGTAGGATGGCGCCACAAACAAAGTCATGGGACTGGTGGCGCGTGCCTGAGATTTTTTGGGGTCTTTGCAGAAATCAATCATCCTTGTCACCTGAAACGAAAAATAGAACGATCTGTCCTCACATACCGATTTTATTTTGGCAATCGTTAATGTGGAATTTAGTTGAAGCTTCAATTGCGGGATCTCATTTAAAAAAGTTGTCGCTTCAGCATTAAATACGCACGCTCTCATTTTTTCGCGAAAAAAATAAGAAAATAATGTTATTAATTTTGCATTTTCAAAAGTGCTATCTGTTCTCCTTTTCGCGAGCATACAAGTGATTAAATGGTATAACTGAACAATTGTTCGCTATTCAATTGCAAACGTTTTATTGTAGAATAATCTTGTCATTACAGGGTAATACTGTTAGTTAATCGGAGGGAGGAGGCGATATGAAACAAGTAGAAATAGAACTCATACGTGAAGCTGTAAACGATTCGGCAGCATTTGGCAAATTGTTCGCTCAGTATCGGCCATTGGTGTTGACGGTTTTAAAACCTTACCATCTCAGAGACTTTTCATACGACGATTGGATGCAGGAGGCCCGGATTGCGATGCTTAAAGCCGTTGTTCGCTATGACGGCAGCAGCGGCTCACAGTTTGGCCCCTACTATCGGATGGTTTTAAAATCCCACCTGCGCTCGGTGTTGCGCAAACACTTTGCCCATAAACGGCGCATTGACGCCAACGCTATTCCGGTCAATGACACGTCACTCGAGTCCTTGCATGATCGACTGGCAATTCGCTCAGTTGAAGACGGACTGCTAATGCGCGTTGAATTCTTACAGTTTTTGGAAAGTCTATCACCCCTGGAATATGAGGCATTTGAGGCGGCCATTCTATACCCGTCCAAAAAGCCCATGCTTGATCGGCATCGACGCGCGTTGGAACGCGCTCGCGCGAAGATTCTGAAGTTCTCGCGGGAAGACGAGTAACAAGAACTCTAAAAAGCTTCCCGGGATTGCTGAAACGCCACAACTGCCTTACCATGGCCGTTAACGACGGACACGGTAAGGCAGTTTTGCGTGATATGAATTTATTTAGCTAAAAACCGGGTTACAAACCGGCATTTAGCTTAGGAGTGCTTTTATCTTCAACTTTCTGGAATCCTGAGAGTGGCCATAGTCTCATTCCGTTAAAGCGACCACCCGTTTAGGGATTTGGGACAGCAAACACAAAAAACTAACCCACAACTTTTAAGCAAGCAATACGCATCAATCCAGCCAAGTTGGAGTGTCAAATCCTTGTAAAACTTGCCACTTTAAAAAACTTTATCTATTCAGTATTGAAACAGTCCAGCTCACGCCGAAATCTCTTCAAATCAGCCTACCAAGCCAGTTGGACACACGTAGAGATCGATCGATTCCGAAGAGTCGATTTTTGGCGTCATTATTGATATGATCAATAGAAGGCAACAAGTTATGGAAAAGCAACAGCGACAGACCTCAAGATGTGTGCTGCAAAAGACAGCGCGTCTCACATGCACTCAGAAAACCTGGTGACACAAAAAACACTAACCTGAGCGCATGTCCATCACATCTACAGAAGGTACCTGTTAATTAGATGACATTGAAAAAGCCTGAGGCCGCATTCACACGTCCACAGTGATGAATGACTAACGCTGCCATACACTTATTTATGACTGCTTGGCATTCCTCTTTTCAAAACAGAACCAAAATATTGAGCAGTCAATTTCCACGCAGAAATGGAGGAAATCAAAATGGATATCGTTATTGTTATCGGTGGTGCGCTATTTGTCTTAGGCATGTTGATCGCAGCCGTAAACACGCGCATTGATTATGGATTCTTCACCCACTATCGAAGTGTCAACCGCGGCGTTAATCTGATCGCGATACTGCTCATCATCATCGGTTTAGGGATCGTCATTCTTAAATTCATGGCAAATGGACAGTAAGCCTGTTTCAGACCCAATAAATCGGAAAATAAAGCCCAAAGTTCCTTATGCGCACCGAAAAGTACCACTCAGACCACACCATGAGCCTATTCACCAGAAAAAGCTGGCGGCAAATGACAAAAATCAAACAGCGAACAGTAAATTCGAAAACGGTTCATGAATGAAAGATGATCGGCATTTGGCACAGAAATTACCAGATAGCCGATCATTTTTTCTTTAGACCCCTCACCTATTTCAAGGTACAAAAAAAGCCCCACTATAGGGGCAAGTCTACCGGTGATCGGGGTCGAACCGATACTCCATTGCTGGAACGGGATTTTGAATCCCGCGCGTCTGCCAATTCCGCCACACCGGCATAATGTAAAATGGCACTCTCTTGCTGGGCGTTAACCGCAAGATAAGGCGGTGATCGGAATCGAACCGACGATCAAGGTTTTGCAGACCCATGCCTTACCGCTTGGCTACACCGCCATATTCATCAAGTTAAGCGCGTTTCTCCTATGGCAGTTGGAGAAAATTGGGGTAGCTGGATTCGAACCAGCGCATGACGGAGTCAAAGTCCGTTGCCTTACCGCTTGGCTATACCCCAGTAAAAGGGCGGTATGTGGGGATCGAACCCACGTATGCCGGTGCCACAAACCGGTGTGTTAACCGCTTCACCAATACCGCCATGATAAGCAGGGATAGTAGGAGTTGAACCCACACTGACGGTTTTGGAGACCGTAGTTCTACCATTAAACTATATCCCTATAAATGGAGGAGATAGGATTCGAACCTATGAACCCGAAGGAGCGGATTTACAGTCCGCCGCGTTTAGCCTCTTCGCTACTCCTCCATAATGGCGCGGGACGGAATCGAACCGCCGACACATGCAGCTTCAATGCATTGCTCTACCGACTGAGCTACCGAGCCATTTAGATCGCTTTTATGAAGTTGATGTTCCCCTCAATTAGAGGGGGACGGTTCCAACGGGACTCGAACCCGTGATCTCCTGCGTGACAGGCAGGCGTCCTAACCAACTAGACCATGGAACCATGTAATTGCGGGAGCAGGATTTGAACCTGCGACCTTCGGGTTATGAGCCCGACGAGCTACCGAACTGCTCCATCCCGCGATAATAATAAAGGAGAATGAGGGATTCGAACCCTCGCGTGGACTTACGCCCACCTGACGGTTTTCAAGACCGTTCCCTTCAGCCAGACTTGGGTAATTCTCCATCTAACCATGACCCGTACGGGATTTGAACCCATGTTACCGCCGTGAAAGGGCGGTGTCTTAACCACTTGACCAACGGGCCACAACGGAGAAGGAGGGATTTGAACCCTCGCACCAGTTTCCCGGTCTACACCCTTAGCAGGGGCGCCTCTTCAGCCACTTGAGTACTTCTCCATGTGCAATATAAAATTAATGGAACAATGGGCCTAGGTGGACTTGAACCACCGACCTCACGCTTATCAAGCGTGCGCTCTAACCAACTGAGCTATAGGCCCATATCATAATCGCAGCGGGTGACGAGAATCGAACTCGCGACAACAGCTTGGAAGGCTGTGGTTTTACCACTAAACTACACCCGCATAAGGGTGATTATGAAAATGGCGCGGGACAGAATCGAACTGCCGACACATGCAGCTTCAATGCATTGCTCTACCGACTGAGCTACCGAGCCGCAAACGGTCCCAACGGGACTCGAACCCGTGATCTCCTGCGTGACAGGCAGGCGTCCTAACCAACTAGACCATGGAACCATGTAATTGCGGGAGCAGGATTTGAACCTGCGACCTTCGGGTTATGAGCCCGACGAGCTACCGAACTGCTCCATCCCGCGATAACAGTAACAAATCGATTATACCGAACAGTGACCACCCTGTAAAGATGGACCTTGTAGGGCTCGAACCTACGACCGGACGGTTATGAGCCGTCTGCTCTAACCAACTGAGCTAAAGGTCCAAGCTCAATCGCGGCGGGGGGGATCGAACCCTCGACCTCCCGGGTATGAACCGGACGCTCTAGCCAGCTGAGCTACACCGCGAAAAAACCATATGGACTAGCGTCCAATCGGGAAAACAGGATTCGAACCTGCGACCCCCTGGTCCCAAACCAGGTGCTCTACCAAGCTGAGCTATTTCCCGTCAAATGCACCCAGTAGGAGTCGAACCTACAACCTTCTGATTCGTAGTCAGACACTCTATCCAATTGCGCTATGGGTGCAAATCATGATAATACCGAGGAATCTTTCGACCAAACGCACCCTCGGCACTGCGTTTGGAAAGCGGAAGACGGGATTCGAACCCGCGACCCCCACCATGGCAAGGTGATGTTCTACCACTGAACTACTTCCGCATGAAACAAAAAGCTTATCAAATTATTGGTGCCATGCCGACTAAAGGATTCGAACCTTCGACCCCCTGTTTACAAGACAGATGCTCTACCAACTGAGCTAAGTCGGCAAAAATATCGACTTGAGCCGCCATTTAAAACCAATAATTCTCTGAGCCGTGACAGGCTCGAACTGTCGACCCACTGATTAAAAGTCAGTTGCTCTACCAACTGAGCTAACGGCTCAATGGAGGATACAGGGCTCGAACCTGTGACCCTCTGCTTGTAAGGCAGACGCTCTCCCAACTGAGCTAATCCTCCATATGTAAGCGTGGCAGCTTCCTACCCTCGCAGGCAGTTTCCCACCAACTACTCTCGGCGTGAAGAAGCTTAACTTCTGTGTTCGGCATGGGAACAGGTGTATCCTTCTTGCTATCGCCACCACACTTATGAGAACTTTGCGCTCTCAAAACTGGCTATCATTGTTGCTGGTTTGCTTTGCTGAGAATCGGCGTATTTCATCGAAACGCGTTCGCAGTCGCAGAAACCTCCTCATAAGGACCCTGAGTCCATTGGCCAAAACCCGGCCAACGAACTCAGGCCCGCTTATGCTCCGGTTTCTAAGCGCTCCTGCTCACGCTCTACTTGGTTAAGTCCTCGACCGATTAGTACTGGTCCGCTCCATGCATCGCTGCACTTCCACTTCCAGCCTATCTACCTGATCATCTCTCAGGGGTCTTACTTCCATATAGGAATGGGAAATCTCATCTCGAGGGGGGCTTCACACTTAGATGCTTTCAGCGTTTATCCCTTCCGTTCATAGCTACCCAGCGATGCGCCTGGCGGCACAACTGGTACACCAGCGGAACGTCCATCCCGGTCCTCTCGTACTAAGGACAGCTCCTCTCAAATTTCCTGCGCCCGCGACGGATAGGGACCGAACTGTCTCACGACGTTCTGAACCCAGCTCGCGTACCGCTTTAATGGGCGAACAGCCCAACCCTTGGGACCGACTACAGCCCCAGGATGCGATGAGCCGACATCGAGGTGCCAAACCTCCCCGTCGATGTGGACTCTTGGGGGAGATAAGCCTGTTATCCCCAGGGTAGCTTTTATCCGTTGAGCGATGGCCCTTCCATACGGAACCACCGGATCACTAAGCCCGACTTTCGTCCCTGCTCGACTTGTCAGTCTCGCAGTCAAGCTCCCTTCTACCTTTACACTCTGCGAATGATTTCCAACCATTCTGAGGGAACCTTTGGGCGCCTCCGTTACATTTTAGGAGGCGACCGCCCCAGTCAAACTGCCTACCTGACACTGTCTCCCGCCACGATTAGTGGCGCGGGTTAGAGTGTTCATACAGCTAGGGTAGTATCCCACCAACGCCTCCATCGAAACTAGCGTTCCGATCTCTACGGCTCCTACCTATCCTGT
Organism: Lacticaseibacillus parahuelsenbergensis; assembly: GCF_030770265.1. Classification (NCBI taxonomy): domain Bacteria; kingdom Bacillati; phylum Bacillota; class Bacilli; order Lactobacillales; family Lactobacillaceae; genus Lacticaseibacillus; species Lacticaseibacillus parahuelsenbergensis. Next base: position 800,607 of record NZ_CP132482.1, on the reverse strand, counting down.
ACAAGCGGTACCAACACTCAATATCAAGCTACAGTAAAGCTCCATGGGGTCTTTCCGTCCTGTCGCGGGTAACCCGCATCTTCACGGGTACTATAATTTCACCGAGTCTCTCGTTGAGACAGTGCCCAAATCATTACGCCTTTCGTGCGGGTCGGAACTTACCCGACAAGGAATTTCGCTACCTTAGGACCGTTATAGTTACGGCCGCCGTTTACTGGGGCTTCAATTCTGGGCTTCGCTTGCGCTAACTCATCCTCTTAACCTTCCAGCACCGGGCAGGCGTCAGCCCCTATACATCATCTTTCGATTTAGCAGAGACCTGTGTTTTTGATAAACAGTTGTTTGGGCCTATTCACTGCGGCTGACCTTGCGGTCAGCACCCCTTCTTCCGAAGTTACGGGGTCATTTTGCCGAGTTCCTTAACGAGAGTTCGCTCGCTCACCTGAGGATACTCTCCTCGACTACCTGTGTCGGTTTGCGGTACGGGTAGTTTATTTCTCACTAGAAGCTTTTCTTGGCAGTGTGACATCAGGAACTTCGCTACTTTAATTTCGCTCCCCATCACCGCTTGTCCTTATGGTCGCAAGCATTTCACTCGCCACCAGACTTGCGGCTTGGACGCACTTTTCCAGCCGTGCGCTTTCCTTAGCCTCCTGCGTCCCTCCATCGCTTAAACAAAATAAACTAGTGCAGGAATCTCAACCTGCTTGTCATCGACTACGCCTTGCGGCCTCGCCTTAGATCCCGACTAACCCTGGGAGGACGAGCCTTCCCCAGGAAACCTTAGTCATACGGTGGATCAGATTCTCACTGATCTTTCGCTACTCATGCCGGCATTCTCACTTCTAAGCGCTCCAGCCGTCCTCACGATCGACCTTCAACGCCCTTAGAACGCTCTCCTACCGCGCACCCTGACGGGTGCACCCACAGTTTCGGTATTATGCTTAGCCCCGGTATATTTTCGGCGCAGTGCCACTCGACTAGTGAGCTATTACGCACTCTTTAAATGGTGGCTGCTTCTGAGCCAACATCCTAGTTGTCTGTGCAACGCCACATCCTTTTCCACTTAGCATAAATTTAGGGACCTTAACTGGTGATCTGGGCTGTTCCCCTTTCGACAATGGACCTTATCGCTCACTGTCTGACTCCCGGAGTAAGATCGATGGTATTCGGAGTTTATCTGAATTCAGTAACCCTTGATGGGCCCCTAGTTCAAACAGTGCTCTACCTCCATGATCCATCCTCCGAGGCTAACCCTAAAGCTATTTCGGAGAGAACCAGCTATCTCCAAGTTCGTTTGGAATTTCACCGCTACCCACAACTCATCCCAGCATTTTTCAACATACATGGGTTCGGTCCTCCAGTGTGTTTCACCACACCTTCAACCTGGTCATGGGTAGGTCACTTGGTTTCGGGTCTACATCTGCCTACTCATTCGCCCTGTTCAGACTCGCTTTCGCTCCGGCTCCGACTTTTCATCTTAACCTCGCAGGCAAACGTAACTCGCCGGTTCATTCTACAAAAGGCACGCCATTACCCCTTAACGGGCTTTGACTAATTGTAGGCACACGGTTTCAGGAACTATTTCACTCCCCTTCCGGGGTGCTTTTCACCTTTCCCTCACGGTACTGGTTCACTATCGGTCACTAGGGAGTATTTAGCCTTGGGAGATGGTCCTCCCGGATTCCGACGGAATTTCACGTGTTCCGCCGTACTCAGGATCCTGGACGGAGGGTTCGCCGTTTCGTTTACAGGGCTTTCACCTTCTATGGCGCAGCTTTCCAACTGACTTCGACTACGTCGAACTTTGGTAACTCCAATGTCCAGTCCTACAACCCCGAGAAGCAAGCTTCTCGGTTTGGGCTCTTCCCACTTCGCTCGCCGCTACTATGGGAATCGAGTTTTCTTTCTCTTCCTGCGGGTACTGAGATGTTTCAGTTCCCCGCGTCTGCCGCCGACAAGCTATGAATTCACTTGCAGGCAATACACTGATGTGTACTGGGTTCCCCCATTCGGAAATCTCCGGATCAAAGCTTACTTATAGCTCCCCGAAGCATATCGGTATTAGTTCCGTCCTTCATCGGCTCCTAGTGCCAAGGCATCCACCGTGCGCCCTTTGTAACTTAACCTGTACTGACTTGCGTCAGCGGTTATGCGATGCGAATTTCTATATTAGAAACTCATACAAATACGCTGTGTTCTCGGCAATTTAAAACATTTACAACAATGATATCCAGTTTTCAAAGAACAAAGTCGCACCCGCTAGGGTGCTTGAGGGTCGTCCCCTCAAAACTAAACAAAGTTTCGTGTGTGCAGGTTTCCGTCAGACTTAATGTCTGTTTCCTTAGAAAGGAGGTGATCCAGCCGCAGGTTCTCCTACGGCTACCTTGTTACGACTTCACCCTAATCATTTGTCCCACCTTAGACGGCTCGCTCCCTAAAAGGGTTACGCCACCGGCTTCGGGTGTTACAAACTCTCATGGTGTGACGGGCGGTGTGTACAAGGCCCGGGAACGTATTCACCGCGGCGTGCTGATCCGCGATTACTAGCGATTCCGACTTCGTGTAGGCGAGTTGCAGCCTACAGTCCGAACTGAGAATGGCTTTAAGAGATTAGCTTGACCTCGCGGTCTCGCAACTCGTTGTACCATCCATTGTAGCACGTGTGTAGCCCAGGTCATAAGGGGCATGATGATTTGACGTCATCCCCACCTTCCTCCGGTTTGTCACCGGCAGTCTTACTAGAGTGCCCAACTCAATGCTGGCAACTAGTCATAAGGGTTGCGCTCGTTGCGGGACTTAACCCAACATCTCACGACACGAGCTGACGACAACCATGCACCACCTGTCATTTTGCCCCCGAAGGGGAAACCTGATCTCTCAGGTGATCAAAAGATGTCAAGACCTGGTAAGGTTCTTCGCGTTGCTTCGAATTAAACCACATGCTCCACCGCTTGTGCGGGCCCCCGTCAATTCCTTTGAGTTTCAACCTTGCGGTCGTACTCCCCAGGCGGAATGCTTAATGCGTTAGCTGCGGCACTGAAGGGCGGAAACCCTCCAACACCTAGCATTCATCGTTTACGGCATGGACTACCAGGGTATCTAATCCTGTTCGCTACCCATGCTTTCGAGCCTCAGCGTCAGTTACAGACCAGACAGCCGCCTTCGCCACTGGTGTTCTTCCATATATCTACGCATTTCACCGCTACACATGGAGTTCCACTGTCCTCTTCTGCACTCAAGTTTCCCAGTTTCCGATGCGCTTCCTCGGTTAAGCCGAGGGCTTTCACATCAGACTTAAAAAACCGCCTGCGCTCGCTTTACGCCCAATAAATCCGGATAACGCTTGCCACCTACGTATTACCGCGGCTGCTGGCACGTAGTTAGCCGTGGCTTTCTGGTTGGATACCGTCACGCCGACAACAGTTACTCTGCCGACCATTCTTCTCCAACAACAGAGTTTTACGACCCAAAAGCCTTCTTCACTCACGCGGCGTTGCTCCATCAGACTTGCGTCCATTGTGGAAGATTCCCTACTGCTGCCTCCCGTAGGAGTTTGGGCCGTGTCTCAGTCCCAATGTGGCCGATCAACCTCTCAGTTCGGCTACGTATCATCGCCTTGGTGAGCCGTTACCTCACCAACTAGCTAATACGCCGCGGGTCCATCCAAAAGCGATAGCTTGCGCCATCTTTCAGCCAAGAACCATGCGGTTCTTGGATTTATGCGGTATTAGCATCTGTTTCCAAATGTTATCCCCCACTTAAGGGCAGGTTACCCACGTGTTACTCACCCGTCCGCCACTCGTTTTAAGTCGAATCACGATGCAAGCACCGTTCATCGACCAAAACTCGTTCGACTTGCATGTATTAGGCACGCCGCCAGCGTTCATCCTGAGCCAGGATCAAACTCTCATATAAATATGAGCTGTTCGAATAGCTCGATTTGTTGTTCTAGCGAATTGACTTCGCAAATGTTACTTTTTGCCTCGATACCGAAGTATCAAGGACCCTGCACATTTAAACGAAACTTTGTTCAGTTTTCAAAGGACGATCTTGCCAAAAGACAACTTTGATAGATTATCATGACCAACGTATCATGTCAACAACTTTTTAGAGTGAATATTTATTCAATCTGTTTCAATTGTGGCTTCATCATACGAGTGGTTTATTTCATCCGTCATGAATCGACGTCTTTGTTTTGACAACAACAAGTATCATACCAGCACTTCAACAATCTAGTCAACAAAAAAATTGCAGAAATTCAAAGAATTGTCAGTTCCGATAAATAGCGAACATTTTAATCCAAATTGTATAAATATTCGCATTGATCGCGAACAATATTCAGCAAAACACATTTAAAGTTCACTAAACTCATAGCACTTATAGCCGTGTATGCTGCAGTTTGCCCTAACTACTGAGCAAAACGGTCACTGGACGCACTTCGCTCACATGTATTTGCCAATCATCTAAAATAATAAACGCCATTTCAGCTAAACTTCAAATCTTGAAAATCGCTTAGCTAACCGATTCTAATCGTTGATACCCAGTCATCCCAATAATGTGCAGTGCCCGCGTTTATATCAGTTTTACAAATCAGCCACCGATCGTTATTGCATCGTTACTTCTCAATGAAAGTCTACTAGTTTCCGCAAACCAGCCATGCAAGGCCCGTACCCTCCCGTTCTTACTTGCCATGCTCTCACGCTTTCACAACTGCCTATCGCATCAACGGAAGAAAAAAGCCACTCATTTTTGAGTGGTTTCTTCGTTTAAATGTTCAAGTGCTTCAGCGACCCACCCATCTAAGTGAGCGGCAATCGGCGCAAAGCCGGTGTGAAATTTACGACTGGTCCAATAGTGCTTGCGGCGGCGTTTCTTGCTTAATCTAGGCGGCGCCTGTAAAGCACGTAAGGATAAACTGATTTTATGGGTATATTCGTCGATGTCCAAAATCACAACTTCAACTCGCTGGCCGACGGTAAAAATATCGCTGGTGTCCTTGACGTAACCATGCTGGCATTCTGAGATGTGCACTAATCCTTGCGTGTGCTCATCCAGCATCACAAACGCCCCGTATGGTTGGACGCCGGTGACTTTGCCAGTCAAGATATCTCCTATGCGATATTCCATTCTGACACTTCATTTCATTGGATTTCTCTTTGAGTATACCCTAAAAATCACTTGCAACCAATATCAGTCTTGAATCGTCAACTCATCAATCGTCACAGGCTCAACTGGCTTATCATTGGCACCCGTTTTGACTTTACTGATCTTCTCAACCACTGACATTCCAGACAATACCTGCCCGAAAACTGTATGGCGATGATCAAGCCATGGTGTCCCGCCTTGTTGGTAAGCGTCAATGATCGGTTCCGGGAACCCCGCTTCACTTAACTGAGCCTTCATGCTTGGATCCAAATGCGTATTTGTCACGATGAAAAATTGACTGCCGTTCGTATTGGGTCCAGCGTTGGCCATTGACAACGCACCTTTCAAATTGAAAAGCTGATTCGAAAATTCATCCGCAAACGGCTTTCCCCAGAGGCTTTCACCACCCATGCCAGTGCCAGTCGGATCACCGCCTTGAATCATGAAGTCTTCAATGACCCGGTGAAAAATGACGCCATCATAATAGTTCTTTTTGGCCAAGCCGATGAAGTTTTCAACGGTTTTAGGGGCTTGTTCCGGAAATAGTGCAATTTCAAATTGTCCTTCACTGGTTTTAAAGATCGCTTTTGGGCCTTTGAAATCGGCCAGTTCTAATTGTGGATAGTCCATGTTCGTTCTCCTTCTTTAATCAAATAACGTGCATCGTTCTAGGCGTAGTATACCAGCATCGGCAACTCGCGCCAATCAAATGAATAGATGGAACCCTTCTACAACCTTAACGTTGGCATTAAAAATCAGTTGCTGCGCTTTCTACACTTTTCCCCAATTAACGCAACGCCCGCGCTTTATGGCACTTTAATCTCCCTAAATTGCCGGCACTCTCCGCCTTCGTCAACTTGGTAACTATTCGCAAAATATGGTAGGGTATGAACGTCATACTATATAGAAACGGAGCATTGCAAATGTCAGTGCAGCACGTATATGAAATCACCGTGATTGGTGGCGGGCCTGTTGGTATGTTCGCCGCCTTTTATGCTGGCTTGCGTCAGGCAGACGTCTTATTGCTTGAGAGTCTGGACGAACTTGGTGGCCAAACCGGTAATTTATACCCAGCCAAAATTCTTTACGATATTGGCGGCTTTCCCCACGTCAGCGGAAAAGATCTGGTTTCACAGTTGAAAACGCAGCTGATGCATTTTCACCCAGATGTCAAAACCGTTACGGAAGTGCAAACGATTGATGAAGCAGAAGACGGGACGTTTACTCTGCATACAAGTCAGGGCGACTTCCGGAGTAAAACCGTCATCGTTGCGACAGGTGGCGGGGCTTTTACGCCGCGTAAATTGGCCGTTGATTACGATCCGGCATTAGAAGGCAGGCAATTGTTTTACTTTGTTCAGGATCTGGAGACCTTTCGCGATCAGGACGTGGCAATTGCCGGTGGTGGCGATTCGGCCATTGACTGGGCTTTGGCGCTGGAACCGGTGGCCAAGCATGTCAGTCTGATTCACCGGCGTGCTAAATTCCGTGGCCTCGAGGCAAGTGTGGCAGCACTGGAAAAAAGCAGCGTTGCCATTCATACACCTTATTTGATTGAGGCGGTTAAACAGGAAAATGGCAAGCTCGCCTTGCAGTTAAAGGAAGTTCGCGGTGACAACGAGCCGGTTTTAACAGTCGATAAGTTGCTGGTTAATTATGGTTTTGTCACCGACAAGCGCCATCTCCAGGCTTGGCACTTTAAGACCGATCGTAACGGCATTCTGGTTGATTCACAGATGCAAACCAGTCGCCCAGGAATTTTTGCTATTGGCGATGCCGTCAGTTATGCGGGAAAACTACCGCTGATTGCCAGTGGCTTCGGTGAGGCACCAACGGCTATTAACGAAGCACTTAGCCGGCTTTATCCGGAACGGCGGCAAGCGTTGCACAGTACCCAGCTTTATCGATAAAAGTCAGCCTTACCCACTCAGCCAAAAGGAAAGCGTGAGATTATGACCAATGAAGAGAAGCTTTATGAACGGACGATCCAACTGTTGCATGAGCGCGGCGTCAGCTTGAGCGACATCGGCGAGCTTGTCATGTTTCTGCAGGAACGTTTCATTCCTAACTTAACCATTGAAGAAGCAACGCAAAATGTTCGGATCGTTTTACGCAAACGTGAAGTGCAAAACGCGGTTATGACCGGCATTGCACTGGATAAGGCAGCCGAAGCCAACCAGCTTGAGGAGCCTTTGCAGAAAATTATTGCCGAAGATGAAGGACTTTACGGTGTCGATGAAGTCTTGGCCTTTTCTATTGTCAATGTTTATGGTTCAATTGGTTTTACCAATTACGGCTACATCGATCGGATTAAGCCAGGCATACTGGCCAAGCTCAATGCCCACGAGCCCGGGATTATCCACACCTTCCTTGATGACATCGTGGGAGCCATGGCGGCAGCAGCGGCTAGTCGACTGGCCCATTCGCATCCGGAAATCGAAGACGACATTTATTGACGTTTTTCTAAAATTTGCCTTTGTTTCATGAAATTTTCATATTATCCCGTATAATGAAATGTAAATTCATTAAAGGAGCTTACTCAATGACCCAACTGTTTGATTTCATCCTGCATATCGATGAGCATCTGATCACCATCGTTAATAGCTTCGGCCCTTGGACCTATGTCATCCTCTTTGCGATGGTCTTCATCGAAACAGGGGTTGTTGTCTTTCCGTTCCTACCGGGAGATTCACTGCTGTTCGCTGCCAGTGCTTTGGCCGCCAACGCTGCTTATAACTTAAACGTTTGGATCCTTTTCGCAGTCTTTTTGGCCGCAGCTGTTCTAGGCGATACCGTGAATTATGAAATCGGTAAACGCGTGGGGTCTGCCGCTTCTACCGGTAAAGGCTGGTTTGGCCGCCTGATCAACCGCGACAAGCTGCTGCAAGCCGAAGCTTTTTTTGACAAGCATGGTGGCAAAACCATTGCGATTGCCCGATTCATGCCACTCATTCGGACATTTGCACCGTTCGTGTCAGGTGGCTCGCGTATGCATTATGGCAAGTTCATCCACTACAACTTATTAGGCGGCTTCCTCTGGGTTACCTTGTGTGTACTCGGTGGCTTCTACTTCGGCAACGTAACGTTCGTCAAAGAGCATTTTTCGTTAGTAGCGCTTGGCATCGTTTTGATTTCACTCTTGCCAATGGTCATTGCTGCCGTTAAAACTCGCACTGCTAAAGTCGTGGATCGTTAATCTAACCATCGCATTTTCCAGGTATGCAAAAACGCATGTCCCAACGTCACAACGATATTGGGAACATGCGTTTTTTATTTTTAAAATGGTGACTGACGCCGGGCATCTTGGCGACCGCGCCAGGTACCCCATATCATGATAGCCTCAAATAAAGCAAATGCTGTGAGAAAGCAAAGCATGAAGAAGCCTTCAGGTAAGACATTGATGATTGGATCAGTGGCTGGGTCAAACAGCCAGTCACGATTGCGAAACAGAACCTCGTGGAAAATGATGAAGAACCGATCAAAGTTAATGCTTAGCAACCCAGTTAAGATGATCGGCACCACCGCCCCGATCATAAACGGCCGGACCAGCAAATATCGCTTTCTGGCTTCTTTAAGCTGATGCACCCATCGGATGGCAAACGGCATCGTCACGATGGCAATCACAATATCCAAAATAAATAAATGGCGCACGTCGGCAAAATGAAGCGCGCCATGCAGGCTTGTCGGAAAATCCTGCATGTGCAACGTGCCAATCCATGGCAAGTCTAAGTATGCCATGAGCTGCAAGTAATTATGATACAACCGTCCCAGCGACATGGCAGCAATTTGCGGCAGGTTATCCATATGTGCATAAATCGGGAACGTCAGCAGCGTGCTGAAAATCGTCACGAAAATGACGCCACTGACAATCGCTAGCCAAAGCGTCAGCCAATGAACGATGCGTTTCATCTAGACCTCCCAGTCCGTCAAGGCATCAATCTGATGCGTTGGTTGGTGGACCTGCTTGGAAACATAATCCCGAGTAGAAACGCCGGTATAGACTAAAATCGTATCGATCCCCGCATTCAACCCTGCCTTAATGTCGGTGTTGTAATTATCGCCAACCATGGCCACTGCGTCTTTTGGCAGTCCCATCTTCTTCAGCGCTTTTTCCATAATCGTCGGTTCAGGTTTGCCAATGTAAAACGCCCGTTGCTGCGTACTGCGTTCCACTAAAGCAATCAGCGATCCCGCCCCCGGTACCAAGCCGCGTTCATTGGGCAGATTGGTATCCGCATTGGTTCCGATAAATTTGGCGCCGCGTTTAATTGCCAATGTGGCCAACTCAAACTTATGGTACGTCACGTCATAATCCAGCCCGACTACCACATAATCCGGATCCACTTCATTCAACCGCAATCCCGTATCCAAAAGCGCCTGCTTCAGCCCCAGCTCACCGATGATATATACCGACTTTCCGGAAACGTCGCCATGATTGAGATCAGTCAAATAAGCCGCGGTCGCAAGTGAAGGCGTGTAAATTTGCGCCGGTGACACATGAATATCGTGATTCTCCGCCAGATTTTTCACCACATCTTCAGGACTTTTCGTCGTATTGTTCGTCAAAAATAAAAACGGTAATTGCGCCGCTTGTAACCGTTCGACAAAATCCTTAGCTGCCGGAATGCGTTCTTTGCCACGATAAATCGTCCCGTCAAGATCGATCATATAACCTTTATACTTCAAGTCTGTCCCTACTTCTTGTTAGTCTCACGTTGACGGATCGTAAAATGCCGCTTGCGTGGTTGTGTTTGATTGACTGTTTTAGCCTGTTCGCCATGAAAATGCGCCGATCGTGTCGTTTTTTCCGTATATGGCTTGTTTGCCTTAGCATAAGGCTTACGTTTGCCATGATGTTGCCGCTGTGTCGTCTTGGATTGTTGCCGGTGAGCGGTTTTGCCTGTCGCCGATTTCCGCTCCCGATCGTGCCGCCGATCAACTAACTTAGTTGCCGGTTTATCCAAACGGGCCAGCACAAAATGAGCACAGCCAAAATTACAATATTCATAGAGATAGTCTTCTAATGTGCTGATCTGCTGATCCTTACTCGCACCGCGGCGATCATCTTTGTAAAAACCGCGCAACCGTAACTGATCGTAACCCCAGTCGCCAACAATAAAATCATACTTGTCGAGAATATCGTTGTATCGTTCATTTAACCGTTCAAGGTCAAAAGCATCACGGTGGTCTTTGACAATGCGATAGCGGCGGCCATCAATCGTTATCAGATCATGGTCGACTTTGACAACCCGCATCTCTTTGGCTATGTCCGGAGTCAAGGCGACATCAATTTGTTCGGATAATGCTTCTCGTTCACCCAAGTCGCGCCCTCCTTTTAAAAAAATCATTCGACTTGTAATTGTAAAAGTATAGCATGAATTTATAAAGGAAAAACCTTTGCCATATAATCGCCGACAACCTGCCGTATCAGTTTTGGAAAAAGGAATTCATTGCTGCCCATAATTTCGATGGTTGGGAAGAACGGAATGAACAGAAAGTTGTCGACGGTTGCAAATGTATATTGCCGTTCCGGAACCAGCGGCTGGCCATGCCACAAAACCGTTCGCTTTTCTCGATCAACCGAAATGCCGCGATAACCGATGTCACCAAAAATTTTGCCGCGGAAGCTCATGCCGATCATGTGGAAGTGGCGGAGAAACATGCGGTTCTTTTCCATTTCCATGATCAGACGCCAGAGTTCCTTGCCACTTAAAGTTACTTTCAACAAGTGCATGGGATGGGGCAAACATGTCAGGAGATCAGCCTGTGTGACAATCCCGGGGCCAAGCGGTGTCAGGAAAAGGCCGGCATTCAGGATCGCCGCATCGGTTTTAGCAGCATCAGCGACCGCCGCCAAGCCAAAATCAAGTAATGGTGATGGCCGATCATACTGAATCGCCAGGTGTTTAGGCAAGCGAGCAACTTTTTGCTGCTTTAACAAGGCAATGCCTTTACTTTCATAGCCTTGAATTTCTCGCGGATCTGCTGCTGCTCCTTGCAACAAAGCAGTTTGAAAGGTTTCGGCACGACGCGTCTGAATTTTGTGGTCATCATCCAGCGTTAGCGTAATCTTCCCAACATAATGGCCATACTTTTCGGCGGCAGTTAACAACGTTGTCCCGTGTAATTCGCCTTCTGCAAGCAAGTGATGCGTATGCCCGCCAATCACAACATCAATCTGCGGATATTGCTGGGCTAAATGACGATCAGCCTCAATGCCTAAATGTGATAGCACAATCAAAACATCATAGGTGCCCTCAAGCTGTTTGAGAATCGCCGGAAAAACGTCTGCCACTGTCTTAACCCGCCACCCATTTGGCTGATACGTCAGGAAAAACGGTGCCGTAAAGCCGACGATGGCAACTCGCGTCCCTGCCGGCGTCTGCTTCATGACAACGGACTTGGCCCAATGCGGACGCGTGCCATCCGGCTCAAACAGATTAGCCAAAGCCACGGGGAAATTAGCATGATCGTATAAATGTTCCAAGACCTGATGCGGATTGCCGACCCCTTCATTGTTGCCAATGGTCACTGCGTCATACCCGATTTCATTCAACAATTGAATATTAATCTGCCCGTCCGTTGCTTCGGTTAGCGGTACCGAACGATCCATCGCATCGCCATCGTCAAAAGCTAAAACGCTCGCCCCTTCTGCCTGTTCTGCAGCGCGGGTTCCCAACATAAACCGGCGAATTTTCGGCCAGTTTTCAAAGTGGGAATGCAGATCATTCGTGTGCAGAATCACTAACTTTTCCACAAGGCACCTCCCTAATCGGTCTTTCAGGTGACATTTCTAAACTAATACCCTAGTTTTATCCTATGCCCTGCAAGACAACGGGTCAAACATCACATTGTGCTCAGCGTTCCTTAGCCAACACCGCAGCTTTAAGCCGATAAATCTTGTGTACTTCAGCCGCCGTCAGCGGGGTGCCAAATGGCAAATGCGGCACTAACAAATCCCGTTCCGGAGCGTCCACGCCTACATTGATATTCTCCGCAATATTGACGCTATTGTGGTGAATGTGGCCGTGTAAATTCAGCGTCTGCTTCACAATACCCATCATCAACGGATAATGCGTCATGATAAACTGCGTATGGTCATCCTTGATAATCGTGCCAACCGAATGGAAGGTGAACTTAGGCAAGCCGTTCACGCCCGGATCATGGCGATGAAGAAATTTAAACAGTGATTCGTAGTCGTGATTTCCTTTTATAAAAACAATCCGGCCGTGCAGCTGCAATAGGATCGCCAACACTTCCGGTGGTTGGGGAAAATGCTCCGGATTCATGGCAATGTCACCTAAATGATAAACGATATCGCGATCATCAACGCGCGCATTCCATGCCTGAATCATCGCCGCGTCCATTGCCTCAACGGTTGGAAACAGGCGCGGAGCAAAATCGTTGTTTCCTAAAAGATCCGCGTGGAAAAAATGCGTATCTGCAATAAAATATTGCATGCTACTGCTCCTTTCGGCGATGTGCATGTCTGGTCGTGACCACCCAAGTCGTCATCGGCACGGTCAAAATGACGGCAATAACCGAAATCAAGACCTGCAAGAGTTCGCCAACAAAAATCTTGTTATTAATCACTTGTGAAAATGGATAGCGCAGTGACGCAAACCAGATAAACAAAGAGGAAAAGCCGCCAAAGAAACCAAAGAACAGCGTATTTAAAGCAGTTCCGATAATCTCGTGCCCCATTTGTTTAATCCCGGTAGCGCTTGCCTGATCCTTAATCTCATCCATTCCGGCTGCAACGGCAATCGCTGCTTCGGCGATCGCTCCAAGCGTACCTAGCAAGGTCGTCGCAATCAAAATGTGCGGAAAACTGACGCCGATGTACACGGAAAAGCCTTCCAGTGCCTCGGAATCTTCCGGTCCAAACCCCGCTGTCTGGCTCAACGTCATCGTCAAAAGAATCAGTCCGACTAACAATGTCATAATTAATAAAGACGAGACAAACGCCGGGCCGGCCACGGAAAGCTGGCTAGTGCTGAGGAAAATCGTGCTGGCCAAAATAATCAGCCCAAAAATAATGGCTACGATAATCGGATTAAACCCGCTGGCCATTAAAATGACGACCAGGATCATTAACAAAGCGTTGACGGCTAAAGCAAAGAAATTTGACAGGCCTTGCTTGCCGCCGACAATAAACATCATGACAAGCAGAACCAAGGCTAATGCAAGAATGGCGTTCATGCTGTCACCTTCTTAATTTTAGCCATCATCGCTGCTATTCCGCTAGTCACCGGCACCGCCAGTACAATGCCAAACGCACTGATGAGGCTCTGGGCAAATCCCAGCCCCATCACCCAGATAACCGTTTGCGCAATCGAATTATTGTTGCGGATCCACAAAACCGATTCCATGAATGTATCGGCAATGAAAATCATAAACAGAACCGAAATCAGCGGTCCCATAACATTGCGGCCAATAGCCATCCCTGCCCGAAACCGCTCCTTGGCCGTGTCATGAAGCTGAAAGATCGCAACCGAAATGTCACTCGCCTCGTCTAGCACAGCGCCCAAAGAGCCGATCACAATTTGACCGAAAAATAAAAGCTGTGGCGTCTGGGTAGCGTATTTGACCTCTTCAAAGTGAATACCGTTGTAATTGGTCAGGGCCATTATGCCATAGCCAAGTGCCACTGCAGCCGCGGTGGCTAACAACGTCCCCAGTGAAATAGTTGCCGCAATCGGCTTGAACCCGACAATGAACACTGCCGTCAAAACAGTGAAAATCACCGCCAAAATAACAAATAGCCACCACGCCTGCCACTGTTTACTGCCGATCTCCCATTCAACCGCGACAAAGAAAATTATCGTGTTAAGTAAAATGCTAATACTCGTTAACCACGCACGCCGCCCCATCACCAAAAAAATCAAGCCAAAGGTCAAGACCAACAACGCCGCCAGAATCGCATCCCGCTTCACGTTGTTCAAGGTATAGGCGCCTTTATCAACATCCAGGAAAACCTGCTCGCCCACGCGAAGTTCATTGTCCAGCGCACCGCTAAACGAGTATGTATTATGCATGGTGATGCGTTTGCCGCGTTTGGCGGTATTCAGGAGACGCACACAAACCTGCTGTTTGATCAGCCGGTCATGGTTTTGATCTTCGTCTTGGTGGTTGGTGGTTTTGACCACTTTAACTGCTTCAACCTGACCCACTGGCTTGGTATAAAAGCCGCTGTCAAATTGCATGCCAATAAAAACCGCGATCGCCGCGACGAACGGGATAAGCCATTTACCTAAATACTTCACGCGGATCCCTCGCTTTCATATGCCTTACATTATATAAGCAGCATCAATGTGACGCAAAGCGCGTGTTCGACCTATCCGCGAAAATTGTCACGCTGACAAGCCCGGTTATGCGATAATCACGGAAATTATTCAAAAAATTGAGGTTTTTATTAAAATCTATCTCTCGAGTGCCGAGCCGGCAGAAACCCTCATCGTCCTATTTTACCCGACATGATTTTGCCGGAGAATCTCATGGTAAGCATCGCGAATCGGGCCTTCCGGTTTGTCCCATTCTTCCCAACTGGTTAAATCAGCCGGCGGAAATTCATAATGCTCGTTGATATATTTTTCATAAGTTGCCACAGCGGTTGAGTGGGCAATGTTCAGCTGAACAATCCGCACCCGCTTAATAAAGCCCTTCATAGAAGCCTTTTCGGCACGGCCATTCAGCATGACGTTCCCCAGTTCAAAATAGCGACTCCCGTCCAGCCGGGTAATTTCCTGAATCAAATCAAAAACCTGATATTTTTCTGCCATCTTTGACGCTCCTTATTTGTTTGCTGATTTCGGTTTGAGTTTATCGTCACGCGGTTGGTGTCTGTCGCTCTGTCGGCAGCGAATGGTTTGTGTTTTGGCATTTCCTTCTATAACGCGCCGGTTCGCGCTCACTGTGCTATGTTTGTGGTATGATGTTTTTTTCTGGAAAGGAGCAGCCTGCATGGGCAAACGATTCACTGTGGCAGTTTTGCTGCTGCCATTATTTCTTCTGCTTTCAGGGTTTACGCTGGTTGGCCACCGTGGCGATCCGCTGAACTATCCGGAAGAAACTTTTCAAAGTTTCGATAGTGCTTTTAACAACGGTGCTGATTATGTTGAACTCGATGTACATGAAAGTGCTGACGGCGTGGTCGTGATCCAGCATGATTCAACGATTCAACGCATGACCGGCGCCAATTTGACCATTGCCAAGAGCACTTTTGCGCAACTTCAGCAATATCATACCAAAAATGGCGAACCGGTTCACAGCCTCGAGGAGCTTTTCGCCCACGAGCAACAGACAAACCATAAATTCTTGATTGAAACCAAAATCGTTAAAGGCGAACCGCATCCCCACCTTGAAGACAAAATTACAGCTTTGATTAAACAGTATCACATGGAAAACCGCGTCATGTTCCATTCATTTTCGGCTGCCAGTCTCAAGCGCTTGCAGGCGGATTTGCCTTCTGTGCCGCGGATTTTAATTGTTGGTTCGCTTAAACGGATCAATTTTGATGTATTGACTTATGTAGACGGCATTAATTTAAGTTCGGATCTGGTGACGCCGCAGCTGGTCAATCAGCTACATGACCTTGGCAAAAAAGTGTACGTCTGGGATGAGATGAACGAGGATCGGGATCGGTGGACTTGGCTGGTTAACCTCAACATTGATGGTGTCGTGACCAATTATACGAGTCTTGGACATGAATTTCAGGCGCTGAAAGCCGCTTCCGTTACCACCAGTATCAACGATCTTGGCGCTAACTCCAGTGTCTCGGCGCTTCCGGTTTACGAAAACCCTTATCAACCGCTGTTACGTCCTGAACAGTTAGCACCGCAAACCCCAATTGCGATTTCTGCAATGGTCACCATTGCCGGCAACACCTATTATCAAATCGGCGATAACGCGTTCGTGCCGGCTACAACGATCAACCTCGCACCCCAAGCTGGCTGGGCCAGCCTGTTTCTCCACCAAAAAATCGTCGTCACTAGTCGCGGCTTCCATGCCCCGATTTATGCTAACCCGCTGCATCAGCAAAATGTTACTGGGCATGTTGCTGACAACACGCGCGCCCGGGTTCTGGCCGCACGCTACGAAAATAGCCGGCTCTACTTAAAAACCAAAGCAGGCTGGTTAAAAGCCAAAGATGTGCAAGTGTTGCCATCTGCCGAAAACATGGCAACCTGGCTCATGCTCTATCGCAGCATTCCCTTAAAAGAAAAGCCGCTCATCCACTGGGCATTAGGCAATTCGGCATTTGACACCCCCTTGCTTAATGCTCGGGTCACTGAAATCGGTTGAGAAGGGTTACGACATGGGTGTGCTTACAATCGCGTCATGACAAGCTTTTCACCGGATCTTGACCACTTTTCTATTTTCTCTGAATGATTCAGTCGTTTCTGTGGAACAAACATGCTATTCTAAAGACAACGATAGAAAGAAAGTAGGTTAACCTCATGGCAATTAATTGGCAGCAGGAAGCAGAAAAATTAGAACCCCAGCTTCTTTCTGATCTCACAACACTGTTGAAGATCAATTCCGAACGCGACACCGAGCATAAAACCGCAGAATATCCACTCGGACCAGGTCCGGCAAAAGCGCTGGATGCCTTTTTGGCAATTGGCGAGCGGGATGGTTTTAAGACGCTCAATGTGGACCATGTTGCCGGTCGGATCGAGTTAGGCAGCGGTCCTGAAACTTTAGGACTATTTGGGCATGTCGATGTTGTTCCCGCCGGACCCGGTTGGCAAACCGATCCATTTGACCCGGTGATTCGCGATGGTAAGATTTACGGTCGTGGCACCAGCGACGACAAAGGACCGAGCATTGCTGCTTACTATGCATTGAAACTCGTCCGCGATCTGGGCCTGCCAATCAATAAAAAGATTCACTTTATCCTTGGAACCGATGAAGAATCCGATTGGGTTGGCATGCATCGGTATCTCGAAAGCGAACCGGCACCGGATTTTGGCTTTTCTCCTGATGCCGAATTTCCAATTATCAACGGTGAAAAAGGCATTGCCAGCTTCAAAATCGTGCAAAAACCGGTTGCTGCAGCAGAAGCCCAACTGACTTTGAATGAATTTTCGGCGGGTATTCGACCAAATATGGTTCCGCAAGAAGCAAAAGCAACCATCACCGGCGACTTGCCTGAAAGCTTTGCGACCCAAGTCAACGACTGGGCCGATCAGCAAGGTGTCAAACTCACCTTGACGCTGGGCAATCCTACGACGATCGAAATCGTGGGTAAAGGCGCCCATGCCCAAGAACCAAAAGATGGCAAGAATGCGGCCACTTATCTGGCAAGCCTGTTAGCTGATTTGCCTTTTGATCCGGCAGGCAAAGCCTATCTGACCATGATCGCCAAATATCTGCACTTAGATTCACGCGGCCACCACTTGGGTATCAATTACACGGACAAACTGATGGGCGAGTTAACCGCTAGCCCGGATATCTTCACGTTTACCCAGGATGGCGAACAAAGTGTATTGGTCAATGTCCGTTATCCGCAAGGCACCGATGCTGATAAAATCCGTGATCAAATTGAAAGCGCGGTCGGTGCCGACCAATTCGACGTATCCTTGAGTGGCCATGCACAGGAACCGCATTACGTTCCTGGTGACGATCCGCTGGTTAAAACCCTATTGCAAACTTTCACGGACCACACTGGTATTGCCGGACACGAACAAGTCATCGGTGGCGGCACCTATGGCCGAATTATCAAACGGGGTGTCGCTTTCGGCGCCCAGATGCCGGGACAGGAAAATGTCATGCATCAGGCGAATGAGTACATGCCAATTAAAGATATCATCACAGCGGTGGCCATTTACGCCGACGCCATCAGCCGCTTAGTCAAATAAGCTAAGTCTCTGTATTTTTAAAATGTTATCAGTATTCACATTACTGATAACAGTTCTTGGCAAATTTTAAAATTCATGCTCGTGCCTGTGCGCCAGAAGTCTGTCACCTGACTTCTGGCGCACTTGCGATTGATCCCAGAAAGGAAGCTTTCTTATGTTAACGCCTGATAGCTTAAATCCATGGTTAGATGATCCACATTTGCGTGCAGCCGTCACAACGCAGGCAACGGTGACATCAACTAACACGGTTTTAAAACAAACCGTCCAAAATGGTGCTACGTTACCGCAAATTCTGATTGCCGGTGAACAGACTGCCGGTGTGGGTCGACACGGCAAACACTTTGCCAGTCCGGCCGATGCCGGTCTCTATCTGAGTTACGCCTTCCACCCGCAAATCAGCCGTGCCTTAATCACGCCAGCTGCCGGCGTCGCTTTGCAGCAAGCGATTGAAACCCAATTTGGTATTGTCACCGCGATCAAATGGGTCAATGATTTGCAAAAAAACGGCAAAAAGGTTGCCGGTATTTTGGCAGAAGCATTGCTCGAACAAAATGCCGTGGTGCTGGGCGTCGGCGTTGATATTTTTCCGACCCTGACAGCGCCGTTACCGACCGATCAGCCAATCACTACCCTTCTTACTGAAAAGCCCGGTAGCGATCCGCGTCCGGAGCTTGCCGGCCGTTTCTTGACGAATCTCATGCGGTTGTTTGCGAATCCTGACACCATTATGCCGATTTATCGGAAAAAGGCTGCCTGGATCGGTCGGCAAATCACGGTTAGCGGCACACAAAACTCGCTGACCGGAATCATCAGCGGGTTCGATGACAATGGTGCCTTGCTGTTAAAAACGGCCCAAGGAACAATGGTCGTCACAACTGGCACCATTCGCTTAGTCGATTAAGCCACACATCGTCTAGTTGGCAAGCAGTAATTTAGTCAAATCACTGAATTCATTCAGCTGATAAGTCGGCGTTATCTGCTCGCGATTAGGTTGGAATTGCGGATTGAACCAGATTGAATCAATCTTGCCGTTGATGCCGCCTTGAATGTCCGACGTCAACGAATCGCCCATAATCAATGTTTCGTGCCGATTGAACCGGGGAATGCGTTTGGCAACATAATCAAAAAACGCCACGGTCGGCTTCGGGCTCCCGACACTATCGGAAACAAAAATGTCCTCAAAATAATCAATTAAGCCACTGGTTGCCAGGCGCTCACGTTGGACCGGCTCAATGCCATTGCTGACGATAAACAGCCGATAGTCTTTTAAAGCATCCAGAGTTTCCGTCACGCGCGGCAGCAAAATCGCTTCCTGATCCAGAAAATGGTGATACGTCCGCTCTGCCAAATGGGGATCGGCGTTCAAATGATGATGGCGAAACAGCTTGGCAAATCGCACATCAAACAATTCCGGTCGCGTAATCCGGCCTGCTTCGTAATCACGCCACAGATCAGTATTGATTTTCAAATAACTTGCCTCAATCCGCGGCGTATATGGTAATTTAAGCCTGGCAAACATCTTAGCCAGGCTTTTTAGTTCCCCTGCTTTAAAATCCAACAAGGTATCGTCTACATCAAACAAAATAACTCGGTACATAACTGACTCCTGTTCTCGCTCGCTTATTTTATATAGTTATCAGTTTTGCACAACACAACGCGGGTCGCAAGTGAAGCCGCTTGAACTTATGAATGGTGAGGACAAACAGACAAGTTGGTTTTGAAGTGCATTCTCGCAAACAGAAACTGGCGCTTTCCACAAACGCATTCTCTGGCGCAGAAGTCTGCGTATAAGAACCTTGGTCGCAATGGTCAAAGACCGGCCCGTTTACCGATGCTCTCCGAAACGCGCTCACTGGCGCAGAAGTCTGCGTATAAGGGCCTTGGTCGCGATGGCCTAAGCCCGGGCCATCACGCCCAAGGCCACTTATACTCCGACTTCTAACCGCGCCAGTTCGCGCTCTGCCAACAGTATTAGAATCCGCTTTATTTTTACGGTATACTAAGGAGTATTAGACCAAAATTTAAGGTGGGACAAGCACTTGAAAAAGTTCGTCGATCGGGTCAAGACGCTTGGGACTCGATTTCGCCGCTGGTTCACGGCATTCGTGACGCGGCGTCCTGATTCCAAAGCTGATTCCAAACATTTAACGGGTAAGACTGCCATTGTTTTTTACGGTAATGTCACGCTTCAAAGTATCAAAAGTATTGTCTATTACTTATTAGGCGTTTTAGGCATTGCGGCTGTTTTCGGGCTCGGCTTATTTGGCGGCTATTTTGTGTCGATTATCGATGCAACGCCGATTCCGACCGAAGCAGCGATGAAGGCAACGCTATCCAACACCAGCCGCACTTCCAGTATGTATTTTGCACATAACGTCAAGCTCAGTGACGTCAAAAGCGACTTGTATTCCACAAAAGTCAGCCTTAACGATATGTCGCCATGGCTGACCAAGGCGATCATTGCCACTGAAGACGAGGACTTTTACCGTCATGACGGGGTTGTGCCCAAGGCGGTGATTCGGGCTTTCTTTTCCGATTTAACCGGCATGGGTAACCAAACTGGCGGCTCGACTTTGACGCAGCAGGTTGTCAAAATGATGTTTTTGAACTCAGAGACAACCTTCAAACGTAAAGCTGCGGAGATCATGTTGGCGCGGCGCCTAAACAACCACTTCAGCAAGAACGAAATCCTGGAAACTTATCTGAATGTCGCCACGCTGGGTCGGAACAACAAGGGGCAAAACATTGCCGGCGTCGAAGCGGCTGCGCAAGGACTTTTTGGCGTCTCTGCCAGTCAGGTGAACCTGCCGGAAGCCGCCTTTATTGCTGGCTTGCCGCAGAGTCCGTTTGTTTACACGCCGTATACTGCCAACGGTCAACTAAAAGCCAGTCTTAAATCCGGCATTAATCGGCAACAGACCGTGCTGTTTCGGATGTATCGAGCTGGCGTCATCAGTCACAAGCAGTATGTTGCAGCCAAGTCATTCGATCTAAAAGGCGCGTTCCTCAAGCCGGAAAATGCCGAACAGGATGACAATGAGTATGGGTATGTCTACAACATGGTGCTCAGTGAAGCTAAATCATTATTAGCTGAGAAATTAGCCCAAAATGATGGTCACTCTGCTGCCGACCTTGCCAAAGACAACGCCTTAAACAACGACTATTTGAGGCAAGCAGGCGATCTTTTCGCTTCCAAAAATTATCAAATCAAAAGTACCATCAACAAAGACGTGTACGATCGAATGCAATTTGTGATGCGCGCCACGCGAAATACATTCGGTCAAACTTACACCAGCACTCAGATCAATCCTAAAACCGGCGAAACCGAAACCGTTAAACATCCAGTGCAAAACGGCTCCGTCGTGTTAGACAACCAAACCGGTGCCGTTCTCGGATTTGTCGGCGGGGTCTCTGGTGAACTCAATCACATTTACACCTTACGTTCTCCCGGCTCCACGATTAAGCCGCTTTTGGTGTATGCACCAGCGATCGATCAAAAAGTCATCGGTTCGCAGACGGCTTTGGCTGATTTCAAAACCAACCTTGGCAACAATTACAGTGTGACCGATTACGGCGACCAGATTCAAAATCGGTTCATCCCTGCCACCGAAGCGCTTGCCCAATCCTACAACATTCCGGCAGTTAATCTGTATAAACACATCAAGCCGAACGTCAATGTCAAAAGCTACATGGAAAAAATGGGCATCAATACCCTCACTGACAATGATTACAGCCAGCTCGGTCTAGCCTTGGGCGGTACCGATTATGGCGTCGACGTCAAGGAACAAGCCAGCGCTTTTTCCACTTTTGCTAATGAAGGCGAACACGTTCCGGCTTATGTCATTTCTGAAATCGTTGACCCTTCAGGACACGCGGTCTACCGGCATCAGGTTAAAAAGACCAAGGTTTTCTCCAAAGGTACGAACTACATCATGAATCAAATGTTGAAAAACGTGGTTGAATCAGGGACAGCCGAGAGCCTAAACTATCAGCTGCGCTTCAATACCGATAACCTGATCGGGAAAACCGGGACCAGCAACGATTTCCGTGATATTTGGTTTATCGGTTCAACGCCTGGTGTGACAATTGCCAGTTGGATGGGCTATGACAACAGCAACGGCACCAACTACACACTTGATGAAAATAGCTCCATGACCAACGAAGCTTACTGGTCGAAGTTGGCAAATGCGGTTTATCACACCATCCCTAAGCAATTTAAAGTTGACAAAAAACTAGCTCGACCAAGTACCGTCAAGTCCGTCACTGTCGATAAGCAAACCGGACAACCGGCTGGTACCCTTACTTTTAACGGGCGGACTTATCATACAGGCGGATCAACTGTTACCAGCCTCTACAATGATTGGCAGCCAACTGCGAAAGCCGAATTTGGCATCGGCGGCAGCAAAGACAATTATCAGTTGTTCTATGACCATCTCAACGGCAAAAGTAACGGCTATGGCCAGGTCTCTGACGCTAACGGCCGCTCGACCGAAGCCAAAAAAGAACATCAGGAAACGCCGATCACGCCTGAAACCACGACACCGGCCACGACGGAAAGCAGCCAAACGCCTAGCGTCACGGTGCCTTCCAGTCAGAAAAACCAGCAGGGAACTTCCGAAAGCCAGCCAAGTGAACCGCAAACCACAGGTACTGGCGGGACAAACGGCGCAACTGGCACTGGCGGCGAAACAACCGGCACTGGCACGACAACGACTGGCGGTAACATGACCGGTGGCACAACAACCAATAATCAGCAAACCACACCTGCTACAACTGGCAGCGGTCAGTAAGTTCATGCGTCATCTTGAAGGCCAATCAATCCAGTAACGCAAAAATCGGTTCTAAAGACACACATCATCTGTCTTTAGAACCGATTTTTTATTGCTCACGAGGTGCCAAAGCCGACTTCGCGCAACAACTTTATTTGGTTGAGCCGCGTTTCAAAATATCGAACCCTAACATCACGGTTTTTTCTTCGATCTCTTCTTTGTTCATCATCTTGGTCAGCAACCGCATTGCCACAGCACCAATATCATAAAGCGGCTGATCAATTGATGTCAGTTGTGGCCGGGTCATTTCGGTTAACTTAGTATTGTTGCTGGTAATGATTTCGAAATCATCCGGTACCTTCACACCCTTGTCCAGCGCGCCGTCCAAAATGCCGACTGCCAGTTCATCATCGCCGGCAATGACAGCCGTTGCGCCGACTTTCTGCAGCTTACCAAACAATGCCAACCCTGCTTGATAACTTGGCTCATTTTCAAAGATCAGGCTTTCGTCATAGGCAACGCCGGCTTTTTCAAGTGCCTGTTTATAGCCCTTCAGGCGGAACTGGCCGTTAATTGGATGGGTGAGCGAGCCAGTCGCCAATGCCACCCGCTTATTGCCGCTCTCCAGTAATTGGTGCGTCGCTTCTTCAACCGCGGCCACGTAGTCAATATTGACACTGCCAACCTGTTCATCTGGATCAATCGAACCTGCCAGTACAACCGGCGTTTTGCTCCGGGAAAATTCAGCGCGAATCGAATCGGTCAATTCATGACCCATGAAAATCAACCCGTCAACCTGCTTGGCTAACAAGGTGTTAAGTACGGAAACTTCCTTTTGGTTATTTTCATCCGAGTTCGCCAAAATAATGTTGTATTTGTACATGGTCGCCACATCATCAATCCCGCGCGCCAGGCTTGAGAAGAACATGTTAGTAACGTCAGGAATGATAACGCCGACAGTTGTCGTTTTCTTGCTGGCTAAGCCACGGGCTACCGCATTCGGCCGGTAGTCGAGGCGTTCGATAACCTCTAGAACTTTCTTGCGGGTAGCCGGCTTCACATTCGGGTTACCATTAACCACTCGGGACACCGTCGCCATCGATACATTTGCCTCGCGGGCAACATCATAAATTGTTATTGTTTGTTTTTCCACTTTATTTTCTCCTTAGTCGTGAGTATGAAAATCACGAAACATCTATTTACATTCCAAAATAGCAGAATGAGAAAGGCAATGCAAGCGTTTTACTGAATTTTCCATGAAATTTTCACAAACGGGCTTTTCAGAAAGTTCGGCGTATTGCTCGTGATATACTGTTAGAGAAAGTTGCATCAGGCATTGAGATTGGTCCCCTTATTGTGCGGGTCATTTTCGGTGCCTGAGCAACTGGCGCGTTAATATCACGGTGCATCACAAAATGCGGTCAAAGAATCGTTTTGCATGATATTTTGTGCTGTGCCCTTTTGAGGAGGACCACGATGAACGAGCATTTAGCAGCATTACAAACCTGGGTTGGCGAAGAAGGCCTCGACCTTGCCTATATCAGCGACCCGGTCAATATCAATTATTACACGGGTTTCTTCCAGGATCCCGAAGAACGGATCACCGCCTTAATCGTCACCCCGAACAAGGATCCGTTCCTGTTCACCCCGCAACTAACCATTGAGGAAGTTAAAAAAGCTGGCTGGCCTTATCAGGTATTTGGCTATCTTGATCACGAAGATCCGTTTGCCGTCATGGCGACCCATATCAAGGACGTGAACCCTAATCCGACCAAGTGGGCTATCGAAAAGGATAACCTCGCTGTTTTCAAATTTGAAGCCATTATGAAGCAGTTTCCTGATGCGACTTTTCCGATCGATGCTTCCCGTTTCATTGAAAAGCAACGGTTAATCAAAACACCTGCCGAAATTAAACAAATGGAAATTGCCGGTGCTCAGGCTGACCGCGCGTTCCAAGCAGGTTTTAAGGCGATCAAGGCAGGTGCCACTGAACAGGAAGTTGCGGCTGAAATTGACTATGCGATGATGAAGGAAGGCGTCATGCACATGAGTTTTAGCACCATCGTCCAAGCTGGCGTAGATGCGGCCAATCCGCATGGCGAACCGATGGGAACAAAGCTCGCTCCAAATGAACTGGTCTTGTTTGATCTTGGTACGGACAACCATGGTTACATGTCTGACGCCACGCGCACCGTCGCTTTTGGTCAGGTCACCGGTAAGCCGCGTGAAATTTTTGATATTTGTCTAGAAGCGAACCTGACTGCTATGGATGCCGTTAAGCCGGGATTAAAAGCATCCGAACTCGACAAGATTGCCCGCGACATTATTACCAAAGCGGGTTACGGCGAGTATTTTAATCACCGTTTGGGACACGGAATCGGCATGTCCACCCATGAATTCCCATCCATCATGGAAGGCAACGATATGATTCTACAGCCAGGCATGTGCTTCTCGATCGAACCTGGTATTTACGTTCCTGGTGTCGCTGGTGTTCGAATCGAAGACTGTGTCCACGTCACGGAAACCGGCTGCGAACCTTTTACCCACACATCAAAAGAATTCACTGTCATCAATGGCTGATGACGCCGGGTCGCTCGTCGGTAAAAAATGAACAGTGCGCTAAATATCGAAAATGGTCCCAAAGAGGTAACGCTGTCTCCTCGGGACCATTTTTATGTTGTTGACTGCTGCTGTTTTTGCCTCTACCACCGAAATTGTCTAGTCTGCTTCCGACTGTTCATATAAAATGCCAGCCTTGCGCAGTGCTTCTTTAATTTTGGCGATATTCCGTTCATTTTTAACGCTAATCGTGTGTAAATGAATGCCACCGGTTAACTCGGACAAGAGGCGGCCTTGATAACGCGCTAGACGACTCAAAAACAGCTTCATATCGGCAACGGTGCGAATATTCAGCTGACCGCGTAACTGACCATATAGCGGATGCTCGACCAAAACATCTTCAATCCAACCGCCGTTGTCGAGGATCAGCTGCAGCTCTTCCTCTGTTTGCTCCGGCGTGTGTTTGCAAGGAATCAAAAACTCATGAGCCGCTGGATGTGACAACGTATAACCACGCGGCGTTGCAATGATCGGTTCGCCTTGGGCCCGCAAAAGCGCAATATCACCGACGATGGTCTGCCGACTGACGGTAAACCGCCGCGCAAAACTCGACGCACTGAGCGGTTCGGCAGCAGTACTCAAAGTGGCTTTGATGTGTGCCTGACGTTCGCTATTTAGCATAGTATTCTCCCTCATTCATGATCAAAATGCTTCAAACAAATTCAGCTACGATGCTAAAAGCGACAAACGAAAGGCGCTCACGTCGGGGTGTCTTTCGTTTGTCGCCATTTTTAATATTCAAAATCTTGTGGTTACTAGTGCTGATTAATCGGTAGCTTCAGATTCAGAACTTGCCGGTTTGGCCTCAGATGCGGCGGCCCCACTAACTGGCTTTGGTTCGGTCGGTTCCGGCACTTCATCGGTGCGGGTTTCACTGCCTTCATCGTCATCCTTGGCTTGGGCAAACGCACTCTTACCGTCCAGCACAATGTCATCAAAATCAGCTGAAGTATCCGTATCCGCTGCAGTATTCAATTGGTCGCGCAATTGCTCAGTCGCAGCATCATAATTAGCCAACGCTTCTGACCCATCGGCATCATTCCCACGCGCCTTCAAGTCATCGACAAAATCCGTCGCGCTTTGCTTCCAGTCGGCACTAGCCTCTTTGGCGTAATCATAGTAATCAACCGCACGATCGGCTAAATTCGCGGAAGCATGTTTGACGCGCCGTTTCAACTCGTCACTGGTTTGCGGTGTCAATAAATAAGTCGTTGCTAAGGCACTGGCAGCTCCGAATACAAATCCAAGCAAAAAATGTCCTTTTTTAGCCATGATGATTCCCCCTGCTATTCATTATGATGTTTCTTTTTGGTCAACATTGAAAATGCTTTGGCACCCATACGTGTCGCAACCGTCGCCTTGGCCCCGTTCTTGGCACCATGAGCAACGCGTTCGGTCAAATTGCGCGTTGACTGATTCAAATCAGAAACGCTTTCACCAAGCTCACCAATTGCGGTAAAGACAGGATCAATCGCCGCCACCTTGCCATTTACATCTTCAAGAAGGGTATTGCTCTTCGCAAGAAGGCCTTCGACTTCCTTCGTCAAAATGCCAAGCTCCCCGTTGACCGTGTTCAACGTCTTATTCGTCTCGGCAACCGTTTCCTTAACTTCCTTGGTCACACCCGAAACCCGAATCGCAATGACGGCAATCGCCAAAGCAATAATCAAAAAAGCAACCGCAGCAATGATCCAAGCAATCTCTCCACCTGACATGCAACACCCTCCATTTCAAACCAGTTGGTTACACCAATCATAACATCGAGGGGAGAGTGGTGCAAAAGATTTAAAGAGCGTGCGCAGGAGCGCTTAGAAATCGGAGTGTAAGTGGCCTCAAGCCTAAATGGCTGGGTTTTGGCCATTTAGGCTTGAGGTCCTTACACGTAGATTTCTGCGACTGCAAACGCGTTTCGGAACCGGATTGCCCTACAAAATTTATTCCCCCAATACCTAGGCTTTGGCCATTTAGGTTCGAGGTCCTTATGTGTAGGTTTCTGGGACTGTGAGCGCGTTTCGGAACCGGATTGCCTTCCTATCCTTATTTTCCCCCCATGGCTGGTCTTTGGCCATTTGGGTTTGAGGTCCTTACACGCAGATTTCTGCGCCAGGGAGCGCATTTCAGAGCCGGATTGCCTTCCTATCCTTATTTTCCCCCCATGGCTGGTCTTTGGCCATTGCGCCCAAGGTCCTTACACTCCGACTTCTGCGCCAGCGAGCGCGTTTCGGAACCGGATTGCCTTCCTATCCTTATTTCCCCCCTGCCACACAATCACACCCACCCCTTCTCCCACCAAAAGTTAAAACTTATCCGCATCATGACAAATCTCCAGCAGATCCGCCCCGGTTCTGGTAAAATAAAGCCAACACCAAGAGGAGGTCGTCACGTGACAGGCATGATGTTCACGGCAACGACCGTAACTGAACAACCCAATGTGTGGTTACGGTATTTTAAAACCATCAACTGGGATAAAATTGCCGGAACCCTGATTGATAAGGTTCTGTCGTTGCTATTCTTTTCGATTTTATTTCTTGCACTTTATCGTTTAGGTCAGTTCGCCATCAATCGGGCTTTTAAAAGCTATCAGCGTCGCGCACATTTATCAGGCACGCGCGTCAAAACCATCCACACCCTTTCGCGAAATCTATTTTTCTATTTTGTGCTCTTCTTCTATTTTTACGCGATCCTATCAACGTTAGGCGTTCCGGTGGGGACACTGCTTGCTGGTGCGGGCGTGGCCGGCTTGGCAATCGGCTTTGGTGCTCAAGGCTTCGTCAATGACGTTGTGACTGGTTTCTTTATTCTACTGGAGGCGCAGTTTGACGTTGGTGATGTTGTCCAATTAGGCAAGATTTCCGGAACAGTCACTAGCCTTGGCTTACGCACCACGGTGGTTAAGAGTTACGACGGTACGGTTAACTTCATCCCTAATCGCAACATTACAATCGTCAGCAACCTTTCCCGCAGCAATATGCAGGTACTCATTAAGTTGCCACTTGAGCCGACTGCTGATCTCGATTTGGTCCGCAAAACTATTGAACGCGTCAATCACGACTTAGTTCCAAAGTTCACGACCATCACTGAGGGTCCGGATATTCTGGGTCTGACAGAGGAAAAAAATGGCACGTTTACCTACCAAGTTCTTTTTTACGCTGAAAACGGTGAGCAGCTCAGTTTACAGCGAACATTTCTCGCTGCTTACATTGCTGCATTAAACTCCGCCGGCATTCATGTGATCACGCCGCCGATCAATTTACAGTCTGGCTCATAAAGAGTTTGGCGTTTTACCAATATTCACACCAAAATCCATTTATAAGGAGATGCTATGCTCAACTTCATCAAAGGTGCCATCATCGGCATTGCACTTGTCATTCCCGGTCTTTCCGGCAGTATTTTTGCCGTCGTCGTCGGGTTGTATGACCGCCTCTTACAAGCAGTGAATCACTTCCGCGCCAATCCCAAGAAAAATTTGCGTTTCTTGGCACCGATTGGCTTAGGAGCTGTCGTTGGTATCTTGGTTTCCACTAAAGCCGTCCTAGTCGTCACCACGCATTGGCCGCTACCTAGTTATGGTTTCTTTATCGGGTTAGTACTTGGCATCGGCCCGTTTATTTATCGCAAATTGGTGCTCAAACCCTTCACTTGGTGGTACCTCTTACTAGTGGCTGGAGGATTTGCGGGTATTTACGGACTAGCCAAGCTTGGCGGGACCCAGCCGGAGAACCTCACTGCCATTCAGCGCCTGAGCAGTGTTAGTGACGCCGGTGTGATGGCTTTTGCCGGCATCTTTGCGGTATCGTTAATGGCCATCCCTGGTATTTCCGGCTCCGTCATGCTGATGGTCATTGATCAATACGGAACCGTCTACAATGCCGTCAGCCAGCTAGGCGATGCAGCCCGGGCATTCGCTTCCGGTAACTGGTCGGCATTTAACGCAGCGATGGGCTCGGTGGCGTTGCTGCTGCCCTTCATGCTTGGCGCCATTGCCGGTCTGATTGCGGTGGCCAAATTGATGGCGTATTTGCTCGAGCATTTCGAAACCCAGGTTTATTATGCTGTATGCGGTATTGTTGCCGCAGCAGTGGTCATTCTGCTCGAAACTGGCATCGCGCCTTATTGGCCGGCTACTGGCATGGTTATTCCGGCACTTTTGGTTGTGGTTAGCCTCATCATCGGCGTTTTAGCGACCATTTTCCTAGATAAACCGGAATCCAACGCAGACGCTAACTAATGTGGCCAACAAAAAACCAGCATACAGGTTTGTCCGTATGCCGGTTTTTAAGGGGTTAAGATTCTTTTTCAACGACTGACGCTAAAGGTTCCAACTGGAAATGCTTGTCGATATTGTGACCAATATTGTTGATGCCTTTCATCACCTCACGCCGGGTCACAATACCAGTGAAGTATCCATCCTGAACGACCGGAATGAACGGGTTGTCGACAAGCAAATGTAAAACGTTCTCCAAGTCATAGGGGTCACTAATTGTCGCCACATCAGTCTCCATGACATCTTTGACGGTCATGGTATCTAGTGACTGAAAACTGATATGGTCCAGACCCAGCATCGTTTCGGTAATCATCGGCAGTGAAATGAGCCCTTTAAACTTCGAGTCGTGATCCAAAACCGGAATTTTCGCATAGCGCACCTTGGTAAGAACAAGAAACGCATGACTTAATGGGTTATCTTCGGAGACCGTTGCAACCATATCTGCAGAAATCATAAAGTGATGACGATTTTCAATCAGCATATTGGCAATGGCTTGATTTAACATTTGGGTAGCTCCTTTTTAACATTCTTGGTTTAAGTACATCGATCAAAAAGTTAGATTAGTTAACTTTATTGGTTCAGTTTACCGCTTATCCATGCCGGTGCCATCCGTCAAAAGGCGGAAACACCATATGGTTATTTTACCATGAACGGCTTCAGGGAATTTCTATCGGCGTTATTCATAAGAAATACGACAACTTTTTAGTGAGCGTGAGCAGGAGCGTTTAGAAATCGGAGTGTAAGCGGCCTTGGGCGTGATGGCGCTCTTTGCCATTGCGACCGAGGTCCTTACACGCAGATTTCTGCGACTGCGAACGCGTTATGGTGGAGCGTGAGCCAGCCCGCTTAGAGCCGGGAGAACACGTTATCGAAGCAACAAAGCAAATCAAAGTAAGCACCATGCACATGCTAGCAATGAACGAATCATTTGGAGGGGTAAAAATGACATATGATCTAGGCGTGCGTTTGGCCGCCGAATTTATTGGCACTGCCATTATGGTTTTGTTAGGAAATGGCTCCGTTGCCAACGTCGATTTGAAGGGTACCAAAGGAAATGGCTCAGACTGGCTACTGATCGCGGTCGGCTATGGCGCCGGAGTCATGATTCCCGCCATGATGTTTGGCGCCATTTCCGGTAACCACATCAATCCTGCATTTACGTTAGGTTTAGCTGCCTCTGGCATGTTCCCGTGGTCAGAAGTGTTACCGTATATTGTGGTCCAGATAGCCGGGGCCATGGTCGGACAGCTGTTTGTCGTTGCAGCTTACAAACCGCATTATGATCTCACGACCAATACCCAACACATTCTTGGGACATTTAGTACGATCAGTGCGACGAAGAGCAAACTAAACGGTTTCGTCAACGAATTTATCGGTTCGTATATTCTTTTCATCGGCGCCCTTGGTATTACCAAAGCACCGTTCTTCCAAGACAATCTTGGAACGGCACACATGGGCTTAGGCTTCCTTGTGGCGACATTAGTGGCATCACTGGGTGGCCCAACCGGACCGGCGTTAAACCCGGCCCGTGACCTCGGCCCGCGAATTCTGCACGCGCTTTTGCCATTAAAACACAAAGGCAGTTCCGACTGGGGATACGCCTGGGTGCCTGTGATTGCACCAATCGTCGCGGCCATTCTCGCGGTTTTCACCTACAAACAACTCTTTATGTAACAACGGTCTGATTCTTCAAAAAAATCGGCTCTAGCAATTACCGCTAGAACCGATTTTTAATTTTCTCAAACATAACGATCATGCCTGCAAAAAGTCGCGGCTTAATGGTGCAACGATGCCGCCGTCCCGCTTCAAAAAGTCAACGTGCACTTTGTCGTCTGTCCAGGAAACTGTAGCGTAAGTACCGCCTAAATTGGCGAACTGACCGCGGGGCTGACTAATCGAGCCTGGATTCAAAATCACCATACCGGCGCGCTCTTCCACGCCAAGTTGATGCGTATGCCCGAAAATCACCAGCTGAGCATGGGCAGCTTCGCCGGCAGCCATAAGCTTGTCCAGCCCAAAGTTCACCCCAAACCGATGGCCGTGTGTCATAAAAATCGTGATGCCTTTAATCGTCGTTGTCACACTCATGGGAAAATTAGGATCAAAGTCCATGTTCCCTTCAACTGCATGATACGTTTGAAAAAGCGAATCATCGGCAGGTAACTCCGAGTCACCAGCATAGAAATAACCGTCCAGATCCGGCTGCTGTTTCAAGATTGTCGCAAGAATTTCACGATCGCCGTGCGTGTCGCTTACTGCCAGAATTTTCATATCTCTTCCTCCAACCATGCCTGCCAGACTTTCTCCAGTGACCGCATGGCATTGCCCCGATGACTGATCTGATTTTTTTCTTCGGCAGTCAGTTCTGCCAGTGTTTTGCCTAGTGATGGCACCAAGAAAAATGGATCGTAACCAAAGCCATCAGTTCCGCGCGGGATGGCCGTGATTTGTCCGGAAAGATCACCATGAACCACCAGATCGGCTTCCGGGTGATCCGGTTTTGCCAGCACCAAGGTTGTATGGAACGTGGCGGTTCGCGCATCGTCAGGAACATCAGCTAAGTTCGCCAAAAGTTTGGCATTGTTCGCCGCATCGTTATGCCCATCGCCGGCATAACGGGCTGAACGAATGCCCGGTTGACCATCCAGCGCATCAACCATCAAGCCAGAATCATCGGCAATCACCGGTAACTGGAGATCTTTGGCGTACTGGTCGGCTTTTTGCCGCGCATTTTCTTCAAAAGTCGTGCCAGTCTCGTCGACAGTCGGGACGCTGGGAAAATCAGCCAGGCTTTTAACCGTGTAGCCAGCAGG
The DNA here is from genome assembly GCF_030770265.1 of Lacticaseibacillus parahuelsenbergensis. Taxonomy (NCBI): domain Bacteria; kingdom Bacillati; phylum Bacillota; class Bacilli; order Lactobacillales; family Lactobacillaceae; genus Lacticaseibacillus; species Lacticaseibacillus parahuelsenbergensis. The sequence continues at coordinate 768,131 of NZ_CP132482.1, read as the reverse complement.
CTCAAACATCGCCTTAAATTCTTTTACTTTACCGGGATTTTTGCTGGCAACCACGATGGTTTTACCAGTTGGCATATCTGCCGCGTCAACAAAGTGGGTCGGCTCTGATTCAATATTAACATGCTGGGCGTGCATGGGAGCCTTCAATTCAAGCCATGCTTCACCTAACTCATCAAACATGGAAGGGGCGCCTGTCGTATAATAATCGTGCGTGGGCGTTTCATGGCTGTCATTGGCCAAATCAAAATAATCAAGCAGCATCGAAACATCATTAACGGTTTCTGCACCTGAGTCAATTAAGGTGACGCCGCTACCCATCACGTTTTGAATAATCGGCCGTAAAATCGGGTAATGCGTGCACCCTAAAACCAGCGTATCAATGTCGGTGTGCAAAAGCGGCTGCAAGGTATCTGCCACCACCCGCTTGGCAATTGGCGAATGAGCCTCGTTACTTTCGACCAGTGACACAAACTTGGGCGCGGCCAGACTGGTTAGCCGAATGTCCGGCGCTTTCGTCCGCAAAGCTTGGGTATAGGCACCACTTTTAACCGTTCCTTCTGTTGCGATAATGCCGATGTGGCCGGTGCGCGTTGCTTTTAAGGCCGCACGACTGCCCGGCTTGATGACGCCGATCACCGGGATCGATAGCTTGGCTTTAATCAACGGTAAAGCCGCCGCTGTCGCCGTGTTGCACGCAATGACCAACATCTTGATGTGCTTGGTGAGTAAAAAGTTGACCATCTGCCAGGTAAACGCTTGAACCTGTTCAGCCGGGCGCGGTCCATATGGCAAACGCGCCTGGTCGCCCAGATAAACCGTGTTTTCGGCTGGTAGCTGATGCAAGGCTTCTTTCACAACGGTCAAGCCGCCGACACCTGAGTCAATAAATCCGATTGGTTGCTTGTTCTTCATGGTGGTTCTCCTTTTGAAACTTCAATTTAAGGTATAGCCGTTGGTTAACATCGATTACCACGCTAGCCTGTTAATAAATCGCAAAATCTAGCGTGACACCCGGCTGAAAACACGTGACGGCCCCTGATACTTATCTGTCGCGATAAAACTCTGAAACTTCATTGTGAGTTTAAATCTTAAAAAAAGCAAGCGTTCAGAAAAGCATGTTTTTAAACCCATTTTTCGGCTATACTAGACGAATAGAAACAGGAGGCACAACATGGCAAAATCTGATTATACCACCCTGCTGAACCTTCCCGGCTCGGTCTCATTCTTTGCAGTAACGGCAATGCGCGATCTAATGTTGCCGAACATGCTGGGTGAAGAACAGCACCATATTCTCTATTGGTCAGGGCGTGATTTGGCAACCAAATTACCAGTCGATGAAACCGCCTTACCGCAACTCTTTACCCAGGTTGGTTTCGGTACATTAACGCCGCTCAAACAAAAGCGCCAGGAGCGCCAATATTTGCTGGCTGGAGACGTCGTGGCAACCCGTATTCGTACATACGATGACCCAGACTTTCAACTTGAAGCCGGGTTTTTAGCCCAATCATTGCAACAGGTCTTGGGCTTTGCCGTTGAAGGCGGCAGTGCGATTCAACGGCGCGACCAAAACGTTGTCCTAACCGTTGTCATGGACAATCAAGATTCGCAACCTACTGCCGATCATCTCATTGATCTGGCGCCCGATGATCAGTAACTCCCCTTCAGGTCGACCATCAACTTAAGGGATGACCGAACAACTTGAATTAGACGCAATCATGCAAAAGCGACCCCGAAGACGCCATTCGTCTTCGGGGCCGCTTTTTGTCAGGCACGAATATTAACTATCGCTATTTTCAGAACCTCAGTCTAGGCCATTGGCTGACCGCTGTTGCCAACTCTTCGTGTAAAACTGGTCGTTAAGTTTGTAATGAACTCCAGTTGCCTTATTCGTTTTAAGGAACGGCCGAACTGTCTGGTCCATTTTAAGCCAGCCGCGCCAGCCAATATGAATCGTATCTTCCATGAAGTACGGTTGCGCGCCATCTTGGCTTAAGTCCAGGACATGATTAAAGCCTTGTGTTTTCAGCTGATAATTCAACTTCGTCACGGTATCTTGGATCATGTTCATATCCAAGCCGGTATATGCTGCCCACTTGGCATTGATTGGCGGAATGACAAACAAAACTTCCATGTGCTTTTTCGCAAAGGTATTCAAAACCAGTTGCAGATCAGAATATTCCGGCGATTTCACATAACTCCAGTGCGCTTGTGACCCCTCCAGCTTAGGCAAATTCTTTTTAACTCTTTTCGAATAAAAGTCATTCTTGAGTCCAAAAGGATTGTTCGTCGTGTCCTTCATGCCTATCTGTGTCGCCACACCGTCTAAGTCGTCAACATCATACTTGGCAGGCAGCTGTTTAGCCGCTTTGTCCAACTTCGGCTGATTATTATTTAAAAACAGCTGTGAGAACAAGGCATCCTGATGATCAGCCATCGGACTTTTAACTTGCTTCAAATACCAATACTGGGCATCCGACAGCTTCTGTCCGGCAGCGATGTTCTTCAACGCCCCATTAGACATCCGATCCGAGTTAGTCGAAGGAAATTGTAATAGTCGACGCGCTGCATAGCGATCCGCTTCTGAATTCGGATTAGCATGTAGCAGGAACGTCGTCAGTTGCGCCGGTGAAAAGAAGAAGTCAAACTGTGCCTTCCTCACGCCGCCAGGAACAAACCATTGCGGCGACAGCACCATCACAGCCTTTTTCCCATTCACATGCGTCAACGCGTTGACCGACAGGAAATGTGTCAGCGATTGGGTACCGGCCATCCCCATCAAAAACGGGCGATAGCTGCGATGGTACTTTTGCGCCAATACGGAAGGGTGCAAAGCATCCATCCGCGACAATTCGGATGACCCAATGAACGGGACATAGTTCTCGGCCATGGCTTCATTTTTAATATTTTCGCCTTTAAGCACGTTGGCCGACATTGAACTGGCTGCCTGCCTGATCGTCGCTTGGCTGCTGCTGCCAAACTTAAATGGCACGAGCATCAAGGCGGCGACCAGGATCACAGCGATCAGCAGCGGGCCAAGTCCGCGCCAAAGGATCTTCCCGATCGGTTTTTTCATTGTGCTTGTTCGACCTTTGCAATGATTTTGTTAGGAGTATCCCACTCCTTACGATCAAATTCGGATACCGGTGCGTTCACACCATACTGGCTTTGCAGTTCCAACAGCAGCTGTACGGTTCCCATTGAATCCAACAGCCCGGTTTCAAACAAGTTCATATCCAAATCCTTTTTCACATCGTCAGAACCGGTTAAATCAGCCAAAATATCCAAAACACCATTTTTAATTGATTCGTCTGCCATTATCAACTACCTCTTTCTTTTCAACTCCAGTCGGTCATTGAACGACCGGCCATTTACCACAACATTTTTAATGGAACCACAGTGTGTCCAAGAACCCGGAAAAAATCAAGAACGAAAGGCAGACTGCATTTGCTGTCATGAAAATAGCAAAGTAATGCGTTGCCTTATTGTGCGGGAAGAAGTCTTTGTGCTTCTTCTTAAAGCGCAGCCAAGCATCGGTCAGATTGATGAGCATGGCGTGGAATAGCCCATAGACAATGTAATACCAGGTTTCCCCGTGCCAGATACCCATAATCAGGAATAACACCAGATACCCGACAAACGCCGTCGAGACCCGTGATTTCAACCACTTATGTTTCATCACGAAGAACACAAACCGCATGTAGATGTAATCACGGAACCAGAAACTCAGGCTCATGTGCCAACGATTCCAGAAGTCCTTAATGTTATAAGACATCCATGGCTTGTTGAAGTTCATTGGCGTCTCGATGCCCATCAGATACGAAATGGCTACTGCGAACAAACTGTAACCGGCAAAGTCGAAGAACAAATACCCGGAATAAGCGTACATGACGCCGACAACTGGCCAACTGAGTCCCAAGAATGCCCCACCGCGACTTGCCATCGCCATATGCTCGACGGAAGGTAGCCACAGCGTTCCAAAGATGTAACCCAAAATGAACTTGTAAAGGAACCCGAGCATCAAATAATGCATCGCTTTTGTGACTAGCTGGGCATAATGTTCAGGATCAGGGACCCGATCATAATCTTTAACGAAGCGGCGATAACGGTCAATCGGGCCGCTTGAGATCGTTGGGAAGAACAATAGAAATTGGACAAACTTCCACATATTCAGGTCTTTGATCGAACCATCCCGGATTTCCATGATCGTTCCGACGACACGGAAGGTCAGATAACTAATTCCCAGAAAGCCCAGAATCGAGCCGTGATGTTGGAACAACGGGGTAAACTTGACAACCGCTAACTGGGCAATGCCTAACGCAACACTGAGATAAAACACGGCCGTCGAGTTTTTCGACCCTTCTCGCGTACGATACTTGAAATAGGCATACACGAGCAATAGGTTGAAGACCACGTAGCCCAGTAGTGCCTTACCTTGTGGCCACTTATCAGCGTCAAAAATCAGAACCAGGAACACCAGTGAAAAGATGCTTTCATACCAATGCATCCTGAAGCCTTTAAACATCCCGATGATGACCGGCAGCAAGGCGATGATCAAATAGAGAAAATACTGTGGATTTTCATAAGGTTGTAAATTCAGCATTAGTGATTTACCTCTGCAATCAGTGCTTTGCGATCAACCTTGCCATTCGCTGTCAATGGTAATTGATCCCGATAAATAATGCGTTGCGGAATCATATATTCCATCACCATCTTGCCAAGTTCGGCTTTGACCGCCTGCGTTAACTTCATATCACTATCGAAGTCGTTAGGCTTGGCAACCGCAAAAGCGATTAATTGTGCTACTTTATGATCCTTATCGTAGCGCGGCACCGTTGACGCCTGCTTGATGTAAGAAACCTGATTCAGGTTGTGGTCAACATCTTCCAGCTCAATGCGGTAACCGTGCAGTTTGACTTGAAAATCGGTACGACCACGATAAAAGATCATGCCATCTGCCGTCATCGTTGCTAAGTCACCGGAACGATACCCCCGCTTACTGCCAACTTTAAAGAAAGCTTTCGCGGTTTTATCCGGATTATTGAGATAACCCTTAGAAACACTTGGCCCGACAATCATTAACTCGCCTTCCGTATCAGGCGGTACTTGATTGCCTTGCTCATCAACAATGAAAATGTCGGTGTCAGGCTTGGCATACCCAATTGGCAACCGCGGATATTGATCGACAATTTCCTGCGTGATCGCCATACCGGTCACGGCAACCGTTGCTTCTGTCGGACCATAAGTGTTATAGACCGTTGCTTTAGGGAAGCGCGTAATCAGTTCTTGTGCGGTCTTATTGACAAGTTCCTCACCGCAGAATAGAAAATGCGTCAGGTTCGGATAGTTTTCCTGTTTAAAGTTCGGATCCAGCAAGGCAATTTCAACAAACGACGGGGTTGAAACCCATTCATTCAAACCGAGCTTTGGCAGCGTTGCAAATAAGTCTTTGAAGTTGTCAGTCACTTCTTTTGGCAAAGCTTTTAACGTACCGCCGAGCACCAACGTTGGATATAGATCCATGACACTTAAGTCAAACGAATATGGCGGTTGGGACATCGAAACAACGCCTTCCTGAAGACCAAAATCGGAGATATTCCAATTAACATAGCTCAACAGATTCTCATGGCTGATCTGAACGCCTTTTGGTTTGCCGGTTGTGCCGCTTGTGAAAATGATGTAGTAGTTATCGTTTCCGGCGACGGCATGTTGCAAGGAACGAATCGGTTCATGCGTCTTTTCGGCGTCATGGAGTTCCGGCACCTTAATAATCTGAACGTCTGGAACCGTAATCGGCAGCGGCGCGACTTCAATGACGGCCGGGGCATGAGCAACATCCTGGACTTGAGTGATCCGTTCATTCGGACTGTGCGTATCAATCGGAATGTAGGCATGCCCTGATTTTGAAAGCCCAAGGAAAACCTCAACCATATCAAAGGTTTGTCCGCCATACACAATGATCGGCTGGCCATCCGGCAATGTTTCCGCAAAGAAACCAGCGAGGCGATCACTGCCGTCTTTTAGCTGCGCGTACGTGTACTGTTTACCTTCATAATCATAAGCCACGCGCGTTGGATGCTCTGCGGCGACCCGATCAATCGCTGTGATGACATTATCGATCATCTCGGTTTTCCCCCTTTTTAGAACTCGTTATAGATGAATTTACTGTTATTGATGCCACTGTATCCGTATAGATAAACCAGAACCAGCAGAATCACGAAATACGTGACGGTCCAAAAGATGAACCGAAATGTAGGATTCTCCCACACCGCTTTTAATTTTGCGAACATCTTGTCACCCCACGTTCTTAATTACACGTCTATTATAGTTTTACAGAAAACGCCTCGCCAACGAAAAGCGTAACAATCACCTAACAGTTTCGTAATGTGAACCAGACAACTATCTGTCGGGCTTCAACCCAGACAATTGTTTAACGTCTCAAAGTTCCTGTTATATCAACGTCGGACGCGTTTATGCGTATTCAATACAGGTCGTTCCCCAGGCTAAACCACCACGATCAAATAACCCTAATATAGCGATTACATCTGAAAAATCCCACTGATTTTCCTCGATTTGGATTAAGATTCGTCTTTTTATCATGTTTTTTATATCCACAGTGAACGGTATTTGCTTTAACCCCAAATTTTCAAGTCTTGCCAATCTGGTTATGAAAAAGAAAAGACGCCTAACTTTCGCACAAACCTGCTTGTGTGCTAAAAAGTTACGCGTCTTATTTGTCACTTTTAAAAAAGGCCACAATCTTATTCAGATTGCAGTCTATGACCAGAATGTTGGTCCTCTTGCTTCAATTAAGCAGTGTACTTGTTCAGTGTTGCGTCAAGCTGATCTTTGGTTTGATAGCCAACCAGCTTCTCGACAACCTTGCCATCCTTCTTGATGACAAGCGTCGGGATCGCCATAATGCCAAAGGACTTTGGCGTCTCCGGGTTAGCGTCGACATCCATCTTGACGAACTTAACGTCATCGCGGCTTTCGGCTAACTTTTCGATCACTGGGCTCTGCATACGACAAGGGCCGCACCATGTCGCCCAAAAATCGGTTAGGGTGACGCCAGTGTCGGTCTCCGTCTTGTAGTTTGAATCTGTGACTGCTTGAACCATGAACGGATTCCTCCTCTTACTTTTTGTAACTAAATCATAGCACATTCCCTGGTAAAATACTACCAGCTACTTGAAATTAACAATCGTTGCCCCGGATCCACCAGCATTCTGCGGGGCAAACCCAAAGCTTTTCACTTGCCGATGACGCTTCAGATATTGGGTCACACCATTGCGAATCGCGCCAGTGCCCAAACCATGAATGATCGTCACGGACGGATAGCCTGCCAACAACGCCGCATCAATATATTGATCCAAATCAGCCATTGCCTGCTCATAACGTTCGCCGCGCAAATCCAGCGTGGTGGACGGGCCGCTCATGCCACCACCACTAACTTTAACCACTGGCCGCTGGACGGAGGCCTGTTTGGTTGGTTTGACTTTTTCCAGTTCTGACGTCGGCACCTTCATTTTCAAAATGCCCATCTGAACCTGCCAATGATCCTTGTCGAACTGTTCCAATAAAGTGCCAGTCTGGTCATAACTGGCGACCTTCACCTCATCGCCGACATGCAAGGCCTGCTTTTCCCGTTCACGCCGAAGCACCCGATTTTTTTGCAGTGGCTCGTCTTGGTGCAGACGCTTCAGAGCGGTTTTGGCCGCAATCAATTGATTTTCTTTGACGGATCCCGGATTGGTCAGCTGCATTTGCCGCAGCTGCTTAATAATTTTATCCGCTTTTGCCTGCGCCTTGTCAACCATTGCATTGGCTTTTTCCTTCGCCTGTTGCAACTGAGCGTCCCGTTCAGTGGTAAATGTCTTATACGCGTCAGCCAATTCGTCATGAAGCGCTTGGGCATCCGCCAGTTGCCGTCGCGCAGCTGCCCGGGCATTTTCTGCTGCCTTACGTTGCCTTTCTAAATCGCTGATCATGTTGTTGAGTTCGTGACTGTCAGAGCTAATCATCGACTTGGCCCGATCGACAATCGGCTGCGGTAGGCCTAATCGCATCGAAATATCGAAGGCGTTTGATCGACCGGGAACTCCGACCAACAGGCGATAGGTTGGCTGCAGTGTTTTGCTGTCGAACTCCATCGACGCGTTGATGGTTTTGGGGGTGTTGTAGCCATACAATTTCAGCTCCGGATAATGCGTCGTGGCCACAACATAGGCACCAATTTCGCCGACCGCATCCAAAATTGCAATCGCCAGCGCCGCCCCTTCCTGTGGATCCGTGCCTGCGCCCAATTCATCAAACAGCACCAGACTATTGTGAGAAAGCTGTTTAAGAATGTGCACGATATTATCCATGTGGGCGGAAAAAGTCGACAGATTCTGCTCAATCGACTGCTCATCGCCAATGTCGGCAAAAACCTCATCAAAAATGCCGATGCGGCTTTCATCGTCAGCCGGAATAAACAGGCCGGATTGACCCATGAGCTGCAATAGCCCTAACGTTTTTAAGGTGATCGTTTTCCCACCGGTGTTGGGGCCTGTGATCACCATTGCCTGATAATCTGCTCCCAGTGGGATATCATTACCAACCACCTGATGCCGGTCGATTAACGGATGGCGTGCCTGCCGCAACAAGACATCATTATCAGATGAAACAAGTGGTTCGGTTGCCTTTTGGTTCTTAGCCAACTTGGCTTTAGCGTTAATAAAGTCAAAATGCCCCAAAACCGCCGCGTTGGCTTTGATCTGCCCTGTATAGGGTGCCAACTCATTTGATAGCTCAGCCAACACCCGATTGATTTCGGCTGTTTCTGCCATCTGCGCCTCACGCAGACGGTTATTCAACGCGACGATAGCTTGTGGTTCAACAAAAAGGGTTTGCCCCGTGGCACTTTGATCGTGCACAACACCACCGAATTTGCTGCGATACGCTGCTTTCACCGGGATGACATAGCGATCATCACGAATCGTTACAATTGGATCACTCAAATATTTTGACTGGGCGCCACGCGTATATTCAGACATTTTGTTACGAATATCGCTTTCAATACGTTTAATTTGCTCACGAATCCCGTGCAGCTCGGGACTGGCTTCATCAGTTAAAGTGCCATCTGGATCAACGGCAGTCTTCAAACGCCGAGATAATTGCGGCAATGCTGTCAGTTCCTCTTGCAACGTATATAACTGCCGAAAGTCAATCTGATCCTGTAAGTCGGTCAAAAATTTATCGATGGCACTCACTGTTTGCAGCACCCGACTGATGCTGGCCAACTCCTGGCCATTCAAAACGGCCCCAATATCGACGCGCTTTAATGCCGGATCAATATTTTCCAGCTGGGGAACCGGAATGCCGCCCTTGAGCCGCAGTGCTGAGGCTCCGTCAGCGGTTTCATCAAGCGCCCGTTGTACGGCCACCGGATCCGTTAACGGCACCATATCCTGAACCAGCTGTCGCCCTTTCGCCGTTACGACTTGACGCAACAGTGCTTGCTGAATCTTGTCGTATTCAAGTGTTTTTAAAATCTTTTTATTCATGTTCCGCTCCTATAACCACGAAGCGCCCAAAGACATCCGTTCTCCGTCCTTGAGCGTCACTGTGTTCACAACCAAAGGGCATTCACAAATTGTGTTAACCCCGGTGAATATTTAATCATGACTTTGGCAACAATTGAATGGTCGAGGCCCTGCTGAATACCGGCAATCGGAATCAAAGCCAGCAGCGCCAAAATGAGAAACAAAAAAATATACCCGATTACCAAATTGGCAATGCCGCCAATGACAGCACTTTTGCGGTGACCCATTGCCTTATAAGTCAAATCATGGAACCACAACGAGATAATTCGAGTCATTAACCAGCCGATCGTCAGTACCAGTAAAAAAGCAAAGCCGCGATAAAACGCGGTATCTAATGTCAAACCGATTTTATCGGAATAAAACGCAAATTGACCGGCATTAGTCGCCGACGGATAAGGAATTAATAACGTGAAGTGTTCCCCTAATGGCTGTGCCAAGGCAGTTGCTGCCAAAAAACTCAGGGCATATCCGCCCACGTGTAGCCACTGCAACGCAGCCCCGCGACGTGCCCCACTGTAATAAAAATATGCCAACACTAAAATAATCGCAATCGAAATCAAGTCGTTCCCCCACTATGCCTTTTGATCCGGCTCATCCTGTTGGGCCGCTAACAGTTTAACCTGATCAGAAACAGCATTGAAGGCAACTAAAACGGCCTGCTCTTCGGCGGTCAGATCCGGTGCGAGCGTTTTAACTTGATCCAGCCGTTCGTTCAGCAGCTTTGTCACGGTCAAAAAGTGCTGCTCGGATCCGGGTCCGATAATCGTATACGCTTTACCGCCAATAACGGCTTTAAAGCGGCGCTTCTCCTCAGTCATGACGCGAATGCCTCCACTCTTTTAAGGTGTATTTTACCATAGTTAAACGGTCGCGAGCAGGTGCGGGTAAACGCGACTGAAATTGGGAGTTATCTGCTCGAAATGTGCTCGGTTGCCATAACGCGCTCCCCCAGCGCAGAAACCTCCATGTAAGGAACTTGGTCGCAATGGCAAAGACCGCCTTGAAAACATACGTCCTCACTCCATAACGCGCTCCCCGGCGCAGAAACCTGCACATAAGGACCTTGAGATTAAATGGCCAAAGCCCAGCCATTTAATCTCAAGGCCACTTATGCTCCGGTTTCTAACCGCGCCGGCTCGCGCTCACACAAAAAGCAGACCACCAATTCCGGTGGCCTGCTAGGGGGATGACTTGGTTAATCTTGTAGATTTGAATCGTCATCGGCCAAGAAGGTGTTTAGGACTTCTTCGACCATATCCCATTCCTCATCGTCTTCGATAGGAAAAAGATCTCCCGAGCTGGCATCCCCGTTTGCATCCGGCGTGAATGAGAAAGCCTGGATTTCAACTTCCTGATTATCGCTTTCGCTGGCAGGGTATAAAAGCACGTAGCTTTTGCCGTAATCTTCGGAATCAAACGTGAATAAAACCTGATAGAGCTCTTCGTTGCCCTTTTCATCGATCAGCGTAATCTGCTGATTGTCATCGCCGGGCGTTACATGTTCGTTATTCGCCATCTTGCTTCTCCTTAAATACAGGCGGAACCTGTGTTGCCACCTGCCATGATTATTGCTTCGTCAAGGGACCTTTTGCATCCAGATAATTTTGTAGAATCATCTGAGCAGCCACTTTATCAATGACCTGCTTTTGCCGCTTACGGCTGGCGTCTGCTTCTTCAATCAGCATGCGCGAAGCCTCAACGGTTGTGAGCCGCTCATCAATAAAGTCAACTGGCAAACCAAACGTCTCTTTAAGTAAATCACCATAAGCCTGTGACTTTTCTGCGCGTGGTCCAATTGAATTGTTCATATTTTTGGGTAAACCCAAAACAAAGGCGGTCACTTCATATTGCTTGACCAACTCTTTGAGGCGTGCAATCCCAAACTGTTGTTTATCTTCATTGATCCGAATAATCTCCAGACCTTGTGCCGTCCAGCCTAAAGGATCACTGATCGCTACCCCGACAGTCCGAGAACCGACGTCCAACCCCATTAAGCGCATTAAGCTTGCTCCTTGCCAAGATAGTTTCGAACAAGCTCTTCAATGATCTCGTCGCGCTCATGTTTCCGGATCAGGTTACGCGCATCATTGTACCGAGGAATATAGGCTGGATCCCCAGAAATCAGATACCCCACTATCTGGTTGATCGGGTTATAGCCTTTTTCCTCAAGCGCCTTATACACAGTTTCCAACGTTTCGTGAACATTTTTCGGATTGTTATCTCGAAAATCAAAGTGAACGGTTTGATCTAATGTGCTCATTCTTACACCTCTATTCTATCCGCTTCACAGACCATTTTACTTGAAAGCCAGGCAAATGTACAATTCCTGAGCAAAAGTAAGTAAAAAGTCAATGAAAGCGTCTGTTACACCCAATCATCATCCTCGTCATCCCAATCAGCCAAGCCGATCACCTGTTTAATCTTATCAGGATGCACTGGAAAATGAATCGGCGGCATAACCTGCGCATCGACAACCTCACCATGCAGCGTACGCCCTTCATTTCCCACCGGAACGATGACCACGTCGCCTTCCTGCAGTCCAGGCAAATCGGTTTTATACAAATAATCCTTGGACCCTTGCCGGAAGTTGACTTTAATGTAATGCATCAACTGCGGACCGAGTTGATAAGCTTCCTGCAGATCACGTCGTTCACCGATCCGCCGAAAATTCTGAATGGCCGCAGTGACTGTCTGCCATAACTTCTTCATCTTCAAGTCGGTTTCAGCATTCACTTGAAGTTGCGTTGGCTCGCCGTGCGGATACTTTACCGTCAATACCAGAATCGCTCGCGGCCGCTGAGCAGGATCGACAGTGATGGCGGTTAAATCGCCTAAACCAGCCACAGCATCGGTCACCTTTTTAGCTAAGGATGCTACCAGCTCAGGGTCATGATAGACAACATCATGATCGGAAAGCGGCTCGGCGTAGGCAGTTTTCAGAACCACTTGATTATGTTCCGCATCAATCAAGTAGGTTCGCCGATAGCGTAATTGCCGATTTAAAAAGCGGCCCGGCCCATCGAACTTCGGCAACTGGATGGTGCCAAAGCGGACATAATCCAACTGCCATGCTGTGGCTGGCAAAAAGTGGCCGCCCGGAACGGTAACGGCATACTTCAATAAACTAAGCAAGGTTTCAAAATTCTCAGGAAGTGGTTGACCGCCTTCGTAGCGATCCTTCTGACCACCATCGTCAGTGATCGTCAATTCCCAGTGCGTGTCAGCCAGCATCGGTGACTTTTCAGCTGACGGTTTGCGCCAGGCATTGAAGTCGAACGCGGATAGTTTGGCAATAAACGCCGCAGCATCCGCTCCTGTCAATTCATTCTCGGCCGCTCCTTCCAGCGTTGTCGGATCAACAATATAATCTATGTTAACCAGGTTATCGCGACAGACGACTTGATAAACCTCCCGCGTCCCCAAGAAATCGGTTAAGGTCAACCGCAACGCTCTCATGCTACTCACCTCCAATGGAATCGTTTTCTTCATTCTACCATGAATCATCGCGCTCATAACGCCAAAAATAAAATGCGTCAGGATTCGACTAACAAAATAACTGTTAGCGAATTCTGACGCACGGTACAACTATTTAAATGGCATTCAAGAGGATCAATTTAGGCACTGAAGCTGACCATGATTACCAGTAAAACGGCTTCAGTTTACTAAGCTTGTTGTCCAATAACCTGCTTGGCTTCGCTTAAGGCTGCTGCAATACCGGCCGGATTCTTGCCGCCTGCCTGAGCCATGTCCGGACGACCGCCACCACCACCGCCAACTTTTGGCGCGATGGCTTTGATCAGGTCACCTGCTTTGATGCCGGCTTTATTCGCGGTTGCATTGGCTGCTACCAGCAAGTTTGCCTTGCCATTGACTTCCGTTCCCAGCACCAGCACATCCGAAGCGTTCTTGGTTTTCCATTCATCGGCCAATTGTCGCAACTCGTTCATCCCGGCAACTTGAACCTGTTTGGTAATGATCTTGAAGTCGCCAACCGTTTCGGCATGGTCAAAAATACCAGCTGCAGCTTGGGCAGCAAGTTTTGCCTGCAACCCATCCACTGTTTTCTGCTCGGTTTTAAGATCAACCTGCAGTTGGGCAACCTTGCTTGGTACGTTCTTCACCTGATCAATCTTCAGATGATCTGCGGTTTCTCTTAGCCAATCCTGTTGTTGCGTCAGATATTCATAAGCTTCTTTAGAGGTCACAGCTTCAACCCGGCGAATACCGGCACCGATACCGGATTCACTGGTGATCTTGAATAATCCTAATGCATTGGTATTGGTTGGGTGCGTGCCGCCGTCAAATTCCTTGTTATAATCGCCAATCGACACAATCCGCACGACATCGCCGTATTTGTCCCCAAACATAGCAATCGCGCCAAGTTTCTTGGCCTCTTCAATCGGCATCTCTTTCCAGGTAATCGGCAAAGCATCCCAGATTTTCTGGTTAACAATCGTTTCGACTTCACGGAGTTGTTTCGGCGTTACCTGTCCAAAGTTCGTAAAATCAAATCGCAAGTAGTCCGGTTCGACTAATGAACCTGCTTGGTGAGTGTGCTCGCCCAAAACGTCGCGCAGTGCCTGATCAAGCAAATGAGTCGCCGTATGGTTAAGCGATACTTTCTTCCGCCGCAGCCGATCAACACTCAGCCAGTATGCTTGGCCTTTTTCCAACTTACCGTTAACCGTCACCGTATGCAGATTCTGGCCATTGGGTGCGTGTTGGACATCGGTCACTTCTGCCAATACCGTTCCGTCTTGCGCCTTAATTTGTCCGTGATCGGCTACCTGGCCGCCCATTTCCGCATAAAACGGGGTTTCGTCAAAAATCAACTGCGCCGTGCCATCACTGACATCATTCTGCAGCTGATCATCAACGATAATGTCCTGCAAGGTCGCATGCTTATGATCCAATTCGGTCCAGCCGGTAAATTTACTTGGGGTTGTAATGTTCATTAAAACCGTATCCTGACTGCCCATCGACTGGCGATCGCCGCGCGCTTTACGAGCCCGATCACGTTGCGCGGCCATGTTCTTTTTGAAGCCGGCCATATCGACTTGTAAACCCTCGTCTTGCGCATACTCATTGGTCATTTCAACCGGGAAACCGTATGTGTCAAACAACTTGAAGGCATCGGCGCCGGAAATTTCTTTCTTGCCGGTTTTCTTCAATTCGGCAATGATCTGGTTCAACAGATTGACACCGGCATCCAACGTCTGACGGAATCGCGTTTCCTCGGATTTGATCACCTTTTGGATAAACGGTTGGTTAGCCAGAATCTGCGGGTAATAACTCTTCATAATTTCGCCGACAACCGGTACCAATTGATACAGAAAATCGTGATCAATGCCTAGCTTTTTGCCATTCAGAACCGCCCGCCGGATCAGTCGCCGCAACACGTAACCGCGACCTTCGTTACTTGGCAAGGCGCCATCACCGATGGCAAATGTCACCGTCCGCGCGTGGTCCGCGATGATTTTGAATGAAACATCATCCTGCGCATTGGCACCGTACTTCTTACCGGCGCTCATCTTTTCGGTTGCCTTGATAATCGGCATAAACAGGTCGGTTTCAAAAATCGTTGGCGTTCCCTGAATCACGGCAACCAAACGTTCCAGTCCCATGCCGGTATCAATATTTTTATGTGGTTGCTCGACAAAACGCCCGTCCGGTAAATGATTCAGTTCTGAAAAGACAATATTCCAGATTTCAACATATCGCGAATTTTCACCACCGGGATAGTTCTCCGGATCATCTTCAGCGACATTGTTGAACGATTGGCCGCGGTCGTAAAAAATTTCGGAATCGGGACCGGATGGGCCTTCACCAATGTCCCAGAAATTATCTTCCGCTTCAACGATGTGATCGTCCGCAACGCCGACTTTTCGCCATAATTCCTTGGTTACCTTATCTTTTGGATAAACCGTCACGTACAGACGCTTAGGATCAAATCCGAACCATTTAGGGCTCGTCAGTAACTCCCACGCCCACGGAATCACTTCTTTTTTGAAATAATCACCAACCGAAAAATTGCCTAGCATTTCAAAAAAGGTTAAATGCCGCGCGGTTTTCCCGACATTCTCAATATCATTGGTTCGAATCGACTTTTGGGCATTTGTAATCCGCGGATTATCCGGCACCACCGAGCCATCAAAATACTTCTTCAACGTCGCAACACCGGAGTTGATCCATAACAAAGTCGGATCGTCGACCGGAATCAACGAAGCACTTGGTTCAACAGCATGACCTTTACTCTTAAAAAAATCCAGAAACATTTGGCGAATCTCGCCACTTGACATCTTTTTCACTTTGGCACTTCCTCCTCTGGGCTGGTAAGCACGTTAACACAAAAAGCACCATTGCTGCCAAGGGCGCTTACACGCGGTACCACCTTGGTTGCAATGATGCGACTCATTACCACTTCATTAATATTCGTTCAACTGATATCAGGGAGCACATCTTAGCCTGGCGCAACCGTTCTCAACTAACGCGGTTGTTTCTGTCTCACACAGGGGTCGACGCATGTCCTAACGGTTGTTCATTATAGCTTTTCTGAAAAGTGGGGTCAACTCACTTTGTTAAGGGGCATGAAGGCTTGGCGTCTAATTCACCGTAATCGTCGCAACCCGGCGATAAACGGCGGATGACATATCGACCTCTCCTGACACCTGATAAAACGGCGACAGTGCCAGCGCCTCTTTAGCTGTTGGCTGTGCCGTTAACGCCGTGCTTTTTTGCAAGTCTTCGACAATCAGCTCACTACCGGTTCGTTTAACCGGAATGGTCAGGCCGAATCGGTTAGGCAAGTACCGCGGCATTTCCAGTGGCAGTGTATTGCCGAATGGAAACAGGCTAGGGTTACCGCCACTTTGCAGATATTCATATTGATCCTGGGTTGGCAGACGGAAGCCGAAATAGCTCAATGACTTGCTCAAATCAGCCTTACGCCACGATTTAACGATACTGACCTGATAATGATGGGCACTGGCCAGTCGCAATTTGACGCTGCCGCTCGTCAGGGTTGCCGGCCAGCCGGTTTGCGAAAACGGATCAAGGCTGCCATGGCGATCTAGTAATGCCAGTACTTGCGCACGGATTGCCGCATATGCCATATGGTTGCCCTTGAAAATTCGGGTGGTCAAACTAACCCGGCCCAAGATTTCTTCATTGGCCGGCGTTGCTCTTGTTGCGACCAACATAGCAGGCATATCGGCCTTTCTAACCGGCGAAAGCATCTGTTGGATGTCAGCCAGGGTCAAACCACTTTGCGCCAAGTAAGGAGCCAACTCTTCTTGTTGATTCGTGGCGAATCCCAGACTGACATTCGTCATCCCCGGAACCAACCGCACCCATTCGCCACCAATCATCGCTTCAAAAGTGTGAAGCGTCTGACCATAAAACGTGGCCGTCACCGGGCGAATCACGTCAACTGTCAACAATGGACTTAAGAAATAGCGAGTCAGCTGTTGAAAAATAAAGCGCTGCCGTTTTTCATTCAGTGTATTCCATGTCGGCAGCGTCAACTCGTTTACGGCCATATTTTTATCCTCGTTTGCGGTTTTTACGTTTTTCGGCTAATAAGGCTTCGCGACGGGCAACTTTGGCATTCCGTTTACGTTCCAGTAACGCAGCAGTGCGAATCTTCTTACGATAGTTTGGCATATGCTTTTGCTTGGCTTTTTTGACCAAGCCGCGCATCGCCAGACTCGTTTCTTCCTGCTTAGGCTTACGGTGAACGCGCCGATTCCGATCATACGTGTCAACCAGTTCGCCTTTGTGGAGGGTCTTAGGTTCAAACTTGATGCCCATATGCTCTAACTCGGCAACCTGATCTTCTTGTCCCGGTTCATAAAGCGTGATCGCCGTACCAGCCAAGCCGTTTCGTCCAGTCCGCCCTACTCGATGAATAAAGAACTCCAGGTCTCGCGGAATCTCAGCATTAATCACCATCGAAACCCCTTTGATATCAATGCCACGCGCAGCCAAATCGGTTGCAACCACGTATTGATATTTTAGATCGGCCACTTCTTTCATAATGCGCCGACGTTCACGCGGTTGGATGCCGCCATGAATCTTGGCAACTTTCAACCCTTGATGTTTCAGGTAATCATGAATCGCATCCACACTGGTTTTGGTATTGGCGAAAATTAACACCAGAAACGGATGGCCCATCGTGACAAGCTGGTAAATCAGTTCGTTTTTATCCTGTCCTTTAGCAGCAATCAGAATATTCTCAACGGTGTCAGCGATGACGGACTGTGGTTTGAGTTCAATCATTGTGGGGTGATGCATGTATTTACGCAGGAACGGTTCGAGTTTTTGCGGAATGGTGGCAGAAAAAACGGCCATCTGCAAATTCTCCGGAAAACTAGACGCAATCGCATCGACAGTCTCCAGAAAACCCATGTCCAACGTCATATCGGCTTCATCAACGACAAAATGCCGAACCGAAGCCGGCACTAAATCATAACGTTTTATCATGTCTAAGATCCGCCCTGGTGTGCCAATGGCAACATGTGGCTGATGATGCTGCAGTTTGTCAATCTGCTTTTGCTTATCCATCCCGCCGACTAACCGACTGATCCGAATCGCTGGCTCCGTTTGGGTCAGTTGTTGGGCAACCGCATAAATCTGATTGGCCAGCTCGCGGGACGGTGCCGTGATGACCACCTGAGTTGCATCCTGTTCAGGATCGACCATGCTAAGCAACGGTACCAAAAAGGCGTGGGTTTTCCCGCTGCCTGTCTGACTCTGACCCACAAGATTCTCCCCGCGCAATAAGGCCGGAATCACCTTTTTTTGAATCGGCGTCGGTTGCGTGATCCCCATAGCATCAAGGCCGGCGATCACGAACGGCTTGATTTGGTATTGTTTAAATTGATTCTCCATAATGCCTACTTTCCTGAAGTTGAATAGTCTTTGACCAATTGATCAAGTTGCGTTTCGATTTGAATCACTTCGTCAAAATTAGCGGCTTTGGCACCGCTGGCCAAGGGATGACCCCCGCCATTGTGCGCTTTTGCCAGTGAATTGATGATGGGTCCCTTAGAGCGTAAATGAACCCGGTACCCGCCTTCTGCCTGTTCGATAAATTCGGCCCAGGCCACAACGATGTCGAGCCGGCCGGGTGTTCCGACCACGGCACTCACCTGATCGTCAGCCAATTTCAAGTCCTCAATGGCAGTGCGGGGCACGGTGACACTCGCCGCGCCGGCAGGACTGATCTTCAAATGGTCAATCACATACCCTTGCAGTCGGGCTTGCGCCAACGTGACTGTGTTCATCCGATTGTTAATCGCGGTCGGGTCAAAATCTTTTTTAATGAGCTCGGCGGCTACCTGCAGCGTATGCGGTGTCGTGTTGTTAAAAAGAAAGCGGCCGGTATCACCGACAATGCCGGCATAAAGCATTCGTGCCGCTTGATCCGATAATTTTAACGTGCCGTCGCTGGCAGCGATAAGATCGTAAATCAGCTCGGATGCCGAACTAGCATCGTTATCGACCCAGGTAAGATCGCCGTAAGCATCATCATTAGGGTGGTGGTCGATTTTAATCAGCATTTTTCCTTGATTAAAGCGCGTATCCGAAATCCGCGGTGTGTCAGCTGTATCAGTCACAATCACCAGTGCATCTTGATAAACATCATCGCTGATGGTTTGTTCCTGCGCTAACCAACTTAAATTCCCGGTATCGCTGCCGACTTGATAAACCTGCTTGTTCGGAAAACCCGCGCGAATGGCTTCGGCCAAGCCAACCTGGGATCCCAACGCATCCGGATCCGGGTTCACGTGCCGGTGAATAATAATGGGATTATTGGCCTTAATGGCGTTGATAATATCGGTTTGAATCATGTTTGCTCAATTCCTTTCTAGTAACTGACAGGTCACAACCGCCTTAGCCACCTGCACCCCATCGCTGAGGACGTCGACATCGACGGTGGCATCATGACGTGTCAGTTCAAGTACGCGTAGCAAAACGGTCACAATGCTTTCCAGTTGTACAGGGCGGAAAGTGGTCAGATTCACACCTTCAACCAACACATTTCGCCGCCCGCTAGCGTGGAGATAGCTTGTCGTGCAGCTATTGATGGCTTCGGCAAGAACCCCAAAACTCATCGTCCCCAAAGCATTGGTCATCGCCGGCACCGTTTTGAGTTCAAATCCACCACCGTACGGCTTTTGCGGCGTGATCGCCGTCAATTGGGCACTGACTTGATCCGCAATGGTATTGGACAATTCCCGACTATGCGCAATCCCGGTCAAACTGGAAAAGACTGCATTGCGCGTCACGATTCCGAGTAGATTCCAACTGTCATCGACCACCGGCATCGCATTCATGCCATTATCCTGCATCGTGTGTCCGACTGTGGTAACACTCAAATACGGTTTTACGGTTTGCGGATCTTTTTGCATTAACCGCTCGATCGGCACGGTTGGTTTTTTGCCAGCTGCCAATGCCGGTCGCATCAATCCAACTAGGCGACCGTTGCGGGTGATGACCGGTAGCGGATAGTGCGGATCCGTCATGGCCAGATAATCGCCCACTGTTGCTTCGACGCCGATCGTCTCGATCTGGGAAAGTGGGGTATAAATCGCAGCAACCGTTAAAATATCCTGCTTAATCGCTTGATCGGACAGCGCCCGATTAATCATTGTCGCCACGGTAAAAGTGTCATAAGCGGTCTGCAGCACTGGTAGCTGCTGATTATCTGCTAAAGCAATAATCGCCGGACTGGTTTCAAATCCCCCAGTGATTAACACTGCGGCACCGTCTTCAAGTGCCAGGCGCTGAACGTCTTCACGATTTCCGACAATCAGCAATGAATTACGCGTAATATATGGCCGCATGGCAGCCGGCGTCATCGCACCAATCACGAATTTATCGAGCTTCTTATCCATGCCGGCATGACCGCCTAAGACGTTAGCATCAATCAAATCAACTAACGTCTTAAACGTGACGGATTCAATTGGATTTAACGGTTTTTGCTCGATTCGTATCGTTCCGACCCGGGCAATTGTGGAAACGAAACCGGTATTCTCGGCTTCCTTAATCGCCCGATAGGCAGTACCTTCACTGACCTTCAAATGTTTAGCAATTGATCGAACCGAGATTTTCTTGCCGACCGCTAAATTCGCAATATAATCCAGAATCTGCTCATGCTTTGTTGCCATACCATCACCTCATTGCAATCTATCGTTAGTATACCATAGCTTTGGCTGTACTATGACAGTATGGGAACAGTACCATTCGGCCACAGGCGGCATGACAATGAAAACAGTTCCAATCCTCATCCTAATGGCAAATCAATATTTTCATACTGTTTAGGATCGAGGCCGGTCACGGTAATGCCCAGCAGGCGAATCGCTAACTTTGGTAACTTGACGCTCTGCCAAAGTTGCCATGCAGCGGCAAAAATATCCTGTTCATTTTCAAAATAATGATCCTGGGTTAAGCGTTTTGTCTGAGTGATAAAATCGACATCCCGAACTTTAAGGACAACGGTCTTGCCATGCATGCCTTTTTGATTCAAGGATGTCACCACCATCGCTGCCAATTTACGCAGCTGGGTCTGGACACTCGTGCTGTCAGTCAGTGGTGTGCCATACGTTCGTTCCTTGCCAATCGACTTGGCGGTCCGCACAGCCACCGGGCGATTATCGACGCCACGGGCATGTTGGTACAGCACAAAACCCATTTTGCCAAACATTCCCAGTAGCTGATCCTGCGATAACGCACGCAACGTTTTGCCATCAGTCACGCCTAAATCCGTTAATTTCGGCAACGTCTTTTTTCCGACGCCGCGAAACTGTTTAATCGGTAAGCGATCCAAAAACAGCAATGCCTGCTCCGGCAACACAACGGTCCGGCCGTTGGGTTTGTTATAGTCAGAAGCCTGCTTGGCAATAAATTTGTTGTAGGAAATGCCAATGGAACTGGTTAGTTGCGTAACCTGACTGATTTGATCCTGCAACCATAATGCCAGTGCAATGGTGCTGGGAAAAACGTGATTGGCCGTCACATCCAAATATGCCTCGTCAAAGGCAACCGGTTCAATCAAATCAGTGACTTGATGAAACAAGGCATGAATTTGGGCTGAGACAGCCTTGTATTTAGGAAAGTCCGGCGTTTTAAACACCAGTTCCGATCGTGGCACCAGTTGCAAAGCTTCATTGGCAGGCATGGCCGAGTGCACGCCATAGCGCCGAGCCACGTAATTAGCCGTCGTCACGACGCCTTTCCCACCGGTCGTGCGCGGATCACGGGCAATCACCAAGGCTTTGCGTCGCAGTTGCGGGTCATCGCGCATTTCAATCGAGGCGTAAAAAGCATCCATGTCGAGATGGATAATCTTTCGGGACATATCATTTTGTAAAGGCAATTCGAATAGTGCCATGTGTCCCTCCTTACGGTGATTGAAAAGCGATTGTGCTTACTTGGCTATGATTGGTGGACGGGAAGCTTTCTATGTTGGACGAATAAGTCTGGCTGAGTTTGGCTTTCTATAACGCGTTCGCTGGCGCAGAAGCCTGCGTGTAAGGACCTCGAACCCAAATGGCCAAAGACCAGCCGGTTCGAGGCCACTTACACTCCGGCTTCTAACCGCGCCAGCTCACGCTTACAAAAAAGGAACTCTGACCACTTCCCGGCCACAGTCCCTTCTCACTGTATATTAGTCTTAATCAGCCATTTGAACACGGTGCGGCTGCCAGAACCATTCGCGACCGTCGCGCGACAACAAATCAAACGCTGCCTGTGGTCCCATGGTTGCGGCCGGATACGTTGGCATGTTCGGTTCTTGCGACCACGCCGCCTGAATGGCATCAATGAAGTGCCACGAAGCCGACAATTCGGACCAATGGGTAAAGTTAGTCTGATCGCCTTCCAACACGTTGTTGATCAACCGTTCATAAGCCTCGGGTGCTGCAGCCGCTGCCTTTGGATCATGACGGTAACGCAATTCATCCGGTTCAATGGTGAGGCCAGTTCCCAACGCCTTGCCGTTTAGTTGTAACGAATAGCCTTCACTTGGCTCGATATAAATCGTCAAAGTATCCGGTTTGCTGTCGGCGGATTGGCCGAACAACGGCGCAGCGACTGGCTTGAAGGTCAGTGTCAGCTGCGTCGATTTGCGCGTCAAACGCTTGCCGGTGCGAATATAAATCGGAACGCCTTGCCACTGCGGCATATCCAACATAATTTTTCCGGCCACAAATGTCGCGGTTTGTGAATCAGCCGCCACGCCTTCTTCCTCACGGTATCCGCGAACGGCTTTCCCATCGACTTCAGCGCCGACGTACTGGGCGCGGACAAAATTGGCTTTTGCTGTTGCCAGATCATAGGGCTTCAACGCCGCAAACACTTTATCCTTTTCCGCCAAAATATCATTGGTCGTAAAGGATTTCGGCTTGTCCATGGTGAGATAAGACAGCACCTGCATCACGTGGTTTTGCACCATGTCCCGCAGTGCACCAGCCTTTTCATAATAGCCGGCCCGTTCCTCAACACCGACCGCTTCTGCCAACGTAATTTGAATGTTGTCGATATACTTCTTATTCCAGATGCCTTCAAAAATCGTATTGTCAAACCGAAACGCCAAAAGATTCTGAATCATCTCTTTGCCTAAGTAATGATCAATCCGGAAGATCTGATCATCGGCAAACGTTGCCGTTAACGAGTCATTCAGTTCTTTGGCACTGGCGTAGTCATGGCCAAACGGTTTTTCGATAATGAGCCGATTAAACCCGGCATCCGTCAACAAATGTTCGGACTTGAGATGGCTGGCAATGGTTTCAAAGAAGTCCGGTGCCATCGCCATGTAAAAGACCCGGTTGCCACCCGTCGCAAACTGATCATCCAACTTAGCCGCCAGATTTTTTAGCGTGATGTAATGATCCGCATCGGTGACATCATGGCTTTGATAAAAGAAATGTTGGGCAAACGCGTGTGCTTGCGCCGGCTCGGGGTTAAGCCCGGCAATCGCGGTTTCAACCACCTCATGGTAATGTTCATCGCTCCATGGTCGCCGGGCAGTCCCGATCACGGCAAAATGTTCAGCCAACACGCCGCGGCGATAAAGATTAAACAATGCGGGATATAGCTTACGCGAAGCCAGATCCCCTGATCCTCCAAAAATAATGATCACAGCGCGTGATTCTTCTGGCATGTATACGACCCTGCTTTCTCAAAACCTGATTACAATTCAACAAATATATGAGCAGCGCGATCAGCATCGACCGCCAATTCTTTTCCAGTCCGATCCAATTTAATGACCACCGCATCCAGCGTTTTAGCCGTCACTGTAAAGGCATCATCAAGTCGCAAATCAATTTTGACGGTGTAATCAATTAACGAGACTTCATCGATTACCCGCTCGATATGACCGCGTTGGCCAACTTCCATTGTACCCAAAGTGACGCGACTCTGCTGGATATAGTGGCCTTCCGCATCCGGAATCACGCCACCGTGCGGACAGTATTCGGGATTTCCCAACATGGCAGACAGCCGTTTTGCCATCTCCGGTGTCAGCGCATGCTCGAGTTTCTCCGCCTCCTGATGAACAGCGTCCGGCGAATACTTCAGGCACTTAACTAAAAACACTTCCCAAAGACGATGATTACGCACCAAAATAGCCGCTTTTTTCCGGCCTGCCGATGTCAATTGGATGCCCTGGTAAGGCGTGTGCGCGACCAGTTTTTCTTCACCCAGTTTATTGATCATCTCACTGACCGAGGCAGCAGAAACATGCATCCCCGCAACGATTTGCTTATTAGAGACCAGTTCGGTGTCACCACCGATCTCAAAAATCAACTTAAGATAATCTTCTTTATTCGGTGTCATTTTACGTCCTTACTTTTAATTTGCAGTCACTGTACTACATTATGCCATGACTTGCACAAAAAAACACGTCAATTTCATGACGTGTTTTGACAGATCGGCGCAAAAGGTTAATCTGATGAACCTTCGCCGATCATCGTGAAATGATTAGCATATGCTCGCCTAGAAAGTCGATTCCGTGCCTTCATATTCATCGAGAATGATGTGCTTCAAATCACTGATTAATGGTTCTTGTGGATTGGTGACTGTGCAGTTGTCTTCGTAAGCAAGTTCGGCAAGTCGATCAACCTGCTTGTCCAGATCGGCTTTTTTAACCCCTTGATCCTTCAGACTCAACTTGATGCCAACGCTGTGTGCCAGTTTGATGAAGGCCTGAACGTAGCTTTCTACCAGTTCATCGGTGGTTTTACCTGGCAAGCCAAGATAACGGGCAATTTCTGCATAATCTTCGTTAGCGCGGAAGTAACTGTACTTAGCCCAGATAGCGCGCTTCTTCGGCTGACTGGCATTGAAACGGATCACGTGGGGCATGGTGATCGCAATGCAACGGCCATGAGGGAGATGGAACGCCTGACCCAACTTGTGGGCAATACTGTGGTTAATTCCCAGCAGTGCGTTGGCAAAGGCCATCCCGGCAATCGTTGAAGCATCATGCATCTTGGATTTCGCAGCGATGTCGCCGTGATAACTCTTTTCGAGGTTTTCAAATACCAACTTGATTGCTTCGAGGCTCAAACCCTTGGTGTAATGGGTCGCCATGGTGGATACATAGCTTTCAGTTGCATGGCAGAGAACATCGAGACCGGAGTCGGCAACAACCACTGGGGGTACGGATTCAATGAATTGACTGTCCACAATTGCGATATCCGGGGTCAGCGCATAATCGGCTAAGGGATACTTGATGCCTGCTTTCGAATCTGTGATAACCGCAAATGGGGTAACCTCAGAACCGGTACCGGAAGTCGTCGGGATGCAAACCAGTTTGGTCTTGTTCAGTTTCGGGAAGGTGTAAGTCCGCTTACGAATATCCAGAAACTTTTGCTTAGCCCCGAAGAAGTCGGCATCTCCGGCATCATTGAATAAACACATACCCTTGGCAGCATCCATCACCGAGCCGCCACCGATAGCAATCACGGTGTCTGGACCAAATGATCGCATGATATCGGTTCCTTTGAAGACAGTGTCAGTTGATGGATCAGGTTCAACATCAACGAAGGTCTGCACCTGAACCGGATTTTCCCGGCGTGCCAGCACATCTTCAATGATCTTCACGAAACCCAGCTTTTCCATGCTGCGGTCGGCAACGATGAACGCCCGCTTAATGCCTTCCATGTGTTCCAGATAGCGAACCGAGTTTTTTTCAAAATAAATCTTTGGCGGCAATTTCATCCATTGCATATTGTTGCGCCGTTTTGCCATGGTCTTGATATTCAGCAAATCAACTGTCCCCACATTGTGCGAAATCGAGTTGCCGCCGTAAGAGCCGCAGCCCAGCGTCAGGCTAGGAATCATTTCGTTATAAAGGTCCCCGATCCCGCCGACAGAAGATGGCGTGTTGATCAAGATCCGGCAAGCCTGCATGGCATCGGCATACTTCAAAGCCAAGTCTTCATCTGCCGTATGAATAACCGCTGTGTGCCCTAACCCGCCAATGTCCAGCATAGTTTCGCATTTCTTGAAGGCATCTTCATGTCCGTCAGCTTTGACCATGGCCAAAACCGGACTCAGCTTTTCGCGGGAAAGTGGATACTTCGCGCCCACGCCTTTAAGTTCAGCAATCAGAATCGTGGTACCTTCCGGAATTTGAATACCGGCCCACTCAGCAATCTGCTTCGGACTTTGACCAACAATGCGCGGATTGACGCTTTGCTTTTCAAGATTGATCACGGTGCTTTCAAACTTCTTCATGTCCTTAGGTTGGACAAAATAAGCGCCTTGGGCTTCGAATTCTTTCTTCACGGCATCGTAAATGCTAGAATCAACAATCGCTCCTTGTTCGGAAGCACAGATCATACCATTGTCAAAACTCTTGGAAAGTACTAGGTCATTGACGGCCTGTTTGATGTTGGCACTGGCTTCGATGTATGCCGGGGCATTCCCTGCACCAACCCCTAAAGCAGGCTTGCCAGAAGAATAGGCGGACTTAACCATGCCCGGGCCACCTGTTGCCAGGATCGTAGCAATGCCTGGATGATCCATCAGAGCCTTGGTCGCTTCCATGCTTGGTACCGGAATATACTGTAAAGCGCCTTTTGGCAATCCGGCTTTTTCAGCTTCTTCACGGATGACTTCCAGCGCACGCGCTGAAGACTTTTGGGCACCCGGGTGGAAGGCGAAAATAATCGGATTACGCGTTTTGATTGAAATTTCGGATTTGAAGATTGTGGTAGAAGTCGGATTGGTCACCGGTGTTACCCCGGCAATGACCCCGATCGGTTCGGCAATTGATACCAAACCGCGTTGCTTATCTTCATTGATCACGCCAACCGTCTTATTGTTCTTAATTGAATGCCAGATTTCTTCGGTGGCAAACATATTCTTGATGGCTTTATCTTCCCAAACCCCACGGCCGGTTTCATCAACGGCGAGTTTTGCCAATTCCATATGATGATCCAAGCCGGCAATCGCCATCCGATGAACGATGTGATCGATCTTTTCTTGATCAAAGGTTTTCATAATCTTCAAAGCTGAGTGCGCATTGGCAACCAGTTCGTCGATCATTTGCTTCACATCAACTTCAGTAGCAGTTTTCGCGGTATTTTTAAGCATGAGCTTACCTCCAAGCATTTCGCAGAATTTTTGTTAACCATTTCACAAGAAGATCATAACTGATTCATGTGAATTTGTAAACAACTTTGGTGAACTTTTTCACGAAAAATTTCCTTGCTCATTGCCATTAGCGGAGTACCAAGGGTTAAAAGCGCTTTTCACTTTGTATTTTTTTGAACTTGGTCGCCGGGAATTACGAGTAATTGACAATTTGATCAGAAATTACGTGCTCGTAGTCACAGAAAACTCTATGTAAGCGCTTCCGTTCTTGCTCAAAAAAAGAGCCAGCAAGTGCCCGCTCTTGTTTGATTCAGCAATGAATTGCCGATTAATCCTGTTTGTTGTCTGCTTCCGAAGTCGTATCGTCTGAGGCAGCTGCTTGGCTATCAGCCTCTGATGCAGTGTCATCAGCTGCTTTGGCTGCTCGTTGTTCATCCGTATTGGCAGCTTCTTCTGACTTGGCTGCCGGCGCCGGTGTTGCGGGACGAGAAGCTACGCCACGAACCGCGTTTAAGTTGAACGTCAGATAAATCCCGTCAGAATCGATGACAACTGTTCCTGCTTGCTGGTCAATGGAGTCGATAACCCCGTGCAGGCCGCCAATTGTCACAATTGGATCACCTTTTTTTAACTGATTCAGCATTTCTTGACGCTTCTGCTGCTGCTTTTTTTGCGGACGAATCATGAAAAAGTACATGAAGGCAAAAAAAGCAACTAACAGAACGATCATTGAAACATTACCATTTCCCAAATTAGGCACCTCTTATTTTTAGTTTGTCAATGCATAGTGTACCAGAATTTCGCGTTGTGCTCCAATAATCTAGAAATTCTTTGCCTTTTCCTTGTTATACCCGTAAGCTTCAAAAAAGTCTTCACGGAAAGCCAAGAGGTCGTCATTCGCAATGGCCTCGCGAACCTGCTGCATCAGGTGTAACAGGAAATACAGGTTATGGTAGGTCGTCAACCGAATGCCGAACGCTTCGCCAACGTGAATCAGATGGCGAATATAGGCGCGGCTGTAATTGTGGCACGCATAACAGTCACAATTAGGATCGAGCGGGCCAAAGTCATGGGCATACTTCGCGTTTTTGATGACAAGGCGGCCACGACTGGTCATGCAGGTGCCGTTGCGGGCGATCCGCGTTGGCAAAACGCAGTCAAACATATCAATGCCGCGCAATGCCCCGTCAATGAGCGCATCCGCCGACCCCACACCCATCAGATAACGCGGTTTATTCTCCGGCAGCAGCGGCGTTGTGAAGTCCAAAACGTGATTCATTTCATCCTTTGATTCACCAACCGACAACCCGCCAATCGAATAGCCTGGAAAGTCCATGCTGACCAAGTCCTTGGCACTTTGCTCACGCAGATCCCTGAAGCCAGCTCCTTGGACAATGCCAAACAACGCCTGCCAATCCGGATTCTTGTGGGCTTTTAACCCCCGCTCCGCCCAACGACTGGTTCGCGCCACACTTTTTTTGACGTAATCGTAACTTTCAAAAAATGGCGGACACTCATCCAGACTCATCATGATATCGGGACCCAGCGCATTCTCAATGGCAATGGCTTTTTCTGGTGACAGAAACATTTCCGCCCCGTTAAGATGGTTCTTGAACGTAACGCCGTCTTCCGTGATATGTCGGGTATCGGCGAGCGAAAAGACCTGAAAACCGCCTGAGTCAGTCAAAATGCCTTTATGCCAGTTCATAAATTTGTGCAACCCACCGGCTTCTTCAATTAGCTCTGGTCCCGGGCGCAACCACAGATGGTACGTGTTAGCTAAAATAACGGTGGCACCCATCGTATCTAGTTCCTCCGGCGCCATCGTTTTAACGCTTGCCTGCGTCCCCACTGGCATAAACATAGGCGTCGGAAAAGTCCCGTGTGGCGTGATTAATTCACCTAAACGGGCACCGCTATGCTTATCTTGATGGATGAGACGATATTTAACAGCTGGTTCCATGAACAAACTCCTTATTCATCGCAGTGCCTTCGCAGCATTGCTGTTCCATTTTCTCGTTATGCCAGTTTAACAGAGTTACTTGTGATTTAAAAGTAAGGGACTTGTTTTAAATCGCAAAACGAAATGCGCTCAAAGTTTGGCAGATTTAGGCCCGTTTGCTTTTTTCGGATCGCGATTCCTGTTAAAATAAACCTAAGGACGGGATCACCGTTACCGTAGTTTTCGCACTTCCCGGGTTTTGACCCGGCCATTGTGATCGTCTATGAATACGTTGTTCCACGCAGCGATGCGTTAAAAGAAAAATCGAGACATGTCTGTAGGTGTGTGTTGATGTGATCCCGTCCGTTATAAAGCCGGCTTGCGTTGGGCAAGCCGGCTTTTTGCGTGGTGTGGTGTTTGTTGAAAAAATGTTCTCTGATGCTTTCCGTAACGCGTTCGCCGGCTTCTAAAAGCGCCGGCTCACGCTCATCAATAGATGAACATGGCATCCCCAAAACTAAAGAACCGATATTTTTCTTCAATCGCATGCTTATAGGCATTCAAGATGGTGTCGCGACCGGTGAAGGCAGCAACTAGCATAACTAGGGTTGATTTTGGGAGATGGAAGTTGGTGATGAAGGCGTCGACGACTTTCCACTGGTAGCCTGGCTTGATGAAGATGTCGGTCCAGCCAGAGTCCGGTTTGATTTCACCGTCGAACTTGGTGCCGATAGCTTCGAGAGTCCGAATCGAGGTTGTCCCAGTTGCGATGATGCGGCCGCCATTGTCGCGAACCTCATTTAACGTTGCCGCGGCTTCCGGGGTTAAGCGGTAAAATTCGCTGTGCATTTTGTGGGCTTCAATATTTTCTTCAACTACTGGCCGGAACGTGCCGAGGCCGACATGCAAGGTCAGATAAACTAATTTGACGCCTTTATCCTGCACTTTTTTCAGCAGCTCTTTAGTCCAGTGCAACCCGGCTGTTGGGGCTGCTGCGGATCCTAGTTCCTTAGAATAAACTGTCTGGTACATCTCCGGATCGTCAAGTTTTTCTTTGATGTAAGGCGGGAGTGGTGTTTCGCCAAGCTTGTCCAGAATTTCCATGAAAATGCCATCGTAATCAAAATGAATCATGCGGCCACCATGACCATGATCCAGTTCTTTGGTGACCGTTGCCTTCAACAAGCCGTCACCAAAGTCAATCACGGTGCCAACCGGTGCCTTACGCGCTGGCTTCATCAAAGTTTCCCAGTCATCGCCGGACGTGTTGTTAAGTAACAAGACTTCCATATGTGCGCCGGTTTCCGGCTTAACACCATAAAGCCGCGCCGGCATCACCCGAGTGTCATTCATGACCAGTGCGTCCCCTGGTTTGAAATAATCCAAAATATCATAAAAATGCCGATCCTGCATGGCACCGGTGTCAGCATTCAGTACCAGTAACCGACTGGCATCGCGTTCCTTCAACGGTGTCTGCGCAATTAATTCATGTGGCAGATCATAATCGAAATCCGAAAGTTGATAATTTTTATTTTCTACTTGACGATAACGTTTTTTGTCTTGCACCTTGTTCGCTTCCATTCATTTTAATCGTTTTGACTTACTGCGCCCGGTTATCAGGTTCCGGCGCCGTCATCCCCATATGCACAAATCCGGCCGGCGTCACCATGCGGCCGCGTGGTGTCCGTTTTAAATAGCCAATCTGCAGCAAATAAGGTTCGTACATTTCTTCAATGGTGGCCATTTCTTCGCCGATGTTCGCGGCGATCGTGGATAAGCCGACCGGACCGCCTTGGTAGTCGCGGATCATGAACATCAATAGTTTTCGATCAATTTGATCGAGTCCTTGCGCATCAACCTGTAATTGATCCAAGGCATGATCGACCATTTGCAAATCAACCGGACTTTTACCGGCAACTTCCGCAAAATCGCGCACCCGTTTCAGGAGACGATTGGCAACGCGCGGTGTGCCCCGCGACCGCCGCGCAATTTCATGAGCACCTTCAGCATCAATCGCCATGTTAAAAACCGTTGCCGACCGCTTGACGATTTCGCTCAAGTCGTCAGGCGAATAATACGCCATATGTTCGCTGATGCCAAATCGATCCCGCAATGGCGCTGACAGCATGCCCGCACGCGTCGTCGCACCGATTAGCGTAAACGGCGGCAAGGGAAAATGAACCGGATGCGCGGTTGGCCCTTGACCCACCACGATATCAATATAGAAGTCCTCCATCGCCGAATAAAGCATTTCTTCAACGATTTTGGGTAAGCGGTGAATTTCATCGACAAACAGCACATCGCCAGGGCGCAGTTCATTCAACAATGCCACTAAGTCGCCCGGCTTTTCGATGGCCGGTCCGGAAGTCGTGCGAATGTTGACGCCTAGCTCATTGGCAATAACTAATGCCAATGTTGTTTTCCCTAGTCCAGGCGGCCCGTAAAGCAACACGTGATCCAAGGACTCTTCGCGTTGTTTGGCCGCGGTGATATAGACCTGCAGCTGATGTTTAACCCGATCCTGGCCAATGTATTGCGCCAGCATCCGCGGACGTAAGCTCTTTTCAATTTGCGCTTCGTTCAGGTCATCAATGTCGCCTGAAACTAGCCGATCCTTGTTTTCGTCTGCCAAAAAGGTTCACCCCCTATTCTTAACCTATTCATAAGTTCCTTCATGTTGTCGGCCGAGAATGGCTCCAGTATAATCAATGCTACGCACGTCCGCTTAATAATCGCAAGCCTTCGCGCAAATAGGCATCAGTCGTTGTGGCATCAAATGCCTTCAAAGCATCTGTGATACCGTCGACTGCCCGTTGGGTGTATCCTAAGGCAACCAAGGCCGCCAATGCATCGGCCAACGCCGGTGCCACGTCACTAGCTGTCGGCGTGATGGCGGCTGGCGACGGCTCGGCATCCGCTGAAATTTTTCCTTTTAGATCGAGAATGATCTGAGCGGCAGTTTTCTTGCCGATACCCGGAAACTTGGTCAGGAACTTAACGTCGTCCTGAGCGATAGCGGTTGCCAGGCCGCCGCTGGAGACATTCGCCAAAATAGCCAGCGCACTTTTCGGGCCAATCCCGGTGACGGTCAGCAACTGGTTAAACGTGCGCTTATCCGCAGCAGATTCGAAACCATACAAGGCTTGATCATTGTCGCGGATAATTAGTTGCACATAAATTCGCATCTGCTTACCGGCTTCAAAGTCATATGGGTTGGCAACCAGCAGACGAAACCCGATCCCATTGACATCAATGACAATGTAGGCCGGGGTAATTGCTTGAATCGTGCCTTCAAAATATTCGTACATATAGCTCTCCATTCAGTACATACGTTTGGTACGCTTGACTCATTGTAGCATAGATGTTTTCGTGATGATAAATCGTTTTGAGGTTTAGGATATGACTCCCAAAAATATTCGCCATTTGATTAACTTGGCAACTGTCATGGTTGTCATCGCTTTAATTGCCGTGACCATCTATTGGTACGATCTTGGCATTCTTTCCGATGTTAAGGTCTTACAAAACTATATTGCGCAACTCGGCCTAACCGGAATTTTGTTTTTTGTGATCATCCAGATTATTCAAGTCGTCATTCCGATCATTCCCGGAGGTGTCAGCACAGCTGCCGGCGTCATTCTTTTTGGCCCGTGGTTTGGCTTTCTTTACAATTACGTCGGCATTGCGATTGGCTCTTTTATCAACTTTTTCCTGGCCCAACGTTTCGGCAAACCGCTGCTGACTTATTTGATTTCCGAAAAAACTTACGACAAATACATTGGGTATACAAAAAATCAAACGCGTTTCGACCGATTATTTACGCTGGCAATTGTGTTACCGGTCGCACCTGATGATGTTTTGTGTCTGCTGGCCGGGCTCACAAAAATGACCTTCACTAAATTCTTCTGGATTATCGTACTAGGCAAACCCATTACGATTTTCGCCTATAGCATGAGCCTGCTATATGGCGGTCGCTGGTTGATCGATTTATTCAGTTAAACTAGTTACCATAAAAATGGCGCTGCCAAGTTCGCTTCACAAACTTGGACAGCGCCTTTTTTGCGCACACGGACGCGCAATCATTCGTTGATCATTTTGACAAACTCAGACAACCTGACGCACATATGGGTCGTCGGAAATGCCGCGGCTCAGAATCAGCTTTGCCCATTCCTTTGCAGAAAATAGACTGTGATCTTTGTAGTTGCCACAACTCTTGATATCAACGCCCGGTACATCATCCCAGGTAATATCATTGGCAATTGCTTCCAAACTGGACTTGAGAGCCTTGGCTACTTCGGTGGTGCTGTGCGTGCCCCATGTAATCAGATGGAACCCGGTCCGGCAGCCAAATGGTGAACAATCAATGACGCCGTCCATCCGGTCGCGCAACAATGACGCTAACAAGTGCTCGATCGTGTGCAAACCAGCTGTGTCGATGGCTGCGGTGTTGGGTTGAACTAACCGCAGATCATAATTCGAAATTTCATCGCCTTTGGTACCTTTTTCAGTCGTAATCAAACGTACGTAAGGTGCCTTGACTGCCGTGTGATCCAATGTGAAGCTTTCGACTTTTGCCATAACTCAAAGATCTCCTTCTCAATCGTTTACATATTCATCATATAACACAATAGCCGGAGGTGCGTAAAAAATTCGGTCACGATTCGACTTTCATCATCAAAGCGGCTGGCAAGTTAGGCATCGGCCCAAACACGATGGGCAATGCGTTGAACCAACGCCAACTTGGCCCATTGATCGTCTTCTGTCAGCTTATTGCCTTCTTCGGTCGACGCAAAGCCGCATTGAGTGGACAAAGCCAGATTGTCTAACGGCACGTAAGCAGTTGCGGCGTTGATGCGTTCGATCACCGCTTCTTCATCTTCTAATTCCGGAAACTTCGAGGTGATCAAACCTAATACAATTCGTTTGTTGGGATCCCCGTTCCAAAGTTGCGGCAACGGTTCAAACGACCCGGCCCGTTGACTGTCATATTCAAGAAACAAGCCGTCGTATGGCAAGTCCCCAATATCATCAGCCACATATTGATAGCCGCCGGAGAACAAAAACGTCGACTGGAAATTGCCGCGACAGATATGTGAGGTAACCGTCAAATCTTCCGGCAATTTCACCAAAACTGCTTTAATCACGCGGTGGGCCAGCTTAGCTAATGCCACAAAATGTTCATGTTTCTTCGGATCGTTTTCGGTGTCCTTCAAGTTCTGAATCAAATATGCCCAGTTCGTGTCATCGATTTGAAGGTACCGATCGCCTAAATCATAAAAGTGCTGGATCGTATCGACATAAGCCTGGACAATATCGGCTAAATAGTCGTCAAAGGTGTCATAGTACTTCGGCCAGTTATCACTGCGATGATCCCGAAACAGCAAGGCTGGACTGGGAATCGTCTGCTTAGGAAGTACCCCGTCCGGCACGATACTTTTAAGATACTCAAATGCCGCAAAGAACGGATGTTGCGGATTAAAGCTGACTTTTCCCGCTAAATGAACGTTTGCCGCCGCATTAATGCCGCCTTTAAAATCATGCTCATATTTCCAGGAGTCATCTTTTTCATAGCCATTTAAGCCCCAGAAGAAATCCAGATGCCAGTAACGGCGGGAAAATTCCCCATCCGTGACCGCATTGAAGCCTAATTCGAGCTGCTTTTTCACAATGTGATCAATTGCTTCGTGCTGAATCGCCAGCTCCTGATCCTGTTGAATCTCGCCGATGTCCAGTTGCTGATGCGCCACTTTCAATCTTTCCGGACGTAACAAACTGCCAACTAAATCGGCGCGAAAGGGTGCTTTGATTTTAACTTCTTCTGTCATGAGAATTCCTCCCGTTTTATGAAAATGACGATCCTCAAACAACATTGACCACGCGGCAACGAAAGAGGCGGCAATCGCGATAACGCGTTCTCTGGCGCAGAAGTCTGCGTGTAAGGACCTCAGGCACAATGGCCTAAGCCCGGGCCATCACGCCTGAGGCCACTTACACTCCGACTTCTAACCGCGCCAGTTCAAGCTCATAAAAAAAGGCGCCCCTTGATCTTTAAAGATCAAGGGGCGCCTGACGCGCGTTACCACCCTTATTCGTGTCGGCATAGTGCCAACACCTCACCAGTACCAAATTCGATACCTGGCATGGTAACGGATGCACCCGTTTCAATGGCGTGAACCACTGAAAAGCTATTTGGAGCTCATCTTCTCCGATTAACCGATCACCTGCTTCCACTGTCCAGGCTCGCTTGGGATCCGCGCTTCAGATACTCTTCTCCGCAAAGCAATGTTGTCTGTTTTGAGTTGCGATTATCATAACACCGTCATGTTTCGTGTCAAGAATAACTTCAAACAGGTTATCATTCTGTTATGATTTGACCAGATTATTATTTTTGGAGGCGTCTCATGGGAACGACTTTTTTTGCGTATTCAGCGCTGACTCATCAAGACAATTGGCAAAACACCTTGCGTTACAGCATCATCATCATCGGAGCTGTGGCGATCATTGCCTACCTGGTTTATTTTCTCCGTCACAAGCGCAGCAACAAATATCGTGACCTTCTAATCCTGGTGGCTCTCATCGAGTTGTTGACCATCGGCATTCAGATTCGCGATCTTCAGGCAAGTCGTACCGCCACTGCTGATTCACAGGCAGTCGCGACTTTATTGCGCAGCGTTGCCAAGCAGAAGCAAGTGCCCGTCAATCAACTATATGCCAACAGTAGCACGGTTCACACGGGAATGCTGGTAACGATTGGCAAGTCCACGAAAAGAATGTACACCGTCACGATCAACGCCGATAACAATAGTTACCAACTCACCAAGACGACTTTAATTGTCCCGCAAGTTCAATTTGTCACCAAGTAGGAGGCACACATGGCACTTTTTCAGGATTTATATTTTGTGACCGCAATGAAACTGCTCTTAGGCTTTATCGTGTTTGTTGTCCAGATTAAGCTCACCGGTAAAGGCAATCTAGCCCCGGCCACAATTGTTGACCAGATGCAAAACTATGTCCTCGGCGGCATTATCGGGGGTGTCATTTATAATACCGATGTCAGCATTTTGCAATTTGTCAACGTCTTACTGATCTGGACGCTCATCGTCTTCAGCTCGAAATACCTGACAAATCATAATCGCTGGCTCAAGCGGGCTATCGATGGCGAGCCGCTATTAGTGGTCTCACACGGGAACATTCGCGTCGAAACCGCCACGCAGGTTGGTTTATCAGCTAACGACCTCGCCTATCGCTTACGTACCGCTGGTGTGAAAGATCTGCGCGACGTTCGCCAAGCCTATCTTGAACAGAACGGACAGTTGAATGTTATTTTCAAAGGCGATGAGACCATCAAGTATCCGCTTATTTTAGACGGCCAGATTGATCCGGCAGCACTCGATGCGATTGACCACGATGAGGACTGGCTCAAAGCCCGCCTTGCCGAACAAGGCTATAAACCAGAAGACGTGTATATGGCAAGTTTCCTGGGTGGTAAAGTCGTCATTGCGCCTTATGAC
The DNA here is from genome assembly GCF_030770265.1 of Lacticaseibacillus parahuelsenbergensis. Taxonomy (NCBI): domain Bacteria; kingdom Bacillati; phylum Bacillota; class Bacilli; order Lactobacillales; family Lactobacillaceae; genus Lacticaseibacillus; species Lacticaseibacillus parahuelsenbergensis. The sequence goes on along the minus strand of NZ_CP132482.1, from coordinate 731,493 downwards.
CGTGACTAGTCGCAAGTTTACCAGATGAACGAATCGACGGCTTTGGCTACTTGCGGATTCTCATGTAATGCACTGTGCTGGGCATCACGGCCAAAGTATTCCTTTTCCTGATAAGTGGCTGCTCGTGTGCTGACAAGATAACGCAAGGATCGCGAAGAGTTATTGGCTACGCGACCATCAGAATCGCTGCCATCGTGTAGATCACCATAAATATTCAATACCTTAACGCCCTTAGGAAAATGATCCCGTAAACGTGCCAATTCGCCGTAGTTCTCGTCCATGGGTGACGGGTAACCGTTTGCCGCCAACTTAATCTGGTGAGGTTGATCACCCATGCCAATAATGCCGTCAAAATGCCCGGCAATGGCAACATAGTGCTTCATTTTTGGCAACTTCCCTTGATCCTGATTGCGAACCGCGTAAAACATCACCGCCATGTTGCCCATTGAATGCGCCACAAAGTTAACATTGCGCACACCATAGCGCTGGTAAAGCTGCCGATTAATCGTTGTCAACCAATCAGCCAGTTTCACGACGTCAGGATTCTTGTTGTCTTGAAAGATCACCTGAACAATGGGCTTGCTGACACGATGTGGATCACCGGTCCAGTGAACTTTGCCGTTTTTAGCAACCGTTGCCGTCAGCACTTTGGTCGCACCGGTCCCCTCAGCCCGGCGAATCAACGTATTCGTCGACCCGGCACCGCCAGAATAGCCATGCAAATAAAGTGTCGCCGTGCGTCCAATCGTGGTTTCTTCTTTAGTTGGCGGCGTATCAGGCTGGTTGTTATACCAATACCACCCGGCACCGACAACAAGCACCACAACCAATAACGCCAACCAAAGCCACTTATCTCGTTTCATGAAACCTCCCTTTCTAGTGAGCGTGAGCCAGCCCGGTTTCTGGGCTGGCGAACGCGTTAATGCGATTCAATAAACCCGTCATGCCGCATTCACCGACTCACTTTCATCAACGGCCGGCCGCGGCAGGAAATGACTCAGCGCCGCGATCACCAATCCAATGACAATGGTCCAACCGGCCACGCGCTGCCACAACGGTGAATACGCAAGAAGCAAATCGCGCGCCAGTTCAGCATTGACCGGCATTCGGGCACTAATGGCACCTAAGAACGGGCTAGCGGTTGTTAAAACTGCCATAAAGCCGCCCATATAGCCCATGATGTAAGTGGAGCGACCCGTGACTGCCAAAAATCGGCGCCAAGAGTGGGCAGTTTTTAGCATAATCAATAAAACGATCACCATCAGGATCGCCGCCACAATGACCGCGGTTTGGGTCATGAGCACCAGTAACGGATAAGCCCGTCCCCAGCCTTCGGACATCACGAGCTGATTGATTTCGCGATCAAGGAAGGCTGTAAGGCTCGTCAGCACTTTCTTTTGATCAAAATTTTGCCCTTGATCGGCAGCGGCTTTCTGCAGGCGACTTGCTATGCTCTCTTTAATCGTATCCAGTGACACACGCATTTGATTGTCCGCACTGGCAGTCACCATTTTTGAAGCCAATCGTTGCGTGTCATCAATGGTCACCAACGTCGACTGCGGATTCAAAGTGGCGCCGTTCTTGTTCGCCGTGTCGATTAATTCTTTATTTAGGGATTGGGTCATCTGCACCAACCCTTTACTTTTAACAATCACATGTTCAGTACGTGCCGGTGTCCCAACCGTCAGCATCATTCCCGTGCTAAAGGCTTCAACAAAAAGAAGCACCCAGAAAATCATGGTGAAAAATGCAAACCAACTTCGGGAAATGGCTCGCCATTGTTGTGTTCTCGTTTTGACCACCTGCTTCCTTATATGGCATTCATTATACACGATGCACCATCGTGACTTGTACGCATCCTGACATTTGGACTACACTAAATGAAGCGGCAACGACATCACCTGTTATTGCACGATAAACCACCAGCGATTTCGTATTTCACAAGGAGGTTGTTTGCATGCACTATACGTTAAACGACGGCAACGTCTTGCCGGCAGTCGGGTTTGGGACATATAAATTAAATGGCACGAACGGCGTCAGAGCCATGGTCGGTGCCCTTAACTTAGGGTATCGCCTGCTCGATGCAGCGTTTAATTATGAAAACGAAGGTGCTGTGGGCGAAGCGGTTCGCCAAAGCGGCATTCCCCGCAGCCAATTGATCGTTGCATCTAAGTTACCCGGCCGTCATCACCGTTATCAAGAAGCCATTGACACCATCGAAGAAAGTCTATACCGCGCTGGTCTGGATTATTACGACCTTTATTTGATCCATTGGCCTAATCCAAAAGAAGGGCTCTACGTTGAAGCCTGGCAGGCACTGATTCAAGCCCAACGGTTCGGCTTAATTCGCTCAATCGGTGTTTCCAACTTCTTGCCGGAGCACATTGATCGACTGATTAAAGAAACCGGCGTCACGCCAGCGGTTAATCAAGTGGAGCTACATCCTTACTTTAACCAGCAAACCCAACGTGAGTATGATGACGCCCATAACATTCAAACAGTTGCCTGGAGTCCCTTAGGTCGCGGTGCCGTTTTAAAAGAACCTGTCATCAAGCAAATTGCTGCGGAACATGGTAAAAATGTCGGGCAGGTTATCCTGCGCTGGGATCTCCAACACCGTGTCTTGCCAATTCCAAAATCGGCGCATCTTTCCCGGCAACGCACGAATCTTGATATTTTTGATTTTAGCCTGACGAAGGAAGAAATGACAGCCATTGATCAGTTAAGTAAGCCTGATGGCCGCTTAAGGGATCAGGATCCGGCTGTTTATCAGGAGTTTTAATTTGTTCCCATAACGCGTTCGCCGGCGCAGGGGTCTACGTATAAGCGCGCCAGGTCACGCTCACCCAAAAGGAGTCGCGGCGTTTTCGACGACACCACGACTCCTTTTTCCGGCATTATTATGGCCACTAACCAGCAATTTTACTTTTAAACGAAAGAGGCAATCATCATGACTGAACCTATTCGCGTTTTATTTATTTCAATCTCCGGCAACACGCGCGCTTTTGCTCACCGCTTGGCTGACTATGCCGAAGCCCAGCACCAGCAGAATCCCGACAATCCACCGATTCAGCTGAAAGAAATTTCTGAAGCCACCCAGAGTGATGGAGAAACCAAGCCTTTTTTTGTCATGGTGCCCACGTATCTTGACGGCGGCAACGGTATCGACAATGGTGTCAAGGAACTGATGACCAATGCGATGGGCGATTACCTTGCTGAAGGCGAAAATGCCGAGTATTGCTTAGGCATCATCGGTTCGGGCAATCGGAATTTTAATGAACAATACTGCCTCACCGCCAAACGCTACGCTAAAGAATTCGACGCCCCGTTTTTAGCCGACTACGAACTTCGCGGCACACCAAGCGATGCGCAAAAGATTTACACGATCCTGACCCGTGTTGCTGCCAATGAAGCGCAGCATTAAACGCACACTCACCAGTTGGCGTTAAACCAGCCGACTACGCGTTTGGCGTAAACCTGGGGATGATCCGGAAAACTCCGCGCATGAGCAGCACCCTTAACCACCCAGAGCGCTTTTTTCGCCTTGGTGGCTGCGCGATAATTCTGGTAAACCATTTTAGTCGGGACAAATGTGTCTTTGGCTCCGTGGATAAAAAGAATCGGCCGTGTATTCTTGTGCAAAGCCGTGATCGCACTGGCATCAAAAACGTTGTAACCGGCTTTAAGCGTTGCGGTCAGTGCCACTGCCGGCACCAACGGCCATTTTGGCAAATTGAACATCGACTTGGCTTGATAAGCAAGTTCGTCAATAATGCTGGTGTAGCCGCAATCTTCGACAATGCTCTTGACTTGCGACGGCAGTTTCTCGCCGCTGATATACATCACCGTTGCGCCGCCCATCGAGACACCATACAAGGCAATTTGACTCTGTTTGCCTTGTTTTTTGATGATTTGATTAATCCATTTCAGATAATCTAGCCGGTCTGGCCACCCATAACCGATATAATTGCCTTCCGATTGGCCTTGGCCACGATCATCAGGAGCCAGAACATTGAAGCCGGCATCATGAAACATCTTGATTTGCGGCGCCATATATTCTTTGTTCGTCATATAGCCATGCGCCACCACAACGGTTTTGGTCGTTGGTTTAGCCGCCGGAACATAATCCGCCACCAGCTTAAGCTTGTCGCCCACCGCCTGCTGTGTCCAGGTTTCTTTATGTACGGATTTAAGCCACGCCTTCCCGTCCGTAATGATGCGACTCTCTTTGCCACTCAAAAAAGACTTCTTTGAGGGCACGAAGGCATATTGGTAAAAATAAAGACTGGCACCGATCAAGCCCACCACAATAACCCCAACAACTGATAGTAGCCCGATCAACCACGCTTTTTTATGTTTTCGCACGTTCTACAACCTCCATAAGTAGTTCAAGTCCTTTACATAACTAAAAAAGTGTACCGCAACTTTTCAGAATTTCAAGTTACATGTAGCCTGTGTTTTGTTAAGATAATGTCTGGAGGAAGAAAAATGACTGATAAACCCTTACTAGAGGCATATGTGGATGCTTATTTTTCAACATTCAAAAATATCAACGAACTAATCTCGGAACCCATGGCCCAATACCATTTGAGTTTCGAGCAATATCGGATTTTGTCCGACATTGCCAATGATCCCACCATCAGCTTGACTGCCATTGTTGCCAAACGCGGCGTAACCAAGCCGGCTGTTGCGCGGCAAATACGCGTGTTGCGCAACTTGAATTACGTGACGCAATCCAAGTTCGAAGCTGATCGGCGGCGTAATACACTGCAGCTGACACCGCTCGGCAAACGGGTAGAAGCCGCGATTACCAAAGAAGCCAGCGAGCGTTTCAACGAATGGGTGAACGCTTTAGGCGTACGCAAAGCCAAGCAATTTGTGAAACTTTTAAATGAAATCGGCGCAAAAGTCATCCAGCCGCAGCAGGCTGCCAAAAAAGAGCAGTAGGCTGCACCGTCTGGATATAAAAACGACGTCAAAGTTCGGAACACCGAACTCTGGCGTCGTTTTGTTACCTGCGGATGTACCACACGTTCAGGATTTGGCGTTAAGTTTGGTAACCTTTTTCAAGCCTTCCGGAATTGCTTCCGGCTTGTCGGCCAAGACTTTGGCGCCGGCATCTTGCAACTCCTTGGCTGAACCAAAGCCATAGGTAACGCCCAGCAGCTGAACATGATTATCCAAGCCGCCGGTCATATCGTTTGCCCGATCACCAATCATGACACTGACAGCCGGATCCGTTTGGGTCGCCTTCAGCGCATAAGCCAAAACATCAGTCTTTGTCACTCGCGTCTGCTCATCATCGCTGGCACCGTAAGCACCGGCAAAATATTGATCCAGTGAAAAATGCTTAACCAAACGATGCAACATGGTCTCTGGTTTTGCCGAAGCAATATAAAGCTGATCGCCTTGTTGCTTCAGATTAGCCATGGTATCCAGAAACTTAGGATAGAGCTTTGCCTGATACAGTCCTTCTTCCTCGTAGTAATGATGGAAAGCGTCAATTGCCCGTTTAACTTCGACATCATCCAATTCCGGCCAGACTTTCGGCAACATATCCACCAGTGCCGGACCAATAAATTGCACATACGCCGAATTATCCAAAGGCCGCAAGCCGCGATCCTGAACCATATATTTTAATCCCGCGACAATGCCGGCTTCCGAATCTGCCACGGTCCCATCAAAATCAAAAAATAAAGTTGCCATTGAAATCCTCCTTATTTTCAACCGCCCATAAGCGCCTCAAACCGTCATAATCGCTTATGTCTTGGTGAGCTTACCACTTACATTATACAAGTTCCTGTTCCCGATGGAGGGCATCCTTTAGAATCACGGGCGCAATTAGCGTTGTGAGGACAATGACCACGATAACCGCCGAATAATACTCGGCATCCATCAACTTAGCCTCAAAACCGATTTGAGCCACAATTAACGCCATCTCACCGCGGGACACCATGCCGGCGCCGACCACGTTACTTTGCAACCAAGTGGCCCCAGCCAAGCGATCGCCGAGGCCGCACCCGACCCACTTGGTCACCAAGGCCAACAAGGTCAAAATGGCGATAAACCCGATATCCCGGCCAAACGTATCAAAGCGCATGTTCAAGCCAACGCTGACAAAGAAAACCGGAATGAACACCGCATAGCCGATCGCACTCAGATTACTGTCAACTTCCTGCCGATAATGGGTCTGCCCAACCGCGACTCCGGCAAAAAAGGCGCCGATAACCGCGGACATCCCGACAAGATCCGCCACATAAGCCATCCCCAAGCAAATCAGCAGCGACATAATGGTAACAGCCGAAGACGGGAACAGTTTTTCCGCCAGCCCCATCAAGTACGGCGCCGCCCAGCGAACCACCAGATAAATCCCGATGAAGTACAGCAACTGTTCGACAATTTGCAGCCAGAACGGTACGCTGGCTGTTTTTTGTTCCCCTAACACCGCCACCGTGAAACTCAAAATCAAAACGGTCAGAATATCGTCGACCACCGCCGCACCCAAGATGGTCGCCCCATTGCGGCCATCCAGCGCATGCAGTTCTTTTAAAACCTCAACGGAAATCGAGACGGATGTTGCTGCAAAAGTGATGCCGAGAAAAAGGCTGCTGGTCAAATTGAATCCCCAAACGTGAGCAAAGCCGAACACGACGACCACAGGCACGATCACCCCGATCACCGCCACCAGCATGCCGGGTTTGAAGTATTTTTTCAGCAAATCCAAATCGCTTTCGAGCCCGGCCAAAAACATCAAAATAATAACGCCAATTTCGGCAAATAATGAAACCGTATGGCTAGGTGTTAGCCAACCCAATAATGCCGGTCCAATTAAAATTCCCGCTAACAACTCACCGATCACGGCGGGCATTTTCAGCAAGCGACTGATATGCGCCAGTATCAATGTTGTTACCAAGATGAGTGCTAAGTTGCCAATATCCTGCATATTTCTCCTCCATTTTGAAAATCGTCAACCCGTTGTCAGTCGCACCTCGTAAGCATTCCGTTCCGGCACCGGCTCATCCATGTACACAATCCCGCGAAAATCAAAGCCCATCCCGGTAATCGCATGTTGCATAATCACGTTTTGTGCGTGCGTATCGACCCGTAAGTCGGTAAAACCGCGGCGATAGGCTTCACTCATGATGTTGCTGAAGAAAACCCGACTCAGTTGTTTGCCGCGAATGCTGCCATCAAGCGCAAACCGATGGACGGCCAGGTACGGCACATCGGCCAGCCAGCCTTCCCCATCGATCCGGAGATAGTGCGGGTCCGGACCCACAACCAGCGCCGCCAGTCCGGCCACCCTGCCGTCAACCACAAGCACCCGGCCGATCCCGGTGGCAACGTCCTGCTCAATGGCTGCCTGATCCGGATAAGTGCCTTGCCATTGAGGAATGCCCTGATCGCCTAGAAACTTGCGAGCAGACGCAATCACCCGCATCATATCAGGAATATCGTTGGTCGTCGCCGCGCGCATGAAAATGGTTGACATCAGCTTCATCTCCAAAAAATAATTGTATTGCTTTATTTTCCCGCATCTGACCGCAAGTTTCAATCTGCCCGTCAAAAGTTAAGGCCCTTGCTCAAATTTAGTGACAAAAACGCCCCCGCAAAATAAACTGCGAGGGTCATTTTCGATGCTAACAACCTTAATGTCGGTGATGCATATGATGCTTCTTGTTCAAAGGCACCTCTTCATACTCCGGTGCAAAGACGTCATGGGCGCCGCGATGTTCTGGCGCCAACCGCCAGTTGTGGCGACCATGATGATGCTTGTGCATTTGTAACTTAAGACTCAACTGTTTGGTTCGCTCTTTTTCGATGCGCAGCTTCTGGTGACCGCGAATGATCATGATGCCGCCGCCTAATGCCAACGCAATTGGAATCAAATGCACGACGGCCATCGGGATCATCAGTTCCGGTTGTTCCTCAATCGCCTTATCAAACGCATGAACCGGTTCAAATAGATCATCTTTTAATTCATCAATGCTTGCCATGAAAGCACCTCCATTACCTAAGCAACTTTAAATTACCACTTTTATTATAACGTTAATTGTCACTTAAAGGTGCTTTTGCGTCGGTTTGCGTGAGCCACTGGCCTAAATGGCTGAAATAATCGGTCGGATTGTCCAACATCTGCCCGTGCCCGGCGTTTGGGGTAACATGCAACGTGGCATGTGGGATCGTTTGGGCCATCCGTTCCGCTGCGGTCAATGGCATGGTTTCATGCCCGCCAAATGTCAAATAAGTCGGCACCGTGATTCGGTGAATATCGGCCCGGCGATCCCAATTTTTAAGCGCACCGACCATCACAAATTCGTTGTCACCTTGAAAATAGTGATAGACCGGCGTTGCCAATGTTGAAATTAAGTGGCGTGACTGGGGATCGGCTGCGTGGTGCAGATAATGCTCGCCTAATTCGTTCACCAACGCCTGGTATTTGGCATCGTCAAACGCATGGCGGGCTTCGACTTGCTGCATATACGCAACGTCTTCAGGCGAAAACATCTTTTCGCGAATCTTGTTGATATTGACTAGGTATTCATCCAGATTATCAATCATCGAGCTTAGAATCAGCCCCTTAAGGTGTTCGCCATATTTCAACGCGTACTCGATAGCCAATACCCCGCCCCAAGACTGTCCAAGCAGGTAAAAGTGATCAATCCCCAGCTGCTGCCGGACATTTTCCACCTCATCGACGTAATAATCGATGTTGAGGAATCGTTTTTGATTGGCCGGATCCGAAAAGTCGGGTTGATCGGAAAAGAATGAACCCAATTGGTCGTAACGGGTGACGCGGACACCATACGGCGCCAGTTCTTGCGCAAAGCTTTCAAACACTTCGTTGGTGCCGCCGGGTCCGCCGTGCAAAGTCATCAGGCGAATCTGGCCTTGGCCTTGCGTCTGGGTCCATAGATGATAACCGTTTGGCAACGTTACAAAGCGGGTTCCGTTCGGATTTAGTTTTACCATGCAATCGCTTCTTTCCTGTCATTTAGCCTTTATTATGACGGTTGCCATGGCACCAGACAATAGCCGGCAACCGGTATAACTTCAAAGATTCGTAAAAACAAGTTTGATATTCGGCATCTCGTTGCATAGATTGGTAAAATAAATAAAAAGAACTGGAGGGCATGCGATGGCAGCGCAAAACATTTCACCTGATCAGGGTTTATCGGCACAACAGGTTCAGCAGCGGTTTGAGAGCGGTCAACACAACCTTCCGCTTAAGCCGCTGACCCGTTCCATTAGCCAGATTATCCAAGTCAACACGTTTACTTTATTTAATTTGGTCAATGTTGTTCTGGGCGCGCTCATCATCACCACCGGCAGCTACAAAAACCTGTTATTCCTTGGCGTGGCCATCATCAACACTGCCATTGGTACCATTCAGGAAATTCAAGCAAAGCGGCAGATCGATAAAATGTCCATCCTCGCCGCTGCTCATGCCACCGTCATTCGTGACGGCCAGCGCCAAAAAATCGATCTCGAGCAACTGGTCATGGATGATATGGTGCTTCTCAAACGCGGCGATCAAATTCCGGTTGACGGTACCGTTGTTGCCACCAACGGGCTTGAAAGCGATGAAAGCCCGCTGACTGGTGAGTCGCGGCCGATCACCAAAAAAGTGGGCGATCCGTTGCTTTCCGGTGCCTTTGTGGTTTCCGGCCAAGCTACCATGCAAGTGACCGCTGTCGGCAAAGATACCTTTGCCGCTAAACTTTCCTTGGAAGCCAAAGCCGAAAAAGCCAGTCAAAGTCAATTACTGGCAACAATCAATCGCATCATTCGGGTTTTAACCTACGTGCTCATCCCGATTGGTATCATTCTTTTTTCCGTTTCCATGATTCGCCGCGGCAATTATAATCGGGCTATTTTAACCACCAGTGCGGCCATGATCGGGATGATTCCGGAAGGTTTGGTGTTGCTGACCAATGTGGCGTTAGCTGTTTCTGCCCGCAACATGGCCGTCAAACGCGTGTTGGTTCGAGCCTTGCCTGCCATCGAAGCCTTGGCGCGTGTCGATACGATTTGCCTGGATAAAACCGGCACCATTACCAGCGGAAAACTTAAAGTTGCCAACACATTGCCGGCAACTGGCCACAACGCCGAAGATGTCACTAGTGCTGCGGCAGCCATCGTGTATGCCCTCAATGATGATAACGAAACCGCCTTAGCCATCAAAGCCGCAATCGACGCTGACGCCAACCAGCAGGTCACGCAAACCATGCCGTTTTCATCTGCGCGCAAATGGTCCGGTGCCGTGGTTGACGGACGTGCCTTGTTTATGGGTGCCCCGCAGTTTACTTTTGGTGAACAACTGCCTGCGGACATTGCGACCCAAATCAAACAAGCCGCTGCAAACGGCTACCGTGTTCTGGCGGTGGGGACCGTCAAAACACTTGCTCAGCCGCTGGTGAACCCAGAGTTGCTCGGGCTCATTTTGATCACCGACGAATTACGCCCGACTGCCATTAACACCTTTGATTTCTTCAAGAGTCAAGGCGTGGCATTAAAAGTGATCTCCGGTGATGACCCGATCACAGTTGCCAATATTGCCAAACAGGCACACCTTGAAGGCGCCGATCGCAGTGTCGACATGAGCACAATTGCTGCGGATGCCACTGAAACCGATTTTCAGGCATTAGTCAAGCAATACAACGTTTTTGGCCGCGTCACTCCGGATCAAAAGAAACAGCTCATCATGGCTTATCAAGCATTAGGTCATACCGTTGCGATGACCGGTGATGGGGTCAATGACGTCTTGGCCTTGCGTCAAAGTGACTGCAGCATTGCCATGGCTTCCGGTGCCGATGCCGCCAGCTCGATTGCGGATTTCGTTTTACTGGATTCTAACTTCGATGCCATGACCGGTGTGCTCAACGAAGGTCGCCGCGTCATCAACAACATCGAACGCGTGGCATCGATGTATCTTGTCAAAACCATGTACTCCGTCATCTTGGCCACCATTTTCGTCTTTTTGCCACTCGACTACCCCATTGTACCGATTAACCTCACCCCAGTTTCGGCCATCGGTGTTGCCATTCCTTCCTTCTTCCTGACGCTAGAGCCTAACTTTGAACGCGTCACCGGACAATTCATGCAAAAAGTCATGACCGTTGCCGCGCCAGCCGCCATCAGCGTGGTTATCTATACTCTGTTGCTAACCTGGATGGAATCTTTCCTGAACCTCAGCTTCGACACCACTTCAACAATGGTCGCTATGCTGATTGGCACGATTTCCCTTAATGTGTTGCTGGTCGTCGCCCGTCCTTTCAATCGGCTCAAGGTCGGCTTGCTGGCTGGTCTAAGCGCAGCGTTATTCCTGGTATTCTTTATTTTCAACCATGTCTTTTCGCTCGCCAGCTTGTGGCAGTGGCAACTCGCATTGATTTATGTACCCCTCATGGTCTCGACTGTACCGTTTTATCTGCTCATCCAGGAATTCCTTGGTCGGCGAGTGTTATCAAAAATCAATTGGCGCTAGACAAAAATTCCATCCGCCATTTGGTTTGACTCGTGTATACTGAATTTGGATGAATTTTCTGAAAATATTTAGGAATCGAGGCACACGCATGGCAGAGGAACAAACTTTAGTTTTGGTCAAACCCGATGGCGTCGCGAACGGGCACATTGGTGAGGTCATTACCCGTATTGAGCGGCGTGGCTTCACCATTGAAGCCTTAAAAGTCACTCAGGCAACAACTGCTCAACTGCACCAGCATTACGCCGCACTTGTCGGCAAACCTTTCTTTCCAAAGGTCGAACGTTTTATGACCAGCGGCCCGCTTGTGGCCATGATTGTCAGCGGCTTTAACGTTATTGAGGCCATTCGCAAAATGACCGGCGCCACCAACCCGGGAGAAGCTGCACCCGGTACCATTCGCGGCGATTTCGGCCGGGAATGGGCCGACCAGGCAATCCGCAACGTCATCCACAGCTCCGATAGTGAAGAAAGTGCACGGCGGGAGATCCCGATTTGGTTTGCGGATAAGCAATACGCACCTAAGCCATAGCCACCATGCGGGTACATACTAATAACCGAAAAAAGCCGCAGTACGATCTTTGTAACAATCGCACCGCGGTTTTTTTATGCCAACACGTTGACGACAGGCAAGCTTAATAATACGTACGCCGATTACCAAAATTCAGCTTGGCAATAATTGTATTCGGCTCCGTCTGATCCGGCGACTGGATCCACAGGCCGCGCGAAGCCAACTCCTTAAACAAGTAATTCGCGGCAGCAATTTCTTCAGCAGCCGGATCATCAATCGTTGCCCCGGCCTGATGGGCTTGGGCAATAGCGTCGTCAACGGACAATACCACTGTGTCGGCAAAGGTCGTTTCCAAAGTCGCATACAATTGTCCCAGTTTATCGTCAAGATAGGTCTCTAAAGCTTTGAAAAACTCCGCATGGTCGGCTTTTCGATCAAAGTAGCGCGCCACTAGCTGATTGTTGTCGATACCCATTCATAACACATCCTTTTTATATAATTCTACCATGAGCAGTTAGCCGAAAGAAATAATCGGTTCAGCAGGAGGCCGGCACGCACCTTAAGCGCGATCAATGCTATACTTTAGCCACCATGTGAAGGAGGCTTTTTATATGAGCGAAACTGAGTTACCTAAACGCCAGGCGGTTGATCCGAAGCTGACTTGGGATCTAACCCCGATTTTTCATGACGACTTTGCTTACGGTGAAGCGGTCAAACAGGTCCGCGCCTTGACCAAGGATTTTGTCCGCATGTATCAGGGAAAATTGACCGAACCGGCCGTGATTGTCGATGCATTGGCCGACTACGGCACGATTGTGACCCTTGATAGCAAAATTGCCCACTGGGGATTTATGCCGTATTCAACCGATACCACCGACCCTAAATTGCGGGAACGCCAGGCACAGGTCACCGCATTGGGCGGCGAAATCGGCGGTCAATTGAGTTTCTTCCAAGCCGAACTCACCCAGTTGTCCGAAACCGTGCTTGATGCCGTGGCCGACAAGGCGCCTGATTACGCCGGCTTCATTCGCCAAATCAAGGTGGCCAAGAAAGGTGCCTTGCCACCTGCTGCCGAAAAAGTTTTAGCGGAATTGTCCCCGGTCTTTCAGGCACCCAGCAACATTCGCGACCAAACGATCTTCGGCGACATGGACTTCGGCACGTTTACGGCTCACGGTAAAACTTACCCGCTTTCATTCGTGATGTACGAAGAGAATTACCAAAAGCATCCCGACACCGAAATCCGCCGCGCCGCCTATGCTCAGTTCAACAAGACGTTGCGCCGCTATGAAAACACCATGGCTGCCGGCTACTTAGCACAAGTCACCCGCGAAAAAATTACGGCAACCATGCGCGGTTACGATTCCGTCATCGATTACCTGCTCGCTGACCAAGAAATCAATCGGGAAATGTTTAACCGCCAAATCGATGTGATTATGCACGACCTAGCACCTATCATGCGCAAATATGTGACCCACGTTAAAACGCTTTGGGGACTGGATCACATCGGTTATACCGACCTGCAAATCGACATTGACCCGAGCTATGCGCCGACCATCACTTTGGCGCAGGCGCAGGAAATGATCAAAAACGCGACGGCTTTGATGGGCAAAGATTATCAGGATCAGATGATGCAGGCATTTTCGGATCACTGGATTGATTTTCCCGCCAATCAAGGTAAAGACTCAGGCGCTTACACGGCCGGGCCTTACGGTGTCCATCCATATGTTGAAATGACTTGGAGCAACACACTGCCAGCAGTGTACACGCTGATTCACGAGCTGGGGCACACAGCGCAGATGGTCCGCTCGCAGCAAGCGCACAATGTTCTTGATGCGGACTTCAATGATTACTTAGTTGAGAGTCCTTCGACTTTCAATGAATTATTATTGACCCACTATCTGGAAGAAACTGCCAAAGACCCGCGGATGAAGCGATTTGCTTTGTCACGCTTGTTGAATGACACCTATTTCCACAACTTTGTCACCCACTTGCTTGAAGCAGCTTTTCAGCGTGAGGTTTATACGCTGATCGACAATGGTGAAAGCTTTGATGCTGCGCGCCTTGATGCGATTAAGCGTAAAGTGTTGACTGACTTCTGGGGACCTGCTGTCGAGCTTGAAAAGGGCGCTGAGCTGACTTGGATGCGACAAAGCCACTACTACATGGGGCTGTACTCGTATTCTTATTCCGCCGGTTTGACCGTGGCCACTCAAGCGTTTCAAGCTATTGAGCAGCAAGGTCAGCCTGCTGTTGACCGCTGGCTCCGGTATCTGAGTTTGGGTGACTCACTCGATCCCACCGCCGCAGCCCGCGTTGCTGGCGTCGATGTCACCACAGACGCTGCCTTGAAACACGCTATCAGTTTCTTAGGTAATACGGTGGGTGAAGTCGTGGCTTTGAGTAAGGAAATTGGTCAGGATTAATTATAGATTTACACAAGAGGCTGAGCCATAATTCCGTAAGATCATTAACAGTTTAAGAAATTCCGAACGATACAGAAAAGGTTTAGCAATTGGTTCCAGGCCGCGCCAAACTCCGCAATCTCCGGCCAGCTGGGTCTGGAACGCTGTGGGCACGACTTAGAGCCTCTGCAAAACCGGCAGAGTCTCTAAGCTCGGCCTTGATGTAGGCGGGGCAAAAAGCGCTCCACCAACATCAATTTCACAGCTGAGCCCCATCTGGCCTACGATTGCTCCGCCTTGGCACTCATATCTTAAATAATCTCACCGAATTACCCCATAGAAACAAAAGATGAACATACTCTCGATAACGACAAGAGTACGTTCATCTTTTTAGCGTGGCTATGAATTATGGCTCAGTTTCTTCATACGATTAGGCAATCAACTCACACATCTGCATCAAGTCGAATCACCTGATCATATTTTTGCTGCCACGATTTGCTGATGTGATGGGCAACCTCGATTAACGTTGCCGGTCCCTGCAGTAAACGTGCGTGCAGTTGATCACTTAACGCTTCATCTAGCGCAGAGGTCACTTCATCAGCCAATAAAATCGGTCGGTGCCGTAATAATGCCCGGGCAATTTCGAGCCGTTGAATCTGGCCGCCTGACAGATTATGCCCACCGTCGCCAACCTGATAGTCCCAACCTTTTTGCGCAATCAAAGTTGTGAGCCCCGCGTCAGCCACCGCTTTGTCTAAATCGGCCTGTGAAAAATGACCGCCTAATGTCAGGTTAAAACGGACCGTATCATCGAACATAAAAGGCGATTGCTTGATCAATCCGAACAATCGGCTTAATTTTCCACGGGTTTCGTCAGTGATTTGCGTGTCCCCGAGCCAGTATCGGCCAGCAGCTAACGGTAATTCACCCGCCAATAATCGCAACAAAGTCGATTTGCCATAGCCAGACGGCGCCATGATCAAAACTTTTTGGCCAGGCATGATCGTCAGATTTCGGTCATTAAGAATTTTTTGGTTACCAATGACCACTGAAGCATCTTTTAGCTGAATCGTCCCGCTCGCCAAACCGACACTAGCGGATGAATGAGGTTTTGGCGTCGCCGGGTGAACTTTTTCAACCAGCGGCTTTGTCGTTTGCCATTTGTTTAACGCCTCAATCATCATGATCAAGGGATTGCGCATGTCGTTGGAAAGCTGAACGATCCCCATAAATAAAGCCAAGGTTGAAGCGCCTGCCATGACGCGATAGATGCCGACGCCAAATGGTAAAAGAACGCCAAACCAAAGTGCCAGCAACATTCCTAAGACGTTCATGTTACCCGTCAGGATCGACAACCTTTTCAGCTGGTCTTCCAGGCCCCTTGCCAGCCGGTCGATTCTTGTTTTGACCACTGCCTGTGCCTGATAAATTCTGATCGTGTCCCTGCCTGCCAAATAATTCTTGATGCCAGTTGTCCAGCGGCTATTTGCGGTCGACCAGTCTGCTGAAGCGGTGTGCAAAGCGCCTTGGGCAACCCGGGCCACCGCGAGCGGCACCAAATTGCCAATGAAAAAGGCCAAAGCCGTCATCCAGTCAAATGCGAACGCCCCGATCATGGCGCCAGCAAACACAATAATTTGGTTAATGATGGTCAGTTCACTATTAATCCCATTGGTTTCGATCATTTTCAAATCATTCGTCATAAAAGATAACGCCGACGTCTGAGTGCTGGTTAAATCTGCATCATCTACCAAATAAGCCGCCATCGTTGCTTTAATTCGTAAATTGACCTCACGCGTAATTGCGGCCTGTAAGTACATCACCAGCCAAGCAGCCGCTGATGCGCCAAAAAAGATCACGACACTTGGGCCAACCGCATGCCAGAGTTGCGTCATGGACCGAGCCGATGCCGCTTGAATGAGCATCGTCAAACAAAATGCGACACCGACATTCATCAGGCTATAAAATAAAGCAGCACCGGTATACATCACCAATTGCCATTTGCGGCCATATCGCCACGTTAACATATCAATCACTCCCATTACTTTAACTAACCGAATCTGATCAGATGGCTTGTTGTCTAATATACGCAGGTATATGCTGGGAGATATGATAAATGTCATATATGAAAGGTGATCACCATGGAAATCGGTTCGCTCCTTCGCCAAATCCGCACGAATAAAGCACTGACACTCGCTGACGTAGCAGATGAGAACATCAGCAGTTCTTATCTGTCAAAGGTTGAACGCGGCCAAAACGACATTACGGTCACTAAATTGATTCATTTACTGCGCCGCTTGGAAACCACTCCGGAAGAATTTTTATATCTTGCTGCTAACAGCTTGCGGCTTGGTTACGGCGATCGCGATCGACTTTTGGAGACGTATTTTGGCAAAACCACGTCGATGTCGATTGATCCTAAAAAAATCCCGCAAATTATTAAAGCTTTAAAACGCGAGGAAGAAAAAGCCCGAATCGTTTTTGAAAAGGCACCCTCACTAAAACATAAACTAGCCGTTAACGGGCGCGCGATTTTAGCTGTTCTATTCCAGTCATTGTTTGTTGAAGATCGCCACGAATTGCCGTTGCGCCCCGATCTGACCCATGTTGCGGAACAATATCTGCAACGGTTAGACAATTGGGGTGAGTTGGATCTGTACTTTTTCATGCTCTTCAGTATTGCCATGCCGGCTGCCACGCAACGCCGGTTGTTAACCATTGCCATCAAACGCAGCCATTACTATCGTCACTTCACAAACACCCCGTTGCTTTTACTCAATTTGCTGGAAAATCAGGTCATGTTGGAGATGACGAGGCAAGATAACCAAGCCGCAGCGCATTATTTAGCTCAATTAGAAAAAGCGCTCGACAAACAGCCGAGTGCTGAGTTCGCCTTGTGGGCGCGATTTCACCAAGCGGAGATGTATGTTAGAAATGGCCAGCACAAGCAAGCCGCAACCTTGCTTGATCAAAATATCCAAATGGCCACCACGTTAAAGTTACGCGATCTAGCTGACATGTTTTCTTATGCCCGGCCGATCATTCTGAACGAGCCACCAACATCGGTGTATAAGTATTTTCACATTATGATTGGCACCCTTGAGGAAACTACTTAAGCTATCATCAGCCCCACTCATTCATATTTACCACGAATCAAATTTGGACGACACCATGCGTAAACGGACCGTTCAGTAGGCTGGTCACATCGGCAACTAGTGGCTGAATCGCCTCTTGAACGGCAGGATATGACTCGCTTCCCCAGTGCTTTAACGCGCGGATTGCTCGCAGCCGCCGGAGAAAATTCATTTGGCTGAGCTTGGGATAGCCTTGCACATAATAAAAACTGGTTACTGGGCACTCATGCATAAGCTGATATTGCTTAATTTGCTGGCAATTCACATTGTCACGCCGAACCACGCCGCTGCCAAACACAATGACCATATCAGGCAGCATATCCTTGAATTGACGGAAAAAGGATTTCAAGCCGAGCACCTTATTTCCCACAAGATGCCCGCCGTAAATAATCAAGGTGCGATTTTTTAAGTCCGAGGCTGTCAAAAACTGCACATCAATCACTTCGCAGTGTAAGGTTTGCGCAATACTCAAGGCAAACCGTTGGGTAAAACCGGTTTCGGATGTGTAAACGACTAATGTTTGCTGCATCTGGCATCCCTCCTCGAACGCGTGAACGTTAATATGCATTATTACGGTTGGAATATCCCCGTTAATTTAACCTTACATAAATATTTATATTAGCGTCAATGTATATGCTGATAAATTTGCGCCAATTAAGTTGTGTCCGTGTCACTTATCCTCTAAGCATGATACACTGACTGTGTTGTCCTAAATCTCACCTGTTTCCATCGTATACAGGTAAAGGAGCGTTTTTTATGGAAATAACCCGACACGGCACGGTCATCACGACCAATGGCAATCCAACGGCACTAGGCGAAAAACTACCGGCATTTACGGTCACCGATGCCGAGGGACAGCCGGTTAAGACTGGTGATCTCAGTCACCGCCTGACATTAATCAGTGTTGTTCCCGACATCAACACACGGGTCTGCAGCATCTCAACTAAACATTTTAACCAGGATATGGATGAATTTGACGATGTTGATTTTTATACGATTTCAACCAACACCCCGCAAGAACAACAATCCTGGTGTGCGGCGGAAAATGTGACAAAAATGCAGCTACTTTCCGACCAGAACGCTAATTTTGGCAAGGCGATGGGGCTATTCGTTGCCGACAACCACACCGATGCCCGCAGTGTTTGGATCGTTGACGACACCGGAACGGTTAAATATCGGGAACTCATCACGGAACAAACACACGAGCCTGATTACACCAGCGCCTTAGCTTATTTAGAAGCGCATCAAGCTTAATTTTGGGCAAAAAAAAGAGCCGTTTCGGGCTCTTTTTTTCTTGCTGCCATAACGCGTTCCCCGGCGCAGGAGTCTGCATGTAAGGACCTCGGTCGCAATGGCAAAGACCGCCATCACGCGCAAGGCCACTTACACTCCGACTCCTAAGCACGCCGGCTCACGCTCAAAAAATGTCATGCTCATGCCAGTCCCTGAACCAGCATCATCAAAATCGGAACAACAATCACAAACAGGACTGTCGAAGTCGTCACAACGTTGGTGGCGTACTTCACGTCGGCGTGGGCTTCCGTTGCCAAAATCGGCAGTACGGCAAGACCAGGTGCGGCCGCCTGAATGATCAGGGTTTGTGCTTCGAGACTTGGCACATTGAAGCCTGCCTTCATGCCCAACAGAATCAACCCGGTGATCAATGCCGGAGCGATGACGAACCGGCCAATCAAAGCCACGATGGTATCGCGGTCAAACCGAATCGCTTTCAAGCCGGCATCAGCCAAAATAATCCCGATATAAATCAGCGATAGCGGTGTCACCAGACTACCAACGTAATTTAATGTGTTAACCGCAAATCCTAGCCAACCAACGTGAATGAACGGAATTTTCAGCAACAGGAAGACCAAGGCTACCAAGAAACCAACCAGTGGCGCTGGCAATAATTTCTTCCAGTTAAAGCCTGCACCGCTTTTTTCTGCCTTCTCCTGCGTCGGGTCATCCCATGCCATGATAAAGGCGCCGACTGTCCAGGTTGAGACTGTGTTCACCACGTAATACATCAGGAAGTACGGCACCGCTTTATCACCAAACAGTGCAAGGTTCAGCGGTAACCCGATAAAAATGGTATTGGCATTCACAAACATGTTGATGAACGTTCCACGACGCCCTGGCCGAACTTTAAGCAACCAGACCAGTAAAAAGGCAATCAGATAGCCCAGAATGACGGCACCAAAGCCATAAACCAACCCTGATGACAGGCTTACCAGTTTATCGAGAGTCAATCGTTGCAAGACAGAGATAAAGATTGACGCCGGCAAGGCAATTTTCATCAACAAGTCAGAAATAGTTTTCCCAAACTGATCATCAAACCGCCCTTGCCGCCGCAAGACATAACCCAGGACAATCAGTAAAACGATGGTCAGCACGCTTTGAATCGATGTACTTAATGCAGTCACAGTTTTATTCCTCCAAGTCTAGTTCGAGTGAATTCGGCAGTGGCCGATATTCCGGTTTCCAAGTCATGTCAGCAACGGCCTGTTTGGCATCGCTGATCGGTTCTTGATTCAGTCCATTTTTAATGGCGTCTTCCGCAACCGCAATCGCGACCGTCTGACTAAATTGATCCAGTTTCGACACCGGCGGCAAAACCGCTGCGCCTGGCTGGTCAGGATCCACAATGCCGCCTAAGCTGTGCGCTGCAGCAGAAATCATTGAGTCCGTGAGCAGTTTGGCCGTGGATGCAATCGTGCCTAAACCTAATCCCGGATAAACCAACGCGTTATTAGCTTGGCCGATCGCATAGCTAACACCCTTATACGAAACATTGGCAGCTGGAACGCCAGTGGCAATCAAGCCCCGTCCATCGGTCCACTTAATCAAATCTTCCGCCTTGGCCTCAGCCAGCTTGGTTGGGTTTGATAATGGGAAAATAATTGGCCGTTCCGTATGTGCAGCCATTTCCTTCACAATGCTTTCGGTGAAAGTGCCGGGAACCGTCGAAGTACCGACCATCACTGTTGGATGCACTGCTTTGACAACCGCTTCGAGATTCGTGAGCTCATCCGCATTGGCAAATTCACTGCGCGAACGGGCAAACGGCTTTTGCTCCGGGGTTAAATCGGTCATATCGTCAAACAGCAAGCCTTGCTTATCGACGAGGTAAAAATGCTTCTTAGCCTCTTCAGGACTCAATCCTTCTTCAATAAACGCTTCATACACGCGTGCCGTAATGCCAGCGCCTGCTGTTCCGGCCCCAAAGCTCAAATAAACTTGATCGGTTAGTTTTTGCTTGGAAATATTCATGGCACCCAAAAGTCCGGCTAACACGATGATGCCTGTGCCCTGAATATCGTCGTTGAAGGTTGTGATTTTATCTTTATATTGATTCAAAATATCAGCGGCATTGCTGCGGCCAAAGTCTTCAAAATGCAGATACAAATTCGGGAATAACTTCTCGGCAGTTGCAACAAATTTGTCCACAAACTGATGATATTTCTGGCCATAAACGCGCTTATGACGATTACCCAGATAAAGCTCGTCATTCAGTAGCGCTTCATTATTGGTACCCACGTCCAAGACAACGGGCAGGACCTGACTCGGATCGATGCCGGCTGCGGCGGTATAAACCATCAGCTTACCCACAGAAATATCCACACCTTGGGTACCCCAGTCGCCAATCCCGAGAATGCCTTCAGCATCACTGACCACTAACAACCGAATATCGCGGCCATCAGCACTATGCTTCAACGCACTTTCGATGTGATCCGGATCATCGATCGAAAGATAAGTGGCGTTTTGCGGATTCACAAACAACGCACTGTAATTTTCAATCGTATCAGCAATCGTCGGATCATACACAATCGGCATGAATTCGTTAATGTGTTCGGAAAAAAGCTTATAGAATAGCACATGATTTTCGTTAAACAAGGTCATCAAAAACTGCCGCTTGGCTAAGTCAGTTGGCTTTGTCTGCAGTTGTGCATAAGCCTGCTTGACTTGTTGATCCAATGTCTGCACAGCTGGTGGTAACAAGCCGTTTAACCCGTATTGATCCCGCTCTTCTTGGGTAAAGGCTGTTCCTTTATTTAAAAAGGGATTATTTAAAATTTGTTCTGGTGTATATTTCAAAATGCCACACTCCTCTTTTGTGTTAAACATGGGCCAACTCTTTTTGGTCGGCGCGCGCTAATATGCCGTGAAGCAAACACAACTTTTAAATACAAGTCCAGACATTACGCCGCGTCCAATCTTATAGTCAAACTTGGCAGGAGTGATAAAATCTTTTTATATGCTTTCATGATTATTATTTTCTTTACGTTAACGCGCGCCGGCTCACGCTCACATTAACGCGTTCGCCGGCGCAGAAGCCTATGTGTAAGGACCTCGACCGCAATGGCCAGGCCCGAGCCATCACGGCCGAGGCCACTTACACTCCGGCTTCTAATCGCGCCGGCTCACGCTCACAGGAGGTTTACATGTGAACACCAGAGACTTTGAATATTTTCTCGAACTTACCGATACCCGGAACTTTTCGCAAACCGCCGAGAAATTTG
The DNA here is from genome assembly GCF_030770265.1 of Lacticaseibacillus parahuelsenbergensis. NCBI lineage: Bacteria > Bacillati > Bacillota > Bacilli > Lactobacillales > Lactobacillaceae > Lacticaseibacillus > Lacticaseibacillus parahuelsenbergensis. The sequence goes on along the minus strand of NZ_CP132482.1, from coordinate 709,441 downwards.
CGGTTAGTCAACCGACTATTACTGCGGCGATCAAACGGCTGGAGGACCATTTTCAGGCCCAGTTGATCATTCGCGATCGCCGGCACCACGAAATCAGTGTGACGCCAGCTGGTGAGCAGCTTGCCAGTCACGCCGCGATTATTCTGCATCAGCTGGATTTGGCCAAGCAGGACATTGCTTGGGATCAGAAGAGTAAGATTCGCTTTGGTCTGCCACCGATTATTGGCAGTTATCTGTTTCCAAAAATTGCGGTCGACTTGATTGCCGCCGGGCTGATGCCGCAACTGGAAACATTCGAAGCGGGCTCGGCCGCACTTCTTGATCAAATCAAAGACGGCAATCTCGACTTTGCCTTACTGGGTGCTAGCGGTCCGTTAGTCGATCCAGAGTTACACGTCATCCAAATCGATACGGCGCCGTTTGTCATCATTACCGCCGAAAATGATCCCTTGGCCCGACAAACACACGTCCCCTTCGCAACACTTGCTGATCGCCAGTTCATCACCTTAAGCGAAGGTTTCGTTCATACCCGAGCATTTTCCTGGTTCCAACAGCAACAAACTTTCACGCCGAAAGTGGTTTATCGTACCGGTGACGTTCTGCTGCTAAAACGCTTAGTCACCCAGAACGTAGGCATCGGCTTTTTAACCAAAGTCGCCATTCAGGCTGACGATCATCTCGCATCGCTCAAAATCGACGACCCCAAACAACCGGCCTTCACGATCTCGTTTGTCTATCGCCAAGATCGCGTCTTGACGCCCACCATGAATCGCTTTGCTCAGATTTTGAGCGCACCAAAAGTAGTTTAGTCTTCAAACAAGTAAAAACGGCCGAAAAGAAAGTTGCCTTCCTTCGACCGTTTTTGCTTACCGAAAAGTCTTCGCTCAATTAAAAGTAATCCTTCCGCCACAACCACCAAGCAGCGATTCCGCACAAGACTGCCGTACCGCCGATTAGCCACCAGAACGCCCAATAGGCATTGGCAAATGGCAGGCGGACATTCATGCCGTAAATGCCGCCAACAATTGTGGGAATCGTTAAAATAATGGTCAGGCTGGTCAAAACCTTCATGATCAGGTTTAAATTGTTAGAAACAATGGCACTGACTGTGGTTGAGTACTGATTCAGTAATTTGTTGGTAATCCGAACCATCGTTTGCGCCTCGACGACCTCGACTTCGACATCATGTAGCCGGCGAAGATAGCCATTGGTATTGAAAAAGCGTTCGCCTGCCCGTAAGGTTTTCAACAAGTTCCCGGAATGATCAAGTGCCGCATCAAAGAACACCAGACTTTTCTGCATCGCCATGAGCTGATACAGCTGCGTATTTTTGGCGGCCTTGCCTAAACTGCCTTCAATCTGTTTCGTTTCGTCATTCAACTTGTCCATGTCGAGGACAAATTGGTGTAAAACCCGCCACAGCACTTCTAGCGCAAATTCTTCCGGCTTAGGTGAAAGCTTCTGCTCCGCCAAGTCATCGAACGCCTGCAAGGGATGATCCATGACGGTAATAACCCGATCCGCTAACAAAATCATGGTCAGTGGCACCGTATTAAATTGCCGGAACCCCATCTCGTTAGTCATCTCAATCGGGTAGCGCAGCACGATTAACCCGGGAACATCATCAGCGGGATCCAGCCCTTCAACCCGAGCATTTTCATGTTTGTCAAGTGCCGCATCCACGTATGTTTTGGGCAGGCCATACTTGGTCGCCAGCGTTTGCAGCTCCTGTGGCAATGGCGACTGCACCCGAATCCAGTTAGCTTGATCATCCGTTGCCACCTGCACATTGCGCTGCTTTTGAATTTGATAGCACGTAATCATGTTGACACCTCTTTTGACTAGTATACCGTATCGCTATTTGAACATTCACGACTTGTCAAAACTGGTATGATAATCATGAGGTGATGATTTTGAAAGTAACACTCGAACGCATCTATCAAAAACCGCAAGCAAGTGGCTTCCGCGTCCTCGTTGATCGAGTTTGGCCGCGGGGCATCAGTAAAGTCAATGCTGCCTTAGATTTGTGGGCCAAAACCATTGCACCGACAGCAGAACTGCGAAAGTGGTTTGGCCACGATCCGGAAAAGTACCCCGAATTCAAAAAGCGTTACTTAGCGGAACTCGCTGCTAATCCTGATTTGCCGGATTTCATCAAGACATTGAAAGCACACGAAAAGGATCCGATTATCATGTTATATGGTGCCAAAGACGAGACCCATAACCAAGCCGTTGTGTTAAGCGAATTTCTTAAAGATAAGTGAGGTTCCCCATGGCCACAAAAGCCGAATTCCGCGCGCGCCAACTGAAACGTCTACAGGAAGCTGCCGCTGAAACCCAAGCAGCTAGCGAAACACTAATGGCGACTTTAATCAAGACAACCGTCTGGCAACAGGCCAAAAGCATCGGCATCACGGTCAGCGGCCCTTTTGAAGTCGCCACAGCCCCAATTATTGCTGCAGCACATGCAGCTGCTAAAGCCGTTTTCTTACCGCGCGTCGTGCCAAAACGCCAGATGGTCTTTCTGCCAGATCCCGGCCATGAGCACCTCGTCAAAAGTGCTTTTGGTATTCCCGAACCTGCCTACCAAGCCGACTTGGTTGAGCCGGCTCCGGATCTTTTAATTGTGCCCGGAATCGGCTTCTCATTGGCAGACAGATATCGTATCGGTTTTGGCGGCGGCTACTATGATCGCTTTTTAGCCGAATATTCCGGCCACACCTTAACACTGGTTCCGCCAGTCATGGCCTTTCCGCAGCCTGATTGGCCAGTTGATCCGTTTGATGTCCCGATTGAAACCTTAATACTGGCTAACGGGGACATGATTAGGTAACAATTGTATTAATCGATTGGCTGAGCGGCATTTGGCTGCACTTGATATCAAGTGGCTGGCAGTTTCGTTTTAACCAGTCAAAAGGCGCCAGGCAAGTTGCTTGCCGGCAGCCTTTTTAATTCTGCTTGTGTTTCAAACCTGCTTACCCTAATATTGGGGAAAGGCTTTCACCATATTTCAGGAGGCAATCATGCGACGTGAACGTATTCGAAAGAATCGAAGGAGGCTTTACCTCACATTAACCGGCATCGGCGCGGTTGTTATTTTCATTGGCGTTTTCGTTTGGCTGGTGTTGCGCGGCGCCAAGGTTCAAGGACCGACAGCTTCGTCTTCCGCCACCAGCATTTCCATTTCATCAACGGTCACCAGTTCATTTAAAAGCGGCACTTACACCGCTTCCGGAGATGTCACGGATACGGATGGCGATCACCATGATCTGACGGTTTATGTGAAGTTAACCTCGTCCAAAACCTATACGCGCTTAATCATTCTTGACGCGGGAAGCCAACCGCAAATTATTAACGATACTGGCGATGTCAAACAAAAAAAAGGCAAGTTAACGCTCAGCTCGGAGCACGCCAATGTTTATACGTATGCCAGTGCGAAAACTTACAAGCACAATCAACCGACAACAACGGTCGAATATGCCGCAGAAGGGGCAACCGGCACTGTGCGTGATTACACAACAGCCTTGAAGAAGGAACTCAACAGCACGATTACCTTAAAAGGCAAAACACCGCACAATTATCGTTACCTAACAACCAGCCTGCCGTTGCAACGCTCAAAGAAGAAGCTTCTCAGCCTTGACGATTTCAAGACGAAACAGACCGCTTCAAGTTCTGAGTCAAGCTCAGCGACGAGTAACTATTCATATAGTGAAGAATCGCAATATAGCAGCGAGCCTACTTCTTCGCAGGTTTCGGTAGCGCCAACGCCTTCTGCTGCGCCAAGTGTGGAAAGTGAACACAGCCAAAGCAATAATACCGGACAAGCTGGTGGTACTGCAGGCAATCATTCGAACGGAAGCACTGGTACATCAACCAACAACGGTGGTGGTAATGGCCAGTCAACCCAGAACAATGTGCCAGACAACAGCCAAACGCCTTCTTCTACGCCACCGTCTAGCACTCCTTCCGCCAATAGCAATCACTAACAGAATTACAATTTGTTTCAGACGATCAATTTAAGCAGTGTTTGAGATCACATTCATCTCTAACACTGCTTTTTTCGTCAACACATCATGGTCATCTAACAAGGCAAAACACACCGCTTTTGACGACACCCCGCGCCTGCGCTAAACTTGCAGTCATGGCGTGCCTTTTACGTCCCCCAGCATTTTCATGATTCTTATTCACCAGCCACCGGAGGCTATTATGATCAACTTATCTGCCAATAAGCTATCACCTCGCGAGCAATACAAACTGCTGTCTGGCAGCATCATTCCCCGCCCCATCGCGTGGATCACGACGCAAAGCACGGCCGGCGTCATCAACCTGGCGCCATTTTCATTTACAACCGGCATCTCCAATCAGTTGCCATTGCTATCTGTGTCCATCTTGCGTGATGGCCAGCAGCCAAAAGACACGGCGGCGAATCTTTTGGCCCGCCATGAAGCGGTCGTGCACATGGTGAGCATCGATCTCACCAAGGCAATGAATCAAACTGCTGCCCGCTTAACACCGGATCAAAGTGAATTGAACCTGATTGATCTGCCATTGGTGGCCAGTACTGAAATTCAGGTGCCTGGGTTGCAAGCCGCGCGTATTCGCTTTGAAACGCAACTTTATCAATATGTACCGATTCGTGATCGTGCCGGGGTGATCGTCACGGATCTCTTTATTCTGGAAGTTCGGCAGTTCCACTTTGCCGATACGGTGCTCGATTTGCCAAGCTTACACATTAATCCTGCCGCTTTAGCACCGGTAGCTCGCCTCGCCGGTCCTACTTATGCCGAACTTGGTCAAACTTTTACGTTACGGCGGCCAAAATAATTTATAAGGAAGTGTTGGTATTTGACCGCATTTATCTCAAGCGTCTTTGGCGTTTTGGAAATTCTCATTTTGATCATTCTCGGCTATTTTCTGACCGCCCGCGGCTGGTTTAATAACCATTCGAGTAAAGTCATTGCCAAAGTTGTCACCCAAGTTGCCTTGCCTGCTTATATGATCGTGACCATCGCATCGAAGTTCACGGCCGGCATGCTGCTGCGGTTATTGCCAAACTTGTTGTTCCCGGTCTTGTCCATGATGATGCTTTTCGCGTTGTCCTTTTTGGTGTGTTACCTGTTAAAAGTTCCAAAGTCGCGAAAAGGCACATTTAAGTCCATGTTTTTCAACTCCAACACGGTCTTTATCGGCCTGCCGGTTAACCTGGCCTTGTTCGGTCCTCGCAGTTTGCCTTATGTCTTGGTCTATTACATGGCCAACACGACAATTTTTTGGACCATCGGCGTCTACCTTATTCAAGGCGATGGCCCCAAACCAGCCCGCTTTAACCTTAAAAAGGCTTTGGGGAAAGTTTTCTCCCCACCTTTACTGGGTTTCATGTTGGGAATTGTGTTGGTCTTGCTGAATATCAAGTTGCCGACTTTTTTGATGTCTGATCTGACTTATATCGGCGATTTGACGGTCCCGGGCTCCATGTTCTTTATCGGCATCGCCTTACACGAAGCCGGGTGGAGCCAACTGCGTCTCAGCAAGGAAGCACTCGGTATCTTCAGCGGCCGCTTTCTTTTTGCCCCACTGTTGATGACGGCACTGGTCGCCTTTGCACCAGTGCCGACGCTGATGAAGCAAATCTTCATCCTGCAATCCTGCATGCCAGTCATGACCAATGCGCCGGTGGTTGCGAAACTTTATGACGCCGACGCTGACTATGCTGCGATCATGGTCACGGAAACCACGCTTCTATCCATGATCGTCATTCCCATCGTCATGACCTGCATTCAATTCATTCACTAGGAGACCGCCATTGAAAAAATTAGTCTGGCTCATGTTATTACTTATCTTGAGTGGTTGTTCTCAAGGCACGCCGACTGCCAAATCATCAACTCGGTCAACCACCAGTGAACGGACATCAAAGCCGGCAAAAGCCCGGAAAAAAGCAAAAAAAGCTGCGCCTAAAGCAACCTTGTCCACCCTGGTCGGTCACGCATTTGTCCAACAGGATGACCAAAAGAAAGCGATCCGCGTGTTGTCGTCCACCAGTGGCTATTACCTCGAAACGCTGTCAAACCAAGACGGTGATTTTGAAAGTACGGATCAAGGTATCTTTGCGGCCCAACTGACTTTAAAAGGGCGAATCTTCACCTTCACCGGCAAAGCCCAACCCCAGGCCACCAGCAACACGGTTCAATTCCAACTTACCAAAAAAGGATTATTGAAGCAGCTTCCGGATGGTCCATTTTACAAAAAGGTACCAAAAGATGACCTTGATCAGCTTAACCGTCCTTGATGGTAGCGACTGTCACCTCAACAAAAAAGCATTTGCCACGCACACTCAATTGAATGTACGCGGCAAATGCTTTTTTAGCTTGGTCTATTATTACTGGCACTTATACAAGCGCAGGACGATACAAACTCACAACGATACCGAGAATCGTCACATCCGGGAAAAACATGTCTTCCATATCGTCATTTTCCGGATGAAGGCGAATGCCGTTCTTTTCTTTGTAAAAGCGCTTGACGGTGGCTTCATCTTCTTCGGTCATCGCCACGACAATCTGCCCATTTTCGGCGTCGTTTTGCTTCTTGACAATAATCTGATCACCATCAAGGATCCCGATCTTGATCATGGAGCTGCCTTGAACCCGAAGCATAAACAGCTCATCGGCCGAGTATGGTAGGTCATCCGGCACCGGGAAATAGTCATCGATATTCTCTATAGCGGTAATCGGCACCCCAGCCGCAACAGTCCCGACAATCGGAATGCCTTCTGCCTGAACGCCAATATAATCGCGTCCTGCTGCAGTCACTTCAATCGTGCGCGGTTTGGATGGGTCTTTTGCAATTAATCCAGCGGCCAACAGCTTCTCTAAGTATGCTGCGACGGTGCTAGACGAACTAAGGCCAACTGACTTACCAATCTCGCGAACCGTGGGTGGATACCCATGATCCTCGATTGCGTCATAGATGGTTTGTAAAATCTGTTTCCAACGTTTTTGACTCGCTTGTGTTGGCATCCGCTCACCGCTCCGTTCTCATTTGTTACACTCAGCATACCAAACCGAACGAACGTTTGCAATCATTTTCGCCGTCGTTACACGAAAAAATCCGCAGTCATCACGGCTGCGGATCATTTCATCAAATTAGTTATGCAATAATGGCATCTTATGCATCTGACGCCGATCACATCTGCTCTTGATGACTGCATAGAAGAAGCTTAGGAAAATATCCAGAGCCATCAACAAGATGCCGGCCGTCGCATAGTTGCTAAATAACAGCAATGTTGCGACCAGGGTCAGAGTTATTAATGTCCATTTAGCCCCGCGAAGTAAATTCATATGGGGTCACTCCTCTCCGTATCGGTAAAACCGACATTGACTCACCGTTTTGGTTATGACTTTATCATACCTGATTTTTTTGATTTGTAAAGCTTTTGTATATGTAAAATTTACATTTTATGCCCTTATTTAGGCATTTTTAATATTTGTAACGGCAAATCGGCGTTTTTGTAAATTTATTGTAACGGCGTCGATACCTTCTTCTGACCATTTTAGTTAACCCGAGCCTCGAAAAATCATGGCTAGTCTAGTATCATTGTTATACAGAAGCATCCGACGTCTGGCGGGTAGAAACTTCGAAAAAAATGACTCGCGTGCAATCAGCTGCCTTGTAAAAAACGGCAACTGCACGTCGAAGTTTTTCTTGGTTCACCACAGATCTCATGCTCGACTTGTCGTCTTTTGTAAAGGTTACCAATGACATCGCTGATTAAATCGCGTCATAACCTTTAACGTCCTTAGAGGAGGATCGCCTGTGAAACGTACCGACTCATGGTTCTACCGCCGCTTCATCAACAACAAGTTCATGGTCTTCTTAATTGACCTGCTTTTGGCCTTGCTGGTTATTTTTGTTTTTACCAAAATTGCCTGGGTGTTCCAGCCTGTGGTCGATTTTCTCGGTATCATCGCACCGCCGTTCATTTTCGCCGGTATTCTCTTCTATTTGACAGTTCCGATCATTAATCGCCTTGAAAAAACCGGGCTGCATCGCGGTTGGGCGATCGCGTTACTATTCGTCGTTTTGATCGGTCTTCTCGTCTGGGGGCTATTGCGTTTCATTCCGGCGGTGAGCAACCAGATCACCAGCATCGTTGATTCAGCGCCGCAAATTTTTACGGAAATCGGTAAATGGCTGGATGATTTGAATGATAAGCAAAATGTTTTATCGCAACATGACCTCAACAACATCGCCAGCGAAGTTCAAACATTCTTCACCGGCAAGCAAGGTGCTTTCGTCACCGGTACCATCTCGCAGCTGCAAAATCTGATTGGCATTGTCGGCAATGTTGTCATCACGATTTCGACAGCACCGATCATTCTCTTCTTCATGCTTAAAGACGGCGACAAGTTCACGCCGATGGTGCTGCATATTATCCCCACCAAGTTACGTGGATCCGTGAAACAAATGCTGCACGAGATGAATGAAAAAGTCGGTTCATATGTTCAGGGCCAAATCACGGTTGCGCTGTGTGTGGCCATTATGTTCATGATCGGTTATTCGGTGATTGGCCTGCGTTATGGCTTGATTTTCGGCTTGCTGGCTTGCCCATTGAACCTAATTCCTTACTTTGGTTCGGCACTGGCAATGATCCCGCCACTTATCATGGGCGCGTTGACGTCGCCAAAAATGATTCTCGCGGTCATTGTCGTTTTCTTCATTGAATGGCTAATTGAAACGCAACTTATTTCGCCACTGGTAATGGGCAGCAAGCTCGAGCTGCATCCCATTACCATCGTGGTGGTCTTGCTCACGGCCGGCAATCTCTTCGGTTTAGTCGGTGTTATCCTTGGCATCCCGGGTTTTGCCGTTTTGAAAATTGTCGTGACCCGATTCTTCAGTTGGTACCAGCAGGTTTCCGGTTTGTACGAATCTGACAGTCCCACTGATGATGTCGATCAAAAAGGAGTCCCTCATGAATAGTTTTGATGTTTTACTAATCGGCCTTGATGTCGTCTTGATTGCACTCGCCGGTTATTATCTGTATTGGCAACATAAAATCAATTTTGCTTCACGTTATGCGGTTTCGCAACTCGTTTGGGCGGTGTTGCTTGGCTTTTGGTTCATGACAACCCGCGTCAACAACATGCCGTATATTGTGTTCATTTCAATCTTCCTAGTGTTATCCATTATGGCGGGCACAGGTGGCTTGGCCCCAACGCGACTCATTGCAAATGGGTTGCTGGCCCGGGTTATTCCGTACACCAACATGTCCAGTATCACGTTGACACCTGTCAGTCTGCCTAATGGCCAGGAATGGGTCGTTGCGGTTTTCGCCCTTAGTAAGCGCCGCATGGTCCGGCTAACGTTTCAGGCAAGTCTTCAGAACCTGATGACTGAATTAACAAAAGTACTTCCTAAAACAGTCCCGGTTACTGTGCAGCGGATGAACTAATCGCGAACTAACCATTGCTGCCACTTAAAAAACGCTTCGGAAATTTTCCGAGGCGTTTTTATCATTGATCAGCCGGGACAAAGCCCGTTTATTCATCTAATTTTCTAATGGCCAGCAGTGCAACCAGTGCTAATGCCAATCCGGCACCGGCGATCAGCATCTGCCACGGCGTTGTCGTATCGAGGAAGAAGTAGTCGATGAGCGCCAACATCAGCGCCGCAAACAAAAGATCGACCCAGAATCGGCGCCACCGAGTTGTCGCCGCCGCATCCAAAAATAACGCAATACCAATCAAGGCAGCCAAAACAATGCCGAAACTAATCGTTGCAATGGTACCAATGACATCATCCGGCCGCATCGTATACCACGCGAAGAATGCAAAGCCTGCCGCTGCCAAAACCAAAACAACGATCAGGCCGATCAATTCACGCTTTGTACTCAATTTTTTCACGAGCTGCCTCCTTCGTCATTGAACGTCCTTTTTTATGAGAGCGTGGGCAGGAGCGTTTAGAAATCTACATGTAAGTGGCCTCAAGCCTAAATGGCTGGGCTGTGGCCATTTAGGCTTGAGGCCCTTACATGTAGATTTCTGCGACTGCGAACGCGTTTTCTACAATATCCTGCACATTTTACCAAATAACCACTGCATTTCCAACTCTCTTAATAAAAAGGTTACAATAGCAACAGATAACCGATCAAACGAAAGGACGATTCAGATGCCAAAAAATATTGCCATCGGCTTCACTGAAGGTCTACCCATTACTGAACCCAATAGCTTTCAAAGCTTCACGCTACCAGTACCAACACCGGAACCCAATGAAGTCATTGTACAAGTGGCTGGGGTCTCGGTTAATCCGGTTGACACCAAACGCCGCCAAACCGCACCACGACAAACAACGCCACAGATTCTCGGGTACGATGCAGTCGGCACCATTATCCAAATTGGCTCTGCCGTCACTGCCTTCCACGTTGGCGATCGCGTCATCTATGCCGGAACTACCCGCAAGCCCGGCAGTGATCAACAATTTCAGGCAGTGGACGCCGATCTGATCGCATTAGCGCCGAAACAAGCACCCACCGCTGATCTCGCAGCACTGCCGCTTGTCGGTTTGACCGCGTGGGAACTGCTTTTTGAAAAAATGGGCTTCATCCCGGAATATAATGCCAACAAAGGCCAGCAGTTGTTGACCATTAACGGTGCCGGTGGCGTCGGTTCGATGCTGAGTCAACTGGCGCGATGGAGCGGGTTAAATGTTTTGGCAACCAGCAGTCCTAAAAATCATGACTGGTTGCGGGCCCACGGCGTTGCAACGCCACTTGATTATCATAAAGATCTTGTGAGTCAGGTTCACCAGGCTGGCGTTCAAACCGTTGACGGCGTTGCTTTGCTTTATCATCCGGAACCGTATCTTGCCACCGCGAGTCAGTTAATTCGTGCTTTTGGCCACATCGGCTGCATTGTTGGTCCCCAAAGCGGTCTTGATCTGGCCGTTGTCAAAGACAAAGCGGCTAGTTTTGACTATGAGTACATGTTTGCCAAAACCGATTTCGACTATCGGACTGCCACGCAAGGTGCGATTCTCAGCAAGCTCTTGACGTTGTATCAAGACGGCCAAATTAAAGCTTCAGTGACCAAAGAATTTACCGGCATTAATGTTGCCAACTTAAAAGCTGCCACCAAACTCGTTGAAGATGGTCACATGGTTGGCAAAGTCGTTTTAACCGGAGCCTTTAGCGACTAAAACCAGTTTTCAAGCGTTAGCCATTGCACGTCGAATGTCCACTACTTCCGGAAACCTAATGCGTGTTGCAACGCAATCTTGGCCCCTTCCGAGTTAAGTTGTCCCGGATCATAAATAATTGAGCCATCGCCCATATAATAATGGAACCGTTGTAACACAGCGCGATTGCTAACAGTACGCAACCGCAATTCGTCATTAATCGCCGCCAATAGCTTTTCACTCCAAGACGCCGCCATCATTTCGGGAATATCCCGTTCGGTCACAAATCCCTTATCCATGATGGCATCGGCGCCTTCTTGTTTTTGCACGCGTGTGACCGTATCTGCTTCTTGTTCTGCCATGATGTTCCCTCATTTCATTCATTTTCAGAAAAATCAAATAAGCTGCCAACCTAAGTCAGGCCGCTTATTTGATTCTATCACACGTTAATGTCTTCCTTGGTTTTCACGTTCGATCGTGTTACGGTTATTTTATTCCAAAAGGAGGCATTTTTGATGCAAGCTGACAATGGAAAATATCACAGTGGTATTGACCCCGTTAAAGCAAAGCGACTTAATCTCCTCAGCAGACTGGCAACTTTTACCTGTATTTTAATGTATGTTTCTTACATTCCGGAAATCATGGCTAACTTTTCTGGAACACCGGTGAATCCGATTCAGCCGTTGGTGGCAATGATCAACGCTACCCTGTGGACCGGTTATGGCTGGATGAAACCTGCCAAAGATTGGCCGATCATCATCGCCAATGTACCCGGGATCCTGTTTGGTTTAATCACCTTTGTCACGGTTTTTGTTCACTAATCAAGTAAATCTGACGACACCTTCTTGATAGGAAGGTGTTTTTTTGCTTTACCTAATGGTTACATCATGTTAATATTACTCCAACAGATGAAGTAATCAGCCAGCAAAATCAAGATGAGTCTCATCTGTATTCTCGCGCACACCAGTATAAAACTCGCAAAAGGAGGAGCGCCGTGATCAGTAGTGATGCCATGCGTGGTTACAACGACGCACTCGTCCTTGCCATTTTGCAACAAGGTGATTCTTATGGCTACAAAATTGGCAAAGAAATCCGCGAGCGCACCCATGACCAGTATATGATTCGCGAAACCACACTTTACGCCGCCTTCACTCGCTTGAGCAAAAACGGCTATATTGAAGCTTATCCGGGTGATGTTACGAACGGTAAACCCCGCACTTATTATCGCATCACCCCCAGTGGCCGCGCTTTTCTTGCTATGAAGGTCGAGGGATGGCATCAGGTTAAGCATGTGGTCGATTTATTTTTGAACTAATTGCTTGTCAAAATTGAACCTTGGAGGATCGCCCATGGATACAATTACAGCTTATTTAGACAGTCTATTTGCTTCTTTTCCGGATAACCCGAAAACGCGCCAAGCCAAAGCCGACATGCTTGCCAATATGCGCGATTATTATCGCGATTTGTTGCGCGAGGGTAAAAGCGAAGAAACCGCAATTGGTGCCGTCATTCGTGCTTTTGGCTCCGTTGATGAATTACGGGAGGATCTAGGACTAGCCCCTCAGGCTGACCAAGCAAATACCGACGCAACTGCGGAACCTGATAATGCAGTTTCTGAAACGGAGCTCAGTCATTTTTGGCACATTGCCGACCGGTTTGCAACGCAAATTGCCTTCGGTGTTTTACTTTGTTGTATCAGCGTCGCCTTGCCCGCCTATACAACGGATTCCTCGCTTGAGGTCTTCGGCATCATCGGCATGTTTCTGCTCGATGCTGTCGCAGTAGGGCTCTTCATTTGGGCCGGCAGCATGTTTAGCCTCCAAAAGAAGCGGCTCAATGGCCGGCCCTTGTCTGAGAGCGCCAAAAGATTTGCCCAAGAAACAACCGATACGTATCAGCGGCAATTTTCTGCAGGTTTAATCGTGGGCATAATGATTTGTATTGTCGCGTTGATCCCACCAATTCTGTCCACTTACTTATCACATTTTATCAGCGACGATGCCGGTGGTGCCTTATTCCTCATCATTGCTGGACTAGGAACCTACTTAATTGTGTATGTCGCCATCAATTATTCGCAAATAAAGCGCTACACTGACGTAACAGCTGTGCCGGATCCTGAGCCACACCTTCATCATAGCCATCGCGACAACTTCCACACGTCACAGCACCACCGCAATCAACGCACTAACCAAGACATCGCGCTTTTCCGTCAGATTTACTGGCCCCTTATCCTAGTGACCTACTTCTTAGTTTCTTTCCTTTTTCACACATGGACCTATTCTTGGGTCATCTTCATCATCGGCGGTGCATGCCAAAATATCATCATTTCACTAATCGCTCGGCGAGATGAATCCTTATAAAATTTGCCGTTTATAGCAAGGGTGGCAACCCTCTACCATGTATCAAGGACAATCCTCTTTACACAACCGCAGAAGTTCAGTACAATTGTCTTTGTGTTTTGGGTCCATAGCTCAGTTGGGAGAGCGCCTGCTTCGCATGTAGGAGGTCGACGGTTCAAGTCCGTTTGGATCCATTAGCTTTGAAGCTACTTAATTAGCGGGTCTTTAGCTCAGCTGGGAGAGCGCCTGCATGGCATGCAGGAGGTCGACGGTTCAAGTCCGTTAAGATCCAGAAAAAGCGCCACACACGAAAGACATGCTTTCATGTGTGGCGCTTTTTACATGGTATGAAGTTGCAACGGGTGCGGGCTCTCAAAAATGGCTACGTATGTTCCGTTTGCTGGTGCCTATTCGTAAGGGTTCCCGCTGATCCATTAAGCAAACCGCGTCTTAAGTTTCATCCGTTTGACGTCCTCAATCGTTTGGCATCCGGTTAGCTGCATGGCAATATTGATTTCCATTTTCAGATGGTCGGCTACCGCCTTAACGCCTTGCCAGCCGCCAAGCGCCAAGCCATAACTGAATGGCCGGCCAACGCCGACAAGATCTGCGCCAAGTGCCAAGGCTTTGAGCACATGCGTTCCACGCTGCACGCCGCCATCAAAGATAATCGGTACTTGATGATCGACCGCAGCTGCAATGGCTGGCAACTGTTCAATCGCTCCAGGGGCACCATCTAGTTGGCGGCCACCATGATTGGAAACATAAATTCCTGCTGCGCCTGCATTTATGGCTGCAACTGCGTCATCAGGATGCTGAATGCCTTTGATAATAATGGGTAAGCCTGAGTAACTGGCAAGTTTATCGATAAGTGCCAAATCCAGTTTTTGCATGGATTCTTTGAACAACCCACCTGCGCCAACACCGGTTTGACCGCTATTATAGCCTTCTAGATTGGCTAGTCGGCCTTTCAGATGATAATGATTCATGACATCTTTTTCGCGATACCCGCCCAGTGTTGAATCCGCTGTCAAAATAATCGCCAACGCACCGGCATTTTTGGCCTCATCGAGCAAGTATTCGCAATATGACCAGTCTTTGGGCATGTATAGCTGAAACATATAAGGCGCACCATCACTGACTGCAGCGGTTTCGGCAATGGGTTTGGAGGCAAAAGTACTTTGTGACATCATAATACCGGCTTCTTTTGCGCCTTTTGCCAAACCCAGTTCACCGCTCGAATGGGCCAGCGTGTTTCCGGCAATGGGTGCCGTCAGTAACGGCGAAGCCAGCTTAGCGCCCATGAAGGTTGTTGACTGATCTGGTTTTTCAACGCCTTGTAAAACACGCGGGAGCATCTCCACATCTTGAAACGCGGTGGTGTTCCGGCGCATTGTATAGCCATCATCGGAGCCTTCACTAATGTAGCCAAATTCGCCACGACCGAGCACCTTCTCTGCGCGGCCTTCCAGGCTTGCCAGATCCAACACGTCAATCGCGTTTACTTCACCGAAAGGATCGGTTTTAACTGCATCGATCATTGTTTGTTTCCTCTTTTCCCTTGAGATCGGATCGTATGGTTTGTCAACGACTTATGCCAAGTAGTCAATTAACTGATTGACATCGTAACGGTCGGTTTTCAGCGGTTTTTCCGCTGCTTTCCCGATTGCAATCGCCATAACTGGCACAAACCGTTTTGGATCCAGTCCCAACGTCGGAATAATTGTTTTAAAGTCATAACCAGACCAAGGATTGGCATCATACCCGTGAGCGCGCGCCAGCAAAAGCAGTTGCATGCCGACCATCGCGCCATCAATGGTTGCATCTAGGGTCAGGAACTCCGGTGAAGCGTGTTCATAAAGTGGCAAGAACGTATTGAAAATCTGGTCGAGTTTTTCTTTGCTGATCTTGCCGGCCTTGTAAACTTTAGTCCAAACATCGCGATAAACTTCATGCGATTGCTTATCCCCTGCAATGAAAATAATCGCGGAACTCGTATCGATTTGCGGATAGTTGAACTTCATGGCCGCCTTCTTCAACTTTTCTTTTGCTTCCGGTGTATCGATGATGACAAAATGCCATGATTGCAAATTGCATGCTGAGGGTGCGGTGGTTGCCTGCTTGATCATCTCCTGCAATTCATCCCGACTGATTTTGACGTTGGGATCAAATTTCCGGACCGAATGACGGTCAAACATCACATTGCCCAAATCATTGTTCGTTAACTTTGGTGCTGCTACTGTATCTGTCATTTTGAATTACCTCATTTCTTATATAAATATATTAATCGCTTTCATCGAAATAATGTAGTCCATAATCAAAGGATTCTCCATGCTATGCGGCGGGTGACTGAACACCGGCAACTTCTCACCCATCATCCCAAGTAACACCGCATCCACAGCGTCGTTGAGCCAATCACCGAGTCGAATCAGTTGCTTTTGCTTCCTAATCAGCCTATGTTTACGGCGAAGGGAGTTGATTGCATGCAAATTCATTTTGACGAAGGTGCCATCGACAAGATCAAGCCTCATTTGGATCCGGACAAGAAACTGCTTTTGACCTTTGAAGACGGCGTTGGCCCTTATTCACAGCACGCTATGATTCATATGCAGGTGCAGTTTTCACTGAATGTTGTCAAAGCCAGTGATCCGGCAACCGACTATGATACAAAAATTGATAGCAACCTCGGGCCGATTCTGATCAAGGGTTACTCACAAGAAGATTTAAATGCGAATATGAATGTTCACTTCAATAAGACACTTAATACGTTGATTTTAAGCGGTGATGGCGGCGATATTGATACGAACATGGGCTTTATCGATTTCACGGAAGCCAATGGGGTTCGCAATAATCCAGCCCGTTAATCGTCGTATCAGGATTTTGTCACCAAACGTTGTTTAAAAAGTGATTGAAATTTAAAAGCAGCCGTTCCAAAAGCTAATTCAAGCTTCGGAAACGACTGCTTTTCGTTTGCCATCATTTGGCAGCTAAGCCCCACGCGGTTTATTGGGTAGCGTCACAACAAATAAGGCACCGTGGGGATGAACGTCTTTGACCTCAATCCGACCATGGTGAATGGTGACAATCCACCGCGCAATGGCCAGCCCCAAGCCACTGCCGCCGGTTTGCCGGCTGCGCGAAGCATCTTCGCGATAAAAGCGTTCGAAAATTCGGGATTTGTCGGCATCGGCAATATTCGGTCCTGAATTGCCGACAATCAGTTGCCAGTCCCGCGGCGTTTGCGTGACTTCAACCCAGATTGAATCACCTGCCTGCGTGTATTTGAAGGCATTGTCTAGCAGAATCACCAGCAATTGCTTGATTCGGGCGGCATCAAACCAGGCATGGCCTTCTGGTGGCAGCTTGGTCGTGAAGGACTTGTCCTGACTTTTAGCAATGTCATGATAAGACGCCAGCTGTGGCGCTAAAGCTTGATCAAAACGCAGATCAGTTAACTCGATTTCGATGGTGTTGCTGTCAGCCTTGGCGATCGTCAACAAATCATCGGTCAATTGCCGCAAACGCTTGGTCTCGCCTAATGAAGTCGCTATTGCTTCGCTTTCATCGATAATCGTGGCTTGCGGTTTTGTCAGCAGAGATTCCTGTTTGCTTTGAATCACGGCCAGCGGTGCCCGCAATTCGTGGGCGGCATCCGCAACAAAATCCTGTTGCCGTTGCCACGACCGCACAATCGGCCGCATTGCCCGCGTCGATAACCAATAAGATAACCCCAATGCCAACGCCCAGAATAAAATAATCGTCACAATCAAAACCTGCCGAAACGAGCGAATAGCTGCTTCCTGGGCATCGGTGTTCTGCAAAATCAGTACATAATGACCGGCATACTGCGGATCCGCAACTGTCTGCGGCACTTTAACCAACAATGTTCGAAATGTGCCAGTCGAGGTCGCTAAAGTCTGTAGTTTGTTAAGCGCCTGCCGATCCAATTTCAGTTTCTTGAAATACGCATAAAAACGTTCGCCAAGCATGGCTTGATTAATGATTTTGCCTTTTTTATTGAAGACGACCATATTCATCCGAAACGAAATCGGCCGACTTCCTCCCGGCTGCCGTGGCGCGCTGGGCGTCGTCATCCCTGTCGCTGGTTTGATGATCATGGTCTTTTGCTGCTCTAACGTATGGTCAATGTCTTGATAAACCGAGCGTTCATACAGAAAAAAGACGATAAATCCCAGCACCAGGAAAAGTCCGGCGAAACTCAGCAGCTGACCGACAAACAAGCGCCGCTGCTGCCGCTTAATTCCTTTATCTGCATTCATTCACGGCCCTCCGGTTCTTGAAAAATATAGCCAACATTGCGAATGGTTTT
This sequence comes from Lacticaseibacillus parahuelsenbergensis, assembly GCF_030770265.1. NCBI lineage: Bacteria > Bacillati > Bacillota > Bacilli > Lactobacillales > Lactobacillaceae > Lacticaseibacillus > Lacticaseibacillus parahuelsenbergensis. The sequence continues at coordinate 691,603 of NZ_CP132482.1, read as the reverse complement.
AATCCAGCCGTCAACTTTCAGCGGTTTTAACTTTTTGCGTAAGTTCGACATATAAACTTCAACCACACTCACAGCGGTTTCGGAGTCAAAGCCCCAAAGTCGATCGAAAATCTGATCTTTCGTGATAATGGTTTTTTGATTCTGCAGCAAATACACGAGCAAGTCGAATTCCTTACCATTTAACGAAACGGGTTGCCCATTGATCAGCACTTCATGGCGATTTAAATACACTTCGTATGGCCCAGCAGTTAAGCCATCATCATCAAAAAAGTGTCCAGTGCGTTTCAACAACGCCTTGAGCCGCATAATGAGTTCTTCTCGGTGAAACGGTTTGGTGAGGTAATCATCCCCGCCTAATTCAAACCCGTGCAATTTATCGGCAAGCGCATCCTTGGCCGTCAAAATAAGCACCGGCGTTTTCACCTGCTTGGCGCGCAACTGTTTGAGCAAGTCGAAGCCATTCAGCTCTGGCAACATAATATCCAGAATAATCGCATCAAACACGCCTTCTTCCGCCTGATACAAACCTTCTGCCCCAGTTAACGCGGCTTCAGGTTCGGAAAAGTCCCGAATGAAGTCAACGATGCTTTCATTCAAATCCGGATCGTCTTCTATGACAAGAATTTTTGGTTTAACCGTCATTTCTATACTCCTACCTTTGGTGAGCGTGAACTGGCGCGATTAAAAATCTACACCAGTAGCCGCATTATACTTCAATCACTTCAGCCACTATTTCAGCCTAACACGCCAACCATAAAACCTTCTTAAGAAAAAATCCGACCGCCTTTAAGGTTAATTTATGCTGCACATCGCATACTAGTCCCATTCATCAGGAAGGGAGCGATACGATGCGCCTAAAGCTGAAACAATTCATTAGCTTCGGTCTCGTCGGAGGGATCAACACCATTTTGACTTATTTGATCTATCTGACATTATACCAATTGATCAATCCGACCGCTGCAATGGGTGTCGGTTATGGGTTAACGTCCATCTTGGGACTTTTCCTCAATGATACCTGGGTTTTCAAAGTCAAAGATCATCGCCAACTTAAAAGTGTAGCGCCGCGATACTATTTCTCTTATGGCCTCACATTTATTTTAAGTCTGGTGCTGACCAGCTTCTGGAATGATGCTTTGGGTTTACCTAAGCCTTTAGCACCGATGTTTTCGCTTATGGTTACTGTCCCGACGAACTTCCTTTTAAGTAAGTTCTGGGTATTCCGAGAAAAGGGAGTTACGGCACATGAAAAAAATTAGACAATGGACGGTTGATTGGTGGCTCATTGGCATTTTAATTCTCGCAGCGTTTCTTTACGCGTGGAACATATGGGAAGCAGGCAATGCCAATGATTATTACACCGCCGCCATTACCAGTATGGTTCAAAGTTGGCACAATTTCTGGTACGGCGCTTTTGATCCCGCTGGCTTTATTACAGTTGATAAACCACCGGTCGCACTGTGGTTTATGGCCATCTCCGCCAAAATTTTCGGGGTTCATGGCTGGTCAGTTGTCCTACCATCCATTTTGTTCGGCATCGGCAGCGTTGCCTTAATCTACAACATGATCAAGCCACGCTTTAATGCCTGGGCAGCGCGACTAGCCGCACTGGCACTCACTTTGATGCCGATTGTGGTTGCGGATTCGCGGACAAACAATATGGACGCCACCTTACAATTCTTCCTACTGCTTGCTAGCTGGTGCCTCATGAAGGCCATTAGCACCCGCAAGCCATGGTTGGTGGTTGTCAGTTTTGCCTTAATTGGCGTCTCGTTCAATATTAAAATGCTTCAGGCCTTTATGATTTTGCCGGCCCTATTGCTTTTCTACTGGCTCGCCTCGAACCAGAAACTTTGGCGCCGCCTTACCACACTAGGCATTGCGGCTGTCGCCATGGCGGTTACCACACTAGCCTGGCCAATGCAGGTTGATTCGACTGCTGCGAGTCAACGGCCGTATGTCGGCAGTTCTGAAACCAACTCGGAAATGGAATTGGCTTTTGGCTATAACGGTACCGAACGCTTACTAGGTCAGACAACCGGTACTGGCGCAGCTTTCCCAGGCATGGGGAATAATTCCAAGTCCAAGACCGGTGGCACCCCACCAACTGGCACGAAAGGTAAAACCGGGACTGCGCCTACAGGAACCAAAGGAAAGTCCGGAACACCGCCAACTGGCGCAACCGGTAAGACCGGCAATCTACCAGGTGGCAAGTCGACTAAAGGCACGTCCGGTCAACCGGGTACCGGCAACAACCAAGGTGGTACCCCGCCAACCGGCACGAAGGCTAAAACCGGAACCAAGACCAAAACAACCACGCCGCCAACTGGGACTAAAAAGCAGCAGGCAACTGTCAAAACCAAAAAAGCTACCGGCGGGAAAATGCCTGCCAACCTCAAAAAAGGTAACTTCAAAGGCGGACCCGGTACAGGCGGCGGTGCTCCGGGCGGCCGTAAAGGTGGTGCTGGTGGCGCTGGCGGCGGTGGCGGTGGTGCCTTTGCAATTGGCACTGCTGGCCCGTTACGTTTGCTCCAATCCGACCTTGGCCCACAAATCAGTTGGTTAGTCCCAGCTGCTTTAATCGGCTTCATCAGTGCATTTGCTTATTATCTCGATCGCAAGCGTAAATGGTATCAAACAACCACTCAGCAAAATCATTTGCTTTTCTGGATGGGTTGGCTCGTACCAGTCGCCGGTTTCTTCTCAATTGCCAGCTTCTTCCACCCTTACTACATGATTATGCTCGCACCGCCGATTGCTGCTTTGTTCGGCATCGGGATTGTCACAATGTTTAAGCAATTCAAGCTAGGCTTCAAGCATTGGCAAAGTTGGTTATTGCCACTTGCTATCGTGACAACGACCGGACTCCAGGCTTGGTATGTCAGCTTGTACTATCAGTGGCAGACATGGCTGGTGGTTGGTGCAGGTCTAATTGGCTTAGTGCTTCTTTTCATCGGCCGCACCAGAAGTTGGCGCAAATCAGCCCTGGGCGTTGCCATTGCCGCTATTTTGGTAGCGCCGGGCTTCTGGTCACTTACACCGACGCTTGCCGGTTCATCAGCTGCGATTCCGTCTGCCGGTCCTTCACTTCTGACCTCCGGCGGTAACAGCGGCGGCATTGGCAGCGGCAGCGTTGACAGCGGATTGCTGAAGTATGTTGAAAAACATCAAGGCAGCGCCAAATACCTGTTTGCTACCAGCAACGCTAGCACGGCCGCGCCTTACATCATTAAGTCCGGCAAAGCAGTCATGGCGATCGGCGGATTTAATGGTACCGACCCTGCCATTACCCTTAAACAATTCAAAGCCCTCGTTAAAAAAGGCGACATGAAATATTACCTGTCCTCAGGTCGCTCGGGCAATTCCAAGATTGAAGCCTGGGTCACCAAAGTCGGTAAAAAAGTTTCGTCAAGTAAATACAGCAGTCAAAGCACCGCAAACGCCAAAGCCCCAGGTGGTATGGGAATGGGCGGCGGTATGGGTGGCGGCACCCTGTATGAGCTTGACGCCAGCATGGTTAAGTAACCCATTAATATTTTGAAAGGAGAAGATGCGCTATGCGACAAGAAAAGGATCCCTTCATCTCGATCGTTTTGCCAGTTTATAACGAAAGCGCCGGTATCGGTGAGACGATCAAAGAACTGGCTAATTACGTCCGTGCCAGACCGGAACGATATGAGCTCATCTTTGTCAACGACGGTTCAACTGACGATAGCGCCGATCAAATTAGAGCCGCTGTAGCGAAGAACCCGACGATTCGGCTGGTGGATTTTTCACGCAACTTCGGCCATCAACTGGCGATTACAGCCGGCATTCGTTACGCCAGCGGAGACGCGGTTGTCGTCATGGATGCCGACTTGCAGGATCCGCCGCGCGTGATTCCCGAAATGCTGGCACGCTGGCAGGAAGGCTATGATGTTGTTTACGGTAAGCGCCGCAAACGCAGCGGTGAAACCTGGTTTAAAAAGTTGACCGCCGAAACGTTTTATCGGGTGTTGAAAGCCGTCACGAGTATCGATATTCCGGTTGACACCGGCGACTTTCGACTCATGGACCGTCGCGTTGTCAACGTTTTAAAACAAATGAACGAACAAGATCCGTATGTTCGCGGCATGGTCTCATGGGTCGGCTATAAACAAGTCGCAGTAGAATACGATCGGCAAGAACGCACCGCTGGTAAAACCCACTATCCGTTGCGAAAAATGCTGCACCTTGCCATGAATGGCATTACCAGCTTCTCTACTGTCCCTTTGACGATTGCCAACTGGCTAAGTGGCTTCTTCCTCTTAGTAGCCGTTGCCACCACCTTCATCAGCCTTCTACTCGGCCGCCTCAGTTTATTGACTTGGGTCATTAGTGCCACCTTCTTTGTCGGTGCCGGCGTGACCTTCACTATCGGACTACTTGGCAATTACATCGGCAGAATGTTTGCCGAAAGCCGCCATCGCCCGCTTTACATCGTTGCCGACACCTATGGCTTCAAAACCCAAGCAGCGCAACAGCCGCATTATCGCTATCATGCGTTGCAAAACTAAAGAAAGCTCTATTCACCATTGATAAAACAGGACTGCTGGTCATCACTCGGCAGTCCTGTTTTTGTGAGCGTGACCCAGCCCGGTTAGAAACCGGCGTGCCGATTCAAAATTTTACAGACGACACTTTGTCATGTTACGGTTATTATAAGTAAGTATTGACATGACCCACCCAACCCAGAAAGGACTGAGTGTATGCCAACAACGACCAAAGCCTTGACACTTCTGACGCCGAGCGATTTGGCCGCTGAATTTGACACTAACCTCACCACCGGTCTGACAACTGACACAGTTGTCAAACACCGGCAACAAAATGGTTCCAATCAATTGACCGCTGCCAAAAAGCCTAGCTTGTTTCGGCAAATCGCCCACCACCTCAGCGATATCACGTCATTGATCTTGCTCTTTGCTGTCGGCCTATCCGCTTATCTTGCATTGACGACGGACAGTAACTGGACCAAGACGATTGTCATTGGCAGTATTGTGATCTTAAACGTTGTCATTGCCTTATATCAGGAACACAGCGCCGAAAAAGCATTGGCTGCGTTAAAAGCCATGACTGTTCACACTGTTACCGTGATTCGCGATGATAAAACGCAAACCATTCAAGCGGCGGATTTAGTTCCAGGTGACTTAATGCTGCTCAATGCTGGCGATGCCGTTGCTGCAGATGCCCGGCTGATTGAAAGTCAGGAACTTGAAGCAGACGAAGCCGTTTTAACCGGCGAAAGCGAATCTGTTGCTAAATCAGCTGCCCCATTAGCTGAAGTTCCTGAAAATCTCGGCGATGCGGCTAACTGCATTTTTTCCGGCACCGCAATTACCAGCGGAAAAGCAACCGCGATCGTCACGGCGACGGGGATGAATACCGAACTGGGAAAAATTGCCTCGCTATTAAACCAAACCAAAAAGCAGGTCACTCCACTCGCTAAACGGCTCGACGCACTTGGCAAACGGCTATCATTAGTTGCAGTTTTAGGCGGCGCGTTAACCATGTTATTAGCCATGCTGTATCATCAGGAAACTCTGGCAGACAGTCTCATGCTTGGTGTCAGCTTAGCCATCGCGGCAGTTCCGGAAACATTGCCGGTCATTGTCACCTTGAGTCTGGCACACGGTGTTCAGAAAATGGCCAAACGCCGCGCGATCATTCGTCAAGTCACCGCAGTCGAAACCATCGGCAATGTCAACGTCATCGCCTCGGACAAAACCGGTACTTTAACGCAAAATAAGATGACCGTGACGCATTTTTGGTCATTCGGGCAGTCTAATATTCAAAAGGCGACGGCCGAACCGCTAACGACTGACACGCGCCGTTTTCTGTCGTATCTAGGGCTCGCCACTAACGCCCAGTTAACCGATCAGGATGAACCCGACATCGGTGACGCTACCGAGCTGGCCATTATGCGGTTGCTTGCCCACTATGACTTAAGCCGCGACGAACTTGAAACCCGTTACCCACGCATCGCTGAGGCGCCTTTTTCATCAGCTAAAAAGACCATGGCGACGTTACACCGCACCCCGGAAGGCCACTATCTTGCTATTATTAAAGGCGCCGTGGATCGGATTGCCTTTTCAGCGCTGAATTGGCAAACCAAAGCCACTGACGTTCATGATCAGATGACAGGCCAGGCGTTGCGCGTTCTGGCTGCCGGTTACCAACAATTTGCAACCAATCCCGGGGCCGATTGGGAAAATCAACTTACAGAGGTTCAGCCACTGGGGCTCATTGGGCTGATCGACCCGCCACGCCCGGAAGTCCCGGCTGCGATTCAAGCTGCAAAAGATGCCGGGATTGTCACCGTGATGATTACGGGCGATCATCTTGACACTGCCACCGCCATTGCTCGGGATATCGGGATTCTTGATGGCAGTCACCGCGCGATTACCGGTCACGAGTTAAACCAAATGAGCGATGAAACCTTAGCCGCCACTATTCAGCAGATTCGCGTCTTTGCCCGTACCACGCCGAGTGACAAAATTCGCATTGTGAAGGCTTGGCAGCAGCAACAAGCCGTTGTCGCCATGACCGGTGACGGGGTTAACGATGCACCAGCGCTAAAAGCTGCGGACGTCGGCATTGCGATGGGCATCACCGGAACCGACGTGGCGAAAAATGCGGCCGACATGATTTTGACCGACGACAACTTCGCCACGATTATCGACGCGGTGGCGCAAGGACGAACAGTTTACCAAAATATTCTCAAAGCCGTTGAATTTCTGATTTCCGTCAATTTCGCCCAGATTTTCACCATGCTAATTGCCGTTTTAATTGGCTGGGGCGCCGTGATGACACCGGAACAACTGTTGATTGTCAACGTGCTGGCCGATGGGATTCCGGGATTCTTCCTGAGCCGCGAACTGGCTGAGCCCGGCATCATGCACCTCAAGCCGATTCCTAAAAAAGCTAGTATTTTTGCCAATGGCCTCGGCAAACGCGTCGCTGTGCGCACGGCGACTTATGTTGGACTGATCCTCGGTATCTATGCGATCGGGCGCTTCGTTGTCAGCCCTGATCAACCGATTGTCGGCATGACCATGCTCTTCTTGACTTTGGCGATTGGCTCCATGCTCGACGTTTTCCCGATCAAAACGCGTGCGCGGCTCAACCGGACTGCTTTGACTAGTAATCCGATTTTAACCGTCAGCCTGTTGGGAACCATGGCGATCATTCTGCTGCTCGCACTTCTTAAACCGTTTCAACAAATCTTCCAGCTAGCTCCTCTGACACTTGGTCAGTGGCTCATTGTGTTCGTAGCCGTCTGGTTGCCAATGCTGATTGTTGAAAGCTACAAACGTTGGCAGCATCGGCACGAACTGGCGGCCTGGCACCAACCGAATCTGGTTAGCGACAACGAATAACGAGCGTTTGGTTATTACGAATGAAACTGCTATGATTTAGTTAATAATTGAGCATAGAAGTGATTCTTATTACGAGGAGGTAGCTCCAATGCAGTTTTTTCAAGCATTCATTCACGACGGCCAAAAAGCGACACTACAAACGATCACCACAGATGATCTGTCCGCGGGCGAACTTTTAATCCGCGTCGCTTATTCAGACATTAATTATAAAGATGCCTTAGCTTACCAGCCGCACAACCAAATTATTCGGCAATACCCGCAAACTCTCGGTATTGATCTCAGCGGCACGGTTGTAGCTAGTCAGGATCCGCAATTTAAAAAAGGCGATCAGATTCTGGCAACCGGCCATGGCTTAGGCGTCAGTCAAGGCGGCGGTTATGCCCAATATGCCCGCATCCCAGCAAAATGGGCCATGCCACTACCGCCGAACATGACGCTCGAAACGGCCATGGCATTCGGGACAGCAGGGTTAACGGCAGCATTATGCGTCAATGCGTTGATGCAAGCTGGCATGACGCCAGAACAAAATCCCCAGATCTTAGTGGGCGGCGCAACAGGTGGTGTCGGCAGCATTGCCTTACAATTGTTAGAAAATACCGGATTTTCAAATCGAATTGCCGTTGTGCGCACCCCTGATCAGCAGTCCCATGTTCGCGATCTCGGTGCCACCGGAACCTTGGCGCTAGATGAATTACCCAAAGGCAAAGCCCTGAGCCGCCAACAATTTGATTATGCCATTGATCCACTTGGCGGCAGCTTCACGTCCAGTTTACTGCCAAGCATGCGCTATAATGGCGCGGTCGCGTTATGCGGCAACGCGGCCGGTACTTCCCTACCGCTAACAGTCTTTCCGTTTATCTTGCGGAATATTAGCTTGTTAGGCGTGGATTCCGTCAGCGCCCCGAATGAATTACGTCAAGAAGCATGGACGGCGCTGGCAAAGTTAAACCCTGTTCCCTTCCAAAAAATCAACCTAGCTGATCTTCCGCAAGCGTTAAACAACCACTTTACGCACCATCCAGTCAGAACGGTTGTTAGTATGGCTTGAGAATATTTAGAGGAGCAAAGTCAGCTATCTGTCAAAATTAAAAAGCACCTGGACTCCCAACGATAGACGTGTTGGGAATTCAGGTGTCTTTTCAATTAAGCCGCTTTTTTTAGTATTCATTCGCTAACTGGGCGACTCACTCCTGAAACTTTAACTCAACAAAACAGCATCGTCAGCAAACTCCTGCCCGCTGCGTTCTTTGAACAGCGTCAGCAAGTCTTCAACCGTCAGATTTTGCTTTTCCTCACCGCGGACATCCACAGCAATTTCGCCATGGTCCAGCATGATCAGCCGGTCGCCATATTTCAAGGCACTCGCCATGTTATGGGTGATCATCAACGTGGTGATCTTCTGCGCTCTTACCATCTGATCGGTCAACGCCATGACGGTTGCGCTGGTTTGCGGATCAAGCGCTGCCGTGTGTTCATCTAGCAGCAACAGCGCCGGCTTTTTCAGCGTCGCCATTAACAACGTGACCGCCTGACGTTGACCGCCGGAAAGCAGGCCCATCTCAGCACCTAATCGCTTCTCCAGTCCCAATCCCAGTGTCGCGAGCTTCTCTTGAAAGTGCTGGCGATCGCGTCGCTTTACGCCGCTGGCCCAGAAGTTACGCCAGTCACCGCGTTTTTCCGCCAAAGCCAGATTCTGTTCAATCGTCAATAACGAAGCCGTGCCTGATCGGGGATCCTGGAAAACCCGGGCAATTAATTTAGCACGCTTGGCAACGTTTTGGTAGGTCACGTCTTTGCCGTCAATGAGAATCTGTCCCTGATTGACCGGCAGGGTGCCGGCAATACTGTTAAGCAACGTGGATTTGCCCGCGCCGTTACCCCCGATGATCGCCACAAACTCGCCACGTTCCAGGCTCAAGTCAATACCCTTCAATGCGTGGTTTTCATTGACGGTTCCTTGTTCAAAATATTGATGCAAACCGTGTACTTCGAGAACTGCCATTTTAACGAGCCTCCTTTTGCTGTTCCATCGGCGAAACTGCCATGGTATCTGCCGCCTTGGGTGTTACCGCTTGGCGTTGCTTGACCGGATGCCGATTGCCATGCCGCACTTTTAGCTGGAAAAGTTTCTTCTTCAGTAATGGCAAGGACAGGAAGACCGTCAACATGAGTGCGTAGAAGAAACGCAGGTAGTTCGGATCCACGCCCATGTCCAATACCACCGCAATAATCAACCGGTAAATCACGGCGCCAACGATGATCATCAACAACCGGGCCCACAGCGGGACGCCGCGAACCAGAATCTCCGAAATGATAATGGCAGCCAAGGCGATAACGATCGTGCCAATCCCCATCGATAAGTCGGCATAGCCATTGGTTTGCGCCATGAGACTGCCCGACAAGGCAATGAGCCCGTTGCTTAGCATATAAATGATGATCTTCATGGCGTCATTGTTAATCCCGTTCGCCGCGGCCATATCCTGATTGTTACCAACCGCGGCCGCCGCCAACCCCATTTCAGTATGGAAAAAGAACACCAAAGTGCCAATCACCAGTGCTACCACGATGGCGCCAACCATGATGCCGATCGTCGTCGCATCACCGCTGTCAGTCAAATTGAAAACTGTTTTGACGGTGCCAATTAAGCTGATATTAGCCTTGCCCATAATGAACAGGTTCACCGAATATAAGCCCGTCATCGTCAAAATACCGGTTAACAAATCCGGAATATGCAGCTTGGTGGTCAAAAATCCGGAAACTGCCCCAGCTACAGCGCCACCAACAAATCCCATTAGTGTTGCCACAATCGGTCCTGTCCCCGATACAATGGCATGAGCGGTAATCGCTGCCCCTAAAGGAAAACTCCCTTCTGCTGTCATATCTGCAATGTCTAAAATACGAAAAGTCAGATACACGCCGATTGCCATAACCGACCATAATAATCCTTGGGCAATACTCGATGTCACAATGTCCATAACGAATCCCCTCGTTTTTTAAATCGTTTGTTTATTCTGCTTCTTCTAACATGGCTTTTGTCAGCCCGAATTGCCGCATCCGTTCCGGATTAATCACCAATCGCGTCTTGGATGGTTGTTCAACCGACAAATCTTTAACCTTCTTACCCTTCAGCAACTGCACGGCTAGTTTGCCGGTTTGCTTGCCAAGATCTTCGTAGTTGATGCCCACAGTGGCAACTCCGGCCAGCTTAACCATGGTCGCGTCTGCCGGAACCACGGGAATTTTTTCTTTGGTGCTGACTTTACCAATCGTCGCCATGGAAGCTGCCATCGTGTTGTCGGTTGGAATGTAGATGACATCACTTTGTTTCATCAATGCCGATGCACTTTGTTCAACGTCATTGGTTGTCGCTGCGGTTTTTTCAACGGCTGTCAGCCCCAGCTTCTTAATCGCTGCTTTGGCTAGCTTGACTTGAACCTGCGAATTTTGTTCTGCGGCGTTAAACAGCAAGCCGATCTTTTTGGCCTTCGGAAAGACCTTATGAATAAACTTGATCTGGCCAGCCACATCGACTTTATCGGTGACGCCGGTGGCATTTTTATTCGGTTTCTCTGGATTAGTGACTAATCCAGCTGACTTAGGATCAGTGATCGCCGTAAATAACATTGGCGTTTTGGTATCTGCCTTTTGCAACGCTTGAGCAGCCGGAGTCGCAATCGCCAAGTTAAGATCATTCTTGTCGCGGGCGAGGCGCTGGCTCATGGTTTGAAGATTTGATTGATCGCCTTGGGCATTGACGTAATCCAGCTTGATCTTATTGCCCTTGTAACCGGCTTTTGCAAGTTCGTCTGTGAAGCCTTTGCGGGCCGCAGTTAAAGCTTGCTGATCAATGAGTTGTAAAATGCCGACCTTCACCTGACTCTTGTCAGCAGCGGCTTTGGTTGACTTGCCGCAGCCAACTAACGTCATGATGGCTAGTGCGGTTGCTGCGACGGCAGCGATTCGTTTGAGTTTCATTTTTTTCTTCCTCCTGAGATGTTTGGTGAATTGACGTGCTGGTTTGGGCGGGTGGTTCAGTATCCGCAGCACGACTGTGAGCAGACTGGCTCAAATTCTAAAAAGAGACCCACCACTGGATTTCCTCATCCGTGTGGTGGGCCTCTTACTTTTTTCCCGGGAAAGAAAAAGCCACATGGATGAATTCGTCCATGTGGCGGTTAATTGCAAGTGAAATACTCACGGCCATCATGGATACAAACCTGATTGGCTTGTATCCATGAGATACAAACCATTATCCGAAATAGCCGTAATAGTACGCGTGATTAAGTTGTGTTGTTTTGCTTTGTCTCATGATCAACACTCCTTGTGTCCAGAGGTTTGTTCCTTCTGGCTTGTTTCTAAGAGTATCCTCATAATTTCATCTTGTCAACACATATTTTCACGATTATTTTGACCATCTCAGGTTTTGCTCGGTTTAAAATGTCAAAGAAGGTTGTTATACCGGTTACTTCGGTAAGTTAACTTTTTGTTTCACCACTTTTAACATGGCGTCATTTTTCACGGTTTTAACATTGGCCGGTTTTTCGACGGCGAGTTTTTTGACCGAAGTGCCTTTCAGCAGTTTGATTGCCATTTTCGCGGTTTGTTTGCCAAGATCGCGATAGTCAATGCCTTTGGTGATTGTGCCACCATCTTTGACCATGGTCGACGCTGCTGGCACGACCGGAATTTGTTTTTCCTTGGCAACTTTACCAATGGTCGGCATCGCCGCAGCCATTACATTATCTGCCGGTAAATACAATGCGTCGACATCCTTGGCTAGGATTTCGGCTGCCTGTTGAACATCGTTAGTCGTCGCAGCTGTCTTGATCTGGTAACGCAAGCCCAGCTTCTTGAGATGTGCCTTAGCTTGCTTGATCTGATAGACCGAATTGGGTTCGCCGGCGTTGTACATTAGCCCAATCGTTTTGGCTTGCGGAAATGTTTTGTGCAGTAAGTCAATCTGGTCGCTAACAGCAACTAAATCGGTAACGCCAGTGGCATTTTTGTCCGGCTTCGTCAGGTTCGTCACCAATCCGGCTGACTTTGGATCCGTGATAGCGGTGAAAAGCAACGGTGTCTTCTTATCCGCTTTTTGCAGCGCTTGGGCGGCCGGAGTGGCAATGGCGAGATTCACGTCATTCTTCCCGCGCGCCAGCCGATCGCTCATGGTTTTGAGATTCGCCTGATCGCCTTGCGCGTTCACATAATTGATCTTGATGCGCTTTCCTTTGTAGCCGGCCTTGGCGAGTTCCGCCTCAAACCCTTTGCGTGCCTCGGTCAACGCGGTCTGATCCATTAATTGCAAAATACCGACTTTAACAGTTTCTTTGCTGGCGGCTTTCGATTGCTTGCCACAACCCGTTAACGTTAAGCCGATCAGTGCCATGCCAGCCATTGCGAGTAAAAGATGTTTTTTCATGATAGTCCTCCTTGAAGTGACGTTGCGTATTTAACCTGTGACAAAACCGTGAAGACCTTTTTTAGCAGATGACTGGGTACACACGGAAGTTTGGCCTTGACTTACCCTTCCCATAAACACATTCGCCTAATAAAAAGCGGGCCAATCACATTTTTCCATGCGACTGGCCCGTGTTTTCGGTATAGAAAAGCCGCATGGATTATTGTTCATCCATGCGGCGTTGTTGACACATTTAATGTGACAGCCTTATGGATGCAAACCGTTGCTTGCGCGGTTTGCATCTGACTGCAAACCGCTATCCAAAAAAGCTGCCAAAAAAGGTATTCAGTTGTGTTTGCCGATGATTCATCACGGTCAACACTTCCTTCGGTTTTGTATGGGATTAAGAATACCGAATGGAAGATACGTTCGTCAAGAGAAATTTTTAATCTTTTTACAATACGTTTGTTATCTAAAAATCATTTTAAGGTACTGATGATTGGCGGCCGCTACCAATCGATCTACCATACTTAGTCTAAGTGCGCCACTTGCTTGTTGGGCCAACCGAATAAGCGGTGTGTCCAACACGATCGCCTGCTGGAACTTGGCCTCTGGACCGTCTTTGTCAATGTAATCCTTGGTGCGCATTTTAATGACCGTCCGCGCGACCATGCGTAACAGCCACGAATATTTCTGCATTTCGCGTGGCGTGTTCAGGCGCGTGAATTCACCCGGAACAAACTCATGATGTGGCGGTACCTTTTGACCGGTAAGCTGTTCGAAATCGTGCACGGTCGGTTTGCCCGACGGTGTTGTATACCAATCGGGCACGTTTTCAAAATCCGTAAACGCTTGGCCGTGAATTTGAACCGGCAAGACACTGACAATATCCGCAGAACTTGTCCCGATGGCCACGGCTTTTGCGGCATCAGGCAGTTCCCATGTCTGGTTTTGTTCATGCCACTCTTTAAACGCCTGCGCTGGAAGTGCTAACGTAACCGTCACCGTTTCGCCAGCTTTGACGAACACCTTTTTGAAGGCTTTCAGTTCTCTGATTGGCCGCAAAGGACGCGCGGTTTGTTCCTGAACGTAAGCCTGAACCACTTCTGCGCCATCGCGGCTGCCCGTATTCGTCAACTCCACCTGTACAGTCACTGGTTGATCATCGGTGACATGATCGTCAATGAGGCGTGCATTTTTAATCGCAAAAGAGGTATAGCTTAAGCCAAACCCAAACGGAAACGCCACCGGCACCTGAGCTTTGTCGAAGTAGCGGTAGCCAATATACGTGCTTTCGACGTAAGGTACGGAGCGCGTACGATGATCGTAAAGCTCCGCAGATGGTATATCCGCATAATGAATCGGGTAAGTTTCGGCCAACTTACCGCTTGGATTTACTTGTCCGGTCAAGACCCGACCGGCAGCTGCTCCGATCTGTTCACCGCCTAAATACAAATCCAAAACCGCCTGTACCTGATCCAACCATGGCAGCTCAACCGGTGCGCCGGCGACCAACAGAACGACGACATGCGGATTAATTGCAGCAATCGCCTGCAGCAAATCATTTTGAACTTTCGGCAAGGCCATGTTTTGGCGATCAAAACCTTCAGACTCATAGTTATCTGGCAATCCGGCAACAAAAATAACCTTGTCGTGGGTGCGGGCCAGTTCCAGTGCCTGAGCGATTGCTTCCTCATCGACTTGATCATCCAGTCGATAGCCCGCCGCGTAATCATAAGCGATGCCAGCTTGCTTGAGTCCAGTCAAAATCGGCACCTGTTCCGCCGCCTTAATATGCGATGAACCGGCACCTTGGAAGCGGGTCTCTTTGGCCAACTCGCCGACCACGGCTACTTGCTCATTAGCAGCTAAAGGCAAAATTCCGTCATCGTTTTTCAACAGCACGATGGCACTTTCCGCAATTTTTTGCGCTAATTGGGCATGCTGATGTAGTAAGTCCTCACGTGAGCCAATGAACTTAGGTCGCTGTTTACGCGCCATTTTGGCAATATTGGCAGCGGCGCGATCCAGACTGGCAGGCCGCAACTCGCCGGTCTGATAAGCCTTCAACGCCTCTTTGTCAAAAAGGTGCTGATCCCCGGGCATTTCTAAATCCGTACCGGCATTCAGCGAAGCAACCTTATCGTTTAGTGCGCCCCAATCTGTGATGACGGCGCCGTCAAAGCCGAACTGGTTGCGCAGAACCTGCGTCATCAAATAATGATTGTCACTGGCATAGCGACCATTTACTTTATTGTAAGAACACATCACCGATTCCGGATGCCCTTCAGTAACCGCAATGCGAAAGGCTTCCAGATAGATTTCGTGCAGCGCAACCGGATCAATGATCGAATTAGACGACAACCGGCCATTTTCCTGATTATTCGCCGCAAAGTGTTTCAGACAAGCCGCAACCCCTTGCTTTTGAATGCCTTGAATCCAAGCCGCACCAAGTTTCCCGGCCAAAAACGGATCCTCGCTAAAATATTCGAAATTTCGGCCACACAAAGGATTGCGCTTCATATTCACGCCGGGTCCCAACACAACATCAACGCCCAGACTGCGTGCCTCAAGACCGATCGCCTCACCCATTGCAGCAATGAGTTCAGGATCCCAAGACGATGCGCTGGCACTAGCCGTTGGAAAACTAGTACTCGGCACACTGTCATTGATGCCCAGATGATCGGCTTCCGCAGCTTGATAACGCAAACCATGCGGCCCGTCACTCATCCGAATGCTAGGAATACCGTGCTCAGGAAACGCTTCGGAAGACCAGAAGTCTTTTCCTGAAGTCAATTTCACTTTTTCTTCAGTAGTCAGACTATTAAGATTAACTGGCGACACTGAATGATCCATCAAATTACCCCATTTTCAAATTTCTAACTGGCATCTTTGTCTTCCTTAAATCTTAACGTTTTTCGCCCAGAATTTCCCGTTAATGGCCTCATTTTTGGGGAAAAAGACCAGCGAAATGTCACGTTTGCCAAGGCTTATCGAATTAATTGACTATTTTTGACGGAAAGTGACAATCTGCCGCTTATTCCCAAATAAACGCTGGTGGTTGCCAAAAAACCAGCGAAAAAACACGTGTTCTAAAATTTTGTGTCAGATCGTCATAAAAAGTTCACATTTACGGATTATTCTTTTAACCGTAGCAAGGAAGTTTACCCCCTTCTTACTACTACCCCAACCCAACTTTTTTCATTTTTACTCCTCCAAAGTAAAAATAAGTCAGTACCACCCCCAATGGCACTGACACGGGAACCCCGCGCACCCCCAATGCGTGGGGTCTTTTTTTGTTGAGCGCGAACAGGAGCGCTTAGAAATCGGAGTGTAAGTGGCCTCGGGCGTGATGGCCCGGGCTTAGGCCATCGCGACCGAGGTCCTTACACGCAGATTTCTGCGACTGTGAGCGCGTTATAGAACGCGAAAGTCCATCTACATACTTGCCCATAATAGAAAGCCTTCCCGCGTTAACGCGCTCTTGACCAGTTGAAACCTTTATGTGGCAGCCCCCCCACGCCATCAACCGCCTTACAGAACACAACAGTCCACCTACATACTTACAAACCAAAAAACACGACCCCCGCCCGATGACCAGCCACACCACACCGCCAACCATCGAACCAAGGATCGTGTTTTGCTTTACTCACCCAAACAACCAACCGCACCATCACGCATCCGCATCACGCACCGTAATCCGATCCTGCAGCGCAGTCGGCCGTTCCAGCTGATCAAGAATCGCCAGCGCCATATTTCCAGTGGTAATGTGGCTCTGTCCATCTTCGCCAACCAACAAGGTATCCTTACCGGCAACATAACTCGTGGCCGGCCCAGTCGGAAACGCCTCGCTCGCTGAAATCCCGATCCAGTTAACATTATCGGTCATCTGCAAGAACCGATATTCATAATACTGATACTTAGCACCGTCATACCACGGCTGGCTTGCAGCACTTTCAGGAAAATCAAGAATCATGGGATGATCCGCGCCCGGCATCGACAGACTTGCGCTACCCAGAATGAAAACCGCTAAAGTGTCCGTATTCCGTAACAAACTAATCAGGTGGGTCGCAAAGTCCAAATGCAAATACCCGCGACCGGATCCCCACGGTACACTCAGCGCATCCACAACGGCATCAACGTTATCTAAATCAGCTTCTGTCAACTCCAGTGGTGCCTTCACCAATGTCGGCACATTTTGGCCAAGTCGACTGGCCGCTTTTTGCGTGTCCCGAACGACTGCCAACACTTCATGACCACGCCGCTGCGCCTCGGCAACGATCGCGCTCCCAGCCCGGCCAGTTGCACCTAAAACAGCTATTTTCATGTTCCTACCTCATTTCGTTTACGCTTACCAACCAGATTTGATTTCATTCTAGCATGCATTTGATGAAAGCGGCTGATTCAACCTTCTCTGTGGCAAAAATGAGAATAAAACTTCCTTATATGCCTGTTTATGCGGTACACTTAAAATAACCGGATAGAATGTGAGAGGATATTAAATGTCAATCGAAACGAGTCTAACTTACCAAAAAAAATTCTTCAGTGATTTTACCGATGCCTGGCATAAAAAATCACGTTATCGCTTATATCAGGGAATCGATGCAACCGCCGAAAACTTGCGGCTAGACATCGAAGAAGCCCCTGGTTACATCTTAGCCTACGACAAAAGTGCCCAAGCTGAGTTGCACGACTTTTTGCAAATCGGATTCATTGATTTTTTGCGTCAGCACATTCCTTTTTTTGAGGTCAACGACCAAGGAATCGTCTATTTCGGTAACTGGTACCACCGTCGTGACTTCGGTCATATCAACGTTATTTTACGCGCCATCACCCAGTCCACCGATGAGCAGCGCAAAATTCTGCCACAATTGGAAGCCTTCTCTGCCGACCCTGACCATTATCTGGATCGGCAACTAGATGCGATGCGCAAGGAAGTGTATCGCGATGTTGATTCGCTGCACACGCAAATCGATAATCTCGAAGCCGAGGCTGCGCCGGAACGCGACCAACCTGCGCAAGGCGGTAGCGGATTCCGCGGCTTGTTGAAGAACTTCATAGATCCAAACGATGACGATGATCCTGCACCGACATCCCGATCTTCAGCCGCAGACGCTTCACAACTCAAAGCCCGCTTTGACAAAGAAAAGCTGGCTGCTGATGACACCTTCGACAAGCGCAAACGCGAACTGGAAGTTTCTGCAGCCATCACGCGCTATGAATATCAGGCCGTCATGAATACTTACAGTTCCGTTGCTGAATTTGAAAATGTCCTTGCCAATCTAAAGGACGATTTCATGCAGTCATTAAAGCTTGAAGGAGGCCGCACGAATGCTTAATCTGAATGACACACATCTGGCTGCCTTAATTGCCAAGCCCCTATCTGTTTCCCAATTACGGCAACAAATTAGTACCGCTTATCAAACCGAAACCGACCGTCTGGCTGATTCCCCACTATGGGGCGCCAATGACGACGCTTTGACGGCATTATTAGCCAGCTACACCGGCCTCATGCGCGATAAGCTCTATCAGACGTTGCAAAACATGGCGTCAATTCCGGCCAACTTTTTGCAAACGTTGTGGTTCAAAGATACAACGACCGATTCACAGCATAGCGAAATCACGCTCATTCAGGCAACCGAAAACGACAATAACACCTTATTGACGATTGTGAATCCTTTAAGCGCCGATGCGACGCTCAAAGCGGTCAATCTGCCAACCTTATTGCAGATAACCGCAAGCGACAGCCATGCGTTGCCGTACGATGACGATGAAGTCAAGGCACTTTCTGCGTTGACCAAGGCGCTTAACCAAGGTGGCTACAAGTTCTCATCAATTGATGAAACAGTCTTACAACCTGTCAACGGGCTACACTTTAAGACCCGTTTTGACAACCTCAAGCCATTAGTTGCCAAAAAGACGGTTGTCAAAGCAGGCACCTTTAGCATTAATGTCACCTTAGATCTTGAAAGCAAAGTGCTCGATTATCAGATTCTGGATGAGGACGGCCACGATTGGAAAGATCTGGGTTCGGAAGATGTGAAAAGTGATCGCTTCGAATGGGCATCGACGACAATTCCGGAAGAACTGGTCAATCACCATCTCAAATTAGTCGTGCGGGTTGCTGCCGGCAATAACTCTCCTGCTTTAGACGAACTATTTGTCATTGCGTCAAACAATGCGATTTTGATGCGGCAAGGCAAACAAAAAGGTGTCTACGAATTACCGCTGCCCAATCAAAAACTCTTTACAGTTCTGATTGATCCTGATAATAATATGGTTTATCTGAAGTATCCGGATCCGGAAACTCAGGTAATTGAATTAAACCGGCAGTATCCGTTTATTGGCGAATGGCTTAAAGCCGTATTGCCGCAGAAACGGGCGTTTAATTAAAGTTAATCATCACAGATCAGGCAGCTTAACGTGTTCGCTGGCGCAGAAGTCTGCATGTAAGGATCTCGGTCGCGATGGGCAAAACCCCGCCATCACGGCCGAGGCCGCTTACACTCCGACTTCTAACCGGGCCAGCTCACGCTCACAATTTGTTGGGAGGTTTTTCCATGGCTAATGAATTTCCGCAAGTAATGACGATTGGCGGTACGGATAGCGACGGCAGTGCCGGCGTTCAAGCCGATTTGCATAGCTTCTTTATGCGCGGTGTGTATGGTGCCACCGTTTTGACCGCTGCTGTTGCCGGCAATTCCTATGGCATTCAGGACAGCATGGTGATGCCATTGCCGTTCATCGATGCCCAATTCAAGTCGTTGGCCGCTGACCTGAAGATTCGCGCGGCCAAAACCGGGATGTTGGCTGATCGCGCTTTGGTGCAGGATATTATCAAGAACTGGCAGCAATATGATTTTGGCGCGTTGGTAGTTGACCCGGTCATTATCACCAAACATGGTGCCATGCTCTTGGAGCAAGACGCGTACGACGCCGTCAAAAATGACCTCATCCCGCTGGCAACCGTTGTGACGCCGAATCACTATGAAGCCGAGCATCTTACCGGCATGAAACTTGATACGGATGCCAACATCGAAGCAGCCGCGCATCAATTGCAAGATTCCGGAGCTAAGAATGTCGTCCTAAAAGGCGCACACGATAATCCTGAGCAAAAAGAAGTTCGCGACTTCGTGTTGCTGGAAAGCGGCAAAACCTTCTGGCTAAGCGAACCTTACCACAATACCGATCGGGTCAATGGCACCGGCGATACACTGTCAGCCGTCGTTACCGCTGAAATCGGTAAGGGTAACACGATCGAAGACGCCATTCGGATTGCCAAACGCTTTACGAACCAGGCGATCGGTCATCCCATTGCCGTTGGTCACCAATATGGACCGATTAATCACTGGGCCAATCAGATCGTTTACCCGCAAAACTGATCAAAGCGCAGCGTTGCAAAACAAAATCGGTGCAGGAAACCCAAACAGTTTCCTGCACCGATTTTAGTTTGGCCACCTTAACCGTTTAATAACACAATTATCGATTAGTTATAGACGACATGCTCTTCATCAATCTGTCCAAAGTTTTCGTCTAACGCGACTCGCAAAAGTACAGGGGCTGTTTTCGAATACCCAGCCACATAAACTTCACGATGGCGATCATTGTACTTCGGCACCAGCTGATTGTCCGCGATCGTTGTTTGAATCCGCGTCAAGGCAGCCGCGCTATCGTCCAGCGGCGTGTCGCTAAAGCTCTGAATCTCAAAACCTTCTGCCAACTGTTCAAAATGCAGCTGTTTGGCGATGGCTGGATCAAAATCAAGTTGCGCTAACGCAGCCGCAAATTGCGCCTTTTCAATAAACAACGGCTGCTTAAGCCATATCCTGAAAACATGCCGACTGCTGATTTTGTCGCCGCCAGACCAAACTGCCTGCAACGGATAAGGTCGGTATGCCTTAAAGTTCGGAATCTTAATGCCAACGTTAGGACCTTCGCTGATTTGCTTGGCCACTGCCGTAACCGCGGCTGCCAAATCGGTAAATGTTGCATCAGCTAATCGATTCGGCGCAACCCTCATCGCCGTGATATAACTCCGCGTGGTTAATTTAACAAAACTTGGTGTTGCCGAACGCGAATATTCGTCCTGTTCGACTTCCTCCCAATTGAATTCACTCATTTTATTGTCCCCTCTCTGTAAGCGCTTATCACATTCCTGCCACAGAGTTTAGCGATGTTGGCGGTGAAACACAATTAATTTGTCTGGGGCTTGAGTTAGTGCTTCTGGAGCTAATTGAAAAAAAGATTCATGGGAACTGACCCATGAATCGGTAAAACACCTTCAGTACTTAGTTGTAATGGTTTTTACAAGCGACAATTACGAGATGCTCATCTTTGACCGTATATACCAAGCGGTCTTTGCCATTGATTCTTCTTGACCAACCATCCTGATATTTCAATGGTTCGGGATCGCCCAAGCCATTCCCTAATCCCTCTCTCTGAATGGACTTAATGAGATTGTTGATGCGTTTTAAAGTTTTTCGATCCTCATTTTGCCAAGCGATATACTCCTTCCAAGCTTCGTCTAAAAATTCTACCGATTTCAATTGCTACTCCCCGCTGTTTAATAAATGGTGAGAATGGACATCTTGATCGTTGGCCACTTTTTTAAAACGGCGATCAAGTTCAGCCTGATTAGCATCATTATAAAACGGATCTTTAACCTCAAATGGTAATCCGCCTTCAGCGATACTCTTCTTAATGAAAATATTTATAGCCGTTGATAAATTAAGTCCTAAACCATCAAATATCTTAGCGGCTTGTTGCTTATCAGCTTGGCTGGTCTTTACAGAAATAGTTACTTTCTTTTTTTCAGTATCTAACAATGATCTCACCTCACTGTTATGTTAACACGATAACCATACATTGTAAACTAAAAGGCGAACATTGAGCTACTATGTCTGTCCATCGTCATAAACGATACTGATTTACTGAAAGATTTCAGTCATAATCGCCACTCATTCTGGTGTTCATTTGTATAGACCTATAATGACCAATCACTGATTGCAAAGAGATGCTTGTTACAAATATGATGGAACAAGCACTTTGAAAAGGATCTTAGCAACCAAAACCTATTTACCACTCTGATATGGTGCTGAATCTAGCGGCTTTTAAGCTTATCCTTTAGATTGATTCATATCCCCATGCGGTGTATTAGCCTAATGATACACCGTTTGACCGAATGATCTGCTGATACCAATAGAAACTGTCCTTCTTATAACGTTTTAAATCTAGCAGATCTTCATCAGTCCGATTAACGTAAACAAATCCATATCGTTTGCGGAAACCATTTGTAGTGCTCAACAAATCCATAAACGACCAAGGTTCGTATCCGATAACATCAACACCTTCATCAATGGCTAAACGTAACTCTTTTAAGTGATCACTAATGAAGTCAATCCGGTAATCATCGTGCACTCTTTTATCAGCAGTCAGAGTTTCAACACCACCAATGCCATTTTCAGTAATCATCAACGGCACCTGATAACGATCATATACCTGGTGTAACAAGATTCTTAACCCCATTGGATCAATCTCCCAATGCCAAGCATTGCTAGGGAGATGACTGTTTTCGACTTCTTGATAAAGTCCGGGTCTAGTTTCGCCTACTCGCATTTCTTTCCCGGTGACGCTTGCTCGAGGTGCAGCATAGTCTGTCCCAGTAGGAACGGCGCGAACCGTTTTGCTCTCGTAGTAGTTAATTCCCAGATAATCTGGCTTCGCCTGCGGGTCCATTAAAATTGTTTGATCATTTGGCTGCATTTGCGGAACCAGATCATACTCAGTCAAATAATTAAGCACTTCAGGATGGTACGTTCCCCTGAAATAAAGATCATTAAAAAAGTCATTCCGGAAAACTGTAGCTTTGTGGGCAGCCAAAACATCTTCAGGTTTTGCTGAAAGGGCATAATAAGGTGACAACCCGATGGCAGGCCCAATAACAGCCCCCGGCATCATTTGGTGGGCACGCTTAATGGCTGTGGCGTTTGCCAACATCATATGATGGTTCATTTGAAACTTCACGCGTTCTTCCGACTCATCCCCACTGAGGTTTAGCAAATACGGAAGTGCAAACATATTACTTTGTTCATTGATTGTGAGCCAATACTTAACCTGATGACCAAAGGCCTTAAACAAGACATAGCAATAATGATCAAAATCTTTGATAATTTGACGCGATCGCCAACCTCCATATTTATCTTGGAGTGCCTGCGGTAAATCAAAGTGATAGATGGTGACAACCGGCTCAATATTTGCCGCTAAAAGTTCACCAATCAGATCTCGATAAAACTTAATTCCTTTAGGGTTAACGGCGCCATCTCCATCAGGAATAATCCGGGGCCAAGCAATCGAGAATCGATACGAATTCATTCCCAGTTCTTTCATCAATGCGACATCCTCACGCCAATGATGGTAGTGATCAGACGCTACGGACGTATCTGTATAGTTTTCGTTGATACTATTGTCGACAATTGATCGCGTCTTGCCATCACCATCACGTTCGCCTTCGAATTGATAGGCAGAAGTCGCCCCGCCCCACAAAAAACCATCGGGAAATTCTTCCGGCATTTTTATTCCTCCTTAAAATCGACCCGCTTGAAAAGTCGAATTAACTGTTTAGCAATATTCATCTCACTCATAATTGTCATCAGTGTGTCTTGAGCGTGGGAAAACAAGACCGAATATGGAATCTCAGTGCCTTGGGCCGCAGCTTGAATCGTATTCGTTTGCGATTCATGAGCTTTCTTAATGTTTTCTTGGGCCGCAGCTAACAAATCTGTTGCAGCTTCGAATTTTTGATCCCCAATCTTTTCTAAAGCATCGCTGATCTGATTACGAGCATCTCCAGCATGCAGGATAATCTGCATACTTACCTTATTAATTTCGTCTTCACTCATGATTTCGTTCATTATTGTGTGACCTCCTCTAAATCATTATCAGACGTAGCTACATGTTTATTCGTTTTTTTCGATTTTTTAGCTAACGCCTTCGCAGCTTCTTTTTCCACGAGCTGGTGATCATAAACCCTAAAGAATGGGTACCAAACAAGTGTTGCAATGATTAAATTCAACACCATTAACAGAATGCCACGAAGATCAAGATTGAAGATATATGTCGAGGCGCCAATCGGCAAGTACCACATTTGATTCATTTTGTCTGGAATCGTCACCATGCCGAAATGCATGGCCAACCAGGTGATTGCGGGCAAAATAATGCCATTAATCCACATAGGAATCATCATAATTGGATTGAATGCAACCGGAGCCCCAAAAATGGTTGGTTCATTAATATTGAAAATTGTAGGAACTAAGACAGTGCCACCGATGACTCGCAAACGTTTGGACTTTGCCATAAAAGCCATCATGAACACTAAGCCAAAAGTGGCCCCCATACCTCCGAGGTTAATCCAACCAGCAGCCACCTCCATCGTGTTAATATTGGTTGCTGCATGACCAGCGGCTACTAAGTTAGCATTTTGTTGAATGCCTTGAACCCATACCCCATACAAAATGGGATACAGAACCCAAGCGCTGACCCCAAAGGAGTAAAAGAAGAAGCCCAAAAATGTGAAGAAAACAAATCCCCAAAAACTCTGAGCCGAAGCCGTCAATGGCTTGAACAGCGCATTGATTAAAGTGAAGAGATCCATATTTAGTTGAAAGGTGAATAACCACCCCACTAACAAAATCAACGTAACAGGAATTAAAGAATCAAACCAAACGACAATAAAGTCTGGTAAAGCATCATTGTTTTTAAAGAACGAGAACTTACTAAAGATGAACATGATGAAAGCCGTAAATAGTCCGGCGATCAATGCAACAAACATTCCGACGCCACCAAAACGCTCAAATGAGAAGGAAATAGTTGCACCATCAGCAGAAAACTTAGGGAAAATGGCAATTAAATAAAGCGCGGCCCCAGCACACCCAGCAACAATTGTCTTATCTAGAACCTTTTTACGCTGCATGATGTAATAAGGAATCAAAAAGGCGATGAATAGACTCATGATCCCAAAGGAAAAATTGTTGATCATCGTAAAGTCGGGAATTGCGGGAACAACCATCTTCAAAAGAGAAAGCAAGGTCATCAAGGAACCCACTAAGATGAGTGGTAAGACACCCATGATCGCGTCTTGAATACCAGCAACCCAAGCATTCCCAGTGATTTTGTTCATCTTAGGCGTGAAGGATTCATTCATCCAATTAATAAAGCCGTTCATGTTTAGCCCTCCCCTAACATGTCCTCAATCTGCTCATAAACTGCTTGGCCATCCATCATGCCATAGTCATCTTCATCAATTAGTTCCATTGGAATCTTCTTAGGGTCTGTCATCGACCTAATTTCATCTTCCATGTAGGCTAAATGTGGTCCGACTAGTAAAGCATCAATGTCATTAATGTAATTCGATAACTCGGATTCACTGCGCGCTTCGATCTTAAGGTCTGCGCCTTGCTTCTTGGCATACTTCCGAATATTGGCTGCCAAAAAACCACTTGATGCTCCGCCGCCACAAACCAATAAAACAAACTTCGTCATTTTGAACACCCTTTCCTTGTTTACAAATTCATTGTAAAGCGCATACAATGAATCTGCGCATCAACAATTTTCCGCCAAGAAAAGGATGGAGGAACGAGGAAAATGGTAAAGAGGCAAGAGGCACAAGATTTACTATTACATTTACTTCAAGAGGCAGCGCCAAAATTTTTAAGCGGAAAATACTTGGCTTCTGCACTTTCCGTTACGACTCGAACCGTCCGAAACTATGTCTCAGCTCTGACCGCAGAAGGTTATACTATCACCTCTTCGAAGACCGGTTATCGTTTCGAAAAAGGGGTTTTGCAGCGCAGATTTGCCTTTAATAGTGACAGCCTGAATATTATCCACGCTCTGTTGTACGATAGGCGTCAACGCGTAACACGTGTCGCCTTGGCAGTAAATCTGCACATCAGTGAGGCAACCCTAGATCGGCGATTATCTGAACTTAGCGAATTCCTTCAAGGGAAAAATATCACGTTAAAGTCCAAAAGTGGCGAAGTCTACTTGCAAGGTTCTGAACTAGCAAAACGCCATTTGATGTATTTACTTCTCGATCAGGAAAGCCAGCAAAATATCTTAAAAGAATTCACATTACCTGAAGAGCAGCAACTCGGATTGAAGAAAATCCTGCTAGAGACTACTGCTAAACATCACTTACACCTCGACAGCGGTACACTCAACAACATTCTTCTTCACCTCAGTATTGCTTTATATCGCATCACCCACACACATCAAATCGACATATCCATCAACGAACGGATTCACAAACAATTAATTAACACGGGCGCAATGACAATCGCCCAAGAAATTGCAACCCAAATCAAAAGTAACTTTGACATTCAAATGCCCACTCCGGAAATTGATAATATTGGATTGTTGCTCCTAGACTCTTTACACGCTTCACAACCAAACGAAACCCAGCTCAAAGACTTGGTCGCACCACGTTTCTATCTTCTTGCACTCTTACTACTCAAAAATATCGATGATACCTACTCGTTATCACTAACTCAAAATACAACCTTCATTTCGAGATTTGCACTTCATATTCAGAATCTTTATACCCGGTTAAAAGCGAATATCGAAGAATCGCAGCCTGTCAAAAAGACAATCAAAAAGAAGTTCCCCTTTATTTACGACATCGCTGTTTTCATCTGCGCTCAAATCTCTGACATCTTCGAACAACGAGTTCCCGAGAGCGAAATCGATTTTATTGCGATGCACATTGGGACTTTATTAATGTCGACTACCAAGCCGCAGCCGGTTTCTTTTTACCTCGTTGACAAAAACTATTTGAACAGCAATCGTGCAATTGTTGAAAAACTTCACTCTAAGTTTGGCAATACTATTTCGATCTCGAAAGTATTTCAGACTTACAGCGCTCTGCCAAAGGAAATTGATTATTCACGCGTGCTTGGCACTGCCATCCCAGTACCAAGTTCGCAAGTCCTCCAACTTTCCCCATTTATTGATCAGCGTGATGTTGATGCCATCCAAAGGCGAATTAAGCAACTCAACGATCGATCAAACTCAGACAAAATCCTACACTACATTGAGACCTTCCTGCCTGAAAGCTTAGTATTCAGAGAAAAGTATTTTGATAACGCTTCTGGCTGCATTAGCTGGCTGTGCGATCAAATGCAAAGTGCAGGGCTGGTCGAACCGGCATTCAAGAGCAACGTTTTGAAAAGAGAAGCGTTGTCATCAACTTCATTTATAAAAGATATTGCGGTCCCTCATCCGCTAAAACCAATGACACAGCAAACCTCGCTCGCACTTATTCTTAATCAGGCACCCATGAAGTGGGGTGACTCATCGGTTCGAGTTGTGCTGCTCCTTGGACTTAGTCCAAATGACCATCAAAAATTCCAATCTATTTTTGATGCCTTCATTTCCGTTCTTTCAAACGAAGAAACGGTTGAAAGTCTCTTAGCTGCCGAAAAATATGCTGATATTATCAAAATTTTGCGAGATAATGTCGTTTTTGCAAACTAAAAGACCCTGAAGTTCCGGATGTCCGAATGCTTCAGGGTCTTCAGTTTGAGATTAAAATTATGATCCCATCTCGTGTATATTTGCTATTTTTGCTTACTACCAAACAACTGCAAAATCCCCATCACGACCAGCAATCCGCCAAACAGCGAGAAGACCATCATCACGGTTCTAAATGGGTTAATCACCATGATCGCCCCGATAATGATGAGGGCGACGCCATAGACGATGGTTGGCCACGGTGCGACATTTACATATTGCTGCTGATGACGGGCACTCATAATTTTATTGATGCCATAAACGATCAGCACAATGCCGATGATAAACGGCCCCATGCTCATCAGTGGCATGACAATCGCCGGTAATAGCAGGGCTACTAACAGATAGACGATGCCTGTAAAAAGCGATGTGCTATAAGTTCCGGAGCGCTTTTTAGCCGAAAAGCCGTCGATCAGCTTAGGAATGGCCGCAACAATCAACACCGCAGCCACGATCCATAGAAAACTCCGATAGACTTGGTGGGGTTCAATTAAAATCCAGACCCCGATCAGAATCATAAGCAGGCCGCGTAACCACGACCACCGTTGAAGACGATCAAACATTGCTTGCATATATCCGATGCTCCCTTGTTTTACTAATTAAAGCATAGCATATTGCCCGGCAATGCCCCTCCGTCGTCAGACCGAACTTTACCACTGTTCATGATTCCAGCTGCGACCGTCGATTTCTGCTTCCAGTTGTTCGCGGCGCTCGGCTTGTTGCGCGACAAAAGTTTGCAGAGCCGCAAAGAAGGCCGCCTTTTCATAAGATACCGCATCTTTTTCATGCTGGGCGGCCGTGGTAATGAGCCACTGTTCGTCAGTCGTCACTCAGACTCACCTGCCTTCAACTCATGCAGCGTCAAACGCAAACGGTCGATTTCATCAGTTTGCGTAGCCAGTTGGTCAGCTAGCATGGTCGTCTTGGGGTCTTCCTGCAACCGATCGATAAACCACTGCGCCTGCGCTTCAAAGTTATCAGGATGCTGCAACGTCAAATATTGCTGGTAGCGGATCAGTAATTGCTGGTGTTCCGAATCATTTTGGTTGGCGAATCGGGCAATGGCCAATGGCGCCAACAGCCGCAAGCCGGTCTTTTCTGCCAACGCGGCATATGGTGCCAAAAATTGGCTCAAACTAAACCCTACCTGGCCGCCAAGTTGATAAGCCGATTCCGGTTGGCTAAAGCTCACCACGAGGCCCAATGACTTCCCCTTCAAAAGGCCGCCATGTGCGTCATAAACGAATTGCTTTACCCAAACTTCTGTCAACCACTGATGCAAGCTTGCCGGCGCCATGTACCAATACAACGGAAACTGCAAGACAATCCGGTCAGCTTCCTGAATCATTTGCTGCTCGGCTGCAACATCAAACGGCAAGTTTGCATCTAAATGGTGCCACACAACTTGCGACAAAGAAGCGGCACTGGCTTTTAGAAACTGCTGTGTGTCGCTTTTTTCGATATTCGGATGGCTAACAACCACTAGTGTCTTCAATTTGATCCCTTCAGTAAATGCTGTGCTAAGAATGCGACCGTGCCCGGCCACGCTTCGGCAAGATAGCCTTCCGCATGCTGGCCGCCGGGGATGACCTGCAACGTCACCGGCACGCCCAACGTCGCGGCTGCTTGACCAAGCTGATAAATGCCGCTCACTGGAATGATCTCTTCCTGTGAATTAGCCAGATACATCGGACCGGCCTGCGCTGTCAAGCGTTCAAACGGTTCAACTTGCGGAAACTTGGTCTCATCTGCATCCACATAATTCAAAATAAACCACTTGTAAAATGGATCGTTCCGGCCGCCTTGATCGATTTTAGCACTCGCCGTGTTCACGAAATCGGTTTTGGTATCAGGTTGCGCCACGACTTTTGGGTGTGCCGCAAACCACTGTTGGATGTCAAAAATCCCCGACCACGAAACCATCGGCACACCTTCAGCCAAGCCAACGTCAACCGATAAGGAACCGCCAGCACTCGATCCGAAAACGCCGAGCTTTTTCGTCTCCACATGATCACGCAACCACGAAAAAGCCGCTAAAACATCATCCCGCGCTGCCGGGAAAAAGGCTTCCGGCGCTAATCGATAGTTCGGAACGGCAACCGCATAGCCAAGCGCGGCGAAGCGTTCGGCCATACTGCCTTCCTTATTCTTTTCACCGCGAAACCAACCGCCGCCGTGAATATCAAGAATCGCCGCACCATTTGGTTTGTCCGGTTCATAGAAATCGAGTTTCTGTAAAGGGGCATCGCCATAAGCAATATCTTTGGTTACTTTAACTGTCAAAATAATCGCCTCTCAATCATCACGATGACCACAGTATAACGCCCTTTTCTATAAAACAGCTAAAAATTGCCCCGCTTCAGCTTGCTGCTAATCGCGACATGAATGGCCTGGAATCTAATCTGAATCATCCAATCCTAGCGCCTGATTCAGCTTCTTCTGGACGGTCGGCAATGCTATCTTCCCGAAATCTTTAGGCGCCACCCATCGTGCAGGGATAAACTTCAGCTCCTCGGCTTTGGCATCGGCGCCGATTAATGTCATCTGCCAGCGTTGGTGGGTAAACGTATGCTGAACCTGCTTGACGCCAAGATCGGCGAAAGTTAAGGCCAAGCCTGATGATGCAGCAAAAGTCTGACTCACTTCATCTAGTTGATCGCTCATCATGGTTGCTTCGAGATCAGCCATATCAATTAACGGAAACATCCATAGATCTGCCAACATCCCGGTACTAGGACGCTGCTCGAACAAATAACCGGCATCAGAGCGCACGACCAAAGCAAAATAGCGATGCACAACTGGTCGCGGTTTTTTCGTTTTAACCGGATAATCTGCCACAACGCCATCGCGATAACTTGCATCAAAGTCACGCACAGGCGAGTGCTCGGGATCCGGGTGACTGGCGGACATATAGCTTGAGCCCAGATCCATCACGGCTTGATTGAAATCGCCAGGACGATCTTTTGGAATTAATGGGCGAATCAGATCGTAAAACACTTGGCGCGTTTGCGGCCGCGCGATATCGGCATCCACTTTGAACAAGCGGGCAAATACCCGAAACGCATTGCCATCAATGGCCGGCACAACTTCGCCGAAGCTAATGGAAGCAATCGCGCCGGCTGTATAAGGACCGATGCCTGCCAACGTCTGTAACTCAGCTGACGTCTGTGGCCATTTTCCACCATAATCATTCACAATTTGCTTGGCCGCTTGTTGCAGGCGCCGCGCCCGTGAATAATAGCCTAAACCTTCCCATGCCTTCAAAACTGTGGCTTCCGGCGCCGCGGCCAGTGCCTCGACAGTTGGAAACTGTGTCATAAAGCGTTCGTAATACGGAATGACCCTCTGCACTTGCGTCTGCTGAAGCATTAATTCGCTCACCATCACATGATAAGGGTCATGATCTTGCCGCCACGGCAGCGTTCGCGCGTGTCCGTCATACCAATCTAAAAGTGCCTGTTGAAACGCCGCTACTTTTTCTGGCGGCCAATCCATTAATTTGTTGTTTGTCATCATAGGGATTAGCTTACCATGGAGTTTGGCGTTGGGAAACTGTTTGGTGGCTTGATGGGGATTGTTCTATTTGAGGCAATGGAATGGGTGACTTTCGTGTTCTATAACGCGTTCGCCAGCCCAGAAACCTGCGTGTAAGGACCTCAAGTCTAAATGGCCAAAGCCCAAGTGCTGGAATCCCATTCTATTTTGGGCAAGTCAAAATCCGGCTTTCACTTTCTATAACGCGCTCACAGTCGCAGAAATCTGCGTATAAGGACCTTGGTCGCAATGGCCAAAGACCAGCCATCACGCCCAAGGCCACTTATACTCCGATTTCTAAGCGCTCCTGTTCGCGCTCAAAAAAAAGTCACCCTCACGATCATACGTATCATGGGGATGACTTCCTTTACGGTTCAATGATCACTGCAACTGCTGCAATTCTCATCGATTCGTTTTGCTTACTACTGGGTTTTGCCCATCAACGACAGTGGTGCCGCTTCTGATCATGCTTGCAATGCAGTTCGTGAGTCTTGAGCCGCCTGACGACAAACACTACTCAATCCATTACTGAATTTCAATGTTGTGACCAGACTCCTTTGATTCAGTCAACTTTGGGCATGTGATGTTGAGAACACCATCTTTGTAGTTTGCCTTGATGTTGCTGTCATCAACGTTTGGCAGTTGATAGCTCCGACTCATCGTGCCATAGCTGCGTTCGGACATCATGACGTTGCCGTTCTTGTCGGCGTGATCTGTGATGTCATCCTTGTGAACATTGATGCTCAAAATGCCATCATGGTAGTTCAACTTGATGTTGTTCTTGTCGATCCCAGGAACATCAACATGAACTTCGTAAGCGTCCTTGGTCTCCTTAACGTCAGTCAGCAATCCGTTGACGGCCGTGCTGGCAATGGAAGGAGTTGCCCAATCCATCCAGTCAGATACCGGGCCGAAGAACCGACGCGCCAAGTTGTCAAAGAACGGATCATTAACATCATTCATCAACTCATTATTACGACGATTCATAACTTCATTAGCCATAACAGATAACTTCCTTTCAATCAGAGACTTTGGGGATTCAGGAGAACG
Organism: Lacticaseibacillus parahuelsenbergensis; assembly: GCF_030770265.1. Taxonomy (NCBI): domain Bacteria; kingdom Bacillati; phylum Bacillota; class Bacilli; order Lactobacillales; family Lactobacillaceae; genus Lacticaseibacillus; species Lacticaseibacillus parahuelsenbergensis. Next base: position 659,665 of record NZ_CP132482.1, on the reverse strand, counting down.
ATCTTAGCTCCGGAGCCTTTGTTCCTTCTCCCTCGCTCCACCTATAGTTATACCACAAATTAGCACTTGTGAACGCCGAGTGCTAAAGTTTTTTGAAAAAAGTTTGGTTAGCGGTTGTTATGGGGCGTCATTATTGTGTTTTCGGGTTGTGTATTTAACTATACCTTTGTTGGAAGTAGATATCATCGGGATACTTTGTTGTGGCCGTAAGTGATTTTAGCGGCATCGGTATTTGTTCTATTGTCTGCAAAGATAGGTTGGGCTGTTACGTTCTATAACGCGCTCGCCAGCACAGAAGCCTGCGTATAAGGACCTTGGTCGCAATGACCAAGCCCGGGTCATCACGCTCAAGGCCACTTATACTCCAGCTTCTAAGCGCGCTGGCTCACGCTCACACAAAAAAAGATCCCAAACAATTTCTCATTTGGGATCCGTGACTTAGCTAAAAATTAGTTTTCATTTTCAAGGCGTTCTGCTTCTTCGTCAATCGTTTCGAAACCTGACTTCTTAGGCTTCTTTTCAGGATGTTCTTGGCGCTCCTTTTCGACCTTAGCGATCAAAGCTTTCTTCTGTTCTTTGCTCAATGATGCCATGTGATGTCGCCTCTTTTTGGTGTGAGTTAGAAGGTTTGACCCTTTCAACTTCTGTTATACCACTTAAATGGCACCTTGACACACCAAATTTTAATCTGATCACCGACTCAGGAGAAGAACAAATGAATTTTTGCCCTTCTAGCATATGTTTTTCAAGCTTAATTCTTTTGGGGTTTCGCCCACTCAAACCGTTTAACCTGAGCAAGGTCATCGGTCTCAGCCTGTGACAACCGGTAATTAAAGTCAAGCTGTAAAAGCCATCTAGCACTAAGACCAGTGGCTTGCTCAATTTTCCGCGCAACATTGATGCTCATATACGCATGCCGATTCAAAATAAATGAGAGCTGCTTTTGCGAAACGTCAATGTGCCCTGCAAACTCAGACTGCGTAATATTGTGATACGCCATCAGTTCCTTCAGCGCATCAGCTGCCGAAGTCGTTGGCACAATGTTCATAGGTACTGAATCATTAAAGTCTGCTTCAAACATAAATCCCCCTGTTAATGAGCATGTTCAGTGTTTTCAAAAATACCAATCGCTTCATTGAACATTACCATACGGGTATATTCCTATCAAGTAAAACCTTTGTCGCACCGCGCTCAACATCCCTTAACTAAGCCATATGCAACACTTTCAACCGACTGCGCCCAGTGCCTGCCGGTTGTACCTGGAGCTGATCGGGAATATTATCGCGTAATTCCGTGACGTGGGAAATAATGCCGATCAGCCGCGATTCGCCTTCCAATGATTCAAGGGCGTTCATGGCCACATCAAGGCTATTGGTGTCCAAACTGCCGAATCCTTCATCAACAAACAACGCATCAATGTTAATGCCGCCACTTTCCTGTTGAATCACCTCGCCTAATGCTAGCGCCAGACTAAGGGCTGCGATGAAGCTTTCACCCCCGGACAGCGTCTGAACCGCGCGCTGTTCGCCAACCTGATCATCATAAACATCGATTTCCAAACCGGAATGAATTTTCTGCGTACCCAGATCGGTGTGCAGCACAAACTGATAGCGCTGATTTGATAGAACCTGCAGCCGCGTGTTGGCGACGTCCAGAATTTGTTGAAGATAGGCTTGCAGAACATACCGTTCCAAACTCAGCTTCTTCGGCCCATTGCCGTTCATCACTGTTGTCAACGTCTGTAAGTCAGCATAGGCAGCCAGCGCGGCTTTATTTTTTGCTAAAATGTCCGCAGCCTGCTTCAACAACTTTTTGGCCGTGTCATGCGCCTGCTGCACTTCAATCAACGCAGTCTGGGCTTTGGTTGCTGCAGCCTCCGTCAAAGTGGCCTGCTCTTCAAGTTGATCAAGCGCCGGCTCGTGCTGATCGCCAATGGTTTTATTGCTGGATTCCAATAACGTCTTTTGCTTCAAAACCGCATTGTTATAGTCTTGAGTCTGCTGTTGCAAAATCGGCAACTGATCCAATTGCTCTTTTAGTGCAGTAAATTGTTTGGACCCATCTGCGCCAAAATATTCTGTTACTGCTTGTAAAAAGGCCGCCGCTGCTTCCTGATGGTCTTTTTCCAGTTTGGCAATTTGCTCCGTGGCGTGGCGCTCATCGGCATGGAGTCCGGCTAGCTGGCGATCCAAGTCGCTTACTTTGTCTTGTGCGGCTTGTCGGTTTTTCTGATACGTGTCAACCGCTTGGGTCAGTTCCGTCGATTGTGCCGTCACGGTTTCCAAATCACTGGTTCCCTCAGGCAGCGCCGCTTGCATCGTCGCCAGTGCACTCGTAGCTGTAGCAGCCTCAATTTTGGCGGTATTAAGCGCCTCTTGAGCAGCCTGAACTTTGTCCGTATCCTTCGTGACAGCGGTTTGCAACGACTTCAATGCTGCTTCAAGCGTCGTTTGTTTCGCTTCAGCTGCAGTCAGATCCTTCACGATCTTGCCAGTCTCAGTCTCAAGCGCATCCAATTGAGCCAGAATATCGTCATGGTCAGCCTCAGAACTCATGAAATTCGGTTGCTGGGCCAGTGTGTCCACAAAGTCATGCTTGGCGACGCTAGCCTTTTTGTTAGCCGCTGCCTGCTGCTCTTCAAGATTTTTAAGCTGCGTCTGCAGAGTTGTTTCTTTTGCAGCAGCCTGCTGACGCGCTTGTTCCGCCTGCTTGATGGCCGCCTCGGTTACCAATGGTTCGGTCGTGGCCACGGCTCGGTGAGGATGCTCAAGGCTACCGCAAACCGGACAAGGCGCACCGGGTTCCAGCTTAGCCGCCAGCCGGGAAATTTGCTGCTTGATTTGGGTTTGTTGCAGGTCATTTAGTTGTTGCGCTGTCGTTTTGCTGGTCTGTGTCGATTTTTCCAACGAAGCTTTAACTTTTGCTAACTTTTCTCCAAAAGTAATGGCATCTTTTTGCGCTTCCTGGTAGTTCGCTGCAATCGGCGTCAAGGTCGCCAATAACTGTTTATGTTCTGCTGCTTGACTTGCTAAATCGGTCACTGACAAGTCAGATAATTCGGTTTGCTTCTGGGTAAGCGTTTGTTGATCGTCCGCGAGTTTTTGCTGCGCCTTCTTCAATGCAGCACTTGCTTTCGTGACTGCATTTGCTTGCACTGCTACCTGTTCTTTTTGCGCGTTCATGTTGACAAGTTGTTCGCGAACCGACTGCAATTGATCAAGTTGTTTTTGCTTCGCGTTGATAGTCGGCTCTTGTTGCTGCAACTCGGCCAAGCTTGTTTTGGCCTGATCCATGGACTGTTGGGCCGCCACCAAAGTTGCTTTGGTCTGCGTTGCTTGCTTCCGCGCATTAGCCAAATCCTGCGCTGTGGTTTCGACCCGTTGCGCAGCGGCTTCATGTTGCTGAACCCAGATTAATTGAGCCATGCGTTTCAGACGGTCTTGCTGAACCGGTTCCTGCTCGGCAAGTTTCGCCAACGCAGCGGTGGTCTGTTCGCGATCTTTGAACGCTTGCGCCAACTGTCTGCCCGCTTGAAGCGCTGCCTGTGCAACCTGATAGGCATGATGACTACTATCGGCGGCTTTTTGTCGTGCCGCAACTGTCACCGCTTGTTTTTCGACAGTCTCCCGCATCAAGTCCAACTTGTCCGCTGGGGTAGCATTTTCATCTGGCTCGACTTCAAAATCAAACTGAGATGTCAGCAGGTTGAGCATGCGTTCCTGATCCTGAATTTCCGCGCCCTGCTCTTTGGTTTTGGCTAACATTGCTGTCTGCCAGCGCTGAATGAGCTGCGTGCCAAACAAGTCTCGTAGCAAATCTTCCTTAGCATTACTGTCCGCATCCAAAAAGTGCCGAAAATCGCCTTGAGGCAACAGAACAATCTGCCGAAACTGTTTGGCATCCAGATGCAAAACCGCATCTAACTGCGCCTGCACCTGATTCTTCTTGGTATATTCCGCGACTTGCTTATCGCCATCCGCGATCGCCAGCACGACCTTGGCCTTAACCTCGGTAAGCCCATCCCCGCGCTTTTTTTGTTGCAACTGTTGCGGCTGCCGCGTGACCGAGTAGTGTTTGCCATCATGTTCAAACGTCAACGTCACTTTCGTTAAATCATGATGGCTGGCAAAATTCGACCGCATCTGAACGCCATCCCGCTCGCCAGAAGTTTCGCCATACAAGGCATACACCAGCGCGTCAAAAATGGTGGTTTTCCCGCTACCGGTCGGACCACTGATCAGAAACAAGGGACTGGTCTGAAAATCATCAAAGTCAACCGTTTCATCTGCATACGGGCCAAAAAACTGCATGTGTAATTGTTTTAGTTTCATCGCTTCTGCTCGCTTTCTGCCGCGGCAAGACCGGACTTTGCCCACTTCAGCTGATCAGCCGTCAGCTCGGTTTGCATCAGTTCTTCATAGAAAGCCTTCAATAAACTGACCGGATCCAGATCACGTTGCCGCTGTTGTAGTGGCTTCACCGCCTGGACACCATTTTCGCGCCGTAAGCTGATGATGCGTGGATAAATCTGCCGTAACTGAGCCATCACGTTGGGAATCACCTGGGTATCGGTTAAATCAATCCCGATGTAGGCATCTCGATCCTGCTTTTGGTAATACGCCGGATCGGTCAAATCCGCATAGCTGGCTTTTAATTCCAGTAAGTCATGCTGCGGCTTTAATGGAATAAATTCCCGCTGCATCATTTCGGTGTCCACAATATAAACACCTTTCTCCTGCTTCGCCTCGCCTACTGCATACTTCAGCAAAGCGCCGCTATATTGAATTTTCGGCTCGCCATGCAGCGCATTATGATTATGTAAATGTCCCAACGCAACATAATCAAACGCCGCCAAATCATCGACCGGCACCGCGTCCAAGCCACCGACATTCACCTTCGTTTCTGAAGCACTATGGTCACTGCCAGCTGCAAAAAAATGGCTCACTAAAATATGCCGCATGTCCGGTTTGAACAGCGTCTTCATCTTGGCAACAATCGGCCGAATCGCCTGTGCGACGTTTGTAATGGTCTGATCCTGAAAATAGTCGCGAACCGCGAACGGCTCAAAATACGGCAGCAGGAAAAATTGAACGCCATCAAGCTCAATCGGCGTAAATGCTTCGGCTAACTGCGTATTGACATACATTTGGGTGGCGGAAAACCAGGAACGACCGGTTCGCAAACGCACCGCCGAATCGTGGTTGCCCGAGATCACCAACAACGGGTAATGCAAGTCGCGATTCAACTTCACGAGCATCTGGTCCAGCACCGCCACCGCTGCTTCGCTCGGCAGTGCCCGATCATATAAATCGCCGGCAATTACGATGGCGTCTACCTGTTGCGCCTGCGCAACCGCCACTAGTCGATCAAAAACTGCCTGCTGGTCTGCTAATAAGTCAAAGTCATTTAATTTTTTGCCAATATGCCAATCGGCTGTGTGTAAGAATCGCATTTGAACGCCTTTCTTTGTTACCGCTTACTTGCTACAATAATATTGGTTATTTAGGAGGAAAATTTATGAACACGTTTATCTTTGATATCGATGGAACCTTACTCGATAATGTCGAGGGTTATCTCTACGGTTTACAGAAAACGCTGCGGCGGCACGGTCGCAAGGTACCTATCCAGGATCTGACTTGGACCAATGGCCGTGCAGGCGTTGATAGCTTGAAAGAACTAGGCTTTAGCGATGAAGAAGTTCCCGTGGTTCACGAAGAGTGGCGGGAAGATTCAAAGGCTTTTTTGACTGACGTTAGCTGGTTTCCTAATATGCAAGCCGTTCTTAAACAGCTAGGTCGGCAATATAAACTCGGTCTTGTCACATCAAAAGATAAACCGCAGTTTCTTGAAGAGGACAAGAAATATCACTTCAGTCCTTATTTTCAGACGGTAGTTGTCGCTGGTGAAGCCAAACGCAATAAGCCATTTGGCGATCCGATTACATTGGCTCGCGAACGTCTAGGTGGCAACCCAGAAACAACGGTCTATATCGGCGATACCTCGACCGATGCCCAAGCAGCTGCCAACGCGAATGTCGCTTTTGCACTCGCTGGGTGGACAACGCCGCCTTCACCAGCTGTCGCCCCACGGGTCGCCGTCTTGCAGCGAGCTGACGATTTGCTGAAGCTTCCGGACTTAGGATAAACGGTTGTTTCTATTATATACTACGCATTTAATCCGCTAACGCAATTTTCAGAAGGCCAAAAATGGACAAGAAATCAATCATTTTCATATAGAAGATTTAGAAAAGCCGACCCGCGACAAACTTTGCCTGCAGGAGCCGACTTTTCTTTGTCTTTATCAACTGATTGGTGCAGCAGGTGACACACGTTCTCCTTCATCAAAAAAGCTCGTCATTTAATGACTTCTATTCTGTTGCAATCACAAGCCCGTGAGATTTTCCGCAACCGGTATATACCATATGTTAAGGCTTGTTATATTCTGTTCACTTTTTCGGGCATTTTGTGAGCTTATTCAGGCAATAATCGATGACTTAAGAAAGCGGACAAGGCGTTCAAAAATCGCAAACTTGGCGTTAAACATTGTCATTATGAGCTTGACGAATGGTGTCGCCGGTGGTAACTTAAAAATGTAATAAGGAACAAAAACAAACAACAACGAACAGATCATGTGAGGTGATTCAATGTTAAAAGACGAGCGCTTGCTGACAATTCGCAACTTAGTGGATCGCAAAGGGATTGTGACCGTAAACGAAATTGGTGATAGTTTAGGCGTTTCAACCATGACCGTGCGTCGGGATCTGGAAGAGCTCGCCGATCGAAATGAGTTAATCCGCATTCACGGCGGTGCCCAAAGCACGCATTTTAAGCCGCTAACCGAATTATCCCGAAACGAGAAGCGATCCATTCACGTCAACGAAAAACGCAAAATTGCTGCGACCATCGCAGACATCATTACGTCAGGCGATACGGTGTACATCGGTCCCGGCACAACCATGGAACTCATTTCCCAGTACCTCAAAAAACCGGAAGTGCGCATTATTACCAATAGCCTTCCTGTTTTTCAGAGTTTTCAGGATCGTGCAGATTATTTTTCACTGAAACTGATTGGTGGCCAGCTGCGAGAGCGCTCCGGTGCTTTCATTGGCAGCTTAGCTAATGAGATGTTAGCTCACCTCACGACCACCAAGGCCTTTATCAGTGTCAACGGGATTGCCGACAACCATATCAGCAATGCCAGCCCTGAAGAAGGCCAGACGCAGCGGATTGCCCTGAACAATGCCGGCATGAAGTTTGTTGCTGCGGATCATTTTAAACTGAATCGGCAAGATTTTTACAGCTTCTATGACCTCGATCAAACCGATGGCCTCATCACGGATCATGGTATCAGCGCTGACGATAAGCAGCATTTTAGCGAGTATACCTCTGTTATCGTAGGAAAATCGTAAGGCGTTCACTGGCGCAGGAGCCGGTTCACGCTCACAAACAAAGAAGGAGAATAGTATATCATGGATGTCATTATTGGTGCAGACAAAGATGGATTTGCAATGAAGGAACAGGTTAAGAAGTATTTGGAGGATCATCAGTATCAAGTTGCCGATGTAACCCCTGAACCTGCTGAAGATTTTGTTGAATCTGCTTTGGCAGTTACAAAGAAGTTGCTGAACGGCGACGCTCACAAAGCGATTATGTTCGACCGCTATGGCGTTGGCTCAGCTATGGCTTCTAACAAAGTCAAAGGCATGGTCACTGCTGTTGTTCAAGAAGAAAACACGGCGCACATGACCGCTGAACACAATGGCGCCAAGGCAATTGCGATCGGTACCGGCATCACCGGCCCTGATCGTGCCATTGCTATCGTTCAACGTTACCTCGACACTGAATACGCTGGTGGCCGTCATCAGATTCGGTTAGATATGTTGGAAAAAATGATCTAAGTTACGTCTCCGTTTATTTAAGCCAAGAAAGGAAGTTTCATCCTAATGATTATTGCAATCGGAAATGACCACATTGTCACCAATGAAAAAATCCAAGTCTCCAATATGCTGAAAGACATGGGCTACAAGGTAATTGATGAAGGTACCTATGACACGCATCGTACTCACTACCCAATTTATGGCAAACGCGTTGCCGAAGACGTTGCTGATGGACGCGCAGATTTAGGTATCGTGATGTGCGGAACCGGTATCGGTATCTCAACTGCTGCCGATAAAAACGAAGGCGTCCGTGCCGCGATGGCCAACGATGCAACTTCGGCAGTTTATGCCCGTGAACAATTGAATGCCAACGTCTTAGGCATTGGCGGGGCCGTTACCGGTATCCACTTAATTGAAGATACGGTTAAGGCTTTCCTTGACGCAACCTACAAGGAAACACCGGAAAACAAGAAGATCATCGACAAGATTGACAAAATTGCTAAGCCTAATCCAGAACAAAAAGACAACCCACACTTCTTCGATGCTGAACTCGAAAAGTGGGACGAAGGCGTTTATCACGACTAATTTGGCTTCATGAGCGTTAACGCGCTCACTAACCTTTACTAAATTGGAGGAATTTTCATATGACTGTTAACCTTACTGCGGGTCAATTTAAACATTTACAACAACTTTCCGATGACAACAACGTTATCTCCGCTTTGGCCATTGATCAACGTGGTTCCCTGAAGAAAATGCTAGCAGCCGCTGCTAACAAGCCGGCTGACGAAACCACGATTGTTGATTTCAAAAAGGCTGTTTCTGAAGAATTAACCAAGTACGCTAGCTCCATTTTGCTGGATCCGGAATATGGCTTGCCAGCTGCAAAGGTTCGGGCACCTCAGGCCGGCTTGCTGCTTTCTTACGAAAAGACTGGCTACGATGCGACCGAACCTGGCCGTTTCCCTGATTTGATCGACAATCAGAGTGCATTGCGCATCAAGAACGAAGGCGGCGACGCGGTTAAGTTCTTGCTGTACATTGATCCAGACGAACCAGACAGCATCAACGATCGCAAGTATGCTTTTGTTGAACGTGTCGGTGCTGAAGCTAAGGCCAACGACCTGCCGCTGTTCCTTGAATTGGTCTCCTATGATGGCAAGACCAACGAAACCGGCACTGCCGCATGGGCCAAGGCTAAGCCAGCAAAGGTTATCAAGATCACCAAGGAATTCAGCAAGCCACAATACAACGTTTCTGTCCTCAAAGTTGAAGTTCCGGTTGACCAGAAGTTTGTTGAAGGCTTTACCGATGAAGGTGTGACCCCGGTTTATACCAAGGAAGAAGCCGCTAAGTACTACAAGGCACAGTCAGATGCCACCGATCTGCCGTTTATTTTCCTTTCGGCAGGCGTTTCAAATGAATTATTCCTCGAAGAACTCAAATTCGCTAAGGAAGCAGGTTCAACCTTTAACGGTGTTCTCTGCGGTCGGGCAACCTGGAAGCCAGGCGTTAAGCCATTTGCTGCTGAAGGCGAAGCTGCCGGCAAGAAGTGGCTGGAAACCGAAGGCAAAGCTAACATCGATCGTTTGAACAAGGTTTTGGCTGAAACTGCCACCCCTTGGACGGACAAGGTTACTCACGATTAGTTCGTGTGTAGGCCATAAAAGCCGACTCCCCAGGGAATCGGCTTTTATTAAATGAACGACTGGCGGCAGTGCAGCGTTACGTTTGAATGAATGCACGCCAGCTCAGGCTCATCATAACGCGTTCCCTGGCGCAGGAGCCTGCATGTAAGGACCTTGGTCGCAATGGCCAAAAACGAGCCATCACGCCCAAGGCCGCTTACACTCCGGCTCCTAACCGCGCCAGCTCACGCTCAGAAGGAGAAGAAATTCATGATTTTAACCGTCACTTTAAACCCCTCAATCGACGTTTCCTACCCACTCGAACATCTTAAAATCGACACGGTGAATCGCGTCAAAAATGTTCGCAAGACCGCTGGCGGTAAGGGGCTGAACGTTTCCCGGGTGATTCACATGCTGGATCACGATCTTACTGCGACCGGCTTTATTGGCGGCTATTTTGGCAAATGGTTGGAGAATCAATTGGATCGCGATGGCATCGCCCATGATTTTCTGCCGATCGATGCGGAAACCCGTAGTTCCATCGCAATGCTGCATGATGACGGCAAGCAAACCGAGATTCTTGAAGCCGGACCAACGATTACCCCTGAAGATGCGCAGAAGTTTCTCGATCACTTTGACAAATTGCTGGATCAGGCAGACCTGCTGACGATCTCCGGTTCCATGCCGCAAGGACTTCCGGAAGACTATTACACGCAAATGATCGCCCACGCTGGCGCCAAAAATGTCAAAGTCTTGCTCGACACATCGGGCGCCACTTTGAAGTCCGCACTCGAAGCACCAGTGAAGCCCCTTTTGATCAAGCCAAACGAAGAAGAACTGGCTGGTCTGCTTAACCGCAAAGTCGATAAAACCGATTATGCCGCGTTGAAACAAGACCTCCAGGATCCGATTTTTGACGGCGTTGATTGGATTGTCGTTTCTTTGGGATCAGCAGGCGCCTTTGTTAAGCATCAAGACAAGTTCTATCACGCCGCCATTCCTAAGATTCAGGTCGTCAATCCGGTTGGTTCTGGTGATTCAACCTTAGCCGGGCTCGCCATGGGCATTCACGATGGCAAGTCTGACGAAGACATTATGAAGACGGCGATGACCACTGGGATGCTCAACACGATGGAAGCAGAAACCGGCTTCATCAACCCGGCGAAGTTCGATACCTATTTTGCCAAAGTCACGATTGAAAATTACTAATTTTGGAAAGAAGCCATTAAATGTCAACTTTTGAAAAGATTCAGCAGTTGAATCCAGATAAGCAGATTCATCAGCTAACGGATCCGGCGTTTGCCGATTACGGCGTCACCTACCCGCAATACGATGTCAGTGAGCTCAAAACGTTCATGGACCAAAACGTCAACATCCCTGCCCCAACCACAGCCAACCTCTACGTTCCGTCAAACCCGGACATGGAAAAGATTCCGGTTGTCCAGCAAATCGGCCGCGATGTTTTCGCTGGCCTGCCAATCGAAGCAGGCGAATGTGCTGGCCACGCCGAAACTTTAACCGCCGTGGAATTCCACCAAGGCAGTGAAGTGAACGTATTTTTCACAGATGTCGTCATGGTCATCGGCAAGCGCGGCCAAATGCACGCTGGCAAATTCAACGCGGAAAAGGATGCTAAACTGTTCTTCGTTCCAGCTGGCACCGTGGTTGAATTCTTCAGCGACACGTTGCACTACAGCCCATGTGAAGCCCATGCCAGTGGGTTCAAGTTTATCGTGATGCTGATCCGCGGCAGTAATCAACCCTTACCAGCTGATTACCACACTGACAACAAACTGATCGTTAAACAAAATAAGTTCCAAGTCGTTCATGCCACCCGCACCGATAAAATCAAGCAAGGGATCCAAGTCGGCGTGACAGGTGAGCTCGTCAAGGTAGCACATTTAGATTAGTTAGTGATGGCCGATGACGCCGATGCCCCAACAAGCACAAGCTAAGACTCGACCGATCGTTCATTTTTGGAGGCGTTTTTTATGGTAGAACTAGAATCAGTTAAAGATGAATCACCATTAAGTCGTTCCTTACAAACCGAACACTATAACGGCGCTGTCGCAGTGGTAACTGCCGACAAAGAGTTAGCAGCAGATTCGCAAGGCTTTGCCCATATCGATATGAAGGTTCCATTCGCATCGCATACGCTCAGCGGTGCCGGAACTGTCACGCAACAATTCTTTGGCGTTTTGCTCATGCAATTTGTCGAAAAAGGCGCGCTAAAACTGACCGACAAACTGTCACAATACGTGCCTGAATATAAGCAAGCTGACAAAATCACCATCGGCCAGCTTGCCACGATGCAAAGCGGGATTCCCGATTACTTAACGCTCATGGCTGAACCGTTCAAGGCGAACGCGCCGGCAACTTTGCCGGATGAGCGTCTGGCCTTACAAATCAACCAGCACAATGCCGCGGACATGGACCTGGCTAAAGTCTTGGATGTCGTTGATGATCAACCGTTAGCCTTCAAGCCAGGTAGCCAGACTGCTTACAGCGCCACCAACGCCATTTTGCTAGGCGAAGTGCTTGATCGGCTCACTGAGGAACGCCCGCTTGAAGCCATTTTGAAGGAAAACATTTACGATCCTTTGGCTTTGACACATACCAAAATCGGCACCTCACACGCTTTTGCCGAAAGCTATCATTGGATTGCCGGCAACCCGAACCTCGCTGGTAAAGGTGATGAAAATCAGACAGATCGCGGCTTAGTCACAACAATCGACGATCTTGAAAAGTTTGCGCAAGCTGTGTTGAAAGGCAAGCTGCTCAAAGCAGGAAGCTGGGAAACCATCTTCAAGGCTGCTGAAGGCGGCTACGGATTCGGCTGGCACAAGCTTGCTGACGGCTGGTTAGGCAACAGCGGCAGTGTCCTCGGCTATACTGGCTTGCTCAGCATCAACCGCAAGCAGAAGAAGGCTGCGGTCGCTCTGACCAATGTCTTAAAGCCGCAAGCTGATATGACGGAATTCGTTGATAAAATTCAGCAGGCTGCACAAGAACTTTAAACTTCATAGACAAGAAACCCCGGCTGAAGCCACCAACTTCAACCGGGGTTTTCTTGACATTCATAACATCTTAGCGAGACACTAACAGAGAAAAATTGAAAAACAGATGGGGCGCAACCATGACATTTTGGTTATTCATTTACTTTATCGGTGCCGGCATCCTCGGCGGCTTATTGGCTTCGATCGCTGGCTTAGCTTCGTTAGTTTCCTACCCAGCACTCCTCATAGCCGGCATCCCGCCAGTCATTGCCAACGTAACCAATACAGCCGGACTCGTGCTTTCCGGTATTGGCGCAACCGCATCATCATCCCGCGAACTTCGCGGTGAAGGCAAACTGGTCACCGGCTTAACCGCCCTCACGCTAGCAGGCGGCATTCTAGGATCTGCACTTTTACTTATTGAGCCGGCATCCACATTCGAACATATCGTGCCTTTCTTTATTCTGTCAGCCGGTATTCTCCTCCTAGTCAGTGGCCGTCAAGCTGATCGCAGAAACGTCCCTGCCTTACGCGATCAAAACAAATTCGGCCTAGGTTTAAAAGCCATCGGTCTCTTCTTAATCGGCGCTTACACCGGTTACTTCGGTGCGGCAGGCGGCGTCATTATCCTCGCAATTTTAACGCTCAGCCTACCCCAGCGATTTGCGGTGCTTAACGCCTTCAAAAACGTCATGGCCTTCATGGCTAACGCAGTCGCGACGATTATTTACGCATGGACTGGCAAAATTGATTGGCTAGTTGTTCTCCCGCTTGGCATCGGCTTTCTGATCGGCGGCTACTGTGGTCCGATCGTTGTGCGGCACGTGCCAGTCAGACTGTTACGGATTTTAATTGCGTTTGCTGCGTTTGGGTTGGCGGCTGATTTGTTTGTGCAGGCGTATTTTTAGCACGTCAAAAATCAACGATCTGGATATTGAAAAGACTAACTCGCATGCATCTAAACGTGCTGGTTAGTCTTTTTTGTGAAGGTTTAAAAAATCCGGAACTCTATTTGTTCTTTTTTGTTTTAAAAAGTTTTTTATTGTGTGGAAATTGTGCAAAAACTACGGTACAATAGAATTAGTTAATAAGTAGCGGAGGTGTTTGCTCGTGACAAATCGAAGAAAAACCTATCTCATCTGGCTTGGCGTTGTCACACTTGTCGCAATTGCCAATGGGATCTTCAAAAATACATTTACTCAAGTTTTAGTCATGGTCACTGCATGTTATGCACTGTATCAGCTTCTCAAGATAGATCATGTTTTTGACCGTAAGAAGCGGCGAGCTAACCGACTGAACCAATAACGATAATTCTTTTTCTTAAGTTGCGTATATCCGCAACTTTTTTTGTGCTTAAATGACAAACTAAAAAAGCCCCCCAACGAATGAGGACTTTTCCAGCTTACTTTTTATTTTGCAAACAAAGCTTATTCGGCTGAGCTAGCTGCGCCGTGCGTTGGCACGAATTTAACATCGTCAGCAACTTCCTTACCATCGTCAGAGTACTTCTGATTCCGCTTCATCATTTCATGGCGATACCAGAAGAATAATGCGGTATATGCGACTAATGCCAATGCAGCATACAGAACCATCATCATTTCGCCCTTAGAAGCTTTACCAACAAGAACGGCGATGAATTGTTCAATCGGGCCTTCCTTGGTTGACGCTGAGAACAAGCCAGTGGAAGGAATCCCCGGTGCGTGCAAAGCACGAGCTGTGTGCGTAATGAATGGTGCTGACAGTGTGCCTGCCCAAAGGAACAGTGGCAGTTCAATTGCACCAATGACAATCATCCGAATGATCTTACCACGAGTAACAACTAACAATGCTGGGGTAACACCCATGGCGATAATACCGCCTAAAGGTAAAATCCCGTTGCCTGGTAAAACAAGTGCTTCAAGCAACATGATAGGTGCCAAAACGTTGGCAGCTGCCCAGATTTCGGCACGGCCAGCTAAGAACGGCCAGTCAAGTCCGATGTTCAACATCCGGCCGCCAAGACGTTTGTTGGCAAAATCACTAACACCTTGTGACAGTGGTTCAACAGCGGCAATAAACCAAGAACCGATGATACTAAACAGCTCCAAGCAGGTTGCAGCCATAAAGGCCAGCGTTGCAATGGATTTAACACTCTGATGAGAGATTAATCCGATAAAGATTCCTAGATAAATCCCAATGGCAAATCGACTGCCCCAGAAGCCAATCTTTTCATTCAGCTTTGCAGCATCAAAGTCGTATTTGTCTAACCATGGGAACAACTTGTCAAATAGCTTATCAAAGATCATGATGACCGGGTTCATCATATAATTCAAATGGGTTGTGGTCATTGGGTTTTCCCAGTCATCAAGTAAATCATTAAATGTCGGCTTCATAAGATCAGAATTGATGATCTTCAAAATGCCGATAAAGATAACCAGAATAGTAGCAACAAACAGGTTGGCCCCGAAATAAATAGCCAGTAAACCGGTAAATGATAAGTGCCAGATATCAAAAATATCAACATCCAACGTATTCGTGCGATTCAAGAACAAGAGAATCAGGTTAACGATTACCAAAATTGCTAAGAAGAATAATGTGTACGGTGAACCCCAAGTAATCGTTGCCAGTGGTGCCCAGCCTAAATCGGTGATGGAAAGATTAATGCCAGTTGATTTAACAAACGCATTCAACGCTGGCTGATACGTTGTGGTCAATAAACCGATAACACTCCCGATCGCGGTGATCGCAATCGCAAGCTTGATGCCGCCTTCCAACGCATGGAAGAAGTTAACACCGACTGCCCAAGCGATCAAGGTTAGCACGATCAACATGATCGGTGCTGCCCCTAAATCAATAATTGGCTTAAAAATGGTGTTAGCCAAGTCAATAATGGTTTGCATGAAACTTCTCACTCCCTTATATGTATCCGATGGTTCATCGCCATCAGACCATAGACTACTTCAGATTTTCTTTCTTAATGACCCCTTCAATCTTGTCGTAAACGGGTTTGGCCATCGCTGGCATCCGATACAAAATTGGGCCTGCGTTAATCACTGGAATTGTGGGGGTGAAACCTAAGTCTGTTTTCGCAATTGGTGTGAAGATGTCATAGTTCTTCATCATGTCTTCATTAACATCTTTGACCATCACCGCATCAGCTTGCACGTTGTAACCGCGCTTCTTGAATTCCTTCTCGATAGCATCCTTGATTTGGTGACTGGAGTTAACGCCTGCACCGCATGCTGCCAAAATCTTAACTGTCATAACAAAAGTCCTCCTTATTTTTTAAAACCTGTTACTAAAATGTTATAAATGGTTGCCGGGTCCTCAGCCTTGAACAATTTTTCTAATGTCTCAGCTGAAGACGTCGTCAGAAAATCCATGATCTGAGCCAAGACATTGGCCTGGCCTTCAGGATCATTGTTCAAAATCATGAACAGAAAACTAACCTGGAGCTTTTGATCTGGCGCAATCATATTCGCAAATTCGATTGGCTTCTCAAGGCGGATCGGCACAACTTTGCGAACATTAACGAATTCTCCTTCGGTATGCGGGATCGCAACATTGGGATATTCAGGATTGACAACACTCATATCAATGCCTGTCGGATAGTTCTTCTCCCGCTCGCTAAGATGTTGGTAGAAATCTGGTTTTACTGCACCTGCCGCCAACAGCCGATCGGAGACTTGTTTAAAAATGGTATCCTGATCATCACCGTCCTCGACAAAAACTAATTTTGAATCAAAAAGGTCATTCTCAAGCGCTTCAGCCATTTCCTTCACTCCTGTTAATTAATGTTTGTTTCTGTTCACTCTTAATTATATTCAAACGCTTTCAGGAGTCAAGAAAATCTTAGAAAAGGTTTGCAAATCGTCTCGTCAATTTTTACTCGTGTTCGAGTCCTTGTTATGTCTGCACTCAGACCGTCTATTAAACTTTGCAAAAAAAGTGTCATCATTGTGTTTATTGTAATAATACCTAACAAAAAGGAACACAATTAAACAAATGGCCAACAATTAAATTGCTGACCATTTGTTTTGGGGTTATTTAATTATCTAGACTCCAAAAATCATAATAGGAAATATGCTAATTTTGGGGATGACGAAATTTAACTTGCTTACTGCCTATGGCTAACCAGGACACTAAGATCAACCCCACAACTATCGCCCAACTTGGCCAAAATGGCACGGACCAAGAATTTTGATCAATATTACCGAAGAAGAACGAATTTTCCAAAATCTGTTTTCCGTGAAGCGTGAAACTCACGTGTGTCATTACATAAATGATCCCGAAAAGGAAAACGATCCAGCAAACTAGCCTTATAATCCTTCCCCGTTTTGAGCTATAACGAATCATTTCACCGTATAGTTGAAAAGACCCAACAAATAGCGCCATAAAGATCAGCAGTCCCAGTGTCACGCTCGACCGTTCGAACAGCGAAAAGTTTTCCAATCCTGTCACGGGTAACCAAAAAGTTGTTATAAAGATGATGGCAATCGTAAATAGCCACAATGGCATCATCATTCTTAACACCTGCTGAAGCGAATACTGCATGCGACCTTGCAGGGTAACTCGAAAAACGCTGTACAGTGTGAGTAACAGAATAAACCAGAACGAAAATTGCGTCCAATCAGCGGTTACAACACCGTCTATCCTTGATAATAGTGGAACAAACGGCGAAAGCGACACTGGTGCTAAGTTCTGTTCAGTCGGAAAATTATAGCCGATAAATACCAATGCTAAGGCAAACCAGATAGCACCCAGGATCATACCTTGTAATGCGCTTGGTAAATGCTGCCACTTTGTTTTCATGATCGTTTCCTCCAGAAGTCGCTTGCACAAAGCATCACCAAGATTCAACCACAATATACCTAAAATGATTATGTAAAACAAGGAATACGACTTTTATCAAAATACCAATATGACTTGAACAAAAAAAGAAGCTTCCCCAGTGCTAAGGAAAACTCCTTTCTTCCATAAAACCTTCTTTTAATCCTACAAACTGAGAATAGCGACCAAATACACTTTACTCAAACGTCCAAGTATTCGCCAACGTAAACGGCTCCCCTGGCAACAACGTAATCGCTGACAGATCATCCCCGCTAACCGGCGCAAACTGGCATTCAAGGGCCACACCGTCGAATTGTTTGATGTTGTGAGGAATGCCGGTGCCATCGAAGTGATTGGCGGTGTAGACAACCACACTTGGTGCCGTGGTGACTAGGGTCATAGTGTGCTTGGCTGTTTGAAGCTTAGCCGCCAGTGTTTTGCCGTTTTTCAAAAGAAATGGATGGTTGATCCCGCGTTCGGACGTGATTTGATCGGCGCGGGTGTGGATGACATCGCCGAGTTTTTGGCCTTGACGAAAATCGAACACGGTGCCAGCTACTGGCTGCCAGCCTTGATTTGGCAAGTGTTCGGCGTCTAATGGCTTGTAGTCATCAGCCGGAATTGTCAAGGTGGTGTCATCAATCGTCGCTGGTTGATCCAACGCGAAGTAAGTATGGTTAGTCGGATTGAAGAGCGTTTCCGCGTCACTTAGCGCATCAACTCGGTACTGTAAGGCATTCGTGTTGGTCAGCGTATAGGTAACTTGCAGCTTGAGATTGCCGGGATAGCCGTTGTGGCCGTCCGGATCAACAAACGTAAAGCTGGTGCTGGCGGTCGTTGCCGTTTTTTCGATGCGGAAATTGTAAACTTGCCGATCGAGGCCGTCATCCCCGCCATGAATATGGTTATTGCCTTCATTCATGGGCAAGTCGACTTTGACATCGCCATGTTGCCAAACGTGACCGCGGATCCGGCCGACAATGCGGCCAACCGTCCCGCCTAGAAAATTACGCTCTTTTGAGTAATCCTCACGACTTGGCAGCGAAAGAATCATATTGTGCAACCCGTCAGCTTCCGGCAGCAGCACTTTTTCCAAAGTGGCGCCGTAGTTTAACAGTTTGACTACCATTCCCTGATCATTGGTCAAGGTTAGTTCATACAGGTCGTGTCCTTGGTACTGACCATATTGTTCAACTGAAACGTCCATCATACCCTCCTTAATCAGTGATGCTGCGACTCGCTACAAACTGCTAGCCCGCATCACAAGCTCACTCTTAAAATTGACTTGGCGTGGCACCCGCTTGGCGTCACTCAGCCTTGCCTGCAACAACTCAACCGCCGTCTGGCCCATTTGATCCGTGGCAGCATGGACCGTCGATAATGGCGGCGTCGTGAACTTGGCGACTGCCACATCGTTAAAGCTAATGACGGACACCCGTTGCGGCACTGCTAAGCCAGCCTCGTTCAAAGCCCGCAACGCGCCGACCGCCATGGTGTCATTGGCGATAATGAAGCCGTGCGGCAATTGATCGCCTAACGTTTCGATCGCCTTTTTCATCAAGCGGTAACCTGAATCCGGCGTAAATTCGCCGATTAACCGAAACTCAGGGCGTGCAAGTCCGGCGTCTTTCGCCACACGATCAAACGTTACCGTGCGCACATCCTGAAACTGCTCGCGGCCACTGCGACTGGTCTCAAGTCCGCCGAGAAAACCAATATCGTCAATGCCGACTTTGCGAAAATGCGCAATGATCTCTTTAATTGGCCCGGCATAATCGGCGGTAACCGAATCGCAGTCGAACGCCAGCATGTTCTGATCGACAAAGACCACCGGCAGTCCCAGTGCTTTCATTTTAGCCACTTCGCCGGCGTCATATTTACCTAAAGCAATGATGCCTTGGATGTTAGCAACACTGTCACTATCCAGCTGCTCGAGGTGAAAATTCTGCAAATGGTAACCAACGCTGGCTGCTTTGGCTTCAATTGCGTATTGAATTTGCAAGTAATAAAGATCGTTCAGTTCTTCCTGCTCACTGCGCCATTGGACAAGCGCCACCGTTGTCTGAGTGGGTACCCGTTTGCGTCGTCGCGGTTTATACGCTAGTTTCTCAGCGGTTTTCAAAACGCGCTGCCGCGTTTCTGGCGTCACAGCCAGCGTCGCGTCGTAATTCAAAATTCGCGAAACCGTAGCGATCGACACCCCCGCCGCCTTCGCAATATCTGTAATCGTGGTCATCGATTCCCTCCGTTTCCCTGACTGTGCTGCCAAAAGGTGTGCTTAAAGCGAGCGGCAGAAGCGGCCAAACGCTTCCTGGCCGATTTCATCGCGTTTGAACACGCCGGCATCTTCCAGCACGCGGGCGAAGACGCGGCCTACAGCTTCTTGCAGCTGAGCCTCTGCATTCTCCGGCGTCCACTGGTATTTGGCCTTAAGCTGGTCTGCCCATGCTTTGTGCATCGGCTTCATGTCATTGGCTTCACCTAATAAATATTTTTGCACTTCAGCCAATTCCGTCTTGAGCCGTGCTGGTAAAATGGCGCGTCCCATCACTTCAATCAGTCCGATGTTTTCCTTTTTAATATGTTGGACATCCTGATGCGGGTGGAAAATACCGTCAGGATACTGCTTGCTGGTCTGATTGTCACGCAAAACCAGATCAAGCTGGTATTCGGAGCCAACACGACGAGCAATCGGTGTCACGGTGTGGTGCGGCTTACCGTCCACAAATGCCCGCACGTCAACGGATTCATCCGTATACTGATCCCATACCTGCCGAACATGCTCAGCAGCATTCACCAGTTCTTCGCGATCAGCGCTGACCAAGCGAATGACACTCATCGGCCACTTCACGATGCCGGCGAAAACCTGCGGATGGCCGCTAATTTCGACTTGGGTCTCAATCGGCGCCTTAGCCATCGGGAACGTATGCCGGCCACCTTGATAATGCTCGTGAGCCAGCATCGAACCGCCAACAATTGGCAAGTCAGCGTTGGAGCCGACAAAATACGTCGGGAACATGGCCACAATCGCCAACAGATTTTCAAATGTGCTCTGATCGATCACCATCGGTTCATGAATGGCATCCAAGAAGATCGCATGCTCGTTGAAATACGCATAAGGCGAGTACTGGAAGCCCCAGGTTTTCCCACCTAATAAGAAGCGAATAATCCGGTGGTTCGTGCGCGCAGCAAAATTACTGCGGCCCGTATAGCCTTCCGTTTGTAGGCACAACGCACATGCCGGATAACCGGACTGGGCGTGGGCTGCGGCGGCAATATCTTTCGGATCCTTTTCCGGCTTGGAGAGGTTGACCGTAATTTCCAAGTCACCATACTCGGTTTTGGCCGGAAAGACCAAGTTCTTGGCAATCGCCCGGGTTTGAATGTAATTATTCGCCCGACTTAAAGCAAAGAACCAGTCAGTTGCGACCCGTGGACCCGCCTGATACTTATCCCAGAACATTTGGTTGACGCGACTCGGAGTTGGCGTGGCAAAATCCATCAGCTGCGCTTCAAGAATCTGGTGGGCTGACTGTGAATCCGGAATTTTACCGTTATCCTGGGCGGCTTGAACCATCAAATCCAGATTTTTCAACGGATCCTCGTCACCTGGCAGATCAAGCGCAGCATCCCCGATTAGGTTCAGCAACTTGTTGGTCAGGTACACGGCGTCCATGTGGGTATAATCAGGATTCAGCTTAATAATGGTCTCAATATGATTGGTAATTGCGGTCAATTACGGTCACCAAAGCCTTCCGGATGATTCTCGTGCCAGTTCCAGGCAGTCTCGATAATTTTGTCGATGTCATCATAGTTCGGTTTCCAGCCTAAGATGTCGCGTGCCTTGTCCGAGCTGGCGATTAAGGTGCTTGGGTCGCCTGCACGCCGCGGCGCCATGGTTGCCGGGATCTTCTGCCCGGTCACTTTACGGGCAGCGTTCAAAATCTCCAAGTTCGAGAAGCCATGAGCGGAGCCGATATTGAAGGCCGATGACTGGTTACCCGCGTTCAAATACTTCAATGCCAGTACGTGGGCATCAGCTAAATCAACCACATGTACATAATCACGAACATTGGTGCCGTCCTTGGTTGGGTAATCATCGCCATAGATTTGCAGACCGGTACGGGTACCTGCCGCAACCTGCAAAATGATCGGGATCAAGTGGGTTTCAGGATGGTGATCTTCACCAATCGAACCATCTGGCATTGCCCCAGCCACGTTGAAGTACCGCAGCGCAACAAACTTCAGGCCATAAGCAATGTCGGCCCAGTGCATGATCTTTTCCATGGCCAGTTTGCTTTCGCCGTACGGGTTGGTTGGCACTTGCGGATCGGTTTCCTTAATTGGTACCTGCTTCGGTTCGCCATAAGTAGCAGCGGTCGATGAGAAGACAATCTTTTTAATGCCGAACTGGTTCATCGCTTCAAGCAGCGTGATCATGCCACCGGTGTTGTTGTCAAAATACTTCAGCGGATCTTTCATGGATTCCGGCACAATCGAAAAGGCCGCAAAGTGCACGATGCCGTCGATCTTTTCCTTGCTGAAGACCTGACTCAGGAAGTGGTAATCGCGAATGTCGCCTTGGTAAAACCGGGCGCGCGGATCAACCGCCTTGCGATGACCGGTAATCAAGTTGTCTAAAACAACGACATCTTCCCCGTCAGCCAATAGTTGTTTAACCGTATGTGAACCGATGTAGCCTGCGCCACCTAAAACTGCAATTGTCATGTTAATATTTTCTCCTTTACTTTTTGCTTCTGCATCCGTCTGCGTTGACTGATATTCCGCCAGCGCTAGTTTAACTGCTTAGCTCCGTCGGCAATGTCGGCCACATAGAAGTGAGCATCATAGCCGATCTTTTCAGTATAAGCCTTGCCAACATTACTAATAAAGTCCTCAACGTCAGCGCTGTTGACAATAGCAATCGCACAGCCGCCAAACCCGGCACCGGTCATCCGTGCACCTAAGACACCGCGTTGTTTCAAGGCGTTAGTAACTAAGGTATCGAGTTCAACGCCGGTAACTTCATAATCAAATGCCAAGGAAACCCCAGAGGCGGAAACCAGCTTGCCGAAGGTCGTCAGGTCGCCTTTTTGCAGTGCTTGTGCCGCCGTTAATGTCCGTTGGTTTTCAAAAACCGCATGACGCGCACGTTTGATCAGAATCGGATCATAGATGAGATACGTGTTTTCATCAAATTCGTCTTCAGTCAGTTGGCCAAGACTCTTCACGTCGATGCCTTTTTGCAGCATTGCCAAAGCCTTTTCGCATTCACTGCGGCGTTCGTTGTACTTGGAATCAGCCAATTCGCGGCGCTTGTTGGTGTTCATGATAACGATCACGTTGTCGCCCATTTCAACTGGCAGATACTCGTATTTCATGGTGTTCGTATCCAGCAGCGTTGCTTGGTTGGCGCGGCCCATTTCGATGGCAAACTGATCCATGATCCCGGAGTTAACGCCGATATAATCGTTTTCGACTTTCACGCCGAACTTAACCAAATCCAACGGGGCAAATCCGCCGTCAAAAAGATTGTTCAGAATCGTGCCGACCAGCATTTCCAATGAAGCTGAGCTCGACAAGCCAGCGCCATCCGGCAAATTACCATTAATATAAACATTCAAGCCGTGGGTGTAATTAATCCCCGCCGTCTTCATCACCCGCGCCATGCCTTGGAAATAGTCTGTCCACAAGCCGCGTTTTTCCTGGAAAAGATCCGGGAACGGAATGTCGATAATCCCTACCTTAGGGAAGTTAGCTGAATACAACCGGAACGCATTGTCTTCATTGGCACCAACTGCGGCATAAGTCCCAAGCGAAATCGCGCAAGGGAAAACGTGCCCGCCATTGTAATCGGTATGTTCGCCGATCAGGTTAATCCGCCCAGGCGCGAAGAACGTATGCTCCGCCTGCTTACCAAATTGCTCCGTAAAGCCTTTCGTAACATCTGTACTGTTCACTCTGAATTCCTCCTATATTTAAAACAGATAAGTCAATTTGTTCGCGATTTTTGTAACCGTTTTTATTTTACTAAAAAAGTTGTGCAAATGGAAGCGCTATTGTCAAAATATTTTATTTGGATTGAGGCATATGTCCGTTCCTTGCTGTGTTATCTGGTTATGTTTTACTAAAATTTTAATATCCCACCGCTGCTTATGCCGAATTCATCAGCGTGCTTGCGGGCAACCAAGTCGTTTTAATTGACGGCTACCAAAAACTGACGATAATGATCAAAGCAAAGAACCGATATTGCAATGATTCAACCGCTTAGGCGCCGTGCATAATTGAGGTGCCGCCAAGGAGGTTTAGGTTTTTATGACAAATTTAGACTTATCCATTATTGTGCCAACGTATAATCTTGGCCGGTATCTGCCGGCTACCCTTAAAACCATTCAGGAACAGACAATTGATGTGGAACTGTGGCTCATCGATGATGCTTCAACGGACCGAACGGCACAAACAGCGGCCGATTTTGTACGCGGCGTGCCAAATTACCATGCTACGGCCTTTGATCGTCATCGTGGTATTGGCGCCGCCCGCAACTTCGGGATTGATCACGCCAATGGCCGGTTTATTGCCTTTGTTGACGGTGACGATTTGATCGCGCCTACTTTTGCCGAGACACTTGTGCGTGGTTTCACCCCGGGCGTCGTTGCGACAGCGGTTGGTTACGATTGGTGGCATCGCAGTCGCGGCGGTCCTAATCGGTTCCGGATATTGTCACAAGCCGAAATGTTTGAACAGGTTTCTCATCACGGAACGGAAATCGGCGGATATATCTGGAATAAAGCATTTTCCCACACCGCTTTGGACGCCGGCAACATTCGCTATAAAGAGCAGCTGCGGATTGCTGAAGACTATGACTTCACCGCCGAATATGTTGCCCATACTCGCGGCAAGTATGCTTACAATCCAACGGTTCTGTACAAAAAAATCAACCGGCCGAACAGCACCATGCACAACTTCTCTTGGGACGACCGGCGGCAGGAAGACAAGATTTTTGACCACATTTATCAGCTCAAACGACTCATCTAATCAGCCTTACCTAACCCGGCCGCCATGCCGGGTTTTCTGTTTAGTCGGGGCGCAGTTTCACCGAAAAGACAAGCAATCTATATTCTCAATTGCGAATATAGGTCTTATGGTTAAAATAACTTATGATTTATATAAGCATAATGCTTGCATTCGTCCCGGCGATCAGGTATAACTATTACCGGAAACGTTTTCATTGTGTGCAATTATATTTCACTGGAGGTAGCTAATCGTGACAAACGAACAACAATATATTTTAGCGATTGATGAAGGAACTACCAGCACCCGGACCATCATCATCGACCATAATGGGCAAAAAGTGGCGGATGCACAACGCGAGTTCCCGCAGTATTTTCCGCATCCCGGTTGGGTAGAGCATAACGCTAACGAAATCTGGAACGCTGCCCTGTCAACGATTGCCACGGCTTTCATTGAATCACATATTCAGCCGCGGCAAATCGTCGGAATCGGCATCACCAATCAGCGGGAAACCACGGTTGTCTGGGATAAGCAAACGGGCTTGCCGATTTATAACGCCATTGTCTGGCAATCCCGGCAAACCAGCGAGATTGCCGATCAACTCAAAGCTGATGGTTACGACGATCTTATTCACGATGCTACGGGCCTGCTGATTGATTCTTATTTCTCAGCGACCAAAATTCGTTGGATTCTGGATCATGTTCCAGGCGCACAGGAACGTGCGGAAAAAGGTGAACTGCTTTTTGGGACAATTGATACCTGGCTCTCCTGGAAGCTGTCCGGCGGCGCTATTCACGTGACGGATTACACCAACGCCTCCCGAACCATGCTATTTAACATTCATAAGTTAGATTGGGACGACGAAATTCTGCGCATTCTGAACATTCCTAAGCAAATGTTGCCGGAAGTCCGCAGTAACTCGGAAATTTATGGCGATGCCGCTGCTTATCACTTCTTCGGCAGCACCGTTCCAATTGCCGGCATGGTCGGGGACCAGCAAGCCGCTTTGTTCGGTCAGCTGGCCATTCAACCGGGTATGGTCAAGAACACTTACGGAACCGGTGCCTTCATCGTCATGAATACCGGCGACAAACCAACCCTTTCCAATAACAATCTGCTGACCACCATCGGCTATGGTCTTGATGGCAAAGTCACCTACGCACTTGAAGGCTCGGTCTTCGTTGCCGGCAGTGCCATTCAATGGCTGCGCGATGCAATGAAAATGATCGAACGCTCAAGTGATTCGGAAGCCGCCGCTTTGGCATCAAAAAGTCAAAATGAAGTCTATGTCGTTCCTGCCTTTACCGGCTTAGGGGCTCCTTACTGGGATTCCGATGCCCGTGGCGCGATTTTCGGTATTACTCGCGGTACGACCCGCGAAGATTTTATTAAGGCAACTTTGCAATCGCTTGCATATCAATCCCGCGATGTTGTCGACACGATGAACGCCGATACCGGTATGCCGATTCCAGCACTGCGCGTTGATGGCGGGGCCGCCAACAATGATTACCTGATGCAATTCCAGGCCGATATTCTGGGGATTCCGATCGAGCGGGCCGCTAACCTTGAAACCACCGCGATGGGCGCTGCTTTCTTTGCCGGCTTAGCCACAGGTTTCTGGAACAACACCGATGAACTGCAAAGCATTGTTAAGGTCGGCAAGCGGTTCGAACCGCAAATGGACGCCGTCGACCGTGATTATCTGTACGAAGGCTGGAAGCAAGCCGTTGCCGCCACCCAGATGTACAAACATACGGACAAACACAACTAATTCTTTTTAAAAATATCATTCAATCATTATTCAAAAGGAGCTTATTAAAATGGCATTTTCAAGTGAAACCCGCAAACAAACGATTGAACAATTAAAACAAACCGAACTGGACCTTCTGGTTGTCGGCGGCGGCATTACCGGTGCCGGAGTTGCGATTCAGGCAGCCGCAAGTGGCATCAAGACCGGCTTGATCGAAATGCAGGACTTTGCTGAAGGCACCAGTTCACGTTCGACCAAACTGGTACACGGCGGCATCCGTTACCTTAAGACATTTGACGTTGGCGTCGTTGCCGATACCGTCAAGGAACGGGCCGTTGTTCAAGGCATCGCCCCGCACATTCCGCGGCCATTCCCGATGTTACTGCCGATTTTCCAGGAACCTGGCAGCACGTTCGACATGTTCAGCATCAAAATCGCAATGGATCTTTATGATCGACTGGCAAACGTTGAAGGCTCGCAGTATGCCAACTACACCGTTACGAAAGATGAAATTCTACAACGTGAACCACAGCTGGAAAAAGACGGGCTGCAAGGCGGCGGCGTTTACCTCGACTTCGTGAACAATGATGCGCGTCTGGTCATCGAAAACATCAAAGAAGCGGCTGAACTCGGCGGGCTCATGGCTAGCCGCGTGAAGGCGATCGGCGTCTTGCACAATGATGCTGGCCAAGTCATCGGTTTGCGTGCTAAGGATCTTTTGGATGACAGCGAATTCGATATTCATGCCAAACTCGTGATCAACACCACCGGTCCATGGTCCGACAAGTTTAAAGCGCTCGATAAGAACGAAAATCAGGCCCCAACCCTGCGCCCAACTAAAGGGGTTCATTTGGTTGTCGATGGTTCCCGTCTGCCGGTACCGCAACCGACCTACATGGATACCGGTTTGAATGACGGCCGGATGTTCTTCGTCGTACCACGTGAGGGCAAGACTTATTTTGGCACGACCGATACCGATTATACCGGCGACTTCAAGCATCCACGTGTCGAACAAGCCGATGTGGATTACCTGCTAAAAGTGATCAACAAGCGCTTCCCGGAAAGCCACATCACGATCGACGACATCGAGGCCAGCTGGGCCGGTCTGCGGCCACTGATTGCCAACAACGGCAGCTCCGATTATAACGGCGGTGGCGCTAACACTGGTAAGGTTTCGGATGATTCGTTTGAGGCCTTGGTCAAAGTCGTTAACGATTACGAAGACAACCAAGCGACCCGATCCGATGTTGAGCACGCCATTTCCAAGCTGGAGACTGCTCATGCCGAAGCTTCCCTGAGTCCATCCCAGATTTCCCGCGGCAGTTCCCTTCGCCAAGCCGATGATGGCATGATCACACTGTCCGGTGGGAAGATCACTGACTACCGGAAAATGGCGGCTGGCGCCCTCGCCTTGATTCGTCGTGTCTTGGCTGAAAAATTTGCGACCGAAACCCGCACCGTTGACTCCAAAAAGCTTCAAGTCTCCGGCGGTCATTTTGATCCGACCAACGTTGACGATACGATTGCTTTCTACACCCGGATCGGGATTGACGCTGGCATGCCTGAAAAGGATGCGGCTGACCTTGCCAATCGCTACGGCTCCAACATCAGTCGCGTGGTCACGTATGCTGACGGCCAGCCGGCACCAGGCTTGAGTCTCAAGGAAACCATGAGTCTGCGCTATTCAATCAATGAAGAAATGACGCTGACGCCGGTTGATTACCTGTTGCGCCGGACCAATGCCATTCTTTTCCATGCCGAAACGCTGGCTGACTTGAAACAGCCGGTGGTAGACGAAATGGCCCGCATCTTGGGTTGGGACGAAGCCACAAAGGCACAACAGTTGGCTGATTTGGAACAAGCGATCAGTGAGAGTCGGTTGGATGACTTGAAGAAGGCGCCGGCTTCGGCTCCTCAAGCCTAGAAAGGGGCACCCATATGTGGACACAAGCATTAGGTGAATTCATTGGTACCTTCGTTTTGATCCTCCTTGGCGATGGTGTGGTCGCAGGCGTGTCGCTGAACAAGTCCAAAGCCAATGGGGCCGGTTGGGTTGCCATTACCCTAGGATGGGGATTGGCCGTAACCATGGGCGTTTATACCGCCGCCTTCTTAGGACCGGCACACCTTAATCCGGCAGTCACCGTAGCGTTTGCGGCGATTGGCCGCTTCCCTTGGGCGTGGGTACTGCCCTTCATTATCGCCCAGTTACTGGGTGCGTTGCTCGGAGCAGCTGCTGTCTGGCTGCATTACTACCCGCACTGGGCAGCTACCAAAGATCCTGCAGCAACCTTAGGCGTCTTTGCTACTGGTCCGGCCATTCGCAGTTACGCGGCCAACTTCATTTCCGAATTCATCGGCACTGCTGTCTTGATTTTCGGTCTGTTAGCCTTCACCAAAGGCAAATGGACAGACGGCCTGAATCCAATCGGCGTCGGCATCCTGATCACCGCGATTGGCTTATCACTTGGCGGCACCACCGGTTATGCCATTAACCCGGCCCGAGATCTTGGCCCGCGGCTGGCGCATGCCATTTTGCCAATTGCCAACAAAGGCGACTCCGACTGGCCCTATGCCTGGGTACCGGTTTTAGGCCCACTGGCAGGCGGTGTGGCTGGCGCGCTGATCTTTGCAGCTTTGCCATAATCTATCACTTGATTTGAACCACAAAAACCGACATCGCGATTGATGTCGGTTTTTTGTATACCTTTGAATCATCTAAAAAGCAAGCTCCTAATAAGCTGAAACTGTTCCAGCATCTTGCGAACAGCTTCCTTTTGGCTATACAACGATAGTCATGCGATTGAGAGTGCTATGCTTCAGCCTCTTTTCCAGCAGCAACCTGCTTTTCGTCATTGACCAATTTAGCATCGTACAGTTTAATAAACGGAAACCAAATGAGAAATGCCACGATGCCGCACAAGATGGCTACAATCACCGCTCGTATATCAACGGTACTGATCAATGCGCCGAAACCAATTGGTGATGGCCATGGTGCCTGTGTGATGATCGGATTGATTAATCGGAAATAAAAGGCAGCGTAGGCCAATGAGGCACTTGCCATCGGTGCTAAGAAAAATGGAATCGCCAGATAAGGATTATAAACGATTGGCAGTCCGAAAATCAGAGGCTCATTGATATTGAAAAACGCTGGCGCTAAAGACGCTCTCCCCAAAACCTTCAGTTGTTCCGAGCGTGCAGCGAAGGCAATGAAAAGACAAAGTCCGAGTGTGGCACCGGAGCCTCCCATAATGGCAAATGAGTTGTTGAATTCCCCGGCAAATGGAATATGTGCACCGTTTGCATTAGCGGCCATGTTTGTCAGCAAAATCGGGCCGATAAAAGCACTGATAATGTTTGCGCCATGAACACCAACAATCCACAGGGCATGGATCAGGAATTCGATGACAATGACGCCGATCCATGTACTCGTCAGATTGGTGACAAAACTAAACGGAATTGAAATCATTTTGAAAATATCCGTTCCCAACAAGACAAGCGAGCCATTGATGACCATCACAACAAGGGCAATGACAGCGGTTGGAATCAAAGCAGTGAACGAACGGGAAACACCTTCAGGGACAGCTTCCGGCATTCTAATCGTCCAATTATGCTTGACACAAAATTTGTATAAATAGACAGCCACAATCGCCATAATAATTGCTGTGAAAATGCCTGAGGTCCCCAAACGATCGATCGTTGCCGTCATTCGAAACCCATTGATCACTTTCTCTTTTGAAGTAATAGAGTTGAGTAGAATGATCTTTCCGCCCTTGACAACCAGTTCAGGTAAACACATGAAAAAGGCAAAGAGTGACAAGAACGCGCCGTTTAGCGGTGCAACTTTCAGCTTATCTTCTGTTTGGATAATTCTGGTGAGTTCATAGCCGATCGCTAGTGCAAAGTACATCGCCAGAATGCCCATGGTTGCTGTGTTGATAACCATATAAAGGTCGCTGAATTTCATGAAAGTGGCGTTCCAAAAACCGGCTGTCACCGGCCAAACTAAAGGAATAACATTAAGAACTAATACCATTGAGCCGACAATTGTGAAAGGAATACTCGCCATGCCAGCTGCCATAACCGCCCGTACAATCCGATACTGGGCAACCTTGGACATGGATTTAAGTAAGGTCTTCGTCATAAAATTGAAAAAGCGCCCGTTATTCTCCATTAGTGATTCCTCCTAATTATGAGCGTGAGCCGTCGCGGTATTGCTTGCGATGACACCAAAATGATACTTAACAGCCTTTGACGCGAGGAACGAAATTAGCTTTCTCCTCTAAAAACTCTGACACGCTGACTTTCGTTACTTATGAAGTGTTGCTTGATAAGCCAGCAATCGACTATAAAATCGATCCTTGCCCTGTCTAATCAAATGCAGTCGGCGTAAAGACCAGCCACCAAGGCCAATACCGACCATCAAAATCAAAAGAACAACACCGCGATTGTTATTCGTATCGCGAATGAAGGGGTATAACGCATTAAATAGTGGCGTCACAATCAAAATACTGAGGCCAATGTTCACCCCTGTTTGGCACCAGAAATAAAGCGTGGTATATGGCAAGTGATGCGTAGGGGTTCCAAAGAGCTTAATTTGTTCATAAATCACTGGAACTGCAAGCATCATCAACCCCACCGGCAGCCACTTGCTCCAAAGATTGTTAGCAATGATTGCCCACCAAAGATTAGCAAAGAAGAAAACAGCGGTTAGATAGCGAATACCCAAAAATCGATTGAACCGCATGCTTTGCAAACTAAGCGCTTGGCGGTTCTTATCAATGGTTGCCGTTGTTTGTGTCCTCACGTTCTCACTTGCCCTTATCTTCCGGTTCATTGCTTTTCAACTCCCCTGCAGCAGCCTGATTGCGATAAAGATGCTCCATTTCCAACGCAACTTCGCGTAATGTCATCGTGGTCATCAAGTGATCCTGGGCATGAACTAAAATGATCTCCATCTCGATCTTTGTGCCACCGGCATATTTCTTTAAGAGATCGCTTTGTGATTGGTGTGCTAGTAATAATTCGTCATTTGAAGCCTTCAATCGTTCATCGGCTTTGTCAAAATCGCCAACACGCATAGCCGCGAACGCCTCATGAATCATGGTTCGTGAATTACCGCTATGCAAAATAATTT
This sequence comes from Lacticaseibacillus parahuelsenbergensis, assembly GCF_030770265.1. Lineage (NCBI taxonomy): Bacteria > Bacillati > Bacillota > Bacilli > Lactobacillales > Lactobacillaceae > Lacticaseibacillus > Lacticaseibacillus parahuelsenbergensis. The sequence goes on along the minus strand of NZ_CP132482.1, from coordinate 628,461 downwards.
CAAATGCAATTAATTGAATATCATCTGAATTCATCGGCACTTATTCCTCCTCCATCATTTGTAAAAAGCGGTGACGAAAACTTTTGAAATCTGAGGCTGCCACTAATGACGCTTGCCAATCCGCATGGTCAGTCAACGCAACAATTGTCTGGGTGATTGAGGTCAGCCCTCGATTCCCCAAATAAGAAGGTGACAAAAGAAACACGAGCTGGACAGCTGGGAAGCTTTCGGACCATTTTAATCCCGCAGGAATGACGCCAATGGCAATTTGGGTAAATTGGCCGATTGGCATCGCCGGATGAGGAACAACGATTTTTTGACTAAATGTAATGCTGCTCATCTGTTCGCGTTGATGTACTTGAGCTTTTAACTCGTCTGCAAAATTAGCCGGCTCAAGAAGCGCTACTTGGGCGCAGAGTCGATTTAAAACAGTTTCTCGATTAACTGGCTCTGTCCAACGTACAAATCGACTAGAATCAGTAAACTGATCAAAAATGCTTTTACCGACAGCAGCAATAGCCTCGACTTTTGAAGCCGCTTTCCCATGTGGGCGATTATGCGTCTCCAAGAATTGACGAATCGCCCGAACATCCATTTCACCCAAGAAGACACTGACCTGAATGACTGGGACACGCAACACCTGGGTCGACAGATCAATCGCTGAAATGATCAGATCAACGTCAGCCAAACTTTCGTCATCAACTTCGTAATAACCTTTGACCCCGACAATATTCAGCGTCTCGCCAAACTCCTTTTGCACGCGATTATTGAGTAACTCTGCACTGCCGTAACCGGTGGCACAGATAATCAAGGTCCGTAGTTTATGAGCATTATGATACTTTTCGACTGCTGCCATGAGATGCATTGCCATATAGGCCGTTTCGTCATCGTTAATCGTGTACGCAGACAATATTTTTGACATGCCTAGAAAGCGCTTGGTGTCAGCAAAATATTGCGGATAATGGGTCTTGATTTCTTTTAACAATGGATTTTTTAGCTGAATGCCTTGCTGCAGCCGTACTAACATCGGCTTGATGTGTTCGGCCAGACTTTTTCTTAATGCATAATCCGTGCTCACCGGATAACCTGTCTCGGCTTCGATTCGCCTGAGTACTTGATCCATGTCCTTCCAAAGAGCCTGGTCGTTCGAGTCTTGCGGGCTTCCCTTTGCCATCGCAACAAGCTGAATCGCTAAATAGGCAACTTCACTGTCCGAAAACTGCAACCCGGTACTTCTGGCGATCCGTTCCATGATCCGCTCAGCTACTGCATAATGCCGCTGATGTTCTGGCGCTTGTTCAACCCTCAAAGGAGATAAATTGTTCCCTTTTCGAACCCGCTCGATGCTGAGTGCCAGGTATAAAACAATATTTTGAATGATAAAATCCGACAAACCCAGACTAGCTTCCCGACATTCATCAATCACGACGATCGTCAGCTGTTCAAAGCTGACATCGGCAAAGAAAGACTTACTTTCCATAAACCGTTGAAAGTTGTTCTGGCCATGGCTGAAGAAATAATCCAGAATGAAATGCCGGCGATTGCGTTCCGTCCCGACAACATAAAAGCCCTTGTTCGCTCTACTCTCAAGATGCAGTGCATAAGGCTCTAACTTCTCACGAACAGCTATCATGTCTTTTGAAAGCGTCGAGCGACTGACGAATAGCCGTTCAGTGAGATCATCCATGAGTAAGGCCTCGTCTTCGATTAGCAGCTTATTGAGAATATAATTCTGGCGATCAATCGACTCGGAGGCCGTCACAGTATCATTGGCTTTTGGACTTAACACCTTATGCTGGTTTAAAAACAGATCAAACGCGACCGGGTGGAGAATATGTAAGCGATAACCGAAACTCGGCTTCGCTTCGAGACTCGCACCATGCTTCTCGATCATGGATTTTAAACTTTTAACATAGCTTCGGACCGTCCTAGGCGTCATCAAAAGTGTGTTTGCCAAGTCTTTACTCGTGACATATTGATCCTGATTCTCAACGAGATAAAGCATTAACTCGCGCTCTTTCTGTTTCATACTGATGCCTCCTCGATCCGGTCTTTGCTTCGCGGCTTTCTACATAAGCGTGTTGTCATTGCCGACCTGAAGGAAAGATAACTTCAGAGATTTTTTTCAACCAACTTTGCCATTTTCTCGATCCCCATTGGAATTGGAATGTAAGCATCAAATGGAATGCTGACAACTGGCTTACCTACCTCTTTGCCAACTTTCTGGAAGTTATCCAGATACATGTTGGTCTGCGGTGAAATCAGGAAAAGATCGAAGTCGCCGTTGCGGATTTCATCTTCACCTTCAGTTGCTGTGACAGCATCTAACTGAATGTCTTTGCTGTGTGCCTTAAAGTAATCTGTGGTTTTCTTCGCCATCATGGATGACGACATTCCTGCTGCACAGATGATCAATGCTTTTTTCACGATACAGTCTTCCTTTCCTACTTGACGGCCAGCGATCACACTGCCGACTGCCATTACCTTAATTCAGATTCTCACCGTTTGACGCGATGACCTGTTTGTACCAGAAAAATGAATCTTTACGGCTACGAGCAAGCGTTCCTTCGCCTTGGTTATCCTTATCAACGTAAATGAAGCCATAACGTTTGTCCATTTCGCCGGTTCCGGCAGAAACTAGGTCAATCGGGCCCCAAGGTAAGTAACCGATTAAATCGACGCCATCTTCCGTCACTGCCAGTTTCATTTGTTCAATATGTGCGCGTAAATAATTGATGCGATATGAATCGTGAATCTGACCATTCGCTTCAACTTTGTCATACGCGCCGAAGCCATTCTCAACAATGAACAGCGGTTTGCGATACCGATCTGTCAGCCAATTCAAAGCGTAACGCAACCCGCACGGATCAATTTGCCAACCCCAATCGCTAGCTTTCAGGTAATTATTTTTGACCACTTGCTTTAAATCGAGATCGTCAAAGGATCTAGCAGGATCCTTTTTAACAGCGTGCGACATGTAATAACTAAGCCCAATATAATCGACTGTGCCATTTTTCAGAATCTGGCGGTCCTCAGCACTGATCTCAGGCGTAATGCCTTTGCGCTCCCAATACTTGAGCAACGTTGCCGGATAGTCACCATGCACGTGTACATCAGCAAAGTAATAATTGTGCTCCATCGCCTTTTGCGCCAACAACACGTCTTCAGGATTCATGCTGTATGGATAAATCGGACCCATCGCGATCATGCAGCCGATTTGCATCGTTGGATTGATCGCGTGACCGATTTGAACGGCCTCTGCACTGGCAACCAATTCATTGTGGGCCGCCTGATACATGATAGCCTCCCGATCATCACCAGGTTGATAACGTAAACCCGAGTTGGTGAATGGTGCAAAATCATCGACAAAATTTGCCTGATTGTTAATTTCGTTAAATGTCATCCAATACTTAACCTTGTTCTTATACCGTTCGAAACAGGTAGTAGCAAATCGAACAAAAAATTCAATTAACTTGCGATTTCTAAACCCGCCATATTCAGTTACAAGGTGGTACGGTAATTCAAAATGTGACAAGGTAACAACCGGTTCAATGCCGTTCTTCAATAGTTCGTCAAAGAGATCATCGTAAAACTTTAAACCTGCTTCGTTTGGCTGAGTCTCGTCTCCATTTGGATAAATCCGCGTCCACGCAATCGAGGTTCGAAAACTGTTGAAGCCCATTTCCTTAAACAAAGCAATATCTTCCTTGTAGCGATGATAAAAATTGATCCCATCATGGTTCGGATAGTATTCTCCCGGAACCACGCCGTCCGTGATCGTCCGCGCTTTTTTCGGACCACCCACCGTCATAACATCGGCAACACTGACGCCTTTGCCGTCTTCTTGCCAAGCACCTTCCAGCTGATGGGCAGCAACTGCACCGCCCCATAAAAAGTTTTTAGGTAACCCTGTTGTCATGTTTGATCCTCCTCCTTACGTGAACCAGCATAATATGTAACCGGTTTCACGACCATATCGGCTTTTTCCGCATTGATGAGGAAAAAGCCGATTGAAAATGAAACTAATGAAACTGCCGTATTATTAAACGATTCTTCTGCCCCACATCTGTGAATGAAGCGTGTTACGGCCACTAAAAATCGGCCCAAGGCATTTAGTTATGTTCCTCAATGGCGAAAAATAATATTAGGCAACTAGTCTGACCACATTACAATCTTGTTTTTGGCACTAAAAAACGGCTTCCTAGAAGGGAGCCGCCAACCGTTCGAACGATCTTGTCAACATTGCGGGTGTCTAAGCCGCGGTGATCTTCAAATGGCACTTATACTTTACTCTAAAAACACATTATCATTTTCGGTACTTTCTGTCATTTTTTGTGTTCCGAATCACTTCATCAACCGCGCCACCCGCTGCTGCAACGCCGGCACAACCTCATCCATGAACCACGGATTGCGATTCACCCAGCCATAGTTCAACGGCGAAGGATGGACGATCGGAAAATAGGTCGGTAAATAGGCCCGGAAATTTTTGACCGTCGCCGTCAGCGTCTTTTCCCGGCGTTTGCCTAGGTAGTACTTCTGCGCATAGGCACCGATCACAATGGTCAACTGGATGTGTGGCATCAGTGCCAACAAAGGGGGATGCCACTTAGCCGCAAAATCTTTACGTGGCGGTAAATCTCCTGACTTGCCTTTTCCCGGATAATAAAAGTCCAGCGGCAGGACAGCGATTTTACCACTGTGATAAAACTGGTCGTTCGTCACGCCCATCCAAGTACGCAAACGATCACCGCTTGGATCATTCCAATACGTTTTCGTGGTCTGGGCTTTCCGGCCTGGCGCCTGACTCGCAATCAGGATGGTCGCATCTGGCTCGATGTGGTAAAGCGGATCCCACCCTTGCGCAGTGAAGTCTGCGTTGGCCGGATCACGCCGGATTGCTTCAAAAATCTGATTGGCTGTTGTCACGCCTTAATGCCTCCTTGTCGATACCTCGGCCATACCTTAGTCCGTTCAAAATCAGCCGCAAGCGTCCGCGCGTCTTTGATCAACGTCGCCGGATACGCCATTGTGGCCAACAAGGTGATCGCATTATGCGACGTCGCCGGGCCTTGATGCAGCAAGTAGTCAAAGACAACGCCATCCTTTTTGGTCACCTTTTCCTGAAAATGCCAGTTGACGCATTGTTCGCCCATGATATCGGTCAGCTCGTTATCATGCGTCGCGACAACCACCAAACTGGGATAGTGGCTCAACCAGTTGATGACACTGGCCGATGCAGCAATTCGTTCGACCGTGTTGGTACCCTTCAGAATTTCATCAATGAAGCCGTAAATTCGCTTGTTGGTGGCAACCGCATTTAAAAGCCGATGAATCGCCTTGATTTCGGCCACAAAATAGCTGTCGCCTTCGCTTAAATCATCACGAATTGCCATGGCCGTAATCACCAGACCCGGTTGGATCGAGAAGTCCTTCGCCAAAACTGTGTTGATCGTTTGCGCCAGAATCGCGTTGACGGCGATGCTTTTGACATACGTTGATTTACCAGACGCGTTGGCACCGGTAATCAAAGCGTTCTTCTGCCAGTCAACCGGATTAGCCACCGGATGCTTGAGCAACGGATGAACCAGCTCCTTCGCCGTCAGCCCGCCATCCGCAAAAACCGGTTGGCTGCTGTTAGCATGCGCCTCGCGAAAATTAGCAATCGCAATCGCCAACTCCAAGTCGCCTAACGCCTGCCACAAAGTTAACGCCTCGGCATGCCGATTGTGCAAACGCGTCAGCACGTTGTTATAGGCAATAAACCCCAGCATAAACATACTGCTAAAATATTCGGTCATCATATCGGCACTGCTGTTATCGCGCGTGCGGAAAACAAAGGCAAGCCGCGTGATTCCGCGCATCGGCTTCAACGCGGTGCGCAAAGCAGCCTGCGTTGGTTGGGCAATTTTAACGAGATGCTCGGCCGTCACAATCGTGCGCACCAGATACCCCATCGCCATTACTTCGGTATCCAGCGCCTCCCTTTTCACAACGTAATAAAAAAGATTCACCAAAAGGCTCAAAGTCGCCACCGCCACACCAAGCGCTGGCAACAACGGGATCAGGAGCAAGCCCACGACCGGCAACCCGCCTAAAGCCTTAAAGCGCCAAGCATGAGGCAGGGCCGCCTGTGTCGTGGTGCGGAGATAATGCTGACTATTATTCGCCGCTTCCGTGCCCAAACCGGCAAACGCAAGCTGAACTTTAAGCCGCTCCTCGGCGTGCGTGCGAAAAAAGTCAATCAACGTTTCGTTAACATCGGGCCTGCCCAAGTCGTAAGCCCGCAACTGAGCATACACGCGCTCCGCACCAACGCTGCTCTGTGTGGCGTTAAGCTGTTTGAACACCTCAAACATGTCCAAATCCCGCCACGTCAAATCATCAATGAGACAATCATGATTAACCTGCGCCTCATGATCAAGATACGCCGCCTTCAAATAACGCTCGCTACCACCACGCTTAACCGGCAACGTCCCCCAGTCAGCAAGCAACTGCCGCTTCAGCTTTGCCTGACGCCGCCACGCCAACAGCAGATTAAGCACAACGACGGCAACAGCAAAGCCGCCAACACCAAGCAAAATTATCACGGGTTGGGTCATATCGATCATCCCTTCTTATGCACCAGGTCACGGGTTCATGCCGGCTATCTATCACACAAATCTAATGATATTATCTCTCGTGCAAAGATAAAAGACAAAAAAATAGACGAATCAACTTCCAACGATGTTATGCGGAAGATTAATTCGTCTGTTTCTAAAGAAGAGTCGGGGGAACATTTCGTTGTGTTCTTGGAAAACCCAGTGCCAAAGCGGAGCAATCGGAGGCCAGATGAGCCTCAGTGGTGACATTGTTGTTGGTGGGGCGCTCTTTGCCCCGCCTACAACAAGGCCGAGCTTTAAGACTCAGCGTTTTTTGCTGAGGCTTAAAGTCGTGCCCACCACGTTCCAGGCTCAGCTGGCCGGAGATTGCGGAGTTTGGCACGTCCCGGAACAAATTGCCTAAGCCTGCCGCAACGACTCCGGATAAATGGCTTCCACTTGCTTCTGCGCAGTTTCATGCTGCATAAACTCGTCATAGCTCGTGTCAGCCCGATCAACAACACCCAATGGTCCGACTTCGATGATATGATCCGCAATCGTCTGGATGAACTGATGATCATGACTGGTAAAAATCACGGAACCCTTAAAATCAATCAACGCATCATTCAGGCTAGTAATACTTTCCAAATCAAGATGGTTGGTCGGATCGTCCATGATCAACACATTGGCCTTACTTAGCATCATCTTCGCCAGATACGACCGCACCTTTTCGCCACCAGACAAGACATTCAACTGCTTAAGCACCTCATCACCGGAGAAAAGCATCCGCCCGAGGAACCCGCGCAAGAACGTATTATCCTGCTCATCTTGCGGCGCAAATTGGCGCAACCAATCCAGAATGTTGAGGTCAGCGTGGTCAAATTCGGGATTTAAATCCTTAGGCATCGCCGCACGGCTGGTTGTGACACCCCAGGTAATCGTGCCGCTATCCGGCTCCATCTCACCTGCCAGCAACTGCATCAGCACCGTTGCCGTCACATCGCTGCGGCTGATAATGCCGGTTTTATCACCCGGCCGCAAAATGAAACTGACATCTTTCAGTACCTGCTGGCCGTCAATTGTCTTGGAAACATTCTCCACCCGCAACAAGTCGTTCCCGATCGCCCGCTCAGGTTCAAACTTGATATACGGGTACTTACGGGAGCTCGGCCGAATATCGTCCAAGGTAATCTTTTCAAGCTGCTTCTTACGCGAAGTGGCCTGCTTCGACTTGGATGCATTGGCCGAAAAACGGGCCACGAATTCCTGCAGCTGTTTGATCTGTTCTTCTTTTTTGGCGTTGGCCTGACTCTGCAGCTGCAACGCCAACTCGGAACTCTGCTTCCAAAAGTCATAGTTGCCGACGTAAAGTTCGATCTTACCAAAATCGACATCACACATCATGGTACAAACCGCGTTCAGAAAATGCCGGTCATGGGAGACAACCAACACAGTATGCTCATAGTCCGCCAAAAAGTCTTCGAGCCAGCTAATCGCCTGTGGATCAAGACCGTTTGTCGGTTCGTCCAGCAGCAACACGTCCGGTTTACCGAACAGCGCTTGCGCCAAAAGCACCTTGACCTTCTCCCCTTCAGGCAGATCGGCCATGAGCTTTTGATGTTCGCTTTCCCGAATACCCAGCGACTGCAACAATTGCGATGCGTCGCTTTCCGCGTTCCAGCCGTCCATTTCCGCAAACTCGCCTTCAAGTTCGGCAGCCTTGTTACCGTCTGCTTCACTGAAGTCCGCTTTAGCGTAAAGCGCGTCTTTTTCCGTCATCACTTGATACAGACGTTCCCACCCCTGTAAAACAGTGTTCATGACGGTCTGATCATCGAACGCAAAGTGATCCTGTTTCAGGCTGCTCATGCGCTCGTTAGGTGAAAGACTGACAGATCCGGTCGTCGGTGTCAGCTCGCCTTCAAGAATTTTGAGAAAAGTCGATTTTCCCGCCCCGTTGGCACCAATAATGCCATAACAATTACCGGGCGTGAATTTCAGGTTAACGTCTTCGTACAGCTTCCGATCCGAGAACGTCATCGAAACATTGTTTACTGTGAGCAATTTCATACCTCGCTTAAAAGATTTCTACATATATTATCAGATTATCGCGGGTTTCACAAATAACGCTGTTTCGCCAAACGTTATCAGTTCGGCCAACTGGCTAAAACTCGATGGAAATAATATTAGGGTTGTCAGCATAGAACATCAGCAGTCGCCGCATATCTTCGTTGGCCCTGCTTTCGACATGTAAACTCATTTTCACTTCATCGCCTTCGTGCTTGATGGAGACATTCAAGACTTTGATATGATACTTGCCAAGCGTTTGGCGCATGTGTTCCATATCAAAGCCTTCATTGCGAATCCGAATCGTCAAAACCCCATTGTCGCCACTTGGCAGCCAACGATAATGGTGATGCAGGACTACCTGAATGCCCAAGACGAGCGCCGTCGCCGACAAACCCAGAATATACAGTTTGGCACCAATCGCCATCCCGACAGCAGCCGTGGTCCAGACACCGGCTGCTGTCGTCAAGCCATTAACGTTGTTGTGCCGCACCAGAATCGCGCCGGCACCAAGAAAGCTGACACCGCTGACGATCTGAGCCGCGACCCGGGAAGGATCCAACGCAATATTTTTCAAATTCAAAATATCAAAGAAACCATACTTAGAAACAATCATAATCAGTGCCGAACCCAGCGCGACAATCATGTGCGTTCGGATACCGGCATTTTTAAAGCGATTTTTGCGTTCAAACCCAATGGCAAACCCGCAAAACGCTGCGACCAGCAGTCGAATGACGAGTTCGACTTGATCCATTATTGTCATTGTCAAAACATCACAACCTTTGTTCTTACTTTACCACCCAAGGCAACGGTTTAAAACGCACGAATGGGAACCCCCAACTCTGCGTGAACGGTTAACGAAAAAAATCCAACGGTAGCGGCTGCTGACAGCCTTCACGCCTGCCAATACAGCTTCTTAACTAAATCATCCTGTCCAGGTGAAAATCGTTGCAATCCCTACCTGCTATGCTAAACTAAAACCAGATTAAAATGATTCTAGTTTGGAGGAGAAAGAATGGCAATTGATTTACGGGATGTACAGGATGTGTATAAAGATGCGGGGTCGGATATTATTTTTGCAACGTTTGATCTTAAACGGCAGGACGTTGCAAGCGACAAAGAAATGATTGCCGATTTGGCGGATCATCTGCCGGCCTTCATTAACAGTCTGAATATTCGTTATCCTGATGCAAAACTGGCAACGGCTTTCGGCTTTTCGCGGAAGGCGTGGGATTATCTTTTTCCTGATGCCGAACGACCAAAGGAGTTAGAAGAATTTCAGCCAATCGTGGGACCTAAATACACCGCGGTTGCTACCCCGGCGGATCTATTCTTCCATATCCGGTCACAAAACTCCGCCGTGCCATTTGAATTGATGTCCGAAATCATGGAAATCATCGGCGACAACACAGTCACCCTCGATGAAACCCATGGCTTCCGCTACTTTGAAGGCCGCGCCATCATTGGTTTTGTTGACGGCACGGAAAATCCCAGCGCACTGGACACACCGGAATACGCGGTGATCGGCGATGAAGATCCTGCGTTTGAAAATGGTTCGTATGCCTTCGCCCAGAAATACCAACATAACCTGGATGCCTGGAACAAACTCAAAACGGAAGATCAGGAAAAAGCCATCGGTCGTAAGAAGTTCAATGATTTTGAGTTAGCCGATGAAGAGAAACTGGTCAACTCGCACAACGTTGTGTCTCAGGACAACGAAGGCGGCGTCGAGCATAAGATCGTGCGCATGAACGTTCCCTTCAGCAATCCTGCCGAAAAAATCAACGGTACTTATTTCATCGGCTATGCCCGCCACTGGGCCGTCACCAAGCGGATGTTGCAAGGGATGTTCGACAACTCCGACCGCTTGCTCGACTTCTCGACGCCATTGACCGGTGAACTGTTCTTTATTCCATCTAAGTCCGTGCTTGGGCAGATTGCGGATGGTGAGCTTTAAAAATCTGAATTTTTTAATCCTTGCCGTGCCAAACTCCGCAATCTCCGGCCAGAGGGGGCTGGAACGCTGTGGGCACGACTTTGAACCCGCAAAAACCGCGGTTTCAAAGCTCGGCCTTGGCCTAAAACGGGAAAACCACCCGTTTAAGGCCAATTTCACAGCTGAGCCCCCTCTGGCCTACGATTGCTCCGCTTTGGCACTGACATAGCGATGTCCCTAACGAATTACTCTTAGTGAAACAAATAGCGAACATACTCACAGCTCACCAATGGAGTATGTTCGTTTTATATTGCCATTTTGAATTATGCCCCAGCCACTTTCCTAGCAATTTCGTTCTTTTACCTCAAATTTATATAGACCAATGTACCGAAAATCAATCATCCCCGTCGACCGTCAAGTTCTGGTGTCACATAACCTAACGCAGAAAATAATTTTTTGCAACCCGAAAAATCCTTTAACATCGGCAAGCATATAATCCGCTCGTAAATTGGTCTAGATAAATGCTAGACGGCGCCACCCTGTTTTGGCAAAAACCCGTGCTACAATACCACCATTCAAGATGAACGGGGTGGCACAGATGAATTTAGCCGATACAGGGTTTGTGATCATTGCAAGTGTGCTGGTTTGGTTTATGACGCCAGGCCTAGCCTTCTTTTATGGTGGGCTTGTTTCTAAACGCAACGTGATTAATACCATGCTTTCGGTTTTTTATATCACCGGTATTGCCATTTTATTGTGGGTCGCCGTTGGTTACGAACTGAGTTTTAACGGTAATCTATTTGGCGTCATCGGTCAGGTACATCATTTTTTCCTGAGTGACATTTCGCTTGGCGCGGTCACGGCGGCGCGGATTCCGACCGGGGTTTATATTCTTTTCCAGATGATGTTTGCGATCATCACGCCGGCTTTGTTTGTCGGGGCGGTTGTCGGGCGGATGCATTTTAAATTTCTAACCTGCTTCATCGTTTTGTGGTCACTGCTGGTTTATTATCCGCTGGTGCATTTGATTTGGAGTCCTGATGGTTTGCTGGCGGGTCTCGGCGTTCTCGATTTTGCCGGCGGGACGGTGATCCATATCAATGCGGGGATCACCGCACTGACCCTCTCCGCGTTTCTCGGGCGCCGGACTGACGAGCACACGGTTCCTTATAATCGACCATGGGTGTTGCTGGGAACCGCGATTTTATGGATCGGCTGGTATGGCTTTAATGCCGGGTCTGCGCTGGGCGTCAATCAAGCTGCCATGACCGCCGCCTTGACAACTTCGGTCGGCGCGGCGGCTGCACTGGTCACCTGGATGTGTCTCGACATCTGGCAAACCGGGCATCCAACCTTGATTGGCACTTGCACCGGCGCTTTGTGCGGACTGGTCGGCATCACGCCCGCTACTGGCTATGTCACGAGTTTTGGCGCCGCCTGCATCGGCATTTTGGCAACGTTAGCCAGCTACTGGTTTATCAGCAAAATCAAGCCACGCCTCGGGATCGATGACACCTTGGATGCATTCGGCTGTCATGGTGTGGCAGGCATTGTCGGCAGCATCCTGACCGGTGTTTTCGCCAGCAAACAGGTCGCCCCGAACATTGCCCACGCCGGTCTGGCCTATAACGGGGGCTGGCATCTGCTGCTGATCCAGTTAGCCGGCACGTTGATTGTCATCGTCCTGGTCGGGGCAATGGTCACCATCATTACCGTTGTACTGTCCCGATTCGTCAGTATCCGCGTGTCCCCTGCCGCTGAAAAAATGGGCTTGGACTACAGTGAGCATGCCGAACCGGTTGATGAAGAGGTTGCGGCTAGCTGGGAACACCACACACCGGTCAGTTCATTTCCGGATGAGTTTAAGGGACAACTCCATGGCTTTGATCCGCGACCACATCAAGATGATCGCTAATTGAATTGCGCTTAAAAGGTTGACTAAGAGGATGCCAACTGTAACCGTTCACTTTTCCTCCACGACTTCAAGGCACTTTAATTGTCTTTTTCCCTAATCATGGTTAAAATGCCGCTAGTTTAACATTGGCATAACGCGCTTACCGGCGCAGAAGTCTGCGTGTAAGGACCTTGGTCGCAATGGCCTAAGCCCGGGCCATCACGCCCAAGGCCACTTACACTCCGACTTCTAACCGCGCCGGCTCACGCTCACCAACATGATGGAGGGAAGAATATGATTGGATATGGATTTAGCGAGGCAGGCGGTCCGGAAGTCATTGATGCGATTGAATTACCGACACCGCAACCGGGTCCGCGGGAAATTCAAATCAAAACCGAAGCAATCGGCCTTAACAACCGTGATCGGATCGCACGGCAAATGGGCGGCAGCGGCTTGACTGTGCCGGGCTATGATGTTGCTGGCGTCGTAAGTGCAATTGGCAGTCGTGTCACGCAATTTAGCGAAGGCGATCGCGTCATTGCCCGAACCACCAGTGCATATGCCGAAATCGTGACCGCAGCGGCTGACATGAGTGTCTTGTTGCCAGCTCCCATCACTCCGGAAACCGGAGTTGCATTGATTACCCCTGGCGTCACTGGTTATCGCATGGTCGAACTCGGTAAAATCAAGGCCGGCGATACGGTGATTGTAAAGGGAGCTTCGGGCGGCGTTGGCTCTGCCGCGATCCAACTGGCAGTTGAACGTGGTGCCTCCGTGATCGGCATCGCCGCCAGCCGGCATGAAGCCGAGGTCAACCGCCTCGGAATCGAACATTTTGTCGCATATGATCGCGGCAACCCCGTCGATGAGCTGCGCCAAACAGCTGATGTCGTCATCAATGCGGCAATGAATGGTCTTGGCGGTGATGATGATGTTGAAATGGCCAAGGATGGTGGGCTGATCGTTTCGGTTAGCCATACTGAGCCTTTACTGAGTCGCGGTGTTCGGTTCGTGCACACGCGACCACTCGGCGGCTCTGAAGTTGGCCAGGCGCTACAAACCCTCGTTGATTTAATGGCGCAAGGCAAATTGACCGTCCAAGTCGGCTACGTGTTGCCATTTACCCGCGAAGGTTTTATCAAAGGCCATCAATTGCTAGATGATCCGCGCCATGAGGGTCGAATTGTCATTAAGCTTTCCAAATAATCAAGCTCGGTTTTGTCCTGATGATCAAACCGTTAACTTAGAAGTGGTGCTTAGATCATCCGGAAGAGCGAATATTAAAAAACCGCGGTCACGCTAACCGCGGTTTTTTGCATGCAACTTGTTCGTCAACTGATATATCAGTTGACCACATCCACCGGCCCGTGATCGTCAACATGGTCGCCGTGAACATGTTGCAACCGACCATTAACCAAATAATCAATGTGATCGCCATGCGGTACTTGTTCATGGCCGCAGTACTGATCATGCAACTCGCCTTCAACAATCGGACTTTCACCATCAGGATTAGTGGCGGATACGGGAATCACAGCCTCATCAAAATGGTCTTCATGCGGGTGATGAAGATGGCCATTTTCGAGATAATCAACGTGATCACCGTGCAATAGTTTGGTGTGGCCACAAGCAAGGCTGTGATGATGATGAGCATCTACTTCTGCAATCGTATGTGCCATTAAAAGTCCTCCTCTTTCATTACCTTAGTATTTTCATCGACACTCATTTTATATCATTATCGTTTTTCTAAAGTCAATTAAAAAGCCCTTTCTCGAACTAGTAATCATTACTATTTACTATATAAAAGTGCTTTTAAGGTTCGATACAACGCCCTTTTCGTTGATTAGCATTTAAACTTTTCAATTTTTTAAAACTTGTTTCTCACTAAATAATGTATTTTTAGCATTAAACGATAGTGACCTTGTTAATTAGCATCTAAGCATTGTTCTTTGCCATAATGTCTTCTACGTCGCTTAAGCGGCTATTTTACTTGTGATCTCCATACACGGGTGGTAATCTGATGCTGGTTATGGACACTCGACAGCATAACGATGTACTTAAATCGTAACTGTCTAAAACGAATCTTCTGACATTCATTTCAATAAGGAAGGCGGGTTTTATTGTGGCACAAGATATTCTGATTACAACGACCGAGAACATTCCCGGTAAGCATTACGAAATTATTGGCGAGGTTTTCGGCTTAACCACCCAGTCTAAAAACGTGATTAGCAACATCGGCGCAGGGCTAAAGAATATTGTCGGCGGTGAAATCAAAGCTTATAGCAACATGCTGCATGAGTCACGGGAAAAGTCGATCGAGCGGCTGCGCGATGAAGCCCGCAAAGTTGGCGGTGATGCCGTTGTCATGATGCGGTTTGACTCCGGGTCAATCGGCGGCGACATGCAAAGCGTTGTGGCGTATGGTACGGCGGTTAAGCTGCTCGACTAGTCTGACCTCTCACTAACAATCCAACTCACCTCGCTCACGAGGAAAAACAGGTTTTGCTTTGGCAGGGCCTGTTTTTGAAACCATTCATCTATTCGATGCGACGAAAGGAATTAGCGCGATGCCACCGTTAGACTATCATCATCAGGGTACTTGGCCGAATGGTTTTGGCCAGCAACAGTCCCCGATTGACCTGCGTGACGCAACTGCTGCGGGTCCTTCAACGTTAACCATTGCGAAGCCGTGGCAGGCGGATCATGAAATTGACGACCGCGTTACCATCCGCTTAGCCGGACATGGGCTTACGCAGATCGACCAGACCCAATGGCACTTTGTTCAGGCGCATCTGCATGTGCCGGCAGAACACCAAGCCACCAATCAAGGCGCCGCAGAATGGCATTTTGTGCATCAATCGGCCATTGGCGCACTTTGCGTCGTGGCGGTTTTATTACCGTTGGGCGATGGCATGCCGGTAATGGACAGCGTACTTGATCATTTTGTGGCCCAAAGCTCGCAGCCAGTGGTAATGCAACTCGACAGTTTGCTGCCGCCAAAAGGGACGGTCTATCGCTACCTCGGTTCACTGACCACACCGCCGCTAACTGAAGGCGTTACTTGGTATGTCATCGATCAAACCGCCGTCACCATCAGTCCCCAGCAGTTGCACCGTTTCCAGCAACTTTTCCCGGACAATCATCGACAGCTTCAGGCCCGCAATGATCGTCCGGTTTTGCGTGGCCCATTTTTGCAAAGATCGAAATAGGCTTGGCGCCGTCATTGTAAGGTCGCGGTGTCTTACTTTTTTTATGATCGTTTACTCGCCACGCTCACGCTCAGGAGGCTTGTACATCATGAAACGCAAACAATCGAAGAAACGTCATCATTGGTTAGGAAAAGCTATTCTCGGCTTGTTGTTGCTGGCCAGCGGCGGTTATTGGCTTTGGTGGCAAATTGGCAGCCAGCCGATCCACGCCCGCACTTATCGCAACACCCATGTCGTCACGGTTTTCATACCGGGCTACGGGAGTAACAGCCTGACATTTGGGCCCATGGTCAGCCGGTTTCAGAAGGATCACGCCACTAATCAAGTCACGACCATTAAAATTAGTGCCGCTGGAAAACGCACAGTGACTGGTGCCAAACGCTACGATGGGAAAAATCCGCTTATCAGCGTTGTCTTCGAAGATGCCAAGGCGCCGGTCAAAGAAACCCGGCAACTCACCGCCTTGCTACATTGGCTGCGCACCCAACATCAGGTTAAGCGGGTTAACCTTGTCGGCCATTCCATGGGCAGTAACCTCAGCTTTCGGTATCTGACGACGCAACACACTGACGCCCAACCGCAAGTGGTTAAATATATCTCGTTTGCCAGCGAATTTTATCGTGATCCCACGTCGCAACTGGCATATTTTCCTAAATCCGTTCAAACGCTCGTCATTGGCGGCCAGATTTTCGGGGCAAAAGGCGACTGGGCTGTCAGCCTTGCTGGCGTCAAGCGGTACGAACAGGAGCTTAAAGCAGCCGGCGTTCCCACATCCCTTTACATTTACCGCGGAACGCCGATCGGAGCCTACCACAGTAGTTTGCACCAGAATCCTTATATTGACGCTAAGATACTGCAGTTTTTGTTTACCTGATATCCGACATCCACTGCAACGAGCTAGCAATCAGTGTTTTTATAAATTTGGTGTTAGAATTGAGGCATCGAATCGGGTCAACCGGTGAAACGCGTTCGCTGCGCCAGCTCACGCTCTAAGGGGGGATTGCTTTGAGTCAGGTTGTTATTTTCGGCATTATGTTGGCCACCGTGATTGTTGGCAATCTGCTTGCCCGCCATATCCCTAAGATACCCCTGCCCTTCTTTCTGATTGGCCTTGGCGCAGCGTTGGCCGTCATGCCGTCGTTGCGGAACTTTGCCATTGATCCATCGGTTTTCTCCTTCGCCATCATTGCCCCATTGCTGTTTAACGAAGGTCAAAATGCATCACGACTCCAGATCGGCCGATCATTGACCAACATCGTGTCGCTAGCGGTTGGTTTGGTGCTGTTTTCGGTCATCATTTTAGGCTTTAGCGTCCACGCCCTTTTCCCGGTTATCCCACTCAGCTTGGCATTTGCTTTGATCGCCATTGTCACGCCTACCGACGCATCGGCAGTTAGTGCCGTTGCGCAGACGAATCCTTTGAGTGACAGCCAGATGCAGCTGTTAAATAATGAAAGTCTGTTTAACGACGCGGCGGGCATTGTTGCCTTTGACCTGGCCCTTTCCGCCTATGTTTCCGGCAGGTTCTCGGCAACCGATGCGTTATTGGACTTTCTGTTTGTCTTTTTTGGTGGCATTTTAGTTGGCGCGATTATCGGCACCTTGATCGTCAATCTCCGGGCGTGGTTAATTCGGATCGGTGACGATGAGCCGCTCATTATGGTCGGCATTCAGCTGCTGACTCCGTTATTAGTTTATTTTTTGGCCGAGGAGCTGGCTCTTTCCGGCATTTTGGCAGTGGTGGCGGCCGGGATTGCGCAAGGTGTTGAGCGTGACCGATTACGGCTGACCAGCGCCCGCATGCAGATTATCAGCGCCAATGTCTGGGAAATGATTGCGGCGGTTTTGTCTGGATTGGTGTTTGTCCTGTTAGGCTTATCGTTACCGAATGTTGTCATCGAAGCCTTACGCGGCCAAGCCGGCTTATTCAGTTTGCTCGTGGGAATCGGTGTTTTCATTTACGCAGCAAAGTCACTGGTTCGCTTCTTCTGGAGCCGCACGCTGTTACGCATCGGCAAGAAAAATCGGTGGCGTAATGCCTTGATCATGATGCTAGGCGGCGCAAACGGAACCATCACGTTATCGTTGGCTTTTTCTATGCCACGGACGATTGACGGCCACGAATTCGCGCTGCGTCAAGGTTTGATCCTGATTGCCGCAGTGGTCATCCTGCTGAGCCTGATTGTGCCGGTGATTGTGTTACCATTCTGCGTGCCTAAACAACCAAAACGCAATCGCCAGTATATCTGGTTGCGACGCATGTTGTCGGCTGGTATCGATGCCATGCGCGACGAAACCGAACATCACAGTGAAGCCCAGATCGTCGCCGATGCTTTATCGCAGGAAATGATTCTAAACGACAATCCGTCACGGCGGCTGCAGCGGAGTATTTTTGAAGGCACCATTACAGCGGAAAAAGCGGCGATTGAAGCGTTGCGCGCCAATGGAACGATTACAAAAGATGAGGCGTATTATTATAACCGGTTTATCGACTTAAATGATTTCACGGCTGATCAGCGCTTATGGAAAAACCTGTTTTTGCGAATACGCTTTTCCATTAACATGGGGCGCATGTACAAGGCATTTAATGAAGCTCAAAACGCCTTTTTGACCACGCCGCTTAACCTGGAACCGATCTTTTGGAAGCGGCAATTCACCGCACATGGTGAGGATCTTCTGCCAATCGAACAGGCGGGATATGATGCGGTCATGAAATATCTGACACATATCGAAAATGTCCAAAACCGCAGTGCTGTCAACACGATCCGCCGCTTCTACCGCGATCGCCATCGCCGGGTTCACTCCGACTCCTTCAACGGCGACATCCTCTACGCCATGTTCCTCAAGGCCTTCCACGCCGAATATGAATTCATCCAGCAGGCATTCGCAGACGGCAAGCTAAGTCGTGACATCATGCAACGCCTGCAAACCCGCATCACATTTGACGAAATTACCTATCTGAAAAATCAGGATAGTTTCATCGTGTGACTGTGCGTACACCATAGCGCGCTTCCCGACGCAAAAGCCAGCTCGCGCTTACACAAAAACGGTTCCGGAGAGATGAGGTTATCATCATCTTTCCGGAACCGTTTTGCTATTGTGGCGATTATGAACTGTTGTCGTGGCTGCGAGATGATTTACGATCGAGATATAAAGGCGATTGAACACTTTTGTAGTGCCAAAGCGGAGCAATCGTAGGCCAGATGGGGCTCAGGAGTGAAATTGTTGTTGGTGGGGCGCCTTTTGCCCCGCCTACAACAAGGCCGAGCTTAGAGACTCTGCCGCTTTTGCAGAGGCTCTAAGTCGTGCCCATTCCGTTCCAGCCCCAGCCGGCCGAAGATTGCGTAGTTTGGCACGGCATAAAACTCCTAGCCTAACTTTAACGCTTAGCTTTTGAGTCAGAATCCAACGCCATTTCGAGTTCATCCGCAGCTGTCTTGGCAACACTTTCAATTTTCGCCAAAACTTTACCATACGGCTTCGGATCCTTATTGATATACCGCAACAGGCCAGCCATTCGTGCCGTCATGTCATACCAACTTTGATTCGGCATGCCGGAAATCTGGCCGACGCGCGCATTTGGCAAAACGTCGATCAACTGTTCCAAAGCATTTTTAACCACCGGCAACGCGCCCCGAACCCGATCCGAGTCCGCATACGTGGCATCGAAAATCAGTTGCATGAACCGATCAGGCTGCGAATGCTTCGACGGGGTTGCGGCCCGCTCTGCGCGAACGCCCATGACGACTTGCTGCAACCCAAGCAATGTCAGGCGCACAAGTTGATCGTGCTGCGAAACACCAAGCTCAGGCATCGGATTAATCCCAATCAGGCTAAGTTCATCATGGCTTAAGCGCAAAGCCGCATTGGCAACAAAATCAGACAACTGCAAGCCAAGATGTTCACGCGAATCAGCAAACTCAAAGCGAACTTTGATCGGCCGCTCCAGTGACAACGTCAGATAGCGGCTGACAATATCGGCCCCCATCACGAGCTGATTGCCTTCCAGCTCGTTACGATGATCAATCATAATCACGATACTGTCAAAAGTGGTATCCACATCCCGCAGCACATGAATCGTTGCCCCGATATACGGATAGAGATATTCCATTGACGGCGCAAAATCAGGATAAGTCGTTTTGCGTGAAAAGACCGTGTACATCCCCATATGCTCATGTTGCGCTGCTTTAATCAACTGCGTCAGTGCATCGACTTGTTTGCCGCGCGCCTTGACCTCATCGCCAGGTTCCCAGCCATACGGGTAAAGCGCATCCCGAAAACCGGCAAGACTTTCATCGTCACCTTCCGGGAAAACGGCTGCAATCCCCATATGCATCATGCGTGGATCCGGCCGCCGTTCTTCAAAACTTTCATCAATGAACAGCTGCAATTGCTTACCGGTGACCAATGGTGCTTCGGTATGCATACCATAACTGACACGCTGATTCCGCTGGCTGGTGGCGTTGGTCGCAGAGGTGTTGTTGCTCGTACTACTTGCGGTTGCACCATTTACACCATTGCGCTCATTTGACGAAGAGCGGATGACACTTGGCGTATGGGTTTCAACTTTATTGACCACAGCCGGCACATGTTGCTTGGTTGCGTCTTGACTGGGCATTGACTGCGAGGCACTGGTAGAAGCCGATTGCGTCATTGGCTGCCAGTTTTGCGGATCGGCATTAGCCGCAAACCGATTCTGCTTAGGCCGCCCCGGACGTCGGGTGCTATTTGGCTTGTTTCGATCGGTCCGCACATTACGCCGTTCGTTTCGAACCGGTTCGTGTTCAGACTTGCCATTACGCCGGAATGTCTCGGTTTTACCGGTTGGCGTGTGCTGTTTAGTATGCCGCGCCGTTGTTTCATGCCGTTCATCGTTTTCGGCCGGTTTCACTGAAGCCGCAGCAGACTGGCTGTTCGTTTGCGTCTGACGCTTCTTTGCTTCAGCTTGCGCCTCTTGTGTTGCCACATCCGGCTGCTGCCGAATGGTAAAGCGATGGTTCCGAGTTGACGGTCGCTTACTTGTGGTCGGCTGCTCGGTTGGCGCTTCTGAGTTAGTTGCCTGGTTTTGATGCTGATTATTCGTCCGGTTAGCCTGGCGTGCCGTCACGCTTGCCCGATTAACCCGCGTTGTCGTCCGACGCTTTGGTTGCGTGCTTGCCGCATTTTCCTGCGTGTTAGCAGCCGCTTGGGTCGTTGACTGACTGTGATTGGTTGCCGATGCGCTCGTTGAGTTGGCTTGGCTGTGTGCCGGACGTCCAACGGTTCCGGTTGAAGTTCGCTTAGCTGCCGCTTTTGGCGTAGCCGGCGTCTTTGCAGCGGTCTTACGGGTTGCTACTTTAGCTGCTGGTTTCTTGGCAACAGTTTTCTTTGTCGTTTTGGTGGTGGCTGCACCTGCTGGCACTTTGCCTGATGCAATAATGCTCTCAATCTTAGCAGTCGTCTTGCGGCTGACTTTTTCACCACGCAAGGCTTTGCGTAACGTCGGCACGGATACGCCGATGGCAACGGATGTGGCGTTGGTGTTCAGTTGGTGCTTTGCCATATAAGCATTTAATGATGTTTTTAACTTATTATCTTTATCCAAAATATTTCCTCATATCCTACTTAAATTTAAATGATTCGGTACTAGTTTAACGCAAACGAGGACGAACGAACATGATTTGGAACAGCAAGCGTTATACTTACAAATGTAGTACATGCCGGTTTCAAAAATGTCTGCATTTTGTGTTCACCTGTTTGCGCAAACTAGACTTTTCTTGTATAGTCTTTTTCTGTATGCCACTAGATGAAAGAAATGGGGATCAACATGCAACGAAAACTTAGCGGACGCCATATGCAAATGATTGCGCTTGGCGGCACCATCGGCGTAGGCCTGTTCATGGGTGCCGGCGCAACGATTAAATGGACCGGGCCATCAGTTCTGATTGCGTATATTGTTGCCGGCCTTTTTCTCTATCTCATCATGCGGGCCTTGGGTGAGATGCTGTATGTCGATCCGGCAACCGGCTCGTTTGCCAAATTTGCCAGCGAATACATGCACCCACTTTTTGGTTACTTAACCGCATGGAGTAATATTTTCCAGTTCGTGGTCGTGGGCATGTCAGAAATGATTGCCATTGGTGAATATTTTAAATTCTGGTGGCCCGGGCTGCCGGGATGGCTTCCTGGGCTCGTAGCGATCACCTTCCTTGTTTTAGCCAATCTGATTTCGGTGCGAATGTTTGGTGAATTGGAGTTTTGGTTTGCACTCATCAAAGTTGTTACCATTATTTTGATGATCGTTGCCGGACTCGGCGTCATTTTATTCGGTCTTGGCAATGGCGGCCATCCCGTGGGTATCAGTAATCTGTGGACCCACGGCGGCTTCTTCACCGGCGGCTTTAAAGGCTTCTGCTTCGCCTTGTCAATTGTGCTAGGTTCTTACCAAGGCGTGGAACTCATTGGGATCACGGCAGGCGAAGCGGCTAATCCCAAGCCGACGATTGTTAAGGCGGTCAAAGATACGATTGGTCGAATCCTCATCTTCTACGTGGGCGCGATTTTCGTCATCGTGGCCATTTACCCGTGGGATCAGCTCAATACACTAGGATCACCGTTTGTGCAGACCTTCGCCAAAATCGGCATTACGTTTGCGGCATCCCTCATTAACTTCGTCGTCATCACGGCTGCCTTGTCCGGCTCGAATTCAGGCATCTATTCTGCCAGCCGGATGCTGTATACCTTGGCTGATGCCAAACAATTGCCGCGAATTTTCACCAAACTGAATCGTCATGGCGTGCCGTTTTACCCAGTCGTTTCCGTTGGCGCCGGCATTTTACTTGGCGTCATCTTAAACGCCTTATTGCCTTATGTGGCCCCTGCCGCCAAGAATGTTTTCGTGCTGGTCTATAGCTCCAGCGTTTTACCAGGCATGGTGCCGTGGGTCGTCATTCTCGTCAGCGAAACGCGCTTCCGCAAGGTTCACGCCGATAAAATGCCTGACCATCCTTTTAAAATGCCATTCGCACCTTACAGCAATTATCTCACACTTATTTTCCTCGCGTTCACTTTATTTTTCATGTTGCTCAATCCTGAAACCAGCATTTCGTTGTTAGTCGGCGTGATCTTCTTGGCATTGGTCTGCCTGCATTACTTTTTCCACTATCGCACCGGGGCAAAAAAACTTCCGCCAGCCGAGCATGATAACGATCATCGCTAAGAATTAGTGCGGTTTAGGCAGTGAAAAATTTGCATTTTTTCACTTTTAAAAGAAGCCGCGTTCTCATCTTTTGTTCCATTTTTCCGATCATGTTTTTATTTCTTCACTAGTTTGTATAATGGACTTGTAGGAAGAAAGGAAGGTTGCTTTTATGAAAACGATCAATATTGGCGACGTCACGGTACCAATTGTGGGCATGGGTACTTGGTATCTAGGCGAAGGCAACGCTGCGCAGAGTGCTCGTGAAACCGAAGCCTTAAAATACGGGCTGGATCACGGCTTGAACGTGATTGATACTGCGGAAATGTACGGGAATGGCGCTGCGGAATCCCTGATCGGCGGTTTTCTGGGTGATTACAACCGGAGTGAGATTTATTTGATTTCCAAGTTCTACCCGTCCCATGCAGACAAAAAGCAAATGCGGACGGCGCTGACCAATAGCCTGTCCCGCCTTAAAACCGATTACCTCGATCTCTACTTGTTGCATTGGCGTGGGGCAACCCCGTTAGCAGAAACGCTTGAAGGCCTCCAGGAATTGAAAAAAGAAGGCCTGATTCGCCAATACGGTGTTTCCAATTTTGATGTTGACGACATGGATCAGCTCACGATGGAACCCGGTGGCGATCAAGTTGCCGCTAACGAAGTGTTATACAATTTGCAATCACGCGGCATTGAATATGACCTCCTACCACGTCAAAAGCAAGCCGGCATCACGGCGATTGGCTACTCGCCTTATGGTTCCGGCAGTGGTAAGTCAATCAAGTTGACCCCGGAGCTCGTGGATCTGGCCAAAGCCAAGGGCGTTTCAACCCATCAGCTTATGCTGGCGTGGGTACTGCGTAATGGTGATGTGCTGTCGATCCCGCGTACCGGCGAAGTGAGCCACATGGCCGAAAATATCGCAGCTGCCGACGTTACATTTACGCCGGATGAACTAGCGCTGTTTGACCAAGCGTTCCCGGCACCGCGTCACCATATTCCGCTTGAAATAATTTAAACCTAGCACACTGCCGGTCTTGAGCGTCGCTTAGTCTAAAAAATTCGGCGAGCGCTTTCATGCCTCAATAAAAAACGTTATACTGATAACAACTATTTTTCAGGAAAGGACCTTTGTTGTGAAAATCTTTGTTGTCGGTGCCCATGGTCAGATTGGCCAGCTTTTGGTGCACAAACTTTTGGATCGCGGCGATACCGTAACTGGCGGTTATCGCGATCCGCTCACCCAGACGCCTGATCCGCAGAAAAATTTTCGGGCAGTCGAACTTAATCTCGCATGGCCGGTCTCACGCTTGACGGAACTTTTTGCCGGCCACGATGCCGTTATCTTTGCTGCCGGGTCACGGGGAAAGGATTTGCTCGGCGTGGATCTCGACGGTGCAATTAAAACCATGAAAGCGGCCGAAGCCGATGATATTGGCCGCTTCATTATGTTAAGTGCGCTGGATGCCGAGGATCCCGCAAAATGGCCGGAAGAGCTGCACGATTATTATATTGCCAAGTATTACGCTGATGAGTGGCTGATTCATAACACTGATCTGGACTATGTCATTGTCCAGCCAACCGCTCTCACCAACGATCCGGCGCAAGGCACCATCACGTTACAACCGCAACGGCCGTCGACCATTCCACGGGCCGATGTCGCCGATGTCCTCGTCGCTGCTTTAGACAGCAACCGCCATCGCGAAACAATCAAAATCGCCAGTGGCAACACGCCAATCGCTGAAGCCGTTAAAAGTTGACGAACCGGTCCAGCCGTGCTAATTTAAAAACAACGTTAAACCGAAAGTGAGGTCTGTCCATTGAAGTAAGCCAATTGTTGAAAATGTCCAAGTCCTGTTCTCAGCAACGGGGTCAGTGCGGACTTTTTGACAATTGGGCTTGATCAATGGCGGAGACTCCGTTTATTTTGATCAGCCCTGAATTATTTGGGGTTTTTTTTTATGAGCGTGAACCGGCGCGCTCAGGAACCGGAGTGTAAGTGGCCTTGGGCGTGATGGCGCTCTTTGCCATTGCGACCAAGGTCCTTACACGCAGGCTCCTGCGCCGGTGAACGCGTTACGGAAAGCTGGGCATGAATTGCCAGGCGTTTTCAGTTACGCCATCGCACGCCACTGCGTACCCCCAAAAAACTCAAAAAGTCAGCTGATCTTTCTTCTGATAGCACAGGCATATCCGCGAAAGGACGTGGCTGTATGTCAACGATTCAAATCAAACACCTTTATTTTGCCTATGACGGCCAGGCACCGCTTTTTAGCGATGCCGGATTTAACCTCGATACTGGTTGGCACCTTGGCTTGGTTGGTCGTAACGGCCGCGGTAAAACCACGTTGCTGCGGTTATTGCAGCAGCAACTGGATTACCGCGGAACGATCACGGTTCCCGTGCCTTTGCGCTATTTTCCGCAAGCGCTGGACGAGAGCCAACTGACACTTCACGCAGCACAAGCCTCCCAGGACGTGGCTCAGTGGCAACTGGAACGCGAACTTAATTTGTTGCATGCCGACCCTGATATTTTGTGGCGGCCGTTTCAGGATCTATCTGGCGGTGAGCAAACCAAGGTCCGGCTTGCCTTGCTCTTCATCCAAGACGATGGCTTTGCGCTCATTGATGAGCCGACCAATCATCTCGACTTACGCAGCCGCCGCCAAGTCGCTGCCTACCTAAAACAAAAGCCGGGCTTCATTGTGGTCAGTCACGACCGGGATTTTCTCGACGCTGTCACCGACCATACGCTGGCCATCGAGCGCCAAAAAATCACGCTTTACCAAGGCAACTACAGCACCTTTACCACGGAAAAGCAGCGGCAGGATCAAACCGAACTCGCGCAAAATGCTCAGCTAAAAACTGAAATCAGCCGCTTGAAGCAAACTGCCCACGCCAAAAAAGTTTGGGCTGAAAATAAAGAACGCAGCGTTTACGGCAAGCGCCACGAAAAAGATAGCGGGCACAATAACACCCGCGGCTTCATCAGCGCCCGGGCAGCAAGAACCATGAAAAAAAGCAAAAACCTGGAACACCGCATGGATAAGGAAATTGCGGCAAAAGAACAGTTGCTTAAAAATTTGGAGAAAGTCGATCCACTCACCATGGCGCCACAACCAACCCATCATCACCATTTGATTGTGGCCGAAAATGTTCAAGTCGGTTATGATCAGCCGCTTTTCCAGCCAATTTCATTTACGTTGCACCCCGGCGACCGAGTGGCGATCGTCGGTGAAAATGGCAGCGGTAAATCGACGTTGATCCGTGCTTTACTGGGCCATTTTACCGGCAATCAAACCGGGCTTCTGACCTTGGCGCCGGTTGCTTTGAGTTTGGTGCGCCAGCAATATCCTGACAATCGCGGGTTACTACCGAACTTTGCCGAAAAGCGGCACCTCAGCCTCGAAGTTTTGCTTAACAACTTGCGTAAGCTCGGGATGCCGCGCGCCGATTTTGTCACGCCGATCGAACATCTTAGTATGGGCCAGCAAAAGAAAGTCGAAGTTGCGCGTTCGCTTGCAACCCCAGCCTCCTTGTATATTTGGGACGAGCCGCTCAATTATCTGGACACTTACAATCAAGACCAGATCATGGCCGCGATCACTCGCTATCAACCAACAATGCTATTTGTGGAACACGACGAGCATTTTATCAATAAAATTGCCACGAAAGTTGTCCGCCTGACGCCACTGGCCTAATCAGAAACGGATCCGCCCGTTTTTTATCCGAGACACATTGCCCGCAAATTAAGCGGTTCCATGGTATACTCACGGTGAAAGCTTTAAAACAAGAAAGGATGGATAGCATGGCAGAACGATCTTTGTATCATACCTATGTCCGCAACGAAAATGGTTTAGTCGGTGAAAGTTATGTCGAAGGCAATCAAGGGTTAGCCCTTGGTGTTTCCAGTTCGCTTCTGGACGCTCCTGGCACCAATCCGGAGCAATTCATTGCATTTGCCCTGTCCACTTGTTTCAACGCAACGATTCGCATCGTCCAGCATCGTGAAGGCACCGCGGAAGATTCGCAACTACGCACCCGAGTGGACATTGAGCGCGACAAAATCGGCTACAAATTCATTGTCGACGCGCAAATTCTCATGCCAAGTCACACACGCGAAGAAGCACAAAAAATTGTGACCCAGGCATTAGATGAGTGCCCAGTCGCTAAACTGTTAAAAGAAAACGAAAATGTCAGCTTCCGAATTGTTGACGAGTTCACCGATGAGCCGACGTTAGGTGAATAATGAGCGGTAATAGCCGTTCTTCGTCTACATTCGCTTAAGCAAAAAAGTACGCCAGGAATCTTCCGAGACTTTGGCGTACTTTTTTTATTTTTCCGTCAAGAATCCTGTGTCTCAAAACCTTAATCCACCGTGCGCGTTACACTTGACCATAAGTGGAGATGGTAAGGATGATCAAGCAAGGTAACGGACAAACAACGCATCATTTAGGATTGGCGCTTTGTATGTGGTTAGGCAGCATCGCTTTTCTGGCGACTGGCGTCTGGGCCACCATTTTATTAGTGCTCACGTCCCGAATCACAGTCGCACTCATCATCACCTTGATCGGCGGTTGGGTGACGCTTGCCGGTATCTTCGCCTGTGTTGTCACACTGTGGCAATTAGTTCGGGCACCGCAAGCGGCTCGTCAGTTGGTTCGTCGGTTGCAATGGCTTCTCGGCGCCATCACAATCATTGTGGCCGTCATCAGTCTGTCGCTCTCCTATGCGTGGGCCAAAAGTGGCGATGCACCGGGTATTATTTTCATTGGTTTGTTTCTTGCGGCAATGCCTTTTGCTTGTTGGGTTTTGACCAGTGTCTGGCGATTGACGTTGGAGCGGTGAGTTTGTGTCAGGGGATCCAAGTCTGTTCTTGGGGCTTTCTATTGGCGGCAATGGCATTGTTGACTGTTGTGTTTTATAACGCGCTCCCTAGCGTAAAAAAAATCCACCTAGTTTCCTAGGTGGATCCTTTTTTAACGAACCAAGAATTAAAGCTTGGTAACGTTAGCAGCCTGAGGGCCACGATCAGATTGTTCTACATCGTAGGAAACAGCCTGACCTTCGTCAAGACTCTTGTAGCCTTCGCCGTTGATGGCGCTGAAGTGTACAAAGACATCTTGGCCGTCTTCACCAGTGATGAAGCCGTAACCCTTATCAGCGTTGAACCATTTAACTGTACCTTTTTGCATGAAAGTGAATCTCCTTTTCAAAACTAACAACAACAGACAACCGTAATCCTAAAAAGGAAATTCATGTTACATGATGTTTCCCGTTCAAGTATTACCATGAATAGACTATAACACGTCCAGCAAAAAAAAACTAATTTTTTTGCAAATTAATCGCGATTAATTTGCTGAAAGCGCTCACTTGCAAGAAAGTCGGGTTTGCCAGCAGAGCAATTAGTCTAGACCAATGTGCATAGCAACTTGATTTTATTAGTTGGAAAATTACCCATCAATCTGATGACAGTGATTTACCCTGTAAACGAATCAAACCACATCACACTTTTACGTGTAGCTCGATTCAATTTTTCCATCAACTTAAGACGTGCTAAAACTTCCTCTTCTAACTAGAAACTGTATTTTAGGCCTTTACACTAAAAAGATTCGATGCTACATTGTGGTTGACGAATGAAACACAAGTGAACACACAGAAACAAATATAAACATTCCGTAAAAAATTGCTTATAACTTTTTTCTTCGGGTGCTCTCCCCCACTGACTTTCTTCAAAACGATCAGCTTGCCCCGCCAGTATCTGAGTCACAAATGCTATTCAATTAATCAAAGGAGTGACAATTTTGGATGTTGTGATTGGTGCTGATCAGGACGGTTTTGCCATGAAGGAACAGGTCAAGGACTATCTCAAGCAGCGTGACTACCATGTCATTGATGTAACGCCGCAACCAGCGAAGAACTTTGTCGAGTCTGCTTTGGCTGTGACCAAAGAAGTGATGGCAGGTAAGGCGCATAAAGGCTTGATGTTTGACCGTTACGGCGTTGGCTCAACAATGGCTTCTACCAAAGTCAAGGGTATGGTCGCAACCAATGTGGGTGACGAAACCGCTGCGCATCAAACTGCCGAACATAATGGTGCCAAAGCCATTGCGATCGGTACTGGACTTATCGGCCTAGATCGGGCGCTCGGCCTGATTCAACGTTATCTAGATGCGGAATACGTTGACGGTCGCCACCAGGTTCGACTCGATATGCTTGCGAAAATGATCTAACTTTGGAAGAAAGGAAGTCTGCCCCCATGATTATTTCTTTAGGTAATGATCATATTGTGACTTACATGAAGATTAAGATCTCGAATTTTTTAAAGCATGCTGGCTATCAAGTTATTGATGAAGGCACCTACGACACCGTCCGGACGCACTATCCGATTTATGGCAAGAAGGTTGCTGAAGATGTCGCCGATGGTCGTGCTGATCTAGGCATTGTTTTGTGTGGCGACGGCAGCGGCATTACCATGGCCGCCAATAAAAACGAAGGCATTCGCGCTGCCATGGTGAACGACGCCGCAGCAGCCAAATATGCTCGCGAACAATTAAATGCGAACGTATTGGGCTTCGGCGGTGCCAGCATCGGTGAACATCTGGCATACGATATCATCAAGGCCTATCTGGACGCCACCTACAAAGAAACGCCAGAAAATGCGGAACTGATCAAAGAAATTGACCACATTGCCAAACCAAACCCTGATCAAAAAGATAATCCGCACTTTTTTGATGAAGAAAACGAAAAATGGGCCGAGGGCGTCTATCACGATTAGTCGCGTCTAGGTTCAATCGAATTAACCAATACGGTGATTTAGTTGTCACCGTAGCAAAAAGGCTCGGAATTCCGAGCCTTTTTTGATGCCGTCATCTCCTTCTAGGAATTTGTCATTGTGGCTTCATCGTGCGTCGTGCTTAAGCATCGCAAAATGGATAATATGAGTCGACACATACCATAAAATCGTATACTATCAAAACGTAGCAGGGTGGAACAATGGCGCTAATTTCATGATCCGCCTTATTTTCGCAAGCAGCAGCGTTGAAAAAAGTTGTTCAACGTCTCAAGAAAAGGTGAATAATATGACTAAAAGTACACTCGAAAAAAGTATTGAAGAACTCAATCAGCTACTAGACGGACATGATCCTGGCGTCGAACGACATGAGCGACATCTACCAACACCGCCTGAGTTTACCGGTGAAGAAATCAAGAAAATTCGTCAGCAAATACCGGCAACGCAACTCGTCTTCGCCCAAATTATGGCGGCTTCTCCTCGTACCGTTCAGGCTTGGGAAACGAACCGCAGTAAACCAAATGGGCCGGCTCGTCGGCTCATGCAACTGATTGAACTTGATCCATCAGTGGCGCGGCTTTTGATGTAGGAAAGAACAGGATTTGATGCCAAGTACCGTTTTATAGACGGCTGCTACGTTGATAGTTTTTTGGCTCACGCTCACATATAAAACAAACGGCGATCAGATAACCTCATGATTATCCGACCGCCGTTGTTTTCGTGCCTTTTGATCTCGTCAATGAAGAGGCCATGCGGAAACTCAGCGCTTTAAATCCACTATTTCACCTTTTGCCATCGTAACGAATTGCCTACATTCCCTGCGCATACATAGCATCTGCCACTTTCAGAAAACCGGCGATGTTCGCCCCCGCTTCGTAGTTACCGGGCATGCCGTATTCGTCAGCAGCATCTGCGCTGGCCTTAAAAATGTGTTGCATGATTTCATGCAGTTGGCTATCGACTTTTTCAAAACTATCACTTTCGCGGCGGGAGTTCTGCCCCATTTCCAGCGCTGAAACAGCAACGCCCCCGGCATTGGCGGCTTTTGCCGGTCCGTATAAAATTCCGGCATCTGCATAGGCAGCGATGGCGTCTGGATTGCTCGGCATATTGGCGCCTTCAGCTACCGCGATCGCGCCGGCTGCCTTAAACCGCGCCGCCTGTTCACCATCAATTTCGTTTTGCGTGGCGCAAGGCAATGCCAGATCGAACTTAAGATCGTTAGCGTCCCAAACCGAACCTTCATGATACTGTGCACTAGCCACCCGGTCCGCATAAGCTTTAATGCGACCGCGCTCAACTTCCTTGATTTGTTTAACCACCGCAACATCAATCCCGTTTTCATCAACCACATAGCCATTAGAATCGGAAACAGTAAGCACCTTGACCCCCAAGGCCTCAGCTTTCTCGGCGGCATGAATCGCAACGTTACCAGCACCGGAAATAACCGCGCGCTTCCCGGCCAGCGTTTCGCCATTGGCCTTCAACAACTCATCGGTGTAGTAAATCAACCCATAACCAGTGGCTTCCGTCCGCGCCAACGAGCCGCCATAACTAAGGCCTTTACCGGTCAGAACACCACGTTGCGCCCCTTTTAACCGTTTGTATTGACCGTATAGATACCCAATCTCGCGGGCACCGACACCAATGTCCCCAGCCGGCACATCCAAATCCGGCCCGATATACTTACTCAGTTCGGTCATGAAGCTTTGACAAAAACGCATCACTTCGGCATCCGACTTCCCTTTCGGATCAAAATCGGAACCACCTTTTGCTCCCCCGATCGGCAAAGTGGTCAAACTATTTTTGAAAATCTGTTCAAAGCCTAAAAATTTCACGATGCTGAGATTGACGGAAGGATGCAAGCGCAAGCCGCCTTTGTAAGGACCAATTGCCGAGTTAAACTGGACCCGAAATCCGCGATTAACTTGAACATTTCCTTGGTCATCCTGCCACGGAACCGCAAACTGAATCGCCCGCTCCGGTTCAACCAATCGCCCAAGTATATTAGCCTTCACATACTCCGGATGCTTCTCAAGCACCGGCGTAATCGTTTTCAAAAACGTTGAGGCTGCCTCAAAAAATTCCGGTTGATTAGGATCGCGCTGTTTAAGCGTTGCAAGCACTGACTGCACATAAGATGCTGCTGACATGGGAAACCACCTTTCTCGAAAAACGTAACGGACGTTGTTTTAAGGTTAACAGAAAAATGGCATTTTGATAAGAATTTTTTGAGCGTAAGCCGGCGCGTTCAGGAGTCGGAGTGTAAGCGGCCTTGGGCGTGATGGTCGGGCTTTGACCATTGCGACCAAGGTCCTTACACGCAGACTCCTGCGCCGGCGAACGCGTTATGGTGCGAGCGTGAGCCAGCACGGTTAGAAACCGGAATGTAAGTGGCCTTGGGCGTGATGGCCCGGGCTTAGGCCATCGCGCCCAAGGTCCTTATGCGCAGATTTCTGTGACTGCGAACGCATTATGGTGCAAGCGCGAGCTAATTTTCAACTCATCAATCACGTTTATCAAGTTATCGCAACTGTCATCTGTTACAATGAAATCGGATACATGAAAAACAGCTGACCATGACCATTGTTGGGTGACGGTCATTGTTCAGCTTCGGATAGCTACGTTGGTGTCAATATCATTATGAGGAGGAATTTTGGAATGCAAAATCGCGGCAATATTATTTTAATTGGTGATGGCGCCATTGGGTCAAGTTACGCGTTTAACTGTCTCACAACCGGCGTCGGCCAGAGTCTGGGCATCATTGACGTTAATGAAAAACGGGTACAAGGCGACGTCGAAGATCTTTCGGACGCACTGCCTTACACGTCGCAAAAGAATATTTATGCGGCTAGTTATGAAGACTGCAAATATGCCGACATTATTGTGATTACTGCGGGGATCGCGCAAAAACCGGGACAGACACGACTTGAGTTGCTAGCGATTAACGCCAAGATTATGAAGGAAATCACCCACAATATCATGGCAAGCGGCTTCAATGGTTTCATTTTGGTGGCTTCCAACCCGGTTGATGTGCTGGCAGAATTGGTTTTGCAGGAATCCGGCTTGCCGCGCAATCAAGTATTAGGTTCTGGCACCGCCTTGGATTCGGCGCGACTACGAGCGGAAATCGGCTTGCGCTACAACATCGATGCCCGCATCGTTCACGGCTATATCATGGGCGAACATGGTGATTCCGAATTTCCGGTTTGGGATTACACCAATATTGGTGGCAAGCCAATTCTTGACTGGATTCCGAAAAATCGGCAGGAAAGTGACCTTGCTGAAATCAGCGAGCGCGTGAAAACTGCGGCTTACGGGATCATCGAAAAGAAAGGCGCCACCTTCTACGGCATTGCCGCTTCGCTGACCCGGTTAACCAGTGCGTTCTTAAATGACGACCGCGCAGCATTTGCCATGTCCGTTCATCTCGAAGGTGAGTATGGCTTAAGCGGCGTTTCGATCGGTGTTCCTGTCATTCTTGGCGCCAACGGTTTGGAACGCATTATCGAACTTGATCTGAATGCCGAAGATCATAAGCGCCTAGCAGATTCTGCGGCGATTTTAAAAGAGAATCTCCAGAAGGCTCAGGAAGCTTAGTAACCACTCATAAATCAACGCAAATTAAAAACGCTCACAAAGACAAAATCTTTGCGGGCGTTTTTTAATTTGAACCGTATTTTTAAGCGTTCAGTCTTCTTTTGACTGCTCCAATGCTTCGGTTTCCTGTTCAACAACCGACCCTTTTGTCAGCGCTGAATGCCGCATGCCATACAGAAAGTAGATGGCGCATCCAATCAGGAACCAGACGCCGGAGTACATTTTGGCTTGGATATCCAGACCCAGGAAAACCACCAGCGAGCCGAGAAAAGCTACGGCCGGCAATACCGGATACAACGGCATTTGGAAGCGCGGCTTGGCGATGTCCTTGCCTTCACGCGGACGGAGGCGATAAATGCCGAGCGTGACGAACATGAAGGCAATCAGCGTGCCGGCGGAAATCAGTTGTGCCAGGAACGCAAATGGGAAGAATGCCCCGATAATGACACCGATCGTGATTAAAACTGCCAACGCAATGTTCGGCAACTTGCGGCTGTTCAACTTGCCCAAACCGTGTGGCAGCATGCCGTCGCGGCCAAAGCTATAAAGCAACCGGGATCCTGCCATGGCCATGCCGATTAAGGCCGTGAACATCCCCAAAACCGCGATGCTTTCCACCACTGTCGCGACCACCGCATGACCGGAGTGCCGCAGCGCCCAGCCAACCGGTTCAGCGTTGTTGGCGTAATCCTGATACGGGAACATGCCCAACAAAACAAGCCCGACCGAGACAAACAGGAAAACCGCAATTAACAGCGAGCCAAGAATCCCCCGCGGCATCGTTTTCTCCGGATCGATCGCTTCAGCCGAATTCGCGGCAATCGAATCAAACCCGATATAGGCCAAGAAAATCATGGAAACGCCGGCGTAAATGCCTTGCCAGCCCCCAAAAGGTGTTCCATCAGCATTCAGGTGATACTTCGGGAAAAAAGGATGGAAGTTTTCCGGATGAATCGCGGTCAAGCCGACCACAAGGAACAGCAAAATTGCCAAAACCTTCATGACCACCAAAATATTTTCGACCCGCGCGGCACTTGAGACACCGCGTGACAGCAAAACGCCGACCATCAACATCACCACCACGGCGACCAGATCGACAACCCCGCCGTCAGTGCCAAACGGATTGGCCAACGCCGCCGGAAAATTCAGGCCGATCGTCGCCAGCAAGCCACGAAAATTGGCAGATAACCCTGAAGCAACGAACGCAACGGCAATAAAGTATTCGGCCAACAAAGCCCAGCCGGCAATCCAGCCGAAGAACTCGCCGAACACCACATTAATCCACGAATAAGCCGAGCCGGCAAACGGCATCGCGGCCGACATTTCCGCGTACGCAAACGCCACCAACCCTGCTACAATCGCAGCGACTAAAAAGGAAATCGAGACTGCGGGACCTGCGTGTTTAGCCGCAACCACCCCTGGCAGCGTAAAAATTGACGCCGACACAATGGTCCCGACCCCTAAAGCGAGAAAGTCACGTACGCGCAACACCCGCGGCAGATGCGAATCTTTATCTTCGTAAACACTTGGATCCTCTTTTCGAAACAGTCGTTGCCACACTTTGCCCATCGGTACCTCCATTAAACAGTTAATGCTGTCTTTTCAATGTGTTAATAAAAAATCCATGAAAACTAGGTTAGCACATTTTAGCAAAGCTGGAAAGCGCTGTGTTTTTAATGACATCAGTTATCATAGGAAAAATAACCTTACAATTTTTTAAGCTAGACAATTTGTCCGTTAAATCAACGTTTTACAGCTAAAAAGTGTGTCAACGTTGAAACGCAAAAACTGCCCAAGTGACTTCTTTCGTCTCTTGGGCAGTTTTCATCAGTTTATAAAATGACTGAGTTGATGCCTGACACCATGCTTCAAACTGGAAGTACTGCTGCAAATTAAATCTGTTCGCCCTCTTCTTCAACCGGTTTGGCAACTTTAGCTTTCACTTTACCCGCTGCTTTAACCGCGGCCCGCATATCGACTGGATGACCATCACGGCGATCATCGGCATATTCTGCCGTGGCAGTAAACAACAAATCGGAAGCCGAATTAACCGCTGTTTCCACGGAGTCCTGAACTACCCCGATGATGAAGCCGATACCGACCACCTGCATCGCTATGTCATTGGAGATTCCAAACAGCGATGCCGCCATTGGAATTAATAACAGCGACCCACCGGCAATTCCCGACACCCCGGTTGCCGAAATGGCCGATAAGAAGCACAGCAGCAACGCTAGGAAAATGCTGACGTGCACGCCCATAGTATTGGCCGTTGCCAGCGTCATAATCGACACCGTGATCGCGGCACCACCTGAGTTAGCCGAACCGCCCAGCGGAATCGAAATCGCATAACTTTCTTTGTTCAAGCCTAAGTCTTCACAAGCTTTTAAGTTGATCGGAATGTTCACCGCGCCGCTACGGGTGAAGAATGCCGGAATGCCGCTAACTTTTAACGTCCAAAACGTCAACGGATATGGATTCTGATGGGTCAACAGCCACACCATAAATGGGTACACGATCAGATAGACAAATACCATCGTCGCGACCAGCAAGATGAGCAACTGGCCATATGCCATGACGCCTTTAACGCCCGTCTTGCTTAGCGATTCATGCAGCAAACCGACAATTCCGAACGGGGCAAACTGGATCACCGTTTGCGCCACGCTGCTGACGGTTTCCGCGAACTCGGTCACCACTTTTTTGGTTGTGCCACTCGCCAAACGCAACCCCGCCCCAATCAGCAACGACCAGAATAGAATCGCCAGGTAATTGCCTTCAACCAGCGCAGAAATCGGATTGGCCACTGCATTGGTCAGCAGGTCGGAAACAACCGTGCCTAAATCTTTCGGTGCACTTTCGGCAATTTTCATCGCACCCGGCAACACAAGCTTGATCGGGAAAAGATAAGAAACAGCAACCGCCGCAATGGACGAAAGCAACGTGGCACTTAAGTAAAGCACAATGACGGTGCCAAAGTGGTTCTTCGAGCCAGACCGGTATTTTGAAATCGCCGACATGATCAGCAGAAATACCAGTAATGGCGCGATCGCTTTTAACGCGCCAACAAATAACTTCCCTAAAATATCGATAAAGGACCAGGAGGGCACCAGTACCCTTAACACTGCCCCAACAACAATTCCGATGACAATTTTCAGAATCAGCGACACATCTTTGTACCGTCTATACATCTCGGCCCCTGCTATATAAAATGTGGAAGAATGCCTCTTCGACACCAATAAAGGTTTTATATATTTCCTTTCTTGATTGACAACCCTACATTTCATTTAGTCCCGTCAACAACGGTATTCCCACACTGAAATAATTCATCATGACAGTGACCGCCTCCTGAACTTTAAGGGTATAGCCTACCCCATTACTTTTGATTTCGCATAAACCATCAGATTTTCAACCGCGTTTTCGTCTCGCCGCAGCTTCACCCCGCACTGGTAACAATGATAGTCATCGTGACCGGTCCGGTGTTTTAAGTTGCCTCTCAGTGTGACGCGTTCATCAGCCGTTTTCACATAACCACATCGTGAACAACGTTGCGTACTGGGGTAAAACCGATCCGCTAGCACCAACGTATTCCCATACCAGTCAGCCTTGTACTGCATGATCACTTTGAACTTACCAAACAGTGATCGATGCAGGTTCTTGGCTAGACGTTTATTCATGCGCATATGGTGATTATCCAGGTCCTCAATCCCAATTAAGTCATAATCAGTGACGAGCATCGTCGTGAACTTTTGCAGCAAATCTGTTTGAATCCGTTCAACTCGTTGGTATTGACGCTTCAACTTGGTTCTCGTTGTGCGATAAGCCGCGGAGTTAAAATGCTTGGGATTTACTTTCCGTTTGCGGGCTAATTGGCGCTGATAATGAGCAATGCGGGCGTAAAGCACTGGCAGACGTTCAGGCAAGGTGGGTTGAGTGGCATAGCCGGTTGCCGTTTGATAGTCAAACTTGCCGATGTTGGCATCAACCCCAGTGACCGTTAGAATCGGCCGCTTTTCAACAGAAGTTTGAACCTCAATTGAAAAGGAGGCATAGTAACCATCAGCGTCTTGAACGACGCAAACTTGTTTCAGTTCGCCCTGCCAGCGCGGTTGCTCGGCTAGTTTTCATACCAGGCACCAGCACCATAAGGTTTATCCAAACGTAATTTGCCATTCACAAGTTGCGCCCGATCCGTTTTGAACGTTTTGCGGGATCGTTTCTTAGATTTCCAGTTGGGCTTATCGTGATCTGGCATCTTCGGATTGAAGTAGTTCTTCCAAGCCTTACCTAGATCGTTTACCGCAAGCTGTAAAACTCGGGCTGACTGCTCATACTGCCAGTAGGTTTTGTTCCAAACCAGTTCGTCCCGTACTTTGCGTTCATTAGGCCGCAGCGTTTTGTCTGCCATTACCAGAGATGCGTCGTACATGGCGTTCCACGTTTCTAAGGCTTGATTCCAGCAAAACCGGCGATAGTTAAACAATCGTTCCAGTTCACGCCGCATGGTTGCATTGGGATAGAGTTTAATCTTATGCGTTTTAATCAAAAGTTGTCACCTCCTCTCACTTGGCTGGTTAAACGCTATTTGAGAGAAAGCCCAGAGTAAGCGTTCAAACCAAGGCTAGCCAGCGAAACTTTGGTAAGAACCATCATACAGTATCGATTCAGGCTCTTGTCAATACATTTCGCCAGTTAACTAGGTTTGAACACACGGACAGCTTCCACTAAATTATTCTGTCCATGTTGTACCGCTTAATTCCATGTTGTTTGACATATTTGAATTTTGTTAACAACCCCCAACAAAAAATTAATGTTTAATGAGAATACTTTCAGTGTGCCTTAAACTGGCCACAACTGCAAGTTATTTTTATCGAAATCGGCACAAATTTTTGTGGCGTTTCTCCAATCATGATCGGCCTCGCTTTTTTGCCAAGCAAAAACACCGATGCCCAACGACATCGGTGTTTACTACTAGACTTTGATTCTTCGTCAAAATGACACGATTATCATTTTGAACCACTTTTCAGTGAAGCCTTAACTCATTATTCAACTGTCTTTCCTAAGCGCTTCTTCTTAGGTGCTGCCTTAGCCGCATTGGCATCGGCATCTTTATAACCGAAGAAGTAAACCAAGAGGAAGGCGGCAACCAAGGTCACAACCGAAGCAATCCAGAATCCGGCAAAGTTGCCTGGATTGTGTGCCCAACCCGGAGCAGCAAATGATGGAAAACCAATGAAGCTGCCAGTGAATCCGTACATCGAAACACCTAACAGGCCATTGACAACGCCACCGATTGCGGCACCGATACTAGCAAAGACGAAGACCCGGCCATACTTCAAGTTAACACCATACATCGCAGGTTCGGTGATGCCGCAGCATGCGCTGATGAACGCGGAAATAGACAAACCTTTCAGTGCTGGGTTGTGCTTGGTCTTAACCCAGACAGCCAACGCGCCGGCACCTTGGGCAATCATGGAAATGGAGACGATGCCGTTAAGCACGGACTCTGGGTGTGCCGAAGACAATTGTGCGGTAATAACCGGGATAACCGCCCAGTGCAATCCGAAGATAACCAGAACCTGATACAGACCGGCAATAATGGCGTCGGAAATCATTGGCGTCAAGCTGAGCAATGCCTGAATCCCGGATGTGATCGCACCAGACAGCACCGTGATCAGTGGACCGACAACCAAGACAACCGTCATGCCGACTAAGAAGATTTCAACCAGCGGCGTGAAAATCATCCGCAGAACCAGCGGCATCCAGCTCTTGATCCACGGTTCAAGCTTGGCTGCCATCCATGCCGCAAAAATCATCGGGAAAATCGAATACGTGTAATTCGCAATGTGGACAGGTAAGCCGAAGAAACTGGCATTGACCCCCATGCCCAGTAACGTACCACTAACTTTACCAGCCGTTGCAATCTTAGCAATTGATGGATAAATCAGGAACGCACCGATAATGCCAACGATAACCGGATCCGAACCGAGTTTTTGCGCGGCCGTGAAACCGACGATCACAGGCAGGAAGTAAAAGGCTGCATCGCCCATCGCATTAATAATCACGTATGTCGGATCCGTTGTTGAAAGATGGAACCAGGTGGTCATAATGTTGAGAACACCTTTGAGC
The DNA here is from genome assembly GCF_030770265.1 of Lacticaseibacillus parahuelsenbergensis. NCBI lineage: Bacteria > Bacillati > Bacillota > Bacilli > Lactobacillales > Lactobacillaceae > Lacticaseibacillus > Lacticaseibacillus parahuelsenbergensis. The sequence goes on along the minus strand of NZ_CP132482.1, from coordinate 589,087 downwards.
ATCCCACTGGCGGCCAACAGTCCGATAACCGGAATCATGGATCCGGTTATCGTCCCGATCAACGCCTGGGTCCAACGTTTGATTGTGCCCCAGAAGCTGGTATCTTTAGCCTCTGCTTGGGTTTCTTTAATGGCTTCCGCAGTGCCTTCAGCATTAGAGTAGCCGGGGCCTAACTGTTTAATGACTTCATCATAAACGTCAGTGACGGCTTGCCCAATGACCACTTGATACTGGCCGTTTGCTCGGGCAACATCAATGACGCCCGGAATGTTGCGCACTGTGTCATCGTCCGGCTTTTGTTCATCTTTCAGATAAAACCGCAACCGGGTGATACAGTGAATCAAACTATTGACGTTCTGCGCCCCGCCGACATCGGCAATAATCTGGCGGGCAGTCGCCGCATACTTGCTTTCCTTCTTATTTGGCGTGGCCGCGGCTGTTGATGTAGCCGCCGCTGCCTTAGGTGTCATCACGGCAACTTCTTCACCAACCTTAACTTCGCCCGGGGTGACATCAAGATGATCAACCACGTCATTGGTATTGGTAATCGCAACAATGACAGTGGTCTTTTTGCCGGCTTTCTTGATTGCATCCAAATCCATGGAGCCAATCACGTCGCCGGCTTTGACTTTGGCATCCATTGCCGTATCGATTTCAAACGGTGCGCCTTTCAACTCAACCGTATCAATGCCCAAGTGAATCAACAACTCGGCGCCGTCATCGGCTTTAATCCCGATTGCATGCTTGGTATCGGCAATCATCATGATGCGTCCGTCAACCGGCGCAGCAATCTGACCATCTGATGGTTCAATGCCAAAGCCATCACCCATCATTTTCTGTGAAAAGACCGGATCGGAGACGTCTGTAATCGCCATGGCAAGCCCTGAAACAGGCGCCAAAATGTGTAGCTTCTTTTCATCAGCCATTTTTGGTTCCTCCTTAATTCTCTTCCGATGTCAACAATGCAATCGTCGCGTACGGCGGCAATGTCATCGTTGCAGTTGGTATTAATCCTGATTCGTTGGTAATAAGCACTTTTGCGGATTGGAATCGATTTGGCAGCGGTACTGTGATCGCCTTGTCACTGAAGTTATTCAGAACCAGTAGGTGATCCGCACCAGCAACCCGTTCGTACGCATACAAGCGGTCGATGTCGGTTCCAAACGGTTCATAACTGCCGTCACTGATCACGTCATATTGTTTCCGCAGTGCAATAAGCTTTTGATAAAATCGGAAAATCTCACCATGGGCCAACTCATCTTTGACGTTGATGTCTTTTTGATTCGTCGGCCGCAACCAAGGCGTGCCGGTGGTAAAACCGGCATTCGCCGAATCATCCCACTGCATCGGCGTCCGACTGTTATCGCGAGCCTTCGCTAAAATGATGGCAAACGCCTCTTTTTTCGACTTACCTTCCTTGAGCAATGCCTTGTAAGCATTCTTGGCTTCGATATCCACGTAATCAGCCATTGAATGGTAGTGCGGATCGGTCATGCCGATTTCCTCACCCATATAGATATATGGAGTGCCGCGACTGAGATGAATCGCCGCAGCAAGCATTTCGGCACTTTTAACCCGATACTTGTCAACGTTGCCAAAACGATTGAGTGCCCGTGGCTGATCGTGGTTATTCCAGAACAGCGCCTGCCAGCCGCCACCTTGATCCAACTGTTGACCCCAGGTATGCAAAATGTCCCGCAATGCATTGAAGTCATACGTTTCTTTCGTCCACTTTTCACCGTTCTTGTAATCCGTCTTCAAGTGGTGGAACTGAAAGACCATGGATAACTCATGATTTTCCGGCTTCGTGTAGGCGATTGAGTTCTTAACAGTTGTCGAACTCATTTCGCCCACCGTGACGCTGTTAGGGTCTTGGCCGAAGCTGTTAGCAGCCAATTCCTTCAAATAGTCCTGAACGATCGGCGTATCCGTGTACAGCGTTTTGCTGGCAACCTTTGGCGGTGCATCGACCAGTTTTTCTGCCTTGCCAATCACGTTCAACACATCGAACCGGAATCCGTGGACACCCCTGGCACGCCAAAAGTTAATAATCGCTGCAGCTTCTTGCCGAACTGCTGGATTGTGCCAATCCAAATCAGCTTGGCGGCGTTCATATAAATGCAGATAATAATTGCCGGTGTCGCCAAACGGTGCCCACGCTGGTCCGCCGAATTTGCTTTCCCAGTTAGTCGGCAAGCTGCCATCCGGCTTTGGCGGGCGAATATAATAATAGGCTTGATAATGCTTGTCGCCAGCCAACGCCTTCTGGAACCATTCATGTTCCGTGCTGGTATGATTCAACACCATGTCCAACATGATATCGATACCAGCTTCTTTGAGTTTCTTAGCCAATTCGTCAAAATCCGCCATCGTACCGAACCGCGGATCAATGTTGCGATAATCGGCAACATCATAACCGTTATCGTATTGTGGTGACACGAAAAATGGATTGAACCAGATCATGTCGACGTGCAATGACTTAAGATAATCAATCTTGTCAATAATGCCACGCAAATCGCCGACCCCGTCGCCATTGCTGTCATAAAACGACTTGGGATACAGCTGATAAATGACTTTCTTATGAAATCCCATCATGCACCTCCTTAATCTTCACCTTTAACTGAAGCTCGACCTGCCACCATTCACGGCCGCATTCGCCGCGCAAAATCATGAAACTTAAACCGATCCGCCCGGTGCCGCGACTCCGTGTATTGAAACTTTGTCGTATCCACCAGACTGCTACAACTGCGAACCACGACGACCACTGCGGCTTGGGGTAACTTCAGGTACCGCCGATCTTCTTCGGTTGCTGTTTCCACCGTGATTTCCTTGGTCGCATAGGCAATGGTCAATCCCACCTGACCTTCAAGATAGGCATACAACGAATCCTTGGCTGCCGACTCCGGAATCGGCGGCACCACCTTAGGATCAAGGTAATCGATATCGATGATGTCCGGCTCGCCTTTCAAATACCGCACCCGCTTCAAAAACCGCATCTGTTTAGTCGTCACATGTGGATCCACGTCCTTAAACGACTTGGCTGGTAACGTTGCAAAATGATTGGCCAAAATGACGGTTCGCGTCTGTAAGTGAAATTGTTTGGCCAGTTCGGCATAACTCACAACTCCTGAAACGGGAAAAACGTATTCCTGCCGATTAATCACCGTTGAACCTTTACCTTTTTGCGACTGGATAAACCCGTCGTCTTTGAGCAGCTGCAATGCTTTTCGTACCGTGTCGCGCGACGCCCGGTACATTTCCTGCAACGTCCGTTCACTTGGTAGCAACGATCCCGTTACATAAATCTCTGCTTCGATCTTGTCCTTCAGATCCTGATAAATGACATCGTACTTACGCATTTCTTCCCCCTCCAGAAAGCGATTTCACTTACAGAGCTTATTTTACCTGTACGTACAGGTTTGTCAACAAAAGACGCTTGGATTTGGTCAATAATATGTGGCATAAACTAAAAATGTTGTCATATCAGCATTTTGGGACATAAAAAAATCCCGTACCTAAATACGGGATTTTGATATATTAATATCCACATTAGACGATGTTTATATCACCAGCAAAACATCAACGGCAAAATGTTTTTCATTCAGCCTAAAGTCTCTCTCTGTCGATCTTTTCGCAGACAAAACCGTTAGTCGGTCACATGCTTCGCATCTTGCGCAGTTGCTTTGAATTCCCGCCGAATGCGAATTGACAGCCCTAGAGCCAGTAATTCGAGAAGAACAAAGAGGATCAAGCTAACGGTATAATTGTGAAAATATTCTTCGCTAAAACTCAGCAGCGTCGGGCCAACGATTCCCGCAGCGGCCCAAGCCGTCAGCACATAACCATGAATCGCCCCAAGCTGTTTGGTGCCAAAGACATCCCCAAGATAAGCAGGAATGACCGAGAACCCGGCGCCATAGCAAGACATGATCAGGCATAACGCAATGCCAAAGAGTAACGGGGAGCCCACGGTCAAAATGCCGACTAGCATGATGACGTCGACCACAAAAATCAACGTATAGGTGAGCGGCCGGCCAATCAAATCAGACAACGTTGCCCAAGCCAAGCGGCCAAAACCATTAAACAAACCCACAACCCCAACCATCATAGCGGCGGTCGCGGCGGACATACCGGTTTGCTGCTGGGCCATCGGCGATGCAACCGCCACAAGCCCGATGCCACAGGTGATGTTAATAAAGAACATCAGCCATAAGTAGCGGAATGCTGGCGTTTTAACTGCTTCATTGGCGGTCATCGCCTTACCGGTCAAACTCACGCTTTTAGCAAGATCGGCTGCCGGCACTTCATCCGGACGCGGCTTGCGGATCACTTGAGCTGCTCCCAACATGATCACCATATAAACCGCACCCAGCACATACATGGTGGCTACCAAGCCAATAGTGGCGATCAATTGCTGGGCAACCGGGCCAGTCAACATGGCGGCAAATCCAAAGCCCATGATCGCCATTCCGGTCGCGAGTCCGCGATTATCCGGGAACCACGCAATAATCGTTGAAACCGGCGTCACATAGCCAGCACCCAAACCTAACCCGCCGATCACGCCGTAACCCAGATATAGCAACGGCAACGAATCGATTTGAACCGCCAAGCCGGTTAACAAAATACCTGAGCCGTATAAAATCGCGGCAACTGTCCCGGTCAACCGCGGGCCAAAGCGCTCAACCACCCGCCCCATGAAGGCAGCACTCATGCCTAAGAAGAAGATGGCAATACTAAACGCGACTGTGACCGAGGACAACGCCCACCCTGTCTGTTTGGCAATCGGACCGGTAAACACGCTCCATGCATAAACAGAACCAATCATCAAATGCAGCAAAATACCGCCTAAAGCGACCAAATACCTACGTCTGCTCATTGCTACCTCCACGAAGTCTTTATTGATCAAAACAGCGAACAGCATCGTTCTGATATAGAAAGACTATCATAAGTTTCAAGCTTTAGAAAGGCCTGTAAATCGCTTTATATACGAATTATATTAAAAAATATCCCGAAATAGTTCGGGATCTTTTGAATCACTATTCAAACACCATCTGATTATGGTACAGCTCGGCGTAAAAGCCATTTTGCGCCAGTAACTGTTCGTGATTGCCTTCTTCAATAATTCTGCCATCACGGAGGACGACAATTTTATCGGCATTCAAAATCGTCTTCAACCGGTGGGCAATGACAAAACTCGTTCGCCCTTGAATCACGTTATCCATCGCTGCTTGAATCTTGGCTTCAGTGACCGTATCCACGTTACTGGTCGCCTCATCAAGAATCAGTAAGCGCGGATCGGTCAAAATGGTCCGGGCAATCGACATGAGCTGCTTTTGGCCGGCTGAAAAAACGCTTTGTTCATCCGAAACCAACGTATCATACCCATCCGGCAGGCTCACAATAAAGTCATGAATGTTGGCCTGTTTGGCGGCGGCTTCAACCCGCGCTTGATCTGCTTCAGGATCACCGAAACGAATGTTGTCACGAATCGTTCCGGAAAATAGTTGCGGATCCTGCAGAACAATGCCGACATTTTGCCGCAGTGATGCGAGTTTAAATTCACGCACATCGACACCATCAAACGTAATCGAACCGGAATCGACATCATAGAAACGATTCATCAGGTTCATCACCGTGGTTTTCCCGCTGCCAGTCGGGCCAACCAGCGCCACCATCTCACCTTTTTCAACATGGATTGTGACGCCGTGCAAGATCTCTTTACCCGGAATGTAGCTGAAATGCACATTATCAATCACCAGTTCGTGTTTCAAGCCATCGAGGGTGCGACCATTTTTCGGATCGACTTCATCCGGCTGTTCCCGCACTTCGGTAATCCGGCGGGCACCGGTAATGGCTAATTGAATCATGTTAAACAAACTGGTCAGCTGCACAATTGGCTGATAGTACTGCTGCGCATAGTTAACGAACACAACCACCAAGGCCAAAGCCGCGCCTTGACTCAGTGAGCCGTTTAGCGCCAGCCAGGAACCGGCAAAGATCACAATCGCCGTATTCAGCAACGACAGCCCCATGAGTAACGGATTTAAAATGCCACTCCAAATCTGCCCACGCAGGTTAGATTTGCGTACCGCATTGTTATACGGTTGGAAGCCGGCAACACTTTCCTGCTGCAAGCCATTGGTAATCAACATCTTCTGACCGGTAATTTGCTCGTTGATGTAACCATTAAGTCGGCCGATGTCGTCCTGCTGGCGATCAACCGACACACTTGCCTGGTGCATCACAAACGCGGCCAAGCCAATCGCCACCGGGGTCGAGGCCATGGTGATCCACGCCAACGTGGCATTCTGGGTGAACATCATCCAGATAATCCCAATAAACTGGGCACCGCTTAAGAATATTTCGATCAGCGCCTGGTTCATGGCATTGAAAATGTTATCCAAATCACTGGTAAACCGCGACAGAATATCGCCATCACTATGACTGTCAAAATACTGCACTTTCATGCGCTGCATTTTCCGAAACAAACCCACCCGCATAGTCCCGGTCGAATAACCGCTGACTTTTGACAGCAGCAGGCTCGAGATCAAAATACTGGAGGCATCGATCAAATACAACAAGACAAAAATGGCTAGGGTGTGGTTAAACGCAGTAAAGGAGGCTTGCGCACGCGTTGCCGGGTTCGCCCATTGCTGAACGTAGACAGTCAGTTCCTCAATGGCGCGGCCCATATACGTCGGTGCAACAACAATCGCCCATGTAGAAATCGCGATCAAAATCGTCGTGATCAAAAACTCTAGCCAATAAGGCCGTAAATAATGGGCATAAAATTTACCCGCATTTTTCAAGTCTTTCATGAGCTACACCCCCTCTTCCAATGCCTTTTGGGTTGCATAAATTTCGCGATAAACATCATTATGCTGAGCCAATTCATGATGTGTGCCGCTACCGACCAACCGACCTTCATCAAGTACTAGAATGCGATCGGCCTTGATAATCGAACTGATTTTTTCGGCGATGATAATGGTCGTTGTGTTTTTCAGTTCATGCGCCAAAGCTTCTTGAACCAATTTTTCCGAACGGGCATCCAGCGCTGAGGTAGCATCATCGAGAATCAGGATCTTCGGCTGCCCGATGACCCCACGTGTAATCGAAAGCCGCTGCTTTTGGCCGCCTGAAAAGTTCGACGATCGTTCTTCTACTTCTGCGTGGTAGGTGTGCGGCAAACGTTCAATAAACTCAGCTGACTGAGCGATTCGGGCCGCCCATTTCATAGAAGCTAAATCAGCGTCCGGATTGCCTTGCTGCAAGTTTTCCGCAATAGTGCCGGAAAAAAGCGTGGATCGTTGCAGGACAAAACCAACCGTCTGCCGCAAATCAGCTTCAGTGACAGCGCGGACATCATGCCCACCAACCTTGACGATCCCGGTGTCTGGGTCAAACAGCCGCGGAATCAGTTGCGCCAATGTGGTCTTGCCACTGCCGGTCGCCCCGACAATGCCAATCATTTCACCTGGCTTAACCGCAAAACTGATATCGCGAATCGTCGGTTTTTCATCCCCCGGATAGGTGAATGTCACGTCGTTGAATTCAACGGCGCCATTCAGATCCCGATGCGGGCCACTCACAAAGGTCATGCTCGGCCTAGTATCCATGACTTCATGGATCCGCCGTAAAGAAACCAGCGCCCGCGACGCGAATGTCAGCATAAAGCTTCCGTTAATAATCGCGAACAGAATCTGCATCAAGTAGTTGATAAAACTGGTAATCGCCGCCAAGTTACTTGGATGGCTCGTAATGTTCTGGCCGATCAGCCAGATACTTAAGGCAATCGCTAAATTGGCAATCAGGAAAAACGCCGGCATCAACAAGGCAAACAAATTACCGATTTTGACACTGACATCCCGCATCTCATCGCTTGATTCCGCAAAATTTTTCGTCTGATTGGCGCCCTGAACAAACGACTTTACCACCCGCATGCCCATTAAATTTTCGCGCGCTAAGGTGTTCACTTTTTCAATCAGCTGTTGCATCCGGCCAAAATATTTGCCCATGCGACTAAATGAAAAAAGACTGACTCCCAGCAGCAGCACCATCATGACCGCAATCACCCACCACAACTCCGGCAAGGTCACGATCGCAAGAATCACGGCACCCACAAACAGAATCGGGATACGCGTGACTTGCTGAAAAAAGCCCATGACAATCTGCTGTACCTGATTAATGTCATTGGTCATGCGTACAACCAGATTTGACGGTGAGAATTTCTCGACATCCGCGTATGCCAGACTCTGGATTTTGGCATATTCATCTGCGCGCAAATCAGTAGCAACACCCAGTGCCACCCGCGCCGAATAGATGGTATTGATAATACCGCCAACAATCCCGATTATCGCCAAGCCAATCAAATACAGCCCATTGGTCCAGACGGTCTGTTTGTCATTTTTCATAATGGCATTCATGATCACCTGAAGCAGATGCGGCTGCCAAAGTGTCGCGAACGCTACCACAAAAATAGCCAGGATTGACCAGATCACGTCCCAGCGATATTTCTTAATGTATGGACCCAAAACTTTCATAGCATTCTTCCTCCGATGACTTGTGCTAATAGCTTACCCTAAAATTTGAAACAAGTCAGTGTTAACGCTCTTTGACTTTTCTTGTTCAATTCGTGGCTGCGCAATCTCGAGGGTAAGCATGACACTGGTATTGTCATCTTAACAAACCTGCGCCATTATTTACGAAATAATGAGAATAAAACAGGTGTTTTCGCAACAACCTAGTAGTTAACAGCCACGGAAGGCTTCATCTTAATTTAATAAATATCTTGACAGCTGCCATAATTGTCAGTATGCTAGTCGCAACATTGAAATGCGGAAAGATGAGTAGTTGGCGATTTCCTGCCTAGAGAGTGTCCATTTTGGTGCAAGGACATCTGGAAACGACGACGAATATGGTCTTGGTGATGCAGGTGTGTCGAGCGCGAGCAAAGCACACATGGGGACGCCCATTATTGCGTTAGGTCTCACAGCATGGCTGTCGGACTGATTGAGGAAAGTCGTGTGAGCGACTTTTAAACCAAGGTGGTACCACGGTAAGCCGTCCTTGACCTAGACTTTTTTTGTCTGGGTCAAGGACGGCTTTTTTGGTTTCCATCTCCGCGTGCAAATACAAGCCACGTCTTTCGACAGTTCATTTCGATCATTAGCAAGTGTTCTTCAATTCATCATTGGACTGATTGACATTATGCCTAAAACAGGAGGTTTTATTATGACAACAACCATCATCGGTTACCCACGAATTGGTGAACATCGCGAATTGAAGTTTGCCACTCAGGAGTATTTCAAGCACCAGATTACGGCACAGGAACTACAGGAAAAGGCCAAAGCATTGCGCCAGCAACACTGGGAAACCATTCAGACGGCGGGCATTGATCAAATTCCCACCGGCGATTTTTCATTCTTCGACAACACCTTGGACGTTGCCAACCTTTTGAATATTGTGCCAAAGCGGTATTTGGACTTGAACCTTTCGTCACTGGATACCTACTTTGCCCAGGCGCGGGGTTATCAAGGTGATGCCGGTGATGTTAAGGCGCTTGCCATGAAGAAATGGTTCAACACCAACTATCATTATCTGGTGCCCGAATTTGACCACGACACGCACATTCAAGTGACGGACTGGCAACTTTTCGAGCAATATCAAGAGGCCAAAGCATTAGGCATCGCGGCGCGCCCGACTTTAATCGGCCCTTACACGTTGTTGAAACTGTCACGCTTCATTGATGTTGCTCCGGATGATTTCGTAGCCGACTTAATCACCGCTTATAGCACGATCATTCAGCGACTACACGCAGCCGGCGCGGAATGGCTTCAACTTGATGAACCGGCGCTGGTTTATGACCAGACCGATGCTGACTTAGCCTTGTTTGAACGACTTTATACGCCGATTCTCGCGCAGAAGAATGCCGCCAAAATTCTGGTTCAGACTTATTTCGGCGATTTAACCGACTCGTTTGAACAGATTTCCGAACTGCCTTTTGATGGCTTCGGCCTGGATTTTGTGGAAGGCTATGCGAACCTCGATCTGCTGAAAAAACATGGCTTTCCGGCGCACGCCACCTTGTTTGCCGGTATTGTCAACGGCAAGAATATCTGGCGGACGCACTATGCCGATGCTTTGGCAACGATTAAGCAGCTGGCAGCCATCACCGACAAGCTTGTGTTGAGCACCTCCACATCGCTATTGCATGTTCCTTATACACTACGCAACGAAACGCATCTCAAGCCGGAAGAAAAGCAATATCTGGCTTTCGCTGAAGAAAAACTAAATGAGTTGCACGAATTGGACGCCATTTTCCACACCGGTGCCGATCACGAAGCTTATCAAGCCAACGTCGCCTTATTCAGCAAGCCGCGTTACGAGGAAAATAAAGCCTTAAACGCCAAAATTGCTGCCTTAACGCCGGAAGACTATAAGCGGACACCCGATCGCAAAACCCGGCTGGCGATTCAAGCTAAGGAATTCAACCTACCGCTACTGCCGACGACCACCATCGGCTCGTTCCCACAAACCGCAGAAGTCCGCCGCAATCGGGCTAAGTTCCGCCGCCATGAAATTACGGAAGCCGAATATACGGCGTTCAATCATCAAGAAGAAGTCGACTGGATTAGATTCCAGGAAAAAATCGGCTTGGACGTTCTGGTTCACGGTGAATTTGAACGCAACGACATGGTTGAATATTTTGGCGAAAACTTCGGTGGTTTCCGCTTCACCGACAACGGCTGGGTACAAAGTTACGGAACCCGCGGTGTGAAACCACCGATTATTTGGGGCGATGTGGTGCGCACCAAGCCGATTACGGTGGCGGAAACTGTTTTTGCCCAAAGTCAAACCGATCACCTCGTCAAAGGCATGCTCACCGGACCGGTCACCATCTACAACTGGTCGTTCCCGCGTGAAGATTTGAGCCAAAAAACCAGCGTTGAGCAGATTGCATTGGCCTTGGAAGATGAAGTGCTGGATCTTGAAAAGCATGGCATCAAAATCATTCAAATCGACGAGCCGGCGTTACGGGAAAATCTGCCGCTGCGCAAGAAGGACTGGTATCCCAAGTATCTGGACTGGGCAGTGCCGGCCTTCCGCCTCGTTGCCAGCAAAGTGAAACCGGAGACCCAGATCCACACCCATATGTGTTATTCGCAGTTCGGCGACATCATTAAGGCGATTGATAACCTCGATGCCGACGTGATTTCGTTTGAAGCTGCACGGTCTGATTTTAGCCTCTTGGACATTCTCAAAGCCACTCATTTCCAGACCCATGTCGGCCCCGGCGTTTACGATATTCACTCGCCGCGCATCCCTTCCAAAGACGAAATTGTCCACATCATCCACGAAATTCTGAAACGGTTGCCGGCTGATCATGTTTGGATCAACCCTGATTGCGGACTTAAAACCCGCGACGTCCCGGAAACCAAGGCCAGCTTGATCAACATGGTTGCAGCGGCTAAACAAGTACGTAAGGAACTCACTCATGAAAATCAACCAGTGCTTTAAAGATCATCAAGTCATTTCATTTGAAGTCTTTCCCCCGCGCAAAAATGCCAGCAACGTTGCGCTGACACCAATTCTCAACACCCTTGATGCAGTAAAAGAAGCCGATCCCGATTTTGTCTCCGTCACATTCGGCGCGAATGGCAATAAGCCACACATGGGCACGCTGGAGGTTGCCAAGTTGATCAAAGACCAGTTTGATCTGGAACCAGTTGCCCACTTACCGGCTGCCCAGCTCACCCGTGCGCAGGTCGATGCAGAATTGCGCGGTTTTCAAGAAGCCGGCATTGATAACATTCTCGCCTTGCGCGGTGATATTCCCAAAAGCGGCCGCGTCAGCAACGACTTCCCTTACGCCTGTGATTTAATCGAACACATTCACCAACGCGGCGATTTCAACGTTGTGGCAGCCTGTTACCCGGAAAAACATCCCGAATCACCAGATGTGGTCAGTGATATCCGGCATTTAAAGGAAAAAGTCGATGCCGGAGCCAGTCAGTTGATTAGCCAACTTTTCTTCGATAACCAGGTTTTCTATCGCTTTCGGGAGCGCACCGAACTTGCAGGGATTCATGTGCCCATCGAAGCCGGGATCATGCCGGTGATCAACGAGCATCAAATCGAACGCATGGCCACCATGGCTGGCGTCAATTTACCGCCAAAATTTGTCGCCATGATGCAGCATTTTTCCGGCAACAAAGAAGCCATGCGCGATGCGGGGATTGCTTATGCCATTGATCAAATTATTGATTTATTAGTGCATGGTGTCGATGGCATCCACATTTATACCATGGACAATCCCACGGTTGTTAAACGAATTGCTACAGCGACAAAGACAATTCGAAATGCTTAACTGATTTTGACGCCTTCAATATGAATGGTCCCGGCGCGGTGCCAGGACCATTTTAGTTTGCACAGAAGGCAGTTTGTGCCAATATATAAAAAAGCTCATTGACAGTTCGTTAAAAATTGCGCATGCTCTTTGTTAAGCACCTATACTTTTAGAAAGGATTCATACTTTGAACACGAAAAGTCTGATCATTAGTCAGGATTTGTGCGGTGTCGGCCAGGTTTCCATGGGCGTGGCTTTGCCGTTAGCGGCCGGTCTGGGGTTGACGCCGTATGTGTTGCCGACCGCCTTACTGTCAAGTCACACTGGCGGTCTGGGCGCTAATACTTATCTTGACCTGAGTTCCGAGATGTCAGGAATTCTGACCCATTGGCAACGACTGCAACTGCAACCCGACGGCATTTATCTCGGCTATCTTGGCCAAAATGCCGCGCTTCAATGGCAACGCTGGCTGCCAAAATTTTCCGCGCCGCTGGTTCTGATCGATCCGGTTATGGCAGATGACGGCAAGCTTTATAAAGGTTTTGATGCCGCCTACGTCGAAACGTTGCAGCAGTTAGCCTACCGCGCAACGGTCTTGACGCCGAACGTCACCGAAGCACAACTGCTTTTAGACGAACCATTGGTGGCACTGGCGGAACCGTCAGCCGTGATGGCGTTGGCCAAGCGGCTGCATGCCCAGTTCCACAATGCGGTTTTAATCACTGGGGTCCCGTTCCATAAGCAGATTGCCGTTGTCGGGATAGATGCGTCTGGAGAAACGCTGGCACTGGCCCAGCCAAAAGAACCCGGGCATTATTTTGGCACTGGCGATCTTTTCGCTGCGGCCTTGGCAACTGGCTTGCTGAAAGGCCAGCGCTTGCGGCAAGCAGCGGCAACTGCCATGGTGGCCGCGCGCTTAGCAATTAAAGCCACGTTGGCTGCTGATGCTGATCCAAAATATGGGTTAAATCTCGCTGGGGTTATCCCGGCATTGAGTAAGCAACTGCCTTAGATCATACAAATACGCTAGCGTGCTGCCGGCTTCTAACCGCGCGGGCTCACGCTCATCTTAACGCGTTCCCCCGCGCAGAAGCCTGCATGTAAGGATCTTGGTCGCAATGGCCTAAGCCCGGGCCATCCCGCCCAAGCCCACTTACACTCCGGCTTCTGACCGCGCGGGCTCACGCTCATTTTTGGAGGGTAAAACATGCAAACATCGCATAACACTTTGAAAAACATCATTTTCACCGGCTTATTCGCCGCAATTATTTACATTGGGATTTCACTATTACGCATTCCGATTCCTGCCATGGTTGGTCGGCCGTTTATTCACTTTGGCAATCCCTTGATGGTGCTGGCCATTCTCTTCTTAGGCGGACGGCTAGGCGGTTTAGCAGCTGCGATTGGCTTGGGTGGGTTCGACTTGCTGAATGGCTATGCCGCCACCTCTTGGCTGACAATCTTGGAAGCGATCGTAATGGCAATCGTTGTCAGTGCGCTTGTCAAAGCGTTCAAGCATGACGATCAGCCGCGTAACATCATTATCATTGGCATCGTTGCCGGATTAACAAAAATCGTCACATCCTATCTCACGGGTATCGTTGAAGCACTCATGGTTGGGACGATCTTTAAAACCGCGATTGTCGGCGCCTTTTTAAGTCTTCCGGCAACTGTCATCAACTCAATTGCAACTGCCTTTATCGTGCCGATATTGTATTTTATCCTTCGTCCGCTCTTCAAACGGTTCACGAACTGAACAATTTCTTTCGTTTTTTTATTACGATTTCTTTTGGACTAGTCCGGCGAACAGCAGACTAGTTTAACACTAAGCAGAACGCTTGGTGTTTTTTTATGGGCTTTTTTAGCGGCGTTATACAACAAGCATTTCCCTATACAACAATAATATTTTCTGTCATAATCGGCCCAACGCAGTATGTTGATAACTCGGTCAAGAGGAGGCCATTTTTATGACAGAACCCATCGTGACCCTCAGTCACATTCGGAAAAGTTTCGGACCCAAAGAAGTATTGAAAGATCTCAACTTCTCAATCACCCCTGGCAGCATCGTTGGTTACATCGGTCCCAACGGTGCTGGTAAAAGTACAACGGTTAAAATGATGCTCGGCTTGCTTGAACCAGATGACGGCACACTCGAATTATTCGGCCAACCGATTAGCCCTAAAGATCCCAGTTATAAACGGCGAATCGGCTATGTCCCGGAAAGCGCCGATGTTTTCGATGCGTTAACGGCGCGGGAATATTTGAGCCTCATTGGCCAGCTTTACGGTTTGAGCGCCGCCGATGCCGAGCAAAAGGCCTTCGCGCTGGCGGAATTGGTTAACCTACGCGATGCTTTTGATCGGCGAATTTCATCCTATTCAAAAGGGATGCGGCAACTGATTCTGATTATTGCCAGTTTGCTGCACAATCCGGACATTTTATTCTGGGATGAACCATTGAACGGGCTTGACGCCAACACCGTGCTGGTCATTGAAGAAGTGTTGCAGGACTTACGCGATCAAGGTAAAACGATCTTCTATTCCAGCCATATTCTTGATGTCGTCCAAAAACTATCGGACCGGATTATCGTTTTGAACGCCGGAACAGTGGTGGCAGATGGGCCATTCAAAGCCATTGCCAAGGAAGCCGACACCAATTTGCAGCAGCTCTTCAATGATCTGACCGGTTTTGCGGAACATGGTCAAAAAGCCCAAAGCTTCGTGGATATTGTGACAGGCGGTGACTCGCATGAAGATGCTTAAAAAAGCAGAGCCCGAACCAACTGACCCAGCAGCTTTGCCTCTGCCTAAAAACTTTGCATGGTTAACCCGACTTCGCCCGACGTTGGAAAAACGTGGGATTCAATTTGATCAGTTGCGGTTGATTCTTGCTAGCAAGAGTCTACTGGCCTCGCGTGAATCAAGCGGCTTAGGCAGCATGTTTAATAACAATAAGCGTCGTACGGGTTCACGTCTTAGAACAACCTTTTTGTGGAATACCTTATTCGGCGCAGTTTTAGGTTTGTTGCTGCTTATTCCCACATCCATCGTGACCACCTTTACCATGTTCATGACTGTCCAACTGTTGACGAGTTTTCTGGCAATTTTAACCAGTTACTCCAGTTTGATTCTTGATCCGCGTGATCGTACAGTTTTTGCCGCTCGTGGTGTCAATGATCGCACGTTGAGTTTTGCCCGACTTCTTAATATTTGTTTCTACTTAGGGATGACGCTGCTGGCAATGGGCGGTCCCGGAATCGTCATCAGCGGCTTTCATTATGGGCCGATTGTTGCGATTGGCGGCTTCATCGCACTGATATTCAGCGGCGTCTTAAGTCTGATGCTGGCACTTTTTGTCTACTTGCTGATTTTGCGGTTCTTTGATGGTGAACGCTTACGAAACATGTTGAATCTGGTGCAAATTTTACTGATGATCGGTATCTATGTTGGCGGCCAGTTGCCTAATTTATTGCCACAGTCCATGTCAATTTTCGGTGCGTCCATCAGTGACCAGTTTAGCTGGCTTTTCATACCAGCCTTTCCTGCTTGGTTCGCTGGTTTACCTATGCTATTTGCCGGGCAGGTAACGGCTTTAAGCCTCATGTTGGCTAGTTTAAGCGTCGTGATCCCGATTGCCATGACCCTTACTTTCCTTCACTTCTCTGGTGTATTTGAAGTCTATTTGGAAAAACTAAATCAAGGCAACGCCCGTCCACGCAAACTAGGCTGGTGGTTCCGCGGTCTCAGTGCTTTAATGACGCGCCCTGGTGAAGAACGCACCTATTTCACATTGGGTTGGCGGATATTAGGCAGTGAGCGTGACTACAAATTACGAGTTTATCCGCAACTGGCATATGGCCTGGTTTTACCGTTAGTCTTCATCGGCAATGAATTACGGGAAATGAGTTTCAAGTCCGCAAGCCACTTTATTGCTTACGCCGGCATCGGTGTCGTTGTGGCACTTGCACCGGCTTTAGTCAATCTGCGGTTTTCAAGTCAGCCTCAAGCCATGGCAATTTTCCAATATGTCCCATTTAAAACGCACGGATTATTATTGCGCGGCGTAGTTAAGGCCATGTTTGCCCGCTTATTCTTGCTGCCACTTGTTTTAATTACCGTAATCACAACAGCCATTGGTGGTTTTGATGCGTTAGTGGCCGGTATTGCGATCATCATTTTAACTTATGGCATCACATTAATCATGGGTTGGCCACTGGTAGGGGGTCAATTTCCGTTTGCAAGTATCTATTCAACCAACGCTAACTTTCGCGGAGGATCTACCGGCGTTATCAGCATCATTGTCGGCGCCATCGCGGCAGTTATCATTATCTTGGTTGGTGGCTTTCTTGGTGGCTGGATTTTCCCACTGGCTTTGACACTCTTAGGTTTGACGTTCGGCTTGCTACTAGGGCACTTTTATCGCACCAATCTGCGTTATGAATTACGAATCAACACTGAGCCAGAATAACCACTTAACATTCCAAAAATGAACATCACTCTGGAATCGCTCCTTGAGACGCAATTTGTCTTTAGGGGCGATTTTGATTGATCGAGCAAAATGCCGGCAAGCTTCCATGCACGTGCGTCAAGTTTGATCAAAATAACACGAACTAGCCAATCAGGTTCTTTTTGCGTATAGTAGTCTGGATGTCTTAATTTGAAAGGATTACTGCTATGCCGCGCACTGAAGCTCATCTTATGAACGATTCGAATCGAAAAATAAAAGGGGTTACATTTGCCGTTGTTGGCGCCATTTTTTGGGGTGCCAGCGGTATTTTTACGCAAACGCTTTTTACCAATGCCGGCGTTAAGCCGCTTTGGCTTGTGGGTATTCGCCTCTTTTTTGCCGGGATGTTACTAGTATTGTGGAGTGCTCTGCGCGATCCGCAATCGTTTTTGGCCCTTTGGAAAAATCGGCGGGATGCTGGTCTTATGATTTTGTTTGCCTTCTTCGGCATGGTGCCATCTCAGTTGACTTATTTTCTTGCCATTAATGCCGGCAATGCTGCAACTGCAACCATTTTGCAGTTTTTAGGTCCGGTGTTTATTTTACTTTACATGGCACTGGCAACTAGGCAAATGCCGCGGCGGATTGATTTTATCAGTATCACATTAGCTTTGATTGGTACTTATTTGCTCGTCACGCGCGGCCATCTCACCAGTTTACAGCTCGCCCCTGCCGCTATCTTCTGGGGGATTATGGCCGGCGTGAGTCAGGCGCTTTATACGTTGCTGCCGCGAACCTTGCTGGCCAAATATGATGCGCGCGCCGTCACGGGCTGGTCCATGTTGCTCGGCAGCCTGCCATTCTTACCTCAGTACGTGCTCCATCCTAACCCGATGCTCACGCTGCCAGATCTAGGCGCAATTGGGTTTGTCGTCATCTTCGGCACCATGCTCGCTTACTTGCTGGTGCTCGGCAGCCTCAACTACATTTCACCTGTGGCAACTGGCATGTTAAGCGCGTTCGAACCGTTAACCGCCACCACGCTCGCCGTCACCCGCCTACACATCGCCTTTGGTCCGGCAGAATGGCTCGGCGGCCTCCTCATTGTCTTGAACACCTTGTTGCAGGCGCTGCCGTTCAAAAAAATTCAGGGTATTCAAAAACGGCTGATTCACCAGCTTTGGCAAAAGTCTAAGTCCTGAACATCAAAAAGAGATGCTAAAAGTCTAGGGAAAATCCCGAAACTTTCAGCATCTCTTTTTTGTTCGTTGATTGACCAGAACCAGTATCGACTAAAGGAAGCCGGTGAAACTGGCAATCAAAACGTGAATGGGCAGCTCTAGCAAGAAGGCCAGTGTGCCCAAAACTACGACCGGCAGTAAATGAGAACGTGTGAAATGCTTTTTCATTAGCAGACCCCTCTATAACCGCAATCCTGACAACTCAATATTTAAAAATAAGAATTGTCCATATCATATTCTCATTTTAAGAATAGTTCAACTCATTTTTGCGGTTTTAGGAAATTGTTTGTCCGTTAACGCCTCATTCTGGTGCATCTGCAAGGGTCCATGTGGCGGTTGCATGATATTTTCCAGCGCGGACGGATGGTGTCCCTTTAACGGTCATTAGAGCTTGTGCATGTTGCGCACCATCGCCAATTTGCCACGTACCGCCCCCACTTGGCATGTTTTTGACGGTCACTGTATCGTTGTTATCCTTCACACGTGCAACTTCACTGGTGCCGTTTGAATCTATCAGCACGATTTCGGCCTTACCACCGGTTTGACTGCCGTTGTCGCCTAGAACATAATCGCCACCGTCAAGTTTAAACGGTGAAAGCTTCATTTGAAGGTGCCACCCCGGTTGATCGGGACGGGTATCAAGCACTTCGAGATAGTCCTCGGTGCCGCCACCTTCAAGCGTATTCAGCCACTTTTTGAAATCTTCGGGAGTTGATGGCAGCGAATTGTCGCCGGGGATACCGCGAATAATATCCGCGACAGTCGGATCGCTAAACCCGCCCGTATACTTCTTGAAAACGAATCCCGGTACATGTGTTAAAAACAGATCGCCTGTGTGGGCCCCGAGCACATACTTAATCGTATTTGAGCTATCAGCCGTATTGATCAACTTGTAATCCTTAGCTGGCGACCCACCATTGATGGTTCCGGCATCATCACTAAAAGCTTGATTAGCGGAAAGATTATACAGCTTTACCTGGGCGGGTAAGCTAAACGTTACCGTCGTGTTTTTATTTTTTGGTAACTCCGGCATGTTCGTGATGACGGCTGACTTTTGATCAGCCTGAACAATCGCTTTAACTTTCGGACCCGCGACGCCGTCAACGGTTAATGTCACTTCCAACTCGTCGCCAGGTTGGGCCGGCTTTCCGTCAGCTTTCAGATAATCAAAGTACTCGCCTTTTGGTAAGGTGATTGTCGGCATTGGCCAAGGGCTACCATCAAGATTATCGACATTAAGATTGTAATCATAGGTTAACTGATCGCCAGGTTGCAGGATCGTGGTTTCTCCGACGACCTGACCTTCACGCTTTAACGTGACCTCAGGCTTGACGGTGATAAAATCGGCCAAACTCTTAATTGCGACCACGTGCGGTTCAAAGGCGTCACCTGTGGCGCTTGTGAAGCCCAGGTACAACTGGCGCTTATAGCCAAAAATGTCATTGATTTGTTGATTGGTCCATGTGAGTGAGCGCGTGACAGTATTAAAACCTGTCCCGCTTAATCTATAAATCAAATTCCCACCCGTAGCAGTCTTGTGCCACTCCACACTCAAATCTTGCCACGAGCCGTTAGTAATTTTACCGCTTAAAACTTTGGCTTCATTTGGAAATTCCGGGTTATTGAATTCAAGCTCAGTTTTATAATTGGGAAAACCGATTGCATACATACTTGCTTGGCCAGGATACCCAGAGCCAATATACTGATTTGATGAGCCAAGTAAGGGGTAGCCAACCCTTTGATCCATACCAGTTGTGGCAATTATGCCATCACGACTTCTCTTGGTATCAACCACGATTGCAAAACTGTTTGGCAAACCGGTTGTGGCAATGTCGATCGGCTTTCCACCGTTCTTACCAGTAATCCCCCAGATGCCGAGTGACGCACCACCTGAAAACACTTTGGTTGGCCTATCCCCTGCCAGCGCAAAAGCAAGGCCATCCGCGCCACTCGTGGTGTTGCCCAAATAGATTCGCATGTCCAACTTGAAACTGCTTTTATCTAAATCGACAAAGGGTTGGTTACTCCAAATGCTCCCTGTCTGACCTGCCACATTTGCATTCAACTCAAGGCCGACTTCATCTGGACCATTTGCAATCATATGAGATTGTGTGCTGACTGGTGAAAAAACATCGTTCAAACTCGTAAAATTTCCTTCACCCGGTGACGGATAAGTGCTCGGAACCGGCCAAGTAGCTGCCGCCGCCGCGGATTGTATCGGGCCCAGCATCACGCTGAACACTGCGGCGAGGCAAATCATGATTAAAGTCTTTTTCTTCATTTTTTACCTCCTTGCCGCGAACGTCCGTGCACGAGCACAGCACTTAAGATAACAATCAACAGAACTTCGACGCCGATCACGATTAGCCATGGTTGAACCGCATCCCCTGTTTGTGGGAGGCGGCTGTAGTCCAGAATTGACTGTCCTTTTCCATATTGATCACCATGCGGATCGCCTGCATTGGATGGATCGGTTGCGCCAGCCGGATCGGTTGGGTCGGTCGGATCACTCGGATCGCCACCGCTCGGCTTTCCACTCGGATCGGTTCCTGGGTCGGGTTTTGGATCGGGTTTCGGGGTCGGTGGTGGCGTCGGATCCGGTCCCGTTGACGGCAATTCGCTGACGAGTTCGACTTGCGCCACTGATGTTTCGGCGTGCACCTTATGAGCTGCGGCTCCGCCTGCCGTGAGACCGACCATCATGAGCATTATGAACCAAAAGTTACGCTTTCTTTTCGCCATCAGTCTCCCTTCCTCTCTTTTGTCGTTGCCGCCAAATAAGCCAAAGCAGGATCAGAATCACCACGGCAAGGATGATCGCAATGATGATCCATACCCAAGGCGTTTTTTGCGGTGTCCGGCCTAGTTTTTCTTCGATGGCGTTCGACTGTTGTCGGGTAATCGTGAAGTTACGGCGCCAATGCCAGGTTTTCCCGACAGCCTTGGCAGTCAAATCCAAGGTGTAGGTTCCGGGAGCGAGCGCCTCTTTGGTAAAAATGGCATAGTCAAAATGTGAGTTAGGGGCAAACGACCAGCCTTTTTCATGTCGGGTTAAATAAGGTTCATTCGATCCCTGCCGGTACACCTTACCGTCTAACGTCATGTCACCAAACAGTCGCGGCTTAAAGTTTTGAATGGTCGCTAATACGCCTGCTTGGTTGTCCTGCAAGCCCGGCTTAACCTGCATGAGCTTAAGATCAGGCGCCACTTCGGTTTCCGAAGTTTGCAAAACCACCCCGATCAGCATGGCAAATTTGTTATTAATCGCCATGCCGCCACCGCCGCTTTTATGCACATTCGGGTCTTCAACGTACAAACTGCCGAGAATTTGGCCCGTAAAGCCTTGTTCCGGAATTTTGACATCAAAAGTCACCGGCACTTGGCCATTGGCTGGAACGTCGATGGTCTGCGGCTCACTTGCCAGCTGGGCAAATGTGTATTCGGCCGAGTTGTCCTTTTTATTATTAGGATAGTAGCCTAACGTTCCGTTATTTTGCGTGAACGCACTGACTGGACTGACCTTTAGCTTCTTAGCCTGATCGCTCGTATTCTTCACGTAAATGAGCAATCGCTGCGTTTCGCCTGGCTTGACTAGCAGATTGAAGTACGTGGATTTGTCAATCTGGTTTTGCGGCAGAGCGGGGCTAATCGTGAAACCTGCGCCTTCAGCCGCCTGAACCTGATGCAGATTGCTAAGCCAAAACATGCCCAGCAGTGCAATAAGGCCAAATAGAATTTTTCGTTTCATGCTTACCCCTCTCTGAGCGTGAACCAGTCCGGTTAGAAACCGGAGTGTAAGTGGCCTTGGGCGTGATGGCCCGGGTTTAGGCCATTGCGACCAAGGTCCTTACACGCAGGTTTCTGGACTGGTGAACGCGTTAATGTGAGCGCGAACCGTCACAGGTAGAAACCGGAAAACGCGTTAATTTGCCAAAAAAGGACAGCGGATGCCCCGCCGCCCTTTAGCTTGAACACTAAATTACAAAGGTGCATCAGCCAGCGTCCAAGTAATTGCTGCTTGGTATCGGCCGGCGCTTGCTGTTGGATCTTTGAGAAGGTGAAGAACCGTTTCACTGCCCTTCTTTAATAAGGCTGTGTTCTTACCTTGCCCTTGCCCATTTGTGCCTGTTGCCAAAGCATCAGCCTTCCAGATCGGAAGTGAACCGCCACCGAAATCAAGGGTCGTTCCAGCTGTTGGGTTAACGGCATTGAGGGTCGGGTTATCTGTCGTGACGTCAGCAGTTTTGAGTGTCAGTGACCCATTCAACGTTCTACCGGCAGAGTCTTTCATATCGCCTAATTGGGCGGTCAGAGCCCAACCTGCACTGGTACCACGATTATCAGACACAGTTAGTTCGCCGTCAGCATTACCGTCCATGGCATTGGTACCGTCTTTAACCGGACCTGTTGCGTCAATCGTATTGTTATCAAGCTTTAGATCAACGTTGCCTGCCGTGATCTGACCGATGTTGATTGTGCCAAAGTGAAGATCAGGCACCTTGTCCAAGTTAATATCACCAGGAAGGATATTAACTTCTGCCACAGAAGTCTTTGTGTCATTTGCAGCAAACACACTTCCTGTTGGTACCAGACAACCTGCCAACGTCAAAGCCGAAATACCAGTTACAATATAATTAATTTTCCTCATCGATTTTACCTCCATGGGTGTTGTGAAAAGTTTCTTTACCTGTGTTACTAATATCAATATAGCACCTTGCCGAATCGGTAATCAAACAATACGATCAGCCAATCAGCCCCGTCAGACGGGCAATATTACGGAATTTTTGAAATTTTGTTTTTTATAAAATTAGGCCATTTACATTAATATGAGTTTATAAGCAACATTAGCAATTTATTTTTAACCAGTTCATCAAATCAGCGTTATTGAACCCATTAAAAAATATTTTTTGTGGTTGTCATTTCGAACGCCGGTTAACCGATATAAGTTGTGCACTAGTGAACTTTAGCCAAAGTTATCTATTGATTGCATTATATAAAAATTATAATTTTTGTTTCGCACGAGATTTACCGAGCACTATTTTGAATGCCACCGAGTTTTTCTTTGATCCAGTTAGCATCATTAAATTTAGATTAGTTGTTGACAAGGAAGCAAAGCGTGTTAAACTCATAATCAAATACAAATGCAACGCGAAAGACAAGTAGTGATGTTCATGGATTCAGCGAGCTTCGGTTGGTGTGAGGGAGCATTCAGGACATGATGAAGATCCCTTTCAAGCAGGACACCGAACCTTCAGTAACGTGTCATGGGAGCACCCATTACAGTGCTAGCATATCGTCCACGGACCGTATGCGATGAAGGCCAAGGCTCTATGCTTTGGTGAATTAAGGTGGTACCGCGCAAAGTCGCCCTTAGATTAAATCTAGGGGCGACTTTTTGTATCTACGTAACCTGTCCGTATTTTCGCGTAGCAACTGGATCAACAAACCAATTAAGGATGTGATGCAATTGGAATCTGACATTACCCACATTAGTCGCCTCATGAATGAATTAACGTCTGACTTAAACTTATTGGAGGAACTCAAATGGAATTACCTGAAAAGAAACTTTCAACCCGTGATTATGTCGTCATTGCATCACTTTTGTTCGGCCTCTTCTTTGGCGCCGGCAATCTAATTTTCCCATTACACCTTGGTCAACTCGCTGGGGCTAACTGGTTCCCGGCCATGCTGGGCTTTTTAGTCACCGCGGTTGCATTGCCGCTACTAGGCGTTTTAGCCATCGCCGCCACGCATGCGGAAGGCGTTTATGATATCGGACGACCGCTTGGTAGCGTCTTTGCCCTCGTCTTCATGGTGCTGATCCACGCAACGATCGGTCCTATGTTCGGCACCCCGCGGACAGCAACCGTCTCATTCACCACCGGCGTTTTACCAATGTTGCCAAAAGATTGGCAGCAAGGTGGCCTCCTTGTTTTCTCCGCCTTGTTCTTCGGCGCAGCGTTCTTCCTGTCCTATAAGGAACGGAAGATCACCACGGCTGTCGGTAAAGTTTTGAACCCGATTTTTCTAGTGCTCTTATTCTTCGTCTTCTTCGTCGGCTACCTCCATCCAATGGGCAATCCGGCTGCGCAAACCGTCACCGCCGCATACAAAAACGGCAGCTTCATGAATGGCTTCCTGCAAGGCTACAACACGATGGATGCACTTGCTGCGTTAGCATTCGGGGTCACCGTTGTCACGGCGGTTCGCGGCTTGGGGCTGAAAAATGATGACCATGTCGCCAAAGCAACCGCCAAGGCCGGCGTCATGGCAACCAGTTTTATCGGATTGATCTACGTTGCATTGATCGTGCTTGGCAGTATGTCACTGGCACATTTCAAACTGAGTCCTGAAGGTGGCACTGCCTTCAATCAAGTGGTCACTTATTACTTTGGTACCGCTGGCCACGCTGTCTTAGCCACCTTGCTAACGCTGACCTGCCTGACAACCGCTGTGGGCTTAGTTGCCGCATTCGCGCAAGACTTCCACCGGCATTTTCCTAAGGTGAGCTATCGGGCATGGCTGGCACTGACCAGTTTTCTGTCCTTCCTGACCGCTAACTTCGGACTTGAACAAATCATCGCTTGGTCCGTGCCAATGTTGATGTTCCTATATCCATTCTCAATGGTCCTCATCCTCATGTCTGTTTTCGGCAAAGCCTTCCATCACGATCCGGTCGTTTACCGCGTCGTCGTTGCCTTCACCGCAGTACCGGCTGTTTTGGACATGTTCGCCGCATTCCCGGCAGTTGTGAGTCAAAGCGCAGTTGGCCTGGCTTTACACAGTTTCCAATTACATTACCTGCCATTCGCCGCAATGGGTCTGGGCTGGTTGGTTCCGGCTGCTGTCGGTCTGGTTATCGGCCTGGTCGCCCACACCGTTAAAACACGGCGGGCAACGGCTTTAGCCAAGGTTCAAGCGGAACAAAATTAAGCGCCAACGTTCTTACTGATCATCCCAAAAGCCAGCTACCCAAAAGCTGCTTGATCAGACGTTTCGTCGCAATCGAAAAGGTACCGATCACGTTTTGTGTGCGATCGGTACCTTTATTTTTATACGTTTTCTTCTATTATAGCTAAGCAAAGATTCACCGATAATCGGCATTGATCAGGTGCTTCAGTAGAACCTGATTAAGTAAACCGATGACATCTTTGATCGTTCGATTCGCTGGCGTCAGAATATCCTTTTGAAAGTTCTGCGCTAGTTCCTTGACAGAAAACGTCTTGTGGAGCTCTTTGGTTATGAGCGCCAATGATGTTTTGACAATACCCTGATCGTCGGTCGGTTCATGGACAACCAGCCGGTCACTGACATCGCTTGGACATTGCTGCCGCTGGGAAAATGTGTCGATTAACGCCTGCCAAATGAGTTCGACAGCGGTACGTGGATGTTTCCGATTTGATGTAGATGACTTAAAGTAGTTGCCATCACTGGAAACAACCGGCACCGCGTGGTCAACTTTAACGTCATCGTGCGTTGCCGCTTGCGCTGCTGCAACCACAGCCTGTTCTTTTTGTTCTTCTGCTGTCGGCTTTGTCACTGACTGACTGGCCAGCGAATTGACTTCCTGCTCGGTTTTAATCGTCGGTGTTGAACTGACTGTTTTTTCGGAAACCTTGCTTGGCTTGTCTGCCGATGTTTCCGATACTTTGCTGCTTGGTACTGAGACCCCGCTGATTGCTTCGGTGCTTGCAGATGATTTCTTGTCGTCCTGGGTATCGGAAGTCACCACGGAACTTTTCGAAGCTTCCTTGCTGTCAGTTGGTTCATCCGTGTCAGCCACTGTGATGACCGGTTGCTGATCATCGGTCGTCTTTTCGGTGGCGTCTTGCGTTGTCTTCACGCTGTCTTCTTTTGGTTGTGTGCTACTGCAACTTGGTGCTGATGCCTGTACCGCAACTGGTGGCGCTGAAGCTGCAAACGTCAACGCCTGATTACCAATCACCGTTGATACACCCAAGCCAAGCATGGCAGCTAAGCCGTAAACCCATGCCTTTTTCATCTTATCCTCCACTAAAACATTAACATCTTACATAACTTCTCCGCATTTAATATACCTCATTTATGAAATAAAGTCACTGGACTTTAGGACTAGAGAGCGTGAACAGGCCCGGTTAGAAACCGGAGCATAAGTGGCCTCAGACCCAAATGGCTGGGCTTTGGCCATTTGGGTCTGAGGCCCTTATGTACAGGTTTCTGGGTCTGTGAACGCGTTTTCTACAAGAGCGTGAGCTGGCGCGCTTAGAAGTCGGAGTGTAAGTGGCCTTGGGCGTGATGGCCCGGGTTTGGCCATTGCGACCATGGTCCTTACACACAGACTTCTGCGCCAGTGAACGTGTTTCGCGCCAGTATCGGGCGAGTCAACGAACAGACCTGCAAACTACCATCATGCAAGCAAAGCCTTTTCCCGCCGCTTACCCACACATCAATCAAAAAACAGGTCTGTTCCGTCGATGTTTGATGCTACAACATGAACGAAATAGACCTGTTTTGGGCTGTGCTAAGTGGATCGCTGCTCCCGTTCTAGACAGAAATATTTCTTAAGTACCGGGGCGTTTCCGCTTGTTATCTTATGTCTCTAAAAAGCTTACTGAACATCTTTCACTTTGAGAAATGCATTGTTGGCCAGGGAATTAAGATCCGTATTCTTATTAACGATGCCGATCTTCTGCAAATCCTTACCAACCTGAATGAACGCTTTTTGTCCACCATAATATGAAGCTTTCCAGTCATACGTCTTGAGTGCTTTTTCGTTCACACTTGCCTTGCCAGCCGCAAATTTGTTTGAGATTTGAATGGCCGCTGTCTGTGACTGATGGGTTTTAACCCAGTTAGTGGCTTCTTGCATTGCCAACGTATACTTCCGTGCTGCTTCAGGATGCTCTTTTGCAACTTTTGCGGAAACATATGCCACACAGCAATATTCAGTGTTGAATGGCGCCGTTTCTGCTGAAGAAGCGACGATGTTGAAGCCATACTGTTTGACCGCAATCTGAACAGTGGGGTCTTCAATGGCAATCGCATCAACTTGCCCTTTGGCTAACGCAATTGGTAATTCAGAAGCATCATATTGAACAAACTGGACCTGGGCATTGTTGGTTCCAACCTCAACCCCATGATCCCCCAACCAACGTTTGGTAAACGTCGCTTCAGATCCGGCAACAGCGGCAACCCCGATTTTCTTGCCGACAAAATCTTTCGGTGCCTTAAGCGTTGAGCCTTTTGCGGTTAAAACGCTGATACAACCGGTGTGCAAGCCCGTTGTAATTTTCAGTTGTGCCCCATTAGCAATCGGCTGAACGATTGACCCCAATAGCGAATTAGAGGCATCGATTTTGTTTGAGGTGACTGCCTCAATACCGGTTGTGTTTGCATCAACTTTGACGACTTTATATTTCAATCCGACTTTCTTGAAGAACCCCTTCACTTGCGCAATCTGTTGCGGCGCACCGCAGACACCACCCGGATCACCCAAGCGCAAAACATAGTTATCGTCTTTCTTCGCCACGGTGGCTGTGTTTTGTGGCGCAGTACTGGTTGTTTGCTTATTTTGATGAACAAATGCAAAAACCAACACAACTGCCAAACCGGCAATCGTTGCGACTGCTACCCAAATAGTTTTGGTCTGCTTTTTCATGATGACACACTCCTCTTTTGCTTCTAATCTGCAACAATGAAATGATGCATTAAGCTTTAAAGTTCAAAATAGCCAACACTTTTTCTTTTAACGCAATGAACTCAGGACTATTACGATCTCTGGGATGTGGCAAGGTAACCGGAACAATTTTTTTGAGCACTGCCGGCCGCGGCGTCATGGTGAAAACCCGGTCAGCCAGATAAACGGCTTCTTCAACGTCATGCGTCACAATGATCATCGTGATCTTTCGTTTCTGCCAGATATGAATGAGCTCATCATGAAGCCGCATCCGCGTAAACGCGTCCAGTGCCCCAAAAGGTTCGTCAAACAGCATAATTTTCGGATAATTAATCAGTGCTCGGGCAAGCGCCACCCGTTGTTGCATCCCACCGGAAAGTTGGCTGGGATATTCATGCTCGAATCCAGTTAGCCCCACAAGCTCAATCAACTCATGAACTGCGTCGTCCGTATTCTTTTGATGCGCAATTTTCAGACCAAATCTGACATTTTCCGCAACCGTCAGCCAAGGATACAAGGTAGCATCTTGGAAAACCAACCCCCGCTCGCGACTTGGCCCCGTAATCAACTTGGAATCGACTTTTAAGGTTCCTTCTGTCGGCGTATCTAGACCGGCTAGCAGGCGCAAAAGTGTCGACTTGCCGCATCCCGAAGGCCCAATCAAAGCAATGAATTCCCCTGGGCGGATTTGCGCGTCCACTTGATGCAGAGCCTCCGTATTTTTGGCACCCGGTCCATTATCCGTGTATATTTTGCGAACATGATCAATTGTAATTGCCCCACTTGTCGTCTCTACCATTGGATAATTCCTTTCTGCCAACGCAAGAAGTGATCGCGAATTTTGAAAAAGATCGTGATAATCAACGAAAAGCTAATGGCGATCACCAGCAAGCCAGCGTATACATTGGCATAACCCATGATTTGTCGTTGCCAGTTAATATACCAACCAATGCCATATTTAACCCCAATCATTTCGGCCGTCATCAAGGTAATAAAACTTGAGCAGATGCCGTTAAAAATGCCAACAAAGATATCTGGCAGTGCTCCCGGAATCGCCACCTTGAAAATTTTCTGAACGTTGCTTGCCCCCATCGTATCGGCAACTTCGAAAAACTGTTTTTTGACATTCACAATTCCTGAGTTGGTCAGGATGGTGATTGGAAACCATGTTGATAAGGCAATCAGGAAAACCGAAGCTTGGAAGCTTGTTGCAAATGCCGAAAGCGCTACAGGAATAAATGCTGTTGAAGGAATCGGGCCAAAGAGTTTGACGACTGGTGATAGCCAGTAATTCCACTTGGTATACCAACCAATCAAAATACCGGTAACAAGACCAGTGACGATGCCAAACAACAAACCGAGAAACAATAATCGCGTTGAATAGGCAAGACATTTCAGTAAGAATGCCCAGTCCTTGACCAGAACGTCCAGAATCGATTCAGGGCTGGGGAAAAACAGCGGATTAATCAATGCGTATTTCAGAGTCACCAGGTTATACAACCCCAACATCAGAAAAACGCCGCCAATAAAATAGCTCTTGTACACATAACGCTGTGCTTTGGACGTAATCAGGTGATACAAAGCCAACCCCACCGTTACCCCCAATGCGATTAATAATAAGTCCGTGAACCATGGTTCTGATTTTGCTGTAATGGTCCTAGCTTTAGGTAATAAAAGCTGCAAAATCAACGTGATAAAAATTGCCAAGGGCGCAAAGAACGCACGTAGAGGTGCAATGGTGTCTGGTTGCGCCACGGAAACCGCCGAAATATTCGTCGTCTCTTGCAAAAGATCACTTCCCTTTCTTTGATGAACTCGAAGACAAAAAAACGCCGCCCTTAGCCAATTTCAAAATTGGCCAAGGGCGACGTTGCGCGTTACCACCTTGGATTTGCGAGAATCGTTCACACGATCCGCCTCGACAGGTACAATCAAGTTGATGATACCCCGGCACCATAACGACTGCCCACCGTTGCGGATTTACAATGCTCATCCACAAATCACTCTGGGGACCATTTTCGCTGATGCCGCCTGTCCGCCTTGCACCAAGTTAGCGGCTCTCTGAGCAGTAAGCATGTAGTTACTTATCCCGTCTTCATGATCATCAATTGTTGAATTTCACTTTAGTCGCGCCGTACATGCATGTCAACACTTTTCTGATTGTTAAATTAGAGATGTGTCTTTTTTACTAACTAAAATTTCAAAAATGGCCACACAAAAACATTGACTGATTATGTTAACGCGCCTATGCTCATGATGTAATCGTTGCCACAGGAGGCGAATGCGAATCACAGAAATTTTGCCTAAAAAAGAACGCACCCAGATTGATAGAGGTGGACATAACGCAACTTCAGCGGTTAACCGAATTAGTAATGCCTAAGACATTTAGGTAACGAAAGGAGTGGTACCTAATGATGATGTATCCTTATATTAATTTAGGTCCCAGAGATGGCGTTTTGTTAATTGCAGCCATCATGCTGTTAGTTTTAACATTAGTTTTTAAATGGTCAGTCTCTGAGTTTGTGTTTTCTGCTATTGCCGTCATCATTGCGTTCTTGGCCGGAAGCATGAAATCAGACAAGAAGAACGTGCTTACGTTCATAAAAAAGTAATCTAAAAAGATTATTCATGGAGAAACTAAAGACAAGCGCAATTTCAAACATTCAAATTGCGTCTGTCTTTATGTTGGGAGTTGTAAATTGCCCCAGCTTTTGCAGGTAGCATATGCCCTTCTTACAAGCTATTTGCCGGAAGATTAGGCGGTGAAATCGTTATCTAATTGTCTCGTCAGTTCGCTCTCTGCTATTGACAACACCTGTTTTTTAGCCTAATGTAATGTCAATATCTTAGCGGCAGAGAGATGAGTAGTCAGGCGAAGATCCGCAGCGAGTTGTCAGTTGGTGGAAGACAATGATTGGGTTCTGGCGAAGATGGTCTTTTCATGCATTCAGTTGTGAACGTTCACCGCAAGCAGCTGACGGGTGCTCCCGTTATTGAGTCAGGGTATTCGCACATGAGATGTGCTGTACTTAAAGGGAGCCGGATCAGTTCGGTTAATCAAGGTGGTAACGCGGAACATTTTCGTCCTTGTCTATGAAAAATGGACAGAGGCGGAAATGCTTTTTTATTTGCTCGTTCGTTTACAGCATGCCGCTAAGAAAAGTAGCTTGAGAACATGCAGTCTGCTTGACATTTAGCGAAAAGTACCGGCATGTATCTTAAGAGGAGGAACATTATGTGGAAAATCATCGTTGATGCCGTGCCGCAAATGGTTGCTGCCGGAATTAAATACACCATTCCGATCGCGATTGTCTCATTTGCCATTGGCCTCATCATCGCTTTAATCACCGCCTTGACACGGATCTCGGCACGCAAAGGGGTCTTAATCACTCTTGCAAAAGGCATTGCCTCGTTTTACGTCTGGCTTTTCCGGTCAACCCCTTTGTTGGTTCAATTGTTTATCGTTTTCTTTGGCTTACCCAGCTTGGTCATCCCGGGCATTTTCCCGCATGGCATCAAGCTCGATCCGGTTGTGGCGGGGATCATTACCTTTTCGCTGAATACTGGCGCTTACTGTGCGGAAACAATTCGGGCGGCGCTTTTATCCATCGATTCCGGTCAGTGGGAAGCCGCGTATGCTGTGGGGTTGCCGCGACGTCTGGTTTTGCGAGAAATCATCATCCCTCAGGCGCTGCGAACCGCGGTCCCGCCGCTGTCAAATAGTTTCATCAGCCTCGTCAAGGACACCTCTTTGGCGGCGTCGATCACCATCGTCGAAATGTTTCAGGTCAGTCAGCAGATCGCGGCGGAAAATTACCAGCCATTGTTGATGTACTCACTGGTTGCGTTGCTCTATGCGATTGTCTGCACCGTTTTATCCTGGGGTCAGCGCTACCTCGAAAAAGTCACCTCGCGCTATACGGCAAACACGCAGTCGACTCAGTTGTAAGGTGTTTACCATCGCGCGTTCACTGGCGCAGAAGCCGGTGAATGCACAACCTTATCTATGGAAGGAAGAAATATGATGTTGAAGAAAAAGTTGTGGTTCATGTTGCCAATCATGGCGCTCGTTGTCTTCACCCTGACGGCCTGCAGCAGCGGATCGTCCAGCACGTCTAAAAGCAGCGACGTCAAAACCGAATTGATTAATAAGAACGAGCTCACGATCGGTCTTGAAGGAACCTATGCCCCGTTTTCCTATCGCAAAGACGGTAAGCTGCAGGGGTTCGAAGTTGAGCTCGGCAAGGCTTTAGCCAAAAAAGTCGGCGTTAAGGCTAAGTTCGTCCCTACTCAATGGGATTCCCTGATCGCCGGTCTTGGCAGCCAAAAGTTCGATCTGGTGCTCAACAACATTGCCGAAACGCCACAACGTAAGAAAGTTTATGCCTTCACGACACCGTATATGTACTCGCGTTATGCCTTGATTACTCGCAGCGACGATACTTCGATTAAGGAGTTGAGTGATATTAAAGGCAAGAAATTCGTTGAAGGTACTGGCACCCCAAACGCCGCCTTAGCGAAAAAGTACGGCGCGACCATTACACCGTCCGGCGACTTCACGGTTTCATTAAACCTGGTCAAAGAAAAACGCGCTGACGGCACCATTAACTCCAGCGCTGCTTGGTATGCTTATGCCAAGAGCAATTCAACGGCGGGCCTGAAGAGCCAAACGCTTAAAGTCAGTGCGGCAAAGCCCGACGACATTGCGGGGATGGTCAGCAAGAAATCACCGAAGCTCCAAGCTGCTCTTTCTAAAGGTATCAAAGAACTTCGCAAAGACGGCACTCTGAAGAAGTTGTCGCAAAAATACTTCGGTGCCGACTTGACGACGAAATAACTTGTAGCATTGCTTTTAAACTTTCAAGCCGCGAATGTTCGAAATTCGTGGCAATACATAGTCAACATGTTCATCAAAGGGAGGTCGGGTTTTTATGACTCAATTCAATACGAAATTAGTTCATGGACCGCAACTACAGACTGATCAGGCTGGTGCCATCGTGCCGCCGCTTTATCAAAGCGCCATGTTCCGGTTTGCCCCTGATGGACAGGAAACCCACTGGGACTACGCGCGCAGTGGCAACCCGACCCGCGAATATTTGGAACGGCAGATTGCAACATTGGAAAATGGCGACGCCGGCTTTGCCTTTTCCAGTGGGGTTGCTGCCATTGCCACCGTTTTAGCCATCTTCCCCAACGGCAGTCACTTCATCATCGGCGATTCGCTTTACAGCGGGACCGATCGGCTGATTAACCAATATTTTGCCCAGCATGGCCTGACTTTTACAGCGGTCGACACGCGCGACTTGGCGGCGGTGGAAGTGGCGATCCGTCCTGAAACCAAGGCCATCTTCTTTGAGACCTTTTCCAATCCGCTACTAAAAGTCAGCAGCGTGAAGGCGATTAGCGCGCTTGCGAAGGCGCACGACCTCATCACAATTGTGGACAACACGTTCCTAACGCCTTATTATCAGCGGCCGCTCGACCTGGGTGCTGACATTGTGTTACACAGCGCAACCAAATATCTTGGCGGCCATGGCGACCTAATTGCCGGACTGGTCGTCTCCGCCCACCCTGATCTCAGTGAAAAGTTGGCCTTCTTGCAAAACACGATCGGCGCCATCTTAAGCCCACTGGACTGTAGCCTGGTGTCGCGCGGCATCGCAACCCTCGCCGTTCGCCTTGATCGGGAAACAGCCAACGCCCAGGCAGTAGCTGAATTTTTAAACCAGCACCCCGATGTTGCCCACGTCTACTATCCCGGACTGCCAAGCGACCCCGGCTACGCGCTGGCCCAACAGGAAACCACCGGCGCCAGCGGTCTATTGTCCATTAAGCTCGCCGACAACATTGATCCGCTGAAATTCGTCAACAGTACCAAGGTCTTTGACTTCGCCGACTCACTAGGCACCGTCTCCAGCTTAGTCAAACTACCATGGTTCAAACTACCGGAAGAAAAACGCGCAGGTTCCGGTTTAACGCCGCAGCATGTCCGTATCGCGATTGGCCTGGAAGATCAGCAGGATTTGATTGATGATCTAGCGCAGGCGTTGGTGGCGGCGGAAAAGAAATAGGTGGTAAAAAACATCCTTTGAGCGTAAAACTCAAGGGATGTTTTTTATGCTCGCCGATCCAAAATGGAAAACTGTCAAAATCTCAGTGACCATTATATGGCCAGCCAACTTTAACTTGTTTGGGCGTATCAGTTTGGTCAAGCCTATCCACACCTTGCTCCAATGACTGCAGTGCTTGATAAGCAAGCCTCAGCCGTGATGCATAGCCACGCCAATTATCATCGTCCCGTCCGGCATTGACCGCCGGATCATAAGGTAAAAAGCTGATTTTTATTGCCGTAATTGGCAATTTCGCGACTTTGCAAATCAACGGCCATTCCGTATCTGTCAGCAAGCCTTTTGAGTTAGCTAAAATATACCTAGCCGCTTCTTGGCTAAAAGCACAGCATCCAGCCGTTATGTCCAAATCAGGCAATCCCAACACCGCAGAAGCCGCTTTATTGGTAATAGCCTCGGTTTCGCGCCAAGTTGCCGGATAACTGCGCATCACCACTAAATCACGACCGACAATCTGATACCCGTCAACCGCCTGAAGTCGTTTCACAAATGCTTCTAGCGCAGACTCCGCCCGTTCCACCGCCACCACGATCTTATCAAAATCGCAGTAAAAAAATGATGCCGAATAATGGACATCCTGCAAACCAAACTCAAGTACTTTTCGGCGGGCATCAGCAGCACCATGCGGCTCAATAATGCGACAATGAAATTTTGGTGCTTCGTCTAGTAAACGCGCGATCTCATTAGTAGTGACAGAACTGATTGTGACGTAGATGGCCGAAAATATTTTGCTGACACTCGCCACAACCTGTTGTAGCTGAGGCAAAGAGACATTTGGGTGATGGACAGTGGCTAGTAGCACAGGTTGCATATCAAAGACCCCTTATGCGATTTTGTCAGCGTTCGATAGTTAACACGGATGCCTCCACCGGGCATAACTGATAGCTATGTATCAACATTTGAGGTATCCTTGTCCCCTTTTTGTCCCCTTTGGCTCGCAAATCTAGAAGCATCCAGAAGCAAGTTATTAAATCGTGTTTCAACGGCTTCACTGTGGCTGATAATTTAGTGCACAAAAATAAGCCTCCCTGAGCAAGGGAGGCAGAACGACAAGGTATTACAGGCTGACTAAAATATTTAGTTGCTTACGTATCTTATTTTACAGCATTATGCCCGCGCTTCAAAGCAACAAAAATAAGCCCTCCACCAGCGTTAGCGAGCAGAGGACTTTTTTGTTACCGGATATACAGGCTTTCGCCCGGGTAGATCAGGCTGTAGATTGACTTGCCATTGTTAGCAGCCAGCGTGTACATGCTAATGCCGTACTTGCTGGCAATGCTCCAGAAGCTATCACCAGATTGCACAGTATAATACGTGTGTGAATAGGTTTGCGCATTTGAACTGCGCGAACCATAGCTCTCACCGCCGTTAACACCCAAGGCAACATAATGATACTGACCGGAGTAGCTGAGGTACCGTGCCCAGACGTATGAACCGCGAATATACACATGATCATACACAAGGCTCTCACCCGGCACATAGCTGCCAACTGCTGTGTATCCTGTACCAGCACCAGTGCGGATGTTAACAGTCACGGACGGCTTGAAAACACCAGTTTGCGCATAGTCGACATCACTGGCCGCTGTTGAAGTAGACGGTTGCGATGGTGTTGCGGGCTTTGATGGCGCGACAGGTTGTTGACTGTAGCCATTATCGGTTACGCCAAGCAAGTCAACGTTGCCATCAAGACCGCCTGCCGCATGCATAGAAGTAAATTGGTAGAGCGCAATGCCGGGCATTGACGGGAATACACCATAATCTGGCAATGCCCGAATCTGATAGTCCGGATAGGCCGCGATCCACAGTGAATTGGGAAACTCCGCTAGAATGCGCTGATAGTCAACGTGTGCCAGTGTATACGGCTTGTAGCTGTAATACATTGGCGTATATCCCGCCTGCGCAATGCGCCGCATACCATATAGAATGGCATCGGTATTGGCAGCCATACTTGATGAGGCACCGTCCTCATAATCAAGAGCAACAATAGAACCTTTCGGCGTTAGAATCTTGGGAAGGAAGTAGTCAAGTGCCTGTCGACCAATATCAGCACTGCCACCGACCCCGTACCACAGATAAGTATGGGCTTTGAGCCCATTCGCCTGTGCTGCCTTGACTTGGCTTGCATACGTCCATTGATCATACAGCGTACCGCCTTGTGTACCGCCAGCCTGAATGATCGCGAACTTGTCATTCGTGCCATATTCCCCGTTGGCTCCCTGATAAACTGCCCAGTCCACACCGATATCTCCCTTGGCCGCATTGACCTGCGATGGCAGGGCAAAAGAAATAGCCGCCAAGAATGCGACTACCAAGGTGATGAGTTTAGTTTTTAATTTCATGGTGCCCTCCTTTATTCTTTATCAATTTGGATTGCACGATTTTCAAATTTTTTGTAAGCATCAAGATACAATTCATGTTTATCACCATTGTATGTTATCTCGTAGTACATGCCGTCGCTGACCTTTGTACTAGCCAGTGCCTTTGAGTTCTGAAGCGCTCTGCATGACCAAACGATATATACATCATCTGGAGTGATTGAGTTTCCATCGGTATTATCCATGTGGTCATTTGTATAATCAGCAACTAAACGCTGACACGTGTTTCTAAAATCTAAATCGTTCATTGATTTTCCCCTTTTTATTGCTGTGGAGCAACAGATGACGGTGCTGCCTGAGTAGCCGATTCTCCTTTGGGCCCTCCCTCTCCTACGGGGTCTCTATAGCTTGGACCAACCATTTTTGTCCACTGATATTTGCTTGGATCATTGCTATCTTCTTGGTCATAGCTGAAGTATGCACCTATATATGATTTCCCAAGGGGATCCTTTGTAGAGAAGTCTACTGTGCCATCAGCGCTGTTGGCATAAGCAACATGGGGATAATATTGCAAATCCGTTACTTGAATGCCTTCTCTTTTCGGATAGGTTTCTGCTAGGCTATCCTTCAAGTCCGCGTAAGCTTTTTCAACTGCGTTGGCAATCGTCTGCTCGTCTGTGCTGGTGAAACCAAGCGACTTCAAACCATCTTTAACTGCTTGAATGGCAGTCGATTTCTTGACCGCACCATCAATCGCCTGTGTCACACCAAGCTGTTCTGCCGCTGTTACCGCAGCATTTGCCAACGGGCCTAATACCTTTACCAAGGTCAACGCTTGTTTGTTAGCCAGCAACTGTTGTGAGATCCAAGCCCCAATGATCGGGATTGCTGCTACTGCAAGTGATACCAAAAGTTCTGTCCAGTTATTCATGGTTATCTTCTCCTTTAATGCCTACATGGTCTTCCAATCGAGTAATCCTAACCGAGTGACTGCCAAGCTCGTCATCGTGTGTTTTAAGATGCTGACCCAAGTCTGCCAGTGACTGTTCATGCAACTTAAGCTGACGATTAATCGTATCTGACAGGGCTTGAATATCAGAGCGCAATGGATCTAAGGCAATCTTTTTGAACAGCCAGCTGCCAGCACTCACGCCCACCCCGATGATTGATATAACCTCTGCCCAGTCACCAATCGTGTATCCAAAAAATGTCACTTTCTCACTTCCTTCCATAAAAATAGCCGCTAGCTTTTGCTGGCGACATAGTCACTGCCTGTAATTTGCTTGTATTCGTCTGGGGTAATCATGACCGGTACATAAGGTGTTAAATCAATTCCCCAACTGTAAAGTAGTGCACACTGATCATAATTAGTCACTTGATTTCGCCGCCTTTAGCTTAGCTACTTCAAGAGTGAGCGCGGCAATCATCTGCTGTTCAGGTGACGGTCCGGGGAGTGGATGATCATTAGCCGGATCGTAACCCTCATCGGCAACGATTTTGCCGTCTACAAGAGATGCGTGACCCTCAAAAAACTGAGACACGTCATCTGCTTCTATGATTTGTTGACCGTCCTCTGTTGGGCCCAATTTAGCATCTTCTGCTTCATAGGCCCAGTTGGTTAGTCGGTTTTGCTCATCTAGCCAAATCTTAATCTTCATCTTAATTCACCACCGCATCATTAATCGGATACGCATCACGCGTAATGAAACTCAAGCTGCCGGTATACGCGCCTTGACCACGCCACGGAATGATGTAAATTCCACCCGCTGAAACATACAATTCACAGGCTGCGCCCGTATACGACATGCTACCGATCAATCTTGCTGCATCATCATTATTGAATGGACTATATCCTGGTCGAATGTTGGCAATTTTGACCCACCCGTTGCTAGTTTTCATTTCAAAAGCAATCCCAATGGTGACATTTGGGCCTTTTCTTGAATATCCAATTTTCATACTTCTAACGTCATTGGTTTCAAGGCCACTATCAATGTGCTGATAGAAAACCGAATCAGCCGCCGTAAACGTTGATACAAGTGTGACGTCTTGCCCAGATGGATTATACAAAGATTTTAGTGTGAGCATGCCTTGGCGT
This sequence comes from Lacticaseibacillus parahuelsenbergensis, assembly GCF_030770265.1. NCBI lineage: Bacteria > Bacillati > Bacillota > Bacilli > Lactobacillales > Lactobacillaceae > Lacticaseibacillus > Lacticaseibacillus parahuelsenbergensis. The sequence goes on along the minus strand of NZ_CP132482.1, from coordinate 550,861 downwards.
GCATCAACGGAACTAACTTCCTTACCGTCGTACATTGACTTGCTAACCAACCCCAACTGATCAACTTTAGATTGATACGTTTGCTTGCTATTACTATCCAGCGTTGCATTCGTGACCATGCTGCCACCACTAATTTTTGTCGTCCCACTGATCGTATTTGGAAAACCATCTGGTTGGATGTGGTTGAAAGATGAGATAAAGGTAGATCCGTTAAAAGTGACCCCATTAAAAGTCATGCCATTAAAGGTTTCGACATTTAATGCTTTGGCTGCAATTGGTTTTGAATCCCAACCACTTGTGGTATCAAATATGGCAAAAGCGGCAAGATTTCCGTCCTCGTCGGTTAACCAGTGCTGGTCCCCAGCCTTTGGTTTAGCAGGGTAACTCGGGCCAACCGTCACAACCGGAACATTGTCACTACCGTCTTTACCATCGCGCCCATCGGCGCCTTTAAATAATGCCCACAAGTAGCGTGTCGGGTCGGTACTGTCAGCTTGCGTTTCGTCAACGTACTGCCCGAAGTAAGATCTACCGCTGGCATCTGTAACTGAAAAATCAGTTTTGCCGTCGATACTATTGGCATATGCAGTATGAAGATAGCTGCTGGTACCGTCGGCACCTTTAGGCCCCGGTTTACCGTTAGCACCATCCTCTCCCTTAATCAGTGCCCATTTACCAGCATAATCGGCCGGATTGTCACTCGGGACTGACGACTTGTTCGACCAAACTGTTGCCATATACTTCTTACCAGCAGGTAACGCTGACATGTTAGTGCCTTTGTCATCATCGGCATAACGAATCCATGGATAAAACTGAATAGTCTTCGGCATGTTGGCCATCTTATTGGCAAGATCGCTGAGCCGTTGGTCAAAGCTGACTGTTTCATGAGCGAACTCACCCAAAGTAAGCTTGACAGAATGGTTAGCACGGCTGCGCTGAATGCTCAACACTTTGGCAGACAGGAATAGCTGTTGATTCTCATCGGCAATGTGGACGGTTTGATTAAGCGGTACGTATGGCGAATTAACCAAATCAATGTCGTACGTTTCGTTTGGGTGGTTATACTTTTGCAAGTCTGCCAAAGCCGCTTGCAAAAGTTCCGCCTGCGATTTTGAATCAAACGTTTTAACCCGATTCCAGTCAGACTGTGTTGGGTTAGGGTTGCTGTTGCTTAACAAACGTGAATATTTCTGCACAGCAATGGTATCGTGCAAGAACCCGTACTGATCAAGCACAAACTGTCCCGTCGGATCAGTCCATTTGTAGCCGATCAAGTTGATTGGATCATTATTAGTTGATCCATCCGTGCTTTCTGGCACCGCTCCGTAAGCCTTAATCGATGTTTCCATGTCATAGGTATCGAGGTGCGTGACGATGTTGTTGATGTCCTTATTCATTTCAAAAGAGATCAAGCTGTCACCGGCCGTTTCATGCCGAATGTTAATGACACGCTTGACCAAGTTGGTTCCCACAAACTCAAAGCCAAAACTAAGCACTGCATTAAAATCTTTTGCCACGGCAATAATGCGAGCCAACGACGATTCTTCGCCTGTCCACTCAAGCGTTCGGACGTTATCAGGAAATTCGTTGATACCAATCTCCCAGCCAGAATCATTTGTAAACATGAGAATGTATTCAGCAATCGTATATGGTTTGTCGGCCTTGAAGGCGCCAACGGTTTCGTTTATTAAATCATTACCAGCATCGCTGGCAACAATTGAATGGATATGGCCTAGTGAATCATGCTCAACCGATTCAATCACCATTTGGTGAGCATTGCCTTCTTCATCTTGATACATGATGAAGTTGGTTGCTTTAGCCATCTCATTGACTGCTTGTTCCTGATCAGTCGTGAAGTGAATATCAAGAGAAAGCTCGACCGCAGGACGGTTATCAACACTTTGTGTTTCGACATCATTGTCAATTCGCCACTCGCCTTTGCCATCGGTCGAACCAACACCCAAAATGTTTGATTTTCGATCTGCAAAGTAATACTCCATTTATAGCCACGCCTCCCTTATCTCGACTTCACATGCAAATGGCTGTGCCCAGCTCGAGGGCGTGATAGCAATCTTAGTATCACCGGGTGGCAGTTTGAATTGCTCCCATTGATTACCGAGCGTGTGCATGGTTGGGTCAAGAGAACCATTCAAGTACGTCTTAGCATTAGCCACATCAATCTTGAGAACATCACCATTGCTAAAACGATTCTTGATATTCGTATACCAGCTAACGTTCTGCCATTTGACGGTGGACGCAATCAGATACATGGTCGATTCGCCCCACGTCTTGTCACGCATGAACCACGCGGAAAATTGCTTAGTCTCGACACTAGCAGCATCCGCAAAGGTAAACTGGCGGGTAATAGTCGTCTCTCGTCCTTGATTGCCAACCCATGGGGACACTCGGAAAACAACTGAATTACCAAATTTCTGTAATTCCAACTGAATGAACTTGTCATTAGTGAAAATGCTACGATCAAGCTGTTCATTGACGACCAGCTGATCTTTGTAATAGCACATCCACCATATTTGGTCAGACAGTGCACTATTGTCTTTCAGTATCATCTGAAAGATTGGCTTGCCGTCACTTTCTAAAGTTGTTTCGAGTGAACCAACCTTTGAGACACCAGTTTGGAAGCGTGTCATAACGTCCCATGTGAGATTGCTCTTAAAGTTACCGTTATGTGTCTGAGCAAGGTTGTGCTTGATTGAAGGACCGTTCCAATACTTGTGGTCGCCAGTAATACTGGGCCAATTAGGCTCAACCTTCCAGCCATCATAATCGTCATGAGTCCAAATCGCATTGCCAATCTGTTCATTAGGCATGCTAGGATCACCACCCCAATAGGGATTGTTTGTGGCGGCTTGATTATCCATATGTGAGCCTTGCACGGCTGCCAAATCAAGTGCCACTTCGCTTTCTTCGGTGGTGAAACCATCAATTTCTTGCGTACCGAATTGAAGAATACCCGGGCGATCATTGACAATCCCAACCATGCCGTTATCCGCGTGCATAGTTGCCGTAATAACTGGCTCAACAGGATAGGTACCACCGTTGTGTACCGTGATGGTGTTGGTATAGTATTCAGGATCAGCTGGGTTAGGCGACCAAGGAGAAACGGTGGGTTCTTGTGCTAGCTTTACATTGTCAATACATACCCATCCTGCGCTTGCCGATGTTTTTGTAAAGCCAAAGCGCAAAGTGGTTACAGTGACGTCTCTGTCCGCCGTCCACGTTTTTACAAAACGATGCCACGTTGTCTGATCTCCCGAAGCATCCCGTGCGTCATGCCCCATTGACAATTCAGTAAGTGGATCTGGTTCGGTTGTCAGCAAATAGTCAGATGCTTGCCCAACTGCTGACCCAGCAGTTGCGTAGTAGTAGCTATAAGTCCATGTTTCTCCTTTTTTAATAGAAACTGGTTCGGATAAAGGAATTTGGACGTACTGATCTGGAATAGTTGATGAATCAGTACTCCAGTTTGCAATTTCAAGCATATAATTACCGAAAGGCGTTGGGAATGAAGGAACTTTTCCGGTGACTTGGAATATTCTATCATTTGTGTTTTTACCGTCACCCCAAACATAGTTTACTGGGGTTCGTCCTGATTCAAATCCGGAGTCAACCAGCATGTTCACTGGCACGTCCTTGTATGGCATGTTGTCAAACGTCTTCTTGGCTACCGAGTGCGCAACGCCATCGGGGACAAGAAAATTAATAGTACCAGTGCCAAGAAAATAAGCCCGGTCCATATCAATCTTGCCGTCAACTTTTGCATACCAAAATTCATCAGGGCGATCATCAATGATTAGCTTCTGAACATCCGTGCTATAAAGTAGTGGCGCTAACTGCCGTTCAAATTCACGACGAGATAGCGCCACAAAATCATAAGTTACTGGAATGATTCTAGACTTAAGACGACTATTGATAAGCATCTCACCATCGCTAATTCCAACAGACTGGGAGGTGTTTTCAATCTCTGATGTAATTCCCCTAGCAGCACTAAACTGCAGAACGGAACTACCAATCTTGTGTCCTCCAAATATCAAGTTCGCCAATTAATAAACACCCCTCCCATGTCTTTCTCTGATTGTGTTTTGCTTATCCAACTCATTAATTGTTGGGTACAACCATTTGCCAATTTCGCGGTTATTTTCCAGCACTACTTTGCCTTCAGTACGTTGTGTATGATTAATCTTATAAGTTGTTAATTCGATCAGTCTTGCTAGCAAATCCTCAACACGACTATTGCTACCACTAGAAATGCTGGTAACAAAGGTTTGCGGATTCAATTGGTTTATTCTATTAGCAGCGCCTCCGAAGTCTGTGGTGCCACCAGCAAAACGTGGAATGTTCATTCGACGAGCCTTATCAGCAGGAATAACCATTGAGTGACGAGCAAGCGGAAAAACCACATTTCGTTCTTTGAACATAAACATGTTGCCATTAGGAGTGATAATAGGCTCTTGATAGTTAGATCCGGAGGCATCGTTCACCATCGCCAGTGAACTCGTTCGGAGATCATTAGTTCCGTGCTGCAAGTGAAGAAGCTTCCGAATACTGTCCGAAATATTAGCCACAAAATTGAAAGTCTTCGTGATGACTTCATTCCCACCAAATGCGCTAACTGCACGTTTGGCGGCACTTGCGGGTCCTGTCGTATTATCATGGCCTTTGAAATATTTATCTCCCGGATTTGTTCCATTAAAACTTCCGATACTGTTTTTACCAGATCCGGCAGCCCCCACAACGCTTGAAGCATTACCCATGAAGTAACGCATTGATGGGTTAGTTCCATTGAAACTGTTGACTTCGCCCTTACCTTTTTCAGCATGTGACGTCACGTTTGAGGAATCCCCAGTAAAGTAACGTGCCAACGGATTAGTCATGTTAAAGGTATTGATCTCACTCTTACCGTGTTCAGCATGTTGAGTGACATTTGAAGAATCGCCAGTGAATTGCTTCATCCCCGGCTTGTAAGAATCATAGGAGATTAGATCTCCTTTCGCTTGCGAAGTCTTCGTCAGTAAATCATTGACGTTAGCCGTCAACTCTTTCGGTCTCGGGTGTTTGGCCTCGTATGCATCTACATCAATGCCTGCCTCAACTAGTTTGGCGCGGGCATCAGCATTATTTACCAATAATTCTTTGGTCTTTGACGGTAATTGATTCCACAAACCAAACTTGGTCACAGCATCAGCAAGCTGTTCCTCGCCTTTGGCCTGAATCAGTGCCGTCTTAGCCTCGACTGACAACCTGTTCCAAGACTGTGCTTCAATCATGCCTTGAACCAAGGTGGCTGTTGCTTTATCTTGCACAATCATCTGCATCTGCTTAGGTGTCAGTTGGTTCCAACCGTTAACTTCATCAATTGCCGTGACTAGAGATGAATAATCACCCTTAACCACCGCCTGCATTTGCTGCGGAGTAATCTTGTTCCACAGGGCCAACTGGTCAAGCATGTCAGCGAGTTTACCCTCGCCCACGGCTTTAAGCGTTGTGTACTGATCTTTGGGATCGATTGACTGCCACACGCCCAGGTTGAATAAGACGTCCTTGAGTTCGTCTTTACCCTTGGCATTGATCAACGCAGTTTGTTGCTTAAGTGTCAAACCCTGCCACTTGCCAGATTGCGTCAAGATATCAATGAGTGGCAAAGTAGCCTTGTCATGAACGATCGCTTGCTGTTCTTTGAGACTCAATTCATTCCAGTAACCCATTTGAACCAGTGCGTTGACAAGTGGTGTGTAATCTCCACTGACGATGGCTTGTTGTTCTTTTGGCGTGAACTTATTCCATGAAACAAACTCGGTTATGATGTTAGCTAAGTCTTTTTGACCGGATGCCCTCACTAGAGCTGTCTTCTCTTGAACGGTCAGCGAATTCCACTTGTCGGTAGAGGCCATCGCCTCGACAATCATTTGCTTAGCATTTGAGCTAATCTTGGCATTCTTTAGGTCAAATTTAAGACGTTTCCAACCATCTTCCGTGCTTGCGGTATCCTTTAGAACTTGTGGCAGATTGGTGACAACTTTACCAGTTTTAGGATCTAGTACAAGGTTGTTCCAATCGTTACCAGCCTTCTGGACACTCTTGCTCATATTGGAATTAACGGCGGCCGCAAATTGCTTACTATCTTTGACACCCTTACTCATTGCCTCTGAATAAGCGCTCATTGCTTTTTTAGCTTGAGACGCCGTCGCACCAAACTCTGTTTGAAGTTGTTCTTGAATCGTCTTGTTGGATAGTCCTTGCGCTTTCATTGCTTGGATCGCACCCGCATAAATCACGCTCATGTTGCTTTGATGATCTTTTTCCAGCTTTTCAAGATCTTTATTCTTTTGAGCCGTACTCAACTCAGCAGAGTTTTTAATGGCAGCATAATGTTTGCCATAAGTATCAGTTTCGTCAGCAAATGCCTGTTGCATCTGGCTGTACTGTTCCTTAGCCGCTGCTTGACTCATCCGAATCTTTTCGCCATTAATAGCTTTTAAGACATTCGCTTGTTGGGTACCGGAAATTCTAAGTGTCTTAACGGCCTCGGCTGCACTGCTCTTGCGCAAATTATCCAGAATCTGAATTTGATCTCGAGTAAATTCGGCATGTTCTTTGCTGGCAGATTCAGTAATTGACTTAGCTTGTTTGGCATTAGCCTCAATTTGCTTGATGCGTGCATCGTCGGCCTTCTTCATTTCTGCTGCGTCTTTACGAATCTGATCAGCAGTCGATCCACCGACTTGCTTCGCCAACTTGTCGAGTGCGGTTTGGGTATTTTTGGACGATTCTTTAGCGGCCTTCGTAATATCATCAAAGCCTTTTTTGATGGTTTTGCTATTTTGCTCGACTGTGTGGTTTGTATCATCAAAAGCACCAGAAATTGCCCCAGAGGCATCTTTCATTTTGGAAGCAGATCGGTCGGCATCGGCACCAATATCAGTACCCCATCGTGAAGTTCTGTCAGCAGACTCAAGAGCCTTTTTGCCCCACAATTCCCAGATGGCTACACCGGCACCGACGACTGCTGTCACACCTAAAACAACTGGGACGATTGGCCCCAATGCCGCTAGTAATCCTGTTCCGCTCGCTGCGGCTCCGCCCATGGCTGCTCCCATTCCAGAAGTGCCTTCTGCCGCCGCTGCTGCGGCTGGTGCAACCTTCAATGCTTCAAAGGCTGTCTTACTAAAGCCAGACTTGAGCACATCCATTGCAGTTCCGCCGAGCTTTGCAGCTGCAGATGCTCGCCCAATGACTCCCGCAATTCCAGATATTCCTTTGCTCAAAGCAGTAACAGGCTTAAGAGCTCCACCGATAAGAGAACTCACTGGCCCTACAACTGCCGCAAACGCTGCAAATTTAATAATGGTTTGTTGCGTGCCACTGTCCATTTTTGTAAAGGCGTTGACAACATCGGTTGCTGTTTTGATAAGAGGAGTCAGCGTCGGTAGAAGTTTTTGACCTACTTCAATTCCTAAAACATGAATCGACTCTTGAAATCTCTTCAATTTGGCGGCATCCGTATTGTTTAACTGGTTAGCAATTTTGGCAGTTGTTCCGCTAGCATGCTCAGCTTCACTGGTATATTTGCGTAGCTCACCGCCACCTGCACTAATTAAGGCATTCATGCCGGCTTGCGCTTCAGTTCCAAAAGCCAACGCTACTGCAGAAGCACGTTGCTGGTCCGTCCACCCCTTAGTGTTATTCTTGATTTTGTCAAGAATCTCTGGAAGAGTTAGCGTTCCTTTTTTGAAATCAGCAACAGATATGCCTAATTCATTAAATCCTTGAAGGTTTTGCTTAGAAGGCTTCAACAGTCTTGTTAAAGCACCACGTAATGCTGTGCCAGCAACTGATCCTTCAATCCCTTTGTTGCTCATAATACCAATAGCAGCCGCTGTTTCTTCGAGTGAAATACCAGCAGCATGAGCAGAAGGCCCGACATACGTCATTGCCTCGCCCATATCTTGGAACCCTGCTGCAGTAGCGTTCGCAATATAGGTAAGAGTATCTGTAACGCGAGACGTGTTTTTAAGCATGCCCGTTGTTGATTCTGTCTTTAGACCAAATTGCTCCAAAACGGATGTAGAAACATGCATAACATCGTTGAAGTCATCGCCAGACGCTTTTGCCGCATTGAGAACTGCAGGCATAGCGCCTAAAGTTTGCGCAGCGGTATAGCCACGTTTGATCATTTCTGACATGCCGTCGTTAATTGCAGCCGTGGAAACGCCATATTCAACCGACCACTTTTTAGATGCTGATGCTAGTTGATCAAGTTGCGCACGATACTTGGCAGTAATCGCACCCCCATTTGTTAGCAAGGGCCCCATTGCTTGAATTTGGCTGTTGAAATCAATAGCAGATTTAGCTGCTGCCACAAACCCAATGGCAATTGGAGCAGTTACCGCCCTTGTCATCGTTGATCCGAAACTGGTTAGCTTAGAGCTTGCCTTTTCGGTAACAGATGCAAACTTTGATGCACCGTTTGATACTTTAGTCCAGCCGTCGCTTTGCAGCGCAATCTCTTTGCGTAAGGCCGCCATTCGGTTCTCATTTTGTGCAGCCGCGGCAGCAGTCCGATTATACTGTGATGCAGCATTAGCTTGCAGCTTTGTAGCACGATTAATTTCTTCCTGCGATGCAGTCTCACTTTTATTAAGTTTTTCAACCGCTTTCGAATTTTCATCATACTGTTCTCGTTGTTTCTGAAGCTGAGCTTGGTAGTTCTTTGACTGGCGACTCAATGTGTCATAGGTTGAACGCATGTTGTTGATAGACTTTTCAGAGCCCTTAAACGCAGCATCTTGAGCCCGCAACTCAGCGGCAGTTGCTTTAATTGAAGAGTTCAAAACTCGCTGGCTTACTTGAAACGGATCAATGTTCAAGCTTACGGTAGCCGCAATTTGTCCGAGATTTCCTAACATGTTTTACCTCCTTTCATAGAACTAGAAAAGGAACGGAAAGGCCTTGTCGATCGTGGTCTCCCGTTCCTCGTAAATCTGGTTAAGCTTTTCAATATCGCGGAGCGTCATAGCATCAACGTCAGCTAATCGGTAGCCTTCAGAGAGCCTTGCTTTGTAGAAGTCGTCAAGGTTGCTAATGGCTTCTTTGACGTCCGCTTCGGTGATTTTTTTGCTGTGTCCTTCTTATCCTCTTCACCATCGCTTAGAGAATCGCCAATGGCATCATTGATTGAATCCAACGATTTCAAAGAAATAGACGAGCCATCAATAACATCATCGGTAGTAAACTGGTTTTTCCAGAAATCAACCGCAAATTTGGCTAAGTTTTTCTCGTTCTCATCGTAATCATCGTTTGAAGGGCCATCTTTACGGTTTAGCATGCGCAATTGTTGTTGCTGCACTTTTAAGGCGTTCGTGGTATCGCGTAATGTTGGCTCTCCATTTCGTGTGAATACGCAAGTTTCACCCTTGATATTTAGTTTAATTTGATATGCCATGCTTAATCTCCTTAGGTATAAGCCGCCCGCTGTTCGCGTATTGTGCATTTACAAGGCGACGAGTTTATTGCTAAGCCACAGTTACAGTTGCGGTGGCAGTTTTACCACCATCGTCAGTTGTGACTGTTATGGTTGCAGACCCTGCCTTTACACCAGTCACAGTTCCATCACTGGAAACGGTGGCAATGGTAGGATCTGACGTTTTGAAAGTAACTTGTTTATTTACGGCATCAGCCGGATCAACTTGCACTTTTAGCACTGTAGATGCGCCAACCGCAAGGTTAATCGAACTGTTCTCAAAGCTGACGCCGACTACGCTTTTGGGGCAATAGTCGCGTCTTGAGCAGTCTTAGGGAATACATAGCTGTGGAAGGTATCAAAATTGAATCCATCGTTGTCTTCACGACCAATCAACACAACATTGCCAGTGTCTTGGTCACCACGAGGAATGAATGATCCTTCGATGCTGTCAGCGCTCGGATCTGGCGTGCCGTCAACAGTCTTGGTATCAACGCCCGGAAGTGAGAACATTCCCTTGAGCATACCAACCCAAACGTATTTACCATTTGATAGCTTTGTACGGAACAAAGTTGCGGCGTAATTAGGGCTAAGGTTCTTTGGATATACTTCAACCCCATTAACAACCTTAATGCCAAATAAATCAGCCTTCATCTGTGAATCCACATCGTACATTTCGATTGTTTCGGTTGCTTCTGTGATACCACCAGAAAGAATCAAGTACGGGCCATCATCAGCGGACAGCGTCTTTTGCTCTGTTTTAATATCCAATTTCACACTAGATAAGCCTTGAATCTTGCGTGTGCTTTGTACAAAGTCGTCATCACCGACAACCCCGTATTCAAAGGCCGAAGCCCCAAATTTTGCTAACTTCTTATTAGTTGTAACAGCAGTATCTGCCATATTTAAAATCCTCCTTTAGGAAAATGAAAAGGACTAGCCAATCGGCAGTCCTTGAAACTGAAAGTATCCTGTTGTCATGCGGAGGGTTGGGGTATCACCATCAACATAGGAATTGCGATAATACCTTTCCCAGCCAGCCGCATGTAGTGCTTGATATATCTGTGTTTCTATTTTTTCTTGCTGATCCCAGTCAGTGTTATTCACCCAAAAGTCTACTTGCACTTTCGGATACTCTAATATCCTAGAATCGTCAGCATAATCAGCAGCATCACCGGGCAAAGAAGTTATTCTCACCCATGGAGCTAAACTTTCAGGAGTTACGCTAGTCTGGTTATTGAAGTCTGGAGTGCCTATATACACCTTGTCAGCAATATCCAAATTGGATGACAGAATGTCATAAACACGTTTTTCAGGTGCCATTACATCCCGCCTTCCTTCAAGTGGCTTAGGAAAGTAGCGATAACAACTGGCCGCATGACTTCTTGGGTTTCTTCAATGAAATGCTGCGGGTCCTGCATTGAAGTGCCTGAGTTTGGAAAGTGAGCACGCCAGCCAGTATCTTTACCATATCCAACGTCTACTTCTGTTAATCCGCTCGTTTCACGGACACTTGAAATCTTGATGTCATCTCTCAGATGTCCGCTCATATCGGTCTCGCCTTCCCACTCAGGCGTATTACTTTTTAGCTTGTCGGCAAACTTTTGTGCGCCATCTCGGACAGCCGCTCGAGCTTCTTTTGCAAACCCAAATTGAAGCTTGTTAAGATTAGCGAGCATTTCAGCATCCCCTGTGACTTTTACGCCCATCAGCTCACCGCCTTTGCCGTAATCGTTGTCAGATCACGCCTATCGTAATCGGGATCAAGACCTGTGATTTGATAGTCATTACCACGCCATTGAATTCTCCAAGTTGGTTGGATTTCCTCTGCGGTCAAAAATCGCACTAAAAAAGTCGGGCTGTCTTTGCGAGTGTCCAACTTTGTCTGTGGGTCATTTGCTTCTCTGATTGGTACCTTAGGAACTTCCGCCCAAACCGTCATATGATTAACAGGCACACCATCAACCGGAACTCCGTTAACCTTTTTTGACTCATAGCTGACGAACGTAATTCTCTCAGTCATTCGATTAGTTCGCATCAGAACCACCATCCTCTTCCGGCAATTCTGAGCGAAGCTGGTTGATGATATTTGTGGTTGATGTTTGCAACGGAAAGCGCATGACTTCAGCACCCATACCTCGGTAGTCATAGTCTTCCTTCACTTGCTTCATTAGCGCTGTGAAGAAACGATCCCGAGTTTCTGGATTGCTTAGAAATTGTTCCGGATTTGATCCAAAACTAATAGCCGAACTGATTTCATCACAAGCGTCATGCACCAGTTGCATAATCATTTGGTCTTCGATTGTCTGATCAACCTTCAAGTACATTTTCAGAACCTGAAACTGTTCATCAGTCAGTGGGCTTTTGTCAAGCGTAGTATCTGCCAAGAGTAATCACCTACCCAGCGTTAACAGTAACAGCAAGCGCTGAGCTGATGCCATTAGTGCTAAATGTGATTGTAGCTGATCCCGCTGCCAGATTGGTAATGGTGTAAACACCATCGGACTTCTTAGCAACCGTAGCGACGCTTGTATTGCTTGACACAGCTTCAACTGCTTGAGGAGCGCCATCAGGAGTGACTGTCACCGTGATATCTTTTGTGGCTCCGACACCACCCGTGAACGTTTTCTGGCTCAAAGTCACTCCGTCAGGCGTTACGCTTTTGGGGCATACGTTAAGAAGTACCCTGCCTTTGCGTCAGCAACAGATACACCAAAGCGCATTCCTGCTTGCAAGTATTGGCCGTAAATCTGATCATCAATCCACCGAACCATGAAGTCTGCGCGGTTAGCAAACAGAATTGCCCGCTTGATGTCACCCAAAAAGGCGTGTGCTTCGCCTGCTGCACCCAACGTGTCGTCAGATACAACAACAATCGGCATACCAAGAACGCTCTTTCCAGACGGGGTCAAGATGCTATCTTGTAGCAAGTAGCGACCATTGCCATCTTTAGCCGTGTCCAAGAAATTGTAGAAACTCTGTGAAGCAATCATTACACGAGAATATGCAGGGTCTAAATCAACGTTATTGATATGCTTCAAATCATCAACGGAGGTAATGCTCTTTGGAGTGAATCCCTTCAGCAAGTTCGTAATAGCACTGTTGGTCGTGTTGACCTTGATTTGTTGTGCATTTTGAGCAATCAAGCCGACCAAATCAATCGCAGAATCATCAATGGACTCCTGCGAAATTGGCAACGATTCCCGATAGGTTTCCACGGACCAGTTGACAGGATTGAAATTAGGCTTAGCCATTGCCGGGTTCTTTTCCAGTTCAGCAACGGTTGCCATCTTGGTAGTGGCATTTGCAATCGTTGGATAAGTTCCCTTTTGTGTTGAGGCTTGGAAGACATTAGTGAATGGTTTCAGGTCGACCACTGTCTGCAATTCACGCTGTGGTGTATTGATAATAGTTTCTGGAATGGTCGAGGAAGCATCTGCAGACTTGACACCGGCATTTACCGCATCACTAGCATCAGCAGGATCAGCTCGTAAAACTGCAAATGTACCAACATCAGTCTTTTCAAAGTTGACACCTTCTGTATTACGGCCACGAGTATGCAAATAAGCATTAAGTGCATCGCGATAGCTATGCTCTTCCGAATGGATAGGCTTCTTCCCACTCGGCTGTTCATTGCCTTTCAACGCAGCCTCGTATAAGTCACGTTTTTCTTCAGGATCTTTGATCTCTTTGCCAGCTTTATCATACTTGGCACGAACACCTTCTGCCTTCTTCAGGCTTTCCTCTGAATCTTCACCTTCAAGTAAAGAACGAAGTTCTGCCTTCATAGCTGGCAACGCTGAACGTTTTTCATCAAGTTGCTTTTTAACAGCAGCTAATTTTTCATCTAAAGTCATCTAGTGACCCTCCTTATTTTTTGTATAAAAACAGACATCTATTATTCGATGCCTTTGAGTAAGTCCTCTTTATTCAATTGATAAAGCATCTTGCGCCGCTTAATTTCCCATTCTGGAAGCTGATCTAGCGCTTTTATCTGTTCCAACGATCGTGCTCCGACCTTTACCTCAGTATCCGGATACGCTGGCGTGGTTACTGGAGAGACATCGAACAGATGATCAATGTTGTTGATCGTGCGCTCGTATTTAACCCCTCGTTCGCTTGACTTTTGCCACTTTTGCGCGTCTTTGTCTGGCGCAATCGTAAATGCAAAGCTTGACTGATTGATAATCCCTTGCCGGACGTTTTCGAGTAAGTCGCGACCGAGTTGTGTATCTGGTGGCGTCAACGTATATTTTAGCCCCGTTTCATCAACCGCCAGCTCTAAATTGACTCCCGTTCGGCCTAACACTTGGTTTTTGTCATGATTAAATAGCGCAACAACGTTACTCATGTCCGTATTGTCAAGTGCGTGTGGGTCAATGTGTTCGCGGAAACTCAGCTCGCCACTGCCCATAATCTCGGATTGTCTGTCGAATTTAAGGGCATACCCCTCAATAACGGCAGGATGATTATCATCCCCATCACGAATTTGCATTGGCGTTGCTGTCATTCGCAGTTCCTTTGTCATTAGCATCACCTCCCTTCAGTTGCGATGCATGTTCAGCTTGGTAAGCTTCTTTCTGGTCAATGAAAACAGTATTCAACGTTGACTGGATCCGATCCATGTTCGGATCTTTAAGCGGCTTGCTGCCAAGCTGCGCCCTACCTTCGTTGCCAGTCCAAATGCCGCCGTCAATTGCTAGCTTGACATCAGAGATTGGCAATCCATTGACGGCTTTAGTATCAAAGCCAATGCGATACTGATGGCGCTGATTGTCATCAAGCAACTTCAACTCAAACTCACTTGTAATCGGCTCAAAATAAAACGGCAGATCATTGCGAATGTAGTCATCAGCCAACTGCTTCACTGACTGGTTCGGGCTGTTCTGCGCCAACCGATATGCTGGCACACGTAATGCTTTCGCAATCTGCGCGGTCGAGTAATTGTTGCTGTTAATTAAGTTTAGGACATTGGTATCGACCTCCAATGGCTGATAATCCATTGTTGAGTCAACCACGATAGGCGATCCAGCATCAGCACCTGCCTGTGCCCTTTCAAAATCTTCACGAATCTTCTGGCGTGCTTCGGCAGACAGACGGCTCTCCTTTGCTTTGATAATTGAGCCTTTCAAGCCGCTCTTGAAGAACTTCTGTAATGTTGAAACGCCTGACTCCTGAAGTCCAATTTCATCACTAAGCGACAACAGCGGTGAGCGCCCCATGATTGTGTCGTATGAGAAAAACTTCCAGTGAATGACGTCATCAAATCCACATACTTTTTGCATACTAGAGTTGTAAGGCGTGAAACGGTAGATAATGTTATCGGGGTCGCTTGTGTCCACCTGCGTCTGTGATGGGGCATAGAACTCAAACATCGCTGGTTCGTTGGTTATCGGATCGCGCACAATACGCGAATAAGCATTGCCAGTCAAAATCGCATTGACCATCATGGAAAATTTCCACTGATAAGCCGACAGCCGCTTATTTACCTTCGTATTCATCAAGTAATCAATATTGTCTAAGTCAACAACCTCATCGGTTGATCTGTCCGTGATTACTAGCGGGAAACGACTAACATCACCAGATACAATCGATACAGCCGTAAGCACGTCAGAGTTTTGCAAGGCAGAAATGCCAAGGTATCCGCCTCGAAATGATGGAATTACCCCAGAATCGAGCAAATTATCTGCCCAGTGAGGGTCCACTTCGGTTGCCAATCCTCGAAATAGCTTCATTCATCTCACCTCCCTTCGTTATCAGGAAGCAACAGAATAAAGGCGAGAACAAACAACAAGCCGCCGCAAACCATGAATCCAGTAGGTCTATTGATTAAAAAAGCCCCATATCCGGCTAAAATGAAGCCTAAAACAGTGGCAATTCCAGCCATATTTGCGCCAAGAATTCTAAAAAAGTTAGCTAGTTTTCCATTCACGTTATCACCTCCTAGAAGCCAAAATCATCGCTGAAGACACGCTCATCGTCCAAGTAGTTGTCCAAGTCTTCCTTGAACGCGATGGCATAAGCATCAAGCGTGGCATCAATCATGTCTATTTTGTTAGCATACTTATTCTTATTAATACGGACGCCGTTATTGTCAGACATTAGAACCGCGTTCATTGCGGCGGCCTGCATAATGCGATTATCTGAGTGCTTTATGCGACCGCCTATAACGTCATCGCGGAACTGCTTAGTTGGCATTGACAGTGTCATCGTCCCTTGTCGTACCTGTACCATCGGCCACTCAGGATGATTCTTCTCAATTGCCGTTAGAATTGGTCCAAATTGATAAGGGTCGTACATGATGCCTTGAACATCTAAGTCATTACGTTCAATGAAGTCTTCGAGCCATTCATATACCCGATCGTTGTCGATGATACCTGACTCTAAGCTGCTGATTTCTCCTTCGCCGTGTTGTTCAGCAGCCAAGTAGTCAATCCGATCTGTCTTGATTTTGTTATCAATTCCGCCTTTAGAAGCGACAAATGCATAACCATCGAGCCACCACCAGCCTTCTTGCGGGATTAACCAAGTAATGGCAAAAAGGTCGCTTGTACGACCAACATCAATACCAATCCAAGCTCTTTTGCCGCGAATATCAGGCTTTTCACTCAATTCAGCATCCTTCCAAGCATCGAAGTCTAAATAACTATCTTCAGTCGCTTGCCGCCAAATGTTGAAATTCTTGACCAGTTTTGCATTTAAACTGCCATCAGCACGAGCTTGAGATAGCTTTGTGGTCAAATAGTCGGTGATCTGATTATGCACAATGTCAACGTCAAGTAGCGGATTCGATTTGATCCAAGAATTTGGGTCATCAACCTCTTGCACGTTGTCTTGTTCAGCAATGAATGCAAAATAGCGTTCTGCCGTTACTTCGCCTGACAACACCTTTTTGGCATATGGATAATTTTGTTTAAACATCGGCACATTCATGTCGAATCCAGCCGTTGAAATGATGAACGTCAAATAACTTGGCAGTAACACCTGCCCTGAGGCAAGGGTTTCAATCATGTCTGTTGTTTTAGCATTGGCATATTCGTCAACCACAGCCACGTGTGGTTCATAGCCATCGACAAGTCCTGTATCACGAGAGAATGAGCGAATTGTTGATCCGTCGTCTAAATTGACAAGTTCATCTCGCGTAATCTTAACCATTCGTTTGATACCAGGGTCTTTCCGCATGAGTGCACGTAGTCTGTCTTTGACCATTCCGAACACAATTCCAGCCTGCTTGCGATCATTAGCAGCGGTATATAATTGCCGTTTGTTGGCTGGATTCTTTCCGAACAGAAACTCATACAGAATGACGCCAGAAATCAAAAGCGACTTACCGTTTTTTCGTGCCATCGAAATGAACACATCGGTAAATCGCCTTATATTTGAATCATCTTTATCAACCCAGCCATATATACTGCCAATAATGAATTTTTGAAACGGTGCTAATGGTTGTGGTTTCCCACTTTTTGGTTCTGGCAGAATCTCCATAAATTTAACAGCTTTTCCCGCTAGATTTGGATCATATCGCCATCGCCAATCTGTTCGTTTCAAGTCTTCTTGATGCCGTTTCACCGCAAAATTAACTGCCTTAGAGGTAATAAGACGACCGTCCAGCACACGTTTTATGAAATTAGGCATTGGATCCTTAAATTTTGACAACCAGCATCACCTCCATCACGGTCAGCCAAAAGTATCAATGATTGAATCGTTCTTCTGTGCTTCGGTCTTAGGCATGCTCATCTGCATCCGGCTATTGACATTAAGACCAAGATCACTGGCTAGACTTTTAATATTTGCTGTGGCTTTATTCAAGGTGCTAATGTACGCATAATATTCATCTTGATCTCCATTCTTTAAAGCCAATTTCATGTTGACCGATGTGTTTTTGTAAACCGAATACCATGTACAATAGTTTTCCAACTCGGCGCGATCGAGATTTCTAAGTGGTAAGGTACCCAGCGATTCAATGATTCGTTTATATTCTTGCTTGGCGATTGGATCAAGATGATTTGGAGGCGTTACTTGAAGTTTTGGAATTCCGTCTTTTGCCATCAATTCCGCGTGTAATTTGGCTTCTTGCCGTTCCTTGGTCAAATCACCTTTAGACATTGCCAACACTTTATATTTTCCAGCCATTCCCCACTTCACCTCCTTATATCTATATAAAATGGGCTTCATTTACCCCTGACGCCTTAGAAATCGTTACAATTTGGGGCGCAAAAAAGAGGCCGACCGTTCTTCCGTTTCAAAAAATGTAACCCCCGATAAAAGTGAAGGGGGGTATGGAGGATTTCAGCCCGTTTGTTTTCCCGACAAATTTCTTTCAAAAATTCAATTTTTTAATTTTGATTTTTTACTTTTTTGAATTTTGCAAATTTGTTTTCTGATTTCATTTCGTCAAGTTTGTTCATCGCTTTGATGAGTTGACTCACATCTCGACCTTGCTTAGACAGTCTCTGCATGCATGTGTCTCGGTCAGTATCGATGAGTATGTGTTCGACATCTCGACTAGCAAGCAATGTGTCTAGCTTCTCATCTGGATATGTCATGACTAACCATACATGGTCAAAGGTCTGCTCTGCTTTAAGCTTCCGCAGTATCAGCTCATAGATTAGCTGCACATAATCATTGGCATCTATATTGCCATGATGTAATGGCAAGCCTGTTAACGCCGTCATGAGATGGTCGTAATCATAGACGAGGTCATGCTGTCCTTGATGCCGCTTGACGTATGTTGACTTGCCACTTGCTGGATAGCCAACGATTACTGTAATCTTCATGGATCGATGTTGTCCCTTCTTACGCTTGGTTGTCTCACGTCTCGTCTTCCAATAGTGGCAATCCTTGCATAAAGCCTGAAGATTATCCGCGTTCGTGCGGTCTTCCCAGTCATCTTCGCTTGGAACAATATGATCAACTAATGAGGCTTCCAGTCCACAGCGTTGGCATAAACTGTTGTCTCTAATCAATATCTGCTCGCGCAATTGCTTCCATTCATTACTGTGATAGAACCTAAGGTAGTCCGACTGCTGCTCATTCCGCACACGGTTGTACTGCCTATCCGCCTCCGATCTAACACGAGCATTGGCATCAACCAACTGTGGTCTGCCATTTATAAAGGCGAGCTTCTTACTTGGCATGGGCATCTCCCGTATACGATGTGTTAGTCATGTCTACCCTTCTCATGTAATCCGATGACGATTGCCATGCGATCAAGCCGAACAGTTTTGCCAGCACGAATATTAGTGTGAGCAGTAATAAAAAATTGCACATGCTAAATCGTCTCTCGATTAAGACAATATGATTGTCGAATAGGAACCGTCAATGTTTATGCCAGTAACATCCCATCCAGCAGTCGTTAGTAAGCTGATTACTTCATTAACGACTGCTGGATTATACTTGGAAACGCCAACTGAGATTGGGGATGTAGTATTAATTCCTTGATTAATGGCTTCGTTAACTTCGGCAATCAGACTGTGTTTGTATTTCTTAGTTGCATTGGCACGAGTTGGCAGGGATCCTTCCATTTTTGGTAGCACTGGTGCTGGTGGAGGCAACTGACGGTGAGACAATTTCCTGCTTTGGCCTTTAGCATTATCGAATAGCATGTCTATCCCTCCGTGTATTGTTTGATCTTGTCAACCCGCAAGTCGCACCATTCATCATGTGTGCCGTCTGCCTTGTAAATTGTTACTACTGGCATTGATCGATAGCCTAGTTTGCGGAACCGCTCGTAGTCGTCCGCGTCTGCTGTGATGGTTTGTACTGGCATGACACGTGACAGCCTGAATACTGTTCGCCGGCACTTTTGGCAGTGCGGCTTCGTGTAGATAATTGCTTGCATGTGTTTCTCTTCTCTCGATAATTCTTCAATGATTGCTTGCTCGGTTTGCGAAACATAACCGTAGCTAACACGTTTCATTCCATTAGACATAGTAGATCGCCCTCGTATCATGATCGCTGTATTCGACCAGCTCAAACGTTTTGTGAGCAACCACGCCGAGATCATCTGTCCACTTATCCGTCGGTTTCCTAGTCGACACTTGCCGCTGAATGAAACCTCCAAGGTCGCGAGACATTTCGCTATGCATGTGGCCAGTAAACAGCTCGCGGTTCTGTGCCGTTCCCAGCATGAAACCGTATGCGTCTAAAAATTTCGCAAGGTAGTTGTTCTTGCCCTTGTCTCCGTGGGTCGCGCCAATGAAATTTCTTCCCAGCATGGCCGCTTTGTAATGATTCAAATCGATATCCCAAGTGATATTCGGCTGGTTGCTGTAGGCGCGTTTCAATAACCGTGCGAACATATATCCGACTGACGGGTCGTGGTTACCGGCACAATACATGACCTCACACTCATTGGCGTTCTTGATAATTGCTTCAATCAACGTCTCGAAGTATTGCTCCATTTCGTTCACGGTTTCGCCTAAGTCGGTTGTTTCGAGCTGTGTACCCTTAGCTGTGGTCGAGTTGATATTGTCAACGTGAGCCAGATCACCGCCCAGAATGAGCAATATTTTGGCGTAGTGACCACGTTCAATGATTTCTAGCTGACGCTTCAGAGATTCAGCATAGACATCAAACGTGTGACCGTTGAAATGTGTATCAAACGCAGGAATGACTAGATAGCGATCTGATTCCACAAAAATAGGAGCCTTAGCTTGGTATGGCTCCTTGTGTGTGATGATGTCATTCATCAATGATTCGTATTGTTCTGCTTCAACTAACGGCCTGATTTGTATCTTGCTTTGATACAACGTTGCTTCAGGCGTCTGCTTCCAGAAGTTGCTTGTGGCACGTACAAGCTCCCACTTGGTGTAATCGTACCCATGAGCTTCCAAAACCTCTCTAGGCGTCATTTTGTGACCCCTGACAACCTTTAGAATTGTTTCACTGGACTGCGTTCCATCTGAATCGTATTCATTCTTGACTGGCTTTTGAAACTCGATCCCAAGCCGTCTTGCTTTGCCTTGAAGCGCATCATAGCTAATCCCTAGCTTGTCGGCTGTCTCTCGTCTGGTAAAGCCTTCAGAGGCGAGCTTCTTAATGTCACCGATCTGTTCATCTGTCCACTGCATCTACTCGCCTCCGAAAATATAATGACCGTGAGCAGTTTGATGACGCTGCTCACATTCTCATGAAGAACTTCCCGAGTTCTTAAGCCCTCGGATTCGGCCCCGAGAGCTTTTTTGTTGCTTAAAAAATTTCAATGAGTTAGAATTAAATTGTTCCCAACAGATACTCATTTTCACTCCTCTGTAATACCCTATCTTTAGGCTCTCGGCCCCCAACCGAGGGCTATTTTAGTATCTTCTATAAGGAATGTGCTATTATGTAACCGTGAGCAGTGGCCTTTCTCCTCCAAGTCAATTGTCATTGCTCACTCCCATAATTGCTGGCCCTCAGTTAATCGCTCAGAGGGCCTTTTTTGTTGCACTTTAGATAAGCTTATATGATAATTGATGTTAAAAGGAGGTAATATCTATGAGTTTAGATGGTAAAGTCGACAGCACCAAGGACAAGATCTCCGGTAAAGCTAAAGAAGTTGAAGGCAAAGTAACGGGTGATAAGGCTCGTGAAACACAGGGCAAAGCAGAAGGAATACTTGGCAAGGCCAAGGAAAAGCTTGATGATGCCAAAGATGCTGTTAAAGATACATTAGATGATGTGAAAAACAAGCTCAGCACAGATAAGAAAGACTAATTAACTGGCCGGCAAACTGCCGGCTTTTTTATTTCCTTTTTAAACCTGTACAAATCCGGTACAAGAGCTTTACGCATTTGATAAACTCACCTGCTATACTGATCTTGCAAGGCAGGTCACCTTGCAATCACACTTACTTCCTCATGTGTGCCTTCAGCTTGGGTAGCTGGAGGTTTTTTTGTTGCACAAAAATAGCACCTCACCGGTTGGCGGAGTGCTCAATACATTGGTTTAATTCTGAATAGATATCTTTTCGAACGTCTTACTTAAAGTTTCGGTCAGCTCAAACAATTCATGAATGGTATCAGCCATAGTGCCATCTGCTACTTTCCAATTAGATTTCACTATCCACATATTGGGCGCAGGGAAGTCAAGGAATCCAGCACTACGTAAAACATTTTGTAGCTTGACAGTTATTTCAAGAACATCATCATTCATAACAGCAATATAGCGCTCTTGATACTCTCTCAGCGCCTTTTCCATTATTGAGCAGTAATGGTATGAAATTCCTTGGAAGTTGTAATGTTGATCAGCCGCATTAACAAAATGGAATGTCCGCATCGTATTAAAGAAGGCATCTGTCAGGTATTTGCTGGGATTAGTTAAAATGTTTTGAAATATTTCATCGTCATTTCTTGTTGGATCATACACGCTATTATCAACAACCAAGGCTGTCAAATTCATTTTTAAAGTAGCAATCAGCCTTGGGTTAGTTTCTCGCGTTATCTTAGCAAAGCGTTGCCGATCGCGAGCCTCATCCCGTTCAGCAATTATTTTATCTAGTATTAACACAGTAATCACAACCTCCACTGGAAACCAAATCATATTCTCAAACATAAATCCCCATACCGATTTGCCTAATGGGCTAATTTTGCCTATTGCTCCACTGATCATGCAGATTAATGAAAATGTAATCAATTCCCTTATATACTTTTTCACAGATATCACCTCAAAAAAATAGTACCCCAGCACGAACTGGAATACTACATTGAGGTGATATCTAGTGCTTCATATGTCTGCTGCTCGCTCTCCCAGTGTCAGATGGGGTCATCGCAAGCTGTGTCCGGTCGCTAAACTGGACAATGTGGCATGCGGGAATCGAACCCGCCTGACTATCTCGGCCAGTCCTCATTGCCACGCCTTGCCACAGCTTTATCATCACTGAGGCTCAGAGGAAAAACGCGGTGTCTCAGGTTTCTCACCTTTGGCACAATACCATCATAAGGCGGAAAAGCGTGTTTTTTGTTGCATCATTGTTGCACGGATGTTGCAACTAGTTTCACTAGCGGACATATTTCAGCAAAAGCATAGAGAGCTTCTTGTGTTTGTCGCCAAAGGGTCGTTCGGTCAACATGCAAGTGGTCGGCTAACTGAAGGCTGGATTTACGTGTCGTCTTTGGAGTCAGATAGCTCTCAACTAAAATGATCCGGTAGTTTTCATTCTCTAGAGATTCAATGGCACCTTCACAGCACGCTATATAGTACAGCTCGTCAGCGTGCGATACGAGCTTGTCCTCGGCTTTATTTCCATAGCTAGGTGACTTGGGCATGCCGTCCATCACGGGGCTTCTGAGCGCTATTTTGGTGCGTTGAGCGAGCCGCTTGTGATGCCAGTAGTTCTCCAAGACCTCTTTGGCGTTTTCAATTGTTTTGTCATGATCAATTGGGCTAAAATATCTCGTTACTCGCACCACTGCGTCCACTCCTTATGGTATAATTAAATTTGTAAAAGTTTGGGGGATAAGCGTGCCTTCGTGGTGCGCTTTTGTTATACTGTATGTGAAGATGGTGGCTTAAGTTCCATTATTCAAAAGGCATGTATTGCATAAAAGTCCCTGTCTTCCACCCGTCGCTAATCCGGCGGTTTTTTGTTATACTGTCTTCGGAGGCCCACTCCAAAATGATTATTACCCTAGGTTCAATTTACACACTGGCCTCCGGCGCGTCCCTAATCAGGCGCGCTTTTTGTTTGCGATCATTTTCCTCTTTTCCAGTTAGCCCACGCCCATATTGCAGCACCTGCGATGATCAATATAACGGCAATCATTGCTTTCCCTCCAGCCTGCGTCCGCACATCGGACAATAATTAATCACGATTGGATCATCGACCTCAGCATTATCAAAGCCAACAGCTTCGCATGTGTGTATTGCTGCACCGTTTATTTTTTCAGGCTCGATTCTATCCCATTCATTTCCACCAGTCATACCGATTCGAAGGAAGTTGCCAAGTTCTGATTCAATGAGCTTATGTGGCTCATGACAATATGGACAGTTTTTCTGGTTCTCCGTAAAGGGGGTCGAATTCGACCCCTTTTCCACTTTTTCAATCATTGCTTTCCCTCCAATAGCTCTTGGTTTTCAAAGATGTTGCCGATGACCTCGCAGTCTTTGGTTAGCCTTTGCCAAATACCATTTCCTCCATTGTCAAGCACATATCCAGCAGCATATGTTTCATAACTAACCGGTGCTACCACAGGTTTACCGTCTTGATTTCGAAGGCCAATATCTAAGATATCGCCTTCATAGATTTCTCGCCCGTTCTTGTCTTTAAGGCCGGTAAACTGCATCAAATGGGCTTCTTCGTCAATTAGTTCAATGCCATTTTTGCCATCATCAGCAGTTACCCAAATACGGCCATCAATATCCCATTCAATATTACTGACTGGATACATTTTGTGGTTGTGACTGCTATACGCTCTGAACTTAATCTCTCGTTTCATTTCTCCGCCTCCAGTTTCACGATTTCCCCGGTTTCCTCAACGCGCCAGACACCTAGCAGCCATGCAAGGGCAAAAGTGTCAGAATGGTAGAATATCCAATCAGCCTCCTCATCATCGACCGCGTGAAAATCTGTGGCATCAATAATCGCTGATCTTAATGTTGATCCCTGTTTCTGCCGTTCGATGTACTCTCCGATTTCCTTGGGAATCACCGGCAGATCATCTGGCAAGGCTGCATCATAACGGTCTTTGAATCTTTCTTCTTTGATTCTGACAAGCTTAAAATCTGGATATTTCCAATTGGCATCTGGCATAGTTTCATCAATTTGCCATTCGTCCAGAACTTCATCGAAAACGTCCCGCTTCGTCTCATTGCTCATCGTCAGTCACCTCCCACTGACTCAATGGTTCTTCCTCAATCTGCGCATCTAGCTCGCGTAACAATCCAAGCGCCATTGCAAGGTACCAGAATCGGTCCTCCTTCATCTGACTACTCATCGCGTACCTCCAATAATTTCCATCCTTTACACGTCTTGTGCTGTCTCGCGTGATGCAAAGCGTCACTGATAAACCCGGTTGATGTTCCAATTACTGATGCAGCGTGCCTCATAGAATTGAAAGTGACCTTAATTCCACTTGGGCTTATCCCATAAAACGGCTTTTGCAATTTAGCAGCTGTACGTTCAATTCCATCTCCGTAGTGTCTGTTGTATAGCGGCGTGCAATATTCCAAATTTTCAACGTGATTGTTTTTTCGGTTCATATCTTTGTGGTTGACCCATAAATCAGACGGTCCAAAAAATGCCGCTGCAACTAATCGGTTCACCCGGTATGCTTTGCGCTTGCCTTGCTTAGACAAAGCAACATACAAATATCCGCAGTTGTTCTCATGTTGCTTCATCATTTTGCCCGCACGTCTCTCGGCACAAATTGATCCGGCTGCTGATTTCTGAATGATTGTTCGTGGCATAGATCTAACTCGTCCTTTGCTCGACACCTCATACCAGCCTTCAAATCCAACTACTGGTCTCCATTCCTCAGTCATCGCTATCACACCAGATTTTCTCGCAGTCTTGCAAGCCGTAATGCTCGATCTCTGCTTCGGTGAACTTCATGGCATCATATTTATCATTGGCAACAAAATCATTAACGCTGAGTCCACCATCTAACTTTTTCCAGTAATAAAAAGACGTATGTGGCACCTTGACGTTGTATTCCTTCTCCTTTGCCACGGTGTAGCCATTGGCATAAGCGTCCATCAGTAGCTTCTCCAAACAATAGGAACTACCAGTATGGTCAGAAATATAGGATGCTGGAAATTGAGACTTGTTTGCACCTTCAACGATTTTGGCCTGTTTCTCGCTTAGCACTACTTTTTCAGGTTCCTCAACGAGCGTGACAACGTGACCACCATGCTCATTTGCAGTAAACGTGGCTAAGTTTCTTCCGCTAGTAGTAGGGCACCGTGTTGCAGCTAAGCTCCAGAAAATATCATTGTCTGAAAAGTCCCAGTATTTGCCTTCGTCATTCTTTACCGCATACAGTTTTAATTCGCTCATTTTTCGTCCTCTACTTTCGTAAGCTTGTACATAATTCCTTTAATATCCACATAAACCGGTTCACCGGTCGCTTGGCTGATGTAAACATCGTCTACTTCGGTTTTCATTGGTCGGCCTCCGTTACATTCATTCAGCGTTGTCTGTATATAGCACGTTTCTGCTCTGGCATACCGGATCTTTTCGCCGGTGGTAGAACTCCTTTGAGACGCAATCTACGAATCTTAGCTTGAATGGTGCCAACGTTTCGATTTAATATTTTCGTCAATTTGTCGTAATTTGCTGTCACGCCAAAACTGTCAAATTCGATATTGTTGATAAGGAGTAATAAGTCTGATTCATTCCATTTTTTTACCAGCATAGGGCCCTGCTTTCGGCAAATAGATTCAATGCCGTATTTGGTTCTGCCCATCATTTGAGCTATTTCTTCGTGAGTATGTGTTGATCGAAGTTTCATGATCATTTGCTTTTCTCTTTTGCTATAGAAGCTTCCATACTTTTCTATCTGGTTTTCTTTGCAAAACTTCGGCAATTCGCCACGAGATCTGAGCTTATTTGCAGCGTGTTTAACGCCCAGCACGGTTCTCCCAAACATGTCGGCGAGTTCTTCATAGTTGAGGATGGCATTTGTATCAGCTGCCATAATCACTTCATCTTTAAAGCGATCAAGTTCTTCAGGCGTCCAATTTTTGTTTACTCTGTCTTGTTTCATATCATTACCTCACAAAGCGGCCATTAATTGTCCGATCTTTGCATCTTCCGAAGTCTCTGTATCTTTCAACAAATGGATATATACCTTCTGGGTTGTCAGCGAGCTAGAATGGCCTAACCGTTTTGCGACGGCCTGTAAGTTGATGCCTTTGCCAATCAGCAACGATGCATGTGTATGCCGCAATCCATGCGCCGATATAACGGGAACGCCAGCATTCTCACAATGACGTTTCAAGATGTCATTAATGGTCTCGTTGTATATACGCTTCCCGTTCGGTACAAATATCGGCTTATCTTTCGGCAAATTTTGGATCAGCATTGCAAACTTCGCTGCAGTTTTGTAGTCAAGCGCAATCGTTCGCACAGATGATTTATTTTTTGTAGGGGCAAACTTACCTGTAGCGCTTTTGTAATCCCAAGTTTTGTTAATCCTTAGTGTCAAAGAGTCCAAATCGAAGTCTGCCGGTGTTAGCCCGAGAGCTTCTGCAAATCTCAGTCCCGTCTTGGCAAGCAGTAAAATCATGTAATCGTAATCTAGCTCTTTTCCCAAATTGAGATCTTGGAGAAGTTTTTCTAATTCTTCTGGCTGCAAAAACTTAATCTTGTGTTCTCTATGCCTAGTGCCGCCAATAACTGTTCATTTCTCTTCAATTTTGTCCTCCTTTCCCGCTGCTAATTTCTGAATGGCTTCGTTGTATCTTGCGGGTATCTCTGTTGATTCAATGTGATTTTGTTCAGGCTCTAGCCATTGTCGAATATCAAATTCTTGTTCAACGTCTGTGCTGTGCGGCATCACATTCACTGTGCTGAAATGCAAATAGTCGTCTTCATCGTTTTGAATGAAATATACTTGTCTAGCAGCACGTGTCAGACTGTCACCATGAACAATTGTTGCGTTCATGCCGCGAATGGCACAATTGAATATCAAAAACGGCAACGTACTATCGCCAAGCTCTTCCAGATGGTAAAAATACATGCTTGGCCGATAGTCCCACGGCTTGTGCTTCAAACGGTCTTGTTGCCATCGTTGAATCATCATTGAGCCAGTCCCAGCCGCGACCTCGTAATACTCGCTACTGTCATTCGATCCAACGAGCATGTTCACGAGCTTGCTAATGCTTTCAGGGGTGAAATCTTGTTTCTTGTCTTTGCGATCAGCTTGAACACTCATGAAATATTCTGAGAACCAGTCATGTGATACGTCTGTGCTGACATCTAGGAATTTCTTAAAAAGCTCGTTACGCTTTTGCTGATCCATGACAATGCCCATCAATGCTGCTGGCGCCTGCTGTGCCTCACGAACACCTAACAGTTTGTGAACGACATCTGCTGTGAATTTGGTCGTCATTTTTTCTCCTCAATCAATTTCTTCTGCTTCAATCTCAACACGCGGTTGATCGCTGTACCATTTTCCAACATGGATTTCGACTATTTGGTTGTCGTCTTCCCATAAAATGCCGGTAAGCGCATCTGATACAGACTTGTAGTAGTTGTCTACATCCGGCTTAACTGTTGGCCTAACTTTGCCTTCTTTTTTCTGCCTTATTAATGCCTTACTGCCAGACTTTTGTAGCGGACGGTATATTTCCATTGCTACCCTTATTGGGCCGCTTAGAGGCTCAATATTTAGCTCTGAAGCCACATTCTTAACGTACTGCTTGTAGTTTCTTGATTTAGTCGGATCGTAGGCACGACCTATTCGCGTGAACCTCGGCCGGCCTTGTGGGACTGGGTTACCAGGTATCGTTAGCTTTATCACGCTGGCTTCACGTCCTTGTGCTCAATCATGCTTTTTCCTCCTTAAAACTTTTGCTCCGGTAAGTTCACATTTAGCTTCTTCAGATATCCTCGCCAAATATCGTATGTGTTTTGGCAATAAGCTCGCGTTACTGGATCAGTTTCTTTTGTTGGTAAATATGCACTAGTTTCCCCATAATATTCTGACTCAGCCGTCTCTAACGCGTTGACCAATGTCACGTACGCCCATTTGTACCAAAACTTCTTCATACCAGCATCGGCTTGTTGCGCCTTTTTTAGATATTCCATGGCTTCATCAAGCTGCAGAATAACGAACAGCGAGTATTGATAATGCCCCTCCTGCATGTACTCATTGAACTCTTTAAGTGTCATAGTTGGATAAGCCATTTCAATACGCCACCTTGAACTGCAACTTTGGTGCGAAAAAACGAAAATCAATGCTACCAAGTGCTCCTTCACGATTTTTTGCAATTGTTAAAGTCACAGTACGTATATCTGATTTTTCGTTCTGCCGATCACTGTTCCAAAGGAATCCAACCGCATTGCTATCTTGTTCAATTGACCCCGACTCTCGTAAATCCGATAGTACCGGTTGCTTGTCCTGACGATTCTCAATACCTCGCGATAATTGACTAAGCAAAACAATCGGGATACCAAGCTCGTTGGTCAGCACTTTGAATTGACGGGTGATCTCTTCGATTTGCAGACGGCGATCGGATTGGCTACGAACACCAATCAGCCCAAGATAATCAACAATCGCAAGGTATCCTTTATCTGCATCAGCGGCTCGCTGCCGCATTGTTTTGACGATCTGCGGTAATTCCACCTGCTTGTCGTAAAGCTGCAAGTGATAGTCTTTAAGGACGTTTCCCGCCTTTTCAACCTCAACCTTCTCAGCATCGCTTAGACTTTTCTGCGGGTTGATGAATTTACCAGCACTGATGCCAGTCTTGCAGGCCAACAAGCGGTTATAGTTTTCTGCATTTGACATTTCAAGTGAAAACATATCAACTGTCAATTCCGGTTGCTGTTTCAAAGCCTCAATGATGAGATTGATCGCGAATGCTGATTTACCGACACCAGGGCGCGCACCAATCGTCAACAAACGTCCCGGCATCAAACCGCCACCAAGAATATTGTTAAGAGTGAAGTACGTTTTAATCCCATTGTCAGTAGCACCGTGTAACATTTTGTCCTCCATGGCCGCTGCCAAATCTGCAATGCTACTTTCAGTGACTGTCTGGCTTGCTGCAGTCGCATTCTGTGAAGCCTCCATCATTGCAGTAAGATTGTCCTCGCTTGGTTCTTCCGAGTACGCTTGTGCTGCTTTAATGAGCTGACTACGGAAATAGTCCCGCTTCAGCTTGCCTACCCACCAGTCAAAACGTGAGGTGCCAAAATCACTGGTCAAGATGTACTGCCAATCTGCTGCTGACATCACGCCTGGATGAGCTGTTGCAAAACCATCCTGCAATTCCAGCGTATCTACGTCACCTGGCAACTTGTTCATGTAGGCAACTACTGCAGCGTATTGCTGGCTGTTAAACCATTTAGGATCAATCCATTCAGACTTGATGAGTTCCGGCTTCGTATATAGTCCATACATGACATGTGGTTCAGGATTGCTAGGGTCATAAAGTTTTTTTGTCAAGCTTGTTGCCTCCGTTCATCGTATTCAGCAATGTAACGTTTAGCATCTTCTGGATTGATCGGAATACCCTGCGCTTTGATTTCCTCAAGCACGCGATCTAGGCTGTTGTAATCAAGGTACATAGCGATGGCTGTTTTTTGCGGGTCAAACTTCGGCTTACGGGCTTGTTGTTCCTCTTGCTCTTCTTTGATAACCTCCAAGTAATCATTCCAAGATTCTTGGTTAAAGAACGTGCTGCCATCTTTTATGAATTGCTTTTCTGTGCCTTTGCTATTGATTAGCTGTCGATAAGCCACAATGCCATCCTGAATTTGTCTGTTGGTAGCAGGGTTCTTCTTTCTACTCATTACCCGTTTGTAAGCAGCTAATGCTGGCTTCTTGCCGATCTTCTTTGGATATAGTTTCCAGAGCTTTTCAAAATCACTCTCTAACGTGCTGGATGCACGTATGTTTTTATTAATACTTGTATTATTATCTGGGCAGTTTTCTTCCCTAGGGTGAGGAAGATTTTTTCCCCACGTAGGCAAGACTTCTGATCGAGGAGCTAAACTAATAAATCTCTGTTCGATCTCGTTGCTGCCGTTTTTGTACTTAACAACTCTGCTGATATATAAATTGTCCTCTAGACACTTTAGCCAACTTCTGATGGTCCGATTGCTAACCGAATAGAGTTTTGCAAAATAGTCATTTGATGCCCAGCAGTAACCGTTCTTATTGCTGAGTGCCGTGATCTCGCTGTACAGAAGCTTGGCTCCTTGTGGTAGCTGTTTGTCATAGCGCACACCTGCTGGAATGATGGCATAGTAACTAGGGCTTTCATTCATGATCATCACCGCCTTCTTAGAATGGAAGATCATCATCGCTGACATCGACTGGCTGGCCATTGTTAGCAAAACCGTTGCCTTGGCTTGCGGCCGCTGGGTTATTATCCGATCGCTGTTGGCTGTCCTGAGACATCTGCCGTGGCTCAAGCAAAGCAAAATTCTCAACAATGACCTCAGTCACGAATACTTTCTGGCCTTGCGCGTTATCGTACGTACGTGTTTGGATATGACCTTCGATGCCAACGAGTGAACCCTTGTGCGTAAAGTTGGCAAAATTCTCAGCAGACTTACGCCAGATGGCACAATTGATGAAGTCAGTATCCCGGTTACCGTTCGCACTGCGGAATTGACGGTCAACAGCGATTGTGAATGAACCGACTGCCGTTCCGCTTTGTGTGTAGCGAAGGTCAACGTCTTTAGTTAATCTGCCTGTTAAAGCAACTGAATTAAGCATTTTTAGTCTCCTTTTTACTCGGTACGTGTTTTGTAATGTGGTTGAATTCGTTTAAGTTCGTCAGCTGTCAGCTTGATTGGCTTAATGTGATATTTTTGGATGAACGACGTGAGGCCGATCGTGTGCTGCTCGACATGATGAATGCGGCATAGGCTCATGTACCTGAACTTTGTTTCGTCTATCTTATTTCTGTTGCGCCCCATGCCAACCGCCTCGTAATGTGCCAAGTCAGCGGGCTTACCGCAGATAACACACTTGCGGAAACGGAGGCAGAACCATTGGCGCGCATAGTCATTTGGGATCATGTCCCATGTTCTTGTCTTGAACGGCACGTCATTGCGGAAACAGAACTCTAAAATCGTATATATCATGTTGTTAGCAGTCGTCATCGAGCAATCACTCAGTGAATACGGCTCAATTGCGAATATTTCGCGCGTATACGATTTCATGAGGCATTCGATCATGTCCACCGTGTCACCGTTCCAGTCGGAGATGTCGCGCATCAATGCAAATATCTTTTTGCGCTGATCTGGGCTTATATGGCGCCCGTCCTCGACTTCTAACTCAACCGAGGGTGATTTACCAGCGGCAAGCTTGGACAGCGTATACAGGCTAACATGGGCGTCTGCGGTGATAGTAATTTTGTTGCCCGACAGCTTGTCAAGCCTGCCGTTGATTTTCATTAGCGACACCTGCCAGCTTCTTTACTTCTTTCTCAAGTAAGCTCTTGATTCCAGCGGCCGCATTTGGTGTCAGTGTTTCAATGCTTGTCGCCTTGCTTCCAAACTTCGCATTGGCTAACCCAATCCATATTTCTGCCAGTTCATTCACCGTCTTCGGCTTGGGATCACCGTTTTTGTTGACCTCCGGCATTTTGTTAAACTGTTGCATAATGAGTTCTTTAACTGCCTTGACTGTAGCGTGATCGAGGCCACCATTTTGCTTATTAGTCCGCTTAGGTTGAGCCTTTGGCGGATTAACTCCGGCCACAGTACCGTCATCATCAAGGTCTGATGTGATGCCGAATGCTGCCGATAGTGAGTATCGACGTGCATATGTCTCAGCAGATCCGAACGCTTGAGCATCGTTCTTAGCAACAGGAACGGACAGCGGCCCCAGCTCAATAAATTGGCCGCTAGAGTGGAAAATCAAAGTTGTCACGCTCACCTGGTTTCCTTCGCTAACCACATCTTGTGTATATGCCAGTCCCGTATCAGGTAGTGCGCTGTCGATTGCATCCACAACACCCTCAAGCTGAACGTAACGAGACTTTAGAAACGGGTTGTCACCATCTTTTGCCGGTTGCTTGACAACTTGCCTGAATGCGTTGATTGCCTTCGCAATCTCGTTTATATTCTCTGATGTACGCATGATTTACCCTCCTACTTAATCAATAAATGCTCACCACGTGGCTTAAGCTCAGCACCGAGCACTTTTTCTCCGGATTCTAGTCGTTCTCGAATCTTGTCCATGTCTGGCTCGCGCTTGATTTTGAAAACATCAGCCTGCAAATTGTCTTGATCGATGGAAATTGGCTGTTTTCCGCCATTCTTAGCAACACTGATAGTGAACAGCGGTGTCTTGATTTTGCGTTGATTAGTTTCGTTCATTGCTTCAACCAACCGCTGTGAAATAGTACCGAGGTTAGATTGATAAGCTTTAATCCGTGCTTCGAAACGGTCACGTTCTTTTTTGTTAGCTTCAATATCGGCCTTGATTTGGCGAATAACCCGTGCATATCCTTCGGCTTTGTCATTAATTGCATCCACGATTGAATCCATGGTGTCGGCCAATACTTCGGGATCAGTTGTCCCGTCTTCAGCTAGTTCTAATAAACTCGCATATTTTCCTTGTAAGTCGTATAATGTTGACATAAGATCTTTCCTTTCATCAGTCGTTGGTGTGCATACCAGCGGCTTTTTTCATAGCTTGGTTGATGATGAATAAGATTGCGTGTGCACCATCTTCTTGACCCATGGCGTACGTTTGATGAGGGTCTGTGTTGTTCGGCCCATAGTCGGTAGCAATCTTGTGATATTTGGCAATCTGACGGTTAGCTTCGGCTAAAATGTGCTCGTATACTTCATTAGTCATCACGTCATCCCCTTAGTTTTGCTAGTCGTGCACGTAGCTTCTCGTTCTCAGCAAGCAACATCTTTGCAATTGGTGTGTGGTTGCCGCGCATAATGTCTAACGTCAATTTGTTGTGTTCGTTCAGCAAATCACCAATGGTTCGTTCCGCTTCATTCAATCCACTGCCTCCAATTTCCGCTGTGGCCTAAGCAGTGACCAACGATCACGCCGAAGCCACCAGCAATTAGTAAATAGCCAATCATTATTTGCCCTTCTCTCTAAGTGACCTTGAAATCTCTGGGAACCATTTGTCTAAGAAGTCGAGCCATGGTTTCGGATGAAACAGATACCCCTTTTTGCCAGGCGGTGGATATGAAACCACGGTATCTTGCAAGAACTTGTGGAAGCGTGGGACGTTCAAGATATTGTTAACTACCCACGTGTTGTTATGCCCTTCGACATAGCTTGTTGCGGTGGTGAGCGTCCACATACCTCGTGCTGCTAGCTTGCGTTTTAACTCTTGGTTCTCCTTGATCATCTTTGTCAGTTCTTCTTCATCGACCGCTAAATACTTTTTACTTGAAATCTGCTTATTTTCGACAATTTGTAACAGTTCCATGGCGTTTCCTCCTTTCCTGTGATCGCCTCCTGACGGATAATGAAACCGAAGGAAGGTGATTTAGATGAACGAATTCTTTAAAATAGCAACGTTTGCATTTACCCTTATTACTGTGGCATTTTTGCTTCTTGACCACATAAAAAGATATTTATCTTCACGAGTTAGATTTAATTTAATACTGTCTGATTTTGAAGTCCTAGAAGAAGCCCAAGTTGTCAAAATGGATATGGTTATCGTCAACCATTCGTCTAGCAATTTAGCGATTATTGCAATGTATTATTTGGAGGATGGTAGTGAAGACACCATCAAGGGGTTATTCCCACCAAATTGGTCAAGCAGATATGTTGCTCCGATTGATGAAACCAGCAAGTACTTCAAAAAGCTTTCAAAAGAAGATAAACTTGTCATTGGAAATGCTGGCGGAATGGCACTTGGCAAACGCGAATATAAGTGGGTAGGATTACCGGAACTTGATACATTTCCTATAAATATGAATGGATATTCCGCTATTGATTTAAACTTGAGCTTTCAAGCGTCAGGCATGCGCCATCTTTTCGATCCCGGTCTGATGAAACATACCTTCTTGGTTATTACCTCTAGAGGAGTGTTTAAGAAAACATTCACAGCGTATGCAGCACGTATAATCCAGCAATAATCATGGCCGGTACACCAAAAACGCATGCTATCAATCCCGGAATTGACATCCAGTCATGGAATTTAACGATGGAATAAACCGCGATAGCGATTACAGGCAATACTCCAATCGCTGTTGCAAAGCAAAGAACTGCGAGCATGATGTTCATAATTACCATAGTTATCAACGGCCTTTCTAATTAATCAAGATATGCTAGCTTGCTTGACAAGCTCCGTACTTCCCATATCAGTGCGGGGCTTTTTGTTTTCTTCGTTCATACCGTCATCCCCTTTTGCAGAAACTTGTTGATAAAATACTGCTGGCCTTTGCCGGTTACCTTGGTAGTCTTGGTGATCCGCACGCTGCCGTCCGGGTTCTGGAATGTACGTTCCTTGATGTCGAACAGCTCCAAGTCCATTGCCCGTTGTGTCGGCATGTTGCGGCGGTCTCCACTGCCAATCAGGTATCCGTGTTTCCGCAGCCAACCGAACAGCCTATTCTGGCCAATATCCACACCGTTCTGGCGGATGAGCTTGGCTAAGTCACCGATGAGAATGCTCGTGTTACTTGTGGCTACCGCGTCTGCAAACAACGCTTTAGGCGCTTGAATCGCGATGGTTTGCTTCTGTTGCTCAATCTTTTCAGCTTGATTAGCTGCCAGCTTCAACGCTTCGGCATAGCTTCCCGGGATTGCATAACCCGTTCTGATCTGCGTTTCCATACTGTTAAAGGCTTGGATGTACTGAATCTTGAACTGAAGCGCACGCTTCCCAGTGAATCCAACAGCCAGCAATGTGAATCCGTCACGATTCATGTAGTACATTGGATTCGTTTTCCCATTAGAAGCGGTGTAACTACCATCAATAAAGTACTTTTTTAGTACAGCGTAATTTTCCGCGCTACTCATCAAATCACGAATTGCTGCTAGTACATCTCTGTGGTTCTTTCCAAATGATTCAGCGACCTTAAGACTGGTGGTGACTGCCTGACGGTCGCGCATAATTATTAATTCATTCAATGTGTTCCCTTCTTTCTTTTGGCCTCATTCATTAACGATGGCCATTTCACGTGCTTGACCTGAGGTACCGATTTGGTACTTCAGCTGGTCTTCTTCTTCAACTATGAGACGGTAACAAAGTCTTGCTTGCCACCGGGGGTCATCAATTTGGTGACCCCTTTGAATTTATCTGGAACATATTTTTTGACTGCGTTCGCCGGTTTCCTATATCCGAGTACTTCTGCGATGTCCTTACCGACAAACATTGGCTCATTGTCAACAACTACAGTTCGCACTTGCCGGCCTTTAAAATCAAAATGCTGTAATTGGTTCATACCGTCATCCCCTTTCGTTCTCTATTGGGAACGTTACTTGTAAAAAAAAGACCTAGTTGATTAGTACCATATCCCAAAATGCTGGCCATTTTTACTAATTCGGTAGCGCTGATTGTTGTAATACCATTCTCACGCTTAGCGTACGAAGAGCGGGTATGCCAGCCCATAGCTTTTGCCATTTCGTCTTGGCTCATTCCTTTTGCGATACGTTCAGCGCGAAGACGTTTTAAATTTAGTGTCATTGGATTGCCTCCTTTCGTTTCCTTTTGGGAACATCTAAAGAATATCATCCATGTTCCCATGTGTCAACGATTATTTCAAAAAAATATTCAGATATTGTTTTTTTGTGCCCCTATTGTGCGCAATCGGGAACGGTGTTAAAATCATTCTTGAGGTGAGATACATGAAAACAAATGATGAAATAATCAAGACTTTGAATGATCTTCGCAAGCGCGAAGGGATTTCAATCAGTGAACTAGCACGCCGTGTTGACATGGCAAAATCGTCTGTGTCTCGCTACTTCAATGGAACGCGTGAGTTTCCATTAAACTATGTTGATAAATTTGCAAGTGCTCTACACACAACTCCGGAAAGCCTAATAGGAGTTTCTCCTGTAGATCCTTTTAAAGTCAAAAAACTACATGTTCATTCTTATCCATACATTCCCGCTGAGATATCTGCTGGAATCTTGTGCAACGTCGATCCGCTAACTTCAGATGACGTTGAAACGATTCAACTACCGGATAGTGTTATGGGAAGATATGCCGGAGACAGTAGCATATTGATGATGCACGTTAATGGCGAATCAATGAACCAAACAATTCCAGACGGCTCTTTAATAGCCGTCAAACAATACAGCGACATTCAAGATCTCAAGGACGGGGACATCGTTGTTTTTGCAGATGATGGGGACTACGCTGTTAAATATTTCTACAACGACCGTCAAAAACAGATTGTGACCTTTATTCCAGATTCCACCGACAAAAGATTTAGTCCTATCATGTACACCTATGAAGATCTTGAAGAAGAGAATATCAATATCATCGGCAAGGTAGTCGTATACACAGTCGTTTTATAGCACAATCTTACGTCCAAAATCTGATCGACGTTAAAAGCTGAATTTTTTGGAGAGGAATAATGAAACTACTTATCTTAATTGCCTTTTTGGGATCGCTCCTATTGGCTGCAATATTTGGCACATTGTCTATAGTCCAACGAAAGGACTCGAGAAAACTAAAACGGAACCTTATTATTACCGCGTTGTCGGCAATAGCATTTATTGCAATCTTTTTTTGGATTGGCACCTATTCGGGAGAAAGCAACAGGTCAGCTGCATCTAGTTCGTATTCGAAAGCTGAGTCGTCAAAGGTCGAGTCGTCACAAGATGATGATGACAGTTACGAAGACACTGATAGCGATGACTCTGATGATGAAGAATCATCAAGCACAGAAACATTCAACGCAGCTGACTACAACACTGGGATCACTTATGAACAATTGGCACGGACTCCAAACGACTACAAGGGCAAGAACATCACTTTAACGGGCAAAGTTATTCAAGTCGTTGAGGGTGACGATGAAACTGATTTGCGTGTTGCAGTTGATGGTAATTATGACAATGTAATTATGGTCGGTTATGATCCAGATATTATGAACGGCTCTCGCATTCTAGAAAATGACAAGATCACCTTCTATGCTGAAAGCTTGGGTACCACCACTTACAAATCTACCATGGGTGGCAAAATCACAGTTCCATTGGCTTTGGCCAAGAAGATTGATGACGCCGGAACTGCTCCCGACGACTATGGTGATTAGTCCCTTCCCCCACGCAAGCGGCGTCCCCGTGCAAGCCGGAGAGTTGGGCTTGTGCCACATACCAAGTACGGGTTCCATTAGTGGCACTGTTGACAATATTTCCCATAAAATATAGGATGATGGTACTGGGAGACTAGTTCTCCATTATATGTATCTGCGAGACCCTTTGCGGTCCTATTAGCCATCGTTCTTCGGAGCGGTGGCTTTTTATTTTGGCCACAAAAAGGCGTCTACTCCCCAGAATGGGTAGACGCCTTAAAGGTTGCGTGATTGTATGGTAGATGCAATAGCACCTACTTGTATTATAGCACAAGGAGGTGTAAATGATGGCAACATTTAGAAAACGCGGAAAGTATTGGGAATATCGTGTTAAGTATACGAATGCCGCTGGGAAACAGTTGGTTGCTTCACACGGCGGGTATCGGTTGAAATCATCTGCGCAAGATGCTGCAGAAGCTGTAGAAGATGACCTCAAACGTGGTGGCGATCCATCAAAACAAGACGTTCTGTTACTTGATTATTGGGATCAATGGGCTGAAGCATACCGAACCAATGGCAAGTCAATCAACACTGTATACCGTTACAAGCTTTTCAGAAAGCACCTAAAGAGCCGATTTGATGGGCGAAAGCTTAATTCTATTCGACCTATCGAATGGCAGAAATTTATTAACGATTTTGCTGCTGGCAAAGATCGCAAGGATAAAACCACACGAAAGCGGCCACGTGAGCGTTCGAAAGATGTTGTTACCAAGATGAACAGCTATGTTCGTGGGATGGTAAAAGCGGCAATCAATGAACGCATTCTATTTTCTGATTTCACCTTTGGAACGAAGACATCAGGCGTGCGCTCTAGTGGGAAAGTAAAGGTGCTAGACAGCCGCGATTTCGCTAAGGTTAAAGCAATTGCTATTGAACGGGCTTCGTACCGCAATATCGGGGCGCTTGCTGTTTATATTGGCTCGATGACTGGCATGCGAATATCTGAAGTGTTGGCTTTAACTTGGCCTGACATCGATACTAAGCTCGGCGTCATTCATGTTACGCGTTCTTGGGATCATTTGTATGGAACAGGATTCAAGCCAACTAAAACTGATTCGTCAGTTCGCGACATTGAGATATCGCCCAGCGTCATTGAGCTTCTTAATAAGATCCATCAGGAACAAGCAGCATCTTATCTTCGTACTGGATATCGTGACGAAGACCAGATGATTATGCGTGATCCACGTCACAACGTGATTACAGACAGCGCATGTAACAAAGCCCTGCACGTCATTCAGAACAAAGCTGGGATCCCTGAAGATAAGCAGATCACCTTTCACGGGTTGCGTCATAGCCACGTCAGCTACTTGATCAGCAAAGGCGTCGACATCTATTATATTTCAAAGCGGTTGGGTCATTCAGACGTGACTATTACGATGAAAGTCTATGGTCATTTGTTAGACTCACAGAGAAAACAAGAAGCACATAAGGCCGTGTTATTCATGGATCAGCTATGATTGTGTTTGTCCCCTTTTTGTCCCCCGAAAAATAAAAACAAAGGAACTCTAAAGATACCTAAATTGCTGTAAATGCTGATACATAAGCTTTTTAAAAAGCTAAAATAACCTAAAGAAAGCTAAATAATGCCTCCACCGGGATTCGAACCCGGATCTGTGGTTTCGAGGACCATTATGCTATCCATTGCACCATGGAGACTTACAAGTTTTATTATAGCGCTTTTAACGCAGTGGCGTGATGACTGACTTCGAAGCTAGTCCCAAAACCCAAAAAGTTTACGATAAATCCCCCCAAAACAAAAAACGCCCAATTCCTTTAACATCAAAGGATTGAACGTTTTTGACCCCTTCTAAGTGTCAAAGAATGGGAACTCACAATGCCACTACCCACGCATCGTTTAGCTAGGCACGGCATTCATTGACCTTAATCATCAAACTTAAACAAATCTGTCGACAGATACCGCTCGCCGTTATCCGGGGCAACGGTTGCTACGCTCTTGCCTTTGCCAAGTTTCTTGGCAATTTCAATGGCGCCGAAAATGTTGGCACCGGCTGAAATGCCTGGCAGGAAGCCTTCTTCATGGCTGACGTGGCGCGCCATGTCGATGGCCTGATCACTTGTCACTTCGACGATATCTTGATAGAGGTTCGTATCCAAGACATCGGGAATGAAGCCGGCTGAAATGCCTTGGATTTTGTGCTTGCCGCCATGGCCTTCTTTGAGCATTGGGGACTCGGCTGCTTCCAAAGCGTAAATCTGGACGTTTGGATTGATTTTCCGCAAAGCACGGCCGACACCGGTTAACGTGCCGCCTGTCCCAACGCCTGCAACAAACGCGTCCGGCGTCCCGCCATCAAATGACCGGATGATTTCCTGGCCGGTGGTGCGTTCGTGTACATCTGGGTTGGCGGGATTCTGGAACTGCATCGGCAGGAAGTAACCATTTTCTTTGCTAAGTGCCTCGGCCTTTTTGATTGCACCCGGCATGCCATCTGCGCCTGGGGTCAAAATCAATTCTGCCCCATAGCCGCGCATCAACGCCCGGCGCTCGACACTCATGGTTTCTGGCATCGTGATGATCAGATGATACCCCTTAGCTGCCGCAACCAGAGCAAGGCCAATGCCAGTGTTACCGGAAGTCGGTTCGACAATCGTGCCGCCTGGCTTCAAAACGCCTTTGTATTCAGCATCTTCAATCATTGCCAGCGCAATCCGATCCTTTACGGAACCACCGGGATTGAAGAATTCAAGCTTTACATAAACATCGGCCGCGCCTTCAGGTACAACGCGATTTAACTTGAGTAACGGGGTGTTGCCAATCAAACCTGTAATATTATCTGCTGCTGTGACCATATTAAAGCCTCCATATTGTGAGCGTGAGCCAGCCCGGTTAGAAACCGGAGTGTAAGCGGGCTCAGGCGTGATGGCCCGAACTTAGGCCATTGCGCCTGAGGTCCTTACACGCAGGTTTCTGGGCTGGCGAACGCGTTATCATATCGGCATTGAACGATCTTCGTTACGATGCTCGGCAACATGCCGAATCCAATTGTCAAAAATCGTTCGCTGTGTTTTCTTCCAATTAAACTTCGGATGATCATAATCGTTTTTGTGATGATAATAGTGTTTAGCACGCGCGTAGTCGATCTCGGGATGCGCGGCGATTTCGCGGTGATATTCCGCATCCAGTCCCCACCGATCGTACTCGATATGTGAAAAGACAAAGGTTTGGGTGCCGGTCGGTTCCGTCACCATGAACAATTTGCCTTTTGTCGTGGTCGCGTTGATCGTTAATCGTGGGTCATTGCGAATATCGCGGACATCCATCTCGGCATAACGCGCATGTGGTGCCTTGAATCCATCTTTTAAGCCTTGCAGGAGCGGATGTGGTTCCAGAATCGTTTGCGGGTAAACGCCGAACAATTTGTGGGGAAGAATGAGCTTACTGACACCGAAAAAATAATTCAGTGCTACCATGCCGCCCCAGCAAAGATAGAGTTGATTCGGTACATGTTGCCCCAACGTTTTCAAAAGCGTCCGTACCTCGGCAATGTAATGCACTTGATCGAACTCTAAGGTTTCAATCGGCGAACCCGTGATGATGAACCCATCCATTGTCGCCGCTTCGTGAATATCCAGTGGATCTAAAATCGAACTGACCGCCTCTGGCACATCACGTCCTGCGTAATGGGTCATGGGGTAATAAAAATGCAATTCAACCGGAATCTCAGTGCGCGTCAAGACGTGTTGCAGCCGAGTTTTGGTATCGGCCTTATCATGCATGACGTTTAAAATACCGATCTTGAGTGGCGATTTTGTCAAGATTCACCTCCTATCTCATGATAGTAACGACTCAACCTTAAAAGAAGCTTTGCGCATGACCGCGGACTAAACTGTCGCGCGTCGTCACTTGCCCGGACACATCAGGGGGATACCCTGATCAGTCACACCGTGCCAACATCGATTAAATGCAATGAGGTTTTTCATAGTATCCTCCCTTTTAGTACTTATATACTAACTAAATGTAAGGCTAATAACAACCTTTCGCGTTAATATATTCGCGAATTCTTTTTGTTCGATTAGTTGATGGTCGACAGGCGACACTTATCGCGATTCGACGGCTTAATCCTATATATTGAAAAGGACGATGACGACACACCGGCGTAGAAAAACAAATTCTTTTATCTACGCATGCCAAAACCGTACTGCTGTTTTAAAATAGAAGTGTTAAAGTTCTTGACGCATTCATCTAAGGAGGTCGCTTATATGCGTACACAAACTCAGTCATCTGTCTTGAAGCTGGCAGCGGTTGGTGCCGTTGCGGGCTTAGTATCAGGGCTTGTCAAGTTGGGTTGGGAAAATATTTTACCGCCGCGAACACCGGAACGGGATGCCACCAATCCGCCGCAACAATTTTTGCAGCAGCATGGCCTCACCCCGGCGGAAACTCATGCCACTTACACGTATTCCGGCCATCAGATTCCTTGGGTCAGTCTTTTGGTTCACTTTGGCTTTTCGTCAAGCCTCGGTGCGCTTTATGCTGTTGCCGGCCATTATGTCCCGTTGTTTAAATTGGGTTATGGCAGCATGTGGGGACTTGGCGTGTGGGCCGGCGCTCATCTTTGGGCGATGCCTGCGCTGAAAATCGTGCCGCCTGCTAAAGATCAACCGGCGGAAGAACATTTGTCCGAAGCTGTTGGGCACATGGTTTGGAATACGGTTAACCAAATCGTGATCAGTGATATGTTGCGGGAAAAGCATGATTAAAAGCGACTGCTAATATCCGAAGAATGCAGTCGTACATGTTTCGTGTCAGTTATCCACGAAAGAAGGTTTGCGGATGCAAAAAAAGCCGACTGCACAACAAACAAAGTGGCCTGAACGCATCAGTTACGGCCTGAGTGACGCGGCTGATAATCTGGTCTTTCAGGTGATGACAACCTATCTACTGTATTTCTACACAGACATTTACGGATTGAGTGCCGGCGCGGTCGCCCTGCTGTTCCTGATCGCCCGCGTTGCCGATGTTTTCGAAAGTCCGGTGGTCGGTTTGATGATCGACCATACGCACTCGCGCTTTGGTAAAAGCCGGCCCTTCTTCCTTTGGTACGCGTTGCCTTATGCCATTTTTGCGGTGCTTACCTTCGTCACGCCAGACTGGTCGGCTAATGGTAAACTGCTGTGGGCTTACGCGACGTATCTCATCTTGGGGTTCCTCTACACCGCAGTTAACCTGCCAATCACCTCGGTTCTGCCGACGCTAACGCAAAATCAGCAGGAGCTGACTTTGCTCGGGGTCATTCGCCAGTTCTTCGGCAGTTCCGTTCAGATTATTGTAGCCGTGTTCACCTTACCGCTAGTGGCATTTTTCGGCCGCGGCAATGATCAGCACGGCTTTCTTTTAACCATGGCGTTGTTTGCCGGCATTTCATTACTATTAATTCTCAACACCTTTGTGCATATTCGTGAGCGTTTTACCCAGAAAAAAATTGCCCATCAGCCGTTTCGCGCAGTTGCCAAAATCGCGGTGCGCAACAAGCCGTGGTTGATTCTGTCAGGCGTCATTTTCACGTACTGGCTGCTGACGGCGATCAAGAACCAGACGACGGTTTACTATTTCAAATACACGTTACACAATCAGAATCTGGTTTCCTGGGCCAATAGTTTTACGTTTTCATCATTGATCGGCGTCTTGCTGATTATTAGCATTGCCGGACATTATGGGAACAAGCACACCATGCGCCTGGGAATGCTGATTGGCTTGGCCGGACAATTAGTCATTGCCGGGGGCGTGTACCTGCGCCAGCTGTGGCTGCTATTTTTCGGCATTCTGGTCAACAGCATCGGTCAAGGCATGATCGTCGGCTTGGTTTCCATCATGTTAGCTGACACCATTCGCTATGGCATCACCCTCGGCGCCCAAGCTGAAGGCTTCTTCGCCTCAAGCAACGACTTTGGTGTCAACCTCGGGCTGGGTATCGGTGGCCTCGTCACCGCCGGATTGTTCGACCTCACCGGTTATGTTCCGAACACCAACCAAAATGCCGCAACCCTTGGCATGATTGACCTGAATTATGTCTGGTTGCCACTGTTGCTTTACGGCATCTTGCTGCTGCTCATTCACTTTTACCCTGAAAAGAAAATGTTGACCGCGATTCGTGAGCATCATATTTGAGTCAAAAAAGGATCTGCCACTCTCTCCGGTAGCAGATCCTTTTTTCATGTCGCAGTTTATTCCGTAGTTAACTCGTTGCGCCGTGCCAACATTGGTAAAACCAGACCCAATGCCAAGAGCACGACCGGCGTAATCACATTGAGGCCCATTTGGAACCACCATGTGCCGGGATCGCTCAGATAGCTGATTTTCGGCAGCATCCCCAGTAAGCAGGCGAATGCGGTGAAGAAGAAACACCAGCCGCCAATGAGCATGCCCGCGTGTTTGTTTTTCACTAACATGTAGTCTGCTTGGAACTTCTCAAGGTGACGATTAAGCAGATAATATGCTAAGAAGACCCAGAGATAACGTAGTGGCATCACGACCGAGTTCAGGTTCAGCAGCCATTTGTATAATTCATTCATGTTGCCGATACCTAACGCCGGAACAATAATCAGAATGCTGACCAGAATCCCGGTCATCCAGTAACCGTTAATCGGCGTGCCTTTTTTGTTGATCCGCCGTAATTTTTTAGGAATAAAATGCGGATCGGCGTCACTCAGCAGGATTTTCAGCGGGGCATCAATCGAAAAAGCCAAGGCCGAAATCGAAGCAAGTGCATTGGCGATGGCGTAGAGAATGACAAAAACATTCCCCAAATGATAATAATTGCCGAGCATCGCAAACGCCGTGTATGGGCCATTAGACATGAGATCAGTCGGAATATGGTGACTGTCAAACAACATGCCCATGCCAAAAGATCCTAGCAAGGCACAAAACGCAACCATGCCGGCAAGGACCAACATCCCCAACGGAAATTCTTTGGAAGCATGTTTGGTGTTGTTGACGTATGGCGAAATTTTTTCCGCCCCGCCGACCGCAAAGACCAGCATGGAAATCGTGGTGAAGTAATTTAAATCAAATTTCGGTAAGTAAGTGTGCAAATCGCCCATGTCCGGCGTGGCCACATGAACCCCTTTGACCATCAAAGGTGCCGTGACTGCTAAAATGATGAACAGGATCGACATCAAGAACATCGCGGTACCGGCCATGCTACCGATACGATTC
Source organism: Lacticaseibacillus parahuelsenbergensis (assembly GCF_030770265.1). NCBI lineage: Bacteria > Bacillati > Bacillota > Bacilli > Lactobacillales > Lactobacillaceae > Lacticaseibacillus > Lacticaseibacillus parahuelsenbergensis. Next base: position 506,323 of record NZ_CP132482.1, on the reverse strand, counting down.
AGGGTCGTCAGGCCGCGTGATGACAGCCATAAGAAAAGTAAGAACAGCGCCAGACAGATCAACGACACGGTCATCGACGATACGGTGTTGACAAAGTTACCGTTGCCTTTGAAAAGCCAGCTGAGCGCAATCAAAATCGCTTGCGGCTTCTGGGCCAGGTACGGAATATGCACCACCCAGTAGGTCCATGCAGCGTAATAAGCCAGCCGCACACTGCCGGTTTCCTTAATCCAGGAACTGACGCCGCCCGCCTGATCCTTAAAGGTTGAACCAAGCTGGCCGACGATCAAGGCATATGGCACGAAGTAAATCAGCATAATCAGAATCCAGCTGGTCACAACGGACAGGCCTTGTTGTGCATAGTTGTTAAACACATTGCCAAGGCCCCAGACCGAGACGAAGGCAATCAAAGCCACGTTATACCAGCGCAGTTGTTTCTTAGTGTCTGCCACGAATATCCCTCCAAACAAATCCCGCCTTTGGAAAAACAGGAATTTGTTCTCCAGTGTACCGGTTTAGCAGCCCCTATTTCCCGTGAAAATGTATAGATATGGATTAGATTTTTCTAAAAAGGCAGTTGCTTTTTCGCCATGGACGTGTTTCTGAACGCAATAATTTCTTGCCGTGCCAAACTCCGCAATCTCCGGCGTTTTGGGGCTGGAACGCTGTGACGGCGCTTTGAGCCAGAAGCCCGCTGTCTCAAAGTCGCCTAACAACATCAGCGACAAGCCCGGTCGCTGTGTTGTTTGCACGGCTGAGCCCCAAAACGCCTACGATTGCTCCGCTTTGGCACTACAAGCATAAAGCTTCTGACAACTTATTATGTCGAAACAAAAAACAGACTCACTTTTCAAAATTCCCGAAAATGAATCTGTCTCTCTAGTAAATTATTTAATTAATTTTCCATTAGCAATTACTTAACCGCCTTAGCAACCGCCCCATTAACTGCTTGTTGCTCGGCCTGAATCAAATCAACCCGGCTGGCGATGACGCTGGTGTCCATCGTGATTTCACGAGTTAACCCTGGCGTCGGTAGTTTAGGCTCGAAGAATGCTTTGAATTCGTCAAGCCGGTTTGCGGTTCGGAAGATGCCGGCAATTACGGTGATATAGGTGGTAAATTCCATGTCGCCGCCGACCGTCTTTTCCAGCCATGACCATTCTTTGCGAATCCAGTCCCATGCAGCCTGTTCGCCGACATGGTTGTTCAATACGCCGCGGAACCATGAGCGTAAATCCTGAGGCTTGATTGTATCGGCATTTTCGAACTGATCAACAATTTTCCCGATCAAGGCCTTATCCGGGGTGCTGGTTAAGGCAGCGAGAATGTCTGCCTTATAACTTGAATCCGTGGTCTGCTTGTAGGCTGTCAACAACTGATCGAACAAGGCGGCGCTGCCAAAGTTTTTCACTTCGTTTTGGAGCACAAACATCCGCACGTCTGCCGGCAACTGGATTAATTGATCCTTGTTAGCCGTGAAAAGGTCGTGACCTTGCGCAATGGCCGTAGCGTTTTTAGCATAAAGTGCCATGCTTAGCACGTATGGCCGCGTCAACTGATCATCATTGCTTTCGTCTGGCTTCGGCAACCAGCCAAGACGTTTAAATTGGCCTGCGCTAAGCTGATCGAAGAATGCTTTCAGCTGGGCTTCATCTGAGGAGTCAGGTGTCACAAACTGCTTCAAATCATTGGCAACCCGATACAAGGCATTGATGACAATCGCGCTGTGACTTTCGGCAAAACGCGGTAACAACGGCACAATATTAGCGTATGAATTTTGCCGTCCTTCTGCCAACAGCCGCAAATCTTGCAGGATCTGACGCTGATCAATCGCATTCAGCTGGTCAAGGTGATCCAGAATATCAGTTAACAGCGTTTGATCATACTGCACGATGAAATGGGAGTTATTGCCAACGTTAACCCGGAATGGCTCGCCGCTATCTTGACGCAACTGTGCATAGTCGCCCAATGTCGCTTGCTTATCAGCAAAAATCTGTGGTGCGACTGCATAGTTACTGTTCAACGGAATCTGCCATTGGCGGCCGACGTCTTTGCCTGCACCGATGAAGAACTGTTGCTGCGACAAGGTGAGCTTGCCATCCACCACCGCGGCGGTCACAACCGGATAACCTGGCTGCTCCAACCACGATTGCATGATTTTGCCAACATCAAGATGCGACGCCTGACCCAATGCTGCCCACAAATCGGCGCCCGCGGCATTGCCAAACTTGTGCGCTTCAAAGTAAGCTTTCAGACCAGCACGCAAGGCATCGTCGCCAATCAACGCACGGACCATGACCAGCATCCGCGCCCCCTTGGCGTAGACAATGGCGCTGTCGAAAAGCGAATCGATTTCAGCCGGATCTTCAACCTGCACATGTACCGACTGCACACCATCAGTGGCATCACGCTGCAAGGCCATCGGCACTTCCAGCGTTTGGAAAGCTTCCCAGATGTGCCAGTCCGGTTGCAACGCGTCCACTGCAACATATTCCATCATGTTGGCAAAGCTTTCGTTCAACCAGAGATCATCCCACCACTTCATGGTCACAAGGTCACCGAACCATTGATGCGCTAACTCATGGGCAATGACAGTGGCAACGCGCTCTTTGGTCTCCAGCGACGTGTTATCCGGATCGATCGTCAGCAGCGCTTCCCGATACGTCACCAGGCCCCAGTTCTCCATGGCACCGGCAGAAAAGTCCGGCAATGCCAGCTGCCAGGAATGCGGCAACGGATAAGGCGTCTGGTAAAAGTCTTCGTAAAATTCAATCGAACGCTTGGCAATGTCTAACGCAAAGTCCAGTTCGTTAGGCTTGTGCGCTTTCGTGGCAAAAACGCCGATTTTAACGCCGCTCTTCGTCGTAGTCTGCTTACTTTGCAACTCACCAAACGCAAACGCAATCAGATAGGTCGACATCCGCACCGTGGTATCAAAATAATGAACGCCATTGATTTCACGCACTTCCGGCATATTACTAATCACCGTCTCGCCCGGATGTTCATCAAACTTAATCGCCAAATCAAACGTGGCCTTGGCTTCAGGTTCATCAACACTCGGAAAAGCCTGCCGCGCCGCCGTGGTTTCAAACTGGGTTCCGATGATTTGCTTCTTGACCCCGTCCACTTCGTAGTAAGACGGGTAAATGCCCATCATGGTATCCGTCAACGGCGCCGTGTAGGTAATCGTCAACTTCACATCGCCTGCTTTTGGCAACGTGATCCGCACGGCCTCGGCCAGATCATCGGTTGTAAACGGGACCGCTTGGTTGTTCGCCTCAACGGATTCAACCTTCAAATACTTTTGATGAACCGCAATGTTCGGCTGCTTCGCTTCACCGATAATCGACGTCTTGCCGCTAATGGTCTTGGTCGCCCGGTTAATATCCAAATAGAGATCATAATGCGACGGTTGAAAAGTTTCATAGAAATGTGCTGCTTCGCTCATGACTTTCCTCCTCAAATTGTTAGATTACGCTCATTATACGCCAAGTGCGCTTTCTGGGCAGGGAAAAGCCCCACTAATAAACGGTTACGCTGAATAGAGAGTGGTTCGCCAGCGTTTCTTGATTAGCACTCTTACGGTATTTAGCGGACGGCCATTTTTTAACTTAGAGCTTGTCATTGATTCATCGCAATTTTTTAATTGAACGTGATGTGTACTCCTTGTCAACATTGGTGAAAACGCGGCTTAAAATAACCAAATGGATAACTTTTATATAAAATATACCTTTCGTATAAAATCGGCGAAATCCAGCTCTATATCAGGGTCTGAATCCATAAACCAATCGTTGACAAAATGACATTTGCAGTTTTATAATGTAACCGAATACAGAGCGCGCTGTATCCAACATTATTGCTAACAACTTTTGTTAAGTGTTTACTTTCCAGGAGGAAAAGAAATGTCAAAGTTTATCAAATTTGCTGGTGCCCTTGCAGCTTTGACCTTTGGACTGTCCCCTGTTATTCTGGCAGGAACAACCGTTTCCGCTGCTGATAGTGCCAACCAATCAGTTAGTTCAACACTGCCGACAGTAACCCCATCAAATGTTGTCGTAGATCCAGAGAACAATTTGGTTAGTCAAACAACTTCTGCAGACGGAACCCATATCACTTTGACCTACCATGTGACTGCTGAACAGCTGGCTGCTATTAAGAAGGCCTACTCGGTGCCGAGCCGTTTGAATTCCTCAAAATCAGCCTTCGGTACGATGAGTGTAGCTTCAGCATCATATACTTCCACTTACAACGGCTCTTTTAAACTTGGAAATGTTCTGGACACAGCTGGATTTATTGCCGGGTTAGCTAGCGGTAGTGCTAGCACAGTAATTGGAATTGCTTCAACTATCGTACGTGCAGTTGGCGCAGGCACCGTCTACTTTCATTACACTCAAACAAGCTGGAGTGCGAGTGATGGCTTCCATGTGAGCGTCAATATTAAATTCTACAAGAACGCTAGCCATACAAGTTACATCACTCAAACGACATTTGATCGAGTGTATCAAAATGATTAATCGGTACGTGTAGGATTTAAAAAAGCGAGGTGATTCAAATGAATAACAGGGACGTCTTTAAAAACCGTTACAAGCACATCCTTACTTTCTTAGGCTTTTGGATCGCCGGATACTTTACGCTGGATTCATTGTTTTCTGGTTTGCCTCTGCCCCTCACCGTGTTTTCTTCTACAGTTGTGCCGATCAGCTTTTTGAGCTATTTGGTTTATGATTATTTCAAACTAAAAGTCAAAAGACCGGCCTCACTCATTTTTTTAGTCGTGATGATAGCAGCGTTCATCTTTGCAATCCTTCTATTTCTCAAGATCGTAGTGCTCTTTTAAATTCCAATGTGCAATGATAACAGGAATCTGGAATTGCATGAACGATTAACACTGTCTACTACTAAGGCCAACCACCTATTCGAATCAAGTGGTTGGCCTTTTTTTATTTTTCAATGGATTTTGTCAGAAAATTCATACTCGCTCGCAACACGACACCACTTGCCACCACCAAGCGAGCCTCAATACCGAATCCGGAAAGTCTTCGGTGCCATCCGATAAATCACCGCGGTGCCGATTGCCACATAAACCAGCGTTACCACACCAATCAAAATCGCATACGCGTAGCCGGAAAATTGCACTTGGGTGAAAACCCACGCCACCCAGTACATCCCCCAGTACAAGAACCGATACAGTGGTGAGACAACCGACATGTCATCTGTAAACGGCTGAATCAAGTAATAGATAAACAAGTCGTGGAAGGAAAAGAACAGCACCATGCCGCAAACTTCTAGCAGTAACACCAAATAAAAGTTCATCGCATCCGGTACCGATGAAACAAATTGCAGTGCAAAAATAAACAGAAAAATCAGCCCGCCTGTGACTGCGTTGTACTGGACAATCCGCCAGAATCGGTAGAAGAACCCGACCAAAATGGTTTTCGGTTGCCGATAAAACGGATAGTACAACATGGCCGAGTCGCAGTTAACAAATAAGAGTTGAACGATCGGTGCGCCGAGTGATGACAGGTACATCGGGAAGAACAAGGCGCCATAAATCGATGTCAAATCGCCGACCGAATGAACGGCGAAAAGTTTGATGAGTACTAAAATTCCAACGCCAAGGCTGCCAATCCATAACAGCCGCGTCCGCAACTTTTTCCATAATTGCTGGCGATAACGGGCAAATAATAAGGCATTCAGATAGTTACTACCGGATCGGCTGGTTGGCTTGACCGTTGCTTTGGTGTCCAGCGTCAACTTTTTCTGCATCGCCTTACCAGCGGCCAAAAACTGCTGATCCCGGGAAGACGTTACCATGTTCAAAGTAATGGTCGCCTGCTGAATGGATGCCATCAAAAACGGAATATCATCAGAAAAGCTGTGAATATACCATGCCATCGCCAGCAAAGCGAACAAGCCGATCATGAATCCTAAAGGTGAGAAAACACCGTTAACAAATGCCGCGAGTTGGCCGGTTATCATCACGCCGGCAACCACACCCCACAGGCTCACCCAGTAAATGATCTGTGCCATTAAGCCCAGTTGCCGGTGTGACCACGCCAAGCGCGGCAGAAAAGCCTGCCACCGCCAACTAAAGATGGCCATTTCCAGCCCAACCAGCAACAACCATAGATTACGGGTGATAAGTGCCAGAATAAAAAGCGGCAAAAACGGACCAATCACGACCCCAATGATCTGATTGATCAACAAAGTTCCCCGAACCAATGCAACCCGATCCAGCGAAAAGTACTCGCCAAGCTTAATCGTTTTGATATTAATCGCTGCATACCGAAAAATCAGTCCGCGCAGCATGAGGCATCCCAGTGAATAAACCAACACGGCAACCATAATTCGCAAGGTGAAGTCAGTTGGGAGCGGATGAATGAAATCGTTGTAAGCATTGCCGACCAGGAACGCCAAGCCCATCATCAAGAGGGTTATCACTGGCTTGGTCAGCAGCATCATGAAATTTAACAAAATGGCCAAAAGACTTTTCAACGTCCCCGTGCGATACCATCTGGTTGGAATCTTTTTTCCTACAAACGGGATCCGTCGCAGAAAGTAAATGATTCCATTCACCCCGGTGGTCGCATCGGTTTGCGCTTGAAACCAGTAATATCGCCATGCATCACGCATCTACCTGCACCTCGTCACTTAACCGCGCAATCACGGCGTCTTCAAATGCCTGACTGTGAATATCCAGCCCCGTCAATTCAGTTAATTGCTGCTGATGCAACAGCACCACCGCGTCACAGATGGCCTGCGCCAGCTGCATAATGTGCGTGGAAAAGACAACTACCGAGTCGGCCTTCATCGCAACGATCATCTGCTGCATCTCATGCGCCGCCACCACATCGACGGTTGTCAGCGGTTCGTCGAGTAACAGCACCGGCGGCTTCAACATCAACGACACCACAATCTGCAGCTTATTGCGCATTCCCTCCGAATAGTCGCGCAACAACTTATTGGCATCTGCCTTACCCAGCCCAGCCATATCAAAAAAGTCCGCCGCTTTGACCGTTGTATGCATCCGGTCCAGCCGTTCGCGATTAATCGCGATAAAATAGTCAACGAATTCAACGCCGGTCATGAATGCCGGCAAATGTGGCTGAGTGTAAACCATACCGACTGCCGTATCCGAGTAATTTGTGATCAGCCCTTGCCCATCATCCGAATCAACCGCAATCGTGCCGCTATCAATCGGCAGGTTACGGACAATCATGTTGAACAACGTCGACTTACCAGAACCATTGCGCCCCAGCAAGCCATAGATCTTACCTTGTTGAAACGTATAATTGGCGTCTTTGAATAAAACCTGCTGATCGAAGGCCTTATCCAAATGAGCAATTTCAAGCTTTTTCATCCCGCCACCTCCAGTGCCACCTGAATTTTTTCTTGAGTATAGCAAATTATTTTCAGCCATACCATTGACAAGACTCATGACACTTGCCGATAAATAACTGTTTTCACTCCCAAAAGCAACCCGATCGGTCCATAAGCTGGAAACGCTTAAAAGCGACAGCAGTATCCGCAAATGCTAAGCTTGATAAGATGATATTGGGTGTAAAATAATGAAAGAAAACAGATTTACCCCGAAAAATAAATCAAATGAGGCGAGCTTATGACGCTCGAAACAATCTTGTATTTACTCGGCATGAGCCTAATTGCCGGCATCCTCAATGGCACAGTGGGAATGGCGGCACTCACGCTTTACCCGATGTTGCTGTCGGTCGGTATTCCGCCGATTACGGCCAATGCAACCAACACAATCGGTCTTTTGTTTAGCGGATCTTCGTCGGTCCTTTCATCGCGGCGGGAATTAAAAGGCCACTGGCACCAGGCACTGCTCATCACATTACTTAATGCTCTTGGTGGCGTCTTAGGAGCACTTATTTTAATTCACAGTTCCAATGCCAGCTTCAAAAGAGTCGTTCCGTTTATTATTTTCCTAGCTGGCGTCATGATCCTGACGCCGAAAAAAGATCCCGATCAGGCTACCCATCGCAAACTTGCCCAAGGGTTTGGTTATGCGTTGATTATGCTTGTCGGCTTATATATCGGTTATTTTGGCGCCGGTGCCGGGCTGTTGATGATCGCGGTACTGTCGCGCATCGTCGCAGGCCCGTATGCAACTTACAACGCTATGCGTAACCTCGCATCGCTTGTGAACAATACGGTCACATCAATCATGTTCATCTTCTCGATGCCGATTGCCTGGTGGGTTCTAATTCCGGTCTGCATCGGCTTGTTCGCAGGCGGCTTTCTCGGTCCGATCATTGTCCGCCTGATTCCGTCGCACGTGATTAAAACAGCGGTTGGGATCTTCGCGATCGGGCTTGCGGTTGTCTTGTTTTATCAAGCTTATCTTTAATGCAAAAGATCCAAAAAGGCATCGCCGAATTTTCGACGATGCCTTTTTACTTAACTGGTTGATGAATAAAAGAAAATATGTCGTCGCCGTTCATGCCAGCGCAGCCTGCTGCGTCTGATAAAACTTACCCCAGGCTGCCATGGCGTCGATCACCGGCGCCAATGTTTGGCCTAACTTGGTTAAGCCATATTCCGTGGCGCGACCATCTTCATCGCCGACTTTCTTGTAAATAATCCCATCACCTTCAAGTTGCGCCAATTGTAACGCCAACATGCGCTGGGTCACTGAAGGAATGGCCTTGGTCAGCGTGCTGAAGCGAGTGGCATCCCCTTTAAAGAGATGATAAAGAATGACGCTTTTCCATTTTCCCGAAATCAGATCAACCGTATTTTGAACCGGGCATCCTGCAGCACAATTATAAAGTTCACGATCCATCACAAGGCCCCCTCGTTGCTTTCCTACAAGTTACTTACAATTTGCTCACTTACTATGTTAGTGCATGCTGGCTAACATAAAAGGTGAAAGGTTAAGCAAGCAAACGAAAGGAAGTCTTTTTGATGAAAGCCATTGGATTTACGCAGCATTTGCCGATTGAACAGGAAAATAGTTTAGAAGATTTGACGTTACCGACGCCAACACCTGAAGGCCACGACTTATTAGTGAATGTCCGGGCAGTTTCGGTGAATCCGGTCGATACCGGAACGCGTGGCGCAGGTCATGCACGCCTTGCCCAGCCGAAGATCATTGGTTGGGATGCCGTGGGGATTGTGACCGCTGTGGGCCATGACGTTACCCGGTTCCACGTAGACGATCGGGTATTCTACGCCGGCAGTTACAAACGTTCCGGCAGTGACGCCGAATATCAATTGATTGACGAGCGGATTGTCGGTCACGCTCCGGCTAAGCTCACCGATGCCCAAGCCGCCGCCATGCCATTGACCAGTCTCACCGCATGGGAAGCGCTGTTCGAAAAACTGCACATCCCACTTGATAACAAAAAGGAAAATCGTAAGCATGCCATTTTGATCATTAACGGATCAGGTGGAGTTGGTTCAATGGCGACGCAACTTGCCCACCTCGCCGGCCTGCAGGTACTCGCCACTGCCTCACGCCCCGAGTCACAAAAATGGGTACGGGAACATGGCGCCGATCACGTTTTGAATCATCGTCAGCCATTACCGCCACTGTTAAAAGCAGCCGGCTTCAAAAATGTTGACTACATTCTTAACCTCTCGCATCTAGACGAACATTGGAACGAAATCGCCACCATGATTCGTCCTGACGGGTGGGTTGCCGCCATTACGGAAAATCGGCGCGGTATTGACTTACAAAAGTTGACCAAAAAGCGGGCCACGTTTGCCTGGGAGTGGATGTTTTCGAAGTCTTGGTATGGTTATGATCTCGCTTCCCAAGGGATCATTCTCGACAAAGTTGCCAGCTTACTCAATGACGGCACGATTCAATGCACCTTAGCCAAGACACTACAGCCGTTGAATGCTGCCAACTTGAGGAAGGCGCATGCACTGGTCGAATCCGGTCACATGATTGGCAAGGTCGTTGTTGCCGGTCCGTGGGCTTAGCTCAATCGATCACTGTAAACCGGGAATGACTGATATTTGCCATAGTTGGTTAGCGGCTTCATCTGCTTCAGCATCGTCATATCATCGTCGCTGATGGTAAAATCAACCTCTGCATTAGCCTTCATGTGGTCAGGGTTAACGGTTTTTGGCAGCGGCAGTAGGCCCAGCTGCAGCAGATAGCGCATGCCCAACTGCGCAACGGAGACTTGATACTTAGCCGCCATTTTCTGGATGTCCTTATTCTTGAACATCTCGCCGTGGCCGAATGGCGAATAGGCCTCGACTAATATCTGATGCTCTTGCGCAAAGTCAATCGTTTTGAACGGTGTCTGGGTAATATGCGCTAAAACCTGATCAACCATTGGAGCAATTTCAGCATGATCCAGCAGGTTCTTGAGATCGGTGGGATCAAAATTGGAAACTCCGATGGCGCGCAATTTGCCGGCTTTATAGGCTTCTTCCAATGCCCGCCAGGCTTCCAGATTCCCCTCGAAGTACCGCTCCGGTTCATCATATTTGGCCCATGGCTTCGGTGCATGGATGATCATCATGTCCGCATATTCCAGATCAAGCTTCTCAAGCGAGCCGTCGATAGCTTTGACGGCCGTGTCGTGGTCCTTGATCTCGGCCGCGAGCTTGGTGTTGACGAAAATATTTTCACGCGCCACGCCGGATGCCCGCACACCTTCGCCAACCCCGGCCTCATTCCCATAAGCCTCCGCCGTATCAATATGGCGGTACCCGACATCAATTGCTTCATGAACGGCCTTTGCCGCTGCATCATCCGAATCAATCATCCAGGTGCCAAAGCCGATTTTGGGAATCCTGACCCCATTCGTTAACGTATATGTCTCTTCCAACAAGATAGCCTCACTCCTTTTAAAAAATTGCTGCACATTGCTCATCACGTGCGATGTAGCCATAACAGCATTTTTTCGCCGACAAGGGCATAAAAAAGACCGATGAACGCAATTTTGCATCAATCGGCTTACGTGCTACACTCACTTTATCCCCTAAAGTCGACTTTAGGGCAAGTCGTTTCTTTTTGCAATATGTCTTGTCATCTCGTAAGGAAACATGGAGGCTTTCATGTCAGTTTCATACACCATCGGCGAAGTTGCCGCAATCACCCATCTATCCGTCCCGACCATTCGTTACTATGATAAGGAAGGACTCATCCCTGACCTGCAAAAAGATCAAGCAGGTGTGCGGTGTTTTACCGACCAGAATCTTGGCGCACTGGAAATGATCAATTGCCTTAAAACGGCGGGTATGTCGATTAAGGATATCCGCACGTTTATGCAGTGGAATCTCGAAGGCGACGCCACCCTCACCAAGCGGCTGGACTTCTTTAATCAGCTCCACACCGCGGTCGAAAACCAGATGAAGCAACTGGAACAAACGCTCAACACGATTGAATACAAGCAACACTATTATCGCCAAGCCGTTGCAGACGGCACTGAAAAGTACGTCAAAACCGGCACTGCCCATGCTAAAGCTGTTACTATTGAGCAAGAGCGGCGAGATTAAAAAATGCGCTGACATTTCAACATGTCAAGCGCACTTTTTTTCGTTAAACTTCAGAAAAAATCAAAAATCTTCCAACCGCGTCTCAACTTTTCGCCGCTTGGTTGCGACCCATAGGCCAATCAGGAACCAGACGAGGGCGATGTAAGGAAAAGTATTCATCGGAAACGCCGGAATCGGCCAGAGACTCGTGTAAATCGGATAAATGAGTACGAGAATCCCGATCACCGGTGCCAGCACATGTTTGAACATCGACCGGCCTTTGTCTTTGCGGAAGTAAACGATCGCGCCAATATTCACCAACACGTAAACCGTCAGCAGCCCCAGCATCCCAATCGTGCCAAACCAGTTATACATATCGCTGGCACTCACACCCAAACCGATCGCGAAAATAACATACACAATCAATGCGAGTCCGGTAATGCTGTCAAGCGCATGCGTCGGCGTCTGCTTGTCTCCGCTTTCTACCGCCAGCCACGGATGCAGATAACCGCTTTTACCTAACGCCTCCAGCATGAACGCGCCGGCATTAAGCGCTCCGAAATAGCAGGCGAAATAACTGACCATCGCCGCGAAGTCCATGAAAATCGCAGCATTGGTTCCCAAATAATGGGTCGCCAGGAAGTTCATGGGTGCCGTGCTTTTCGCAAGATCGCCAATGTGCGCGGAACCGAAGCCAATCACTTCGGCGTAACTAACAAGAAAATAGAAAATCGCCGCAAAACTCACGGCACCCAGCAAGGCAATACTAATCGCTTTACGCGGATTCGTGGCGCGCGGGGCAATAGTCGCCGAGCCTTCAAAGCCGGCAAAGGACATCAGCGCAAATACCATGCCCATCCCTAAACCGGTCGCCATATGCGGCTGCGGAATTAACGGCTGCACCGAGTTACCACTGCGACCGCCGGAAAAAATAATCACGACCGTCAGCACACTCAAAACCAATACCGCCAGCAATTCAAGGACCAGCGTCAAGCGCGTCGAAAATTCAATGCCTTTATGACTCAGCCAGCCGCCCAGCAACAAAACCAAAATGTTGTAGAGATTTACCGGTAGATGTACGCCTAAATGACTGAGAAAGACATTGGCAAAGTTGCCGACAATGGCGCCGGAACTAAACACGAACGTCACGTACGTCAACACCAATAACCAGCCGGAAATGAAGCCGGCCTTTTCACCAAGTGCTTTGGCATTATACGCATAAGCCGAGCCATCGCCGGGAATCCGCTTGCCCAGTTCCACGAACGAAATCGCCACAAACAAGACGCCAATACCGCCAAGCAAAAAAGCGATTGGCATGTTGATGCCGGCATTGGCGGCGGCACTTGCCGTATTAAACGACATCGCCCCAGTTGGCGCCACCATTGCAATCGAGAGTCCGAAGACCTCAAGCAAGGTTAATTTTTTGCGTTTTTCCATAACTAATTCACAAACTCCTCTTCTTGGTGGTAAAGCTTGGCCGCTGTCTGCCAGCAAATCGCGTTGATCCAAGCTTTTTTCTGCGCCAGATCGACAAATGGCAGGGAGGCAAAATGCCCGATCAGTGCCTGTTTGAATTGTTGCGCCGCTAACCCATACATTTCCGGATACGTGCTGGCATCGGAGGCAAACAGCAACCTTGTGTAAGGCGCCAGTTCGACTGCTTCATCAAAAACCCGCTGCACGCCGCTGGGGCCGAGATTGTCCAGCAGCGAAATGTCAAAATAGACATTCGGAAAGACACTGGCTAAATAGCCGGCTTCGCGATGATACGGATAGCAATGCAGTAAAACCACTTTGAGTCCCTTTTTGGCAAAGGCATTCAGGAAATCGCGCATCAATAATGGATTACCTAGGTACATGTCCGTGTCCGCGTCGCCATAGCCAACGTGAAATTGCAGCGGCAGATCCTGCGCCATGATCAACGGCGCTGCATGGTACAGGATGTAATCGATAAGCGGCTTGGACGTTAACCGTTTGACTCCGGAGTTCTTCCAGGTATCAAACCCAGCCGCGGCTTCCATGAGATTAACCGGTTCAATGTGCAACCCCACGCGGTAAGCTGCAATCGATTTGAAGCCGACATAGCCATGTGCCTTCGCCTGTTGAATGTCCTGACTAAAAGCCTGCCACCAAGCCGCAAAATTGTCTGATTTCAGCATGAACGTTTCAGCATGCGTTTCCAGACGATAAATCGCCTTCACCGGCACACCGGTTAGCTTAGCAGTTTCATCTAAGTCGAGAATCGCGTCATCCGGCACAAATCCGGTATCAATCAGCAATTCTTTAAAGTGATAATGACCGAAAATGCGCTGATTATAAGTGGCATAACCCGGATCATTCATCGCTGCCAGCGGGTGCTTGGCATCAAGGGCAAATTGCTTGGCTACAGCTAAAAAGCCGTGATAGGCCAAGCGGTTTTTGGTATCGGCGAGCGGATAATCATTGTCCGCCTCTGTCGACACCTGCGCCAACCGTTCGTCGCGATTCGGCACTTTCCCGTTAATTAAGAAATGACAGTGATGGTCCAACAATGGGACTTGGTCGACAAACTCCGTTAGGTCGTCCAAAATGTTTCCTCCTCATGCACAGCGGTCACCATTCATGATGATGGCCGAAATTAGTTCTTCAACTTGCAATTCAATATAGCTCGCGGTGCAATGCCGCAATTTTCTCTAATGCTAACTTCGAATAATATTGATCGTCTTCGCGCTTGATTTTGGCGTAAGCATCGATCAGTTGCGGACCGAATACGTCGTGGAAAAGCGAATCGGTCACGAACGCGTCGACCGCCTGGTTCAATGACTGCGGCAGACGGTGAATCCCCATCTCATTGCGTTGGGCTTCGCTTAACGTTGCCGGATCCACATCACAATAATCACCCGGTTGCGTCTGGTGCTGAATACCATCCAGCCCTGCTGCCAGTAAGCCAGCAAATGCCAAATACGGATTTGCCGTCGCATCGCTCGCTTTCAGCTCAATGTTCATCGAGCTAGCCGGATCGCCCCACGCCGTTGACGGAATCCGCACCGCCGCCTCGCGATTGTCCTTGCCATAAGTCGCATAAGCGCTGCTCCAATGCCCCGGAGCCAGCCGCTGATAGGAATTCGCCGATGGACAGGTCAGCGCCAGCAAGCCTTGAATATGTTTCAATACGCCACCGACAAAATACTGACCGGTCTTGGATAGCTGCATCGGCGCGTCTGCATCGAAAAAGGCGTCTTCTTGTCCACGCCACAACGATAAATGAATATGCGCGCCGGAGCCAGCCGAATCGACAAGGGGCTTCGGCGCAAAGGAGGCATACAAGTCAAAATCTGTGGCGGTGTTTTTAATGATCCGCTTGTAAATCACTTCATTGTCTGCCGCGGTCACCGGATCCTGCGGCAACATGCTCAATTCGTGCTGGCCAATGCCGCCTTCCGGATAGTAGGCATTCGGCATAATCCCGACTTGTTGCAGTTGATTGATCGTTTTAAGAATGAACGGATAGGCAAAGTCCATGGACTCCGTTGAGAAGGCAACTCGCGGCATCGCCGGTTCGCGATGATCCTTATCCCCGGTGAACAACTCGAACTCGTTTTCATAAGCCATTTTCACGGTGAAGCCTGCGTCAGCCAACTGCTTGACCACTCGTTTCAGAATGGTGCGCGGATCGGAGGCATAAGGCGTTTTATCAAGATTATAAATATCGCCCATTAAGGTTGCCACTTGCGGCATGTAAGGCAGCACATGCGCCGAAGCAGCGTTCCCGATCAACCGCAATTCACCAATCGGCGTCATGTCGGCGACCGGCAAAATGGTGTCACGTTCACTGACATTCAGCGTTGCTTTGGTCAAGCCGATCCCGTCAGCCAGCTTGGCTTTCAGGCTGGCCAGCGGAATCACTTTTCCCCGTGTCAGCCCGTTATAGTCCACGTACAAAAACTCAATCAGCTCGGTTTGCTTCTCCGTGAGCTGCTCAATAACGGCTTCATCGTCCATTCCGGTTCCTCCTCATATGCTCCGGTCCCATGCCTAATGGCTTCATTAAACAACAACCGTTTTGTCAATGCTACTCGGCTTCAATCTTACATGATTCTAGCTAAAAGAAAAGATTTTCTGAAAATTGTTTTGGGGCTTGTCACTACTAATTGCGATTTGACTGTAACGCACCACACAGAAAAACCGCCTCATGAACGAGACGGTTTTCAACGGATACGTTTAACGGGGCACTTTTTACGATTCATCGAACCGCAGAAGTCACTTCTGATGATCCGCAACACGTTTCAAAAAGTCCTGGAAAACAACGAGCTGTTGCGGATCTTCCTGCTGCCACATGTTTTCGGGATGCCACTGAACACCTAAGAACAGATCGTTGTCCGTGGACTCCATTCCTTCGACCACGCCATCCGGCGCAACGGCTGTCACCCTCAATCCCTTGCCGACAGTCTTAACTGCTTGGTGGTGGCGGGAGTTGACTTTAATGGTCTCCTTGCCGTACAAATCAGCCAAGCGACTACCAGGCGTTAATTCGGCATGGTGGGTCGCAAACTGACCCAATGTGGCTTGGGGATGTTGAATTTTCAAATCAGGATATTGCTGTTCAAGATCCTGATACAACGTGCCGCCCATGGCAACGTTCATGATTTGGATCCCGCGGCAAATGCCAAAAATCGGCTTGTTCGCCGCTAAGGCTGCCTTAATCAAGGCAATTTCGAACAAATCTTTTTGGTACAGCGTCATGCCGATCTTGGGATGCGGTTCCTCGCCATAGAGCGTCGGATCCACATCCGGGCCGCCTGGCAGCATCAGGCCGTCGATCAAGGCCATATCATCTTGCGCCAGCTGTTCGGTCTGACTGACATCATCAGGAAACGGCAAAACGAGCGGGAGCGCACCAAGGTGAATAAACGCCTCTTTGACATCATGGGGCACATAGGCAGGATGATTATTCGGCATCACGGGATTGACTTCGATCAGTTCGTCTGTGGGAATACCAATTCTTAGTTTCACGAGCGATTTCCTTCTATTCATTTTAGTTTTGATTTCATGAGTATACGCCGTGAAAGGATTGGCGACAATAGACAGGCACGACTGCTCACGCCGTTTTGGTCGTTGCCACAATCAGCATCATCGGACGGCGCAACTCATCCGCCATGCCAGGAATGGTTTTAACCATTTCAGCAGTCGGCGTCGGCTCAATCACGCGATCCAGTCGCAGGTGGTTGTCGAGCAAGGTATTCAAATAGGTCGTCAACGTCCGATGGTATTTTTTGATTCGATGGCCTAAGAAGTCGGTTTCCCGTTTGCTCTCGTCAAAATAACGATCAACCGGCCAGTATCGATTGTGGCCCTGCTCGTCCGTGACCCACTCCTCATTGCCTTGGGCCGTAAAAATCGGATGTTCCACGGACATGACAAATTGCCCGCCAATTGGCAGTTTGTCGCTGATCTTGCCGACAAGTTCGGCGTAATCGACAATGTAATGAATGGCCAACGAGCTTAAAATGACATCAAACTGCCCCGGCAATTGATCGATGGCCTGCATGTCCAGCCGGCGATACGCGATCCGCTTGTCATCCGTCAGCTCAGCGGCCTTGGCAAGCATTTTGGCTGACGTATCGATGCCAAGCACACTTTTAGCGCCATGATCAGCGGCATAGCGACAGTGCCAACCATAACCGCACCCGAGATCAAGCACCCTTTTACCGGTAAAGTCCGGTAAGACCGTCTTCAACGCATGCCACTCCCCCGCCCCGGCTAAACCTTTTTTCGAGCGATCCATTTGGCTATATGCCTTGAAAAAATCCGGATTATCATAAATCGCAGCCATCTGTGTTTCCTCCTTCAGTGATTAAGGCCATCATCGCAGTCAAGGCAAGATGATGCAACCGGTATGGCAAGTAAAACCCTCAATTAGACTTCCATTGGCCAATGATGATATTTCAGTTTGAAAAGCATCGGGATGCATGCTATCGTTGCCTCAACGTTTTTTCGGCTAAAGGGAGGCCTTCTCGTGACAGATTGGAACGGCTATCAAGCTATCAATGAAAAATATCATCTCAATGGTGCCACCATTTTAGTGGATGCCAATAATCAATTGTCCCACTGGCAAAACGGCATGGCGGATTTTGCGAAACAAGAACCATTCACAATCCACACTACTAGCGGTTTAGGATCGTTAAGCAAGCAATTTACGGCCGACAGCATGCTGCTGTTGGATGCGGATGGGGCGCTGAACATTGACGCGCCGTTGTCGGAATATCTGCCGGAATATCGGTACGCCAAGCAGATCACCTTGCGCCAGATGTTGCACATGGCAAGCGGCATTCCCGACTACACTGAATTGTTGTTAGCCGAATACACCAAAAAGATGCCGAACGCCAGTGAATCCCATTTAAGCTACCCGATACTGGAAGATCTGGCTCACGGTGATGCCCTTCAACAAGTCCTTGACTTATTGAACCGCCATCCGCTAGATTTTGCGCCGGATGAAAAAGGCGCTTACTCAAATAGTAATTATTTCCTACTCGGCCACATCATTGCCCAAGTTGCCGATATGCCGCTGGGGGATTTCATCGAACAGCAATTTTTCCAGCCGTTGGGAATGACCCAAACCCGTTTCGGAACCCAGACCGCCGAGGCAAATAGCTACGATGATCTAGATTTTACCAACGGCCAACCAGTGGCTTTAGGTCGCGGCGATTACACCGGTGGCGATGGCGCCGTGGTCAGTTCGATCACCGATTTGGCTAAATGGGCGCAAGCTACCTTGCATCAGCAGATTTTACCTGCGTCAGCTTGGCGTGAAGCATTAACGTTGACGCACGATTTTTACGGCATGGGCTGGATGAAGTCAAAAACGCCGGGATGGCTGGCGCACAACGGTCACGTCTTTGGATACTGGGTCTACTTTGACGTTTTATTTGACAAACAGTTAGCGCACATCACGTTAAACAACATGTCGCCAGGCACTGAGGCGCGTAAAGCATGGCATAAGGAAATGGCTACGTGGCTGTCAACTTTATAACAAAAGCGCACGTCTTCATACTAAATGATTTATGAGCAATAGAAAAAGCGCGAGTTTCCATTTAGAAAATTCGCGCTTTTTCTAATGAGTACATTCCTTGCACTGTCATTAACAATTGAACTTCTGTTAGAAGAACTGCCGCATAATGTCCTTCAACGGTGGCATGGATGGAATCTTCCAGTAATTTTCAAGATACTGGGACCCATACTTCATGTAGCCCTTCGCTTCCTCACCGACAATTTTGCCTGGTAGCGGGGCGTCGTCTTGAACGTAGGTATTGATCAAAACCGGCTTCTCCGTTTCCTGATAGGCTTTGGTCAACGCTTCCTTGAACTCGTCGTTGCTGTGGGCTGTGTAACCAACGCCCCCAGCAGCTTCAGCAATCTTGGCATAGTCCATGTCCGCCAAATCAATTTCATAATTCAACTGACCGGCACTTTGCTGTTCATATTCGATGAACGCTAATTTCTGGTTGTTCAAAACAACCATGATAATGGGCAGCTTGTACTTAACAGCCGTGACGAAATCCTGCATGACCATGGCAAACGCGCCATCACCAGCCACACTGATATTTTGCCGCTTCGGGAAAGCTTCAGCCCCGGCAATCGCACCCGGCAAGCCGCAACCCATCGTGCCTAGCCAAGCCGAAATGGTGTATTTCTGCGTTGGTTGAACGTTTAGAAAACGGGCACCCCATGACGTCGACGTCCCGACATCAACTGAGTAAACCGCATCTTTTGGCGCGGTTTGATCAATCGTGGCAAAGACTGCTTCCGGCGAGGCTGGGTTCGTGGTCAATAGACGCTTTTCGGCCATCCACTTGTCCCAACTTTCCATATTCTTCTGGCAAGCTTTCAAGAAGCGATCGTCATCCCGTAACGATCCCTTGGCATTCAGCTCGGTCAAAAAGTTTTCGACATCACCGTCGACCGCCACATCAACCGAGTACCGCTTGCCCAGATTTTCTGGCTGCGTGTCGATTTGGACACATTTTGCCTGTCCTTCATCAGGTAAGTAAGGTGTATACGGGTAGTTGGTACCGATCATGAACAGCAAATCAGTTGCCTTCATCGCTTCATAAGCAGGTTTGGTGCCGAGCTTACCGACATTGCCCAGACTATTAGGATGATCATCGGCAACTGTCCCTTTAGCCGGCATCGTTTGAATAAACGGGATGTGGTTAGCCTCAACAAACTTTTGAACCTGTTCCCCGGCATGTTCCGCCCCACGGCCGATCAAAGCTAATGGCTTCTGCGACTTCTGCAATAGCGAAGCCACATCATCCAGCTGCTTAGGATCAACTTCCGGCACGTTCAACGCAAAGGCCGCAGCACTGTCGCGATAACTCGTCGTTTCCTTTTGATCCGGCAAATCATCTGGAATCGTCAAAACCGCTACGCCTTTTTCCGTAAACGCGGTTCGAATCGCCGTGTCGACAATCTGGCCTAAATTATCCGAAGCCATGACCGTTTTATTGTAAACCGCCACGTCATCAAAGAGCTTAGGGGTATTGACTTCCTGGAAAAAGCCTTCATTCAAATTGCTGGTCGTGACTTGTCCCAACAATGCCAAAACCGGGGCGTGATCCATTTTGGCGTCATACAACCCGTTCAACAGATGGATGGCACCCGGGCCACCAATTGACAGGCAGACGCCCAAGCCGCCAGTCAGCTTGGCCGTTGCCGAGGCAGCTAGTGCCGCAACCTCTTCATGCCGAACCTGAACGAACTTAATCTTGTCTTGATGGCGGCGCAACGCATCAACGGTCGTATCAATCGAATCACCTGGCAGGCCAAAAACGTGCTTCACTTGCCAATCCATCAAAACGCTGACTAACTGATCTGCTGCTTTTGTTGCCATATCAAGATCTCCTCTTTTGACTATTTTTTCGTGTGAACAACTCAATTGTTCTCAATCTGTTACTATCTTCACCTTAGTTCTTTGATTTCTATGGTCAATCATTCTTAGCAAGGTTTCATTTATACTGGCATAATTTGCTTGTGAAAATACAATCTATTTTTGGAGGTTAGTAATCAAATAGCGCCTAGAACTAGCGTGATAAAGCTGTTTTATTTTTATTGTTTTTAAAGTCGCTTGTGAAATCCGCTACGTAGTGTATGAATCGATCATTCGAATAATGAGAGCGTTCTCATTATTTGGCGAGGACAATGATGACTGGTTCCCGCAAAACCCGTCACTTAAACCGTCAGGATCTCATCATTTTCTCGCCCTTTTCTCTTGCAATCTATGGTAGAATACAACGGTTGTGAATTGTATATTTCGTAGGAGGATATCTACATGCCATTAGTTAACGCTGCAGAGCTTGTAAAAGCTGCACATAAAGGTCACTACTGTATCGGTGCCTTCAACACCAACAACTTGGAATGGACCCGTGCCATTCTCGCCGGTGCTCAAGAATTGAACGTTCCGGTTATCATTCAGACTTCCATGGGTGCTGCTAAGTACATGGGCGGCTATGAATTTTGCCAAACCATGATCGAAGCAACGGTTAAAGCCATGGGCATCACCGTTCCGGTTGTTATCCACTTGGACCACGGTAATTACGAAGCTGCTAAGGAAGCCATTGCTGCCGGCTACAACTCCGTTATGTTCGACGGCCACGACCTCGACTTTGAAGATAACTTGGAAAAGACCAAGGAAATCGTTAAGCTGGCTCACGCCAAGGGCATTTCCGTTGAAGCCGAAGTTGGTTCCATCGGCGGTGAAGAAGACGGTGTTGTCGGCGAAGGAGAATTAGCTGACGTTGAAGAAGCCAAGACTTTGGCTGCTACCGGGATCGACTTCCTGGCAGCCGGCATTGGTAACATCCACGGCCAATATCCAGACAACTGGAAAGGCCTGCACTTCGACCGCTTGCAAGAATTGAACGACGCCGTTAAGATGCCACTCGTTCTTCACGGTGGTTCCGGTATCCCTCAAGAACAAGTTCAAAAGGCGATCACCATGGGTATTTCCAAGTTGAACATCAACACCGAATGCCAACTTGCCTTTGCTAAAGCAACCCGTGAATACATCGAAGCTGGCAAGGATCAACAAGGCAAGGGCTTTGACCCTCGTAAGATGCTCAAGCCAGGCACCGATGCCATCACAGACACCTTCAAGGAAATCACCGGCTGGATCGGCAACAAGCCTGTCAAGATGGTTCCTGAAGCACTTTAATTTCACCGATTTTAAGGTTTCATCAGTCCATTCGCGTTTGGTGCGGGTGGACTTTTTTTAATTCAGTTTTCATTGAGGATTTCTCGAACTCTTCATGGCATTTATAATGGGTGACAATATAGCCGGTTTGGCGTCATAATAAAGCAACAATGGCCTAAGGAGGTTGGCAGCAATGGCATCTCGATCACGCATTAACGTTGAAGTTGATATAGAAACAAAAGCTCGCGCTCTCCGCGTCATCAATAGTATGGGATTAGACATGTCCTCTGCCATTAATATGTATTTGAAGCATATTAGCGACAGTGGTGATTTGCCATTTACCCCTGAGATAATTGTCGAAGGCCAGCTGCAAACTGCAGAAGCGGATGTCAAAGCTGGCCGGACCAAAAGTTTTAAGACGGTCGGCGCTTTACTGAAGGATTTGCACAATGATATTGACGACTAATCACTCAAGATAAGTTGTTCTTAACGGCAGACTTCTATTGCATCTTCAGCGAATCCGCATGGCTGCCGATCAAAAAGCACGTCACTTCAACAAGAGGTGGCGTGCTTTTTGATCTTTCAGAAACGTTCAGTATTCGGCGTCCTTTATGGAATATTATTTGCTATAAAAGCGCGCTCTCATCCCACTCACGATCGCTTTCCGTAACACTATCTCTAAACCCATACCATTCCGTTTCGTCAGCAAACAAATCTTTGTGAACTGGCGTCAAAACAAATGTATCAGCGATCTTGTGAATCTGATACTTTTCGCCAACTTTTGCATGAAACTCTTTTGGAATAATGACACCAATCGAATCTCCAAATTTGCGAATGGTTGTTTCCATGAGTGTTAATCCTCCTAGCGCTCTGATAAGCGTTGCCAGCATTCCAATCGACGAATATCGGTTAACACTTTCATTTTTCCAGCAACTGATAAACAAAACACCTGGTTTCATGATCGTTGACCAGCCCTGCTGCCTGCATAAACGAGTAGATGACGACGGGACCGGTAAAACTAAAACCATCCTTCTTCATTTGCTTGCCCATGCGCTTGGCCAAATCGGTTGTGTTGGGAACTTCCGCATGACTGGTGATGTGATGTTGAATCGGCCGATTTTTGACGAATGCCCAGACGTAGTGATCAAAGTTCTCGCCTTTATCAGCCAGCTTTGCAATGGCATTCGCGTTGTTGATAATCGCTGTCACTTTCAGACGATTCCGGATGATTTGTGGATTTTGCAAGAGTACAGGGATTTCGGGGGTCATCTGCTGTACTCGGCGATAATCAAAGTTAGCAAAGGCTGTCTTGAACGCTGCCCGCTTATTCAAAACCGTCTGCCAACTCAAGCCTGCCTGCATGATTTCCAGCGACAACAGTTCAAACAAGTGGCGGCTGTCATGACTGAGTCTGCCCCACTCTTCATCGTGGTATTGCTGCATCAAGGCATTGCCGGTTTCACCCCATGCACACCGTTGTCGCTCAACTGACATGGGACACCGCCAAAGATTTCTGACCAATTGGGTGTAAAACCCGGACAAGTCTGTTCCCGCTCAAGACCATTTGATGATTAGCCACCAGCTTTGCCAGCAACTCATCCCCTAATTTACCGGCTAAATGAACCCGGCGCTCTGAAAAGTCGATGCAAGTCTGAACCTTTCTCTGGCGCACTGGGTGACCGAGGTACCGCGCCAAAACGTGCTGACCTTTTTCCGTCAATCGATAGGCGTTGGCGGTCGTCAAGGTAATGAGTTTTTGCGTTAAAAGTTGGTCAAACAGGGCTATGCCAGCTTTTCCTGCCAAATGGTGGTAACAAGTCCGGGCGTTGCCCAATTTTTGCGCTGCATGTCGTCGATCCAAGTATTGTTCAGCTGCTGTGCTGAGGATATTCGGCTCCGTCTGTGGCTGAACCGTTTGAAAATAATCGCGACCGGCAAAATATCGCCGGTTAATTTTCTCAGCACGCACCAATTTAAGTAGTTCGCTTTTGATACTTGCTTCTGGATGGTTTAGCAGTTTAGCGATTTCTTTGGTCGTTAAAAACCGCCCACTGCCTAACAACAATAAGATTTCCTGCGCTAAATTTTCCTGCATGATGGCATCTTCTTTCCGAACAGCAAACATATGTTCTTGCGTCAATTATATCGTTTGCTACTTTTCGGAACAATACCTCTATGCAAAAAATTACGAATCATCAGCGGCTTGTTTGCAGCTGCGTCAACCACCACTGACTAAAGTCAGTGGCTTGTGAGCAAGCACCCCTGTTACGAGCGCTTGAATCACAATTTGCACAGATACACCACTGCAGGCAGTTCTACGAACTGCTTGTCTTACACGGCAATTACCAGTGCCTTTAGCGTCCCCAGGTTGCCATAGGGACGAGCCTATTCAGGCTAATTTAGCAATACCTTTGATCAGTATGTTCTGAGCGGCATTGTGATCGCGAACGTGATGGGTCTGGCATTTAGAACAGTTCCATTCTCGATCAGCCAGCGTAAGCTTATCAGTGCCTTCTGTTCCCATGACGAAGCCGCAATGATGGCAGGTTTGAGTGGTATTCTTAGGACTGACCGTTACAAACTGGCGACCATAAAGGTCAGCCTTGTAAGTTAGCATTCCTAAGAATGTGCGCCAGCCTACGTCTGCGATGCTCATGGCCAAGGCATGATTTTTTAGTAAGTTCTTACTACGCAATTCCTCTGCAACCACCAAATCGTGGTTCTTGATGAGTGTGGTTGAGACGTTGTGCAAGAAGTTCTTACGACGATCCAGAACCTGTGCATGAATCTTGGCAACTAGCAAGCGCTGTTTTTGGTAATTCTTACTGTTGCGTAGCGGCCGATGCTCTTTCTTTGCCCTTCGGGCGCGGAGTGACAAAATGCGTTGTTCCTTAGCCAATCGTCCCTTAATTGTTCGATAGTAGTGCGGGTTGGCTATGACTTTGCCATCACTGGTAGTCAAGAAGTTTTCCGTGTTGAGGTCAATGCCAGTTTGCCGATTGGTCTTGGCAGGCTTCGTCGTGAAGGGTGTATCAGAACCCAGCTGCATGGATAAAAAGAAACGGTCTGCAGTGTCCTTAGTAATCGTGACAGTGCCAATACGAGTTTCTGCTTTTCGATTCAATAATCGTTTGTGTGAACCTTTGATGCGTAGACGCCCTAATTTAGGCACTAAGACGTGCTTATCATCTTCAAAGCAGATGGTCCCGTTGGTTAGCTGCATCGTTTTCTGCTGGATATATTGGCAATTAGTTTGGTAGCCCCACGCATAGCTTTTGCGGTGGAATTTTGGGACGCCAGTACTATGAACCTTCCGAAAGGCTTTCCATGCCTTGCGATAGTTTCGGATAGCGTTAGCCTTAGCAAGACTGTCAATTCGCTTGTCTTCTAAGAATTGGAAATGATTTGACATCTGCTTGGCATTTTGCCGTAGTTCAAGTTGCTTGATTCGATCTTGAACCGTATCAATTGGTAGCTTAACTTGTTTTAATTGCCAGAGTTCTTTACCGATCGCAACCATCTCGTTATAGACGAAGCGACTGGCATCGCTGTTTAGCTTAATCAATTTCTTTTGGTGATCACTTGGGTAGACGCGAACCTTCAATCCATAATGATATTCTAATTGTGCCATTGACTTCATTTAATATCACCTCTTTTCTTGCTATAATGGTATTATAGCATTCGTCAATGACTCTAACAATTGAGGTAACTTTTATGACTAAAGAAAAAATCCAAGCCGCGGTTTATACCAGACGCTATATCTATAATTTTCATTACCATTTGATCTGGGTCACGAAATATCGCAATCAAACTTTTGCAACTAAGGAACTGGCAGACGAAATGAAAAGCATTTTGCAAAAGGTCGCCGATGATAATGAGATTGTGATCGAAAAAATGGCAGTCATGCCCGATTATGTCCATGTCTTGATCAGTTTTCCGCCTAGCAAGGCACCAACCAGTGCCATCAAGGCGCTCAAGGGTAGAAGTGCCTTTATCTTTCTCAAACGGCATCCAGAAATTCGACATTCTCAAGATTGGGGTGGGCATTTATGGTCACCCAGCTACTACATGAGTACCCTTGGCAACATGGGCAAGGACGCGGTTGAGAATTACATCAACGAACAAAAGTACAACGAACTAACAAAACACCCTAACAGGCGTTGACAGGGCCTGTCCATCCCATGACTAAAGTCACGGGATTTTCGGCCAGCCATAATTAAAATAGCCTTGCCGCGCGTACAGCAACATCGCAAGGGTTACCCCAATAGCGGTAAACACTGCAATGCCGGAGAAGCCCGTGAACTGTTTAATCAAAATACCACCGACAACGCCGCCGATTGCTTCGCCAAGATACATCACCGCGTTGGCCAAAGAGGAAATGGTGCCGCGGGCTGAACGCGCTTGATCTTGCAAAGTGCTCATGAACAACGGCAACAGCGCGCCGCCAATGGTGTAAATCAATGCCAGAATGATCGTTGCGACTAACGCCGACGAAGCCAATGGCAAAACGACATAGCCACTGATGAACAACAGGAATTCAAGCAGGAACGCGTGCGGCTGACCTAACCACGTCACCAGTCGAGCGCCGATCAAACTGCCGACAAACTGCCCGACACCGATCACCAGAATAAAGCTGCCGATCGTGCCCACCGAGAGCCCAAAGCTTTTCGCGAACCAGGTACCGATGAACGCAAAGCCGGTAAAATTTGCCGTCTGAAACAATAAGTACGCGCCCAATAACTTAAGTACCGGCTTGTTCTGGAAAAGCTGACCGTAGATGCTGGATTTTGGCTGAGCGGTTCTAACTTCATTAAGACTGGGCATGAACCGCGCGACCAACAATGTCAGTATCAGTGCAATCGTGCCAACAAAGAAGAAGGGAAAACACCACGAGATAACGGCCAAATAACTACCGAGCGGAACGCCGACAATCTGGGCAACCGCCAAACCAGCTGTAGCGTATCCCATGACTTTGACCACCTGACCCTTGGGAAAGAGCACGGGAATCGCCGCCCAGATCTGCGGACCGGCTGTCGCAGCGGCAATGCCGGCAATAAATCGGGTGACGAGCATCAGCGGAAAAGTATTGGCCAGTCCGCACCCGGCAGTGGCGAGGGTAAAGACAATTAGGCCGATAACCAAAATGCGTTTACGATCATGGCGATCGGAAATCGGGCCAATCAGCAACGCAGACAGCATGTAACCCACCGCGTACGCACTGACGATGAGACCGGAAAGACTCGTTGAGATGCCGTAAAACCGGGTCAAAGTCGGTAATAAAGGTGAAACCAGAAATGTATCTGTGCCAATTACGAACATAACGAGGAAAAATAAAAGCGAGAGTCTGCGTTCTTTCATGCAAAAGTCTCCAATCTGTTTTATAGTTTTAAATTTATCAAACAATTGTCGCTAAAAAATAAGCAACCATGTGCTTATTTACAGCTCTGCAAGTAATCCTGGGAAAACAGATTCAATCTTATCAGTATTTAACGTGACGAATTTCTGCCGTCCCTGAACGCGCGTGGTAATCATGCCGATTTCACGTAACGTGCGCAAATGATATGACATCGTTGATTTGTCAATCTCCACGTGCTGGTTAAGCTCATTGCACCCCATCTCGTGGCCCACGTGGTAAAGCATGCGCACAATCGTGTAACGTCCCGGCTCGGACAAGGCAAAGAAAATTCGCTGCTTGAAAGCTGTTGCGTCTGTTGATTGTTTGATATCCATACAACAGTTATGCCACAGATGCTCGGTGAAAACAAGGAACTTCTCAAAAATAAGTGGACGTTCAAACCATTTTTAGCGTCTAACCGCTCGCAGTATCGGCTTTAATTGATTCCCCAAAAGCAAATTTTCTTCACTCTTGGTATACTGTTCGTATATGTCAAACACCAAGTAAGGGAGGCTGCAGCATGGCGCGGTCCACTAATCGAAAAAGAAAAATGCGCTCGCCGCGGCAAGCACGGCGTCAGTTAAATAAATTATTGCGCGACCCAATTGCCAAACCGCATAACGCCGCAGCGGTGCGCATTCGCCTTGATGAACTCACGGCGCTCTTTCAGCATCGTGAATACCGGCCACACCAGTCTGCAACCGTTAATCGGGTCAACATTCAGGGAAACGTGCAATTCGATCTGGCTCGTTGGTATCCTGAAGGTGGCCGGTTGCGTGACATGTTACGCCCACGCGGCCCACTGCTTCCGATCATGTTTTCGGTTCAGGATTTTGGTAATCACCGCAAAAGCCTCGCCCGCGGCCTCACGCTAGCTGTTTCTAGAGCTGCTCGACAACTGGATCAAATGAGAACCGCCGATAAATTGCCAATCATCATGCAGCCTTTTAGTGACTGGGTCCATCTCCTCGCCCTCGGATTGCAAAATTGGCTTGAAACCGGTCAGGTAGTCTTTTCTTTGCTTGATCTCAAGGGCGCCTACGTCTTGACAACGATGCCGACTGCCCCAGCTACTTGGCTGGCCAGGCTTTTTGGCATTTCCTTGGGCCAAGCCGATCAGACCCTGACCGATTTGCGTCATCAACGGCAAGAGCAGGCGGATCGCTTAACGACCAAACTAGCAGCCAAGTTTGCGCAGGAAAAAGCCCCGTTAGTGCAATCTGCCAACCAGCGCGCGGCCAAGTCGCTGCAGTTAGACCCGCCAACTATGGCCCAGCTTGCCTCAGACCAGGCACCGTTAAAAACGCAAAAAGACGTCATTGATCGACTGGCCCGGGGCGACTACATCGTGATCGATACAGAGTTTGTGGCCGATCGCAACCAACTTGACCTCACCGAAATCAGCTTGTTACGGGTCCGTGGTCATCAAGTCGCAGGTGCGTTTGACATTTTCACCCAACTACCCGAAGGCCATCACGTGATGCCATTCTCGGTCAAAATCACCGGGATTACCGATGACTTGTTGAACCAATACGGGCAACCGTTGCCGCTGGCGAAAACAGCTGTCGAACAATTGTTGAAGCATGAACTCGTTGTCGGCTTCGCACTCAGCAACGACCTACGCGCCCTTCGCGCCGGCCTCGCGATCGATGTGCCACCTGTTCAAACCTTCGATGTCGCCGCATTAGCCCGTAAAACTTTCGGAATCGGCAAAAAGCACACCCCTTCGCTGCAATACTACAAAGAAGCGCTCGGCATTGATTTACCTTCTCACACAGCCTTGAGTGATGCTCAAACCACGATGGCCTTGCTCGAACACCTCATTTGGGAAGGCAGCCCACTCATCACCAAGGAACTTGGCTTTGAACAACGCCCACCTGAACACGCCAATGATCCGGAACCTTATCAGAAGCCGGATTTGAGTGACAAATAGTTAGAAATAAAGCCAATGAATTTGTGCGTCTACACAGATTCAAAGATGGCTATTTTAATTTTGAGGGGTCAATCAAAATGCGAAAATTATGGATTTCAGTCATTGCAACTTTCTTTATCTCTTTAGTTCTTGGTCTTCTTTATAAGCAAATTGGCGGGGCATTTTTCTGCTTGCATCTTTAGCTTTTGGCTTGGGAAACGCAATTATTCTGATTATGATTCTTTATAAATCAATTTCCAGGACTCTTAAATCGTAATACAATCCTGACTTAGCAGATAACAACATCAGTTTACTGAACATATGTAAGCGTTTATACTTAATACGGTTACCTAGTATGCTACAACTGAATTAAGGACATCATTTACTGGCCTAACCGTTAAGTACGCGCTCCATGAGTCCAAGTCTATCGACAATCCAAGGAGGAATTTTCATGCAAGACGAACGTTGGAATCACCCACTGTACACAACTGAAGCCATTAACGACGAAGGACTGGAAGGTCACGCTTATGTGCCGGGCGGCCTGAAGGTGCAAACAAGCAGCCCGATGAATGACCATCCGGGGACCAACCCTGAACAGCTTTTGGGCTTGTCGTTGAGCACTTGCCTTGAAGCCACATTGGAAGCCGTTGAAAAAGAACACGGACTGCCACATACCGGCGCAGTTCGCGTGAAGGTGGCGTTCATCGGCGCCCGTGCTGAGTATCAATTTCTGGTTCATGCCCAGGTTATGGTGAAAGGCGTCGATCTGGATACCGCCAAATCCTTCACCGAAGAAATTGAAAATCGCTGCCCGGTTTCAAAATTACTTAAAAATAGCGGCAACTACACCATCGAAACTGTCACCGATTTCGATGACTAACCGTTGCATCACCTATTCGCCTCGTTAAGCCAAAATGTGCTAACGAGGCGTTTTTATTTTCTGACCCGCGATCTAAAACCGATCACCACAAACGCCGCCACCATTAAGATTCCCCTTGTTATTCTTAGCTGACGACCTGACTTTTTAGCACTGAAAGCGGTACACTGATAACTAGAAGGGAGTTGCAAACAAATATGAAGAAGATTATCAATGACCCGGGCGATATTGTCCCGGAAATGATTGCTGGTCTCACTGCCAGTTATCCGCAATATTTGAAACAGATTCCTGAAACAACGGCGGTCGTCCGCAATGACGCCGCATTTAAGCAACATGCAAAAGTTGGCGTTATTTCCGGTGGCGGTTCAGGTCATGAGCCGTTGCATGCCGGTTATGTCGGCCAAGGCATGCTTGATGCCGCAGTGGCCGGCCAAGTCTTTACCTCACCGACGCCCGACCAGATTTACGCCGCGATCAAGGCAGTTAACCAAGGCGAAGGGGTTCTCATGATCGTCAAGAATTACTCCGGTGACGTCATGAACTTCGACATGGCCAAGGACCTGGCCAGCGTCGATGACATCAAAGTCGAGTCAGTCGTCGTGGATGACGATGTGGCCGTCAAGGATTCACTGTACACACAGGGCCGTCGCGGCGTTGCCGGCACGATTTTTGTCGAAAAGATTCTCGGAGCGGCTTCCGAGGCTGGGTTAGGCCTTGATGACCTCAAAAAGCTAGGCGATACGGTCGTTAAAAATACCAAGTCGTTCGCAGTTGCCTTGCATGCTGCGACTGTGCCGGAAGTCGGCAAACCCGGTTTTGACTTAAAGCCTGATGAAATCGAGTTTGGCGTTGGCATTCACAACGAACCCGGCACCGGTCAGGAAAAGCTGCCGACTTCCAAAGTTCTAGCCAAGCAACTCATTGGCAAGCTAACGGTTGAATTCAAAGATCCTAAAGCTCATAAATACGCGGTGCTGGTCAACGGCATGGGTGCAACCCCACTGTCCGAGCAGTACATTTTCATGGGCGATGTTTTGAATGAATTACATGCACAAGGCCTCGAAGCCAGCTTCACCAAGGCGGGCAATTATGTCACATCGCTCGACATGGCCGGCGTTTCACTGACGATGCTGGCGCTGGACGACCCGCAATGGCTGACTTATCTGAATGCATCTGCACATACTGTAGGCTGGGGGGATACTGATGTTAAACGTTGAGACATTAACCAAATGGATGACGAATTTTGAAAACCGGATTGCCGATCAAAAAGATCATCTCACCGAACTTGACCGCGTGATCGGCGACTCCGACCATGGTAACAACATGGAACGCGGCGTCAATGCGATCAAAGCAGCGTTCGAAAAGACCCCGCCAACCGACGATTTGGCGCAAGACTTCAAGACAATTGCCATGGCGATGCTCAGTAAAGTCGGCGGCGCCAGTGGTCCGTTGTATGGAACGGCTTTCCTGGAAATGGCCAAACTCGCCAAAACCGACACTGACTTTGGCGACCTTGTCGAAGCAGCTGCCAAGGGTATCGCCAAACGCGGCCAAGCCAAGCCTGGTGACAAAACCATGTTAGATGTCTGGGCACCTGCCGCTGATTTGATCAAGCAAAACAAATTGACCGCCGACGCCATTGACAAGCTGGTCGAAGCCACCAAGCCAATGACCGCCAAACGCGGCCGCGCCTCTTACCTCGGTGAAAAGAGCGTCGGCCACGTTGACCCAGGCGCAGCTTCGACTGGTGAGCTACTAAAAGCATACCTCGATGCAAAAGCGTGAACTTTCAAACCTCAAAGGAGCGTGATTCTATGGCAATGGGCATATTGCTCGTTTCCCACGTACCGGCCATCGCCAGCGGCCTTGAAACGCTAGTCAAACAAGTCGCCAAAGATGTTCCCATCACCACAGCCGGCGGTACCAGTGACGGTCAAATCGGCACCGATCTTGACCATATTCAAAAAGCCATTAACGACAACCCGGCTTCCGAGTTGTTGGTTTTCTATGATCTTGGCAGCGCCAAAATGAATCTCGACATCGCCGAAGAAGTCAGCGACAAACAAATGCATGTCTATGACGTGGCGTTTGTCGAAGGCGCTTATGCCGCGGCTGCGTTACTTGAAGCCAACGTGACACTGGATAAAATCGAGGCACAGTTGAAGCCGTTGAAAGTTAAGTAACCTCTCCACCTGTCGCTGTCTAGCAACAGTTCGACAGACTTTTACCCCCAATCTACCCGATATTTCTAGCATAACTACAGGAGCAATGATGTTGATGGCCACATCCGATCAGACCAAAATGCAGCTCGCGACCACCTTAAAGCAGCTCATGCAGCATAAGCCGCTGGATCGCATTACCATTGCGGAATTGAGTGCCGCAACCCACGTGAATCGCAACACGTTTTATTATCATTTTGAAGATATCTACGGCCTCCTGAAGTGGACGTTTGAAGCTGACATCGGCCGTAAAGTCATGAAGAATCTTGGAGCGGCCACCTGGGAAGCCAAGTATCGGCTGGTGCTCGATTACATCTTGGCCAATCAGGCATTTTGTCTGAACGCCTTTAATTCTGTTGGTCGCGACATGCTGGAAGAGTTTCTTTTCCAATCCGCGACTGACATGGTCAAGCCAGTGGTGCTGGACATTGATCCGACTACCCCGCCAAAAATGGTTGCGGACATCTGTAATTTTTATGGCGCCGCGATTGTCGGCCAGGTTTTGTTGTGGTTATCACAGTCGTTACAGGAACCCGAAGACGACCTCATCAAACGCGCTGATCTGATGCTTAACGGTTCGATTGCGTTCATTGTGCACAAGCAAGCGCACAATAAAAGAACTTAATTTTCGAACAAACGCCACATTTTGACTAAAGACGCTTCTTTTTCGCATGGCTATACTATAGCTATAGACGGAAAGGAAGCGTTTTTATATGAAAAAACTTTTATGGACGGCACTCGGCCTAGCCTTGGTGACCGGGGGAACAGCCTGGTACTTCGCTAACAAAATGGAACTGTTCAAAGATGACGCAGATGCATACAAGAAGTTCGAAAGTCGTTAGGGGGAACTAAAAGATGATCAAGCATAAGGCGATCATGATCGGCGCTGGGCTAGCTAATATGGCGGCTGCCGTTTATCTGATTCAGGAAAGTCATTGGCAGGGCAATCAAATCACGTTTTATTCACTGGACGATCATGGATCAAATGATGGGGCTCCGGCTGCTGATACGGCAGATGAGTACTGGAATAAGGTTCATCCCATGGAAAACACCAAAGGCTATGTGGCACGCGGCGGTCGCATGCTGAACTATCGAACCTATGTTGATTTGATGGACCTGTTGAGTCGGATTCCCTCGGCAACTGAACCGGGGCTGACGGCTGAAGAAGATACCCGGCAGTTTGATGCCCAGCATCGCACTTTTGACAAGGCTCGGCTGATGGAAGGCGGCATCGGCATCATTCAGGCTGGCCATCTAGGGCTGAATAACAAGGATCGCCTTTTGCTAACCAAGCTGATCATGATGCCGGACTCAGAAGAAGAAAAACTCGACAATGTCAGCATTGCCGATTATTTCAAAGATGATCCGCATATGTTCCAGACGAATTTCTGGTACATGTGGGAAACGACCTTTGCGTTCCGGATTGAAAGTTCAGCGCAAGAGTTGCGGCGCTACATGCACATGATGATTTACGAGTTCACGCAAATCGAGCATCTGGTAGGCGTTAACCGCACCCGTTACAACCAATTCGAAAGCATCATGTTGCCGCTGATCAACTATCTGAAGGATCAAGGCTGCCGGATTATTCTCAATCGCCGGGTCACGGATTTTGAGTTTAAAGATACGGCTATGACCGACGAAATCACCGTCACCGGTCTCAACATGCTGAAAACTGAAACCGGCAAAACCGAGCATGTCGATGTTGATGATGACACTGCCGTCTTCTTTACCAACGGCTCCATCACTGATTCGGCCACGCAAGGCGACTTTGACCACCCGGCCGTTGAAAACATGGATCAAGGTGCCGCAGCTGGCTTATGGAAACA
The DNA here is from genome assembly GCF_030770265.1 of Lacticaseibacillus parahuelsenbergensis. Lineage (NCBI taxonomy): Bacteria > Bacillati > Bacillota > Bacilli > Lactobacillales > Lactobacillaceae > Lacticaseibacillus > Lacticaseibacillus parahuelsenbergensis. Next base: position 472,469 of record NZ_CP132482.1, on the reverse strand, counting down.
AGCTACCGAGCATTTTTATAATCTTGGCAATCCTGATAAGTTCTTTGCTGATCGCGCCGCCAGCGAATGGGTCAGTTTTACTTTGACCACCAAGGATCACCTGCTGCTCAATGAAATCGAGCGCATCACAACGCAGCTTCCGGGGAATGCCTTGAATTCCTTCTTATCCACCCAGCCGATCACGGCGCTTGGGCAAAAAGACGTGATGATGTCGATTGTCGTGCATCATCAGCCGCACTTCACCACCCAAAAACCAAACGAAACCGTTCTTTGGGGCTATTTCCTCTATCCACGGCGTTACGGTGAGTTTGTGAACAAGCCGTATATCAAAATGACCGGTAAGGAAATGGCACTTGAATTGATCGGCCAATTGGCAAAAGTTGATCCGGGTCCCGGCAATATCCGCGATCACCAAGATGAGATTATGGCCAGCATCATCAACAACATCCCGGTTTACATGCCATATGCTTCGGCACTCTTCAACAACCGTGCCAAAGTCGATCGTCCCGAAGTCATTCCGGCCCACTCAACGAACCTCGCCTTCACCGGTGAATTCGTCGAACAGCCATTCCAGATGGTCTTCACGGAACAAAGCGCTGTCCGCTCAGGCGAAATTGCTGCCTATCACTTCACCGGCATCCCGATGAGTCACCTTGTCCAAACGCCACGATACGACAAGGATATTAAGACGCTGATGCGGGCAACGAAGAAAATGTTCGAATAAACCGCCACTGAAGCAACCTATGCAGGTAAAAATCATTTATCCACCACACTTACAGTCAATCGGCACCAAAGACGCGTATTCTGTCTTTGGTGCCGATTTTATTTGGCTAGATTTTAACCCATTAGAAACTCGCAAAAACACCCATATCGCAGGACTTTTGCTGCTGTGAATTTCTTTTGGAAAACAAAGCAAGTTTTCATGTGAGCAAGGGGCGACAACTGGTAAACTGAAGGTAAGCAAACCCGTAACAATAAGAAGTGGAGGGCAACATGGATTACCAAGAAAAACTGCAACGACACGCCAGCAAGGAAATCGATCTTTATTGGTCTGATTTTCAAAAAAGCGATGACTATGCAGCCTTGATGCAGGATCCGGATTTTAGAAAAATACCGCCAAAAGAAATTCGCACGATCCTTGTCACCTTCTTTGCTGCGTCATTCAAGAATCTACGGTCCACCATTCAGACGCTTTCTGCTGAATCGGTGTCGATTGCGCTCGAAACGACACTGCAACAGGTCAACGATGACGATCGCCGCCGCAGCGAAGCCATCGCCGTTGCTTCAGAACTCATTAAAGCCATGATGATTTGGTTGATTCGCACCAAACGTGTCAAGTTGACGATTGTCGACTTCATTGATGCATTAATGGGCGCATTGCTCACAACAACCTATGTCCTCGGGTTAGTCGAAGATGGTGAGCTTGCGTCTCCGATGGCTGATGATTCTGACGGGCGTGATATTGGCTTTGACCCTGCTGGCGATCTTGATGTTGATTCCGAAAGCATGTCAATCCTAGTCGACCAGCTAATGGTCTTTTTCGACTCAAAGGCCTGGCATCACCTGCCAGAAGCCACCCAAGACGAAGAGTTCTTTGGCGCAGTGATCTTTTTCCTGATTCACACGATCCAAGCCATGTTTGGCCACGAGCCGAAAGAATGGACCAGCCAGGACATCGGTGCGGCGCTGTTGCTATTGCTGCGCGACACCAAGCTCGTGCCGCCGGATAAGCAGGAAGGCCTGGGCCAATCCTTAGCCATCTTCATCAAGTCCACTGCCAGCACCCACTTGTGGACGGCAACCCAAATGAAATCCCTGGCTGATACGGCGCAAAATCAGATTAAGGAAGCCTTGACCAAAAAGCCGGTCCCGCGAAAAGGCCACGCCAAAACAGCCGGTCACGCCGACTCGGATCAGATTATTCCCATGGCCGAGTGGCAGAAGAACAAACGGCAAAAACGGCAACGATAAAATTTATAGCATTGTGCAAAAACGCCGTCAAAGGGGAGCTCCTTATTTGGCGGCGTTTTTGTGATGAGTTTTTGGAGATTTTTTATAGTTGATTAAACTGTTCCGTTTTTACCAAATCGTCATAGGTGACTTCCGTAACGGTCGGGTCGAGCGTCTTGGTGGTCATGGTTAGCGTGTTTGAATCCTGAACGTAAATTGCGCGCTTGCTCAAGTCATAGCCTGACCAATACTGGGTGTAATCCGTCAAAATGTCGTGTTTGGGATCGCGACCCAAGCCTTGCGGAATCAGGACTGTCTTGAAGGCATTGTAAAGCACGCGGATGCCATCTTTGCTTTCAAACGGATCAAGATTGCGGGACACAAACATGGCTCTGACAAACCGCGACGGGGAGGTGTAATCACCTGGCAAGCCAAACATGCCGTAGCCGGTGCCCAGTTCAATCGGGTCAAGATGGTGATCACCGAGATCGGCACCTTCAGGATAATTGCGATCGTTCAGGCTGACATAGTTGCGTAAATTAGTGGTGTGCCAATGATATTCCGGGCTATTTGTCATGGCGCCAATGCTGTCATAAAGTTTGAAGGCCCCGTGATCGGTTGGCTCAATGACTAACCCAGCACCAGACGGATCGACAAACGTGTAATGCAGTGGAATTTTAACGCCTTGACCGCCAAACTGGAGTGGTTCATCAATCAAGCCATATTGACCGGCCAGTTCCCGTACCTCGGCAACGTTTTTGCAAGTCGTCAAAGCCAGGCTGACAAACTCTTCACCTTTGATCGGTTTCAAGTTGCGTTTCGCCAGTGAATCGGCACTCGCCCAGCTACACTCAACCAGCACCTGCAAATCGCCAGCAAGTCCTTCACTGTTGACGCCATCAAATAAAGCGACACTCTGATCAACACCAACGCCAACCGCAGCATACTTGGTTGTCCAAGTTCCACTTTGCGCCGGCAATTGATGATCGGCCGGCAGACTCACGATTTTCCCCGGAACGCCGCCAGCCGGTGTCTCGTGAAAGAAACTCGTGTTATAGTCCATCGTTCGGCCCCAAAAAATATCACCTTGAAGCGATTTGATCGTCATGGATGAACACATATAGAAAAACCTCCTTCAAGAAAATTGAATCACGTGATCTAACAGTACAGCTGTTATTATACGCTTGCTCAGTCAGCACTTTAGGTTCATTTAACCTCTGACATCTTTTCAGGCTTTTAGTTATTAAAAAACCCGCGATATGATTGGTCGCGGGTGTGACATCTGATAAGCTATGAATGAGCAGAAAAGTTAATAGGCGGTGGCGCCTCGCAATCGAAAGAAGGTGATGCCGATGGTGTAAAAACTATCGAACCACATTCCGACGAAAGGAGGTGCCGGTGTGTTTATGATTGCCGCACTTGCGACAATCACGGTTTGCATCAGCTCGTTCACTGTTTTGGTCAACGCGTTTACCCGTTTGATCAAGGCTTTGAGAAAACTGTGCTTTGCAGTTTACGAGCTAAAGCAGGCGCTCGGATTATTCCGAAAAAAATAAACATACTAAAAGCCGCGTTGACTTTGGACACCAATCGCGGCTTTTAGTTTGCGATGTAAGCCACCGTTCTTAATACGGTTCTGCTGTAACAAGGGACGCTTTGTTGAGGCAAGGCGTCTCTTTTACGTGTCCATTATAACAGATCCAGAATGACATAGGAACCTCGGAAATTGACAAGAGCGTGAACTGGCGCGGTTAGAAGTCGGAGTGTAAGTGGCCTCAGGCGTGATGACCCGATTTTGGCCATTGCGCCTGAGGTTCTTACACGCAGACTTCTGCGTCAGTGAACGCGTTTCAGCCAGGTAAACTCACTTAGTTACTTTTTTGCAGGTAGCTAATCGGCTTATCAACCTCAAGTTTCGTCCCGGAAAAAGTCTTCTTGATCCAAGTTTGAAGGGTTGGATCGTGGTAAAGTTTCACGAGTTTTTTGAACTGCTTATTGTTCTTGTTCTTGGCTGCAGTTGCAAGAATATTGACATTTGCCCGCGTCTTCTGGGTTAATTTTTCATGGAAAAGCGAATCCTTCAAAACGTTGAGCCCGCCATCCAAGGCCCGCGTATTGGAAATCAGCTCTGCGTCAACATCCGGCAGCGTCTGCACCGTGGTTTCCACCTCTTTAAATTTCAGCTGTTTGGGATTCGTCTGAATGTCTTTCACGGTACTCAGCGCATTAAAATTCGACTTCAGTGTGATCAATTTAGCGGCCGCAAGTAGTAATAGCCCACGGGTCGCATTGGCAGGATCATTTGAGATGCCAATCGTTGCGCCATTTGGAATGTCACTTAAATGTTTGTACTTTTTTGAATACAGTCCCATCGGCTCAAGATAGGTCGTCCCAAGTGCGGCCAGTTTTTGGCTCGGATTGATTTTATTGTATTGCTGAAAATAGGCATACGACTGGAATGCATTTACATCAAGTTGCCCTTCAGCAGTCGAAGCATTAATTACGTTACCATCCGTGACCTGCTTCACTTTAATCGTCAGTCCTGCCTTTTTGGCTTGCGGCGATTTAGCGATATGTTGCCAGATTTGATAATCCGAGCCACTACTGCCGAGCACGATGGGCTTGCTGCTTGAGCTGGCAGCACTGCTATCATTCGCAGCCTTACCGCAAGCGACCAGCGTCAAAAGTGACACCAAAGCAATTCCTGTGACGATTATTTTCTTCCAACGATTCATAAACACAGCCCCCTCAAATGATCAGCCACCGTGAACATGGCCGATAGCAACCTCGACAAAAATTATTTTCACGATCACCGTCTCAACACCTTGTTTTGAGTGACCTTCAAACTTGCTCCTGCTGCAAACAAAAAGTCGCCCCCTGACTACTTTTTTGTAGTCAAGGGACGACCATGCCGTGTTACCACCCTTATTCGCGATGTTATTAACACACCGCCTCCAGTACCTGTTGATACCTGGCAGGATAACGGCTGCAGCCGATCCATGGGCGTTAACCACACGAATCACTATTCGAAGCTCATCTTCGCCTTCTTGCCAATGCCCCTTTTCCACCAACCGGGTTCGCTGCATCATTTGCGCTAAGGTTACTCTTCTTCTCAAAGTGTTGATTAGTTGTTAGGAATATACGGCCTTTACTCGCAAATGTCAAATTTCTTACCAAGAGCGTGAGCTGGCGCGGTTCGTCAGTTCTTTGGCCGATCACTAACAAAACGAATCGCACTGGCATGTTCGCCACCACAGCTAATCGTCTGCGTCGCCTTCACGAAGCGGTCACTGGCAAAGCCTTCCTCGGTTCCGGGATTCGGAAAAACAAATCCGCCAGCCGAACTTTGAATGTCGACGCGCAGGCGATGGCCGGCCGGCAATTCATAGGATGTTTTCTGAGAAAGCACGGTAAAATGGGTCATCTCGCCAGGCTTGAGATATCTTGGCTCTGACAAACTGTCACGGAACTTGGCATTCATCGTGCCTTCAGCCATTTGAATGGACTGACCATCCGGCGTGACATCCAAGACCCGGAAGTCCCAGTCACAATCGACGGCGCTGGATGACGCCCAAAGATCGAGCTTCACCTGGCCAACGACACGCAGCGGGGTTGTTAGTTCCTTCGTGGTAAAACTAACCATATCCGGACGCTTTTCAACTTCCTGATAATCAGCCGGAAATTCGAATTCATTCTGGGTTACCGAGATCAACTTAGGTACGGGATTGCTTGGATCGTGAACATAGATGACCGTGCCCGCTGCTGGCGCGGACGCCGCCAAACTGCCATCTGCGCCCAGATGTAGGACCTTGACGAAGCCTGCTGGGGGAAAAGATGCTGCTGTATGCCAGCGTTCTTCGCCAACGGTATAGTATTCAACCAATGGGCCCGCAGCGACGCCATTTTCAACGCCCTTAAGAAAATGATCAAACCATTGCTGGTGAATCAGATCAATATCTGGCCGCAGTGCTTCGGCGCCCAAGTGAACCGGTCCTAAATCATACTGGGCATTACCCCCATGCAGCCACGGGCCAAGAATGATCCGGCGCTTGTCGGACGGATAGTCAGCCGTCGCCGCAATGGCTTCCGTCGAGCCGATGCCATCATCATCGTACCAACCACTTTGAATGAGCGCCGGCACTTTAATTTTGTCGCGTCTGGCGAACCAGTCCCCTCGGTTGAGGAAACTATCATAATGATTATGGCGCATAAATTGGGTCATGCCATACTGGAGATGTCCCAGAACAATCTCGGGAATCTTTTCGATCGGCCGAACCTTCATGAGTTGATCCCAATCATCGCGATCGGTTAATGTCGAATTGAAGTGGCGGCCGTCCGTCGCGATTGACCATGCCACCTGCGCCATAAAGGGAGCGCCGCGGCGGTAGTAAGTATCAGTGAACGGACCACCTGCCGTAACCATCGAAACAATGGCCTGAAGGTGCGGATTCCCACTGGCGGCCGCAGCCCACTGAACGTACCCGCCATATGAGCCGCCAGACATCCCCACCTTGCCGTTACTCCAAGGCTGGGCAGCAATCCAATCCAGCGTGTCATCGCCGTCATCCTGTTCGTGGATCATCGGCAACCATTCGCCTTCCGAATCACCGCGGCCGCGCACATCCTGCAACACCACCGCGTAGCCACGCAATACATAACGCGTGTAACTAGCCACATAAACCTCGCGACCATAAGGCGTTCGTTCCATCACGGTTGGAAAAGGTCCGGATCCGGCAGGCAAAATCACCGTTGCTGCCAACCCGACGCCATCACGCATGGGTGCCCAAGCCGTGTATGGTTGATGCGCGTGACCTGGTGTTGTGGTGTACCCCGCTTCCTGCCACTTAGCCAAAACACTATAACCCTCGTATCCCGGTTGGATCAGCACACTGGTCAGATTACGCGCACAAACCTGAAACCCGACTATCTGTCCCTCAGCCTCAATCAAATCAACCGCATACTTTGGCCCGCGATTCATCCAATGATGTTCATCGGCCCGTTGGTATTCAGCGCCCCAAGCAGTTTTAAAATGATCCGCCTTTGAAAAGTCCGCGTAGCCGCCATCTTGCCACCGCTTTAACGTTGCCTGAATATCAAGCTCGCCATATGTCTTAAAAGTAGCATTATAGTCATCGTTTAACGTTTTTCCCCGACTACCTAACCAAGAATATGTAATGGTTTGATCAGTCAATTCGAACATACCGAAATGCAAACCTGATTGATAAAATTTAAAAGTTGTCATAAAGACCTCCTAACCTAGCGTGAGCGTGAACCGGCGCGTTTAGAAACCGGAGTGTAAGCGGCTTTGGTCGTGATGGCCCGGGTCTGGCCATTGCGACCGAGGCCCTTACATGCAGGTTTCTGCGCCGGTGAACGCGTTATGGTAACCACTGTCAACAACTCAAACAGCTTCTACAGATCGCATTCGATGCCTAATCCCGGTTTGTCGCTTAGCTGATAGTTCCCTGCATCCGCCGTAAACCCACCGCGCAACCACGCTGGTTCATCAAACAGCAGAAACGAATCCAAGTCAGCGTACTGGACATTTTGGTGGGCAGCAACAAAATGCGCTGCCGCAGCAATGCCGATGCGCGTTTCCGCCATACAGCCCACCATGCACGGAATCCCAGCCGCCTCAGCCACCGCATTAATCTGCTCGGCACCAGATAACCCTGCCGACTTTTGCAATTTGATATTAATGATATCGCACGCATTTGACCGCACCGCCGCAAAGGCATCGCTGGCATTATGGACGCTTTCATCTAACATCACCAATTGGTCAATTTGCTGACACACTGCCGGCATCTGATCCAGGCGGTTAGCTGGCAATGGCTGTTCAACTGCCGAAGCGGCACCGCCAATGGCCCGCATCATCCGAATAGCTTGTTTAGGCGTCCATCCTTGGTTGGCATCCAAACGCAAATCTACCGTTGGGCCAATAGCCTGGCGAATCGCCTGCACAGCAGCAAGATCATCAGCGTCTTGAATGCCGATTTTTACCTTAAGTTCTCTGTATCCTTGATCGACCAGCCGTTTCGCTTCTTGCGCCATTTTTTCTGGCGAGTTAATCCCAATGGTATAATCACTGGTCAAAACGTTCCCAGTCCCACCCAGCAACTGATAAATCGGCAACCCGGCATCTTTTCCAATCAAGTCCCAGCAAGCCATATCAATCCCCGCTTTTGCCGCGGTATGTCCAGCAAAACAGGCATCCATTTTGGCGTGAATGGCTTCTAAGCTGCGCGGATCACCCGCACTTAACGCCTGGGATAAGGTCTTGAGCGCAACTTCCTCCGTATCGATACTTTCACCAGTCACCTGCTCAAGTGGGTTCGTTTCCCCATAGCCGATCAAGCCAGTGTCAGTGGTGATTTTGATAATCAGTGTCTCGAGTTTATAGAGTGTGGTAAATGCAACTTTGAACGGCTCATGTAAAGTGATTGGGCGGCGAAATATCTGGATCGTCTCAATTTTCATTCACAGCATCTACTTTCATTTTATTTTCATTTTACTCGTGCCATTATGAGGGTCAACATATATTCAAGCTTGTCCTGAACGACCAGAACCACATAGGCTATCAAAAGTAGAGCTTCTCACGGATCCTGAATAAGTATTATAGTTCCATTAGTGACATGCAAATCTTGAAAAAGAGAGGAAAACAAAATGACCAAACCGCTGTCTGAAATGACTTTAGAAGAGCTATGGCAACTATTTCCAATTTCGCTGACTGAACCGCAGAAACAATGGGCAACTGACTATGAACAAGAGTCAAACAGAATTCGCAAAATATTGCAGAATGTCGCCGTCGTCAGGATCAGTCATATTGGCAGCACAGCCATTAAAAACATTTGGGCTAAGTCGATCGTGGATATTTTGGTCGAGGTATCACCAAAAACTAATTTGATCAATGTTGCTGAACAGCTATCCAGAAATGGCTACATCATCATGTCTGAAGAAAAGCAAAGAATTTCTCTGAATAAAGGCTATACAGTTAACGGCTTCGCTAAATCTGTTTATCATTTACATTTAAGGTTTGCCGGCGATAACGATGAATTGTATTTCAGAGATTACCTGAACGATCATCCAGAAGTAGCCAAAAAGTACGAGACCTTAAAAATTAAATTGTGGCATCAATTCCAGCATAATCGCGATGCTTATACCAAGGCCAAAGGAAATTTTATCCAGAAATACACCAAGCTGGCCAAAACAAAATATCAAGGTCGATATGTTTAATGATCTTCTCTGAAGAAGCTTAACTTGTTCCCGTCTATTTCGAGACGTACACTGGTCACAAGACTGTACGGAGGTAATGCTTATGAATAGATCCGATTTAGCTGATATCTTGCTTGTGATCGATGTTCAAAATGGTTTAAATCAGGCGGCTCGGTTTGATGATGTGGTAAAAGATATTAATCAGCGCATTGATCAATATCGGTCAGCTCAACGTGCGCTGTTGTTTGTTCAGAATTGCGATGAGGGTCTAGTTTACGGCAGCTCTTCTTGGCAGTTTGCACCGACTCTGGCACGACAGTCTGGTGATCGCGTCTTGGGTAAGTATCATTCTGACGTCTTTTTTGAAACCGGATTAGACGTCTTACTAAAACACGCGGGTGTGCAGACTATCGAGGTTTGCGGCTTGCAGACAGAATACTGTATCGATACGGCATTCCGTGTCGGCCACGATTACGGGTATAAGATGCAGATTGTACATGGGTTACACACAACCTTTGATACGCCGACCCTGAGCGCTGCGCAAATGTTAAAACATCATGAACACATTTGGGATGGCAGCTTTGGACGGGTATTGTCAGCACAATGATTGGTTAATGGAAAGGCAAAAAGACTTGGATGATGTGAAGACTTTCTTCCAACACTATCACTACAAAACCGAATTGGTTGATATATGCCGGCAACGCCATTTGCCGACCCATGGCACCAAGGCTGAGCTGTGCGCACGATTGCTGGCGTCCATGACAGGTCAGTCAGAGTGCAAGACAGGATCGTCCCCTCAGCAACAACACGTCACTACTAAAATCACGCTTGAGACACCCTTAACAGCTTTTGCGTTTACTGAAACTGCCCGTTCGTTTTTTGCTGCTTATTTTGATGTTCAGCATTTTCACTTTACCAAAACAATGGCCATACTTAGGCGTCAAGCTCGTTCTAATCCTTCTTTGGGCTTAACTGTAGCTGACTTGATTGAGGTTTATAAAAACACACAATCCAAATCCAGTCGTGATGCTTTTCTAGCTAGGACGACGGACGAGCAAAGCTATGAATGGAACCATTTTGTCCATGACTTTTTCAAGGACCCATCAACAAAGCAGTATCAACAACGTTTGAAAGTGGCAGCCGTGTTATGGCAGATTGTGAAGCGCAGCGCTAAGCCAAAATGCTATAGTCCAGAGTTGTTGATAGCTCATCACCAAGACTTAGTGGCGTTCGAACACCATGGATTGAGAGGCTAAACTCGAATGAAAGCATTGTTCTTCAAAACGTTTGGTGACGCGAATGTGCTGCAATACGGATCGCTGCCCGACCCGCAAGTCGGCCCAGAGGATCTTTTGGTTCAAACCCACTATATTGGTTTAAACTTTGCTGATATTTATCGGCGGCGCGGAACCTATCACCTCGAACCGCACACACCATTTATCGATGGATATGAAGGGCTCGGTCAAGTTGTTGCCATTGGATCCGACGTCACGACTTTTACGCTGGGCGAGCGAATCTTATTTGTTGACGTCCCATTCGCCAATGCCTCTTTGGTCCGCGTTCCGCGCGACCACGCTATTCGTGTTCCTTCAGCAATTGATGATAAAACCGCAGCAAGCATTGGATTGCAGGGCTTGACGGCCGACTTTTTGGCGCACGACTTGGCTCGGAATCATGCAGGTGATCGCGTATTGATTCATGGCATTAGCGGTGGTGTCGGCCAATTACTGGCCCAAATGTTGATTGCCGATGGCGTCCAAGTAGCAGGCGTGACCTCTACTATGGCGAAAAGAGAGATTGCTTTGAAGCTGGGCGCATCAGCGGTTTTCCTTCGACACTCAGATTGGGCTGCCCGTGAACGTGGCCATTTTGACACAGTGTTCGACGGGGTCGGCGTCACACTTCCGCTAAGTTTTGACCTAATCCGGCATCGTGGCAGCGTTGTTTTTTATGGCATGGCAGGCGGACTCCCACCCAAAATTGACGCTGTTAACTTGTTAAATCAATCAAAAAGTCTGCTTACTGGCGACTTGTGGGATTATCTCACAAGCTTCGAAGCCCGCCAGATTCGTAGCACCAGGCTGTTTCACTATGTTTTAGACGGCGCGATTAAAGTACAGCCGCCAACTATTTTACCGTTAGCGGATGGCCGAAAAGCCCATGAATTGCTTGAATCAGGCAAAAGTACGGGCAAAATTTTATTAGAAAGCGGGTCGATTTCATGATGAAAGTGGTCGTGATTGGTGCATTCGGAACAATCGGGTCACAAGTAGCACAATTATTGCGAAAGTATGGGTATGACGTCATCACTGCTAGTCGGCATCAAGGCGATGTGAGGGTCGATATCGCTGATCTGACAAGTATTGAGGCCATGTTTAGGAAAATTGGTACTGTTGACGCAATCGTTAATGTGGCAGGCGCGGTCAAGGTGATGCCGCTCGACAAGATGACACCGGCAGATAATATGGTCGCGGTTACCAGCAAGCTTCTCGGTCAAATCAATCTTGCATTGATCGGCCAACATCATCTCAATGATAATGGCAGCATCACCTTAACCACCGGTGTCACCAAGGACGATCCGATTGCAGGTGGTGCGTCAGGCGCGATGGCAAATGGTGGCGTAGCAGCATTCGTCAAGTCCGCCGCGGTAGATCTGAAGCGCGGTTTAAGGATCAATTGTGTAAGCCCAACGATTGTAGAAGAATCTTACGAGCAACTCAAGGATTCGTATGCCGGCTTTATCCCCATCCCGGCAAAGCTTGCAGCGACAGGTTATTTGAAAAGCGTCCAGGGAAAACAAACTGGACAGGAATATCGGATTTATCGTTAACAACATCAAGCATGCACGAGTTCAAGAAACAAGGCACAACTAGAAATGACAATCCTTGCTGATGTCGGTACATTTTTTATTGTGTCTACTACTCCCGGAGTCTTCTGAGTGCTTCCTTCAATTCGTCAATGGCATCCCGCAGTTCTACGAAAGACTTGATCAAATGACGTCCGGTGATAAGCAAATAAGTGCGATCTGCTACCATCATCAGTAATATCGTCACCCCCATGATGACCATTAGTGCTAGATATGATTGCAATGTTCCGATACGGCTGCCATTACGATGAACCCGATACGTCAAAAAGACGAGAATCAAAAACAGTAATCCGGTTGAAAAAATGCCAGTGATGACCTTAAGCGTTTTGTGTTTCAACTTTCCTACCTCCGTTTGAATGTGGGTATGAGCTATGATCTATGCACTACACAAGTTACCGGAAACGGGTTCCACTGTGAATTCGAACCTGTTATAATAAATGTGTAAGCAAAGAGCGCCTTGCTCTGACAAGACGCCCCTTGTGGTACAGCAGAACCGTCAAAAGCACGGTGGCATATTACGCAACTAAAAGCCGCGATTCCTTGCCAAAGTCAACGCGGCTTTTAGTCTGCCTACTTTCCTCGGAATTTTCCGAGCGCTTGCTTCAGCTCGTAAACTGCATGACACAGTTTCTCCAAAGCCTTGATCAAACGTGTGAACACGTTGACCATGACAATGGCCGAGCCGAGGCCAGCCGTGATTGCCGCAAAGGCGTCAATCACAGACGACAAACTGGCACCCCCTTTCGTCGGAATGTGGTTCGATAGTTGTAAAACCATCGGCATCACCTTCTTTCGATTGCGAAGCGCCACCGCTTATTTAACCTTCTGCTAGTCATAGCTTATCAGATGTCACGCCCACGACCAATCATATCGTGGGTTTTTTAATTACCGTATCTTAGGATTTCTCTCAACTGTACCAAGAGTTAATCTATACCGAATACAGCGTGATCATACAGCCATTGCTTGATGTCTTGAATGCGGTCGGTCTTATTAAATCACATGAATTCATTGGTGGTGTTATCATTGCTAGCAAAAAGTCCTCCGTGTTAAAATAATTTTTGCTAGGGACACTACTAGCACTGGGTTAACAATCAAAAAAGACCGTTAGACTTCCGTGCCAGAAATCTAGTAACGGTCTTTTTGATTGCCGATGATAGCAACAACGATGCCAATATTGTGCATTTGTTTTATAGGCTCTAGAATTCCAAATCACTTGGAACTCTAGAGCCTTTATTTGCTTCCAAGTCGTTCAACGTAATCGTTCCCAATACCCTCCAAAACCACATCCGGACCCCTAGCCCCCTCATCAACCCACTTAACAAGCCAATCACATGCAACTTTTCCATTCCCGCCGTAGAATGGCTTCATAAGTAAAACGGAGGCAACTAACATGCTGAAAATCTTGTTCGACCACATGCATGGCTGGGCGCGGGTGAGCTTTTTTCTGGCGCCGATCGCCATTATGGGTGAAGCCTTGCTGGATCTGCAGCAGCCGACTTTGATGGCCAGGATCGTGGATGTCGGCTTGGCGCGCAAGGATATGACCTATGTCTGGAAGACCGCGATCCTCATGGCGATCATTGCCGTAGCGGCGTTTGCGCTCGGCGCCATTTGCAATGCTTTTTCATCATACGCGGCGCTGAAAATGGGTCAGAATCTGCGCAGCCACATGCTGGCCATTGCGTTGGCCGATCGCGATCCGCAGGCGCTGAAGCCGGAAACCTTGATCACCCGAATTACCAACGACGTGACGCAGATGCAAACCATGGTCAGCATGCTCACCCGTGGCTTGATCCGCTCGCCGATGTTACTGTTCGGCGGGATTGTCATGTCTATGATCGTATCGCCGCGACTTTCATGGATTGTCTTGATCGCCTTGCCGATTCTGGCAATTTATATCTACGTTGTCGTCCGCCGCTCCTTGCCGCTTTATACCGCGATGCAAGGGCAAGTGGACGTGATGAACCGCATCATGAGTGAAAATCTGACCGGGGCCAAAACGATTAAGGCCTATGTTCTGGAAGACCATCAACGCACTCAGTTCAACACCGAAAATCACAACCTGCAGCAAATCAGCCAGCGCGCCGTACTCGCGACGGTTACCTTGGCGCCGCTGATTATGCTGGTTTTGAACCTTGCTGTGGTCACCGCCCTGGCCTATGGTGGCAATCTTGCAATCAGTGGCAGTATGACAACTGGTGAAATCATGGCATTTGTTAATTACATGATTCAAATCACCACCGCCATGACCAACACCGTCAACCTTATCACCACCTTCTCGCGGGCCGTCACCTCCAGTGCGCGGGTCAGTGCCGTTTTGGCCGAAGAAGCCGGCACCGAAGCAACTGGGACGCTGGCTGCCCCGGCCGACAGCACGATTGCATTTAACCACGTCACCTTTGGCTTTTCCAAAAGTCGGCCGATTCTCGATGACATCAACCTCACTGTTCCCAGCGGTCAGTGGCTTGGCATTATCGGCTCGACCGGTTCCGGCAAAACCACGCTCATCGAATTGTTGACGCGGCTTTACGAGCACTATCAAGGCAGCATTACCATCGGCGGCAGCGATATTCAGCAAATCAGCTTGGCATCGTTGCATAAAAAGATCACTGTTGCCTTGCAAAATTCGTTGCTTTTCTCCGGAACTGTCGAACGCAATCTGGACTATGGCGCCCCGCAAGCCACACCCGCACAACTAGCCTCGGGCGTCGCCATCGCGAGCGCCACAGAATTCATCGGGACGGATTACACCGCACCAGTCGAAGAAGCCGGCAAGAACTTTTCCGGCGGCCAACGCCAACGCCTGAATCTAGCCCGCGCGATCATCCCCGACCCGGATATTCTGGTCATGGACGACGCTACCAGTGCGGTCGATCAGGAAACTAACACGGCCATTCAGGACGCGTTAGTCAAAAATCGCCGCAACCGTTCGACCATTATCATTTCCCAACGTGTGCCGAACATCATGGACTGTGACCAGATCATCGTCATGCAAAACGGTCGCATCACCGCCCGCGGCACCCACGACGAGCTCGTCAAAAGTTCGCCATTTTACGCGCAACTTGTTCAAACCCAGTTAGGTGGTGAGTACCTTGATTAATATCGGAGGACGGCGCGGCCCGCGCAACCTGCATCCGGAAAAAGTAACTTTAGTGAACTGGAAACAAACCGTGCGCCGAATTTGGGGCTACCTCAATGCGGATCGCAGTAAATTACTCATTGTTTTTGGCTTAACACTCTTCACAACCCTAGCCACTATCATCGGCAACCGCGTCAACGGCATTGTGGTCGACCAATTTATCACCAAAGGCCGACTGCGCGAACTGTTGATCGTTAGCGGCTTGTTGGCAGGCATGTATTTTCTAAGCAGCGTCTTCACGTATTTTCAGACCAGCATCACCACCAAGGTCGCACAACGCACCAGCGCCGCCATTCGCCATGATTTGTTTGCTAAAATGCAACGCCTCCCGATGCGCTATTTTGACACCCATGACAATGGCGATATTATGAGTCGATTGACCAATGATGTCGATAACATCAACACGGCGCTGATGCAGACGTTTGTGCAGCTGTACACCGGGATTATCAGCGTCATCGGAATGGGCATTGCGATGCTGCTGCTGAGTCCTTTGTTGACGGGCATTGTTGTTCTGGCCTCGGTTGCGACCTTCTTTTATTCGCGGGCAGCTGCGCGAATTACCCAGCGGGCGTTTACCGTGCAACAGGAAGCGCTCGGCAGTCTCAACACGCAAATCGAAGAAAATGTGGCCGGTAAGCAGCTGGTGCAACTTTTCGATCACCAGCAAGATACGCTTGATCGCTTCAATGAAACCAATGCCCGCTACACGGCCGCGGCGTATCGGGCACAGCTTTTCTCCGGCGTTATCGGCCCGTTCAACAACATGACCAATAACTTCGCCTACCTGCTGATCACGTTTGCCGGCGCGCTTGCGATTCTGCATGGCGGCACAAGCATCACGGTCGGCGTCATCTTCACTTTTCTCATTTATCTGCGCAATTTCACGGGCCCCATCAACAACATCCTCAACTTGATTAACACCCTGCAACTGTCGCTTGCCTCCGCCGAGCGAGTCTTCCAGGTCGTGGATGCCGAGCCGGAAAAAGACTTGCCAAATGCACTGACGCTGACCCACACAGCTGGCAATGTCCAGTTTGATCACGTTTCGTTTGCCTATGATGGTAAAACCGAGGTTCTTCACGACATCAGTTTCACTGCGCACCAAGGCGAAGTGGTCGCCATCGTCGGGCCAACAGGGGCGGGCAAAACCACGATCATGAACCTGCTCACGAATCTCTATCCACTCACCAGCGGCAGCATCACCCTCGACGGCCACAACGTCACCGACCTCACTCGCGCGAGCCTGCGTCGCCTGGTGACCGTTGTACAGCAGGAATCGTTTCTTTTCACCGCCACCATCCGCGAAAACATTCGGATGGGCCGGCCTGAAGCCACCGACGCGGAAGTCGAAACCGCTGCTCAAGCTGCCAACGCTGACACATTTATTCGGCAACTACCAGACGGCTACAACACCATGCTCAGCGAAAACGCCAGCCGCCTGTCACAAGGCCAGCGCCAACTCCTCAGCATCGCCCGTGCCTTTGTGGCCCAAGCGCCGGTTCTGGTTCTCGATGAAGCCACCGCCTCCATCGACTCCAACACCGAAACCGACGTCCAGCGCGCCATGAACCGCCTCATGCAGCAGCGCACCAGCTTCGTCATCGCCCACCGCCTCTCCACCATTCGCCACGCCAGCAAAATCCTCGTCATCGACCAAGGCCGGCTTATTGAATCTGGCACGCATGAGCAGTTACTGGCCGCTGGTGGCTTTTACGCGAAACTGTACAACAGTCCGCTGGCGGATATGGATAAGTTGAAGCGGTGAGAAGTTAGTTTCATTCCACTCAAAGTGGCTTTTTGATCTTGGGAGGACTAGGGATTTCCTTAGCCTCCTTTTATTTTGCCTGCTTACTGTCCCCTAAAAGATAAAAGTCTATCAGTATCCTTCTATGCGCCTAAATCAATTACTTGATCGTACGCACCCCTTAGCTCATGATCGAGATGGTGACTCACTTCAATCAGTGTCATATCAGGGTCCTTCAAGAATTCCTCAGTGACGAGCTTAGCTGTTTTAGCATCTAACGCAGACGTCCCTTCATCAACAAATGCAATTGGTTTTGGTGCATAGAAGAATCTCGCCAAAGCCAGACGTTGCTTCTGACCACTTGATAAATTCTGACCATTTTCTTGAATGATCTGGCCCGGGAACTTAACAAAATCGACTTTTGCCTTTGAAAAAGCTTCTTGTAAACGGTGCTTAGACTGCGACTGGTTTTCCCACAGCGATGTATTGTTTGCCACTGAATCATTAAATAAATAAACGTTTTGATCAACGTACTGCGAAACCTTAGTTAGCTCCGCCATGCTCATTGTTCGCAAGTCCTTGTTGTCGATATAAACATGTCCCGTATAATCGGTAATCTGTCCGTCCAGAATTTTCAGCAAGGTACTTTTGCCCACACCACTGCGGCCAATAATCGCATACTTGCCACCGCGCTCGAACGTGAGATTCAAATGGTTGAGAATCTTTTTCCCGCCAATCGCGTAGCTAAGATCAACAACCCTTAGAGCATGGCGAAAGACAGGTGCTTGTGTATTTTTGTTAGATGGTAACGCCTTTGAAACGCCGGCGCTAACCTTGTCAAATAAGGGATAAGTCGCCTTAATTTGCACGGTGTCATTGCTTAGGCTCGACAGTGAGTTAAAAATGCTGGCGGCAATACTGCCGGTTGAACTAATAGCCCCAAGCGGAATGGCGCCAAGAATCGCAAGTATGCTGGTCATGATATCGACCATCACCTGACAGAAAATACTCAACGCTGCGATCAAATTCGAAACACGCGCGTTGGTTTTCGTATAAGTCACCCTGACTGCGGCGTACTTTTTTGCGGCAGACTTAATTAAATCATGAAGCTTGCCTAGTTTATTAGCGTTAAACAAAACATCGAAGCCATTAAGCACGTTGGTGACTTGATTTGAAAAGGCTGCGTTACCCTCCGACATTGTTTTAGTTGCTGAGGTCATAGGCCGACTTAGCCGTGAAGGCACTCTAAGCATCAACACCGATAAAAGAAGGATCGCCGGGATAAATAGCAGGTGATACGCAGCCAACGCAATTGTTGAAAAAACAACGGTTGTGCCATCGGAAAGCAGCGTGAAGAACTTCTTAATCGCATTACTTTCAATATTGCCCACATCATTGACATATTCGGAAAGATACTCGCCGGTTGTTTTGTTGTGGTACTGCGCGTATGAGCTGCCAACAATTTTCCTCGAGATGGTGTCCCGGATGTCCACCATAATCCGCTGAGTCAATTTCTCTTGAAAAACCACCTGAAAATAATTGCTGATCAGAAAGGCTCCCCAAACCGAGAAATTAATCGCCGACCACACCAACAAAGCGCGCATATCCCTAGAAAAAATTGCGTTCGTTGTGAAAGTCAAAAGAACCGACGTCCCAGTGTATAGAAGAACGTTCACCACAATCCAAATAATGTTGATACCTGTGCGTCCACGTTCGTGTTTTAAATAACTTTTCATGTTAGTTCCTCTTTTCATATGCTTCAACGTATCTGCATCTTCTATCGTTTATTGATACTTCACACGATAGCCGCTAAAATGACTGATAACCGAAACGTTTAAAATATGAAACAGGGAGCGGTTCATCATCGAAAACTTTGGGGCAACATTTAAATACTTACGAGAATCGCGCGGTATCACCCTTAGCTCTTTGGCCGATGACGTTGTGTCCAAAGGCATGATCTCAAAATTCGAAAACGGGACATCCGATCTATCAACGAAACGATTTTTCCATCTGCTTAAAAAGCTTTATATCACGCCATTCGAATTCACGGTCGTCATGAATCACTTTGAGCCTTTATACGACAACAAGTTCGCGACAAATTTAACGCAATCTGCGCTAAACAATGACTTTGCGGGCCTTAAGCGCTTGGCAGATAGTGAATATGCGCGTTGGCAAAACTCGCATTCAATTTTTGACCAACTGAACTGGATCATGGCCGAATGCGTTCGCGCAGAGGCAGAAAAGAAACCCTTGTCTGATAAAGTCCACTTAAATGTGCTCACCAACTACTTATTTCAGTGTGAAGATTGGGGCAACTTTGAATTGGTTCTCTACGGCAATACCATGACTCAACTGCCGATCGAAACTATCACGGTCTTTTCGCAAACTCTGTTAGATAAATGTTCCATCTACATTGGCCTCACCAGCGTTTACGAGACCTGCATCAATGTGTTGCTAAATACCGTTGCGTTACTCATCCGCCATGAGAAAACCCAGCATGCTCTAAAAACGTTGGCAATTCTTGAACAAAAGAAGCTGCCAGAATCCTTTCTACTAGAACGGGTGTTGCTAAACTACTACAAGGGAATATTACTGACTCAAACGGGCCGACGAGCAGAAGGTGATCAATTGATTGATAGCTCTCTTGAGGCTTTAAAAGCGGGCGACTGCGTGGAATTTGTTAACTCGTTAAAAAAAGATCTGGCTGAGCTTGGTCTGTATCATATTTGAAACGAAAAACTATTTCTGTCTAAATATCTTGAGATCTTAACATTCCTTGAAACACACAAGCGGCACCACCTCATGAATGGACATGAAGCGGCGCCGCCTTTTTCTGTGTGTATAAATGCTTCTAAATATCTCGCGATTACAGGGGACCACTGATGCCTGGAAAGCTAATGAAGAACTTCTTAGCAATCTCCTGTGCCGCTTCCTCCATATCAAAAAGTGCATCGCGTTGCTCAGCCGTGATCTGATAATGATGATCTAACATTTGGTCCCTAATAAAAATGCTGACCGGATGCACTTCGGGTTCAATGTTGGCTCCTTGTATCCTTTTCTTGGCCAACCGATCAACAACCTGCTTAATCTTAACAACAATTTCTTGGGATATCTCGTCCGCTTGCGGCTCAAAAAGGTGTTGAAGCTTCAGCATCTTTGCGATGAGCGCTTGTTTTTCGTCAACTGCCATAAAGCATCACCCTCTCACCTAGAGCTTGTTTTGAACTTAAATTTTGAAAATCACATCAGTAAAGAAAACGGTTACATCTCATTTTGATGACCTCATCTTAGTCGAGGGCGATGCATTTTGCAAATAAATTTTCTTACGAGGTTTTCCCTTCATCCCCTTAGCGTTACGCTTAAGAAAACGAAGGAGCCTTCTCACAAATGCCCACACGCCAGATCATCGAACAATCGCGCTTCAAAAAACATCTCAAGCACCTTCTCCAGGCCGAGCGATTTACACAAGCGGACTATCAACAAGTATTGGACTACTTGCTTTCAGGCCAACCACTGCCGGAAAAGTATGACGATCATGTTATTAAGAAACGCAAAACCGATCGTGCGTTGTTTATTAAGGGTAACTGGTTGTTAATCTATCGGCTTGAGGATGACACCATCCGTCTGCTGGACGTTGGTCGGCATGGGGAGGTTTAGAATTCTGACTTATCGAAAGCCTTGTCGATGGACATCATGCAATTTTGGCGTTGCCGCCCCTTTTCCACATTGTTGCCGCCCGCTTTCCATGCTAAGCTGACTTCAAGAAGGGATGTGACTGCCATGTTTCGCTTGATCGCAGTCGATTTGGATGACACACTACTCGACTCGCACAAGCAGTTGTCGTCTGCCACCATCCGTGGGTTGAAGGCAGCGCAGGCTAAGGGAATTAAAATCGTTCCGTGCACCGGGCGGCCGTTGCCAGGCGTTCGAACCACGTTGGATGCTTTGGGGCTGCATGGAGACGATCAGTATGTCATTGTTCAAGGTGGCGGGGTAGTACAGAGTACCACCGGCAAAATTATTGCCCAGAAGTTTCTGAATCATCAGGATTATCAGGATTTTTCGACTTTTGCGACGCATGTTTCGGCGGCCGGGATCGATAGCAACGTGATCACTCCTGCTGGCGATGTGTATACGGCTGATCGTAATATCAGCAAGTATACGGTTTTGCAGGCGTGGGAGAACCACGCCGGGATTAAGGTGCGTGAGCCTCAGGAAATGCCGAATGATTTTGTGATTGCTAAGGGCTTGTTGCTGGGTGAACCGGAAAATCTCGCTAAAATCCAACCGCAAGCTGAGGCGGAGTTTGGCAATCGTTTTACCGTCATCCGCAGTATGCCGTTCATGTTGGAAATCATGCCCCGCGGCGTCAACAAAGGCTGGGGGCTAGCACAGCTGACCCAGCATCTGGGCTTGCATCCAGCAGACGTGATCGCTTTTGGCGACGAACATAATGATTTGGATATGTTTGATTTTGCCGGCACCAGCGTTGCAGTCGCCAATGGTCAGGATGTTGTCAAAGACCAAGCTGATTACGTCACCGCCAGCAATGACGAAGATGGCGTGGTCCAAGCATTGAAGCATTTCAAAATCATTTAAGTTTTACTCGGTTAACTAAATCATCGTGGAAAAGTGCTGTAGACAAGGCAGATAACTGCCCTTTGCAGTACTTTTTTGGTACACTCGGTTTAGGTAAAGCTAAAATAAAATTGTGCGATAATTAATTGCAGTCAGCCATTGACGTTAGATTGTAACTATTCTAATATAGAGATGGAATCGCGAGACTGAATGCGGTTACTACATAACCAAGGAGGAATTTATTGTGGACAAACCAAAGATTATTGTTGTTGGAGCATCACATGGTGGTCACCAAAGCGTTTTGGAATTATTGCATCGGTATCCGGATGCTGATATTACCATGTTTGAAGCGGGTGACTTTGTTTCCTTTATGTCATGTGGGATGGAACTTTTCCTGGAAGACCAGGTGACGGACGTCAATGACGTGCGGAACTTCCGCCCGGATGATTTGATCAAGCGCGGCGCCCATGTCCTTAACAATCATGAGGTCACGGCGATCAACGCTGATGTCAAAACGGTGACCGTCCGCGACACGAAGAATGGCACGGCACAGGACTATCCTTACGATAAATTGATTCTGAGTTCCGGCGTGCGGCCGAATTCATTGCCGGTACCTGGTAACGACTTGAAAAATATTTTCCTGATGCGCGGTTACGACTGGGCAACCAAAATTAAAGCAAAGCTGGAAGATCCGGCAGTTAAACATATTACGATTATCGGTGCCGGTTACATCGGTATTGAAGCGGCCGAAGCCAGCCGAAAAGCGGGCAAAGAAGTCACACTACTGGATATCATTGATCGGCCATTGGGCACTTATCTCGATCCTGATATGACCGACATTATCGCCAAGGAACTTACCGATAAAGGCGTTGAGCTTAAACTCGGCGTCAAAATCGAAAGCTTCGCCGGTGACGGTGCCGTTAGTGCTGTGAAGACCGACGCGGGCGATGTTGCGACGGATCTGGTCATTCAAGCTGCTGGGGTTAAGCCGGCAACGGAATGGCTGAAAGGTACTGTTGACCTTGACGACCGCGGCTTCATTAACACGGATCCATATCTGCGCACCAACCTGCCTGATGTTTACGCTATCGGCGACGCAACGCTGGTTTACGGAGTTGCCGCTCAGCAAAAGGTGCCGATTGCACTGGCAACCGTTGCCCGGCGTGAAGCACGCTATCTGGCGGCCAACATTTTTGCAGAGCATCCGGCGCGTCCATTTGGCGGCGTAGTTGGTTCCAGCGCATTGAGCGTTTTTGATTATCATTTTGCGGCTACCGGTCTGAACACCTTCACGGCCGGCCGCTCCGGGGTTAAGGTTGACACCTCGTTCTATACCGATACCTTGCGCCCGGCGTATGTACCGGAAGGCAATGGTAATCCACCGGTTTGCGTCAATCTTGTCTTTGATCCGCAAACTCATCGACTGCTCGGCGGCGCTGTTTTATCAACGTACGATGTCACGGCACAAGGCAATGTCTTGGCGCTCGCCGTTCAACACGGTCTGAGTCTGGAAGATTTAGCCGAAGCCGACTTTTTCTTCCAACCTGGTTTCGACCGACAATGGAGCCTGCTAAACCTAGCTGCGCAACATGCATTAGGTGAACCACGCTTTTAATCGACTATTGTTTATTTGACAAAAGGCATTTGGGCTAGTGCCTTTCATCAGCCATGCAAAAAGGACCAAGCACTTTTCAAATTGTGCTTGGCCCTTTTTCGTATGATCAATGTGCCGCCACAAACTTACGCAGCATACTTCGGCGCGCCTTCTTTTAATTGGCCATCGAGCAGTGTGAACTTTCGATCTGCAAACTGTTCCAGCCGGACATCGTGGGTGACCACGACGATAGCCTTGTTGTGTTTGTGGGCGAGGTCGGCTAACAGCTGGCCGACAATGGCAACTCGTGGGCTATCCAAAGCCGCGGTCGGTTCATCGGCGAGCACGATCGCTGGGTCCGGATAAAGCGCCCGGGCAATGGCAACCCGTTGCGTTTGGCCGCCTGACAATGATGCCGGATATTGGTTCACCAAGTTGGCGATTCCTAAATCGTCTAATAGTGCTTCCAAGGCCTCATGACTGAGATTGCCTTTTGGCTTGATCTTATCGACCAGTTTAAACTGTTCGCCGACCGTCAGATATGGCACTAAGTTGTAGGACTGAAGCACAAAGCCGATGTTATCTAGACGTAGGGCATCGCGCGCCTTGCCGGACAATTGTTCAAGATTCTTCCCGGCAGTCGTGACCACCCCTTCAGTCGGCGTCTGAATACCGCCGGCGATGGTCAAAAATGTACTTTTACCTGAGCCGGACGGACCTAATACCAATGATAGGCTGCCAGAATCAGCGCTAAAATTGACATCCTTGAGCACCTCGACGTTGCTTGTCGGGGTCTTGAAATTTTTAATAATGTGTTTTAATTCGATTGCTGACATAAGATCAACCTCCAATGGCGGTAACAGGATCGACTTTTAAGATGGTGCGGATGGGAATGATCGAGCCGAGAAAACCGGTGAGCAGAATACCGATGACGATGGCGACATTAAGTTGAGGCGAGAAGATCATCGGGACCCCCATTGGCATGAACTGCGCCGTGATGGCCGTCAACGCGCCACCTAAAGCCAGACCTAATGTGACCAAAATCAAAGCTTGCGCAATGGTCGTGATGACCAACGTCCGGGACGGCACACCTTGCGCCCGCAATACCGCGTAGTTTGGCAGTTTTTGCATCGTCAAAATGTAGAGGAACACGGCGATGACAATCAGTGAAATCACAAACAGAAAGCCGATCATAAAGGTAAAGGTACTATTTTGGGCCGAATAACCGGGCAGTTTCTGGATAAAAGTATTCGCCGAGTAAGTCTTCAGGTCGCTTGTGTTGACTTGGAAATTGTTCGACTTGGAAACAATGCCGCTAGCCGTGAAGGTATTCGGCAGATTATGCAAGGTGCGCCAAGCGTTCATGGTGCCGTAAACAACCGGGGCAACGCTCATTTTGGCATTCTCGGTAAAGCCGACAATCGTATAACGCTTGCCTTTCGTGCTCAGCTTAACCTTGTCGCCAAGCGCATAGTCTTTATCTTTGAACTCCGTATCCACCACAATTTGATGGTCGCCCTTAGCTCGATGGCCGCTGACCAGTTTCATATCCTTGCCAATATACTGATCCCAGTCAAGCCCGATCATGGTCGAGCGGATTTCGTCATGCTTGCTGCTGGTCGCGACTACGCCGATTGTTCCGACGTAAGCTTGCGACTTGCCCAAGTTGAGATCCTTGGTTTGTTGAGACGTCAACAACGATTGGCTTAGATTGATGTCCGAATCTTTCGCCAACACCACCCGCGACGTGTCCCACGAGTTAATCGCCTGCGTGTTCTGTTGCGACAACCCGTTGGCCAGTGCGCTCAGAATGAACACTAGGTAGGTGACCAACAGCATCATCGCGACGATCAGACCGTAGCGTAATTTTTCATGCCAGATTTCTTTTAATGAGAGATACATTGACTCACGACTCCTTCACGTGCAGCTGTATAAGAGCTGCTTTCAAGTTTTTTAAAATTAAGTCCGCCTGCTCCGGATTGGCTAGCGCTTGCGAAATCGCGCTGTGGCACAATGTTGTGACCGCCCACTCGATCGCATTGGCAGCAATCGGCGGTTCGCCAACGGACACCATGCCGCTATTCTTGGTAAAATGCAGCCGGATAAAATCGCGATCCTGACTTTCATCGGCTTCTTGTAAAAAAGCGACCGTGGCGGCATAAGGATCACGCCGCATTTCCGGCCCGGCGATCCCCGTGTGCAAGCGGCCGATCACTTCTTTAAAAGCGTATTGATACGCATCTTTTAAATCGCTGAAGTACTTATAAAACGCGCCACGAGCGATGTCGGCCTGCTTGACGATCCGCGCGACTTGCGCCTGCGCCAATGGATACTTGGAAAATTCAGTTACCAGCGCAGCTAAAATGCGTTGTTGTTTATTTTCATCTAAATGTTCAAACGTTGATAAAACCATCGTTATCCTCCTTGGTGACACCGTGTCACTGCTTAACATCCTGTAGTCTACACGGAAGGTGACACCGTGTCAACACTTTGAGAAAAGATTTTTTCATGAATGTTTTCAGCACCCCGATTCAGTCTACAAAAGCTTGCAGTTAAGGCATTCTGTCCACGCTAGTTTACGCCAAACAAAAACAATCATTGTTTAGCTATGTACGCCAAATCAACGATTGTTCTTTTCGTCCGTAACTAATTCAACCGCAACTGATCGCCGGGATGAATCACACTGTAGATGGTTTTGCCATTCAAGGCGGCTAGGTTGTCCATGTTCAGGCCGTATCGATGCGCGATTGCCCACCAGCTTTCGCCCGCCTGCACGGTGTGGTAACGAACGGTGGGCACGCGGGCCACGCCGCCGTTGAGTTGGCCTGAAAGCCTGGTCGTGTAGTGGCCAAAGAAATCATAACTCATGTCGACGCCTAGCCCATGAAAATTGTTCGTGAACTGCCACGTGCCCACATTGTCGATCCCCGGCTGATCAACGCCATAACTCGCGATCCATAAATTCTTGGGAATCAACGCCACCCGATCAAAGCGGCCCGTTTTCATCCAATTAGCCATCGTATATAGATCCGTGTGCGGATACCCCAGCGACTTGACCGTTTGAATGAACACATTCGTCAAGCCGGTCAGGTCACCGGTTAATTCCGGTGCTTCCACATCTGCCGCCATCACACTCTGCGTCGATACTCCAAGCGCCCGCGCCGCCAAACCGAAAAACCGGCCTTCCGCAACCGCCTCGGCACTGTTACGATAATGCGCATAATGATACGCATGCACCTGCATCCCCACCTTGCGCCCCGCCGCTAATTGGGCGGCCGCCTTCGGATTCTGGTAAGTCGTGCCTTCTGTCAGCTTCACCACCACCGCCTTGACGCCAAAATCGGCCAACTTACGAAACCAACTCTCCGAATCCGGCTGCCAACTGCTGACATCTGCCATTAAAATCGCCATCTTTTCCCTCCTATCTTTCGTGCTTGCCTTCAAGCTTGACCATAAAAGTGCCCATATTCGTGATCAGCGTATCGAGTCGCCGCTCAATTCGCGTGAGTAAAATCACGGCAATGACAACACCAACTGCCTGATCCAAAACATACGTTAATAATTCTTTATCCATTTAAAAATTCCTCCAATTCGAGTTGCCGATATTTCGCCTGTATTTGCTTGCGCACTTTTAAAACCCGTTGCCGGCTCACCTGCAACTCCCCCGCAATACCGGTATCAGGTAAGCCAGCTAACCGCAGCTGCAAAACCCGCCGTTCTACCGGTGTCAAAATAGCCTCTAGCTGCCGCAACTGCAGCTTCAACTCAACTGACTGCTCTATACTAACGGGAGCCGTGGCCACGGTGGTCGTCTGCAACACCGCCGCATTCGCTGGTGCTTCTTCCAGCTCCCGGCGATGCCTAACTTTTTGCAGCCGTTGCATCAACGTGAGGAAAACGAACCGCCACGCCAGCTTGTTAAACTTGGTAATCGCGGCCTTGTCCGTTAACGGATCGCGATACCGGTTGAAATAGTTGAGATACACCAGCATGCCCTCGTCCCGCCAATCCTGAAAATCACTATGATGCGGACGAATACCCAACTTCGCTAATGCCCCGTAAACCACGGCTTGGTGCTCAAGAAACAACGAAAATCCTTTCTGTGCTACTGCCATTCTTCATCCAATCCGGCGCCTCATGTCTTTCGATATCGATAGGCGTAGTTTAGCGAATGATGCAGGGGGTTGTCTGATCGCAATGAAGTGGCGTGAAGGTTGGTTTAATAAGGCTTGGCATTGTTCGTTGGGATTGGTTATTTGAAAAAGATTGTTGCGACGGCATTTTGCTGGAATGTATTGCGCAGAAAGTTTTTGTTTAATTATTTATAGAAACTGCTTCATTGGAATTTTGGGCAAGAAAAAGCGCGTCTAGGAAAATCTTCCAGACACGCCTGTTCATGAAATATATTCAGTCAACTTGGCTTATTTTGACATAGCTACATTATTCCTTAACCTGTAGAAAATCATTTAATGCGCGCCGATCAGTTTTGAGTTCATTAATCTTGCTCTCTGCCGGATAACCCAGGGCAATTCCCATCAGTAACGTTTCATCATCCCCTATTTCAAAATGGGCACGGACTTCTTCGGGATAGCGAATAATCTCATACGCCGGAATGGCTCCCAGTCCTGCTTCGGCCGCTGCCAAAAGAATGCCATAGCCAAACGCCCCTGCATCATAGGCGGAATACGCAGATGACTCGCGGGGTATCGTCAAATAAACTAACGCAGGTGCGCGATAAAGCATCTGTCCCATTTGATGGAAAGCCTTCGATTCGGCTTCATCAAAAAATGCGGCCGCTGTCGTTTGCCAATGCTTGATATTGACTTCCGCCGCTTTTTGCCAAGCAAGTGGCGGCGTCACCTCGGTCCAACTTTTTTGCTGCGCCTGTGTCGCTTTCGTATGATGCATGCGGATCGCCTTGGCGGTATCGCCGAGCGCTAAGTAAACCCGCCATGGCTGCGAATTTTCCCACGACGGCGCGTGATTGGCGGCTTGCAACACCGCTTCAATCGTCTTGCGTGCGACCGGGCGATCCGTAAACAAACGTGTTGACTGACGCCGATAATATGGTTTTAGTTGATTCAAAGAAAACACCCTTTCAAAATTAAAGTTCGAATGCATCTATAAGCAAATTCGTTCTTACTATTTGTTAATGGTATAATGACGGACAAATCGCCACAATACTGCACTTTTTGTCACTAGCATCGAAAGGGAGTTTTCGAATCATGCCAACCTGTACATCAGCCACAGCTCAACGTTGTCCAGCCATCCAACTTCTCCAAGCCATTTCCGGCAAGTGGAAGGCTGTCATTCTATACCGTTTTACACAGCAGCCCGAATGGCATTTTGGCGCACTGAACGCCAGCATCTCACCTTGCCCAACGCGAATGCTGGCACGCCAATTAGCGGCATTGTGTGCTGATGGTTTTATCCAAAAAACCGTTCTTTCAAATCAACCTTTGGCGACTGTTTACCGATTAACGGACCGAGGGGAGGCGCTGGTGCCGGTGATTCGGGCGATTGCGGCGACAGGGGAATCTGAAGTAAACATTCAAAGATAAAAAGCAGGTCGCTGTTGTCATAGGAAGCGACTAAACGTTAAAATCATCCTAAAAAGAGCACGGTGACCTAATGGATAAAGTCAAAAATAGAATACGAGATCATGAAAGGAAGCGGCACAACGCCACACCAGTCATCGCGTTGTACCGCTTCTTTTCGGCAATCTAGATAAAAACTCGATTCAATCAATCTTCCGCGGACTCAACTCACCGCTCGAAATCGCCTTTCTAAAAGCCGAGGGCGACATGCTTCGCGCCTTCATAAACGCCTTTGCGAATTGCGGATAGCTGGTAAACCCGACTTTTATCGCAATATCGCCGATCGCATCGTTAGTATTGCGCAACAACTCGATTGCCTGATTAATCCGCAGCTGCATCAAATAACTTTTCGGCGAAACGCCGAGATTGCTCATGAAAATGCGGTAAAGATAAGTACGCTCGACTTTAACGCGCGCTGCCACGTCATCAATTCTCAACGTGTTGTCCGCATACTCATTCTTAAGAATCTCGACGGCTTGCAATACATACTGCTGAGTAGGAAGCACGCCCAAGCGCGTTTCCTGCTGATAATCCTCAACCAAGGCACTCACAATTTCATAGAATTTCCCTAAAGCGCCATACAAATGGTCACCGCTAAAATAGTCGTAAGCCTCGCCAAATAAGCGATCCATTTGATGAACATCTTGATGCCTATAAACAAAATTGGTCTTCCCCAGTCCCGCAGCTTTAAAAACGGCCTCGGCACCTGTCCCGCGAACGCCGATCCACCGATAACTCCACGGGTTGCCAATCAAAGGATAATAGTTGTTATCCGTAAAAGGCGGGATCAAAAAGCCCTGCCCGCGTGACAACTGGTGAATTTCGTTGTTAATAAAGAACAGCCCTTCGCCTTGAAGAATAAAATGCAGCAAGTAGTAATCCAGCTGTTCATACTGATAAGGCGCCCGCGGATGAACGTCCTCATACCCCACTTCAAAAACCGACAGTTCCGGACACACAAACTGATCCGTTCGCAGCCACTTGTTTTCTTTAAACATAATTCGAACCCATTTCTTTCTATAGCGCTTACATGACCATAGCTTAACACTTAGAACCAGATTTAGCGCTCTGTTCCGTTATATTTTTAAGGCAAAAAAATAACCATTGTGAACCTTTTACGGATCGCAATGGTTATTTGTTGTTAAGGGCGGTGATTGAAAGCTGTTTGGGATGAGGTTTTTCCGGTGCCGTAAATGTTGTGGTGGAGCATGTAATAGACACTTGAAGACCAGCTAAAATTCATGGAATTGAGTCCATTTCCGTTTAACGGATTGTAATTTTCACGAATAGGGCCGGTGCCATTCAATCCCTGTGCATGATCGAAAAGTTTGTCAATCAGCGTCAAAGCATCCTTGGTATAACCATAATTTTGCAGTCCTTCAACACCAAACATCGCCTGGTCCAGCCAAACCGGTCCACGCCAATATTTCGTCGCGGTAAATTTCTTGTTATCGCGCGAGGTAGTTGGCAAAGGCATGTAAGTATTGAACATCTTTTTGTTCATCATGACCTTTTCAACACCTTTTGCATGACTTGTTGTGGCTAAGTTAGCCCAAAGTGGAATCCAGCCTTCAGTTCCCTTGCCGCGATTGCTCAGCAACATAGACTGCTTCCCATTCACCTGGCGATCGTAATAGAATCCGGTCTTTTGATCATAAAAATCTTGGTTGATGACCTTTTTGAGGTTTGTTGCCTCAGTCGTATATTTGGTCACATCATCTTGTTTCTCCAAGACTTTTGCCATCAAGGTTAGGTAGCCTTTCTCTGCATATAAGTATGCGTTAAGATCGACCGATTCCTGATTAATGGAATATCCGACCACCTTGCCATCGCTATTCTTATTTTCCCGAATTTTAACGCCTTTGTCCGCCTTGCCAATACCCTTGGCATCAAAACGAACGGCATTATCCATTCCGGATTCCCACGCCGAAGCCAGAATAATCGCCTTAGTATCTGGCTTCTTCTTGCCTTTAACTTTCTTAAAATGTAGTGGATCAACTGTTGCGCCGTATTCAGCCAAACCATTCTTGTTGAAATCACGATTTGTGTACCACCAATTATGATAAGCAACGAGCTTCGGATACATCTCTGCAAGAAATTGCTTGTCATGGTTCTGTTGATATACCTGCCACACTGCCCATGCAGCTAATGGCGGCTTAGAATTGCGTTCGTTCCAATTAATGCCGTCACCGCCACGCTCTTTGTTCTTGTTGTAGAAAATAGCGTCAGGAATCATCCCGCTATCTTGAGGACGCACTTTATCACTGGTTTGAATCTGATAATCAAACAAAGCGCGAATCGTATTTTCCGCCAAGGTTGGATCAATTTCAGCCACGGCAGAAGCTTCTTTCCAAGAGTCCCAAGCCCATAAGCCCACAAACCACTGATCGGACATCGATGGAACAATTCCGTCATGTTTTAAGGCTCCTGCAGGACTCATCCAGTTATTGATTAACGTCTCGACGCTTTTAATGGCGACCCGATCGCGTTTCTCTTTCTTCTTCACATTCTTTTGGTCAGAAGAAACGGCTTTGTTGATGTAATTGTTCCAACGGGCTGCATTTTTTTCAAAATACTGTTTTGCATTGGTGAAGTAATCTTGATAGTTCGCTGTTTCCTTTGCTTGTTCTGCTGTATTAAAGACATAGGACTCTACCGTATATAAATCAGTTGTCCCTTTTGCAGCTAAACTGATCGAGTCTTTCATACTACTTTTGTACTGATTGCCAGTAATTGTCGTTGTGACTGGTCGACTGTATGCCACAGTCACCTTGTTTTGATCGGTCGTCATGTAATAATTGTCATTACGAACTTTCTGGAAAGCAACTTGTACGCCGTCATTCGTCGCTACCAAATGCTGTTTTAAGGAGATATCCTTTTCCCCAGCACGTAATTTATTGATGATGTCCCCCGTCCAAGCGCATTTGAGATCTAACGATTGCTCGGTTCTATTCTTCAACGTTGTTTGGATGAGCGCCGTCCGATTTGAAGTAAAAATCAAATTTAAAGTCACTTCAAGATCCTTAAACGTGTAAATCTGATTTAACCGTCCGGGATACGATGTGAATGTTGCCTTGGCATTTTTAAAACTGTATTTTTTACCAGTCTTGCGGTTAACCAAGTTGAGCTGCGAAAGCTGATGCGACAGATTCACCGGATATTCTTCGGCGATAATCATTGGGCCAGGAAAACCTCCCAAGGTCGAGGCAACCCGCTTGATTGGCTGATAATAGCCATGCCAAGCTCCTAAGTCTGAAAAATGTGAATACTTGTTAGTCGAAACGTCTTTATTTGCGGAATAAATATGTTTAGTTGGATTCCCTCCAACATTTAGCAGATTCGGATAATCGTTGATGGTATCTGCATGTACGGCTGTCCCATGAGTTAACATGATGCCGCAGAAACATAAAATGAGACTCGCACAGCCAACAACCACGTACTTAATCAGCTTCTTCATTTTTTCCTCCAGTGGTTATTCTGATAAATCTCTTTAACCTTACCCTCGTAAAACTCGGAACCTTTTGAAATTGCGTTTATTTAAGTGACATATTCCAAAATAGCTTCAAAATACTAGCGCTGTTCCCGGCGGCGTGTTAAATCAATCTGGTCAAGTGGAATCAGTTTTGTCTTATTTTTAACTTTGTAATAAACAAACAAACCGATAAATAGTGGAAGCGACATATAGGAAATCAAGAGCCGCCGCCAAGCAAAACTAGTTAGCGAGCCAATATCCTGACCAACGATCACAATCAAGCTCATCACCATCGCAAGCACTGGACCGACCGGGAACCATTTAGCGTGATAGGCCAACTCATCCAGTGAATGACCCTGCTTGATGAATGCCCTACGGAAACGAAGATGCGAGATCGCAATCCCCAGCCACGCCAGAAATCCAGTCAATCCTGATGCTGCCACTAATAATTGATACACACCCGGGCCCATGATGCTTGTCAAAAAAGTCATACCGCCAACCAGTGTGGTCAAAAGCAACGCAGCAATTGGTACGCCACGACGATTCGTCTTTTGAAAAATGCGCGGTGCAAACCCTGAGCCTGCCATCGCCCATAGCATGCGAGTCGAAGCATACATCCCCGAGTTGGCCGAAGACAACACCGACGTTAGAATCACAGCGTTCATGATACTAGCTGCTCCGGCCATCCCGATTCGGTTAAAAACCAGCGTGAATGGAGAAATAGCCACGTCATTAACCGAAGAGCCAAGCAAGTTGGGACTGGTATATGGGATGATCGCTGCGATGATGGCAATTGATAAAATGTAGAACAATAGGATACGCCAGAAAACCTGTTTGATTGCCTTGGGAATGCTGGTTTCCGGAGTCTCACTTTCTCCCGCTGTAATACCAATCAGTTCCGTACCTTGAAAGGAAAAGCCTGCTACCACAAATACCGAGAGCGTTGCGGGCAAGCCTCCGACAAAAGGTGCTGCGCCAGTTGTATAATTCCCCAAACCAACCGCACCATCACTGCCCATAATACCAACAATAGTCAACACACCAACGCCCAAGAAAACAATCACTGTTACAACTTTAACCAAGGATAGCCAGTACTCTGTCTCCGCAAACGACTTTGCAGAAACAAAATTGATGACAAAAATCAACGCAAGGAAGCCAACCGAGATAACCCACCCCGGTAAATCAGGCAACCAAAAATGCATCACTATCGCCGTTGTTGAAACATCCACTGCTAAGGTAATCGCCCAATTGAGCCAATAATTCCATCCCAGCGCAAACCCCAAAGCCGGATCAACAAACCGACTGGCATATTCGGAAAACGATCCCGAAACCGGCGCATAAGTGGCCATCTCACCAAGACTAGTCATCAAGAAAAAGACCATTAAGCCAATCGCAATATACGCTACGATTGCTCCACCCGGCCCAGCAGTAGCGATCGCACTCCCGCTGGCAACGAATAAACCGGTGCCAATGCTGCCGCCTAACGCAATCATAGAAAGATGACGTGTCTTTAACACGCGTTTAACTTGTGTTGATGCGATCATCTGTGCCAATGTTCGACCCCTTTTATCTTCCTCAAAAGCAGCTCAACGCACCAACATGGCCTCGGTAATTGCCGCGACCATGCCAATTCTTTATAATTGAAAATTAACTTAATGGGATACTGGTTCAGCCTTTGCCAGCCGTTCGCGTTTTTCATAGCGATCCCAATATATCCATGCGACACCCATGAAAATGACCACACCAAGTACGTTGTATAGTAACGTACCGATCGGGCTAGCAGTTCCTTTTGGTAAATGACCTGCCAGTTCCTCAGCAATCAGATGCGGGTCAGGCACAGTGGACATAAAGAAGACAAACAGGAAAACGCATAGCAGGAAAATCCCAGCAATCAATCCGACTGTGCGGTTACCAAAACGAAAGTCGCGCGGCATATCGTCTTTCTTCCATCGCAACATGATATAAGCAATCAACAGGAACAAGACTGGCAGTAGGGAGGTTGCGGCGGTCATGTTGATCAGGGTTTCCAAGAAGCTATCCAGATTACCAATGCCAAGGGCTGGCACGATCATCAGCAGTGTTACGACAAAGCCTTGCACGATCAGCGCATTCGTTGGATTACCTTCTTGATTGGTTTTGACCATCCATTTACCGAAGACACCTTCAGGAATTTCGGAGAAGAAAACTTTAACTGGCGCTGCTGTCCATAGGGCTAGAGATCCCAAACTCCCAATAAAGAGAATTAACCCAACGAGCCGGACCATCACATTACCGGGAATGTTGAAATGCGTGCCTAAAATCTTGAAAATATCAAAGATCCCATTGGAGAAGTTGCCGGCCAAAACTGACTTTGGAACAACGAAGCCAACCGCGATAGCACCGAGAACATACATTAAGCCCACAATAAGGGTCGAAATAATCATGGTGCGTACAAAGGTCTTGTTGCCGCCTTTCGTATCCTTGATATAAACGCCGATACTTTCGCCACCACCAACAGCCTGCAAAATCCACGCCATGGTCATGAAGAACGTCCAGTTAAACGTCGGAGTGATCGCCTTCATACTGAAGTCTTGAGCAGGCTTTTCGCCCATCCCCATGACGACCACAAAAGCGAGCACAACAAAGATCACGCCCATCAGTAATCGCGCAGTTCCGGCAAAATTGGTGACAGTCGAAATCCACGAGACTCCTTTAATACAAACCCACGTAGCTAGCCAGAACAAAACGATTGACAGAACTGAGATAATCTTCGTCCCCATCGCCCCGCCAAAAACGTTATGGCCTAGCAACGCATATGAGCCATAAATCAGGGTGTTAGGCAACAATGAAACAAAGAAAAACAAATTGACGAAGAAATACGACCATGCTCCCAGGAAAGCGAACTTACTACCCAGTACGCTTTCCAGCCAACTATGCACCCCTGACTCTTTATCAGAGTTAGCCGAAGCAAATTCAGCAATCATCAAAATGAACGGCAAGAAGTAGAAAAGGCTGCCAAAAATATAACCGGGAATTGTTGCAAGGCCAATTTGAATGCTGTTGTTGACGATGCTCGGAAAAGCAAACACCGCCGAGAAAGTCATCAACATTAAAGCAGCCGAACCTAAACGCTGCCGTGATTTATCTTCTGACATTGGAAAACACTTCCTTTCTTTATGACGTTTTCACTAATTCGCCTTGAAGTTAAAACCAAGCTCAAAATCATCAAACTTGCAGCGATAACGCTTAAGTTGATCCTGGCCACAAGAATTCGTCCCTAAACCGTTTTGCCGGAAATCCAAATACAGGTTCAGCCTATCTGACTGTTTAAGATCAATCGTGTGCTTCGCAGCCTCCAGCGTTTCATCAGCATAGTTAGACACACTGAAGTTCAGTGGTTTTGTCATCGTCAACGTCAGATGATGTTGGCCATCTGTGAGTGCAAGTCGATCTGTATCCATATGATTGCCATTTTCCTGCGGCTTCACATAGTTCACAAACAAATCGTCAACGCTACTCGTGAAGTGACTATAATATGCTGCTTGGTGTGAGTCGCGATAGTTTTCCGTAGGACCCAGGCCATCATAGGAGACTTGTTGATAAGCTTTCGGCAAGGTCACTTTGACCCCGATTCGTGGCAGCATCTCCGGAGCCATATCGCGTTTGCCACTCGCCTTGCCTACGACATCAAGGTCAAAACTGCCATCTTGATGAATGGTATATTGTTGCTGGATCATGTAATACCAACTGCTATTGGTCGTACCCACTTGCTTGGTTAAGCTAACAACATAATTGCCATTTGTTTGGGGCTGCAAATGAACTTCGCGGGTACTCTCATGCCAAAGATTCAGGAAATATTTGTTGTAATAGTCATCCAGCAAATACATGTCGTTGTCGATTGGCGCACGCCAGAAGTTCATCTTAATCCCGTCGCGAATTAGGTCGCTTCCAGCATGACTCAGACTGAAAGTTCCCTTGATTTTATCGAACCGGTATTCGTAATCCCCGCCCGTCACCGTGATCGTGGTGTTATCTTCGGTTGCCTGTAACGCGGTCGTCTGTTGATGAGCCACTTGAAATTTTGGCCGTTGCAGATTGATGACTGATTGTGACAATACCGTGCCGGCATCAGCCCAAGCGGTTGCTTCCTTGAGTTCAGTGAGTAAATGCAGGTTATAAATGGTTTCAGCGTTAAACTTTGGCAATTGAATACCTAATTTAACCGTTTTAGCAGTTCCCGGCTGAATAGTCGGTAAATCAAGTTTGCCTTTTGCGACCGTCTGACCGTCAGCTTCCAGCTCATAAGCAAAGCTGAATTGATCCGAACTCAGAAAATCAAGCCGGTTCGTAATCGTTATGGTCTGCGTTGCTAAGTCACGCACCGCTATCTGGAAAGGTTCAAACGTCTTTTTAACTTCAGTCAATGCTGTCGATGGGTTCCCATCCGGGCGAATCAAGCCGTCAATACAGAAGTTGCCGTTGTTAGGTTGATCACCAAAATCACCACCATATCGGTAATAGGTCTGATCACCTTCCTTAGTCGCAACGCCTTGATCAAACCATTCCCAGATAAAACCACCTTGCAACTGCTTATGACCGTAGAAAAGATCTTGATATTCCTTCAGATTACCAGGCCCGTTACCCATTGAATGGGCATATTCGCATAAGATGTGCGGCTTTTGAGTTTTCTGAAGAACATCCGCCATCGTCATCTTGGTATCATGTTCAAGCCAAGTGTACATAGTCGAATAAACATCGCTGACCTCAGCCTCGAAATCGCCTTCGTAATGAACTAGACGCGTTGCATCTTCGGCTTTACAGTAAGCTGCCATTGCCCGGAAGTTATCCCCAAAAGCAGACTCGTTGCCAAGTGACCACATGATGATCGATGGATGATTCTTATCGCGCTGTAGCGTACGGCGCATCCGATCCACGTATGCCGTCTTCCAGCGCGGATCATCAGTAATCCAGTCATAGCGCTCGGTCAATTCAAATCCGTGGCATTCAAGATCAGTCTCATCAATGACATACATGCCTAATTCGTCACACAGGTCATAAAAGTACGGTGCTTTTGGATAATGTGACGTGCGGATCGCGTTGATATTGTGACGCTTCATCAAAATAATATTCTTTTTGAAATCAGCTTCAGACATGACCCGCCCCTTAGTAGCGCTGTAATCATGCATGTTGACGCCCTTAAACTTAATTGCTTGCCCATTGACTAAAAAAGTTTTGCCATTCAACTCAATCTGGCGAAAACCAACCCGTTGTCGTACTACCTCAAGCGGCTGATCGTCCTGCAAAACCGTCATGGTTAAATCGTATAGATGCGGTGCTTCAGCGGACCACGCTTGAATGTTGTCAATAGTCGCATCCAAAGAAACATCAGCGGGTAGCGTTTGATCTACCAACGTTGCACCGTCTTTAGTTAACTCATAGTGAATTTCTGACGAGACACTACCCGTCAAAGTCGGTGTGACTACCAGTTCGCCGGTACGGTATGCATTCGATAGGTATGTGCGAATACGAACATCATAAAGGCCGTTTTGTGGGCGCGAATAAAGGCTCACGTCGCGAAATAGTCCACTTAACCACCACATATCCTGATCTTCAAGATATGTACCATCCGACCATTGAACGACTTCAACGGCGATCGTGTTGGTTCCTTGTTTCAACGCCTTCGTAACGTCAAACTCGCTTGGCAACCGTGCGCCTTTGCTATATCCAATAAACTTGCCATTGAGATATAGCTTAAAAGCAGAATCGACGCCATTAAAGCCAATGATATATTGTTCATTTGCTGCCACTTCATCTACCGTAAAGGTTCGCCGATACAGCCCGGTCGGATTTTCCCGTGGTACAAAGGGTGGATCAATCGGAAAGTTATACCAGAGGTCGGAATAATGCATTTTCCCATAACCTTGCAACTGCCAGTTACTTGGCACAGGAATCTGATCCCAGTCTTGATCATCAAAGTCACTCGCCATAAAATCTGCAGGCGCATATTCCGGCGCGTCTAAGAATTTAAACTGCCATGTGCCATTTAGTAATTGGTAATGCCGCGGTTGTTTGTACTCACCTGGAAAGAAAGTTTCGAAATGGCTTCGTGGCGCCATTCGATTAATGTCGGTTAATTCAGGTTGTTCCCATAGTTTTGCTGTTGTCATCGTGCTCCTCCTCATCAATGTGCTGCCTAGCAATAGAACTGGTGTTATACGCGTATTTTTTAAGCATGCTGGTTTTGTTTGCGCTTTCATAATACGAGCAAATTATCTGGTAAAGAGCTATGTTTGTTGCTAAAAAATGTCATTATGTTGTTTTTAAGGGGGCTCTATTTTTAAGGAAATCTTTGCATGATCTTTGATTTCTTCCTAAAACCCTATTAGAATGCCAATCAGTACTCGTGAGTTCCAAAGAAAAATTTGCGCAACATTAGAACATATACTGTCGGGGGGGCTACATTCGGATTTTCGAAACGATCTATAGTACTTCGGAACGATGAACTCAAAAATGGTCTAGTCAAATTAATGTAGTTTGATGAGCACACAAATATGCCAACTCGACACAACAAGCGACATCAAACCGTTTCATCAATTAGAGGAATCTTGTAGGGTAAATCCACAGAAAATGATTTTTAGATTATGTCAAAAAGAAACGGTTTTTGCTTTAGTTTGCGCGTTGGCATATAAATATTCGTTGATCAGATCAACCCTTCAGTTTCGGCTTACTCTTTTCGCGTAAATACCGAAGAACATCTTGCACATTTGTCTTTGGGCTAACTAATAAGCTCATAAAATGGTTGTCAGCCAATAAGTCCATCAAATCCTGCAAAACCATCAAATGATCAGTCGGATTAACAGCACTTAGCACAAAAATGAATCTAACTTTTTCGTTCTCCATTTTGCCAAAAGTGACCGGGGATTTTAAAACGGTCATGCCAATGGCAACCTTTTTAGCCCCATTTTCAGGATTGGAGTGTGGCAACGCAACACCAGGAGAAATAATATACGCAGACAAGGCATGCTCATCATCCGGCGAAACCATTTTTTCGACATAATTCTGACTAATAGCTCCTTGCTCAACTAATGGTTCCGCCGCAACTCGAATGGCATCTGTTGCAGAACTTGCTTCAACAGCTAACTTAATATCGTTCTCATTCAAAACATCGACAAGTGCAAGTTTGTGTGTCACCTGACGAACTTTCGGCTTAAATAGATTGGAGTCTAACTCTCTTCGAATTTGCACCAACTGCTTATCATTCTTAACTGTCCTGGCGACAATCTCCATCACAGAGTTCAATGTTGGGATTGTTAAAGTACTTGAGGACATCCTCGTATTGACTTCTTGTATAAGATTATATTTTTCTTCTGTCGACATAATCGGTTTAATGATGAAGCAAGGTTTGCCTTTCGTAAAGAGATCACTCCGATAAAACGTTGAAAAGATCATATCTACATTGGCTAAATGGTGATCCAAATCAGCATACCGGAAGGGCTTTAGGAACTTTATATTTGGGAATAAGCTTGTCAATTGTAAATAGGCCAATGCTGAATTGCCTATGCCATTGGGACAAACGATTGCCGCCGTAATAGAATCGTTCTTCGAGTTGTCGCCAGTATAAATAAAACTAATCAAATGAATCGTTAAAAAAGCAATCTCATCATCTGGAACCGCTCCAAGAATATCGCTAAACGACCGAATGGCTTGAGCGACCAAGGTGAAGACTTCTTTATAGTTATTAATAACCTGCTCAGTTAACGGATTTGTAATGGGATAGTCAAACTGTAAACGGTAGTACATTGAACGAAAATGCGTGAACATTTGACGTATCACCTTATGCAGATCTGAGAATACAATGCCAGAAATATCTGAAAATTTTTGGACAAATTCACTGGTTACAGAAAAGATATGACGATCAGCACGCATATTCTCTAACCCGCCAACACTCAAACATAAAATAATTGTTGTTAGGTATTCTGAGGCTGTGATACTATGAATGCCTTCTTCAGCCAACAATGCTTCTGAAAGCAAGAACTCCTGTGTCCCCTGTATATTGAATTTTCGTGCACGAGCTGGCAGATAATCTTTCTTAATCCGAAGTCTCGCTACTATGAATATAAAGATATAGCCAAATTCAAGGAACCGATTTTCAACAAAATCAATTTTGTTCGATCGCGCTTGTTGTGAAATTTCGTCTAACTTTTCGCCGACGTTAACGTCTTGAATAATCTTTGCACAGGTCGTCAATAAGTCAGCATGGTTTTTAAATAGTTCCTCAGAAACCAGCCTAATCATAAAACCACGTATTTTGTTTTCTGAGCCTTCCAGCCGATAGCCTGAGCGTCGGTCGTAATGAATTCGAAGCTGAAAGGTCAAAAGCCGTCGTTCCAATGTCCTAAGATCTTTAGAAATGGTGGACTGACTAACCTTTAAATAGTCTTGTAAATGTATGAGTGATAAGTAACCGTTGTGACAAGCTAATAGCAAAGCCAAGAATAGTTGCCGCTCTTTACTGCTAAAAACATAATTAGAAGGAGCCGTTAAATTTTCCGATACCCGTAGTCCCAACAAGTACCGATAAGCCTTACTCGGGACATTGATGTAGGCTCCATCCACATCTATACGTGGCACATCATGATCCGTTAGCTGTTGGTTTATCTTCTCGATCGCGTAATCGATTTGCCGATTCGTCAGCTTTAGTTGCTCGCTCAATCTTGTCTTGGTCAAAATGGGATTTTGAATCATCGTGTCAATAACTTGCAACTGATTGGTATCCAGCATTATTTTCCCTCCTTTCGTCTTTAATATGAACTCAGCTCAGACGCCAAGAGGGCCAAGCTACCCGCTTAGCCCCTACCACGTTATTTTTCAGTGGATCGAAATGCGTCAATTTCTTTTCGAATAGAGCGAGCGCTCGCCTCAATCGTGTCCTTACTCCCTTTGGATAAAGCACTCCCAATGCCAACAACTTCAACACCAGCATCAAACCACTGCCTAACATTGCTGGCATCAACGCCACCTGATTCTAACAATGGCATTTCAGGAATTGGTGTTTTAATTGTTTTAATGACGTCAGGGCCTAACAACCCACCATAAGGAAAGTACTTAATAAAAGTTGCCCCTGCCCTCATTGCCTCGACTGCTTCCGTCACGGTTGAACAGCCAGGAGCATAAGGA
This sequence comes from Lacticaseibacillus parahuelsenbergensis, assembly GCF_030770265.1. Lineage (NCBI taxonomy): Bacteria > Bacillati > Bacillota > Bacilli > Lactobacillales > Lactobacillaceae > Lacticaseibacillus > Lacticaseibacillus parahuelsenbergensis. The sequence continues at coordinate 431,161 of NZ_CP132482.1, read as the reverse complement.
ATCTGATATTCATTGGCCAGGCTCATAACCCCTCGATCAAAGATTGGCGAATATAGAAAGCCTGCCCCATGAGCAATAGCGTCTTTAGCGGTCGCACTATTGTTGACAGTACCTGCGCCGACTAAAATACTGGATCCTAAATGCTGGTGGACAAGATCGATTGCTTGAGGAGCATCTGCATTTGTATAACTGATTTCCATAACTGGAATACCACCGCGGACGATACTTTCAGCAATTTCAAGTACTCTCTCAGGCTTGGCTCGAACTACAGCCAGAGCACCACTATCAAGAATTTTTTTCATCAAATCAAATTTTTTCAAAATTGTTCTCCTTTTCTAGACGATTTTCTGTCGCTGATACGCACTAATAACAGCTTGAGTTTCTCGATACAGAGCGTCTTCTTTGTTTGGCATCTTAGCAGGTAGTCTAGTCGGACCAACCGTGATACCCGCAATATTAAGGGCAGTCTTAAGCGATACCGGCGAAGTTGCCTTATGCAACACCGTTCTGAGTGGTTGGATATGATCTTGGTATTTCTTTGCAGTATCAATGTCACCCTTAACAAAAGCCTGATATAGTGCCACATTATTGGCTGTCAACAAATTGGCTGTACTAGCAATAGCTGCATCACCACCATGTTGCAAACTTTCAAGAATTCTTCCATCCGAACCCATGATGATGGAAAATGGTCGATTTGGTCGATTCTTCAAATAACCATCAAAGTTGTCCCATTCTCCAGAACTATCTTTTATACCAATCAGATTCTCATACTTTGATAGTTGCTTCATGGATGAGGGTTCAATATTGCTTCCCGTTTTTGCTGGCATGTTATAAAGTAAGACAGGAACGTCAACGGCTTGAATAACTGCTGCAAAATGATCGATGAGTTCCTGCTGCGAAGGCGCAACAAATGAAGGAGCAACTAGCGTGATCGCATCTGGATGCATTAACGCTACTTTCTGGCTAAAGCGAATGGTTTCTTCAGTTCCATTTAATCCTGTTCCGACTAATATCTTGGTTCTGCCATGAACATAGCCTATGACATGAGCAGTAAACGCCAGCTTCTCTTCCTCATTCAAAACATAAGCTTCTCCGTTTGTACCCAATATGAAGATCCCAGCAATGTTCTCAGCTAATAAATGGTCTAACAGTCTGTCCGTTCTCTCGTAACTGACTCTTTGATCATCGGTTAATGGCGTAACCATAGCAACTAAAATCCCAGACAAAGGTGCCATGACAGTAATTTCCTCTTTTCATTTTTATGTGACCATCACGCATTATTAATGAAACAGTCCCAAGATGCTGTTTAACAACGAGCCGACAACGTTATAGTCAACGTTCGGGAACATCGCAGTTGACACTCCCATACTTGAAATAGCTGGATATAACAATACTGGCAAGAAAACAAGCAATAAACCGACGACAAAGGAACCAAAAACAGCACCTCGCCAGCCACCAGTTGAATTACCAAAAATCGCAGCAGTTCCGCCTGAGAAGAAGCAGATATGCGCAGCCGGGATGATGACCATATCAAAATGAAATGCAATCATGATGAGGACACCGATAAGTCCGGCAGCATATGAGCTTAAAAAGCCAACAAGAACCGCTGTAGGAGCAAAAGGAAAAATTGTTGGCACATCCAACGCAGGTCGGGATCCCGGAATGAACTTCTCAGCAAAAGCGTTAAATGCAGCTGTTATTTCGGCCAAGAACATCCGAACACCTGTCATTAAAACTGAGATACCTGCCGTACATGTTAAGGCTTGAATCAGTGGGAAAACTAACCAGTCAACGCCACCAGAAATCTTCATGACAGCCGATTTACCAGCCGCAACTGCTGCCAAATAAAAGAGAATCAACATTACAAAGGCAAAACCCATTAAAAAATCCTTGAAAAATGATAGTGCTTTAGGAAACTTGATATTCTCAGTTGTATCATCGGCATGTTTCTTAAACGCGTTACCGAGTAATCCCGAAAGTGCGTAGCCAAGCATATTAAAATGACCAATCGCCTGAAAGTCACCGCCCGTAATTTTCCGCATAAACGGTTGACAAAGCTGAGGTAGTGCCGAAGAACAAAAACCCAAAATGGTTCCACCTACAATAATTGTCCAAGTATTATTAAAACCATGTGCTTTCATAACCAAGGCAAGGACACACGCGAAGAATAGACTATGGCCTCCGGTGAAGAAAACATTTTTAAACGGCGTGATTCGCGCAAACACTAAATTCATGATGAATCCAATAATTAAGGTCATTGACACCGCAAAGCCAAATTTATTTTGGGCAAGTGCCGTGGCTGCCTCAGGTGACGCGATCACACCATTAATGTGGAACCCTTCGGTAAACAGCTTATTGAAGTTCTGCAGTGTGCCCGTCATCGTTGCCGCGCCAATTCCAAAAATCAAAAACCCAATCGCTGTTTTAGCCGTTCCAGTAAAAACTTCTGTTGGACTCTTTCGTTGTGAAATCAACCCTATCAAGGACACAATTGCTAAAAGTATTGCCGGATTGGAAAGCAGACTAACTAAAAACTTCATGATTAATCCCCCATCTTGCTCTTGTTAGTTAACGCCAATATCCTGTAAAGCCTTTGCTACTTTGGTGTAGATTTCTTTTTTGTCCAGTAAATTCCTAATCCCGACAATTTCCTTTTTGACGCCTTCTTCTTTCAGCTCATCGGCTACGTCGCTTAACGTGACAACAATCGGGCCATCGAAGCTGCTTAGTTCATCTAAAGAAGAATGGATCACTTCCATATCCCATTTGTGTTCCGCAATAACCTCATTTAACTTAATCTTTAACATGAGACTCGATCCAACGCCTGCACGACATGCAACTAATACTTTAACCATTACAATCACTCCTATTCGTTGACAAAGTTGATTCAATATACGTCATAATCTCTTGACCGGATACAGCCTGATCAAGCACGTTATAAAAGCCATCCGTTGAAAGCAGTTGAACAAACTCTTGCATCGCTTTAAGATGTGAATTTGCATTCGGTGCGCTCAGCGTGAATACATACCGAACTGGGTCATTTGCCTTGTTATGGAAGTCTATTGGCGGATCCAATGTCGTTATACCCATAGCCAGCGTCTTAGCACCGGCTTGACGAGGGGCATGAGCTAGTGCAACATGTGGTGCAATCACGAAATAAGGACCAAACTTTTCTGCTGAGCGAATAATTTCGTCAACATAATTTTGGGTCACATCCCCATCTGCGACTAAAACGCGTCCGGCTTTTTGAATGGCGTCACGCCAGCTTGTTGCTTTTACCTTCAACTGGATTAATGAATCTGTGATAATTTTCTCAATCATTCAGCATCACCTCCTTTGTTCCTACAAGCCAAATGTAAGCGCTATCGAAGAGCCGTTCAATGGTTTCTGATGACAGCTTTTGTTTATCTACTCACAATTTCAACAAAGACCACTACTCTCTATGAGAACAAATCTCTTAGTCATGCGCTATCTTTTTCCCAATGCAGTCGGTGCTTTCGAAATATGTTTGCTCCCCAACAAAACAACTTATCATCGCTAATTGTTATTAGTACTGTGACAGTCAACAATGAAGGCGGGATAAGGAGGTTATCAACATGATCAAAAACAAAGTATCGTTAATACACACCTACATGCAGAGGGAAATTTCCGCCATGCAATTGATAGAGTCACACGTTGATGAGTCACAATACCAATCTCTGATTGATAAGATTATGGAATTAAAGGGAAGGTTAGTTTTTATGGGCGTTGGCAAAACGGGGCATATTGGGGTTAAACTTGCAGCTACCTTTGCCAGTCTTGGAACCCCATCAATCTTTGTGCACGCAACCGAGGCAATGCACGGAGACTTAGGCATGATCACATCAAAAGATTTAGTCATTATCATCTCCAATAGCGGTGAAACAAAAGAGACACTTGCCCCATTACCTTCACTGAATTTAATTGGTGCAGAAACAGTGGCATTAACTGGAAATGAGACGTCACATTTGGCTAAAGCATGCCAAAGTGTTCTAACCATTCCGGTCAATAACGAAGCGGATGATTTGGGATTAGCGCCGACAAGTAGCTCCACGGCAGCTCTAATGGTTGGCGATGCTATCGCTTGCACAGTATCAAAGTTAAAGGGCTTCACCGCTTCTGACTTCGCAGTATTCCATCCAGGTGGTGCTCTCGGACAAAAGTTGTTGAAAGAAGAAAATCTGGAATAACACAAACAAAATTAGCCCTTGAACAAGGCTAACCAAATCTAAATAGTTCTATAGTAAATACAGGCCTAAAACCTCTGAGTATTGATAAAGCAGACTCTACAAACAGAAAGAGTCCAAATTCGTTGTCATAAACATACGAATTTGGGCTCTTTGATTTACCTCTATAACAATTCTCAATTTTTGCTGACAACATCCCCTCCCGATTGCTGAATCAACGACCGGAACTCTTTGGCAACCGGTGAAAGCATTTGATATTTAAGCCATGCACAGTACACGTCTCGATGGCGTGATTCTGCTAGGGGCAGGATCTTGACGTCAAAGTGATCCAACAAATATATCCGCGGCACAACCGCAATCCCAACGCCCGATGCAACCAAAGCAGCCATCATTGCAGGATCGTCAACCTGCATTGCAATAGCCAGTTGTTCCATATCAACATTTAAAATATTTGCAACATCATAATATGCACCGCTGCGCGTACTGAACGTCACCATAGGATATTTCAGAATATCAGTAACCACCACTGACGTCTGCGTAGCTAGTGCATGGTCTGTTGGCGTAATGACAACGTACGGTTCACGTTTAATGGCAGAAAATTCGACGAACTCGTTCCGACGCGAATAAGAACAGATACCTAAATCGATTTCGTGATTACTTAATCGCTCGACAAGCTGCTCTGTATTTCCTTGTACCAAACGCACGGTGAGTTGATTTTTCGGATGATATTTTTGGTATAAATTAATAACCCGGGGAACAATGGTGACCCCAAATGAGCCAGACACACCAATCGTCACGCAGCCAAGATTCCCATTCAAATACTGCGCCATCTTTTCCTTGCTTTCCGCTACATTTGCAAGAATTTTTCGTGCTTCGCTTCGTAAAACTTCACCGGCACCAGTCAGATAACTGATCCTTTTTTCGCTGTAAAACAGGGGAGTGTTGAACTCTTGCTCAAGTTTGATCATTGCTTGGCTTAAAGTCGACTGTGCTATATCCAGCTGAAAAGCTGCTTCACTATATGAGCCAACTTCTGCAAGCACTAAGAAGTATCGCAGCTGGTTGAGATTCATTGAGGTCCTCCTTTTTGGAAGTTCCATCGCTTTTATCGATAGAAACAGTATACAGAATCGATTGTACAAATGAAAGCGATGTTTTATCCTGCCTTTAGTGAATTTGTGAACATAATCGGTTTAAACCTAAAGGAGGACACATTAATGGATTTTGACTTAATGGTTATTGGTGGTGGTACTGCTGGCGTTCTGGCTGCAATCAAGGCAGCATCAAAGGGCATACGGGTTGCGATTATTGAACAGCAGAATGTTTGCGGTGGTAATGCGACACTATCTGGTTTAGCTGAATTTAACGCAGCCACATTTTTAAAACAGCCACTTTATCACGGCTTTGAACAAATGATTTTTGACCGACTCATTGAGCGTCAAGCCGGTCAATATTATTACCAACTCCCAATGTCATCTGATAAAGATATTAAAGTTGACCGGCTTCGTTACAACCCTGAAGTGCTGAAGTTGATCTTAGAAGAACTGTTAGCCGAAAACCACGTTCGAGTCTTCTATAACACCTATTTCCAAGCAGCTAAGAAGGAAGCGGCCGGCTTTACGGTTCAAGCAACTAATTTCGGCACGCCTTACCAATTCTCCACAAAATACTTGATTGACGGTACCAGTAATTGTTTAGTTGCTACAAGTCTTGGTTGCCAAACACAACCACTTGCTACTGGGGATATCGCTGTCTCAACCCAACTATTTAGGTTATCTAACGTTGATCTTCCAACATTGCAGGCATTCATTGCGAGCGGAAAGCTTTCTGATGTTATAAGCGAAGCCTTTGACAAAGATATTATTCAGGGGCGGATTCTTGCTTTCGCACCGATTCCGGGGACAAATGACACTAGCGTCAATGTCACCAGAACAAACGTTGATTATCGCGACCCTGCACAGCTTTCACAAGGCCTTCATGAGACCAGAAGCCAAATCAACAGGATTGTAGGATTTATTAAGGAAAACATTCCCGGATGCCGAGAAGCTTATCTATCAAACATTGCCCCAATCTTAGGTGTTCGGGCAAGTGTCAAGCTTGATGGACGCGAAACGCTTCACCTCGATGATATTAAGAATATGCGCCAATTCGAAGACTGCATTGGCGTTGGTTGCTATCCCGTCGATATCCATGACCCTGTCACAAAAAAGGTTCACTTCTTGAAAATTGATGGCGTTTATCAAATTCCTCTAGGCGTTTGTCTTCCTAGAGAGGATCTCAATCTGGCAGTTATTGGCAAAGCGATCTCTACTGATATGGAAACATTCGCTGCTACACGTGTCATGCCAATTGTGATGAATGTCGGCGAGTCAATCGGTGCCATCTTTGCCTATGCCGTCAAGAATTCCAAGGATGTTTATACATTAAACCCAACTGAAGTTAAAAAAATAATGATGCAAGAAGGCCTAGTCAATCTAACTAGTGAGGTAAACTAATATGCAAACGACAGTCAAACAGGCAAATAGCCGTGCCATTCTCGGCCGTTTCAATTTCAACAAGCTGATGCAAGTTGTCTCTTTCGCCTTCATCTTTTTGTTTCGGTTTGTCCCAGCCCCTGCCGGATTGACAGCGGACAGCATGCAAATGATCGGCATTTTTGTCGGGATGCTTCTTCTCTGGAACTTCGCCGGTATCGGCTGGACAAGCTTGCTTTGTATGAGCGTGATCGTTTTGTTTCAAATCATGACCCAAGCCGAGGTTTTTGCAAGTGGCTTGGGCAACTGGGTTAATTCATTCCTTTACGCATTCTTTATGATCAGTTATGTGATGACCCAAACTGGTCTTTCAAAACGAATTGCCATTTGGTCAGTTTCAAATAAGTTAGCAAGTCGTGGGCCATGGACTTTCATTATTGTTTTCCTGTTCGCTTCGGTCTTTCTCTCAGCGTTTATGTCGCAAACTGCGGCATTGTTGGTGTTTATTCCAATAGCCGAAGAATTGTTCAAAGAACTTGGGCTAAAAAAAGGCGATCGCCTACCACAAATGATCATCTTAGGGTTAGCTATGTGTGTCGGTATCGGTTCTTCGATGACCCCTATTGGCCATGCGATTGTTTTAATTCCACTTACTTTCTTGGCGCGTGACGCCCATATCAATATTGACGTGCTTTCTTACAGCATTGTCGGCATTGCAACTGGTCTGCTCGTCTTTATTGTGTTCATGTTGATTTACAAATTCTTCTACCGCCCTGATGTTAAACCTTTACGAAATTTTGACGCGCAAAAACTCCGAGCAGAACTGCCACCGATATCACGACAAGAAAAAATTACCGCTGCTGTCTTCGTTGCTGTCATCGTCATCTGGATCATCCAAGGAACTATTGGTAATATTCTCCCAGATATTGGTGCCTATCTGTCGTCCATCGGAAATGCCATTCCCGCCTTTATTGGCGTCATCCTTTTATGTCTTATCAATGTCGATGGTAAGCCAGTGATGGATTTCAAAACAGCATCAACGCAAGGTGTCCCATGGAATACTTTGATTTTTAACGCCGCCGTCTTGGTTCTTTCTGCAGCACTTGTCCAAGACAAACTTGGTATCACTAAATATTTCACTAAAATTGTTCGACCGATTGTCAGTGACTTCTCCAGCTTTCTATTCATACTCGTGGCCATGTTCTTACTTGTCATGCTCAAACAATTTATATCAAGCACCATCATGGCCACTGTCTTTTATTCTTTGCTAATCCCACTGGCATTGACCTTAGGCAACATTAACGTTGCAGCACTAACAATCTTAATTGCAGCTGGCGCCTCTTACGCTTGGTCAACTCCACCCTCAACAATCCCGATGGCACTTGCTGGCGGATCAGGTTGGGTCGACTTAAAAGTCATGCTCCGCTATGGTTTAGCTCTCGCATTAGCGGGCGTTCTAATCCTCTCGTTTGTTGGTTATCCATTGGCGTCAATGATCCTTAAATAATATATTCTCCAAGGTTAGGAAAAAAGATTCAAGGACCTCAAAATTAATTTGGGCTCTTGAATCTTTTTTGGCTGTGATAAAGCAGCGATAATGGATGAAAATAGCCGAATCTAGATGTCATCCTAACAGACTGCCGATTAATGCACTGCAACCTTCTCTTTACATAACTTAATGAAAGTTTCAAATTCTGTCACTCGTGCCAATCGGTTAACAAAACTAGTAGAATCTAATACTTTCACGAGCTCCCCAAATAAATCCTCAAAGTCACTATTACGTTCAGACGTTAGAGCCAACAAGAGCACTAATCTGACCTTCTTACCGTTCCAATCGATCGCTCGCGGCAAGGAACAAACTGCGATGGCACTGTTCATTGCTACCCGCTGGATTGCATGAGGGATGGCGTGATTATTTTCATAAGCCGTACTGGAAAGGCGTTCTCGTTCCAAAACCAAGTTGACGTAGTTTGCGTCTACATCACCATTATCAACCAGTTTTTGACACAAAAACCGAATGACATCTTCCGGACTGGTCAGGTTTTTACCTGGGAAAAATAAACGAGGATCCATAAACTTTTCCATCACAAGTTGGTGTTTTGTCTTCTTTTCCTGTTGCAAAAGGCGAGAAATTCCAGCCACATCCTCGTCAGAGAGCAATCCGTGATAAAGAAAAATTGGAACCCCAAGACTGGTCTTGATCGGCTCAGTTGTAAGAACAAGATCTATGTTGCGGGTCTGATGAATAATGTGCTGAGCTTCTTTAATTGTTGGTGTATCTTTGACGTTTATCTCAAAACTTTCAATCTGATTTAACTTAACCTGAATTAATCTTTGATTCCCCAGTCCATATGGTGTGATTAGGAGAATGTTCTTGGTTCGTTCCGATTGAATCGTGTCGTAGGAAGCAAGAAAGTGAAGAGCAATATAAGCAATCTCGTCGTCAGGAATTTGGAACTTAAGCTTCTTTTGAAAGAGGACAGCTGCAAAAACGCTTAGGTTGTAGATGAATGGATACTGAGTTTTAATATCGCTGGTCAATGGATTGATCAGAAAACGATCGGCCTTTGCCCGTTGATACAAACTCTTCATGTGATTCCGAAGATAGGCTGCCAAGTCTATATCACGAGAAAAGTCAACATAAAAAGTCTCGCGGATAGCCGTCAACACCTGATGAATGACTTGATCTAACTTGGTTTGGTTCACTGGTTCGACAGTCTGAAATTGTCCTAAATACAGATGGTAAATATATGCTAACTCTTGATCGGGTAGCGTAATTTGAAACTTTTTTTCTAACAATTGTTTCAAAGCCTCGGCATACTCTCGACAAGCATCATGATCTAAATCGGCTTGTTTTTGGTAAACATAATTACCTTCATGGACGCGTTCCAATAGAACTGAAATATGCAGGACAAAGGAAATCGCTGCGAATCCATTCATTTTGATATGTTCTTGCTCGTGTAACGCGTTAATCAAAGAATAGAGTTCTCGCAAATCACTAAAGGCAAAATAGGAAGCGTACTTATCTAGTGGTAAATCTTTTTCTCGGATTTCCTGTGCCAGAAATAAATTGAACACGTGCCGTCGTTGTCCTTCAGTCCCACTGATAAGCAGATCATTATTAACCCGCCTGATCTGCAAACTAGGATCCGCCTGAGCAATAACGTTATTCAAATTGCCGACCATCGTCATTAAGGCACTATCGCTAATAAAAAGTTTATCCGCCAGTTCATACAAATTGACTCGTGGCGAATCGATCACCGCTTTCAGTACTTCATACTGAAAATTTTCTTCATTTTGATCGACCATAATGTGAGTCTTAGAATTATCTGCAATAAAGTAACCCACGCCCCTCTTAGAGTCAATGAGGACGCCTTTTCCTGTATGGTTCAAAGCCCGAATATCATTACGAACAGTTTTGGGCGAAACACCTAAGTGCGTAGCTAAATCTTCACTGGTTAAGGGCTGACCGGCTTGTGCTAAATATTCCAACATAGTGTTCTGTCTGATCGTGATCGGCATCCTGTACACTTCCCCCTTCACATGCACAAAAAGGCTAGTCACCTAGCCATTTTCTCTATTTTGTATCCTTCTTAACATCATCATCTGGTGTCGCTTCCAGCTTAACAAGGTTGCGTTCATAAACCTTAAAGAACGGATAATACATCATGCCGTCTAACACGATCAGGATCAAGACTAATACGACTGCCCGCCAATCCATCGTTGACAGAAACGCTCCAATCGGTGCCGGCATTTGCCACGAAAAGACCGCAAATGTTTTCCCTACAATTCCAAATTGCATACATAAATATGTTACAATCCCGTTAAAAGTCGATGTAAAAATAAATGGGAAGAAGAACACAGGGTTTAACATCAAAGGCGTCCCAAAGATCAAAGGTTCAGAAATTCCAAAGAATGAAGGAATAAGTCCCACTTTACCGACCGTACTTAATTGCTTCGACCTAGATCGCATCATCAAGAAAGCTAAAGCCAGAACCGATCCGGAGCCACCAATAATAACAAAGTAAGTCCAGTAAGGGGTCGTAAAGATTCGCGACAATGGTTGTCCTGCCATCTTCTGTGCAGCATTGATTGAAAGGTTCCCATCACGGATCGGGCCTAAGATACCTGCTAACGCTGCATCATGCAGGCCAAAGAACCAGAACACATGGACTAAAACAATCAATAAGATGGCGATTGGCAAACTATCAGCAGCTTTAAAACTTGGTGCTAAAACGGTATAAATAAATGCCACCATTGTTGTATTCATGGCATGGAAAATGATGAAGAGTAGCGTGTATCCAGTTAAGATCACCATCGAAGGAATCAGCATGGCAAAAGTCTCGGAGAGTGAGGCCGGCACACTATCCGGCATTGAGATACGGCCAATGTTGTGTTGCCTCATCCAATGATAACTTTCAACCGTCAGTATTGAGATCAGTAATGCGATAATGATCCCTCGACCATCCCAATAACTGATATCAACGATGTTACCTTCCCATCCCAATTTCTGTGGATCCAACACAAGCATCAAGAAACCAATTGTTGAGAACAACATGGGATGTAACGGATTTTCGTTATAGTGTTTGCATAAATAATAGGCGACTCCGATACAGATCGCTAACGACATGGCGTTTAAAGTCACCGCGCTAATCCACGTCAGCGTCATGGCATTTGTCTTGGCAAAACCTGCCCACGCAAGTAAAAAACCATTTGTCGTGTGCTTATCTACTGGAGGTGCAGCCGCTAAGATGACTGGAATGGAGCCGAACAAGGTAATAGGCAAGATCGACATAAAAGTATCCCGAATCGCCCTCAAATGGCGTTGCTTTGATAACTTTGCGGCTAACGGCGTAATATGTCGTTCCATATAGGTCGTAATGGCATCAAAGTGCATGATTTAACCCCCGATCTCATTCACGATGTCCTGATAAATTCCTTTGCCATCCATCATGCCGTACTTTTGCGGAGCGATAGTCTTGACAGTCTTGTGCGATTTTTCCGCAATATCATCGGCCAAAAACCGAATCTGGGGACTGACTAAGATCAGATCAACGCCATCCAAGTAGTCTTCGTACTCAGCTTCAGCATAAGCATGAACCTTAATCGTGTCATTAGATGCTGCTTGGATCTTCTTTGCCAAAATTCCTGTCGACATACCTGCATTGCAAATTAACATGATATTTTTCATGATTCTCCTCCTTGCGTTATTAATACGCTTGCCGCTTAATCGCGTCCCCATTTGAATCTGCTACTTTCTTAAACCAGTCATAAGAAGCTTTTGGCCGCCGCTCTAAATGATGGTCGAAATCAACTGCGACTAGTCCATAACGTTTTTCTACGCCGTTTTTCCAAGAATAAAGATCCATTGTCGACCAGGCAAAGTATCCGCGAATGTCACACCCATCATCAACAGCATTCATGATGGCATTGATATGATCATTCATGTAACTGATGCGCCAATCATCGTGAACTTTTGGCACAGACACATCTTCACGCACCCCTACGCCGTTTTCTGTGACATAAATTGGCAAGTCGTATTTGGCATAAGCCTTCTTCAAGCCATCATACAAGCCACGCGGATAGATTTCCGTATCCCATTCGGTAAACTCACTTTTAGGATCCATGACCTGCTCGAACCAATCTTTTAGCACAATCTTAGTCGATCCTGGTTTACCAGTATTATTGAATTGCAATTGCGTTTCGCCATGAGTGTAAGGTTTGACTAGTGAGCGAGCATAATAATTAAGCCCCAAAAAGTCCACCGTATTATCTTTAATAATCTTGAGCTCTTCCGGTTTCATCAAGCTGATGTCATAGTCTTGTGAAAGCCGGGTTACAAGATCCATCGGGAATTCTCCAAGGGCCGCGGTATCAAGTACCCAATTATTGCTGTAATTATCGGCATTGCGCACTGCAATCTGGGTCTGAATCGTGTCATCCACACCATCAACCGGGGTGTAACTATGGACGATGCCAATCTTGCCTTGATAGTTTCCTTGTCGGAACGTGCGTACAGCCAAAGCACTCGCAAACATCATGTTATAAGCCGCATTCATCGTATGTTGTACGTCATGCTCGCCAGGCGGGTAGTTACCGATCAGATAGCCATTGACCAAACACCATTTTGGTTCATTAAATGTGGCCCAGTAATTCACGCGATCACCAAAGTTGTCAAAACAAACTTTAGCATAGTGATCATAAGCCTCACAGACATTGTGATCCAACCATCCGCCTGTCTCTTGCCAATATTGCGGTAGATCCCAGTGATAGATGGTCACAAATGGCGTAATACCGTTTTCTAGGCAACAATCGATCACACGGTTATAAAAGTCGATGCCTAAGGGATTGATCGTCCCTTCGCGATCTGAGATGATCCGCGGCCAAGACAGTGAAAAGCGATAAGCATTTTGACCGCCCGCCTTCATCAGCTTGATGTCTTCCTTATAATGATGGTAAAAGTCACTGGCGATGTCACCATTTTCCAAATGATGCTCATGCAAGTACCGATCCCACATTGATTCGACCCGACCGTCTTCGTTCCAAGCCCCTTCACATTGGTAAGAAGCGGTCGCGCTCCCCCAAAGAAATTCTTTATGCATTCTCTAATGCCCCTTTCCATTCCAAGATCTCACCGATTTCACCAATCAACTGAACTGCGATATCTGTGGAGGATAAATGCCCCTCAGCATGGACTAAAAGCAAATCAACGTCTTTCATTCGATCAGCGTTAGCCAAATCCCGCAACAGAACCGCATGGGCTTTTTCAGCTAAAACCAGCTCAGACTTCGCCGTTTGATAGTACTTTCGGTAGCTATCAATGTGGCCAAGCTTGACTTCTTTCAATGCTTCAAATGCACTGCTTTTGGCATTTCCAGCATGCAGAATAATCTGCATTGAGCCTTCATCAGTATTAATCTCCTTCTCCACAACGGATCCTCCTTATGTTTCTCAGCTAACTTATAGACATAGTATAGCCAGCAAAGTAAGCGCTTTAAATTTTTCTTTTGCCATAACACTTATGGCAATTGTGCTTTCCGTAGACTTCCGGAAAATAGCTTTCGCGGACGAAGCTTCGCAGGAATTTACATGACAAAAAAGCCCGACGATCAAATGACCATCGAACTTCTTTATAAACTATGAAGATAGACTGCTATTCCTAACTCATCCCCGAAACGGATTATAAAACCGCCCGCCATTAACATGAAACAGCACCAAGCCAACCAAAATGATCACCACAACCCCCACCAGCACTAGCCAGTCAGGCGTCCGCAGCGGTTGATCCATGTACCATGTCCGCCGTTTGCCAGTACCGAAGCGGCGCAGTTCCATTGCCTGACTAATCTGATCAATCCGATCGAGACTGGTGAAGATGAGCGGCATCAGGATCTGACCCATGCCTTTTAAGCGTTGGAACAGCTTGGCTTTGTGCGACAGCTCATAGCCGCGGGCCTGTTGGGCTAAGCTGATTTGCCGGAAGTTGGCTTGCACGTCGGGAATATAGCGCAAGGCTAGCGCGACTGAATAACTGATACGATACGAAACATGCAACTTGTTGAGGCTCGCCGCGAATTCGCTGGGGTTAGTCGTGATCAAGAAGATCAAGGCAAGCGGCACAGTCACGATGTATTTCAACGCCAGGTTGAGTTCGTAGAATAATTGCTCTTGTGTGATCGTGAAGTAGCCGACGTGGAGCAAAACATGTTTGCTGCCATACAGACCGACGCCATACTGCGGCGAGAAAACAAATACCAACAACAGATTGACCACGGCAAAAATCGTAATGATCTTCACGACTAGGCTAATTTGGTGCCAGCGAATTTTGGCTTGGGCAAACAAAATAATCGACGCCAGCATCACAGTACACACGAAACGCGTATCATAGCTGGCCATGACAATCACTGAAATGCCAAGAAACGCCAACATTTTGGTGGCACCGGTCAAGCGATGCAGCCACGTGTCTTGCGGGTCGTATCCAAAAAGTGAATTCATTGGCGGACCCTCCGTTCTTGATCAATGACTGCTTGGGTAAATGCCAGCGGATCGAGATCCAGGCGTTTGGCTAACCGGTAAAGGCTTGGTTGCGCCAATGAGGCATGCTCGATGACAGCTGGATTCGTCAACACGGTGGCCGGTGTGGCATCCATCAAGACGCCGCCATCCCCAAGGACGATCGCCCGTTGCGCATATTCCAGCATCAGATGCATGTCATGTGTAATCAACATCATCGTGATCCCTTGAGCGTTCAGCTTGGTCAAAAAGCGCATCATGTCGGTAAAATGCCGCCAATCCTGCCCGGCAGTTGGCTCATCAAGAATCATCAAGGCCGGTTCAAGCACCAGAATCGCCGCAATGGTGACTCTTTTTTTCTGGCCGTAACTCAGTGCATTAATCGGCCACGAACGAAATGGATAGAGACCGCAAACCTTGAGCGCCGCCAACACGGCATCCTTGACGCGGGCCTCATCCCAGCCGCGTAACCGCGGGCCAAGGGCAACTTCATCAAAAATCAGGTGTTTACTGATCATCTGATTCGGATCCTGCAGAATATACCCGATTTTATCCGCCCGTTCCTTCACCGACCAATCGGCCAGATCTTCGCCGTCCAACGTGATCTTGCCAGCACTAGGAGTCAAAAATCCCGCAATCAAATGACTCAGCGTTGACTTGCCAACGCCATTTCGCCCAACCAGCGCCACCATTTCACCGTGATGCAATGTCAGGTTAAGATCGGTAAAAATCTGACGGCCTTTTGGATACGCAAACTGTAATGCATCCACCGTTAAAAGTGGTGCTTGTGGCTTTTCTGCGACCACAGTTGGCGCATCTTCGGTGAAAGTCGCAAGCTTCGCGCCGAGTTCTGGCGCATCGAACGTTTTGAGATCCGCTAGATGGGACGCCTGCTTCAAATCAATGCCCGCAAATTCAGCCGCTTCCAGATACAACGGTTCCCGTAACCCGATTTTTTGCAGCAATTGTCCGCGCAACAAATTCTCCGGCGTGTCGTCGGCCAAAATACGGCCATCTGCCATCACCACCAACCGATCAACCGGTCGCCGCAAAACGTCTTCCAGCCGGTGTTCAATGATAACTTCGGTGACGTGATACGCCTGATGCAACTCGTCAATCAAAGCCACCGATGCTTCACCTGTTGCCGGATCAAGACTCGCCAAAGGTTCGTCAAACAGCAGCACGTCGCCTTCGTCAATTAAAACGCCAGCCATCGCCACACGTTGCTTCTGCCCACCAGAAAGCGATTGCGGCGCCTGCGCCAACAAATCGCCAATCTTCAAACGATCGGCCCATTTTTTGACGCGGGTATGCATCTCGCTAGGAGCAACCGCACTATTTTCCAACGCAAACGCAATATCCTCGCCTGCCGTCAACGCGACAAACTGAGCGTCAGGATCTTGCAAAACGGTTCCGACATTCACCGACAAGGCGGCCAGGCTTTGATCCTGCACCACCGCACCATTGACTTTGACGGTACCGCTCAATTTCCCGGGAAATGCATGCGGAATCAGGCCATTAATCAAGTTACCCAAGGTCGATTTTCCCGATCCCGAGGGCCCGACAATCAACACCTTTTCGCCAGGTTGGATCGTCAGGTTGACATCGTGCAAGGTCGGCTCCGCCTGGCTGTCGTACTGAAACGTCACATGTTCAAGTTGAATTGCTGGTACCGTCATATCAAGACTCTTTCTTCAGACTGCCGGAACGTGTCCGGGTTGCAGCATACGCCACCAACAAAATCGTGCCAATCACACCGGTCGCAATACTATTCGAAATCGCCGATACGATCCCCTGAACATAAACCTTATTCGCCGGTTCACTGTAAATGATGATATCCAGCGTCGGCGCAATCAAGCTCCAGCTAACCACATTAGTAATCACTTGCAGAACATTGAACGCGACAATCTTTTTCATGCCAAAATTGCCTGCTTCAATGTTGAATCGCTTCCAGAACAAGCCGATCACCATGCCGACCAATCCGGTAGTGAACACCCAGGTCCACCACGGCTGGCCATACTGGGTAAAGTCGTTCAAGGCATGGCCCAAAAAGCCGATAAAGAAGCCTGCGACCGGTCCAAAAAGCGTGGCGATGAAGCCGAGAAAGCCATAGGAAATATCAATGTTCGTGTTGGCAATACCTGTTGGAATAACTGCAAATCTTTTTAAAATAAATAAAATAGCTGTACCAATCCCAATTGCGACAACTGTCCGAACACTCAAAACTTTGTGATCTCGCATACCGAATCCCCCTATAAGAATAAACGTTATCTTTTCACGGATGAACCATCATGACTAGTCCATCGACACATTGAGGCACTTTTCACGTGGCCCATACAACGTGTCAATTATACCGAAAGTCGCTTCACCGTGATATGCCAATCGACACCGGTGCCAATGTGATACAACTTCGAGAATGAATCCTGGTTAATCGCCACACCCAGATTCAGCAAGGAGTTCACATACACCAGCGGCTCGCCAACCCGCACAGCGGCAAAGGTCCGCGTAAACGGCATCTGGTTTTGGTACCGCATCTGATCCCGATAATAGATCGACACCTGCACCAGCTCGCCCGGCTCAACCCCAAGCTTCTTAAACGTATCCAGCGGAATGTTCGTCCACAACGAGCCAAAACGAATATCCAAAATGTCAATCGTGCCGGCAATCTGGTTATCGCCTTCCGTCACTTCGCCCAGCGGCAACATCACCACATCATCAGGCGAAATCAGTTGACCAAGATCCTCAAAAGAAATCTGACCACTCGCCAACTTAGCGCCATTATAAGCATAAACGTCCCGGCCATGGAACGTATGACTCTCCTGACTCCCAGGCAACGCATGCGACGCCTCATCAATCACACTCACACGCTTCAAACCTACAAACTTCGCCAAATGCGTCAGCGTTCCGTTATCCGGCGTGATAATAAAATGATGATCAGCCGTCTCCGCGATAATACTCCGCCGATCACTACCAACACCCGGATCAACCACCGACACAAAAACCGTTCCCTCAGGCCAATACTTCGTCGTCTGATACAGCCGATAAGACGCCGCAAAAATATCATACGGTGGAATCTCATGCGTCAAATCATGAATCGACAAGTCGCCATCCACCCCATAAGCGACACCATACATCGCTGCAACGGCACCATCAACCAAGCCAAAATCCGTCTGTAACACTAACTTCGCCATTTTCTGTCCCCCTATGCACCGGTATGCCCGCAGATAAGTTGCGAGCATACCGACGCGCGTCTATTTGTTCAGTTTTTTCTAGATGATCCAGTCCTGTGAGTGCGTTATCGTGCCACTGTTACACCCAAAGGCTGGATCTGTATTAGCTGAATGTAATCTGAGTTTATCGGAGAAACGTTCGGGTGTAAAGGTGGAATGGGGAGAAATTGAACATCCGAGCGTTGTGCATAAATGCAAAACCTATTTTAACCTTCGTTTGAGTGTCGGTCGTTGACTCCCCGCCTTTTTGAAGCTAAGACGCGAGTTTACTTCAATCCAGACTCAGTGCATTTTCTTAAGCATAAAGAATTTAGTCTTGCGAAAGTCGTAAAAGATTTTGGAAAACGCAAATAATTTTCCCGAACTTAAATATGAGTCATCGCGGACAACAAGACTGGGACTGCCATCCGGAACATTAAAAAATCGCGCTGGCAGCCCAGATATCATCTCGCACTCAATGACAGAATCAATAAACCCCACTTTTAACCCAGGCTTTTGATTGATAAACGCAAATAGAGATCCCTTAAGCGCACGATCAGGAATTTCTCCTACAATGGATTTTAAGTAGTAGGAATGCTCCACCAAAAAAGGTTCATCATCTAACTTTCGCTGCCGAATTACCGAAATCAGTTCGGTTGCTTTATCCAACTTCTGGTTCTCGGGAATAAAGTCTGCTTTTGCCAGCGGGACGACCTCTTGACTAATATGTGTCGTCTTGACGACTTTTCCTTGCCTCGCCATCTCTTCGGTCAATCCAACGTTATTTTGAAGAGAAATTGCGCCTTCTACGTGATGCGGACGTGCAAAGGTACCACTCCCATGGGCCTGATAAATATAGCCAAGATTAGCCAGATTCTTTAAAGCCTGTCGTAGTGTGTATCGTGTCACATGATATTGATTCATTAACTCGGGTTCAGTTGGAAGCTGGCCTTCTGCATCCTGAATCACACCTTGCTGAATATCTTTTAGAAGCTGATTCACAAGCTCCTTTGTGTCGTAGTTTTTTTCTCGCTGTGACAACTTTTTTCTCTCCCCTAATGTTCGCCAGTTAGTGTTTACTCAATCAAAGTCTTAGATTGAATTATAACGCCATTTAAACTTGTGAACTAGCGCTTAAGCTTTTCTTGATGCTACACAAAAAGCGCCTTTGCTTACAGGGCAAAGACGCTTCGGTGAAAACGCTAACCATCTGATCAGGCTAAGTCTTCTCCATTACTTTGAATCACTTTGCGGAACCAGTCAAAAGAATCTTTCTTGCTTCTGGCAAGCGATCCCTTTCCTTGATCATCCTTGTCAACATAAATAACACCGTAACGTTTGTCCATCTGCCCAGTCCCTGCAGACACAAGATCAATGATTCCCCATGGCGTGTAGCCCATAAGGTTAACCCCATCGACTTCAACTGCTAATCTCATTTGCTCGATATGCTGACGGAGGTAATCAATGCGATAATTGTCATGGATACTGCCATCTCTTTCAACCTTATCAAAAGCACCCAGACCATTCTCAACAATGAATAGTGGCACGTCATAGCGATCGCTGAACCAGTTAAGCGCATACCGGAGACCTACAGGATCAATCTCCCAACCCCAGTCCGAGCGCTGGAGTGTTTCATTTTTAACTTCTTGGTTGTTGCCTAGCGTGATGAAATCTTTCGGTTCGTCAGCTTGGGCTTTAATAACATGTGATGCATAGTACGAGAAGCCAATATAGTCGACTTTCCCAGCTAATAGAACATCACGATCCTCCAACGTTATGTCCAGATCAAACTTGCGCCGATCAAAATAATTTTCTAAGAACCGTGGGTAACGCCCTTTCACTTGAACGTCAGCCAAATAATAATTCATTTGCATGAGTCGCTCTGCTTTAAACACATCATTTGGATTTGGCGTTGCTGGATAAACCGGCCCCATCGCAACCATACAGCCAATCTGGAAGTCAGGATTAATTTTATGACCGACTTGAACTGCCAATGCACTAGCTACCGCTTCGTAGTGAGCTGCTTGAAACATGACCTTTTCTTTATCTTCACCAGGTTGGATAACTAAACCTGAATTCGTGAACAAAGACCACTCGTTCAACATGCCAACCTGATTATTAATTTCGTTAAAGGTCATCCAATACTTGACCTTATCCTTATAACGATCGAAGACAACCTTCGCAAATCTAACGAAAAAATCAATGAGCTTACGGTTGCGCCATCCACCATAAGCCTGTACTAAGTGATATGGCATTTCAAAGTGTGATAGCGTAATAACAGGTTCGATATGGTGAGCTAAAAGATCATCAAACAGATCATCATAAAACTTCAAGCCCTTCTCGTTAGGTTGATCCTCGTCCCCGTTTGGAAAAATACGACTCCATGCAATGCTTGTCCGAAAACAATTCAAGCCTAGTTCCGAAAAAAGTTCAACGTCGCCTTTATAGCGATGATAAAAATCGATGGCTTCATGATTCGGATAATTCTCACCTGGTTTAACCCCATCCGTGATCCGCCGACTGGTTTGATGATCACCCGCCGTCATAACATCGGCAATGCTAACGCCTTTACCGTCTGAATCCCATCCACCTTCGAATTGATGAGCGGCAACTGCGCCACCCCATAGAAAACCTTTAGGAAATGCTGACAAATTTTTTCCTCCTCTTCAACGTAATCGATATGACTACAAATCTTTTTAATTAAGCAGCTGCTTCTTCTGCTCCCTTAACTTGCTCGTCTTTGTATAACTTGCCATCATAAAACTTAATGAACGGGAACCAGATTAGGAAAGCAACAAAGGCGCAAACGAATGCAAGCACAATGGCTCGCCAATCCCCTGCAGTGCCGATAAATCCAGATAACCCAAGTGGTGTCGGCCATGCAGGTTGGGCAATCATCGGCTTAACAAGATGTAAGTCAATTGCAAAGTAAGCGATCGTCATTGAAGCCATTGGCGCTAAGAAAAATGGAATCGCAGTATACGGGTTATAAACAACCGGCATCCCAAACAAAATGGGTTCATTAATATTGAAGAAAGCAGGTACAATCGATGCTTTACCCAAAGCACCCAGCTGAGCTGATTTTGCAAAAAACGCAATGAAAACAACCATGCCAAGCGTTGCACCAGATCCACCAATTGTGACAAAGCAATTATTAAACTCACCTGCAAATGGAATATTGGCACCTTTTTGATTTAACTGCATATTGGACAGAACAATTGGCGTTAAAAATGACGTTACGATTGTTGCTCCGTGGATACCAACAATCCAGAGGGCATGCATAATGAAGTACACAACCAGCAAACCGACCCACGTACTTGTCAGATTCGTCACAAAGCCAAACGGGATCGCCACAATCTTATAAATGTCGGTATTAAAGGCCATTAACACGCCATTAATGACAATTACCGTTAACGCGATAGCTGCTGTCGGAATTAATGCCGTAAATGAACGTGAAACGCCTGCCGGAACTGTGTCAGGCATCTTAACGACAATATTCTTTTTAACAAACCACGCGTATAACTTCACGGCGATAATAGACATGATGATGGCTGTAAAAATACCTGTGGTTCCAAGACGGGTGACACCGCCCGCAATCGCATAACCATCAATAATCTTGCTATCCTTTGTAATTTCTGTGACTAATGTTGCTGTCCCACCTTTAAAAACTAATTCTGGTATACACATAAAGAAAGCCATCATGGAAAGCAAGGCACCGTTTAAAGGATTAATATCAATTTTCTCTTCTTGCGCCTGAATTCGCGTGTACTCATATCCGAAAACAAGGCAAAAGTATAGCGCCAAAATTCCCATCGTGGCACCATTTGCTAACATGTAAAGATTAGCGATCTTATCAAAGGAAACTTTCCAAATCCCAGCCAAAGCTGGAAAACTTTGTGGCAACACACTAATAATCAAGAACATTGATCCGACAATCGTGAACGGAATAGAGGCCATCCCTGCAGCCATGACACCACGCACAATTCTAAATGAGGCAAGCTTTCCCATTGGCCCCATTAGATGATCATTCATAAACTTAAATAACTTGTTGTTGCTTGAATCCATATTTTTCTCCCCATTTCGGTTTACTCAAGGCTTTGAGCGAATCTGTGAATCTGCTTCAGATACCGATCTTTGTTTGTTTCAATCAAATGAACTCGCGCCAAAATATAGAAGCTTAACCCCATGCCGATTAGTAATATGGTCGTGACAAGGGATATCCCTTTTGGCCCGAAAAATGGAAATACATTTGGTCCAAAGCCAGTCGTAACTAATACCAACGAGCCAAAATTACTGAGCAGTTGCACAAGGTAACCTATTTTGGTAACTGGCAACTTATTGTCTCGTCGCCAATATTTGCTGGCTTGTTCAACTGCTACTGCCGTAGTGATGATTAATAAAGCTAATGGCCACCACTTGATAAATCCCACAGCACTAAAGCTCAAAACAAACCAGTATAAATTAGCAAAGAAAAAAGCAGCGGTCGTGTACCGGATCAATAGATAGCGATTAAAATACATACTGGTTAGGCTCAGCTCTCGGCGACCTTTGTCATACTTTGATTTATTCGGTGACGGCATTGCGTTGACATCCTCCTCAGTTATTTGGCTTTTCCAAAATCTTTCGGTAAAGATCAACGATTTCCCCTGCTAAATCCCGAAAAGTAATAGCATTCATAACGTGATCTTGACCATGAACCATTAATAGCGATACCGGTTGGTGGTGGCCTTGAGCCTCATCTGTTAACATCCCGGTTTGAGCATTATGCGCATCTGCCAAAAACTTATCGGCTTCTTTAAGCTTTGCCTCTGCAGTGTCAAAATCACCGGTTTTGGCCGCCTTAATTGCTTCAAAAGCAGATCCTTTTGCATTACCCCCAGCCATGATCAGCTGCATCACCACAAGTTGTTGTTTCTCGTCCATAAGAGCCCCCTACTTTTTGTCAATCAAATCAAGTGCCGCTTTGAGAACTTTGTCACCCTTCATCAGCCCATAATCCTGCATGTTGATAACCTCGACAGGAATGCTTAAGTCTTTCTTGAAATCATTTTCCAGATAGCGGACTTGTGGTCCTAACATTAATACGTCAGGATTTTCGGAATTTAGTTTGTCATGAGCATCGGCCGTAGAAGTTGCAAAGATCTTTGCATCGACACCCTCTTTTGCTGCAGCATCCTCCATCTTTTTAACGAGCATGCTGGTGGACATACCAGCAGCACACACAAGCATGATTGTCTTTTTGGTCATAGCAATCTCCCTCACTTTATTTTTTGTAATGAAAATCTTCTTGGGAAAGTAACGCGCGCGTTGCGTTTTAAAAGTCATTCGAATGAATATTCGTTCGAATGACTTTATATTAGCAGGTAACGTCCGTTTTGTAAACGGTTTCTTCCTGAGCTGTCCAAAATAATTCCCCGAATCCCAGCGTGACCGCATTTGCACCCTCAAGCCGGTTAATAAACTCTCGCACACAGCAAAAATATCCCCAAACCTAATTGCACGGTTCGAGGATATTTTTGGAATGGTCTTTTGATTTTAACTTTCCGCGTTCTTACGGTAACTAGCTACTACTACATCCAGCTCTCCAGAAGGCTCACAATTCGGTTAATGCGACATGAGTTTGCTTCGAATAACTCAGATCCTCGCCATTCGAGGCAATCACTTGCTGGTACCAGTAGAAAGATGCTTTACGCGTTCGCATGAGACTTCCATGGCCCTCATCATCTTGATCGACGTAGACAAAACCATAACGCTTAGACATTTCCGACGTACCTGAGGAAACCAGATCAATAGACGACCATGCTGTATAACCAAGGAGATCCACCCCATCTATCAGCGCTTCTCTAACTTGTTCTAAGTGTTTTTGTAAGTAGTCAATCCGATACGTATCAACTACCTGCCCCTTTTCATCTGGAACGTCCTCTGCACCGAGGCCATTTTCGACAATAAATAGCGGTACTTGGTAGCGATCGTAAAAGGTGTTTAACGTATAACGCAGTCCTTTGGGGTCAATCTGCCATCCCCACGCGGAACTTTCGAGATAAGGATTCTTCAGAGAACTTCTTAAGTTCCCTTCCGTTGTCGCCGAAGCCTCCGGAGCCGCACTTGTCACGTTCGATACATAGTAGCTAAATGCCAAATAATCAGCTGTATAGTTTTTCAACAACGCTTCATCTTCCGCTGCCCAAGCAATCTTCACATTGTTTTCGGCAAAGAAACGCTTCATGTAGTGCGGATAGGCACCTCGCACCATCACATCTGTATAGAAGAAATTGTCGTGTTGTTCGTCTAGCATCATTTGTAAGACATCATCTGGCTTACTAGTCGCGGCATAGGTGGTAAACCGCGCGATCATGCAGCCCATCTTGGCATTAGGATTGATTTCACGTAACCGCTTCGTGATCTTAGCCGCGGCAACAAACTGATGATGAACCGCTTGATAACAATCTTGAAGGTAGTTCGCACTCTTATCTTCCACCACACCCGTTGACTTAAACGTTGAAAATCGACCAGCGTTAATTTCATTAAAAGAAATCCAATATGGCACACGCTGACCGAAACGTGCGAACAAACTGTCAGCATACCGATAAAACATGTCGACCACGCGCCGATCTGCCCATCCGTTGTATCGATTGACCAACGCTAAAGGCATCTCAAAATGTGAAATTGTCACTAGAGGTATCATGTGATGCTTTTCAATTTCTGTTAGAACACGATCGTAAAAATCTAACGCTGCCTGATTCGGGGTTAACTCTTCGCCAGTCGGGAAAACCCGGCTCCACTTGATGGAGAAACGAAACACCTTAAATCCCATTTCTGCACAAAGCGCGATATCTTCTTTATAGCGATGGTAAAAGTCAACGCCATGTCGTTTAGGATAACGTGCAGTACCGGTATCAGCCATTGCGGTTTCAATAATTTCCGATGTTATTCGGCGATGCTTTGCCAAATCTTGACGATCTAGTTTCGGATCAAAAAAGGAAACATCCGAAACAGCAAGGCCACTATTGTCTTCTAAATACGCCCCTTCTGTTTGGCAGGCAGCGATGGCGCCACCCCATAGAAAATCTTTTGGAAATACGTTCGTCTTTTGCATGTTCATCTTCCCTTCTACACAAGTGTTGCTAAATGTTCGCCAACGCCAATCTGTTCTTGCTTGCTTAACTCCATACTTTGATAAGGCGCAATGCTGGTAAAAATGATCGGTGTAGTCAGATCAAATCCAGCAGCTTTAATAGCATCTAAGTCAAAGTGAACCAGTGGATCGCCAACTTGCACCCGCTGGCCCTGCTTCACTTTCAGCTCAAAATATTGACCGTTTAATTTCACCGTATCCAACCCAATATGGATTAGGATTTCAGGACCATCATCCGCCATTACCCCGATAGCATGACCAGTCTCAAAAGCAACTGTCACTGTACCTTCAACAGGCGACAAAACCTCACCTTTAGCTGGTACCACAGCCACGCCTTGACCTAAAGCACCTGACGAAAATGCTTTGTCGGCAATTGTTTCTAACGGGCAAAGCTTCCCTGTTACTGGACTAGAAATGGTAACGGCCTTCGATGGTTGCGTCTTTGCATTTAATGGCTCAGTATCCTTTTTGCTTGTACCCGATTTTTCCGGAACATCCTCAAAACCAGTCAAATAGGTCAGCACTGTCGAGGTGATGAATGTAACGGCAATGGCGATGAGGAAGCCAATAAAACCTTCACCGTTTTTTCCATAAAAAGCAGGTATCATCAGAATACTGGAAGGACCAGCGGCATAACCGGCACTCCCCGAAAAGCCAACAATCCCGCCACCAATAGCAGCCGAGACGACGCCAATAATAAAGGGCCGTTTCAATCGCAAGGTCACCCCGTAAACAGCCGGTTCAGTGATGCCAAACAGTGCCGAAATGACCGCAGATGCTGATAAGGCTTTAAACTGCTTGTTCTTCGTTCTTAGCATGACACCTAATGTAGCCCCAGCTTGCGAAAAAACAGAAATGGCGTTCGCCGGTTTAATCGGATCGCGTCCCAAGGTAGCAATATTATTCAACATCACCGGCACGATTCCCCAATGCAATCCGAAGATAACCAGAATCTGCCACGACGCTCCCATCAGTGCGCCTGCTATGATGGGATTGATATTGAAAACCGCTGTCAAACCAGCTGCTAAGGCATTGCCGACATAAACACCAAAGGGACCAAATAGCATTAATGTCAGAGGTACCACAGTCACAAGCACAATGGCTGGTGTCACGAAGTTCTTGATGCTCGTGGGTAAATACCGATTTAGAT
This sequence comes from Lacticaseibacillus parahuelsenbergensis, assembly GCF_030770265.1. Taxonomy (NCBI): domain Bacteria; kingdom Bacillati; phylum Bacillota; class Bacilli; order Lactobacillales; family Lactobacillaceae; genus Lacticaseibacillus; species Lacticaseibacillus parahuelsenbergensis. The sequence goes on along the minus strand of NZ_CP132482.1, from coordinate 404,978 downwards.
ATCTTTCAAAAATGCTAGCAATGTAAATCGCCAAAATAATCGGAATAACTGTCGAGGTATATTTCACCATCACCAAAGGAATGCCAAAGAAGTCAACCGATTTTCCCGGATCTGCCAAAGTGATGATCGTAGGATATACCAATGTTCCGGCAATCGTGACCGCCACAAACGGATTGCCCTTAAACTTGCGTGCTGCCGTGATTGCCAGCAAAATTGGCAAGAAGTAGAACAAACTGTCGCCAATTGCATTCAAGATGATATAAGTCGAAGTATTCGGCATCACCCACTTCAACTGGGTTGCGATTGCCAAAAGCCCTTTTAAGATCCCCGCACCCGCCATGACACCTAAAAGTGGCGTAAACAAGCCTGAGATTAGATCAACAAATCGGCCAAAAATCGTTTCATTTGCGTTATCTTGCGTATCTTCCTGGCGATCCTCATCAATCAAACCAGAAATTTTTCCAAACGCTTGATACACGTCGCTCACAGTGTTCCCAATGACCACCTGAAACTGACCGGCGCTTTCCATCACGGTCACAACCCGTTCCAAGGCCTCAATCTGTTCTTTGTTCGCTAATGCCCGATCCTTTAGCTTGAAGCGCAATCGTGTTGCGCAATGCACCAGTGACTTTACGTTATGCTCCCCACCAACTTGTGCTAAGATTTGCTCGGCTAGTTGTTGATCATTCATTGAACATCTCCTCCTTAAACTCATTGCAGTTTGTTGCTTAGTAATACAGCTTGATATACGAGTTTCGTTTGATTTAGTGGCTTTAGGGCAAAATAAAAACCTGAACACTGACAAAGAACGCATACAAGGTTGCTGTATACTTCTTTGTCAAAGCCCAGGTTTCGCCTGCCGAACAGTCACAATCCACTCGTCTTCAACTGAATTATTAAGATGGTTTTATGGTAACGGTTACATTTACGTGTGTCAAGCTTTTTTTATTCGGATTTTTGGTAAGCTTCCAACCGATTTCTCCACAATAAACCGTTTCGCTAGCGCTCAACTCATGGTGAAGCATCTTCCCGCTCACTTTCGCGAACTTGCAATCGATTAAGGTGAATCATCAGATATAGCATTTCTTCAGTTGTCAACGTCATTCCAAACGTATTGGCAACATAATTCGCAATTTTACAACTAACTTGATACGCATCCGGATGCTTCTGCTTCATCAACAAATACAGTTCTAAGTCATTGCCCTGAAGCATGGTGTTCTGTATGATCCGCTGAACGAAAAACTTAAGGTGTGTCAATAAGCGATAATCGTTTAATGAATGTTCATCATAAGTACCGTGAAAAGCATACTTGATAATATTGAGCATGGCATAAACTTCCTTCATAATCACGATTGTCGTCCCCATCTCTTCATTCATTTCCGCATTAATGAGATGCATCGCTACAAACCCAGCCTCATCAAGTGGCAAGTGAACGTTTGTCTCCGCAGCAACCATTTCCAAAAAATGTTTGGACAACATGAATTCCTGGGGATAGAGATTTCGAATTTCGTATACTAACGAATTTGTAATTAATTGCCCTTCTTCGTAACGTTTAAGTGCGTGATAAATGTGATCCACCAGTGATACATGCAAGCTAGCGTTCAACTTTTGGCCCAACTGCTTTGCTGCTTGATCAATGAACTGTTCCGTGACGCGTAGTATTTCATAAGGCACTTCCGCAATCAAAGCCGAAAAGTGCGATTGCATATCATCATTCTGTAAAGAAAAAAGCTTATCGACGACGGCCGGATCTAGTTGTTCACCAGCGCTACGTTTGAAGCCAATTCCCTTCCCCATCGCAACTTTCTCGAAACCATGGTCATCTTTAACTACGATGACATTGTTATTAAGAATTTTATTAATCTCCACTTGCATTCCCCCTTGTGGTCCAACTTTGAATACTATTTTATGTCAAATTGAAAGGGGTTTCAACAAGTCTTCAAGAATGTCTATTCCTTAAAAAGCTCCCTATACAAGAACGTTCATTAAGATCATACTCCAAAATTGAGCGATAAATTAATAGATATATTAAAGAAATAAGCAGTGCGATTAAAAGCTGAAATTTTCCAAAAAATATATGGCCCAAAATAGCAGTTAGGTCTTTTCTGATGACTGCTGTATGTTCTCAATTAGCCAGAATAAAGAGTAATAAAATAGCGGCGATTAATTCCTATAGCCGTAAACCCAAACTAGAATTAATCGTCGCTTTCAATAAATATGTTGTTATTATGATGCATACCAATACACTAACCACATTTGATATTGAATTTAGAAGATAGCACCAAAGAATTGGCTAATCTTAATAAAGCCCCATCCAATCCATGTTGTTGCTGTCCCGACAATATTGGTCATCGACGAAATTCCCTTTGGCACAGCAATCTTGCTTTCAATTGCGGCCTTAGTGTAAAACGGAGCGATGTCAGTTCCAACATAGAAGATGCAGATAAGAACTAATGCCCCGGCTATCATCATTCGGAACATATTACGCTTAACAAATGGGGTGATCAAAGCCAGAAGAAACATTAGTGATGCCAAGTCTACAAACGGAAGAACTTTATTTCCAGGCAAGATAAAGGCCAACACAATCGCAATCGGTATCAAAATCAACCCAGTGGCTAATACTGATGGCTCACCAATCAATAGGGCGGTATCCATGCCAATATAGAATTTTCGTTTTGGAAACCATTTTTTGAGCTGTCCCTCAACTTGATCGCGAACAATAACAAGTCCCTCAATCAAGACATCAATCATCTTTGGCAACAAATACATGGAGGCAGCAACGTTAATTGCAAGCGCAATAATCTTAGTTGGTGAGTATCCTGCCATCAGCCCGATAGCAATGCCAAGAATAAAGCCTAGTGTTAACGGTTCTCCAAACACGCCAAACTTTTTCTGAATTGTCTCAGGATCCATCTTAATTTTGTTCAATCCGGGAATCTTATCAACAATCCAGTTGGCAGCAATGCCAAATGGCACCCAGGCTAAACAAGTTAAGTGAGGAAATGAAATTCCCTTCAAGTTGTATTGTCTTTGAATCCATGGGGCAGTTAGATCTGCAACAACCAGAGTAACAGCAAAGATTATGAGCGTTCCAATGATCGCAAACCAAAAACTACCAGACGCAGCGTAACTCACAGCCCCCACTAACAAGAATAACCAGTAGTTAAAGATATCAATATCAACCGTTTTGGTAAGATTGGTTACTAACATGAGCGCGTTAACAGCTAAGAAACCAATAACAAGAACTGGCATAATTGGAGAACCCCAGCCAATTGTTGAAGCTGTTGGCCAACCTGTGTCAACAACTGTCAGTTTTAGGCCGATTCTTTCGACCATTGCTTTCGAAGCAGGACCCAAGTTAGCGAGAAGAAGGTTAATAACCATGTTGACGCCAGTAAAGCCAATCCCGACTAACATACCAGCTTTAAAAGCTTTGCCAACTGAGAGTCGGAACATCATCCCTACAACAAAGAAGATGATTGGCATCATGGCAGCAGCACCCAAATTGACAATTGCTTGAATGAATTGCATATGTTTCACCCACCCTTTCTGGACTTCTAATCCGCTCTATTTGCCATATTTTTCTAAGAAACGTTCGGCAAATAGTTTCGGGGTATTGCGAAACGCATCTGCTGTACTACCCGCCAAATGAGAAGTGAGCGTTACATTTAGCAACTTTAAAAACGGACTGTCAGCAGGTAAGGGTTCGTTCATGTAGGTGTCCAGCGCTGCTCCCATAATCTTTTTTTCTTTAAGAGCCTCGATCAGGGCTGGTTCATCTACGAGTTCGGCGCGAGCTGCATTAATCAAATAAGCACTCGGCTTCATTTCAGCCAGTTTGGCTTTATCGATAATGTGGGTTGTTTCCTGAGTAACCCGCATGTGTAAAGTCAGGATATCGGAACGTTTGATTAACGTATCCAGAGAGTCTACTTTTTCAAAGTCAGCATATTCGTCAACATATTTATCAAAGAAGATAATCTTGGCGTCCATTGCTTCAAGAAACTTTCCAACAAGTTTCCCAATGTGACCTAGACCGGCAATGCCAACTGTCTTGCCGCCAACCTCTGGAATGTTATCTTTATTAGGAAAATCTTTCAGCCAAACGTCTTTTTTCATTGCTGCGTGGGTTCGGGCAATGTTTCGAGTCTCGGCTAGAATAAGACCAACTGTAAACTCCGCAACAGCGCGGGCATTCCGCCCTGCCGTATTTATCACAGTGATGTTGTGGGACTCAGCATATTTTTTATCAACGTTTTCTATCCCACCTCGCAAAACACCGATATACTTCAAATTCTTTGCAGAATCAATAATCTTCCTGCCGATTGGAGTAAACTGGGTTACGATTAAATCGAATGAATCAATGTCTTTGAGCAAAGCATCGTCAACTTTAACTGAATCAGGCCCTTCTTGTTCCACTTTGAGATTATCACGTTGTAAATCTGCCGTTGTCGGATGTGACCAATCACGGATAACGATTTCATCACCGCGATCTTCAAACGACTTTAGGCCATTCTTTAGCATTTCTGGATCAATTAAATTATCGCCAAAAGCTAATATTTTCATTTTAAAAGTCTCCTTTTGCCACTATCAATTAGTGCATTAACATGCCACCGGTTGCATCGATTGTGGCGCCTGTCATGTAACTTGCCGGAGCCGAAGCCAACCAAATACCGATATTTGCGATCTCGCTAGGCTCAGCCACGCGACCAACTGGAATACGATTCAGATAATATTGTGGGTCTTTATCAAGATTTGCTTGAATCATCCGAGTGTGCATAATACCAACCGCGACGTTATTCACGTTAATTCCTTGTTTTGCAACTTCTCGTGCTAAGGAAATTGAAAAAGCAATTAGCCCAGCCTTGCTTGCTGCATAATGTGCATGTCCAGTCGTTGAACCGTGGTAGGCAGCTTGTGAGGTAACGTTGACGATGTGACCACCTTTATTTGCTTTGGTTGCGTAATTTACGAAAGCTTGAGAAAGTAGAAACGGCGCACGTAGGTTAACCTGCATGGTCAAATCCCAGTCCTTCACAGGAATATCAGCAATCTTTCCTGATAACCAAATACCCGCGTCATTAATGACAATATCGATACTTCCAAGAGCTTTTAAAGCTTGATTGAAGAAATCTGTGATCTGATCTGGATCAGCTAAGTTCGTCAAAATCGGTACGGCCTTGACGTCACTAATCTCTTTCACTTTTGCCACAGTTTCCTCTGGTTCTTCTTTTTCACTCATGTAAGTAAACGCGACATTCACACCCTCACGAGCAAAGCCAAGAACAAATTGTTGTCCAAGGCCTGTCGCACCACCAGTCACAATTGCGTTTTTCCCTTTTAAACCTAGATCCATACGCTTTACCTCCAAATTAAAATGTTTCCATTTTTTGCCAAACTGGATTCATTAGCTTGAGCACTTCTTTATAGTGTTGATACTTCTTCTGATAAACTGGAACGTCCTCAGGATTAGGTTCAATTGTCTTCCCAACATGAACCATCTTTTTGGCTGCCTCTTCAACAGACGCAAAGTCACCTGTCATCACACCAGCAGTCATTGCAGTTCCCAAGGTCCCATTTTCTTTGACGTTGACTAATTCCAACGGTTGCTGCAGGGTATCTGCAAAGATCTGCAGCCAAACTTTGGAATTTGTGATTCCGCCTGCAATCCTGGCTGCTCCAGTTAATTTGTCATTGATATGCCGTAACTTTTCAATATGATACATATGAGAAAAGACCACCCCTTCATAAACAGCTCGAACAAAGTAGCCTAATTCGTGAAACTTTGTCGCTCCAACAAACCCAGACGTGGCATTAGGTACAGCATTCCCACCAAAGATAAACGGGAAGAATAATAAGTCACTGTCGCGGGGATCTGTCTGAGACACGAGTTTATTGCAAAGATCATAGATCGAGAAACCAGCTGCTTGTGCATTACGTTTATTGGCCGACATGAAGGTGTTGATAAACCACTCTAGATTGCTAGCCGAGGTGGGACTTGCCTCGGTAATTAACCATCGATCTTTAATTGGATAAATCGAGGTCATAAACAAATCTTTGACCACAGTTGGATGGTCAGTAATATATTCGTTGATTGACCATGTGCCAGTAACAATACCCAACTTGTCACGATGAACCAAACCAGTTGACAGGGCCGAAGCTGCAATGTCGAAAACACCGCCAGAGACCGGTGTACCTGCAACCAGTCCTGTTTCATCCGCCGCGGCTTGGGTAATGGCCCCACATTGTTCGGTGGATTTGGCAATAGGCGGCAATTTATCTAACCACTTCTCAATCCCAAAGAATTTGAACAATTCGGGGTCAAATTCTTTCGTTTTCAAATTCATTAAACTTGTTCCTGACATATTTGTAATTTCAGTTCTGGCAACCCCAGTCAACCAAAACCGCACCATATCCGGCACCATAAAGACATACTTGGTGCGCTCAAGAACTTCTGGTTCATGATCTTGAAGCCAAGCCATCAAAGCAGGCGGTTGAGATGCCCAAACATTTTGCATTGTCTTTGGACGAACCACAGTGTCATACGCCGGATCCTTTAGCCATTTTTGGACATAACGTTCAGCTCGCGTATCTGTTGAAATAATGCCGTTATGTGTCGCTTTGCCATGCTCATCACTCATGTACATGCCATTTCCATGACCGGTCACCGCAATGCCAACAATGTTGTGGGGATTCACCATTGAATCATTGATAGTCTTTTTAATCACATAAATATTGGCTTTGTGTAACTCTTCCATATCACGCTCTGTAAAGAATGGTCGCGGCGTCAACATTTTCGTATTCGTTGTTGTTTTTTTGATCTCGTGACCTTCCATGTCATAGATAGCGGCCTTCGTACTGGTACCACCATTATCAATACCCATTAAATAACGATTACTCAAAGTCTTTCACCTCCATAAAGCAATATCGCTTGTTGTGACTGCTTTAAAACCTTTTGCAAATATCCTGATTAAATCTTCTTTCGATCGGATAAACCCACCCGCGATCAAGTCAGTCGTTTTGAGATATCGGTGTAGCGTTTCAACTTCCTGCACCGCATAGCCACTTGGCAGAATCTCAACAGCGGAAAAGTTTTCGTCGCTAAGCACACTGGAAGCTCGATCAATCGACCGTGAATCAAGTAGAAAGACACGGTAAACTGTCGCCATTCCGAGCTCTTTTCCCATCATCAGAGCGCGAAAGTTTGTGGAAATGATGCCATCCACTTTGTACATCATTTTGAGTAACTTCATGCCTTCAGTGTCTGGTTTGAAACCAGCAATTAAGTCGATATGAACAAAAGCCTGTTTGCGACACCGATGGATCTCCGTAACAAAAGCTTGAAGGTTTCCAATGCTACAGCCTGCAATGAGAACAATTGGCGATGATGACTGACAAGCTAACTTTAAATTCTTTCCTTTCAAGGAAGATGGAATGACGGTTTGTGTATTTAACATCCATCGGCCTCCCCGTATAAATCAGTTTGTCTTGTTGTATGCATCAAAGGCTGCCTCAGGACTGCCTTGCTTGTGAACTAAGACGTTCAGTCCAGCAACCATGCCAGCAGGATTCTTATCCTGGGTAATATTCCGCCCAACTGCGACACCACGTGCACCCGAATCAAGGCAATGTTTAACAAATTTGTAATAGGTTAAAGTGTCCGTCTTTGGACCACCCAACGCCAATACAGGGCGGCTAGCATTTTGAATGATTTCTTTATCACTGTCTTCACCGCTCAACCGTGTCTTAATCACGTCGGCACCAAATTCAGCTCCTAACCGTGCCGCCGTTGCAATATACTTAGGATCATTTGATTCTGGGGTCGTGACAGGATATCCAAACGGTAAGGTTTCAGCGATGACAGGCATATTCCATTCCTCGCCTTGCTTGGCTAAACTTGCTAACATCTGATGTGAAAACTGCTCTCGTTTGCCCGCCCCTGCGAAGGTCATGCAAACTACGCCATCAGCTCCAAGTTTCAGCGCATCAGTAACATCAAAAAATTGATCAGTTTCTGGCACCGTTGGTTCATAAACATTGATTGAGGCGTCAACCCGTAAGATCGTTGTGATCTTTGATAGTTCTTTTTCATACGTTTTGGCTTGCCCATAAGTTACGAGCGCCGCGTCAAGACCATTTGCAATCAGTTGCTCCAAATGCTCGCAAGTATAATCAACACCTTGCGTATTCATCGAAAATCCAAATCCATCTAAAGCCGCAATGATTGCATTCCCGTCACTGCTGAAGATTTTTGCTAACCGTGCTTCTTTACTCATGAAAATCTCTCCTTTTGTTTTTCACCTGAGCGCACGAAAAAAGACGCCCGAAAGAGGATTTTGCAATCCTATTCCGAGCGTCTTTATTCTAGTGGCTCAAATGTTTTATTTAGTTAACAACTGCATAGTAGCGCCAGTTTTTCAATTTGTCAAGCGCTTTCAAAACATTATATTTTCCATTCAAAATTGGAGTGTATTTGGTTTGTTTACTTCTTAAAGAAATGGTCTTAATTGCTCTGGATGTTCAAGATAAACACGCAGTTTATGGTCACTCCCAAATAGGCGGATCTTTTCCGCGATCACTTTTCGTTGCTCTTCGTCAGCAAAAGGTGTCATAACCCACGGCTCATAGTCTCCAGGTTTATCTGAAACAGTCTTGGCAATGCCGTGGTAAAACGGTACTTTGATGTCAGTTGAAATATTCACTTTTGCTATACCATTTTGGATGGCCTCACGAATCTTACTATCAGGATTGTCCGATCCACCATGTAATACCAGCGGCATGTGTAACGCTTCATTGAGCCTTTTTAGGATATCAATCCGTATATCATTTTCACCACTCGGGTATGGGCCGTGAACCGTTCCGATTGCAACTGCTAAATCATCAACACCAGTTTCCTGCACAAACTCCTTAGCACTCTCAGGATCAGTATAGATTCTTCCCATATTCTGATCTTCCGTAAATTTTCGATTGCCAATGCTGCCTAGCTCAGCCTCAACAGAAACACCGACACTATGGGCAACCTCAACAACTTCTTTAGTTATCTTCAGATTGTCGTCAAACGGATGTCCAGAGCTATCAATCATCACCGAGTTTGCCTGATCTTGAATTGCACGTAACACATCTGCCATATTTCTGCCATGATCCAGATGAATTGCTACGGGAACGGTGGCAGTTAATGCTGCCTCTCGAATATATTTAAAGATGGCACTCCCCATCAGCTCATATTCAAGTGGATGAATTTCCAGAATAACTGGCGCCTCTAACTCCTCTGCTACACCGATGATATTTTTAACAAATTCGCTGTTTCCCACATTAAAGGCCCCAACAGCAAATTGGTTTTGATACGCCGTTGTAACCAGATACTTTGTCGAAACAAGTGGCATAGTTGCACAGCCCCTTTCTAAATCACCTTTAGGCCAATTAGCACAATAAGAACACCTGCAATCATATATAGAAAATTGACTTTTCGTTTTCTTTCTTTTGTCTCTGGCTTTACAAGAAATCCACTTGTCAGAAGAATTAGCCCGATTGCAATTATTAACGTGTTTTGATTAATCGTCTTAACTCACCCTTATTTTAAAATGCCAAGCCAGTATCCAACAATTCCGACCCCAAATAGTGCAAAGATCAATAAAATCGGGCTAACTTTCTTTCGTAGCAAATACATGCAAAGCAAGGTCAAGCCAAGTGCCAAGAGTCCCGGACAAAACTGATCTAAGATATTCTGTAACGTTGTAACGGTGGTTTTACCATTAACGGTGGTCTTTGAAACGACCAATGGTACATTGATCGTTGTCCATTTTGTAACTAGAACACCCATAATGAACAGACCAAGTACAGTTGCACCCTCAGTAATCTTCTGTAAAAGATTACCACTCATGTCTTTCACAAGTGCCAGACCTCTTGAAAAACCAAGTTGAAGTCCGTACCACTTGAAGGCTAATCGGACGGCATTAAAGGCAACGAAGAACAAAATTGGTCCTAACCAAGATCCCTGAAGCGCGAGTGATGCACCAAGCGCAGCCAGGATGGGCCGTAATGTGCCCCACATAATTGGATCCCCGACGCCTGCCAAGGGTCCCATTAACCCGACTTTAAAACTGTTGATAGTACCATCGTCAATTGGTTCACCAGCTGCTCTGCCTTCTTCTAGCGCCATCGTGACACCAACAATAGGGCCGCACATAGCTGGGGTTGTATTAAAGAAGACAAGATGTCGCTTTAAAGCCGCAACCTGATCTTCTTTCTTCGAATAAACCCGTTTTATTGTCGGAATCATATCGACGCAAAAGGCAAGTGCATGAATGCGTTCAAAGTTGAAAGATGCTTGTTGAAAATTTTCAAACACAAAGGTTTTCAACATATCGCCTTTTGTAATCTTTGTTTTTAGTTTGTTTACCTGTACTGGTTGATCGGCCATGATTCAACACACTTCCTTTCAGTCATCCAACTCGTCTTCTGGTAACGCCGCCACATGATCTCCCGCTGCAGCACCGGTCCCACCAGAACTATTTGTTCCGTTGTTTTGATTTGATGCAAACTTAGGATTTAGTTGGACATAAATAATGGCAAAGATTAGTCCAACAACGCCCCAAGCTAATAAACTGAGTTTCAAATAACCCCCGAGAACGAACCCAAGATAGAAAAACGGCATTAAGTACTTAACGCTCATCATGTTAAGAATCATTGCATACCCAACAACCACAATAAATCCGCCTGCAACCGCAAGACCACCAGTAATCACTTTTGGCAGTGCATCCAGCATGCTCTTAATCTCTTCTGGGCTGACAAAGACAGCAACAATTGTGGTAGGAATTGAGACGCGGAGTGCCTGTACAATTAAGGCAGTAAAATGTAACCATATGATGGCGGTAAAGTTTGCTTTTTCCGCCTCACGATCGGCAGCATGTTGAAAGGCCACTGTAACAGTCCGCGCCAAGACAGTAAGAACTTGTCCCGCAGCCGCGACAGGCAAAGCGATCGCAATTCCTTTTTGAATATCTTGATTGCCGACAATGACCAAAATGGTTGAAATTGTGCTTGCTAGAGCCGAATCTGGAGACTGGGCAGCGCCAATATTCATCCAACCGAGTGCGATTAATTCCAAAGTACCGCCTAAAATGATCCCGGTTTTTGGATCTCCTAGGATAAGACCCATAACCGAGCAGGCGATTAAAGGCCTGTGTGTCTGGAACTCATCCAGAACACTCCCCATACCAACTACGGAAGACCAGATGAAGATGAGAATAATTTGAATGGTTGAAATTGCCATTGATGATCACCGCCTATTCCTTTCCGAATACTTCATCAATTTTTGCTAAGATGTCAGACGGCGTATCTGTCTTTACAACTCGCAAATCTAGCTCCACGCCCAATCGGTTCAGCTCCCGAAATGCAGCAACATCGTCTGCATCCAAAGAAACGGCTTTACTGATCTGGGTCTTTCCCTGCTTGAATTGCATCCCACCAATATTAAGCTTTTTTAGTGGAATACCGCCTTTTACTAGATCCACAACTTCACGCGGGTTTGTAAACAGATAAAACACCTTGTCATTCTGGTACTTAGGATTGTTATACACAGCAATTGCTTTTTGTACATCAACAATGTTCACTTTCATGCCAGGAGGTGCAGCCTGTTTTAACAGCGTTTTACGAATGTCGTCCTTATAAACCTCCGAGCTAACGATAATAATTCGATCAGCATTGGATTCTTTAGACCAAACTGTTGTAACTTGCCCATGAATTAAACGATCGTCAACTCTTGCAAGTGTGATAATCATCAGAAGTCATCCTCCTCTGTATCTGTTTTTGCCTTCTCACTAAGACTAGTGGAAAACTCTTCTTTGTTCTTCATTAGATGCGCAACAAGCTGACTGACACTCATGCTGCTGGAATTAACTGCGACCTCAAGCAACATCGGTAAACACATGCCGGCTACAACATCAGCCGCCTTCTTTTTTAAAACTAATTCAGCCGAAGCATTGTAGGGTGTTCCCGAGAACAAATCAGTAATAATCAGCGTCTCAGCAGCCTTATTAGGTTCAATTTTCGAAACAATCTTACTTGTCAGTGACTGCAATCCTTCTTTAGGCGTGAAATCTACTGGATGGAAATTTGGCACTTCGCCATAAATCATCTCCACCGCTTCTTTAAAAGCTTTTGCAGTTTGTGCATGCCCTACTAAGATGATTTCCATATCTTATACACCTCCAATCCTTGAACTTCTTTAACCGCGCGACTTCCCGCCTGCTACATTGGTCGTAACGCCGGTGATGTAGCTAGCACGATCGGAAACAAAATAGTTAACCAAATCGGCAACTTCACTGAGTTTTCCACTTCGACCCATAGGCGTTGTAGAAGTAGACTTATAACCCGCTCTGATAGCGTCTACCGTTGTATTTCTTGTATATGCTAGTGCTTCTTCATAATCTGGTGTTCTTAGACCGGTTGCTTCCATAATGCCAGGCGCTACGCCGACAACGCGGATATTATATTTACCTAATTCCTTCGCCCAAGAGCGGGTAAATCCATTGATCGCTCCTTTACTAGCTGAGTAAACACTTTGACCAACAGACCCTTCTAGTCCTGCTTCAGAGGACATATTTACAATGACACCGTGGTGTTGCTTAACCATTCTGCGTGCGGTTGCCTGCGATACAAGAAAGACGCTTTTGACGTTTACATTAAATATCTGATCAAATGTAAACACATCAAGCTCATACTTGCTGTGCGGTTTTGTGGGGTCAACCAAAACACGCGGTTTATTAATACCGGCATTATTAACAACACCCCAAATCTCACCGTTTATCTGTTCTGCCTCTGAGACAAGATTCTCAACTTCTTCTGGATTTGTTACGTCTGTCTTAAAATATGTTAGATGTTGATCCTCCAAGCTTCCCTTTTTTAGGTCGCCATTCACTACGTTGGCACCATTTTGAATCAGCTCTTTAACAATGGCTTCCCCAATTCCTGATGAGCCACCCGTAACAATAATTGTTTTCCCTGATAAGCTAAGCCAATCTGACATAAAGCTTCTCCTTTCTAACTTCACAAATGTTAAATACATGTTGTTACTTGTTTCACTTTTGATTATAATTATATTGTAACCGGTTACAATAAGACCGGTTTATAATTTCACATTTGTGATTTTCGAGGTGACATTTATGTCAAGCTTACCTAAACGCTATGACCGCGCAACGCTCGTCAAAATTTCAGATCTTTACTATATGCACGGTCTCACCCAACAAGAAATTTCCGACATTGCACACATCCACAGAACTGAAATAAGTCGCATCTTAAAGGCGGCTAGGGATGAGGGCGTTGTTTCGATTGCTATTAATCCGGAAACAACCGCCGTTAGTCAACTTGTAGATTTTTTTAAACAAAAATACGGTTTACGTGATGCTGTCATTGTTCCTTCATCCGAAAATGGTGGCAACGAGCTGAACGCATTGAGTGTTTATGCGTCAATGTTTCTATCTAGGATTATCAAAAGCGATGACGTTGTTGGACTAAGTTGGGGTTCAACCCTCTCTAGCGTTATTAGCCAATTTCCAGTAAACAACAAACTACAAAATATTAAGGTTGTGCCTCTTGTCGGTGGGCCCATGGGCCGGATACCTTCAAATTATCATGTAAATTATTTGACTCACCGTTTAGCAAATAGACTCAACGGAACAGCCTTTGTTTTAGATTCACCAGCTTTTGTCAGATCAAAAGCATTGCGTAAAGAGTTGCTTGCAAATCCAAACACGCAAGAGATTCTCGGTCTCTGGACTCGTGTCAATGTAGCAATTTTCGGGATGGGTAGTTCACTCATCACCGATTCACCTGACTGGCAGGCATTTTATGAAAACACAAACTTCAAGTCTTACTTCAGTGCTGATATGGTAGGGGACATCCTCTCTCATCCTTTCGACAAAAACGGTAAGGTGGCGCGAGACATTGACTCCATCCTTGTCGCATTCCCCTTATCCGCTATGAAGAAAGTGCCGTATTCTGTTGGCATCGCTTTTGGTGAAGAGAAAGTTAAAGCAATCCTTGCTGCTCTACGTGGTGGACTTCTAAACACGCTCATCACAACCGAAGCCACCGCAAAGTCAATAAAAGATTTGTCTTAACCATTTCACATTTGTGAATATTTGATAGCGCTTACTTGTTCATTCTCATTCCCCGAATTATCATGATGTTGCAGCTAATAAAGTAAGCACTTAATCATTTTTCACATTTGTGAATGGAGGGCATTGATATGGAAAGTACAGCATTACGAATTTACGGGAAAAAAGATCTTCGAATTGATACGTTCGAACTTCCCGAAATGAAGGATGATGAAATCCTCGCAACTGTAGTAAGTGACACAATGTGTATGTCATCATGGAAGCTTGCCATGGAGGGCGAAGACCATAAGAAGACACCCGATGACCTGGCGCATCATCCAGCGGTTGTTGGACACGAATTTTCAGGAAAAATCTTAAAGGTTGGGAAAAAATGGCAATCCAAGTTCCACGCTGGTCAAAATTACGTCATTCAACCAAACCTAGCTCGACAAGATACGCCATTTGTTCCCGGCTACTCGTACCCTTATATTGGTGGAGACGCCACAAAGATAATTATCCCTGATGAAGTGATGACTATGGGGTGCTTGATCCCATTTGAGGGCGACGCGTATTACGAAGGTTCCCTTTGTGAGCCAGTAAGCTGTGTTATTGCAGCATTCAGAGCTCAATATCACGTTAATTTCCACTCTTATCAACCGACAACGGGAATTAAAGAGGGCGGCAATATGTTAATCATGGGCGGTACAGGTCCAATGGGCTTGTTAGCCATTGACTATGCACTCCATGGCCCCAAGAAGCCCTCCACATTAGTTGTTACTGACGTCAATCAAGAAAAACTTGATCGTGCTAAAAAGCTTTACCCATCTGACTGGGTCGACATCAAGTTCGTGAATGTAAATGGTTTGTCAATGGATGAACAAAAAGCCGCGCTTTTGAATGCGGTCGACGGAACTGGATATGACGATGCATTTCTAATGATCAGCGTAGCGCCTTTAGCCACTTTAGCAGATTCTTTGCTAAATCCTGACGGGTGCTTAAATCAATTTGCCGGTCCAATGAAGAAAGACTTCTCAGCATCAGTTAACTTCTACAATATCCACTACAATTTCACGCATTTCGTAGGTACTTCAGGCGGAGATGCTGATAACGAGGCAGAAGCAGCACAGTTAATTGCTGAGAAGAAACTGGATGTTTCAAAAGTCATCACTCATGTTATGGGACTGAATGATGCAGGCGAAACAACCATGAATCAGCCCGAAATTGGCGGCGGCAAAAAGCTAGTCTATAGCGGTAAAAAATTTGATCGTATCGAATTAGCTAAGGTTGATACAGCCTCCGATTTAGGAAAGATTCTCGCTAAGCATGATGGTTTATGGTCAAAAGAAGCTGAGGAGTGGATTCTTGCAAATGAACCTGACTACATTGATTAGGCCGAATATTGACTGGTCCCATTGGCCTTGAAATGTTTTGTTTCTTCTCACATTTCATGATTCTTTTTACAACTCAATATCAAAAAGTAGCGAACATCTGTTGTCCGCTACTTTTGTTTTCTCGGTGCATGCACAATTTTGAAATTATTGGCACGTTTAAATTTAGGCTCAAATAATGCCTGCTGCCATCTGTTGATTCATTTGCTGCTCACTCAATATCTTCTTAGAGAAGCCTAAAATGAGCGCTGTAACAATTGATCCAATGACGATGCATCCAATGTAAAGAATCGGCTTGTTGCAGGCTATTGGAATAACAAAGATCCCCCCATGCGGTGCCTGTAAAGTGATGCCTGTCGCCATACAAATTGCACCGCCAATAGCGCCACCAATGATGTTTGCGGGAATAACCCTCAGGGGATCAGCCGCAGCAAATGGAATCGCTCCTTCCGTAATAAAACTTGCACCAAGTACCCAATTGGCTTTGCCAGCCTCGCGCTCCTGAATCGTAAACTTTCGCTTAAATAGCACGGTTGCTAGCGCAATTCCAAGTGGAGGAACCATGCCTCCAACCATTAACGCTGCCGAAGGACCATAAATTTTTGATGCAAACATCGCTAGGCCAAAGGCCGAAGCAGTCTTATTGATTGGGCCACCCATATCTGAAGCCATCATACCAGCCAAGAGTGCGCCCATAAGGAAAGCATTGACACCGCTCATGGATTTCAGCCAGTTTGTCAGAAACGCAATCATATTCGACATCGGTGTGTTCAAAAGGAAGAACATGACGAGACCGACAATAAATGTTGCTAAAAGCGGAATGACCAACACTGCCATAATTCCTTTGTAAGAGTGGGGAACGTTTTGCGTCTTTTGAACGATGAAACGCGTGACATAACCAGCTAAGAATCCTGCAACCATTCCGCCTAGAAATCCCGATCCCCCATTCACTGCCATCATGCCACCGATCATGCCTGGTGCTAGGCCTGCTTTATCCGCAATACTCCAAGAAATAAACCCACCTAGAATTGGAACGTAGAGTTTAAAAGCTGCATTTCCGCCAATCTCATTAAAAAATGCTGCCCAGATATTGTACTGGTCGCTTTTAGGGTCGGAGGCGTAGATGCCAAACATAAACGAAATTGCGATAAAGATACCGCCGACTACAACAAACGGAATCATATACGATACGCCGCTCATAATGTGTGTGTAGAAAGCACGGGCAAATTTGCCCCCTTTTGTTAAGTCCTCTTCAGCCTTTTCCTCTTTTCCTAATGCCGACTCAAGATTCTTATGAGATTGAACAGGCTGAGATGTTATTGCATCTTCTTCTAATGCTTGATCAACAACTAAATCTGGCTTATCAATAGCGCGCTTAACCGGAACGTCTAAAAAAGGCTTTTCTCCAAAGATGGTGGTGTCAACCTTTACATCGTGAGCGACAACAATAGCATCTGCTTCCTCAACGTCCTTCGATGTGAGTCTATTCTCAACACCAGTAGATCCATTCGTTTGAATCTTAACGCGCATACCACGTTTCTTAGCTTCATTTGCAAGTGCTTCAGCCGCCATATACGTGTGTGCAATGCCTGTCATGCAAGCGCTAATTCCCACAAGATATTTTCCTGCAGATTCTCTAGCCTGCGAAACATCTGCATCTTCACTTTTTTTAGCATCCTCTTGAACAAGAACTTCATACATTTCCTTAGGATCAGCAGCCGTGATGAGTTTAGCTCGAAAGCTCTCGTCCATCAAAAACGTCGAAATCTTTGACAGCATCTTTAAATGCTCTTCTGAAGCATTTTTCTCAGCGGCAATCATAAATACCAAGTTGACTCTTTCTTGACCCCATGAAATGCCAGATAGATTTCTAAAAACGCCAATCGTTGACTTTTTGACAGTACTAGTTCGCGCATGTGGAATTGCAACGCCATAGCCTACAGCAGTTGAAATTTCCTTTTCGCGTTGGTAAATAGCCTTACTGAACGTTTCTGTATCTTGAATATAACCATTCACTTTTAGTTTATGGATCATGCGTTCAATAGCTTGATCTTTTGTCATTGGTTCAATACTAGTATCAATATTTTTGATATCAATTAATTCGTCTATATGCATCTAGCTCACCTCCGAAACTAGGCCTGTTTGTTAGATATTAGTATAAGTCAGCTTTGTCAGTAGAATTAAAGAGATCCATTTTATGCTCAACAACATCTTGTGCTGCTTTCCTAGCTGATGGCATCAGCTGATCAGGCTCATACGCATCTGGATTATTATCCAAATTCTTCCTAAGTTGCTTAAAGAATGCCGTCTTCATGTCTGTAGACAGATTGATTTTTGCCACTCCGTGAAGATAAGTCTTTTTAATTTCCTCATCTTTGTTATCGGAGCCACCGTGCAAAACCAAGGGAATATCAACGGCTTCATGAATTTTCTCGAGTAAATCAATTCTCAACTCAGGTTTTTCAACGTGACTGTAATGTCCATGGCGAGTTCCAATTGCTACGGCCAGAGTGTCGACGCCGGTCAATGCTACGAACTTCTTTGCATCTTCAGGATCGGTATACAGAATTTTATTTACACCTGTCCCTTCAGTTGAAAGTTCATTAGATCCAATTGTGCCAAGTTCTGCTTCAACAGATACACCCACACTATGCGCTACATCAACAACTTGCTTGGTGAGTGCCACATTGTTATCCCATGAGTCTGCTGACGCATCAATCATGACAGAGGTATATCCGTCATGAATCCCACGAACACAATCTCCCAGTGTTGCACCATGATCTACATGAATTGCCATTGGAATGTGCGTACGCGACACCGCCTGTCTAACGTAGGCAATAAAGTTATCACCAATCAAATTAATTTCATTGGGATGAATCTGAATAATGGCTGGTGCATTCTTCTCTTCTGCCGCGCGAATAATTGCTTCAACAAACTCGCTATTTGCGACATTATAAGACCCAACGGCAAACTTATTTTTATACGCGACACTCAGCAAATCGACCATATTATAAAGCATGTGAATACTCTCCTTTTCTATTCCAAACGTCAATAAACTCCTGCTTGGTTTTTGTTTCCAATAAAGCATGAACTTCAGCTAAATCACTTGTATGTTCATAGACATCATTGAAGAAATTCTTGTTTGTCTTCAAATCCGCAGCAGGAATATAAATTACAACTAATCTAACTTTTTGATGACCCCACGGAATCTCTTGCCTATTGATACCTACAATTACTTTCGCCGTGGTTTCTGACCCTTTTAAAAATGGGTGAGGCATCGCCACCAGATGTCCAATATCGGTTGGTGACATCGACTCACGTTTTTGGAAATATGGTAAAAGATTAAGGTACCCAGATTTCCTTAATAAATATTCAATTGCTTCCTCACTTGATGATTCATTTATATGATGATAATCAAGCTGTTGAATTAAAGAGGCTGTCCCAATTGTTTCTACAAAGTTTTGAATCTTTGCAATATCACGCGTATCCATTTCTTTGCTAATTTCAATGACCTTAGAACTAATAACACTAGTGGTTTCTTGAAAGCCGCAGCAGATGATCAGTTGATACTTTTCAATGTCTGATTGATCTATTGTCGGTGTGACGGCCTCGATCTCTAATCTGGGAAAATAGGTTTGAATCTTATATCGAAACAATTCTCCCTCGGCCTTTTTACCCTGAAATACCAATTTTGTTGGAATAACATTTTTGGTTTCCTCAGTTAAAACCAGCTGAATGTGAATGGCTAAATAAGCTATTTCGGACTCGGGTATTTGCAAATCAAAATCACTTTCTAGATCATCATAGAGAAAACAGGCAATCGAGTATGCAAACAAATACTCTCTTTTTGTTTTTTCCGAGTATGGATTAAAAATTGGGATGCTCTCTTCAAGAGGATCTAGCAGTCTCATAACATGATTCATGATCTGTGCTCGATACCGTTTATTCGAATAAAGCGGGATCGCATAATATTCTTCTGCTCGCTTAAGTGAAGCTTCCAGGACCTTTTTCTGGCGAGCATTCATATCTGGAACAAATGCACCCGGCGTATTAAGCGGAAGAGCAATGAGATAATTAGTAAGTGCCATCGTTTCCGCTTCGTCATTGATTGGATAAACGGACATTGCCAATAACGAAGAAGCAAGCTGAAATTCAGGATGGCTCTCATTGTTACTTCCCACTTCCGACAAAGTAATTAAACTAGCATTTTTGCAACGGTTCATCACAATAATCATGTGACAGATAATCTTTGCGTAAACAATGAAATCCATCGTTGTATGATGCCGTGAAAAAACTGCATCAATGCTACCAATCTCAGCTTTAATACTCTTTCTATTTGCTAATAGCCCCATGAGTTTAAAAGTGGAATCAGTTAAATTTCCTTTTTCAATTTGCTCGATAGGGATTAGCTGTTCTAGAAGCAATCTTTTTTGGTTCTCCTCACCCAAAATTCGAATACCCGTAAAAATTCTTGATTCCAATCTGACGTGCAGCTTTAGATCATGAATTTTAGAAAATAGAGCCTGAACCTTGCTCCGGATGCTCTCAACTGAATAATTCAATTGAACAGCAAGATCATCAAATGTAATGAAAGTCGATTGATTCATCAAAATCAATGCAATTCTAAAAAGCAATTCTTCATCATCTTTTGCGAAAAGACGATTTTTCACACTTTCATTGTATAGATCACGCTGAATCTTGTACCCCTTGTTTGACGAAACAATTAAAGGATCTTGTGTTTCGCTGCTATTTAAAGTCCTTACATAGTTTCGAATGCTCCTTTCTGTGACACCGAGCATGTCAGAGAGTTGTAAGGCGGTAAGGTAACCCTTTTGCTGCAATAAGACGTCAAGCAACTGTTTAATCTTCTCGTTCATGATCGCCCCCTTCTTTCACAGATTACTTAAGTACCCCACCTCTTGACAATCTTATTATTACATGTCAGCAAGCGTTTACATTGGTATATCTTTTTCCGGTTTAATTTTACGAATTTTCCGGTTCAACCAATTCATTGACAAACGCAAGTCGTTGCTATGTCACTTGCAAGAAGCCAAGAGGGATCCTCAGCCTTGGTTTAATCGGAATTCACCCATTTATCAATAAAAGACGCTTCGACCTAGCCAATCAACAATGACCAGAGACTCCCTTTCCCAAAAAACACTAAAAAAACAGCGCCACACCGCCTCTCAACGTGTAAGCGCTTGCCCTTAATTTGAAGTCATGCTATATTAAAACCGTTAGATTGTGCAAAATTTAATAGTGTAAAGCACTTCAACAACAACGAGGAGAGATGTTGAAAATGACCAATGATCGTTCAACCATTGCCGCTGGTCTTGCTGTGGTGAAGGTTTTGGAAGCATGGCAGGTGGATCATTTATATGGGATTCCGGGTGGCTCGTTTAATTCAATCATGGATGCTTTATCTGCCGAAAAGGAAAACATCCATTATATTCAGGTTCGGCATGAAGAAGTCGGGGCGATGGCCGCGGCAGCTGATGCGAAGTTGACTGGCAAAATCGGCGTCTGCTTTGGCTCAGCTGGACCGGGTGGCACGCACTTAATGAACGGGTTGTACGATGCGCGCGAAGACCATGTGCCGGTGCTGGCATTGATCGGTCAGTTCG
Organism: Lacticaseibacillus parahuelsenbergensis; assembly: GCF_030770265.1. Lineage (NCBI taxonomy): Bacteria > Bacillati > Bacillota > Bacilli > Lactobacillales > Lactobacillaceae > Lacticaseibacillus > Lacticaseibacillus parahuelsenbergensis. Next base: position 383,870 of record NZ_CP132482.1, on the reverse strand, counting down.
GCACGACCGGCATGAATATGGATACTTTTCAGGAAATGAATGAAAATCCGATTTATGCTGATGTTGCCGCTTATAACGTGACCGCCGTTAGTGCTAGAACCCTACCGCACGTCATCGATGAGGCCATTCGTCGCGCTTATGCCAACCAAGGCGTCTCGGTGGTTCAAATTCCGGTGGACCTGCCATGGCAGGAGATTCCCCAAGATAGCTGGTATGCTTCAGCCATCAATCACCAAAAGCCACTTTTGCCGGTTCCTGACCCTGACTTGGTGAAAAAGCTGACGCAACAATTAGTCGACGCCAAACGCCCAGTCATCTACTATGGCATCGGCGCATACACCGCCGGCAAGGAGCTGCAACAACTTAGCGAATTGCTGAAGATTCCACTTATGAGTACTTATCCGGCTAAAGGCATTGTTCCTGACAGTTACCCAGCATACTTAGGTTCCGCCAACCGCGTCGCCCAAAAGCCGGCGAATGAAGCCTTAGCCCAAGCAGACACGGTGCTATTTATCGGTAACAACTATCCTTTTGCTGAAGTCTCGAATGCTTTCAAGAATACCCAGCATTTCTTACAGATTGACGTGGATCCGGCTAAATTAGGCAAGCGTCACCAAGCAGAAGTTGCCATTTTAGCTGATGCCAAAACGACCTTGCAACAAGTGCTTGAACAAGTCAGCGAACGCGAAGAAACGCCGTGGTGGAAAGCCAATCTTGCCAACCGACAAAATTGGCGTGACTATCTAAGCAAACTGGAAAACAAACAGTTTGGTGAGCTGCAAGCCTATCAAGTTCTGAAGGCAGTTAATGATATTGCGGATGAAGATGCGATTTTTTCGATTGACGTTGGCGACATCAACTTAAATGCTAACCGCAATTTGAATTTGACGCCGAAAAATCGCCACTTCACATCCAACTTATTCGCAACGATGGGCGTCGGCATCCCCGGTGCCATCGCGGCCAAACTGGACTTCCCGGATCGTCAAATTTTCAACTTATCCGGAGACGGCGGCGTGGCGATGACCATGCAGGATCTGGTCACGCAGGTTCAATACCACCTGCCAGCCATCAACGTGATCTTCACCAATAAGCAATATGCCTTCATTAAAGATGAACAAGAAGACACCAACAAAAACGACTTCATCGGCGTCGAATTCGATGATATTGACTTCAGCCTAGTTGCCAAAGCCGTCAACATGAAGGGCTTCCGGGTCACCAAAATTGAAGACCTAGCTCCAACCTTCGCTAAGGCAAAAGAGATCGCCAAAACAGAATCCGTTTTAATTGATGCGGTGATCTCCGGCGATCGGCCGATGCCAGTAGAAAAACTGCAACTCGACCCAGCCAAATTCTCCCAAGAAGAAATCGACGCATTCGTCAAACGGTACGAAGCGCAAGATTTGCGGCCGTTCGCTGATTTCTTGAAGGAAGCGGGATTGTCCGTACGTGATGCCGAGAATAGTGAAGGCGGGTTCTAGTTAGTCGGTGGCTGTTGATTAACATTAACGGTTCATTATTTTCCTCCTTTAGTGCATGAGAAAGCCGTCCTGATTTTCGAAAAGGAAAATCGGGGCGGCTTTTTTGTGGTATGGAACTTTTTCAAGTGGTAGTTGGCTAATTAGAATTGATTGCGTCAATCCACCGGACTAATTTGACTTTGTAAATCATGCTGAATTCTAACAACGTTCACTCTAAATAAATTAGCAGGAATATAGTGTTTGTTTTGCAAGAGCCTTTCGCCATTCAGTCCAAAGATGTCTTCTGTCATCAAAATTAACGGGCTTGTGTCACTAAAGGTGCGGCGAAACGATTTCTGCTGGCGATCAGACAACGTAATCGACACCGATGAGCTTGAAGCTTTTTGATAAACGGATTTCTCCAAAAAGTTAACGATACTATCTGGCTGGTTCAAGTTAATGCGAAACATGGTCACTGTTTCTGGCAACAGAATAGCCAACGTGTTCCCAATATTCTCGCCATTATTCTGATACCAGATATTAAGTGTGTCATACGGCTCGTCGTGACTGTCAAACAGCTGGTCTGTGAACTCACTCGGTTGGTTTTCGTGATAGTAAGCCTCCCGCCGCTCAATTGTCGGCACAAGCCCTTTTAGTATCGGATTGCCTAGCGTTTCGATACCACTCGTCTTTTTTTCCCCGGCCTCGACAAAATGTCCTTGTCCGTGAATACTGCGAATTAAACCGTCTTCTTTAAGCAACGACAAAGCCGTACGTAGCGTCACGCGACTAACCTCAAACTCATTGGTGAGTACCTCCTCAGAAGGGAGTTTAGAACCTGGCGCTAGTTGGCCTTGTTTGATCATCTTCAAAATCTGGTTGTAAATTTGAACATACTTCGGTGAACGATGCATTGTCTTTCTCCACTTTCAGGCTGAATTATGATTTAATTCATTCTACCATGAAAGCAGCATCACCATTTTGCCATCTACCAAACCGGAATAATTGAACTTAATTTTCAGGCCTAGAAAAGTATCAGGGACATAACAAGCATCATCACGACACCGAAGACCATCGGCACCGACGTTCTTTTAACGATTTGAATAGGTGATAATTTGGTTGTTCCTGCCACAATCAACACCACCGCAGCAACTGGTGAAACCGCGCGTAGCAAGTTGCCGGCAAGCTGAAGCGGAATTGACAACGCGACTGGATCAATCCCCGCAGCCTTGGATAGTGGAATGATCAGTGGAATCATCGCAAAAACCAACGCTGTGCCACTGCCGCTTAATAGAACAATGACCGCGGTGAACAGAACCATAACAATGGGCAGAACGATGCCCGACCCACTCATATGCGTCATCGAATTCTGAATTAGCTCAATGATACCCAAGGAAGTTAACCCTTGCACAAAAGTTTGGGCGGCCACCAGCAAGGCAACAATGCTCATTACATCGCCCATTCCAGTGAAAAAGGAATTAGTGCCTTTAAGCACGTTTTGAACTTTTCGTTTGGCAAGCAATTCAACGATCACTGCCACAACAAAACTGATCAACGTTACCAATTGAACGTTAATATTTAACTTTGTGCCAGCCACTATGTTTGTAAAGAAAATCGCCAATAGCAAAACAATGGGTAGCAATGGTAATAACCCATAAACAAACGCAGTTAAACCGTGGTAGGAATTAACATTTTCCTTTGAGTCAATGCCGTCATCGTGGTTCTCTGCAACTTCTTTATCGTAGGTCAGTGTCTCTGGATCAACCTTATCTTCATGCTTTTGCCAGAAATAATGAACCACCGCAATCGCTAACAATGTCGGAATTGAAACCAGCGCATGGCTTTTAAAAACATAGTCTGTCACGGCCATATGCAATTGGGCCGCAACCGCAACATTATCTGAACCTAAGGGCGTTGGAACAATGGTCGCCGATGTGCCAATAATGGCCGCTGCTGACAATCGACTCATACCTGCTGCCCGCAAAACAGGGTATAAAGTCGCCAACAAAATGATGGCCAAATTAGACGCACTAGGAATGACGAGTGATAGCAAGTTACCGATCAAGAAGACAATCGGTATTAGGATATAAACCGATCGAATCTTGGCAATTGGCTTGGTTAACGCCTGAATTGTGACGTGATTAGCGCCGATGTGACTCATATAGGCGCTGTATCCGCCTAAAATCAGAATGACAAAGCCAGGACCGACAAGCGTATTAGTAAACTGATCTACCACTGCCTGAAAAGGATCAAGCCACACGGTCCCAGTCGATGCAGAGACTTTGATTTTATTCCCTAGAAAGATAGCAAGATACATTAACGTAATACCAAGAACCAATAATGTCATCTTGATGTCGTTCTTCTTCAACAGCATGTAAACTAAGATGGCAACGGCTAGAATACCGATAACCGAGACAAGAATTGCATTCATTATGTCATCCCCCTCATGAAAAACATCGCCACCCTCGTGTTTTCATAAGAGAATGGCACCTACTGTCTTTCTTTTTACCTCACGCGATCATTAGTTACTGTCAGTCACCTACAAACTGGCAGTTGCAGCAATCGCATCAACAAACCAACTTTCAAATTTTTCTGAATCAACGTTAGTAGCAACACTTGCATTATCAGGTTTTCCTAAGTACCCTTTTAGATCGATTAGTGAAGCCCCCGCTGTAAATTCGCCACGCGTTTCAATCTCCACGTGGGTTGTTACTTCATTGAAGTAAGACGGCTCAAGAATCATCGCTACAGCAAGCGCATCATACATGTTCAAACCAGTTTTGAAACTTCCACCGCGATATTTGGAAAACAGCGCATAAAACATGTCGCCAACCTTGCCTAACTGCTTAATCTTTTCCGATGTTTCAGGTAGAATTTTTGCTTGTCGCCCAATTTCCATCGGTGCAACTCGAATTGGCAGACCACTATTAAACACAATCTTTGCGGCTTCAGGATCAGTTCCAAAATTAAACTCGGATAAAACGCCAAGGTTGCCGCGTCCAAGTGCCCCGCCCATTAAAACAAGTTCTTTGATCTTCTTTAGATCGTCGGGATATTGATGAATAAAGAGAGCAATATCCGTTAACGGCCCGATACCGATAAGCGTTACTGGTCTGGAATTAGCCATCACGGTTTCATGCATGGCAACCGCCGCAGGAATCGACGTATCAACTTCCACAGCAGGCTCTGGGAAGGGATACCCATCCATCCCCGTCTTGCCGTGAACACCACTTGCATCTTTAAGCGGCCGCAAAAGTGGTTTACTACTGCCCTGAACAACTCGCGGTGCTTGATTCAAAAAAGTAAGCAAACGCCGGGTATTAAGTGTTGTCTTCTCCACGCTTACATTCCCTGCAATGGGACAAATGAGTTGTACATCTAGCATTGGACTGCCTAACGCAATGGCAATCGCTACTGCGTCATCAATGCCAGGATCGGTGCTGATGATCGTTGGTGCAGGACTGGTTGTTGACATAGTCTTTCCTCCTCGTGAATTGAATGCGCTTTCATTTCGTATAAAATTATACAACGTTGTATTTAAAAGTACAACGTTGTATCACTTATTTTTTTGCTCCCACTTCCGAATTTTTGGTAAGCAAAAAGTGGCAGTTGCGACATCTTCACGTCACAACTGCCACCTTTCAACAATTCAGCATTAAAGATCCACACTCATTCCCACATGCCGCTTCTCCGCTGCCTGCAAAATCTTCTCAGCCACAACCACATCCAAGACAGCTGTACCAACGGCTTTAAACAGCGTCACCTGATTATGCCGCTGCCGACCCTTGATTTTGCCATTAATCAACTGCCCGAGCTCGCCCGCATAATGCGCTTTTGTCACCAGTCCTTCTTTCAGCGGCGTGATCATATCGCCGGCTTCCGCCAAAACGCCGTCCATGGTATCGAAAATGACACTGTCTGCCCGCTGAACAAGCTCGGCCGGAATCTCGTGCATTTCTGGCGTATAGGCACCAATGCCGTTAACGTGGGTGCCGGGTTGCACATCAGCCGCATCAAACGTTGCCTGCTTTGAAGTCGTAACGGATGTAATAATATCCGATGCCCGAATCGCCTTGGAAAGATCATTGACTGGCAGAATGTCGACATTGAACTGCTTACCGAAACGATCAGTCATGTCTTGGGCAAACTTTGCTGCGCGATCGTGGTCGATATCGGAAACATAAACACGCGTTAACTGACGAACATTGAGCATCGCTTCCAGCTGCGTCGGTGCCTGGCCGCCCGTCCCGATTAACGTGGCCACTTTAGCATCAGGGTTAGCCAGCAGATCGGTTGCCGCCCCTTGCAGCGCACCGGTTCGCAGCTGCGTCAGGTAGGTTCCGTCAATGATCGCCGACACAATGCCGGTCTTGGGATCCAGGCTGACCATAGTCGCCGGGACACTCGGCAATCCCTTGTCGATGTTATCAGGATAAACGGAGACGATTTTAACGCCGAGCGCAGGTTGCTCACCTGCAGCATAGCCCGGCATGTAAAGACTTTGGCCATGTTCCGCCTGAACATCAATGTTGGCCCGCAACGGCACAGTCGCATCACCGTTAGAATAAGCCGCCAAAGCAACTTTATCGTCAGCGATCGCATCTTTCATCGTATAAACTGCTTGCACATCTTTTTTTGTTAAAATCCGCATCGTATGACCTCCATTATTCTCAATTTAGTCAACAAGTTATGCTTCTTCTTTTTGCCGCAGCGACAATGCCATGCTGATGGCGGAATATAGCAACACCACGATCACTAGCCATTGCAGCATGCTGGTGTCCAGACTTTTCACAAAGAAAACGGCGACCAATACGCCCAAAACGCCAAAAGTCGACGTGAATAAAGTGATTTTCCGGCTATAATCTGCCAACTTGACGAATTGAATGGAGCTTGTCGAAACAGAAAAAGTTGCGGCACCCATCATGATTGGAAAAGCTGCGGACGGATTGAGCCCCATCGCATACACAGTCGCCATCGTCAGAGCATACGAGCCAATACCGATGTTGTTCAACGCACCGTACACAAACAATAAGACGGCTGTCAATATAAGTTTCCAACCTGATAAACTAGTCGCCGTTCCGTTGGCTGGGATCCAGTTAAATTTACCAGCCAAAATCATCAGCGCCGCAATCAACAAACCAGCCGTGACAAACTTCTTAATCGTGTCAGCGGGCAACTTAACCACAAACCGCGGCCCGATATAGGCACCGATCACCGCCGCAATGATGCAAATCGCCAACGTTTTAATATCAACCGTAATGGCGGTAATGTACGAAAGCGCCATGGCAGCCACCGGAATAACACATTGCGTGTTCAAGGTGCCAGGCAGCTTTTTGATCGACACCCATTTGACCTTAGGATACAGTGCGGTGCTAATGGCGAAATCGGAAATGCCAAACGTTGAAAGAAGAAAGATCAGGAATGAGCTGAATGGCAAGGCCCAAGTTGTTGCCGGTTCTGTCATGATTTCCGAGCGGTGCCGTAGCAAATCACGTACAAAATAGAAAAGAAAACCTAAATTAATAAGAACAATCAACCCCAGTAAGACCTTAATCATGAACGTCTTCCCCCTCCGATCCAACATGTAAATGTCTCGGACGCCTTCAAAATCTGGACCGAATGCTTTCTTGGCAGCCGTGTCCAAAGTTTCAAGCGTTCTCAGATTATAAGTGTCTTGAATGACGTGTTCTTGCGCAATGAAAACAAACGCATGGTTTCGCGTGCAAACGATGTCGTCACTTTCGCCTCTTAATAACTACTGTAAGTGAATTAATTCACTAGTCAAGGCTGTTCCCCAATAAAGTTAACCAGATCAATGTTTTGATTCAAAAATAGTGGTTCAATGCCCCTGTCTATGCCGCTACAATTATGAATGCAACAAAATAGCCCTGCCCAAAAGTTCGTCGGACAAGGCTACTATGAGATGTTAGATTTCAGATCATTCTTCAGGAACATACATTGATCCCCTTCTTTTACCTATGTATGGATCCTCAAGTTTAGGAATCAGTGTATAACTAGGTTTGACATCATCTTCTGGTATAAGAAGCCACGATTGCACCTTCTTGAATCCTTTATTTTCCGGCAACGTCAACACCAACGAATTACCCAACTGAACAATTCGTACCTCTTCCACAGTACCCCGCCCTTTCTCGTGAAGCCAATTTAAAATTATTGTATCATTGAGCGACAACACCATATCATTCATGATATTTCTCTACGAAAAGCTGTTCAAAATAACAACTATTACTTATTGACCGCATACGCAACAACCTATAGACTAAAATCACGACAAAGAAAGAGGACTAATTACCCTCACTTCTTAGTCTAGCGGACTGGAGATGACACACACCTCTCAACATTTCTAAACCGTGGAGGTGAAGTCATGCCAAATTGGAAAGACGAGAGGTGTAGCGACGCTGGAAGTGGCGTCAATTATCGTGGCAACGGCCATGCTGATCACGAGCATGGCCAACGCCTATGCGATAATCAAAAAAGCTAACCGTATGGGCTAGCTTTTCACTCAACTCGTCATCTAAACCGTGCTTGAGGTCATCGGGATGCCGCCCGGTGGCCTCTTTTCAATGTCTGGATTATACGTTAGAAATGGATGATTCGTCAACTTACTAATTAGTTGAAAAATCTAACGTGTCGACTGCAAGCGCTACCTCTATGTGTTTAAAAATTGCGGCGTGTTCTTATTGACTGCATACGTTACAATCTATAAACTAGAATCATGACAAAGAAAGAGGACTAATTACCCTCACTTCTTAGTCTAGCGGATTGGATGGCACACACCACTCAACATTTTTTGAATCGTGGAGGTGATGGCCATGCCAGACTCAGGAGACGAAGGGGGTTGCCACTTGGATGTGGCGTCGATTATTATCGCGCTAAGCATACTGATTACCAGTAGCGCTAAAGCGTATGCGATAATCAAAAAAGCTAACCGTCAAGGTTAGCTTACCCATAGTCATCTGAACCGTGTTTGAGGTCATCGGGGCGCCACCCGGTGGCCTTTTCTCAACTCCTAAATTATACGTTAGAAATGACAGATTAGTCAACTATTTGTCTGCGCCAGTAAGCTTTTTGTACTATTTACCCGCTTCGGTATGTTTTTGTCCGCTTCAGTATGTGTCAAGGCTCATAGTTGTCCTTGCAGAATGTAATCCTTGTCACTAACAGAAAAAAGCCATCCATGAAAGGCTAGCTTCTCCCTGAATCGCGGTTGAGTTCATCGGGATTTATCTCGATGATCTCTTCACAACCTGCAAATTTTACGATAGGTTTTACAGACTCGTCAACAAAATAGTCTCATATCTTCAACCCATTTATCCGACAGCCGATGCCTTCAAAAACTCCTTCAACCGTGCCACCAGCGTCTGATAATCCACCTTCGCATAATCATTCACGTCCACCCTGATCAGCCTGCCAATCTGAAAATTCTGATAGCCGCGATCACTCACTCGGTTGCTGAACACTTCAAACGAAGGCATGCCATCGGGTTTTTCGTTAATACTTTCAAAGGTATCACCGCGATGGTAATGATTCATGAGATGGCCAAGGTGGCGGGGATCAGACAGATCGCGTTGACGCTGGCGATTATAAAGTACTTTGATGTCGGCTTCTAATCGGATTGTGATGACTGGGTAATGATACTTTGCGGCCAACTTTTCGAGTGCTGGTTTTTGCAGACGGCTAAACGGGTAATCGCCTAGAATCATTTTGTGTTCGCTCATCAGAATATCAATGCCACGGTAGTAACGTGTTCTTGCCTCGGCATCAAGCGTTTGCTTTTCCTGAAGATTATCGAAACCCAGCTCATCGTAGAGGTGCTCTTTAAAAAGATCGAGCGGCAGCGACACGAACCCGCTGATTGCCTGCATGATTTTGTTTGCCGCATACGTTTTGCCAGTACCAGGCGCGCCTGCTAACAGAACCAAAGCTTGTGTATCAACATCCATCGTGTCGTCTCCTCCTATCGCTTTATGCGTTCACTGGAACTTCTGCGTCCTTATTTAAGAACAGCCCTATTTTGTGTTTGACGATATCATAAACGACTTGGTTACATGGCTCGATGTTGTTGCGCAGAGAGTTGTTGACTTCTGTCTGGGCAAACATCTCTTTTGCTTTGCGGGTCCAACCAACTAACAACTCTGTCCCAACGTTGAATTTTCGGAATCCGTTCTCAGTTAATCGATGATAATCAGCCTCATTAACGCCCGTGCCACCATGAATGACCATTGGCGTGCTGATCTCTTGATGCAATTCTTCGATCAATGGCCAATTCAACTTGGTTTTTGATTTAAATTGACCGTGATGCGTACCAACGCCGACTGCCAGAGCTTCTACATCAACATGATTCAGGAACGTAATTGCTTGCTGCGGATCTGTGTAACGGCCTTCCTTAACTGTTACGCCTTCTTCAGTTCCGCCGATTGTTCCGATCTCACATTCAACAGAGACGCCATGTTCGTGGGCATAGTCGGCCACCCGTCGCGCACGTTCCATGTTTTCTTTATTTGGCAGGGCCGAGCCATCAAACATGACCGAGGAATAACCGGCATCGATCGCTTCTTTGATGGCATCAAACGACTTGGCATGATCAAGATGCAGGTCAACATCAACTAATAAGTCTTGCGCCATCGACTTACAAACAGCAACAAAGTTCTTCATGCCGACATATTGAGCCGTTGCCACACTGGTTTGTATGATAATAGGAGAGCCTGCGTCCTTGGCCGCCATGATCATTGGTGGCACCATCTCTAAATTGTGCGCGTTAAAGGCGCCGACCGTGTAATCGAGTGCTTGTGCTTCATCCATTAATTGCTTTAAATTCTTGTACATATGATTGCCTCCTAGATTAATAGCCAAAACCAGACCGCATGACGCGTTTCGACATATCAAGCAACGCATCTGTTTTGCTAACCCATTTCTGAATATCGTCATCGTTCTTTGCTTTTGCCGCTTGTTTCCGCTGTACCTCATACAGATTCAGCAAAGCATTATAAGCATCGCCGAACTCCTCTTTGTCCTTGATGCTCGCTTCATACGCAGCAATGGCCGCCAAATCGTTTCCTAATTTTGCTTGTGCAGCGCCTAGTTGGTTGTATAAAAGATGCCGCTTTTCTTTATCGTCCGTTGTTTGCTTGATTTGTTCCGTTAAACTGGCGACTTTTTCCTTCAGATCTGCAGTATCGGTTGACGAAATTGGTTGATCACGTTGTTTTGACACCGCAGATGAGGGTCTCTGAGCATCTTTCTTTTTAAATAAACCGCCAAACATATCCATGCCCCTTTCTTTAAACTGCTTTAAGAATCGGCGTCAAGATCCACGCGTACATCAGCATGGCAACAATGGTGTCAGAGTCCGTTGCCGACGCATTCACGAACCCAAACGAGGTCAAGGCCGTTACTAGTAGCGCTGGCAATAATGTGATGAATAGGCCGTGAACGATACCGCCGATAATGGCGCCGCGCCGACCACCGACAACATTACCGAAGATACCGGCAGTCCCACCGGCAAAGAAGTTCGTCAGCATCCCCGGCAGAATAACTGCCAGACCGAAAACAGGCATCAGGAACATGCCGATGACAGTGCCAATTGTGGTGGTAATGAAGCCCAGAATGACCGCATTAGGTGAAAAAGGAAACAGTACCGGGCAGTCAAGTGCCGGCTTGGCATTAGGTACCAGCTTCATCGCAATGCCACGGAAGGCCGGAACGATTTCGCCAAGTAAGAGCCGAACGCCAGCAAGCAGAACGTAAACACCGACAACAAACTGAATGCCCATCATAAACGCATTCATGATATAGTTCAGACTCGTACCATTTCCGGCATATTTAGGGCCTGCAAACGCCGCCGTAATCATGAACAACGGCACCATCACAACCGCAACCGACAGATACGTGTCTTGCAGAAATTCCATATACTTGGGTAATTTAATATCCTCAATTGAATGTTTCTTTTCGCCACGTTCACCAAACACCCACGCAGCGCCGGCTTCTACCATGTAGCCGATCGTACAAAAGTGGCCTAGCGCAATGGCATCGCCCTTCGTAATCTTACGAACAAAAGGTTGAGCAATGGCAGGCATTGCGACGGCAAAAATCCCGCCAATGACACTGCCAACAACAATGGTCAGCACAGAATTGAGGCCGGCCATTTTCCCACCGACAACCGTCATCGTTGACATCCATAAAAGTGCCTGCCCGGTCAAAAAGATATATTTCCATGGCGAGAATCGAGCAATCAGGATGTTGACAATAAAGATGCCTAAGAAGGTCAAGGCAATTTCATTCCCTAAGCCCAGCGTGTTCATCGCCTGGCCGTTAATCGCCTCAATACTGGGAACAACGCCTTGCAAGTGAAAGCCATGTTGGAAAATCTTACCGAAATAAGTCAATGCCGTGACAATAATAGCTGATCCCGCGGAAAGCACCTGGAAGCCTAATAGTGTTTTGAACGTCCCGGTTAAAACTGCACCAAAGGATTTACGCTGTAAGAGCAAACCCAACATCGCGATTAATGCAATGGTGATGGCAGCTTGGGTCAGGATATTTTGAATAATAAAGTTAACCACAACCATGATTCATTCCTCCTAACGCGTTTGTGCTGAATCAGCTGGCCTTTGCGGATAGTTCCTTGATGACTGGCACAAGCTTGGCCTCAATCTCAGCAGGATCAACAATGTTGTGCAAAAAGACAAACTTGATAGCTGGATCAAGATCATACTGTTTGAATTGTGAAGCAAAATTTTCCGCCGATACAATAATGTCCGTTCGTAATCCTGGCGTTGATGAAATAGCTTCGTGTTCGAGATTTTCATCCAAACCCAGGCGATTCAAAACATCTTCTGCTGTCATTTGGCAAGCTAAGGAAGACCCTAAGCCGGCCCCGCAAATAAAGTAAATCGTTAATTTTCTACTCATTTAAATCGTCTCCTTTGAGGTCTTTTCGTTAAACAAAATCGTTTTGAATTGCTGAATATCCGTCTGTTGAACCAATTGATCAACCTTTTGCTGATCATTAATGAGTTGAACAATAGCTTTCATGACGTTGAGATGCGAATAATTGTCAATTGCTGCAAGACAGAAGATGATTTTCACAGGATCATTGTCGGGATTGCCAAAGTTGATTGGCTTTGCTAACGTCGTGATGGTGACGCCCAGCTTCTTTGCCCCATCTTCCGGGCGCGCGTGGGCTAGCGCGATGGAAGGTCCAATGACAATATACGGACCGAATTTCTTTACTGAATCAATCATCGCTTGTACGTAATGCTCGGTAATGTAATCCTCATCAAGCAATGGTTTTGCCGAAAGACGGATCGCATTTTCCCAATCATCAGCTTTCTGTTGAAGTAGGATCTGGTGGTCGTTGATTAAGTCTTTCAACATAGGCTGAACCTCCCTTTCATTGATTTCGACATGGTTATCCTTAAACGCTGCCTGCAAATCAGCCAGTAATCTTTTATCAACTGTTACTTGATGTGACTTGAGCGTGTCCAGAATGGTTTGAAATAATCTAGTTGGATCTAAAGTCCGGCCTTCATATTTAGTCAACGCAGCATATTTCTTTAAAAAGGCTGCGATGCGATTCAGGTCAACTTCTGAAGGAATCGGGTTTACCTTCAAACTGGGAATCTCATCAATAGGCATGTCGACTGTCTTGAAAACCAAACTGACTGGCAATTTACGGAGAATCCCCACTTCTGACGTGCTGAGAACTGCAAGAACATCAATGTTAAAGCGCTCTTCAAGTTTGGCTGCTAAAACCCGACCAGTCGCCGTGCCGAAGTTGCAGACAACTGCGGCTTGATACTGATAATCTTGACGCTGCCGATCTTCAGCCTGTGTTGCTGAAAAATACATGGCAAGAAAGGCTTTCTCATCATCGGACATCGTTAGCTGATAACGACCGGTCGTAAAGAATCGATTAATGGCGTCATAGATCGGACTATATCCTTGCTGAATAGTCTTTTTCAGCGGATTAACCACCTTCATATTCCGCGACAGACGTTTGAACAAAGCAGTCATGTGGTTGTATAGCTCTTCAAAAAGCTTTTCATTTTTGGAAAAAGGAAAACCGATTTCTGTTTCCATATAATCCATCAGCGCAACACTGAAAATCTGGGCCTTAACCCAGTCATCCAGATCAATCGCCCCGCGACGATTAAAACTGTTAATCAAAAAGCCGACATAACCCAACTCACTGCTGATATCAATCGTTAAGTCATAGTGCTGGATCAACTCATTGAGGAAGCGCGCGTTTTCCTTATTGAGGTCAACCGCTGTTTCATCGTCTTTAACATAATGCTCGCTACGAACTCGGTGTAACCAAATGATGAGCAATACTGTCACTTGCTGGCGATACATATCGTTCGCGGCCAAAGCACCATTTGGAAAACACCTCAACAAGAGATCGCTGATGTAAGTCACATCTTGTTGGTTAAAGACTTCCTTCATTTTGTCGACATACATGCCACTGACGATCAGCTGCTGACCGATCAAGGTGACTAATGCGTGTTGACGCGTTAAGACATCCCCGAACATGGTACGAATGGATCGTTCATTACCTTCAATCTGCGCACCTAACTTTGGACTGGTTGTGAGGGTTAAGCTGTATTTCGCTAAATCAGCCCGCAAGTTGCGCAAATCGGCATCCATCGTACTTTTGCTAATCTGCATTGTTCCCTGTTCATCAACAAGATAAACGGGATGCCTTGCCTGAAGTAAATCCAGCAATAGATAAACTTTTCGTTGTTCAGGGGTTAACGCGCCTTGACTAATACTGTTAAAGTCAAGTACATCAGACAGCGAATGCAGCTGTTGCGTTGAGATGTGATTATAAGCAACACCTCTTTTGATATCGAATAAAGGCAATCCTTTCTCCGCCAAAACTTCATTTAAAACCTGAATCTCATTCCGAATGGTTTTGGTCGTGACGTTGAATTGTTTACTTAAATCCGATAACGAGTTCTCTGAACTGTCCAACAATGTTCGCAGAAGATTCGTCAATCTTTCTCGCATTGTCTTACCCCCTTACAGCTTCTATACTAGGCAAGCGCTTACATTCCGAAAAGTAGAACCTTTTTCTTTTACTTGGGAAACAAAGTACACCTCGTGTCTTAAAGTTCAATCTATTAAATTTGTGTGGACACGAAAAAACTCCATGATGACTAAGGCTTATCTGCTTAACCATTATGGAGCACAACATGAGATTCTAAGCTCAGTAATAAGGAAATCTTCAACCATACAGGGAAAAATCAAAGTATGTGAATAAAATCGCATGTTCTACGAGTACCGCCCTTTTAATCTCGTATACTTATGAGCCCATGCTATACTTATTTTAATATGGAGGGGATTATTATGAAAAGGCTTTTATTCTTAGCTGTCATTGCAGTGACAGTCATTTTCGCAGGGTGTAGCAAAACTACTAGTGAACAGGAACAATCTTCAAAGGCTCGCCCAAAAGAATCTATTACAAATCGTACCCAATCTACCCCAACAACCAGTTCAAAATCTTCTATGAAAAACCTAAATACAATCTGGTCGCCAGAAAAAAATACGAAACTAACTGCTTTCATGAAAGACTGGCAATCAAATATGGGACAATCTTTTAAGGGAACTTATGCTAGTGAATCAATTACTAGACTTGGTGAAGTATTTCCTGGCAGCTTAGAGACGCAAAAGACGGAACTCGTATTTGATTCTTTTGCCACACTCAAGTGGTCTACTACAGGAGAAAGCAACGCTGATTACACAGTCGTTGCGGCAGCTGAAGGTGGCAAACCGAATGTTGTGTGGCCAATGCTTTACCTTTTTGTGATCACAAAAGACAATCACGCTCTTGTCCTACAAACACAGACGACAAATGGTGACTACCTCCATTTTTACGAAACACAGAATACCATGTTACAACAAGGATTTGCTAAGATTGCGACAGAGAACAACAACAATGTCACTGCTTCCCCAAATTCAAGTTGGCACTGGAATCTAGATGAAGGCTTTCGCTACCTTAAAGCGATGCACTCTTCGAACGAAAAAATTCAAGTGGCAGCAGATAGTACAACAGAAGGGCCCTTCTTTGATGCAAAGATGGATGATCACGGTCGAACCGGAAGAATAGTAGGACCAGATGGAGGTGGAGGCTGGTCGTTAACCAAATTAGATAACGGTACGACCATTGCCCAACAATTCGATGAGTCTTCAATGCCTAAGGGCGTCTGGTTTCTTGTCAGAGATTCAGATCATCTTATTCTAGATTTTAAAAACCGACCGCAGTAAACACGAAATAAGATAGACAGACATTGCTTGGAAGTCTGACAGAAAGAACTTTTTGAAAATCAGATTCCAAGCTCAGCATATAATTTAGTAGCCTTAAAGGCGATAGCAGTTCTGCTACAGTTACTCTAAAATTCATGAATGTGTTTGGCATAAATGCACTTTTGCGGTCCTTTCATATAAAAATTACGGCATTCGCCTCCGTTAGTTTTCAGAGCGAATGCCGCGGCCATCATTTATCTAATTACAGATATTCAAGTGTTTGAAACCTGCTTCGAATAAGTACACGTTTCATCTTTTATTTGAAATAAGCTACTCCAACCTGTAGTTACAGGCCTTGACGAAGGCTCGGTTGGTTCTATCAATTCTAATTATTTCAGTTTAACAACTTCCTGAAATTCCCACCTTCAGGCTTGCTCAATTATTTCATTGACACATGCAATCCCTTTTTTAGCATCACTGACTAGAGAGCCCTTTTTGTCAACTAAATGAGCATTCACATAGCTGATAACCATTGGCATATTCATACCAGCATAAAGATCAAACTTCTTTGTACTTTCCATCAAAACTCTAGCAGCAACATTGCACGGTGTCCCACCTATCAAATCCGCGAAGACAGTAAAATGATCCGACAATTCCATTATCTTTTCAAATCGCTCACGAAAGTCATCCGGTCCATCATTTGGCCCTAAACTCAAAGTTAGAATATTCTCTTGGGAACCTAGAATCATTTCAACGCTCTTTTTGAGCTCCTCACAGTAGCGGCCATGACTAATTAATAATAGCTCTGACATACCAGTCAATCCTTTCAGAAATTTAAGCAGATAGAATTTTAAGACCAGTTCCAATGATGCTAAATGCGATTATGACGATCAGTATCCAGCCGACTTTCCATTTCTTTTTCAACATCCACATCACTGCTAACGTTGCTAGAATGGGAAGCATTGATGGTAAAATCTGATCAAGGGTCTTAATTAGTGAAACCGCGGCTTTCCCGGTACCAATCTGAATTGGTGAGTTGACAATCACATAACTAGGAACCATTGCCCCAATAACCATCATTCCTAGAATTGAAGCTTTTTCTGAAATACTTTGAATGATATTGGAGTCACTCATCCGAGACATGAGACTGGTGCCTTGCTCATAGCCAAGTTTAAGCCCGAAGTAGCGAATGATCGTTGTTGGAACATTGTAGGCCAACAGGAAAAGAATCGGTCCAAACACGTTACCGGCCTTGCACAGTGCGATCGAAATACCCGTACAGATAATTCGCCAGGTTGTTAGGATCAGCGAATCACCGACCGCCGAGAGTGGACCCATCAAGCTCACCTTAATATTATTGATTAGCTCTGGATCAAAATCCGGGTTTTTATTATTTTCTTCCTCCATAGCAATTGACGTTCCGAGCGTAATAGGAGCCAAAACGTTGGTGATATTAAAAAATTGCATGTGTCTGATAAGTGCTTGTGACATCGCGTTGTTCTCATCTTTATAAATTGCCCGCAATGCTGGTGTCATTGCGTATGCATACCCAGTTGCCATCTGCCGCGTATACTCCCATGAAGCGCCCATGGTAAAGGTGCGCCAGAATACTGAGCGTAGGCTCTTTTTGACTGCCGGATTAGAAACTGTCTGTGTCGTCATTATTTGACCCTCCAATCATTGCAGGTCTATTCTTTTTTTCGTTGTAATACATGATCATGACGATGACCATCCCGATGATGGCTACCCCAATGATCGGCATCTTCAGATATGCAGAGAGTACGAATCCGAGGACTAGGTATGGGACGATTTCCTTACGCAGGATCTGCTGAATCAGCATAGCAAACCCAAAAGCAGGTAACAGACCACTGGCAACAACTAGCCCATCTTGAACAAACTGGGGAATAGCGTGAACAATCGTGGATGAAAACCCAGTGCCAAAGTAATACGCTGCCATAATTAGTAAGGTTGATGGCACAAAGTTCACGACGGTTCCGCCCCAGAAAGACATCATGCTAAGTTTGTGAGAATTGCCTTCTCGTGCATACTGATCGCATTTGGCGACATATAACGGTGCAACAAAGACATAAGCCAAATTTTGAACCAATAACACCAACATTGACAATGGCAACCCAAAAGTTAAAGCTGCAGAGATGCCCTTACCAGTACTGATTGCAAAAACCGTGCCAAGCACACCAGATGAAACCATGTCTTGTGGAACGGACGCCCCAATCTCCACGACTCCTATATAAGCTAATTCGAGTGCTGCCCCAATTTCAATTCCAGTCGTCAAATCACCTAGAACAAAGCCGGTTAATGGTCCGATAACAATTGGTCGAGCCACCTGACCACGCCCAGTCAAAAAATACTCACCATAACCTAGAAAAGCCACAAGGCCTATCAAAAAAGTTTTCAGTAACATGACCCATACCTCCTAAAACTCCAACGTCTTGGAAGACGCTGTTGGGACCTGTTGAATATAAACCTTAACGCCAGCATCAGACAATTGTTGGAGCTCCTGCTTGTCTTGGGGTGTCACATTAACGGTTGCGGACAGGCTTTCAGTTTCAGCAGTCGCCTTAGTTCCGCCTAAATTTAATTCTTTTGGCTTATTCTTAAGCCCAGTTATCAATCGATACGCATCGTGTATTGATTCGACGACGATCATCAAATCATACTTATCAGCAATGCCGCTGTTAATCTGATCAACACTTTTTTTGATAGACATAATAACGAGTTTTGCCCCATTTGGACGAGCCATTTTGATTGTTGCCTTGCGGATTGGATCATTTGGCACATCATCATTGGCAATGAGAATACAATTGGCATTGGTTGCCCCAAACCATGATAGCGCAACTTGTCCATGGAGCAGCCGGTGATCGACTCGAATAAACTTGATCATTTCGATCTCCTCCTAAATTTTAAATTGATATCTGTCTGATGCGATCAGTTGCTCACCGTACTGGACGACTTGGTCATGATCATCAAATATCTGTGTTTCAAGATAAAATAACGGAAACCCAACAGAACGATTCAACAAATCAGCTGCTTCCACATCTGCAGTCTTGATGCTCAAAGTTGTATTATCTGAACTCATTGCGCGAATGCCAAAATGATCTTTAAAAATCGCGTACAACGATCCATTAAGATCGTAATCTGGGAGTGAAGCAAAGCGCGGTAGGGGATAATAATTACTTTCGATAAAAATCGGATCATCATCTAAGTAACGTAATCTCACCGTATGCAACACGTTTTTTGAAGTTGTCGTTAAAAGGCGACTAAGTTTTTCAGTTGTTTGGACTCTTTCCACTTTAAGCACCTTAGTATGCGGCACAAAGCCGCTCTGCTTGGCCACCTTTGAGAAGCTTTCCACTGTGCTCTCCCGAACAAGACGACTCACCCGTTGCGGTTTACGCACATAGCTTCCTTTACCCTGAACGCGTTCAACGAGGCCGTCTCTGACCAGACCATCTACTGCTTGACGTACAGTAACGCGGCTCGCTCCGTACTCTTCTTGCAGTTTGACCTCGCTTGGAAGCTTACTATCCAGGGGATAAACGCCAGAAAGAATCTTGGCTCGAATGCTATTCATGATCAGTTCATACTTCGTTACGGGTGTCGTCATAGTGAAAATCTCCATTCAGTTTTATTAGTAGGACACCTTTCCCATATATCGGCGCACATCTAAAGAATGATCACGCTTATCTGCCAACTTGGAACGATATTCGCTGAGAATGGTGTAAAAAAGGATAGGACTAAAGTATTCTGCTACTTCACTATCAATCATATCCAACCCAAGTTCTTTTGCATCCACAACTTCAACTTTTTCAGCGTATTTATGAAGAAAAGTTAGCGCTCGTTCGTCCATAATCCGTGTCCGTCCGACACTTTCAATGACAATGTATGGACGATTTTTGTCTGTCACTTCAAAAGGACCGTGAAAGTATTCACCAGAGTGAATTGGAACGGCATCTAGCCATTGCATCTCCATCAGGCTGCAAATTGCAAATCCATAGGCATGCCCAAACGACGGACCACTACCAAGAATGTAAAACATTTTTTCATTGCTATATTTTTCAGCAAATGCCTGAGTCCTTGGTTGTACCTGTTCGATTGCATTGTCAACAATCGTATCGATCTTATTGAAACCATCCCTGAATTCTTCAAGTTGATCATAATCTTCAATTCCGGCTAATAATTGCGTAGTCATGTCAAGCATGATCGCCATCGGGTTATGAACGACCTCTCGCTCATTGCCCCATTCATAAACGATTTTTTCATCCGAGTATTTCAACACGTCAGCTTTGCCATTGAAGGTGAGACCAACTGTGTACGCCTCATGCTCCTTTGCCACCTTAGCTGCAGTAACAGCTTCTGGTGTGTTTCCACTGTGCGAGCAAACAAAAACAACAGAATTAGGTCCAATCTTTTTTGGGGTGACATGAACAAACTCATTTGCGGTATACCATCCCGTCGAAACAGTCTTAGCTTCCGACTGCAAGAAATAATAGGAAACATACATATCCACTAAAGACCCACCACAAGCGACAAAGTAGATAGAGTCAATCTTACCGTCGTTATGTTTGAGGATGCGTCGAACCATCTGTTTTGTATCAGCCATCTCAGTTCCTCCTTAATACGTCTTAATACGTCTTTACGGTTCTATTGTATCCGTTTTCAAAAAGCTGTCAACAGCTTTTTTTTAAATTTCGTATACAGTTGCGAATTTCTTAATGGCTACAAGATTTTCATTCCCTGCTCATCCCAAACTTCCAAATGTCCGCATTCGTAACATATCAAAAAAGCCATAATTCCAAACACAAACGAAAAGGCTCTGAAATTTCGCATAGAAGACTTCAAAGCCTTTTGATACAGGCATTTCGCCATACTTAACTTCAAAAAATAAAGTAAAGGGTCCACATACAAACGAACTAACAAGGATCATGTCTGGTTTACATTTTCGATTTAATTAAACCGTCTTGAGCACATTAAAAAGAGACAGAATCTATTCAATTCTATCTCTCCCTCGTAAAGTGATCACTCCTGCGACTTCACATAAGCCGCCGCCTGCGTTCCTGCCTGCCGACCGAAGATCACGATGTCAGCGACGGAATTACCGCCGATTCGGTTATTGCCGTGCAGACCGCCGGTGACTTCGCCAGCTGCGTATAACGCTGGAATCGGTTGTTGTTGCTTGGTCAGTACCTCAGTCTTCGTGTTGATTTTCACGCCGCCCATGGTGTAGTGAATACCTGGGGCGATTTTGAAGGCGTAGTACGGGCCAGTGGCGAGGCCGTGATCCATCCCGGTCGTGCGCCCGAATTCAGCATCGTTCTTAGTGGTGACGGCCTTGTTCCAGGTAGCAACAGTCTTGGCTAGCGTTGCGGCAGGAACCTTCATTTTCTTGCCGAGTTCAACAAGCGTGTTGCCTTTCACATCAAGCTTGTCTTTAATATAGAAGTCAATGGCACTTGAACGCTGCCGCACACCTGTATCGATGACGACCCAAGCATATTTACCTTTTTGCTTGTTAATGGCAGCGGAGACCTTGTCGCGCGTGTTCATTTCGTTATAGAAGCGTTTCCCGCTTTGGTTGACCAAAATACCGCCTTCACCACGGGTCGCTTCGCCAATCAGGATGTGTTTGCTTTGGTTAACGGTTGGGTGGATCTGGATCTTGTTCATATCAATCGCGTAACCACCGACTTTTTCAATCATTTTGATGCCGTCGCCGGTTGCACCGGCTTGATTGGTTGTGACGTAATTGGCGAGATCCGGACGGTACTTCTTGATCATCTTCTTACTTGCGCCAAAACCGCCAGTCGTGACGATCACAGCCTTGGCCGCAATTTTCTTGGTTTTATCCTGGTTGATCTTCACGGTCACGCCGCTGATTTTACCGTTCGTTTCATTTAACTTGGTAACGTCAGTGTTAACGAACAGTGGAATCTTCTCTTTCTTGACTTCTTTGACAAGTCCATCAACCAGATAACCACCTACCGCCGAGCCATCATGCGGCCGATGGGTGCGTTTGACGGACATTCCACCGGAAATCGTCAGCTTGTCTAGCTTGATGCCAATAGAATCGAGCCAATCAATGGCGCTAGCAGAGTTATCGACAAAATAGCGTAGCAGCGCCTTATCGTTAGTGCCACCGCCGCCTTTTAACGTTTCCTCATAGAAGAGGTCATTGCTATCCTTAACGCCTTGAGCAGCTTCAACTTTTGTCTGGCTAGCGTTCATGCCGCTCGAAGCCTTCAGCGTATTACCGCCAGCAACCGGCATCTTTTCAAAAATGACCGGATTCATGCCCTGCTGCTTAGCTTCAATCGCAGCCGTCATCCCCGCACCACCGGCACCGACGATCACAATGTCATACTTTCCCTTCATCATCTTGGGATCTGTATAAGTCTGTTGCGAAGCGCCACTTGTCACCTTAGTGCTAGTCGCCTTGCTCGATTTCGAGCTTGATGAACTGGATTTTGAACTCGTTGAACTGCTACAGCCAACCAAAATAGCACCCAACAGCACCAATATCCCCGTAATCTTAACCCACTTTTTCAAAAGAAGTCCTCCTCTTTGAATGCGCTTACTAATGAACGTGAATAGGTTAACAAAGCTGTGGGTTTTTCTCAACTTTTGGAAAGGCTAGGTTAAATATTGCAGATTGCGGTCGACGTGGTAAACCATGCAGAGGTTTAGTGCTGACAACACTTGGCCTATTTTTTGCAAAAAAAAACGGCTCCCCTTGTCAGGAAGCCGCCAACGTTCGAACGATCTATCAATATGCGGGTGACTAAGCCGCGGTGACCTTCGAATGACATTCAGTACTCTACTCTACAAAAAGAATATCGTTATGCCTCGTTTTTTTCAACTAAAACCCGCATAAAGTATCAAGCTAACGCCGATCATCTTAAGCCATGATCACAACGCGCTACACCTCATCATCCAAACGCGTCAACCGCTCTTCCAACTTGGCAATCTCACGTTCGACTTTTTTCAACCGCGCCATCACCTCTTCCAAAGTGAGGCCTTCAGAACTATACCCTTTGTACCGTGCACTGATATAGTCCTCTTCTTCCAGACGGCGGGCCTCTTCTTGCAAATCGCCCAGCCGCCTGATCAGCGTGTCAAAATCTGGCTTTGCCATGTAGCTTCACCTCGTTACGCCAACGCGTCCGGTGCTGACAACTGTGGCGCCTTGCCTTCTCTAGCCAAGACCCAGTTGTCGTTGTTCCACATCTCCGTCGCGCGCCGATTGCGAAAATAGTCCCACAACGATTCACGTTCGACTTCGATCACTTGGTTGTCTGGCCCGATGGTGACCCAGTTGTAGGAACCGTTCCGGTGGGCAAACTTGATCCAATATACCGGTGCCGAAACATGCACGCCATTGTCTTCATAATGCCGTTCTTGGCGCTCGGTGCGCATGTAACTCAAGCCGGCAGCATAGTCGGGATCGAGTTGATTGAACAAGGTGATGGCCTGCTCCAAGGCCTTATCGGCAGCTGGTAAATGCCCACCGTTTTTGAAGGCACTTGAGTTGAAGCTGATCAAGTGGCCTTTTTGATCGGTGACCACTGTCAGATGTTTGTTATTAGGTGTGATGTCATCAGTGTCTTGGAAGCGTTCGACCGTGACGCTCGCCCTATTGCGTTTGCGGACATTGGTTTCGACCACGTGAAAGTCTTGGGGAATAGGCAGTAAGTTCATGAATTCGTTTTTCAAAATTCCAACTCCTTTTCCGTTTCGATAAGCAGATCCAACATGTGTCCAAACTTGGTCTTATTATCGATATGCATCTTCTCAGTGAGCATTTCTTCATAATCTGCAACAATTTGCGCCACGCGTGGCACCAGTTTACGACCTTTTGGCGTTAGGCTAATGACCCATGCGCGCTTGTCCTTATCGGAGCGCCGCTTGACCACTAACCCAAAGGTAACCAATTGTGCCAATCTGCGCGTCACATTACTGGGATCAAGGTGAATCATCTTGAACAAAGCTTCTTGGCTCATTTCATCTGCGGTGCCAAGTTTTAAGATAAAATAATAGTTACTGGCATTGAGCCCGGTCGGCGCCAGTGCTTCGTCCAAATCGTGTTGAATATTACGTGCCAAAATATTGACCTTGGCAATTAACTCATCCGGTTCTTTTTGCATCTTTAACCTTCTTTCCCAAAATCATGGCTGCAATTAAAAATAGCCCAGCCGCAAGCAAGAAACTGACGCATTGCGCTGTGAGCAACGCTTGCGATCCCGCATTAGCCGCAGTGACGTTGGGCCGGATCAGGCCGAGCGTTTGGTAAAAGACCAAGCCGGCAACTGCACTGCCAATGCTCATCCCCAGCTGGCGGGCTAGCGAGGTGGCGGCACCGACCTGCCCGCGCATACTTGCATCGACACTCTGAATCAGCACAACACTATTCGGGTTCGTGAACAGTGCCGTTCCTAATGCAAAGATGACGGACACGATGACAAACGGCCAGAGCACTTTTTGATTGGGAACCAGTGCAAAGGCGGCGTTCGTGACAACGAGCAACAGCAGGCCGACCACCATGAGCCGGCGTCGATCGCAGCGATCAGTGAGGAATCCAGCAAGTGGATTGGCCACCAATGCGGTCAACGGCGTCAGCATCAGCAGATACCCAGACACGGCAACCGGCACGCGCAGGATCAGTTGCAGATAAATCGGCGCAAGCAAGGTGAAAAAGTACGCCGCAACATAATTCAAAAACGAAGCCGCCAGATTCCGCGAAAAGCGCTGGTTCCTGAACAACCGCGTATCCAGCATCGCATCCGGTGCTTGCCGCTCATGCCGCC
Source organism: Lacticaseibacillus parahuelsenbergensis (assembly GCF_030770265.1). Taxonomy (NCBI): domain Bacteria; kingdom Bacillati; phylum Bacillota; class Bacilli; order Lactobacillales; family Lactobacillaceae; genus Lacticaseibacillus; species Lacticaseibacillus parahuelsenbergensis. The sequence continues at coordinate 359,332 of NZ_CP132482.1, read as the reverse complement.
AAAACAGGTAGGTGCCACCACCAATCAGCACCAACAACCCAATTGTCAGTAGCGGAACATGATTTATTTGAAGCAGCAACAACAAACCGCCAATGACAATGAGTTGCAGAAATCCACGGTGATCAGCCTTCCTTTTCCCTGAAGCTGCCGTCACCCTTGGGAAAACGGCCCATTCAATTAACAAACAAAGCAAACCGATGGGTAAGTTCACCCAGAAAATGTAGCCCCAGGGCAACCGACTTAAGATTAAACCGCCGAGACCCGGACCGGCCAGTGCCCCAGCTGAAATAAAAATCGACTCGATTCCTAAAGCCCGCCCCAAAAGCGCAGGTGGGAAAACATCGGCAACAATCGCATAACTCGTTGCCATCGTCATACTGGCTCCGACCGCCTGCACAACGCGAGCTGCCAAGACCAGTTGGAAGTGACTACCAAATCCGGCTAACCCGGAACCAATCAGGAACAGATACGTGCCCCAAATGAACAGGCGCGATCGTCCATATTGATCAGCCAGTTGCCCGAAGAACAACAGACAAACACTGATCGTTGTGAGATAAACCGTCAACAATAAGTTCACTTGGCTCGGACTTACCGCCAAATCTTTGGCGATGGTCGGCACGGCAACGACAACAATCGTCCCGTCAATGATGACCATAAAGAAGAACAAACCAAGGGTGATGAGAATCAGCCAGCGTTTAATCACGGCCTCACCTCCTGTTGTTATTATAGAGACATTTATTTGCTTGCGCAAGCAAATTTAAAAACTTTGCCTTATTTTTTTGCCTTGCCGAATATAAAAACTGCTGCCTATCATGCAAGAAAGCTCAACGGGATCATTGTCTCATTGAGCTTCTTGCGTGGATTTTCAGTTAATTCTGATGACTCATATATGTGCAATGTTTCGCTTTTTCAAACACTATTTTTCCAGTCCAGCTGCAATCTTTTCCAAATTCCACTTCATCATCCCATAGTAACTATCACCGGTTTTACCCGGAGCCGCAATGGAATCAGTAAAGAGCGTGGCGTAAATCGGAATCCCAGTGTCCTTCGAGACGGTTTTCATTGGTTTCGGATTGACACTGCTTTCAACGAACAGCGACGGCGTTTTCGTCTCCTTTAATTTGCGAACCAACGTCGAGATCTGTTCCGGCGTGCCTTCTTCTTCAGTGTTGATCTCCCAAATATACGCAGATGGAATTTGATAGGCCTTGCTGAAATACTTGAAACAGCCTTCACTGGTGACGATCAACTTCTTCTCAGCCGGAATTTTGTCAAATTTGTTTTTAGCCGATTGGTGCAACTTGTTCAGCTTGGCTTCATAGGTAGCCGCATTACGCTTATAAAAAGCCGCATTTTTGGGATCGACCTTCCCAAGTTTCTTCGCAATGTTACGGGTATAAATCATCCCGTTGGCAAGACTCAGCCAAGCGTGCGGATCCTGTTTCGAAGACTCGCCTTTGCCTTGCAGGTGGATTACGTCCACGCCATCACTCACCGCCACCGCCTTAGCCTTTGCTTTGCTGCCTTCGTTGTTCATCATTTTGGTAAACCACGCGCCGGGAGCATTTTCGAGATTGATCCCATTGTAAAAAATCGCATCTGCTTTCCCGGTCGCTGACACATCCGCAGGCAACGGATCATACTCATGGGGATCCTGGCCCACCGGAACAATCACGTGAATCTTAGCTTTATCCTTGGCCACGTTTTTTGCAATGTCGCCAATAATCGTATCCGTGGCAACGATCGAAATCTTGGACCCCGACTGAGCCGCTTTGTCCGAACTTTTACTTTTGGAGCCGCAAGCCGTCAGCCCGATAAGTGCCGTCACAATGATCGCTGCTTGTACGAGGACTCTTTTACGGTTCTTATTTTTCATGATCTTCCTCCAATAGGTAGTTTGATTAAGTTCTGCTTTTTGGAAAATGGAAAACATACGATGAAAACAAATGTACCGAGAAGCACGATGCAGGAACCGACTGCGATGTTAAACGAATAGCCAATCACCAATCCGACAAAAGAAATCAGGCCGCCCAGTGCGCCGGAAGCGATGACCATGGTGCGTAACCGATTGGCAAAAAGATAAATCGTTGCCGCCGGGGTGATCAATAAAGCCACAATCAAAATCGTGCCAACGCTTTGCATCGACACAACGGCAACCAGCGTCAGCATCACCATCAACAGGTAATGATAAGCGTTGGTATGAATCCCCATCGCCTGCGCCATCACCGGATCAAAGGATGTCAATCGAAGTCGGCGAAAGAATAGCACAACCAAAGTGATGACAACGATCGCAATCCCGATTGTCAAATACATGTCTTTGTCTTGAACGGCCAAAACGTTCCCAAACAAAATATGAAACAGATTGGTGGTTGTGTGAACCAGTGCGATCAGAATAACCCCGAGCGCTAAAAACGAGCTGAAAATAATGCCAATGGCGGTGTCGCTTTTGATCAGACTATGTTGGCGAATCAAAGTGATTAATATCGCTGCCGCAATACCAAAAGTCGCGGCGCCTACTACTGTCGGCACACCGACCATGAAAGAGACCGCGACGCCAGGAAGAACTGCATGTGAGATCGCATCACCCATCAAGGACATCCCGCGTAAGATCACAAAACTTCCGATCACCCCGGCGACAATGCCAACCGTGATGGACGTCAGCAGGGCATTCTGCAAAAAGTGAAACTCAGCTAGATCGTGCCAAAAAGTAAGTGTCATCACTGCCCTCCCCGATTGACATGCATAGGTAATCCATACGCCTGCTCAAGATTCGTGTCCGTAAAGGTTGTCGCAACCGGACCCGCACCGATCATGTGGACATTCATCATCACGACACTGTCAAAGTATGATCGAACGGTTTTTAAATCGTGATGCACCATTAAAATGGTCTTTCCTTCCGCCCGCAACTTACGCAGAACGATCATGATGGCCGACTCGCTGCGGTTATCAATGCCGGCAAACGGTTCATCCAAAATAATCAGGTCGGCTTCCTGAACCAGACACCTGGCAATCAAAACGCGCTGCAATTGACCACCCGATAACCGCCCGATTTGACGTTTGGCAAAATCCGTCATGCCCACCATTTCCAGTGCCTGCGCGATCGCTTTACCTTCGTTTTTTCCAGTGTAGCCGAACATATTGGCATGCGCCTGCAGACCCAGTGCCACGCATTCGCGCACAGTGATGGGAAACGTCAGATCAATGTTGCTTTTTTGCTGAACGTACGCGATCTTCCGGGCCTGTTTCGCTAACGGCTGCCCGTCCATCGCCGCATTGCCTTGATGCGGAATAAGATCCATCATGGCTTTGATTAATGTAGACTTACCCGCACCGTTTGGCCCAATAATGCCAACGATTTCGCCTTCCTTCACTTCAAAACTAACATCTTCGACAACATTGAGATTCCGCTGATAGCTGACGGTGATGTGGTTGACTTTTAATATGGCGATCCCTCCTTATTCGTAATGGTTACGTACTAAAGTTAGGCTAACCTAATTTTATAAATTCGTCAATACTTTATTTTGAAGATAGTTTTATAAAAATTGAGCAACTGATGATGTCTTGGATTCAAGCCGCGCGAATAAAAGCGCTCAATTCGTTGGAAACTTCCGAAAAGATTTAAACGCAGATCATCATTAATTGTGAGAATCTCTTTTGCCGTCAATGCCCGTCAATAGACAAGTCTTAGAGATAACATTCGTTTTCTCTAAGGCATTTTTTAGTTTTCCAAAGTTTCCTCTGCTCAGTTCGAAGCGTAGAATGACCTTGTTGGGATTTTAGGACATGCACAATGCGTTCACCGACGCAAGAGTCGGCGAACTCTCAGAATGGAGAATTAAAAATGAAAAAAACGACCCTCACCGTGATTGGCGGTGTCATTGCCGCCGTGGTCATTATCGGCGGCGGCTTTGGCTTTTATCACTGGTATCAAGCCAAGTCTGAAGCTGATGCGGTTCAGGCCACGGCCCAAACGTATACGCAAGCATTTGCCAAGCGCCAATATACCAAGGCCGTCAAGCAAGTCGATACCAAGCACCTTTCCGGACCGGGCTGGGATTATACGCCTAAAACATTGGTTGCCCGCAATCAGGCCGTTTTCGATCGGGTTGGTGCCAGCAACATTAAAATCAGTAAAGTGACCACCAAGAAGCAGGATGCCAAGAGTTACAAAATGACGTTTGATGCCACCATGAATACCAAAGTTGGCAAACTGAACACCCAGCATTATGATGCGTCCATTGTCAAATCCGGCAACAAGTGGCTGATACGCTGGGATCCGAGTCTGCTTTTCCCTTCTATGTATGGCAAGGACACGGTGCAACTTGATGTCACTGCCGCCACGCGCGGCCAGATTCTCGATCGCAACGACCAACCGCTCGCTAAGAACGGCGATGTGACGCAAGCTGGACTTGTTCCGGGCAAGTTGGGCAGCGGCGACGAGCGCACGGCTAATCTCGAGAAAATTGCCGCAGCGTGGAACGTGAAGGTGACCAGCCTCGAAACGTTACTCAAGCAATCCTGGGTCACCGATGACACGTTTGTCCCGGTCAAAGTCGTCACCGACTCACCGACATTAACCGGTGCTGCCTATCAGACAATCGGTTCCCGCACTTATCCATTGGGCGAAGCCGCCGCGCAGTTGATCGGCTACGTCGGCACGGCAACTGCGGAAGATATCCGCAAAGATCCGACCCTGACTGCCAACAGCAAAATCGGCAAAACCGGTTTAGAACAACTTTATGACAAGCAACTGCGCGGAACCGATGGCGGCACTATTTCGATTCAAAACGGCAACAACGTTCACCCACTTTTAAGCAAAAAAGCCGTGAACGGTAAGAATCTAAAGCTGACCATCGATGCCAACCAGCAGAAAACGGCTTACGCCCAACTCGTCGGCAAATCTGGCAGCGTGGTGACCATGAACCCGAAAAATGGCGAACTGCTGACGCTGGCCAGTGCGCCTAGCTATGACCCGAACGCGTTCGTCAACGGGATCAGCCAGACCGATTACGATAAGTACGCCAACAATCAATCCTTGCCATTCCTCAGTCGCTTCGCCCAGCGTTACGCTCCGGGTTCAACGTTCAAGATGTTGACAGCAGCCATCGCCTTGCAAAACAAGACGATTACGCCAGACACAACCAAGTCAATTTCCGGTCTCAAGTGGCAGAAAGATTCCTCTTGGGGTGACTACAAGGTGACGCGGACCGTCGATGCTTCGCCTGAGAATATGACGCAAGCCTTAGTCAACTCCGACAACATCTGGTTCGCCCAAGTCGCTTTGAAAATGGGCGCTTCAGCTTACCTCAAAGGTCTCGAACCACTTTTCAAGACCCAGGCCGACTTACCACTGACGATGAAAAAAGCCCAGATCTCCAACTCCGGCAAGCTCGCTTCCGAAACACTTTTAGCCGATACGGCTTACGGTCAAGGACAACTGCTCCTGTCGCCGATCGAACAGGCAGCCATGTACAGTGCGATCGCAAACGGCGGTACCATGCAGCAACCGACCCTCATCCAAGACACCAAAGGCAAACGTACCAGCGTCTTGCAGGCCAACGCGGCTAACACCGTCAAAACGGCCTTAACCCACGTCGTTTCCGATCCAACCGGCACGGCGCATGATCTTGCCATCGACGGCCACACCATTGCCGCCAAAACCGGCACCGCCGAACTCAAGCAAAAGCAAGATACCGATGGCAAAGAAAATGGCTTCCTAGTTGCTATGGATGCCGACAAGAACAGCTATCTGACCGTCGCGCTGATTGAAGGTACTGGTAGCGGCGAAGTTGTGACTGTCATGAAACCTTATGTTGCCAGTCTGTATTAATTGAATGTCTGTTTCACCCACTTAAAAATCGCGCCGATTTCTCACTAGTGATGAGAGATCGACGCGTTTTTTCGTTCCATGATTTGCCCTTAATAAATTATTTATGCTCGTTCAATGCCGCCTTAACATCATCCCCCAGCGGAATCGACGGGAACGCCCCCAACTTCTGAACCGTAAACGAACTGGCCATGCTGGCATAGGTAGCGGCTTCGACAATATTTTTGAGATCGCTCTGCAGGACGCTGGCCAAGGCACCGATAAACGTGTCGCCGGCCGCGGTGGTGTCAACGGCCTTCACTTTAAAAGCTGGCACAATGCTTGCTTGACCATCCAGTGAAATGAACGCACCCTTCGAGCCCAATGTGATGATCACACCGCGAATACCCAGTTCATGATAATACGCCGCCGAGGCTCGCATGCTGGCTTCGTCTGTCACCGGGATGCCCGTGATCAGTTCACTTTCGGTTTCATTCGGTATGATGAGATCCACATTTTTCAGCAATGTTAACGGTAAGTCTTTTTGCGCCGGTGCCGGATTTAAAATGGTCACCTTTCCGGCCGCTTTGGCAATCTTGAACGCTTCTGCAGTTGCTTCCACGGGAGTCTCCAACTCGGCAACTACAAAATCGGCGGTTTGAATCAAGGTTGCCGCTTTTTGCACATCGATTGGCGTGAGATCGAAATTAGCCCCATGCTGAATGATAATGGAATTTTGTCCGGACGCTTGCAGCAAAATATAAGCTTGTCCGGTTTGCTCGCCGCTAGTTGTGGTTACGTATTGCGTATCGATTTGATTTTTGACCAATTCACCGCGCATAAAGGCTGCATTAGCATCGTCACCGACCCGACCGATGAAACTGGTTTTAGCACCAGATCGCGCCGCCGCAACGGCCTGGTTAGCACCTTTGCCGCCAGCCGCCTGAGAAAAGGCGTCCATCTCCATGGTTTCGCCAGGCTTTGGCAGCCGCTGAATGTGCAAAATAGCATCGACATTGATACTGCCGATAATAACAACATGATTAGGCATCGTTTTTCTTCCTCCGAAATTTGTCTAAAGTGTAACATAGCGCGTCGACCCGCGCTTAACCAGCTTCACCGGCAATTCAACCGTATTGCGCGTATTGTGCTCGCCACTCATCTGCGCCACCAGCAGCTCAACAGCTTGCTGGCCCAGTTGGTCAATCGGTTGCGCCAGCGTGGTTAAGCCTGGGGTCATGAACCGGGCTTGCGTGACATCATCGAATCCGACAACCGCGTAATCTTCCGGAATCCGTTTGTGCTGCTCGTACAAACCGCGGTAAACACCACTGGCAACATCATCATTAATCGCAATAATTGCCGTGGCGTCGGTTTTGACAATTTGCGCGACTGCCTGCCGTCCACCTTCCGGATCGAAGCTGCTACGAAAAACCAACGCTTGATCAAAAGTAACGCCATGGGTCGCAAAGGCTTGCTGATACCCGGCAAGGCGATCCTGCAAGTTGATGGTCAGCCGTTGTGGCAACACCAGCGCAATTCGCCGATGGCCCAGCTGCAACAAATGATCCGCAACCAAAAAGCCTGCATGGCGCTCGTCAATCCGAATACTATCGCCAGTCATCAACGTGGTCGCCTGATCCGTAAACACCATTGGCAGACTGAGTTGATGACCCACTTTTTGAACAATTTCCTGCGAAGCCTCTGGTGCGGCCAAAATCAATCCCCGCTGCGTCCCGCCAAGAAACTGACGAATGAAGTAATCAACATTTTCATGGAACCCGTTGATGGAAAAGATCTGCGGAAACAAGCCACGTGGGATCGCCGCCTTTTCGACACTGACCACAAAGCTGGCGAAGAAGGGGTTCATCATGTCCGGGATTACCACGCCAATTGAGTTGCCGCGCTTGCCGACCAAACCACGAGCAAATAAATCCGGTTCATAGCCCAGTGCCTCCTTAGCTGCCAGTACCCGTTTGCGTGACGCTTCGCTGAACCGCGCACCTTTGCCATTCAAAATTTGCGAAACAGTTGTCACCGAAAGCCCAGTTTCTTTGGCGACATCAGTAATTGAGACCTTTTTCTTCATAACATCCACGACCCTGCCTGCATCTTTAGGTAAAACGTTTTACTTAACTTTGCGAATCAAGCTTAACGCGATTATGGAAGCGCTGTCAATTAAAAGAATTCGATTTTTATGAAACAAAATAGGAGAATGTGAGCATGATTAACTTTATTGACGTGTTCTTCTGCTACACCTGAAAGTTAAAAGTGTATCCATGTCGTTAGCGGTGCAAAATAGCTAGTTTAATCATCTTAATTAACCCAGTGTCTCGTTAGCAAACACAAACTGTTACATAACAGTCAACGTCCAAAGTTCGTGATTTTTAAGTAATATGTGTGAAACTTTTTTTCTATACCAAAAATTTTGACGACATAAAAAATGAACCATCACCCTTATCTTCCTGGATGATGGTTCATCGTTGATATTAAAAATTATCTAGTCTCACTCATGCGCACTTTATCGCTTAACTTCGCCCAGTGATTGGTCGGTCCGTGGCCATGACCAACGAAAATACCTTGGCTGATGGCACCTTGAAGGAAGGCTTTAGCCGTTACGATGGCACTTTTTAATGGCTGACCCTTGGCTAATTCCGCGGCAATGCATGCCGAGAACGTGTCGCCGGTGCCGTGGGTATTGGCCGTGGCGATTCGTGGCGCGCTGAGCCAAAAACTGCTGCCATCCTCAAGCAAAATATAGTCGGCCGCCTGCTCATCTTCGCTGCGATGGCCTCCTTTGATGATGACATTTTTGACGCCGAGCTGCTGAATGGTCTGCGCCGCTGTGATCGTGTCGGCATTCGTTTTTATCGGCCGTCCCACGATGATCTCAGCTTCCGGCAAGTTAGGCGTCACCACATCGGCTAGTGGTAGTAGCTTACTTTTGATCGTTGCAACGGCCGCTGGTTCAAGCAGCGTCGCCCCACCCTTGGCAACTATGACGGGATCGACGATTAGCGGTCCGAAGTCGACTTGCTGCAGATTGTGGACGACCGCCTCAACATGTTCACTGTCAGCAAGCATCCCGGTTTTGGCGGCTTTAATAGCAAAATCCGCATCTAGTGACTGAAACTGCGCATCAATAAAGTAGGTGGGAATCGGCAAGCTAGCCTGAACGCCGTACGTGTTCTGTGCCGTGAGTGCCACCACAATGTTCATTCCAAAAACATGGCGGGCCTGAAACGTCTTCAGATCGGCCTGCATGCCGGCACCGCCGCCGGAGTCCGATCCGGCAATGGTTACGACTTGAGGGGTGCGATTGACGCTACCCATGTCACAACACCTCTTTCAGTTTCCGGTTGATTGCGCGAACTTTCTGGGCCGTGTCCGGTGCCTGCATGATTTCACTGACAATCGCCACGCCGGCAATGCCTGTATTTTTGAAGATGTCGAGGTTACTTTCTTTAATGCCGCCAATCGCTACTACCGGAATCGGCACTGATTCCGTGATGGTCTTGAGCGTCTCGATGCTAAGTACCGGCGAGTCCGGCTTGGTTGGGGTTGGGAAAATCGCCCCAACACCGAGATAATCCGCGCCTGCCGCCGCAGCAGCCGTGGCCGTGGCCAGCGTCTTGGTCGAAACTCCCAGAATTTTATCCGGTCCGATCAGCTTGCGGGTCACTGCCACCGGCAATTCGTCATCGCCAATGTGTACCCCTGCTGCATCAACCGCCAAGGCAATGTCCACGCGATCATCAATCATCAGCGGAATGTGGTAGTGGTCAGTGATCGTCTTAACTTTCTCGGCCAACGCGTAATAATCACGGGTTTTCAACTGCTTCTCCCGCAGCTGAACCATGGTAACGCCATTTTCACACGCCGCGGTAATCTTGGCTAAAAACGCTGCCTGCGACTCATCATAGCGGTGTGTCACTAAATAAAGTTTGAGGTCTTCTGGTTTCATAGTGCTTCTCCTTTCACCATTTTTACCCAATCCGCTTGATCAGCCAACAACGACAATTGATCCAACGTCTTTTCCCTGAACGAAGCGATGCCGCCTGCCGTATTTTGGGCCGCGGCCACCTCAGCGCAGCAGTTGAAATAGCTAACGGTTAAAACAACCGCCTCATCGTTCGACAGGCCGATGCCCAGCAAGGCTGCAGTCAACGCACCGACAATATCGCCGGTACCGGTAAACCGATCCAGTTGCGGCACCCCATTTTCCAAGCGCCATTGACCTTTCGCACTGACAACTAAATCCGTCTCCCCCGTTGCCAAAAATGTCGTGTTCGGGAATCGCTCGGTCAGTTCCTGCAAGGCCTTCGTTAATTCGGCAAGCGCCGTCACACTTTGATCCAGCTGACTGCCATCAACGCCGCGGCCGGTACTTTTCAAACCGGCAAAACGGCGCACTTCGGAAATGTTGCCTTTGATCACATTCGGGTGATTTTGCAATAGCTGCTGGCCGATGTCGTAGCGCAATTGCGTCGCTGCCACCCCGACAAGATCCACCACAGCCGGCTTATGCGTTTCTGCGGCATAACGTCCCGCCGCCAACAGACTATCTTTGCGTTCAGGGGAAATGTGGCCTAAATTCAGCAATAACGCATCGATTTGGGTGAAAAGTTCCGGAAACTCTTCCGGAAGATCAGCCATCACCGGCTTGGCATCGATATACAACAGCGCGTTGGCCATCGATTCGATCGTCACGGGATTGGTGATGCAGTCTACCAGTGGCGACGACTTTAAGGGAAAAGTGGTTTTAAATGCATCTGCGAATACTTCGGTAATTGATTGTGTCATGGGTTTTGCTCCTCCTATTTTGGTTGACGATAATGCGCTCACTCGCGCCGGCTCACGCTCCACCATAACGCGTTCGCCGGCGCAGGAGTCTGCGTGTAAGGACCTTGGGCGCAATGGCAAAGAGCGCCATCACGCCCAAGGCCACTTACACTCCGACTCCTAAGCGCGCCGGCTCACGCTCAAAAAATTTTTTGCAACCGGTTCATAAAGCCGTTGCGGTCTAGTTCATATAAGACAAATAACGCAATGAGCGATCCGGAAATGGATCCGCCGAAGAACCGTGGCGTGTATACAAACCAGTAAAGGGACTGACTGCTGCCGGTGAACCAAACCATCACCGGATACGACAGCAGCGAACCGATCAAACCGGTGCCCAGAATCTCGCCAGCAGCGGCCCACCATTTTTTCCGGCCGAAGCGGTAACCAATGCCGGCTAAGAATGCCCCGAAAACCGCACCGGTTAAGGCCAGTGGCGGAATTCCTAGCAGCGTCATCCGTAAAATGGCGCAGGCAAAGGCCATCACCGTGGCGTATAGCGGTCCCATCACAACGGCAGCGACCACGTTGACCACGCTTGACATCGGTGCCATCCCTTCAATCCGAAACAACGGCGACAACACAACATCCAATGCAATCATCATGGCTAACATGGCCAGCCGTTTAACGCGGTTTTGCCCCATCGGCGATCCTCCCTTTTGGCCATGCTTCCAAGCGATAGGCCATCTCCCAAAAACTGTATTCCATCTGTGAACTGATCTTAAAAGCGGCAATCATCTGTTGTTGTTCGGCTGGTGTGCTGTGCTCGTAAAGCCGATCAACCAGTGCGACTGCTGCCTGCTGGTCATCAGCATTTTCATCGCTGCTATAGGTTTCGATCCAGCGCTGGTAAATCGGGACTGGTGACTGGCGCTGCGCCAAATATTGCCCGACTTCCTGATAAAGCCATGGACACGGCAGCATCCCCGCAATCGCAACATGCGGCGTGCCTTCGACTAACTGGCGGTACATGTGCGAAACGTAATGATACGCGGTCGGGGCAATCGCCGTCGCCGCCACTTCGTCATCAGTAATCGCCAAGGTTTCAAAAAAATCCTGCCGCACTGCCAACTCGCCTGCTGCCAAGCCGGCAGCAGACTGCTCCGCGTATGTTTTCAATTCAGGTTCTTGAGCCTGCTCCGCAATCAATGCGTACAAATGGCTAAAGTGTTTCAAATAATACGCATCCTGAATCAGGTAAAACCGAAAAATCGTCGGATCAAGCGTCCCATCCTGTAACTCAGTCAGAAACGGATGCGACAGACTCCCTTCCCAATAAGGCACGACCTGTTGCCGTGCAATTTCTGAAAATTTCATTTTTCATCCTCTCGTTAATCAATGTTCTTGTCCGTATCGCGGGCTTTTCACCTCATGAGCATAACAACAGCTATCGAACCAAGACATTCAACAGCAGAAACAGTGCCGCTGCCGCCACCAAGCCGCGGCGTGAACTAATGATCGCGCGGCGCACATTTCGTTTGGCGCCTTCGGTATAACCATGGGCATACATGGCTTTGACGTACTGGTCTTGCCACAACATGGCGACAAAAATCACCTTGACGTAAATCATGGGTGACCACGGATGCAGCTTTTGCCCGCGCAATAGACTGGCTTCACGAATCGCCGCAACCTCATGCATGATTTGCGGCAAGGCATGAATGACAACCAGCAAGCCGTAGACAAAATTAGGCGACAGCTTATGTTGTTCCAGCCACAGCAGCAACGCCTCTAGATCGACACCGATCAGAAACACCAACCCCAGCGCGGTGAAAGCATAAGTCCGCACAAACAGTAACAACGCGTAGGACGTATCCGTACCGTGTAAGGTGATCGCCCAGTATGTGCTCGCCGCCGGTATCATTGGGAGCAACGCTAAAACAACCAGACTTTTAAATGCGCGTCGCCACAGCAGAAAGCCAGTAGCTAAGCCAATCAGCGCCAAGTCAAGTTTCACCGAATGACTAAACGATATTTCAAGCGTCAAAAGCAGTATCAGCAAACTCAGATTCAGCGCATTCGTCTTCTTTGGTAACATCACTTCACTCCCCAAGAACCGCCAAGTGTTGATCAGCCAGTTGAACATGCTGTTGACTCACGCCTGCCAACGGAGCAAGCCGATGGGTCACAATCAAGAAGGCTTCCTCAGCTGCTTTTTCCTTAATCCACGCGGTGAAAAATGCACACGCGCGCTCGTCCAATCCGCTGAACGGCTCGTCTAACAGTAAAAAGGCCCGGTCCAAGCTCAACATGGCAATCAATTGAATCATTTTCTTTTGCCCGTCGCTCAAGTGATACAGGCTGCCGGATTGCTTCTCCGTCAATCCCAGATAGTCGAGCGCCGCTTGTTGGCGTTCGCGAACTTCCGCCGTGAGCGGAGCACCGAACTTTAATTCATCCGCAGGCGTCAGCGTCACAAATTGCTTCGTGGCATCTTGCACCGCCAGCGTCATCGTCTGGAACAATCGCTGTCTGCGCCGCAAGCGCCGTTCACCGAGAAACATGCGACCTTGATAAGGATGCAGTTGCACCATGGCCCGCAACAACGTCGACTTACCGCTGCCATTAGCGCCAGTCAGGGTCGTGATGCCGGTATTAAAATGCCATTCAGCCGCATGGATCAACACCCGGCGATTCTGGGCACAAACCACCTGATCAAGGTGAAGTAAAGGAGTCGTGGCTGCATCGGTTTTCGTTAAATGAAAATGAGTCGGGATTGTGGTGAGTGTTGCTAATGGCAAGCGGGTCAGCTGTCCCTTTTCCAACGACACAAGCTCATCGGCAACGCCGGCATAATCGCTCAAGTCGTGATCAGCAATCACAATTGTTTTCCCCGCATCGCGTAATTTACCCAGCTTGGTGATGAGTTGCTGCCGACTAGCCGGATCAATGCTGGCAAACGGCTCATCTAACAACAAAACCGGCGCATCCATCGCCAGCAAAACCGTTAAGGCCGCACGCTGCTTTTCGCCACCGGAAAGTGTCTGTAAGTCCCGATCCAAAAAGTCATCTGTTTCGCCCAGTGCGACCGCCTGCCGGATTTGTTTCGCCATCACATCAGCCGGCAAGTCGAGATTTTCCAAAGCGAAATTAAGTTCACCGCGTAAGGTTCGCATGGTAAATTGCTGATCAGGATTCTGAAACAACATCCCCACACGGCTTGCTTTCGTTTGCATAGACGCGTTGCGATTATCCTGCCCATCCACCAAGATCGTGCCTTCATAAGCCAGTGGCGCAAATCCGGCAATCAAGTTGAGTAAGGTCGACTTTCCACTGCCACTGTCACCGGTCAACACAGTCATCGCGCCCGTTGCAAATTCGAAATCAAGGCCATCAAACAATGGCCCATCCCGCTGAAATCGCAATTTTTTGAGTTCAATTCCCATCATTTACGACCTGCCAGCCAGTCGCTTGGCACCAGCGGCTTGGTCATAAAGTTTCATCACCAGTTGAACCAAAACAACGCCGAAGAAAATAACCGACAGCAAGCGCACCGTCACCAGAGCCAGAATCATACCCAGACTGTATGCGCCGTAACCCAGCTTGAAGTACTCATAGGCAAAACTGAAAACCGTCGTCCCAACTGCGGCCAAAAGCAGACTCACTGTGTCATAGCGCCGATAACGGGTCACAATGAATCCCGCCTCACTACCCAAGCCTTGAACAAAACCGGACAGCAAGACAGCCGGGCCAAAGTAGGATCCATAGAGCATCTCCGCCAGCGCCGCCAAACATTCACCTAAAATCGAACTGCCTTTCTTTTTCAGCAACATGGCGGTCATCGGTGCTGCCATTACCCACATACCAAACAGAATTTCGTTGGCAAACGGCGCATAACCGATTGGCGTCAATGCCGCTGCCAACAACGCGTAAATCGCATCGGCACCCATAAAGACGCCGCCAAACAGAAAGGCCAGAAATGCCAGTAAGACAACATCGCGCAACGACCATTTGTCCATAAAAATAACCCCCATTTCTTCAAATAAAGACAAACGGGGGCCAGGCATGATCAATCCATCATTTCGAAGCTTACTTGTGTCTCATGTTGGCTCACCCGCCAAGTCAAAAAGCGCGGTGGCTCACCATAACGCGATCGCCAGTGTAGAAGTCTGCGTGTAAGGACCTCAAGCCTAAATGGCCAAAGCCCAGACGCAATGGTGCGATTTTTACGCGGGGAATTTGTTCTATTTTGGGCACATGCGGAGTCTGACTGCCGCGTTCTATAACGCGCTCACAGTCGCAGAAATCTACGTGTAAGGACCTTGAAGCCCAAATGGCCAAAGTCCAGCCATTTGGACTTCAAGGCCACTTACACTCCGATTTCTAAGCGCTCCTGTTCGCGCTCAACCAAAAAGGACCCGTCACCAAATCATCGGCGGGGTCCATGAAATCACAAATAATCATCAAAAAACGATTGATCTTAACGACATTTCCCTGCGACAGTACTAACTGCATCAGGTTCCATGGGTATCATCTCAGCTTTTACAGCACCCCAAATGTTTCTATTCGATTGTAACGGCAGTATATCACTTTTTATTTGGAAGCGCTACAGGAAAGAACTGATGAATAGCGCCAACTTCTTGGTCAAGCCTGCTTGGTAACAAAAAATACCGAACCCAGTGATGGTGCACTTTACGCCGTTATGCCTTGATGCAGGCTCACTGGCAGCAAATAATTCGGGTCTAGGTCAGCCTTGTGATCGTTGATCCTTGTCAGTAACAGGTCGACTAGCAGTTTTGAGATGTCGTCCAACGGTTGAACAATCGTTGTCAGCGCTGGGTAATAATTTTGAATGAAGCGAGTGCCGTCATAGCCGATCAGTTTTAGGTCATCCGGAACGCGGATGCCCATAGCCAAGGCCAGCTGATGGATCTGCATGGCGGTCAGATCATCGGTGCAGAAAATTCCGTCATACTGCCCACCGGCCAATAAGTGCTGAATCTCCGTGCGGCGAATGGCCGCGGCAGTCTCAAACGGGATCGCCACGGTCGCGGGTTCGATTCCATGGGCAGCAAAGTAATCGTGAAAACCTTGTGACCGAGCATTTGTCGGTGAATTCGGCAATTCCTTACCGGTGATGATTAGCGGGGCTTGCACGCCATTGGCTGACAAGACCGATGCGGCCAAGCGCCCACCCTGGGCATTGTCGGAACTGACGATCGGAATGGTCGGAGCCAGATTGCGATCAAAGCTGACGATCGGTAGCCGGTACGCTTTATATTCCGGAATATTTTCATTGTGCGCTCCGGCAATGATACCGTCGACCTGATTGGCTGCCAGCAGGCGCAGGTACTCGCGCTCCTTTTCCGGATCATTGGCGCTGTTGCATAAGATTGCCTTATACCCGCGCTCGAACAGCAGATTCTCGAGTCGGGAGACCAGCTCACCGAAGAATGGGTGACTGACGTCGTAGAAGATCAATCCAATGAGATGCGGTGACTTGCCCTGTAGCGAGCGAGCCAAAGTATTCGGCCGATAATTCAGCTGATTCATGGCGGCATGAACCGCCTTTTTCGTTTTATCACTGATGGCACCGTAATTATTGATCACGCGGGAAACCGTGGTCGGCGACACTCCAGCCAATTTGGCGACATCTTCAAGTTTAACGGTCATAGTTTGGTATTACCCCTTTTTAGATTCCACGCTTGACACATACTGACGGCATCGGCGTTGGTGATCGCAGCTTGGGCTGAGGCGATAACGCGTCGCTGTGTTCCATCTGGTCGGTGCATTTTTCTGCCACCCTTGTGCGGTGTCATTGCGCCCCAATCTGTTTGTCACGATTAGCTTTATCATAACTGAAAGCGGTTGATTGTCAATCGAAAAACATTTTTAAAACGCTAAGCCTAATGAAGTCTCTCAACAATAAAGAATTAAATTGTCAAACGCTTGACAATTTGTCGAAAGCGCTTTATATTTTAACCGTCGCAAAACCGATATTATTTTTTAGCCCATTAACCGCTTTCCTGAGGAGGACCTTTTATGAAACATGCTGACGTTGCCAAACGGATCTTGCAAGATATTGGCAAGGATAACATCCAGGCCGCTGCCCATTGTGCGACCCGGCTGCGCCTTGTTCTTAAAGACAGCAAGGCGATCAACCAGAAGGCGCTGGACGATGATCCCGACGTAAAAGGCACGTTCGAGACTGGCGGCCAGTTTCAGATCATCATCGGTCCCGGCGATGTCGATAAGGTTTATGACGCCTTGATTGGCATTACCGGCCTAAAGGAAGCCACCACGGACGATATCAAAAAGATCGCAGCCACTGCCGGCAAACCGAATCCCTTCACCAGTTTCCTAAAGATGCTATCGGATATCTTCATCCCAATCGTGCCGGCATTGGTCGCCGGCGGGCTGCTGATGGCGTTATACAACGTTTTGAGCTCACCGGGTTTGTTCATGAGTCGGTCAGTCGTACAGGCGGTGCCGAATCTGAAGGGACTGGCTGACATGGTTAACACTATGGCCAGCGCCCCATTCACCTTCCTGCCAATCCTACTGGGCTTCTCAGCAACCAAGCGTTTTGGCGGCAACCAGTACCTTGGCGCCACCATTGGGATGATCATGGTTCTGCCGACCTTGGTTAACGGTTACCAAGTGGCCGCCGTCACTGCCGCTGGGAAAATGACCTATTGGAACATCTTCGGGTTACATGTGGCTCAAGCTGGCTATCAAGGTCAGGTTCTGCCCGTCCTCGGGGTCGCATTTTTGCTGGCGACGATCGAGAAGTTCCTGCACAAACACCTCAAGGGTGCGGTCGACTTCACCTTTACACCGCTGCTGTCGATCATCGTCACCGGTTTTCTGACCTTTGTGGTCGTCGGTCCCGTACTGCGAGCCGTTTCTGATTTTCTGACGAATGGTCTGGTTGGCTTGTATAATGCGACTGGTTGGTTTGGCATGGCAATATTCGGGGTCTTCTACTCTGCAATTGTCGTCACCGGGCTGCATCAAACCTTCCCGGCGATTGAAACCACGCTCATTGCTGCCAAGGCAACGACTGGTGGTTCCTTCATTTTTCCAGTCGCATCAATGGCTAACATCGCGCAAGGCGGTGCAGCGGCTGCTGTGTTCTTCGCATCTAAGGATAGCAAGCAGCGCGCTTTGGCTTCAAGCTCCAGCATCTCCGCCTTGCTCGGAATCACCGAACCGGCAATATTCGGGGTCAACTTGAAACTGCGCTTCCCATTCTACTGTGCCGCGATCGCTTCCGGTATTGCCAGCGCTATTCTCGGCCTCTTCCACGTCCTTGCCTGGGCGATGGGCAGCGCCGGTGTTCTTGGCTTCATCTCGATCGCACCGAAATCTATTGTGGCCTTTCTACTAGCCGCAGTCATTAGTTTGGTGACCTCCTTCGTCATGACTTTCATCGTTGCCAAACGCGTTTTGAAAAATGAACCCGAAGAAGCACCCGTAGATCCGACCACCGGTGAAGAAACACAAGCAGATACTGTCATTGCCGCCCCAGTCGCCGGCACCACCGAACCAATCACTCAGGTTAACGACAAGGTCTTTTCAGCTGAGATCATGGGCAAAGGGATCGCCATTAAACCCGCTAGCGATGAGGTCCATTCACCAGTCACCGGCACGGTAACCGTCGCCTATCCGACTCACCACGCTTATGGCATTAAGGCTGATGACGGTGCTGAGGTGCTCATCCACCTTGGCATCGATACCGTCGACCTCAAAGGCCAGTATTTCACCAGCAAGGTCAGCCAAGGCGACCATGTGAACACTGGCGACCTGCTGGGAACCTTCGATTACCAAGCCATTGCCAATGCCGGCTATGACACCACCGTCATGGTTGTTATCACCAACACGAATGACTATGCCAGCGTTGAACCAGTCACGACGCCAACGGTCAAGCCCGGTGACCACCTCGTTGCGCTGACCGCACGCAACAGTGACAACGCCGTGGCAACTGACCTGTAACGTCAACTACCCAGTCGATTCACTTTTCACCCATTCTTTGAAGTTTAGCCATTCACCGTTAAAGCACGCCTCAAAGACTCGGCCCCAAAACAACCATCTTTGTACCATCGTTGAAAGGAGTTCCACTCTCATGCTCGGAGCAATCGAAGCTGGCGGCACAAAGTTTGTGTGTGCCATCTCAGAAAACGGTATCGACATCATCGACCAGGAAACTTTTCCGACGACAACGCCGGACGAGACCATCGCCCAAGTGATCGGTTATTTCAAGACACACTCCGCGGACCGGATCGGTCTTGCTTCATTTGGCCCAATTGACGTCAACCGTAAGTCGGATCAATACGGTTACATTACCAAGACCCCTAAAGCCGGATGGCAGTTTTTTGACATTCTTGGTACCTTACAGAAACATTTTCCTGACACCAAGTTTGCTTTCACCACCGATGTCAACGCCGCAGCATATGGCGAACTCAAGGCCGGCGCTGGCAAAGGCTTGAACGACCTCGTCTATTGGACTGTTGGTACTGGTGTTGGTGCTGGCATCGTGCAAAACGGTCAGCTGCTGCAGGGCTACAGCCATCCTGAGGCGGGACACATCATCCTGCGCCGCCACCCAGACGACACATTTGCTGGTAATTGCCCATTTCACGGCGACTGTCTGGAAGGTATGACCAGCGGACCGGCGCTCCAGAAACACTGGGGCAAACCCGCCAAGGATCTGCCGGCCGATCATCCGGCCTGGGATTTAGAGGCTTACTACCTCGCCCAGGCATGTGTCGACCTGACCCTGACCGTTGCCCCAGAGAAGATTGTCTTCGGTGGCGGGGTCATGCACCAGCAACAACTTTTCCCTAAAATCCGTGATCAGTTTAACCGGTTGTTGAACAATTATGTAACCGTCCCGCCGCTTGACAGCTACATCGTCCCGATCAATCTGGCGGATAATGCCGGTGCGATTGGTGCCTTCCTGCTTGCCCAAAGCGCCTAAACTCACACCAAAGGAATCGAATCGCCTTAACGGTGCAACGACCAAAGTTTGCTCAGATACAGTGGTCGCCTATACGCTGGTCTTACTAGCTAATTACCAAAGTCTTTGATGTCCGCAGATTGCCAAACGGACAAACTGATTTTAGATGGCCCAATATTGCTTTTAAAAACGTTGCCGTAGCAGATTCGAAATCTGCATGATATAATAAAAACGTCCAGAGGACCTGGTGTGCTAGCACCAAACCCCTTGGAATGCTATTTAACAGCAGCTCATTTAAGACTACAAAATAGCCGTTAATTCGCTAGCTAGGCGTGACGGCTATTTTGTGTTATTACGGTCAATCAGCACAATGACTAATGCTACCAAGGCAAGAATAAAACTACTTCTTTCTCTTTGGTCTTCACTGTTGCACTTAATTTGACAATTCAGGGTTCATTTTTCAGAGTACCGATATGGCAGATCAGCAATCTACATGATATAATAAAGACGTACAAAGAGCTTGGTGCGGGAACACCAAGCTCTCTGGAATGCTATTTAACAGCAGCTCGTTTAAAGCTACAAAATAGCCGTCAATTCGCTACCGAGGCGTGACGGCTATTTTGTGTTATTCCTGTCAATTAGCACAATGACCAACGCCAGTAAGGCAAGAATGAAACTGCCGAACTGAAGCATCAAGTCAAGTGCGTCTTTGACTGGCACAAGTCTACTCCTTTCTTCAGGATTGTGAGGTACTATAGTTCTAAAACCATAGTGATCACCCTCTTTCAGATGGTGTAGCTGCCGTCGCGTAGCATCCTGAATTTATTGTAACATGTGCTTAGTTGACGTTGTTAATGCTTTTTAAAATACTAATTGTTATTATTTAATTCTTGTCGAATACTTGTAAAAGTTTAAAACCCTGCTGTAGCGCATTTGGAATCTGCATGATATAATAAAAGCGTACAAAGGGCTCGGTGCGTGAACACCAAGCCCCTTGGAATGCCATTTAACGGCAGCTCATATTAGACTAGCAAAAAATAGTCGTCAATTCGCTTGCCAGGCGTGACGGCTATTTTTTGCGGTCCCGTTCGGTTAGCACGATGACTAATGCCAGTAGGGCAAGAATGAAACTGCCAAACTGGAGCATCAGCTCAAGTGCATCCTTTACGGACAAAAATGCTACTCCTTTCTACAGATTTGCGATGCACTACAGTCCTAAAACCATAGCTATCACCCTCTTTCGAAGTTCGTAGCTGCCGTCGCGTAGCATTCTGAATTTATCGTAACATGAGGCTGATTAGAATAGAAACCGCTTTTTAGAATAGCATTAGTTATTATTAAACGTTTGTTAAGCGGCTTCAGGAACGTCATATCACTATTGATGATTCTTTAACCGCATGCTATTATATCCATACAAAAGAGTTCGGTGCGTCAACACCAGCTCCTTTAAAATGCTATTTAACAGCAGCTCATTTTAGACTACAAAATAGCCGCCAATTCGCTACCTGGGCGAGACGGCTATTTTGGGTTATTCCGGTCAATTAGCACAATGACTAATGCCAGCAGGGCAAGAATAAAACTGCCAAACTGAAACATTCAGTCAAGTGCATCTTTCACAACTAAGAAACTACTCCTTTCTTTAGGATTGTGACGTACTAAGGTTCTAAAACCAAAGTCATTACCTTCTTTCGAAGAATGCAGCTGCTGGTTTCATAGCATACAAACAGCCCATCATGCCGCACAGTTTCTATGTGCAAGATGATGGGCTGTTTATTTTCACTTAATGATCACTTCAGATAAGCCGTCTTGAAGTCATACGGTGTCCCGTTAGGATTGAACGACAATCCCTTCACGTTTGACCGTAACAACTGCAGGTTATCAGCTTGATATAGCGGCAAAGTGCCTTGATCCTTCATCAAGATCTTTTCGGCGTCTTGCAACATGGTCCAGCGCTTTTGCGGATCGTTGCCGTACTTGGTTTCGGTTTCGCTTAGCAGCTGATCCAACTTGGTATCTTTGTAGCCTGATGAATTGTAACTGGAGTCGCTGATCCAGACGTCCAAGAAGTTGTAGGCGTCAGCAAAAATCGACTGCCACCCTGTCACCACCATGTCGTAGTTGCCGGCGTTCATGGCTTGCAGTCGCTGCGCCTTCGGAATGCTCTTGATCGTGACTTTGACATGCGGCAGGTTTTCAAACGCACCTTGCAGATATTCGGCAACCTGCTTGGAAACATCTGTATCATCGGCTAGCAGCGTTAAGTTCAACTGACTCTGGCCCGATTCTTTCATGCCTTCTTCAAACAACTTCTTGGCCTTGGTTTTGTCATATGCCACCGCACTTTTCACCTGCGTTGTCTTGGCAAAGTCCGCGCCAGTTTTTTGATTGGTATGCAGACCGACTGGAATGAAGCCCAGCGCTGGTTTAGAGCCATCTTTCAAAACATTCTTGGTCAGCGCAGTGCGGTTAATCATCATGGAAAAGGCTTGGCGCACTTTAAGGTTCTTGAACGCAGGAACCTGTTTTTGATTCAGATCGACCCGGGTCATATTGGAAGACAATCGCTTAATCGCATCTTTGTCATTAAGATGGGCGGCGGCCTGCTCGCCGGTCAACACGATTGAATCCAACTTCTTGGTTTGATAAAGGTTCATCCCGGTTTGGACATCCTTGATGACCGTTTCGTTAACCTTAGCCAGTTTAACGTGCTTCTTATCCCAGTACTGCGGATTTTTGGCAAGTGTCCAGCTATCACCGGTACCATTCCACTTCGTCAACTTGAACGGACCACTGTAAACCTGTGTGGTTGCCGAAGTGCCATACTTTTTTCCATATTTTTCAACCACTTTTTGATTCTGCGGATAATACAGCGGGAACGCCAACAGCTTCTTGAAGTAAGCGGTCGGATTTTCCAGCGTGATGGTCAAATGGTGGCTATCGGTGGCTTTGATGCCAAGATCGGATGCCGGCTTAGTGCCTTTGGTGATGGCCGTGGCATTTTTCACTGGTGCAAAGTAGAATGCGTCGGTGGCTTTGGTCTTAGGATCCACGGTGCGTTGCCAACTATACACGAAGTCCTGCGCCCTAATTGGATCGCCATTGCTCCATTTGGCATTGCGCAAGGTGACGTGGTAAGTCATGCCATCTTTACTGGTCGTGACCTTTTTAGCCAGTGCCAACTGTGGCTTTTGCCCTTTGTCGGTTAACCGGTAAATTCCTTCCTGCGTGTTGTTCAGGACCTGAAAAGAAACGGTATCCGTTGATTGTGAAGGATCATTCGTCACAATTGCAGATGTTTCTGACCAATTGAGCGTTTGATTGGTACTTGATTGCCCACTTTGACCACTGCTGCTTGATGAGCAACCGGCGGCCAAAAGGACGAGTGCGGCAGATGGCAACGCCAAAAGCCATTTTTTTGACCTAAACATATGTATCCCTCCAAGTAATTCTCAAATTGCGCTATTGACAAAATACTAAGCCAGATTCAAACTGATTGCAATGCAATGTTAATATTTTTCTCATCGAAAAGGCAGGGATTCTCATTGACGATTGACCTTGATTTAGCGCAAATACAGGCAGACTTTATCCGTTATGCAAAAATTAACACCCGCTCTTATCCGGGACGCGACACGACCCCCTCGACGCCGGGCCAAACAGAATTGGCCAAGTTACTGGTCCAGCAGTTGCAACACTTAGGGCTACAGGATGTCGGCTTAAATGCAAAAAACGGTTTCGTAACGGCCACATTGCCGGCTAACACCGACAAGCCGGTCAAAAGTTTTGGCATCATCGCTCATTTGGACACGGCGGATTACAATGCCGAAAACGTGCAGCCTCAAGTCCATCCGCACTACGATGGCAGCCCGATTGAATTTGCTAATGGGTTGCGGTTGACCGTTGAGCAGTTTCCAGCGTTGAAACAGTATTTTGGTCAAACGCTTATTACCAGCGATGGCACAACTTTGTTAGGCGTTGATGACAAAGCTGGCATCGCCGGTGCGGTTGCGACGGCGCGGTATTTGCTGGCTCATCCGGAAATTAAACATGGCCTCATCAAGTTTGGTTTTGGACCGGACGAGGAGATCGGTGTCGGTGCCGATAAATTTGACGCCAAGGGTTTTGCGACTGATTTTGCCTACACGCTGGATAACGGCGATCCCGGGCAAATCGAATACGAAACCTTCAACGCTGCGCAAGCCACGGTGACAATTGAAGGTACCTCGGTTCATCCCGGGGAAGCCAAGGGACTGATGGTGAACGCCAACACGCTTGGCCGCCAGCTCGATGCTGCCTTGCCCGCTTTTGACCGTCCGGAATTCAGTGCCGGTCACGAAGGCTACTTCTTGCTCTTGAAGTTCCATGGCGAAATCAGCGAAGCCCAACTGACTTACATTATTCGCGACTTCGATCACCAACAGTTCGAGGCTCGCAAAGCATACTTCAACAAGGTCGTGGACGAACTTAATGCCCAGTTTGAGCAACCACGCCTCAAAGTGACGATGTACGACCAGTATTACAACATGGCCGACATCATCAACAAGGACCCTTACCCGCTCCGCTTAGCTGAAGCTGGGATCAAGGCGGCCGGACTCATCCCTAAAACCGTTCCGTTCCGCGGTGGGACAGACGGCTCAAAAATTACTTATCAAGGTATTCCGACACCCAACCTGTTCAACGGCGGTATCAATTTCCACGGTCCCTATGAGGTTGTCTCCACAGAGGCCATGGGTAAAATTGCCGAGACGTTGATTCAAATGGCGCAGTTAAACGCTGATGGGACGGTGGCTTAAAGAGCCATGCAGCATGACCCTCGCGATGATTTTGCGGCTGGCGACGCTGGTTTCTGTCCTAAAATCGTATGTTTTAATCGAAACGAAGACGACCAACTTTCCTCGGACTGCAAGCACATGCAGTTCTGTGAGAAGCTGGTCGTCTTTACTTTGGAAATAACGCTTTTGATTCAATCCAATCTAATTTTCAATAAAGTCCAATAATCTAGCACAGTTTCATCAGATTAAGCTTGACTTAACATGCTCACCCAATGTATTGGCAATCTTCTGAGGGGACAGATTTGCGTATGGGTCCATCAGTTAAGAACCTCCATCAACTTAAAAATATCACTCCTGGGATATAGTTGTTCCTTAAGTTCCTTGAGTTTACGATACGACTCAACGCTGTTGCCGTATTCATACATATAATTATTAATGGCTTCTTTGCGGATATATGGCGCGACATCTGCACGCTCCCAAAATTCAAGAATCGTTCTTTCTACCGAGTAAACTGGCACAATTCCCATGTTGGGGGTTTCGACGGTTGTAATCCCCGGAAAATACCGGTCAGAGACATAATAAATTGGCACAACCCCATGTTCCGCTAAACGAGGATTCCGGTATCCATGCGGAAAAGCCATGATAAATCGGTCAGGGAGCTGATCGGTTAGGCCATGCAAAAATAAGGCCGTATCTAACGCAAAGATGCCTTTAGTGTATCGTTGGGACAGAACCGCAAAGTCATCCCATGTATAGCCATCTTGGACGTAAACACCACGCTCTTCACGCGAGATACGACCAACATTGACAGCATTTTTAAGCATTGATGAGGAAATGCCATAACGGCGTGCCGTACCACTGACAAAGGTGTGATACTTTTTTAACAGCGCGTCAAGCCCTTTAATGTCGTTCATGTTCGTCCGCCCTTTTTTGTCCTTATATACGTCAAAATAATCATATGACGTTTATAAGAACAAATCAACTAAAAAGCACTGAGCGTCTACAACTGAGCAAACCTTTCGCTCACTTTCTAAGCGACTGCCACAACCCCGCCATTTTTGCCATGCCAATCCGCAAAAGTGGGGCTTTTGGCAGTCGCTTATTTCCGGCATAATAGCATTATCGTTGAAAGCGCTTACGTATTGGGGGGACTTACTTGCGTGAACACATGATTATTCAGGCACTACAGACAAACGGCGCGATGTCCGCAGCGGCTTTGGCTGAGACGATTGGGGTTTCGCGGCGAACATTGCAAAATGATTTACGGTTACTGAATCGTGATGCGACCGGTTTTCAGATTTGCTTTCAACGTGGTCGCGGTTATCAACTCCAGGTAACAGACTCGCAACTTCTGGCGGATTATTTGGCCGCCATGAAGCAGCAAGCACAACCACAGATGCCCGCCAAAAGAATTCCGGAGCTGTTGCGTCTCTTGCTGACAACGACGCAATATCTCACAGTCGCCGCACTGGCGGAAACCCAGCAAATCAGTCCTAAGCAGTTGCAACGTGATTTACGGGAGCTGGATAAGTTACTTGTCGGCACGCCGCTGAACTTAGAACGCAAAGCACATTATGGGGTGCGGGTGTGCTGCCACTGGCAAAGTCGGGTTCTGGCCTTGCAACAATATGGCGTGCCGCCTCGCCACTCAGCACTGACGCAACAAGTGCAGCCACTAGGACTGGATCCACCGGTAACCGCCCAGTTTGCTAGCGAAATCGGCTGGTCGTTGGCCGTCACAGGTCAGCAACCACAATCTGCGCCTGACGATGCACCATTTGCAGACGTGGTGACCGACATCCGTTTGGGGACGGAAGCCTGGGAATTTTTAATCGTCAGTTTTGCGGCAAAACGTAAACAACCGACGACCCGACTGGATCATGATCGGCTGAAAGCTAAACTTCAAGCTTACTTCACGGCATTAGATGAGCGCCACGAAACGAACTTCGCCACGCATCCGGAGTTCCTATCACTCATGTACTTCCACGTCTTGGCATTGATTGGCCGGCTGCAGGAGCACCAAAGTCTGGCGGGCCTGAATCTGGAACCATTGGCGCGGGATTACCCAATCGCGTTTAACTGGGCGGTTCAATTCGCACAGTGGCTGAGCCAGGAATATCAAATTGACGTCCCCAAAACCGAAATCGGCTACCTCACAACCCACCTGTTGGTACCGCTAGAGCAGGCGCATGAAAAATGGAGCCGAGGCGGCTACCGAATTGCGGTCGTGTGCGGTACCGGCGGCGGGATTGCGACGCTTTTGTGCTTACGCTTACGGCGAATTTTTCCTGAAGCCATGATTCAGACATTCGGACTTAACGAATTGGCCGCGATTCACGAGCTATCACCAGACTTGTTGTTTACGGTAACTGCCTTAAACGAATCGTTTGACTGTCCGGTGATCCGGATTGACGAAGTCGCTTCGGATCTGGACTTTGCGCATTTGCTTCACGAATTATCGGTCGCCTCTCGCCACAATGCGACAGCGTCACTGGCCGATTTGTTGGTTCCATCGCTATTTTTCCAGCAATCGAGACCAACTGATTATCGCGGCCTGCTGACCACCGTCACCGCGACAATGGCCGATTATTGCGGGCAGGCAGACTATGCGGCTTCGGTGCTTCAGCGGGAAGATTTTCTGCCGACCATCTATGACAATGGCATCGCGATTCCGCATCCTTTGTCATTCAACGCCAAGAAAAATGCAGTTGCCGTCATTCTTTTGCCAAACAGCGCCACCAACACAACCCGGCCGGTGCACCTTGTCTGGCTGATCGCCTTGAAACAGGATCAGCTTCCTTTGCACCGTACGTTAACCATGCAACTGGCGGCCTTAATGCAAAAGCCGGACGTCATCAACAAACTAGTTCAGCAAACCGAATTTTCCTCATTTCACCAGATCTTGCGCACAGCGCTGGAAGGAGCGGAAACAACATGGATTTACAATTAATGGCAGCGTTAAGCAATGCCGACGCAATCGCGTCCAACGAAGGCGAAGTGCGCAACATTTTACGCCATTATTTAGCACCGTATGGCTTTGCTGCCCAGACGGATGGCCTTGGTAGTCTGATTTTTACCAAAAGAGCTGCCAAACCGCAGTTTTCAATCATGATTTATGGCCACATGGATGAGGTCGGCTATATGGTCCGGACGATCGCACCTGAAGGCCTCTTACGCTTGATGGTTGTCGGCGGGGTTAAACCTGCCGCAAGCCACTGGCAAAGCGTTCGGGTCACGACGGCTTCCGGAGAAAAGCTGCCGGGAATGGTCATTCGCGATGAATCGCTGCCTGCCTTTGATCAAGTGTTGTGCGATGTCGGTGCCAATTCGGCTGATGAAGTATCCGCGTTGGGCATTAACATCGGCGACATGGTCACCTTTGCGACTGAATTCAGCGAATATGCCGCGGAAGGCGTTTTTGGCGGTAAAGCATTGGACGATCGGCTCGGTTGTTATGTCGGTGCCCGGCTTTTGGCAGCGCTTGCCGATGAAGAGCTGCCATTCACGTTACATTTTGCCGCGACCAGCAGTGAAGAAGTCGGCATTCGCGGTGCCAAAACTGCCACCCAACTGATTCAGCCAGATCTGGCTTTCATTGTGGATGTCGCGACTTTTCAGCATCCCCGCGAGCGCAGCGAAGTGAATCAGCGTCAAGTCGGTAAGGGACCGATCTTCACCCACTTTGATCGCACGTTGGCGCCGAATCGGCAACTGCAACAATTCGTCAAAGAGACCGCAGCCGCGGCTTCCCTGCCGTTGCAGCTGGACATGTTTAATGGCGGTGGTACCGATGGCGGCGAGGCACATAAAGTCGGCGCTGGCATTCCGACGGTCGTGACTATTTTGCCGTGCCGCTATGGCCACTGTGCCCAATCGCTCGCCCAAGCAACCGATGTTGATCACATGGTAGCCTTGTATGCTGCCATGTGCCAGCAAATGTCGTTGCAACTGGTCGAAGCTGCCCACACTTTTTAGCACCATTGATGGCGGCTTCCAGTCGTCCTAATCCCTGATGAAAAAATCCTGCCAGCCGCGTTACCACTGCTGGCATTTTAAAGGAGCGTTTTATGGCAACCACCCAAGAACTTGAAATCATGCAACTCATTGCGAACGCCGGCGAAAGTAAAACCAAAGCATTCGAGGCGTTGGCAGCGGTGAAAACACGCGACTTTGACCGCGCGCGCAATTTGCTGGCGGAGTCTAAAGAAATTGATGTCGCCGCTCACAACGCCCAAACCGCCATGATCAGTCGAGAATTTGACCCTGATCAGACACCCGAACCTGTCAACTTGCTCATGGTCCACGCCCAAGACCACTACATGACTAGCCAGTTGGCGAGGGACTTGATTGAGACAATGATTGATATTTTTGAAAGCAGAGCGTGAGCAGACGCGGTTAAAAAAATTGCTATGCCAATTCCCAACACTCAAAAATAGGAGGAACTTCCAAATGCGTATTCTTTTATGTTGTGCCGGTGGCTTTTCCACCAATATGTTGATGCAAAATATGGCCAAGGTTGTGAAAGACAGCCGCAAGCTGAATGAAGCTGATTTTCACTTCAATGCCATTCCCGTTGATGGTCTGGAGGACGAAATCGATAACTATGACATCGTTTTGGTCGGGCCGCAAATCGGTCACAAAACCGGTTACATTAGCGAAATCTGCGAACCGCGGCATATCCCTTATGCCGTGATCGACAAAGATGTTTACGGTCAGATGGATGGTGCGACTGTGATGAAGCTGGCGCTGGTGACGCATGCCAAATACCAGAAGAAGCACGCTGGTTAATGGTTTAGCACCATGCGTTTGTCGGTTCAAATTCCGGGCTGGCTCACGCTCACCATAACGCGTTCGCCGGCGCAGGAGCCTGCGTATAAGGACCTTGGTCGCAATGGTCAAAGCCCGACCATCACGCCCAAGGCCACTTATACTCCGGCTCCTGAACGCGCCGGCTCACGCTCACACCACGAGAGGAGTAAAACCTGCGATGTTTAACAAATTCGAAGCGTTTATGAATCGTTTTTTCATGCCGATTGCGCACAAGGTGGATAATCAACGCCACTTAAGCGCGATTAAGGCTGGAATGGTGGCGATGACGCCTTTTACCATTCTCGGTAGTATTTTCACTATCATTCCGGCATTGCCAAATATGCTCGGACCTAAGAATGCTGTTTCGCAGTTTATTACTAGTAACGCCGCGCTGTTTGATTTACCGGTCAAGCTGTCTATTGGCATGATCGGCTTGTACGCCTGTTTGTCCATTGCCTACAACCTCGGTAATCATTACAAGCTCTACATTCCCGGATGCGTCACCTTGTCTGGCTTTGCCTTTTTGATGATGGTCGCTACCTTCAACAAAGCCGGCCAATTAGATGTCGCCAACCTTGGCGCTCGCGGACTGTTCACCGGGATGTTGGTCGCTTTGCTGACGGTGGAACTGTATCACTGGTGCAAAACGCACCATCTGACAATCAAAATGCCTGAAGGAGTGCCGGATTTCGTATCTCGTTCATTTGAGCTGATTCCGGTCACGCTCATTACCGGTGGCGCGTTCATTGCCGGTCGGTTTGCATTCTTAAACATCGCTGGCGAGTTGCCGCCAAGCATTTTGACCCGCTTCTTGGCGCCACTGGTCGGCAGTATGGACAATCCATGGGCCGTCTTAGCCCTGAACTTTGCGATCTGTACCGTCTTTTTCTTCGGTATCCACTCATCGGTTTTCTCACCGATCACCAGTCCGATTATGGTGACCTTCATCGCCGAAAATATTGCCGCGATGAATGCCGGCGAAGCCATTCCCCATTTTTACACAGCCGGCGCGGTTTCCAGCTTCTTCGGTTTTACCGGCTGCGGCATCTCGATCGGCTGCGTGGTTGCCTGCATGTTGTCCAAGAGTAAACGGTATCGGAAAATCGGTAAAATCTCCCTGTTCCCGGCTTTATTCGGGATCAACGAACCGATTCTTTTCGGCGCACCGATCATCCTGAACCCGATTATGTTCATTCCGCACGTTTTCGGTGGGGCCATCATTGGCACGTTGCCGATGTTCTTCATGCATTGGGGCTGGATTGCCAAACCGATCTTCAACCCACCTTATGTCGGCGTTTTCCTGGAAGGTTTCTTAACCAACGGCGACTACCGCACGATTTTAGCCAACGCCTTGCAACTGGTCTTGGCAGTCGCACTTTACTGGCCATTCTTCAAGGTGATGGAACGCGTTGAATTACGCGATGAAGCAAAAAAAGCCGCCCAAAAGTCAATCTTTTCAAAAGAAGACGAAGATACCTTGGCTGGATTGGATCTCGACTTTTAATCAGCCGGATTTGCTGAAAATAGATGTTGCTAAGGGTGCCTGATTGATGTGCACCCTTTTTCCAAAGGCATGTATGGAATGAGAGGAAAAGAATGAGCCACTTAACCAAGTTACAAAAGACTCTGGAAACCGAAGTATTAGATGCTTTGCTGCTGCATGATCGGCCGAGCAAACGCTATGTCGGCGCATTACCTGGCAGTGGTGTGTACGTGATCGTCACACCAACGCAGGCACTGCAGCTTCACGACGGCCGTTACCGTGCTGAAGCCGCCGATACCCAAGGATTTACGAATGTCGAAGTCCCTCAAGGCAGTTATTTGCCCCAGTTGATTGACTGTTTAAAAACGCAAGGTAGCCAGCGCATCGGTCTGGTCAGCAGCGGCTTTTCAATCGCGGAGTATCAAGCATTAGCGTCCCAGAAATTGGCCACCACCCTTGCCGATGATCTCGTGGCGCGGCAACGGGCGGTCAAAGATGAAGCGGAAATCGCTGCGGTAACGGCTGCTTGTTCGGTCACGGACACCATTTTCGCGCAACTTCTCCCGCATATTCGGCCGGGGGTCAGTGAACAAATCCTCAGTGCTTGGCTACATTTTTACACGTTGGAAGCAGGGGCGTCTGCGATGGCGTTTGACCCGATCGTCGCCAGCGGCCCGCGGGGAGCGTTTCCGCATGGTCGTCCGACTGCTCGGCGTCTACAGGAAAACGAACTGGTCACGGTTGACTTCGGAGTGGTTTTCGATGACTACCAATCAGATATGACGCGGACGCTTGCCATCGGCTCGCCTACTCCTGAACTGGCCGCGGTGCACGAGGCTGTGCTCACCGCCCAGCAAACCGCGATTGCCGCCATCAAGCCGGGGATGCAAGGCCGTGAAGTTGACGCAATCGCGCGGGGCGTTTTGACCGCCGCTGGTTATGGCGACTGCTTCACCCATGGTCTCGGCCACGGGCTGGGGCTAGGCGGTGATCAGCCGATTCTCAACCTGCGCAGCCAGACGATCCTGCAGCCTGGCATGATTGTGACGGTCGAACCAGGCGCCTATCTGCCGGGCATTGGCGGGGTGCGAATCGAAGATGATATTGTGA
This sequence comes from Lacticaseibacillus parahuelsenbergensis, assembly GCF_030770265.1. Lineage (NCBI taxonomy): Bacteria > Bacillati > Bacillota > Bacilli > Lactobacillales > Lactobacillaceae > Lacticaseibacillus > Lacticaseibacillus parahuelsenbergensis. The sequence continues at coordinate 327,620 of NZ_CP132482.1, read as the reverse complement.
TCACCGCAACCGGTGCCCGCGTTTTGAATCAGACGCCGCGCCATTTAACTCAACTGGAGGTTATGGAAAATGAGCCAGTTTGACACACTTTTCGACCGCAAAGCCGGCAACGCGCGCAAGTGGGCTGATCAGGTGCTCGCTGAAAAATTCGGCCTAACGCCTGATGCGATTCCCATGGATCTGGCTGATTTAGACTTTCCGGTCGCTCCGCCGATTCATCAGGCTATGGTGGTGCGGGCAGCAGTGCCAGATTATAGCTATACCTATGTTCCTGAAGCTTTTTACGCGGCCGTCATCGCCTGGAATGCCCGTCGATTCGGACTGAAGCTTGAAAAAGACTGGATCAAGCTGAGCTATGGCACCGTTCCGACACTGCACTATCTTGTTCAAGCCTTTACGGCCCCCGGCGAGGCAGTTTTAATCAACACCCCCGCCTACGATCCTTTTGCCGAGGCGGTCCAGAACAACCACCGCCAGCTCGTGACCAGTCCACTGGCGATCAAGGAAGGCCGCTACTTCTTTGACTTCGCCGATATGGCGGCCAAAATGCAACGCCCTGACGTCAAGCTGTTCATTCTCTGCAGCCCCCAAAATCCCTCCGGACGCGTCTGGACAGCAGCGGAATTGGCAAAAGTCGCTGAGCTGTGCCGGCAATATCACGTCTTACTAGTCAGCGATGAAATTCACCGCGATATTGTTTATCCCGGCGTCAACTTTACCAGCATTTGGCAGGCAGATCCGGCTATTCAGTCGCAAAGCATTCTCTGCTTATCACCCAACAAAGCCTTTAATTTAGGCGGTTTGAAAACATCCTATGTGGTTATTCCCGATCCCGCAATTCGGGCGCGGCTCAGCCAACAATTCAGCGCCAACTCAATCACCTCACCCAACAGTTTTGCCGTTCCGGCGCTCATCGCCGCGTACACAGACTGCGACGCATGGTTAGACGAGATGGTCGCATATGTCGCCGCCAACTTTGACTATTTAAAAACTCGTCTTACCGCTATTCCCGAGATGAAGGTGATGCCAGCCGAATCTGGTTTCCTGGCTTGGATCGACACGCATCGGCTTTTCCCTGATGAGACCAGCATGAAACAGTTCTTCACCGCAGCTGATTTATCCTGCGTTGTCGGCAGCTATTTTGTCGCTGATGGCGAAGGCTTTGTCCGCCTCAACATCGGCATGCCGCGCCCATTGCTCAAGGAGGCACTGGATCGCATCATCGCTACCTATGCTGAATGGCCAGCAATGGAAGAAGGCTCCTGTAAAATTGCCCGAAACACAGAATAATGACAAAAAATGGATCCTAGCAGACTAAATTACGTCTCGCTAGGATCCATTTTTTACACTTATGATTAATGATGCTGAGCACTCGCCATCATTCAGCAAGTAAAGCTAGCTAAGCTTCATAATCCATCGCTGGCGCCTTAGCTTCATTAGGAAAATGGCGCTTGTACCATTGAAGCATGTTGCGCTCATTGGTGTTCTTAGCCATCCAGATCGGCTTGCCGATGCGTTTCGCCTCATCTTTAGCCGCAAACATCTGGCCATGGTCGACAAAATCAGTCGGCACAATGACCACATCGGCTTTTTGCACTTTTTTCTTTAACATGGCGTTGGAGTCTGAGCGCGGCGATAAAATCAGCTTGCCGCCGCGTTCTTCCACGTTGCGCTTAACTTTACGCGGCATGCCAGAGTTTTCAATGCAAACTAGCAACAATTGTTTGTTGGCAAATACCTGCTGCAGTGCGCGTTGCTTCCGTTTGGCCGGTTTATTGACCGTAGCTTTGTATTGCGTTTGACGACTCGCAGCCGTTTCATGATTAGACTCCGTATCGGTTGCTTTGGCAAACTTTTGCTTCATGCGCGTCGCAACTGCGGCTGAATTCGTGTAACGCCAAATGATTTTGCCATCAATTTCCTGACCGCGGCGATAGGCATAGTCGATGTAGTCGCCCGGCTTCAGCTTAAATAGCATCACATCATAATCGCCCAAAAGCAATTGTTGTGTGGTTTCATGTTCCGGTGATTTAAATTCAATATACCAACGCTTCACATCTTGGCGGAAGACGGCAGGTAGAAACTTCAGTCGCACAATATCGGTCGGCAACGGATCGCGCTTCAGTGTCGTCATTTTATAATTCACTGAATCACCATCTTTATACTCATCTGCTCGCACCCAGTCGCCGTTTTCCGGTGGGTTCGACATTTTATGTAGCTTACTTTCAGAGACTTTAATTGAACCGACATGGCCACCATTCAAATCTAAATGGAACCGGCCAATATACGATTTGTGATTATTCAGCCAGTGTTCTGACAACAACGGCACTTCAGGCTCGCTGCTGACTTTAGGCTGTTGCGGCACCTGCTCGTGTTTTTCTACTTGCGTGGTGACAATCGGTTTTGGAGCGGGTGATTCAATGGTTGCTTCTTCAGAAGTTGTTGCCGGTTCTTGCTTAGTAGGTGTCTCAGACGGCGTTGCAACGAAATCGATTGCAGCGACATCATTGAGGATTTTGAGCAAATCTTGAATGTCTTGAGTTGTTTTCTGAATATTCTCGGTCGTTAATTCAGCCGTTTTAGCTGTCACTTGGTGCTTGAGCAATTCAATGATCTTTAGTTTGTCATCCATTCAGATACCTGCTTTCATTTTAAAAGTGACTTTCTCCATTGTACTGTTATTGAAAAGATTACAAAAGCATTCTACCTTAAATTTTTTAAAAAAATGTGATGTATCCAATAAGAACAACGCTAACGTGTCATTTCGTCCATCATACTCGCAAAAACAGCACCCGCATACCGCCAATTCTGCATTGCGGTGTGCGGGTGTTGATCGTGCACTACTTTTTATCGTCTTTTCGGGGATGAATATTCAACTCGCGGGCAAGATCATATTCGAATAGTTCGTAGCCGCCCATGGCATCGTGAACTTTTACTATGATAAATAAGCCATGAAAAAAGCCCGCATCCAACCGGATACAGGCTTTCCTCAGTCATTCAAAACTGACTAGTGCTTTACGATATCGTTGATATAAACCACGCCAGCTTTTCCGTCACCTAGCAGATCAGGCTTCATGTCCAGCATCTGGGCATTCAAGTAGCTGATGACCATTGGCAGGTTCATGCCGGCATAAAGGTCGAAGTTGCCGCCTTCTGCCAACACCCGGGCAGCAACATTGTTGGGGGTGCCGCCTTTGAGATCGGCTAGCACGGTAACATCATCGGCGCCTTCGATTGCGGCCTTGAACTTGGCTTGAAAATCTTCCGGTCCTTCGTTCGGCAGTAACGCAACTGTCGCGATATCATCTTGTGGTCCCATGATCATTTCGGCACTCTTTTTGAGTTCCTCGCATAACTGACCATGACTGATTAAAACTAATTTGCTCATCTCGTAAAACTCCTTTAACATGCGCCGGTCCAACCGACCGCGGTTCATGATGATTTAAAATCGCATGACTGTTTAATGATACCTGCAATCAGATATGGCTGGAGCAGCTCATGCTTACAACTAAAACTTTAACGTACTTGATTAGCCTTTTGCAATGACACCCAAGGCGGACAGTGCAATGGATACGAACAAGACGATGAAGATTGCCCGAGTCGAGGTCATGTGCTTACGGCCAAGCAGCCAGTAGATGGCACCCACGATCAAAGCTGGTAACAGCTTAGGAATAATCATATCCGAATACTTCTGGAAATCCAATGGCACATTACCAATCTTTGGTGCAAAGGCGAACTTAACGTTAATCATGGTTGCAACCAACGCGCCAACCATGAAGACCCCCATGATCGTTGCGGCGTTGGTCAGAGCAGCCAGACGATGCGACATAGTGGTAACTAAGGAAACCCCTTCGTTATACGCAATCCGTAACTGTTTCCACCGGAAGACCATGATGGCAACTTGGGCGGCGATCCAGATGAACACCCCAACTGGGTTACCTTCTTGCGCCATGTTAGCCGCAATGGCCCCGAAAATGGCAGGAATCAAAGCAGCGAAGATCGAATCCCCAATGGAAGCGAAGGAACCCATTAACCCGGTTTTCATACCAACGACGGTTTCTTCGCCGGCGATACCTTCTTTTTCTTCGACTGACAAATCAATCCCGGTGATGATGGTGTTGAAGAAGTTAGATGTGTTGAAGAACTGGGTGTGCGTCTTCATCATTTTCTTCAGTTCAGGTGTGCCATCACCATAAATCTTCCGCAGTTGTGGCAGGATCGTGTACAAGTAACCTGATGCCTGCATTCGTTCGTAGTTCCAACCCAACTGGAAGCCGAACAAGCTACGCCGATTAATCTGCCGGAAATCTTTATCCGTTAATTTGTAAGTGGGTTTATTAGAGTTCATCATCGGTGATTTCCCCCTCTTCATTGGTATTCTTCTTCGGTGCAGAACCGCTTTCACCGCTACCGCCGCCAGTGCTATCGTGCAGTGCTGTTGACTGCTGGTAAGCAATCGCAGCAAAGGCAAAGGCAATGAATGCCATCGCTAACATGGACAGGCCATTGAAGTTTGCCGTGAATTTCTTGGTAACTTCAGTCATCGCCGTACCCAGCATCTGGACACTGCCGAACAGCGTTGTGAAAAGCATCGTGAAGGTGAACCCAAGGAACAGATAAGCAAAATGCTTCTTAACTGGCAGGTAGTGGAGCAGGATCGCAAACCCGACAGCCGGTAGAACCGCGCCGGCAGTTGTGAGCCCGTCGCCTAACCATTTCCAACTTGTGTTCAAGACATGTGCCACGTTGGTAACAAAGCCGCCACCAAAGGAAAGCGCCAAACCAACCGGAATCATCCGTGACAGTGCCCATGGAAGTGCACCGGCAAGGAAGTAACGTTCGATACCCTTGTAGTTATATTCGTCAACCATCTTATCAATCCGATGTGCAAAGAAGGTGTTGGCAAAACGTGCTAAGATATCGGTCTGAATCATGATACTTGCAACCGGAACCGCAATCGCAGCAACCGCTGCAGCCGGCTTCATCCCTGAACTAACGGAGAAAGCCGTTGCCAGAATCGTCCCGGAGTTGGCATCAATTTTAGATGCACCACCGAATGTGCCGACCCCTAAAACCATCAACTGAACGGACGCACCGATCATCAAACCGGCTTTCATATCGCCCATGACTAAACCTGATACTAATCCGGCAAAAACCGGTGAACTCATGGCTGAATAAATTTGCAGTTCATCAAGGATTTGATAACCTGCATATAATGTTAAAAGTGCTATTTGCCACCATGCAATCATTGTTGACTCCCCCTATCCTTTTTTGAGCAGCGTCATGAAATCTGCTGCGGGATCCCCCGGAACCATTTGTGCAATCAAGTGAACACCAGCGGCATCCAGCTTCTTGAAGGTCTCAACGTCATCATCAACCACATTGATTGACTTGGTAATGGACCGAGTCTGATCTGTCTGGGACATATTGCCGACGTTCAATTCCTTAATCGGCACGCCAGCTTCGACTAAGGCCAAAAATGTTTCCGGCCGCTTTGCGACAATGAAAACCCGCTGGGAATCATATTTGTGGTTCAAAATGTGATTAGCCGCGGTCTTAACATCCAGAACTGACAAGCGAACCGTCTCCGGGGTTGCCATCCGCAACCCACTCTTATCGATGTCACTCTTGGAAGCTGCCTCATCGACAACGATAATTCGGGTCGCACCCAGTTTGGTGGTCCAAAGGTTGGCAACCTGGCCATGGACCAGGCGACCATCAATACGTGCTGCAATAATAGCCATTTTCTACTCCTCCTCATTATTCGTGAGCGTGAGCCAGCCCGGTTAGAAACCGGAGTGTAAGTGGCCTTGGGCGTGATGGCCCGGCCTTAGGCCATTGCAACCAAGGTTCTTACACGCAGGTTTCTGGGCTGGTGAACGCGTTATGGTTCTACAAATATCGGGTGGTCAGCCATTTTCAAGCTTTCGGCATAGCGGCCTTCGGTTTCAAACACGATGACCTCATTTTGTCCGGCATGCAGGAGTCCCGCCGGCACATACAGTGACAACGTGGGTCCCTTCTCCCAGAACCTGCCGACATTGACACCATTAACCAGCATCACTCCTTTACCGAATCCGCGACAATCCAGATAAGTATCGTGCGGCTCTGTCAGATCAAACGTGTATTTGTAAAACGCCGGCGTTTCAGGCTGCCAATCTTTTGAAAAGTCCAGTTCTGGCGCCTGATTCAAGTCCAACGGGTACTGCTGATAACCCTTAATAAAATGCAGGTCAACCATGACACCGGTTCGAATGCCCTTAAACTGGGTAATGGCCTCGATTTTGGCACCGTAGTTAACCCGGCTCATATTTTCGAACAACAAATCAAGCTGGTGATGGCCTTCAACCTGTGGCAATAAAATGTCATCGCCTATGGCTTCCTGATATTGGGTCGCCAACCAGTGCTGATCCAAATAAGCTTGAACCCGATCGCGGGCATCAATCACCCGCAATTTGGCCGGCGTCCCTTTGTCAGTGCCACTAATCAACGGCTGCGCCCGATACAAGGTATAACCCGTGTACTGGCCCAAAAACTCTTGGGTTTGCGGATAAGCAGCTGCGACCGGCTTAGCAAGCTGATCAAGCACCGCAAACAACGAAACCTTGGCCGTCAGCGGATGTTCAGCCGGTGCCATAGTCTGCTTGACCAGTGGCTCGGCTTGCTGAATGTCCGGTAAGACCTCATGAAGCATTTTTTGAATGGCAAAATACTTCGGTGTGGGATTACCTTGTTCATTGAGCGGTGCATCGTAATCGTAAGAAGTCACCTGAGGCAAATCGTGATCCTTACGTGCAGACGTGCCATTCATGAACCCGAAATTGGTGCCACCATGAAACATGTAAAGATTGACACTACCGCGTTCAATGACCGCTCGCAGATCCTCGGCAGTTTCGTCAGGATCGCGGCGAATGATCGGCTCGCCCCAGCGGTTGAACCAGCCATCCCAGAACTCCATGCACATGAGCGGCCAATCCTGACCATGCGCCTGATGAAACGCAGCCAGTCGATCAAAGTTCTTATCGGCTGCCGAGCCAAAGTTGCCGGTTGCCAGAATACCATCGTTGATCATACTGCCGGCATTTAACGTTGCTGGCCACGGTCCGTCTGAGGTGAACAGCGGCACATCGACACCGTGTTTCTTCATCAATTCGGCAAGCGCCGCTAGGTAATCGTGGTCTTCACCGTATGAGCCATACTCATTTTCCACCTGCATCATCAGGACGTTGCCGCCATGGGTGACTTGATGATTAACCAGATGCGGCATCAACGCTGCATAATAACGATCAATCGCTTGCAGATAATTTGGATCATCGGTGCGCAACCGCATGGACTTGGTCAACAGCCATGCCGGGAACCCACCGAATTCCCATTCGGCACAAATATACGGTGACGGACGCACAATCGCGTACAGGCCAAGATCTTCAGCCACATCCAGAAAATGTTCAATATCGAGGATGCCGCTGAAATCAAACTCGCCTTCGCGATACTCATGCAAGTTCCACGGCACATACGTTTCAACCGTGTTAAAGCCCAGTGCTTTCAGGTTATACAAACTGTGATACCAATCGTCTGGATGAACCCGAAAATAATGAATTGCGCCAGATAAGATCTTGAACGGCTTGCCATCCAACATAAAATCATGCTCGATCGAAAAAGTCGTCATGAAGGCCTGGCCCCCTTTCACTCATAACAGCTGTCCTGCTAACACTCTTCAGTTTCACACATTAATCCCGATTTTCACAGGTTTTGTGTCACATAAGCTCTCATGCTTCGGCCTGATAAGCCAGTTTACCGTCTAAATACGTTGCCTGTAACGTTAAATCGGTATCCAGCACCAGATAATCAGCAGCTCGGCCTGGTAAAATGCTGCCGCACTGACCGTCAATGTTGCATGAAGCAGCCGGCGTTTGGGTCGCCATCCGAATGATCGCTTCCGGTGTCGCCGCATTCCATGTCAGCAAATTTGTCAATGCATCTTTTAATTCCAACACGGAACCGGCTAAACTATCGCCATCTTTCAACCGCGCCATGCCGTCTTTGACATAAACCGGGAATTCGCCTAAGACATAATCGCCATCCGGCATCATGCCAGCCCGCATACAATCGGTGATCAGTGCGATGTGTTCCGCACCTTTTAGGCGGATTAACGTAGTGGCTACTTCCGGTCGCACATGGTGGCCGTCACAGATCAACTCGTCGTCAACGCCTTGCAGGTACATCGCGGCACCGACCATGCCGGGCTCCCGATGATTCAACGGGCTCATGCCATTAAACGTGTGGGTGAAGACCGTCGCACCAGCATCAACGCAGGCCTTTGCCTGTTCAAACGTGGCATCGCTGTGGCCAAGCGCGACCACAGTGCCATCAGCAGTCGCGTACCGCGTAAAGGCGGCGGCACCGTCACGTTCCGGTGCAATGGCAATCTTTTTCAAGAGGCCATTGGCAGACGTTTGCCAAGCATCGTATTCTTTTTCACTCGGGTTTTTGAAGTACTTCGGATTCTGCGCGCCCTTGTGTTTCGTGGTGAAGTACGGGCCTTCAAAATAGATGCCTTGGATCTTAGCGCCGGTTTCTTCTCCAGCATGTGCGGCGATGGTTTTGCAGACGTCGTTCAGCTGATCAAACGAACCGGTCAAAGTGGTCGGCAGCCAGCTGGTGACGCCGGCTTTTACCAAGTTCTGGCTCATTGTCTCAATGCCGTCCCAACTGTTGTCCATCACATCATGACCCAAAAGGCCGTGGATGTGCGTATCGACGAGCCCCGGTGCGATCAACTTACCGGGTTGTTCCACGATGTCGCCATCCGGCTTGGCATTTTCCGGTAGATACTCGCCGAATTCTCCGTCATCGGTAATTTCCAGATAGCCGCCGATTTCAGTCGCATGTTTAAGGAAAAACTTTGCGGCGTGAATGTAATAACTCATGAACATTTGCCTCCCAGTTTAAGCAGTGCCAACCGACGCGATTTTCTTGCCGGCTTGCACCATGACAACGCCAACCTTATTCCTGACCTGAATAGTCGTGGAGGATAACCCCTTTGACCACCCGATTAACGGTTCCAGTCGGTGATGGGGTGTCAGGTAAGTTGCCAACCTTGATGGAAGCCAAAAGTGCCAATGTCTGGGCAAACATCACGTCCGGCAAAGCCTGATAACCTTCAGGAAGATCTTTTAGGCCATTTTCAAAATAGAAGCCGTCGCCTGAGAAGTTCTGGTCTTGCTTGGTGCCAACTGCCATCACTGAAGGAGCAATATTGTCGCCTTTGACTTCTTCAAGCACATCAATGTCATATTGACGGGTATAGGCATTGTTGCTGACGAAATCGAACAGCAAGGTCTTGTCGTTCACAAAGCTCTTAGGACCGTGACGGAAGCCCATTGACGTGTCAAACATCGTGGCGTATTGACCAGCCGTCAGTTCCAAAACCTTCAGGCGCGTTTCCCGAGTTAATCCGCCGAGACTGCCGGAGCCTAGATAAACGATGCGTTCGAAATCGCGATTGATGACGTTTTGAACTTCAGCTTCGCGATCAACGACTTCCTGGCCCATCGTAGCAATCACCTTGACCCACTGTTGTTTGTCCGCATCACTAGCGGTATCGAATACCAGTAATGCGCTCAATGTCATGCAGGAGAAGCTGCCGGTCATCGCAAAGCCTTTGTCGTTAGAGCCAGCCGGTTGCAACAGTAACAACGTCTTGTCTTCGCTGGCGGATTTCTTAGCCAACTGACCTTCAGGCGCACAGGTAATGCTGATTTGATAGAGGTTATGCACCACTTGTTCGGCTAATTCAACGGTCTTCAGACTTTCTGGTGAGTTACCGCTACGAGCAAAGGAAACCAGAATCGTTGGTGTATCGGCTTCTAGAAAATCGTAAGGCGCTGAAACGATGTCGGTCGAACCGATTGATTCAAACACAAACTTGCTGCGATCGCCATGTGCCCGCAAGTACGGGGTCACCGTGTCGCCAACATACTGGGAGCTCCCGGCACCGGTGAAAATAACCCGAATCTGCTTACCGTTAGCGGCATCCGTTACTTGTTTCAAGAAAGCAGTAATCTTTTCTTTGTCACGGGTGTAATTGTCAAACGCTTCTTGCCACAGTTCCGGCTGCTGTTTGATCTCAGCGGTCGTAATCTGTGCGCCTAATTTGGTTAATTCTTCAGTTGTCTTTTCAAACAAATTATCCATCCTCCTAGTGATTAACATGATGAACGTGATAAACAAATTGATCAGCCCGCGCCACGCTCAAGGTATACTCGACGATCTCACCAGTGTCTGCAAAAGTCGTCCGCCGAATGTTCAAGCATGCCGATGCCGGCGCGACCCGGAGCAGCTTGGCGTCTTCCGGTGAAACCAAGCCGGCGAAGAACGCTTCGTCAACCGACGCAATATGGATGCCGTAGTGCTCTTCCAGCCAGTCATACAACGGTGACCTTTCCAAGGCGTCTTTTTCAAGATCCGGCACGGTTAACGCCGGTAAGTAACTGCGTTCGATCATCATCGGTAGTTTGTCCGCAATCCGCAGCCGATCCAATACATAAACCGGCGTCCCTGGATCGATGCGCATCCGCTTGGCAATATTTGCCGGTACCGCGATTTTTTCTAGCCGCTGAATCTTGGTCACGGGTTGACGATTCATGGCTAGCATCTGTTTGGTAAAACTGTACGAGCCGCTGACATCGGTTCGTTCGTCAAATCGTTCCGCCACAAACGTCCCTTTACCGGTACTGCGATAAATGAAGCCGCGCAGGAACAATTCGTTCAGCGCTGACCGAACCGTATTTCGGCTGACATGGTACAGTTCGCTAAGATCCCGCTCGGACGGCAACTTGTCATTGGGCTGAAGCTTTTCTTTGATAAATGTCTCCAGCTGATCTACCAGCTGTTTAGTCAACGGAACCTTTTCCATATCCTCACCTCCGCGTGGTACCAACCACTTAGTAGTGTATGCGCTTGCACTTCTGATTGTCAACGGAAACGATCTAATTCTAATGTGGCGAATCTGCCTTTTTGATTTGCTGTGGTCCATACCAGTCACATGATCTTGTCACGAAAAGATACCACAGACGCAAATATTCAGATTTTCACTGGCTTAACCAACTGTTTGATATAAAAAAATCAATACGAAAGCGTTCTCATTTTTGGTTAATTTTTTGGGTGTTAAAGTTTTAAAGTCATCAAAAAAACAGCTCCAGAGATTTTCCAGAACTGCTTGCGTTTGACCGAGTTTATTTGGCAGGTCAGTACCGTCAACGCTAGCCATTAAGCATCCACACCCGGTGTCGATGTGACAATAGCCAGCTTTCCAGTGAACTGCCATGCCTTGATTTGGTTAGGAATCAGGAAGCTGTCACCGGTTTTAATCGGATAATCCTGACCGTCTGCCGTGAAGGTGCCTTCGCCTTCGAGAACGGTGACATTGGTATAAGGTGCTTGCTGGGTAAACGGCATTGTGCCGTCAATATCCAGGCGATAAACGGCAAAATGTGGCGACAACGGTGGTTTGACAAAGGTTGTGATCTGGCCGCCTGGCACTTGCTGCTTGGTAATGTCCAGCTTCGGATCCTGGAACGGTACGGTGGTCACGTCAAGGCTTTGCTTGATGTGCAGTTCGCGCTTATGGCCTTGATCATCGGTTCGATCGTAATCGTACAGCCGATATGTCGTATCCGAACTTTGTTGGGTTTCCAAAGCGACAATCCCCTTGTTAAGCGCATGGATCGTCCCGCTTGGCACATAGACAAAATCACCGGTCTTGACCGGATATTTGCGCAACAGATGCTCCCAGTCGCCGGCCTCGATCATGTCCTTCAGCTGCTCGCGCGTCTTGGCATGATGACCGTAAATCAAGTAAGATCCCGGATCAGCTTGCAAAATATACCAGCATTCGGTTTTACCCAGCTCGCCCTTGGCTTCATGGGCAGCGGCGTATGCGTCGTCTGGGTGCACCTGCACACTTAGGCTCGCTTCGGCATCCAGAATTTTCACCAAAAGCGGAAATTCCTGACTATGCTGCGGTCCGAAATAAGCCGGGTCTTCATGCCAGGCTTCACGCAAGGTTTTGCCTTTGAGCGGTCCATTTTCGATCGTCGCCGGTCCATGCGGATGCCCCGAGATAATCCAAGCTTCACCGATTTTGCCGTCCGGAATATCAAAACCGTATTCTGTTTTAAGTTTACGCCCACCCCAAATTTTGGGATTGAAGTATGGTTTCAAAAATAATGGTTCTGTCAAAAGATCCACTTCCTTTTAGTCGCGTTGACCAGCAGTTGGCTGTGTCATGACTGCTTTTTCCTGCAATCGACTCCCATTATACACGATTGCTCTAGGCCAATCACCCGGTATCGCGTGCTCACGTTCATCAAAATAGCGCATTATCATTTTTTAAAATTAACCAAACTCGTTAATTGTTTCAACGTTTTATCACAATTAACCACTAAGATGTTCCTTGGTGTTGGGAAACATCGACAGCCCGCTACGCAAGAGATGCGCAGCGGGCTGATTTGCATTATTCAGCAGATGCCATGCTCTTTTGATGGGCAACGGCGCGCTGCTTGAGGAACACGATAATGGCGGTCGAGACGATGACCCCAATTAAAATCGACAGGAAGAATAAGCCTAAGTTGTTCGTCGCACCCAGTACGCCGACGATCGGTCCGCCATGCGGCACGGCATCGGTAATGTGGAAGACCATCCCCACAGCACTGGCCACCCCGGAACCGATAATAATGCCCGGGAAGACTTGCTTAGGATGCGCAGTTGCTAACGGAATCGCGCCTTCGGTAATGCCGATCAGCCCCATCAAAATGGCCGATACGCCAGCCGTCTTTTCTTCATCACTGGTCAATTCCGACTTGAACAACGTCGCAATCCCGGATGACAACGGCGGTACGGCAATGGCACAGGCAACGGCACCCATAATCTCAGGCGTGCCTGCAGTAATGGACGCGACCCCGAAAAGGAAGGCAACTTTGTTGATCGGGCCACCCATATCAATTGAAACCATCGCGCCTAAAACAAGCCCTAAGACAACGCTCGTGGACGGACTCTTGGACAAGAACGTCAACAGGTTTTGCAGTGCGGTCATCAACCAGGAAATCGGACTACCCAGCAGATAGACAAAGGACGCACTGATAATTGCAGTGCCGAGCAGCGGGATGACGAAAATCGGCATCACGGCCCGCAGACTCTTGGGAATCGGCCAGGAGTTCATCCACTTGGTTAAATAACCAGCAGCATAACCAACCAAAATGGCGCCCAGAAACCCGGTTCCTGCTTTGGTGCCTAAAATGGCTGGCGTGTTAGAAACCATGGCGCCGACCATCGCCGGAGCCAAGGCCGCACGTCCGGCAATCGCGTACGCAATAAAGCCGGCCAAGATCGGAATCATCAAACTAAAGCCAATCGTCCCAATTTGATTCATCGTTGACCAAATCGTATTAGGCGCTACAACCATCCCTTTAGCGGTCGCATGGCCACCCAATGCGATGGACAAGGCAATGAATAACCCGCCAATTACGACAAACGGAATCATGTGGGAAACCCCATTTAGCAATTGTTTAATCACGGGACTCTGCTCATGGGCCGTGTCTTCGGATTCAGCATCGGCTTCATTTTCAGCAGTGTGCTGTTTTTCACCAGTATAAACATCGGCATGCTTACCTTCATCAACCAGCTTTTGCGGATCCTTAATCGCCTCCGCCGTCGTTGAAAAGACAACGCGCTTGCCGACAAACCGCTCCATGCCATCAATGGCTACATCAATGGCCAAAACAACAAAATCAGCAGCTTTAATCTCATCAGCGGTTAAGCTATCTTCAGTGCCTGACGCACCTTGTGTTTCAATTTTAACTTTGTAGCCGTCAGCCTGCCCGGTTTTTTGCAGCTTTTCGGCTGCCATATAGGTGTGGGCAATGCCAACCGGACATTTGGTAACACCAACAAAACTTGCCATCAAAAATTCCCCCTTTTACAAAACTTGATCCAGTACTTTGGTCATTTGTGAACCATCGTGCTGCGCGTCCTTCAAGGCTTTGATAAAATCATCATCCATTAACTTACGCGCCAGTTTCGACAACATTTTCAAATGCAGCTTATCCGCACCGTTTTGATCTGGCATTACCAGGACAATGGCGATCGAGACAGGCTGACCGTCCAAAGAATCCCACGCAACAGGCTGTTTAAACGTCACGACGCCAACAAAAGGTTCAGTTAATCCGTTGACCTTGGCGTGTGGGATAGCTACGCCGTTACCAAATCCCGTGCTGCTTTCGTCTTCGCGTGCAATGAGGTTATCACGCAACTCATCAGCTGAAATTGGGCGGTTCGTGCTTAAAATCGTTGCAATGGTCCCAAGTGCCGCATGTTTATCGGCAGGGACGGCAACATCGGTGTGGACATCAGTGGTGACATTGACTTCATTCAAATTCATTTACTCCTTTATGAACATATTCAGATAAGGTTCTTAACGCACTAGCTGGGGATGAACTTTGCGCCAGCTTTTCGCAAAATAGGCGATCATCAATCATTCGATTCATGACTTGGTAAATGCGGCGCTGATCGTCGGGTGCAGCCGCATTGAGTGCGAGGAAAAAGACCACTTTGACCTTCTGCCCGGACCAGTTGATGCCTTCGGGTGCCAGTCCAAGCGCAATTGCCGGACGTTGAACCATTTCCGGCGAGATATGGGGAATCGCGACGAGACGCATCGCCGTTGTCGCGAGCTTTTCGCGATCTTCGGCCAGTTTCAGCGGCAACGTTTCGTCTTCAAACACACCGTTTTTTGTCAATTGCCGAATCATTACCTGCATGGCCGCATGTTGATCAGTCTGCGGCAGGTTCGGTAACACTAGCTTTGGATCTAACAGGCTGAGGAAAGCATCGCCATCTGTTCCAAAGCGCAGGCGATCAGCTTGCTGCGCGACTTTTTCGATGTCATGTTGCAACAGTAACGGATTCACGATCACCACCGGTTGGCGCATCCCTTGGATCGGCACCGTGCTGATAATCAACGTCTCGGGAATCGTTTGCCGCATCAGGTCTGCCAAACCGATTGTCCGAGTGATGACTAACTTTTCGCGGAAGCGTTCTTCCAAGCGTTGGGCGAGCAGACGGCTGGTCCCGACACCGCTGGAACAAACCACCACCGTGGAAATGCGGTCCGCGGCATGTTGCCGTTCGAAGAAGGATTCAAAATGTAGCGCTAGAAAGCCAGACTCGTCATCGTTGAAGGTGACATGATAGTGTTTCGCAACGGCCATGCTTAGCTGAGCAGCCGCATCAAACGCCATTGGAAAGTTGCGTTTGATCTCTTCCGTATAGGGATTGGGAATCGTCAGCCCCCGGGAAATCCGGGCCAGTGCGCCGCTGAGATGAACGCTTAAATCTTCCAGTAACCGCGTGTCCGGCGATATCCCGGTTAGCCACCCGGCAATCTGCTGTCTAAGCACCGGTGCTGCCTGCTCCTCAATGCTTGCGGCCGGGGCATCGCTGACCTGCCGATCCAGAATCGCTGCGATGTGGGCATTGATTTGTTGCGCGTCAGCATTATCCAGCGTCCGGTGCACATGCTTAGCCACAAGGGTTAATAATTGCTTGGTTTCCGGCAGCAGTGGCGCTGGGTGAACCGGTGCAGGTGCGGCTTTTTTGGGGCGCTCGCAAGCGATAATGAGATGAATGGCCAACGATTGCAGTGCATAATCTGAAAAGATCAAGTCTGACTGTTTCAGAAATTCAGCCAAGCTCTGCATAACCGCCTTGGTGGTCGCTGGATTGACTAAATGATTCAGATACGCCGGCAACTGGATCTGCTGGACCACCTCGCCATCTTTTTGCTTGGCAACGGACAGGCTTTCACCCCAGTAACCGCGAAGTAATTTTGCCAACATATGGCGCCGCCGTGATTCGGAGGCTGTTACTTGGATACCGGTTCGGCTGGTTTGCACGGTTACGTGATTTTCTCGGAAGACTCGCTTGACTGATTTGAAGTCGTTGTCGATGGTGCGGCGACTGACAAATAGGTCGTCAGCAAGCTTGCTGAGGGTATACGGCCGGTTGGTCAGCAGCAACTTGATCATCAGATAATGCTCACGTGCTGTTTGCGAGGTGAACCCTTCCTGACCATGAATGCTGCGCAACAAATGGGCTTTTTGGTCGGCCGGCCCGTCTAAAGAGACGCCGACATTGCGCTTTCGCACCAATTTGACGGCATATGGCGATAAGTCCGCGTCCAGCCGATTTAAGTAATTGCCAACTGTGCGCTCGGAAAGCCCGGTCGCTTCGGCAATTTGATCGTAATGAACCGTGCCGTGCTTCAGTAAAAAGTCCAGAATCAACAGCTTTTTATCTTTCAAATTGCCGTTCCCCCTTTCCAATTAAAAAGTCTAGACCGCCTGTAAGCTGTTGCAAACGCTTGCTTTTGCATTTATGAAAACGCAATTTTTGCACTGTTATTGCACATTGTTTCCAGAAATTGTGGTTCATGTTGGCTCCTTTCGCTGGTAAACGGGTCGTTGCCGGCCACTTGACCGGTTTTGGGCAACCAAAAACCCGTTGCGCAATTAAGCGCAGCGGGCGTTATTGTCAGTTTAAAAATAACTAATCTGTCATACGACGGCGCCAGTATAACAGGCCCATGCTTGCGAGCAATGAAGCGCCTGCGAGCATTAGTGCTGGTGTTGTTGCTTCTGCCGTACCTGGTAACGGCGGTTGCTTGTTTGTCTCTTTTGCTGGCGCGGCGGCTGTCGGTTTTGGTGCGGGTTCCGGTGTTGACGACGTTGGCGCCTTTGGTGGTGTTGGTTTAAGTGCCAGTCCTTTGATCGCCGCCTGAATTGCATTCGCCATTGCGTCAACCTTATTTTGTTGGGTGATGTCCAAACCGCGTTTCACGGCCGCAATCGCAGCATCAACCGCGGCAAAGTCTTGGTAATGTTGTCGGTCCAATTTTTTGGCCGTTGCGATCGCGGCATCAACTTGACTATAATCAGCGCCCCGCAGCTGCAGACCTTTAACGGCAGCGGTAATCGCTTGGGCATAGCCATCGACAGTTGTCTGTTCGTTGGCTTTTTTACCGCGAATCACCGCATTAAGCGCTGCTTCTAATTTGGCTAACGAGGCATCCGTGTACTGGCTCAATTGCCGCGGCACGGTGGCAATCGCCGCGTCAACCTTGCTGTAATCTGCTGGCCGTGGCATGTAGGCAGTATATGTGGTGGAAAATTGATCCATCAGTTTCAGGAGTGCAGGCATATCCAGCTTTGCGCTCGGGTTATCGGCCCAAACTGCCTGAACACTGCCGATAATCGGAACCGTGCTGCTGGCACCCGGCACATCCGTAAATTTTTTGCTCTTTAAGCTGGCAACCGCAGTCTCATAACTATACAGATTGCCGGTCATACGCCCTAACACCCAGTACCAGCCATCGTTGGTATTCATGATCTTTAAGCCTTTATTCGCCAAGAATTCCGGCTTGGCAACGTCATAGCCAAACCACCCTGCCGTCCAATAAGACACAATGAGATTCTGGTCAAACGTGCCAAAATCCGTGCGATCGTTGTAATAAATGCCATCGTTAAACACCATAGGCTTCAACCCGGCACTTTCCGCCATCTGAGCCAAGTCATTCACATACGCCACAAATTTGCGATAAGTGCCGGTTTGTTGCAACTTCGCCCAGCCGCCGGTATCGACATCGTTGGCATATTCGTCGCTGCCGAAATTAAAAATCGCCACACGGTCTTTAAAATAGCTAACGTACTTTTGCAACAAAGCCTTGGTAAACGCAATGGCTGTGTCGTTGTTCAAATCAACCGTACGTTTGGAGCCATTAAACGCCGGATTTTTGATTCCAAGCTTCGTCATCGCCGTTAAAATGGCATCCATATGGCCGGGACTATTGATCACCGGAATAATGTTAATGTCGCGCGCTGCGGCATATTTTAAAACCGCGTCCATATCAGCTTGCGTCAAGGCATTACCGTTCGGATCGTTGTAGTAAGCCTGATTCCCGGCAAGTACGGCTTGCTTAACCGCATCGCTGGTATACGTTTTCCCGTCAACGGTCAGACTCATATCATCCAGCATGAAGCGTAACGCATCATTACCCAATAGAATCTGCACATCGGTGTATCCGTCCGTGTGCGCCCGATCAATGATCGTTTCCAACTGATCAACCGAAAAGTACTTCCGCCCGGCATCAATCGAAAAGACACTTTGCAACCGATTATCGGCAGCCGCGACCTGCTTCGGCGGCTGCTTCAAACCCACGACAATCCCCAGTAGTACCGCAAGTACCAAGAACCAAACGTGTATCCCCTGCTTTTTCAAAAATTCGACCTCCCCTATGGTTGGTGTCTAAAACGAAATTGGCCTATTCCGCCAACATCACAAGAATAATATGCAATCGTTTTCATTTCAAATCATTCGGCGGTTTTCACATATCATTCTCACGTTTTCCTCAGATGAATTGTTACCACATCGTTGTTTACGTTTTTGAAAATTGAGACGCCCATTTCTGCGCGCATGAAAATAGCCAGCGATCCGACTAAGTCTCGCTAGCTATTCGGAACATCATTTTCTCGTTTACTTTTTAGCGGTTTTTCGTGTCGTTGTCTTTTTGGCAGTGGTGGTTTTCGCCGCTGCTTTGCTTGCAGTTGCCGCTTTTTTGGTTGTTTTCCGCGTCGTGGTGCGTTTCTTCGTGGCAGTCCGTCTGGTTGTTTTTTTGGCTGTCGGTTTTTGTTTATTGGCTGGAACTTCCTTGGCGATTTCCTTAGGCTTAGCCATCTCGGTTTGAATGTGATCCAGTTTTTCCTGAACTGAGGCAATCATCTGGTCATTGATCGTTGCGAAGTCCTGCAGATAATCAGCGGCCGTTGCAGCTTCGTCAATTCGCAAGCCGGAAACGTTGACGAATGGGGAAGTCACGATTAAATAAACACGGACCGGGACGATTTCATCCGGTTCAAGGAAGTTCGTAATTTTGTTGACGTTGGCAAACGGCAGGTTGATCACGCCGGTTTCAACTGTGATCGTGGTCGGCTCAGGAAAGTCGATGACCAAATCAGCCTGAATCAACTGGTTCTTTTCAATGGCGCTGTGGACATCCGCGAACACCTTCGCCATCGCGGCATCAACACCGTCTTTCTTAAAAGCGGCTGCGGTCAGATGCACTTCTGTATGCTCAAAAGTGCCTGCTAAAACTGCTTCCTGAAACTTGTGTACATTGATTTCCATAATGGTCTCCTTTAATACTTAACAATCCTCCGACCATCATAGCCCACCGAGGTTGGGTGACGCAAACGCCATAAAGGAATTGTGTTTGCGTTGAATACGCCACAGTTACGGTATTTCGCCAATTGAACCAGCAAAAAAATCGGCAAAATGAGTTTCATATTCCCTTGTCGTTAAGTAATTTTATAAAGTTTTGGGGTTATAAGCATTGGTATATAAATAAAGTTCTTAGCTAATAATTAGATAGTCCTTTTTGTAATCATAACATTATTTGATTATTAGTTTCGGTTAACGGTACAATGACATTATTTCCAAATATCATGTCACCCAGTTACTAAGCATGGAGGTTTTAAGATGCTATGAAATCGCATAAAAAGGCATATTTGATTTACTCAATCAGTTGGGCGATCATGTTTGTCAGCGCTCTGATTTGGTTCACCTCGAAAGACGGACTGACGATAGATACTTTAATCAACTCATTAGGAATCGCAACACTCGGCATCATATTTCTTGTGTACGGCTGGTTCGTGCTTACGTATGAGCGTAAATAAAATTTGAATCTGTAAGCAAATGACCGAACTTACCAAAAAAATCTGGCAGTTCGGTCATTTTTGAAAACGAAAGGTATCACTAACTCATTGAGGCACCATTACTTATTTTCTTTCAAAATTTTCTCAGTCTGCTTCTGCAGCTGATCAAATGCGGTTTCGCCACTGACGTTTTTCGTCAAGGTACTGTCAACTGTACTCATAAGGTCGTTGCGGTAATCTGTGTAGCCGGCAAAGACGGTTGATGCAAAGCTTTGCGGCACGGCAGAAACCGCTGCTTTGTATTGCTCGTGTTTCTTCAGGTAATTCTTAAAGGTCGTACTGTTGGATGCGCTCTTGGTTACTGGTACATAACCGGAATCCATCGCCCACTGTGAAGCATTTTCCGACTTCAACAGGAATTTCTGGAATGCCCATGCGCCGGCTTGTTGCGCCTTGGATGCGCCTTTGAACAAGACATTGTAGTTTCCGTTTAATGGATTGCTGCGCTTGCCTTCATATTCAGGAATCACAGCGGTTCCCCATTCGAGATTCTTTGGTGCCTGTTGCAATAAGACCGGCACGGTGGCTGATGAGCCAATTCCAAAGACGGCTTTACCATTTGCAAACGGGACGCTGAAGTACTGATCTTCACCCGCTGTCTTCAATGCGCCGCTCTTGCGCAGATCAAGAATCTGGTTGACGGCGGCCAACGTCTTCGGTGCATTCAGGTTAGCTTTTAGCTTTGGGGTAATCAGTTGACTACCTGCACCGTAAGCCATCCCTTCTAACGGAACATCGTAACTTTGATCCAGCTCGACAGCGTTAATGTCCGTCCCTTTTAACTTATCCTGATCAGCCGCAAAATCTGCCCATGTCTTTGGCATGCTGATATTATATTGTGACATCAGACGCTTGTTATAAAAAAGCACCGAAGTCGAAACCGAGAATGGCAGACCGTAGTATTTACCGTTGTACTTACCGGCAGCCAAGAAGCTTGGGTAGATATCTTTCTGTTGACTGCTACTCAACTTATCCGAGCCGTTTAACATTTCAGGGTCGAACGGTAACAATAATTGGTTCTTCACATAGTCGCCAATATTGGTATAAGGCGACTGGGCCATCGTCGGCAAGGTCTTGGACTTGCCTGCAGCCATAATCTTTTGCTGCAGCGCATTGTAAGATCCCTGTGACGTCGCAACCACTTTATATTTCTTTTGACTTTGATTGAACTTCGTAATGAGCTTGTTCAATGCTTTGTCATAAGAACCTGTCATCCGGTGCCAGTATGTAATTTTCACTGGTGCACTGGATGACGACGATTTGGCTGCTGAACTTTGCTTACCGCAAGCGGTCAACAAGACCAAAATCGCACCCAAAAAACCTAACAAACGCCAGAAACTAGTCTTCTTCATCTTATGTCCCTCATTTGATGTCGCGGCTTACCGATCGACAGTGTTTGCAAGCCGCCGTATTTGTCATATGTCTTGACACCCTTTATTATGCCTCTAATTAAAATAAAAACCAAGGAACACCCGGAATTCGTTAAAAATCACAGGTGAACCATTTTCCCAAACAGAATGTATGTTCTATACTGAAGGCTAGTTATATTTTCAACTACATTAAAGGAGGGCCCGGTGATGGCGCATAATCGTATTGGTATTCGGGAATTTGTTGAGTTAACCGTTCGTACCGGCGATCTCAACCCGATTACTAGCAATTCAAATAATACCGCCATCATCGGCAGCCAAATCCACCGCAAATTGCAGGCGGCTCACCATGAGCCTGATTATGAAAAAGAAGTCTATTTAAAAACCACGGTTACCGTCGAAGATGAAGATTACCAACTCGAAGGCCGTGCCGATGGGGTCTGGACCGATGACAACAAGACATTAACCGTCGAAGAAATCAAAACCAGCGCCCGACCATGGGAAGAGTGCACCCAAAATACCAAGGATCGCTATTGGGCTCAAGCACGTATTTATGGTCACTTACTTTGTCAACAACGCCACCTTGACCATGCGACCATCACCTTGGTGTATGTGCAAACCAGCACTGACACCGTCACTCGCTTCACTGAAACCAAAACGGCTGCCGAACTGGCTGATGATTTCACGGATTTACTGACAGAATTCACCGATTGGCTCAAGCTACGCAGCGACATCATCAAGCGCCGCAATGAGTCGATTGATGCGCTTGATTTTCCTTTTCCCGAGTATCGTGCCGGCCAGCACGAATTCGCCGCCGCCGTTTACAAAGCCATTTACAGCAGCGCGCGCCTTTTCGTCCAAGCACCCACCGGTACCGGCAAAACAATTTCGACACTTTTCCCGACTGTCAAAGCTATGGGCAGCGGCTTGATTCAGCGAGCGTTCTATTTAACCGCCAAGCAAAGCACGCGGCGTGTAGCTGAGCAGGCGATGGCGTTGATGGCCGGATCCGGGCTCAAGGCCAAAAGCATCACACTGACGGCCAAAGATACGATCACCTTTGCCGATGAGCCAGACGATCCCAGTCAAAATCCTTACATGTTGGGCTATTACGACCGTTTAAAACCGGCACTTCACGACCTCCTGGCACATGAAGACCAAATCACCCGATCCGTCATCGAAACTTATGCGCGAAAACACACGGTCGATCCATTTGAATTTTCGCTAGACGCCAGCCTATTTTGTGACGTTATTATTTGCGACTACAATTATTTGTTTGATCCGTTAGTCTTTTTGCAGCGGTTCTTTAGCGATGCCGACGACAGTCAGTTTTTCTTAGTTGATGAGGCCCATAATCTTGTGAGTCGGGCGCGGGATATGTATACCGCCAGCATCACCGATCAGGACTTTGCCAACCTCAAGAAAGCACTGTCCCCATACAAAGGTGCGGCACTCACCAAGCTGCGGCGCGCCATCACCCGGATCGTGAATACCCTGTCAGCCATCGCCGATCAGCGGTTAATGAAACAATCACCCGTCTTTGAAGAAGCCCCGCTTGATGACCTTACCAATGTCCTCGCCAAGTTCACGGAAACGGTCCACGATTGGTTAGCCGAACCGCCAACGCCCGCCTTGCAGCCCGCCGTTGATCTCGTGTTACCGGTTTTCTTCCTGGCGAATCAATATTTGCGCATTGGCGATTTTTACGATGAGACGTTCAAAACCGAGATTACTAAGGATCATGGCGTTGTCACAGTCAAAGAATTGTGCCTGGATCCATCGCATTTTGTCGATGAATCACTGAAAAAGGGCCGCGGTGCCGTGTTGTTTTCCGCCACCTTATCGCCGATGCCTTATTTTCAAAAGTTACTGGGCGGCGTTGACAACAGTCTGACCTACGCCTTACCGTCGCCGTTTGACCCGCAGAATCAGGCCGTCATCGTTGATACCAGCGTCAACACCACGTATCGCCGGCGCGAGCAAGACCTGCCGCAGCTGATTGCAAGTCTCACAACCTTAGTCAGCGCCAAAAAAGGGCATTATCTTTTCTTCTTCCCGTCGTACGCTTATTTAAAAATCGCTTATGCCGCGTTTACCGCTGCCAACCCCACGCTTAAAACCTGCGTGCAGGAAAATGCCATGACCGAAGCGGATCGCCAGGCTTTTCTTGATCATTTCAAAGCCGGCCATGAGCCAGTGATTGGCTTTGCCGTTCTTGGCGGAATTTTTGCAGAAGGCATTGATCTGCGCGGTACCCAGCTAATCGGCGTTGCCATTGTTTCGGTTGGCTTACCAGGACTCAATGCGGAAACCGATCAGTTGCGGGATTATTTTGACCAAAATTCAGGTCAGGGATTTGCCTACGCGTATCAGCTGCCTGGCTTTAACAATGTTTTGCAGGCGGGGGGCCGAGTGATTCGTGGTGCTAAGGATGTCGGGGTTATTTTGCTCATCGATGAGCGGTTTGTGACGCCACGGTACGCGCGCCTGTTTCCGGACCACTGGACGCACGCTCAGGTTAGTCGCAATCCGGCGCAACTCGCTCAGTTACTCACTCACTTTTGGGAGGCACATCATGAAGACCCAGCTCACGCGTGATCTAGAAAAGACGTTGTATGCCTATTGGGAGGAACAAGGAGCCACTGCCGTTGAAGAGGTCACGATGCCCGATGATTTCGGCATTGTAGATACTTTGGTGCGGCAAAAGCAGGAAAATGAAACGATTTGGCGCTGTTTTGAGCTAAAAGTCACGAAAGCGGACTTCCACAGCCAGGCCCGCTTGAGTTTTATTGGTCATTATAATTATTTCGTGTTACCACAGCGGCTTTATCAAGCAGTCGCCACTGAGATTCCAGCTGGCATTGGCGTCTTCGCGTATCATCCATTCTCCAAGGCTGCCGTTGCCGCCAGCGCTGTTCCGGTGAGCACGCCTGGCACGCTGACAATCGCGAAACCGGCGCGACGTCAGAGCTTACAGGTCGCGGAAGAACAATTAACCGATCATTTCATCGCCAGTCTGAATCGTGAAGTCGTCAAAGCCAAGCAAGTCGCCAAAGGACTCGGACAATTTTCCACTGCGGAATTGTTTACCGAACTGCGAAAACGAACCGCTGACTATGATATTTATCATCCCGATAAAAATCTTTATGACCAGTTTGTCGATGACCTCAACAACACGACCATCACTGCGCTTCAAGAAGAAGTCGACGCCCTCAATGCGGAAGTGGCAACATTGAAAATGGATCGCTTATCATGAACTATTTCCCTATCATTCGCGGAAAATTATACGACTTGGCAGCGATCACCACCTTGGCAAACAGCCAGCGACTACCTGCGACCGTCATTCCGGTGCTTGAACCTGTCAAAGACATCCCCGGCTTGACCAAGACCACGCAGACACTAACGAAAACTGCCCACGCGGCCTACGTGATTCAGAATCCGCAAGTCGGCAGTTACCGACTGTTGGCAACACCGCGCCACCTGCCGATGCTTAGTCCATCAGTGCAAGTCGCGCGGATTTTTGATGCCCAGCCAGCACCATTGATCATTGCCACCACCGCTGCCCAAGCCAAACTGCTGGCGCGCCGCCAACTCGCTTTAGTACCGGACGAGGCACGGGTTCGGCGGTTAGGTTTGCGGCATGCCGTGTATCTCAATGACCATTTCACTGTCTATTCGCATACATCGGCATACGGCTTGTTGCAAGACGAGTTTTATCAGTTCCCGCCTGACATGTTGCCCGGCGTTGGCTTTGCCGACTATCCGCTCGCCACCTCAGACTACTTTGAGCACGGCTTCCCTCAGCGCGCCTTGGCGATCCACTTAGTCTACCCTGCAACTGACGGTTCCCTACGAATGCATCATTTTGTCTCCGTCAATAATGGAGACTTCACCAACCCGCAAGCCAAATTTTTCGAAATCCTCACGCAACTCGCCGCCTGGCTGCCCTATCATCGCCAAGCACAAACGGCCGGGGTAATGGCACTCATGAAGGCCGCTGCCGATCACCATTTTCCCGGCTTAGGCGTTGTCCGGAAGTTCCAGTTGATGCACCATTTAGAAATGATTGGCCGCTGGCTGCAAAATTAACAACACATGGTGAAAACGCTTCTTAACTATTTTTCACAAAAAAGACCTCGGACAATATAGCCGTACACAATTAATTGTGTTACACTTTCTTTGTGAAATCATTATCAAAAATACAAAGGAGCGTTCTATCTATGAAAATTATTGTTATCGGTGCCACCCATGCTGGTACGTTTGCGACCCAACAGATTCTAACCGACCACCCAGATGCAGACGTCACCGTTTACGAGCGCAACAACAACCTGTCATTTCTCTCCTGTGGCATCGCCTTGTGGGTCGGTGATCATGTCAGCGATCCTAACAAGATGTTCTATTCCAGCCCTGAGGCACTTGCCAAACTTGGCGCCAATATGCAGATGGAGCATGACGTCCTCAGCGTTGACCCCGACGCCAAAACCGTTGAAGTCAAGGACCTAAACACTGGCGAGGTCACCACTGATACTTATGACAAACTGGTTTACACCACCGGTTCTACTCCAATCGTTCCAAATATCCCGGGCATTCATGATACGGACGTCCACCTGTGCAAGAACTGGCAAGATGCCAAAACCTTAAAAGATCTGGCGCCAACCATTAAAAGTGCGATTGTCATCGGTGCCGGCTATATCGGTGCTGAACTTGCCGAACAATATGCCGTCACCGATAAGCAGGTCACATTAATCGACGGCCTGCCGCGGGTGTTGGCAAAGAACTTTGACGCCACCATCACCGATCGCGTTGAAAAACTTTACACCGATCATGGCGTTCACTTAGCACTCGGCGAAATGGTCACCAGCTTCACGAAAAATGATCAAGGTGAGACTGTCGTCACAACCGACAAGGGTACCTATACTGCCGACATTGCGATTTTGTGCACCGGCTTCCGGCCAAACACCGACTTGCTTAAGGATCATCTCGATACCTTGCAAAATGGCGCCATCATCACCGATGCCTACATGCAAACCAGTGATCCAGCTATTTTTGCCGCCGGTGACACCGCGGCTGTGCATTATAATCCAACGGGCAAGCACGACTATATTCCATTGGCAACCAATGCTGTTCGTCAAGGCATTCTAGTTGGTAAAAACATTGTGGCCCCGACTGAGAAGTACCTCGGCACGCAAGCCAGTTCGGCGGTTGAACTTTTTGATCATGCCATTGCCGCATCCGGGCTCACAACCGAAGGCGCCAAGGCTCGCGGACTTAAACTTGATAGTGTCACCATTGAGCAAGACTATCGCCCGGACTTCATGCTCACCACCACACCGGTTCTGTGCAGCCTGACTTGGGATCCGAAGACGCACGAAGTTAAAGGCGGCGCATTCTTCTCCAAACACGACATCAGCCAAAGCGCCAATGTCATTTCCTTGGCCATCCAAACTCACATGACCATCGAAACCCTCGCTATGGTCGACATGCTGTTCCAGCCAAACTTCGATCAGCCGATCAACTGGGTCAACGCTGTGGCAATGGCAGCGGTTGAGAAAGCTAACGCGGCGGATAAAGAACCGGTGGCTTAAATCATCTCAACCTGTTTACCTGTAGCGCGTTCCTAATGAACCAAAATTGTATTATATTCAAAAAAGCAGACAGTCATCAGCCGATACTTGCTGATGACCTGTCTGTTTTTTTGTGATCCCATTAATCCTTTAGTGTCTGCCCTAGCTCCTTGAACCACAGCGCACTTTTTTTGATTTCCCGTGCCTGTGTTTCAAAATTCACGTAAAACAAACCATAGCGTTTATTGTAACCATTGGCCCAGGAAAACTGATCCTGCAATGACCAGACAAAGTAACCTTGTACGTCAACGCCTTCACTGCGCGCCTTCAGCAGTGCCTCAACGTGCTGGTCAATAAAGTCGATGCGCTTTTCATCGTCAATAAGCTGACCAATGCCTTCATACTTGTCTTTATAGCCAAGACCGTTTTCGGTGATATAAATCGTTTTGCTATTCGGATATTCACGGGCAACACGTTTGAGCATATCGTACATGCCGGCAGGATAAATGTTCCAATCCCAGTCAGTCGTTGGCACGCCTGGCTTCTTAACATGTTGGCCGACACCCTGGAACTTGAAGGAACTGGTTCCCTTTTCGCCTGTGCCATTGAACGAATTGGTACTTTCACCTTCATAGGCAGCGACAAAAGACGGCTGGTAATAATTCATACCAAAATAATCATTTTGCGTGGAGGCCTTTTTCAGAATGTCCATATCGCCCGGTTCGATCTTCAGCTTGGCATCGTTGGCTTCCAGCAATTCGTTAATCAGCGCCATCGTTTCCGGCGTATATTCACCCTTAAACGTGCCATCCAGCAAGAAGCGGTTCATGAAAGCATCTTCAAGTGCTGCCGCATGCTCATTGGCCGGCGTGTCCGGATACGGATAGACCGGCTGCAACACATGAATCAACCCAATGCGCCCTTGATAACCTTTCTCTTTGAACAGATTGACCGCCCGTGCATGCGCCAATAACTCGTTATGCTGCGCCTGGATCCCACTTGTGACATCAAAATGATGATTTGGCGGGAAATTGCCTTGAATATATTGGGAAAAGGCTAACGAAATCAGCTCATTGATCGTGAACCAATTTTTGACTTCGGAAAACTCTTTGAAACAGAAGTCAGCATAGTCGACAAAATAATCAATATTCTTGCGATTCAACCAGTCGCCATCATCAAATAGGTTCTTTGGTGAATCGAAGTGATGTAAAGAGACGTAAGGCGTGATGCCATTGTCCAAGCAGCACTTAAACAAGCGATGATAGTACGCTACGCCGGCAAGATTGGGTTCGCCATATCCTTTGGGAAAAATCCGTGTCCACGCAATCGATACCCGAATCGCATTTAAACCATATAGTTTGGCAAGCTCAATGTCTTCCGGATACAGATGGTAAAAGTCACTGGCAGGATCAGGTGAAAAGCGGCCTTGTGCTTTGAGATAGTCATCCCACATCGTTTTGCCTTTGCCATCTACTTTTGTGGCACCTTCCACCTGATACGCAGCGGTTGCGCCGCCCCAGACAAAGCCTTTGGGTAATGATTGGACGCGTTTTAATAAGCTCGTCACGATGATGCTCCTTCCTTTGGTCTTACTAGTGGATGTCGTTTGTTGGCAGCGCGATGCCCAGCTGTTTTTCAATCGCAGCCAGCCGTTCATACTCGTCGATCGTGAAGCTAATCGTGTCCAACAACATCATGGTGGTCATCAAGGTATCCTGCCCATGCACCATGATAAAGGTGACATCCATATTATCGCCGCCTGCTTCTTTGCTAAGCAGCTTGGTTTGTTCGTTATGTGCTTCGTTAATGCTTTGGCGCGCCTCTTCAACCAATGACCGCGCATGTTTAAAGTTCCCTTTGCGTGCTTCATTCAGCGCTTCAATTAAATCAGTTTTCGCATCGCCAGCGTATGCAACGATTGCGAAACCGGTCATTGAAATTTCTTCTTTAGTTGCCATCAAAATTTCCTCCTTGGTTATGAATCTTGAGGTGCAGGTGTTTGCGGTTCTTGAATGAGCCGCTGAATATGGATGATGAA
Organism: Lacticaseibacillus parahuelsenbergensis; assembly: GCF_030770265.1. Taxonomy (NCBI): domain Bacteria; kingdom Bacillati; phylum Bacillota; class Bacilli; order Lactobacillales; family Lactobacillaceae; genus Lacticaseibacillus; species Lacticaseibacillus parahuelsenbergensis. Next base: position 298,828 of record NZ_CP132482.1, on the reverse strand, counting down.
ATAGACATGTTCATTTTCGTTAAGCTTAATCTGCAAAGCCTTCTCAAGCTCCGTGCAAATCTCCATGGCAATGGCAAATGATTTCGGATAAAGCCGCTTGAAGTCTTGCCCGATTTTTGGATCAAGATCAGCTTCATCTTGTTCATCGGTGTTTAATCGCTCAACCAGATACTGGAGATGAATCATCAATCGATCAAAATAGTTTTGATTCGTCAAGCTCCGTTTCAGACCATATTTAGCAAAAACCTGCGTCACGATTGTATTAACGCGCGCCGTGAGCGTCACGGTCGGATCCAAGTCACCGTCCACCCCTTTAGCATTAATAAAATGCAACGCGATATTTTTCACTTCGGCATCGGGAAAATGGACGCCCAGATCATGGTTGAGGCGTTTGACTGCCTCTGTCGCAATCTGATAAGCCAACGGATAACGATCGCGAATATCCGGAGCCGGACTCGCTTGGTATTTGCCAGCGGTCAGGCGTTTATACATTTGGAAAACGTGATCGGTCAGTGTGACATAAATATAATTCAAAACCGGGTAATGATACGTCTTCTTCGCCATGCCAATCACACCGAACGTGGCAACAACGATGTCAATTGGCACATCCTTAAGCAATGACGTAAAGTGGTTCTTCACTTGTGCATCATTGAGATACAATATCTCCGAACTCTTTTTGGGATCGATCTGATCGCCTTTGCGTTTGCTAAAACCAATACCTCTGCCTTGAAGAATTGCCTCCTTACCGTTGCCAACGTCTACAAGTACAGCATTGTTGTTATACACTTGCTTGACCCTTAGCAACATTGGTACACCGCCTTATCTTTCTTTTTATCAGTATTTAGTTTGATTGGACGCAACGTTATTCTGTCGCAGGAGCCTCTTTCGTATCGCTTTCTTTGTAGTGATTGACAACAAAGTCCAGCGCCTTTTCAGGATCGCGGGTCAAAGCAATATATTGCTGGCCTTTGGTTGCCACAAGCTTGATGCCTAATCGATCTGTATCATGCTTCAAATCGCTATAATAAGTCCGGACTTGCGGTGCCAAAACCACCATATCATAGTTCGGTAAAATATCATGATGTGATCCGTAGGCACCAGCACTGGCAACGATCGGTTCATGATACGTTTTGGCGCCATCAGTCAGCGCGTTGGCTAACTGCTCACTTGTACCACCGCCAGCGCACAAAACCAAAACTTTCAACTCATGATCAAGCTTGCGGGGGCCTTTCGCAGTTTGCCCATCATCAGTCGAGGCGTTTTCGGCTTTGGCTGCTTTGACATCCGCTGGTTCCGGAAATTCCTGAGCAGTTGCAGCATCGGCTTCAGCAGCAACTTCTCCTGTTCCAGCTGCTGTTGCAGTTGCGACGGCACCAGCATCGGCGGCATCAACTGCAGCTTCTTGTTGAAGAAGTTCCGCATCATACGCTCTGATGAACGGCATGTAGATAAGCGCGTCCACCACTAGCAAAATCGCCATGAGCACTAGCGAGGTCCACTGGAAACCGGTATCAATCAGTGCACCAATCGGCCCCGGCAATGCCCACGACATGAAGTACATGAACCCATGCATGATGTGCAGGTCAATAAATGCTTTACCAATCACAACGTTGACAACCGGCGCCAACACAAATGGCACGAGGAAGTACGGATTCAAAATAATCGGCGCCCCAAACAGCAGCGGTTCGTTAACCGCAAACATAACTGGGATGAAGGAAGCTTTGCCAATAGCTTTTAGCTGTTTTGACTTCATAAAGAACATGAACAAAAATGGCACGATAAATGTTGCACCGGTACCACCGAGTTCGCCGACAAAGTTACCGAAGTTTTCGGTCAAGGCATGGTATGGAAAATGACCAGCTTTGAAAAGTGCTAAGTTTGCCGTGGTATTCCCAAACAATGCAGATTCAAGCGCTGGTTTAACAACCGATGGCCCATGAACACCAAGGAACCAGAACATGGGAATCAGGAACCAAATTAGCATCATGCCGGGATAAGTTTCTGCTCCTTTAAAGACAGGTGCTAAAACGGTGGCCAGAATGGCGCTGAACGGTACTTTGAAAGCTGCTCGGGCTGCGACATCAATCAGTGAGAAGACAATCGTTGCTGCACCGAATGGGATAATATCGCGGAAATTTTGGGAAATGGCACCCGGAACTTCTTTTGGCATCTTGATGGTTAAATCGCGTTCAACACAGAACTTGTAAACCCATACGGTCACAAACGCCGCAACAAACGCTGACAAAATGCCTTGAGTGCCAAAGAATGTCGGCAAGAAGTTGCCTTTACCGGTTGTTCCGATCGCCAGTAACATGAACCCGACCATTGCGGCCATCATCGTTGATGTATTGTTGATGAACCGTCCACCTTTGATGCGCTGGTTCATGGAGCCGGTCAACGCCTTCGCCGTCGTTCCGGCAACGTAAAATCCAACAAAGCCCATGGTGTAGTTGTAAATCTTATTAAACCATGCGTTCAAATCAGTGGGGATCTTGATCCCAATTAATGGCGGGATATTCGACAAAAGAATAAAAATACTGGAAAACAGAATGATCGGCATTGCTGCCAGGAAGCCATCTTTAATGGCCATCAAGTAAATGTTTCGCGAGATCTTTTCAAATAAAGCCTGATGCTTCTCAAGTCGTTTCACAATGACTTGCATGAGTTAGCCTTCTTTCTAGGTGAAAAATTAATATGCCTTCGCCGGTCGCGATCCGGGTCAATGCTATAAACTGCTAAACAAAAAATGGCAAAAGAAAAACCACGGTCGGTCGAAGATATCCAGCTATCTTCGACTGCCGTGGTTACGCCTAATTGAATAGTAACGATCCACATGTGTTCCTGTATTCAACAAATTGACTATAACATGTAACCGTTTTAATGTAAACGCTTAATAAACAACTTTTTTCATTTTTTGATTTTGTTGGGACGACAACACCTATATATAGGGATTTCCAGGCTGTTCAAATAAACAAAAAAGAACAAATGTAAAGACAGCAAGGCGCACCAGTCCAGTCGTCTTTATCTGGCGAATATTGAAAAGAATCACCCCAAACAAAAAGAACGCCTCGCTAAAAGACGCTCTTCTTTGAAATAGATAATTCAATTTAAGTTTACAGGTTCGGACGAACCGCAAAATCAGGTGTGAAGTACTGTACTGCGGTGTACTTAACATTTTCACCTGGTTGCGGTGCTTGAATCATGGTACCGCCGCCGATGTAAAGCGCAACATGATAAGTGTTTCCAGTTGGTCCCCAGAAGAGTAAATCGCCTGGTTGAAGACTGTTCAATGAAACACGAGGGCCTGAAGATTCTTGTGGTACGGTGTAACCACCGATGTTAACACCTGCGCCATGCAGGAATGCATAGTACATCAAGCCGGAGCAATCGAAGCCTGTAGGACCTTTACCGCCCCAGATATATGGCTTGCCGATTTGCTGTTCAGCAACCGCGATAACTGCCTGAACCTTGGCCGAGCGTGAGGTGTCAGTTGCGGCTGGCGCTACAGGTGCTGAGTAAGCTGCTGGTTGCGCCTGCACATTATTACTTGCGTTGGTATTGTTTACTTGCACTGTTTGGGCCTGCGGTGCTGCTGATGATGCCGGCGCTTGACTTGGCTGTGCCGGTTGCGTAGCAGCACTTGAAGCTGGTGCTTGTGATGCAGGTGCTTGACTTGGCTGTGCTGCTGAGCTTGAAGCAGGCGCTTGTGATACCGGTGCCTGACTTGCCTCTGACGATGCTGCACTAGATGCCGGCGCCTGAGATGCTGGCGCTTGACTTGGTTGTGCTGCTGAACTTGAAGCAGGAGCCTGGGATGCAGCAGACTGTGCAGGTTGCGCAGCTGCGCTTGACGCAGTCGACTGTGGTGCTGTGGATTGCGGTGCCGCTGCTACAGGTGTCGTGCTGACAAAGCGTGCAGGTACATAGCCACCGTTAGAAAGCTGGTACCATGTTTCACCATTTGCTTGCTGTTGGGCCACAGCTGTGACGGACTGCTGGCCTTCAAGATACTGACCCGTTGCACGTCCGTATGCAGGCGTTGCCCAAACGGTCACAGCCGAGCCAACATTCTTAACATAAAGTTGGATGTTGGCGCTTTGGGTGGCTGCTGGAGTCGCTGCAGGTGCCGCCTGGCTAGCAGGCGCTTGACTCGCCGGTGCTTGACTTGCTGGCGCTTGGCTAGCAGGAGCCTGGCTGGCAGTTGATGCTGGTGCTTCAACTTGAGCAGTCTTCCCGTCAACGTTCAAATAGAGCTCAGGGATCCACTGGTTGTCGCCAACCTTGTACCAAGTCGCACCATTGTGATCAACTGTCTTACCTAATAGCTGCACCGTGTCGCCAAACGTTACATAGCGTTTTACGTGGTTCCATGATGGACTATTCCATACGGTGGTTGCACCGGTCTTGTAGTTGACCGTTCCCGTTGTAGATGCAGAAACAGTATTAGCACCGGTTGCTAAAGCCGCCAGACCGGCAGCACCAACAAAGCCTGCCGTTACTGACCATACTTTTTTAGATTTTACCATGTATGTACTCCTCCATTCTTCGACTGAATAATTGCATGAGACTGAGTTTTACAATTCAATTGTCATTTACCTTTTCTTAAGAAACCATATACAGAGTAACACGTTTCCCACTTGTTCGCATATTAAATTGCTGTTACAGCTGAAAAACAATCGAAACAACATTGCTGGTATACATAAAATTTATATGTTATTTAACGTACAGGAACCTTTTTAGCCACGCCGAGTGCTAATCCGATCATGTCATTGAAGCTGGTCTGTCGCTCTTGAGCGGTGGTTTCTTCGCCTGTAATCAAGTGATTCGAGACGGTCAGGATTGATAACGCCTGTGCATGGAACTTAGCTGCAAGCAAATATAGCGCTGGCGTCTCCATTTCTGTTGCCAATACTTCGTAGTCAATCAGCTTTTGGCGATCCATTTCATCATTATAGAAACGGTCTTCGCCTAGTACATTACCAACATGGTAGCGGATCGAACTGTCATCTGCCAAATTTGCTGCTTCGCGCAATAGCTGAAAATCTGCCAAAGGCGCAAAGTACATGCCGGCACCAAAGGTATTCAAAATGATGCTGCTGTCCGTTGATGAGCCTTGTGCCAACACCACATCGCGAACCTTGACGTCCTTGCCCATTCCGCCAGCCGTACCCACGCGAATCAGCGTTTTGACGCCATAATCCTGAATCAACTCGTTGACATAAATCGAAATCGACGGAATGCCCATCCCTGTTGCCTGAACCGACACGCGCCGGCCTTCAAACGTTCCGGTGAAGCCAAACGCATTACGAACGGTGTTGTAGCGCGTCGCATTTTCCAAAAAGTTCTCGGCAATGTATTGGGCGCGCAATGGATCGCCTGGCAACAACACCACATCCGCGATGGCGCCTTTTGGAGCTGCAATATGTGTACTCATGGTTATCCCCTTTCGCTGGGTTGTGTTATTTTAACAAGCTCAGAAATGATTGGCCGACCTGATTGCCGCTGACGCCGAAATTATCGAGAATCGTGGCGCCCAAATCAGCAAACGGTGACCGGACACCCAAGTCACCATTGCCGACGAATTGCTTACTATAAGCCAACAATGGTACATATTCGCGGGTATGATCCGTTCCGCGGAAAGTCGGGTCATTCCCGTGGTCGGCCGTAATCATGAGTAAATCGTCGCGCCGTAAAGCCGTCAGTAAATCACCCAGCTGGCGGTCAAACGTCATTAACGCCTCGCCATCACCTTGGGCATTGCGCCGGTGACCATACATGGCATCGAAGTCGACCAGATTCGTAAAAATAAAGCCTTTACGGTCAGATTTCGCCGCCTCAATCGTTTTGTCCATGCCGTCTGTATTGCTGACGGTATGCACGCCACCGTCTAAGCCTTGTCCCGAGAAAATATCATTGATTTTCCCGATACCATAAGTCGGCACGCCAGCTCCTTGCAGCCGATCGAGATCGGTCGGCTTATCCGGCTGCAACGTGTAATCGTGACGATCACTGGTGCGGGTGAAGGTTGTCGGATCGGTGCCAACATATGGGCGAGCAATGACCCGGCCGATTCGATATGGCGCATCAATCGTAATACTGCGGACATATCGACAAATTCGATACAACTCTTCAAGCGGAATCACATCGGTCTGCGCGGCAATCTGTAACACTGAATCACCGGAAGTATAAACAATGAGATCGCCGGTTTTCAATTGCTGCTCACCATAATCCTTAATGGCTTCGGTGCCGGAATACGGCTTATTGAGAATGACTTTGCGCCCGGAAAAGTCTTCGATTTGCTTAATCAGGTCAGCCGGGAAGCCCTTAGGAAAATAGCCAAGCGGTTCAGTGACCGGAAGACCCATCATCTCCCAATGGCCATCCATACTATCTTTACCAGCAGAAATCTCCGCCATCTTGCCAAAATAGCCGCTGGGACTTCCCAATGGTCCAACCCCAGCAATTGGCGTTTTCCGATCGATATTGCCCAGCCCGATCGCCTGCAAGTTCGGCAGCGCTAGTTTCCCGCCAAAATAATCGCCAATGTGACCAAGCGTATCGGCGCCTGTATCATGAAACTTTGCTGCATCCGGCGCTTCGCCAATGCCGATCGAGTCTAGAACAATGGTAATAATTCGCTCAAATGCCATATTATGCCTCCCCCGCTTCTTTCAAAATCTGTACCCCGGCACTTGCCCCTAGCCGATCAGCGCCGGCTTCAATCAACGCTTTGGCTTCGGCATAGGAGTGAATACCGCCAGCGGCTTTAACGCCCAACTTATCGCCAACTGTCTGCCGCATAAGCGCAACATCATGAACCGTTGCCCCGCCCGCAGCAAAGCCGGTTGACGTCTTGACAAAATCAGCGCCGGCAGCAGCTGCCAACTTGCAAGCCGTTACCTTTTCCTCATCGGTTAACAGAACTGCTTCAATGATGACTTTCAACAAGCCGCCTTTTGCATGGGTCATATCCGCAACGGCTTGAATGTCGGCACGAACATGGTCATCATGGCCTGCTTTTAGCTCGCCGATGTTCAAGACCATGTCGACTTCTTTTGCGCCTTCATCAAGCGCCTGACCTGCTTCAAAAACCTTGGTCTGCGTTGTGTTGGCGCCAAGCGGGAATCCAATCACGGTACAAACGTTGACGTCCGTATCGTGTAAGCTGGCCGCAGCCCTCGCAACCCAATAAGGATTGATGCAAACCGAGGCAAAATCATACTGCTTTGCCTGATCCAAAACGACATCAATCTCGTCCTGCGTTGCATCCGGTTTCAATAAGGTGTGATCAATATACTTTGCCAATGGTTTTTCGTTCTTATTCATTTTTACGCCTCCAAAAATTAAGAGCGCGAGCTGGCGCGCTTAGAAACCGGAGTGTAAGTGGCCTTGGACGTGATGGTCGGGCTTTGACCATTGCGACCAAGGTCCTTACACGCAGGTTTCTGCGCCAGCGAACGCGTTTCCGTTTACTGTCCTGACTTAAGAATACCATGGTACGGAAGCCCTTGCATGCTGGAAAACAAGTTCTCATGCCTGCTTTTTCAGCAAATCGTTAAACTCGTCAAGATTCCGTCTTAAAGCTACTCGCTCACATTAATATTTGTTAGAATAACCTTAATAGAACTTCATCAAATAAAAATTAAGGGAGATGGCAGCAATGAGCAATCTCATGCAAAGATTGCTTCCCATGCTCGTGGCAAACAGTGTTCGATTGCGGCATAACCGGATTTATCGTGCACTTCAGCAAACTTTTGCTGTCATTTTCCCGTTTGTCATGGTCGGCGCGTGGGCCCAGATGCTGGAACTAAGCGTCTTTTCACGCAATGGTTTTTTTGCGGTCATCTACAATCTCGACAATGTCATCCCTCACTACAACCAAATTCGCACGCTTTTGCTGATCATTGAAACCGTGACCGTTGACCTGATGTCTGTCATGGCTGCCTTCTTCGTTGCAAAATACATTGCCCGTTCTTATAAAAAGGATGATTCACTGGCGGCACTCACCAGCGTTGGTGCTTTTTTGATTTTAAATTTTAATGCGCAGCGTAATGCTCAGTCACCGTTTCAGATGAACAACTTCGGCTATCGCGGTTTGTTCATCGCCATTATTTTCGGTTTACTGATCGGCTGGTTATTTCGCTTCACCCACGCTGATTTTGAGGAACCTTCACAACACTACACCATCGCTGGCCTAATCAGTCGCGGTTTGCGAGGTACCTGGTTAACTGTACTGATCCTTATTAGCTGTGTTGCGATCACTTATGGCCTTACTTTTGTGTCAACGGAAGGTTTTGTCGGTCTTTTCTATGTGATTTTTCAAGTTCCGGCCACAAACATACCGCATGTATCGCTTCGGCTCGCACTGGTCACGACAATCAATGCGCTTATGTGGTGGGGCGGAATTGAAGGTCCCATTAATCCGTTGATGGTGCAGTCAGGAAGTACGACTGGCACGGCGAACTTAAACTATGCGCTGGAGCACGCTAATTTGTTCAACGTGCCTAACCCGATCACCATGAATACCATCTACCATCCGTTTGCCAGCTTTGGCGGCGTCGGCATGACATTAGCGCTGATTATTGCGACACTTTGGGTAGGAAGATCCAAACCATTACGGCGGATTGCCGGGCTATCGCTTCTGCCGGGTTTGGTCAATGTTAGTTCCCCTGTGATGATCGGGTGGCCGGTAACCCTTAATCCGATTCTATTAGTGCCGTTTTTGATCACGCCTTTGGTCAACATGGTAATTGCCTGGGCCGCCATTCGTCTGCGTCTCATGCCGCCTTCGGTTTACACGGTGCCGACGACCACGCCGGGACCGCTGGCAGCGTTTCTTGGCACGAACGGCAATCTGGTTGCCTTAGTGGTGGCCGTGATCTGCTTAATCGTCTCGGTGTTGATTTACGCGCCGTTTGTCCGGTTGGCCGAAACTGTCAGTCTTGAATCAGCGAAAGTCGGTGATCATCATGATTAAACACTGGCGCAGATGGCTGCTTATTCTTTTCAGCATTCTTGCCATCGGAGCAGTCGTGTTCCCAGCAACCAAATGGATGGCCCAAAACGTCAAATCGGCACGAGTCGTCCATAATTCGCGGATGCAGCCCATCATCTTAATTCCCGGGAGCTCGGCGACTGAAGACCGTTTTAACACCTTAATCACCCAACTCAACAACCAGACGAATGGTCACAGTCTCCTGAAGATTACGGTGAAAACGGATGGCACGCTGACTTATAGTGGGAAAATCGCTGCGCGTGACACCGAGCCGTACATTGTTGTCGCATTTGAAAATAACAAGGACGGCTACAACAACATCAAAAAGCAGGCAGCGTGGTTTAATATTGCCTTCAAGCAGCTGGCCAAAACCTATAACTTCAATCGTTTCCGCGGCATTGGCCACAGTAACGGCGGCCTCATTTTCACGCTTTTTCTCGAAAAATATTACAACGAGTCCGACGTGCAGATGACCCGCCTCATGACGATTGGGACGCCATATAATCTTGAAGAAAGTAACCCTAACAACCGCACCCAGATGTTGAACGACTTCATTACCAGTCGGGACAAGCTGCCGAGCACCCTAACCGTTTACTCGATTGCCGGAACCGAAAACCTCGATGGTGACGGCACCGTGCCGATCGAAAGTGTCGAGGCAGGGAAGTATATTTTCCAAAATCAGGTCGCCCATTACACCCAAATCACCGTTTCGGGTGACGAGGCCGGCCACAGTGACTTGCCGCAAAACAGGCAAATTGTTAATTTAATCAGTCAATACATGGTCGCAACACCAAATCAACAAGGCGTTCGTCCAGGACAAGGCGGTAGCGGCCGTGGTGTCGGCCCAGCGCCACGTGACGGCAGTCAGAATCCTTGATGAACAAGCCGCGATAATTGAAGCATAAAAAAAGCAGGTCAATCGCATTCATGCGGTGGCCTGTTTTTTGCTAGTTACCCGATCCGATTCACAAAAGATCTAAACTAGCTGGCAAGACTCAGGCTTCACGCATGGCGCTTAAACCGCTGCGTCAGCTTTCGTTCGCTTTGTTCAAGCAAACTTTCCGGATCAATACCGAACTTGTCGCTTAGAATCAGAACCTGATCGAGAACATCCGCCAATTCTTCTTTCAAATTGGCATCCAAGGCATGCTGACTTTTAACCGGTTCCCCCGGATGATCGCGACCAATTTCCAGCGCCCGAATCGCCCGCGATAATTCACCGGTTTCTTCGGTCAGAAAATTAAGTCGGATGAAGGGACTATAAGCGTACCAATTGTGCTTCTGGTAAAAGTGAACTAGCCACTGCTGGTGTTCGGTTAATGTCAATTTTCATCCTCCTGATGTCGTTCACAACAGATGTTTTGATGACTTCGTTTAAAAATTACATTCGTTTTCCATACTACGCCAGCCTGGTTGCTGAAGCCATGCTTTTTGACCAAAAAATAAGCAGCTCATGGCCACCTATTCAAAACAATTAAAATTTTGATTTCCACTCAAGTCGCCGGCTGCGCACCTAGGTAAGTTGCCTGAACCGCTGGATCCGCCAGCAATTCCGCACCTGTACCGGTCAACTTCACTGTCCCACTGGCCAAAACATACCCGCGATTTGCAATTGCCAGCGCCTGCTTGGCATTTTGTTCGATTAACAAAACCGTGGTGCCTTGTTCGTTGATTTTGGTAATGATGTCGAAGATCTCCTGAATGAAAATCGGGGATAAGCCCATCGATGGCTCATCCAGCAAAAGAAGCTTCGGCCGTGCCATGAGCGCGCGTCCCATTGCCAGCATCTGCTGCTCGCCACCGGACAGAGTTGCGGCATCCTGATTGAGCCGTTCCCTTAGAACCGGAAAACGATCGTAAACCACCGCCAACTGGTCGCTGGCAGCTTGCTTGTCTTTGAGACCAAACGCACCCATCTGCAAGTTTTCGCTGACCGTCAGCCCAGCAAAGATATGCCGGCCCTCTGGCACTTGCGAGATCCCCATTTTTACGATTTTAGCGGCCGCCATGCCCACAATGTTTTTATCTTCATATAGGATGGTGCCGGAACGCGGCCGCAACAAGCCTGAGATAGTTTTCAAGATGGTACTTTTACCCGCACCATTCGCCCCGATAAGCGCCACAATTTCGCCGGTGTGAACGCGGAAGCTGACGTCTTTGACCGCCTGAATCCCGCCATAATTGACCACCAGATCTTTGACCTCAAGCATGCACGTCACCTCCCAAGTAAGCCCGAATAACTTGCGGATCACGTTGAATCACTTGCGGTGTACCCTCGGCAATCATCGCGCCGTGATCCAACACATAAATATATTCAGCCAGATTCATCACCAACGACATATCATGTTCAATCAACACCACGGTAATGCCAAAATGTTCCCGCACCCGGGCGATCAGCCGACTCAAATCAGCCGTTTCTTCCGGATTCATCCCCGCTGCTGGCTCGTCCAAAAATAATAACTGTGGCTTCGTAGCGACAGCGCGAACAATTTCAACGCGCCGCTGGGTCCCATAAGGCAAACTCGCCGTGGGTTCATCTGCGACATCAGCTAGGTCAAAAAAGTCCAGTAACTCATCAGCCGCCGCGCCGACGTCATGTTCCCGTTGATAAAATTGAGGCAAGCGTAAAACCGTTCCGAGAAAATCTTCGTGGTACAGATGGGTTCTGGCCACCAGCACATTTTCCTTCACTGACATGGCGCCGAACAACCGAATGTTTTGAAAGGTTCGGGCAACGCCTAACTTGGCAACTTGGTACGCCTTCTTTTTGGTAATGTCGACATCACCGTTAGCAGTCGTTAAGGTTATTTTTCCAGTCGTTGGCCCGGATTCACCAGTCAACATGTTGAACAAGGTGGTCTTGCCAGCCCCATTAGGACCGATTAACGCGATTAATGCACCTTGCTCAATGGTCAAACTTACATCGGCGACTGCCTTCAGCCCACCAAACACTTTGCTGACATGATCGATTACAAGTTGGTTCGTCATGAGGATGCTGCCTCCTTTCGCGCGCGCCGTTTACGCCCAAAAGAAAGTTCGTAATGTCCCAGTAGTCCGGACGGCTTGAAGACCATCAGCAAAATCAAAGCGAGTGCATAAATCACCATACGGAGCGTGCCAAAATTCTGTAACGCCGTGTCGATGATCCCCAAGACAATCGCCGCCACAAACGTCCCAGTCATACTGCCGACACCACCCAACACCACAATAATGAGCAGTGAGATCGAATTCATAATACCAAAGTCCCCTGGCGCAATGGTTTGCAAATAGCTGGCATGCAACGATCCGCCAATCGCGGCAGTCGCGGCGCCTAACACAAACGCGGCCAATTTCCATTTGGTCGGGTTAATTCCGATCGATTCGGCCGCAATGTCATCATCGCGAATTGCCATCACCGCGCGTCCAGCCCGACTATGAATAAAGTTGACGATGACCACCGTTGTCACGCACATCAAGACATAAACCGTTGGCCATGATGCCAGCGGTGGAATGTTGAACATACCGGCAGGGCCGTTGGTGATTTTCAGATTGTTAATCACCACGCGAATAATTTCCGCCGCTCCCATCGTCGCAATGGCCAAGTAATCGCCGCGCAGTCGCAAGGTTGGAATGCCGACAATCAACGCCGCCACGATCGCAATCACCATCCCCAGCGCCATCGCCAGATAAAAGCCAAGCGGTGTCGCCATATTTTGCGTCACAATCGCCGTTGCGTAGGCACCGATGGCCATGAAGCCAGCATGCCCCAGTGAAAATTGACCCGAAAACCCGATAATCAGGTTTAACCCGACTGCCAAAATAATATTAATGCCAACTGTCACCAAGGCATTTTCGATAAAGGTGTTGATCACGCCGGTTAATTCCCCGACATTGATCAGAACAAAGCCGCTGACCATGATCGCCAACCAGATTAATTTGCTGCGTAAGTTTTTTAGCATGCGCTCACACCTTCTCCCGTTGACGTTTGCCGAACAAGCCCGCCGGCAAAACAACCAGCACCAAAATCAGAACCAGATAAACCGCGGCATCCTTGTAAGCCGACAATCCAATGGCCTGCACACCGGTTTCCAGCAGACCGATCAGGAAGCCGCCGACTGCCGCACCCGGCACCGAGCCGATACCGCCGACAACCGCCGCGACAAACGCCTTGATCCCGGGCACCATCCCCATCAAAGGATCGATCGAGTTGTAATAAAGTCCGATCATAACGCCCGCTGCCCCTGCCAAGGCCGAGCCCAAAGCAAAGGTGAAGGAGATAACGTGATCCGGATTAATCCCGACCAGTTGCGCCGCCTGCGGATCCACCGCGACCGCGCGCATCGCTTTCCCCATCGTCGTTTGCTTAATGATGAATTGTAACAACACCATCAGCAGCAACGATGTGGACAAAATCAGCAGTTGCACATTGGAAATCCCCACGCCGAACACATAATAAGTTTTGGTTGTAATCACTTGCGGAAAATTCCGGGCGTTGGCGCCAAAAAGAAACGACATCCCATTTTCAAGGAAAAACGATACGCCGATCGCGGTAATCAAAGCAGCGATCCGCGGTGAATTACGCAATGGCCGATACGCCAGATACTCGATTAAAACCCCTGAAAGACTGGCCATCACCATCGCCGATAATAAAGCGCCAACAAACCCTAAGTGTAAAAAATTAATCGCGTAATAACCCCAAAACGCGCCGAGCATATAAATATCGCCATGAGCGAAGTTGATCAACTTGATGATCCCATAGACCATGGTGTAGCCCAGCGCAAGCAAGGCATAAATACTGCCGAGTGAAAGTCCATTGATCATTTGTTGCATCATGGTCTGCAAAGTTGGTCCCCCTTCCCAGAATTGTGGAAAACGCCTACTTAACGGTATAGGCCTTCGTAATCTTGCCTTGCGTCAGTTCTTCAACTGCAATTGGCTTCTCTGGATTATGCTTGCTATCAATGCTGGTTGTTCCGGTCACGCCTGGCATATTTTTGATTTTCGCCAGCCCTTTAGCGATGCTTGCCGAATCCGCTGACTTCTGGTCTTCGATGGCCCGCTTGATCATGTAAACCGAATCATAGGCCAGCGCGGAAAATGTTGGTGCACTCGCGTTGTACTGTTTTTGATAGTTATTCATGAACGTCTTAACCAGCGAACTGCGATTGGCAGCTAACGTCGAAAATGGCGTGGTGTAGTAGACATCGGTCGCATTTTCGTTGCCGGCAATCTGGGCCAGTTTAGGATCGGCCATGCCATCTGCCCCAATGATCGGTACCTTGATCCCGGACTGACGCGCTTGTTTAATCAACAGGCCCAGTTCAGAATAGTAACCCGGTGCATAAATCGCATCAATTTTTTTGTTTTTAATATTTGTCAACATGGCATTGAAGTCCTTATCGCCTGATTGATAATATTCCGTGGTTACAACCTTGCCGGTAAACTTCTTCTTAAACGCTTTGGCCAAGCCAGTGCCATAATCCGTTGAGTTGTCGGCAATAATTGCCACATTTTTTGCTTTCAACGTGTCATCGGCAAACACCGCGGCTTTTTGCCCCTGGAAAGTGTCCGTGAAACAGGCGCGGAAAACATAAGGCTGCACCTGACCGTTTTTCTGCAAGGTGAAATTAGGATCCGTTGCGCTTGGCCCCACCATTGGTACTGCTGCTTTGGTGACATTTGGAATTGAAGCCGTCCCATTATTAGTGGTTGCCGGTCCGACGATAGCAACGACCTTCTCGTTATTTGCCAACTGCGCCGCAACCGACGCCGCCCCGCTGGTTGACGACTTGTTGTCGCGATAAACTGCCGTCAGCTTTTTCTTGCTGTTACCAACTTTCACGCCGCCAGCAGCATTAATCTGCTTAACTGCCAGCTCGACCCCTTGCTTTTCCTGCTCGCCATAACCAGCCACGGCACCGGACAATTCCATATTCACGCCGATCTTAATCGTAGTACCCGCCGTATTTCCTTTGTTTGCCGCACTTTTGGTCGCACAACCGGTCAGTGCCAGCATGGACATGGCAACAACCCCAGCGCCAATCAAGGCTTTCACAACGCTCTTTTTCATTTTGGTTCCCCCTTTTAACATCCTTAGCATTTTCATTAATCTTTAACAAAAAGGCACCCATTCCGACGAATGGGTGCCAAGTATCAGCCCCATTGTCAATACGAAAACGGGGCTCGATACGCTGATCATTAACGATCAAACTGTCGGGTCCCTGGCATCAACAACAAGACTAAGCATATGCTTTGACGAATATTGCTCTTTTTAGATGACATACACATAGATGACATTGAATCGCCTTCTCCCGTTAAAATTAATGATTGGTTAGAATACTAATTGGATTCACGCAAAAAGTCAACTTAAATTTTCAATTTTTTGCACGTTTAACAAAAGCAGCTGATGTGTCGCTATCTTAACGTTTTCCAGACGCTGCCCTAATGTGAAATATCACTAAAATCAAGGGGATCATTCTCATAATTTTGTTAATAAGTGAATGATTTCGGAACTTTTTTTGATTTTAAAAAAACAGAGTGAAAACAGCCAAAACGGCGTGAAACGAAAAAAAGCAGCCAAGCATTAAGCTTGACTGCCAATTTTTACAGTACCCAATTTAACTTGGATAGGATCTCGCTGGCTCCACAACCTTGAGATCGCTGACCCCACAATCCGGCGGGTGGCTTTTAACCAGTCAGCTGCAACTTTCAGCACAAGAACCGTGCTTACTCGACTCATCGCATAGAAACAGCATATCACTTTTTCGGCTTTAAGACTGCCTGTTTATACAACAATTCTGACAAGAGTTGCGCCAACATAAAACCGACCGCAATCGCACCGGCAATCATGATCACGCGACTGACATATTGTAAAGCGCTATCCAGTTGCCCCATCACCACCGCGCGAACCGCCTGATAGGCAACGGCGCCTGGCACCAATGGGACAAAACCCGGAATGTTGAAGATAATGACAGGCATTTTTTTATAACGCGCAAAGAAGATGCCGCACACCCCAATGACAAAGGCACCGGTCAAGTTAGCCATCATCCGGCCAATACCTGCCTCCATCAATAGCCAGTATGCCAGCCAGCCCATCATGCCAGCCCAACCAGCAAGATTCAGTGCCTTGCGCGGAACATTGATAATCACCGCAAACGCAACGGTTGCTAAATAACTAAAAGATAGCTGGATCAATAACGCAACAAACCACGGCAAGAGCACTGCCTCCTTCACTAAAAGAACCGGAAAATAATGGCAATCCCAACACCAATGGCACAGGCGCTTAAGATCGCTTCCATGCCCCGCGCCATGCCGGACAACAGGTGCCCGGCCAACATATCCCGGATCGAATTGGTAATCGCCACACCCGGCACCAGCGGCATAATCGCACCGATGATAATGTCATCCAGATCATGACCTAACCCTAATTTAACACCGATCCAGGCCGTTAATCCGACAACCAAAGCGCCGAGTAATTCACTGATAAAGCGAATATTCGTTAAGGCATTCACCTTGATATTCACCCAAAAACCAAGTGCGCCAACCAACGCCGCCAAGGGCATATCAAACCAGTTGTATTTTTGCGCAAATAAAACCATTAAGGTCAAACTGACAACGGCAGCACCGATCACCTGCCACCAAATTGGGAAAAACGGCGTATTCTGATCTAATTTAAGCAGTGCCGCATATAAAGTATCCAGATCAATTTCCTTAGCAGCAAACGATCGGGAAAGCTGATTCACCCGGGAGACTTTCTCCATATCAATTGAGCGTTTGCTAATCGGTCGTTCCTGAATATACGGTTGATTTTCGATGCTGGCAAAAATCCCAGTTGGCGTCGTGAACACCAAAGTTTGCGGTTGACCAGCGTTAAAAGCGATTCGGCGCATCGTGTCTTCCACCCGATACATTTCCGAACCGCCTTCGATCATAATTCGCCCGGCTAAAAGGCAGGTAGCTAAGACACGATTTGGGGTTTGGGTTTTTTCTTGTTCAATTGAATGTGTCATCGCGCTGCCTCTAACTTCTTTTCAAAGTAACGCTTCAATTTTTCTTTGGCATAAACGCCGCTCACTTTTTCTTTTGGTTGTCCCTGCTGATAGACTACTATTGTCGGCACTGTCATGATTCCCAATGTTTGCGGCACCGAAGCATCCGCCTCCACGTTATAGCGCACTACTTTTAGCCCTGACAGTTCTTTTTCAAGCGCACTTAAAATCGGATCAAGCACCTTACAAGGCCCACACCACGGCGCCCAAAAGTCGACAACCACCGTTCCGGTAGCGGTCAACTCCTTTAGTGTCTCTTTCGTCGCATTCACTGGCATTTTATGGCCCCCTTTTCCGCTTGCTTCTGCAATGTAGCACGCATGGTACTGTTGTTTCAAGATTATTTTTTGATTTTCCGTTTGTGGAGAGTTATGAATTTTGTTCTGTTGACGGCAGGTTTGAAGTCTTGCTCAGCTTTCCATAACGCGCTCACTGGTGCAGAAATTTGCGTGTAAGTGGCCTTGGTCGCTATGGCAAACACATATCAATTAGGAATTTGTTCTATTGTTGGCAAATGTGAAATCTGATTTTCGCTTTCTATAACGCGCTCCCCGGCGCAGGAGTCTGCGTGTAAGGACCTTGCTCGCAATGGCAAAGACCGCCATCACGCTCAAGGCCACTTACACTCCGACCCCTAAACGCGCCGGCTCACGCTCATCAAAAAAAGACCCAGTCAATATGACCGGATCTTATCTTAGCGTGGCAGCTTCCTACCCTCGCAGGCAGTTTCCCACCAACTACTCTCGGCGTGAAGAAGCTTAACTTCTGTGTTCGGCATGGGAACAGGTGTATCCTTCTTGCTATCGCCACCACACTTATGAGAACTTTGCGCTCTCAAAACTGGCTATCATTGTTGTTTTTGTGTTGTCGGGAACCAGTGTATTTCATCGAAACGCGTTCGCAGTCGCAATCGCTCCTGCTCACGCTCTTACTTGGTTAAGTCCTCGACCGATTAGTACTGGTCCGCTCCATGCATCGCTGCACTTCCACTTCCAGCCTATCTACCTGATCATCTCTCAGGGGTCTTACTTCCATATAGGAATGGGAAATCTCATCTCGAGGGGGGCTTCACACTTAGATGCTTTCAGCGTTTATCCCTTCCGTTCATAGCTACCCAGCGATGCGCCTGGCGGCACAACTGGTACACCAGCGGAACGTCCATCCCGGTCCTCTCGTACTAAGGACAGCTCCTCTCAAATTTCCTGCGCCCGCGACGGATAGGGACCGAACTGTCTCACGACGTTCTGAACCCAGCTCGCGTACCGCTTTAATGGGCGAACAGCCCAACCCTTGGGACCGACTACAGCCCCAGGATGCGATGAGCCGACATCGAGGTGCCAAACCTCCCCGTCGATGTGGACTCTTGGGGGAGATAAGCCTGTTATCCCCAGGGTAGCTTTTATCCGTTGAGCGATGGCCCTTCCATACGGAACCACCGGATCACTAAGCCCGACTTTCGTCCCTGCTCGACTTGTCAGTCTCGCAGTCAAGCTCCCTTCTACCTTTACACTCTGCGAATGATTTCCAACCATTCTGAGGGAACCTTTGGGCGCCTCCGTTACATTTTAGGAGGCGACCGCCCCAGTCAAACTGCCTACCTGACACTGTCTCCCGCCACGATTAGTGGCGCGGGTTAGAGTGTTCATACAGCTAGGGTAGTATCCCACCAACGCCTCCATCGAAACTAGCGTTCCGATCTCTACGGCTCCTACCTATCCTGTACAAGCGGTACCAACACTCAATATCAAGCTACAGTAAAGCTCCATGGGGTCTTTCCGTCCTGTCGCGGGTAACCCGCATCTTCACGGGTACTATAATTTCACCGAGTCTCTCGTTGAGACAGTGCCCAAATCATTACGCCTTTCGTGCGGGTCGGAACTTACCCGACAAGGAATTTCGCTACCTTAGGACCGTTATAGTTACGGCCGCCGTTTACTGGGGCTTCAATTCTGGGCTTCGCTTGCGCTAACTCATCCTCTTAACCTTCCAGCACCGGGCAGGCGTCAGCCCCTATACATCATCTTTCGATTTAGCAGAGACCTGTGTTTTTGATAAACAGTTGTTTGGGCCTATTCACTGCGGCTGACCTTGCGGTCAGCACCCCTTCTTCCGAAGTTACGGGGTCATTTTGCCGAGTTCCTTAACGAGAGTTCGCTCGCTCACCTGAGGATACTCTCCTCGACTACCTGTGTCGGTTTGCGGTACGGGTAGTTTATTTCTCACTAGAAGCTTTTCTTGGCAGTGTGACATCAGGAACTTCGCTACTTTAATTTCGCTCCCCATCACCGCTTGTCCTTATGGTCGCAAGCATTTCACTCGCCACCAGACTTGCGGCTTGGACGCACTTTTCCAGCCGTGCGCTTTCCTTAGCCTCCTGCGTCCCTCCATCGCTTAAACAAAATAAACTAGTGCAGGAATCTCAACCTGCTTGTCATCGACTACGCCTTGCGGCCTCGCCTTAGATCCCGACTAACCCTGGGAGGACGAGCCTTCCCCAGGAAACCTTAGTCATACGGTGGATCAGATTCTCACTGATCTTTCGCTACTCATGCCGGCATTCTCACTTCTAAGCGCTCCAGCCGTCCTCACGATCGACCTTCAACGCCCTTAGAACGCTCTCCTACCGCGCACCCTTACGGGTGCACCCACAGTTTCGGTATTATGCTTAGCCCCGGTATATTTTCGGCGCAGTGCCACTCGACTAGTGAGCTATTACGCACTCTTTAAATGGTGGCTGCTTCTGAGCCAACATCCTAGTTGTCTGTGCAACGCCACATCCTTTTCCACTTAGCATAAATTTAGGGACCTTAACTGGTGATCTGGGCTGTTCCCCTTTCGACAATGGACCTTATCGCTCACTGTCTGACTCCCGGAGTAAGATCGATGGTATTCGGAGTTTATCTGAATTCAGTAACCCTTGATGGGCCCCTAGTTCAAACAGTGCTCTACCTCCATGATCCATCCTCCGAGGCTAACCCTAAAGCTATTTCGGAGAGAACCAGCTATCTCCAAGTTCGTTTGGAATTTCACCGCTACCCACAACTCATCCCAGCATTTTTCAACATACATGGGTTCGGTCCTCCAGTGTGTTTCACCACACCTTCAACCTGGTCATGGGTAGGTCACTTGGTTTCGGGTCTACATCTGCCTACTCATTCGCCCTGTTCAGACTCGCTTTCGCTCCGGCTCCGACTTTTCATCTTAACCTCGCAGGCAAACGTAACTCGCCGGTTCATTCTACAAAAGGCACGCCATTACCCCTTAACGGGCTTTGACTAATTGTAGGCACACGGTTTCAGGAACTGTTTCACTCCCCTTCCGGGGTGCTTTTCACCTTTCCCTCACGGTACTGGTTCACTATCGGTCACTAGGGAGTATTTAGCCTTGGGAGATGGTCCTCCCGGATTCCGACGGAATTTCACGTGTTCCGCCGTACTCAGGATCCTGGACGGAGGGTCCGCCGTTTCGCTTACAGGGCTTTCACCTTCTATGGCGCAGCTTTCCAGCTGACTTCGACTACGTCGAACTTTGGTAACTCCAATGTCCAGTCCTACAACCCCGAGAAGCAAGCTTCTCGGTTTGGGCTCTTCCCACTTCGCTCGCCGCTACTATGGGAATCGAGTTTTCTTTCTCTTCCTGCGGGTACTGAGATGTTTCAGTTCCCCGCGTCTGCCGCCAACAAGCTATGAATTCACTTGCAGGCAATACACTGATGTGTACTGGGTTCCCCCATTCGGAAATCTCCGGATCAAAGCTTACTTATAGCTCCCCGAAGCATATCGGTATTAGTTCCGTCCTTCATCGGCTCCTAGTGCCAAGGCATCCACCGTGCGCCCTTTGTAACTTAACCTGTACTGACTTGCGTCAGCGGTTATGCGATGCGAATTTCTATATTAGAAACTCATACAAATACGCTGTGTTCTCGGCAATTTAAAACATTTACAACAATGATATCCAGTTTTCAAAGAACAAAGTCGCGCCCGCTAGGGCGCTTGAGGGTCGTCCCCTCAAAACTAAACAAAGTTTCGTGTGTGCAGGTTTCCGTCAGACTTAAAGTCTGTTTCCTTAGAAAGGAGGTGATCCAGCCGCAGGTTCTCCTACGGCTACCTTGTTACGACTTCACCCTAATCATTTGTCCCACCTTAGACGGCTCGCTCCCTAAAAGGGTTACGCCACCGGCTTCGGGTGTTACAAACTCTCATGGTGTGACGGGCGGTGTGTACAAGGCCCGGGAACGTATTCACCGCGGCGTGCTGATCCGCGATTACTAGCGATTCCGACTTCGTGTAGGCGAGTTGCAGCCTACAGTCCGAACTGAGAATGGCTTTAAGAGATTAGCTTGACCTCGCGGTCTCGCAACTCGTTGTACCATCCATTGTAGCACGTGTGTAGCCCAGGTCATAAGGGGCATGATGATTTGACGTCATCCCCACCTTCCTCCGGTTTGTCACCGGCAGTCTTACTAGAGTGCCCAACTGAATGCTGGCAACTAGTCATAAGGGTTGCGCTCGTTGCGGGACTTAACCCAACATCTCACGACACGAGCTGACGACAACCATGCACCACCTGTCATTTTGCCCCCGAAGGGGAAACCTGATCTCTCAGGTGATCAAAAGATATCAAGACCTGGTAAGGTTCTTCGCGTTGCTTCGAATTAAACCACATGCTCCACCGCTTGTGCGGGCCCCCGTCAATTCCTTTGAGTTTCAACCTTGCGGTCGTACTCCCCAGGCGGAATGCTTAATGCGTTAGCTGCGGCACTGAAGGGCGGAAACCCTCCAACACCTAGCATTCATCGTTTACGGCATGGACTACCAGGGTATCTAATCCTGTTCGCTACCCATGCTTTCGAGCCTCAGCGTCAGTTACAGACCAGACAGCCGCCTTCGCCACTGGTGTTCTTCCATATATCTACGCATTTCACCGCTACACATGGAGTTCCACTGTCCTCTTCTGCACTCAAGTTTCCCAGTTTCCGATGCGCTTCCTCGGTTAAGCCGAGGGCTTTCACATCAGACTTAAAAAACCGCCTGCGCTCGCTTTACGCCCAATAAATCCGGATAACGCTTGCCACCTACGTATTACCGCGGCTGCTGGCACGTAGTTAGCCGTGGCTTTCTGGTTGGATACCGTCACGCCGACAACAGTTACTCTGCCGACCATTCTTCTCCAACAACAGAGTTTTACGACCCGAAAGCCTTCTTCACTCACGCGGCGTTGCTCCATCAGACTTGCGTCCATTGTGGAAGATTCCCTACTGCTGCCTCCCGTAGGAGTTTGGGCCGTGTCTCAGTCCCAATGTGGCCGATCAACCTCTCAGTTCGGCTACGTATCATCGCCTTGGTGAGCCGTTACCTCACCAACTAGCTAATACGCCGCGGGTCCATCCAAAAGCGATAGCTTACGCCATCTTTCAGCCAAGAACCATGCGGTTCTTGGATTTATGCGGTATTAGCATCTGTTTCCAAATGTTATCCCCCACTTAAGGGCAGGTTACCCACGTGTTACTCACCCGTCCGCCACTCGTTTTAAGTTGAATCACGATGCAAGCACCGTTCATCGACCAAAACTCGTTCGACTTGCATGTATTAGGCACGCCGCCAGCGTTCATCCTGAGCCAGGATCAAACTCTCATATAAATATGAGCTGTTCGAATAGCTCGATTTGTTGTTCTAGCGAATTGACTTCGCAAATGTTACTTTTTGCCTCGATACCGGAGTATCAAGGACCCTGCACATTTAAACGAAACTTTGTTCAGTTTTCAAAGGACGACTTCGTTGCCAAGCGACAACTCAATTAGAATATCAAATTGGCAACCCTTTGTCAACATCTTTTTTTAAATCGCTGTGCGGTTTAAACTGTTTTGATGACTGACAACTCGTAATATACTACGCAGGTTCTCCGTTTAAGTCAACTACTTTTTCAAAAAAATTTTCAGAGGGGAAATATCTTTTCATGAAAGAAGATCGGGCCTTTTGGAATCAATTCGCCGAAGACTACGCCGCGGCCGAGAAAGCGTCACGTTTGCCAATTGCTCGAGATGTTACCGCATGGCTGCTCGCTGAAGGGCTGCTGCCGACTAAATCACTCGTTGACCTTGCTGCCGGGACCGGCCGTTACGCCGCTCGCTTCGCCGCGCATGTCCAACAACTGACGTTAATCGATTGGTCTTCTGCCATGCTGGCTTATGCAAGGCAACAGCTAACAGCCAATTCGACTACATCGGTCAACTTCATAACCGCCGATTGGCATCAGCTTGAAACGCTGCCTGCTGCCGATCTTATTTTTGTTAGCCAATTACCCACGCTGGAAGCCAATGAACTGTCATTATTAACCGACTGGGCTAATCAAAGCGTTGTGTTGAACTTTCAAAGCGAACAGTCTGACGCTTTGATGGATCGCGCGCTAACTTATTTAGGCCAACCCGTACCGGTCACTTATCAGGCAGACCCTAGTCGCGTTGCCAGCTATGAGCGGTGGTTACGTGCCCACCACGTTCCGTTCAAATCACATACGCTGACTTATCATCTTGTGGAACAGACAACGATTAGCGATCTTTTGCCTGAGCTAACCGTGCCCCTGGGTGTAAAGGCGGCCAGCCAACTTGCCAAGGCACTGACTGGAAACGAAAATGCCCACATGCCAGTCACCGATCATCTCACTTATACCTATACGCAACTGGTTTGGGATTCGGATCATTAGCAATTCAACATACCACTGCGCGTTCCAATACGAACTAAACACCCAAAAAATAGGCCCCGCCGACAATTTCATTTTGTCGGTAGCGCCTCTTTTTTCGCGAAAATTAGTCTAGTTTATTTGCTCCAGGCAGAAATTGAATCACGCCTTAACTTGTAACTGTTCCACGTTAACAACCGTATCCACCCACGAACGATCATAAAAGCCTGCCTCATGTGAGACGAGTAGGACAGCACCGGGATATTGTTGTAGTCCGGTGCGCAATGCGCTCTTGGTGTCGTCGTCCAAATGGTTGGTTGGCTCATCCATGATCAAAATATTGGTGGTCTGCAACATGAGCTCTGCCAATTTGACTTTGGCTTGTTCGCCCCCGGACAGCATGGTTAACGGATTATTGGCCTCTTCACTTGTCAAAGCAGTTCGCGACAGCATCTGGCGTACAACTTTCTGGGTTAACGCCGGGAAACGTTGCTGCAAATACTGAACCGGACTTTGCTTAGGCTGATCCCAATGTAGTTCCTGCTCGTAATACCCAAAGACCACGTTGTCGGCAACTTCGACACTGCCGCTAATGGCCGGAATTAACCCGAGGATCGTTTTTAATAACGTCGATTTACCGACCCCATTAAACCCTTCAAACGCAATGATCTGATCTTTTGCAACTGAAAAATTGATTGGCTGCAACAATGGTTGATCATAGCCAACAACCAAGTTATTCACATCGACCAAAATCTGCCGATTCACTGGCAGGTAAGGAAACGCCAAGTGGGCTTTAGAACGAGTTCCCGGTGGTGTCAATTTATCCATGCGGGCCAGTTGCTTTTCCCGACTTTTAGCCATTGTGGCGCGCGTCCCGGCCTTGAACTTGCGAATGAATGCTTCGGTTTTCTTGATCGTTTCCTGCTGTTTGGCAAATGCCTTCAGGTAAGTTTCGTGATCGGCTTCCTTTTGGCGCATGGCCTGTTTCAAAGTGCCGGTGTATTTCGTGATCTGCCCGAACTCAATATCCAAAACCGCATTGGTCACATTTTCAAGGAAATCAAAATCATGAGAAATAACAATAAAGGCTCCTTCGAAGTTCTGGAGCCAGTCAGTCAACCATTCAATGTGCGACACATCCAGGTAATTGGTCGGTTCATCGAGTAAGAGCATATCCGGTTTTTCAAGCAGTAATTTTGCCAAAATCAATTTTGAACGCTGACCACCCGAAAGCGCGTCAACCGGATGATCCATCCCCATGGCCGTGATGCCTAAACCTTCCGCCACAGTTTGAATCGTGGTTTCGAGTTCATAAAAATCACCGGCTTCCAGTTCCTGCTGAAGCTCGCCAGCCTTCGCTAACAGTGTGTCGTCCGGATTCGTTGCATAGTCTGCATAAATTTGATTCATTTTGGCCTCTTTGCGATAAAGTCCCTCAAAGGCTGTACGCAAAAATTCGATCACGGTCTGGCCAGGCACCAAGTTCGCGTACTGGTCTAAGTACCCAACGTGCAGGTGCTTTTGCCAAACGATTTTACCGGCATCCGGCGTCAACGCACCAGTTAAAATCTTGATTAACGTACTTTTGCCAACCCCGTTCTGGCCAATCACGCCAAGATGGTCTTCGATATTCACCTGAAAGCTGGCATCTTGATATAACACTTTATCTAAAAACCGTTGTGACAAGCCGGTTACGGTTAAAACACTCATGAGAACTCCTTAATCTATAAACCGTCATTGATCCAACTAAAATGCCGGCAGCACCTTTTGCTCATTGCAGGACATCTTGCCAAATGGATCAACTTTTTCCTGAAATCCAAGCATCACGGGCACGCTCAATCGTGCTTACCGCGACGTGCTTGGCTGCCTTGCTAGCCGTACACCAAAGCCTTAATCAAACAATTGGCAGGCTAGCTTTCTGAAAATAGCTACTGCTTGCTAGGCTATCACAGCTCTTATTGTTTTACAACGAGGCAAATCTTTTGCAATTTCTTCTTTTCTAGGGAAATAATAACTTCATGTCTATGATTAATCGGTGCTGCCCATGACGCATCTCGCTGGCAAACATAGCGTCCGCTGATGCTGTGCCTGCGACATGCATAATGGGCGCTTTCTTATATAAGGAGGAGACAAATAATGGGCATCATGGAATCACGTTTGATTCACGCCACAGTTGGCTTTGCTATCGGTGATGCTTTGGGTCTGCCGGTCAAGGGCCAAACGCAGGCTGAGTTAGCCGCTTCGCCGGTGACTGGGATGAAGGGCTATGGCACATTTAATCAGCCAGCCGGCACCTACTCAGATGAAACAGGCCTCACCCTGGCCGGTCTGGATGCGTTGCAGCATGGGTTCGACCAGGATGCACTGGTCAATGCCTACCAAGCTTGGTTCAAAAACGGCGAGTACGCACCCTACGGAAAAAGAAATCCTGATATTTGGCCGAGTATCGAAACGACCTTGACGACGGGAAAAGCCACAGCGGCGCCTAACGAACCAGGGGCTTTGATTCGCACATTGCCCTTTGCCTTCTTTGCTTACCAAACTTTTGACACCAAGCTATTCGAAAAGGCAGAAGGCAGCCGACTATTTCAAAATTTCGTCACGCTCACCAATCTGGATCCTGAAAATATGATCGCTGCTGCCGTTTATACCCAAATTGCAATTGAACTACTTGCCGATGCCCCTGACTTACCCACGGCGATCACCACTGGCATCAACAAAACCGGCGCGTACTTTGCTGATCAGCCAACTTATCAACCTGCTTTTGCCGCCTTTAACACACAACTCGAGGCTCAGACGCCAGACGGCACTGCCACAGATCCACTAAGTTTACTGGCCCGAACCTTACACGCACTCCAAACCTGGCCGGATTATCACGATGCGGTTTTAAATGCGCTCATGCTCGGCGGTGCGACTGATACCGCGGCCGCGTTGACCGGCGGCTTAGCAGGCTTGGCCTATGGTTACACAAGCCTGCCGCATCGCTGGTGTTTGATGCTAGCTGAATACGCCCAAATTGTTGATCTATGTCGGCAAGCAGAAAAAAGTGGCTTTTTCCCGAAGTATGATTGAAAGACGAACTTTCTAGTCGTTGATAGAACGCTTGTGGTAGACTAAGGTTAATCTGTACCGGAAGGTGTCATTTTGAAAAATAACAATCAATCCGCCTTAAGAACGATCCTTGAGTTTCTGCTTCTTTTCGTCGTTATTTTCTTCGCATCCCAGCTGCTGATGCGTTACGTCTTAAGCAAAGATGTGGTGCAGGGTACGTCAATGCAACCGACATTGGAGAATAATGAACGGTTATATTCCGTTCGGATCAAGAAACCTAAACGCAACGATATTGTCGTGATCAATGCGCCTGATCGGCCAAAGTCACTTTATATCAAGCGGGTTATCGGGATGCCAGGCGATACGGTGAGTTCCAAAAACGACAAACTGTATGTTAATGGCAAGGCAATTGCTGAACCCTATCTGAACCATAAGTTTTCACGTGATGAAATTAATAAATGGGCCAGTCAACAGGGACTGGATCCGTCCAGTATTAAGTTCACCAACGATTTCAATATCAAGACGCTTTCGTCAACCAAATCAGCCAAAGTCCCCGCTGGAAAATATTTCGTGATGGGCGACAATCGTTTGGTTTCCCACGACAGTCGTGATTTTGGCTTTGTCGATAAGTCCAAGATTCAATCAGTCGTTGTTTGGCGGTATTGGCCGTTAAATCGGATGAAGATTTTCTGATACACGCTATTTCCTAATTAAAAAACATCGTCAGACCCTAAGCTGGGCTTGACGATGTTTCTTTAGTTTAGGTGCACTTCCCAGCAATTCGTTAAATCGGAATCAAAGCTATTAATGCCTTCCACCTCTTAATAGCCATCTTAATCAGCCATTTGAACACGGTGCGGTTGCCAGAACCATTCGCGGCCGTCACGCGACAACAAATCAAACGCCGCCTGTGGCCCCATGGTTGCGGCCGGATACGTTGGCATGTTCGGCTCTTGCGACCACGCAGCCTGGATGGCATCAATGAAGTGCCACGACGCCGACAATTCGGACCAATGGGTAAAGTTAGTCTGATCGCCTTCCAACACGTTGTTAATCAACCGTTCATAGGCCTCCGGTGCTGCAGCCGCTGCCTTTGGGTCATGACGGTAACGCAATTCATCCGGTTCAATGGTGAGGCCAGTTCCCAACGCTTTGCCGTTCAGCTGTAGCGAATAGCCCTCACTTGGCTCGATATAGATCGTCAAAGTATCCGGTTTGCTGTCGGCGGATTGGCCAAACAACGGGGCAGCGACTGGCTTGAAGGTCAGTGTCAGCTGCGTCGATTTGCGCGTCAGGCGCTTGCCGGTGCGAATATAAATCGGGACGCCTTGCCACTGCGGCATGTCCAACATAATTTTTCCGGCCACAAAAGTCGCGGTTTGTGAATCAGGCGCCACGCCTTCTTCCTCACGGTATCCGCGAACGGTTTTCCCATCGACTTCAGCGCCGACGTACTGGGCGCGGACAAAGTTAGCTTTCGCGGTTGCTAGATCATATGGCTTCAATGCCGCAAACACTTTATCCTTTTCTGCCAAAATATCATTGGTCGTAAAGGATTTCGGCTTGTCCATGGTGAGATAAGACAGCACCTGCATCACGTGGTTTTGCACCATGTCCCGCAGTGCGCCAGCCTTTTCATAATAGCCGGCCCGCTCCTCAACGCCGACCGCTTCGGCCAACGTAATTTGAATGTTGTCGATATACTTCTTATTCCAGATGCCTTCAAAAATCGTATTGTCAAACCGAAACGCCAAAAGATTCTGAATCATCTCTTTGCCTAAGTAATGATCAATCCGGAAGATCTGATCATCGGCAAACGTTGCCGTTAACGAGTCATTCAGTTCTTTGGCGCTGGCGTAGTCATGGCCAAACGGTTTTTCGATAATGAGCCGATTAAACCCGACATCCGTCAACAAATGTTCGGACTTGAGATGGCTGGCAATGGTTTCAAAGAAGTCCGGTGCCATCGCCATGTAAAAGACCCGATTGCCACCCGTCGCAAACTGATCATCCAACTTAGCCGCCAGATTTTTTAGCGTGATGTAATGATCCGCATCGGTGACATCATGGCTTTGATAAAAGAAATGTTGGGCAAACGCGTGTGCTTGCGCCGGCTCCGGGTTAAGCCCGGCAATCGCGGTTTCAACCACCTCATGGTAATGTTCATCGCTCCATGGTCGCCGGGCAGTCCCGATCACGGCAAAATGTTCAGCCAACACGCCGCGGCGATAAAGATTAAACAATGCGGGATATAGTTTACGCGAAGCTAGATCCCCTGACCCTCCAAAAATAATGATCACAGCGCGTGATTCTTCTGGCATGTATACGCCCCTGCTTTCTCAAACAGCCTTATGTTGAAATACCACAAAGCGTTTCTCCCGCGGTAAATAAGACTTTTTCCCCGCAGGCGCCTCAATGGATCCGAATGGCATTTCAGCCCGGAGCACCCATTCGGCAGGAACTGCAAAAGCTTCGCGTACTTGCTCGTCAATCAAAGGATTATAGTGTTGTAAACTGGCACCGATATTATTCAAAGTAAGCGCGACCCAGACCGCCTGTTGCGCCCCTCCCTGAGCTTGTTCAGCCCAATCTTGAAAGTTGTCGCGGTAAAGTGGATAATCCTTCTCTTCTTGCCGGACTGTTGCACTGTCTTCAAAAAACAAAATGGTTCCAAATGCAGCCTTAAAACTATTTAGTTTCTTCAACGTTGCTTGGTAAGCCTCATCTGATGGAACCTCTGAGCGCAAACGTTCAGCTGTCAGGTCCCATAAGTGTTCGTGATGCTCATCAAAGAGAAAAATCGCCTTCACTGTCTGGCCATTAAAGGCCGTTGGTGATTCAATGATGGCATCTTGCGCTATCTTGACAATATCATTCGTCGGCGTCGTGACCGATCTGCCCAGTTGGTAAATCGACCGCCGTTTTTTTAAAGCAGCTACAATTTGATTGTTAAACATTTTATAACCTCCGTGTGCTTATCCATTCGTTAATGACCTATCCCGGGATCGCAGGGACAAAAGGAAGCTTCTGCCGATAGTCGCTATCGAAGCTGATAATTCGCCAAACGATCAATCAGTTTTTTGTCTGAACCTCTGTTGTCCTTGCAAACATTATGATACGATTAGCACTATATTAATGTAAGTGAGAAAAATGTAAGTCATTTTAACCCAAAGGAAGTCCTCTCTATGGCACGCGAAGTTTATGATTGCGCTGACGGTTGTCCCGTCCAAAGCACGGTCCAATTCATTTCCGGAAAATGGAAGAGCGTCATTTTATATCATCTTTTGAGAGGTGACGCGACACGTTTTAGCACGCTTAATCGCGCGATCCCATCCGTTACCGAACGAATGTTGGCACTGCAGCTGGCACAACTGGAAGCTGATCATCTTATCGTGAAAAAAATAGGTACCGTTAGTGACAACCGTTCGATGGAATACAGTTTAACTTCATTTGGGCGATCCTTAACACCGGTTATCGAAGCCATGGCCGCTTGGGGATCCGCCTTCAACGATCACAAGATTGAGGCAAGCGACAACGTCTAATGTTTCTGTTGAATCCTTCTTTATTGATTGTCATTAATTGAAAACTGACGCAGCAAATCGTCAACACCAAAAAGGACGAATGAGAATTCACACACATAATGTGGAAATCTATTCGTCCTTCATTTTGTTTTCGCACAGATAGTCGCTATGATTCACTCATGCTCACTGCGTTTTAATACCGTGCTGGTCAATCAGCCGGCGTAACTTGCTTTGAACTGTCAGCATCGTCATTCTATCTGACTGCTTGAACGCATCGACATAACTAGACGCATCGGTGGTGACGGTGGCGACTTGCCGGCCATCGAGATCGCTAATCATAATCGCATTCCCGTTTAGTTTGGCCGTGAAGTAGCTGCCTTCAAATCCTTCGTCTAGCAGCCACTGTGCCCAGTTTTGAATATTTTCGGCAATTGCCTGGTCAAGCGGCATTTTGTCTTTTAAACTGGCCTGCCGCTTTTTGACTTCTGCCAAGGTCATATATGCTTCGGTTTCCATAATAACAGCGCCAACCTTCTTCTTTTAACACCACACAATTCCTGACTCCGTCTTCAATCGCTGTCAGTATACCCTGCCTGTGCTAAAAGTGCACGTCAGAACCATTGCGGTGCAAGGCCGCCATTTTGTAAGCCCGGCGGTTTTCGTAGTAATTCGCGTGAACCAGCTGCAAATAAGGATTGATGGCCCAGTCGAAGAGATGGAAAGTAGCATTTTCTAACAAATACCAGCCAATCATTGAGAGATACAAGCCGAGTAAATCTGACTTAAAGCCTTTCATGAGGCGCCACGATCCGATTAAGGCCGTGATGGACGAAAATCGTTGATCGGCCTCGTGCCCATCTTTAAAGACCCAAAACGCCTGTCGCCATCCCAGGGCTAACATGATCCCGGGAAAGATCAGGAAAGAAAACCCGATGAGTGTCAGAAAATACATAAAAATCCACAATGAAATGGATCCCCAAAACCATTTACCGTTAAACAGACCTAACACAGCTTGAAGCGGCCGTACACGTTCATGGTTGCGGACGAGATCCAGCACCGCAAAGTTAACGCCTTGGACCAACATCGTCACCACAAGGCTTTGAATGGTATTCACCATGCCGCTGTCATTACTGCTTTGGGCGTAGTAGGCCTGAAAACCGGTCGGATCGGTGAGTACTTTTTCGGCACCGAAGCCTTGCACCACCGCCTGAATCATCAAATAAACGGTGATCATCGCCGCGGCCTGTAATAAGCTCGGTAACAAATACGCCAGCATGAGATCCCGACGATTCGTTCCCGTTCTCAGTTGTTTCTTGGCTGCCTGTTTCAATTGCGGAAAAGTCATTAAATTTTCTGCCAAAGTCCGTGATCCTCCTGATCAATGATCGATTTTAACGGTTTCTTTCTTAGTTGCTTTGGCGCGGCGGCGTGCGTGGCGCAAAACCCGATGAATGCGCCATAAAGCATACAGTTGCTGCGGAATCGCACCAAAAATACCCAAGGACTGGGTGGCTGAATCGCGCCGGACCACATGGTGATAAGTCGGATGACCCGTATACAGGAAGTGGTGCGTTGCCATCACGTAAGTTGCTGTAAATAGTTCGTCTTCCATAATGGACATTTGCTCGTCGAAGCGCAACTGCAGTCGTTCAATAACGTCTCGACGAAAAACTTTGTTCCATAGATAACCACGAATATAACCCACTGGATGCAGCATCTGCCGAATCAAGCCCTCGCGCGTCAGTTGTTTTGCTTTGCGTAAGCCCGGGCGCACCGGTTTTGGGTCAGGATCATCTCGGAAAAACGGCATCGCAATGAGATCCCATCCTTGATTCATCATTTTAACGGCATGGGCAATGAAGTCCGGCTCATACCAGTCATCGCCATCCATGAATGCGATCAGCTCACCCCGGGCCTGCGCCAATCCGCTGTTACGCGCTGCAGAAACACCTTGGTTAACCGATTTTAAAATGGCATGAATTCGGTTGTCCAGCTGGGCAAAATGGCTCACGATCTGTGGGGACCGATCGTCGGAAGCATCATCAATCACAATGATCTGTAAATGGGAATAAGTTTGGGCCAAGAGGCTTTGCAAGCCATGCGCCACATATGCCTCAAGGTTATAAACCGGTACAATAATCGTCACAAGCGGCGTTGTCATGACGCCACCTCCTCGTGAATCCGTTGCTGATAGGCTATTTGCTTAAGTTGAATACGTATCAAATCCTTTTTTGCTAAGTACTGCTCAGCTGCCAACGATGAAATTTGTTTGTGGGGCGAACCAGCGTTTTTGCGGCGCTGATAATTTCTTGTCCGTAATCAGCGTGCTAATCTGTCCAAGTTCCAATCCGCGGTAAGGCGCTTCAATCTGGAACTTTTCGGTTTCAGACACTACGACCACCTGACGCGCCGATAACGCTGCTGCTTGTTTAACCTGTGCATCTTCCATATAGGAAAAATACACGCCGTCTTCGGCAATCGCCGTTGCGCCGATAAACGCGGCATCAAAAGCAATCCGGCGCAAAGTTTCCAGCATGGTCGGCTCAAAGAAGAACCGCGCGTGGTGATCAAGCTTGCCGCCAAAAAGGTGCAGGTTGACTTGTTCTTCTACTGAAAGGGCAATGGCATTATCGAGGCTATGCGTATAGACGGTCACCGAATGACGAATGGACTGTGACAATTTCAAAAGCGTGGTCGAGTCATCAATAAAATAAACGCCGCCCGGTTTGATCAGCGATAATGCTGCCTTAGCCATTTTCGTCTTCTGGGTCGAAAACCGTTTCAAACGAGCCGAGTAGCTGGGAATACTGTGGCCGAAGTTTAACGATACCAAGCCACCGCGGGTTCGGCGGGCAATTCCTTGAGCATCCAAGGCCACAATGTCCCGGCGCGCTGTGTCGCGAGAAACGCCAACTGCTTTCATAATATCGTCAATACTCAGCTCATTGCGGACTGCCAGCAGTTTTTTGATCTCCTCAAAACGCTTTTCCCGATACATTGCCACCGAACAAACCTCCCCACTTGTCTCGCCTTATTATACCTGATTCTTGAAAACCGCGTTAAATGACTTTCAAGGAAGAACATTTATTGTCCAATTTTCGATTTTTACAAGTGAATAACCCGCAATCTGGTCTTGACCACCCTCGATAAACGGTCACGATTTTGACTTTTTAGCCGTGAATTTAGCATATCATTTCCCGATCGCTAAAAGTTTAGGCTCCCATAAATTTTGGAAAAATTCACAAATTGTGGTAGAAAATGGCCGCAAATCATAGAATCTTCAAGGGTTGAACCCACTTTTCCGAAAAATGTTCAGTGATTGTTACGAAAAAATTTAACATTCCGTTTGTTACGTCAGCGTAACAATATTACCAATTTAGCTATTTTTGTAATGATGCTGGTATTTTATTGACACACCACACCTATATACTTCGTTTGTGTTCTCGGGGGAACAAAACGACGGCTATTCAAAATATAGGAGTGAATTTTTATCTTTACTAAGCAAATTAAATTATCGATCATTACGTTACTCAGCGTGGCACCTTTGTTAGGAATGGCAAGCAATCATTCGCAAAAGGTTGAAGCGATTGCCGATCATGCCACATCTGATAGTGACAACAGTAAAGTCAGTGCCAAGTCAATTGTGTTAAGCAATGAGGCTAAGGTTGAACAGGCGAATGCATATTCACTGGTCAATCCTAAGAATGAAAATACCATCACAGTCGGCACAAATGATATTGCCGAAGCAGCACATCAAATTGCTGATCAAAAAGCGGCTGCTGCCAAGGCTGCCGAAGAACAAGCCGCTGCCGAAAAAGCAGCAGCTGAAAAAGCGGCTGCAGATCAGGCAGCTGCCGAAAAAGCAGCGCAAGAGCAACAAGCTCAGGCACAGGCAGCGCAAAATGCTGCTAACGCTGCGGCGGCAAGTGCAGCACCAACGAGCACTGCACAAACAACCCAGACAACAACCAACAAGGGAACCTTTAAGTTGAGCTTCTACGATCCCGCAGTCCTCGGCTCAAACATGGGATACGATGGCGTTGCTGCCAATCTCTCGGTCTTCCCTAAAGGTACACGTCTGAAGATCACCTTGTCTGATGGTACAGTTTGGTATCGGACCGTTAATGACACCGGTAGTTTTGCGGCAGGCAACCCTAACCAACTGGATGTCGCGATGCCTAACTCCCAGATTCCTTCAGCAGGTGTGATGTCAGCAACCGTTGAAGTTGTTGGCTAATTCATCAGTTCGGTAAACCTCCTCACAAGCCTGAGGAGGTTTTTTTATGCCTTCCAAAAAGTCACTCCCATACATTTCTTACGATTTTAAAATTAAAATTCTTGACATTCACCGATTTCTTTGTAAAATAAGTTTCAATTCAACAAATGTTCAAAAACGATGAGTAGAAGAGTACCTAGGTTGTCAGTGTCAGCGAGTCTCGGTTGGTGGAAAGAGACCTCTGATTGCCTGGTGGAAAGTAGTCTACGAGTTGCCATTGCGACTTCGGGAGTAATGGCTGGGATTGCGCCCATTACAGCAATCGCGTATCGCCGGGAATCCGGCCGTACGCGGCGAGGCCGCTGACGGTGACGTTGGCGGTAAAGTAAGGTGGTACAGCGTGATCCGCGCCCTTAACAGTTCTGACTGTTAAGGGCGTTTTTTGATGTGAGCGTGAGCCGGCGCGTTTAGAAGCCGGAGTGTAAGCGGCCTTGGGCGCAATGGCCCGGGCTTAGGCCATTGTGACCAAGGTCCTTACCCGCAGGTTTCTGCGCCGGGGAGCGCGTTAATGTGAGTGCGAGCCAGCTTCTGCTCCGGGGAGCGCGTTATGGGCAATGCGCCACATGCCCGCCTCAATAAGCTTCTTGCAGTCAATGTCGCGATTGCAATCGTTTATAAAATGGAGGGATTTTCTATGTCAACACAACCCAAACTTACCAAACGCCAGTACCTTACCCTTGGCTCCCTGTTGTTCGGGATGTTCTTTGGAGCCGGAAATCTGATTTTCCCGATTCACATGGGCCAGCTAGCCGGAAGTGCCTGGCTACCTGCCGCCATTGGCTTTTTGTTATCAGCGGTGTTACTGCCGCTTCTGTCCATCATGGCCATAAGTCTCACCCGTGCGAGTAGTATGTACGATCTAGCCCGCCCGGCAGGCCATGGATTCGCCTTGTTCTTCCTGCTTGCGACCCACGCCAGTCTCGGTTTGCTCATCGCCTCGCCACGGACGGCCACGGTTACTTACGCGATTGGAATTTCGCCTTTTTTAGGAAAAGGTCAGCAACAAATCGGCTTACTGATCTTTTCGTTCATTTTCTTTCTGACAACCTTTCTTCTTGCCCGGAATGAAAGCAAAATTACCACCTATATCGGCAAACTGCTAAATCCACTTTTCTTGATTTTATTAGCCTTCATTTTCTTCTGGGCACTTTTGATCAAAGGTGACATTCGGGCCATTAGCTTTACCGGAAACGCCAACTTAATCAGTGGCAATCTCGTTAATGGCTTTTTGCAGGGTTACAACACAATGGACGCATTAGCAGGCTTAGGCTTTGGAGTGACGATTATTACCGCCCTTAAGCTCATGGGATTGCATCGGGCTTCCAGTCGCGCCAAAGCGGTTGCGAAAGTTGGCTCCTTAGCGATGGGACTTGAGGCAATCATCTATCTGTTGCTCATCATGTTAGGTGCCATCAGCCTAGGGTTTGCTAAATTAACCGCAAATGGCGGAACTGCTTTTAATCAGATCATGACCCATTATACGGGACTCATCGGAACCGCCTTGCTTGGTGCCATGACGTTACTGGCCTGCCTGACAACTGCGATCGGTTTGGTCACTTCCTTCTCCCAGGATCTTGGTCATCGCTTCCCGAAACTGGGTTACCATTTCTTCTTACCGATCACGACAATCGGGGCGTTTTTCATCGCTAATTTCGGACTGGATCAGATTATTGCTTACTCCACGCCAATCTTGATGCTGCTTTATCCATTGGCCATTGCCTTGATCATGTTAGGCCTGCTTCATCCGTGGATCGGCAAGAATACCCGCATCTATAAGACAACTATCGCCTTTACCATGATTCCGGCCTTACTCGATGCCATTCACGCGCTGCCTGCCGGTTTGGCGCAATTGCCTTTCTTTGCCGCCATTCAACATTTTGCTTCAACCTTCATCCCCTTGTTTGGCATTGGCATGGACTTTGTACCATTCCTCCTCATCGGGTTCATCTGCGGCTTCATTGCTGCCAAATTTAGCGGGGCAAAATTGGCACCTGACCTGCCTGATCCAGACTAGCCTTGCTGTATATGAACCAAAGGAGTGTAAAAGGGACGATGCTTGCCGCGCTGGCTTGCCCGCCTCGATGCAGAAACAAAAAGGCGAAAGAATTCTCGCCATCGCAAACTGCGATTTGAGAATTCTTTCGTCTTTTTTCGTCGGTGATACCTTGTTTTGAAGTGCCAAAGATCTCAGAACATCACGGGCCAGTGGTGGCACCGTCAAGCGAAACCGTATAAACCGGATTGTTGGCCGTCCAGTCAAAACCGGCAGCATTGTTAATTTCATTTTGCCGGGTATTGAAGTTACTTAGCTTTTCGCTTTGTAAACCTAGTTGTTCACGCAGTTCGTCTGACGTTTTCTGAAGCGTATCGGTCTTCATAACCTGATAGGCAGCATTATCAATGTAAACACCAATACCACGAAGTTGCTTACGTTCGATAGTGCCCGCTGAAGCCCGGTAATTTTGGGCAATCGCCATCATGTCATCAAACGTCAGATTCGTCCGCATGCTGGAAGATAAGGAATCCATAACCTTCTGATAGTTCGTCAGCGACTTAACTGATAACAGATGTTTGACAATTTGATTGATGACTTCCTGTTGCCGCTTCTGCCGGCCATAGTCACCTTCCGGATCTTCGTCACGCATCCGGGCGTATGCAAGCGCCAGTTCGCCATTGAGATGGGCTTTGCCTTTCTTGAACGTCTGACCACCGGTGTTGGCGTCTGTCCAGGTAAATGGCACATTGACGTCCACACCGCCGACAGCATCGACAATCTTTTGCAGGCCTTCCATATTAACCGTTACGTAATAGTTAATTGGAACATTCAACAACTTTTCAACGGTTTTGATAGCAGCGCTTGATTTGCCATAAGAGTAAGCTGCATTGATCTTTTCATAGGTTGAAGAGTCGTTGCCGGTCCCCACCATTTCTGCCAGGGTGTCACGCGGAATGCTGACCATGGTCGTTTTCTTTTCTTTAGGATTAATGGTCACGAGCATCATGGTGTCGGACCGGCCGGTATCTTTACGACCAAAAGCGCCGGTATCGGTTCCCATCAAGAGAATACTGATAGGCTTTTTGCCATCAAGGTCAGAGTCAACGGCCTTGGTGCTGACGGGATCGTAAGTTTTCGCCACGGCTTTCTTCGCTTGAGAGTAGAATCTGGCTGCATAGCCGCCTACAAGGAATAACGCCACGAGCGCGATGACGACCACAGCCCGAAGAATCGGATGACGTCGTTTGGGCTTATCATGTGTCGTTCGCAGATTTGAATCTTGTTGCTTAGACATTACTTCTTCACTCCAGTTTTAGTTTCTACGGTAGTGTAGCAGATAATTATGAAGAAAGAAGGGATTTAGCTCAAAAATCAGTGTGATATGGTAACATTAAAGAAATATTAGAAATTGGAGCTGATCAGATGCAACATTTACCGGTACGTGAAGATGTCCCAACCAAGCTGACATGGGATCTAACCACCATTTATCCAAATGATGCGGCGTGGACAGCCGACTTTGAAGCTGTTCGCGAGCAGGCCAAAGAGGCGGCTGCGCTCAAGGGAACGTTAGGCAATTCAGCCGCTGCGCTCATCAACGGCATCAAGGCGGTTTTAGCAGTCTTTCGGCGATTTGAAAAAGTTTATGTCTATTCAAGTCTGAAAAGCGACCAGGATACCGGCAATGCCACTTATCAGGCGATGAATGCTAAGGCCGAAAGTCTCGGCGCCGAGCTGGCCAGCCAGTTAGCCTTTTTGGATCCTGAGATTCTGGCAATTCCCGCGGACAAACTGGCAGCATGGCGCGACACCGAAAGTCTCAAGCCGTTTGGGCATTTTATTGACGCCATTACAGTCAACCGCCAACATGTGCTGACAACCGCAGCGGAAGCTCTGATTGCCAGTGCCGGTGATGCGCTGAACGCCAGTCATGCCACTTTCAACGTCCTAGACAACTCCGACCTGCAATTCGGTTTTGTCGAAAATGAAGACGGCGAAACAGTGCAGCTCAGTAACGGCTTGTACGGCCAGCTGATTCGCTCAACCCAGCGAAAATTGCGCAAAGAAGCCTTTGAAACGTTACTGCGTGCTTACGAAAGCATGAAGAACACGTTTGCCCAAACCCTGAGCGGCCAGGTCAAGGCGCATAATTTCAATGCCAAAGCCCATCATTACGCTAATGCCCGTGCGGCGGCAATGGCAAGCAACCACATTCCGGAAAGTGTTTATACGACCCTTATCGATCAAGTCAACACCCATTTATCCCTTCTGCATCGCTATGTCGCATTGCGGAAAAAAGTCTTGGGCGTCGATCAACTACACATGTATGACATTTACACCCCGTTGAGTGGCAAGCCGCCGTTGACGTTCACGCTTGATCAGGCAAAAGCCGAGGCATTAAAGGCTTTGGCGCCGCTTGGTGATGATTATCTCAGCCATGTCCGGGAAATCTTTGACAACCGCTACATTGATGTCGTCGAAAATAAAGGCAAACGTTCAGGCGCTTATTCAGGTGGGTCTTACGATACGAATCCGTTTATTTTGCTGAACTGGCATGACGCGGTGGACGAACTTTATACTTTGATTCACGAAACCGGCCACAGCGTTCACAGCTGGTACACGCGTCACAACCAGCCTTATGTGTATGGCGATTACCCGATTTTTGTTGCCGAAATTGCGTCAACGACCAACGAAAATCTGCTTACCGATTACTTCCTGACCCATACGGATGATCCCAAAGTACGCGCCTACATCCTGAATTACTATCTCGATGGGTTCAAAGGCACCGTTTTCCGCCAGACGCAATTTGCTGAATTTGAACACTGGATTCATCAACAGGACCAACAAGGCGAGCCACTCACGGCAACCAGCATGGCGACTCACTACGCTGATCTCAATGCCCGGTATTATGGACCGGATGTTGCCCGCGATCCCGAAATTGCCTTCGAATGGGCACGAATTCCACATTTCTATTACAATTATTATGTCTATCAGTATGCAACCGGATTTGCCGCAGCATCAACGCTAGCCGCTGGTATTAGCAGCGGCGAACCCAACGCCGCATCCCGCTACTTGGACTATTTAAAGTCAGGTAGCTCGCAATACGCCATCGATATCATGAAAACCGCTGGTGTCGATATGACCAAACCGGACTATCTGGAAGCGGCATTTTCGATGTTTGAAAAGCGTTTAACGGAATTGGAAGAACTTTTACAGAAAGGATGAGCTCGTTGAAACTTGGATTTATTGGCACCGGTGTGATGGGTACCGGCATCATCAAGAACTTTCTTAAAGCCGGTCAGGAAGTCATCGTTTACAATCGCACCAAGGCCCATGCGCAAGCGGTCTTAGATGCAGGCGCCGTCTGGGCAGAGTCGCCCCATGCCGTTGCCGCACAATGCCATGTCGTCATGTCGATGGTCGGCTTCCCACAAGATGTCGAAGCAGTCTATTTTGGCTGCGATGGCATTCTTGCCGGTACTCAGGCAGGTGACTTGGTGATTGACATGACCACCAGCACCCCGACACTGGCCAAGCAAATTGCCGAAAAAGCCAAAGAAAAAGGCGTCATTGCCATTGATGCGCCTGTTTCCGGTGGGGACATTGGCGCTAAAAAAGGCACCCTCACCATCATGATCGGCGGCCAAAAAGACTTGCTGCCGAAACTCAAGGAGCTGTTTGCCCCGATCGCCTCATCCGTCAATTATTTTGGCCCGGCCGGTTCCGGGCAGCATGCCAAAATGGCCAATCAAATTATGATTGCCGGCACGATGACCGGATTGAGCGAGATGCTCGTCTATGGAAAAGCCGCTGGACTGGATCTGAACGAAATTCTGAAAGTCGTCGGCAGTGGCGCCGCGGCGAACTGGAGTCTCAGCAACTACGGTCCGCGCATGCTGCAAGCCGATTACACGCCTGGCTTTTTCGCCAAGCATTTTCTCAAAGACCTCCGCATTGCGTTAGACGAAGCCAAGAAAATGCATTTACAGTTACCGGCAACCGAATTGGCCGAAGATCTTTATGCCAAAATGGTAGCAGTAGGCAAAGGTGATTTAGGCACGCAAGGATTAGTCACGATGAACGAACGGTGGGATGAAGCATGACCAAAATCGCCATTTTATCAGATATTCACGGCAATATGACTGCCTTTTCGGCGGTTATTAAAGACGCTCAAGCACATCATCCAGATGAATACTGGTTTCTTGGCGATCTATTCTTACCAGGCCCGGGAGCAGCTAACCTCTGGCACGGCCTGCATGCCTTGCCGCTAACCCATCTTGTCAAAGGAAACTGGGATGACGATTTATTCTGGGTTTTAGATGGTCCGGTCGACTTGGCGCAACCCACCGATGTCTACTTCAGTCGCTTAGTGGCGTATCTGTGGCCGCAGCTGACGGCCGACATGTTGACGACCATCCGTCATTGGCCGCTGCATGACGTTTTTGAACAAGATGGCCTCGTGATCAGCCTGGCCCACAATCTGCCAGACGCTAATCACGGTCATCGCTTATACCCCGACCAACCACAGGCAAACTTTGACCAGATTGCTCCGAGTCAAGATATCGACATTGCGATTTATGGGCACACCCATCAGCAATTGCTGCGCTATACCAGCAGCGGTCAGGTTATTCTCAATCCCGGTTCGATTGGCCAAGCCTATTCACCGCGCGCCAAGTTGCAAACCACCAGCTATGCGGATTACGCATTATTGGAACTCGGCAACGGCGCCATCACCGATCTGAACTTTCGGCAGGTTTCCTATGACGTCTCGGCCGAATTGGCGGTGGCCAAGGAAGCCCAGCTGCCTTATCTAGAGGTTTACACCAAGCTGCGGCACACTGGCGCGACAAGCACCCACGACGCCACCTACCTTGCCCAGTTCGACCAATCCCACCACTATCGGGCAGAGGTCGCTGAATTTTTGCGTCAACAGCGCGAGCGGCACTAGTGGGATTTAGACCAACACGAAAAAATGGCTTTAGAGAGGCATGCATCTGCTCTCTAAAGCCATTTTTTAATACGATTCAATCAATTTGTCTGGTGGTGATACCAGAGCGCTAGGAAATAAAAGATAAACTCAATGGCAGCGATGAAGAACGTCACTGGCCAGTTCGTCAGGAAGCCAAGGTAAAGGCCACTCCAGACGCCGATTAACGCCGTGATGACGGAAATCACGATCATTTGAGGCAGCGTTCTTCCCAGATACTTGGCAACATTAGGCGGCAGCGTGAGCAAAATGAACACTAGCAAGCTACCGACAATCTGCGCACCGATCGAAACCGACACCGCGAGAATGAGTAGAAAGTAAATGGAAATGTATTTACTTTTCAACCCCTGCGCGGCAGAGCCCACCGGATCAAATGAATCAAATGCTAGGCGGCGATATCCGAAATACAGCGTAAACAGAACACCAGCCGCCAGTGCAACCAGCTG
The DNA here is from genome assembly GCF_030770265.1 of Lacticaseibacillus parahuelsenbergensis. Taxonomy (NCBI): domain Bacteria; kingdom Bacillati; phylum Bacillota; class Bacilli; order Lactobacillales; family Lactobacillaceae; genus Lacticaseibacillus; species Lacticaseibacillus parahuelsenbergensis. The sequence goes on along the minus strand of NZ_CP132482.1, from coordinate 256,854 downwards.
CCAAACGTCACTACGCGAAATGCCGATAATGCTGCCGAACAGAATCGTCGTCGCATAGCTAGCATTGGCACTCGAAAGCGATAAAAACAAAATGCCCAAACCGATGAACAAGCTCGAAACCGCGCTAATCGACGCTTCACGACGCGAGGCCTGAACCGACATCCGGCCAACACTAATACTGCTAATGGCCGTAAACATCAACATCCCATCCAGCGGTCTAATGCCGGCAAACACCGCAAACGCGGCACCGGCAAAACCCACTTCAGACAAGGTATGCGCCAGGAAGGACATATTACGGGCAACCACAAAGACGCCGACAATACCGGTCGTGATAGCAATAAACGTGCTAGCCATAAAAGCATTTTGCATGAAGGCATAAGCAAATAAATTCATGCGATCACCCCGCGATTCTCGGCATCATTGCGCAACTCTTCCGGCATTGAAGCCAGATCCATCTCGGCAGTCGGCTTCATTTCGTAACGATCGCCAGTCAACAGCAAATATTGTTTGGTATATTGCTTCGCCAAGCTCAAGTCATGCGTCACGAACAACACCGTTAACTTCTGGGTCTGGTTCAGCTCCTGGACCAAATCCATCAACTCATGCTTGGTATTCACATCCAGGCTCGCCGTCGATTCATCGAGAATCAAAAAATTGGGATCGTCCAGCAACGCCTGGGCTAAATAGGCTTTCTGCTTTTCACCGCCGCTCGCCATCCCCAGCCGCGTGTCAGCAATATGCGTCAAGTGGGTCGCTTCGATAACCCGATTCAGCGCCGCTTTTTCCTTAGGCGTATGCCAAAAGAAAAGATGGTCCAGCTGCCGCAACTGAATAAAGCTGCGGATTGACAGCGGGAACTCTTCATCGACATTACGAAACTGGGGCACATAGCCCAGTCGAACCGGTGGCTGCTTGCGAAACTGAATCGTGCCGGCTTGCGGCTTTAACTGTGCCATCAACAGGCGAATCAGTGTGGTCTTCCCCACCCCATTCGGCCCAACCAAGCTCGTTATCGAGCCGACATCCAAATGAAAACTCAGGTCGCGATAAAGCTGTTGATCGCGAAATCCAAAACTAAGGTGCTTCACAGACAAAATTGGTTCGCTCATAGCTGCCTCCCAATCGTAGACGGTAACGATTACGATCTACTATTTTACCTAAGTTTTCATGAAAAGGCCAGTTTTATTTGGTTTTATCTGCTTTGAACGGATTCGCGGCACTAAAGTCAATTCGAATCGTCTTCGGCTTATCCTTCACCACAAGAATATAGCCATGCCCCAAAAAAGGCTTGTCCCCCTTATAGGTCAACGGAAATTCCTGCGCAGGCGCCAGGTTACCTTGAATAATCATGGCATACATTTCGTCATCGGTATAATCATCCGAAAAGGCAATCGCCACCGGCGCCGTCACCAGTTGCTTGGCCTTTTGCATCACGGCAATGACATCAAAAAGCTGATTCGTTACCTCTTCGGGAAAAACCTTGGCAACATCTTCGGCAACGCGGCGTTTTTTGGTTGGTTCGTACATAAGTTAAAGATCTCCATTTCTGTATTTGTGAATGGCGTAAGTTTATCATATTGAGCGGCTGACTGCGACGGTCGGCTTCAGCTTGTAAACGCAAAAAAGCCGACGTATCGTCGACTTTTTAATATTTTTGCCTTTAAACAAACAAACTCAACAAAAGCACGCCACCCAGTCCAACAACCGAGATAATTGTTTCTAACAAGGTCCATGTCAGCAGGGTTTGCTTAATGGTGAGATCAAAATATTCACGGAACATCCAGAATCCGGCATCGTTGACGTGGCTGGCTGCCAATGATCCTGCGCCAATTGCCAGCACCATCAACGCCGGTTGGATGCCGGCGCTTTGCATCAGAGGCAACACCAGTCCAGAGGCGGTCATGGCAGCAACGGTTGCCGAACCGAGGGCGATTCGCAAAACCACGGCAATTAACCAGCCAAGAATCAGTGGTGAGATTGACGATGAGACGAATAGATTTTTCACGGAGTCGCCAACGCCGCCATCAATTAAGACTTGCTTAAACGCACCGCCCCCACCGATAACCAACAGCAGCATCGCGATGGACTTCACTGCCTCTTCCAGCGTAGCCATGATATCCTTGGCCGGCAGCTTGCGGGCATAACCCATGGCCCACATCGCGAATAGAAGTGAGATTAGCATGGCAATACTCGGTGACCCGATAAAGGCAATCAGATTGTCCATGCCTGTCGGTGTTTTTGGCGTTTTGCCACCATGCAGAACCAGTTCATAGACCGTCGCAATAGCCATCAGGATAACCGGGAACAGGGAGGTCAAAACCGAGATGCCGAAGCCCGGGGTTTCATCAAGCTTGAAGGTTTTTTGCGGCCCCAACGCTTTCAAATTGCCACGCCGTTCAAAAGCATCCGGAACCAGCCGATGGGCAAGTTTGGAAAATAGCGGGCCGGCAATGTAGACCGTTGGGACTGCAATGATGACCCCATATGCCAGCACCAGTCCAGCTGAAGCACCCAGCGCTGTCGAAATGGCTGTCGGTGCCGGGTGCGGCGGTAGGAAGCCGTGCGTAACCGACAAGGCGGCTGCCATCGGAATGCCAAGTGTCAAAATCGGGACACCGGCTTCGGCAGCAATGGCAAAGACGATCGGAACCAGCAAAACGATCCCGACTTCAAAAAACAAAGCAATGCCGATGATGAAAGAAGCCAAAACCACCGCTAATTGAAGACCCCGGCGTCCGAACGCGTTAATCAGCGTGTGGGCGATGCGATAAGCACCACCGGCGTCGGCAACCAGCCGTCCCAGCATCGCACCAAAACCAAAGACCAGCGCAAGCTCACCTAATTGCGAGCCAATACCGGTTTGAATACTCGTGGCGATCTTAGCCGGCGCCATCCCCAGCCCCAGTGCCACAACAACAGCTGTTATTATCAGAGAAACATAAGTGTTGAACTTAAATTTAATAATCAACACCAACAGTAATAGAATGCCTAGAACCAAGACAAGTAAATCCATGTTCAGTCCTCCTTGACATGAATCGGCGCGGTTAGAAGTCGCCGAACGCGTTAATTTGAGCATATGCCCGCGCTTATAGAAACCGCTTACAAAACTATCGATAAAAAGTGGCAGCCGCTTTTGTGATCGTTTGCGTCTGTCGCCTAATTTTATATGCCTGATTAATCCTGTTCTTTGCTACGTGCCCTCGGATCCGGATGTGCCCGTTGATAATCGGCAATCGCCTGATACTCGCTGCCTAGCTTGCGCGTTAACCGAATCCAGATTGGCAACAATTCCCGATAAGCTTGGAAGTTAGCTTCATTCGGTTCATGCGTGTTGGTGACGCCAATCATATCCTTGACGACACTGAGATCATCAATCAACCCTAACGATTTCATCCCGATCACCACGGCTCCCAATGCTGAACTTTCAAAACTTTCAGGAATATTGACCTCCTGTTCAAACACATCGGCCAGCATTTGTCGCCATAATGCGCTGCGGGCGAACCCGCCTGTCGCTTGAATGGCGCGAGGTTTGCCAGTAATGCCTTCGATCATCAACATCACCATATACAGGTTATAAACGATGCCCTCAAGTGCCGCGCGAACCATGTGTGCTCGTGTATGCTGGCGGGTTAAGCCGAAGAAACTGCCGCGCGCATTCGCGTCCCAAATCGGGGCCCGTTCCCCGCCAAGATACGGATGGAATAATAGCCCATCGGCACCGGCAGGAATTTTGCTGGCAATGTCGGTCAAAACTTCATATGAATCAACCTGTAGTTGCTCGGCGGTGATTTTTTCCGGCGCAAACAATTGATCGCGCACCCAGCGGAACACGATGCCGCCATTATTCACCGGACCGCCGACGACCCACTTATTAGGTGCCAAGTAGTAAGTGAATAACCGCCCTTGCGGATCAACAACCGGCTTATCCGTCACCACGCGAACGGCGCCTGAAGTGCCAATCGTGACCGCCAAAACGCCAGGATCAATCGCGCCAACGCCAAGGTTACTTAGCGTGCCATCACTAGCCCCGAGAATGAACGGTGTTTTGTCGTCAATGCCGGTCACGGCGGCGTAATTAGCATTCAACCCGGTCAGCTGATAACTCGTATCCACCAACTCCGGCAGTTGATCGCGCCGGACATTGGCGACATCTAGGGCACGATCATCCCAATCCATCGTATGGATATTGAACAAGCCCGTCGCGTTTGCCAGTGAATAGTCTTGAACATACCGCCCGAAGAAGCGGAACAAGATATAATCTTTAATCCCGATAAAATGACGCGTGCGGGCGACAAGCTCGGGATGCTCGGCACTGAGCCACAGTAACTTCACCAGCGGCGACATCGGGTGCGTTGGAACCCCGGTCGCCTTAAACAGCGTCATCCCGAGGTCACTTTGCTTCAGCTTCGTCGCGTAAGCCGCCGCCCGATTGTCTGCCCAGGTAATAACCCGCGTGATCGGTTTGTCATGCTCATCCATCAAAATCAGACTATGCATGGCGGCTGAAAACGAAACGCCGCCTAATTCACCGGGCTGAACATTTCCGCGATGCATGACTTCGGTTAATCCGCCAACCGTCGCCGCAAAAATTTCTTCCGGATCCTCTTCAGCCATATCCGGCGTATCTTGATATAACGGGTAAGGGTTATTCGCCGTTGCAATCGCTTGACCTTTTAGATCAAACAAAACGACCTTGGTACTCGTTGTACCTAAATCAACCCCGATCATATATTTGATAGACATCACGTTCTTCTCCTTTACTTCACTTGGCCGCCGTGTTTTCCAGTCGTGGGATCAACTGCATGTCCCCCGAACTGATTGCGTAAAGCAGCCACTACTTTACCGGTCATGGTGTCGGCTGCTTCTGATCGGTAACGCATCATCAAAGCACTGGCAATCACCGGCGTTGCCACGTGCAAACGCAAGGCTTCTTCGACTGTCCATGCGCCTTCACCCGAACTATGCATGATCCCCTGAATCTTTTCGAGATCGGCATCGTCGCTGAAGGCATTACCAGCCAGTTCCATCAACCAACTGCGAATCACGGAGCCATTGTTCCACATTTTGGCAACTGCTTCATTGTCGTAATCATAAGGACTATGAGCCAAGACATCGAAGCCTTCGCCAATCGCCTGCATCATGCCGTATTCAATGCCATTGTGAACCATTTTCAGATAATGCCCTGAGCCGGCTGGGCCGGTATACAGATAGCCACCAGGCGCGGCAATGGCTTTAAACAGCGGTTCAATTTTGGCAAATTGCGTTTGGTCGCCGCCGATCATGAAGTTGCCATTGGCCCGCGCGCCTGCCATGCCACCGGACGTCCCGACATCAAAAAAGTGAATGCCCTCTTCTGCCAACAACTGACTTCGCTTGATGGAATCCTGATAATAAGAATTGCCACCATCAATCACGATGTCACCAGGCCGCAGTAACTTGGCCAGCTGATTAATCGTTGCATCGGTTGGTTTTCCTGCCGGTACCATACTCCAAATAATCCGCGGTGATGCCAGACTCATCACCAGTGCATCGAGACTGGCAACAGCTCTCGCTTGATATTGCCCCACTTCCGTCCGCGCCTGATCATTCAAATCAAACGCAACCACTTCAATATCATGATCGCGCATATTCGCGACCAGATTCATACCCATTTTGCCTAAACCTACCATACCTACTTGCATATGCTATCCCCTCCTGAGCGTGAGCCGGCGCGCTTAGAAGCTGGAGTATAAGTGGCCTTGGGCGTGATGGCCGGGGCTTAGGCCATTGCGACCAAGGTCCTTATACGCAGGCTTCTGCGCCGGCGAACGCGTTAATGTGAGCGTGAGCCAGCGCGCTTAGAAGCCGGAGTGTAAGCGGCCTTGGGCGTGATGGCCCGGGTTTGGCCATTGCGACCAAGGTCCTTACACGTAGGCTTCTGCGCTGGCGAACGCGTTAATGTGAACGCCAAGACCACTTTTCCGGGGATCAAAAGCGCTCCTCCGTGATCATGGTGCCATTGTATGTAAAAAAATTACAAAAATCAAGCAAATTGACCGTAATTAATTTTCAGTCCATGCATTTAATGCTATACTAATCTTGAAATGGAGGAGGGGCATATGCACGATTTTCTGGTACAACTACAAATTTATAAACCAAACTTGAGTCGCCAAGAAAAGAAATTGGCGGATTTTCTTCAAACGCATCCCGATCGCGCCAGTCAGGCAAATATCGCGGAACTCAGCACGATGACCGGCGTCAGTACGGCCACGATTTCGCGATTTGCCAAGGCGTTGGGTTATCCTAACTTCCAGGCGCTACGGATGGCACTGGTTCAATCATCACCGGAACCGGATCAAACGCTATTTGCGGAACTGAGCCCGGACGATTCGGTCGAGACCTTAGCGCAAAAAATCTTCACCTCCAATATCGATGCGCTCCGAACCACCTTGGCCAACTTGGACACGGCTGCCTTGGCTAAAGCGATTAATTGGATTACCCATGCGGATCATCTCGGTCTTTTTGGATTAGGCGCCAGCAATCTCGTTGCGTTAGATGGCTATCACAAGTTTCTGCGGACGGCCATCCCCGTTTCCTATGCCGCGGATTATCATATGCAGCTCATGGCAGCAACGCATCTGGGCGCCAATGACGCCATGATCTTGACGTCGCATTCCGGTGAAGATAAAGATGCCATTGCGTTAGCTGACTTGGCCAAGCAACAGCAGGTGCCGCTTATCGTGATCACCGGCGCACCGGCTTCTCGTCTGGCAAAAATGGCCGATGCCGCGTTTGTCGCGGTTGCCGAAGAATCGCGCTACCGAACCGAAGCGCTCCATGCGTTAATCGCGGAGCTTAGCCTCATGGATACGCTATTTATGATCAGCGCCATTCAAACCAACAGTCAGACTGCTCCGCTCTTTCGCCGAGTTCGCGCCACCATTGATGCGACGCGCCGATAATCAATCATCAGCAGCTTATGTCACTTTAAGTATACAAAAACGACATCTGAGAATTCATGCACCAGGTGTCGTTTTGGATCAGAAATATTTTTTATTGAACGGCATTGACCGTCACCAGCCATGCCTATTAGAGTTGCAGGCCATTCTTGATCGATTGTAATGTGATTTTATTTGACCAATCAACCTTGTCGGGCCAGGCAAACACGTTATTGGTGATGATGCCGTTAAAATGCCGTTCCCGCAGCACAGCATAAAGTGTGGCAAAATCGACTTCGCCTTCACCCGGATTTAAGTGCTGGTGGATCGTCACCGGTGCGCCTGGCGGATTGATGATGTAACGCAAGCCTTGATTGCCTTTGTGATTAAACGTATCTGCAATCAGAACATGGGTAATGAGATCACCGGATTCGGCAAACTGTTGGCGAATATCGCCGTGCCCGTCGTCCATATAAAAGGCGTGGGAGCTGCACCAAACCTGATGGACCCAGTCCACATCCAACGAACGAATTAAGCGGCTAGCGGCTAGGTTCGATTCAATAAAGTCATTGGGATGCGGTTGGATTTCCAATGTGATGCCGTTCTTTTCAAACTCCAGCACCAGCTCTTCCATGGATTTGTACCACTGTCCCTGCGATACCAGTGGCTGGAACTTATCGCCTGAAAATTCGGTATTCAACACTTTCACACCCAGCGCGGCCGTGATTTCAATGGTGCGTTTCAGGTTGCGGACAGCAAATTCACGCTCCTGTTCATCGGGTGACGACCATTGTTGCACCGGAAGCACCGAGGAAATTTTAACGCCGGCATCCTGAGCATACCGTTTTACCTGCTTGATCAGTGCCGTGTCAGCTACCGGATGTTCATAGAACCAAATGAAATCTCTACGTGGCGACAGTTCAACATATTCGTAGCCGAGACGAGCGACCTCATCAAACATTTGCTTCAACGTCATGGTGTCGCGAAACATGGAAGGATCGTAAGCTAATTTCATGGTCTTCACACCTCCAAGTTTGAAACCGCTGTTGGTTGATTTAGCCGATTGATACTGGCAGTGATTTGATCCGCCAGCTACTTGTTGCTTTCGGCCGCTAATCGTGTCGAGAAGGCTTCAAAGGAATAGTTGCCTTTATAACCCATTGATTCAAAAAGTTGCACCTGTTCAACGTTTTGCATGATGTCGCGGTCTGTGATAAACATGCGGTCCTCATCCAAAACTTCGCGCAACTCGTGAATCGGTTCGATGCCGGACAAATGGACGAGTCCGATTCGTTTCACGTCAACATTTGCTTTAAACTGCGCTGCCGTTATATGTGCCAAGAAGAAGTGGAAGGTATCAATGGTTAACTTGAACTCCGTGCGACCGGACAATTCAATCGCCTGTTGCGCCGTCCACGGATACCGCAACGTGCTAGCCATAAAGCCCAGCGGTTCAACTAACCCGGTCAGATGATAAGTCGCTAAGATCTCGCCAAACACTTGCAGATTGTGGGCCGCATCCTCCAGTCGTTGTTGCGGCGTTCGGCTATCTTGCGAATTAACTTCCGGTACGAAAATAATGGCTGGGCTGCCGATTTGAACCGCCAACTCGGCCAATCCGGTCAAAAGTTGCCGATTTTTGACTAACTTTGCTGGCTGATTAAATTGTTGCAGCGCATTAATGGTCAGAATCTTCATGCCGTATTTGGCTTTTAACGCATTAAATGCTGCAGCCGGCATTTGATCAATGACTGTCTCGGGATGATCGGACGCCGTCATATCGTTGCGCAACTCCACCTGATGAATGCCAACCTCTGTCGCTAACTGGAAAAAGCTTTCGAGTGAGCGGTTTTGCGCCACTTTTCGATTGAGCGCCATTTTTTCTATTTGAATCGTCATATTTAACGCCTCTACTTTCTTACGCACACTGTTTCGCTACTGTTAGATGTCAGCTTTTCTAACACATCTTGCAGCCGCACAGAAAATGCCTTGACCGTTGCATACTTCCAGAAACGGCCAAGGCATTTTCAAGCTATCTTATGATTCACCTACAAACTGCCATCCAGAAATTGCGCTTTCCCTTGGCCGAAACTCCATCCTTGGTCGTTGTTGAACGAAACATTGATCATGAGATCGTTTTTATCGACTAGCCCTGCCGCCGATAACCGTTCCGCCAGCGTTGCATAGAACTGCTTTAATTGGTGAACGGTACGTACGCGGCTGACCAATGAAATGACCACAACCTTATCCGTGCGCGGTATTCCCAATCCGGTATCTTCAACAACCATTTCGTAAGGCTCATGTTGGTGGACAATTTGATACCGATCACGTGCCGGTACATCAAAAGCCGCCACCATGACCTCATGCGTGATTTGCAAAATCTGTTGAATCGTTTCGAGTGATCGGCCCTTTAACATGTCAAACCGAACCAGTGGCATATCATCCCTGCTTTCATAATTCGCACTATTCAGTTAATCAACTTCATGATTTACTGAACACAATATCAGTAACGCTTTCACTCCATCGCAGTCAGCCGGGCACTTTTCCCCAAAATATGAAAGTCGTTCATTTTACTTTCAACCAGGCGCGCCATCGCTTGCTTGCCTGCTGTAAGAATTGGCTGTGGATCGTGACCGGAGCGTTTTTGTTGAAGCGCTTTGGCAACCGCTTCCGTCCACACGGTGTTCACTTCCGTATTGATGTTGATTTTGGCCGTTCCGGTTTGAATTGCCTGCTGAATCTGGTCGTCAGGAATACCTGATGCACCGTGCAAAACCAGCGGTAGTTGGGTTGCTTGGGCAATCTCGGTCATCCGCTCAAAGTTAAGCTTGGGCCGCCCAACATAATCGCCATGAACCGAACCCAATGCCGCAGCCAACGAATCAATACCGGTGCCAGCCATTTTTAACGCATCCGCCACGCTGGCATACTGAACACCGCTGATTAGGCCATTTTCATTCCCACCGACGCTGCCAACTTCTGCTTCAACCGACACATGACGTTGATGCGCATAGGCGACCACCTTTTTGGTTAAGGCGACATTTTCATCAATGGGCAACTTTGAGCCATCAAACATGACCGATGTATAGCCAGCATCAATCGCCTGATAAACGTGCTCGACGGATAACCCGTGATCCAGATGAAGTACAACCGGCACGGTAATTTCCAACGCTTGGATCATGAAACGTACGTAGCGCGACATGAAGTCGAAGCCCCCAAGAAAATCCATAATCCGATCGGAAGTTGCCACAATAATCGGCGTTTTGGTTTCTTCAGCAACCCTAAGATACGTCTCCAGCCAGTCGGGACCATTAATATTAAAATGACCAATTGCAGCGTGGTGAGCCAGTGCGGCTTGCATCAATGTTGTTGCTGGTATCAACGCCATAAGGACCATACCCCTTCTAAATCTAACCCTTTAAACCGCTTGTGGGATTGCCATGATGGTATCCAGGTACTGTTTTGCTTTCAATGCATATTCAAGCGGATTTGCCTTGGCGGGATCCTGCTCGGCTTCAACCACAATCCATCCGCTATAGTTGCTCTTTTGAATGGCTTGCCAGATTGGCTTGAAATCAATCATGCCATCGCCAGGCACCGTAAACATCCCGTTTTTGACCCCAGCCAAGAAACTCATGTGTTCTGCCCGTTCTTGCTTAGCTTGCTCCGGGCGAACGTCTTTGAAGTGAATATGCTTAATCCGATCTTTGTAGCGATTGAAAATGTCTAGCGGATCTTCACCGGATAGGACCAGATGCCCGGTGTCGAACAAAAGTGAAACCTTGTCTGGATCCGTCATCGCCATCAATTTATCGATTTCAGCCGTTGTTTGAACACCAGTCCCCATGTGATGGTGATACACAATTTGCATTCCTACTTCATGTGCCCGATCGCCCAACCGTTCCAATCCGGTCGCCAACCGCTGCCACTCTTCATCGGTAAAATGTGGCTTGTCATCAAAAACGGCTTTGTCCAGCATTCCTTGAACACTATGTCCTTGTTCCGCAACGACGATCACTTTGGCGCCCATCGCGTGAAGAAAGTCCCGATGTTTAATGAAAGCCGCTTCGGTTTCCTCATACGGCTTGGTCGTCAAAAAGGCACTGAACCATGCGCTGGCAATTTTCAGATGGCGTAATTCCAGATAATGCTTTAGCACTGCCGGATCCTTTGGGTATTTATTGCCTACTTCGGTTCCTTGGTACCCTGCCAACGCCATCTCATCAATTGCTTGTTCAAATGTCACTTCTTTGCCCAGTTCCGGCATATCATCATTTGTCCAACCAATTGGCGCAATTCCTAGCTCAATCGTCAATTTAAGCACCCACCTTTTTATCTACGTCATCGACTTTGACAATATCGTTCTTTTCAAATGCCTGTTGTAATGCCAGCGCTGCTTTCGTACCTTGCAAGCCATCTTCTGCCGTAATCCCGACTGAAGTGTCTTTCAAAATGCTGTCAACAAACGCCTTTTCTTCACTCAGAAATGCCTGGGCAAACCGCTCAGGGAAGTTCTGGGATGTTGGTCGGATAATGCCCTCTTCGTTCATCACCGTTACCAGATTCTTCTCTGGAACCTGGGCGACCCGCAACATCCCTTTGGTCCCGATGACTTCGGTTTCGACATGATAGCCATGTGCTGCATTGCGCCCGGCTACCAGGATCGCCATGGTCTTATCTTCAAGTTGCATCAGCGCCGCGCCGGTTTCCAGCTCGCCAGCCTGATCCAGAACCGGATAAGCGCGATTCAACCCGATCGCCCAAACCTTGTCAATCTCTTTACCGGTGAACCAGCGAATCACATCAATATCATGAATCGACATATCTAAGAACAAGCCGCCACTATTAGCCGAGGTCGCAAACTTAACGAAGCTTTCCATTCCGGACGCCGGGTCAATGCTGTAACTGCGGATGAGTGTAATGTCGCCAATTTTGCCTTCATCAACTAGCTGCTTTGCATAAACATACGAATCATCGAAGCGCCGCATGAAGCCAAGCTGGAATTTCAAATCAGGATGCTGGTTGATCACGGTCTGTGTGTGTTTGATCGCCGCAAGATCTAAGCCGATCGTTTTTTCGCTAAAAACGTGTTTGCCCGCATTCATAGCGCTTTCAATTTGTGGCAAATGGAATCCTGAAGGTGACACAATAAACACCGCATCAATATCTGCGTTTTGAACCATATCGTCGAAATCTTCATAGGTTTCTTCAACCCCAAGTTCTTCGCGCGCCCATGCCAACTCCTCTGGAACAACACTTGTGGCTGCCTGCAGCTTAGCGTGCTGAATGCTGGTTGCCAGATTAGTCGCATGGATTTTCCCCAGTCGTCCTAACCCCACAATGCCGATTTTTACTGTCCGTTGAGCCATCATCAATATCCTCCTCAAGTCATTTATTTGGTTCACTTAAGCTTTTACTGCCTGTTTCTTTTGATAAAATGCCGGTGTTGCGGCTACGTTAATGAGAACCGGTTCCTGATCCTTTTGCGAGCGAATGCCGGCTTCTGCGGTCACAGCGGCAATATAGCCGTCCCACGCACTAGGGCCAATTGGCGACTGATTCTTGGCCACTTGATTAATAAATTCCTGCACTTCGGTGTTATATGCCTGCAAGAAGCGCTTGACCCAACTTGTTTCCATTGCAGTCTGTTGCGTTGCCTGGGTTCGCACAATTAGCGCAAATCCGTAATCCGGCAGTTTCAACTCGCCAGTTTCCCCAACCACTTCAAGTTTGACCTCATAGCCATATTGCGCCGTCACATGAACCAGCACTTGAATAACCACGCCTTTTTTAGTCGTCAACGTCGCCAGTTGCGGATCCCGCAATCCTTCGTTGTTCACTTTGCTTGACTGCCGCGGATAGGTGATCTGAATCGATGCATAATCGTCATCAAGCAACCAGTGCATCTCATCGATTTCATGAATCAAAGTATCGGTAATCGCCATTTCATTGGAATAGTTCGCCGCCACATCCGGATTGATGTGACTGGCCCGAACAACCAGCGGAGTCCCAATGATGCCTGAATCCAACTGAGTCTTCAACGCATGAATCCCTTCGTCATAGCGGCGCATGAACCCGACTTGAATGACCTTTCGCGGTTTGCCCATTTCTTTGTCGACGATGCGCTTGGCGCCTTCCAGGGTTGTCGCCAATGGCTTCTCCGTAAAAATAAATTTATCCGTATCCAAGGCTTTAAGAACCGTCGCTTCATGTGCCCCACCAAAACTGACAACAAAGACCGCATCGATATCCGGATCCTGTAACAGACTCGTGTCGTCAGGATAAACTTTTGCATCCAGTTTAAAATCACGCACCGCAGCTTTAGCCGCTTCTTGATTAATGTCGGTAACTGCCACCACTTTTGCGCCGGTTAAGACATTCGTCAGCCGATCAATATGCGCTCGACCCATTGCGCCTGTTCCGATAACACCAACTTTGACAACCATGTTGATCGCTCCTTTTGCTGTTTTCTCCTAGTATTTAAACGCCTGATCAATACCTTCTTGAATGGCCCGATACGCCTTTTGGACTTTCGGATTGTCGGAGACTTCAGACACCCCGACACGCCACCAGCTTTGACCGTAACCTTGCGTCATTGTTTTCGGCAGCACCTTGATGTCAATTAACGTTGAAACGGTTTGCTTTTTAGCGTCTTCCAAAGCGGCGATCAGGCTTTCCCGATCATTAGCGTGGTAGGTTTTCGCCCCGTATCCTTCAGCGATTTTGGCAAAATCAATGGTCAAAATATCGTGATCGGCTGTTCGGAATTCAGTCAGGTAACTATTGCTGCCTTGCGCCATTTGTAAATTATTGATCGACGCAAATCCGGAATTATCAAAGACCAAAATATTGATTTTCTTGTGATACTGTAGGGCTGTGACGAGTTCCGAATGCAACATGATAAAGCTGCCATCCCCAACCAAGGCATAACTTTCTTTATCCGGCTCCGCCAACTTGACGCCCAAGGCTGCTGGAACCTCATACCCCATCATGGAATACCCATATTCCATGTGATAAGTGTTCGGCTCGACCGGATCCCAGATACGTTGAACATCCCCCGGCAACGAACCGGCTGCTGCGACCATAATGCTGTCTGGAGCAATCGTGTCGTTGACTGCAATGACTGCCTCGGTTTGCGTAAAGTGGGTTTTCAGTTTTGCCGCGTACTCTGCCAAGGTTTCGGGGCTAAACTGGTTTTTAACTTCAGGCGTAAAGTCCGGCGCATCATAATTCGTGTGTGCCAAGCGGTTCCGTTCCTTTTGCCAAGTTGCCTTGATGTCAGCCAAGTCAGTAAATCCACTTTCGTATCCGGGCAGCGCGTTTGTCAGTTGGGTTAAAGTATCACGCACATCGGCAACTACCGGGAACCCATCAAACTTATAGGACTGCATGCGATTCAGATTAATATTGATAATGTGGGTCTTCTCCGGATCAATGGCGGTCTTGGATGCCGTCGTAAAGTCCGTATACCGCGTACCCGCCCCAATAATCAGATCGGCTTTGGCAATCACATCGTTGGCAGCGGCGGTCCCCAGAACGCCGGTGCCACCCATGTTGTTCGCAAAAGCGGATGAAACGGTGGACTTCCCTGTCGGGGTTTCAACAATCGGAATTTTCAATTGATCTGAAAACGCCTCAATTGCCGGCCCGGCCTCACTAAACTTCGCGCCACCGCCGACAATCAAAACCGGATAGCTGCTTGCCTTGATCAGCCGGGTTGCTTCCGCCAATTCGGCTGCACTTGGCTGAATGCGTTTCACGACATGGACGCGCTTCTTGAAGAAACTGCGCGGATAATCAAACGCCTGCGCTTCGATATCCTGTGGCAAGGCAATGGTTACCGGCCCTGCCATAGCCGGATTGGTTAGCACTTCAAACGCTTTAAGCAAGGCACTCATCAATTGCTCCGGCCGCTCAACCCGATCCCAATACTTGGATATCGGCTTCAGCGCGTCATTAGTGGTCGTCGTTGCGCTGCCATCCACTTCAATCTGCTGCAGAACCGGATCCGGCTGGCGCGTCGCAAACGTGTCGGCTGGCAAAAAGAGAATCGGAATGTTGTTGACGTAAGCATTGCCGGCCGCCGTAACAAAGTTTGCGGATCCCGGGCCTGCCGAAGCCGTCACCGCAAAAATCTTATGGCGATACAACTGACGGCTATACGCAATCGCCGTGCTGGCCATGCCTTGTTCGTTGTGTCCTTGATAAACATTCAAATGACCGGGGTCTTCCTGTAAAGCCTCTCCCAGCCCTAACACATTGCCGTGTCCGAAAATGGCGAAAATACCTTCGACAAAAGGTGTCACTTCTCCATCCACGTCAATATATTGTTGATTTAAAAAACGAACCAACGCCTGTGCGGTCGTCAGCCGGACAGTGTCAGGTGCGGACCGTTGCGACGCTTTTGTTTGCGGCTCCAACTCCATTGCGCTCATCTCAATGCACCCCCTGCGTCTCAGCCTTTTGAATAAACTCGGTCAGCTGCGCCAAGTTCGGCATCGCTTCCGAGGAACTTAACTGGCTAATGACGATCGATGCCGCAGCACTCCCATACTTCAAGGCCGTTTCAATCCCCAGATGATGGCTGTAAGCATACAGGAACCCGGCAGCAAACGAATCACCTGCACCAAAGCTCTTCAGTACTTTCGTTTTGAAAACGCCAAAATGATACTTGTCGCCCGCCTTGGTGTAAGCATTTGACCCCTGAACGCCACTCTTGATGACGATCAGATTGGCGTCGTATTGGAATAAGGTTGCGATTGTTTGCTCATCGGTATTGCCCTGATGATTTTCCAAAACATCAAATTCATCGCGGGTGCCGATGATGACGTCAGCTTTTTGAGCAACAAGTTGGTAATACAGGCTGGTTTCTTCGGCATTTTGCCAAGTGTACGGCCGGAAATCCAGTTCGAAGATGATCTCGACGCCAAGTTCCTTCGCCAGCAAAAGTGCTTTTAGAATCGCCTCGCGTGACGGACTTTGCGCTAATCCGGTTCCTGAGATGACGAGCATCTGTGCTTGGGCCAAGTAGTCTTTTGAAACCTCATCGGCCGCTAAATATAAGTCAGCGGCTTCATTGCGGTACATCAAAATGTCGCTTTCTTCAGGACTAATAATTTCGGTAAAAGTCAGTCCGATTTTATGGCCGGCATCATCCTTAACCATTTGTGAGGTATCAATGCCTACTTCAGCCATGTACTGGGTCACATAATGTCCCAGTTGATCATCTGACACCTTGCCAATGAAGCCGACTTTTTGGCCTAGCTTGGCGGAACCGATCGCAATATTGGCTGGCGAGCCGCCAACAAACTTTGCGAAGGTCTTGGTTTCTTCTAACGGCCGATTATATTCCACCGCATTTAAATCAACGGCTGCTCGGCCAATGGCAATCAAATCAAATTTTTTAGACATCTAAAATGCTTCCTCCCTTGCTCATCAACCTTTTCTACTTCCGATCAATAATCCACGCATGTTCCGGGGCATTGTGAAAATGCCAAACCCGGGTCGGTCCTGCCATAATGTTGAGGTAGTAGCTGTCATACCCATCTGGAACGCCAACAGGATGATAGCCTTTAGGAACAATCACAACGTCTTGGTTTTGAACGGTCATGGTTTCATCGAGCGAGTGATCGTCTGTATAGACACGCTGAAAAACAAATCCCTGCTTTGGTTGCATTTCGTGATAATAGATTTCTTCCAGTAACGATTCCGTCGGTAGGTTGTCATGGTCATGGCGATGCGGCGGGTAACTTGACCAGTTTCCCGAGTCCGTATAAACCTCCACCAGCAACAATTTGTCCGCAAATGGCAGGTCGTCTGGCAAAATGTTTTGCACCAGTCGTTTATTCTGATACTTGCCGCGATGCTCGATTTGATGAATGTCGCCTTTAAGCAAACGAACCGGGAAAGACGTCGTGGTTGGCGAATAAGCAATTAAAATCTTGGCTGCTGTTTGTGCCGTGATACCAAACGACAAGCCGGTGCCAACATAAACGCTGTCAGTCGGAATTTTGTCAAAAACCGACTGCCGCTGGCCAATACCTTCAAATCGCTGTTGGTCGGCGGTTACCGTCACTTTTCCGGCCAAAACAACAATGCCGGCCTCAAAATCTCCCAGAGTTTCGTCATACGAGGCGTTCGCATCAAGCGCCAAAACCTTGACTGCCGTATATTTCATTGCCGAATTACTTGCATTGACATCCTGAATCAAATGCACGCCTGGCCGAATTTCCTGATTTTGCTTTTGATACAGTAAGCTCATCGTGACCCCCCTCTTTTCAAAGCTGCAGAACTTTTACTTGAACCGGCTTTGATCATATCGCGCCGTCACAACTTTCTTGTGCGTATAGAAGTCCACGCTGTCTTTGCCATTGGCATGCAGTGTGCCGAAGAACGAATGCTTCCACCCGGAAAACGGGAAGACCGCGATCGGTGCCGGAACGCCAAGGTTAATGCCTAACATGCCGGCGTCGATATTTTCTCTGAAGTAACGAATAGATGCGGCTGAGTCCGTAAAGAGGCAAGCCCCATTGGCTAACTCGGAACTGTTGGCAATAGCAACGGCTTCTGGCAAGTCCTTTGCCCGCATCACCGAAAGCACTGGCGCAAACATTTCATCGTGCCAGATGGTCATGTCGGTCTTGACGTCTTCAAAAATGGTCGGCCCAACGAAGTAACCATCGTGTTCCTTGGCTTCTTCCGAACCATCCAAAACCAGTTTGGCGCCTTCTTTGACCCCGGTTTTGATATAGTTCAAAGTCCGTTCCTGATTTTCTTTGCGGATAACCGGTCCCAGGAAGACCCCTTTGTCCAATCCGTTGCCAATCTTGATATCCTTAGCTGCCTGCGTAAATTTCGCCATGAATTTGTCGGCAATGCTTTCTTGCAATACCAAAACAGAAGTTGCCATGCAGCGTTCACCGGCTGATCCGAATGACGAACTAATAATGCCTTTCACAGCTGCATCAAGGTCTGCATCCGCCAAAACGATGGTATGATTCTTTGCCCCGGTTAAGGCCTGAACCCGCTTCAAGTGTTCACTGCCGCGCTTGTACACATATTCGCCGACCCGCTCGGAACCCACAAAACTAATCGCTTTAACATCCGGATGATCCAAAAGACCATTCACAACATCCACTGACCCATTAACGATATTCAGCACCCCATCAGGCAAACCTGCTTCCTGGAACAGTTCCACCAGTCGCTGGCTTGTCAGCGGCGTTTTCTCGGATGGCTTCAGCACAAACGTATTGCCGGTTGCCACTGCCATCGGAAACATCCAACATGGCACCATCATCGGAAAGTTAAAGGGGGTAATGCCACCAACAACGCCAACCGGATAACGGTAATTGGTCGCCTCAACATCGGTAGCCACCGTTGTTAGCGAATCCCCCATCATCAAGGTTGGAACGCCAGCTGCAAATTCGACATTTTCAATACCACGGCCGACCTCGGCAACTGCTTCACTGAGGCTCTTGCCGTTTTCTTCAGTCACGATCCGCCCTAATTCTTCCTGGTGTTCGACTAATAACTGCTGGTATTTGAATAGAATTTTGGCCCGCTTAGGAATCGATACCCGCTGCCAGGTCTTAAACGCGGCGCTTGCTGCGGCAACCGCATCGGCAACATCTTCGCTACTTGAATGCGGTACCCGAGCTAAAACTTCACCGGTTGCGGGATTGTAAACATCTTCGAAGGTTTCGGTTTTGGCGTCTACCCACTTACCATTGATAAAATTCTTGAGTGTCTTCACTGCTTGTTGCGTTGTCATTGAAACTGACTCCTTTCGTGCTTCTTTTTCAAGGATGATATGAAGCGCTTACATTTTCAAATAAATTGACTTTGGAAACTTAATTTTTGTTGATCTTGCTCTTTTCTGGGAACTTGTCGTCAAACTTGTTGTCCAATTCGATTTCTTCGAGCGAACGACCGGCTGTTTCTGGTGCAAACCGCCATGCGAAAATCAATGAAATGATGTTGGCTCCCACGAAGACAAGGAAGGTATTCGACATACCGATGCCTGCCAACATAACCGGGAAGAAATAACCGACGAAGAAGTTGCTGATCCAGAGGAAGAAGGTGGCAAATCCCATCCCCAAACCACGGATCCGCGCCGGATAAATTTCCGATAGCAGCAACCATGTCAGCGGTCCTAATGCGCCTTGGAAGAACGCCAGATAGATAATCGTCAACAAGATCGTGAAATAAGGCAACATTGGACTGCCTGCCAGAAAGTGGCTGGTCAGTGTAATACCGACAAGTGAAAACAAGGTACCGGAAATCCCGGTTAATAACATTTGACGCCGTTTGAATTTACTCATCAAATGCATCGTCACAATGGTTGCGACCACCGATGTAACACCGTTCAGAATATTGGCAATCAAGGCCGCGTTCTGACCAAAGCCGGTGGTCTGCAGAATTGTCGTTCCGTAGTACATCATGACGTTAATCCCGACAATCTGTTGCATGATGCCTAAGCCAATACCGATCAAAACCAGCCGTCTGATCCAGCCAATCTTCAAGTCGGCAATCGAAGCGCTCTTAACTTCCTGCGCGGATTTTAAGGAAATCTGGATCTTTTCCATTTCATCGCGTGCCTGATCCTCTGTCCGAATTTCTCGCAAAACGGTTAAAGCCTGATCCAGTTTGCCATTGGCCGCCAACCACCGCGGTGATTCAGGAACAAAATTCATCCCGATCCAAAGAATAATCGCCGGAATCGTGGCCAGCACTAACATCCACCGCCAAATGCCGGGAATATGGCCCAACGTCGTTCCTAAAATAGCATTAAACACAAAGGCCAATAACTGGCCGGAAACAATCATGAATTCATTCTGGGTCACAATCCGCCCACGGAGATTTGACGGTGCAACCTCGGCAAGGAAGGTCGGAACAATGACCGAAGCACCTCCGACAGCCAGACCCAAAACGAATCGAACTGACGCTAATATCGGTGCCGTTGGTGACAAGGCCGACGCAATTGTCGAGACAACAAACAACATCGCAAGTGCGGTAATCACCTTGTGCCGACCTTTACGATCGGAAATCCGGCCGGTCAAAACTGCCCCAAAAGCGGCCCCCAACGTTAATGAACTTGCTACCAAGCCTTCCATCGAAGGCGACATATTTAATTCTCCTGCCTTGGTCATGAATGGTAACGCACCATTGATCACCCCAGTGTCATACCCGAAGAGCATGCCGCCAAATGTCGCAATCACGGAGATAATCCGTAACCGGCGCCGTGCCGACTTAGGCAACTTCTCTGACTTGATCCCGCCAGTCGTCTGCGGAGCAAGCGCAGCCTCGCCTTTGTCGTTAACAATTCCTGCTTTGCGCATTTTCCATAGCCTCCAAACTTTTCTGAAGTTTTTTAGTACAAAGTTAAGCGCTTACTTTATGATCACATTGCCATCATATAGGCACACCCGATCAAAGTCAACTAAAAAGTATTCAACATTTGTTCATAAAATGACCAATTATTTGCAAATCCGGTCAAAAAGATGAATCTCCCTATACCATGATGGTATGATAAAGACAAACAACTAGCTGCTCCGTCAAAGGAACCCAATGTTATCTTCGCCGTTTTGCGCATAGATCAAAGCAGATTTTATGTTTGAATGTTGCCATTTTTCTTGAGAAAATCAGTACATTTTTTGGGCAGCCGGGGCATGACCAATTGCTCATCTGGAAATTAATCATGATCTGGCTGATAAGTTGCTCAAAAGTTGTTCAAAAGTTTGTCATTAAATGCTATAATCAAATTGCTTATAGAAATGAAGAAGGTGACATCCATGCTTAGAAAAGAACGAATTGATGCCATGCAAGCTTATATCAGCGACGTCAAGACGGCTTCCATGAAAGAACTCGAAGATAAGTTTGACATCGCTCCCAGCACGCTTCGTCGCGATCTGGCCAGCCTCATCGCTGCCGGCACCGTTAAAAAAGTGTATGGTGGCGTGACGGATAACACCACGACTCCCAGCACGAAAGGCAACGCCCTCACCGTTTACAGTGAGCGTCAATTAGCGGCACCGACCGAAAAACACCAGATCGGACGCGCTGCGGCCCAACTCATCGAACCTGAAGACTTGATTTTTATTGACTCCGGGACCACGACTGCTGAGATGGGCGGTTTTTTACCGACAGATTTTCCGTTCACTTTAGTTACCAACAATCTGCAGATTATCAATCAAGCCGCACCGCTTGCGAACATCAAACTCGTCATCATTGGCATGAATTTTGATCGGCGGACCCAGTCGTTTACCGGTATTGATGATATGAACATCTTCAGCCGGTTTAACATTGGCAAGGCGTTCATGGCCGCAACTGGGATTTCGCTGACACGCGGCTTATCCAACTCGGAGTACAACGAATATCTCATCAAAGCCGAGATCTTTAAAAAGGCGCACCGCAAGATCCTGCTCATCGATCAGTCCAAGTTTGGCCGCGTCTCGCTTCTCACTTATGGTGCTTTGCAAGACATCGATGCGATTGTCACCTATGGCAATGTTGACGCAAAATATCGCGATTTTTTGACTGAAAACAATGTTCAGCTCATCAATGCCAAAACGCAGCAGGCCGTCTCACCTTCATAAATTTCGTCACGGCACACAAAAACCCCCGCGGTCTCCCGCGGGGGTTTTGTTCAGTCATACAATGATGACTGCATCGTCATTTTGCTCCTAGAAATCAGTAGTATCCGGATCCGTTGCCAGACCCGCTTCGCCATGTAATGCATCAATCAGCGTCATGTCGTGATGGCTCAGCTCAAAGTCGAACAGCTGGGCGTTTTCTTTAATACGGTCGTCGTGCACCGATTTTGGCAGCGGTAGGAAGCCATGTTGCAGTGACCAGCGAAGCACCACTTGCGCCACGCTCTTGTTGTAACGTTCCGCAATCTTCTTAAGGGATTCGACTTTGAAGATTTTGCCTGTGCCCAGTGGACTATATGCTTCGCTCAAAATATCATGCGCCTTGTTATAGTCCACGACTTCCGGCTGCAAATCACTTGGATTCAGGAAGATCTGATTGACCATTGGCTTGACGTTAGCGGTCTTGAGTAACGCGTCCAAATGCTTGGCGCGGAAGTTCGACACACCAATCGCCCGTAACTTACCTGCTTGATAGGCTTCTTCCATGGCTTTCCACGAGCCGGCATTAGCCTCTTCCCAATTGTTCCGGAATTGAATCGGATTTGGCCAGTGAATCAAATAAAGATCGACGTAATCAACACCAAGCTTTTGCAATGAGCGATCGATGGCGGCTTTGGTTGCTTCATAGCCATGATCGGCATTCCACAGTTTGGTGGTCAAAAAGATCCGATCGCGCGGAACACCGGATGCCTTGATGCCTGCACCGACACTATCTTCGTTACCATAGGCAGCAGCTGTGTCGATATGCCGGTAGCCGGCAGCCAATGCGGTTTCCACACTGTGCTTGGCAACTTCTCCATCAGGTGTCTGCCAAGTGCCAAAGCCAACAATCGGAATCTCAACGCCATTGTTTAAAGTATACGTGTCTGTCAATTTGGTTAAATGTGCCAAATTCTGCATCTTCTTTACTTGAGAACTGATTTAAGCTTACCACAAGTAAGCAGCGTTTTGTATGGCCGTCTACCACTCAAAAATGAATGATAACGCGTTCGCAGTCGCAGAAATCTCCTGTTCACGCTCGGCTCACACCATTAGTTGATTCAAAAGCGCCTTACCGTCCGCTTCGCTCTTGCGGAAGGCTTTGCCTAATGCCAGCGTTTTGTCGACAATAATGCTCTGGGCATCGATAACGTGATACGGATGATCGCCCGCTTTTTCCTGCGCAAATGACAGCTCGGTGCAGCCGAGCACGATGACGTTGACATGAAAATCATCATGCATCCGCTTTAAGATGCGGTGATACAATTCAGCGTTAACTTCGCCTTTTTCCTTAACGTACTTGTAAATCAGTTCTGTGACCATGTCCTGAAGTGCCTGATCCCCTAGAACAACTTCGCGTCCCGTGTTTTCGATTTCCTGACTATAGATGCCATCTTTAATGGTACCTTGCGTGGCAATGAGTCCGATGCGTTTTTCATTTGGGAATCGCTCGCACATGTCGCGGATCGCCAGTCGCGGCATGTGTAACAGCGGAATCGGGGTTGCGGCCGCCAGCTGATCGTAAAAATAATGAGCCGTATTGCAAACAATCACAATAAACTCGGGATTCAGCAAGCTTTGTGCCTGGATATCCTCAAGTAAATCCGGATAAAAGCTTGGTTTGCTATGATCCAAAATGTAATCGGTTCGATCCGGCACGGTGGCATCATTGACCAGAATATAATTGAGATATTCCTGATCACTGTGGGCATGCGTCCGTTGATTAAGCAGCCGCACGTAACTTTCTGTTGCGGGTGTGCCCATGCCTCCGATTACCGTGAAAAATTGACGCATTAATATCAGCCTTCCTGTAACGACTTGCCAACTTCTTTTACAACTGCCATGTCGGTTGGCCACGGCGTATTGACGCCGCGAATCTTCTGATAAGGATCCGCGCCTTTACCGGCTACGACCACCACATCTTGCGGGCCACTGGCTTTAATCGCTTCGGTGATGGCTTCTTTCCGATCAAGCACCTTATGAACTTTGACCTTACTGTGGTCGATTTTGCTGTCGATTTCGTTGACAATATTAGCAGGATCTTCGTAACCGGGATCATCGGTTGTGAGATAGGCTTCCGTAGCTAGTTCAGTAAGCACTTTGGCAAACCCCGGCCGCCGGGAAACGCCTTTATCACCAGGCGACCCGACCACAACCAGCATCCGCGGATCTTTGTATGAACGCTTCAAAAATGATAAAAGTGCCTTCATGCTGGCATAGTTATGGGCATAATCAACATAAACCGTGCCATGACCAGCAATCTGAACATGTTCCATCCGCCCGGGTATTTTAACCTTAGCAATCCCCGGAACTGCCGCCGATGCATCAACCCCTGCCAATCCGGCGCCGATGATCGCTGCAGTCGCGTTGCTTTCATTAAAATCGCCGATTAACGCAAGCGAATAATGGCCGCCAATATTGAGTGCGGCCGCTTTTTCCGTTACCGGCACTAATGTAAAGCGACTTTCGGCAACGTCCGCTTCCTGACTGTCAAACCGAAAGTCGATGTCAATATCGTCGCGCTTAGGCTTGAAGCCGGCACTGGCAAATAAATAAATACTTTCCGAATAAGTCGTCGTTGTCGCGGCGGCATAAACCTGGTCAAAATGCTCGGTTTCGGCATTAATCACGACTTTACGGGCGTTAACCAGCAATTGCAGCTTGTTGTGCAGATAGTTGGCAAATGTCGGATGCTCGTTCGGCCCGATATGATCCGGCGTGATGTTCAAGAAGAACCCGACATCATAAGTCAGCCCGAAAACGCGATTGCGCAGATAAGCTTGACTTGACACCTCCATCACCAGATGGGTCATGCCGTTTTCAACTGCTTCCCGCATATCACGGAATAAATCCAGGCTTTCCGGCGTAGTCAGGTTTGATTTGAAGCGTTGATTCGGTTCCGGGCCGACAACCGTGTCAATCGTTGAGAATAAGGCGATATGCCGCGGACGCGCTTCGTTCAAAATGGCTTCAGTGAAGTACGATGCCGTGGTTTTGCCTTTGGTACCCGTATAGGCAATCACAAACAGGTCATCTTGCGGATAGTCGAAAAAGGCAGCGCTGAGAATCGCCATGGCTTTGGTAATATTCCGGACAATTAAGGCATTGAGCCCATTACCTTCCACATACGGTTTTTCCGCGACATAGGTTTTGGCGCCATTGTCTTTGGCCATCGACAAATAAATCGGCCGAAACTTATCACCCTTGCAGAAAAACAGCGTCGGGCCAGACACTTTCCGTGAATCATAAGCAATGCCGGTCATGTCCACATCTTCGGTGGTTTGGATGGCCGCGCTTTTGAGTAAATGGTGTTCCTTCAACAATAAAATACAAGCTCTAAGTGATAGTGCCATTGGGCTGCTCCTTTTTATATGCCGTTATTTCAAGCTTCATTATAGCATAAGCATTAGTGTGGCTTTGCCAATGATTGATCATGTGGTCAAGTGACGATAAGCCAAAATCGGCCGATGATCAAGCATCCCCACTTCCCGGCTGAATCGCAAGAATCGTTACCTGATAAGTCCCGCTTGGCGCCGTGACTGTGACGGTATCACCTGCATAATGCCGCCGAACTGCCGCACCCAGTGGGGAATTGATGGCAAGTTTATCAGCGCCCATGCCGGCTTCTGCCGGACCCACTAACTCAAAGGTATCCTCATCATCGTCATCATCAAACTTAAGCTTGATTGTATTGCCAATATCAGCCATATCGCTTGCTGCCGGCGCCGTGACTTTAGCATAACGAATCAGCTTATCAAGATACCGCAGCCGCCCTTCCAACTGCCGCAGTTCACGTTTGGCCGCACTGTATTCGGCATTTTCCGACCGATCGCCTAACGCTGCGGCTTCGGCAAGATTCTTGATCTTCTCCGGACGAATCGCTTTCAGATCCTCAACCTCTTGCTTCAGACTAGCCAATCCGGCCGGCGTAATTTCGTGATAAGTCACCATGATGACCGCCTCCCTAACAAAAAGGTGAACGTGTTGATCTCCGTTTCGGAGTCCAAAACATTCACCACTTAACATCATTGTTGTCGCTTAAAAAATATTGCCGAAGAAATCACCAATCCCGCGGAAGATCAGGACAAAGAAGTTAGCCTTTGGATCTGCCTTGGTGGTCTTAAGCGTGATCCCTTCACGTTTTGCACCGCCGACAAATCCAAGCGAATCACCCTTGGCCGTCACTTCCAGATGGCCGATCGTAGCACCTTTCTTAACCGGTGCTTCAATCGTGTTCTTCTTGACCCCTTTTGCAGGTGTATAAGTATACTTTAGATCCTGTTTACTGGTATCTGACGGAACCACTGCGACAGCCTTGGTGACTGGGGCAATCGGCGTTGTCCGTGCTTTGCCGCGATTAACCGTGACACTGCGATAACCTTTGATGCCTTGTCCAGCATCAGCCAACTTCACGGTCTTCCAGTTTTCCAGAACATGATTCATCAATTTCTTGGTTTGGTCAAAACGCCGAGTCTTAGCATCCCCATTGGCGTGTAAGACCACTGTGATAATCCGCATGCCGTTCTTTTTGACTGTACCAGTAAAGCAGTCACCGGCAGCGTCGGAGGTGCCGGTCTTCAATCCGTCAACCGGCAGATTTTTGTCGTATGAAACCAGGCCCTTCAACATCCAGTCCCAGTTTTCCATATTAATCGCGTCATCTGTCCCTTTGCGGAAAGTCTGTTTGGCGATGCTGGTGGTTTTCAGGACTTCCGGATGATCTTTAAGTAAGTGTTGCGCGACTTGGGCCATATCTTTGGCGGACATTTCGTTTTCCGCCTGATCGCCGGTACCGGGTACTTTAGCGTCTTTTAACTGGCTGTTGTTGAGGCCAGTCACGTTGACAATTTTGGCATCCGTAATGCCCCAGCTCTTAAGTTTGGCGGTCATTTGATTGACAAACTTTTCCTGACTGCCGGCCACTGTTTTGGCAAGTAGCATCATGGCGGCGTTGGCCGAATAAATCAGCGAGGCATCGTACAATTCACGTACCGAGTAGGAACCATCCCGCCGCAATGGCACATTGCTAAGGTCGCGATCCTGACTAAGTGACCAGATTGTCTTATCCAAAGTCACCTTGTCGTCCCATTTGATTTTTCCTGAATCAATGGCGTCCAGCACCAGTTCGATACTCAACATTTTGGTCATGGATGCAATCGGCAAGACGCTGTCGGCATTCTTGGCGTACAAAACTTTCCCGGTTGTGGGTTCGATGGCAACCGCTGCCTTGGCATCAACCACATTCGTATCGCTACTTTCCGCAGCAGCAACCGAGACTGCTGGAGCAGCACCACCAATCATTAACACCGCGACCATCGCGGCAATCAACCCACGCAACAACTTCTTCATTTTGACTTTCCTGCTTCCTCATTAGAATGATTTTGGTTATCGGTCAGTGAAGCACCGACTTTTAATGGTAAATGAATCACAAAACTCGTCAACTCCGGACTGGAATCGGCATAAATATAACCGCCATGCAACGCAATAATGCTTTGGGCAATCGCAAGTCCCAATCCGGTTCCGCCGGTTTCCTGCGAACGACTTTCTTCAACTCGATAGAACCGGTCGAACAGCTGATTCAACGAGTCGTTAGGAATCTGGGCGCCATCATTGGAAACTTTCACAACCACTTCACTGCCAATGCGCTGTGCGTCCAGAAAAATATGCCGTCCGCCTTGACCATACTTCAACGCATTGACAATCAGGTTGTTGAACACCCGTCCCAGTTTCTCGGTGTCGGCCTCCATCATTAACGGATTCGGCTCACCGCTGACGAGAATCCGCATATGTTTCTTATGCGCTTCGAGCTCAAAACTGGCAGCGAGCTGTTCCAGCATCGCAATCATGTTAAACCGAACCGGGTTAAGCTTGGTGGTGGTCGACTTGACTTTCGTATATTCAAACAAGTCTTCAACCAGCACCTTCATTTGTTTGGCTTTCAAATAAGCGGTGTGCGTATATTTAAGCAACTCTTCGTCACTGCGGTACTGATGGTCTTCAATTAATCCCAGATAGCCGATAATGGACGTTAACGGCGTCCGAATATCGTGGCTAACGTTGGTGATCAGTTCATCCTTGCTTTGCTCGATACGCCGCTCTTCCGCCATCGAATTGACCGTCGAATCAACCAGTGCATTGATGCTGCTGACGACCTTTTGCAACTCGGTGTTCACTTCAAACTTAATCCGATGATCAAGATGGCCGTCTGCAATATAATGCAACTCGGCGATGACGTGGCGCATCTGCATTTGCCGATACCGCCGCGCCAAGCGCCAATACACCACAATCACGTCGGCAATCGCCATCATGGTAAGAAACAGATTCGACCAGCTCCAGAGGTGAAAACCGCCGCGGCCAAAAGTCAAATTCGTTTTCACGCCCCAGATGGCATTTTCCAATCCGGGGTTATGCGCGATCATCTGATTAATCAGCACCAACAACGCAAAGTTCAGCATCAGTAGCAAAATCACCGTCACAATGCCTTCAATCCACAGTTCGGATTTTTCCTTTGCGGTGAGTTTGACTTTTTCGCTCATGAATTAGGCCTCGACCTTGTAACCAACGCCCCAGACGGTTTCAATGACCTTCTCACCATCAGTTGCCTCTTCAATTTTATCGCGGAGATGTGACACGTGGACCATGACGGTTTTCGCCGAAACAATGGATTCCTGTTGCCAAACCCGCTCAAAAATTTCGTCAGCCGAAAAAACTCGGTTGGGATGGCTTGCAAGTAAATACAAAATACCGAATTCCAACGCGGTCAGCTGAATTTGTTTGCCGGTCAAAGTCGTCACTTCATGGCTGTCCTTTTTGATGGTTAACGGGCCAACCTCAAGCACATCCGGTTCCGGATTGGTGACTTCGTTTTGACTCCGACGCAACAGACTCTTGACGCGCGCCATCACTTCTAGCGGGTTAAACGGCTTGGTCACGTAATCGTCGGCTCCGGTAATCAGACCCTGAATCTTGTCCATATCCGCCGTTTTGGCTGATACAATGATGATCGGAATCTGCGAATCTTTGCGGACTTCTTTCACCACATCCATGCCCGACATATTCGGCATCATAATATCTAAAATCATCAAAGCAATATCCGGATTGGTCACGAGTTTGGTAATCGCTTCTTTTCCCGAGTATGCTTGAATCGGTTCATAGCCTTCGTTTTTTACGTAAATGCTCAGTAATTCAACGATTTCTTTATCATCGTCAACAATTAATATCTTCATGTTTTTAACTCCATTTATAGAACGATCGGTAAGGGCTGTCACATCAATGTCCATTGTACCAAAATTGAAGCGGGAATTCTTTACGAAAAACCTAAGAAAATGCGGGTTGCAGCGTTATTCATTCTTAAAAGGAGGCGGCATTTTTGGAAAAATTAACCAATGTTGTGGCCGCCAGTCTGCCTCAGGACATGCGAATCGCCGGTATCAATATCGCGCATACCAGCGGCAGTACCTATTGGCTTTTGTACCAACAGTCAGACTGGTTAACGTTGCGGCTTGCCACGCACGTCCATTGGTTAAATGGCGTGCAGCAACTACAGGTTATTTGGCCTGATATGCCCGATGCTACTGGACTCAAACCGGTTTTGACCCAAGCATTGTTGAGTCCGGCAGCGCACCAAGCTGCATTTGAATTCAGGTCAATTGATATCGCCATTGCTAATATGCTGTTGTGGGCGGCAAACCGCAAACTGGTATTCATGCTGCGTCTGACGCCAGCAATGGCCAACGCCCACAAGCACCGTCAATTCGATTTGCATCAGGATCTTGAACCGTTGCCGCTTTTCCTGGGCGATCGGAATAACAGCAACGATTTGTTGTTACCGGTCGCTGATCAGCGGCTGAAGCAACACTTGATTCGGTTTTATAGTCGAAACCTGCTATTTACGCAATTTTCCGGTCATCATTTGATTAAGCTGTTACCAACCGCGCAATGGTTGCAGACGATGTTGACCATCATGCCGCCGACACGCGCCTGGCCATTAGCAGTGGCAACAACTTTTGGAACACAGGTACTTGAGGTTTTCCACCAGGCGCGATTGCGGCATCGTTAAGTTTTAAACACAAACGATATTGTGACACAATTCCGCAGAACGTTTATAGTTTAATGAATTCAGGTCGAAACAGAAAATTCTTAGGCAATAAGTTCCATGGCGTGCCAAACTGCGCAATCTCCGGCCAGCTGCGGCTGGAACGTGGTGGGCACGACTTAGAGCCTCTGCAAAACCGGCAGAGTCTCTAAGCTCGGCCTTGTACTACGCTGGGAAGACCGCCCAGCTAGTACAATCTCACCACTGAGCCCCATCTGGCCTACGATTGCTCCGCTTTGGCACTGATGTCTGAACATTCCTAACGAATTGCTCTTGGGAAAACAAAAAGCGAATACACTCGTTGTTGTTGAGTGCATTCGCTTTTTTATTGTCGCCATGGCTTAAGGTTCAGCCACTTTTTTAATAGCGTCTTAAATTATTGAACAGAATAGTTCGGTGCTTCACGCGTGATCTGAACGTCATGCGGATGGCTTTCGCGTAAGCCGGCTCCGGTAATCTGAATGAACTGGGCGTTGTCTTGCAGCTCTTTCAAGTTCGGTGCCCCGACATAGCCCATGCCGGATTCAATGCCGCCAAGCATTTGGAAGATCACATCGCCAAGGCTGCCTTTGTAAGCAACCCGGCCTTCAATACCTTCAGGAACCAGCTTGTTGGCTTCGTTCACGCCACTTTGGAAGTAGCGATCGCTTGAACCGTGTGCCTGCGCCATCGCGCCCAGTGAACCCATGCCGCGATAAGTCTTGAAGCGCCGGCCTTGATAAATTTCAAACTGGCCTGGTGCTTCGTCGGTTCCGGCTAAAAGTGAACCTAACATGACCGCGTTCCCGCCAGCCGCCAAGGCCTTCACGATGTCGCCGGAATACTTGATCCCGCCATCGGCAATGATCGTTTTGCCACGTTTACGTGCCACACTAGCAGCATCGTAAACCGCCGTCAGTTGAGGAACCCCGACGCCGGCAACGATCCGGGTGGTACAAATCGAGCCAGGACCGATCCCGACTTTAACAACATCAACGCCGGCATCATACAGCGCTTCCGTGGCTTCCGCCGTCGCAACATTACCGGCAATCAAGGTTGCCAGTGGAAAATGCTCGCGAATTTCCTTGATCTTGCGAATAACCCCGGCACTGTGACCATGGGCGGTATCAATGACAATCGCGTCAGCACCGGCATCTAACAACGCCTGTGCCCGATCAAACGTATCGGAAGTCACACCGACAGCAGCAGCGACCAGCAAGCGGCCATGTGCATCTTTAGCCGCATGCGGGAATTCAACCACTTTTTCAATATCTTTAATGGTAATCAAACCACTCAACCGGCCGTTCTTATCAATCAACGGGAGCTTTTCAATCTTACGAGCCTGCAAGATCGCTTCTGCATCCTTGATCGAAGTGCCTGCGGGAGCCGTTACCAAACCTTCTTTGGTCATGACGGTATCGATCAGCACACTCTTGTCATCGACATACCGTAAATCACGGTTGGTAATAATACCGGTCAGCTTGCGGTCGGTTGTGTTGTTCACAATCGGCACACCACTGATGCGATACTTCTTCATCAATGCTTCTGCATCGCTAACCGGTTTATCGGCTGTAAGATAGAAGGGATCCACAATGACGCCATTTTCACTGCGTTTAACTTTGAGCACTTCGTCAGCCTGCGCGGCAATGCTCATATTCTTATGAATAACACCCAGACCGCCTTGGCGTGCCATGGCAATTGCCATCGCACTTTCGGTCACCGTATCCATCCCCGCCGAGATGATTGGGATATTCAACTTCAAGTTGTCCGCAAGTTGTACAGACAGATCGACATCATGAGGCAAAACATGACTTTCTGCAGGTATCAACAACACATCATCAAATGTAAAACCACGCCGGGCAAACTTTGTATCCCAATGACTCATAGCGTAAATCCCTCTTTCAATTTTTAGTTGTTGACTAATGTACTACCGGAATGTGAACACGTCAAACGTGTCTAGTAATTTTTTTGAAAAGACCGGTATCATAGGCCTAAAAATGAAAGAAAGTCTCATAATTGTTCAGTCTAATCCGAACAAAAAATTAGCGACCCTTGATATGATAATTTAATGTTCGGATTTTAGTCATTGGGTTTATGCCATCATAACTATCGTTCGGATTAATAGCTACTGTCATTTTTCAAACGGGAACCGGTTAACGCTTCAGCGGCCGCTCTCAGCCTTGACGACGCCACAACCAAGCGCCTAACGCCGAAAGTAGGGTTGCAAGCCCGGCTAAAAGTCCTGATTGGCCAAGTGCTTCGCCGGTTTTGGGCAATCCGTGAGTTGATCCACTTTCCGCGGACGAAGCCGCCTGCGACGTTTGTGCTGCTACCGACTCAACCGATGCTTTTTGGGAAGCACTCGCTGATGAGGATGCACGCAACGATGGCTGGCTCGACTGGGCGGACGGGTCAGCGCTAGGCTTTTGTGATGGTGCTTGCGATGGCTTTTGCGACGCTTGCGAACTTGCCCGAGACGCCTGCGAACTTGAGGAAGCAACCGCAGGCATTTTTACTGAAACGACCGCTGCCTTATCGTCCGCCTTTTCGCCGCCGATTAAGTTCCAGTTATAGCCCACCGTCACGTGCTTGTCCGGTAATTCAAAATGATAGAACACATTGCGCTTGAATTGCGGATCATCTGTTGAAAAAGTGACGCGACCTTGGGCATCCGTTGTTTTGACGATTGCCGACTTAGCGCCATCAACCAGGTTAGGAATAGCGGCCACTTTCACGTTTGCCAATGGCTGCTTGGTCTGCTGGTCGACGAGTTGGAAAGCCCGCTCGCCTTTTTGATAAGTATACTTGTCCATTTCAATTTTGGTTGTCTGCCCTGGTGTGTAAACAAAGCTGTCTGGCACGGCCTTCCAGCCTTGGTTACCGGAAGCTACAACCTGGAGTCGGTATGTGTGTCCTGTCTGTAGTCCGTCAGCGGCACCGATCTTTAACCCGCTGACGGATGCTGATGGTTCATCTTCATCAGTTGACGCTAACGTTTTGGTTGCGACCACCTGACCGTTATCGGCAGCAACAATCTGCACCGTGATCGCCTGGTGATAATTCGCCGCAATCCCATTAAGTAATGCGAAAACCAGCGTTTGATCCTTAGCCGCAACTTGCTTGACAGCAGATGCCTGCTCAACTGCCTGACTAGCGGAACCGTTAGCAGTCGTTGCCGCCTGAGTCGGTTGGGCATTCACCAAGCCAAAGCCTGCCAATGCCACCGCCGCCAGGACAAATCCGCGTCCGTACTGCTGTTGATGCCCCTTATTCATCCAAAAAACCTCCCAAATTTTCTAAAGCGTAATCATTACGATTAAGCTCACATGAAGTTTACCGGATGAAAAACAGGGCGTCAACTTATTTTTTTTGAGCGCGAACTGGCTGTCGACCGCAAGCGATATTGTCTTAAGTAAGCAGTTAGCCAAAGTGTCACAAAAACTGTAACCTCTTAGAAGATACATCTAGGAGGAATCACATGAAGAAGGTTGTCTTAACAATGAAAGAAGAAGAACGTTACCGAGTCATCAAAGCAGTGGTCAATGGTAAGACCTCCGTGCAACGCGCAGCCGTTAAGCTCAAGCGCTCCGAACGAACCATCTACCGATTGATCAAGCTTTACAAGCAACAAGGCAAAGACGGCTTTATCCATGGCAATGCCGGTCGTGAGCCCGCCAACAAACGCAACGCGCAACTCGAACGCCAGATTATTCGTCTGTACACCAACAAGTATGCCGGATTCAACATCGCCCATTTTCACGAGTTCTTAACCACTGCCGAACAAATCGCCATCTCCGAATCCTCACTCCGACTCTTATTCAGACACCACCACATTCTCTCACCCAAAGCTCACAAGGCCACAAAACGTCGGATCAAGCGTGAATTAAAAGAAAAAGAAAAGAAGTCCAAGCTCCTATCCAAACGTGATGAAGCCACCTTGTCAGCCATCGAGGTCGTTGAAAACATCAAAGCCCATCCAGAACGTCCTCGGAAACATTATTCTGGTGAACAGGTACAAATGGATGCTTCCTGGGAGTATTGGTTTGGTACTCAAAAAACCACCTTACACGCAGCCATTGATGATCAGTCCGGGAACGTTGTCGGCGGCTACTTTGCCAAACAAGAAACACTCAGCGGCTATTATCATGTGTTTGCCCAAGTTCTTCGCGATTATGGCGCTCCAGCAGAATTCCTAACGGATCGGCGCACCGTGTTTAACAGCAACAAAAAAGAGGGCTCACCTTCGACCGAGAACCCTCTTACACGTTTCGGTTATGCCTGCCAGACACTTGGAACAGAACTTTCGGTCACCAGTATTCCGCAAGCCAAAGGCCGTATAGAACGTCTTCTGGAGACTTTTCAAGATCGGCTCACAAGTGAACTGCGGTTGCATAACATCACCACAATCGCAGATGCCAATCGGTTTTTGGTCGGCTTTATCAAGCGTTACAATGACCGCTTCGCATCTACCA
The DNA here is from genome assembly GCF_030770265.1 of Lacticaseibacillus parahuelsenbergensis. NCBI lineage: Bacteria > Bacillati > Bacillota > Bacilli > Lactobacillales > Lactobacillaceae > Lacticaseibacillus > Lacticaseibacillus parahuelsenbergensis. Next base: position 222,761 of record NZ_CP132482.1, on the reverse strand, counting down.
TCAAAAGTAGCATGTCGGTGTTTGATAAGCAACTAACACCCAAGGAAATTGACAATATTTTGATCATTGCCAATGAACGCAGCATCGGCCACGGACATTGTGTTCGCTTTGATAACAAACGCTATCTGCCACACCGGAATGGCGAATTGGTTTACTTACCCCCGCATACGAAGGTCTTAGTCATCAAAAGCTTCACGGGCAGACTTTATATGACCACTGATGATGACCAGGTGTACGACCTTTTCTGTGTGCCAAAAGAACAGTTCATGTCAGCCAAATTCGATCTTACGCCAGCTGCGGCACCAACTCCTAAACGAACCAAGAAAATCCCGGCAATTACGCATCCGTGGCGCCGCGCCAACTATCGCGATTACCTTGATTCTCTTGGCATTAACAGGACAAGGGTTAAACAGTTGGTCGCCGAACGATATCCATACAAGAATTCACAAGCGATTCAAGTCTAATTAGGATCATCTCGCGTCCAGTTTTCGGACGCATGTTTTATGGAATTTACTGTCAAAGTCGAAAATCGCTTGACACTTATTTTTTTTGAGCGCGAACTGGCGCGGTTAGGAGTCGGAGTGTAAGTGGCCTTGGGTGTGATGGCGGGCTTTGCCATTGCGACCAAGGTCCTTACACGCAGACTCCTGCGCCAGTGAGCGCGTTATGGTTGAGCGCATGCGGAAACACTTGCACAAAAAGGGCCACCCCACTATCGAGGTGACCATCATTAACAAAGCAACTTATTTTAAACCGCAACCCACTACCGCCGGAAAAAGCTCTTGAGATGATACCGACGTTGCAAAAGCCAGTGGGAACCATACGCGACAACGGCGATGATTACGTCCACAAACCACGGCATTGCCCGGGTGAATGGTGTGTCAAGCATCATGAGGGCGCCGCCGATAAAGGTGACCGCGAGAACCAACACGATTCCGCCACCGAGCACTAACCAGGCACTGCGGCGATTCTTCTTGTCCCGTTCCATCCAGTCGGCGTAATACACAAAGAAAAGACCGGCCATGAGGCTTAGCATGACAAGATAAGCAAAGCTGTTGCTGGCGTTGTTCTGCGATTTCGGATTGATGTAGGTCATCACGGCGAAGACAGCCGCAAGAATGGCCATGAAAAACAGACCTTGATCGGCGACCAATAACCACAGCGGCTTTTTAGGTTCCGGTTTCGGCGTATGCAGAATTTCATTGGCCTTCACTGTGACCGGCCCATAAAGTTGCGTGGCCGGTTTGCCTTGCCGTTGGGCGGTAATCATTTCCGGCAGCATCGTTTTGAGCAGGGCTTCCTCGTCCGCCTCACTCATACCGCCGTCTTTTAATTCACGTCGCAATTTGAAGACATACTCGTTGTTCTTATTGGTCAATCTTGCGATCATTTCCGGTACAGTTGTGGCTGGCCGCTCCTGTTTAACATGGGCATTCTTGCTTGCCACCGTTGCTGCCGACTGCTGCGCATCAGCCGCTGACGATGCCGCAGTCTGCTGTTGATCAACTGCAGCGCTGTCCGCTGTTTGATTCGTGTCCGTTTCTTGCTTCTTTGCCATGTGTAACTCCTATCTTAAAGTTATCGTCGTCGCGTGCGCGCTTTTGGCTTGCACGTTAAACATTGAACCGGAATTCAATGATATCCCCATCCTGCACTTGATATTCCTTACCTTCAGAGCGGTAACGCCCGGCTTCTTTGACTGCCTGCACGGAGCCATACTTATCCAGATCCGTAAAGGACATCGTCTCGGCGCGGATAAAGCCGCGCTCAAAGTCCGAATGAATGATCCCGGCAACTTGAGGCGCCTTCATGCCACGTTTAAACGTCCACGCGCGGGTTTCTTTGCCGCCAGCCGTAAAGAAGGTTGCCAAGCCCAGCAAGTGGTAGCTAGCCTTGATGAGTTTATCCAAACCGGATTCATCGACACCTTCTGCTGCCAGAAAGTCGGCTTTCTCGTCATCATCCAATTCGGCAATTTCCTCTTCGGTCTTGGCCGAAATAGCAATCACCTCGGCGCCTTCTTTGGCTGCTTCGGCTTTGATTTGTTTGACATAATCGACGGAATCCGGATCGGCCATGGCTTCTTCCGCAATATTGGCAACATAAAGCACCGGTTTACTCGTTAATAAGAACAAGCCCTTGACGATCTTTTGTTCATCTTTATCAAAGTCAATGCTGCGGACCATCCTGCCGTCTTCAAGAACCGGTTTGATCTTTTGCAGTACTTTAAACTCTGCCTGGGCTTCCTTGTCTTTGGTTTGGGTACGGGCAACCTTTTCGACCTTGGCATAGCGTTTATTGACCGAATCCAAATCCGCGATTGCCAGTTCCATGTTAATCGTGGCCATGTCTTCCAACGGATCGACTTTGCCGGTCACACTGGTAATGTTATCGTCATCGAATGCCCGAACAACGTGCACGATCGCATCTACCTGGCGAATGTTTTCCAGAAACTTGTTGCCAAGCCCCTCACCTTTGGAAGCGCCCTTCACAATCCCGGCGATATCCGTGAACTCAAAAGTCGTATGAATGATTTTCTTGGCCGGAATTAATTCATCAATCCGTGCCAACCGTTTATCCGGCACTTCGACCATCCCCACATTGGGGTCAATGGTCGCAAACGGATAATTGGCCATTTCGGCGCCTGCTTTTGTGATTGCGTTAAAAAGCGTGGACTTACCGACATTGGGTAGTCCGACAATACCTGCTGTTAAAGCCATTTGGTTATTTCACACTTTCTATGATTAATCTGTCTGTTCTGCTTGACCTAAAACTTTCTTGAGCCGCTTCTCAAAATCACGGCGCGACATCATAACAATGTGGCCGCAACCGGTGCAACGAATTTTAATGTCGGCGCCTAGGCGAATGACTTCCCATTTATTCGTTCCACATGCATGCGGCTTCTTCATTTGAACCAAATCATGTAATTGGTACATTCGTCTACCTCCAGCGGGTTGGCTGGCTAATCGATATTGACGTCTAACATCGCTAAGATCCGATTAAGATCTTGCTCGGATGTAAAATCAATTTCGATCTTGCCTTTGCCTTTACTGCCTTCATTAATATTGACTTTCGTGCCGAAGCGTTCGCCCAACTGATTTTCGGTTGCTCGGACATACGGTGATTTTGGCTTTTCCTTCGATGTCGAGCGACTTGTCCCGGCGTTCATCTGATTGATTAGCCGTTCAAGTTGGCGAACCGTTAAATTCTCACTAATAGTCTTCTTAGCAACACTGACCATCTTAGTTTTATCTTTGAGACTCAACAAGGTTCGCGCCTGCCCCATTGAGAGCTGATTGGCGCTGAGCATTTGTTTGACTTGCTGCGGCAATGTTAACAAGCGCAAATAGTTGGCAATATACGGCCGACTTTTGCCTAGCCGTGCGGAAACTTCTGCTTGCGTCAGGTTTAAGCGCTTGATCAACGTCTCATAAGCCTGCGCCTCATCCAACGGGGTCAGATCCTCGCGCTGCAGATTTTCCAGCACTGCGATTTCCATCATTTCCGGATCGTTAAAATCGCGGACAATCGCCGGAATCGTTTCCTTGCCGGCCAGTTTAGACGCACGAAAACGCCGCTCACCGGTGATAATTTCATAACCGGAAACACTTTTGCGCACAATAATCGGCTGAAAAACGCCGGTTTGCTTGATGGAATCCGCCAGTTCTTTTAAGCCTTCTTGATCAAAGGTTTTTCGCGGTTGATACGGGTTCGGCCGGATATCGACCAGTGGCAGTTCCTCAACGGTATTGTTAGCACTCAGATCAGGACTTTCAAAATCTTTGAAAATGGCGTCAATGCCGCGGCCTAATCCCTTACTATTCTTATTCGCCATGAGCAGCCAGCACCTCCTTGGCTAAAGCCTCGTAAACTTCGGATCCGCGCGACTTTGGATCAAAATCCACGATTGGTAGACCGTAACTCGGCGCCTCAGCCAATCGGGTAATCCGCGGAATCACGGTTGCATATACTTTATCGCCAAAATACTTGCGCACCTCATCGATCACCTGCGCGCCAAGGTTCGTGCGGGCATCATACATGGTCAGCAGAACCCCTTCAATCGCCAGATTCGGATTGAAATGCTTCTGAACAAGCCGAACCGTGTTAAGCAACTGGCTCAGGCCTTCCAATGCATAATACTCACTTTGAACCGGAATCAGAATCGAATCACTCGCCGTAAACGCATTAATTGAAAGCTGACCCAGTGACGGCGGGCAATCAATCAAAATGTAGTCGTACTGATCCTCGATTGGGTGAAGACCCAATTTCAAGCGCATTTCCCGCGCCATTTGACTGGTTAACTCGATTTCAGCACCGGCCAACTGGATGGTCGCAGGAACAATGGCTAAATTTTTATGTTTGGTTGGCAAAATGGCTTCGGTAATCGGATCTTCGTTAACCAAAACATCGTAAATATCCTTTTCAACTTGGGCTTTTTGAACGCCCACCCCACTTGTGGCATTGCCTTGGGCATCAACGTCGACAATGAGGACTTTCTTCCCAAGGTTTGCCAGACAGGCCCCCAGATTAATGGTCGTTGTGGTCTTGCCAACCCCGCCTTTTTGATTGGCGACAGCGATGATATGTGTCATGAGCTCCCCCTATCTCTTCTCTTTTGGAATCTCGATAATCATGCGGTAAGCGTCATCGGTATCTTCTTCTTTGGCCGTGACGGTCATTCCGGTATCGCGAATCATTTTGACTGAACGTTTCAGTGTATTCCAAGCAACGCGGGTATCGTGGCTAACCGCTGACCGGCGTACTTTTGGCTTCGGCTTTTTTTCCGGCTTCTTAGGTCTTAGCCATTCATTAACCAAAGCCGATGTTTCCTTCACCGTCAATTTGTCGGCCACGATTTGGTGCAATGCCTGTGCCTGTTGATCATCACCAAGCTTCAGCAATTCCCGTCCATGCCGCTCGCTGATGAGGCCTTTCATGATAGCTTCTTGCACCGGTGCATCCAATTTCAGCAACCGGATCTTATTGGCGACAAACGCCTGACTCTTTCCCAGCTGCTGTGCCAACGCGCCTTGGGTTAACTGATTGAGCTTCATCAAAGCCACATACGCCTGGCCCTCTTCAATCGCACTCAAGCCTTCACGCTGCAAGTTTTCAACCAGTGCCATGGACGCACTTTCATCATCGTCCATCTTCTGGACAATCGCCGGGGCTTTTTCCCATCCCAACAACTGCATCGCGCGATAACGCCGCTCGCCGGCAATGATTTCATATTGGTCAGGCGCATATTCACGCACGATAATCGGCTGCAACAAGCCGTGTTCTTTAATCGTGGCCGCCAGTTCCTGAATCGAATCAGCGGAAAAGACCTTCCGCGGCTGAAATTGATTCGGCGTAATGGCGTTTAGCGGCAACTGTTGCACAACGGTCTCGTCGTTTGGCTTTTTATGGCCAAAAAATGATAATGCCACGCGTTATGCACCTCCCAATGGTTGTTTATTTGGCACTCCCGGCTTACGAGGGTATTTATTTGGTGTTGCCTTCACTTTTTCGATCACCAGCAAATGCCGGGTGTCCCCGGTTTCCGGTAAGGTTAGCGCCGCATCCTGAACTAACTTGCCGCCCAGCAAACCGATTGCCGGCTTGGCGGCGATGAGTTCCTCTGCGGTTGCGGCAGCCTTCATGGCCACAAATCGCCCTTGTGGCTTCACCAGTGGGAGGCACAGTTCAGCTAGAACATTGAGCGCCGCAACTGCCCGGGCCGTCACCAGATCAAACTGGCCGCGATGCACTGATTTTTTAGCACCAAAAATTTCAGCGCGATCATGGAATAACTGAACATCTGTCAGCTCCAGGCGCGTCGTTAACCGTTCTAAGAAGCCAATCCGTTTTTGCAAGGAGTCGACAATCGTGATTTTTAACTGCGGGAACGCAATTTTAAGCGGAATTGACGGAAATCCCGCACCGGCACCGACATCACAAAGCGATAACGGCTGGCTTTGTAATTCAGGCAGCACCAAGCCTAAGGTCAATGAGTCATAGAAGTGCTTGAGGTAGACGTCCCCTTCAGCTGTGATGCCCGTCAGATTCATTTTCTCATTCTCGCTGATCAGATATTGGTAATAAGCCGCGAACTGATCCTGCTGGCGGTCATCCAAGACAATGCCGTGATCAGCCAGAGCGTGGACAAAAGCTGTTGGATCCATGTCTGCCTCCGTTTTTTTAATTGATTTTGTGGAACAAACAAGGTTTCACGTACTCGTCAAGTGTAACGTAAAAATGCTGTGTGCTCAACCGTATTCTTGACGTGAAAACGGGTCAAAAATCTTGTGACGTCACCTTGTGCCTAGTCATGAAGTACGCACGGGCAACGCAATTTTCAAGCGCTTCATTTTACCACAAATCAACTTGTCGATATGGTGTACTAGTTCACAAGCATAACTAATTCTACAATCAGGTTTTCGTGCTAATCTAAGGCCATCCAAAAAGAGGGGCTTTGCATCATCAGTCAATCTTTTTGGCTCAGTCGTTTCACTTTTTTCGGTAAGTTCGTCAACGCAAGGGGGAGAAAATTTTCCGCGTTAAGTCTGCCTGAATAAGGCGATGCTGCGCGAGATTTTCTAAGTGCACGAACGGATACGAAACGGCGCATGATCGGTACAAAAAGGGGCACCGAAAAATGCGCTCACCATAACGCGTTCACCGGCGCAGGAGTCTGCGTACAAGGACCTTGGTCGCAATGGTCAAAACCTGACCATCACGACGAAGGCCACTTATACTCCGACTCCTAACCACGCCAGTTCACGCTCACCCGAAAAGCGCGAAGGGGGTAGTCAGTATGTTTAAGCATTTTTCTAAATTGGATTCGTGGGCCCTCGTTTTGTTCCTATTGATTGTCATTGGTGGCCCTATCCTCATTCTGTTCAGTATCAGTCATTCTTTTTTACCATTTATTCATCACTTCGGCTTCGTGATTTTCATGATTGTGATTAGTAGCAGCACCTGGGTTCTTTTGCTGACCATGTATTATGTGTTTATGATGCTATTTGGCTGGGGCAAGGCACGGCGGGATTATCCGTTGGTAGCGCCTAAGAGCCGATTTCTGATTCTCATTCCGGCACACAATGAAGCCGCCGTTATCACGGCCACTTTGAAACACCTTCAGCAACTCGACTATCCAAAAGCGGCCTATCACATTGTGGTCGTCAGCGATCAATCCACTGATCAAACAACGACGCTTGCCGCAGCTCAAGGCGTTCAGGTGGTCGACACGTCACGCCAGCGCTATCAGCGGGTCGGCGTCGGCAAACCGGCTGGCCTCCAATACGCATTGGACGAATTGACCGATTCGGGCACCCTACAACAATACGACTTGGTGATGGTGCTGAATGCCGACAACTTCACCGACCCTAACCTTCTGCGAGAATTGGACAGCCAATATCAGGCAAAGCACTTTACTGCCATCCAGGCCTATCTTGATAGCAAAAATGACAATACGCTGCTGACATTGGGTTACGCGATGAGTTACTGGACCATGAATCGCTTCTTTCAGCTCAGTAAATATCGGCTGGGTTTGGACAACAGCATCGGTGGAACCGGCTTTGTCGTTGAGCGTCAGTGGCTGGAAGCCAACCATGGTTTTCAATCGCACAGCTTAACCGAAGATCTTGAAATGGAAATTCGCATTGTAGAAAGCGGCAGCACGGTGGGCTGGAACCATTTTGCCCGCATTTATGATGAAAAGCCGGATCATTTGCGTGCCAGCATGACCCAACGTTTCCGATGGAGCCGCGGACATTGGTATACTGCCTTTCATAACTTGGTGCCGTTATTGCATCATTTTTTGAAAACCGGCGATTTACGCAACTTGGATCAACTTAGCTATCTCTTTTCCATGCGCCAAAACTTTCAATATCTGCTCGCGTCTTTCTTTGGAATCGCGTGGATCATCAGTCTTTTGATGCCAAGTCTTGGTCTGCATCCAATCTGGCTCATCGATGTCGATCGCAGTTATTTCGTACCGATAACATTGATCAACTGGCTGATTTTGCTTGAAGGCTTCATCCCCATGATTGCCGGTTTCTTATACGACGCTAATTGGGAAGGCTCCAAGTGGTTGATCACGCCAAAAGCCGTCCTCGCCTTTTTCTGGTTCTCGCTCACTTATTTAATTGTTCAAATCGGCGGCTTGCTCACTTTTCCTAATCAAAAAGCCTGGGCACATACGCAACATGTCTTGACCGTCACGCATCACCTTTGATATGGCTGGTTTAAGGCATGCTTATGCCAACCAGCAGAATAAGATGATAAAATCCAGAATCATTTTGACAATCTCTGACCACAGTTCGATAATGGAGTGGTAACTAAACTCAGAGGCGAAAAAAATGGAATTAGACGGCAAAGAAATCAAGGAAAACGAACAACTGACCGATGCACAGTTGACTGACTTGCACCAGCAATATCAGGATTTGTGGGACAAATTAAAAAAAGATAACTATCGAACCGAGCATCAGTTCATGGAAGTCTTATATGAAGAACCCGATAACGTTCAGAACTATGAAGCGGCGTTTTTCACGTATCAAATCCGCAAAGATACCGGTGACAATCAGTTCGATCAGTTGAATATCATTTTAAACAATAAACCGACTTTTCATGATCAGCCTGATGAATTCGTATTTGAGATTAGTGATTATCCGGATATGGATGCGATTTATAAGGCGATCGAAGAAAAGGCCCAGCCTTGGATTAAGGCTCACAAGCGCTAGCATTTTGGCTAACCTTGTGGCTTAAACGGCAATGCGGTTAAAGAACCGATCAGGATTTACAATGACCGATCTTTAACCGCATTCTTTTTGATGCCGAAGTGTCTGATGATCCAAGCACTTCTCTTTTGTCCCAGTTTTGTGATAAGCTGTTGCCAATCAAACCAAACGGAGGCACTTGATTCATGGCGGATACAATCAAAATCGCTTACTTGTACGAAGATCTCATGAATACCTATGGCGACAGCGGCGATGTCAAAATTTTGCGCTATTTGTTGAATCAACAAGGCTACCAGGTGCAGGTCGATAACATCAGCCTTGGCGACGACTTCAATGCCGATGACTATGACTTCATCTTCTTCGGCGGCGGTCAGGATTATGAACAAACCGTGGTCGCTAAGGATCTGCTTCGGTACGCCCAAACTTTAGGCCGGTATATCGAAAACGGCAAACCCATGCTGGCGATCTGTGGCGGCTATCAATTGCTCGGAGATTATTATAAAACCAGCGAAGGTACCGTCATCAAAGGTCTTGGCATTTTGCCACTGCATACGGTGTTCAAGCCGGACAGTCGCATGATTGGCGACACCAAGTACCAAACCGAATTCGGAACCGTTAAGGCGTTTGAAAATCATAGCGGCCGAACCTATTTTGACGACAAGAAAAAGCTTAAGCCTCTTGGAAAGATGATTGAAGGGTATGGCAACAATCCTGAAGACGGGGTCGAAGGCATGCGCTACAAGAATACCATCGGCAGCTATTCCCATGGGCCCATTCTCAAAAACCAGAACATCGCCAAAGCCATTGCCAAAATGATCGTGCAAAATCACAAAGACCGCATCGGACAGCCTGCGCACTAACACTGTGATTGGCGCTGAACGATTCGGCCTTGATCGCTTTTAAATTTTAGACGTATCAATAAAACGAAAAGCTGCCTCACGCCCGAACCTGAAATGACGCGTGCATGAATAGCAGCTTTCCGTTATTTGTTTGCCTGCGCCCGCACCTGATCGGCATCGCCCGTAAACAGGAATAACGGACCATCTGCCTGTGCCGGATAACTATCTGCCAAACCACCAAGATCCACGGCATCAAAGCCGATTTTTTTAATCAAATTCGTTACAGTTTGCTTGGCAGCGGCGTCATCCCCGGCAATCGGAATTGCAATCCGATCGCTTGACTGATTCGGCTTAGCCAGACTGCGAATCTTCGTCATGGCAATGGTATTGAACGCCTTCACCACTTTCCTGGTACCGAAGTGCTGCGCCACCAGCTCCGATGAAGTGGTATGATGCTCGGTCAATGCCGGGTGCTCGCCATCACGGCTGGGAAAATAGTTAGTCGCATCAATCACGACCGCATCTGCTTTTACCTTTGTTGGCAACTCGTCTAAGGCATTGAACGGCACTGCCAAGACGACAATATCTTGATCAGCCGCCTCTGCGACCGTGCCTGCCTCGACCGTCGATCGCATCTCGGCAATAACCGGCGCCAACGAAGCCACGCCATGGCGATGGGACAAAATCACTTTTTCACCAACATGACTGAAAAGCTGGCCAAGCGCGCGGCCTACATTACCTGATCCAATAATCCCGATACTCACGCAATCGCCCTCCTTGTATAGGTTCATTGAGTGAAAACTGACTTCCATTACCATTATATCGCCTATGGAAAGAAAGCGGAAAAAGTAAAAGTGTCCCGTCTGTTTGCGGTCGGCCCTGTCAAGTTGACAGATGAAATAATATAAAATTTTGGTAGCTTTTAGATGGCCTTATTCCAGTATTCTTCTGGGGTAAGGCCGTCTCTTTGTCCTGAACGGTTGTCGTGATTGAAATAGTGGATCCCATCTTCAACGAGCTGGACGAATTCCTTGTAAGTCTTTGCCATTGGATGACGATCCATCCACCGCAGTTTAAACTCATTCCACCAGCGCTCCATCGGTGCGTTGTCATAGGGCGTTCCCGGTCGCGACATACTTCGTGTCACTTCAAACTGGCTAAGGTAGCGGTTGAATGCCTTAGATGTATAGGCGGAGCCACGATCAGTATGAATGAGCGGATGGACGTTGCTGGCGCGAGTGAAAGCGCGCTGGAAGACCTGAATCTCAGCGGCGGTTGTTTCGGTTGCGCTTAGATTGTAAGCCAACAGATTGCGACCATAGAGGTCAAGAACGCCACTGAGGCGCATCTTGTACTCGCCGTTGATACCGTATTTCAACTCGGTTGAGTCGGCTAGCCAGACTTGATTAGGGCGTTCCACGTAGAAACATTGATTGAGCACATTGTCTTGCAGGTACTGTTCAGATTGCTTGACGCGACTATGCCGTTTTTGGCGGATCTGACATTGAATGCCAAGCTCGCGCATGACGCGACGAACTTGTTTGATCGTGACTGGAAAGTCAATTAGCTCATCCTGTTGTAAGTTGATCAGGAGATTCCCGGCGCCAATGCCTTGGTGATGAAAGTCAAACCAATATTGGGTCCGCTCCTTGAGCTGCCGATCGTGGACTTCCCACAATGTTTCCTCCCGCCTTAAGCCTTTGTAATAAGCTTGACGGCTGACGCCAATAACGTCCAATAACTTTGTGACAGCGCCGTGGTGGCCTTGACTAACTTCTTCGATGGCACGGTAAGCTTGTCGGCGTTGTTTGATCACTCCTTGTGCTGGATTTCCAGTAATTTTTTTACAAAGGCCTCCACTAGCTCTTTGTCCTTGAGTTCAGCTTCTAGTTGACGAATGCGCAGTTTGGCCTTGTCTAATTCGGTTAGATCACGCTTGTCTTTGTGGTGACCACGGTTATCTACCAGCGCCTCATAACCGCCTTCGCGAGCCTTGATCACCCAAGACCGTGCCTGTTGATAAGACACATCAAAATGGGCTGCCGCTGTTAACTGAACATAAACGAAAAAGTTAGCACCTTCATCTAGCAAAACTATTTGTTCTTAGCACTCGTATATTATCAGTCGTCTTCAGAGTACCGTATTCAATGGAATTAGAATATCCGTAATTTGACTCGCAGACGATTCCGCAGCGTATCCAGTGAAAAGCCGAATGCCGCATCCGCTGCTCTGGTTTTTAGACTTAACGCTCCATAAGTAAGCGTGCCTATAATGGCGCCCATGAATAGTACAACAAGTGAACTTCTAGCAGACACTTCAAATAATTGATAGCAAAAATAGCTAGACAGGCGCACTACACTGGCCATTATGACCACAAGTAGCGAAATTCCAATCACAAATTTAATTAAATTGTGAAGATTTATTTGAAAATCAATTTTTAGCCTTCTGGTCATTAAAATTGAACTCACAGCGAATCCCGCACAAGTTGCAATTAGCGGCCCATAAGCCTGAAATATTCCAACACTAGCAACTTGAAAGATCGCCTTAAAAGTTAATCCAACCAAAAAGTAAAATATCGCTTGTTTGCTATGACGCACTGCCTGCATGATAGAGACCAACAAAATAAAAAGCCCGACCACCACGGCTATTAGAGAATTCACTTTTAAAAGGTTTACTCCTAGATGATCCGCTGATCGATAGAAAACTATATTTAATGGTTCTGCAAGACTGAGCATTCCAACTGCTCCTGGTAACATCACGAAGAAGAACAGTTTTAATGCAGATTGGATTTTAATCGACAGGTTAGCAAAGTTTTTCTTTGCAAAAGTCCTTGATAATAAGGGAATGGCCGTTGAAGCCATCGCTGTTGACAAGGATATTACTATCATAGTCAGTTTGTTTGAATTAAAACCAAAAAGGCCATAAAGAAAATTGATTTCTGCATTCGTGGCGGAATGAAACTGGTGCATGATAACAGGGAAAGTATATTGATCTATAAATTGAAAAAGGACAACGGCAGAGTCTAAAACAACAAACGGTAGAGACTGTCGTAATAGTTCAAGAAGTGCTTCTTTCCTCTGATATTTAGACTTTTCTATAGAAGTTTCGTGCAAAGAAAAATCATCTTGCTTTTTAAATTTAAAGACAAGATAAATCAAAGCACACATTGCACCTATGAAAGCCGCAAACGTTGATTGCGAAACCGCTCGTACATATCCTCCATGTTGGATATTCATAATGATGTATGTTGCCATCAGTAAATAGCCAATTCTAGCTATTTGCTCAATCAGTTGCGATATTGCGCTTGGTCCCATCTGAGAGCGGCCTTGAAAATAGCCCCTAAAAATACTGATTGGAGGAATAATGGCTAACGGCCAACATAATGCATGTATAACCGAGACCATCCTCAAATCAACTTGATTATTTTGCCATGCAAACACAGGTGCTGCGAGCCACATGATAATCGATGAAAGCAAGCCCAACAAACTCATTACAAGCAAAGAATCTTTCAAAAGCTGATGCGATGTATCGGATTCTCCAATGGCATCATAGTGCGCAATTTGTTTGGACAATGCGCTAGGTATTCCTGCAGTCGAAACAATGATAAAGAGACTGTAAATGTTGTACCCTTTTGCAAACAGCGAATTAGCTAGGAAAAAGCTAGATCCCAACCATATTCCCCAAGGTATGACATAAACAGCCCCCATAATCCTTGAAACAATACTCCCAACTGTCATCCACGCCGATCCAGTCACCAAGACTTTACTATCATCCGAAGGTGTTAACCGCATCATCTTCCCCCAAAAGTTCTACCGTCACCCAACTAATCAATATAAACACATTGCCAATATCCTGGTGAAAACCATTATAAAAAACGAAAAAGGTTTAGGTCGAGCAATTTCTTAGCCATTGCGTCCACCGTCCTCAATCTCGTCTTTTTGGCTATTCTTATAGTATATTCCCCAGCGCATACTACTTACCATCATTATATATTGGCATCGGTATTTTAGCTGACCTGGTAACAGTAATAATTGTTAAGATGCCCATGGTACAGGGAAGAGAGCAGAAAGAAAAAGTCTGACACTTTCGCATGATCATCTATCTCGCATCTTTGATAACTCACTCACCAGCGTGGAAGACGCTTCACCCTCAGTGAGTCTTGCCCTCAACCGTTTCCAAATCACCCTTACCATCGCGTTCAACAATGGCTTGAATCGCAGCTGTAATGCCCTTCACATCGTCATCAAGCGACAACGCTGGCGTTTCTGGCCGCGCCACGACTTGCTCCGGTAAAAATGGAATGTGCATGAAGCCGGCATTGATGGTCGGGAACTCCTTGTCGCGCATGTATTGAACCTGATAAAAAATGTGGTTGCAAACATAAGTGCCCGCAGTGTTAGACACTGAAGCAGGAACGCCAGCTTCACGAATAGCCTTCGCCATCGCTTTAATCGGTAACTGGGTAAAATAAGCAGTCTGGCCATCTTCGTGAATCGTATGGTTCAACGGCTGATATCCAGCGTTGTCTTTAATCCGGCCGTCATCCAGGTTAATGGCCACCCGTTCCGGCGTCAATTCATAGCGACCGCCAGCCTGGCCAATACTGAGCACATAATCCGGCTTTTCTTTAACAATCGCATCATGCACCACATCCGCAGACACGTTAAACTTAGTCGGAATTTCCAGCTTCACAATCGTTGCGCCGCTGATTTCGTCCGGCAAGCGTTTAACCGCCTCAATCGCCGGATTAATTTTATCATCGCCAAAAGGGTCAAAACCCGTTACAAGAATCTTCATATTAATATCCTTTCTAAAATGCCAAGAAGTACATCAAACCGATTTGAATGACCAATAACAACACGGCAATCGGTGCCTGTTGCTTGATGACGCCCAATGGATCGTCCATTTCCAGCAACGCAACCGGCAGACTATTAAAGTTGGCCGCCATCGGTGTCAGCAAGGTTCCACAATACCCCGACGTCATGCCAATCGCCGCAACAATCGCCGGATTGGCACCTTGAGCAATGACAAATGGAATTCCGATCGCGGCGGTAATCACCGCAAAGGCCGCAAACGCGTTACCCATAATAATCGTGAACAGCGCCATCGCCACACAGTATAAGATGACCCCACCCAGATGACTGCCAGCCGGAAATAGACCAGCAATTAACTTAGCCGTCAACGAGCCGACCCCGGCTGCAGTGAAAACCGCACCCAAAGTGGCCAATAATTGCGGTAAAATGCCGGCAGCACCAACTGAGCGAACCATCCGCTGCGTATCATTATAAACCATTTTTCCGGAAGCTTTGGTCATGATAATCGCGACCACCAGTGAAACCGCTGCGCCAATCCCGATGCCGACCTGACCGCCAAGCTTGGTGAACTGGGCAACCGCGATCGAAACAACTGCCAGCACGACACTCGGGACAAAAACCCAACCGCCGAGCCGCTTAGCCGCCTGGGCCGCATGCGCACCATCAACCGGTTTGATTTTTCCGATTTGAATCTGCTTGAACAGCGCAAGTACGCCGATAACCACAACCAAAATACCTACAACCATCGCCGGCAATAACGTGCCAAAGGCGAAAATAACCGCCAGAATGAGCCAAAACAGGCCGGTGCCGATACGCGCTGGATTATCTTTTGCGCGAAACGACTCAATTCCGGCCAGTGCCATCACGACGCCAATCAAGGCATAAAGCACTAGAAGCAACGTGTTCACCATCAGCGCTTGCCTCCTTTATCGGCCCGCGGGTCAGTCTCAAACTGGCGATCAAACCAGCGATTATAAATCGCCACAACAACTAATGTGATGATCGCAACCGGAATGGATGCCAACACAACCTGCATGGGCTCAACTGGATGCTTGAGGCCTTTCATCGTACTGGCAATCAATAAAACCCCGGCTGTCGCCACAAACAGATTCTGGGCAAAAAAGTTGCCAAAATTGTCTGTGGCGGCCGACCGCGCTTTGATGAGATCAATTTCCTTGTCCGTCAATTTGCGTTTGGATTCAGCCGCCGCGGTGACCATTGGCGTAATCAATGGCCGAACAAACTGCACCTGGCCGGACAATGAAATCCCAAAAACACCACCTAATTCACGGATCACTAAATAAAGATTCAAAATACGACTGGGTGTGAGCTTCTTTAGTTTCTGAATGCCAGTCACTGCTACCTCTTTTAAGCCATGGCTTTCAACCAGGCCGATCATAGGCAGCGTCAGGAAAAAAAGCGACACCATGCGATTATCAACGAAACTCTGGCCCAATGTCGTCAATAAGTCCGGGATACTCATGCCGGAGAAGACAGCCGTGACAATAGCCGCCAGCACCACAACCGCTGTCGTATCCCACTTCAAAGCAAAGCCGACAACGATGATAACAATGCCGAGTAATTTCAAATATTCCAAATGCTGTTCCCCCTTATTGATAATGGTGAAAAGTTTAAAGGTTATTGGCAGGAAGGTCAATTAATTAAAGTGTGCAACTATTTATAACGGATACTATTTTATGGAAGACAATCTTCTGACTGTTGCACTGTTGAACGGACGCAATGAGAGTATCTAAAAAGGGATAGCCCCGTTGGCTGGGGTTATCCCTTTTGTATTGAAACGCGCCAGTTCACGCTCTTAGGCAGGTTGCATTTCCTTATCTTTGTCCTTGTCTTTGTCCTTTGCCTCATTCCGGGCAATTTCTTCTCTTGTCAGCATATCCTTAACTGTCATTTTAACTTCAGTCACATTCAACCCGGTCATTTGGCGGACGTTTTTAGCAATCGCCATGGTGACTTTGTTGAAAATTTCGGGTACATTTTCACCATAGCGAACCGTTGCGTCAAGTGAGACGGAAACATCCTGATCATCACTTAAATCAACGTTAACGCCTTTGGTCGGATCTTCATCTTTGCTGAACATGTCGGTGATGTTCGCCATCATGCCGCCTTCAAGCGAGTAAACGCCTTCGACTTCATTGCAGGTGATCCCCACGATTTTAGCAATCACCGCGTCGTCGAATTTCAATTCCTTATTGATGCCGCTTTGTTTCTTGTTGTCCATTTTAATCGCTCCTTTTTTGAGGTCGTTTCGTAACTTAACGTTTTTGCCATTCGCGTTTCGTCAACACATCTTTAACGTGCATATTCAACTCAACTAGCTGCAGACCGGTCATGCGCTCGATTTGCGCGCTGATCTTGTCGCACAGTTGCTTGAAAATGGCCTGGGCATTGCTATCGAATTCCAGGAAAACATCCATATCGATCGCAACCTGCTTTTCACCGACTTCCGCCGAGATCCCCTTGGTCAGGTTCTCACCGCTGGAAAAAGTCTCCGTCAGGTTATCCATCATGGAACCGTCCATCCCCAGAATGCCATCGACATTTTGGGCACAAATGGCGGCAATTTTCTCGATGACCTTATCTTCAAAAGTCACCCGACTATTGGCCATCAGCGTCTCGTGCTGATTCGCTTTTGGTGCCGGTGCGGTTTTTGGTGATGCTACTGTATCCATCGACTCACCTACTTTCCTTTACTAAATGCATCTTTACCAGACGTTAACCAGCTCATGAGGTTGCCCCAGTTAGGGACGAGATAGCGCTCAATGAGCCAACCTAATCCGCCAAAAATCACGACAAGCATCATGCCCATAAACCCGAAGCGCATCCAGGCAAAGGCAAGAATGACGCCAATCACAGCTCCGATTGTTCCTTGCTGCATGCTGTTATCACCCTTTCGTAGCTGATGAACACTGCTGCCAACGGTGCTTGAGTGCGCACCCGGTTTGACTGGCAATCAGCTTTCATCCATCCGCGACATCAAATGACCCGAGCAGTTTTGGCCTTCACTTTCGTTGCCGGAAGCAGCTGCACCCGCACATGCTTGACGGGAACGCCGAGACATTCCTGCAACTTCTGGCGCGCAGTTTCTTCAATCTGCTTGGCCTCTTGTTTCAGCTCTTTACCGTTTCCGGAAAAGGCTGCGATCCGCATGCGGGCCACTTGCTTCTTCCGAATACTGACGTCCACGTCCACTGACTTGGCAAAATGGCGGGCCACGATTGCTTTTGCCACCGTGTTTTCAATGGCACTTTTATCAAGGGTCAAATCACCATCATCCCCTGCCAAAATCAATGCATTAGCCGTTGAACGCCGGAAAATAGCAACCAGCAGCATGATCAGAAAGACCAACAGCACCAATCCCGTTAAACCGATCATGAGCGGCCGTAACCACACGGCTTGCTGCAGATAGAACCGGGTAAAATCGCGATTGGGCCAAAGCAACAACCCAAAGCCCACACTCTGGAGCAATCCGCAAACGGCAACGAGGCCGAATAGTCCTTTCGTTATCGGTTTCATCTTTTACGGCCTCCTACGCCTTGCGCCGGGTCGATCCCAACAGCAAGGAAACGAGGAAAACAACAATTACGGCGCCGATAATTGCCGGAATCAACGCCATGCCAGCCAGTGACGGCCCCCAGTTACCGAGTAAAGCCGTGCCGAGCCATGCACCGATCAGCCCGCCGATAATATTCCCGAGCCAACCAAGCGGCATATCCCGACCAACGATGAGCTGCCCAATGCAACCGATCACAGCACCGATAATCAGTGTCCAGATTAAATGCATCATGGTAATCATCCTTTCTTTTTGAACGCGAGCCGGCGCGGTTAGGAGTCGGAGTGTAAGTGGCCTTGGGCGTGATGGCCCGGGCTTAGGCCATTGCGACCAAGGTCCTTATACACAGACTCCTGCGCCGGGGAACGCGTTATGACTAACAACTTTCTGACTATCTTAAGCTTAACGAACCGAACTTATCATTCGCAATAAATATGCTAATAATAACAATTAGTATTTAATTGAAGGCACAAGAAAACCCGCCGTTATGCGGTTTACACAACGACGGGTTTATGAATCCGTTAATTAAAAAGATTAACGGATTAATCGAAAAACCATCAACTTATCCAAATGCCATTTACGGAATCGGCTCGATGTTAGCCTTCGATCAAATCGCCAGCATTCGGACCGGCATCCAGCTTGTAAATCCGATCAACATTGATAACAACAGCACTGATGGCTGCTGGCAAGTGGCGTTCCTTGGCAAACGCCTGCGCATCTTCAAAGATCTTGTCATCATTATGAAATTCAACGGTGCCTTCAAACCGAAAGCCTTTCAAAGCCTTGTAATCAACTGAGGCAACGGCAGCCTTTTTGGAGTACTGCAAATTGTGCCACGCTTGTTTACCGGTTTCTTCGTTGTAAATCAAGTGATGATCATCCAAAACTCGCATGGTGCCTTTTGGGCCGACCTGCGGATTTCCGTTCTCATCGGCGGTTGCCAAGTAGTTAAGCTGTGCGCCGATCATGTCTTTCATATCTTGCGTCAAAGTTGCCATCAACGATCAATCCCCTTTGCTTACTTTTTGTTACCAACGTCAGTGTAACACAAATTGATCGTGCACGTCAGTTCTTGCTTCTTTTTTAACCTTTCAGATGTTCCAACCCGCCAGCGACGCTTGGAAAAGATAGTCGTAATTTTATTCATTTGACGGAACCTGTATTACACTTAAGGTAAGTAATAAATGAATTTTGTCGTAGGTTCGATTTGACCTAAGGGAGGCAAATATTAATGCCACAGGTTTATGTTTCAGCAGCTTTGCCTAAATCCGCCAACGCGGCATTGCAAAAAGCCGGAGTGGATTTTGACGCGTACAACGGTAAGGGACTCATTACTGAAGATGAGCTCCAAAGTCATTTAGCTAACACTGAAGTTCTCATTACAGCACTTTCAACCCCAGTCACGGCAGCAACACTAGCAAAGGCGCCCCATTTGAAACTCATCGCAAACTACGGGGCCGGCTTCAATAACATCGACGTCACCGCCGCCAAAGCGCAGGGTGTGCTCGTGACGAACACGCCAAAAGTTTCAACCACGTCAACAGCCGAGGTGACACTAGCCTTGATACTGGCAGTTTTGCATCGGGTCACAGAAGGCGATCGGTTAATGCGCGGTCCCGGCTTTTCCGGCTGGGCGCCGACGTTCTTCTTAGGCCATGAACTTGCCGGCAAAACCGTCGGCATCATCGGCATGGGACAGATCGGGCAAGCCGTTGCCAAGCGCGTGCATGCGTTTGATGCCAAAATTCTCTACACGCAACATCATCAACTGACACCTGAAGCCGAAGAGGCACTGGGAGCAACGTTTACGGATCAGGCGACTTTACTGCAACAAAGCGATATTGTCACCCTTCATTTGCCGTTGGTGCCGGCCACGCATCATTTACTCGACGCTCAGGCACTGGCAACGATGAAGTCGACTGCCTACCTCATTAACGCAGCACGCGGTCCCTTAATTGATGAAACCGCCCTACTCAAACAGCTAAACGAGCATCGTCTGGCTGGAGCTGCGCTAGATGTTTACGAGGCTGAACCGCATGTCAGCTCAGGACTCAAGGCACTGGACAACGTTGTGCTCACGCCGCATATCGGCAATGCAACCGTTGAGGCACGTGACGCCATGGCCAAAATTGTCACCGACAATACGCTAGCTGTTTTAAACGGTAAACAGCCGCAATACGTTGTGAATGGCTAAGCAGCAGCTATAACCCAATTAAAAACGCCAACCAACCTTCTTTGCCGCAATGCCGGCTTCAGGTCGTTTGGCGTTTTGTTTTGTACAAAAATCATGGTTTCAATAAGCTAGTGTTTCTGCGAATCATGTGGCTGCCAAAAGCTGGCTAAAAGCAGCGCAAGAACAACGCCCAAAGTTAAACCAAGGCCGCCGACTAAAAAAGGATTTGCAATTTGATGCTGCTGCATGAAGCCATAGATAACCGCGATGAGAACAATGGCAATTGCCACTAACGCAACACGATACCAATTTTTCTTAGTCATAGGTGAGCCAGAATCGTGTACTTGCCGACATTCTTATAGTCGCCTTTCGCCTTTGAATCAGGTGTACCAGCGGCTTCATAGAAAACCGAGTACTTGCCATCTTTATCTTTTGCAACAACCAATCCCTCGTCAACGACGTGTTGGGCCTTGTAAATTTGCGCACTACGCCGGGCAGCAGCAAAGTCATAATCATTGGCAACTGCATCGCCAGGATTGAAGAAAACAATTTCCTCACTCATCAAGATCCCCTCACTTTCTGGTGAGCGCGTTATGGTAAGCGTGAACTGGCGCGTTTAGAAGCTGGAGTGTAAGTGGCCTTAGGCGTGATGGCCCGATCTTGGCCATTGCGCCTAAGGTCCTTACACGCAGACTTCTGCGCCAGTGAACGCGTTAATGTAAGCGCGAGCCAGCTTCTGCGCCAGCAAACTCCTTATGACTTCAGTATACCACGCTAATTCAGGTCACTTCTCACTTTGAAGCGCCTCCGCTTGCTTAATCAGGCTCTGCGTAAACGCCGCAAATTGAGGCATTTCCTCCTGCTTAACGTTCAGCGCAATTTTGACCGGCTCCGCGCCCTGAACCGCTCCGCTCGCTCTCAAAACCGCTTCAAACAACTCCGGAGCTGTGTTGTAATCCTTGCCGTAATAAGGATCACCGGTGCCAAGCACGCCAAAAACCAGCGGCTTCTCAGAAAAGTCCAGCTTGCTCAAATCCTCATAGAAATCCTGCGTTTCTTCCGGAATCACGCCGCCGGTCCAAGTATACGTTGCCAAAACCAACACATCATAGTCCTTAATCTTACTCGGGTCCGTCTGAATCATTTCGCCAAGCGTAACATCCCAGCCGTAATGTTCAAAAAACTGCTGTTCAACCCGTGCCATTCCTTTGGCATTGCCTGTGATTGATGCGTATAAAATGATCGCCTTCATCGTCCTCACCTCATTAAGTCCAGTATACTGATAACTGCGGGGTTGTAAAAGCTTACATGACTGGTGAAATGCGATGCTTGGCTGTACGCACTCAAAAAGTCGCAGTATTGCTCACACCGCGACTCGGTAACCCCTTCAACTAGCTGTTTCGACGGTTCCTTCACCTTGAAGGATGAAATGAACAGCATCGGCAAGTTCGTTTTCTTTAAAAAACTTGATTTCTTGATGACCCGAAAAATCATCCACTTCGATAATCGGCTCAAATCCGTTGAAGCGCCGCAATTCTTGACGCAACCAGGCATCCCAAACTTGGGTTGCCAAGCCTTGATGCTGGCTTTGGTTTCGCCGAATGATGATATTCTTATTGTCCCAAATCCGCACACGCAAATCACGGTCACTTTGACTAGCGGCTAAGTCTTGCAAGTAAGCATAGTGTTCCATAAGCTCACCTTACCTTTCAAATCAAGGCAATACTTACAACATCGAGCGACTGGCAATCTTGTCCAAACGCCGCCAAATCAACTGTTTTACCATCGGGATGTTGGCGGTTCTGACACTCTCTTTTAGTACATCTTCATTATACAAACATTTGTTCGCCCTTGCAATCTTTAAGTTCACCCTATGACTATTTTTCACATATCAGTATGCAGTCCGGTTTTGCAACCTACAATTTTCGCTGACCAATCACGACAAAGTTACGATTGAATGTCATACGTGCGCACCTTGACAAAAATCGTTATACTGTTAGTAAAGGCTCACGAGGAGGAATCGTTTTGGCTGAAAAAGATCAAATCAGTGCATTTTCACGGGAAATTATCGACTTCCAGCGCAAAAATCATCTAACAGACACAGAGATGGCGCTTAACAGCCATGTATCAGTGGAACATATTCACAACATCAAATCTATGCGTGAGATGCCGGATTCTTCCGTCGTCGCCACGCTGAAGGATTATATGGAACACAAACCGAACGGTAAGTAAGTTGCCGTTATGAAAGAGTCCCGTTACCAAATGCAAAATTTGGTGACGGGGCTTTTTACGCAGGATTGTGATATTCTGTGACCTATATCTCACATTACATATTCGACACAAACGAGGCGATTCGATGTCCTTTTTCACGAACCCTAACAATCCTTACCCGCGTTCGCGCAAGTCAGTCTTTGCTAAGTACGGCATGGTGGGTACCAGCCAGCCGTTAGCTGCTCAAGCCGGTTTGCGGATTCTCCAACAAGGCGGCAATGCGGTTGATGCAGCCATAGCGACCGCTGCCTGTCTGACCGTTGTCGAGCCCACCACCAATGGCATTGGCAGTGATGCGTTTGCGATTATCAGTATCAATGGCCAGCAATATGGGATCAATGGCAGCGGACCGGCGCCGCAAAGTCTCAAAGTTGCAGATCTTCAAGCTGCTGGTTTAACTGAAATGCCTAAATTTGGCTGGACCTCTATTGATGTTCCCGGTGCACCCGCAGCTTGGACAGCGATGGTTGAACGGTTTGGCCAGCTTTCCCTGGCTGAGGACTTAGCGCCAGCCATCACTTATGCATGCGATGGCTATCCTGTGTCACAAACCATCGCTTATTTCTGGGAACGTGCCGCGCAAAATTATCGGCAAGCACAAAAAGAGGCAACTAATCCGGCGATTTTCGACGAATGGTTCAAAACCTTTTGTCCAAATGGTCATGCGCCGCGAACCGGGGAAGTTTGGCAATCTGCGGAACAGGCCGATACCCTGACACGCATTGGCCAAACACAGGCACGTGATTTCTATGAAGGAACGCTGGCCAAAAAAATCGTTGCGGCTGCGGCACAGAATGGTGGCTATTTAACGGCCGAAGATTTAGCGGCGTATCAGCCGGCTTGGGTGACGCCGCTAAAGCTCCACTATCATGGCTATGACGTGTTGGAACTCCCCCCTAACAGTCAAGGTGTGGTGGCGTTAGAAGCACTAGGGTTATTGCAGGGTTGGCATTTTACCAACCGGGATTCATTTGACACCGTCCACCACCAGATTGAAGCGATTAAGTTAGCTTTTGCCGACTTCTTTAAATTTGCTGGCGACCCGCGGGCCATGCAGCTTGATCCGAATCAACTGCTCGCAGCGGATTACCTCGCCAACCGCAGCGCGTTGATCGGTGAATCGGCCCGGCCACCTGAGGCCGGCGATCCGCAAAGTGGCGGGACCGTTTATCTGGCAACTGCCGATCGCGACGGCAATATGGTGTCCATGATTCAAAGCAACTACATGGGCTTCGGCTCTGGTGTCGTGGTGCCCGGCACAGGCATCGCCTTGAACAACCGTGGTAACAACTTTTCCTTTAATCCCGCATCACCCAATGTCCTTGAAGGTGGCAAACGCCCGATCAACACCATCATCCCAGGCTTTTTAACCAAAAATGGGACCCCAATCGGACCATTTGGTGTGATGGGTGGTTTCATGCAGCCACAAGGGCATCTGCAGGTTTTAATGAACACCATTGATTTCGGCCTTGACCCACAAACCGCGTTAGATGCCCCGCGCTGGCAATGGATGCATGATCAAACTGTCCAGGTCGAACGCGAAGTGCCAGCCGTGACCGTTAACCGACTCGTCGCTGCTGGACATCAGATCGTTGTTCAGCCTGAACCCAACGTTTTTGGCCGCGGACAGGTCATCTGGCGCAATCCTGAAACCCAAACTTATGTTGGCGGGTCCGAATCGCGAACAGACGGCGCCATGGCGGTTTGGTAACGCAAAAAGAGGAACTCCGAATCACAGAAAACTATCTGTGATCGGGAATTCCTCTTTTTTATGTGAGCGTGAGCCAGCCCGGTTAGAAACCGGAGTGTAAGTGGCCTCAGGCGTGATGGCCCGGTCTTGGCCATTGCGTCTGAGGTCCTTACACGCAGGTTTCTGGGCTGGCGAACGCGTTATGGTGAGCGCGTTATATCGCAACCGCCTTAACGATTGCCCAAATACCCAATCGTCATCGCACCGATTAAGATAATCAGCACGGCAGTCGTAATCCATACGTACAGGTGGTCATGTTCCACGGCAAACGCATAAATCGATACCACCACCCGCAAAACCGGAGTCAAAATAAGCAGGAAAATGCCTGTCATTAACACAGCGTAAGGCTTTAAAGCGAAGGTTCCACTCAAAATAGCGCCAACCCGCGTCGGGTGAACGCCTGCCGGATACCCGGTCGACCCGGTCGCAATAAGCAAAATCAGCCCCAAAACAATGACCACCGCCGACAAAATGACGCCAACTTGCATGACCTTGCCGATCATAATTTCGACATCATCAATTTCGGTTTTAAGTTTATTGTCCATCAGATTGACACCCCAAATCCTTTAAGCGCCATTTGAATGCCCATATAGCCAATAACCGGAATGAAGATCATGCGCAAAACCTTGGTCGGCAGAATCTGCATCACGCGGGAACCGACTGTCGCGCCAATGAGGATCCCGATGGCCAGTGGTGCAGCAATTTGCGGCTGCAATTGCCCGCCAAAATAATACACCGTTGCACTGGCCGCCGCGGTGACCCCCATCATGAGGTTGCTGGTCGCACTGGAAGGCTTCAACGGCATGTGCATGATCGTATCCATCGCAATCACCTTGAACGCCCCACTGCCGATCCCTAACAGTCCGGAGGCAATACCGGCGCCAAACATCATCGCAAAACCGCCTGGCACGTTGGTCACCGTATAATTGACTTCTTTACCGGTAGCCTTGTCAAAATAAGCCCCGTTCAAGCGCAACTTGGTCGCAATCTCATCTGGTGTCGTCTGGCGCGCTTCGTCTTCTTTCATGCGCATTTTGCGAATCATATTGAACGCCGAAAAAATCAATAACGCGCCGAATAAAATGTACAGCACTTTGCCGTCCACAAGCCCGGTGACAATCGCGCCCAAAACCGCGCCGACCGTCGTGGCAATTTCCAAAAACATCGCCACGCGCAAGTTCAGCATTTCATCTTTAAGATACGCAATCGTCGCACCTGAACTCGTGGCAATGACGGAGACGATACTGGCACCGATCGCATACTGAATCGGTAACCCCATTAACATCGTCAGAATCGGCGTGATAATCATCCCACCGCCAATACCAAGCACTGCACCAAGAATGCCGCCAAGCAAACCGGTGCCCATTAACAATAGTAATTGCTCCATTTATCTAGCCCCGTTTTCATGCGTTAACCAATGGCAGTTAAAACCACACACCATTTTGTTTGTATTTTCTAATGTTAGCCCACGTGATATGTGATTTTCAAGCTATTTTCAAAAAGCGGGTCGCCGCACTTCATCGATTCATAAGTCACCAGCTGCCGCCAAAACCACCGCCGCCACTGGATCCGCCACCAAAACCGCTGCCGAAACTGTCGGATCCGCCACTTCCGCCACTACTACTGGATCCAGAGCCAAAATCAGACATCACCCACAGCGGTAAGTCATCCTGCTCTAAGTGCTGATCCTTGTCTGGATGACGGATATGGAAAAGTATGGCCGAAAACGTTGCTGCCAAAGTTTTATCCGAAAAATGATCCGTTGCTTTCACGTTTTCAAGAAACTTCGTCCATGTTGTGGCGGCTTCCTGACTGGAGATGCTTTTTTGCCCGCTGAGCCATGTTGCATATGCCTTTTCGTATGGCTTGCCTGTTACCAACCGATCCGTTAAGGCCGGCGTCAGCAAATCAGCCAGTGCCGTTATGGTGGGCGCGTTGACGATTTCTTGATCTGACAATTCCCGGAGTGCCCCTTGAAGATTGTGATAGTACCAATATGGATGTGGCGTCGTGAACCGAATCTCCTGCGTCCAGGATTCAAACCTTCGTCGCGCTAGCCCAGCCATTCCGATCACGCGTAATTGGTCATGCGCCCAAGCAAAGCGAAATAACGGCAAGGAAGCTGAATCTACCCGCAACTTAATGCCAGCAGCTGTCACCGCTGCATAAATCGGCAAAGCTGCCATCGCCCCAGGGTCGCTCATCGCGTCATGCAACCGCGCATTCATGGCAGCATGCACCAAAAAGAAAAGAACCATAAGGCCGCCCAAAATCAGTGCCGCAATCATCAGTGCCTGCTTGATTGCCGCAGCACGCGCACGTTTAGCCTTAATTTGAGTTGGCGTTGTAATCGCACTTTGATGAGCAACGACTCGCTTCCCGATATTCGTCAAAAACATCGCAATGGCGCGATCGTAATTTTCGGCCTTGAGCTGGTTTTTAACACTGTCCGTCACAATCTCGTCGGCGCTGCCATCTGGTACGACGTCTTCTAGACCATACCCGACTTCCAGCCAATACTTGTGATCATTGCGGGAAAGCACCAATAATAGCCCATTTTCCCAGTCTTTTTTGCCGACGCCGGCCTTCGCAAACTGGTCATTGGCATAATCTTCAATGTCATCATCATGCAACGACGCCACCGTTATGACCGCTATTTGCGGATGCCCTTTAACCTTGGCAAACGTTTGGTCATTTAGCTGGTTTAAAACCCGGCGACTCTCAGGCCCCATCATCGCACCTTGATCGCGATACCATTTACCTGAACTCGCCTGAACCGGTTGCAGTGTAGCAGCGCAGAGTCCCAGCAATAACAATAGGGGTACCAACCACCAGCTGTGCCGATGCATCCCCTCGCCTCCTTCATTTAATCGGGTTGTGAATGGTTTCATCATACCATGTGCTGAATACCGAACCATTCACTTAAGCATCAGGTTTTGCTGAATTTTTAGTCAGTTCAATTTAAAAGGCCATAACGCGCTCGCCAGCCCAGAAACCTGCATGTAAGGACCTTGAAACCTACACTCCGTTTTTAACCGGGCTGGCTCGCGCTCACAAAAAAATCGCCTGACGCAACATTTTGCATCAAACGATCAGATTGTTTCTGTTCGCCTTAATCCTCGACCGGATCAATCTCAACAAACGTATCATTGGGAACCCGCAGAATCGAGAATCGGTCAGCAATATGGCCTACGTGCATGCCCAGACCGTTCAGGAAACCCGGCTGGTAACGTGCCGTTACGGTCGCCACATAGGCTTGGTCCGCGGTTTGATCAAGCCGTTTCAGATACTTTTTCGACCACGGATAGGCGGCGGCTCGCGGCGTTAAGGGTTGGGCGCCTGAGCTGACTTCTGCATTATGACTGTTGTTTTCATACTTTGCGCCTTCCGTCCAGTAAGTGTAGTAGAGGATCGGATTTTTACCGTTGCCAGTGTGGACACGAACGTAGAAGGAATGCTCGTCGCCTGTTTGTAAGATCAGCGGTTGCGCGCTATGGCTGATGGTGACGGCGTGACTATCGCGGTAATCGATAGGCCGCAACCAGCTTGCCCATACCAACCCGGCCGTCGCCAGGAATAGCACGGCTACTTCCGCAAGATCAACCAGCACCACCGAAGCCGGCACTTGGCGACCGGATTTGACGATCGCTTTAATATGTCGCCGGCGAATGTGCCAGACGATGAAGATGAAGTAGGCAATTAAGATCACCCACGCTGACAGTCCGATAAGATTCCACGCGTTCATAATTTTCCCCCTACAACTTTGCGTTATCTGCCTGCATCACTGCTAACTGGCCTAATAAATTAAGATAATGCCATGGTTTATCATAATTCGGATTAAACAACATATCGACATAGGCCAGCTGATCAATCGTATTGCGATTTTGAATCATGACCGAGATCAGATTCGCCGCATTGGCAATGTCATATTGACTATAAAACTGCGCCCCTAAAATCCGGCGATCGCGCGTATCATAGACCAGCACCATCGTAATCTTGACCGTATGCGGCATGAATGGCGGTCGAAAATCATCCGTCATGGTCACACTAGCTGCCGGCAGATGATTACGCTTGGCGTGGGCAAGTGTGAGTCCAGTAACCGCCAGACTATGATCATACAATTTTAACGCACTGGTCGCCTGTGTTCCCATATATTTGATATTCGGGCCGAAAATATTGGCACCGGCCATTTTCCCTTGGCGAACGGCATTCGTTGCCAACGGCGCATAAGCATCTTTACCAGTCGGGTTAAAATGAACGGCAACGGCATCACCAGCAGCATAAATATCCGGATTGCTGGTTTGCATATAATCATTCACGTGAATCGCACCATCCGGATTCATCTCGACCTGTCCGACCAGCAATTCGGTCATCGGGCGAAAACCGACGCAGACCACCGCCAAGTCGGCCTGAATCTCGCCTTGATCCGTCTGAATGAAGACATGCTTTTCATCACTGTCAAAATGCCTGGCAATCGTGTTGGTCTTGAGTTCAACGCCGCGTTTCGTCAACACCGAAGCAATTTCCTTGCTGAGTGGCAAGTCAACATAGTGGCTCAACAACGGCGAAACGCCATTTATCAAAATAACCTGTTTGTGGTTGCGGCTATAGGCCTCGGCCAATTCAACGCCAATATACCCACCGCCAACAATGGCAATTTTGTCGGCATCTTTGGCGCTCTCTTTAATCTTGCGCGCATCATCATAACTTTTGCACATCAAGACCCGGGGAATACTGACACCGGAAATCGGTGGAATCACTGGATAACTGCCTGTGGTCATAATGAGCTTGTCGTACTGATAATGTTGCTGCTGGCCGGTCGCCAGATCCTCAGCCACGACCTGATGATCAACTGCATCGATCGATAAAACGTCATGCTTTAAATGAACGTGCACCTTGGGACCGAGCGCTTCAAGCGAAGCCGGGGTAGCATAAAACATATCTTCCAGCCGTCCGACTGTCCCTTCGAGGTACAAGGCAATGCCACAAGAAAGAAAGGAGATGTCTTCGCGGCGTTCAAAAACATCCACTTCCGTTTCCGGGTGTCTCGTTAAAAGTTCGCGCACTGCCGCAGTTCCTGCATGCGTACAGCCCACAACGACAACTTTCATCAGCATCTGCCTTCCCTTCTAGATTATCAATACAAACATTATGACACGAAAAGGGCGAAACCTAAAGCAAGTCGCTAACGGCTTTGAGACGCTTCCAAGTATAATAGCTGTGTTGCTTCTTAATTGGTCAATTCATAAAAGGAGTTTAAAATGCACATCACACTTATCGGTGCCGGCCCGCGTGGCTTGCTACTTTTAAGTCGGCTGCTTAGTTGGCAACCGACCCGCTATCCCAAGCGCCGGATTAATATCGTACTGGTCGACCCTTATCCAATTGGCGGCCGGGTATGGAAAATCAATCAGGATCCTGATTTAATTATGAACACCGCTGCTTCGCAAATTACCCTATTTACGGATCAGAGCGTCACTGACGTTGGGCCATTTATCACCGGACCCGATCTAAGCACTTGGGCACTGACAGTCGCAGCTGACTATCTGGATGCCCACCCTGAACTGGATAATCGGGCAATTTTGTTACGCCAAGCTGCCAGTCTTGGACCCAACAGCTACGCGTCCCGCGCGCTTTACGGCGTGTATCAGCAGTGGTTCTTCGACTTGCTACGCGCCCACGCCGGCCAAAATACGATCACCTACAAACAACAGACGGTAACCCGCTTAGATCAAAAAGATCCCGGATTCACCATCACAACCGACCAGGAAAGCTGGCAAACTGACCAAGTTGTCATGGCGCTGGGAAATTTAAAAAACTCATTGACGCGCGATCAAAAAGCCTTACACGACTATGCCAAAACGCACAAACTATTTTATTTGGAACCGGGCTTTCCGGAAGAAGGCGACCTCAGCAACATCGAACCACAAGCTCCAGTCATCGTTCGGGGTCTCGGCTTGAGCTTCTTTGACTTAATGAGCCGGCTAACGGAAGGTCGCGGTGGGCAGTTTCAGAAAACCGCAGATGGCTTGCTCGCCTATCACCCAAGTGGTCGCGAGCCGCATATCTTCGCCGGCTCGCGGCGCGGTTTTCCATATCGTGCTAAGGGCCATAATCAAAAGGGGCCAGGCGAGGAATGGGAGCCGCAATTTCTGACGCCTGAGCAAATCAATGCCTGGCAGGCCCGCGGTGAAGTGAGCGGCCAGACTTTCTGGGAAGGGTTAAAGCATGAAGCGGAGTTGATTTACTATCGTCTCCTGTTACCGCAACGCTATCCCGACATTGACGAGACCGCGTTTGAACGTGACTTTCTTGCGGATCCGGTTGCGACTTTAGGCGCCTTACCGATTGCTGCCAAAGACCGCCTCGATTGGGATGTGCTCGCCGATCCGACCAAAGCCCATCCCAGTGGCCAGCCTTATCAAGACTTCCTGCGGCATTATCTCCGGCAAGATGCCCACGAGGCGATGCGCGGCACGAAAACCGGCCCGCTAACCAGTGCGCTAGAAGTCTTACGTGACATGCGCGATCCCATTCGCCAATTTGTCGAACGCGGCCTCTTTAGTCAGGACCAGTATCTCGACTTCTTTTTGCGTTGGTTCAACTCACTGAACGATTTTCTGTCGATCGGACCACCAGCTCTGCGCATTGATCAACTGCAGGCCTTAATCGGCGCCGGCATCGTCACGATCCTACCGCCCGGCATGCAAATTAAAGGCATCGACGGTCAGTTTCTTTTGAAAACACCAAGCGATCCAAAATTCTCCTTGCAAGCCAAGGCCTTACTCGAAGCACGTGTTCCGGCCGTCAACGCTCCGACTGCGCAAGATCCGCTCGTTCAGCAACTGCTGCATGACGGCTACGCGCATCCCTATGAGTTGCAACTCAATGCCGACAAACGTTTCCAGTCAGGCGCGATCGCCGTCGATAGGCAAACTCAGCAATTGCTTGACGCCAATGAGCAACCCCAGGCCGGCCTCTTCTTCTGGGGTGTACCAACGGAAGGCGTCCACTGGCTCACCACTGCCAGCCCACGCCCGCTCGTTAACGATGTGAGTTTGAAAACCGCGGAGCAGATTGTGAAGACGATTTTTGCTGGGGCTGGTTCGTGATCGCAGTTAAAAGTTTCTACAAATAATCTAAAAGGCTCAGGCATTCCGCATTGGATGTCTGAGCCTTTGTAGTATTCGTGAGTCGGCATGTCTAGAAGTTGAAAGTCTGATCGAAGCAGTACGCTTTTAAAACGACTTAAATTTTTATCAACCGTTGTGCCATTTAAGGTGTCGTTTCATTTATGAACATTTCTGCCTGTTTCTTGAATGCAACAAAAAAACTTGTTGATCTAAGGGTTTTCTGAATCTCCACGATCTTCTCGACACGCTCTTTATTTTCGGATGACGGATTTTCACAGTACGTGCAAAGTGCTTCTGCGAGTGCGATCAAAAACCGTTCAGCCATCATGTTATCCTCA
The DNA here is from genome assembly GCF_030770265.1 of Lacticaseibacillus parahuelsenbergensis. Classification (NCBI taxonomy): domain Bacteria; kingdom Bacillati; phylum Bacillota; class Bacilli; order Lactobacillales; family Lactobacillaceae; genus Lacticaseibacillus; species Lacticaseibacillus parahuelsenbergensis. The sequence goes on along the minus strand of NZ_CP132482.1, from coordinate 191,149 downwards.
ATATGACTGTTCTTCATCACGCGTAGAAAAAGCCGGGCAGTTTTTAAATCCTTAGCTGATAAGTTTAAAAGTACAACATTGTATAGAAGACTTATATTAAGTTGCAGATTTTGGTGTATTTCCAAAGCCTCATTAAGTTGAGCAGCTAATTCCCGCGCTAACTGGTTAACGGTTACTAACGGCATAACTGACAACGTATTTCCGAAAAGTAACAGTTCGAATCGAGTCCAGCCATCCACATTAAACAGATAATCTGCTAAGAAACTGGCATCGGTTTTTGAAAGCGACTCACCATTCATATCGGCAATCATCGCTTTAACCATAATCAAAATGAGCCGATTATACTTTCCTGGATGCTTCTTGAAATGCGCTTCAGCCCTGTCTTCTACCAGTGCAGCTTGGCCCCCGTTGTTATTGACAATTGCCTTGGTAATGTCTTCCAATATCGACTGCTCGTACAGATTCTCCTTAATAGCTAGAGCATTACCGAATTCGGCAAATGTGACGTGTAAGCGTTCAAGAAGTGCCAGAAGCTTATCAGCGGAAATCTGGGTTAAATTCCGTTCAAACTTAGATAACTGCGCTTTCGAAAGAATCCCGTCACTAAGCTCTGCCTGGCTCATGCCCTTGTTCTCACGAAAAATATGAATAATTTCGCCAATCTTTTCCATGATGCTCCCCTGCTTTTTCATATCTGAAACATTTTTTGTTGGCATCATATTACCACATATACTAAGGCCATCAAATTAATGTGAGGCGATCACCATGAAACCAACCATCAGCTTACTATCGCGACAAAAGGCGTTGACGTTATTAACAACCCTACTGATTCTAATCGAGTCGCTTGGAAAAGTGGCCAGCTCACTAACCCTTGCGCCCTTGACAGATCAGCTCATCAACAAAAACTTTAATGGGGTCGTCTTTTGGCTGCTGTCCACCATTACCATCTGGGGCGTTACCCTAACCATTGGCTACGTGAATTCAGTACTGAAGGCCCAAATTATCCGTAAGGTAACGAATCAGTTGCGTACTGACATTGCAGACGGACTCAGCACTGTATCGATTCCCGAATACAAGAAAGTCAATCATAATGAATACGTCTCATGGCTGACCAATGACGTCAATATGATCGAACAAAATGGTTTAGATGCGTTCTTCTCGCTATTAGGCAATGTTACAACGCTGCTGTTTGCCGTTACGTCGTTAGCTTTTTATCATTACAGTTTGGCACTGGCCGCTATTATTTTGGGACTTCTCACAATGACCATCCCCCAGTTCTTCTCTAAAATTATGACCAGAGAGACTAATCGGCTTGCAACTGCCAATAGTTCTTTCCTAGGAAAAGCGGATGACATTATTGGCGGATTCTCTGTGTTTTTCAGCCATAATCTTGGCAACGCCTTTACACATAAGCTGGCTGTGGCTTCCGATCAGCAGGGAAAAGAGAAAGTTCTTTACACCAAAAATGTCGGCTTGGTTAATTTGCTGATCAGCGGTGTCAATGTAACAGCACAAATGCTCGTTTTGGCACTGACTTGCTTGTTAGTTGTCGGTGGTTATTTTACAGTCGGTGTCATCTCTTCTAGTGGTTCGTTGGCAGGCACTGTCTTCAACAATCTCGCAGGTATGATTCAAGGTATCTTTCAGATGAAGTCTGTTACAGTATTGCTTCATAAAGATACTTCCTCAAAAGAACCTGCACCCTCTCCCGAAGATGATTCATTTAAAAACGCACTCACGGTTGACCATCTTTCTTTCAATTATGGCGAAAAGCCTGTCATCAAGGATATCTCTTACCGCTTCGAGAAAGGCGGTAAGTATGCCATTCTTGGAAAAAGCGGAACTGGCAAATCAACACTTATCAACCTGATGAGTGGCAGACTTACTAATTACAGCGGTTCTATCCATGTTGATGATCTAGAATTAAACTCACTTCCAGCATCAACGCTGAATGCAAAAATCGAACTTGTCGATCAAAAATCATATATTTTCAATGAAAGTGTGCAAGAAAATATAACATTGGGAAAACCTAGCGCTTCAAATACGCTCAATAAAATCGTGGAGTTTCTTGGCATCAATACATTCACCAGTTTGAGTACGAATATCCACGAACACGGCAGTAACTTGTCTGGTGGGCAACGGCAAAAATTAGCACTAGCACGCGCCTTATCATTTCGGAAACCAATCTTGATTGTCGATGAAGTCACGGCTGGTATTGACGACGAAAGTGCCCAAGCCATTGAAGATGCCTTATTAGCCGAAAAAGATCTCACGGTGATCATGATCACGCATCACCTCACCCCTAAAACAAAAGCACAATTGACTGGCACGCTCGAATTAGCTTAAGGAGGCTATTATCATGCAATATAGAACTGATCCTTTAACCAGAATATTGGTTCCTCCGTTTTTATCGCCATCGGCACTTGATCCATACGGTGAACCCAGTGCTTCTGGCTTCTCCACTTTGACTTAGGCTCACTAACTGAAATGTAAAACAGACGCTTACATTTCCAAATAATTTTGGAAATATGAGCGTCTGTCTTTTTGCTTAGTTGTACGCCTAATCTTTCCCGAAACAAACTCAAGCGTAACGCATCATTGCCCCGACCTTAGCCGGTAGTTGTTCCTCTGGCAATACCACGACCTGACCGCCATGGCCTAACACGATATCGGCCAATGTGTTTAACAAGTTGGCGTGCTGAGCAACTTTGGACTCACGCTCGATTCGCTCGCCGTCAAGTCGGGCATGAATTCGAGCGCCCGCTTGAACAAAAAGCATGGCAAGTTGCCCGCGCAATGCTGCCGTGACAATGGTTGTCAGCTCCTCAGTGTAACTGTCATTGCTGCGGGCTTTTTCGATGATCGCCGCAAAGCGCTGACGTCGCCGATCGCGTAATGTTTCGCGGATCGGGGCCAGTAGATCATCCAATTCGACAAAATCAAGCGTTGCCGGACTTTTCATCACCGCAAGCTTTGGCAACAAATGATGGTTCTTGGAAATCTCCCGAAAAACCGCCACATTTTCGGCTAAGCCCATCAGGACAAGCGGCATTTTGTTCGGATTGCTATAATGCGCGAGCAAATACTGATCGACTGCCTGATAAAAGCGGCGTTGATCGCTGGCCTTTTCGGCGGACTTGTCATTGTGGCCGTGGTACGTCACATGGCCGCCACCTTGAGGCACACTGTTTAACTCACCGCCACGAATTTCGGTGCCCAGCGTTCCTGTCAACGTCTGGGGCGCGTCATCCGGCAAGGACACCGGCCGCACCTGATGGCCGTGGTTATGATAAAGCTTGATACTGTCGGCATTAAGCGCCAGAATATCGAAATCCGTTGCGGTCGCCTCATCCAGCATCAACGGCAGAATCTGTGGCAACTCAGTGACCATCGCCACATCATCAACGGTTTCATACATTGGGGTAACATACGTTTGCGCGCCGTTCGTCAACACCCCAATACCATTCGTCTCGCACGTCTGCCAAAACATCGGATCCTGTTCATACGGTTCAAGCTCAGCAGCGTATGGCGCGAAATCCGTCTTCGGATAGGTTTCGCCCATCACCGCTTTGGCATGCTTCATCATATTCTTAAACCGAATACGTAATTCCTCAACCGGTGTGTTGTCCGGCCAAGATAGATACAGTGATACATAAGGGCCTTGCTTCGTGTCTGCTAAAAACTGCTGCAACGTCGGTCTAGTCGTTATATCCATCAAAATGCAACTCCCTTCCGGCCTGTAGCCTACCTTTAGCGTATCAAGGTTAGCAGGTAAAGGCAAAGTAAGCACCTCTAATTAGACATTTTATAATTGATGCTGCTTGTAAAGCTGGCCGGTGAAGCTTGTGCCATAAGGGCGGTGACACTGTGTCACTATTTGTGATGATCAACAAGATGCAAAAACGTCTCACTAGGCCGCATAAATTCAGCCAAAGCATGCGGCCGCATTCGCCGAGACGCCTCTGAAAATGACAGCCATTGACCCTGCAAGCCTTCTTGCCAAACGACGGCTTCAGCCTGCGCTGACGACAATTCAAGTCGATGCACCAGTATTAACTGCTGATAAGTTTGCTCCGGTTGTTCCCAAAATGATTCAAGTACGCCCACCAGAAACGGCTGCACATCTTTCAGCCGCAGCTCCTCATAAACTTCGCGCACAGCAGTCTCTGCAGCTGTCTCGCCAAACTTCACGGCACCACCGGGGACAATCGCAAAACCGCTCGTCGCTTCAAGCGTCACTAAAACCTGATCGTCGTGAATTAATAAAACCGCAGCCCGGACATCAAACTTGGCATGGGGGTTTAGTTGAAATCGAAGATCATCCTTTTCTTGAACCAAAACATCGCCCTCCTCTATGACCATCAACGCAACAAACACAAACAAAACGTTCCTGTTCACGGCTATTAACCACAAACGGGAACGTTTTGATCAAAAATGTTGAAACTACTTCGCCATATACGCCCCAACAAAGTTATACATGTTGGCCGGGCTGAAGGTTTCGCCTTTCAGTTTCGGATTGCGTAAATGTCCTTGAACGGTTTGATACAGGGTTGCGACTGGTGCTTCCTTGGAGAGCAGAACCTGTGCCTTCAGGAGATCATCATAGCGCTTGGTCTCATTGTTGGCGTCGGCGTTCTTGGAAGCCTTGAGCAGATCATCGTATTCCTTGTTTGACCAGTGGCTGAAGTTATAGGTGTTGCCTGTTGAATAGAGATCCAGGAAGGAAATTGGATCCGGGAAGTCACCTTGCCAGCCGGAAAGGATGAACTGTGCGCTGCCATCCAGTGACCGTTGGATCCGGGTCTTAAATGGTACGGAAGAAATCGATACCTTCATACCTGGCAATTGTTCCAAAGCTGATTGCAGATATTCGCCGGTCTTCTTGGCAACATCCGTGTCGTCTGTTGTCAGCGTAACTTGTTCGCCGGTTTTACCGACTTCTTTCAAGCCTTCAGCCCATAGCTTCTTGGCCTGTTTGAGGTCATACTTCTGAACGGTTTCAGATTCTTTGGCCGCATCCTTGGCAAAGTCTTCGCCAGTCTTAGGGTTGCTGCCTGAGTTTTCCGGTGTGATGGTTGGGATACCGAATGAGCCATCGCCGATAACCTTATCAGCAAGCTCTTTCCGGTTAATCGCCATGGAAACTGCCTGACGCAATTTCGTGTTCTTGAAATCAGGAACCTTGTCTTCGTTCATATCAAGGTAAGTGGTACGGCCCTGTTTGTCACCGACATAATCCTTGTCATTTTTATGCTGCTTGGCAATTTCACCGGTTAGAACAGCATCGTCAAGTTTCTTGGTTGAGTACAGATTCGCGGCTGTGTTAGAATCCTTGACCACCTGAACGTGGATCTTCTTTAACTTAACTTCCTTCGCGTTCCAGTAAGAATCGTTCTTCACTTCATCCCATGAGTTACCGGTACCATTCCAGTTAGTCAACTTAAATGGTCCATTAAAGACAAGGTACTTACTTTGCGTCCCGAACTTCTTGCCATACTTTTCAACTGTCTTTTGGTTCAGCGGGAAGAAGACCGGATTGACCATCATCGTGCTGAAGTAAGGTACTGGATGATCCAGGGTCACGACAAGTTTGTAATTGCCTTCAGCTTTGACACCAAGTGTTGAAGGTGCTTTTTTACCGGCCGTGATGTCGTCAGCGTTCTTAATGCCTGAGAACAGATAAGCATATTCTGACTTGGTCTTAGGATCGGTCGCGCGCCGCCAAGCAAATACAAAGTCCTTGGCTGTCACGGGATCGCCGTTACTCCACTTGGTTTTACGTAAATTAAACGTATACGTCAAACCATTGTTAGTCGGCTTCACCACTTTGGTTGCGACTGCGGCCTGAAGTTTCTTACCCTTGTACCGGTATAAACCATCGCCGGTATCGACTGCCGCCTGCCCACTGACAACGTCCGTAATATGGGCATTGTCCATCGTGGAGATGACATCTTTCTCCATTCGATTAAAAATGTCTGAGCTGCTGCTCTTGCTGCCACACGCAGCCAAAAGAACGGTTGAAGCAAAGATCATGGCTCCTGCAACTAATCGTTTAACTTTCATTTACTCACCCTCAAAATGATATTGCATTAAGAGTATATTAGATTTCAGGGAAAGTAAAGTTATTTTTTACAGATATTACACAATTTCTTGTCATTTGTTTCACGGCTTTGTCACTTATCGCGGCGACTCGTAGCTGGTGTGGTCGCATAAATGCTGATGCAGCGGAAGCGTATGCGGTTACACATTCTTGTCGGATTAACGCCAATATCTTGGTTTCCAAAATGTCGGAATTTTCACGTATATCCCAACCAAAAAAATCGACCTCCAGTTGCGGAGATCGATTTTCGTCATGTTCATCTGTTAATGTCAAACAACGCTTAGACCTGATTACTTAATCGGCTTCCAAGTCCATTCCTGCACTTCAGGGATATCTTCCCCGTTTGCACGGATGAAGTCATGGTGGTATTGCAACGTGTCATCCATCTTCTGAATGAAGGCTGCAGCCTTTTCAGCATATGCCGGCACGTGCTGAATGACATCCTTGGCTAAGTGGAAGCGGTCAAGTTCGTTCAGAACCCGCATGTCAAATGGTGTCGTGATGTCGCCTTCCTCACGATAACCATGAATCAGCACATTGCGATTCTGGCGGGTGAAGAAGATATCGCGAATCAAGCCTTCAAAGCCATGATAAGCAAAGAGAATCGGCTTGTCGGTGGTGAAGTAGCTGTTGAATTCGGCATCACTTAAACCACGCGGATCGATTTCCGGACTACGCAACTTCAGAAGATCCAAAACATTAATGAAGCGAATCTTCAAATCCGGGAAGGCATCATGCAACAAGTTGATCGCTGCCAAGCTTTCCATGTTCGGCTCGGTACCCGCTGCAGCCATCACAACATCCGGTTCAACGCCGTCGTCATTGGAAGCCCAATCGATGCGTTTAAGCCCGGTATTGGCCAAAACAGTTGCTTCATCAATACTGTAGAACTGTGGCCGTGGCTGCTTGGAAGTGATCAGCACATTGACCGTGTTTTGTGAGCCAAACAGTTTTGGTGAGATCGCCAACAAGCTATTCGCATCCGCTGGCAGATATTCGCGGATATATTCAGGCTTCTTTTCCGCCATGTGGGTCAAAATGCCTGGATCCTGATGAGTGTAGCCGTTGTGATCTTGCTGGAATGAGGTCGAAGTCGAGACCACATTCAGACTTGGATAAGCCTTGTGCCATGGTTCTTCATGAGCCTTACGAATCCACTTGAAGTGCTGGGTGAGCATCGAATCGACAACCCGCAGGAAGGCTTCGTAACTTGTGAACAAACCATGACGGCCGGTCAGCGTGTAGCCTTCATTGAAGCCTTCTGACTGATGTTCGGACAGCTGTGAATCAATGATCCGGCCAGCTGGTGCCAGGTATTGGTCAGCCGGTTCCTTGATTGGTTCCAACCATTGCCGGTTTGTCACTTCAAACAAGCTGTAAAGCCGGTTACTCATGGTTTCATCAGGGCCAAAAATGCGGAAGTTATGCGGATTCAATTTAATCAAATCACGCAGATAATCGGACCAGACAATCATGTCCTGCTTGATCTGCTTGCCATGCTCCTTGTTGTCCAGCGCATACTTGCGATAATCCGGCAGAACCAATGGCTTTGGATCAATACCGCCATTGGTAATCGGGTTGGCAGCCATCCGTTGGTCACCCTTTGGCGGCAAGGCGGCCAATTCCGGAATCAACTTGCCATTTTCGTCAAATAGCTTGTCCGGATGATAGGACTTCAGCCAGCCTGCCAAAGAATCCGCATGCTCCATGTCTTCGGCATCAACCGGAATCGGAATCTGGTGCGCACGGAATGATCCTTCAATCGGTTCGCCATTCCAACTCTTAGGACCGGTCCAGCCTTTTGGTGAGCGGAAAATAATCACTGGCCAATGTGGCATGGTGGTGTCGCCGGTTTCACGGGCGTGCTTTTGAATTGCCTTAATCGTTTCAATCGCATCATCCATGACCTTGGCCATTTCCGGATTCAGCTTGGTCGGATCGTCGCCTTCAACAAAGTATGGCTTCCAACCCATGCCCTCAAAGTACTTGGTCAGATCTTCATCTGACTTCCGGGAGAGGATCGTCGGGTTAGAAATTTTGAACCCGTTCATATGAACGATTGGCAGAATCGCGCCATCGCTAATCGGATTGATGAAGGTATTGCTGAACCATGAAGCTGCCAGTGGGCCGGTTTCCGTTTCGCCATCGCCGGTCACAACCGCCGCAATGACATCAGGATTATCCAGAACCGCACCGGTTGCGTGACTCAACGCATAGCCTAACTCCCCGCCTTCATGAATCGAACCCGGCGTCTGGGCACTGGCGTGTGACGCCACGCCACCTGGCCATGAGAATTGCGTAAACAGGCGCTTCATGCCTTCTTTATCCTGTGAAATCCGCGGATAAATTTCCGAGTATGACCCGTCCAGATAAGAATTGGAAACCATGACCTGACCACCATGACCCGGACCCTCAATGTAGAACATGTTGAGGTCGTACTTATTAATGACCCGGTTCAAATGGGTGTAAATGAAGTTTTGACCGGCAATCGTGCCCCAGTGACCGATCGGATGCGGCTTCACATCTTCACTTTTGAGTGGCCGTTCCAGCAACGGATTGTCCTTCAAATAGAGCTGGCCAACCGACACGTAATTAGCAGCTTGCCAGTATTCTGTCATTCGGTCGAAGTATTCCTTGGATGAGTAATCAACAGTCTTAACTTTTGTATCCATGCTCATACCTACTTTCGGTTTTAATGAGTTAAGTATAACACAGATTGACGAAAAATCACTTATTTTGACTTAAATTCGCTTAAATTGCCTTAATCTTAATTTGGTTAATTTTTCCAAGAGCGTGAACTGGCGCGCTTAGAAGTCGGAGTATAAGTGGCCTTAGGCGCAGACTTCTGCGCCAGTGAACGCGTTTATGGAGAGCGTGAATCAGCCCGGTTAGAAAACGGAGTGTAAGTGGCCTTGGGCGTGATGGCCCGGGCTTAGGCCATTGCGACCAAGGTCCTTACACGCAGGTTTCTGGGCTGGTGAACGCGTTTCAACGCAAAGTGATGGTAAAATAAAGTTGGATTCAAGGTTTGACGATCTGGAGGCACGCGAAGGAGGAAACCTATGAAAAACCATTTTTTGAAAACATTCATGGCCATCGCGGCAGTCAGTGCGGCGGCTTACTGCTTAAAGCGTTTCAGTGACGAACTTGTCGTCTACGTCTCACCCGACAAAGACGCCGGTGACAAGGATGATTGGACAGACTTTTAAGGCTAATGCCTAGGGGGCGATTGTTTTGTCACTATCACAAATTGATTGGCTGTTGCTGTTCTTCGCCTTGGTGGGTGCGCTTAGTTTGATCCTATTTGATCAGGTGCTGGCAGCCGCCGTGATTATCATTTTGATGGCAGGTGCGATTGTGGTGGATCGTCACATGCCACGTCATCCACGACGTCCTGCATTGTAAAAAGTTCAGACGACCGTTCGCTAGAAAATGGCGGGCGGTTTTTTATAGTAGTTGCTCAATCGAAGCAATGTACACGACATCCCCCCTTCCTCCGTTATCTAATACTAAAAGTCTTGACCCCGATTGGTACAATGTAAGTACTAAGGGGATGCAAACATGGCGACAACAACGAAACCTCAAGGCCGCGGCCTGGTGATGGCGGCGGTTTTTATTGCAACGTTTATGACTTCGGTTGAAGTAACGATTGTGACAACTGCTTTACCTGCGATTATTAGTGACTTGCATGGGCTGGCTTATCAAAGCTGGATCATGAGCGCTTACCTGCTGACGACAGCCATTACCACGCCGATTTACGGAAAATTGGCAGATGCGATCGGCCGCCGGGGGATTTTCCAGTGGGGCGTTGTGCTGTTCACAGTCGGCACTTTGCTGAGCGGCTTGGCACCGCATATTTTATTGCTTATTTTAGCCCGTGCTTTGCAGGGGATTGGCGCTGGGGCGGTGATGCCGCTGACGTTTACCATCATTGCCGACTACTATGATTTCGCTCACCGTGCGAACGTGATGGCGCTTAATAATACAGCATGGGGGCTGTCTGCCTTGGTTGGACCGCTCATTGGGGGTTTTTTGGTCGATCAATTGTCGTGGCACTGGGTTTTCTTCGTCAACGTGCCACTGGGTATGCTGGTCTTCTTCCTCATTCAGGTCGGGTACCGTGAACCCAGCCGCAAGCATGTGTCATTAACGATTGACTGGCTGGGTATTGCTTGGCTAGCGGTTACGTTAATTGCCCTGCTATTAGGTATTCAGGCGCTTGATCAACAGCCCTGGCTGGCGGCACTTTTGTTAGTCCTGGCATGTGTGGGTGGGTACCTTCTATTTCGGCAAGAACAACGGGCAACCGATCCGTTAATCGCACCGCAAATGTTTCAGAGCTTTACTTTTACCGTACAGATTTTGACGGCATTATTGCTTAGTGGGGTCTTAATTGGTTATCAGGTTTACTTCCCGATTTGGTTACAATCGTTGTACCATTTAGGCGCAACTGCAGCCGGGCTGGTGGTGACGTCTAGTTCCGTTTTATGGCTGGCATCATCTTTTCTAGTCGGTCCCTTGATTAAAAGATTTGTACCGCGAACCTTGTTGTTAATGCTCGTCTTCATTCTGACATGCGCCTATTTACTGCTCACGGTTGCTTCGCCGAATTTTCCGGTATGGGCTTTTTACGTGATTGCCATGGTTAATGGAACGGTGATGGGGATTATCATCAGCATGAACACGGTCCTTAGCCAACATCTTGTGCCAGATCGTTACGTCGGGTCGGCTACCAGTATTTTGACGCTAGGGCGCTCGCTGGGCCAGACGGTGATGACTGGCGTATATGGAGCCGTGCTGACTTTGGTGATTCGGGCGAACCTGCATGGGCTTTCTTTCAAAACCATCAATGCGGCAATCAGCGCCAAATCAACCACCTCAGTTCACAGTCCGCAAGCAGCCGCCGCGATTCTCACCGGTCTGCATGGTGTTTTCATGATGGTCGTCGTGATGATGGTACTCGTCTTGATCATTAATTGGCGTGATCCTAATCGCGACATTATTCAGTAACTAACGAAAAGGCGCTAACGGATACCAGTGATTGGCTGAATCCGTTAGCGCTTTTCTCACAGGCAGGAGTGATGACTTCATGGCCTGCCTAATGCTTGAACTTATCGACCTTATCAGCAATCGACAAGCCAGTATCTTCAGGAAAATAATTGATCTTGGCATACACCATCTGGGAAGTGCCGCCAGCTTTTGCCGTGACTACAGGGATCTGCTTCAAAATAGCCATGAGCTGATCGTAATCGCCTTCCATGGTCGTTTCAAACGCGCTGACCTCATAATTGACACCGGTTGATTGAATATAGGCAATCACCGCATCGACAACCTCCAGCACTTTCTTTTGATCCGGATACATTGGCAAAACCTGTACCGCAATACTTGCATTCATGACACTCGTCCTCTCTATTCACTCATTGGATGATTCTTCTGCGTGACGCCAATTACCACTGCCAGGATCATCGTGCGGCGGTTCAACCTGAGTCGCTTCCGGTGGCCACTGATCTTCGGTTAAATTCGGTTGGAGTAAAAAGTGATCGTCGTAGGCATGCCGCACTTGCGTCTTCCCGTGCTCGTCAATCAATGCATGCCATTCGCGGGCGTCATCCAGACTGATGCCAGCCAGTAACGGCGCAAAATCGGCCTGCATTTTGGCGTAATTCGTGTACGGGCCAAACCCCAGCCGATTAAATAGCCGCATTGCATAAGTGTCCGCAACAAATGTCTTCTTGCCAAACGTGTACATTAGCATCACGTCAGCCGTTTCATTACCGATGCCGTTTAACGCCAGCAAGGTTTTCCGCAGCTGATCAGTCGGTTTTTTGGCAATTTCGGTAAAACTGCCGCCTTGGGCCACGAACCACACTAACAGATCATGAATGCGTTGCGCCTTTTGCCGATAAAAGCCCGCTGGCCGGACGAGTTCTTCAAGTTCGGCCTGCGACAATGCCAAAAGTCGCTTAACACTCATATATGGCCGCAAGTTATGGACAGCCTGCGCAACATTCTTGGAGCTGGTCCGTTGAATCAGAATCATCATCAGCCAATCTTCCAGCGAATTTTGTTGCCACCAGTACTGTTTGCCATAATGTTGGCTCAAGTTATGCATGACAATCAGCCGTTTATCCATCTTTTCACCCCTAACCATTTATTAATATCGCACAATCGGCAAAAAATAAAGTAAACTGTACGTAACGGTTATTTTAATCAGACCATAATCGCTCACGCAGGAAGACGTTGAGGAGGCGATTGCGATGACCATGATTGTTGTTTCGGATATTCATGGCAACTTAAAGACAATGGATCGAGTCCGTTTGATGCAGGAAAAGTACCCGCATGTACTGACGGTCTATCTTGGTGACTACATAGATGGCTACCCTTATGGCGGCCGCGTCTTGGCTCAGATTCATGAACAGGTTCAGGATAGTCAGGCGATCGCAGTGCGGGGCAACCATGATCAGATGCTCTTAGACTACCTGGCTGATAAAGATAATCCTTGGTTTATCAATGGCGGTAAAGCAACGTTGCGCCAAATGGTCAAGGATTTTGCGCCGACTGTCAAAGGAATGAGTCTTCGTGAAGCGGTGCGCACACATATGGCACCGTTAATCTCATTTATCGCGGAGATGCCAACCGCCATTGCTTTTGATAAGCTTTTGCTCATTCACGCCGGCCTAGACTTTTCGCTGGCAGACCCGTTAAAGGAAACAACGCCGTTTAACCGGATGTGGGTACGTGAACCTTATATCTATGATATGAAGCAAACCCAAAGTCGTAAACACCCGATTTTTGCGCATAACCCGCTTAATAAAACCATGATTACGGGTCACACGCCGACCGCGCTGATTTATGGCGAATATGAGGATCAGGTTAAGCCGCCGATCGCCGAAACCACTTTTACCGGGGGTTATCCGAAATGTCCGGTCAAGGTTATCCAATACCCAGGTGAATCGCCGCGTTACTTTATTGATGGCGGCAATCACATGGGCTTCAAAGCCAATTACGGTAATATCTGCGTTTTTGACGAAACAAAGGGCGTCATGATTGACTCGGATCAAGGGATTAATGCTGAATGAACTTGTCAGCTGACGAACGCTACAGAAGCCTCGCTAACGCCAAGAGTACAAAAAAGATGCAAGCAGCAAATTAGCCGCCTGCATCTTTTTTTGTCTGACTCCACTCATCAGACCCAGTAAATTAATCAACCAACTTCTTCTTGTGCAAAGCACTGAAGACAAATGGGAAGGCAAAGATGATTAGTGCTGCGATCATAATCGGCCACTTGCCGACTTTGGCAATGAGTCCCAAGATAACGCCGATGGTATTGAAATCACTATCAGACCAATATGTTGTGGTGTAGCCCAAACCACCGTAAAGACTGGTGGCAATCAGTGGCAGGAAGCTCAAGATGATGCCACCGAGAAATGGTCCAATCAAAGCGCCTTTTCGACCGCCAGTGGCATTGCCAAAGATGGCTGCAATCCCACCGCAGAAGAAGTGCATGACGATCCCTGGGATGACAATGGTGGTTCCGATCAAAATCTGAACGCCCATGGAAAGCAGACCGCCAAGTAGGCTGACCAGGAAGCCCGCGAGCAAGGCATTAGATGTCCCCTTGAACAGAATAGCGAATGGATAACCAGGTACAGCACTTGGCACAATCTTTTCACTGAATCCTTTGAAGGCTGGGGTAATTTCTGCCAGTAACATGTTAACGCCTTGGACCAATACGATGATCCCGGCTGTGAATTGTGCGGCCTGCAGCAACGCCCAAACATATGGATTCAGGTTAGTCAATTTACCAACATAAGCCGGACCGGCCACCGCAGTCACAACGAAGAACAGAATGGTCATGACGATGGTCACCGAAACGTTACTATCTTGCAGAAAAGCTAATGATTTCGGGAAATTAATATCTTCAATAGATTTTGACTTTTTATCTTTATTGACTAGCGAACCGATTTTAGCAGACATCCAGTATTCCAGCGTGCCGAAGTGGGCAAAGCTCATGTCGTCGCGGCCTGTGATAATTTTCATCGTTGGGTGGGCAATTGCTGGGAAGACACAGAGGATGACGCCGAGGGTCATGGAACCAAAGACAATTGCTTCAAGCGTATTCAAGCCGCCTAAAAGCATCACCGGTGTCAAGCAACATGCCATGTAAAAAGCATGGTCGCTTGATAGAAAAATATATTTGAACTTGGTGATGCGGGCCAGCACAATATTCAACACAAGTCCGAAGACGAAGATAAAGGTGGCAACCGTGCCATATTTTGCGACGGTCACACCGATAGCGGCTTCGTTACTTGGAATCATGCCGTGCATGTTAAAGGCCTTGGTGAACAGCTTAGCGAAGTTATTCAAAGCGCCAACGATGATGTTGGTGCCGGCCAGCATGACGACGAACCCGATAAATGCCCGCACCGTGCCACCAATCACTTCGGTAAAAGGCTTACGCAGCGCAATCAGCCCTACGCAAACAACTATTCCGGCAATGATGGAAGGTTGGCTAAGCATATCGACCAGAAATTTCATGAAAAAAACCTCCTTGTGGTGAGTGTGAACGCTGAACTAAAGCGCTCACATTATTTTCCTGAAAGTAGGCGGATAGCAACATCGCTATCCGTCCACTTCTGGAATCAGTTAAGCCTTCCCTGCCGAACCAAAGACGCGCAGACGGCCGCGAATTTCTTTTTCAACCATTTCGGTTTCCCAGATGCTGGCATCTGAGATGAATAGCTGTTTGTCGCTATCATCCTGTTCCAACTTCTTCTGGACACCTAGAGCAACGCGGTGAACCATTTCAGAATAGTAATTGATCTTGCAAATGCCATTTTCAACGGACTTGCGATATTCTTCATCAGTCAACCCGGAAGCACCGTGAACCACTAATGGGAAGTTAACCAAATCGGAAATTTCCTTCAAACGACTGAAGCTCAGGTGTGGCTTTTGCGTATAAACACCATGAACCGTCCCATACGCAACCGCCAGCATATCGATACCGGACTCTTCAATGAACTGCTTTGCTTCTTGCGGGTTGGTGTAAGTCTTATCCAGATCCGCATAATCCACTTTCTTATCGCCGCTGCCTTCACGATTCATTGGTCCGAGTTCGGCTTCAACCGTGATATCCAACGGCTTGCAGATCTTCACGATTTCTTTGGTCTGCGCCAGATTATCGGCAAAATTCTCCTGCGAAGCATCGACCATCACCGAGGTAAATCCAAGCCGAATCGCCCGCATAATATTGTCAAAGGTTTCACCATGGTCAAAATGAACCGCAACCGGAACGCTTGCTTTACGGGCAATGTTCAGCATCACCGGCGCAATTACATCTAGTGGCACATACTTATCATGCAACTCAGCAAATTGAATAATGACTGGTGAGTTTTCCTTTTCGGCAGCGCCAACAATCCCACGAATCATTTCGATGTCGGTGACGTTAAATGAACCAACTGCATAGTGACCTTCCTTGGCCTTTTTAATCATTTCTTTTGTGTTAACTAAAACCATAATGATTTCCTCCTATAAGTTCCGTAACTTCTTACCAAATGCATACAGTTGCTGATACTTTTTGTACTGGTGGTTGTAAAAGGCAACATTCTCCGGAATCGGCTTGAAAACTTTATCAATCGAAACTAGCTTCTTCATGGCGGTTTCAAAAGAATCAAACAAACCAACCGCAACGCCAGCCATGATAATGACACCCATGGTTCCTGATTCCTTCATATGAACGCGGCCGACTTCGCGGTTAAAGACGTCCGCTTTGATTTGCAGCCAAGTATCTGACCGCGAGCCACCGCCAGTCGCCCGCAGATGATTGACATGCATCCCGCCAGCTTCCATGTTGTCCAGATTCATGCGCATCTCAAAAGCCACGCCTTCCATAAGTGCCCGATAAATATCAGGTTTTCGGGTTGCACCGGAGAGTCCGAGAATCATGCCACGCGCATCTTCATCAAAGTAAGGAACCGCTGCACCGGAAAAATGTGGCAGAACCAACAAATTCGTTGGCTTTTGCGGTACATATTTATCAAAGATGTTGTAGACGCTGACCCCGGATAACTCGGCCGCCTGAACTTCTTCAAAACCAAACGTATCACGATACCATTTGAGTGATGTGCCGCCATCATACATGTAAGCAATGGTGGTATATTTGTTATCCAGATACGGCACCGTCGGATAATTCTTTTTGGCATTCTCCTTGAGATGGCTGGTATCTGTGAAAATCGGTGAAATATTATCGACCGAACCCATCCCGTCAGTCGCATCGCCAACATCGATGGTGCCAGCGCCAATCGACACACAAATTTGGTCATGGGCGCCGGTAACAAGTTTCATGTCGGCGTTAATCCCTAACTCAGATGCCAACTCCGGCTTGATCGTGCCGACCACCGTGCCTAGGCGGTAACACTTTGGCAAAAGCTTGCGATCAATGCCGGCTGCTGCCAAGATGTCCGGATCCCAGTCATTGGTCGAAACGTTAAATGCCAGCGACCGATCAGCCAGGGTGTAATCAATCGCATCAACATTACCAAGTTTGTATAGGATATAAGCGCCGTAAAGCAGGATACGATGAATCTTTCCATAAAGTTCCGGACGGTGTTTTTTGATCCACATGATCTTAGGTACCGCGAATGTCACCGCCGGATTCAACCCGGTTTTATTCCTGATGTCCTCAGCCGAAATCCGCGTCAGCAGGTCCTTTAATTCATCCTTGCCGCGGCTATCTGTCTGCAACATCGTGTTCATCAGCGGCTGCCCTTGATCATCAACGGCAACAAACGCTTCACCGAACGATGAAACACTGACTGCCAGCACATCTTCCTTAACGAATTTTTTCGATTCCTGAATAACCTCCTTCGTTGCCGACCAGACCACGCTTGGATCCAGCTCGTATTCACCTTCCCTGGGAACCGACGTCTCATATTCCCGGTAGGCAGCAGAGAGAATGTTGCCTTGATTGTCTGTGATCGTACTCTTTACCCCGGTTGTCCCGAGATCCAATCCCATAAGTGCCACGTTGAAAACCTCCTTCGCTTTCGTAAACCGCTTTCATAGTGTAGTATATGAGTTGTGAAAAATAATGACAACGTGTGACGAGTAACTCGATAATTTTTCATATTTTTTCAAACATGTGCTATAATTTTGCATAAAATCATTCAAATTAGGAAAGAAGGCGCTTTAATGGTTTCTTTTCAACGGCAAGATCAAATTCTGAAAATTTTAAATGCTCAACAATTCGCCCGGTATAGTGACTTAGCCAAGCAGCTTTTCGTCAGCCCTGCCACCATCAGACGGGATACACTGGATATGGAAAACCGTGGTTTGATTAAACGGGTTCTAAATGGTGTCACGTTAAGCGAGGAACCCGAAGACGTCCCCTATGATTATTCGGTAACCTTGAACCTTGATGCCAAGCGAACGGTCGCATCAAGGGCGGATCGGTTGATCAAAAGCGGCATGAGCCTGTTTATTGATTCGAGTACCACTGCTTTAGTTCTAATTCGTGAATTAAGTGGTATTGATGAATTGTACATTGTCACAAACGGGATTCTGGTTGCACTTGAAGCTTCCAAACATAAAGGCTGGCACGTCAATCTTGTTGGCGGTGCGGTCAATAAAATGCTGGAAAACATTAGTGGCGACCGAGCGACGCGTGACATTGAAAATTACCAAGCTGACCTGGCAATCTTCTCGTGTCGCGGACTGATTGCTGCCGGTGCAACCGATGCTAACGACCAGGAAGCTAACATTAAGGGGGCGTTTGCAGCGCACGCAGACCAGGTTATGTTACTGGTAGATCACACCAAAGTTGGTAAACATCAACTCTATATGAGTGCACCCATGAATACGCTGGATTACATTGCCACTGACAAGGCCATGCCCGAAGATATCGTCAGCACCGCGCGGGCGAACCATGTGCAGATTTTTGACTGAAGCCATGAAGCTTTAGTGAGGGCAAAAAAATAGACGCTAGATGACAAGCGATAAAGCTTGTTTCTAGCGTCTATTTTGGGTTTCTGGTGTGGCAAACCCTTTTATCGTGATCGTTGCAATCGGTTCTGGGTCTTTAGCTTAAGGCCATCACGTCGCGCACGATCATTAACTCTTCGTTCGTAGGTACCAGTAACGTCTTGACCGTTGAATCCGGCGTGCTGAGATCGGTTTCGACACCATGTGACTTGTAATTGAGATCATTGTCGATCTTGGCGCCGAGGTAGCCCAGTGAGCGCATAATCTTGTCGCGGATTTCATCCCCATTTTCGCCGATACCGGCAGTGAAAATAAGTGCGTCTACCCCGTTCATCAAGGCTGCATAAGAGCCAACATATTTCACAACCCGATTGACAAAAATATCCAATGCGAGTTTCGCCCGCGGATTCGTATCTTCGGCCGCTTCCAAGTCCCGCATATCGTTGCTTAAACCGGAGATGCCCAGTAGCCCGGAATCATTGTTGAGAATATGAATCATCTGGCCAACATCCGGAATGTCCAGTTTCTTCATCAGGTAAGCGACCAGTGATGGATCAATGTCCCCAGAACGCGTGCCCATGGTTACCCCAGCCAGAGGCGTAAAGCCCATGGAGGTATCAATGGACTGGCCATCTTTAACCGCGGTGATACTGGAACCAGAACCCAAGTGCATGACAATCATCCGTAAATCTTCCAATGGTTTGTTCAGCATTTCGGCAGCACGCGCGCTCACGTAACGCACACTGGTTCCGTGCGCACCATACTTACGCGCGCCATACTTTTTGTAATAGTCGTAAGGAATGCTGTACAGGAAGTTCTCAGGCTGCATCGTTTGATGAAAAGCCGTATCAAAAACCGCCACTTCAGTCGCCCATGGCATCATTTTCATGAAAACCGCGATATAATCAGCTTCAACTGGATTATGCAATGGCGCATAGTCACGCAGGTTTTGAATCTGCAGCAACGTCTCATCGTCAACGACAACGGATTCAGCAAAAACTTCGCCACCGGCAACAACGCGGTGACCAACACCGATAATTTCATGCAAATGCTCGACTAAGCCCAAAGACTTGATATTGCCCATCAAACTGGCAACCGCTTCTTGGTAGTTGGCAATCGGCGTATCACTTTCGTATTTTTGACCGTCACCATATTTAATTTTAACTTTCGATTGCGGCTGGCCCAAACGATCAACCAAGCCCTCGGCCAATTGAACCTCAGCCGGCATATCAAAAAGTTTCCACTTCAGGGTAGAACTGCCTGCGTTGACTGCGAGAATCTTCGCCATTTTTTTATTCCTCCTATAGATAAGTGAGCGCGAACCAGTGCGGTCAGGGACCGGAACATAAGTGGCCTTGGGCGTGATGGCCCGATCTTGGCCATTGCGACCAAGGTCCTTATGTGCAGGTCCCTGCACTGGTGAGCGCGTTATGATGAGCGCGAACCAGTGCGCGCCGGTATCGTCCCAATCACGACTTTTCCTTAGTATCCGGTGGTGTAGGGGTAGGGTGTTGCGCGTGCCATGCCTTAATCTGTTCGAGTCGTTCTTTGACTTTCTCCTCGCTGCCTTGATCAGTAGGATGATAGTAAGTTCGGCCCACCAGATTATCCGGCATGGTCTGCATCGTTGTCAGCTTGTCTTTGGCATTGTGGGCATATTGGTAATCTTTCCCATAACCGAGATCCTGCATCAAATCAGTTACCCCGTTACGAATTTGAAGCGGGACCGGTTCAGCCAATGTTTCGGTTGCATCTTTTTTGGCGGCACCATAAGCCGTATAAAGCGCATTGGATTTGGGTGCCAGTGACAAATAAGTAACGGCATGGGTTAGGTGCACCGTGCACTCCGGCATACCGATAAACTGACATGCCTGATACACGGTGACGGCGATTTCCAAAGCTCGGGAATCGGCCATGCCAATGTCTTCACTGGCAAACCGAACTAGGCGGCGGGCAATGTACAATGGATCTTCGCCTGCCTCTAGCATGCGGGCCAACCAATAAATGGCCGCATCCACATCAGAATTGCGCATCGACTTGTGTAATGCCGATATCAGATTATAGTGCTCTTCCCCGTTCTTGTCATACAATAAGGCCTTTTTGGTCAATAATTGTGCGACATCGGCTTGCGTAACCGAGACAACATCCCCTTTGGTCTCGGCGTTCGTGACGGCCATTTCCAGCGTATTCAACGCGATCCTCGCATCGCCATTGGCAAAATCGGCAATTTGCCCCAACAGCTTTTTGCTGATCTTCACCTTCTGTAAGCCATAACCGCGTGGATCCTTCAGCGCTCGTTGCAACAAGTCAACCAGTTCTGCACTGGTCAGGCCATGCAAAACGAACACGCGCGTCCGCGACAGTAACGCAGCGTTCACTTCAAACGACGGATTCTCGGTCGTGGCGCCAATCAGGATAATGCTGCCTCGTTCGACATACGGTAAAAAGGCATCCTGTTGCGCTTTATTAAACCGGTGAATTTCGTCAACAAACACAATCGTCTTTTGACCCAGTTCGCGATTCTGCTCAGCCTCTTTCATCACCTGCTTAATCTCTTTGATCCCACTGGTGACCGCAGAAAACGTTACAAACTGTGCTTTGGTTCTCCTGGCAATAATCCGCGCCAGGGTCGTTTTACCAACCCCAGGCGGACCCCAGAAGATCATCGAGCTAATCTCATCATGTTCAATGAGATTGCTCAACACCTTATTCTTGCCTAACAGGTGGGTCTGGCCGACAAACTCATCGAGCGTTTGTGGCCGCATCCGACTCGCCAACGGCTGAAAGTTACCATTTTGAAACAGACTTTGATCCATATGCTCACCCCCGATCAACGTCCAGCCCTAATTTTAAGCGTTTTCAAGCTGCGACGCAATCATTCCATTGTTCTATTATTGTGTTAACATAATGATAAGTAAATTCATAACCACCCGACGTTGTCACAGCAACGTACGCAGGCCTCAGGAGTGATAAAATGGCACAACCACCTTCATCGCTAGAAGGATTTCCAAAAGGCGAATTTGCGGCTTTTTCAACCGCTAAAATGACCCACTTCCTACCTTACTCGCAGGACACAACTACGAAAGATCTAAAGGGATTCTTCGGCACCAACTTCCAGTACCTCACCAAAACACCAATCGGTCGGCTCAAAATCGAAATTCCGAACACCGAACCGCTCATCGTTCAATATGGCGAAATCATCGCCCGTTTCACCAACGGCAAGTTCAAAGTCATCGACAGCACCTACTTCCACAAGAACTTCAACGATCCGCTGGTTGATGAGGATTCAAAAGGCATTTATTGAGCCAGTCAATCTGTTGTGAAACAAATTAAAAAAGTGCCGCCATCTCAAATGAAGGTGAGCACTTTTTTGGTGCAAAATACGTTACTGTTGGTCTCCTAAGTTTTTAGGTGGTAAAGCAAGGATGACGATCTGCACAATGGCGAGAATCAATGGAATCAAGGTTAAGACAAAGTTTGGATTGCTTGCTTGAAGTGCCGAAACGAAATTTGAAACGACATAAAACGCAATAAACCACCATGGACTAACGCCTGCATCTCTGAACCGGCGCCAGATCACCGTCAACATTGGCAAAGCTAGCATGGACCATGCAT
This sequence comes from Lacticaseibacillus parahuelsenbergensis, assembly GCF_030770265.1. NCBI lineage: Bacteria > Bacillati > Bacillota > Bacilli > Lactobacillales > Lactobacillaceae > Lacticaseibacillus > Lacticaseibacillus parahuelsenbergensis. The sequence continues at coordinate 169,455 of NZ_CP132482.1, read as the reverse complement.
AAACAATCGCCATAATAAGCATCACCAAAATGATCGCACCGGAACCTAACGAATTAAAAATGCGTACGGCATCTTGTGGCTCAAATTTCCCTAAAGTGGCTGCACCAATAAACGCAGCGACTAGCGAAAAAATAACAAATAAAAATGTCGGCACGATAATCAAACCGTCAAACAAAACGCTCCACCAGTACTGACTCCGACTAGATGTCCCGGTAAAATCGCCACCCCGAAGGAAGAGATCTTTAACAGCTGCCCCGAAACTCACACCGATTGTGCTGGGTGAGTGCGGCTGAACCGGAAAAGACTTTACTTCCTGCTCTCGGCTAGGTAACACTAAGACAATAAGATCGGCCAATCCTGCAACAAGCGGTAAAACAATTATAGGCCAAATTCCCATGCCGCTAACCGTCAGTACTGGTCCCGCTAAAGCAACAATCACTAAGACCAGGTACCACCACGGGCTAACCTTGGCATCGCGAAACCGCCGAATCGTTAAACTTAATTGCGGATAACTTAAATATACAAAAATAAGCGGCAATGATGTCATAATTGTTGATATAAGACTATCGCCAAAGGATTTCGTTGTTTGGCCAATTGCCGGATCAGTAACCCGGAACAAACCGACAATCACGACGCCCAGCAAAAATTCGACTAAGAACACCCACCAATACTGTGCCCGTGAACTAACACCTTTGAAGTCACCAGCACGAAAGAAGAAGTCCCTTATCGCTGGCCAAAAACCATTTTCTCGTTCCATAGTGCCTCGCCTCCAGTTGTGAATATCGTGAGTATAACATAAGAAATCTATAGATCAAAAAAAGATACGCTTGGATAAAAAAATAGTTGTGTGAAACACTCACGTTTAATCACTCTAGGTGCAGACTGCTACAGTAGTCGTTCAAACACCATTCGGCACTAAGCGAAACGCCAAAAGCTCGCTAATCAAATGCTCCCAATCTTCCGCTCGCGGTGGCGAAAGCCAGATCACTTTAGGAATATCGGTATGCCGGTACGCGTTAACCAAATCAGTAATGATCAGGCGCGTCTTCGGCTGCACCTCATTAGTGACTTTGACATTTAACATCGAGAATCGCTTGATCCCCCGTTCAATAATGGTGTTGTAAGCTTCCCCCAAAGTGAAATCAACGCAAACATACAGTGGTTCAAGCACACTACTCAGCGGCACATTCGCCACCAGTGTCAGTAAGCAACGATAAAAAATGAATTGGGCCTGCTGATCATCTAACGCGGCCTCTTGTTGCCGCACATAGGTCTGACAATATTCAAAAAACTCCGGAAACGTTCTGGCAAAATAAGCAATTTCGGTATGATATTCAAAGAAACCACTTCTAAGCGGAAAGGCAACAACATCGATCCAACATTTATCAACTTCGTAAGTGATATTTTGCTTCGCTTCCAACGTTAATGTAACACCAAACTGTTCTTCAAATCCACGAATAAAGTCGCTGCTTCTTTGCGTCACTTCATCCGGAAAAATTACTGCCGGAGCGGAAATGATTCCCACAATGGCAAGAAATGTACCTAAATAATCGCACTCATTGCTGATAGCTTGCTCATCGGCGGGAAAATGAGTCTGAAAAATCGCAATCACTTTGCTCCGTTCTTCAAGCGCCTGCTGCCGGATTTTGCTGATCAGTTTGGCAACTTCCGGTGAAGTCGCAACGAAATAGCCTTGTTGAAATCGCAATAGGCTAGCGAGCAAATAGGCTTTGGTTTCAATCAGCTGACTCATTGATGGCGCAATGGCCGGCGTGTCAATCAACTCAAGAAGTTCATGCAAGGCTGTCCGAATCTCGTTATCAAACGTTTCTTCACCGACGTGGGTAATGATGATAAGTTCCGCCAATAATAAGCGAATGGCTAACTCATCACCGGTCAACTCGCTGTTATTGTTAAGGTTAATCCCCCATTTTTGCAGCGTTTGGCGCAGCGCCGTGAAACGTTTATACATAAATGTATAACTGACATAATGTGCTTCCGCAAAATCATAGAGATCAAAATTTTGTCGTTGCGTCACCAGTAACATCAGGATTTTGATTTGGTAGGAACGCTCAAGATAATGATTCAAAAAGACGAAAATGTTGGTGTTGTGATTTTTATGCAAAGTTGTCGTCGTGTCGGTCACTTCAATATCAAATAAACCGGACAGTTGAAACGTATCAATGTCATCGGCAATCTCTTTAGTCCGCCGTTTAAAGAGATAATACGAAATATCAAGTTTGTGTTGTAATTCACTATTCCTCAGTCTCTGGTTTGGATGTTGATCAAGATAATGCAGCAGCTGGAGTTTCTTTTGATCATTTTTTTCCATTAATTCAGATAATCTCATAAATACCACCCTCACCTTAAGACTAAAACCAACCCGCTTACCTGATGTCGTGCCTTCACCTAATGATCAAATACTCACATCATCAATGAAATCAAGCCTTCAATTTTGCTTTTACACAATTCAAATCACATACATGACTAAAAATTCGCACAATTAGGCTGTCAGCGTCCTCAGACGTTGGCAGCCTAATGTGCGGATTTTAAATCTGTTGTTTAAGTTGGGCGCCGCTTGAAAATGCTCATTTTTTAATAAGCGCGTTCATCATGAACCAAATAGTTGGTTGGGTTGCAACTACTTTTAACCTAAGCAAATTCATTCATATCCTTAGGTACTGCCCGTTGAGCGCCGCGTGATCCGAAGTCAAAAGAAGTATCAATGTTTACCCTAGATTGTAACATGTTTAATCTACTCATTCACGTTCCGTGCTTTTTTTGTGCTTGCGTTTTAGCAGCACAATCACCAATAGCACAATGACGATGAGCAAGATCGCGACCACTGCCAGCAATGCATAGACCCACCAATGATTGGTTGACTTCAGGGTCACATCTTTTTGATTCAGATTCTTGGCAGTATGGTCGGTAATGGTAAATTCTTTGGTCAATGTCCAGTGATTTTGATAGCGTTGTTTGGCACTGTTGGTTTGCCGCGTCACCTGGCCATCCGAGCTTTGGTTACCATAGACCTCTAGTTGGGCAATGTAAGTGCCTGGTTCCAAGGCCTTCCCTGCCAAGGCAATCGGAAAATCGAAAGTCGTGTTAGGGGCTAACTGCATGCCTTCTTTTTTAACACGATAAAGCACCTTTTTGGCCCCTTTGGCATGCACATTCGCGTCAATGGCAACTTTGTTGATGAACGTCGGCGTGATGTTCTCCAGAGACGCGGAAATGACGTTGCGATAGTTCACCTGGCTCGGTTTAACGGTATTCAATTTCAGGTCTGGCGCAACCGGTTGGGTCGTCTGTTGAAGCACAAGACCAATGACGTAGGAAAAACGATTGTTGATCGACAATCCCTTGCCTTTTTCTTTATTGGCCTGATCTTCCGTTTGATGCTCTTTAAGCGTGATCCCACCGGCCATCTGCCCTTTCAAGGCGGCATCAGGCATGGTGACATCTAAATTCAAAACCGTATTGCCCTTAGCTGGAATCTTGATTTGGCTAGGCGCTTTGACATGATCCTTGAGATTAAACGCAAGACTTTTGGCTGGTTTAATGTCGTTAGGACTATATTCCACCACGCCATTAATGTTGGTTGTCGCGCTAGCAATACCGACATCGACTTCGACCTCATTTTCGGTATCATTCCGAAGATCAACGTGAAGGGTTTGCTTAGCGCCGCGATCCATTTTGATGTCAAAATAACTGACATCTGTATGAACCTGATTGTCTGGCAGCTGAGCCTTTGCGGCAAAATTCAATTCTGAACCAAAAACATGCGCGGCAGGGGTCAACAACATGGCAACAAACGCTGCTAAACAGAAAAATATTTTCTTCACGGAAATCTCCTTTTTAAAAATGGTGTCTCGGTAACTATCGGCAAAATCATGCTAATGCTGGTCAAAATCCGGTTATTTTTGACTAAGGCTTAGGCCTTACGTTGGCCGGGGTTGATTCTAAGGTCCAAGTTAACGCGGTAACATACGCCTTGGCCATCTTCGGTGTCTTACCCGGAACTGACAATTCAACGGAACGGCCCATTTGCTTGTCGTCACCGAAGCGGTAGATCCATGTGCCCATCCCTTGGTCCTTGACCGCTTCAACCGGGGCAATTTGGGCAGTGCCCGGAATCAATTCAAATGATGCCAAACCGGTTGGGGCGTACTTCGAATCGGTGGCTGAAACCAGACTCGCATTCTTGAATTTCAGTTGCGCGCCGATCAATTCGCGGGTAGCATCATCTTTCACGGCGAACTGTTTGTCTTGTTTCACTTTCAAGGTCCAACCTTCAAAAGTTCCACGCTTATCGGAAACCTGCACATAATTAGGCCGGTCAACCGTCGTGCCATCTTGTTGGGTGAATACTTGTGGCTTCGCATAGTATTTGGCATCATCGCTGCTGATCGCTGCTTCGCCGAACGTAAAGCTAGAAGCAAAGTCCAGTGACAGCGGGCCGCTTGTCCCCGGTGTCGGGTTGCCGCCTGGATTACTCGGATCGATCGGCTTGATTGGATTAGGATCGGTAGGATCAAGCGGATCTTTCGGACCGGTACTTGAGTTGTCGGCTTTAAACGTCACCTCACCGTTTGAAATCATGTCGTTTGCTGAAGCTGCGTTGACTGCTGCCGGTGCTACAAGTCCTACCAAGGTTAATCCCAATAACGGTGCTGTCCAGATACTCTTCTTCATTTTTATTTTCCTTCTTCCTTATCTTCTTTGGGTTGTTTAATGATGAAAAACAGGAGCATGGTGACGATCAACAAGCTGCCGATTAAGCCGTATAGTAGTTCCGGTTGCTCCCCAAGTCGCGGAACGAGGCCGGACCTGGACGGCGGGGCTTGTGACGTCGCTGATGGCTGATATTGCTGGTGACTTGACGCCTGAGCCGACGGTGCCGCTGATGGTTGTTCAGGCTCAGATGAGGCCGGTTGAAAGAAAACAACCTCACCTGTCGACGTGTACTGACTATCTGCAATGGCAACGAGTCGTGGGTGGCAGGCGAGTCCCAGCAAAAGAACAGCCAGTGGCAACCATTTTTTCATTCGGCCTATCCTTTCTTAATTTCCTGGCACGTCTTGCAGTGACCAGTCCAGTTCCCCCGAAAAGCTGCCGATTTTTTGCTTTTCAATCGGCAGGGTCAATTTGAACCCGCGAGCTGAGCTGTCAATGGCGGTATTCCATTCACTGCTAACATCGCGTTCGGTGATACCAACATTGACTTCAGCAAGAATCGCCTGACTGGACAGAGTTTGTTCCTGACCGGCCTGATTCGTATAGGTTAAGCACCGAGTCGCATCCACATTGCCGTTTTTAAACGGGCGCGCCATTCTGAGATAGAGGCGTGACTTTTGGGAGCCATTCGTGCGTGAATCTTCAATTTTCAAGCTGCCTTGAACGCGTGGCCGTAATATTTGTGTCAATCCCGTGACCGTTTGACTACCAAAATCCAGATCCGGCACGCTGATGACGGCTAGCTTGCCTGCTGGTTTCGGAACCACTTGCCGCTTTAATTTAAAAACCGAAGCATTGCCCACCTGGTTTGCAACATCAGTGGGAAGTGCTGTTGGTTGCCGACTTACATGCTTACCGTTAAAAATCCAATCATCGTCACCGGTTTGCGTTGCCAGTAATTGACCGTCAGCATGCACCCCGTACCCTTTTGTTTCTTGGTTAAAAGGTTCAAGCCGCACATTGGCCTTACTGGAAACCAAACCGGTGGGACTCGTTCCCCCGCATTTTCCGGTTTCAAGTGTTAATTCATCGGCGTTATCAAGCGTAATGATGCCTTTCCCTTTCTTGAAGAAATCACCATTGACGTTTTTTAAATTTGCTTTCGCCCCAGGCCCTAGATTGATACTGGAGTTACTATTGAAGTTAGTTGCACTAACCGTTTCAGCCAACAACTGGCCATTTTTTTGAACATCGATGGTCAAATCGTGGTTATAGAACATTAAGTTACCAGCGTCCGTTCTATTCGTCTTAACATCCAGAACCGCCTCTTCGCCAATGACGATACGGTTGTTGTGGATTGCGCCGATGCCGGTGTAGACAAGCGCATTGGTGGTATCGACTTTCAACCGCGCTCGCTTCTTTAGTTCCAGATTCAACGGCCCGGTTGACGGCCAAAAGGTTCCCAGAACCTCGCCTTTGGCTAAGGTGATGGTGGTGTCCGAATCTTCTTCAAATAAAAAATTAGTGGCTTCGGCAAATTCCTGGATGAGGATTGACCCCGGGTTCTTCGTCGTATAAAAATTGTTTTTGCCTTTGAAAATAATCTGGTTACTTTTATCGCGAATGTGAATCGGTTGCGCCCCATAATCTGAGTAATAGTCGACATTTTCAATGATGATCTGACTGTTTTTAATACTATTGTCTGCCGGCGCAATGCCGTAGTAGTTATTAGCTGAATGTTTAACAGAAGCCTTGCCGATTTTAATATTTTTAAACGTAATCTGGATGCCACTGGCCGCAAAATAAATGCCGCGGTGCCAGTTTAGGCCGCCATTGTACATATAGGTGTATTTGTGATCGCCATCAATGGTGACTGACTGGCGCACCGGGATAGCGGCGGCGCCAATATTGATATCAGCGGTTAAGCGAATATGCGTTTCACCACTTTTAATGGCGGCTGCCAATTCTTGAGCAGTTCCTACTAGAAAAGGTGAGGATTGGCTGGAGCTTGTTGCGGGTGCTGCTCTTTTTTGCCGCCGCTTCGAGGTCGCTGCGTCGTCAGCTTGATCAGTTAGCGCTTCGTGAGTTGTATCGCTTGCGATCGGCTGACTGGAAGACGCCGCGTTGGTGCTGCTCGCGGTCGCTTGATTTGAACTCGTCGATGCTTCGCTACTTGTCTCAAGCTTGCTTTCGTAGCTAGTAGATGGCGCCTGTTGATCCGGTTGTGAAACCGAAGCTTCATTTAAGACTGGGCTAGGTGCTGATGAAGCTGCCTGTGAACCGACATTTAATGTAAGTGGTTGCAACAGCATGACACCTGACAAAAGCCAAAAAAAAACTGTTTCATTTGTTTCACCCCTTTCTCAATGTTATTGATTATATAAGGCGGTTCTGACGTTTGTCATTTTCAGTTTTTATTTATAGGCTTAAAAAATAAAAAAATAACGGCTAATCCCGTTAATTTCCTTGGTATACAAGATTTTAAAAATCAGCTTGAAAACGGCGTCAATTTAATTCGGTTAGTCCGGTCAGCTGCGATCAATTTGTGAAAATGTTCTTTAATGGTTGCTAAAGAACATTTTCACAAATTACTCATAATCGTTAAAAACAAACCGCAAACCATTTCTTTTATAACGGCAGATAGGTGCGGTTCGTAAATCGGGTGGTAATGGTTCATGCCATTTACAATGAGCCCGTGTTGGGAGTGACGGCAAGGTGCCGGGGTGCTCTTTCTCCATAACGCGTTCGCCGGCGCAGGAGTCTGCGTGTAAGGACCTTGGGCGCAATGGTCAAAACCGGGCCATCACGCCTGAGGACACTTTTGATTTGGTTTCTGGATGCGTGTGACTTGTCCTTTCTCCATAACGCGTTCGCCGGCGCAGGAGTCTGCGTGTAAGGACCTTGATCGCAATGGTCAAAGCCCGACCATCACGCCCAAGGCCACTTACACTCCGACTCCTAAGCGCGCCGGCTCACGCTCACCCTCTTTTATGGTAAGCTTACGTCATCACCATGATCATGGAGGAAAGCTATGCAGAGTTTTGAAAAGTACCATCCAATTATGTCGGTTCATTACACGATGGACTGGCTGACGACTTTTAAGATTAAAGACGTTTTTCAGCTGCGAGCTGATCAGCAGATTGCCGCGGAGTCCGGGCGTCAATTTGACCAAGGGATTACGGATACTGCGCGTTACATTAATCGTTCGATGCGGCTGGTGATGAGTAATAATGCCTTGCTTTATGGCATTAAAGACCGGAGCACGAATGATTTTCTTGGCAGCTTCTGCATCTGGAACTTTAGCGAGAAGAAGACTGTTGCCCAGATTCGTTTTGAAACTTTAGCTGCTTATCAAGGGCAAGGCATTATGAGTGAAGTGCTTAAGCGCATGATTGGCTTTGCCTTTTTCGAACTTGGTCTTAAACGGGTTTATGTCATTTTGCCAGCAAGTAATGACCGTGCTGCGAAGTTATTAACCGACAACTTCTTCACGCAGGTTGGCGATTATCGGCATGAACGAACCCTCCCCGATGGCAGTAAGGTGCCGCTGGTTCGTTATGAACTCACGGCCGAAGCGGTGGCGGATAAAGAGGAGTTCCATTTTTAAAGTGGCCTAGCACTGATCAGATCAATCCAGCGACACTCAAAAAGCGATCCCCATGTTGGAGATCGCTTTTTGAGTGGTCTTGTGCTTGGTCAGCTGTTATGCCGCTGATACCTTCACGCCCGTCATGCTATGCCAATTGGGAAGCGGGCGATCATCACCGCCAAGTAGCCTGCCAATGCCGGGATCGCGACAGCCGTGCCGATGAAGCGGCTGAATCCGCGTGATGCTCCTAACAGTCGCAGTCCTTCGACGATTGCGTCCATCAAGAAGAATGCAGCAGCGATGGTCGCAAACAAGGCCCCAGTCAGCACGCCAAAGTTGAAGAGCACGACACTGGCAGCCACGGCAACGACCGTGATCAATATTTCCATTTTCATCAACCGTTTATATTCATCTGGATTATCTAAAAAGTTAAACATGTTCGCCTCGGGCTCCTTTACCTGGATTTACGTTAATGAGGTGAGCATATCATGTCGTTAGGGCCAGATCGCGACCGAGTACAACATTTTGAAAAGAGCTTAATCAACTTAAGGAAAACGCAAGCCCTTGCAATATGTTGGGCAGCATGGTACCTTTCACTTACTAAATATAAGTAAAAGGAAGTGCCCATCATGCATAATCAATTAACCGGTTTACATCATCTAACCGCTATTACGTCAAGCGCACCACGGATTTTTCACTTTATGAGTGGTATTCTAGGTCTCCATCTCATTAAGAAAACCGTTAATCAAGACGATGTGCGCACCTACCACCTGTATTTCACGGATGACATGGGCACCCCGGGAACGGACATCACGTTTTTCGACTTCCCGGGCATCCAAAAAGCCCAGCATGGCAACAACGAAATTGCCCGCACCAGTTTTCGCGTGCCCTCTGATGATGCTCTCAATTATTGGGTCAAACGGTTTGACGAGCAACGTGTGCGCCATGACGCGATCACCGAACTATTCGGTGCCAAAATATTGCCGTTTCACGATTTTGATGGCCAACAATATCAGCTGATTAGCGATGAACATAACCACGGCATCCCGGCAAGTACCCCGTGGCGGCATTCACCCGTGCCGCCGGAGTTTGCGATCGGCGGCCTCGGTCCCGAATACATTACCACCGATCACTATGAGGAACTTATCGGCATCATGACCGATCTACTTGGCTTTGAAAAGATCGCCAAAGACGGCCAATATACTTTACTTGAGCTAAATCACGGCGGTCATGGTGCGCAAGTGATCATTGACTATCAACGTTTGATTCCTGCTGCCTATCAAGGATTTGGCGGTGTTCACCACCTTGCATTTCGGACGGATGATCGCGACAGCTTGCAATACTGGATCAAAAAAATCGGCGGAGCCGGCTTGGATGCTTCCGGCTTCGTCGATCGATTCTACTTTGCGTCTGAATATTTCCGCCCGATTCCTGAGCTGCTTTTTGAAATTGCCACCGATGGCCCAGGCTTCTTGCTTGATGAAACCTACGAACAAGCTGGCGTTCACCTTGAATTACCGCCGTTTTTGGAAGATCAGCGCGCCGCCATCGAGCGCAATCTCGTGCCATTCAACACGGAACCACAACCAGCAGTGAAACCTTAAGTTACTTTATGGCTTAATGTACGCATAACCGGCTGTTTCCGCCTGCGCCAGTTTAACCACACCAACCGGGACGATTGCCACGGTCGCCGGCAACTGCTTTTCATCCAAGTGGCGTTGCGCTAGCGAGTTGTGGCAGGCAAAGAACTTCACCTGCGGATGGGCAGCAATGAAATCGACAACCTCCTGATCAAAATAAACGGTAATGCCATCGCCGTTCGCCAGAACTTCCAGATCAGCATTTGGCTCAGCCGTCAAAAAGTTAGTCAGATTCGAAGCCAGATGGGGCCAGCGCCCAGTTGTATCTAAATGGAAAATTGCTTTAAGAGCCATTCTTAATCACCTCGAGATGAGCATAGCATAGATTCGGCATTTCACCGAGCGTCCAAAATAGTCCACGCTTTGGAACGCGTTCACGCAAAAACCACTGCCGCCTGACAGTGGTTTTTACGTGCTTTTATAATGCTGCGAGAATGACAAAGTTCAGGATGAAGCCGACGGTGACCACCGCCAGAACCGGATGGATTTCCTTGGCTTTACCGGTGATCAGCTTGATCAGGCAGTAGAAGATGAAGCCCGCCGCAATGCCGTATGAAATGTTATAGACAAAGCCCATGACGATCGATGCCATGAACGCCGGAATGGCTTGGGACAGATCTTCCCATTCGATTTCCTTGAAGGTACTCATCATCATAATCCCGACCAGAATCAACGCCGGTGCCAACGCCTGTGTCGGCACAATGGCGATAAACGGCGCGAAAATCGAGCTAATCAGGAACATCCCTGCAACAACGACCGAAGTCAAACCGGTTCGACCACCGGCACCGATACCAGCGGCACTTTCAACATAAGTGGTGACGTTACTGGTTCCGAAGATCGACCCAACGCCCGTCGCAATCGAATCGGCGAACAGTGCCCGATCCATTTTCGATGAAAAGCCTGATCCTTCTTCCAGAGCGTGCTCATCGGCATCAGAGAAAATCCCGGTACGTCGGCCGGTTCCGATGAAGGTGCCCAGCGTGTCAAAAATATCCGAGAAACTAAAAGCAAAAATCGTCATGATGGACAGCACGATTTTATCCGGATTCGTGAACAGCGAACCCATCCCCTTAGCCGAGAAAGCCGCGCCAAAGGTTGTTTGAAGCGATGCAAACGTGCTGCCAAAGGAATTTGCGGCACTGAGATGCAAATCGGTGACGCCCATCGGAATCCCGATAATCGTTGTCAACAGAATCCCGATTAAAATTGCACCAGGCACCTTTTTGACATTCAAGATGACCATGATGACCAACCCGATCAAGGCCAACACGGCACCGGCCTGAGTGAAATTAACCAGTGCCGGCACAATCCCACCGTTTGAAACAACTGATTCAACCCCATGTTTGAGGGTCAACGCACCGGCCTTCAGTGGCTGACCATTAATCGTGTTAATGCTTGATGCTTCGGAGGTGAACTGCAGAAAACCGGCATTTTTGATCCCGATATACGCAACGAAAACCCCGATACCACCACCAATCGCATGTTGAATGGTTTCCGGAATCGCCACAATGATCAATTTCCGAATCTTCGTGACGGTGATCAAAATGTTAATCACACCACAGATGAAGACAAGCGCCAAGGCTTCCTGCCAGCTAAACCCAAGGGCGAAGACAACCGTGTACGTGAAGAAGGCGTTCAGGCCCATGCCCGGTGCCAAAGCATAAGGCACATTGGCGAACAATCCCATAACCAACGTGCCAACCGCACTCGCGATGATCGTCGCGAGGAAAACTGCCTGCGCCGGCATCCCGGTTTGTGACAGTACTTGAGGGTTAACGAATAAAATGTATGACATTGCAAAAAATGTGGTCAGCCCCGCCATGACCTCGGTCATCGGCGTGGTTTTATTTTGCTTCAAATGAAAAAAGTTTTCCATGACACGCTCCCCTAAACTTTGAATATGAAAAGTTTACCGAAGAACACCGCAACTTGCAATAGAAAATACGTTTATTTTTCAAAAAGTCATCGTTAATGTTCGTGTTTTACTGGCAACACCCAAATATCGTCCGTTTTTTCAGAAAAAGCGGTATAGTGTAACTAATACTTTTGCTGATTTAGGGGAGGTTTTCTTTATGTGGCTTTGGCTACATCTTATTTCATGGGCAGTGCTGGCAGTCGCAGCCGGAATCGCCATTTTCAGTCACACGCGGCAGTTTGTCATGTGGACGATGATCGCGCGCGTTTGTTACCTGGTTTCGATCGTAAGCGGCGTCGTGTTGATGCGCTTCGCATTCGACCGCAACCCTTTGCTGACAGTCGTTAAAATTTTGTTGGCTATTGGTTTAATCGGGTTAATCGAAGTTGCCTTTGCGGGTAAAAAGCAACAACACCTTAGTAAGGCCATCTTGTGGAGCGCGCTTGCTGCATTCGCACTGGTGACCATTACTGGCTTTGTGCTGGCACAGTTCCGGCCGTTTGTTTGAAATAAATGCTGGTGGCGTAACCTAAAAATAAGTGACACAGTGTCACAAGCAGATCTATTTGAACCTGACACATTAAAACGCGCTGCTCCCTAATATACAGGAAGCAGCGCGTTTTAATGTGTCATGCTTGAGAGCTAGACTTCTTCTTTTTGTCAAAGTGGTGACCGAATACGTAAGCGATCGATGATGCAACGACAATAGAGCCGATGTTGATGCTCCATGCTAATACGGTATTATTTACCATTTTGGCTAGGCGACCGGTAAGCTCACCGAAAAGATACCCGCCAAATGCGCAAATCCAAATAATCCTTTTTGTCGTCAGCTTAAATCTGATCTTAACCACTCTTTTCGCTTGGCTGGTCTAACCTTCTGATCCTTACTTCGCCGGCGCCGTTACTTCCGTATTCGTCTCACCCTTGGTCAAAAAGTCAACCAGATTCTGCAGTGAGAAGTAAACCATGTTGTGCACCGCGGTTTCCGTGTAGTACGCGATATGTGGGCTGAGGACAACGTTTGGCATGCCGAGCAGTTCATCCCACAACGGATCCTCGAAGCTGCCGTGCTTGGCTAGGTTCAACAGATCTTCGGTTTCATATTCATAAGTATCAATGCCAACACCGGCTAGCTTGCCGGATTTAAGGTTACTGAGCATGGCCTGCGTGTCAATCAGATTTGGCCGGGCCGTGTTGATCACAATGGCGCCGGGTTTCATCAAATCAAACGCCGCTCCATCAATGATATGGGTATTTTGCTCGATACCGGGAACGTGAAGATCGATGATATCACTTTGTTTGAAGAGCTCTTCCAAGCTGACATACTCAAAGTCCGGATGTTCGCCTTTCATCGGGTACGGGTCGTAGGCAATGACTTTGGCGCCAAAACCTTTAAAGAGTTTGATCGCAACCCGGCCAATGTGTCCGGTGCCCATCACGCCGACCGTTTGCTGGCCAAGTTCCTTACCGATAAAGGTGCCGGCCTTTTCATAATCGCCTGCGTGCAGCTGTGCCTGGACCTTGCCCATGTTACGCAACAGGTACAACGTATCGGTCAAGGCAAACTCGGCAATGGCCGCTGGTGAATAGGCCGGAACGTTACTTAACCGGATACCATATTGCTTCATGGCCGCCATATCAACGTTATCGGTGCCGACGTTACGGATCGCCAGAAATTTGATGCCGTATTCATGCATTTTTTCAAAAACACCGGCTGCATAAGGCGTTGTTTGCAGCGAGTTGATCCCGTCAAAGCCTTTTGCCCATTCGACAGTGTTCTCATCCAAGAACTCAGTATGATACTCAAGCGTGTTGCCGGTTTCCTTGGCCCACTGCTTGAAATATTGGATCTCGTCCACCCGCGCACCGTAAGCGATAATCTTCATGTCTCAATATCCCCTTGTTTTTAGTTTGTCTAACCCAGTATACAAGATCCTGATATAAAAATAGAACCTTTCGCATCGCCCTTTAAAAAATTATGGAAATTCCCGCTATGATCAAAAGAGTGGTCGTTCCCCTTGTTCAAGCGCCAGCAGCTTGCGTTTCAACGCTAAGCCGCCACGAAAACCGCCTAGCCCGCCGTCTTTGCGCAAAATCCGATGACAAGGAATCACCATCATAAGCGGGTTCTGGCCAACCGCATGCCCGACTGCCTGAAATGCGCGGTCGTGACCGACTGCTGCTGCGACCTGCGCATAGGTTCTGGTCTGGCCATAAGGAATCGTTAGCAAGTACTGCCAGACATCTTGCTGCAACGCGGTGCCATGAAAGGCTATCGGCACCATCACTGCCTTCGTTTTTCCTGTGAGGTAAGCAGTCAGGGCGGTTTGAAACGGTTCCATCGCCTCGTCATTAAACTCAAACGGCCCGTCTACATAGTGCTCTGCTTCTTGCAAGTCAGCATCAGGCGACCCGACAAAGACAAGTTTCCCCTGATCAGCTACCAGTAAGTAACGATGATGGGACATTGTTAACCACGAATATTGCATGGTGACCTCCTTAGACTGCGCTCGTTAACATTGCTGCAGTTTTTTGCTCAAATTTAAGGCGATTCGAATTTTAGTAATCCCTTTCATTTCGGTTAATTTTACCGCAAATCCAAGCGCCGTTCTCGCCGGTTAGACCGGATTGTGCTAAACTGTAGTTTCTATCAAACTCGGATAATACGTGGAGGTACTATCAATGAAAATTGTCGTTTTAGCAGGCGGCCGGAGCACGGAACGCAATGTGTCGATTTCAAGCGGCTACCGGATCACAAACGCCTTGCGACAAAAAGGGCAACAGGCCACCTTTATTGACCTGTTTCTTGGCTACGACCTCGAAGGAAAGACGGTCGACCAGGTGTTTGACGACGCCAACACCAGTAAGGATCTGAAGATTTCGGATGCCATCCTGACTGACGCTGACATCAATAAGTTACGGACCGATGGCAGCACGCAGCTGTTTGGGCCGAATGTTTTGGCGATCTGCAAAGCCGCAGACATTGTCTTTTTGGCCTTGCACGGCGGGGACGGTGAGAACGGGAAGGTTCAGGCAACGCTGGATCTGAACAATGTCAAATATACCGGCTCCGGTCCGCTGGCTTCAGGGATGACCATGAACAAGGTCTTCAGTAAGGAGATCATGTTGTACCACGGGATCCAGACCGCTGCGTTTAAGGAATTCAAACGGAATCAGCTTGGCGAACATAAGGTGCCGTTTGATTTTCCGGTCGTCGTCAAGCCAACGTCTGGCGGTTCCAGTGTCGGCACGCACATCGCCCACAACCAGGAAGAACTGGAAAATGGCATTGCTGACGTTTTCCGCTTCGATAATAGTGCGATTGTTGAAGAATTCACGCCAGGCCGCGAATTCTCATTGGGCGTTGTCAACGGGCACGCTTTCTCGGCCATCGAGATTAAAGTCCATTCTGGCTGGTATGACTTCAAGCACAAGTTCCAAGCCGGATACACCGACTTCATCACCCCGCCAAAAGATTTAGATGAAGACGTCCATCAGGCGATGAAAGATGTGTCGCTGCAAACCATGGATGTTTTAGGCCTACAAAACTATGGCCGCATCGATTTCTTTGCCAACGATAAAGGCGTATGGGTCATCGAAGCCAACAACCTGCCTGGCATGACGCCGCTATCGCTTTTGCCACAAGAAGCCGAAGCAGACGGTGTTGAATATGGCGATCTTGTCATGGACATTATTAATGGCAAGTTGAAACTGTATGCAGACGGGATGACTGAAGCCGGCATTATGACGGCCGCGTCAGCCGACTAGCTCATCTACATTGAAAAATCGGTCTTAACCACAAAAACTCGCCTGACGAGTCCTTGTGGGTTAAGACCGATTTTTTTGCGTTGCACTTATTTAAATGAATGCGGATGCTTATTCACATTCATCAAATAGTTGCGCCGCCCGCCAATCTGCTGGCGTTATGACTTGCGTGGTGATTGCGGAAACTCAATGGTGTCACCTGGTTTAACCGGAATCGTGATCACTAATCCGGTACACGGCTTATCGTTAACATGGTGCGGATGATTGGCTTTCTCAATCGCGCGCACTCTGCCAACCCTTTTGCCATTAAGCCGAATCGGATCACCTGGTCGAATCCGTTCAATCGGCGGTGCAATCGTGATCACCGTGCCCCTTGCCCCAACCGTTGCGGCAGTTTGAATGGTATACATGATTTATCCCCTCGTTCACGCATTCACTAGCTACCCTTCGATCTTACCAGCATACCGGGTGGAAACACAACTTTAACGAATCGCGAAAATCAATCCTGCTTGCATGTGCCTGACCTATCATGAATAATGGACTCAATCATTGCCAAAGGAGGCATGTTAAATGATTAAACCACCGAAGTTGCATCAACATGATCAAGTTGCCATTGTCAGTCTGAGCGCGGGGACACTAGGGGAGGCCTTTGCCGAGCACCAACGGGAACTGGGAACCAAACGCCTTGAAGCAATGGGGCTGGTCCCGCGTTTTATGCCCAACGCTTTACGCGGACAGGCGTATTTAAAAGCCCATCCCGAAGCACGGGCCGCGGATTTAAAAACGGCCATGACCGATCCAGATATCAAAGGCATTATTTGTGCGATCGGCGGCGATGATACTTATCGAATCGTGCCGTATCTACTTGATGACCCGGAATTTATTGAAGCGGTCAAAAATCACCCGAAAATTTTCACGGGATTTTCTGACACGACCATCGATCATCTCATGTTCTACCAGCTGGGGATGACCACCTTTTATGGGCCAAACTTCCTGAACGATCTGGCCGAACTGGATAAGCAGTTATTGCCTTACACGGCAGCCAGTTTTCACCATTTCTTTGAAAACCCGGCGACCACGGCGATCACATCCAGTCCGACATGGTATGAAGAGCGAACCGATTTTTCCGCTGATCAGCTAGGGGTGCCGCGCAAGGCCCATCCGGAGCAGCACGGCTACTTAACCTTACGCGGTCATGGCCGTGTCACCGGTACCTTGCTCGGCGGGTGCCTCGATAGCCTTCACGATTTGCTATATCCTATCCGCTATTCCGATGAGCCGCAAGTTGCCGAGAAGTATCACCTTTTCCCGCAATCCTGGGCAGACAAAATCCTCTTCATTGAAACCTCTGAGGAAAAAATCGATCCAGCGATGTATCGCCAATTCCTGCAACATCTCGATGATCACGGCGTCCTGCAACAAGTACGCGCCATTTTGGTTGGCAAGCCACAAAATGAAACTTATTTTACCGAGTACCAACAAGTGCTTTTGGACGTAACGGCTTCTTATCAAACGCCGATTCTATACAACCTCAACTTCGGTCACGCTTACCCACGCACCATTTTACCGTACGGCTTACAGGCAACCGTTGACTTTGACCAGCGGCAATTAACGATTAACGAACCCTACTTTGCCTGAGCCTCTGTAAATTTCGTATCGGTGACTTAAATGTTGCGTACAGGTCGCGTAAATCCGCCCATTTTCTGCAAACTCTGTGCTATTTTCAAAGTACAAGGGAGGTATAAAAATGGACCAAACGCAAAAGTTAAACGCTCCGATCCGTCAACATATTTTTCTGATTGTTGCTGGTATTTTACTTTTATTGTTAGCTACAGCGGCCGGTTTTGACTGGCAGATTTCACAAACCATTGGCGATATGAACGATCCGTTCGCCACACTCTTTCAAGATGTCGGTCTGTGGACAGCACCGCTGATTATTATGATCAGTTGCAATATTGTTTGTCACTATGCGCTGCGCTCTTCGCAACTTGCGTGGTACGTTCGCACGCTGATGGTTATTGGTAGTGTTATTTACGCCGGTTGGGAATTATGGGCCGGTTATCTGAAATATGCGATGACGATGGTAATCACATCGCTCAACGACATCAACGCAGGCAAGCCGATGGGAATGGCCAATTCCGATGGCAGCAAGCTTGCCTTGCCTGGTGCGACCAGTCTCATTCTGTTCATTGTGCTTTACGTTGCGGTTTTTGCCGGCAGTCAATATTGGCTCTCGCACAAAAGCGACGAACAGCTGCGTCACTTATTGAAGGTCGCACTTGTGGCCACCTTAGTCTGCATCATGTCCGATCAGATTGTAAACGCGATGAAAACCTTCTGGGGCCGCTTCCGTCCGTACGAATTAAATGGCAACCCGGCGCACTTCACCAGTTGGTTCCATCCAAACGGGGCAAACGGCCACATGAGTTTCCCATCTGGTCATACGCAAACCGCCGCAACGATCCTCACCATGACTTGGTTCGTAGACCGCGACAAGCCTAAGCGCCAACGTCTGGTTTTCTGGCTCACCTTTGCTTACGGCGCCATCATGGCCTACACCCGCGTCCGGATTCTTGCCCACTTTACCGGCGACGTCACCATGAGTCTGATCCTCACTTGGTCACTGATCTTAATCCTGGGTGCCGTGGCACACCTGCCGCTGGTTAATTGGGAAGCATTAACGGCACGCGCTAAGTCCAAAAAGTTAGACACTGAGCCGGCGTCCTGAAACTTGGGGTATCAGCGACGTCTTGCTCAGTTGAATCGTTTGTTTGGCCGCAGCCGGTAGTGTTGGTTGCGGTTTTTGTTTTGGGGTGGTGGTTGATGGAGACGGGGCATTAAGGAGCGTTTCTATTTAGGGCAATTGCGGGGTTGTCTTTTGCTTTCTATAACGCGCTCACCGGCGCAAAAGCCTGCGTGTAAGGACCTTGGGCGCAATGGCAAAGACCGCCATCACGCCCAAGGCCACTTACACTCCGGCTTCTGAACGCGCCGGTTCGCGCTCACAAAAAAATGGCGAGTCGCTTCGACCTTCTGAACGCTGACGCGCCGATCGTTACGAACTCACCTTGGTTTGGCACCGTGTTGGAGTATAGCACGGTTTTGGTTGTAAAAACAAGAGGTGCTGCGGACCGATACGCTATTCATCCTAGTTCTACTCAGTAATCCGCAAATCCTTTTTTAAAAACATTTCCGTTACTTGAGCGGATGGATACTCCAATCGACCAAATTCAGTATAATGATTAGCCTTATAAAATTCAGGCCCTTGGAAATCAAATGTTTCCAAATGGACAATCTCACACCCAAAGGTTCGCAAATCTTCTTCAACTTTTTTTAGAAGCTGCGTTCCTATGGATTTGTGACGATACTTTTCATTTACCCACAAGGTGTCAATGTAACCAATCTTATACAAGGAAGCGTAACCTATGATGCCTCCGATTACATCCTGTCCCTCCATCGCTGTATAACTAAAAACCACCGCAGGCCTTTCTTGGGTTAACGGACGCTTTTTTTCGTTATACGCTTCCAATCTGTCCTCAATATAAGTCTCTTGCTCATCTGTTGATTTTAGAATTTTCATACCCTGTCTCCTTTATAAGTGGAATTTTACAAATATTTTGAATCTACAGTTTGTCGTCACTAACTGTGAATAAGGTCCAGTCCCCTTGTACTTTGCCATCTAAAACAGATCTTATTCGGTTAGCTTTTACGTTATCAAGTAATTCTACCAGAATCCCTATGTTTTCGGAATCTAAACTGTCGATCAATAATCGGAGTGTTTCTTATTGCTTTAATTTCTCCACTACGCTTATAATCATCTGAGACAGCAGAAGCTTCATCTTTTATCATTTTATTAGGATATTTATCAAAAAGGGGGTACCATGGAAAAAATCCCAACACCAAAAATTAGCGAGATTTTAAAGCAAGAGTTCATGCTCCCATTCAATTTATCTGCGTACTCGCTAGCCAAGTCCCTTGGCATCCCGACTTCGCGCATTGAAGATATCCTACATGATTGCCAGCAGATTACAGCTGACACCTCAATTCGTTTGGGGCGTTTCTTCGGGGTATCGGACAGGCATTTTCTCAACCTTCAAAACGATATTGAGTTCAGGAATGCTGAAGCGGAACACGGAAATGAGTACAATGCCATTCGTAGGTATCAAATCCGCGATTAAAGGTTTGATGCCCAACTTTTCAGCAACGTCTTTACTCGAGGCACCGCGGCCTTCAGGCAATCCTTAGCTGTCATCTGATTCTGTCAAATCGCAAATTGTTGACAGTTGATTAAAAGCGTTTTTACAATAGCGGTGTCTTTAAAAGAAAAGAACTTCGAAAGTCACGTCATGGTCATTAGAAAAGTAGATGGTGGCAATCATGGTATCAAAGAACGAAGTAGTTCAAGCAATGGAACGTCTCAATAATGCGTTGACAGAATCTCATTCCAATTCCGAAACGGCCAAATATGTTCTTCAAGCCTTGAAAGACATAAAGAAAAGTGAGGGCGTCTCTTTTTACGCTACCCTCCAAGCATTTTTCAACATGGCGCCAAGTATTAAATTATCTGACGGTTTCGTGTTTAGCGAAACAGAGAAGACGCTGTGGGACAAGATCTTTTCTTTCAAACAACTTGGCAATAACCTCTGGGGCGCGAGCCTTTAAGCGGACTCTTGTCATACAGCTGATCGGCTCACAAGATTGTGACATCTATAATCTTGTGAGTCGTTTTTGTATTGTTTAAACCAGCATTTCCCGGGTGCCAATCAAGACCCCCGGTACACTTTCTCAGTCGTCCAATCGCCATCCATACTCTCAAGCGTGACCACAATCTGCTTGACCGGATGATAGATGCGCTTGGCCTGCCCCTTTGGAATCACTAAAGCGGCGGTGAATGTTTTAGTTGGATTGACAAAGCCCAGTCGCGTGTAATTCCGGTCTTTTAACCAAAAACGATAACCGATTAAAGCAGCGTGATCACCCGTGCGCGTTGTCCCTGTGTAGCGATAAATCATACCCTGCCATTTAAAATAAACGCTGTTGGCATTCCGCCCCAAATAAGTCACAGGGGCGGTGACTTGCCGGTGTGCATACATGGGCAATGTTTTAAAAGCCGGATACTCATTTAGTCCTTGGAACGCTTCAATGGCGCTATCAGGAACTGGCACAAGTCGGAAAAAAGAGGCTTTTTTGACTCGTATTTGGGGCGTAATCTGCTTGGCCCACTGATTGAACTGGACATTCGCGGCGCTGGTTGTCCGAACCCAGCTGTACCTGGCCAACCCAAGACAGATGAAAATAAACGGTACAATAACTGCCCATTTCCATTTCAACCGATTCGGGACATAAACGCCAATGATTACAATAATATTCACAATGAGCAAAATGACAACGATAGCGAAAAATAGCCAACCATTGTTCCATTGCTCGGCTGACTGCCACTGACTGGCGGTAAATGCATTGGCAACCATGCTGCACCCCCCGAATCGTTTGTCTTCTTCAAAACAGCGCTTCAATCTAACAATTAATTGCTTTGCATTTTACACGCAGTCAAATAAAATAAAAAGTCGCAGGTCTCATTTCAGCCAACACAAAACGGCGATCGCAGGAAACTTCTCGCGATCGCCGTTTTACTATGCTGTTACTATTTCATCTTACTTGTCACGCCGGTTAGCCACCTGATTCAGGCTGAACGTGATATGTTTCTTTCGGTGGATAATTTCTTCCTGACGACCGTGAACCATCGGCCGCTTGTTTGGATTGCCGAGGTAGCCGCAGAGGCGCTTGACCACATCGCAGGTTGCCGGGTCGTGGTTGCCGCATTCCGGGCATTCATAACCTTTCGCTGTCGCCGTGAATTCACCCTTGAAGCCACACTTGAAGCATTGATCAATCGGCGTGTTCGTGCCGAGATAACCAATCTTATCGTAGGCATAGTCCCAAACTGCCTCAAGTGCTTTCGGATTCTGTTTCAGGTTCGGATACTCACAGTAGTGGATGAAGCCACCGGCACTATACTGCGGATAATCCTTTTCAAAATCGAGTTTCTCAAACGGGGTCGGTGATTTGCGGACATCATAATGGAAGCTGTTGGTGTAATATTCCTTGTCCGTAATGTCTTTGACGATCCCGAATTTCTTGGTATCGTCGCGGCAGAAGGTATCGGTGAGCGACTCACTCGGTGTGCCGTAAACCGAAAAATGATAGCCGTACTGCTTTTCCCAGGCTTTGCAATGATCGTCCAACGCCTTGACGATTGAAACGGAAAACGCCTTGGCTTCGGGATTCTTTTCCCATGCTGAACCATAGAAAACCGTGCCGACTTCGTATAAGCCGATGTAACCAAGCGATACCGTGGCGCGGCCGTTTTTGAATAGGTCATCGACGCTGTCTGTGTCAGCCAAACGCTTGCCAAATGCGCCGTACTTGTAAAGAATCGGGGCACTTTCCGGCGTCGCTTGTTTGGTGCGCTCAATCTTATACAACAGACCTTCCTTGCAGATGCGCATCCGTTCTTCAAAAATCTTCCAGAACTTATCCTTGTCGCCTTTGGACTCCATGGCAATCCTTGGCAGATTAATCGTGATCACCCCAAGGTTCATCCGGCCGGCGTTGACTTCCTTGCCGGTCTTAGGATCGGTCCAGCCTTGCAAGAAGCTGCGGCAACCCATGGGCGCTTTGAATGAACCGGTCAGCCGCTTGATGGTATCGTATGACACCACATCTGGGTACATCCGCTTGGTGGCACATTCGATGGCCAGCTGCTTGATGTCATAGTTGGGATCTTCCGGGTTGAGGTTCAGTCCGCGCTTCAACGTGAAGACCAGCTTCGGAAAAATCGCAGTACGGCGCTCTTTACCCAGACCAAGAATCCGAATTTTCAGAATATCCTTTTGAATTTCCCGTTCGATCCAGCTGGTGCCCAATCCAAAGCCAACAGTGACAAAAGGCGTCTGTCCTTGCGTCGAATAAAGGGTGTTGACCTGATATTCCAACGTTTGCAAGGCATCATAAATATCCTTCTTGGTCTGCTTCACAGCCAACGCTTTCAATTGGGCCGGATCATCAATCACATCGCCGAATTCCTTTAGATGTTTCTGATAATTTTTCTCGGCAAACGGGGCCAGCACCTGATCCGTCCGATCACTGGAGCAGCCGCCATATTGGCTGGAAGCCACATTCGCGATAATCTGGGTCATCTGGGTCACAGCCACCTGAATCGAGTGGGCCGGCTCCACTTCGGCGTTACCGATGCAAAAGCCATGATTCAACATGTAGTCAAAATCAATTAAGCAGCAGTTGGTTTCTGCCATAAACGGGGTGTAATCAAGGTCATGCCAATGAATATCGCCACGCAAATGGGCATTGGCCACAGCTGGCGGCAACATTTTCAGCCCGACCGCCTTAGCCACAGCACCGGCAGTGAGATCGCGCTGGGTCGAGAACACGCGGCTATCCTTATTGGCATTCTCGTTCACCACGCTCTTGTCGCGATTGACAAGCTTCGCCACATTGTAATTGACATCTTGCTTCTGCTTACGCGCCAAATCCCGCTTCAGCCGATATTGCGTATACGCCTCGGCCCAGTCATACTTCTCGGCTGCAATCAGCGTCTGCTCAACCACCGTCTGAACCTCGGCGATTTCAACATCATCATGATAGCGATCGCGAATTTTAGCCGTCACCGTATCCGTCAAGTGATCAATCGTCAGCACATCACTGGGTGACAGCTCTGCCACGCTCTCCGCCGCCTTTGTAATCGCGGTGCTGATCTTGCTCGCATCAAAATCAACGATGCGCCCGTCTCGTTTCTTGATTTGTGTATAAAATTCAATCATGGCTAATCCCCCAGTACACTGACTTGTTCCACTTGCATCAATATATATAGTATACAGGATTTTTCTTCAAAAGAAAGCACTAAACTACTAAATTTGGTAGGTAATGACATAATACTATACATGATATAGTGGTTTTGCATCATTTGATTGTTAACGATTGATTTTTAAAATAACGTCTCATCCGCCTTAGAACATAACAAACTTGCATAGTTGCGGGGTTAACGTGTCAGCAAAAAAGCGACCGTTCCGCAAGACGATCGATCGTTACGTCCGTCCTGCCAATCAGCCGCGTCACTTTTTAAAGTTTCTTCTGGTCCAATACTTTGATTGCCGCCCAGAACAATCCGAGCGCAATGACAACTGCCATCACCATTACCGGCCACAATTTAGTCAAAGCATCCGCGTTCACCAGAATTTTCATATTATCGCTTATGAGGCTGATCGGATTAAAATGCTGCCATTCCTTGACCATCTGCGCCAGATACAACAACGCCACGATGACGACCGTAAAAAGCAACCCGCCATAGTTATTCGATGCGAGCGTTGAGCCAAACACAAGCAGACTCAAGAAGAAGATGCCAAAAATTGCCAATGGCACGAACGCTAACACCACATGCGGGCTGTGAATATCAGGAAAATAATAAGCCGTGTATGCCCAAGTGACCAAAAACGCACTACCAACGCACCAGAGCCACAGCAGCAACCCCACGAATGCCTTGCCGATGATCACTGACCAGCGCGGCAAGCCTTTGGTGACAAGGTTGATTAAGGTACCTTGTTGAATTTCCTGACTCACACAGCCGCCAAGCATGAGCGCAAAGACGTAAATGCCGATTTGGGTCATATTTTTATAGTATTGCGTCCACGAATCTAATGAAGTCGGCGTCGGCATGGCAATCTTCACACCGCCGAGGCCGCCTTTTAATAGCGCTGGCAACAATTTTGCCATCAGCGGGCTTAAAATGCCGAAAATTAAAAATACGACGGTCGAAATCAGGAAGCGATGGGTGCGCCAACTTTCAAGCAATTCCTTTTTGGTAAAAATCGCTGCGGCTGTCATTGAACCACCTCCATGAAAATCTGTTCAAGATTGGCTTCCTGTTGGCTGAAAGTCAGCGGGATCAACCGCGCTGCTAGCAGTGTGGTTAAAATCTGGTCAGCAGCAGCGGCATAGGCACCTGTGTAAGCAACGGTCACTTCACTGGCACTTTGCGTCACCTGCTGCACATGGTCACGATGTTGTTGCGGCGCTAGTATGACTGCCGCCTCTAGTGCTTGTGCCGAAGTCTCAAAAGTCAGCTGCACTCGGGGCTTTGCATACTGCTGTTTCAAGTCAGCCAGCGAGGCACTAACTTGCAATCGGCCACGATGCAGAATCCCGACATGATCGCAAATGCGTTCCACATCACTCAATATATGCGTCGAAAACAAGATGGTGGTCTGTCCACGCAAACTCGCCAGCAACTCTAAAAAATCGGTTCGCCCTTGGGGATCAAGAGCACTAGTCGGTTCGTCACAGATCAACAGCTTGGGCATCGTTAACAGCGCCTGCGCTATCCCAAGCCGCTGCCGCATCCCGCGAGAAAAGCCGCCAATGCGCTGCGAAGCTTTTGCCAACCCAACTCGCTTCAGCATCGTGGTGACCCGTGAGGCCAACGCTGTCCCCCGCAAACCCGTCAATTGCCCACACATTCGTAAATATTCCGTGGCGGTCATGTATCCGTAAAATGCAGGCACATCCGGCAAGTAGCCCGTCTGGCGATTCGTGGCAGTTTGACCAAAATGTACCCGTTCCCCGGCAACGTCAATTTCGCCACCATCCGCTCGATCCAAACCCAGAATCAGTTTCATAGTGGTGGTCTTCCCGGCACCATTTTCCCCGACAAAGCCATAAATCGATCCGGTCGGCACCGTTAAATTAAGGTCTTGAAGCACCTGTTTGTTGCCAAAATGCTTGCTGACGTGTTGCAATGTCAAAATGCTCACTGCTGATCCTCCCGTCCAAAGACAAAATACGCAATGGGGCCGATGATTTGGATGAAGATAACAATCACCAGCCAAAACACACGGTTGCCTATGCGATAGTGCGGATGGCGCAATACCTGAATTACCGCAGCAATCATTAACCCAAACTCTAAAATGATCAATGGCACCAAAAACGGCCAGTATGTCGTGAAAACTTCCCAATTAGCATTCATGTTGTTCAACTCCTCCAAAAATTCGTGATGGTCGTTAGTTTTAGCCTTCACTCTTTTTGCATTCCCAAAACTTACTCAGACTCAGCCAGCTGCCTATTTCCGCGCTTTGATCTGTTCCAATTCTTTTAGCAATGGCTCAATCTTCGGCTGCTTCCGCAAAGGTTTCAGCACCGGGTTATTCAAAACGACATCGATCAAAGCCTGCTTTGCCTGACCCGATACGCGTGGTGTCTGCGGGCCCAGATCCAATTGATTCAGCCACGGATCGATCGCATCAAAGTATTGATCGCCGTGCAGTTGCCACGTCATTTTTGTTGTCGCCATCGCCCGCACAAACAGCCGCAATGTTGTCGTGACCGCTTTGATTTGGTGGTGCTGGGCAAAGCCATTTAACGCTACCAATTGAAAGTTGGTCCAAACTGCTGGATTCAGGGTCACAAGCTCAAAGGCTTCGGCAATCGCCTGTCCCCGCTGATAGGTAGCTTTTAGTCGCTCAGGATCCTTCCCTAGCAACGTCATGTAGTTCGTTAATTGACTCATGATAATGCTCAGATCCTGCATCAGCCCACTTTGGCTGGTAGCAATCGCCCGCTGCAGATCGCCTTTTTGCTGAAACGCCCCGGCAATTAAACTGTCAGCCGGTAACTGTTCTGGCACATACTCGCCTAACAACGCCAACACGTCATCCGGTCGGTTAAGTATCAGCAGGCTATAGCCTTCCAGCTCAACCGCTTTGGCCGTCAGTGATAAATCACCGCCACTTTGCCGTACCCGAACGAACAGTTGCAGTGCCTCGGTCACGTAGGTCTTCTTTTTGTCTTCCAGCGAGTCGCCGGGTAAAAGATCATAATGATTCAGTAACAGCAACCCCATCTGTAGCAAAAATGGATAACACGCATAATACCGGCGAATCAAATTCCGAATCGACGTCAATACCGTTTCCGCGGGCTGGGTCTCAAACGCACGCTTCATCGACGTATAAAGTCGCCGAATTTCCGCCGCACTCAGCTGCGCATTGTAGGCCATCAATTTATCAATGCTGACATCAAAATAGGCTGCTAAAATCGGCAGCAACGTAATATCGGGATAACTTTGCCCGGTCTCCCACTTTGAAACCGACGCTTTCGAGACACCAACAAAATCTGCCAAAGCCTGTTGCGTAATGCCCTTCTGTTTACGATAAGTGCTGATCACAGTACCCACATTGATTTCCATTCGGCTTCCTCTTTTCTGTTTCTATCCTCATTGTAAGGGCGCACATCACCGATGTATATCGAGACTCTGTAAACTTAGACGTATTAAAATCAACTATTAGGATACTTTGGGGAAACAAAATAGCCCCAGACAAACGACCTTCGTTTGAAGTCATTTGTCTGGGGCCAGTTACGCAACACCCAAGCCTAAGCTATTTAAACAAGCATCATGACACAGTTGCTGCACTGAATACACTTCACTTATCAACGTCAATTCTTTTAATCTCGTTTTCCCTTACTTGTCCTAAAAATCAAAACATAAGAAGTTGCGATCATGACTACCGTGAAGGCCGAAAATACCGTCAACATTAATACCGTACCCCATTGTTGGATAACAATACCAATAAGAGGATTGACGATCATGGTTACCAAGCTAACGGCAAAAGAAAGTCCTGATATCAAGGTAGCTCGTGCTGAATCCTTAACCCATAAATTCAGCATCTCCATAACAATCGGATCCAAAATGTCGACGGTGACATACAATAAACAGGCACCAATTAAGAAAATGTAGGCATTAGGTTGAGCTTGAAGGATCATCCCCATACTAAGCAAACCAATGATGATCAGCGATAGCGTCCGATAGCTTACTTTTGTGAGTCGGAAAGCCTGGGTTGCGACAAATCCCCCGATAAAACTGAAAATCATAAAAATCGTCCCGTTTGCAGAAGAAGCAAATCCGAGATCTGAAACATAAGACGGCAGCAAGGAAAAAATGGCATTCACCATCGCAACGACGAGTGTTGTAAATGCGACAAGAAAAAGAACATTCGCCGACTTTCTCACCTCATTAAAGACTAACAGGATATCCTTAACCTTTTCATACTGTGAAGATGTGGGAACCGATTCAACGGTAGACTTTTCTTCCTTCATCGATACGATAATCCCACCGGCGCCCAGCAGCATAAAAGCCTGAAAAAAATAGGGCAACATCTCATTCAACGAATATAAATAACCACCAATAAAGGTTGCGATACCGGTCACAATGGCACTAATCAGCTGAATTCTGCCACGAATTTTTGCATAGATTTTTCCCAAACCATCACGCCGGAGTGCTTCAAAAAACAAAGCATCATCAGCGCCACTAAGAAGCGCATTGCCTACACCTTCCAAAATAAACGCAAACACGATAACGGCAAATCCCAGAGAATGATTCGTCAGATTCACGCTGGTCATGAGTAATGGCGAGAGAATCAGCAAAAACAATCCAATCACAATAACCCATTTCTTCTTGAAAAGGTCACTTAAAACGCCACTCGGGATTTCGAATGCAAATTGAGAGAATAAAAATAGTGATTGCAAAGCAGCAAACTGCACCAAACTGAATTTCAAAAAATGAACCAGAAAGATGACGTTGACAATTCTCGTAAATCTCAGCTGTGTGAACAGGGTGTACAGGTAGTATTTTTGTATGCTCTGCGACGGTTGACGATTCATCCCACACTCCTGTTAAGCGCTTCTTAAATTCTACAAATATACAGACCTTATCCGGGTTTCTCACAAGAATTTTGGCCTGCACACTTGCAGTAGACGCTCACGTTAATTTAATGACATTATCATTAAATAAATAAAGTGTAAAGAACTTTTAATTTCTCTCAACGAGTTCCGAGTATAAAAAAGCCCAAGTAAGCTCGTCACAATCGAGTCTGCTTGGTCATTCCTTTTCAGCAATAATATACGCCGATTTTCCGGCATGACAATTCTACTGCCCATGCTGCTTCTCTTCTATATGCGCCTTAGTCAGCTCATAAATCTCCAAAACATGGTCATCGACCAGGTGGTAATAAATCTGCTTGCCCGAGCGGTCTCCCACAACGAGGCGCGTCTGTTTCAAAATTCGCAGCTGGTGCGACACGGTGGATTGGCCAAGATCTAACATGGCCGCAAGCTCGTTGACAGTGATGGGTCCCTTGGCAATGGCCAAAATAATCCGCATCCGGGTAGGGTCACTCATGGTTTTAAAGACTTCGAGGATATCACGTAAGCCCTCATCGTCGGGAATGTCACTGTCGCTGGCGGCAGTTGTATGAACATCATTGGTTGTCATCTGCATGGCTCCTTACGATACTTAAGGCCATTTTAGCAGACTTTTGCATCGAAGGCGGTTTTTGCCTTAAGGTTTCTGTGGCAACAATAAGCGCAACCCGTTTAAAATCACAACCAAGGTACTGCCTTCATGGAAAACAACGCCCCAGGCAATGTTAGTGAGTTGCAACACGTTCAAAGTGACCAACATCACCACGACTGCCATTGAGAATAGCAGGTTTTCAATCACAATCCGGTTCATTTTGGCGGACAAGCGGTGGGCAAAGGCCAAGCGGGACAGATCATTCTTTACCAACACCACATCGGCCACGTCAATGGCCACGTCCGTACCGGAGCCCATGGCGATACCCACTTCGGCATTCGCCAACGCTGGCGCATCATTCACGCCGTCGCCGACCATCGCGACCGGTCGCATTTTTTCCTGTAGCTGTTTAACGATGGAAACTTTTTGCGCTGGCATCACATCGGTCACAACTTGTTCGATGCCCAAATCGGCTGCCACTGCCTCGCCGGTTTGCTTGCCATCCCCGGTAATCATCACCGGCTGAATGTCATGCTGCTTCAAGTAAGCAATTGCAGCTTTGGCACTGCTTTTAGCCTGATCCATTAAGGCAATCAAGCCAACGACTTCCTGATCAATGGCCACCAAGACTACGGTTTTCCCTTGCTGACCCAGTACCTTGGCGCGCTGCCGATAAGTCGGATCGACATGCGTGAACCGCTGCGGCTTGCCGATCGTGTAAGTGTGCCCTTGATACTCGGCGGTCAGCCCTTTGCCGACTTCATTGCGCACGGACTCAAGCACCAAATCACTTGCCGGAAAATGCGCCACAATCGCCGTCGCCAGCGGGTGGTTACTTTGTTTCTCCATCGCGGTGATGATCCCCGTCAACGCCGCCTGATCCACATGCGGCGCAAACTCACTGTTGGTCACCATCGGCCGGCCTTCTGTCAACGTTCCGGTTTTATCAAACGCAATCGCTTTAAGCTGGGTTAAATTCGCCAGATAGCTGCCACCTTTGAAAAGTACCCCATGACGGGCCAAGTTCGAGATGCCCGATAGCGTTGCCGGGACAGCGCTGGCTGCCAAAGCACATGGCGACACCGCCACCAGGAAAACGATGGTTCGATAAACACTGGTCATCCACGACCAATGCAGCAAGAACGGCCCCGCTAAGAAAACAATCGGCAGTGCCACCAAGACTGCTTTGACGTAAATTGGCTCGAACCGCTGAATGACACTCGCCATTTTAGTCGGCGACTGTTGCGCCGCCTGAACCATTTGGATAATTTTGGCGAAGACTGTTTCGTCGCTTTTCTTCGTCACACGCATGTCAAACGTTGATTGGCCGTTAATCGTCCCACCAAACACCTCATCGCCGACCTGTTTCTCGCGCGGAATACTTTCGCCGCTGATCGCCGATTCATCGAGACTCGCCGTTCCGGCAACAATCACGCCGTCTGTCGGCACCTGGGCCCCGTTAAGGATCTGCAGGCGATCGCCAATTTCAAGTTCAGCAACTGGCACAACTTCAAACTCGCCATCATGTCCATAGCGTCGGGCCTCAAGTGGTGCCATTGCCAAAAGTGCGGTAATCTCTTTGCGGCTTTTATTCTCCACATATTCCTCAAGAAAATGGGCGCCGGCAAAAATCAGAATCAGCATCGCCGCTTCCTCAAAACTGCCAATCGCAATCGCCCCGATCGCAGCCAAAGCCATGAGAATATGGATATTCGGCGAAAAACGATGCTGCGCTTTTGAAGCCTGAATCGTTTCAACCACGCCTTCCGCAATGACGTGATAACCGGCAACCACTGCAGCCAAAATAAGCAGTGTTGCCCGCGGCAGAGGCTGACTTATCCATAAACCGCCGATAAAAGCAATAACACCAAATAAATACAAGCCAATCGCTTTCGTCATATCGAACCATAACCACCTTTATATTTTATGTTCATATGAGCATTCGTTCATATGTTACTTTGAATATACCGGCTTCTGGCATTGATGTCAATTGGAATTTTCGGGTGATTCGAAAGGCTGCGCAAGAGCATATAAAAAGGGCGAATGAACTTTCATCGCACATGCAGATGAAAGTTCATTCGTCCTTCGTTTTCGTATAGGTGATTCGCCAATACTTTAAAACCCTAGTGCCAAGGCGGAGCAATCGGAGGCCAGATGGGGCTCAGCTGTGAAATTGTTGTTGGTGGGGCGGTCTTTGCCCCGCCTACAACAAGGCCGAGCTTTGAAACCGCGGTTTTTGCGGGTTCAAAGTCGTGCCCACAGCGTTCCAGCCCCAGCTGGCCGGAGATTGCGTAGTTTGGCACGACCTCAAAGTATTTTCGTTTACTTAACCTTATCCCAAACATTCGCAATCACATTTGTCTGATCACGATCCGGGCCAACGGAGAAGGTCAACAGATCAACGCCAAGCAATTCGGTAATCCGCTCAACATAATGCCGCGCATTTTCCGGCAGATCCGCCAACGTTTTGGCGTGGGTAATGTCTTCCTTCCAGCCAGGCAACTCTTCATAAACCGGCTTGCATTCACTCAGGAACTTCAGCGACGCCGGATAGTTCTCGATCCGTTCACCATCGCGTTCGTAAGCCACACAAATTTTGACCGTGTCCAAACCCGTCAGAACATCAATCGAATTCAGGCACAAATCAGTAATGCCCGCAACCCGGCGTGAGTGGCGCACCACAACAGCGTCAAACCAGCCAATCCGCCGCGGCCGGCCGGTAACCGTACCGAACTCATGACCGGCATTGCGAATAAAGTCGCCAGTGTCATCCAGTAATTCAGTCGGGAATGGCCCATCGCCGACCCGTGATGTGTACGCCTTGGCAACGCCGACCACCCGATCGATCTTGGAGGCCCCAACACCGGCACCCACGGTCACCCCGCCAGCAGGGTTCGATGACGTCACAAACGGATACGTCCCTTGGTCAATATCCAGCATGATGCCTTGCGCACCTTCAAAAAGAACATGTTCACCTTTATCAATCGCATCGTTCAAGACAATTGACGTGTCGCAAACATATTGCTTTAGTTGCTGGCCGTAGTTGTAATATTCCTCAAAAATATCATCAAATGCCATTGGTGTGCTGTCATAGACTTTGACGAATTCTTCATTTTTGGCCTTCAGGTTAGCCTTCAATCGTTCTTCAAAAATCTCTTTATCAAGCAGATCCGCCATCCGAATCCCGACACGGGCCGCTTTGTCCATATAGGCCGGTCCGATGCCGCGATTGGTAGTGCCAATTTTGTCAGCACCCTTGGCAGCTTCTTGTAATTTATCAAGTTTGATATGGTAAGGCAAAATAACATGGGCGCGATCCGAGATCCGTAAGTTCTCACCTGTCACCCCTTGCTCAGCAAGACGGGCCAGTTCGCCGACCAGACTCTTAGGGTTGACGACAACACCGTTACCGATCACAGATAGTTGATGCGGATAAAGAACACCTGATGGAATCAAGCGCAGTTTGTAAACCTGGCCGTTAGCATGAATCGTGTGGCCAGCGTTGTCGCCACCTTGGTAACGGCTTACCACCTTGGCGCCTTGGCTCAGGAAATCGGTAATCTTCCCTTTACCTTCGTCGCCCCACTGTGTGCCGACAATAACTACAGTTCCCATTTATCGATCGCTCCTCACGGATTAGTGCGGGATTCGCCCGCCATTTCGTAGTCTAACAGGATCGGTGAGGGAAGACAAGTAAAATACGAACTTTATCCTTTTATTTCCTTTCTTATCTTTAAAAATACGAACAATTATATCGAATGGCAGCATTTATTCAGCTGAATCCGAAAATAAAATTTTGTCAGACTTGACACCCGGCAAAAATCTGGCATCCTGGATTTCTGATCAAAACATTGGCAATCTTGGTCATTCATGGCATGATGACTTGAGGATAGCAAAATCTGTACGAACCTGTACGTTTTTTCGTCGTGCACGGACCGAGTCTAGTACTGTCTATCAATCAGTATGGATCAATATTTTCCTTTTAGACTGTGTCGCGCCGTGCTTAGAAGGAGGAGCAATTATGAGTGTTGAAGGTAATTACCAAAGTACGCGCGGTGAACTTTCAGAAGCCGAAAAGAAAATCGTGGACTACGTGTTAACCCACGCGCAAGACGTCCTGACGATGAGTGTTTATGAACTTGCCAAAGCTGCCGGTGCCAGTCCTGCCACAGTCAGTCGGGCCGCCCAGCGATTGCAGTTTGCCGGCTATAACGAATTAAAAATGCAGCTGGCCGCTGATTTAAATGGTGAGGCTAGTGAGCTGGATTATCAGGAAATTCAAAAGGATGAAAGTCTGACTACCATTAAAACCAAATTGCGCACCAATGCCGAGCGCTCTTTAAGCGAAACGGTTGATCAAGTTGACGAAGCTACAGTGCAAACGATCACCGATCTGATTCACCATAGTCGGCAGATGTTGCTATTCGGCGTTGGCGCCTCGTATCTTTCCGCGCAAAATATTGCGCAAAAATGGGGGCGCCTCGGTTACGCCTGCCATTTCAGCGATGACTTGAACCTGTTTCTACCGGTCGCTGCCACAGCCGATCCTAAGCGTACTCTTACCTGGTTTATTTCAAACTCCGGTGAATCACCGGAAGCGGTCTTAGGCGCTAAACTGGCTAAAAAAGCCGGACTGCCGGTGATTGCCACGACCAAACTCGGCAACAACTCACTCGCGCATTATGCCGATATCGTGATTCAAACGTCCCAGCCGATGGAAGCGCCTAATCGATTTGCGGCAACGCAGTCCTTGCATGCGCAGTTTATGTTAATTGATATTTTATATTACGCCTACGTCAGCCGTTATTACGACACCTCCAAAAAACAAACCGATGACTCAAAGGCGCTGGTAACAACATACAAAGAATTCATGCGTCACGGTTTCAAATAACAACAAGCGAGTTTCACCCTGAACGCATCGGTCGTCGATGCGTTATTTTTTAGTCATCTTTGAAACTTTATTTCAAAAAAAATAGAAATGTGTTGAAATCATCAGATAAATCGGTTATCTTTAATCTCGAAAGGGCTTTCACCTTTCGTTGTTGGTTGTCACTTCATCACCAGTATCAGGCGATGACACAACTTATGGAGGAATAAGGATGATCGGGTTTTCATGCTATCTCAGTGAACCGGCTGATGAACAACAAACAGCTTATCTCAAACAGATGCAGCAAGCAGGCTTCACCGGGGTATTCACATCTTTGCAGTTACCGGAAGATGATCCAAAAACTTTACGACAACGTTTAAACCACTTAATCACGAGCTGTCACCAATTAGGTTTGGCAGTTGTGGCAGACATTTCCCTGGCTAGTTTGAAGCGACTGGGGATTACGCCGCGGGACTGTTCTGGCATCGAAGCCTTACAACTAGACGGCGTGCGCATTGACGACGGCATTGACATGACCACGGTCGCAGCACTGTCGCACACGATGGGGGTTGCGCTCAATGCCAGCACCCTTTCGTCCGAAACCATTGATCAGTTGGCCAATGCCAAGGCTAATCTCAGGCATATCGAGGCGTGGCACAATTTCTATCCCCGACCGGAAACCGGCTTGGATCCATGTTGGTTCCAACAAAAAAATCACTGGTTGCACACACTCGGCTTTAAAACCATGGCCTTTATTCCTGGCGATGCTCAGCAACGAGGTCCCCTTTTTGCCGGCTTGCCAACACTTGAGCCTCATCGCGGTTTACTACCACTAGCCGCTTATCTGGACCTCAAGCAATTGGCAACTGACCATGTTTACATCGGCGACCCGCAACTCAGCCCGCGTAGCATCGCTGCTTTTCAGGCCTATACGAGCGACCAGGTACTTTTGATTCAAACCGAAGCCGCTGATGAGCGCTTATATCATTTGACCTGGCATAATCGCCCGGATGTCGCCCAGCAAGTCGTGCGACTGGCAGAAGCCCGCCTTGAGCATATTTTCGCCGCCCCGGAGCCGCATCGCACCGTTGAACGTCCGCGCGGCAGCATTACCCTTGATAACACCCGCTATGGCAGATACGCTGGCGAACTCCAAATAACCCGCTGCGACTTACCGGCCGATCCGAAAGTCAATGTGATCGGTCACGTCGCACCGGCAGCGTTGCCTTTGCTTGATCATATTGGTCCGCACCAAGCGCTCCGCTTCAAGCAGTAATGGCCAAAACGAAAAATGAAAGAGGAAAAATGATGACTTTATCAATCAATTTAGACCAAATGACCACCGAAACCCGTAATCAACGCACCATGCACCTGGACACCATGAGCGTCCACGAATTCGCGACGGTGATGAACGCCGAAGACCAAACCGTTGCCCCAAGCGTTCATCAGGCGTTGCCAGCCATTGAAGCGGCAATTCAAACGATCACCGCCGCTTTTAAACAAAATGGCCGTTTATTTTACATCGGCGCAGGCACCAGTGGCCGACTAGGCGTTTTGGATGCTGCCGAATGTGTACCAACCTTTGGCGTATCACCGGAAATGGTGCAAGGGCTGATTGCCGGCGGGATGAAAGCCATGACCGTTGCTGTTGAAGGAGCCGAAGACTCACCGGCGCTTGGCAAAACGGATCTGGAAGACCGCAAGTTGACCGCCAACGATGTCGTTGTCGGCATCGCGGCAAGCGGGCGGACGCCGTACGTGATCGGCGGACTCGACTACGCCCAATCTGTCGGCGCCGCAACGATTAGTCTAGCTTGCAATGCCGGCGCAGAAATCAGCCGGCATGCCGAAATCGCCATTGAAGTTCCCGCCGGTCCGGAAGTACTCACCGGTTCGACCCGACTCAAGGCCGGCACGGCGCAAAAACTCGTTTTAAACATGCTCTCAACCGGTGCCATGGTCGGGATTGGCAAAGTTTACAAGAATCTCATGGTCGATGTCCAGCCAACGAACAAAAAGTTGGTTGTCCGCAGCCAGCGCATCATTCAACAAGCGACCGGTTGTGATGCGGCAACTGCAGCAAAGGCCTTTGAGGCAGCCAATCGGCACGTTAAATTAGCAATTGTCATGATCTTGACCGACCAACCCAGCACCATCGCACAAACATTACTCAATCGTGCAAACGGCTTCATCAGCAAAGCCGTTGCACTAAGTCAGGAGGAGGAAGTATAAAATGGGGCAAGATAAATATCAAATCATGGGGGACGGCATCTACGCACAAGTCGGCGGCACACAAAACGTCGCAAAACTGATCCACTGTATGACGCGTGTGCGGATGACCATCAAAGACAACACCAAAGTCAACGTGGCTGGCCTGAAAAAGGTGCCCGGCGTTCTCGGCGTCGTTGAAGAAGAAACACTGCAAGTCATCGTTGGTCCCGGAACGGTCAACAAAGTCGCCCAAGCAATGGTCGCTAAAGTCGGTGTCGGCTTGGGTGATCCATTCCCGGACAGCGCTGTTGCCGGAAATGGCCATCTAGACAACAAATCCGCTGTCGAAGCCAAGGCAGCCGAGGTCCACGCTGCCCACAAAGCCTCACTGAAACAAACCTGGTGGCGCACTGCTCTGAAACACATTTCGGCCATTTTCATCCCATTAATCCCGGCGTTTGTCGGCGCTGGCTTGATTTCCGGGATTGCCGGCATTTTAGCAAACATGCTAGCTGCCGGCCAGCTGCCAAAAGACTGGACCCAATTCATTACCGTTCTAAAAGTTATCAACGGCGGTCTGTTCACCTTCCTGAACATCTATGTCGGCATCAATGCGGCAACCGAATTTCGCGCAACTCCCGGTCTTGGTGGGATTATCGGCGGACTGATTTACCTGCCAGGCGTGGTGGCGCCAGTGACGATTAACAATATTTTCACCCATCAACCGTTATTGGCTGGGCAAGGCGGGATCATCGGCGTCATCTTCGCTGTTTGGCTGCTTGCGCTCGTTGAAGGCCAACTGCACCGCGTGATTCCTGATTCTATCGATATCATTTTCACACCGATGTTATGCTTGCTGTCCATCGGTGTGCTGACAATCTTCTTCATCATGCCGCTTGCCGGATGGGTGTCTAATTCACTCGTCGGCTCCATCAACTGGATTCTCCAAGTCGGCGGTGCCTTCTCTGGCTTTGTTTTGGGACTGGCATTCCTGCCAATGGTCATGTTGGGATTGCATCAGATTCTCACACCGATTCATCTGGAAATGATCAAAAATACCGGCTTCACGGCGTTGTTGCCGATCCTTGCCATGGCTGGCGGCGGCCAAGTCGGTGCCGCTTTGGCTTTGTGGATTAAGTGCCGCAAGAACAAGCAATTGACCCGTCTCATCAAAGGCGCCTTACCGGTCGGCATTCTCGGTGTCGGCGAACCGCTGATTTACGGCGTGAGCTTGCCACTTGGCCGGCCGTTCATCACCGCTTGTATCGGTGGTGGCATTGGCGGCGCAGTTGTCGGTGCTTTTGGCCACGTCGGCGCTATCACCATCGGTCCTTCCGGTGCAGCGCTCATCCCGCTGATTGCCAACCACCAATGGATGGCGTATGTCTTTGGTTTACTCGCTTCTTACGCTGGCGGATTTGTGGCCACCTACTTCTTTGGCGTTCCAAAAAGTGCCATGGTCGCAACGGCAGCTGATGGCACGGTCATTGACGAAACGGCCTCGCAAGAAGAGGCTCCTAGCCCAGAACAACCAACTGCTGATCAGGAAGCCGAAACAGCAACCGTTCAAACCGGAGCGATCAACTTTGTCGCCCCAGCTACAGGGCAGCTGAAGGATCTATCCGAAGTTGCCGATGACGTTTTCTCCCAAAAAATGGTGGGCGACGGTTTTGCAGTCGAGCCGACCAGTGGGACAATTGTCGCCCCAGTGGATGGCACGATTGTCAGTGTCATGCCAACCAAGCATGCCTGGACAATGACCACGGCCACCGGACTGGAAATTTTGGTACACATGGGCCTAGACACCGTTGAGCTTGACGGCGCACCGTTCTCAATTGAGGTCAACGACCAGGATACCGTCAAGGCCGGTCAGCCAATTGCCACCATGGACTTAGCGGCAGTCAAGGCAGCCGGCAAAGGAACCACCGTGATGACCATCATCACCAACATGGATCACGTCGCCTCCCTGACAGCCTTCACGGATCAGGCTGTCGCGGCGGGGGATGAGGTCTTTACGGTGACTAGTAAGTAGCCTCATAGTTGCAATATAAAAGCGCACTTTCACCGTCGTTATGGTAAGTGCGCTTTTGTTTTGCTTAAAAATTTTCGGACTGAGAAAGACTCTAGTGCCAAGGCGGAGCAATCGGAGGCCAGATGGGGCTCAGTGGTGACATTGTTGTTGGTGGGGCGCCCTTTGCCCCGCCTACAACAAGGCCGAACTTTGAGACTCAGCCGGGTTTGCTGAGGCTCAAAGTCGTGCCCACCACGTTCCAGCCCCATCTGGCCGGAGATCGCGCAGTTTGGCACGACACCTAGCTCTTTTTTGTGAATTCTCGAAATACCTACTAACGATCCGCGTTTTTCAACTGAGCTTCTTGCAAGTACGCGAAAATGTGGCCAAATGCAATCTCACGAATTTGGCCGTAGCGAATGCGCACCGTTTCCCCGCTGTCTTGACCCACCAATTTCAAGTCAAAATCAGTTTCATCAACATGTTCCGGATAGCCGAGGAAATGCTCGTCGCTATCCGCAACCTTGATCCGGACAACCCGTTCAAAGCCGGCTGCTTCGGAAATAATCGCCTTAACCAGATTATCGTTCGGATCAAACTCCCGATCAGCATTTAGGACCGGTTGCTGACTGAAATGGTGCGTTTGATCCCACTGTTCATAAAAGCTGATCGTCTGCAGGTAATCCGAAGCAGTCGCCACATTTTGAATGCTTGGCAGTGTCATGAGAATATAGCCGCCAAACTGCCCGGCCATGTCCTTCAGACTCAGCACCACGACCCGATCATTGACCGCTTTAACCCGGCCAACAAAGAACTGGTCTTCCGGCCCTTTTGGCACAACCGAAATCAATCGATTCTCCGCCAGTGCATTCTGAAAGACGCCCTCAAGCTGCCCGTCATTTTGAAACAGCTTCGTTGGCACATGCTGTAGTTGATCGCGGTGCCGCACTAGCTCGGTTTCCAACTTGAGGTCTAAGCCATGAAATTCCATGACCAGAATATCCGAGAAGTCGACTTGCAACGCCCGAACATCTGTGTAATTGAACTTATTGAAAATGGCCATACTGAAACGATCTTCGGCGACCGCCGTGACCCGACCTTCAAGATAGGCATCGTCATCCGCCACCACGACCATGATCATTTGCTCGCTAGCCTGCGCCTGCTTGGCTAATTGCCAAATCAGGCTCTCAGTCGCATCAAATTGAAACGGCTTTTCTTTACCTTGAAGCGTCAAAAAATGCTCCGACTGCGCCAACCCGATCCGAAAATTCATGTTATCCAGATCGTCGCCGGCAAATTCCACTTGGTCAATCGCTGAAAAGGCAATCAAAGCGCAGCCATCAGCAATGCCCGAATCATTATAGGTTCCCAGAACAACCGCATCATGACCCAAAACCTGCACATACCCAGTGTAAAAAACATCGGTATCACGCTGGTAAACATTGATCAGCAGGTGTTCATTGAGCGCTGTCATCAAACTCATTAAAATGGCATCCATGCGGCATCCCTCACTTTCTTATTTTGAGCGTGAGCCAGCCCGGTTAGAAACCGGAGTGTAAGCGGCCTTGGGCGTGATGGCCGGTCTTTGGCCATTGCGACCAAGGTCCTTACACGCAGGTTTCTGGGCTGGCGAACGCGTTATGGTTGAGCGTGAGCCGGCGCGCTTAGGAGTCGGAGTGTAAGCGGCCTTGGGCGTGATGGCCCGGTCTTAGGCCATTGCGACCAAGGTCCTTACACGCAGACTCCTGCGCCGGCGAACGCGTTATAGTTGAGCATGAGCCAGCCCGGTTTCTAGACTGACGAACACATTATTTTGCGTCACTCATTTTGGTACGTCATTTTTCAAAAAGCTTACTGATCTGGTCCATTATAGGCAATATTTGTGAATTTATTGTACGATTTGACGAATAACAACTTCACGGTGCCACGGGGGCCGGAACGGTTCTTCTCAATGATGACTTCGACTTCACCGACATTATCATCCCCGTCGTCACTGCCGCCTTGGTCATCATCGTCATCGCCTTCCGCATCGCGATAATAATCGTCTCGATACAAGAAAGCAACAATATCGGCATCCTGTTCAATTGAGCCGGATTCACGAATATCACTCAAAACCGGGCGCTTGTCTTGCCGCTGTTCCACGCCACGACTCAACTGTGACAAAGCGATGACCGGCACGTGTAATTCTTTTGCCAGCTTCTTGAGTTGCCGCGACACGGCGCTGACTTCCTGTTGCCGGTTTTCCTGGCCAGAACCTTCAATTAGCTGGAGATAATCAATGATGATAAGCCCCAGGTCGCCTTGTTCACGCGCCAGTCGCCGGCATTTAGCCCGAATCTCGGCCATCCGGATACCGGGTGTATCATCCATATAAATTTTTGCTTTACTCAAACTGCCCATGGCAATAATCAGATTCTGCCATTCTTCTTCATTCAATTGGCCGGTGCGCAGATGATTGGCATCAATACTGCCTTCTGAACACAACATCCGGTTAACCAGCTGTTCCGCGCCCATTTCCAAACTGAAAATCGCGACACTTTTATCGGTTTTGGTGCCGACATTTTGCGCAATATTCAGCGCAAACGCCGTCTTCCCGACAGCCGGACGCGCAGCTAAAATAATCATTTCATCTTCATGCAGCCCGGTCGTGATTTTATCGAGGTCGCGGAATCCGGTCGGCAAACCGGTAATCGTCTGATCATTTTGATACAGCTGATCGATTTGCGCCATCGCTTGATTCAAAACATCTTTAATTTGCTTAAATCCGGCTTGGTTACGATTCTCGGAAACATCCATGATCTGGCGTTCGGCATCTTCAACCAGACCTTCAACATCGTCTTGCTCGGTATAACTGCGGCTGGCAATATTTTGCGCTGTGTTAATCAGCTTACGTAAGGTGCTCTTTTGCTGCACAATTTTAGCGTAATAAACCACGTTACTGGCGATTGGCGTTGATGCCACCAAATCGGTAATATAACCGGCACCACCGATGTCATCCAACTGGTTGTGATTGTCCAGATAGTCCGTTACAGTGACCGTATCAATGGCAGTCCCGTTGTCCTGTAAGTCCGTCATCGCCTGGAACAAAAGCCGATGTGCCTTTTTATAGAAGTCATCTGCCGTCACGTATTCCTGGGCATCCGGCAATGTGTCGGCATTCAGAAAAATTCCGCCAAGGACGGCACGTTCCGCTTCATCACTATGCGGCGGTTGCTGTTCAATTAACTGATTATCCATGCGCGTCCTCCTTCTGTTCGATCATGGAACTTATGCAACACTTCGACGTTCGTTATTGCAAAGTGATAGCACTTATCCTTAACAGTCTACGTTAAACCGCTGACCAAAACAAGCGTTCCCGCTTAACGTAACATTGCTGATTTTATGCTGGAAAAGCCTGTCCTTATGCGCTTTTCGCCACTATTGTCACGCATAACCTCCGAAGCATTCAAAAACGCACGCTAAAAGTCGGGAGACAGGCTCTCTAAACTTTCAACGCACGATTTTCATATTGATTGTCACTTATTTAATTAGAACCTGATCTACAGGCCCTTTTCTACTTCTGCTCAAGCACGTGAACCCGAATCCGCGCATCGATACCGGGGAACAGGTTAACCGGGACGTTGGTAAAGCCTAGCGAACGAATCGGCTGCTTCAAATCGATCTTACGCTTATCGACTTTAATCTGATATTGCCGATCCAACGCCGTGGCGATCTGCTTGCTAGGAATCGAACCGAACAACCGGGAATCTTCACCGGCCTTGGCTTGAATCTGCACAACTGTCTTGTCGTCTTCAATCTTGGCTTTAAGCGCTTCAGCCTCAGCCTTCTTCTCAGCTTCTTTTTTCTCTTCAAGCCGCTGTTGCCCGCGCAAAGCACTCATGGCTTGCGGAGTGGCCGCCTTAGCCAAACCCTTGCGAATCAAAAAGTTCTCGGCATAGCCGTCAGGTACTTCCTTCACCTGACCGCGATTACCCTTACCACGAACGTCTTGTGTAAAGATGACTTTCATTTAAAATCCCTGCTTTCTATGGTTGAGCGTGAGCCGGCGCGCTTAGGGGTCGGAGTGTAAGCGGCCTTGGGCGTGATGGCCCGGTCTTAGGCCATTGCGACCAAGGTCCTTACACGCAGACCCCTGCGCCGGCGAACGCGTTATGGTCGAGCGTGAGCCAGCCCGGTTAGAAACCGGTGTGTAAGTGGCCTCAGGCGTGATGGCCCGACCTTGACCATTGCGACTGAGGTCCTTACACGCAGGTTTCTGGGCTGGTGAACGCGTTATGACGATTGCGTCACGCGTCTTCGTCTGCTTTTTTGATCTGAGCAAGTAAGTCGGTGCGAACTTCGGCGATAGTTTTGCCCTTGATCTGGGTGGCCGCATTGCTTAAATGGCCGCCGCCGCCCATGGCTTCCATGATGACCTGCACATTCACATCCCCGGTCGAGCGGGCGGAAATACCGATATCACCGCTGGGCCGTTTGGTAATGACAAAACTCGCATCGACACCATTCAACGACAGCATGGTATCAGCCGCTTGGGCAGCAATCACCGGATCATAGCGCTTATCTTCTTCCCCAGTACATAGTGCCATATTTGGGGCAATCATTTCAATTGTGTCAATCAAATGGTTGCGTTGGATGAAGCTGTCGATATTTTCTTTCAACAGGTTCTGCGCCAACATCCCGTCAGCACCCATGGAACGCAGATAACTGGCAGCGTCAAACGTCCGCGTGCCGGTCCGCAAGCTGAACGACTTCGTATCCACGGTAATCCCAGCTAACATCGCCGTTGCTTCAAGCTTATCCAGGCTTGGAACATTTGTCGGCTGATATTCAAACATTTCGGCAATCAGCTCACACGTCGAGCTGGCATATGGTTCGATGTAAACCAGCATCGGATTGTCCGGGAACTCTTCCCCGCGGCGATGGTGATCAATAATCACGGTTCGTGCCGCCAACCGTTTGTACAACTCAGGCGCGGCTGAAATCGACGGCTTACTGTGGTCAACCAAAATCAAGAGACTCTGATCCGTTGCCTGTGACAACGCCGCTTCCGGGGTCACAATGGCATTGGCCACTTCCGGATCCTGACCAACTTGCCCCATCAGCCGTTCCACGTCAGAATGCAAGTGGTCGGGGTCGATGACAATGTAACATTCCTTGCCATTCATCTGAGCAATGCGCCGAATCCCCATCGCTGCCCCGACGGCATCCATATCCGGCCGTTTATGGCCAACGACAAAGACTTTATCGGTTTGCTTAAACAATTCCTGCAAGGCTTGCGCGACCATGCGTGCTCGTACCCGAGTCCGCTTCTCCATGGGATTGGTTTTACCGCCATAGAATCGGGCTTCATGACCTTTAGCCCGAACCACAACCTGATCGCCGCCACGACCCAGCGCCAAGTCCAGGTTGCTCTGCGATGTGACCGCAAGTTGGGCTAAATCTTCATCACCATAAGCAATCCCGACAGACAGGGTTAATGGATAGTTCTGCTTAGAGGTTTCTTCCCGAATCACATCCAGAATCTTGAACTTATCCCGTTCAACATCCTTTAGCGATTTAGCGTAAGCCAGTAAGAAAAAGCGATCGTTGTCGATCCGCTTCAAAAACATGCCAAATTGGTTAGCCCAATCTGTCAACTGGTTGGTGACATAACTATTCAAATTCGTGACAACCTGATCATCCATCGTCTGGGTGATTTCATCATAGTTATCAATGAAAATCTGCCCGATAGCAATCTTTTCATCTTCGGCGCGCTCTTCAATTTCAGCATAACGTGTGA
Organism: Lacticaseibacillus parahuelsenbergensis; assembly: GCF_030770265.1. NCBI lineage: Bacteria > Bacillati > Bacillota > Bacilli > Lactobacillales > Lactobacillaceae > Lacticaseibacillus > Lacticaseibacillus parahuelsenbergensis. The sequence continues at coordinate 125,650 of NZ_CP132482.1, read as the reverse complement.
CATCCATCAGATAGACAACGCCTATGCTCTTTTGCACGATAATCTCAAACTGATGCTGGCCCCAAGTCACCATTTTGGTTTCATTAGTGTCCTCGTGACTGCGAATCAGCTCGGCCAGCTCGGCATCTACTTTTTCCAGTGGCTGCCCCAGCACATCCGTATCGCCAAAATACTTCTGGAGAAACGGATTCGTCCACTCAATATTCAGATCCTCATCATAAATCATGATCCCGATCGGCATTTTAATCAGCGCTTCTTGTTCCCCGCGCTTAATCCGATAACTAAGATCCGAAATATACTGATTCGTATTCTTGGCAATGGTCTCAAGGGCATAAAAAATCGTCGCCACAAGACTGATTAAAATCAACAGCATCAACAAAGCCAGCCACGGGCGGATCAAAGCTCCGATCAAAATGCCGATGACCGCAAGAACCACCATCGCAATTGCTGCATACCGCATCCGCATGTCTTCCAAAAACTCCGGCATACGAATCCGTTCAAACAATTTCTTCATATAGAAAAACTCGCTTTCACTTGGCGCAGATACTTAAGGATTTCTTTAGCTATTCTACCATACTGTGCAAGCGGATTCTGGAAAGAGGGTCAGAGCGTGAACTGGCGCGGTTAGGAACCGGAGTGTAAGTGGCCTTGGGCGTGATGGCCCGGGCTTAGGCCATTGCGACCAAGGTCCTTACACGTAGATTTCTGCGACTGCGAACGCGTTTTCGAGTGCATCGGCCATCTGGGCTTTGTCACGAGTTTCTATACAAATATGCTTTTTAGATGAACCCATGTTAGAATAATCTTGTCGAATTGTTCATGAATCATCACCAATCCGCGTAGACCGTAAGCTGCGCGGATTTTTTTGTACTCAAAAAACGACACCCTCGCTAAAAGATACTGCCTTAATGCCAATGCCGGGCTTCGTCGGAATTCATCAGCTGAAAGTTTAGCCACAAATGCAGCTCACATAACCCTCACTGCATCACAATCGGCGTACCAACATGAAGCAAATGATCATCATGGGTAATCGCAATGACTAATTTACTTTTTGCGAGTTCTTTGAGTAACCCAATCACCGCCGCTCGGATCTCCGGATAGATGTTGGCAGTCGGTTCATCCAAGATGTACATGGACGCATTTTCTTTGCCAAATGCCGCTAAAAGACGCACTAACTGCAACTCGCCGCTCGATAGCACATCGACCTTCTCATCATAAATATTCCGGAGATTAAACACGTCCGAATCATACACTTTTGCAAAAAGCGGTGACCTTTTGACCATTGATAAAGGGTCGTTTTGAGTCATGCCGGCTAAGTATTCGCGAACCGTCATATGCGGAGACGGGACATCTTGAAAGGAAAAGCCGATCTCCTTTTTCCGCAATGCCCGCATATCGATTTGCTTCATCTTGATGCCATTAATTGAAATGTTGCCCTTCAACTCTGGCTGGTAAATCCCTGTCATCGTTCGGACAAATGTACTCTTGCCAACGCCATTGTCCCCAGAAATAACGTATAACCCCGGTGTCTTAAACGAGCAAGATAGATCACGCGAATAAAAAAGTTCCTGTGCATCGGATTTTCTCTCAAATCGTTCAATGTTAAAAGCATCAACATCAATCCGGTGAATCCGCGCAACATCTTGCATCCCGGTTTGATCGTCCGCCATGTTCAGAATTTGCTCCATCCGCGCAAGTGAGGCCCGATATGCTTCAGCGCCAATAGCAATGCTAAAAATCTGATCGACTGAATTGAGTAACTGCCCGAAGTACTGGAGAATAATCGCAAAAAAGCCGATGGTGATACTGCCTCTTAAGACTGCCAAGCCGCCGATCACAAAGAAAAGGGTTTGAAACGCCAACTGCATGACGATTTGCCAAGTTGACATCCAATAATGAATCCAAAAACTTTTGGTGAATGTCTCAAAAAGACTGTGCCCCACCTGATCGAGCCGCGCTACCTCACTAGGCAGATTTTCTGCGCCCTTAATCTCGACATATCTGCCAATGAAATCGTTTCTGGCCGAATAATAGTCATTCTGTTTGCCTTTTATTTCTAGACTCACACGGTAAATTTTCTGATGAAAAACAACGTAAATAAGGAAATAAACCGGTAAAAAGACAACCATAATGGTGAAAATTTCAGCATTCGCACTAAGAACATAAGCAGTAATGGTGAGTGTCGACACGATGACACTGCACAACCTGACAACTGTGTCGGAGAAAAATGAAACAATTTCAGTCACATCATCATTGATCCGCGCGCTTAAGGTTGTCGGACTCCATTTTAAGATGCTGAGCGTATTTTTTGTGAACAGTCGAAAAATAATTTTTCGATTTAACTCAAGTTCCGTTTTTTGTTTGGTCAGTATCTGAATATGACTTGTGAAAAAGGAAATAACAAGCCTTAGTATGCTAAAGCCCAGCATTAAGCCAAAGAACAGCGCAAATAGGCGCGGATTGCGACTATACACCAAACTATCCAGCAACTTGCCTTCGAGATATGTATTGCCGGTGACCAGGCTTGTGCTCATCATCGTAAAGATCACCAAGATGATAAAGGCTGCGCGATGCTTCTTTAGTGTTTGCCATACGACTGAGTCCATTGAAACTCCTCCTGAGCGTGAGTTGGGCCGGATGAACTAAGGTTAGTTATGGTTTTACGCTCGCAAGAGTTTTTGTCAATGAGAATGCAATTATTATTTAATTTTGTAATTATTTTCTAATTTCTTATTGTTAGCCTTTTCTCTGTCTGAATCCACTACTGGCTTTGAATGCGTGACACCTCCACAAAAAAGTAACTTGAATATATGCAAATCACCAATCTTCAAAACAGACCTATTTGAATAGTTAAGAGATGTCAAAGTCTATCGGTATACATACATATCATATGCACGAGTATGATATAAAGAATCCATAGATTTCAGAAAGGAACGGCATTCAACCCATGAAAATTGATGAATTATTAAAAAAAGAAATCCAGAACCCAGAATTTGCCAGTGCTTATACACTAGACAAGGAACGCTCGGCGGCCGCCTTGGCACTTTACCACGCACGGGAAGCGGCAGGCCTCACACAAGCTGACCTAGCAGAACGTGCCGGTGTACCACAGACAACGATTGCTCGAATTGAACGAGGCGATAACGTCTCATTTAATAAATTAGCAGAAATTGCTCATGCTATGGGTAAAAAGGTCTATGTTAAGATCGCTTGATAACTTTACTGGAATCCGATATACGGATTCCAGCCTACATAAAATGACCTGCAATTGCCGAACTTTCCGGGAATTGCAGGTCATTTATATAATCGCAAAGATTTCCATTTGCTAAATTTAATTCGATGAACCTCACTGCGATCCCGATAAAATAATCAACCCACAAGATGCGTACAAATGTTTTGGCCGTTTAATGATCTTGCATTTAGGCCTGAACAGATTGCTTACTATGAATGACTATTTTAGTCAATTTGCGACTTCTTAACCGGCAGCGACATCCAAACAATCGAAAGCACAATTAGGGCACCGCCGAGCAGAAACGCCGGAGTGATTTGAATCGTGAAAAATGGCAACGAGTAGACCAGAACAAAGATCGGGTTAAGGGCTCGGATTAAATTGGCATCGCGAAACGAGATAAACTTTAGCCCGCGATAAAACAGTAATAACCCGAGAAAGCCTGAACAAAACGCTGAGATGGCAACGGCACCCATGCCCATGTTGGGTGAAAAAGAGAGCTTGCCGCTTCCAGCCAGTATCAATCCGAGAATAACAACGGCAGTGCCTTGGTTGTATAAGAGTAATATTTTCTCATCAACCTGAGTCAGTGCTTTTTTGGCTAACGTATTCGTCAAAGCGAAGCTGAAGGTGTACCCAAACGCACAGACAAGCCCAATGATGTTGTTCACATTTTCTGAGAAGTCAGATACCAGTGCGGTACCGGCAATGCAAAGCAGAATCGGCACCAGTTCGCGGCGGTCGAATTTTTCATGCAGCATAAGCACCGACAGCAAAATGGCGAAGACAATGTAAAACCGTCCGATCAACCCGACGCTCACCGGATCAAGGAAAAAGAGACTCAGGTATTGCAGGAAAATGCCAAGGCAATTCGTCAGTCCTAAAATCCAGACAACTGGCTGCTTAATCCACACCATTTTTGTTTTGGTCATCGCAATCGTGATCAGCGTCAACACCAATGAAATAAGTGCATTATAAAAGCTCGCAGCCAGTGGCGATAGCGTGAACATCGACCATTTGTTCATCACCGGCGTCAGCGCCATCACCGCCACCGACGAGCCGTTCAGCAGTAAGCCGTAACGGCGGCTACTCATCTGGCCACCCGATATGGCGGAAAATCTGGCAGTAAACATCGTCATGAAACGATCTGTCAGCATCAGGCAACGGTTCAAGTGACAACTTTCGATCGTCGGTTTCAGAAGACGCCGGAGTCGCCTCCAGTCGATCAACCTCGGCGCGGACGACAGCTGTGACGTGTCCGGTTGGTAACACATAATAACCCAACGGCACGATTGAGCTCGGCTTAATCACAGCGCCGGATTCTTCAAACGACTCACGCACCGCCGCTTGGGCAAGGGTTTCACCGGCTTCCAACTTGCCACCGGTCAGCTCCCACTGGCGTTTGGAATTATGTACCCAGATAATGCCGCCATTAAAAAATTGAACAACCAGCACCGAATCCGGCCTTTGCGGAACAGTTTCAAAATGAACCTCGACCATATCGAATCACCTCTTCATTTATTTGGTTAAAAGCGCGGAGGTTGATTGTATAACGGGCATTGTGGGGGTGTCAATAATAATTTTTACTGCTAAGAAATTTTCATATACCGCACCATACATTTTGATCGGCAAGCCATCCGATTCCGATCACCATTTGGGCATTTATCTTGGTGTTTCTTCGCTAATCACTTCCCATGAGTTCGCCGCGTCATTATTAGATATAGGGCAAAAAATAAATCGTAAAAATGCGGCAAAAAAGCCCATGCGCGCTGCATGGACCAATTTGTAGTCTAGTCATCTACCAAAGTCACATCAAGTGTTTTACCCAGCGCCACTGCAATTTTGCTCAAAGTATCAAGACTTGTGCGCTCGCCTAGCTCAACTCGGGCAATCTCTCTTTGGGGTACACCAGCTGCAGCTGCAAGATCTCTTTGCGACAATCCGGCCTCGCGTGCTTTCATAAATTGATAAGCGGTCATTAAACGAACCTTACCCTGATCAAACTGCGCTTTTGCCTCAGGGTGAACCGTATATTTAGCTATCAGATCTTCAATCTTTAACGTCTTCGGTGTCATCCTCAGCTCCACTTTGCTTAGATCAAATAACGGATCCAAGTATGACTACCTTATAAAGAGCGTTGAAAAGCGAAGCCAACATTGTACCAGCACGCACGTGATACGGCAGTCGCTTCATCTTAGTGGACGGCCACAAAGACAGTAACGTTTGTATCCCAGCAACGATCAACGCTAAAACAATAACCAACGCCTGAACTGCCAACAGCAATATCAGAATCGTCCCAATCACTGCCATGGCTGCTACCTTCTTTCTTGTAAAGCTGTGCGTCTGCCAATAGTAGCCATATTATTCCATAACAACTCAATCTACGTCAATCATTTGTTTAGACCTTAAAGCTTCCTCTGTATTTAAGTCACTAATTACTGTTGCGTCCTCTTAGCAAAAGTCTCTTTTGACACATAAGTCACACGCTTCACATACTGTCCCTTGTGCCTCACCGTTACATACTTCCCATCTGGATCATAGCCGGTCATTTCTTTCAGTACCAGCGTCGGCTTTGTCTGCGTTGCGGTATACAACTCGACATTGCGATAACGCTGTTTTCCTTGTGGGACTTTTGCGTAACTTGTTTGTTCAGGTACGAATGGATTGACACGATCCGTCCACCGGTTGTGAATCAGCAATATGCCGGCAACCGCAACCATGACCAGTGCTGCCACTGTAACACTCAAAATTTTGGCCTTTTTCATGCAAGCTTCTCTCCCTTAGCGATATTTTCAGTAATGGTGACGCGATAATTTTCGACTCGAATCAAGTAATCGCAGTGCCGCCAGACCTCAGCTGTATGCGTGGCGACGATGATCGTTGCTTGATCGCCGAAGTCATGAAGTAGATGCTGTGTCACTTCATCGGCATTGGCTGCATCCAGTGAGCCGGTGGGTTCGTCGGCGAAAATAATCGTCGGTTTCTTCAGCAATAAGCGCGCCAAGGCCAGTCGCTGCTGCTCGCCGCCGCTAAGTGTAAAGATGCGTTGCTTCAGGTCAACGTTTGCCAACCCCAACTGCTGCAAAACTTCTTTCATAGCGACGGTTTGTTCTTGACGTGAAAGCCGCTGATTGGCTAAGCCGATTTTCAGATTATAGGCAACAGTCTCCTTATCGACTAATCCAAAATTCTGAAAAATGAAGCCGAATTTATCCCGCCGCAGTTGCGGTAGATTTTTGGTTGAAACCGGCTGATCATCCACCATAACGGTGCCTGCCGTGGCGGTTTCCAAACCACCGAGAATATTCAGAAAAGTCGTCTTCCCTGTACCACTTTTACCAATAATGGCATAGCTTTTACCTTGTACCAGCTGACAATTGACATTTTCAAAGATCATTCGCTGGGCAAACTTTTTCGTAAGTCCTTTCACTTCAATCATGTACCTTTTTCCTCTCTTGTCAGTTACTAAATGCGCGCTAGCTCTTAAAGTCCGCGATCCAGCGTTGCCAAAACTCTGCGCTGTGCCCGCCATGCCACGAGTAGAATAATTCCTGCCTCGATGAAAAGATAAGGCGTCAATGCGAATGCGAATTGCCACTTCCCGCGTAAAATCATCACACCACCAATGAGACAGGCATCGATGAAAATATTGGCTAGCAAAAAAGTGCGAATAAATTGATAGTTGAAATTAATGAAGATCATTTCAACAAACTGGCATGTTGTTGAGCAACTGCTATGTTAAAGAAACATTTTGAGCTATGCCTAACCAGTCTCTTATAAGTCCGCCAGGGTACCTCGACCTCTCAGAGTTAACGGGTTTAGGCCCGTATACTATTTTAAAACCGGCATTCTCCAATAAATGGCATATGTCTTGAAAGGACAAATATAGCTTATTAGGTACGTCTGCCCTATATTTTAATTTTAAGCTGCCATTTTTTGACATAGACAAACTTTTCCAATTAGGCCATATATCCGTGCCTATCGCAGGAAGCTCAAAAATCAAGAAACCCTCTTTGGTGAGCCTGTCTTTTAAAAGTCGAAATCTTTCTACGACATTTGGAAAGTTCCCATTGACCAGGACCTCACTACAAATCGTATAATCAAATGCTTTTATATGGGGAAAGGCTTCAGTGTAGCTTCCATAGTCAAAATGAGTAGCATATTGTGGATAATTTTCTTTGGCATTCTTTATACTGGTGTGAGCAATATCACAGGCATACACATTCCAGCCTTCTTTCAATAAAGGAAAAACATTTCTGCCCGTACCAAGTCCAACATAAAGCCCTGCATTTTGTTTAGGAACAGCCTTCTTTATGATCTTCTCTATAGGCAATGGCTTACGTTTATCATTCCATTCTCTTTTGTAGTATTCGTCCCATCTCTTATCTTCACCATCAAAGTTCATCTTTTAGCTCCTCTTTATTTAACCCTCGATACATATACGCATGTGCTGATACCGCTGCGGTTAGAGTAAACATAAGAAAGGATATGAGGCCGTTAGATGACACTGCTGCGCTACCAAACATTGTTGGGCCTAAAATGTTCTGCAACTGTCCCCCCCAAATTTATAGCACTCAAGTCAGTGGTTAAGGATTCAGAACGACTATAAATCACCATGTACATCGCTAAGGCAGCACTGCTAAATAACTCGGCTAAGACTTGACTGACTATTAACATTAACAAAGCCATAAAGATGAGAGTATCAATATGCATTACGGTTGTTACGGACGTGACAAGGAATGAAGCTGCTATTATTACGCCTGATATAACCCATAGCCTATCATACCTTCTATTTTCAGCGGCCCAGGTGTTTACCTTCCCTTGAAATAAGGAAATAACCACTGTATTAATAATAAAGGCCATCGGTGATAGCCAACTATAGTTTTTAAAGTACATGACAACTATTAATGGAACATACACACTCAATAAAGTCCTATGAAAAGAAAACAGGAAATTCTCCATGATAAGCAATCTTCTAAACTTATTTGCCAATGCAGACTTTATCACCTTTATAGATATTGGCTTTTTTAAAACCTTACCAGACGTTACAGCTACACCTTTCAATGCCGTTCTGTATAAAAAAATCACCAGCAAAAAAGACAGGGAATTTGTAATCACAGTTGGCATTAATCCCCAATTTATAGCGAGCAATAAAAAACTAAATCCAGCTCCTAGACCATATCCAATGTTTGTTGGCAACATCATTTTACCCATTAAAACTGTCGCGTCTCTTTTGGATAAAGGCGAAATTATTAGACTTCTAGTTAAAGAAGCAGCAGATCTATCTATAATTCCAAATAAGGACATATATATTAAGAATTGAAGATTGCCACTTATAAACAGCCAGCATAGTGCACCCACGCCTCTTAAAAAATATGAAATTGAAAACAATTTAAGCCTTCCATATTTATCTGCTAAATAACCCACTGGCAGCGATGATATCATCCCTGTTATCGCAGATAAGGTTAGCCCTATCCCAATAATACTCGGAGATACGTGACTGTACGTAGAGAAAAAAACCGTTGAGACACTAACGAATGATCCAGTCCCAAAGGAATCAATTCCTGAAGAAAGCAAAGCAGCAAACTGTATATTGTTTCTAGGCTTTTGTTTTCTTACCACAGGCTGGACACCTCGGATTTTTTGGTATAGGAAGTTTATAATAATCATTTTGAAAGTTTGAGCAGGACATTAAATAGCCTCGCGCTAGCTCTCCTTCCTTCAAAGCAATCTTTAAGACTTCATTAGCACCCATAATCCCGGCAATCCCTGTTCCAATGCCCCAAACAGCTACAGGACCTTTTCTGCTTTCAGGCAAATCTGGGAATGCACATTGTAAGCATGGATCATCGTCAGTTAGTCTTGTAAACGCATAACCATATCCATATTGAGCGGAGACATGAACCATTGGAACTTTATAATCAACAGCATACTGATTCACCATCAATCGTTGCTCAGGACCATCTCCGCCTTCTAGGATCACATCAAATCCACCCAACAGATCATCTATGTTGTCGGGAGTTACCTTTTCGACTGAGTATTCTATTTCAATGTCCGGGTTGAGCAATCTTAACTTCTTGGCAGCGGCTACGGCTTTATATTCACCAATGTCCTCAGTTGTATATAGAATCTGTCTATTCAGGTTGCTTAACTCTACCCTATCAAAATCAATAATTTTAATTTTGCCGATGCCAGCAGCTGCTAGATAATACAGAAGCGGCGACTTCACACCACCAGCGCCAACGCTAACAACGCTAAAGTTGTTTATTAATTGTTGGCCATGCTCCCCAACCTGAGGCATGAGTAATTGTCTATTGTACCGTGAATTGTTAAATTCCATATTATTCTCCTAAAGTTTAAAATATGTGATATTTATAAAATAAAAATGGCCACCTGATTGTAGGTGGCCATTCTTATTTCCGTTTAGCCATCGCAGGTCATAACAGAGGCAAGCATAACCTCGTCATTAGGATTGACTGGTTGATCAACGGTTGCCAATTTTCCGTTAATCAAGACGCGGCAAAGAAGCCGTGGCTTATTGGTTCTCTCATCAAACAAGTTATGTTTCAGGTCGTCATCTTTGAATGCAACATCTTTAACGATCTCGCTCACAGTAGAGCCAGAGGACAAGATGGATCCCTTCCCAAGGCGACCTTCTGCAATACCACGAAGTTTAACATTGACCATAAAATCACTTCCTTTACTTTTGATAAGTCAAAGTTAAGGCAAGCCTAAACAAAATGCAACCCAAATTTTAAAAAATAACGTTTAATTACTGCCTTATGCTAATTTGATTATCATTTTAAGTTCAGAAGCACAGAGCGCTTTTGGGTCGCTTTTACTTTGCAAAAGCGACCCATTTAGTGTCACGACAGCCTTCACAAACAAATAAACGATAACCTTTTTGAATATCTCCGCAAGATTCAAATTTGGCAACCTCTTTTTTTACCACTGGCCGAATTCTTCGTCCATGGTTCTTCAAAAGTTTATAATCCTTTATACGTTAAAAAAACCGACACCACCCCGCCGCCAAACAGCGACCATACATGGTATCGGTCCTAACATATTTTTTACTTCGGCTGAATCAAGCCCATCGCATCCATCGTCTCCGCAATTTGCATGGAATTCCATGCGGCACCCTTGAGAAGATTATCGGAAACATCCCACATGTGGAAGAAGCGTGGATTTTCTGCATCGGCGCGAATACGCCCGACAAAGACCTCTTTACTGCCAACGGCGTTTCTGGCTTGCGGGTAAAGTTGCTGGCTCGGATCATCTTGAACAACCACGCCGGGCGCCTCTGCTAACGTTGCGCGAATGGCGTCAGCGGTAGCATTGCTATCTTCCACTTCGAAGTAAACTTCTTCTGAGTGGGCAATGGGAACCGGAATGCGGACGCAGGTAGCGGTGACTTTAATCGCATCGCTGTTCATATCGCCGGCCATGATTTTCTTGGTTTCGTGAATCATTTTCCACTCTTCATGACTGTAGCCGTCTGGTTCGAAAACATCAATCTGCGGCAAGGCGTTGAAGGCGATCGGGTAGTGTTTCTTATCACCGGCAGTCGGTAAAATTTTCGGCTCCAGCGGCTTGTCATCCAGTGCTGCCCGGGTTTCATCAAACAATTCATTCATGGCTGACTGTCCGGCACCGGAAACTGCCTGATAGGTCGAGACGACAACCTGTTTCAAGCCAAATGCCTTACGAATGGGCTCTAGCGCTGTGACCATCTGAATCGTTGAACAATTAGGGTTGGCGATGATACCTTGATGATGGCGCAGCGCCTCGGGATTTACTTCCGGCACAACTAACGGAATATCCGGTTCCATCCGAAAGGCGCTGGTGTTATCGACCACCACGGCACCGGCTTTAACGGCTGCCGGGGCAAACCGTTTGGAAACCGACCCGCCAGCAGAAAACAAGGCAATGTCAATGCCTTTAAATGAATCATCGGTTGTTTCGTGAACGGTTAATGTTCCATCGCGAAACGGTACCTTTTTGCCTTCTGAATGCTTGCTGGCAAGTGCCAAAACGGATGCAATTGGTAGTTTGCTTTCCGCGACCATTTTCAACATCCGGGTTCCAACGGCTCCGGTTGCACCCACAACTGCTACGTGATAACCACTCATGTTTTAAACTCCTTCTGTCAATGTGTCTGCTAATGCGCGATGCGGTAATGCGGCAACGAATCGTTCATAAGCCGCCTGCTCGCCCGTCGGCGCAATAACCGCCTGCTGCAAATCGCCGCCGACCAATGCTGCTTCTGGTAACGTAATCGTGGCAGTGACCGTCGCATTGCCGATTAATTCAATCCAATAATGGTCGTGGTCGCGGTGAACCACCGTTTTGACCATTCCTCCTGGATTATACACGGTATTGACGCGATCCAACGCCGCTTGGTGGGGATGGGTCAAAATAAACGCCAGGGTCGTGGCTGACATGCCGGTGCCGCAAGCATTGGTAAACCCGACACCGCGCTCATAGGTTCGGGCAAACAGCGTATCCTGCCCTAAGATTTCGGCAAATGTGACGTTAACCCCTTCCGGAAAATAAGGATTTTTCCCGTTCAATTGCTTGCCAATCCGTTCAAGATCCGGACCCGCCAACTCGTCCTTGGACACAAACGCAATCAAGTGCGGATTGGGCACGGCAACTGCGGTGAACTTCAGATGCGGATGAATAGCCGGCAGAACAGTATCAACAATGTGATCCGTGCCTAAATTAGCAAACGGTAAAGCTTCTGGCGCAAAACTAACCGGGGAAATTTCAACCGAATACGCCGGCACACCGGCTGCTAATGGCTTCTGCTTGGCGACCGCCAGATCCGCAAAGTCAGTGTGGACCCGGAACGATGTTTGGCCGGTTTTTTCACTTAAATATCGCGCCACTGTCCGCAAGCCGTTGCCACAAAGCTTGGCAAAGCTGCCGTCTGTATTAACGACGGTCATTTTCCCCGCTGTTCCGGGTGCATCCGTAATCGCCAAAACACCGTCCGCACCACCTAGCAAACCAGTCTGACTGTCGGTTAGCCGTTGCGTCAATGTCGCCAGCTGCGTCTTCGTCAACGGCTGGGTCAGTTGCGTTTCATCCAATAAAAAGAAACTATTTTCGGAACCGTGAACTTTTTGCAATGTCACCATGTTAGTGTACCTCCAGACGCTGATTAATCGGAATGAAAAAGGCGTTGTAAATTGCCTTGACCGCGCGATTGGCTGACTCCCGCGAGGTGCCTAGCATCAGTGAAATCTGCGAGGCGCCTTCGTTGATCATCGACACGTGAACACCGGCACTCGCTAACGGCTGCAAAATCGTCTGAATCAAGCCGGTCCGCTGCGCCATCCCTTCGCCGACAACCATGATAATCGCGTAATCATCAATCCACTTCAAAACATCGGGATGAACCGCCGTTTGGATCTCATCGCAAACTGCTTTTCGTTTTGCCTCGTTCAGCTGCCGATCATCCAGAATAATCGTCAGATCGTCAATCCCACTTGGCATATGTTCATAGCTGATGCCGTGCCGTTCCAAAACCTGCAGCAACTTCAGCGTAAACCCGACTTCCTTATTCAATAGATAACGATGCAGGTAAATGGCGCCAAAATGTTGCGAACTCACGATGCCGGTAATGGCGTGCTTCGGGACAAAATGCTGCTCGGGAACAATCATGGTTCCGGGAGCATCGGGATGATTGGTGTTCTTCAAATTAATGGGAATCTGTCCCGCAATGGCTGGCAAAATCGCTTCATCATGAAAAACGCCAAACCCACCATATGATAGCTCTCGCATTTCCCGATAAGTCATTTCCTGAATCATCTGGGGATTTGCCACCACACGCGGATCAGCTGCAGCGACCCCATCCACATCGGTAAAGTTTTCATATAAGTCTGCTTGAAAACCGTTGGCGAGAATGGCTCCGGTGATATCGGAACCGCCTCGTGAAAAAGTGGCAATCGCGCCTTTACTGGTATACCCATAGAAACCAGGAACTACCAGCACACCCAGCGGTCGACTAAAAGCTTCCAGATGCGTGTAAGTTTCACGTGAAACTTCCGCATCATTCGGATCATCGGTCACCAGGATGCCCAAGTCTTTCGGTTCGCCGTAAGTAGCTTCAATACCTTCATGATTCAAAACGGCGGTCATCAGAAACGCATTCAACTTTTCGCCGCGAGCCTTGAAACCAGCCAGTAGATAATCGCGATTGGTAAATGTCTTTTTCGGTAATTGGTATATCTCTTCGCTGATTTGCTGCATGACTTGGGGATCAAGTCCGAAATCATCGGCGATTGCTTGATAACGCGCAACAATTTCCTTAACGACTTCAGTTGCATTTTCATGGCGCAAGACCGCTTGGGCATACTGAATCAATAAGTCCGTTACTTTAACGTCACCGGGATGCCGTTTACCAGGCGCGCTAGTCACCATCACCTGCCGCGCAGGATTTGCTTTCATGATTGCCACAACTTTGGCAAACTGCGACCCATTTGCTAATGATGACCCGCCAAACTTTACGACCCGCACGATAAACTGCCTCCCTAATGGGTTCCCTATCGCAAGCAACTTGCAGCTATTCGCTCGCAGACATCGCGTTTTGCCAGCCCGTTTCTGCAAATGAGAACTCTGTCATTTTATTTTGTACTTTAGCAGACTCTCCCAGAAACACAACCCCCAGCGGCGGCGGAAAATCGGCATGTTTTACCGGCATTGCATAGAAACAAAGTGTTGAAATTTGTTTTTAATTTTTTTGCTCAAACAGGTGGCGAGTGAGTTTTGGGTATCAGGTGACGAAAAGTTAGTTGGTGCAGGAACGTGCCTGTATGTAAAGAGCTTGAGCGCAATGGCTAACGCTCACTGGTTTTCTCTGCTGCTCTCGTAAACGCGTTCACTGGGCCAGTTCACGCTCTTGTTTAAACGCGTTCATCGGCGCAGAAGTCTGCGTGTAAGGACCTTGATCGCAATGGCCTAAGCCCGGGCCATCACGCCCAAGGCCGCTTACACTCCGACTTCTAACCGCGCCAGTTCACGCTCTTGACGCCTTCGTTTTTTTATTATAGTCTGGTGATAAACAGATAGAGGTTGCAACCAACATGAGTATCCGAATCGAGCGAGATCCTTCGCGGTGACGTTTGGTGAAAGGGGCGGTTGCCGAAATGGGGGCGCCGGGATCGGCAAGCCTGTTGGGCCAGGGTTGAATAAATCCTGTACTGTCGCTTAGAAACCTAAGCGGGGCGCTATCATTCAAGTAGATTGCAAGTTGGGATCTTTTTGTTTGACGCGTGGCCAAACAAAAGGATCCCTTTTCGTTTGCCATCGCCCTGCCATAACGCGTTCACTGGGTCAAAAACCGGCCCAGTGAGAACGCTCAAGGAGGATGCCTGATATGAATTTTGCTACAAATCAAGAAGGTCAATTAACCATTGGCGGCGTTTCGGCCAGTCAACTGGCGCACACGTTTCAAACACCGCTTTACGTGTATGATGTCGGAGCGATTCGCCACCAGATTCGCGCGTTTAAACAAGTTTTTGAGGCTGCCAACGTCCGTTATGCTGTCAGTTATGCTTCCAAGGCGTTTGCGACCATTGCAATGTACGATGTCGCCAAGGCTGAAAACATTCATGTCGATGTGGTTTCCGGCGGCGAATTATACACGGCTCAAGCCGCCGATTTTCCCATGGCAAAAGTCAGCTTTCACGGTAACAACAAAAGCAAAGCTGAATTGCAACAAGCACTGGATGCCGGCGTCGGCACGATCATCGTGGACAATTTTCATGAATTGGATCTGCTTGATGAGCTTTTGAAAGCGGCAGTTGGCCAACAAGATGTTTTGATTCGGGTCGCTCCCGGGATTAGCGCCCACACCCATGCTTATGATCAAACCGGCCAAACTGACAGTAAATTCGGCTTTGATCTTGAAAGCGGGCAGGCAGATGAAGCAGCCAAGCGGATTTTAGCCGACGAACATCTGAATCTGCTCGGCATCCACGCCCATATCGGTTCGCAGATTTTTGAAGTAGCCGGATTTGAAGCCGTCACCCAAAAGCTGCTGGCTGTCCTTGACAATTGGCACCGGCAATTCGGTTTCACCCCGCAAGTGCTCAATGTTGGCGGTGGTTTCGGGATTGCTTACACCAGCCAGGATGATCCGTTGCCGCCAGAAGCGTTTGTCAAAGCCATTCTGAGCACCCTCAAGACGCAAAGCAGCCAGCTTGATTGGCCGCTGCCGGCAGTCTGGATTGAACCGGGGCGGTCGATTGTCGGCCCCGCCGGCTACAGCCTTTACACGGTCGGCAGCCGCAAAGACGTGCCTGGGCTGCGACCATATGTTGCAGTTGACGGCGGCATGGGCGACAACATTCGGCCCGCCCTTTATCAGGCGCAATACACTGCGGTGGTTGCCGATCACCCGACCGCCAAGCCAACCGAGCATGTCCATCTCGTCGGCAAGTACTGCGAATCCGGGGATATTTTAATCGACGATGCCCCATTGCCCGCCACCCAGCCAGGCGATGTGGTTGCCGTTTTCGACACCGGTGCTTATGGCTACTCCATGGCATCCAACTACAACCGCAACCCGCGGCCGGCCGTCGTTTTCGTTGAAAATGGCCAAGCTCAGCTGGTCGTCACGCGCGAAACTTACGCTGACTTGATTCAGCACGATCACCACTACGCCGCACCGAGCTCGTCAACACCCGCAACCACCGCCAACAACGCTACTACCGCAACCAAATAGGAGGCCATCATGGCACAATTAGACACCCAAAAGATCATTTCAACCATTGCCAACAGCAAGAAAACGACGCCTGTGAAAGTTTATCTCAAAGGCAAGTTGGCTGATTTACATTTTCCAAAAAGTGTTCACGCATTTGTTGGCAAACACACCGGAACGGTCATCGGCGACTGGGCGATTATCCAGCCAATTCTAAAAAAAGCCAAGCTTGATGATTACTATGTCGAAACCGCGGGCCGCAACACCGGCGTTCCTTTGCTGGATATCAAAGCGGAAAATGCCCGAATTGAGCCTGGCGCGATCATCCGCGACCAGGTTCTGATTGGCAACAATGCAGTGATCATGATGGGCGCCATTATCAATATCGGCGCTGAAATCGGCGATGGCACCATGATCGACATGGGCGCGGTGCTGGGCGGTCGAGCGATTGTCGGCAAGCATTGCCATATTGGTGCCGGTACCGTTTTGGCCGGCGTGGTAGAACCGCCGTCAGCGAAACCCGTCACAATCGGTGATCACGTCATGATCGGCGCCAATGCGGTGGTTCTTGAAGGCGTGTCGGTCGGCGAAGGGGCGGTTATTGCCGCCGGAGCTGTCGTCATTAACGATGTGCCGGCACACACGGTGGTTGCCGGCGTTCCCGCCAAAGTCATCAAGCAGGTTAACGATCAAACGGAAGCCAAAACCGTCCTGCTCGACGAACTCAGAAAGCTGTGATTTTTAATGAAGGAAGCTGAATTGATTGCCATTCGCCGCCAGCTCCATCAAATCCCAGAGCTAGCCTTGCAGGAAAAAGAAACGCATGCCTTCCTACTTAAAACGGTGCAAAGTTTTCCGCAAACCCACCTCACCATTCGGACACTGCCTAAATTGCCAACTGCCTTACTGGTCAAAGTTCACGGACAAAACCCGCAACGAACGATCGGCTATCGAACCGACATTGACGCCTTGCCGGTGACGGAACAAACCGGCTTACCGTTTAGCTCGCAGCATTCCGGCATCGCCCATGCTTGCGGCCATGACATCCACATGACAGTCGCACTAGGAATTCTGGATTATTTTGCCCATCACCAGCCAAAAGATAATTTGATTTTCTTCTTCCAACCGGCCGAAGAAAGCAAAAACGGCGGCAAATTGGCCTACGACATGGGCACTTTCACCGGCGATTGGCATATCGATGAGTTTTACGGCTTGCATGATCGCCCTGACTTGCCGGCTGGTACCATCAGCACGCGGCTTGGCACCCTTTTTGCCGGGACAACTGAAATTAATGTCGACCTCATCGGGAAAAGTGGCCACGCAGCCTTGCCGCAAAATGCCAACGATATGATCGTGGCGGCCGCCAGTTTTATCAACCAGATTCAAACCGTCGTTGCCCGTAACGTCAGCCCCACCGACAGCGCGGTCATCACGTTTGGCCTGATGCGCGCCGGAACCATTCGCAATGTGATTGCAGGACGCGCCTACCTGGAAGGTACTTTACGCGGATTCACCCAGAAACAAATCGATTTCTTACAGCAACGTATCCGCGATATCGGTCGAGGGATCGCCGCCAGCTTCAACTGCGACGTCAACGTCGATTTGAATCAAGGCGGCTATTATCCGGTCGAAAATAACCCACAGCTGACCAAAGATTTCATTCAGTACATGCAATCCGATCCAGCCGTCACGTTTGCACCCACCGGACCCGTGATGACCGGGGAAGATTTCGGCTATCTTTTGAATAAAATTCCCGGCACCATGTTCTGGCTGGGCGTCAACGATCCGGATTCCCAACTACATGCCGCCGACTTTTCGCCAGACGAATCCGCGCTGGCACCGGGCGTCACAGCGGTTGTGTATTTTCTGGAACATCGGATGGCGGAAAATAATTGAATCAGTAGCTATCGATATTGACTCATGCTTGATGCGCCGAGACGGCTTTCACCATATGCGCTCCGGAGCATTTGGCGCAGGAGCTTACCCGTAAAAGGCACCGGCTCACGCTCAACCATAACGCGTTCTCCGGCGCAGGGGTCTGCGTGTAAGGACCTTGGTCGCAATGGCCTAAGACCGGGCCATCACGCCCAAGGCCGCTTACACTCCGCCCCCTAACCGCACCGGCTCACGCTCATTTTAATTGGAGGTTTTTGAATGCAAAAAGCAGAATTGATCACCGCGATTGTGACACCGTTTAATGATCGCGATGAAATTGACTACGCAGTCATGCAACGGTTGGTTGATCATCTGATTGCAGAAGGCACCGATGGCTTTGTCGTCGGCGCTACTACGGGTGAAGGGCCGACGCTCAGCCATGACGAGAAAATTACCTTGTACACGCGGTTTGTCGACATGGTTCACGGCCGAGCACTGGTCATTGCCAATTCAGGGTCGAACAATACTCGGGAGACCGTTGATTTTACCCATGAAGTCGGCGGGATTGCCGGGATTGATGCAACACTGGTGGTCGTGCCTTACTACAACAAACCTGATCAAAACGGCATGATCGCTCACTACACAGCGGTCGCGGCCAACGCCCAAAAGCCGATCATCATTTACAACATTCCCGGCCGAACCGGCGTTGAGATGCTGCCGGAAACCGTGGCAACGTTGGCGCAAAACCCCATGATCCAAGGCATCAAGCAATGCGGCAGCCTCCCCGTCCTGAGTGACATCATTGATCGAACCAAGCATGACGCGTTTAGTGTCTGGACCGGCGAAGATGCTCAGGCGCTGACGATTAAAACGCTCGGCGGTATGGGCGTGATCTCGGTTGCTTCCCATCTTTACGCACACAGCATTCGGGAAATGTATGCGGCATTGAATCGCGGCGACATCACAACGGTGGCTGCGCTGCAACGGCAACTATTGCCGAAAATGGCTGCTTTATTCCATTTTCCATCGCCTGCCCCGACCAAAGCTGCGCTCAACGCATTGGGGTACAATGTCGGCAGCCCGCGTCTGCCAATACTGCCATTAACTGCCAAACAACAACAGGAACTCGCCCATCTTTTAGGCGTTCCAGAACTATCAGCCATTGAAGCGGAGGTGCTCGCATGATTCACGTTCTTGTCGCCGGTTTTCGCGGTGCCATGGGTCAAAAAACCGTGAAAATGATCCAGTCACATTCAGATTTCGCATTAAGTGCCGTTTTTGACCCTAAAGTAACCATCAATAACCCGCAAAATTATGGATTACCGGCGGAAGTCAAGGTCCTCAACCGTTACGACCAACTCAACGCCAACGTCGCTGATGTCTGGGTCGACTTCACCAATCCCGGCGCGGTCGCCGCTAACACCGAAGCCGCGATTAATGCCGGCATCCATCCGGTCATTGGCACAAGCGGGATGGCGCCGGCTGATCAGGATCGCCTCATCAAGCTAGCCAAAGCGAAACACCTCGGCGGCCTGATCGCACCAAACTTTGGCCTCTCCGCCGTTTTATTGATGAAATTTGCCCAAGAAGCCGCCGCCTATTTTCCTGATGCCGAAATCATTGAAATGCACCATCAAGACAAAGCTGACGCCCCTTCAGGCACCGCCATCGCCACCGCGCACAAAATCGCCGCCGGACGTACCCAAAAGCCATTGTCCACCATCGACAACGACGCCCGCGGCCAACGTATCGATGACGTCCCTGTCCACGCCGTCCGCCTACCCGGCTACATCGCCCACGAAGAAGTTCTTTTCGGCGGCCCGGGTGAAGCCCTCACCATTCGCCAAGACTCCTTCGACCGCCAAAGCTTCATGCAAGGCGTTGCCGTCGCCATTAGCAAGGTGCAGGAAGCGGATCAGTTGGTGGTTGGGTTGGAAAACTTTTTATAGAAAAATAGAAAACGCGGTGATCGATTTTATGAAAAAGAATCGATCAACGCGTTTTTGACTGTAAGTAAAACTACTTTGTCTGTCCATTCTTTTTGCGTGCCTTTACCAAATCGAATCGATATACTCATACTTACAGGAGGACAGGCCAATGAGTACAAAACAGCATCAAAATCAAATACTCGGTTCATTCACTGTTAAACGCACCGGTAACGCGCTTAGTTTGCCGATACCCGCTGAGGCAGGCGTTACTGAAGGTCAGGAATATCTTTTATCCGTTACCGAAGACGGTACATTGAGATATGAGCCTCAGCGAATGAACCCATGGCACAAGGAAGCCATTCAAAAAATTGATTTTGCAGCCATGAAAAAAGAGATGAATGTGGTTTCTGAGGAACCGAAAAAGGGAAACGAAATATAACCAACCAGCCGTCAACAACAGAAAAAAGCGCCATGTCTTCATATAATGTTGGTGATTTAGCTGGAACCTTTAACAAGCTCGCCCCGATGATCGGGAACGGTGCCATTAAAGCTGGTCTAGCAATTCGTGATGGGATGGTCGGATTTAAAGTTGCAATTGAGAGTTCTGTAGAAAACACAAGTACGAGTTCTTCTGTGGAAAATCAATTTACTTTGACATTGGAGACCTACATTCATAAAGATCAGGTGCCTCAAAATGACTATGATCCTGTCTATCAACCAGTGACCGAGCCTAACCCAACCTTCGCTGTTGATCTTGAAAAGGTTGCAACTATTGTCGTAGTAGGTCTAATTGTGGCCTCAACATTACCAGAATCGGGGGCTGTCACAGCGTTGGGTGGTTTATTTAACGCTGTTAGAGTGCTCCTATTCACTTAGAAAAATGCTAGCTTTTTAACGCGTAAGCAGTACGGAAAGTTCCGTGCTGCTTATTTGTACGCTTAACCTTATTTTTTTAAAATGAACTCATTTCAAAAATCAAAAAGATCAGGAAACTCCCGAAGTCTCGAATCACAACACTTGCCAGCCTCTTCACAAATGAAACCTCTGGCAACTTATTCTCGTTCGTCCTGCCGACGCGCTGGAGAAAAAAAGATGTTGAGGATGTATAAATAGCGAAGAACAGTAGAAAAATCGAGACTATTAAATAAGCATCCTTGGTGCTAGCCGGCAAGACCGTAATAGCCCCCAGCGAAAAAGAAAAAATGAAGATATAGCTGATTGTCACACCGGCTAGAATACGGTTGAAAATTTTCCCGATTGCATTATCGATAAACTTTCGATCTATCGCCTCTCTGCGCATAATCTCAGAACGGCTCATTTTCAAACACTTCTCTAAGTTTTTTCGAAACCTCCCTTTAATTATTCGACTGTAAATGGTCGTTGCCACCCAAAGAAACGCGGTTAAGATGTAAGGCATGTAAATATCCATCGTTTTCTTCTCCCCAATGTACCCAGTTCAGATTACCGTGGTACATTTTTTAATATAGCCAGACTGCCATTGCATAGAATAATCCAAGATTAATGAATCCTTCTAAAATCAATAAAGCAAGGTAAACATAGTACCGTCTTGCCCCGTGATTTTCTATGATCTTTACACCTCGATCAACTGCGAGATACTTTTTAAGTTGTCGTTTTTTATAAAGCCGAAAAGCTTGCTCTTCTACAACAAACAGGATATTAGCAAACAAGCAGAAAACACCAATGCTCGGAAAAAGATAAACGCCAGTGCTCTCCTCTGCATAAATAACTCCGGCCGAAAAGCAAAAAGCGGCGATGTAAACGCCTGCGAATTGCGCGTTTATTAGTATTTCAGTGATGAAGTGTCGCTGATTTAGAACTGCCTCTTGTTTCAGAACTTTGGCTTGTAATTCCTGATCGAGATTTGAATTTTCAAAACTGATTTCTCTGTGTTGCCGCTCTTTTTTTAAAGCAGAATTTTTAAACCTGAGCGTCAATGTAAGTACCACCATTGCAAAAATGTGGGGAATCAAGTACGTCAGTTCCATTTCAGCCATCCTTTCAGCGTTAAAGCTGCTCCCTATACAAGCAAGTCGACTTCTTAACGATATCATGAACTGCAGTGTACTTCCTCAGAATTTCGATTAACCTCAATACACCAGTATAATGGCATCTCAATATTGATTTTAACTATTTTCATTTCCACACAAAGGCACAAAAGCCTGTGCTTAGTTTTTTGTCCCTCACAAGTCCATGCCTATGCTATTCTAAAGATAGCATCCGCCACAAATCCCCAATAGCTTCGCCAAACTAATAAAAAGGAAAGATGAACGATGAAAAGACTCGGGTGGTTTTCAATATTGACGCTATCATTGATCTACATACTGATCCCCGCACAGACGGCATCTGCGCAAAGCACGACTGCCGGGAACAAAGCACCAGTGGCTAAACAGATCAAAATTAGCAACGTCCATCAGTCCCTGAACCTAAAATTCCACGTACCGGCTCGCACTGATTACAGCTTAAAGGACCTCAACAATCAGACACTGGCCGAGAAAAAATCTGCCAGTGGGGTGGTTAGCCTCAAACGATTACAGTCGAGTTCAACAAAGCTTATTTTGAAAACATCGCGCAATCGCCACACATCCAAACAGGTGATCAACGTTCCCGAATCATATCCGATTGCTCACCCGGCCATTTATCGAAAACCGGTGATAGTCGGCAGCAAAGTTACCTATGTTGGCGCTAAACGTCTACGCCTATTCACCATCCAAACGAAGTACCTGCCAGATATTCCTAAGAACCAAACCGGAATCGCCTTGACCATTCATAACGCCCACTATGCTGTTCCTTTGAGCTTTTCCGAAAAACATTTCTCGGCGTCCAATGATCAGCACCAAGTCGCGGTCAAAATGCTCTCCACCCCACCCGTCATCAAACCAAACGAAACGAAAACGATTCGCCTGCTGATTGATGTTCCACAAGGAAAAAGCATTAACGGCACCCTCGCACTTGATCAGGTCAATTTGACAGCGCCCATCAACTTTTACCTGTAATCTTTTTGAGAGAGCTTCACTTATCTAAAAAGATCGCTAACTTGCCGCACTAGTTTGAATGAGCAATGCCTTTCGCCAACTGGCCAAAGCCTGCCAGCGCCATTTTTTGCGCTTGCTCCGGCGGTTCAGGCTGATCTTGCACTAACCACATACGTAAGACATTGGTAAACCCGCCGAGTGCAAATGCCATGATATAATTCACCTCTCGATCAGTCCCTGCCGCATGCCACGGCGCCGGAAACTGGCGATACTTGTCAACGGCATCACGTTGCCAAACACCATTCAAATGATCGAACAGACCTTGCCGAATCAATAAGCGGACAAGGTCTTTTTGTTGCCACCAAAATGTGAAAAAGTGCTGCATGGTCGTTTCAAAACTAATCGGTGTTTGTCCGCGGGTGGCCTTTTTCAGACTTTCAAAATAATCGTCTGTCAACTGGCGGCATAAATAATCGATTAAATCATCCTTGGTTTTAAACGCTCGATAAAAGGTTTTGCGTGAAAGATCTGCAGTTTGCACAATCTTCGTGATTGAAATATCTGTCACCGCCTCACCACGTTGCATTAATGTGACCAAGGCATCCACCAACCACTGTTTCGATTGCAGCGCCATCCGTTGCTTCCCGTTCATATTTGCAATCTCCTAACTGACACAAATACCACCAATTTGTAGCACTTATGACCAAACACTTGTTGCTTGTCGTTGTCCCCAGTATACTCAAAGTGCTTTCGAAAGTCACACATGTGTCACATGTATCCAATTGTAACAGATGAAAGGATCTGATGTGATGACCCGTTTAACCCGGGTACTTTGTTCTATCGGCTTAACCATTGCCATGTTCATGGGAACACTCGATACCACCATCGTGAATATTGCCATCCCTAAAATTATGGATGATCTTCATGGCTCACTTGCCAACACTAGCTGGGTCATGACCATTTACACTTTAGCCATGTCTGTTTTCATGATCACGACTTCTAAAATCGCGGATCGTTATGGTCGCAAAAAAATCATGCTACTTGGCCTAGCACTCTTTGGCGGTTTTTCCGCCGCTTGCACCACAGCAAACTCGTTGCCAATGTTGATTACATTCCGTTTCTTTCAAGGCCTTGGCGGGGCAATCATCACCCCCATCGTTTTGCCGATGGGAATTGAAGTATTTGGCAAAGAAAAACTCAATCAGGTAGCCGCGCTTGTTGGTGCCGTGACCGCGTTAGCAGCAGCTGGTGGTCCGCCAATTGGTGGGATGATTCTGCAAGTTACTTCATGGCGCTGGATTTTTGGCATTAACGTCCCCCTTGCCTTGCTCGCATTTTTACTGGTCGCCTTCTGTGCGCACGAATCGTATGATGAATCGCTGGCCGGTCGCATTGACCTTCCCGGTTTATTGCTTTTGACAACTGCACTTGGCGGCGTCACTTTTGGGCTACTAGAAGGTCGTCAATATGGCTGGCATTCAACACTGATTCTCAGCAGTCTGATCGGTGGTGCCGTAGCTCTTGTTGCCTTCGTTGTCACTGAGCATCATCATATTAAAAATCCATTATTGGAACTCGATCTTTTTCACGAAAAGACCCTCAGTGCCTCAAGTATCGTTTACTTCATGACCGGTTTTGCACTTGTCGGACCAAGCTTGATCCTAAATTATTTTCTACAAAATGTACTTGGTGACAGTCCGCTACATGCAGCTTTAATCATCATTCCGGTATCACTTACCTTCATGGTCGCCATGCCAATCGGTACACGATTACTCGCCAAAATCGGCGCGATTCCGGTGACATTGGCGGGCATGATTCTCATGGCCGCAAGTCTGTTTTTACTTTCACTGATCAAAACCAACACGGCAACTGCCCTTATCGTGGTGCTCTTAGTCATCAATGGCTTTGGTTTCGGTTTTTCATCAGTTTCACTCGTGGCCTCGGTTCGCTATCTGCCTAAAAACAAAAGCGGTATCGGTTCCGGTATTGTCAACGCTGCACGGCAAATTGGGACATGCCTCGGTATTGCTATTCTTGTAACGGTGCTCGATACAAATATTGCTTCTGCTAAAACGCAGATCCATCACACTGCTGATCAACTTGTGACTGAAAAGACGTTGTCGCCGCATGTCAAAACTGTTGCTCATCAACAGTTAACCAAGATCTTTTCCGGCTCTTCAACGCCAACCACTCATCAACAGAAAAAGATGACCCGCGCCATCACGAAAGCAGCCAGTGCTAAAGCCGACTTGCCTAAACCCGTTGCAGGTAGCGACCTACGTAAACTATATGATGCGAGTGTCGCCTTGCAACAAGGCAGCAGTAAACTGACAAGCAGCTCGGCCACGCTCACGAAAGCTGCCCAGCAAAGTCGCTCGCCGCTTACGATTAGCATTACCCGCTTTGGTGCTGGCGTTGCAACTATTGCTCAAGGTCAACGTTTTGCGCTGACCGGCATCAAGCAAATCG
This sequence comes from Lacticaseibacillus parahuelsenbergensis, assembly GCF_030770265.1. Lineage (NCBI taxonomy): Bacteria > Bacillati > Bacillota > Bacilli > Lactobacillales > Lactobacillaceae > Lacticaseibacillus > Lacticaseibacillus parahuelsenbergensis. The sequence continues at coordinate 100,450 of NZ_CP132482.1, read as the reverse complement.
CCCAAAAGCAAACATTGCAAACGACTTTCAGTGAAATTAAGCAACACAAAAATAAGCATCTGGCGCAAGCATTCAGCCACACCTATCTGATTGGCGCCTTGATCGTCTTGTGCCTGTCCCCCGTTGCCTTCTGGACTGATCGGCGAAAAACCGCACCTGCTAATGCATCATGAATAAAATTATCATGACGTAGACACTGAACTCACTAACTAGGCAATTCTATCACGACATCACAGATAAGTGGTGTCGTGTTAGTGTACTCACGACCGCCCAGTAAAAAAATCGCGCTACCTACTCTAGACCTTAATAATGTCAAAGGATGATGCATCATGAAGTGGCTTCCAAGAACAGAATCAGCACTAGGATTTGCACTCATCATTTATTTTTACTTTGTCCAATTCAATTTCAATTGGCTATTATTTGTTGTCGGCTTCCTAATTCCTGACATCAGCGCTTTAGGCTTTCTCGTCAACGAAAAGGTTGGCAATATCTGCTACGATATTGGCCATACGTTAATTGGGCCGATTATTCTCGGCGGACTGGCGCTCATTGGTGCTTGGTATGGCTTACTGGCTGCAGCGTTGATCTGGTCCGCGCACATTTTGGGTGATCGAACACTCGGTTTTGGGTTGCGCTACTGAAATGAATTGACCTTTTTGAAAAGATCACATAGTCAAGCTTTCTTAACCAATTCCTTCTTCATTAAGATATCCCTCTGCAAGTCTCCGCCTAAGTTAAAGCGATGGTCACTAAAAGCTACGAAGCCTAATTTTTTATAAAATGCAATGGCTGCGGGATTATGCTCCCACACGCCGAGCCAAATGTATTCTTTTCCCAATGCTCTCGCCTGCTCAATAGCATCGTTAATGAGTGTTCGCCCGATTCCTAAGCGCTTAAATGCTGATTTAATGTAAATCCGCTCAACTTCGAGTCCGTTATTTTCTCGTAGTTCGGACTGAGCCTGCCCCACATTGATTTTTTGATAGCCTGCCAGTTCTTTTCCGTAATAAGCGAATATAAATGAGGTCTCTGGGTTATTAATTTCTGTTGTGAGACGTTCGCGACTATAGGCTTCATTCAAGTAGGCGTCTAAATTGCTCTTAGAATTCTGTTCTCCAAAGGTATCTGAAAAGGTGCTTCTACTAATTGCGATGAGAGTCTTAAGATCACGAAGCGTCGCCTGGGTTAAAACGATGTCTTCATTTTGTTTCTTTAAATTCATTTTTGCCTCCTAGTTGTGATCATGATATCGAACTGCTATCCGAGTGTACGCCATCATATTTCTAAGTATCAAAAGAGGCAGCGTCTTTCGCTGCCTCTTTTACGATCATAACGCTTGTCACTTTTGCCTAAATCATTAAAGCGGCCAGCGCCCTTGTTTCAACATCGTTGCCAAGTTGGCGTCTTCAAGTAAGGACTTGTCCGTGATAACGCGCTTGAGCATTTTAGCAATGAAGCCAGTGTATTTGTGCCCCTTGCCAATTTGGGCGATACCATCTTGGCTGCCAAGTGATGCCACAGTGCCCTTAGGCTTGTAAACAAAGTCCGTCAACGGTTGACCGTTTAACGCTGCGGCAACATTCTTACCGGCTTGATCGCCTTCCTGTGTGGAGATTTGTGCAGTGGTTGGATAAGGCCGGCCGGAATCGCCTGCCATTACCGCCGAGACATCCCCGATAATGAAGACTTCAGGATGATCGTCCAAGTTCAGGTGATTGGAAACCACCACGCGGTTACGGCGCTGCTGGAAGCCGGAATCCGCAATCACATCGCTGCCGGATACGCCGACCGTCCAAATAATCGTGTTCCCTTCGACTTTCTTTTCCTGGTCGCCATCAGCATAAACCACGGCATTCGGCTCGATCTTCGTAATCTTGGAGCCAGTCATCATCGTTACCCCATGACTCTTGAGGTAATCCATTGCATAATTGGCTAATTTTTCATCGAACATCGGCAAAATGCGTGTTGCCATTTCCATGGAGATGATTTTAATTGGCGGCGTATCGTACTTTTTAGCCAGCGCTGGCATACTGTGCGTCAATTCGCCCAATAATTCAACGCCGGTGAACCCTGCGCCGGCAACAATAACCGTCAAGTCTTTAGGATCTTGTGACTGCTTGTAATTGGCGACGTGCTGCTCAATCGTCTTGGTGATCGTTTCCGCGGAGGTTACATTGTCCAGCGGCAAGGCGTTTTCCGCGGCACCCGGCAACCCAAAGTCCTCAGACCGGAAGCCAAGCGCGATGATGAGATAATCGTAACGTAACGGCGCATGGTTAGCCAAAATCACCATCTTGGTCGACACATCAACCTTGCTGACTTTCGCCTGAAGAAACTGAACATCCTTTGGAAGAACCTGTTGAATATTAAACGTGATTTTCGATGCAGGCACAGTACCTGCCGCCACTTCATGAAGCTGCGTGCGCTCTTCGTGTTCGGCGTTTTGGTCAACCACTGTGATCGTCGTTCCCTTTGGTGCGAGCTTACTCAACGTTTTAACGGCCCGAATGCCCGCATATCCGGCACCTAAAATGACAACATCTGCCATTGATTCACCACATCCTCATCTACAAAATTATTTCAACGTACGGTCAATTGGCCACAACCTTATTGTAACAATCTTATTACCATTCACAAACTTTGGGCTCATATATTTACGAAAAGTGGGTGAGAAATTTGAATGTATCGCGCCTTGCTTCCAAGTCATTTCATGCGCGATAGTTGAAAACAGTTAGGAGGAGAGAAACATTTGCCCATTTGCCCTATAAGAAAACTAAGGCTATCCTAAAAGAAGCTTATTTTGCCGATTTTGGCAACTTTAAGCCAAACTTTATTCGGAGGCGAGCACGATTAATCAGCTCAAAAAACTACCTAAGTCACTCATGACGATTGCCCTTGTTTTCGTCATTGCCTTTGCTTGGTCACTCTTATCTGACATTATTCCTTTTCTAATGGGCTTATTCGGCACCTTAAAGGACGAAGCCAATATTCCGCAATCCTTTGATTTGCTTTTCTTGTTCGGTGAGGCCATCGGTATTATTGGCATGGTCATTTATTACCGCGGTGATCACGACATCTTACCATTCGCAAAAGACCACGCTGCCAGAAACTATTCACTGGGCTTACTTTTTGGATTCATGATGTTCAGTCTCATTTGGGACATCATCACTTTATTTGGTGGGTATCAAGTCTTGGTTATCTTCCAGGGATCAAATCTGCTTTGGCTAGTTTTTTTCTTTTTCGGTTACGCAATCCAGTCCATGTTTGAAGAACTGCTTTGCCGCGGCTACGTCATGGGCTATTGGCTTAAGCAAAATAAGGTCATAATGGCTGTTTTGCTCAACGCGATTCTTTTTACGCTCCTACATATGGCCAATCCCGGCTTCAACCTTCCTGCGGCCATTGGCTTGTTCTTATTTGCCATCGCAATGTCACAGTTTCGGTTGTTGACTGGCAGTATCTGGCTTTGCGGCGCTTTTCACGCCATTTGGAACTTCGCGGAAGGCCCTATCTTCGGCGTTTCTGTCTCCGGTTTATCTGGTGAGAGTTTTATTCTAAAATCATTGCCTACGACAACATTCCAGCCACTGACTGGTGGGACTTTCGGTCTCGAGGCCAGTACCGTATCGGCTATTGTTCATTTGTTGCTGGTTATCTTGTTGGCTATTATCATTTTAAAAAAGCGACGTACAGGCTTGACCATTTCCGAAAATTAACACTATTCAGAAAGTTTCACCAACATTGACACCACGCAAAAAAGCCAGCGAATCTCTCACTGGCTTTTTGCATGAACTCACGCTCAACTTGACGCATTTACCAAACAAAATCTTCCATATCCTCAGCATTCAAAATCGTCACCTGTTTACCCGTACGCCGAATCAACTTTTCATTTGCCAACCGTTTCAAAGTACGGGAAACCGTTTCTGGCGTGGTTCCGAGGTAATCGGCTAATTGCGTCCACGCCATTGGCACGGTTACGGTGTCTTTTCCAGCCGCGGTGCGCAGGTCAAGCAGGTAATGGGTGAGGCGCACGTTAATGGAATCATTGCCAAGATAGCCCGCCTGCTTTTCTAACGCCTGCATTTTGCGGGTATTTTCCGTGAGCAGCTGCAGACTGATCTGCGGTTGTTTCATGAGCAGTTGTTGAAAATCCGCCGCGCTAATGGTGCAGACTGTGGCGGTCGTTAGCGCCTCCGTGTAGACGTTCGGGCTGGCGATGTTGAGTAAGCCAGCCTCGCCTTCATAATCACCGGGGCCATCAACACGCAACAATTGCTCCTTGCCGTTGGTCGCCAACTGGTAGGTCTTGAGCTTGCCCTGCGCGACCACCAATAAACGGGCGTCTGTATCCGGACTGATCAAAACCGTTCCTTTTTCAACCTGCCGCTCATGGGTTAAGGCGTCAATGGCTGCACGCGCCTTGTCATCGAGTTTTTTAAATAACGGCACAACTGCCGTACAACTATGCACCATTTTTCCTCCTGAGCGTGAACCGGCGCGGTTAGGAGCTGGAGTGTAAGCGGCCTTGTCCGCAATGACCCGGTCTTGGTCATTGCGGACAAGGTCCTTACACTCCAGCTTCTGCGCCGGTGAACGCGTTAACGCAAGCATCCGCTCCTAAATCACCGATCAATCATCTTCATCCTCGTCAAGCAGCTCCCGGCCAGCTGTCACTGCCCGGCCAAGCCGCGTCTGCAGGCGCAGGATACTCTGTTCATGCCAGCGCTGCAATTGTAACATATCCGCCGCCAATACGGATTTGTTCTCCTTATTGGCAAGCGGAATCGCGCGACTGACGAACAACTGGCAAGTATCAAGATCATTCACGACCGCATCCAGCTTCATGTCGTTGGTCCAAAAACGCAACGACGGATCTTCCTTCAACATGGTATATTCATCGAACTCTGCTGTTGTGGTCGGAAAATCTTCGTCCTGTGCTGCCAAGTCGCTCACCAACACGGCAAAATGCTGCCGGGCTTGCTCTAGCAATTCGGTTAACAGCTGTCTATCAGACTCGCTGCTCGAGCCATTCAGCGTCAACCGAAATTGTTCCAGCTTGCGTGCCAAAACCTGCAAATTTGCCAAAACATGCCCGCTCATCGCTCCTGCAGTCGGGACATGGTGATCATGATCGGCTTGCTTTGCCGCTGCTTCTTGACGAGCCTTGACTTGCTCGGCACTAACTGTCTGTATCCCTGTTGTGACACTCATCATCCAACCTCCTACGCTTCCTGACTACGAACATTGACAACGGTGTACCCTAAATCCGTGATTGTCTTCTTCAAGGTATCGGCGTTCGTAACCGCCGGATCAATCTGTGCCTTAACTTTACTACTATTAAAAAGTGCCTTAACACTCTTAACGCCAGCTTGTTGGCCAACCGCCCCTTCAATCTTCTGCAAGCAACTCGGGCAGGTCAATCCGTCTAATTGATAAACTAATTTTGTCATTTTAAAAATCCTTTCTTGTTTATTTACCTTCATTATTCACAGTTTGCGGCTGATGCGCCTTGATCGCCGTCAAGTTTTGCCATTTTCTTGGGGTGTGCCGCAACCGCAAAGCATTCGCAATGACGAGGAGAATCGAGATCTCGTGAAACAGCATCCCACTCGCCATATCGACTAAGCCTACCAGCAAACCGCTCAGCAGCAACGCCACCGTTCCGATGGCAATCACCAAGTTTTGTTTGATATTGTTATTCATTCGCTTGGCTAAATTGAAAAGAACGCCAAGATTAGTGAGCCGACTGCTGGTCAAAATGACATCCGCGGTATCGATCGCCACATCCATCCCGGAACCCATCGCGACGCCCACGTCCGCCTGTGCCAACGCCGGACCATCATTGATCCCGTCACCGACAAACATCACTTTTTCACCACGGGCCTGTGCGGCTTTGATAGCGCTGACTTTATCGGCCGGAAGTAACCCGCCGTGTGTCTGACTCAGCGGTAAATCCGTCATCATGTGTTCAACCGCTGCCTGGGAATCGCCTGACAGAACAATCGTCTTTTTGCCACTTGCGGTTAAGTCCGCCAGCATCGTTGCGGTATCCGAACGCAACTGATCCCGCAAGCCATATGCGGCAACCAGCTTGTTATCAATCGTTGCCAAAACCAGTGAAGCGCCGCCGTTAACAATCGTCTGAATCGCAGCCTGTTGTTCCGAGGTCTGCGGCTGTTTCAAAATCTTTTGATTGCCAACACTGACAGTATGCCCAGCCACTTGTGCCTGCACGCCAACGCCGCGCGTCACTTTGACGTCTTCAACTGTCTTGGTTGTCTGTGGCTGAAGATAGGCCACTAAGGCTTGTCCCAACGGATGCGCGGTTGCTGCTTCGACCGCCGCAATCATCTCTGCCGCATTCGCCCTATCAACCGCCCAGTATTGCGCGGTTGCGACGCTGATCTTTCCTTGAGTCAAAGTGCCGGTCTTATCAAACATCACCGTGTCAATCTGATCCAACTTGGTCGCCACATCGCCGCCTTTGATCAAAATGCCATGCTTGGCGCCAAAGCCCAGCCCGACAACATTGCTGACGGGTGCCCCGATCACCAACGCGCCGGGGCAGCCAAGCACAAGAATCGTGATGGCCAGCCGTACATCCCGGCTCACCAAACCGACTATCAGTGCGATCACCAATACCAGCGGCGTGTACCAGCGTGCAAACTTCTGGATGAAGGTCGCGACCGGCGACTGAGCATCCTGGGCATCTTCAATCAAATCGATAATCTGTTGATAAACCGTATTGTAGCCGGTTTTCTCGACTTCAATATCAACGGTTCCATCGCTAACCTGGGTTCCGGAATACACGGTCGCACCGGCCTGTTTTCTTTTCGCATCCGGCTCACCGGTAATCGCCGCTTCAACAATGTTCGCGTGCCCGCCGATCACTTTTCCGTCTGCTGGCACGGTCTCACCTGCCAAAACGCGCACCTGATCGCCAACCGCTAACTGACCCACCGGAACGGTTGAGCCATCCACCCGGCGTGCTGTTTTAGGTGCCGCCGCCGCCAAACCCTGAATCGCCGATCGCGTCTTCGCCAAACTGCGCTGCTCCAGCCAGTCACCAAAAAGAAACAGAAAACTGACCACGGCACTTTCAACCGGCTCGCCAATCAGCACCGCGCCCACCAATGCAATCGTCACCAGCAGCTCAATGCTAATTTGCTTATACCGCAACGCTTCCCAGGCATTCACCGCAATCGGCAGCCCAGCCACCAAACTCGCCAGCACCAACAACCACGCCTGACTGAAAACCAGCCCCAGCGCCGTCAGCACCCCGCCGCTAATCATCGCTTCTTGTTTATGTGTCTGAATAAAATGCATCGTCTTTCCCTCCTGAACGTGAACCTTAGTGTCGAGTTCAGTGTACCGAGGCATTCAAAAAGCCGCCTTGACCGTGATCAATTTTCGGGGAAAGGCGAGATTTTTTATACATTTAAAAAAACCGCCTCACCATCATTAAGTTTTTGGCAAAGCGGTCAGCATCTGTTTTGGTTTTCAAATCATCTATTGATCTATCAGCACCTGAAAATAACCTAGTTCATTTACGCAACGATTTTCTCATTCTCAACAAGGAAACAATGTTGAAGGTCATAACGACGAAAAAAATAAGCACGAAGATTTTGAATAGGACTGGGCTGTCATGCGTTGATAAAGCTGCCACCAAAATTATGAGCATGATAGCCACTCTGATTCTAGAAGTTTTTTTCAAGTGTTCAAACATCTCGCATTCTTTTAGTTGAGTTATCGTGACTAGATCAAACTTGGTAATTGTTGTCTTCCACATATGTACTGTCATCTAGTAATGGGGTTAAGATATTCAGAACTCGTTTCAACATCTATCCCCAGCCCCATTGCCTGAGGAATATAAGTTAACCCATTGTCCGTGTGAATTCCCCCGCTAAATGGTGTGTTGTTAACATAATCGAGCCCATCGAGATCGATAAAATAAACATTCGAAAGACCGGCACTCAAGCAAGCAGCCATGCTTAAGGAAATATTCACTTCGGATGTGCAGCCAAAAAGACATCCGATTCCTTTTTCCTTTGCAAAATTAGCGATGCGTATTGCTTCAATAGGGCCACCGCACTTAATAAGTTTTATGTTAATGAGGTCGGCACATCTCTGGTCAATGACCTTTTTCGCATCGTTCAATCCAAACACGGACTCATCAGCAACAATTGGGATACGGCTGAAGCGGGTGATTTCTTTCATACCCTCTAGGTCGTCGACTTTAACTGGCTGTTCAATAAAGTCAACTTTAATGCCGGAGTCTTGCAGCTTGCCAATATTGCTAATTGCTTCTTGGCGCGACCAGGCCTGATTGGGATCAATTCGAATCGATACGTCATCGCTTAATAAATCGGCAACACTCAAGACCCGATTTAACTCGTCCGTCCCACTTTTAACTTTGTACTTAATACATTTATAACCGGCTTGAATCGTGGCAGACGTTGCGTTTCTTGTGCTAATTTCATCCATAATACTGATCGTTGTATCGTTATGAAGTGATCGCGTTGCCGCATCAATATTCAAATAACTGTTGACAGATTCGCCGTTAGATCGCGCAATGGCATCGACAAGCGCCATTTCAATGCCATACTTAGCCAAGTGGTAGTGCTCTGCATCGACAATCGAGGTCAAGGCAGAATCCGCATCCATTCCTTTGATCGTTGAAATGGCATTTTCCGAATAATCGATCATATCCGTTAAGGACTCGCCCGTCAGCTTATAATTTTCTGCAGATTCACCATAGCCATTCGATCCATCTTCAAGAACGACTTGATAGATAAGACTACGTAAGCTGGTAGAGGCCCGAATATTAGTAATAAACGGCTTTGATAGTGGCATGACCAACTTGAACAGCTTAACGCTTTGTATTTTCACCATAACAACGTCTCCCACTTCTATGTTTTGAACCGAACATGGTAAAACTTTACACGGTCATCCTTTGCTTATCTTAAGCTCCATTTACATATATCGAGTATTTAATATAACTATAAAATATTTCTTTTATCATAGACTTCTATTTCCTAATAAACAACCAGGATTTTAGTCCTTTTATCAACTCTCTCTTCAAAAACCTCATCTCACGATCATCACCTAGTACACCTAGTTAACCTGCATCCCTCCCACCCAATCCGCGCAAAACTCACTCCCTCACAACCGGTCTTCGATTAAAATACAATTAACTTCATGTGTTATTATGGAATCATCAAATAAAGGAGGGCGCGTCAGATGCCAGAAGAACAACCAATGGTCCAGTTCAAGGACGTTGAAAAAGTTTATCGAGGCGGGAATGTCGCGGTCGAACATATCAACCTTGAGATTCATAAGGGTGAATTTGTTTGTCTTATCGGGACGTCGGGTTCCGGGAAGACAACCACGATGCGCATGATTAACCGCATGCTGGAACCCAGCGGCGGCCAAATCCTGTTTAACGGCAAGGACATTCACAAAATCGATGCCGTCAAATTGCGGCGTCAAATCGGCTATGTTATCCAAAACATCGGCCTCATGCCTCATATGACCATTTATGAAAACATCACCATTGTCCCGAAGTTATTGAAGTGGCCGGAAGAAAAGCGCCGTGAGAAAGCTAAGGAGCTGGTGGACCTTGTTGAATTACCGGAAGATTATCTGGATCGCTATCCATCCGAGCTTTCCGGTGGCCAGCAACAGCGAATCGGCGTTATCCGGGCGCTTGCTGCGAATCAGGATCTGATTTTAATGGATGAACCTTATGGCGCTTTGGATCCGATTACCCGTGAGGCTTTGCAGGAACTGATTAAGAATCTGCAGGAGAAGCTTGGTAAGACCGTGGTTTTTGTCACGCATGATATGGATGAAGCGCTCAAGCTCGCAACCAAAATTGTGGTAATGGACCACGGGCATATCATTCAAAATGCGACGCCAACCGAACTGTTGACGCATCCAGCGAACAAATTCGTTGAGAACCTGGTCGGCCAGGATCGATTGGTTCAAGCGAGGGCTGATGTGACCACCGTTGAGCAGATCATGCTGAAGAATCCTGCAGCGATCACGCCAGGCAAGTCACTAGCTGAAGCGATTTCCCTGATGCGTAAACGTCGCGTTGATACGCTGTTGGTGACGGATGATGAAAATCATCTGAAAGGCTTCATTGATTTGGAATCGCTGGAAACCCGGTATCAAAGTGCTACTAGCGTTGGCGACATTACCAAGTCGAGTATCTTCTATGTGAATAAGAACGCTTTGCTGCGCGATACCGCTGATCGCATTTTAAAGCGCGGTTTCAAGTATGTGCCGGTGGTTGATAACGATCAGAAATTGGTCGGTATTGTCACCCGTGCTTCATTAGTTGATGTCGTTTACGACACTATCTGGGGCGAAAATGAAGACGATCAAGCCAGCGATAGCGCCAAAGAGTCGGCAACGCCTACCGATCAGGAACCGGCAACCGATTCGGCAGCGGCAGATGACCGAGACGCACCTAAGGAGGTGTGACCATGTTTGCTTTTTTAAACGCACATGGCAGTGAACTGATCACCAAAACCTGGGAACAGCTTTACATCTCGGCAATTGCGTTAGGTCTTGGGGTGATCGCCGCCGTTCCGCTGGGTATTTTGCTGACGCGTTTTCCTAAGACCGCTAAAGTCGTGATCGGTATTGCCAGCATGCTGCAGACGGTGCCATCATTGGCGTTGTTGGCCTTGATGATTCCTTTATTCGGGATCGGGAAAGTGCCAGCTATCGTTGCACTGTTCATTTACTCGTTGTTACCGATTCTGCGGAATACGTATATCGGTATGGAAGATGTCGATCCGGTGTTAATAGACGCGGCTAAAGGTATGGGCATGACGGCGATGCAATCGATTCGGCAAGTCGAAGTGCCTTTGGCGATGCCGGTGATCATGGCGGGCATTCGCTTGTCAGCTATTTATGTCATTGCCTGGGCAACCTTGGCTTCGTACATCGGGGCTGGTGGCCTTGGGGATCTGATCTTCAACGGTTTGAATCTCTTCCAGCCGGATCTGATTATCGGCGGCACGATTCCTGTTACCATTTTGGCACTGGTCGTTGACTGGTTGCTTGGGCGGTTGGAATACCACCTGACACCTGTCAGTGAACGCGCTTAGGAGGTGGCAAGATGAAACAGTTCAAAAAATTATTCCTGTCACTTTTGCTGATTCCGGTTCTCTTGTTGAGCGGCTGCGGCTTTCCTGGCTTAGGCGGCTCCGGTAATGACGGGACGGTGCGGATCGCCTCGCAAACCAGTACCGAGTCGCAGATCATGGCCAATATCATTGCCGAACTGATCAATCACGAGCTAGGTTACAAAACCACGTTGGTCAATAACCTCGGCTCCGGAACCGTGGTGCATCAAGCCATGGTCCGCAACGATGCCGATATTAGTGCTACGCGTTACACCGGCACCGAGATTACCGGCACATTAGGCATGAACCCGGTCAAGAACTCAGCTAAGGCCACCGCCATCGTCAAGCGCGAGTTCAAAAAGCGCTACGATCAGACCTGGTATCCATCTTACGGCTTTTCTGACACCTATGCCTTTATGGTGACGCAAAAAGAAGCCAAAGAAGACAATCTCAACACCGTTTCCGATTTGAAGAAAGTCGCACCGCAATATAATGCCGGCGTTGACTCCAGCTGGATGAACCGGAAAGGCGATGGCTATAGCGATTTTACTAAAGCATATGGCTTTGACTTTAAGCGGGTTTATCCGATGCAGATTGGTCTGGTTTACGATGCCGTTGAAGCAAACCGAATGCAGACAGTTCTTGGCTATTCCACTGATGGACGGATTCGCAGTTACAATCTGAAAGTACTGAAGGACGACAAAAACTTCTTCCCGCCTTATCAGTGCTCATTGGTCGTTAATAATAGCCTTTTGAAGAAATACCCTAAACTAAAACCGTTACTGCATCGCTTAGACGGCAAGATCAACCTGAAAACCATGCAGGAACTCAACTATCAAGTCGACGACCAGTTACTTGAACCAAATGTGGTCGCGCAAAAGTTTCTTGCCAAACACAACTATTTCAAAGGAAGTGACGACTAATGGCTAACATGGATACTTGGCAGCAATTCTGGTATTACCTTGCCAACAATGGTTCCTACGTGCTGAGTCAGTTCGCCCGCCATTTTCTGATTTCGATCTATGGGGTGCTCATCGCAGCGGTGATCGGCATTCCGGTTGGGCTGGCAATTGCGCGCCATCGCACCTTGAGTAACACAGTCATCGGCATCGCCAACGTCATTCAGACCATCCCCAGCCTAGCGATGCTTTCGATCATCATGCTGGGACTCGGACTTGGCGTAAACACCGTCATTGTCACGGTCTTCTTATACTCGCTGCTGCCAATCATCAAGAACACTTACACCGGCATGCAAAATGTCGATAAGAACCTGATGGACGCGGCTAAAGGCATGGGCATGACCCGCTGGCAGTCACTGTATATGGTCGAAATCCCCTTAAGCATGTCGGTCATCATGGCCGGGATTCGTAACGCTTTGGTCGTCGCCATCGGGATCACCGCAATCGGCGCCTTCGTCGGAGCTGGCGGCCTGGGCGACATCATCATCCGCGGCACCAACGCCACCAACGGCGGAGCCATCATCCTCGCCGGTGCGTTGCCAACAGCGCTAATGGCCATCATCTCCGACCTCGTCCTCGGCTTCTTAGAACGCCGGCTCGAGCCAAAGGGAAAGGCTGCTTCATAAAAATAGGTCTAACACCATTGCTCTTCATTTAGCAAAACTCAATACAATTCATGGTGGCTGGGTTATAACTCAATGTCACCATAGATAGACGGACACAATTCGACGTTTCGATTGTGCCCGTCTTTTGTTTCGTCATGAATAATTTGTCAAAAGTTGTGCGATCTTAGTGCCAAGGCGGAGCAATCGTAGGCCAGAGGGGGCTCAGCTGTGAAATTGGTCTTAAACGGGCGATTTTCCCGTTTTAGACCAAGGCCGATCTTTGAGACTCAGCCGGGCTTGCTGAGGCTCAAAGTCGTGCCCACAGCGTTCCAGCCCCCTCTGGCCGGAGATTGCGGAGTTTGGCACGGCCCGAAACACATTGCCCAAATTCACAATGTTCAGAACAGCACTAATGTTATTTATAAAAATTCCGCGTCCACACTCGTTTTCAACACAAAATCAACGTTATTATAAGATTGCTTAATTAAAGCGATTCCATTCGCTGATATAAAATACCTTTAGTTATTTTTATAAAATATTGTACTTATTAGAAGTTATGTTATAATCAAAATCGGAGGTGAATAATATGAAGAAACCACTTATCGGCATTTCAGCAGGCGTCCTTGTTGACCAAGGAGGCATGTTCCCCGGCTACAAACGTGATTATGTGAACGAGGACTACATCACCGCAGTTTCCGAAAATGGCGGGATTCCGGTCATTTTACCGTTGCTTGATGATCCTGCTGACATTGACCGACAAGTCGCGGCCTTGGATGGGCTGATCTTATCCGGCGGCCATGATGTTGACCCAAGCAGCTACAATCATGATCCCCTGGACAAGTTAGGTGACACGTCACTAAGACGGGATGCGTTTGATTTAAATCTGATTCGGTCAGCGAAACAACGCCAGCTGCCGATATTAGGGATTTGTCGCGGCACCCAGATTCTGAATGTCTATCACGGCGGCACGCTTTATCAGGATCTCAGTTATAGCGATGCGCCGACGATCAGGCACTGGCAGGCAACGAATTCAGCGCAGGTCACGCATGCCGTGCGCATCGACCAACACAGTCGCCTATTTACGATTTTAAAGCAGGCAACGGTACGGGTGAACTCGTTTCATCATCAGATTATGGCAACGATTGGCGAAGGTTTTCACGTTGTCGCAACCGCTTCGGACAATGTTCCGGAAGCGATCGAAGCAGATGGCGATCACATCATGATGGGCGTGCAGTGGCATCCGGAAATGCTCACGCACAGCCAACCGCTCATGAACGCCCTATTCAGTCACTTCATTCAACAAACGCAAGCTACCGCGGCAAGTAGCACGAGCCTATGAAAAAGAAAATCGGTTTCTGGTCAATCGTTTTATTGGCCATCAATTCCATTATCGGCTCCGGTATTTTTCTTTCACCAGGCGCCGTGGTGCAGTCTTCTGGCTCCAAAGCGTTAATTCTCTATGGCATCGCGGCTTTCTTTGCGGCAATTCTGGCCGTGACCTTTGCCGCAGCGGCTAAGTATGTCGCTCATAGCGGCGCGGCTTATATTTATGCCAAAGCAGCGTTTGGCGAACACGTCGGCTTTTATGTCGGCATCACGCGCTACATCGCCACCTGCATTGCCTGGGGCGTCATGGCCACCGCGGTCGTCAAAACCGTCTTACGCATTTTCGGTTTTGATCAAAACGATTTGATGCTAGTCACAATTAGCTTGATTTTGCTAATGCTGGCACTGCTAGTGATTAACTGTTTCGGGCCAAAATTCTTCGAGCTTGTCAACAATCTGTCAACGATTGGCAAGTTAGCCGCCTTGCTGGTTTTCATTATTTTCGGCATCGGCGTTATTGCCACCACCGGCGTGAATCATTTTGCCCAGATTGACCGGTTGACCAGCGCAGGCAGCAGCGCAACCCTGAGCACCCTGGTCATGGGCGTCATCGCCGCGTTTTATGCTTTCACTGGTTTTGAAAGCGTTGCCAGTGGGGCGGATGATATGGACAAGCCAGAAAAGAACCTGCCGATTGCCATTCCCCTTGCCATTTCGGTGATCGCGGTTGTCTATATCGGTGTCGTCTGGATTGCCATGATGGTGAATCCGCAAGCGATGATGGCCACCAAAGAAGTCGTGGCTTTAGTGGCGGTTTTCAATAACCCGCTGATTCAAAATATCGTGTTATATGGAGCGCTGATTTCAATGTTAGGCATCAACGTTGCGGCTTCTTTTCACAGTCCGCGGGTGTTGGAAGCCATTGCCAAACAAGGGCAACTGCCAAGCTGGTTAGCCGGGCGGACCGCGAAAAACTTCCCGCTGCCGGCGTTTCTTTTGACGATCGCTTTGGCGGTGCTGCTACCGATGGCTTTCCGTTATGACATGACCAGCATCATCATTCTCAGTTCCATCTCCCGCTTCGTCCAGTTTCTGATTATTCCGCTGTGCGTCATGAAATTCTTCCGTGGCCGCGGTGATCGCCGACTCATCAATCAGGCGCGCCCAAATGTGCTCACCGACATGGTTTGCCCAGCGGTGTCACTGATTCTGACCGTTTTATTGCTCATTAAATTCGACTGGATCGGTCAATTTACCATCCTGGATGCCAACAACCAGCATGCCCCGAATTATTTTGCGATTGTCGCCATGATCCTCGGCTATGTCGTGATTCCGTTTGGGATGATGCTCTTCAACTATCAAACTAAGAAAAAGAGGTATGAATATGATTAAGCGTTTGACCAGCACCCACATCCCCGCTCCCCTTGGCAGTTACGCCGCCGCGACTCAGATCGGTTCCGTCCTTTTCACCTCTGGCCAACTGCCGCTCAGTCCGGAATCCAAGGCCGTTCCGGAAGGCATCATTGCCCAAACCAAACAAGTGATGACCAATTTGAATCACGTACTGGTTGATAACGGGACGTCTTTTGATCACGTGGCCAAAACCACCGTGTACATCAATGATCTCAAGTTACTGGCGAGTTTTGATCAGGTTTATCGGACTTACTTCCATGACGGCTACCCAGCGCGCACCGCGGTTTTGGTTAGCGAATTACCAGCGCAGGCATTACTGGAAGTCGACATGGTGGCGGAAGTCCCGGAGGATTAAAAAGTGGGTATCAATACGGATCTTTTACATGGCTACCCGGTCATCGACAGCCATACCGGTGCGTCTTCGATTCCTAAGTACCAAGCATCCACGTTCAACAGCCCGGCATTGGGAACCAGTCGCGACTACATGTACACGCGGTTTGGCAACCCGACCATTGACGCCTTGCAGGAAGGCTTAGCCAAAATGACCGGGGCACAATTCAGCTTTGTCTTCAGTTCGGGCATGGCTGCTATTGCCAACACCATCATGTTGCTCAATGCCGGCGATCAGATTATTTTTCCGGTCGAAGTCTACGGCGGCACCGGTGCGTTTGCGACCAAAATCCTGCCTAAGTATGGCATTGATGTCGTGTTTACAGCTTACGATCAACTTGCTAATATTGAGCAGGCACTGACGCCCAAAACCAAAATGATCTACGTGGAAACGCCGTCGAACCCGCTGCTGAAAGTCACTGACATTCAGCCCATCGTGACGCTGGCCAAGGCACATGGTATCCTGACAGTGGCCGACAACACGTTCATGACGCCGCTTTACCAGAAGCCACTGGCACTGGGCTGCGACATCGTCATCGAAAGTCTGACCAAGTTCATCAACGGTCACAGTGACGTGGTCGCCGGCGCCGTTTTGACAAACAATCAGGCCATTGCCGAAGAACTGTCACTGTTTCAAAAAGAATTCGGCAGCATTCTCGGCGTTGAAGACGCATGGCTGGTTTTGCGCGGTATGAAAACCATGGGCTTGCGCATGCAGCAATCAACGCAAAATGCCCAAAGTATCGCAACATTTTTACAGGATCATCCCAAAATCAAGCAAGTTTACTTCCCGGGCCTGCCGGAGCATCCCGGGCATGCCGTCCATATGCGGCAAGCAGAAAACGGCGGCGCGGTGTTGTCATTTGAAATTGCCGGCGCCGACAAAGCGCGGTTGAACACGTTTATCGAGGCGCTGCAATTGCCGATTTTTGCTGTCAGTCTAGGCGGGGTGGAATCCATTTTGTCCCACCCAGCCACCATGTCACACGCCTGTTTAACCGCCGAGGAACGCGCTGCTCAAGGCGTGACCGACAGCTTGCTGCGCCTATCTTGCGGCATTGAAGATACTGAAGACCTAATCGCTGACCTGACCCAGGCATTAGCCAAAATCTAACCCCGACGAATCCTGGGACTGCTGCGGTTATCAAGAAAGGAAGGATTTCGATCACCCCCGATTCTTACCGTCCATTTTTAAAATTTCTTGCGCATGTGCTCGGTCCCACGACAGAAATCGTGATGCACGCCATTAATCCCGCGACCGATGGCTATGATTCCTCGATTGTTTTCTTGGCAAATAGCATCTCCGGACGCACCATGGATTCTCCGGCGACCGACTTCATCGCAAAAGTCTTACACGATAAACTGTATCAGCACCAGGATTACGTCGTGCACTATCAAAGCACGTTGATGAATGGCAAAAAAGTCAACTCTGCCAGTTTTTTCATCAAGAACCAAGCCGGCGAGCTGATCGGCATGATCTGCATCAACACCGACGTCAGCCGCTTCCAACAACTGGCGACGCTCGAAAAATTAAGCGAAGAACTCCTTCAGGCCTTCCAACCGGAACTAGCCCCTGCCGCGGACCTGCTTGAATCGACTCCCCCAACGGAAAACCTGTTCATTCAACCAGAAGGCGCCATTCGGCAAGTCGTCATCGAACAAACGGGAACCCCCAACCCGCCAATCGCCGACCTTACCCGCAAGGAAAAAATCGCCATCGTGCGCCGCCTCTATGAGCAACACTTCTTCGAACTCAAAGACGCCGTCGCCAAAACCGCGGCATACCTCAACATGTCCACCGTCAGCATCTATAAGTATTTGCAGATCATCAAACAGGCTGATAAAAGCACGTCGTATGAGTGATGAGTTTGGATTAGTTAGCGGCTGAGTTATTTCAATCATTGAAGTTTCCTAATGTCAGAAACTATCGAAAAACGTTAGGCTAAAAGTTCCTTGCCGTGCCAAACTGCGCAATCTCCGGCCAGCTGGGGTGGCGACGCGAAGCTAGAGCGGAGGGCACAGCTGAGCCGCATCTGGCCTACGATTGCTCCGCTTTGGCACTAGGCTGTTTCAAATTTTCACTAAATTATTCGCTTTGACTCTTAGAACGAATGAGCTCCCAAATATATGGGAATCATTCGTTTTTTATTTTGAATTACGAATCCTGCTTGTCATTATGTTGACTAACATGCTATCGATCAGGCCGTCAATACTGTCATTTATTCAATCTCATCATCTGATATATCAGTACTACGAATATAAATACGAACATTAAACTGTATTTTAATCTAATCGTCCTTTATTTACCCAAATAATTGCGCTAAACTAGGTCTATTCATTTCACAAGGAGGACCCCATGACTTACCCTAGCTTACGCGCACGTATTAAAGTCGAATGGAAAAGTTATCTTGTCGCTGCTTTATTCACCGCGATCGCTGAATACATCGGAACCGTGAAACTTAAAGTCGGTCCGGGGATGATCATTTTATTTCCGGTTTTCTACGCCATTATTCTCGGCATGTTAAGTGGTCCGCAAGTGATGCACTGGTTTGACAACAAACACGTCAAAGCCGCATCGAAACTGGTCATCGTTGGGATCTGCCCGTTTGTTGTGAATCTCGGCATTACGGCTGGTGCGAATATGGATATGATTCTGCACGCCGGCCCTGCCTTGTTAGTGCATGGCTTCGGCAATCTGCTCGGCATTTTCTTCGGCCTCCCTTTGGCTATGTTGCTCGGGTTGCGGCGCGAGTCCATCGGCGCCACGAGTTCGCTTAATCGCGAGTATCACCTTGCCTTGATCAATTCGGCTTATGGTTCGGATTCTGACGAAGCCAGCGGCAGTATGGCAATTTATATCGTCGGTGGCATTCTCGGCACGATTTATTTTGGCATCATGGCCACGGTGCTCGGCATGACCGGCTGGTTTGATCCTAAGGCGCTGGGCATGTCCACTGGCGTCGGGGCCGGCATTTTCATGGCCTCGGCCAGCGCCAGTCTCGCCCAGCTGTTCCCCCACGATGCCAACACCATCACCGCCATGGCGTCAGCCGCCAATACCATCGCCGGCATCACCGGTATTTACATCACCATGTTCCTGGCGATTCCGTTGACAGATAAGCTTTACACGATTTTGGATAAAATGTTCGCCGGCCGCCGTTCCAAGACGCCTGCTGCAGTGAAAGGACGGATTAAGTAATGCGATTACGTGAATGGTTGTTTCTCCTCAGTGTCTGTGGTGTCGGCACCTTGCTGGCTAACTGGATCGGTTCCGGCGTCAGCATCGCCAAAAGTCTCCCGGGCGTGGTCATTCTCATCGCCATCACCCTTGTCGCTGTTGTCTTAGCCAAAATCATGCCGTTCAAGCTGCCCATCATCGCCTATTGTTCGGTTTTAGGACTACTGGCAGCCGCGCCATTTTCACCGATTGCCGTGGTCGTCATCAGTTCGACCAAAGTCATCGCCTTCGCCGCACCGTTCACCGTGGTCGGCTCGTTTGCCGGGATTGCGATTTCCGATAAGCTGGGCACCTTCATCCATCAAGGCTGGAAGTACATCATCGTCGGGGTTGCCGTGATGACCGGGACGTTTGTCGGCTCGCTTTTGTGGGACACCCTCACGTTGAAACTGACAGGGGTGATTTAATTGGCCAGCACACTGATTCAGGATACGTTGACCATGACCGCGCCTGGGACGATTAAGACGCATCAGGATATTTTCATTAAAAACGGTAAAATTACGCAGGTAGGCGACCATGGCAGTTTTCCAGCCGAAGCTGATGATGTCATTGACGGCACCCATCGTTTATTCATGCCCGGCTTGATCGACAGTCATTTACATACTGGCCAGCAATTACTCCGCGGCCGCGTGCTGGACACCAAAGGCATTATCTGGAAAAAGATTATGCTGCCGTTTGAAGCTGATACGACGGCCGAGACCATGACGCTTAACGCGCAACTAGCGGCACTGGAAATGATCACCAGTGGCACGACCGGATTTGTGGACGCTGGCGGTTATCACATGGCCGCCGCCGGAACTGTTTATGCGCAAAGCGGATTGCGGGGTGCCCTTGCCTATTCAACCATGGACGATCCGACGCTGCCTGCTTCGATTAACATGGATGCCAAAACCGCCATTGCCCACACTGATGCACTTTACGACCAGTTTCACGGCCACCATCATTTACAGGTTTATTATTCGCTGCGGGCGTTGAATAATTGTTCCGACGAACTCGTGGATTTGGCCGCCCAACGCGCCGCCGATCGCCATATCTTTCTTGAGGCCCATATGAACGAATACCCCCAAGAAGTGGCTGGCATTCTTGACCGTTGCGGTGAACGACCTTATGTTTACCTTGCCAAACGCGGTGCCTTGAGCGATCATTTTCTAGGTGCGCATAGCCTTTTTCTAGACGACGCCGAAAAAGCCTTGATCGAAAAGTATCACGTTAAGCTCAATCACAGCCCATTCAGTAACTCTGGCAAAGGGGTGCCGCCAACGCCTGAACTGTTGAAGGCTGGCGTCTCTATTGGTCTGGGATCCGATGGCGCGGCGCATGGCGGCTTGAGTCTGTGGCAGGAAATGAAAATTTTCCGGGCGATCATGACCTTGCATTATGGCGTGCCACAGCACATCGCCAACATCATGCCAGCAACCACTATCATGTCAATGGTGTTAGATGGCGGTGCGGCGGCATTGAATATGACTGGGCAGCTGGGACGCATCGCTCCGGGGTATCAAGCAGACATCATCGGTCTGGACATCGACAGTCCGCACTTATGGCCCACCGGTAATTGGAACAACACGTTATTAGAAAGTGTTAACGCCAATGATGTGGCTGATTCCATGGTGGCCGGCAAGTGGCTGATGCGAAAACGAAAAGTGTTAACATTAGATGTAGAAAGGATCAAAGCCGTGTGTGCGCGGCGCTACCCAACATTATGGCAATCATCATCATCGCAATTGGCAACATCATAATCGGCGGCCTCGTCGGCATGACCGGCGTGGCTGGTTTTTTACTTCCAATCTTATACACGGCAGGACTCGGCTACAGCACCACGGAGGGTCTGGCGTTTAGTTTTCTGGCGTTCATTATCTCCGGCTGGCTCGGATCACGCCATTATCAACGACAGGGATTGATGGATCGGCGCATCGCTTATCTACTCAGCGGCGGCAGTTTCGTCGGCGCTATTCTTGGTGTCCGACTAAACCTTTTACTGCCGACCAGCTGGGTTCAGCTGTTACTCTACCTGGTCGTTTTGCTATCCGGCATCGCTATTCTGATTCAACAACGCTATCCACCAAAACCCGGCGTCGATCATCTGAATCACCCGGTTTTACTTGTCATTTTAGGCATCGTCACCGGTTTAATCTGCGCGCTTTCCGGAGCAGGCGGCCCAGTGCTGGTCATGCCGCTACTCGTGTTACTCGGCTGTGAACCACACGCAGCAGTCGGCATCGCTTTGTTAAACTCAGTCTTCATCAGCTTACCCGCCGCGGTCGGCTACCTCAGTCAGATCCAGCTCATGAACACCCTACCACTACTCGCCATCATCCTCGTCACCCACGGCCTCGGCGTCATCGTCGGCAGCCGCCTCGGCCCCAAAATCGACGGGCGTTTATTAAAAAACGGCACTGCAATTTTTTCGATTATCCTTGGTTGCATTAAGCTTTGGCCATAAATCAAGAAATGTTGAAGACTGCATAAATTCAGACTATGCGTTTCTTGTCGTGCCAAACTCCGCAATCTCCGGCCAGCTGGGGCTGGAACGTGGTGGGCACGACTTTGAGCCTCAGCAAAACCGGCTGAGTCTCAAAGCTCGGCCTTGTACTACGCTGGGAAGACCGCCCAGCTAGTACAATTTCACCACTGAGCCCCATCTGGCCTACGATTGCTCCGCCTTGGCACTGGTTTTTAAAAACTTAACAAAATATCTGATTGAAACAGACGAAATAACTTCCGCATGAGCGTTTTTTATTTCGTCTGTTTTGTTTGGCTTGATGAGTTATAGCACAACTTTTGTCTTCTGAGATAACCAGATGACTAACAGCAGAATATTATTTTCATATTTTCTTGACAAGAATATTCATAAACGCTAACATATGCGAATGAACGTTCATTCCATAAGGAGGTTATCATGGCATCTATTCCTGTACCAAGTCCGATTATCGAGCAGGCTGTTAAGTTGTTCGCCGAACGCGGTTACGCCGAAACTAACCTGCCGTCGATCGCCAAAGCGGCAAAAGTCGCGGTTGGCACAATTTATCGGCATTTTAAAAGCAAAGAAGATATTCTCAACACCGCCTTTACGGATATTATGAATTTCTTCCACAACTCGCTAGCCGAAGCCGCTGACTGTGATCCCGATGACCCAGAGACCATGTTCGGCCGCTTGTTTGACGCAGCAACCGCATCCATGGAGCAGTACCCGACAGAGTTGCATTTTATTCAGCAAAACGTCTTCAATGAAGCACTCAATGCCGAAAGCCGGGCCGCCCGCGGGCGCGTGATTACACTCATTAACAACATGCTCATGGATGGCCAGGACCGCGGGGTGATTGTCAAAGCCGATGTCCGCACCCAACTCGCCATTCTATACGGCAGCATCGTCAGTATGATTGATATCGTCTGGGCGCAGCAGCAAATCGAAGGCCACGTTTCCAACCAAAAAGCATTGGCCGCCGATTTGAAAAATCAGGTCTGGAACGGTCTCACCAGTGAAAGAAGGGTCTTTAATTGAAAAATCTTCGCAATCGTCACATCCCTGCCCTGATTTTCTGGCTTGTCGTTATTTTGGTGACCCTCGTGACCATGCCTGACGTCTCGGGAATTGTCCGCGATAAAGGCGCTTTATCACTGCCCAAAAACGAAGAAAGCCAGGTTGCGGCCAACATTGAGAAAAAGGCCAACCATAACCAGAAAGTCCGCTCCTTCGCCCTCGTTTTTAGCAATGGCGACAAAAAGCTGACGGCAACCCAGAAAAAAGCGATCACCAAAACGCTCAAGGGCCTCAAAGATTCTAAGGCCGTTAAAATTGTCAACGTCACGCAGTCGTCTGACAACGCCGAAACCAAAAAGCAGCTTGATGCCAAAGATGGCACCACTCAGATGGCACTGGTTGACGTGAAAGCCAAGGGTCAGGTCCGGCCGCAAACCAAGAATCTCGAGCAACAAATCAAAACCGCGAACGTCAAAACATATGTCACTGGCAGCGATGTGCTCAACGATGACTTCGCCACGGTAACCGAAAAAGGCATCCAGAAAACGGAAATCATTGCCGCGATTTTCATCTTTATTGTGCTAATCATCGTTTTCCGTTCACCAGTTGTGCCGTTGGTCTCGCTGTTAACCGTTGCGATTTCCTTCCTGACGTCGTTGAACATCATCATGACGCTCGCCGATAAAGCCAATTTCCCGATTTCCAATTTCACGCAAGTCTTCCTTGTGGTTGTCTTATTCGGGATCGGGACAGATTACAACATTTTGCTATATGACGACTTTAAAGCCGCGTTGTCCCAAGGCATTCCCAGAACCAAGGCAGCCGGCATTGCCAGACGTTTCGGCGGCCGTACGATTCTTTATTCCGGATTGTCGGTTTTAATCGGTTTTTCCGTTCTCGGTTTAGCCAACTTCAAGTTCTATCGTTCCGCGGTTGGTGTCGCCATTGGGGTGCTCATTCTTTTGACGGTGCTGTTAACCCTGAACATGTTCTTCATGGCGACTATGGGCGAAAAGCTCTTCTGGCCCAGCAAGAATCTGGATGGCCACAGCACCAGCCGCCTGTGGCATGGTCTTTCCAAAGTTGGCATCGCCCGCCCGCTCATCACGCTTGGCGTTATCGGCATCATCGCCGTGCCATTTTTACTGAATGCCAACCAGACACTTAACTTCAACAACGCCGACGAACTGCCGGAAACGTTGCAATCCAAAGTCGGTTATCGCCTGATTCAGGATCATTATTCAAAAGGCATGGCCTCGCCGACCACGATTTATATTCAAAGTAAGCACCCGCTGAATAGCCAGACCGTTTTGGGCACGATCGATGACGTCACCACCTACCTGCAAAAGGAAAAAGGTGTCAAAACCGTGGCGTCGGTCACCCAGCCAGGCGGCAGTAAAATCAAGTCGCTGTATCTCAACGACCAGCTCAAAACGATCAACAGCGGCTTAACGCAAAGTGTCAAGGGTCTGAAGCAGGTGCAGGCTGGACTTAATGACGCCAACACCCAAATCAAAAACGCCAATGTCGCAGGCAGTACCCAGCAGGTGCAAACCTTGGCGGACGGCACCACAACATTGTCCTCTGGTGCCAGCAGCCTCAGCAGCGGCATTAGTCAGTACACATCCGGGGTCACCTCGCTGAATAATGGCCTCGGCCAGTTAAGTAGCCAGCTACCAACGCTAACTTCTGGCGTCAACACCTTGAGCACCGGCTCCACTCAGCTAGCCAAAGGTATGAACGAGCTCAATAGCAACAGCACCGTGCTTGCCAGCGGGATGAATCAGCTCAGCAGCAAGTCAAGCGAACTCACCAGCGGCATGGACACGTTGAATAATCAGATTCAGATGTTAACCGGAACTGCCCAACAAATCATCACACTCATCAATCAATTGCCGGATGCCAGTCAGCTCACCCAGCCAATTCTGGACAAAATCAACGCCTTTTCCAGCGGGGTACAGCAACTGACTGATGGCACGAGCGCTTTAGGTGATGGCATTAAAACCTTAAATGCCGGCACCACTGCCATGAACAACGGCATCGGCACCCTCACTAGCGGTACCAATCAGCTGAACAGCGGCATCAATTCGCTGAACAGCCAAGTCCCGACGCTGGTTTCCGGTGTCAACCAACTCAGCTCGGGTTCTTCTCAACTCGCCAGCCAAAATGGCACGCTTAATAATGGCGCGTCGCAAATTGCGAGCGGCGCGGATCAGGTCAACACCGGCGTTCAGACCTTGAACACGAAAATCAAAGCAATTTCCCAACAAGTCAGTTCCATGCAAAGCGGCCTCACTTCCGCCAATCAAGCCCTCGGCACGATTGCGGACGGCAGCACCAGCATGAAGCAATATCTGACTGAGCTACAGCGATCGTATTTAGGCAAAAAGTTCTATATTCCAAACGCCACCTTGAAAAGTAAAACCTTTAAGCCAGCATTAGCGACTTACATGGCTGATAACAACAAAATCACGAAGTTTACCGTGGTGTTAAAAGGCGATCCAAGTACCGATGCGGCCGCCCAACAAATTAAAGCGATCAAAGAGGATCTCACCGCCAAGTTGAAACACACGCCGCTTGATGATGCGACTGTGGCAATTGGCGGCCAAACGTCGCAAACCGCTGATCTCCAGGACTTGGCAAACGGCGACTTCGAACGAACCGCTGCCATCATGATTATCGGGATCGGTATCGCGTTGATCGTCGTCACGCGCTCCGTGATTCAGCCAATCAGCATCATTACCACCCTGTTGATGGCCTATATCACATCATTGGGATTGACTAGATTGTTTTCAACCTATGTACTTGGGCGCGCCATGTTAACGTGGAACACCCCATTCTTCTCCTTCATCATGCTCGTTGCCCTCGGCGTTGACTACAGCATCTTCCTCATGGTTCGCTACCGTGACAACGCGCTTGAAGGTGGCACCATGACCCAGCGCATCGCCAAAGCCGCCACCGTTATCGGCGCCGTTGTCATCTCAGCTGCGGTTATCTTAAGCGGCACTTTTGCGGCCATGATCCCGTCCGGCATTACCACCTTGATTCAGGTAGCGCTGGCCGTCATCATCGGACTGATCTTATTGGTCTTCCTGCTGCCACTGGTCATGTCCAGTGTTATCAGTCTGACCGACAAACAGATGCACAAAAACAACCACCCGCAAGGCCCCGGACCGGCTCCTGATTCAGATGCACCCGATCCAGATGGCCCAACCAAGCCAACACCTAAAGCGCCGGTTGTAACCCCTACAGCCGCGAATTCGGTGCCCAAGCAGCAACAACCATCCTCGCATGCTGCACCGCGTGTCCACTTGGCGGCGATGCCAACAGCAGACTCGCAAGCCTCGCCGTCTAAAACTTCACGGCATCAGCCAAAGCAGACATCAGCTGCGGCCTCGTCAGGAAGCAAGCCGTCAGATACGAACAATCCGGAGTCGTGACTCATCGATAAGCTTCGTCACCGCGATGAGTGATGTCGGGTTTATCTTCGGTATAGATAGTGTTGGTTAATCGTTGACCACCGACAATGCAATTTAAAATCGACATGAGTCCCATTGTTATTAGTGAAGCATCTGCTAATGATGATGGGACTTTTTTTATGGCGTGTACCGGCCTTAATTGTATTCGTGGCCTTTAGCGACTAACACGCTGCTAACAGTGTGTAATCTTTTCCACGTGAAAGCGCTTGCGTTTGCGTGTCGCTGAGGAATCTGCTATCGTCAGCAGTGGCCTGAGTCTGGTTCAGACTAAATTATAGAAACGAAGGCACGCACATGACGACTTCACCGGTTTCGCATCGCACGCAGCTCGCTATTTTATCAGCTGGACTGCTGACATTTGTCGGTATTCTGGTTGAAACGTCGATGAATGTAACGTTTCCAACATTGATTAAAACGTTACATGTGTCCTTATCCACGGTGCAATGGCTCACTTCTGGCTACCTATTGATGGTCACGTTAGTCATGAGCACCACCGCTTTTTTATTACGCCGCTTTAACACGCGTTCCCTGTTTCGTGGCGCCGTTTTGTGCGCACTGGCCGGAACAGTGCTGTGTATCTGGGCACCGAATTTTCCGATCCTTTTTGCTGGGCGACTACTACAGGCACTAGCAACTGGGGTTTCGACGCCGTTGATGTTCCATCTGATCCTGACCTTAACCCCACAGGCACACCTTGGCCTTTACGTCGGCATGGCCAGCGTTGTCACGTCACTGGCACCAGCGTTAGGGCCGACATATGGCGGTTTGTTAACCTACTATGCATCATGGCGGATGATCTTTTGGCTGGTATTGCCTGTCATTTTATTAGTCTGGTCCATGGGTGAAGCCACTATTCGCGTCAAAGCGCGCGCCACGGACGAGCGCTTCGACTTCATGGGCTTCTTGCTGTTGGCGGTAGGCTTGTTTTCGCTCATTGAACTGCTTGATCAATTCACGGCAGCCGGCATCACCGTTGCTTTCTGGATCTACGCCGTCGCATTAGCTGTAGCCATCATTGGCATGGGCACTCATTTACGCCGTACATCAACGCCATTACTCAATTTTTCATTACTCAAACACGCCGGTATTCGCGCCCGTGCCATTAATTTCTTCATTCTGCAATTCGGCAACATCGGCATTGCTTTTGTCATCCCGATCTTTGCTGAAAATGTGTTGCACACTAATGCTTCGGTCGCCGGGCTACTATTATTGCCCGGCTCCCTGCTCGGCGCAGCAGTTTCACCAATTGGCGGCGCCTTGTACGATCGCTTCGGTGCCCATCGGTTATTGTTAATCAGTGACGCGGCGATGGTGGTCGGTGCCATGCTGCTTGGTCTGTTCACGCATCAATTAGGCATGGCGTTGATCGTCGGGTTCTATCTAATTTTTCGGGTGGGCTTCAATCTCGGCTTCGGCAATACCATGTCCGATGCCAGCACTATGGTAGACGGTCCAGCAAAAGCCGACATCAACTCTCTGTTCAACACCTTGCAGCAATACGCCGGCTCGCTAGGCACAGCCAGTCTGTCAGCCATTATCACGCTGCAACAACGCCTCGCCCCCACTGGTGCCGAAGCTACCGGCAGCCAAATTGACTTTTTCCTGCTGGCTGGATTGGCGGCACTAACCTTCGTTATCCAGTGGCGGCTAGGTGACAGGCATCAACAAGCCGTATAATCGCACGCAATAAACATAGTGCTCCATATCAAAAAGAAAGAACGTAAACTTTTGCCAGATTTTTCGACAAAGTCTACGTTCTTTTGTTTTGCAAAACCTAGTGAGGGCGATCAAACAAGTGATCCCACATTTTCACTCAAGCATCTTCCAGCACCCGATATTGCTTCAGAAACTTTTTCTTAGAAACAACCCGATGATTGGTCACGTCCAAATAGTCACCCGGATAGCCCAGCACATACATGTCATAACCTGCAAAGCCGCCGCCGACCGTGCCAACTGCCCCGAACTTTAAGTTGGTTCCCATAGACGGGTTCAGGCCGCTCATCAAAACGCGTAGGTGATTGTCCATCCAATAAAGATAATTCTCTTCAAATGCTAACTTCACCCACTCCGGTTGTTCATTGGTTTTGCTGATTTCCCAAACTTCGGCTGGTTGGCCTTTATATAAAACTTTCATGATCTTCACCTCGCTGCCTTTGTGTCTTTGAATGAAAGCTGACAGCATGTCCTATATCGTTATTTTTACGGCCTCATTTTAATCCCTGTTGTGCACGCAAACAATGATACTGGCCCAAAAATCTTTTCCGAGTCAGTCACATACTAGCAATTAAGAAGTAAGCATGTCAGAATAATGACATAAGCTGTATGAAGAAAAAACATTTACCTTTTATCAAGGAGGCCGTGTCAATGACAGCCAAAGTCAAAATGTCGTCTGAGGGTCAGATTGTCATTCCGATTGAAATGCGTAACCAGTTACATCTTGACGAAAATAGTGAGCTTGTCGCTACAATCGTTGATGATAAAATTGTTATCCGCGCATTGCCGACTGCTGATGAGTGGACAGATTTGTTCAAGAATACACCCACTGAAGTCGTCAACCTCGATAAACGTGGCCATTATGACCCAGAAAAATCCCCCGCCTTCCATGACTGGATGCACGAGAATGATTAGTCGTAGAAAATACCATTAGAGCATCTTAAACCAGTAAGATGAAATCAGGCAACAGAAGCACGAACAGTCAAAGTACAGTGTCGATCAACAAATCCAATTTATCTCTGAAATGAACAGTCCATCTAAAAAATAGCCGTACCCCAAAACCGGGATACGGCTATTTCATTGTCATGGTGACTCGCACATGACCCTAGATCGTTTTTCTTACTCACTAAATCATTTTCACTGCCAACGTTTAATCAACCGCGCATAGCCCGCCTGATCAATCGGCAGTACCGAGCCGTGGCGCGGCCGGTCTGGCAACTGATAGGTCGCCGCAGATGGCTGCGTGAATTGACCGCTGGCAAGATCTTCGGTCAGGGCTGGGACATACGCCCGGACGTCGTTGTTAACTTGATCCAACAACAAACTCCACCGACCATCCGGCAACTGGTAGGCTTGCGGTCCTTCCACACGCTGCATATTGGCCAGATAAGTCGACGCAATCGGATGACCAGCAACATCATCCAAATGCTGCACGCGGTCCATCACGACTTGCCCACGTTGATTCAGTTTCCAGAATCGATAAAACCCGTCGTCCGCCGCAACCACATCGAGATCAATCACATCAAAAGTCACATCGCTAAGATAAACTTTCGGCGTTGTAAAATGTCGGAAGTCTTTGGTATGGGCTGAATAGATGCGCAACTTTTTCGGATTCTCTGTGGTATCCGTCGCCGACCAGAACAGCCGGTCATCCCCGTGATCAGGATCAAAGATGGCCTCCGGCGCCCAGACACAGCCAAAATGGGGCCCTAACGTAACACTCTCCCCTTGATCCCAAGTGACTAAATCCTTGGAATGCCAGACGAGCAGTTGATCACTGCCGGCAACCTCGGCGCGGGTCCAGGCACCGGGTTCTGTGTGCCCATACATCCGCAAATCCGTTGCCAGCAACACGTAATCGCCGGCTTGCGTCCGAAACAGAAACGGATCGCGGGCGCCATGTGTCCCGAGTTGGTTGGTGATGACCGGCGTATTGTCATGCAACGCCGTAAAATGCAGGCCATCCCGACTGAGCGCAAAGTAAATTTGCTCGCCATTTTGGTACTGTTCACCTGTAAAATAGCTCATTAAATACCCATAAGCTGGCTGGGCCACCTGACTCACCTTCCTTTGAAACATACTGCCAGAAGTCACAACTCCTGCCGCTTACAAGATCGGGGCCACGCCGTCAAAGGTATAGCTGCCATCAACAACTGTCACGGTAACGTGATGTTGTCCCGCTGCCAAATCCGTCACCATCGCATTAGGCTGTTTGGCCAACGCTGTCAGCGGTACGACCTCCTGAGCGCGGCCATCTACCCTGATCCGCAGACGACTTGGTTGATCTTGGGTACCAAAGAGGACAAAACCCGTCCCATCAGTATCAAAATCAAGTGTGGCGCCTTGCTCACCGGTCGATTGCGACCGTTCCCAGGCGTGCGGGAACCGGGCTGCAATGCGTGCCCAATGCTCGTCACTAAACGCCAAGCTGGCATCCAGATCATCACGCCGATGTCCCAAAACCGCGGTCGCCGACGTGCTCGTCACTGTCAGACTGTGAATCACGGTCTTGAAATAACCGGTGCCGATTTTCACCTGCCCGGCTAATCCCGGCTGGTTGCTTGGATCATCATAAGTAACATACGTTTCGCCATCGACTTGCACGGTAATGTGCCGATCCGTTGCCTGCACCACCAATTCGTGACTGACAGCAGCATCAAAAACCGGTACGTCCAATGTGTTCTGCAAGGCACCGCGCACGTAGAACCGCAGCTTACCGCCCACGGTGATCGTGGCGGCATACGGTGCGGAGAATAAGCTACCTTCAAAGTCATCCACACTGCGGACGCCTAAGCCGACATAATTGGCACTTACCGTATTTTGCTGGGTCGTGGTATCAAATGTGAACGTCAACGCCGCCGCATAATTCAACCAGCGAATATCGCCAACCGTGAAATTCGGGTCGGTTTGCGTCTCCCAGGCCAAAGCCCGTGACTGCTCGGTGATCTGTTGCTGGAGCACTGGCTTCCCGGCATGTTCCACCACTTCAAAAGCACCGTCCATGTCAGTCGTATACCGCGGCGTGCCACCACGCCGTTTGAGATAATCTTCCGGCATGTCCGCATACGTATAGTCATCATGGAACAACACATGTTTTTCAGGATCCTGTTGCAGTGGCTGATCCTGACTCACAGCCGGACTCGGCAACTGCGCTTGCGGCTGAAAATCCGCCGTGGTCGCACTAACAATGGCCCGAGGCGCGATCGTGACCGTTACAACCCCGTCTTTTGGCGTCAGGGTTGCCACCTGCTCGCGATCGTGGATCTTGCCATTTTCATCGGCCCACGTCTGCCAAACATGCAACGGCTTGCTGGCGGCCGGTAGATCCTTCACTTTCACCTGATAGTGTTGAGGAGCATTCGTATCATTGACCAAAATGACCGTGTAGTCCGCGCGATCAGGCGCCACGAGCGTCATGGCGCTGGCCGCACCAAAGGCCTGACTCAGATTCTCCGTCCCAGCCACCTCGCTCACGGTCGCATTCGGCACATACCGCCAATTCTTATCAGCAGTCTGATCACGCCAGCCAGTCAAGGCAAAATCGGTAAAATGATGCATCACTGCCAGCCCAACGGTATCCTGCTGGAAGTAACCGGACCACGGCGTATCCATTTCCAGCAACTGCTTGCCTGGATACTTCGCACCTGGATAAAGGCCGCCAATCGCTGGTTGGAAAATGTACAAACTGCGCCGGGACCGGGCGTAGCTTTTGACTAGTCGATTCGCAACGTCCAAAGCACTGATAAAACCGCCAATGCCGATGCCGGTCGTGTCTTGCACCCGCAATGTTCCGAATGTGACCGGAGCCACGCCTTCGCTGTACCAAACTTCCTTGTGGAGCTTATCGGCGATTTGGGTGAAGGGATGATCTGGCCCGTCATCGGTATTGTAATGGTAGCCAACTGCCGGAATCACGGCCTGTAACGCGGGATCTTTAAGCAGTTCTGTCCCCATGTCGGTGCCGTAATTCTGGTCAGAAGTAATCAACTTAATTGCATGATAGTCCGCCAATGGAAAGCCGTCAGGAAAATCATCCTGGTCATTTTGCAGGCGGTGCGCAAACCACTTGAGATACCGATACATCGGGTGTTTGGTCTCGTTACGATCCGGATCGATGTAATCAAACACATAACCATAAGCCTGCCACGCCGCGATCACGGTTTGCTTGTAATATTGATACATCCCTTCAAAAGACGCGCTTGGCACCTTCTGATCAGGATCATCGGACTTCACTTGCTGCCAGGTTGGCCGCAAAAATCCGGGCTCTGCCCACCGCAACATGCAGGTCTTCAAATCCGGCTGAATCTTTTTGGCGTCAGCAATCAACTGGAACCCCATACCGCGGGCGACGTTGGCCGGTTCGTCGGCTGCGCGTTGCGGCGCCGGTTCCGTCCCGCATGAGGTATTCGAATCACTGCCAAGCTCCACCTTCAACATGCGCATCAGTGGGTGCTCGCCGCCAAATAAATGTTGTAAAACCTGTTGATAAACTTTTGGCTGTTCCCATTTATAATCCATCAACAAGCGTGACGTATTGTTGCAGCTTAAGAGACCGAATCCTTTGATCGTATTCGCTTCATTTTGATCCAACTGCAGCTGGTCACCATCAATTGTTAAACTATGCATTCGCGCTTCCTCGCTTCCTGTTCCCTGGCCTAACGATCAACCCCGCTGCCGGTCGCCATGACGGCGCGGACATCGGCATCGGTAATCAAGTTCAGATCACCACTGATGGTCAGTTTGAGAACACTGGCGGAAATCGCATAGTTGATTTTGGCTTGCGGATCGAAATCATGCAGTGTGGCATGCATCAGGCCCGCACCAAAAGCATCGCCGGACGCAACCCCTTCCATGACATGCATATGGAAAGTCGGGCCTTGGTAAGTCTTGCCATTTTCGGCCAGCAAGCCGGTCCACCAGCTGTCTTCAACCGAATGAATATTGCGGACAACACTGGCAACGGTTTTGACATTCGGCCATTGCTTCATGACCTGCAACATGCCGGCTTTGAAACTATCAATCTGATCAATCCCGGTTTCCATATTGCCATCAAATGCCTTGATTCCCAGCGTCGCTTCAAAGTCTTCGTCATTCGCCAAAACAATCGTGATATATGGCATCACCTTGCCAAAGAAATCTTGAGCTTCAGCTGGCGTCCACATTTTGCCCCGATAATTCATGTCACAAACAACGGTAATATCGTGGGCAGCGCAATACTTCACAGCTGATTCAATCGCCGTTTTCATGGCTGGACTGATAGCCGGCGTGATCCCGGAGAAATAAAAATAGGCCACGTCTTTAAGCAGACTGGCCCAATCAAATTCGTCGGCTTCAGCGGTCGCAAAGGAACTGCCGGCACGATCGTACACGACATTCGTATTGCGCACACTGGCCCCTTTTTCAAAGAAATAGATCCCTAAGCGTGGTCCGCCCCGTAGAATTTTGTGCGTATCGACACCGAGCCCGCGAATGGTGTTGCGCGCCGTGTCGCCTAATGCGTTATCTGGCAGCTTGGTGACATACTGTGCCTGATCGCCAAGCAATGCCAAAGAAACCGCCACATTAGCCTCGGAGCCGCCATAATTAGCCTCGAAACCGGACGCTTGAAGAATGCGTTGATGATCGTACGGTTTTAGTCGCAGCATCATCTCGCCGAATGTTAATACTTTTGTCATCTGTAAGCCTTCCTTTCGTGAGGGCACGATTGCGCTTACAGAAGGCAATGTTCGTTATGAGATTGCATTAGTTAGGCTGGTGATTCGGGGTCGCTTGTCCTTCAAAATAATCCGGATAAGCGTTCAGAACGGTTTTGACATCGTCATCAATCGCCAACAAATGATCAGCAACTAAATGACTCGCGAGTTCGGCATCCTTGGCTTTGACGGCATCGACAATCGCCTGATGTTCCGTCACGATGTTGTGCCACTGCAAGCCGCTCGCCTCCAACCGCAAATACCGATAGCGGTTAAATTGCAGGTTCATTTGCTGCACCCACGTCCAGACATATTGTTTATGATCCGCCATATAGAAGATCTCGTGAAAATCATGGTCGAGATCAAAGAAATGCTCATAGTCGCGTGAGTTTTCATAAACACCTTGAAGCGCAACCTGTTGCTCTAACTTAGCAACCTGCTCTGGCGTCATAATATTGACGGCATCTGCCACAATCGTTCTTTCCAAATTGACCCGGGCGAATCGGCCTTGGTACATTTCTTCCAGATTAATCTTTGATACATAAGTACCGCTCTGCGGAATGACATCAAATAGCCCTTCACGTCGCAAGCGGATAATGGCCTCCCGGATCGGGGTCGCACCGATTTTGAGTTGTGCGCTCAAGTCATTCTTGTCGACTTTTTCCCCGGGGGTCAGCTGCATGCTGAGAATCATCTGTTTGATGGCATTGTACGCCTCATCTTGATAATTCGAAATTTGCATGGGCGTCACCCTTCCTTCTTTTTCACTTTGTTACTTGATTGTATAACATCCCCAGCCATTCTAAAAAGATGTTGCTTCGGAAACTAAGTACTTTAACTTTTAAAAAATGCGTAAGCGCTGTCATGCCCTATGAGGCCATACTAATATATCAGTTACGTTAATGTCAATGGCTTAACTTCATTTAACCTAATTTTTTAGGGTTTGTCATGTTTATTTATGAATCAATGTTTCTTAACCCCTGTGTGGGCATCGACAAGTTCCGAGGTTGCCCGGTTGTGCAAATTCTCAGACTTAAGCGAAATATCGTCCATCGCATCGTCTAAGTCGTTCAAGTCGCGCCCGTTAGTATCAACAGAAAGATAAGCGCTTACAAAAGTGAACAAGGAAAAGACAACGATCATAATGGCAACCGGCCACCAACTGCCAATAGCTGCAGAAACTAAACTTGCAGCAATGAGGGGACCAAAGCCAGTTGCAATGACTCCGGCAATTTCTTTTGCTAAAGCCATCAAAGTCATCCGATTTTTGGACCCAAACAATTCTGGTAACATGACATTTTCCAAAGCAAAAATCCCCTGAACCCCGACATTCAAGCCAATCACCATGGCAAGTGTCAGAAGCACCGTATTCTTCGTTTCAATCATTAAAAGCATCGGAATTGCATAGAGTGCCATCGCGCCGGACAAGATCAAATACATCCGCCGGCGACCAATTTTGTCACCCAGCCAGCCCACAATGGGAATGGTCACAAAGGAAACTAAGGAAGCAATAATATTGGCATTTGTCGTAACCGTTTTTTGAATACTGAGAAAAGTGACCATAAAGCCAGCCAAGTATGTCTGCATAATACCACTGTTCCCAGCCTGACCAAACCGCAATCCTAGCGCAACCAACAAACTCTTACTAAGTTTGAAATGTTTCTTCTGGACTGTCGGGACATCACCATTTGCCTTCTGATTCTCTAATTCTTTTTGCCGTTGTTCGGTTAATAACTTCTTTTTCTCCGCCATAACCGGACTTTCCTTAATGAAGATTCGGATCAGAACCGCCACGATCATGATAACGAACGAAGCATAAAACGGAATTCGCCAGCCCCATGCCATTAAGCTCTTCTGATCTAATTTCGTTAAGATAATGGTCCAGATCAGGTTGGCCAACAAGGTACCAGTCGATGTACCCAGGCAAACAAAACTACCGACTAAACCGCGATTGCTTTTCTTGGCAAATTCGGCGACCATCACGCCGGCCCCGGAAATTTCAGCACCCGCGCCAAATCCCTGTACGATTCGTAAAATGACTAAACCGATGGGTGCTAATATCCCCACTTGTTGATACGTTGGCAAAAACCCAATCGCCGTGGAAGCCAACCCCATAAGCATAATCGTCACAAAGAGAACTGTTCGTCTGCCGATTTTGTCACCCATTCGGCCAAAAACATACGCGCCTAACAACCGCGCAACATACCCAGCGCCATAAGTCCCCATCGCCATGACCAAACCCATGGCAGGCGTCATCTCGGGGAAAAAGATATCGCTAAAGACAATTGCCGCAGCTAGTGAATAAAGCTGAAAATCCATGAACTCCATGGCCGTTCCCATCCAGCCGCTTGCCGTCACTTTGACTAATTCCTTTGTATCGACTTCGAAATCACGCTTTTTTTCCATTGTTAAAACCTACTTTCATAAGGTCAAAAAGTTATCTACTCAATCAAAGGTCAAAATGATTTTTCGCGCTTTCTCTGGATGTTGATTCATGAGGTCAAAAGCTTTTTGGACGTCTTTGATGTTGAATTCTTGGGTCACAACGCCATCATTGCCAATTTGCCCATTCTCAATGGCTTTGATAATTGGCGCAAACTGATAGGCCTGTAATCTTGAACCGTAAATGGTCAGTTGTTTTTGCATGATCGGCTTTTGAGCAATATGCGCAGGTTCCGGGGACATACCCAATGGCACAATTGCTCCGGCAACCGAAACTAAATCAAAGCAGGTTTCAAAGGTCTTAGGTGCGCCAACTGCATCGATGACGACATTGGCCATTTCACCGTTCGTCCAGTCACGAACGGCGTCCACTAAATCTTCTTTGCTGGCATTTACAATGCGGTCAGCACCATTTTGCTTGGCAAATTCAAGTTTCGAATCAATGACATCGCTAATTAACACTGTTGCGCCTTTTGCCTTAGCCACCCGCAAGATCAGTTGGCCGATCGTACCTGCTCCTTGAACAACCAGCGTCTTTCCTAAGCCAACGTGTCCTCGCGTTGTTGAGTTGCCGGCGATGGTGTAAGGTTCGGCGAGCACAGCAGTTGTCCAGGGAATGTTCTTGTCAATTTTGTATACCTGTCGCTCTGGCACGCTAATGTATTCCTGCATGCCGCCATCAACGTGCACACCCAAAACCTTCAACTGTGCTGAAACATTGGGCATTCCCTGACGAACAGCGTAATCTTTGCCGCCTTCAGGATAATTGATCGGTTCGATGACCGCGTGATCGCCTACCGCAACGCTGGACACAGCCTCCCCAGTTTCAACAACCTCGCCGACAAATTCGTGTCCCATTACGCGCGGCAACGTCGCAAATGGATTTTCCCCATGGTAAATGTGATTGTCACTGCCACAAATACCAACTGCCTTTACCTTAATCAAAACATCCTTCGAAGACTTGATTGACGGCTTAGGGACCTCTTCGACGCGAATATCTTCTTTACCGTAAACTCGTGCTGCTAACATGTTAAAGACTCCATTCTTTCAAAATTTTTTTGCACCAATAGTTTTGATGTCTTCATCGTTTTTTGTTGATAAAACTCTTCGATTTCCCGCTATTCATGGCACCCCCTTTTCAGATTCAACACATCTCCGACTTCTGGAATACTAATGAACTAGCATGCCAGTATTGTGACAAGGAAAACATAGCACCAAGAGTAAGCGCTGTCAAATATAATTAACTTTCAATTTCGATAACCGTTCACTATTCATTTTTACTAAACTAAACGCCTACACAACAACTTTTATGTGGTATTCTTAAGTCGATTAATGAACCAATGCACTAGGCATAAGGAATACAGTTAACATTGTGAAGGAATTATTTTAACGATACCTTTACTTGTGTTCTCCGTTTTCCCATTTGCTGATTATTTTGTTGTAACATGGCATAAAGAGCATTGTGGCGACTTTCGCCCTGTTAAAATATTCCTTGTGTTTTAGCTGGACGAGTCCGTTTATATTCAACAAAATTTTCCGAACATTCGTAAAATTTTCTCGACGAGATCGAATCAAAACAGCCTTACAAAATCAGACTAAGTTGTACAATTTTAAATAGGTGCGCTCAGGCTAGCTCCGGTGCCAAAAGCGTTTTGCAGAATTTTAACCTCCCTCAACCTTCAACCTTCAGGACGTGATTAAAATGGATTTACCAAACAACTCAAATGAACATCGCATTTTTGCAAACGACTACGCGTATCAGACCCTTTTTAGTAAAATCGTTGCTATCGAATTGGCGCCAGGCGCGAGTATCAGCCCAATCGAGTTATCAAAAGAACTGGGTATCAGTCGTACGCCGATCCAAAGAGCCTGTTCTCGCCTTGCCGAAAACGGGTTGGTGAATGTCTTTCCCCAACGCGGGTCATACGTCTCACTGATCAACTTCGATAAGGTCTACGAGTCGTTTTATTTGCGTAATCTTTTAGAACAAGCAGCGGTACGAAAAGTTTGCAGTTTGCCGGATCGCTCCGAACTTGTCTTTTCGCTAAACCAAACGATTTATAATCAGCGGCAACAGCTGGATCATAAGAACTACATCCGTGCTTTTGATCTGGATAATCAGTTTCATCATCTGATTTACGATGCAGCTTCGATGACTTATATCGAGCAGGCGCTGGCATACATTGCCGCCGACCAAGACCGCATTCGCCACTTAAAGGTGTTATCGGAATTGCGGATTGACTCAACATTGGAGGAACATTTTAAAATTCTGAATTCGATTGAGTCCGGCGATGCTGACGCTGCGGCGCACAATGTTTACCTCCATATCTCCAAGTTTGCCGAAGATATGTCAGCCATCCATCGCAAGTATCCCAAATACTTCTCAAACTGGACTGCCGGTCAGGACATTAAGATCGCCCCGGTCAAAGAAAGCTTCTATAATTTCAGACTTTCTCACGACCGCGAAGTTTAATCCAAGATTCTCCAGTTGTCTGACGTCGGTTCTTTTGCAAAAGGCTCAAAAATTCTTGTCGCTTTTTGCACAAATTCGTTCCTCAGGCAACGCAAAAAACGGAAAGACTCTAAAAACGCCAAGCATCGACTTGCGATTTTAGAGTCTTTTTTCCTTGTCACACCGGGCTTTTAGAGCTCTTGCATATTAATATTTTAGTAAAAGGTTGACAGCGCTTTTAGTAAGCGCTAACATGACATTTGTAAGGATATACTAATATATCAATCGTTCTGGAGTGCCCATCATTCCGGCTTTTAGGCCACTAGGCGATGAACGATTAGGGCTAACCTCCGTGACGAATTGATATTCTGGCAAGTATCTCCCCACACGATCGTAAGTTTCCTCACAAACCCCTTATTCTGCAAAACACCGAGGCAGCCAACGACCACATAACATACAAAGAAAGAAGGGATGCGCGGCAGAAGGCATAAGCTTGACGCCATTATGTTTTTTGATTCATAGGATTCAACGATTTAAGCCAATTATTTAATTTCATGGGAGTGAAAAAAATGGCAGACAAACTTGATAAAGACCCTAAAGCCGTTAAGACGACGGTTGGGGTTGTCACCAATGCGAAGGTTCAAGATTCGCAGCAGCCAAAATTACCATTCGGTGTTGCGACTGCGATGTTCCTAGCACCGCTTTGCTGGTATGGGCCAATTGGCTCGACCCGAAGCGTTTTAATTCCACAGCTGTTCAGTCAGATTGATGCCGCACATAAGGTTTGGGCGGTCGGCATTTTGGCAACGGTCGCATCCATTACCGGTGCGATTGCCAACTTGCTTTTCGGGGCCTTCTCCGATGTCACCCGGACGCGTTTCGGGAAACGGAAGCCCTACATTGTTCTTGGTACCTTGGTCATCGCGATTTCGTTAGTCGTTATTGCTAATCTAACGTCGATTACCGCGATCATCTTCATTTGGATTATTGCGGCGGCGGCTGAAAATGCCATTGCGGCGGCGATTTATCCGCAAATATCGGATCGTGTGGCACCTAAATGGCGTGGTACCGTGTCGACCTTCTACGGTGTCGGCTTTACCATTGCGCAACAAGGCTTCGCACTATTAGCTGCCCAGTTCCTTGGCAATGTTAAATTTGGTATTTACGTCATGGCAGCAACCACCGTTATCTTGGCGGTTATTCACGTTCTGCTCATTAACGAAAAGAGCAACCTTGACGAACCAAAGATCAAACTTGACAAAGATTCGCTCAAGAAGTACTTCTTCTTCCCAACGCATGATGCGCGTGATTTTTACCTGGCATTATCTGGTAAATTCCTGATGGTTGTTGGTTCAACGATCGTTACCACTTTCCTGCTATTCATCTTTACCGACTACATTGGTCAGAGCACCAAAGAGGCCGGCGGTTCCATTTCAATCTTCTCGTCCATTATGCTGTTCATCGGTGTCTTCTTTGCTTTAGTCGGCGGACCACTTGCTGATAAAATGAAGCGGGTTAAAGGCCCAGTTGTGATCGCAACGTTCGCGTTGGCAATTGCTGCTTTGTTCCCACTGTTTGTCAAAGAAGCTTGGGCAATGTTTGCTTACGCTGTTATCGCTGCATTTGGTAATGGCTTGTACAACTCAGTCGATGGTGCGTTGAACATGGATGTTTTGCCATCTTCCGATACTGCTGGCAAGGACCTTGGCTTGATCAACTTGGCCAATACCTTAGGCCAGATGCTTGGCGCCATGGTTGCTTCCGCGATTGTTGAAGGTTTCGGTTATCAGGCCGTCTTCATGTTCGCGGTTGCCATGGAAATCCTCGGTGGGATTCTGATTGCCGCCATCAAACGTGTTCGGTAATGAATAGAAGTAATTGTTAGCGATAGACGCAAGAAAGGATGTTTATTAACATGACCACAAAAGATTCTGGCTTATACCCAACCGAATTCTGGACTGCTACTGCAGGTGACTTAAGCCAAAAACGTGACCATCTACCAACGCCGCAACCGACTGCCCAACCTGGCAACGGTGCTAAAATCGTCATCGACCCTGCTGATCAACATCAAGAATGGATCGGTGCCGGCGCTGCGATCACCGATGCTGCTGCCTCTTTAATCTGGAAGCAAAGCAAGGAACAGCGCAGTGCGTTGTTACATGAACTGTTTGATCCTGAGGAAGGTCACTTTTCCACGATTCGTGTGCCACTTGGTTCCTGCGAACCTGCCAGCCAGCCTTTTTACACCTATGACGATGTGCCATTCGGTGAACACGATGCTTCCTTAGCCAAGTTCTCGGTTGGTGAAGGTGAACCGGGTGCGCCTGATGCAACGAAGGATCTGAAATACCTGATTCCAGTGCTCCAGGAAATTCTTGCCATCAATCCGGCCGTTAAAATCATGGCTTCCCCGTGGTCAGCACCGGCATGGATGAAGAGTACCGGCCAGCTCAATATGGGCGGTCACTTGCGGTTCGGTGAATACACCAACAACGGTTATGCGGTTAAGGATACTTTTGAAGGTGTCTACGCGCAGTACTTCGTTCGTTACCTCGAAGAATATCGCAAGTATGGTATTCCGATTTATGCTTTGAGTATTCAAAACGAACCATCCAACGCACCGGCTTGGCCAGCCATGATCTGGACCATTCCGCAATTGGCCCAATTCGGTTACAAGTACTTACGGCCAGCGTTGGATAAAACATTCCCGGATACCAAGATGTACTTCTGGGATGGCAGTCTGAATGTGTTGGATGTCATCGACAAGCCGCTTAGCGAACTCATCACGCCTGATGAAGCCGCAGCATTTGACGGTTTTGCCTTCCATACCTATGACGGCCCTTACACGAATCTGTTCAAGGGCAGCCGCTTGAATCCTAACTGGCACTTGGCGATGACCGAACGGCGTTGCATGATCGAAGAAACGCCGGAAGATGCTTCCCATATTATGATGGGACTCATCGGCAACTGGCTCGTGCGCCAAGGCCTTAATATGATCGACCTTTGGAACATCGCTTTGGACGAACGCGGCCTGCCTAATCAGGTTGGCGCAACCGGTCGTCGCGGTGTTGTCACCATCGACCACAAAACCGGTAAAGTGCAGCGTAACCTCGAATATTACATGCTGCGTAACTTTAACCAGGATGTCGCACCGGGTTCCATCGTCATCGGTTCTACCAACTACACCCAAGACGGCTACACCGGCGGCCTCGGCTCTGTTGCGTTCCTGGCACCGGATGGCTCCATTGCCGCACATATCTACAACCCGTCTGGCAAACCACTCGACGCCGAAGTCACCATTAACCGTGACGGCGCCTACGCTTGGCAACACGTCACCGTCCCGGCATGGGGTACCGTAACCCTGCGCAAAGCCTTCGGACCGGTTAACGAAAGCAAGCCGCGCGAAGACGAAGCCTTCAAACTCAACCCATACCCAGCCAACCTCATGGACGACTGGGCTCCGGGCAAAGGCGTCAACGCAAACAAGAAATAAGTTAGTTGAAACGAAACACCGTCACGCAGGTCATTGCATGGCGGTGTTTTTTTGCTGAGCGTGAGCCAGCCCGGTTAGAAACCAGAGTGTAAGTGGCCTCGGGCGTGATGGCCGGGCTTTGGCCATTATGACCAAGGTCCTTACACGCAGGTTTCTGGGCTGGCGAACGCGTTATGGTCAGCCTAAGCCGGCGTTTAGAAGCAGGGATTTAAGTGGCCTTTGTCGCCTGATAGCCCGGGCTTAGGCCGTTGCTATCAAGGTCCTTATGCGCAGGTTCCTGTGCTGGGGAAAGCGTTAAAGCGAGGTGTGCGCGGGCCTTGTTTCTACGCAAAGAAACATCCCTCCACGATCAGCAAATAAATACTGATCGCGGAGGGACTATTGTCGAGATTCATTTATGAATCACCAGTAACTGCCGCTCCTCTAACGCGCCTCGATCTCTTTGCCTAGCTCTTCTAACAAAGCAACCCACGACTTTTTGCCTTGATACTTAACATCCATACCCGCGACAAAATGCTTCAAAATCGTTTGCGTTGATTCGGAATACTTCCCTTCGACA
The DNA here is from genome assembly GCF_030770265.1 of Lacticaseibacillus parahuelsenbergensis. NCBI lineage: Bacteria > Bacillati > Bacillota > Bacilli > Lactobacillales > Lactobacillaceae > Lacticaseibacillus > Lacticaseibacillus parahuelsenbergensis. The sequence goes on along the minus strand of NZ_CP132482.1, from coordinate 58,069 downwards.
GCTTGCAAAGCCTCATTGATTCGTAAATCTTCCCACTGCATGTAAGTTTGACTCGTCCATTCGGAGCCATCAAACACTACCGCGAAAGTATCCGGTTGGATCACGTGACTAAGATCGACACTTGATGCCAAGCCGATCTTTGATAAATCAACCTGGGTTAAATCCTGATGCTGTACCGATAAATTCAAAAGTTGTTGCTTTAATTGGTTGTAAACGATCACTGTCTCTGCCATAAATTAGCTCACTCCTTCTTAGTTTCCTGTTTCTGAGTATCTTGTTTCTTTTTCTTGTCAGCTTGCGCATCTTCGTATGTTTCTTCTGGCCAAAGTTTTTCATACGGATAGCCAGTTAACTCTTCAGCAACTAACCGCGCCTCTGAAGTAACGTCTGCCTTGGAGCCGCCATTTTCCAATCGCTTGATTTCCTGTTGCAGAACATTATGCGTTTGACGATTTAATTTGAATGTCCACGAAACGACTAACGCGATGCCAATCAGAATCATCGGTGCGATCATAAACAGCAGTGCCACTTTGTCCGTAACACCAGGCTGTTGCGTGCCGGCCGTTGATACATAGCCCAATTCCTCTAACAGAATTCCGGCAAGCCAAGTAGCCAAAGCGCCGGTGGATTTACGGAAGAAAGTCATCACAGCTGCATAGGTTCCGGCTTTATCATCGCGGGTCATAATATGATCAACGTCAGGAATGAACGGGAAAACGTTCCATGGCGTAAATTCAAGAATACCGCGTGACAATTGATAAACAATGGTGATGACAATCAAGACGACCATCGGATTCTTAAGATGCAGAAAATAGGTCATCCCATATGCAATTAGCGCCAAAATAATACCGATATAGGAGACGCTATATAAAAATCGCGGTCCATGAGTGATCATTAACTTGGCTGCTAAAAGTGTTGATAAAATGCCAAACACGGCGAGCGCATTTAAGACCCACGGAATATTTGACGCCATCCCCATGCAAACCACGATAAACGTCGGTAACAAAGTGGCATAAAAGTCTTTACCCGTAAATGAAAAAAGGTAAATGGTCAGATGTTTCCGGAAAGCAGAGTTACGGAAAGTCTGGGCATAGTCATGCAGCGTCTCTTTAATGTATTGACCAACACTCAGCTTCGGGCGCGCATCCAACTCAGCAATAAACTCCTTCGTCAATGGGCGTTCCCATGTCATCCGATAAGAAATAAAGATGGCAACTACGAAAAGAATCGTCCATAAAATACCGGCAAACAAATAAGCATTTTTCTTTGCCGCAGCACTTGGTAATGATTGTAAAATTGCCAAGATGAAGAAAACCAATGAAGTCCCGGTTGCGGAAATGAACATCCGTGAACCGGAAAGGATGGTTCGTTTCGTATAGTCGGTTGTCATTTCAGTCGGCAAGGTTTCCCAAGGAATCAGAATCATCCCGACAAAAAGCTCCGTCAGTGTGTAGACAACAAGATAATAAATGAAGTCATGACCAGGTCCGAAAATAGCTGTCGCCGGTACCCAAAATGACAGGAATGATACCGCAAAACCGACAAGGCCGACTAACATCCAAAAATGCCGCCGACCATACTTTTTCCCTAGCTTGGTTTTATAGAAACCATCTGTGACCGTTCCGAAAACCAGCGAGAAAATCGCATCAAAAATTCGGGCCACACCCGTGATGGCACCGGCCATGGCAGGATTAAGTCCGACTGACAATGTGAGGTAAGCAAAAATGACTCCAGAAACGATGTTGTTCCACCCACCGCCCATTAAGTCAGTCAAACCGTAAGCCACGCCTCGTTTAACGTTGATTTCCTTGGGCGTATAAACCCACGAGGTATGTTTCATATGATCTGTCCTTTCTGTTGTTAAAAGCAGCATCAACTATGATACTAATATATTTGAATTCACTTTCACTGTAAGCGATGCCAAAACTAAAGTCAATGATTTTCCAAGAAGCCGTCAGCAAATAGCCGCTTAAAATGGTCCGGACACTTAAAATTTATTTTTGAAAACATTAAATTTAAATTATCGGGTGATAGCGCTTTCCATTTTACCCAAATCGTGCTATATTGAGGGTGTAGTTCTGATATATTAGTATATGAGGAGGTTCATTATTGTGGTTAAGTTAACCGACGATTATCAAGCAAAGGCTGATGAATTCAAGGCAGCCGGCATCGCTGTTCCGCAATTTGATCAAGAACAAATGAAACAAGCGACCCAAGCCAATCCGGTCTGGGTACACTTCGGTGGCGGGAACCTCTTCCGCTGCTTCCATGCGAAAATTGCGCAAGACTTACTGAACACCGGCAAGCTTAAGTCCGGGGTCATTGTTGCTGAAACCTATGATGGCGACGTTCCGGCTGACATCTACAAGCCCTACAACGATCGGGTTTTGCAGGTTGTCATGCAGCCAGATGGCACCCTTGATAAGACGCTGATTGCCAGTGTTGCCGAGGCCATCTACTACAACAAGAGCAATCCAGACGGCTGGGAACGGTTGAAAGACATTTTCACCCAACCATCGCTGCAACTGGTTACCATGTCCATTACCGAAAAAGGCTATCAACTCACCGATATCAACGGCAAGCTGACCCCAGCAGCCGAAGCCGATATCGCCGGCAAGCCAGATGATGCCGTTACCAACATGGGCGCCATCGCTCGCTTGCTGTTAGCTCGTTATGAAGCAGGCGCCAAGCCAATTGCCATGGTCAGCACCGACAACTTCTCCGAAAACGGCAAACGTTACGAAGACGGTATTCTGACCATCGCTAAAGGCTGGGCTAAGAATGGCACGGTCACTCAGGGCTTCATTGACTATCTGACCGATCCAAAACGCGTCAGCTTCCCTTGGTCCATGATTGACCGGATCACCCCGAACCCTGCCCAAAATGTCGCTGACAAGCTGAAGGCAGAAGGTTTTGAGGATACCACCATCGTCCATACCCCGAAGCACACCAACATTGCGCCATTCGGTAACACCGAAGAAACGCATTATTTGGTCATCGAAGACAGCTTCCCGAATGGTCGCCCGGCATTGGAAAACGCTGGTGTCATTCTCACGGATCGCGACACGGTTAACGATGCCGATCAGATGAAGGTCACCGCCTGCTTGAACCCACTGCACACGGCACTGGCTATCTATGGCAATCTGCTGGGTTACACCTCCATTGCTTCTGAAGTCGAAAATCCTGATCTGCTCACATTGATCAAGTATCTTGGCTACAAGGAAGATCTTCCTGTGGTTAAGGATCCAAAGATTATCAATCCGAAGAAATTCCTGGATCAGCTGATCACCAAGCGCTTGCCTAACAAGAATATCCCGGATACACCGCAACGTATTGCTAGCGACACGTCACAGAAGCTGCCAATCCGTTATGGCGTCACCATTCAACACTATTTAGACAAGGGTTCTGACAGCGTCAAGCAACTTAAAGCCATTCCATTGATCCTCGCCGGCTGGTGCCGTTACCTGATGGCGCTGGACGACAAAGGCAATGCCTTCACGCCAAGCCGCGACCCGCTGCTGGATCAATTGCAGCCATATGTTGCTGACATCAAGCTTGGTAGCGATGCCGACGTTCACGCCGCCCTCAAGCCAATTCTGAGCAACGACCAGATCTTCGGCCATGACCTGTATCAAATCGGTTTGGCTGACCAAGTCGAAGCCGACTTCAAGAAACTGATCGCCGGCCCTGGCGCCGTTGCCAAGACACTCGAACAATTCCGTCAAGATCACGAAAAGGAGCTTTGATTTTATGTCTGATTTAAAAATGGGTTTTCGCTGGTTCGGCGAAAAAGATGACCCAATCACCTTGCAACAAATCCGCCAAATCCCTGGCACTGACCAAGTCGTTGGCGCTTTATTCGATGTTCCGGTCGGCGACGTCTGGCCTAAGGAAAAAATTGCCGCTTTGAAGAAACAGGTCGAGGATGCCGGCTTAAAGCTGGAAGTCATCGAATCCGTTAACATTCACGATGACATCAAGATCGGCCTGCCATCGCGCGACAAGTACATCGAAAACTACAAAGAAACCATTAAAAACCTATCCGAATACGGCATCAAAGTCATTTGCTACAACTTCATGCCGATCTTCGACTGGTTGCGGACCAACCTTCACTATCAGCTGAAAGACGGCAGCAATGTCATGGCCTTCCAGCATCAGTATCTGAAAGACGATCCGCATGATATCATTGACTCCGTTCGCAACAACTCCGAAGGCTATGTCCTTCCTGGCTGGGAACCGGAACGTCTGGCAGAAATCGAGCGCCTGTTTAAAGCTTACGCCGATGTTGACGCTGCTAAATTGCGCGAAAACATGAAGTACTTCCTCGACGCCATCATCCCAACCTGCGAGAAGTATGATGTACGGATGGCCATGCATCCCGACGATCCGCCGCGCGAACTATTCGGTCTGCCACGGGTCTACAAAAACGCCGAAGATATGCGCGTCATTGAAGGCATGCACGAATCCCGTTACAATGGCTTTACCATCTGCACCGGCTCATTAGGTGAAAATCCTGACAACGATGTGCCGGCAATCATCCGCGAATTCGTCAAGAAAGACCGGGCACCGTTCATCCATGCCCGTAACATCAAGTTCATGAACAAGGAAGGCGACTTCCACGAATCCGATCACCTTTCCAAAGACGGTTCACTGGATATGTATGAAATCATGAAGGCCTTGCACGACTTAGACTACGATGGCTACATCCGGCCAGACCACGGTCGCAACATCTGGGGCGAAAATGGTCGCCCAGGTTACGGCTTGTATGACCGCGCCTTAGGTATCATGTATCTGCACGGCCTCTGGGAAGCATTGGAAAAAGGGAGTGCAAAATAATGGCCTTTTTGGATGATGATTTTCTGTTAACCAACGAGCCGGCGAAGCAATTGTTTCATCAATATGCCGCTGACTTGCCAATTATCGATTTTCACTGTCACCTCAACCCGGAAGAAATCTACGAAAACCGTAACTTCAAGAACATTACCCGCATTTGGTTAAACGAAGGTACTTACGGCGATCACTACAAGTGGCGGCTTGAGCGGGCCAACGGGGTTCCGGAAGAGCTGATTACCGGCGATGGCGATGATTACGAGAAGTTCGTCGCTTGGTGCGAAACCATGGAAAATGCCTGGGGCAACCCAGTGTTTGAGTGGACCCACCTTGAATTACGTCGCTTCTTTGGCAGTGATCTGGTTTTGAGCCGCGACACCGCCAAACAAGTCTGGGATCTCGCCAACGCCAAACTGGCAACGCCGGAATTCACGCCGCGCGCGTTGATTCGCCGCAGTCACGTCGAAGTTGTCTGCACCACCGACGACCCGGCAAGTGACCTCCACTATCACGAACTCATCGCGAAAGACGAAGACACCAATGGCTTCAAAGTTCTGCCAGCCATGCGTCCGGATAAGCTCATGGCTATCTGCGCAAACTCCTATGGCGAATACTTGCAGACCCTCGGCAAGGCAGCCGGCGTTGAGATCACTGACTTTGCTTCCTTGAAGAAAGCCATGAAACAACGCTTCACCTTCTTCGCCCAACACGGCGGCCACCTTTCCGACCACGGCCTCAACAGCTTCCACTACCGTCCGGCAAGTCAGGAAGCCCTCGATGCCATCATCAAAAAGGGTATCGAAAATCGCCCTGTCAGTGATGAAGAAAATGATCAATACATCACCGGCTTAGTCGAAATGTTGATGGACTTGAACCGCGAATTCAACTGGACCATGCAATTCCATGCGAATGTTGCGCGCAGTCTGAGTCTGCCAAATCTCAAAAAGATCGGCCCGGATACCGGGTTTGACGCGATGGGCAGCCAGCCGGATCTGGTCGGTGAAATTCGGGATCTTTTCCAGGCAATGGATGCACGCGGTCCGTTACCAAAGGTCATCTTCTATTCACTCAATCCAAATGACTGGTTACCATTGATCACCATGCTGCAAAGCTTCGTTGGCCAAGGTGACAAACAGCACCTGCAACTGGGCGCTGCTTGGTGGTTCAATGACACGGCTGAAGGGATGCACAAGCAGTTGCAAACCTTTGCCCAACAAAGTCTGTTGCCAAACTTTGTCGGGATGCTGACGGATTCCCGTAGCTTCCTGTCTTATCCGCGGCATGAATACTTCCGGCGGGTACTGTGCAACTTCTACGGTGAGCTGGTTGAACAAGGCCGCGTTCCTTACGACCTGGAAGCCCTTGGCCGCATCGTCAAGAATATCAGCTACGGTAACGCCCGCAACTACTTTGGTTTCTACGACAACAAAGACTGAACGTTTAAAGGAGTACGATCACACGTGAATGAATGCCTGACAATCGGTGAACCGCTCGTTGTTTTCGCCGCTGAAGAAGCCGATGTTCCGTTGGCAGCGGCCAAACATTTTACCAAATATCTGGCCGGCGCCGAATTGAATGTGGCGGTTGGCTTAAGCCGACTGGGCCATTCAGTTGAATATATCACGCATCTTGGCGAAGATCCGAATGGTATTTTCATTCGCCAGCAACTCACGGCGGCCGGGATCGGGTCAGACAATGTCACCACGACCTCGCGCTATCCGACCGGTATTGAGTTCAAAGCGCGCGTCACGCACGGTGATCCGAACACTTATTATCTGCGAGCCGGATCGGCAGCCGCCCATTTTGACCCGGACGCCATTGACCGCGTCGATCTGGCAGGCGTCAAGTTGGCGCACATTACCGGTATTTTCCCGGCGGCTTCGGCTTCAACGTTGGCGGCGACGAAACGCTTGATGAAGCGGCTCATCACCAACCACATCATGATCACGTTCGACCCCAATCTGCGGCCGGCATTGTGGCCTGATCAGCAAACTATGACGAGCACCATCAATGAGTTAGCCAAAAGTGCCACGATCGTGCTGCCGGGTGCGGCGGAAGGTAAAATCCTGGTCGGTAGCGATGATCCTGAAACCATCGCCCACTTCTACCTCGATCAAAGCCCGCAGACGCAACTGGTTATCGTTAAAGTCGGTAAACAAGGCGCTTACCTGTTAGGCCGCGATGTGCCGGGCCAACTGCTGCCGAGTTTTCCGGCGGCGCACATTGTCGATACGGTCGGCGCTGGTGACGGTTTTGCCCTTGGCGTCATCAGTGCGCTGCTAGAAGGCCGCTCCCCTGCCGAAGCAGCCAGCCGCGGCAATGCCATTGGTGCCTTGGCCATCCAGTCCGCCGGCGACAACACCGGCTACCCGACGCGATCACAACTTGACAAGTTTATGAAAACAAGTCTTAATGAAACAGGGCACGAATAAAAGCGCTTTTACTTTTTCCATGCTTCAAGACGCACAAGACTTTCTTCGTTACCAAACACGTTTAAGGAGTAAACAAACATGCAAAAATATGACTACCTGAATCGGTTAGTGAACACCGGCTGTGTCGCAGTTGTTCGCGGCAACGACGCCGATGAAGCTGTTAAAACCGTTGACGCCGTGATTGCTGGCGGCGTGACCGGAATTGAATTGACCTTCACGGTGCCACACGCAGACAAGGCACTGGACGAACTCAGCGAAAAGTACGCCGACCGTGACGATGTTCTGATCGGTGCCGGAACCGTTCTTGATCCGGCCACAGCCCGTCTGGCCATCATCGCCGGAGCCAAGTTCATCGTCAGCCCAAGCTTTAACGCTGACGTTGCCAAAATCTGTAACCTCTACTCGATTCCTTACACCCCAGGCTGCTTCACCCCAACCGAGATTCAAACCGCGCTCGAAGCCGGTGTCGACTTGGTCAAAGTCTTCCCTGGCAGCGTTGCCGGCCCAGCCATGGTCAAAGCACTCCACGGCCCATTCCCGCAGCTGGCCATCATGCCAACCGGCGGCGTTTCACTCGACAACCTCGAGACTTGGTTCGACGCCGGCGTTACCTTAGTCGGTGCCGGCAGCAACCTCACCGCAGCCGCCAAAACTGGCGACTACGCAGGCGTTACGGAAACTGCCAAGAAGTATCGGGCAAAGTTGGATGAAATTAAGGCTGGTAAGTAGTCTGTGAGTCATCCGCTTTAAGTGCAACAAGTGAATAAGTCCTGAAAATGAAACATGCTTGCCAAAAAGCGATTGCTCTTGGACAAGCATGTTTTTTCTATTTTAAAAAAGGTGATAACTGGCATGGCTTGGAGGTAACGATTTTTGTTCAGATCACCACATCCAAAAGATACGAGCAGCTTTCCAATTCATTTCTCAAAACGCTTTTCTTGCAGCCAGGAGAACAGCTTTTCATATTGAGCTTTGCTAATGCGCGTGGAACGCCATGACTCCAACATTTGCATGGCTGCCGAAAAGCCTTTTTCTTCAATACAATGGGCTAGCTCTTCTTTATACCCTTTGAGACTCGTTTCGCCATCCTGAAACAGAATCACTGTTTCATTCGAGTTATCTTTCTTTGAAAGAATATACCCCAACCCTTGCGCAAAGCTTTTTATCTGCCGAAGTATGAAATCATTATCTTCATTGTTCATACGCTGCTCCTTATCCTAAGGGTAGGACTGCTGTTAAGGGAAATGCTGCTTTCATCTTTTACTATACAGGATGGCTGTGAATCATAGTAGTTTCCGTCCGGCACTGCGGTGTTGCTATATACTTCCTTACGTGAATATACAAGGTATATAGCAACATATCAAGCCAAGAAGATCAAAATGGAAATTGCGAATTACAAATCTCCTTGAAAGTGACATACCAAAAATGCCCCACAGTCAGAAAGCATCCAGACTGCGGGGCATTTTAAAATACTATGAAATTGCTGTTACAACTCCAGCTACGTTCTTAATGCTTCATTCTACTCCTGTTTCGCCTTACCTTTTTCATGCAGGAACCAAGCAAGACCGCCAATGCCAGCAAGCAAGGCAAGTGCTGCTAGCGTTACTGCCAGCGACAGTTGTGATTCGCCTGTGTTTGGATATTTGTTCTTGTTCGAGCTAGACGAAGATTCACTTGCCAGATTGGTTTGATCAGTTGTGGTGGAACTTGATGTTGCGCTGCTTGATGATGAGGAAGGTGCCTGGCTGGCGCTTGATGAGTCGCTGCCGCCTGTTGATGGGAGTTGACCACCTGCCGCCACAAGGTTGTTTTTCGCGGCTTGAAGTGCGGTCACTGCAGCGTTTAATTCTTGCTGACTCGGTTTGCCTGTCAACAGTTTCTGGGCAGCGGTGAAGGCTTGCTGGAACGTGGTCCAACTATCATTCGTGTAGTCGGCTTCTTTGAGCGCTTGCGTTGTCTTGACCAGTTGCGTCAACGGGTCGCGGTTAACGGTGATGGCTGCCTTTTTGAAGGTCGCGACGGCTTGGTTGAGGGTTGAAACCGCGTTGGTCACGTCGTCTTTGGAAGCAGACGCGTCGGTGAGAACCTTTTTGGCTGCGGTGATGGCGTCCTTCAAGGTTGTCACGGCATCAGCCGGATAGTTGCCTTCATGGTCGCCGGTGACGGCTGCATCGCTGAGGGCTTGCGCTGCATCGACTGCTGCTTGTAAGGTCGATTTGTCCGGCTTGGTGTCTGGATTGACCGTTAAGCCATCATAGGCATCATTTAGCTTCTGCAAAGCAGCATCGACATCGGTTTGGACTGCTTTGTTGTCAGCTAACACTTTCTGGGCATTTTCCAATGCGGACTGGAATGTTTTCCAGCTATCGTCAGTGTACTTATTGTCCGTGTTGGTGACGGTTTTGTGTTTGTCGTAGGCTGTCTGAAGTGCCGACTTATCGGTTTTTTCACCATTAGTTGGTGTCAAACCGTTATAGGCGTCGTTCAGTTTTTGCAAAGCGGCGTCAACGTCTGTCTGGGTTGCATCGTTGTTGGCCAAAACCGTTTGTGCGCCTGCTACTGCTGTCTGGAAGGTCTTCCAGCTGGCAGCGGTGTACTTGTTGTCGGTGTTGGTAACCGCTTTGTCCTTGTCATAGGCTGCTTGTAACTTCGACTTGTCTGACTTGGTTGTCGGACTTAGGGTCAAGCCGGCATAAGCCGTATTCAGGTTTTTCAGCGCGGTGTCGATGTCTGCCGATGTTGCATCGGTGTTTGACAAGGCCTTCTGGGCCGCGGTCAAGGCTGCCTGGAGTGCCGACCAACTGGCATCCGTGTACTTGTTATTCGGATTGGTAACACCTTTTGCCTGGTCATACGCTTTTTGTAACGCGGACTTGTCTGGGCTGAGTGCCAACCCGTCGTATGCCGTGTTCAGATTCTTCAAAGCGGTGTCAACATCTGACTGGGTTGCGCTGCTGTTGGTCAAAACGTTCTTGGCAGCGGATAAGGCTGTCTGGAAAGCGTTCCAGCTGGCAGTCGTGTACTTGTTGCTGGCGTTGGTCGTGTCTTTATCCTTGTCATAAGCGGTCTGCAAGGCGCTAAAATCAACACTGTTTTCGCCTGGCACCACGCCGACATAGTCCACGGCTAACGTACCGCTTTTGACGGTAAACGTTACGGTGTGTTGGCCATCCTTTAGATTGCGCAGCGTGTACGTCTGCTCAAGGTTGCCGGTTTTATTAGTAGCCGCATTGGTGGCCACCTGTTTGCCGTCCACGGTCACATCCAACTTAGCCGAGCCATCGTTGCTGCCGCAGATGTCCAAGCCGGTACCATTGAACGTATACGTTAGCGTTGCGCCAGCGCCGGTGCTCTTAGAAATTGTCCGATCACGCACGTACATGCCTTGACCGTTTTCGTGGGTCCATTGATTGTTATAAACCAATTCTTTTTGCGGTTTAGCTGACGTGTCATACATTTCCAGGTCGTCGAGTTGTTGTGAATAATACGGCGTGTAGCCCTTAACCTTTTCGACTTTCAGATTATCAAAGTCGGTGTGGTAATAGCCACTGCCTAATGTGATACGGCCGGAAAGTTGCGTCGTAACCTTGCCGGATGCGACTTCATGACCATCGATAGAAGCCGTGATCGTATCGCCGGCTGCTTGAACCGCAATGTTGTGCCATGCGGTATTGGCGGTATCAAAACCGGAAATCTTAGTGCCGCCTTGGCCGGTCGCAACATTTCCGGTAATGGTTTGGCTGCCAACGTGCAGGGACCAGCCGCCATCCTGCCAGAACTTCAGATAAGCTGCCGGCCCGGAATCAGCTTGCTGGCGGACACCGATTGAAGCGTAATTGGCGCTGCCATAAGTACCTTTATCTTCAAACGAAACATCGGTGATGGCTTTGTAGTTCATCCAGCGATTGTCGCCGATCCACGCAATTGGATCACCGCCGTTCCATGCTCCACCAGGCGCCACAACGGTTGAATCCAGCTGCTGACGGAGAACATAGCTGCCGGACTTGGCATGGCTCGATTGATAACCTTCAAGTGTGCCGTTGCGGTTGAACGTGTAGAGCGGGTAAAAGCCGGAGTTGCCACCACGCGAACTGATGAAATCTTCAGTTTGCGTCGTATTGCTGGTTCCATCGGTATTCAAAGTTGCCACCTTTTTCCCGGCATATTCGTAGTTGTCGGCATAAAGGGTGTCATCTGAAGTGTCATGGCCTTTGCCGTTTGTATCGGTATCAAGTACGGTGCGCTCTTTATCCGATGGGGTAGCAGCGTCTTGCTTCAAATCATTATCTTTTGCTTTATCCAGCGTGGTGACGGTCATCATTGACCACGGCTTCACGGTGACCGTGTAAACCCCTTTGCTATCGGCGCTGACATCGCCCACGTGCTTGAGGTAATTGCTGTTATATGCATCAGTTGCGGTCGAATCAGCCGCGCGGGTTTCCCATTCTTCCAGCGACGGGTTGCCTTTATAGCCCATATTTGTCGCTGAAATCTGGTAATGCTTCGTGTACTTGCTGTCGTTGACAATGACCGTCGAAAAGTTCTTCTTGTCCGGTGAAGCAAGGGTTAAGTAATTGGCTAACCCATTGCGGCCGTTGACAGGATTAGATCCGGTGGCCGTCGAAGCACTGGCTTGGGAAACTGCCCGCCAAACGCCGGAGGTATTGTCGCTATTTTCCCAGCCGAGTTTGGCAAACTTGCTGAACTGTGCCAGTACGTCAAGCGCGACATCGTTGTTCGTCCAACCTGACCACGGATCGGTTGCCTGCAGCACACTCTTCGAGGAATATTGCCCGCCTTCATAAAAGGCTGCAATGGCCGGCTGATAAATGAAGTTCGTCCGCCGCGAATCGGTAAAGCCTTTGACAATGGTGTTGGCCATTTCTAGCGAACTCCCATTACCGCCGATGCCGGTGCCTGAGTTAGGCCGATAATCGGAATTGCCAAAAGTTGCCTGAGCTTCACTATTCCAGACTTCTTTGTTGTACTTGTCTGCTAAGGTTGTAAAGCTTTTGGCACTGTCGTCTTCAGTTGAATAGTGATAGCCGGCCGCTGTGATAGCGTTGCGCAGCGATGAATCCGACACCATCTTTTTACCGAAGCTTCCGACGCTGACTTCATCTGAAATCACGACTTTGATGTTGTTATAAAGTTTGCGTTCGGTATCGTTCTTGAAGCCAGTCGTGTCGGTTTTGACCCGATTGGCGTATTCCTTCGCCCAGGTCAGATCCGGTGCGTGTTCGTTTAATCCAGGGTTGACGTAATCGACCATGTAGCCGTATTTACGGTAAGCCGCCAAAATCGAATTTTTGTACCAGGTGTAAATCTGGTCGTTGGTTTTGGCCCAACCCGGTGCGTTCCATCGCAGAATCGTTACCTTGAGATTCGGATTGAGTTTCTTAGCGTCAGCGGCCAGCTGAAAACCTTGATCGCGAGTCACATTGGCGCTTTCCGATTCAGTTCGTTGGGTAGCAGGCTCCGAACCGGTAGAGTTGTTGCGATCGTTCCCCATTTCCAGTTTGACGTTGGTCATAAGGGGCTGACTGCCGCCAAACAGGGTTTTCATCATTTTGGCATAAACATCTGGATGCTCTGACTTGTAATCCATCAGCAAGGCGCTGGTGCCATTGCCGCTGAGAACCCCGAAGCCTTTAAACGTGAGCCCATTGGTGTTGTTGCTGGCAATGTCGTTCCCGTCCAGCTTAACGGTAACAGGATCTTCCGGATTCTGTGTTGCCGCGCGGGTCGCCGACGGTATCATCAAAAACAAAACCATGGATGCTGCCGCGACAGCTGTTGCAATGCTGGCCCAAAGCCATTTTTTACTGAAGCCTCTGGGCCGCCAGCCAATTATCTTTGCTTTCATTTGCTCGTTTTCCTCCCATTTTGAACGTGACCTAGCGTGATCAAGCGCCGGTTTTCGCGTTACGATGTCGTCTACGTATCACTGTCAGAAAAGTAGGCAAGCCCCCTTGAATGGTCATACGTTAAATCGCTTACTGAATGCGCTTACTAAAAGAACTCATATATTAGTATACATGTTGAAGTATTGATGACAACAATTTTTATAAATTTATTTCAAATTTGCTTGTCTCAAAGCGATGTATTGCCTGACATGAAGCGTTTTTAACCACCAAAAAATTTTTGTCAGCTGAATGATAAGCTTTTCAATACAAAAAATACCAAACAACCTCTTCTTTCGCAGAAACAGTTGTTTGGCATTGGTCATGCGAAACAACACCCATCAGATAGCGCAGGATGGGTGTAGCATCGCTAAATGAACCTTTAGTTTGACACGGAAATCAAGTTACTTGGCTTTATAATCCAGCGGCAGCTTGTTCCAGCGATCGTGGTAGAAGAAGGCAGCTTCTTTTGGCTGGCGGTCGCGGGTGAAGATCCCTTTCTTGTTACCATTGACCCGCATGTTACCCTCAACGGTCTGGAAGTCAGCAAGGTTCCACACTTGTTCGCCTTTGATAAAGTCATAGTCATCAAAGACGCGGCTGAACATTTTCAGCACTTCGACTTGATACTCTTCAGTCCACATCACGCTTGGCAGCTTGTGCAAGCCAGCTTCGGTGTCGGCACCGAACTCGGTGAAGACAACCGGCTTCGTGACGCCCGCCTTTTGCCACTTGTCCATTTCATCACGCAGACCGGCTTCCCCATCGGAAATCTGGTAGCCGCCAAAATGATACCAGCCAGGATACCGATTGAGCATGTAAAAGTCTGGGAAGTCGAGTACCTTGGACGTTTCGATCGTGTCGTCTTCGCTCAAGGTAAAGGTCCGCGGCCGGCTTTGCGGGTCAAGATCCTTGGACTCGTCGAAAATCTGTTTGAAGTAAGGAACCGCATTTTCATCAATCGTATCGGGTTCGTTGAAGAGACTCCATGCCAGAACGGATGGATGGTTCTTATCGCGCTTGATCAAATCACGGATCTGATCAATGTGGCGTTCATGCAGTTTCTTGAGCCATGGACCCTTGAAGAAGGACTGGTTCAAGCCGCCAAGAAAGGCTGCCGCGGCCATTTTGAAACCAACCGCGGGCACTTCATCTGTCAGCAGGAATCCCTCTTCGTCAGCGATCTTATAGACCTGTTCGTCATATGGATAGTGCGAGGTACGGAAGGAGTTCGCGCCGATCCACTTCATCAAGGCAAAGTCCTTCTTTTCAACGTTCAGGTCAAAAGCACGGCCGGCAAATGGCGAATCTTCGTGACGGCCGAAGCCTTTCAGGTAGATGGGCTTGTCGTTGACCAGAATATTGGTACCGGAAATCTTGATCGTCCGAATCCCGATGCGATCAGTATAAGTATCAACCGGCGTCTGCGCATCATCGCCCACCTGAATGGTCAAGGTGTAGAGATAAGCGTTGCGTACCTGCCAGAGATGGGCGTTTTTAACCTGCAAAGCGCCTTCCTTGCCTTGAGCAGTTGCCACAACCTGGCCGTCAGCATCGGCCAGACTAACCGTTACAGGAGCATCCCCGTTGGTTGTCACCGTATAGTTCACGGTGGCGTCTTGGCCATTTAATTCAAACGTGGTGGTGTAATCCAACACCCGCTCCTGGGGCAACGTCAGCAAATGAACGGACCGGTTCAAGCCGGAGTAATTATAAAAGTCGAAGAATGGGCGAACCATTTTCTTTCCATTCCGCAACGTGATCGTGTCGCCGGCTGGTAAGGCTTCGCGGGACAATTCGTTGTTGCCTTTGACGACCACGGTGTTTTCGGCGCCGTAGTGAACGGCGCTGCTGATGTCAGCGGCAAATGGCAGGAAGCCGCCTTCATGCGACCGGATTTCTTTGCCGTTTACAAAAATCGTTGCGCGGTGGGTGACGGCATCAAACCGTAGAAACAGCGCCTTGCCTTTAGCCGCAGACGGAACGAAAAACTTGCGGCTATACCAGAAATCCCCGGTATATTCGCGACTCTCTTTATCGGTAAAGAAGTCATTGAAACTAGCCGGTACCGGCATCGAAACGCCATCGTGAAAGCCGGTCTCCCAGCCATCTTTCACGCCTTGTTTCGTTTCATCAAACTTAAATTGCCATAGTCCATCCAGTTTCTGATCAGTGCGCTGATCATTTGTCACTGGGTACAACAACGATGTCTCCATGCAAAAAGCCTCCATTTCAAGTTTTACGAGTGCGTTTTCTGAAATCGCTTTCACCTTGTAGTGTACTTATTTTAGTAAAACTTGTCAATGGCTATTTTGTTTATGTCTTAAAATTCTGATATATGAGTTAATGACGTGTTTGTGAATTTAGATAAGAATTAATTATTTGTTTTTACTAAAACTTAGAAAAGGGGCCCGCCTAAAAAGTTCCGTGCCGCGCCAAACTCCGCAATCTCCGGCCAGCTGGGGCTGGAACGCTGTGGGCACGACTTAGAGCCTCTGCAAAACCGGCAGAGTCTCTAAGCTCGGCCTTGTTGTAGGCGGGGCAAAAAGCGCCCCACCAACAACAATTTCACAGCTGAGCCCCATCTGGCCTACGATTGCTTCGCCTTGGCACTGTATCTCAACAGTTTTAACGAATCATTCTTTCGAAAATAAAAAGCGAACTATTCATTCGCCTTTGTTCAACAGCTTTAAAAGACATCTCAGTACCGACCTTTGTTGCTTAAGCCCACCCTAGCAACCGCAAAACAGCCATAGAAACCACCCCGGCGACAACGACAGCGAATAAACTTTTAGTGATGATTGCAACGCCAATTGCTGGCAGGGACGCGAATAAATTGGGCCAGTTGACGCTAGGCCAGTGACCGACGTGGATGATGAGGAGATTTTCTACAAAAATAGCTGAGAGGATGGCTACCGGAACAAAACTCAGGAAGTGCAGCAGCCACTTGGGGATCGTCATGCGTTTGACCAAAACGATCGGCACCACGCGTAAGAGCCAGGTTGCTAGTCCACAGCTCAGGATTGCGATCAATGTGTCAGGATTTTGCATGACGTTCTACCCCCATTCCAAATAAACAGCCAATCACCGTTGCGACAATAATCGCCGTTGTGCCGGGTAAATAACGCACCAGCAGCACCATGGCGACGGCGACCACTCCGGCGACACTCAAATGCCGCAGGAACGGTTTTGACCGATCCGTAATCATCTGTAGGTAAAGCAGCCCGATGAACATCGCGACAACGGCAAAGTCCAAGCCGAAGTTGTCCGGATTGGGAATCATCCCGCCGATGACGGCACCTAAAAGACTAGCAACAAACCAGACTAAGTAAGCCCCGACATTGACCGTATGGAACCATGGTGCGTTCAAATGGTGGTTGGTGTAATTGAGTTTATTCATCGACAGCGCAAAACTTTCATCTGTCAGCAAAGTACCAATTAGCACATTCTGGGTCATCGATTCATCTTTTAAGTAAGGTGCCACGGTCATGGACATCAAACTCATTCGCGCGTTAATCAAGGCAGTCGAAATCACCATGGCGCCAACTGGGCTGCCGGCAGCCAACATGCTTACCAATACGAATTGCGCCGATCCGGCATACACAATCAACGACATGAGCCCGATCATCAGCAGCGATAAGTGGCCGGTTTTCGCCACAATCCCATAAGCCATCCCCACCGTAATATAGCCAAACACTGTTGGCATGACATCATGGATGCCACTTCGAATCGTCAGCTCATCGTTCATTCCGGTCCCTCCGTCATTAGTATATTAATGTTAGTGTACTATTTACTAAGAAGGTTGCAACCGAAATCTAATGGAAAATGCTGAGCCCGATCGCAAAAATCGTGGCCTTAACGTCAACACCCGATCACGCTGAAAAGTTATTACCAGCATGATCGGGTGTTGATGTTTACCTATGAGAAAAGTAATAGCAACTGATGCAAACGGCTAGAAGTGGAACTATCTTGAAGAACCGCTTAAAAAAAATGATGTTACCTCTATTACCCATACCAAGATATTGCGCCGCAACCTGGGTCAGAAAGTCGACAACCTTGGGCGACAATTTTTGGCCAATCGCTAAGGGTTGCAAGCCGGTTCTAATTTCGTAGGCAATTCCTTCCTCATTGTTGCCTTTTTGTCTCCGCTCTTCGGCATGTTTCAAAATTTCCAACTCCGGCCCGGTTGTAGTCGGATCCGCGATGAGCGCTGGCAGTTGACTTAAAACTGATTCTTTTCTTTTCATTTCGGACGCCTTCCTAACAAACAAAGATTTTTTTCACGCCTGCCCATCAGGCGTTACCTTAAAGTTATGTTTCAACCGCGGCCAAACATGCTCGTCGGCCCATGCAATGATGATGCCATTGCCCAAAAACGAGAACAACGTTGCAACATTAATCCCCAGCAGTTTACCGGTCGCGATCCAAGCCACAATAGCCACGATGATAGGTGGAATGAAATCGGCAATCTGTGAGGCGGTTGCGTTGCCTTTGAAATACAGAAATCGCAAAATATTGGTGGTGTCATCGTTAGGATGCATGATAATGTTGGCGCGCTGATAAAGTGAAATCGCCACGCAAAAGCAGAAAACTCCGAAGCAGGAAACAAAAATTCGGGCCAGCACCGACCAGTTACCAAGGCCCAGCCACGTAAATACCGAAGTAAAGACATTGACGAAGGAGCTGAAAAACAGCGTGTAAATGACTTCGCCTATCAAGCGCGGCCAATCCCAATGGTGAATGAGCACTAAGTTGGTTAAAGCGTTAATCACCCCAAACGTGAACAGCACGGCGCCAATATTCCAGCCTTGCCAATCATTGAGGTTAATCGCTGCCGCCGTCCACAGTCCGCTGCCCATTGCGCCGACAATACAAAGTCCGTTTCCGGCAGCATTCAGCACAAGTCCGACAATCAAACCGATCCAGCGTTCTGTTTTTGTATTTTTAATGAGCTGACCTTCTTTCTGCTCCGTTGTCTTTTCTGAAACATCTTCTCGACCATTATAAACGCCCAACCGCATTGATGAGAACTCATCAGTACGATTGGGCGTTTTTTGGTGAACGTGTTAAGATGTGTGACTGTGTTTGACGCGCATTCACGGCAAAAGTCAGCCGTTTTTTATAGCTCGCCACCTTTTTCAAACGTCGGCGTCATTTTCTCTGCCCGAATGCAAACCAACCGATACAGTAAGTATTGCAAATCGTTCGTGATTGTTGCGGCGGTTTCGGCATTCAGTTCATCGTGCCAAGCTGGCAGATCCTCCGGTTTCACATCAGAGAATCCCTCGTCGCCTTTCGCCACTGCCGCGCGCCCTGCTGCGAAACCAAACTTGCGGCTTTCCGAAACGGCCACTTCAGCGTCCCAATTATGTTCGGCGAATAACGGATCGGCAACCATCGCAATCAGCTTGTTCAGCCAATAAAAGCTGGCCGTCGAACTTTTATCGGTCGGCGTGTACTGGAAGTTGTCCGGCGTGGTCGTGCAGTTGGCGAAGAACGGTACCGGCGTGTTGAAAATGTTGACCCCTTCCGCCAGCCAATGAATCGCCGCGTGCGCTTTTGGCATGTCCGGCCGAATCTGCAAAATATGCATCTCCTGATTCCGATTCATCCCGATCGGCCGGTAACGTTTGCGGGTTTCCGGCGTACCTGTCTGCCCGTATGGATCAAACTCGGTAGCTTGATAGTGACTGCTCAACACCAGCGCCACATCTTCAACCGAAATCAGGTGACTAGGCACCCGACTAAACGGCATGGACCGGCTCTCGGGATCTTGCTCAACTTCCGGATTCAACATCTTCTGGGCATACCAGACGCGCGGCGTGTTGTAGTAGTGATCCGCCTGGGTATCTTCACCGAAAATATCGCGGAAATTAAAGCCTTCCTTGGCCTTATTCAAATGATAACGATCGGCAAAATCTTTCAGATCGGCGCTGTACTGAAAATGTTCCGGCGCATTAAAATCAATTTCCTGAATCCCGGTCTGGTTCGGCGCGAGAACGTAACTGTCGTCGGGAATGCGTTCAGCCGCCCAATGATGGCCGCCAACCGTTTCAAAATACCAAATCTCGTTCGCATCGGAAAAGGCAATGCCGTTACTCTCGCAAGTGCCATACTTGGTCACCAAGTCACCCAAACGTTGCACGCCTTCACGTGCGCTGTGAATGTACGGCAGCACCACCGTCAGCATGGCTTCTTCGCCAATGCCATCCGGCTCAAGCGGATCCAGGCCCAGCATCGTGGTATTCGTAAATTCGGTCTCGGTCGCACTCATCGCCACATTATCGCGATTGATCCCAGCCTCGCCCCATGTGCCATCGCTCGTGTCAGCCACCGGCGTACAGGTATACTGCAATGGCGACTGCGGCAAATCCAACTGAAACCCATTAAACGTCGACACATACCGTTGCGGCTGCTCATCCGGCTTCACGACAATAAAACGCTTAGGATTAATCCCGCCAGCCGCATCCTCATTCCGGGCAATCATGGTCGACCCGTCAACCGACGCCTTCTTGCCAACCAGCAACGCGGTACAACTCGAATGGTTCACAAACTGATTCATAGACCCGCTTCCTTTCAATTATTTTTATGATAGCACTGGTTGGGGTGCGGATTTTCAAAAAGTTGCTTTACTCACCGGCTGCACCCAAATGAGCATCAAACGCATACATATCAGCTTGACTATGCCATAATTCCCGAAAATAGGCCGATTGGCGAAGTAGTGAACTTTTCGTGCCAATCCCTTCAATCCGCCCATCACGCATCAGAATGATTTTGTTGGCCAATGTCACCGCGCCGATTCTGTGGGTGATAAAAAGTGAAGGGGTATCTTGAGACACTTGCTTGATTTTTGAAAATAGTCTTAATTCTTTGATCGGATCCATGGCGGCTGAAGGTTCATCTAGAATCTGGTAAATGCCATGTTTGTACTGCGCTCTAGCAACGGCAATTTGCTGTCGCTGACCGCCACTGGGTTGAAAATCTTCCTGACTATAGGTGCCAATCGCCGTTTTCTCGCGATTCGGCAAGCGGTCGACCCACTCGGCAATACCGTTGTTCATCATGACGTCACGCAAGCGCCCCTGATCTTGGTCGACACTCGTCGAAATGTTCTGGGCAATCGAAAAATCAAAAATAGCGTAATCCTGAAACACGACTTTAAACAACGCCAAGTAGTCTGCTTGAGTAAACTTAGAAATATCCTGACCATTGAACAGAATTTTTCCCTTCGCCGGTCGATACAAGCCCAACAACAATTTGACCAAGGTACTCTTGCCGCTTCCGTTCACACCAACTAGCGCTGTCACGCCCTGCAAATCAAGCTTTAGGGAAATATCGTGCAACACCTCCGGACCATCAGCATAAGCAAACGAAACATGAACAAATTCAATCACATTCTTCGTCTGTAGCGGGAGTGTGGCACTGCCAGACGAGGCGGTATGCTTTTCTGACGGTAAAATATCGCTAGCATACTGCATCTGATTCTGAAAACGAAGAAATTGCTGCCAAGTCGCAATCATCACGCTAACGGCACTCGTCATCTGCACAACACTGCCAAACAAAGTATTCAACTGGCCAATCGGTAACAAGCCTTCCTTTATTTTAAAGACAACCAGGATGAACAACACGAGTGTTGCAAAAGAAGCCATGATGGCCGTCACAATTTGCGATAGGCTATCGTTGATAATCAGCTTATGATTGGCACTTTTTTCACTTTTCCACGTGGTTCGATACCGATTTTGAATCGGTTCGCGCAATCCCCACATTTTAATGGCCTTGATATTCTCATACGAATTGACGATATTCATCAGAAAATAGTTCATCTTACGTTCCAAGTTCATTAAATACTTAAAGAGCTTGATGTTTGTGTGCGTCAATTTTTGATAGATCAGGACCAGTCCGTACTCGCCCAGCAGGATCAGCAACAAAGACATAATAATGATAAGCGCCAACCTGCTGCTTTTTGTGGCTCCGATCATGACAATCCAGCCGATCAGCCCCAAACCAGCCGCTATCGTCACTAGGCTTTGAATGAGATTTTGAAACTGAGTAAAGAAGGCCGGAATGCCGCCAGAGTAACGAAACGACGCCTCACTTTTCATCATCTTTGAAAAATATCCTTGCGTCTCAAGCTGCTGAAAATCAACCTTTTCCCACGCCTCATAAATCGCCGTCTTCAACCGCTCATTTGCGCGAACCGAAGCAATGTCCAAAAACCGCTGTAAAATGGCCGCCCCGACATAAGCCATTGCTACCGCACTATAAAAGTATAAAACGATCTGCATAATTGACTGTCGCTGATTGGATAAAATTTGATTTAATATCTGCGTGTTGCCCAAGATCACAATCAGCGGCGCGACCGCATTCAAGATACTTATCAGTAGCGTTAAGCCGAATAAACTTTTCCCGAAACGATAAATAAAGCGGACTGTTCCGACTGCGTGCCGAATTTCTGTTT
This sequence comes from Lacticaseibacillus parahuelsenbergensis, assembly GCF_030770265.1. Classification (NCBI taxonomy): domain Bacteria; kingdom Bacillati; phylum Bacillota; class Bacilli; order Lactobacillales; family Lactobacillaceae; genus Lacticaseibacillus; species Lacticaseibacillus parahuelsenbergensis. Next base: position 36,446 of record NZ_CP132482.1, on the reverse strand, counting down.
TACGATGCTTCATGACCGTCACTCCCAACATACAATGACCTCTGTGCCGACCAAAGTTTGCGATAATAGTCACAGTTTGCTAAAAGCGAGCGGTGAGTTCCAGAGGCGATCACGGCGCCATCTTTCATAACCAGAATCTTGACATCCTCAGCCGCCAAAGCCCCCAGCCGATGGGTCACGATGATCGTTGTTTTCTGACTCAGCTTCGCGTCAACCAATGCATAAAACTGCTTTTCACTAATCGGATCAAGCGCTGAAGTTGGCTCATCGAGGATATTAATATCCGCCTGACGATAAAGAACCCTGGCAAAAAGCATTTTGTCCTTTTGCCCACCGGAAAGTTGAATACCATTTTCATTCAACTCATTGCCGATGAAGGTCTGAATCCCATTAGGCAGACCGGCGACAAAATCTCCCAACCCAACTTCATCAAGCACTGCTTCAACGCGCGCTGTATTAATCTGTTGCGGTGTCGTACAAGCCACATTTTCTGCAATCGTAAAATGGAGGATCACGTCATCCTGAAATTCGACCGCCACTCGCTGGCGCATGGTTGCTGGCGCCCAGGTCGCGATGTCTTGGCCATCAATCGCCACCGATCCTGAACTTGGCGTATATAAGCCGCAAAGTAATTTGACCAGTGTTGACTTGCCCGCGCCATTCTCACCGACAATCGCAACTTTCTCTCTTGGCTCGACGAAAAAATTAATGTCATGCACAAGCGCGGTACCATTCACCTGATAAGAAAGATGCTGGACTTCAATTTGACCTGACCCACTAAGCTTCCGCTCCTTTTCGCCGCTGTCTTGGCGGTAAGGGAAGGCCATAAATTTTCGAAAATTATCAACAAAAACCAAATTCTTCCCAACCGTCACATAGGCATCCCTAAAATTACCAAAGTTCAGGTTGAGCGTTTGGATCGCGCTGATCGCAAAAAGTAGACTGGCAATCGAAACGTTTCGCAGCGCGATCAAGATTAACAGCGACAACGCCAAGCCGATAACGTTAACCAGTCGCTGTCCCAGATTAATGATCAGCGAAAGATTTGAGTAATGGCGTTGCCAGGTCACCAGCTTTTGAATCAATGCTATAAAATGCTGATGAAAAAGATCAAACATCGCAAATAGGCGAATATCTTTCCCCGTTGAGCGTTTCATCAGCGTCCGCACAAAATAACTTTGATAACTGGTGATCCGATTTTGTTCACCTTTATGGTTGAAATACCATTGATTGCCGATGCGCTGAAAGGCATATTGTAAAAGATTCAACCCCAAGACAATGGCAGCTGGCCAAATACTCAAAATTCCCATCATGCCAAGCAGCACGATAATTTGGCAACCCGTTCGAATCAGCGTGACCGTCTGCGCGATGATCGCCCCAATCCCAACATTTTGCCCGTTGTAAATCGCTTCGTAAGCTTGATCAATAACCGCTTTTCCATCTACCGAGTCAATCAAACTTTGCGGCCAGCCAAAAATATGCTCAGAGAAAACCGGCACATAATCAAACCGAAAATCAAATGTCAGCAAAGTCAGGCGTTGTTGCAAAAATAAATCAAAGATTCTGATAGCATACACACCGACCCCGGCGAGCAAGATGGTCAAAATTACCATAGCTAGCTTCAGGTCTTTCGCTTGGATAAGAACAACTGCGAGTGAAGGCAACAACGATATCCCCGCAACATACACGCTCTCAACCAAACAAAGCCCCAATAAGATCACGACAAATTTGAGTCGATATTTAGCGGCAAATTTGGAGAATATGTAGAACCAGTTGCTTCTTTGACTCATAACGGTCATTCCTTGATCATAAATACGCATTTAAAGGGCATGCTTGTTACGATCTGCGTTTTATGTTAAATAAATTAGAATAATTTGATATTAATGAGAAAATACTCCTAGATCAACTAAGTGTCAACCTTTCTGAAATGGAAGTGCACTTAAAAAAAGATCATGAAAACTCATTTCTACTACCAAAAAGAGCTAGCGGAAAGATGTTTTCATGATCTAGATCTGTCATATTTGACCATTAATTTGATGAAGATTGCACTGATGCGTTATACCAAAAACAACCTTAGTGAGAGTACGTTGATGAAAGCAAAATTATGATCGTCTACTCAGCGAAACACTGATGTTTCAGAAATACTACTCTTCTCCCTCCGCTTTTCGCCTCAAAGCACGTTCAACCATTGACTTAACTTTCTGCGAAGCCTCATCGTATTCAGCTTTAGACAACCTAACTGTCACATAATCAACTTTAGTTTTATTGTCTTTCATCATCACCGAGATTCTCAACGGAACGCCGAATTCTTCAAAGAGAACGCTCAGTGACGAGAGCGTATGAAAAGCCTGCAAATTTTCTAAACTTGACTGGATATTTGAGATGTTATAAACCACATAGTCTTCGATATCTTGTCTGTCGAATTGGTTTCTTTTAAGCCCAGCGTGTTCGGCTGACTCCTTCACTAAACCGTCAAATGTAAAAGTCATGTCCAGCCCCCTAAAGGTTCGTGCTGCCATTTAAAGCGACTCAATGTCAATCGGCTTCCCATGATCATACGTCTTTCGATCGTCATCCGTAATCTCACGAACAACCCGACACGGTGAGCCGAATGCCACGACATTAGCCGGAATATCATGCGTAACTAAACTGCCAGCGCCAATGACACTGTTATCGCCGACCGTCACGCCGGGCATGACCGTGACATTTGCGCCAAACCAGCAATTCCGGCCGACATGAATCGGCTTGTTGTATTGGTACCCCTGTTCACGCAGGTTCGGATCAATCGGATGGGTGGCGGTTACCAAGGTTACATTGGGGCCAAACATGGTTCGATCGCCCACGTAAATATGCGTATCATCAACCAACGTTAAATTGAAGTTGGCATAAATACCACTGCCAAAATGAACATGGGCGCCACCAAAGTTAGAATAGAACGGCGCTTCAACGTAACTTCTTTCACCGATTTCAGCAAACATCTTTTTAAGCTGGGCGAAGCGTTCTTCCTGATGGGTTGCTGGAATGCGGTTATAAACGGCGACTTTATCAATGTCAGCCAGTTGTTCTTTTTGCAAATCCGCATCCATTGGCTGATACAGTGCGCCGTTGTGCATTTTTCTTGGATTGTCATGCGATTATCCTCCTTTTTTAATCGTTCTCTCGCTAAATCGTATCACAGTCTCGGTACTCACCATAATGCGCTTTCTAGTTTACTCAAAAGGCCACTGGATAAAATCCCGCCCAGTGGCCTTTTTGCATGCTTTCATTATTTATTTAACAAAACCCAGCGTCTGAGCAATCAAGTAAAGGTTCAAGATAATGAGCACCGCACTGATGAGCCACGCCAGCCACTTGACCCAGGCGTGGTTGGCAAATTCGCCCATGATCTTTTTGTCGCTGGTGTAACGCACTAACGGAATGACCGCGAACGGTAGCGCGACGCTTAGGAAAACCTGCGAGAACGTCAGCAGGCCCTCAATTTTGGCCTCGTTGCCGTGATAATAAATGGCGAAGATCAACACTGGGGTGACGGACATGAGCCGCGTCAGAATGCGCTGTGCCCAGAGCGGCATTTTCAGATGGATGAAGCCTTCCATGATAATCTGGCCGGCTAGCGTCCCGGTGATCGTTGAACTTTGACCGGATGCCAGCAATGCAATCGCAAATAACATGGAAAGCATCGGGCTGGCAATGGCGCCGACAATCTGTGAATTGCTTAAGGCATTGAAAAGATCTACGAAGCGGCCTAATGAGCTATTGGTGCCGAAGAAAAGCGCTGCTCCAAGAATTAATAATAACGAGTTGACGATAAACGCCATCGTCAGTTGCAGGTTGGAATCAATCGTTGAGAACTTAATCGCCCGTTTGACATCTTCCCGTTTGCTGCGGTCGATTTTACGTGTCTGGGAAATCGATGATCCAAGGAAAAGATCATGCGGCATAACCGTTGCGCCCACAATCCCTAATGAAAGGTACAACATGGATTTATTAGTGACAATATCAGCGTGCGGCAGGTAGCCTTTTAACAATTCCGGCACGTTGGGTTGGGCCAAAATGACTTCGTAAGCGAAAACCAGCAGAATGACGAGGACTAAAGTAGCAACCACTGCTTCGATTTTTCGAAAGCCGAGGCGCATGAGTAGTAACAGGATTAAAACATCTGCTGTGGTGATGATAATGCCGACAATCAGCGGCATGTTGAAGAGCAGCTTTAACGCAATGGCTGACCCGATGATCTCGGCTACATCCGTCGCCATAATCGCAAACTCGGTAACGACCCAAAGGAATCCGCCCATGACACGTCCGGTATGCTCGCGCGTCATCTGCGCCAGGTCCTTACCGGTCACGATTCCCAGCCTTGCCGCCATTGCCTGCAGCAACATCGCGATCAAACTGGAAATCAAAATAACCGAAAGCAATGAGTACTTGAATGAAGCCCCGCCGGCAATACTGGTAATCCAGTTACCGGGATCCATGTACCCCACGGCAACCAGAATGCCCGGTCCTGTATAAGCGGCTAGTGTCCGCCAAAAACCGGCATTGTGCGGCACTTCAACACTGCCATTAACTTCATCTAAACTTTTACTCGGCGTGTCTTCAAAGTGAATGATCCGCTCACGTTTTGAGTTTTTATTTTCTTTTTCCATGATATAAAGCCCTCTTTCCATTGGTTTGAAATTTGGGTCTCGATTGAGCTATCACTCAACATCGTCCGAGATAAATATACACCCTTCCCAAGCGAGGTCAAGAAAAAGGTTAGGCTAACTTAACTTATTGCCTAAAGCCCCTATTGACGGCGCTCATCGCGTGCTATAATAAAACCACACTGCCGGCTTTAAGTTTTCACTTAATCCAATTTAAGAAGGGATCCTGGTACATGGCCAATTCAACTGATGACATGTTGCATCAAGCGCAATTATTTAATGATTTCACGGCTAAACAGAAACTGATTATCATCGCCGCCATTGATGTGTTTGCCGAGAAGGGGTACGCCGCAACCAGTACGAAGGAAATCGCCGCGCGGGCCGGGGTCGCCGAAGGTAATATTTACAGTCGCTTCACCAACAAACGTGGCTTGTTGAATGCCATTATTACACCAGTACTCGACCAGATGTTCCCGGCCGAACTGGATGACTTCATTAAGTCCCGGTTGAATCAGGATTACGTGTCATTGGAAACTTTTCTAACCGTTTTAATCAAAGATCGCATTACTTTTTTGCAGGCGAATGCGCAAATTATCAAAATCGTTCTATCGGAATTGTTAAATGACACGCAGGTTCGTGAACAGGTCATTGGCAACTTCACAGCCCAATATTGGCAGACGATGACGCATGATTTAACCGTCCTGAAACAACGGGGCGTGCTGGTTGACTGGCCGTTTGAAGATATTTTAAGAGCTATCTGGTCGACTACCAGTGGTTTGATTCTGGGATTTTTATACTTCAATCAGCCGCTAGACGCCGACACCGTGAACCACAGCATTACCGCAACGATTAAGGCTTTGACGCCAAAGTAGTTGGTGGCCGTGCACGCATGGTGTAGCCTTCTGTTCCGGTAGTTGTGTGGGTTATGACTCACAACGGGTGTTGGTTTGCGTATAAAATAAAACTATGTGGTTTTGCTCAGGCTCACTTTAACGCGCTCCCCGGCGCAGAAACCGGCTCACGCTCATTCACTTTAACGCGTTCGCAGTCGCAGAAATCTACGTGTAAGGACCTCAAGCCTAAATGGCCAAAACCCAGCCATTTAGGCTTGAGGCCACTTACACTCCGATTTCTAAGCGCTCCTGCTCACGCTCATTCTTTTGGAGGAGGATCCATGACACTCGCAATTTTTATTTTCCTACTCATTGCCGGCATCGGTGCTGGCTTGACGGCCACGTTGGCTGGGCTGGCTTCGCTGGTTTCTTACCCGGCGCTGCTGGCCATTGGGGTGCCGCCGGTGATTGCCAATGTGACCAACACCGCCGCCTTGGTATTCACCGGTGTCGGCTCAGCAGTTTCATCCCTGCCTGAATTGCACGGACGCGGCAAGTTTCTGTGGCGACTCATCCTATTAGTTTCGCTCGGCAGCATTTTCGGCAGCGCCTTGTTGCTGATTGCGCCTGCATCGACTTTTGAAAAAATTGTGCCGTTCTTTATTATTGCCGCGGGCCTGTTATTGTTGTTCAGCGGCAAACTGCCCACGCAGGAACATGACCCGAATGAACCGGCGCGCCGCTTGACGTTTCGGCAAGAAGCGCTTCAGACCATCGTTATCTTCGTGACCGGAGCCTATGCCGGTTACTTCGGTGCTGCTGCCGGCGTCGTGATGTTGGCAACGTTGACCCTGACCGTGGATCAGCCCTTCATCGTGTCCAATTCAATGAAAAATCTGACCGGCTTTGCGGCCAATGGCATCGCCACCGTTATCTACGCTTTCACAACCAAAATCGAATGGCTCATGGTCATCCCCCTCGGCATCGGCCTTTTCATCGGCGGCTACATTGGACCCATCATCGCCCGCCGGCTGCCAGTGCAGTTACTACGCGTCATCATTGCCGTTTTAGCTTTCCTGTTGGCCGCCAAGCTATTCGCCCAAGCCTATTTCTAATAAAATTTTGGCATTATCAAACAAAAAAACTTCTCAGCGATCATGTTGCAATGTGCAAATGATTGCTGAGAAGTTTTTTTCTAACGCATATCGTACAAATGATTCAGTTATAACAACCAAACCGCCAACCCAAACAAAACCAAATGTACCAATAACCTTACCAAGTGATGGCTTACGTGCGGCTTGCCATACATCGCTATCCCATTAAGCCACGCCACTGCGGATAAACCCAGCAACCCGATCAGCAAAATGATGACCGCGTTGACCTTATCCGGAATCACCGCCGCTGTCAGTACCAAAACCGCAGCCAGCGCCGTTAGCTGATTGAAAAGCGGGTTACCTTGTTTGGCTTGCCACGCCTGCCAGGCAACCAGCAGCATCACAAACCCATAACCGCCGATCACCACGCGCATCCCGATTGCCGCCATGCGCTCGCCTAGCCTTCCTGCGCCTGCAAGACTTGATCCATGACATGTAAAACGCCATATTCATCATTGCTACGGGTACGATATTTAGCGTGCTGTGCCATACCCTGCGTCGCATTGGCCATAATATAACTGTAACCAACCGTCTCCAGCATCGGAATATCATTATCATAATCACCAAACGCCATCATCTGGGCAGTCGGAATATCAAAATGCCGACTCAAAATCCGCATCCCGCGGCCTTTGTTCACGCCAAGATTTTGAATATCCAACCAAGTTTCGCCGCTCACCTGAACCGTATAATCCTGACCAAACACCGGCCGAAAATAGCGATCAGCATTCTTGCGACTATCCGCATTGGGAAAATAAATCGTGACCTTATCGACTTCTAGCGACATATCCAGCAAATTCGGCACCTTTTTGAGTTTGTGGTAAAACGGCAGCAGCGCCGGTGCGTATTTGGCATCAACCGCATTGATATATGCAGCGTCCAAGGCACATAGCACCGGGACGCCATCGGTTTTTTCAAGAATGAAGGACACAATCTCGCGATACTTGGCCGCCGAAATCAAACTTTTTCCGATGATATGGCCATGTGTTGCCACTAAGCCGCCATTATCGCAAACCAGCGAGATGTGCTGGCTGAAGTGCGGAAAAGTTTCCTGCAGCGTATATAACGGTCGGCCACTGGCAGCGACGAATTCGATGCCTGCCTGATGAAGCCGGTGTAAGTAACGATCAAAGTGCGGTGGTAAGACGCCTTTGCTGGTTAACAGCGTCTGGTCCATATCACTGGCAATTAATTTTACATTTCGCATCTTTTTCTCCCATAAACGAATTAGTTAGTGCGGAGCCCCTTTGGTAACCACGTTCTCGATCACCTTCGCAATCTGTTCCGGCGGCTCTTGCATGCCATGCTTCAGCCACATGGTTAATACACCCACGGCCCCATTAATGAAGAACGTATAATAATAATCGAGATGATCTTTATCGGTCTCGCCGTACCAAGTTTGATAACGTGACTGCGTTTGTGCCTGAATCGGCCGCACGATTTTTTGTAAAACCGAACTATCCGGTGTGGTTAAAAGAATCGTTGCGGCTTGCGGATGTTGCATAATGACCTTGAGAATCGGCACTAACATCCTGGTCATATCGTCTATTTTAACACTGAGATACGGTTGGATTTCATTGAGTAAATCGGTTTCAATTTGTTCGAATAAAGCCAAGGGCGACTGGAAGTGCAAGTAAAAGGTTCCGCGATTCAGATCCGCCTGCCGACAAATCTCCGTTACGGTCACGTCATCCAGCGCCTTGGTTTCCAAAATCTGCAGTAAGGCGGTCTTAAACCGACTCACCGTATACTGAACCCGGCGATTGTCCCGTGTCCCTGACATCAACGTTCACCTCTAAACCAACATGATTTCAACAAAGTGTTCATTTCAAAACAGATTTTCCGTTTCTGTGCTTGAACGAATACTTTTAATCTAACATAATGTCATTCAATGAACAACGTGTTGAATTTATGGACAGTCCCTAGTCACTTGTTCAGCTCAATGCGATTGTAGGAGGTTTTTTAATATTGGCATATATCGAAGTCAAACATGAATCCAAACGTTACAAAATGGGTGAAACCACCATTACCGCCAATCAGGATATCAATTTTACCGCGGATCAAGGTAAGCTGACGGTTATCCTCGGCCCCAGCGGCGCGGGCAAGTCGACGCTGCTGAATATTTTAGGCGGGATGGATTCGCCCACAGAAGGGGAAGTCTGGATTGACGGGACTGACATTGCGACGTTTTCCGATAAGCAACTCACGGCTTTTCGGCGGCACAATGTCGGTTTTGTTTTTCAGTTTTACAATCTAATCCCGAACCTGACAACTAAGGAAAACGTTGAGCTAGCTGGCTCCATTGTGAAAGACGCGTTGGATCCGACCACAGTGTTGCAGCAAGTTGGTTTAGGCGCGCGGCTGGACAATTTTCCTTCACAGCTTTCCGGCGGCGAGCAGCAGCGGGTGGCCATTGCCCGCGCCTTGGCGAAGAATCCGAAGCTGTTGCTGTGTGATGAACCCACCGGCGCGCTGGATTACAAGACCGGCAAGCAAGTGCTGCAACTGTTACAGGATGCCAGCCGCAAAGATCATAAAACCGTTTTGATCATCACCCACAACGCTGCGATTGCCAAAATGGCTAATCGGGTTATCGAAATCAATGATGCGCAGGTCCGCAGCATTCATGACGAAGCCGCACCAACGCCAGTCGCAGACATTGAGTGGTAGGTGATCAGTTTGAAACCATTAACAAAAAATCTTTGGCGAAACATTCGCGATTCATTGGGCCGATTCATCGCAATTGTCATCATCATTATGCTTGGCGTTCTTTTATTTGTCGGGGTCAAAGCGACTGGGCCAGCGCTCAAGGACTCCTTGAACACGACTGTTAAAGCCGATCATCTCGCTGACAGTCAGCTCCTGGCAACTACCGGCGTCACCAACGCCCAGGTCAAGGCAGCGCAATCGGTTAGCGGCACCCAGGCAGAGGCCGTCAAGTTCAAATACGCAATTGGTGGCAAGGCCAGCGATGTCGTCGCCTTGTATGGCTACCGAAAAACGGCCACGATTAACCGCCTCCATCTGACCAGCGGCCACTTGCCTACCCGCAATAACGAAATCGTACTGGATTCAGTCGCCAAAAAAAGCGGCTACAAACTAGGGCAACATTACACATTCGCCCGCAACAACGGTCTCAACCGGCGAACCTACACGATCACTGGCTTCGCGGACTCGCCGGCCTACATTGAAGACACCAGCCGCGGATCCGCCAATATCGGGGATGGCACGGTCCGGTATTTTGCCTATATTCCCGATCAACAAATGAACATGCCCGTCGCCTCGCAATTGAACATCCGCTTCCCGGGACTGCAAAAGCGCGACACGTTCAGTTCTTCTTACAAAGATGCGGTTGCCGCCAAAATGAAACAAGTCAAACACCGCGTCAAAGTCCAGGCACAAAAAGATTTGCAAACCATGATCGAAGCCAAAATTGTGCAGGCGGCCACTAAGAAAGCTACTGCCCAAGCAACTGCGGCCGGTATGCCGGCCAGTGCCGCTGCGACCACCGCGCAGGCTGCGGTTCACAAGCAACAAGCGACGCTGAAAAAACAAGCCAGCACGCGTGCGCAGAAACAACTGACCACCAGTCTCACTTGGCAAACGCGTAGTGACCTGCCAGGATTCGGTGACTACGGCGGATCAGCGGATCGAATTGCCGCAATTGCCAACGTGTTCCCGGTGTTCTTTTTCCTCGTGGCTGCCCTCATCACCTTTACAACCGTTAGCCGCATGGTTGAAGAAGCCCGCGCGCAAATCGGCACGTTTAAAGCACTCGGCTACGGTAAATGGGCCATTGCTCGGAATTACCTTGCTTATGCGGCACTTGCCGGGTTATTCGGCGGAGTCATCGGCGTTTTTGCCGGCAATCTCAGCATTCCGCGTATCGTCTTGAGTTTGTATAAAAACTATATCCCACTCAAACAAGTCGTGACGCTGCAATGGCCGCTTATTGCCTTGTCGATCGGGCTAGCCTTAATTGCCACGTTGGGCGCCGCCACCATCGTTGTCCGCAACGAATTAACCGAAAAACCAGCAGCCTTGATGCGTCCGCGGGCACCTAAATCCGCTAAACGCATTTTACTTGAACGGATCACCCCGTTATGGTCGCGGCTTTCTTTTAATCAAAAAGTCAGTTACCGCAACCTTTTCCGGTATAAATCACGACTCATCATGACCATTCTTGGTATTGCCGGCGGAACGGCTTTGATTCTTACCGGCTTCGGCATCAAGGATTCCATCACTGCCACGGGCACCTTGCAATACAATGATGTGGTTCATTACCAAGCCATCGCTCGCTTGGCGGATGGTAAAACTCCTACAGCAGCGCGCACCGTCTTGAAGAAAAGCAATGCCTATCGCAGCGCCGGCGCCGTCAGCAGTGCCGTGGCCAAGCTCAGCGCCAATGGTCACCAAATCAGCGATGTTAACCTCTTTGCTCCATCAAGCGGCAGCACCCTTGAACCATACGTCAGCCTCCGCTCAACCAAAACCAACCAAAAGCTGACGTTGCCGCATTCCGGCATCGTGATTACCAGCAAAGTGGCCAAATCACTTAAAGTCGGCACTGGCGATCGCTTAAAAATCACCACAACGGATGGCAAGAAACATAGCTTTAAGATTAAAGGCATCGCCAAAAACTATGTCGGTCATTTTGCCTATCTCTCAAACACCAGCTATCAGCAGCTTGTCGGTCAGCACAATGATCCCAACGCTTTGCTCGTCCGCTTACGACCGCAAACCACGAAGCAAAACGATCGGCTAGCTAAGCGTCTTCTGAACCATCATGCTATTGTCGGTATCAGCTTCACCACCACAGCAAAAAAGACGCTTAGCAACATGAGCGGCATGCTGGATCCGATTGTTTTAATCTTCATTCTGTTGAGTGCCGTTTTATCCTTCGTGGTCCTGTACAACCTGAACAATATCAATGTTTCCGAACGTATTCGGGAGTTGTCCACGATTAAGGTGCTGGGGTTCTTCGATCGTGAAGTCACCATGTACATCAGTCGCGAAAGTATTGTGCAGACGATTGTCGGGATTCTCTTCGGTTATGGTTTAGGCAATCTTTTGACGGCGTACATTTTGCAACAGGCAGAAACTGCCGACGTCGTTTTCCCATTGACTATCAGTTTCACCGGCTACCTCACGGCCACGCTGCTGATGATCGGCTTTACGGCCATTGTTACTTGGCTCACCCACCGGCGGCTTCAGCGGGTTGACATGGTCGAAGCCCTTAAATCCAACGAATAACTTACAATTTTGTCATGCAGTCGCAGAGTGCGGCTGCTTTTTTTCATCCAAAATTCACCAAAAATGCCGAATAAAAACCCAAAATCACGTAAATTTGACCGCCAGATGAAGATTGAGAACAACTCCTAACAGTTCTGTAATGGTGACGTAACATTGACACAGTAAAGTAGCCTTTAGTTAATCAATTAAGGGTGAGGTCAAAATGAAATTCAATAAAGCTATGATTACATTGGTTGCCGCAGTTACCTTAGCAGGTACTGCCAGCGCCGTTACACCGGTTTTCGCTGACACAAGTGCCAGCATCGCTTCTAACAAAAGCGAAACGAACGATTTATTAAAACAAATCGAAGCAGCCAACACTGAGGTCATCAATCTTAACAAACAGATTGACGATAAGAATTCGCAAATCAGTGATGCCACAGCCAAGATCAGTGCAACCGATGCCCAGATCAAATCATTGAGCGGCCAAATCACGGCTGCCCAAAAGAATGTGACGGCACGGAAGAACAACTTGAAGGATCAGTTGATTTCCCTTCAAAAGAAGGCTGGCAGCTCGGTTAGCGGTAATGTCTACATTGACTTCGTGTTGAACTCACAAAGTCTTTCAGACCTGATCGCCCGCACCATGACCGTTGGCAAACTCAGCCAAGCCAGCAAAGAAGCTTTGGACGCTGTGACTGTTGCCAAGGATAAACTGGCAGCATTGAAGAACCAACAGGAAACAGCGCGTCAGACGTTGGTTTCAACCAAGTCATCGCTTGAAACCCAGAAGTCTCAGTTGGTTACCTTGCAAAAGACAGCTAGCGACAAGCAAGATGCCTTGAACAAGCAAATCAATGACCACCGTGACGAATTAGTTGCTTTGCAAAGCCAGTTCGCACAGGAACAGGAAAAGACCGCTGCGGCAACCCAGGCTGCTTTGAAGACGGTCGCTGCATCAACCGGTTCTGCATCAAGCAAGAGTGCCGACAGCAGCAGTTCAACAACTAAGGCTGCTTCAAGCCAAAGCACCCTCTCCACAACCAGCACCTCTTCCAACAGCGGTGCCTCATCATCCGTCATCAGCAACACCACCGCTTCAGGTAGCGGCAGCCACGCTGATTACAGTACTTCAGGCAACACTTATCCTTGGGGTCAGTGCACCTGGTATGTTAAGTCTGTCGCTTCATGGGCAGGCAATGGCTGGGGCAACGGCGCTGAATGGGGCGCTTCCGCTGCAGCTGCAGGCTTCACGGTTAACCACACACCAGCAGCCGGCTCAATCATTGTCTTCGCTGCTGGCCAATCAGTTGGCGGCCAATGGACTGCTGATGGTCAATATGGTCACGTTGCTTACGTTCAATCTGTTTCCGGCGATAGCGTCACCATCACTCAAGGCGGCATGGGCTTCAGCTCACCAACCGGCCCGAACACCCAGACCATCTCTGGCGCAAGCAGCTACACTTATATCCACCGGTAATTTTACCCACCCTTAATCACGTCTTGGAATCCCATCTTCAGATCCCAACCTAAAAATACCGCGGGAACCAAAAGAGGCCTTCGAATCTATGCAAGTGCATAGGTCCGGAGGCTTCTTTTTATGGTTGTTGTGGGCATTGCATTGCCGCGTCTTCAGCGCAACAGGCAATGCAACGACGCGGCAGGTGCGTTAAATCCTAGCAATCGCACGCCACATCGCATGTGTCGCAATCGTCAAGATAGAAACTGTTGGCACGACTCACCGTTACAAAATCGCCAATGTCCCATTTTTCCCGTGCGGCTATTTCATTCACGATGACACCAAACCGTTGGCGAAACTTGTAAATGTAGCAGAAGATCGCGTCTTGGTGGCGAACGTCCGGACCGACAACAAACACGTTTTTGGCGCGGGTCGATTCATCAACGTCACTTAACTTGATTTCGCCATCAGCACTTTCGAAAAGTTCCGGCCATAATTTTAGCGGGCCCGGTTTGAATCCCGTGCACAAGATCGGTTTGTATGGCGTCGTGATGGTGCGGCCGTCGGTAAACCACAGCTGATACTGCGCTGGAGAATCGCTGGTCACCGTTTTTAAGGTTGCATTTTGTTGTAAGGTGATCCGATCCGCAACTGCTGGCGGCAAATCCAGGAACCGGCGCCGGGTATACGGAGCTAGACGGATACTGGGATCAGGTGAAGCTGCATTTAAGCCGGTTGATTCCGTGATCATCAAAACTTTATGTCCGAGCGTGGCCAGATTGATCGCAGCATCCACGCCGCTTTCATTGCCACCGATGACAATTTGGGTTTCCCCTGGCAAATCCTGCCAAGAATGCACCTGCTGATAGTGAATGACATTTTCAGGGTGATCGGTTAACTTCGGAAAAGCAAATTGCCCGACCGCCATAATCAGATATTTACTTTCAACGACACCATGATCGGTCTCAATGATATAGCTGTCGGCGTTGGCCGTAATGGCGCCAACACGTGTATGTTCGGCAATCGGTAACGTATAAGTCTCTGCCACCAGCTTCAAATAATCGGCAAACTGAGGCCCGCTAAGATGTTCGGTTCCCAGCGTATATGCCGGCGACGTCTCCATGGTAACGGCATTTAAGTCCGGCATACCGAAACCATTACTGGTAAATGATGGCGTGATGAATCGGGTTTCTTTAGGCCAGTTGCGAAAACTTTCGCCAATCTCACCTTGCTCCAGAATCTGAAATTGCTGACAACCTAATTGTTTCAAGATGACGCCGACGCCAATTCCCGCTGCCCCGCCACCAATAATCGTGATTTGATTCATGTTTTTATCTCCTTAGTCAATCCAGACGCTTACTGTCACGCACCGTTAAGCGATTCAGGCCGGTTTCACTCACATGCGCCGTAGCCTGAGCCAAAATGGTGCCGACAACGGTCAAACCGACCGCCAACAAGACCGCCAAAAGCTCCACGCCGGCAAAACGGACACCATCTTGACGCATCACCATTCGCGCCACAATCAGCCCGATAACGCCAGTCAATCCGCCAACCGCATTAATCGCAAAAGAATCAACTGCATCGTAGAATCTTTTAGCATGTTGCATCTGCACGACCGCCGTCTGACATAACCCGCCGGAAACAACGGCGACTACGGCCATGGTGCCTGCGCCGACATAGCCGACCAAAGCCGTACTCGTCACCAATCCGCATAAAATGCCATTCAGTAAGTCACCTAAGCTCACCGATTGCGTTTGCCAATACGTCAACCAGCACCAGCCGGCAATCGCCGCCAAAACCGCAATGAGCGTTTTGACCAGCACCTGCAAAGCCTGGGCATTCAGGCCACCCACCGGCGCTAAATTAAAGCCCAACCAGCCCACCAGTATCATGATCGTTGCGGCGTAATCTGTACGAAAATCATTCGCCACAACCGCCTCACGACTGCGGGTCAACGATTTTGCCAAGACAAGACTGGTCAGCCCCGCCGTCAGATGCACGACAATACCGCCGGAAAAATCCAGTGCACCCAGTCGCTGCAACCAACCACCATCCGACCATAGCCAATGCGCGAGTGGGCAGTAAACCAACGCCGTCCAAACCGGCACAAAAATCACCAAGTAACGGCCATGTTTAAAACCAACAACGGTCCCGATCAACATGGCGATCGCATATAAGTAAAAATCCATCTGCACCAAGCCACCCAGCAAATCCGCAAAACGATTAACCTGTAACAGATTGGTGCCAAACGCCAGGTAATTCCCAAACACCAACCAGCAGCCGATCGCCATCATCAACGCAACGCTCATGGTTAAAAGTGCGGGCTGCTGCCGGGAGCGAGGTAACATACCCACGTATAACAGCGGTACGCTAAAGATCATTGGCAGCATGATCAGGAAACAGACAAGTGCAAACATAAATGACCCCCTTGTGAACTTTCGTCAGCCTGGGCATCAGGCTGAGCAAGCGTTAGTGACCCTTTGCTATTCAGTTGTGAATGATCGCTTCTACCTATAGATATGCGGTCAGTATGTGATGCTTTTTTGAAACTACCTACCTCGCTTTCTAAAACGTAACCATTACGATTAAGAAGCGACTGTTACCTTATCATTTGTTGGTTAGTGGTGTCAACTGATATTTTTGGCAAAAAAAGACGACACTTGGAAAAAGTGTCGTCTTAATGCCAAATAAGCCATTCTTACGCTCCTTTTGTGGCTGATAAGCGGGCTTTGGTGCAATAAAGATGGCCACGCCGGACCACTCTTTTTCAAATCGTTCCCGTGATAGCCAGGTCATGCCTTCTGAAGGGTCAGGATCCCCAATTAAAATGCGTTTCTTCGTTGCCTTGAAAACTACGTAATAATGGAGTAGCTCCCCGTTCTTTAACACATGCGCAATAAACGGATAAGGAACGTCCTCAAGATCAAACAAGCTCATGTCCGTTTTTATTGGACTGGTCTCAAAGTCTAAGTTTTCCGCGGCTCGAACAATGCCTAATGCTGTCGTTCCTTCTTGGTCGGTTTTCGCTAATTGTCTTAATCGGGCGAGCGAATAGTCTGACTTGTTATATCTCAGTAACATATTGAGCGCAGCAACACCGCAGTCACGTTCATCAATCTGTGGTGAATAGTATCGTTTGTAACGACTGGCGAATCCATATTTAATATTAAGCATAGAGTTTCCCTTAATTTCTAGCGCGGCAGCGTCAATTGGTTAGTTGATCGATTTAGGTCTAAAGAATGGAATCTTTTTCCAATTTCTTAAGATCAAAATTATGAATGTGCAAAGGAGACCGGCAAGGACACCACACAAATGCGCAATTTGTGTCATGATCTCGACGTCTGAAGCACTTGCGTTAGGAATAATTCCAAAAATGAAACACCAAAAAACTCCAAATAAAACAATTTTTGAAATTAAGGAAAAGACTGGTTTTTTTATTAAATATGCTAATACAACCAATGGAAATAAAGCATATACTGACAATGATGCACCATTAAACGTATAAACATAGAGGCCAATTCCGAAAGATGTTTGAATGTACCCCCCAAACACAAAACAAAATAGAAGGGTCGCAATCCAACTAGAGACAAAGAAGCTGGTTACAAGAGCTATACTTCCGATTTTCCATTCTATGAAAGGCCCCAAAATAATAATCGGAAGAATGTTTATCAATAGATGGTTCAATTCTGCATGATAAATGGAACCTGTTACGATGTACCAAAGTTCTCCTCGTAGAATTGAGGGAATATTCCCAACAAAATTAGAAGACGGAATTAAGAATGTATTCGTCAAAATCAGAAATAGCCAATAGAAGAATAGAAGCATACAGCAAATAAAGAGCGTTCCTTTGGCTGCAGAAAATATTGCAAGTAGATTGGCCTTCTTCAATTTCAAAAGCATATGGTTAAACCTCTTTCTCTTTTAGGCACTGTTGTAATGTTAGTGACAAACAATTTGCTCACAAGTTGGCAAAAAGGCGGATTTGGTCAGATCCGCCTTTTTGAAATACGTAGACTTTATTTTCCCCTTAAACTACAACTTATCGACGCGCAGATTTTAGTTTATTGCGTAATGACGACCAGCACGACGAGATTTTCTTGGACCTGAGTGATAGGTTGGTCCTTTCGGGCCAGGGAGATCGGAAATTTTAAACGTAAACCCGATGCCTCCACCTCCGGCGTTGGGAATTCGTTTACCTCCAGTAGTCACCTGAAGTTCATCGTTGGCAAGAAAGGCAAGGCTTCCAAAATCATTTGCTTTAGCTTTAAACATACGAAACCTCCGTTTTTTCAGTAATGACAGACATCAGTATATCTAAATATCCTGCGGGATCGGTTTAACAATGGGGATCGGATATCTTTTACCGTGCTTGGGGCGCTCAACTGGTGGAACGTGAACCAAATTTGACTTTTTAGATGCTTGTGCAGCATTAAGAAAGTCTTCGTTAGTGCCGCCTTTGATCTTTTCGAGGATGCTTGCATCTAGCTTCATGGCGCGAATAGCATTCGTTGTGTTCATGTAGTTGTTTCCTCCATGAGTCTTCTCTGTTAGTGCATAAATGAATGCGCTCAATAGAGTGAAAGCGGTGTCGGTTCTGATTAGTATCCGTCGCAAATATCTGCTAATGCCGTTCATCAGATAGCTAGGAATACCTTGTGGTTTTGATCAGGACAAAAAGTCACCATTGTAGTTTCCAATGTCATCTTCAATAGCCATATCTGATATTTGACAGTGAAGAAAGTTGTCCAATTTTGTCAGATTGCAGCTTGGTCAATGTAATCCTATCTCTTATTAAGACATTAGAAATTTCCAGATTCATACGACTTAAAATAAGTGGAACAGCGGCTTGTTTTTGAATTAGGGCTTCACGATAACTCCTCAATACTTGCTGAAGAGACTCGCTTTGTGGATTGTTCTTCAAGTCAAGAAGCAGTTGATCAATGATATATGTTGCCTTTTTGGCCCGATCATTACCGCCAGAGTACCATTTTAAAATACCCATAATTTCACCCCATGAACGTTGCGCCTTTAGATCTATGCAATCACAGAACCTTGAGCTTTTCAGAATGAGCGTATTAGCGCTGGTTTCTTTGTACCAATATTACTTGATGCCAGAATTCCAACCGGCTTGACCGCCCGTAAACCAGTTTGCTGCCATATTGTTTCCGATGCTGTTGATAGCTTCTCTCCAGTTTACGTAGCACTTTTTCTTGGTGCAATAAACACCATTACCATAGTATTTACCGCCTCCACCCCCGGTGACCTTAGAAATTTCAGCATTTGATAAAGGTGCAATTGTTTCTTTGAACATACTTTTCCTTCTCATACAGTTGCGATAGTGACAACAAAAAGCTTTTTAAGTGGAAAACGTCTCTCTAAAGACAAATTAACAAATGGCACGCGATCCTGTCAACGTTTTTTCACTGTTTTTTGTCTTTATTATTGGGTTGTATAGTAATTAGTGCTTGAGTTATTACCTAAATATTTCTTTTTACTTATAGGTAAAAATAATCAGTTTATTATATTAGAAATTAACAGTTAAAAATTAACAAATAGTGAGGTTTGGATTGCATAACACGCTATACTTCACATAAATTATGTAGAAAGCCGTTTAGTCATAAGCAACTCAATAACTAAGTTAATGTGTGTTGATTACAAATTAATTGATCTCGACTAAAGTAGCGCAGTTGAGCTTCTTCGAATCTCCGCGTTGGGCTACAGTATGATCAGCGGACAAAAAAGTTAATCGAATGGAACCAGCTAGCTCTCTTCGTGTCAATGACCTGTTGTAAGACATTGAGGCGGGTTTGGTCGTGGTAATCAGGAAGTTTTTAGATCAACTCAGCGGCTCTTACGCTCTGCTAGGGTGAGTAGCGCCGGTTCGTTGAGGACGCCGTTTGCCTTTCATCAGATCGCCTTCCCAATCCCAAAGGTTTTACGTTCATTCACCGCTTGCGGCCGCTGTTCGATGGAAGTTCCTGCAAGGAGTTTGTTCCCGCGGTCATGGGTCATGGTGACGGCTTATGTGTTTGATATGGTGGTGGAGCTTCTCGGGTTAGCCGTCTTGTCCAAGAGCAAGAGCCCGCGGTCGAGGTAACGATAAACGGTCTGCGTTGAAGGACAGGCACGGGAGAGGTAGAGACGCTTAATTAGATGACAGTAACCATCGATTCTTTGCAGGCGAAGCTTGGTCTTTTTGACTTTGGCCGTGAGCCAGTGACGAAGAAGTGCTAGCGCCCCTTCTAGTAGTCGTGTTAGCAACGCTGCTTATGTAGAATCTGCGAAGTATCAGCGAAGTATACCTCGTAAGACAGGTAGTTCAACCTTAGTTGACGGATCTTACCACGACCAAGTTCCCGACTGATGGTACTCGGCGATCGGTGATGACGATCGACAATCCTTCTAGTAGAAAAGGCTTTCGTACGATAAAGCCCCTCAATGACGCCGACGATCTTCAGCCGTGAATTAAGTGTAACGTCGAGTGCTGTTAAACTTGTATTGAGTCATGAAGATATCACATTTCTTGTTGTTTTGACGCTTCAAGGATAGGTTTTTATGGCCTGTTTTGTTAAACCATTCCCAGTAGATTGGTCTACTTCAGCCGATGTTGCACTTCGATTTTAAATCCGGTAAAAATTTATAATTCCTTATAGGTCAAAAAACAGTCTCCTCAGTTCGGTGCATGAGAAGGCTGCTTTTGCAAGAATACTAGAGTATCTTTTGACCAGTTTTAGACATCAATTTATTTTAACGTCTAAGACAATTGAGGCTTATCAAAACAGGATACGTATTAGCCATTGGGAATTAGCAGCCTACGGAATATCCACTTAGAATACCACCGAGTGTCCCGTAAAGACCACCGAGAGTGATGCCTGCCGGACCAAATCCACTTAAAGCCGATGCTCCGTTCAAACCACCAATAGTTCCACCGCCAACAAGCCCCAAAAAGCACTTACCGACATCACGACCTCCAACAATTTTTTGCATTTCAAGTTCACTTAACTTTCTTATTTCGTTCATGTTCATCCTCCGTTGCAAAACTCTTCACAGAAAAATACTTCACCATCATTTCTGCGAGCGTAACAATTATCCAAAAAAGCGGAATTATTGTTAACACATTCAACATGGCCCGCCCGAATGTATCACCGACCAACAATCTAACAAGGACATTGGCTAATCCGGTACAGATCCAAAAAAGAAGCTTAAAAACAAGTTTGCGAAGCACCGGCGATAGCGCCCCCAATACCCCCTAAAATGCCTAATCCTCCAATAACATACACATTTTTAGTTTTTGCACCTAACCCTGCTCCTGTTAGGATACCCCCAACACCGCCGCCAACGGTTCCGGCAAGGCATTTCCCTGCATCCCCACCAACAATTAACTGCAACTCATTTGTACTCAAAATATCTAAGTTATTCATGTATATGCTCCTTTTTAACTGAATGACATGTGGCTCTCACGAAAATAATTGACAATGCTATAAAGATCATCAAAAACTTTCATGGAAAAACTGTACTTGTTTTTGCAAAGTCGACTTTACTTTTTTAGTATAACTACAGATTCAAATTTTTTGTCATAAAAAAAATAAACGTCGACTTTTGGCCAATTAACGTCGTTTTACTCAATATTTTTGACTCAAATGAACCTTTTTACGACATCAGCACTTGTATTAAGGCAACATCTTAGATTTTACTTTTGGCCGAAATCATTCAACCTCAAAAACTTAGCTAGTACATATGAACAAGCAGCTCACGTCGACTGATGATAACTCACTATGCGTCGCGCAACTTATACGTAAAAAAAGACACCCGAAGCCCCACACAATCACTGTGGAAGTTTCAAGTGTCCTTACGCCGTACGAAACTTTTCTCAAGCCTTCTGCCGGCCATATCCCTTTAAGGTTGCCCGAATCGCGAATCCCAAAGCGATGAGCGCAATGGTGTACAAAGCGACATTGCCGTAAAACTTACTGATCGGGTTCCAGAATACCGGCCAGAAGACTTGGTAGAGCCAGAAGCCAACGACTAGCAGGCCCCAGAAAATATTGATCCAGATTTTTTTCATAGTACACACTCCCTTTTGCTGAGCGTGAGCTGGCGCGTTCAGGAGCCGGAGTATAAGTGGCCTTGGGCGAGATGGTCGGGCTTTGACCATTGCGACCAAGGTTCTTATACACAGGCTCCTGCGCCAGCGAACGCGTTATGCCGAGCGTGAACCGGCGCGTTTAGGAGCCGGAGTATAAGTGACCTTGGGCGTCCTTATATGCAGGCTCCTGCGCCGGTGAACGCGCTATAGCCTAAATCATTGGCGATGCCGGTGCGTTGTAATACTTATTGATCAGGTGATAGGCGGTTGCCTGTAAGCCGACCATCAAGATGATCGTGAAGCCAAACAGCCATGCGGTCCAAAGTAGTGAAACCGGGCCGCTTGTTGCGGTTAAGGCGGTGACTGAGGTGCCTCGCGCCCGGCCGACAATCAGCGTTGGAAAGACGCCGAGGAAAATGGTGTAAATGAAGCTGGCCATCGTGCCGACACTGAGCCAGAACGTCACACGCGGATGGTGGTTGGCAATGGACCAAGTTTCAACCCCAAGAAACGCGACCAACAAGATCAGCAGTAACGAGACGATGACGGGTCGATTGGTGAAGAACCGGGTATAGAACGGCAACAGGACGGCAAACAGGACAACCGCCGCATAAAGTGCCCAGGTTGTGCGTTTCAGGGCCACGGTTAATTGCTCAGCGACATTCGCACTAACTTTTTTAATCACTCGGGTTAAGCCGACATTCAGACTCAGCAACACCGCTAAAATACCGCCTAAGATGCTGAACGGTGTCAGGATGTCACCCATGCTGGCATAGACAAACCCATTACGAATCGGCACGCCGCTGACCGTGGAGCTAAAGACGATGCCGAGCAGGAACGGTGGCATCAGACTGCCGATAAACAACGCCCAGTCCCAGAACTGATTATAGTGTCGGCTATGCCATTGATTGCGATAATCAAACGCGACGCCGCGGAAAATCAAGAAGAACAGCATCAGGAAAATCAACGGATAATAGCCGGAGGTCAACGCCGAATACCAGCCAGGATATGCGGCAAACATGACGGCAAATGCAGTAACGGCCCAGGTTTCATTGCCGCCCCACACCGGTCCGGTTACTTTCATAATCTGTTGCCGCCGTGACAAATCATCGCCCACAAAGAACGTTGCCATTCCAGCACCAAAATCGGCGCCATCAAGGACGAAGAACAACATCAGCTCGGTAGAAATGATGCCGAGGAAAATGACTTGCAAATTGGAAAGACTAGGCATGGCTGAACGCCTCCTTTGCAAACGGATCTGGAATGGTCCGGTCTTCCGGATAATCGCCGGTAATCTGTGGCAGACCACGGGTGACGGTACGATGCGAGATATAAATCATGGTGCTTACCAAGAAGACGTCAGCAATGAAGAACAATGCGAGACTCGTCCCCGCCTCCGTCGCCGTCAAACTTGGCGAAACCGCATCATACTGTGTCAATAAGCCGTAGACAACAAACGGATAGCGACCGACTTCAGCAACAATCCAGCCTGAAGTAAACGTCAGGTACGGAAGCCATAACGTCCAGCCCAACGTCCGCAGCGTCTTTGGATGCTCCTCAATCGTTGACTCACGCCGATGCAGCATAATGGTTGCAAACAACGCGAACATGGTGAAGAAGTAGCCTGCATAAACCATCAGATGCATGGTCCAGAATAGCAGCGTTACTGGCGGATAGTAATTCATCTGGCCGTCATAGGATTTGGCAACTGTCTTATCAAACTTCGCATGATACATTTTGGCCACTTGATTCATGCCAGGCATCGCACCGGTAAACGTGTTTTTACCAAAATACGTGCCCATGTTCGGAATCGAAATGGCTTTGGTCGTGTGATCCTTTTCATTGATCAACGCAGCCATTGCCCAAGGCGCACCGGTTGTGGCACTCCCTTCCAAATCATAGCGTCCTTCAATTGCCGTGAACTTCATCGGCTGCAGTGCGGCAGTTGCGGCACCTTGATCGTCACCTTGTGCAGGCTGTAGGAAGGCCGCTGGCAACGCGATCAGTAAGCCGATTTGAACGGCAATTTTAAACGCTGCCGTATCGCGCTTATGCAGAATCTGCCAGGCCGAGATGCCGGCTGTCACAAACCCGCCGGTGATCAGAATTGCAAATAAAACGTGTAAAAATTCCGGCCGGTACTGTGGATTCTGTAACAACGTAATCAAACTGTCCAAACGGGCACGGCCGTTTTCCAAGTGGAAGCCATAGGGATTTTGCATAAAGGCGTTAATCGCAATAATCCAAACGACGGAAAACAGTGATGCCCCCAACATCCCAACGCCTAGCCAAGCGTGGGCGCGTTTTGGCAATTTACCCCAAGTAAACCGCCACAAACCGATGATAGTCGATTCAATGAAGAACGAAATCATACTTTCAATGGCTAACGGTACACCAGAAACATCGCCCATCAAGCGGGTAAAGGCCGACCAGTTCATGCCGAATTGAAATTCCATGATCAACCCGGTGACAACCCCGGTGCCAAAACTGAAGAAGAAGATGCGGCTAAAGAATAGCGTTAAACGGCCGTATTTTTCAGTGTCGCCCCGACCATAGGCATATAAAAATTCAAAAATCATGGTCGTCAGCAACATCCCGATGGTGGTTGTCACAAATAGAAAGTGCGTGATGGCGGTCACCGCAAACTGCATTCGCGATAAGTTCGTTACAGCCAACGGGATCGCGGCTAATGTGAGCCCCATTTTGATCACCTCTGATAATCAAACCCCTGATATAAGTTCGTTTTGCTCTTCTGATCATCGTCATTGTAAAACAAAATCAAAATTTGATATAACGATAAGCTTGTGATTTTGTTCGCATTAGCTAACGTTAACATAAGCTACTAATCAGCGGGTTAACACGCTTCCGTTTGTTTGCCAAAATAACGAGGAACTGCTGTTAATATGACTCTGATACGGCCGCTCATTTTCTTGAAACTTATAGAGTTGTTCATCCATAATCCTGGATAGTTCACACAAAATTAGGATTTTAATCCTTTGCATCAACACTTTTAAACCGTTAAACTAGAATAGTAATACATGCTGAAAGGGGCTTTTAAAATGGCAAAAATTGCTGTTCTGGTTACCGATAACTTCGAGGATGCGGAATTAACCTCACCCGTCAAAGCGTTAAAGGATCAGGGCCATGACGTCACTTTGATTGAAACGCAAGCTGGGAAGCAAATTACCGGTAAACATGGCGCAACGGCAACGATCGACACCACGATTACCGATGTGAAACCAGATGATTTTGATGGCTTGTTGCTTCCAGGCGGCTTTTCGCCAGATGAACTTCGGGCTGACGATCGCTTTGTTAATTTCGTCAAAGCCTTCCTGTTGGCCGACAAGCCAGTCTTTGCGATCTGCCACGGGCCGCAATTCTTCATCCAGACAGGCTTGACCAAGGGCCGCACCATGACCGCCTACACAACGGTTCGCCCGGATCTTTATTATGCAGGGGCCATCGTTAAAAATGAACCGGTCGTCGTTGATCATAACTTGGTGACAAGCCGGACACCTGATGACTTGCCGGAATTCAATAAGGCAATGTTGGCGCAATTAAAGTAATTAACGGTGCTGACTGACGAGCACAAAAAAAGGATGTTTCTGCCGCGATTAGCAGAAACATCCTTTTTAAATACCGATATTAGTCTTCCGAAACAAACGGCAGAAGACCCATAATCCGCGCTCGCTTGATTGCGATCGTCAGCTTACGTTGGTTCTTAGCGCTGGTGCCGGTTACCCGACGTGGCAAAATCTTGCCTCGTTCTGAGATAAACCGATCCAACAAGTTCGTGTCTTTATAATCGATGTATTCGATGTGGTTAGCGGCGATGAAGTCGACTTTACGACGACGACGGCCACCACGGCGTTGTTGTGCCATGAGAATTCCTCCTTCTCTATCAAAGATTCCAAGTCGACATTGCTTCCTTACGAACCAATGTCTTCGCTAAGCATGACCTTAGTCACACATTAGAATGGCAGATCATCATCGGAAATATCGATCGGTTTACCATTATTGGCAAAAGGATCGGGATTAGCAGCATTGCCATTGTTGCCTTGGCTTTGACCTGCTGCCGGGTTTTGGCCCGGATTCGATGATGGTGCATTGTTCGGGGCGCTTTGGGAACCAAAGCTAGGTGGGTTTTGCGGCTGCTGGTTATTACCAAACTGCTGCCCACCGCCATAATTCTGGTTGCCTTGGCCAGCGGGATTCGCAGGTTCGGACGGCCGTTGTTGTGTCGTTGCCCGTGATTCCAGCAATGCAAAGTTCTCAACGACGACTTCGGTCACATAGACTTTCTGCCCTTGCGCATTATCGTAAGAACGCGTCTGAATGTGTCCTTCAATCCCGACCAGTGAGCCTTTCTTGGTGAAGTTTGCGAAATTCTCCGCTGACTTACGCCAGATCACACAATTGATAAAGTCGGTTTCCCGTTCACCGTTTGCACTGCGGAACTGGCGATCAACGGCCAAAGTGAATGAACCGACAGCTGTACCGCTTTGCGTATAGCGCAAGTCAACATCTCTGGTTAAACGACCTGTCAATGCAACACTGTTAAGCATGCCGTAGCGCCCCTTTCAAAAAGTTACAATTAGTCTTCTCGCTTCACGATCATGTGACGCAGAATATCATTATTGATCTTGGCAAGACGGTCAAATTCATTGATCGCTTTGTCATCTTCTGCGGACAAGTTCACGATATGATAGAGACCTTCGTTATACTTGTTGATCTCATATGCGAGCTTACGCTTTTGCCAATCCTTGGAATCAATGATGCTGGCACCATTTTCCTTCAAAATATTGTCAAAACGTTCAACCAAATCAGTCTTTGCAGCATCGTCTAAATCAGGACGAATGATGTAAGTTACTTCATACTTGGTTTCAGCCATGACGATTCACCTCCTTATGGACTTTAGGCCCCGGTCGTTTGCCGGAGCAAGGAGTAATAAGGCTACAAAAATAGCCGGATACTCACGAAGTAAAATTGTAGCATAGATTCGCTCCGAATACTACTGCTAAAATGGTAAATCATCTGTCGCCAGCTCCGGTGAGGCGGACGAATCGCCCACTGGCATGCCATCAGTGCCGGTTGCCTGCAATGTGCCGGTCCGCCGACTTTCGGTCATCGCCCGCGACTCCAACCACGCAAAATTATCAACCACCACCGACGTCCGCCACCGCTGTTCACCTTGTTTATTTTCAAAATGGTTGTTACTGATGCGCCCGGCAACGCCAATGAGCGACCCCTTCGTTGTTGAGCTGGCAAACGTCAACGCCCGTTTGCCAAAAATCACGCACTCGATAAAATCCGTTTCGCGTTGTCCGGTTTTGTTCTTAAAAACCCGATCCACAGCCAACGTAAAACGAACCAGCTCCAGATCGGCTGCTGTTTTAAACACCTCTGGTTCCTTCGTCAGCCGACCGGTTAAACTCACACAATTTAGCATATGCCATCCTCCATCTCATCGCGCTATTTTCGCTGTCGGCTATACATTACGCAAAAAGTTTCGCACTTGATGGCATGTTCCCTTATTTTTGCGACGAAAATAAAATACCGCTCAATCCACCCATCATCTGGGCAGGATTGAACGGTATTCTTCATAATGACTCAGGCGTGTTTAGTCTTCGTCATCGCTATTAGCATCAGATGCAGGCTGATCTGTCTCAGCGCGATCCAGCAGTTTGTTGACCTGCTCATCGGCGTTGCCTGCGTATTGCCCGTCAACTGGTTGCTGCTTTGAATCAGGATCAGTCGGTCCAGCTTGCGGATCGGTTGGCTGGTCTGGCTTGTTGCCATCTTCCGGATCATCGGTTTCCGGTTCAACCTTGGCCATCGTTGCGACCTTGGCATCATCGTCTACCCGAATTAACCGGACACCCAGCGTTGCGCGGCCTGTCTGCGAGACGCTTTGGATATTGAAGCGAATCATGACGCCAGAATCGGTCATGACCAGAATATCCTCAGTCCCGTCAACGGTCGTCACACCGGCAAGTGGGCCGTTCTTTTCAGTAATGTTAGCAGTCTTGATACCTTTACCGCCACGGCCCTTGATTGGGTATTCCTTCGCGGCAGTGCGCTTCCCGTAACCCTTTTCGGAAATCACGAAGACTTCGGAATCCGGTTTGAGAATGTCGGAACCGACAACGTAATCATGGTCACGCAAGCGAATGCCACGGACCCCTGTCGCTGATCGACCCATCGAGCGCACGTCCTGTTCCTTGAAGGCCACACTGTAACCCAGATGCGTGCCGATCAGGATATTATCCTGACCTGATGTCAAAATGACATTATTGAGTTCGTCGTGGTCCTTCAGATTCAACGCGATCAGGCCATTGCTGCGAATGTTGGCAAACTCTTTGACCGGCGTGCGTTTAACGACACCCTTTTGCGTGACGAAGAACAGGTATCGGTCATCTTTTTGATCTTCGTGGACGTTGATGACGGTTTGAATCTTTTCGCCAGCGCCGACACCAAGCAGGTTGATGATCGGAATGCCTTTTGCCGTTCGGCTGTATTCCGGAATTTCGTAGCCTTTACTACGATAGACCTTCCCTTTGTTGGTGAAGAATAGCAGCACGTCATGAGTTGAGGTTGAGATCAGACGTTCAACAAAGTCGTCATCATGAACGTTCATGCCTTGAATCCCGCGGCCGCCACGATTTTGCGCCTTAAACTCGCTGGTTGCCAGGCGTTTGACGTACCCGTTATGGCTCAACGTGATCACGACATCTTCCTGTTCGATCAGATCTTCATCTTCAAGGCTCAACACTTCGCCGACTAATAGCTCTGTCCGCCGCTTGTCGCCGAATTTCTTTTGAATATCCAGCAATTCATCGTAAATGATCTGGTGAACCCGTTCAGGTTTGGCAAGAATATCGGTGTAATCCGCAATTGCTGCTTCAACATCTTTATATTCGTTTTCAACCTTGTCGCGTTCCAGGCCGGTCAGGCGAACCAGCCGCATGTCCAAAATGGCTTGGCTTTGCTTGTCAGACAAATTGAACTTGTCCATCAAGATGACTTTGGCCTTGTCTCCGGTTTCGGAACTGCGGATGATCGTGATGATTTCGTCAATATGATCAAGCGCAATCCGCAAGCCTTCGAGAATATGCTCGCGGGCTTTGGCTTTCTTCAGTTCATATTGTGTCCGCCGCCGAATGACATTTTCCTGATGATCCAGGTAATATTGCAGGATCTGTTTTAAGCTCAACAGCTTCGGCGCACCGTTGACAATTGCGACCATGTTAAATGAAAAACCGGTCTGCAACGGTGTTAGCTTGTACAGATTGTTCAGGATCACCGAAGCACTGGCATCCCGCCGGACATCAATGACGATCCGCATCCCGTCACGGTCAGATTCATCCCGCAACGTGACAATACCATCGATCTTCTTTTCGTGAACCAGATCCGCAATCCGTTCCACCATTTTAGCCTTATTGACCATATACGGAATCTCAGTGATGACGATTCGTTCGCGGCCGGATTTTTCTGTCTGAACATCGACTTTCCCGCGCAGCACGATGGTTCCACGGCCGGTTTCATACGCATGGCGAATGCCCGACTTGCCCATGACCACACCGCCTGTCGGAAAATCAGGTCCCGGCAGCGCCTGCATTAAGTCAGCGGTGGTCGCATCCGGATTGTCCATCAGCACGTGCAAAGCGGAAATGGTTTCAGACAGATTATGCGGGGGAATATTGGTCGTCATCCCCACCGCAATCCCGGTAGCGCCGTTCACCAGTAAGTTTGGGAACCGTGCCGGCAAAACAACCGGCTCTTTTTCCGTACCATCATAGTTGTCCTGAAAATCAATCGTGTCTTTATTGATATCGCGCAACATTTCAACGGCGATTTTACTCATTCGGGCTTCGGTATACCGCATCGCAGCGGCACCGTCACCGTCGACCGACCCAAAATTCCCGTGGCCATCAACCAGCATATATCGGTAGCTGAAATCCTGCGCCATCCGCACGAGTCCTTCATAAATCGAGCTGTCACCATGCGGATGGTATTTCCCCATGACATCCCCGACAATCCGCGCACTCTTCTTATACGGCTTATCCGGCGTCACTCCGAGTTCATTCATACCATACAGAATCCGTCGTTGAACCGGCTTGAGGCCATCGCGGACGTCAGGCAAAGCCCGCGCCACAATGACACTCATCGCGTATTCAAGGAATGATTTACGCATTGTTTCGCCGAGATTCACATTCGTAATCCGGCTTTCTTGGCGATCATCCATTAAGCGAAAAGTCTCCTCTCAAAAGTTCTCATATCCGACCGGTTTGCTATCCGTCAATCGGTCAATTACACATCAATATTATTCGGGTCAACGAAGACCGCGTTTTCTTCAATGAATTTCCGCCGCGGTTCAACATGGTCGCCCATCAGCATTTCAAAAATGCCATCGGCTTCTTCCGCGTCTTTTGGCGATACCCGTAACAGGCGCCGCGTATCCGGATCCATGGTCGTCTCCCAAAGCTGACTGGCATCCATTTCGCCCAGTCCTTTGTACCGCTGAATATCCGGCTTCGGACTCGGTGGCAGTTGCCCCAGAATATCTTGCAGCTCTTCATCGGAATCGATATAGCGCATCATCTTGCCCTGCCGCAAGCGATACAACGGCGGCTGCGCGATATATACGTAGCCGGCATCAAGCACTGGCCGCATGTAACGATAAATCAACGTCAGTAACAAGGTGCGGATATGCGCCCCATCGACATCGGCATCGGTCATGATAATCAGCTTGTGATACCGCGCTTTGCTGATGTCAAAATCCTGACCGAATCCGGTGCCCATCGCAGTAAACAGCGTGCGGATTTCTTCATTGGCCAAAATCCGTTCCATCGACGCCTTTTCAACATTCAGAATCTTCCCGCGAATCGGCAAGATTGCCTGCGTCAAACGGCTACGACCGGATTTAGCCGAACCACCGGCAGAATCCCCTTCGACAATGAACAATTCCGAAATTTCCGGATCCTTACTGGTATTGTCCGCCAGTTTGCCGGGCAAGTTAGAGATTTCCAAGCCACTCTTTTTGCGGGTGACTTCGCGGGCGCGTTTGGCAGCGAGACGGGCTTTGCTGGCAAGCATCGCTTTATCAATGATCAACTTGCCATCAGCCGGGTGTTCCATCAGAAACTTGTTAAAATGATCGGAAAATGTCCGGTCCACGACCGTCCGCGCATCCGAGTTGCCCAACTTAGTCTTGGTCTGCCCTTCAAACTGCGGATCAGGATGCTTGACTGAGACAACTGCCGTTAATCCTTCGCGAACATCGTCACCGCTAAGTGGATCATCGCTGTCCTTCAGTGCTCCGGAACGCCGGGCATAATCGTTGATGACGCGGGTCAGTGCCGTTTTAAACCCGGTTTCATGCGTCCCGCCTTCATACGTGTGGATATTATTGGCGAATGTCAGCAAGGTGCTGTGATAGTCGTTGGTGTACTGCAACGCCACTTCCACCGTGATGCCTTTATCCTGACCTTCCACATAAATCGGCTCCTGCAGCAGGTTTTCCTTTTTCTCCGTCAAAAAGTCGACGTAGGATTTCAGCCCGCCTTCATAGTGAAAGACCAGCTTCTCGTGGGTGGCTGCGCGCTTATCGGTAAACGTCAGCTTGAGGCCCTTGTTCAGGAACGCTAACTCGCGAATCCGCGTGGTCAACACTTTATCGTCAAATGTGGTTGTTTCGGTGAAAATATCCGGATCTGGCAGGAAATGAACTTTGGTCCCGTGTTCATGTTCCGGCGCAGTGCCGATCACCTTCATCGGGGTATTAACCTTACCGCGAACAAAATCAATGTAATACCGCTTGCCGCCGCGGCTAACCGTCACGTCCAGATTCGTCGACAAGGCGTTGACAACAGAAGCGCCGACACCGTGCAACCCGCCGGACACCTTATACCCGCCACCGCCGAATTTACCGCCGGCATGCAACACCGTATAAACAGTCTCCAGTGCCGGTCGACCAGTTTTCGCCTGGATATCCACCGGAATCCCGCGACCATTATCTGTCACGGTGACACTATTATCCGGATTGACTTCGACTTCGATTTGAGTCGCAAACCCAGCCAACGCTTCATCAATCCCGTTATCGATAATTTCCCAAACCAAATGATGCAGGCCTTGGCTGCTTGTGGAGCCAATATACATCCCTGGCCGCTTCCGAACCGCTTCCAGACCTGAAAGCACTTGAATTTGGCTGGCATCATATTCTGCTGCCAGCTCTTCTTTCTTCTCTTCGGCCGATTCTTTCTTGTCCGTCACTGGTTATCCTCCTTAAAAACACGTTTCCCGATACAGCAAACCTACGCTTGTTTAGACAAAACCCCATCCTGCACCCGGAAAATGGCTGGTGCCGTGATGATTTCTTTTTGAATGCCATCCAGACTGGTAGTCGTCAGAAACGTCTGGACTTTGCTCTGGATGGCCTTGAGCAAGTGGGTCTGACGCATCGCATCAAGTTCAGACAAAACGTCATCCAGCAACAAAACCGGATACTCACCAGTCTGATCTTTCATTAAATCGATTTCTGCCAACTTGACCGCCAAAGCCGTGGTACGCTGCTGTCCCTGACTGCCAAAATCGGCAACATTCTTGTCATTCACAATGAAGGCAACATCATCGCGATGCGGCCCGACTAGGCTGGTTCCCTGTTCGATTTCGCGTGCCTGCTGTTTTGCAAACAACGCACCCAACGCCGCATAAGCCGCTTCACTATTTTGTTGCGCCTCCGCATCAACCTGGGTCTGATACGAAAAGCGCAACGTTTCGCGTCCTTTGGTAATATCCTGCTGAATCGCCGCAGCATAGCCCGACATGGTTTGCAATAACTCGGCACGCGCGGTAATCAACTCGGCCCCAAAGGCAGCTAGTGAATCCGTCAATACATCCAGATACACAAGATCTTTGGCCTGATGGTACTTCAGCTGCTTTAAGTAGGCATTGCGCTGCTTGAGGAACGTTTTGTATTGGCTCAGGTTATAGAGATATTTCGAGCTCATCTGGCCAAACTCCATGTCGATAAAACGACGCCGGCCAGCCGGGCTTCCCTTAACGATCGCCAAGTCCTCAGGGGCAAACAAAATGACATTGAAATGTCCTAAGTATTGCGACAGTTTCGATTGTTCGATCCGATCAATTCGGGCCCGCTTGCCTTGATGACTGATGACAAGCTCCAACTGATGGGTGCCGCTCTGCCGGGAAATCCGTCCGGAAACCCGCGCAAAATCGCTGCCAAATCGAATTAAATCTTTGTCACTATTGGTTCGGTGGCTGCGGGCCAATGCCAAGACGTAAATCGCTTCAAGCAAGTTGGTCTTGCCTTGCGCATTCTCGCCTATCAGGACATTGATTTCCGGAGAAAAAGCCGTATCGACAGTGGCATAATTGCGATAATTCTTTAACGTCAAATGATCCAGCTTCATGCGCTCACGATCACATAAGTCTGACCGGCAACTTCAATCTGATCATCCGGATATAATTTCCGGCCACGACGGTCTTCGGCTTCACCGTTAACGGTTACCGGATTCTCGCCTAGATACCACTTAGCTGCACCACCGCTATCAATGAGACCGGCTTCTTTCAGAAACTGACCCAATGTCAAAAATGCGGTCGTGATTTTGATGGTTGTCATCGTCGTCGCCCTCCAATCCGAAAAGTACCGGCAAATCGCATCAAATCGCGATTTGTCGCAGATGAACACATAACAATTATACCCTTTTGTACATTAAAAAACAATTCTAAACGGGCATTTAAGCGGCTCTGAGCCAATTTAACACCAAGACGCCCCCCTAGACTAAAAACCCTTAAAAAGCCCAAAAACAGCCAAATTTTCAATTCTACTGTTTTTAGTCTAGCCTAAAGCCATTTTTAAGGATGCTTAGTTATGGAGGGCTTGTTTATAAATGACGTAATGGCGGTGAACTTTGCTGAAAGAATGGGATAGATACAAACGTGTGTTCTGGCTGCATATGCGATAACGCTGAAGCCTACCGAATGATTGTTCAAAAAATTAGGCAATACGTTCTAAGCCGTGCCAAACTCCGCAATCTCCGGCCAGCTGGTGCTGGAACGCTGTGGGCACGACTTAGAGCCTCTGCAAAACCGGCAGAGTCTCTAAGCTCGGCCTTGATGTAGGCGGGGCAAAAAGCGCCCCACCAACATCAATTTCACAGCTGAGCCCCCTCTGGCCTCCGATTGCTCCGCCTTGGCACTCATATCTTAAATAATCCCACCAAATTACCTCAGGGAAACAAAAAGCAAACATACTCTCTCGTTATCGCAGAGCATGTTTGCTTTTTTTGCTGTGGCCATGAAGTATGACCCATCCACATCTTTTTATACTTAACACTTATGACTGTTGCTTCACGCTTTAGAACGTCCGCACCGGCGTAATGAGTTGGATGAACTTTTCCTTGTCTTCCGTCGGTACCAAGGTGAATGGGCGCAACGGGGCGGTGAAGTCAACTTCGATGGCGGTTTGGCCAAAGCCTTGGAGCGCGTCCTTCATGTAGTCAGGATTGAAGGAGATCTCGAGATCCTCGCCGGTCAACTTGTTAAAGGTGAGGACTTCTTCGACATTCCCGACATCAGGCGAATTGCCGTAAATCGTAGCTTTTTGATCCGCAATGTTGAGTACTAACCGAACCACGTTATTGCTGCTTGCGTGACTCAGCAAGCTAGCTCGCTGAATGGATGCCAACAGGACCGGCGCGTCGAATTCGACTTGCGTATTGCTCGATGTTGGAATCAGGCGACTGGTATCCGGGTAATTGCCTTCAAGCAACCGGGAATAAAAGGCAGTTTGACCGAAAACGAACAAAACCTGATTTTCGGCAATCCGGATTTCGATTTTTTCGACATCCTCGCTCAGCATCCGACTCAATTCGGTGAGGCTCTTACCGGGAATAATGATGTCGTAATTGGTGGTACTTGCACTCGGCAATGTCAGGGTTCGTTGCGCTAACCGATGCGAATCAGTCGCAACAGCCACCAACTGATCGCCCATAATCGTGAAATGCACACCCGTCAAAATCGGGCGACTTTCTTGATTAGAAACGGCGATAACTGTTTGATTGATCAACTGGCGCAGCACTTCAGCTGGGACGGTCAACGCTTCATCAGCGGTAATTTCCGGTAACCGGGGATAGTTATTAGCGTCTAGACCGTTAATCGTAAATTCGGAAGCACCAGAGGTAATGACAGTTTGAAAATTATCTTTGACTTCCAAGGTCATTTTGTCTTCCGGCAACCGCTTGACGATTTCACTAAAGAAACGTGCAGGTAACACGATTTCTCCGGTGCTGTCGATTTGAAGATCGTTGTTCTCATCAGCAATATTGATACGTGATTCGATCGAAATATCGGCATCACTACCGGTGAGCACCAGCCCCGTATCAGTGAGGACGATTTTTAAACCAGTCAGGATCGGAATCGTGGTTTTGGTTGAAATAGCCCGGGCAACGTCATTCAAGGTTTTCAAGAATGTGGATCGGGTAATCGTAAATTTCATAAGAGCCTCCCGTACGTTTATTTATATATATAATATAAAGCTTTTTAAGTAATAGTAATAGGCCGTGTTCAAACTGTGGAAAACTTTGAGAAACAACAGCCGGAAAAGTTATGCACCTGTGGATAAGTGCAAGGGACAAACTTGGCGGGTTTTCGCAGTTGTCCACAAGTGGATTATCCGCGATTTTTAAGAATATTTCGCAGTTCGACGACTTGGGCTTTAAGATCTTCATTCGTCGTCATTGCGGACATAATTTTTTCGTGCGCGTGGATGACCGTGGTGTGATCTTTACCGCCAATTTCTTGACCGATCTTCGGCAGACTATTGTCGGTCATTTCTCGCGCCAGATACATCGCGATCTGGCGGGGAATCACAATTTGCTTGACCCGTTTCTTACCTTTTAGATCCTGCACGGTGACCTGAAAATACTTGGCGACAGCGTCCAGTATCTGCGCAATGGTCAGTTGCCCGCTGCGATCATCGAGTTTGAGCGCCTTTAACGCATCGGCGGCCAGGCTGGTCGTGATATCTTCATTTTTCATAGTAGAAAAAGCCTGGACACGCACCAAAGCCCCTTCCAAATCACGGACGTTACTTTCGATTTGGCCGGCAATGTAGGAAAGCGTGTCATCGGGAATGCTGAGATCTTCGGCATCGGCTTTGTTGCGCAAGATGGCAATTCGGGTTTCAAGATCAGGCGGTGTCACGTCGACGGACAAGCCTTTGTTAAACCGCGACACCAGCCGTTCCTGCAGCTTAGGAATTTCGTTTGGCAGGCGATCGCTGGTGAGCACGATCTGCTTCATATTTTCGTACAGCGTATTGAACGTATGGAAGAATTCTTCCTGCGTAGCTTCTTTGTCGCCAAAAAACTGAATATCATCAACCAACAACAGGTCAACATTGCGATACTCCTGGCGAAATTGTTCCTGCTGTTTGGTTTGAATCGAGTTAATGAAGTCGTTGGCAAAATTCTCACTGGTGACATATTTAATGTTAGCTGCTGGATTATTTTCCAACACCAGGTTACCGATAGCTTGCATCAAGTGCGTCTTGCCCAAACCGACGCCACCATAAATAAACAGCGGATTATACGTCGTGCCGGGAGCTTCGGCAACCGCTAACGCCGCAGCATGCGCCATTTGGTTGCCTTTGCCGATCACGAACCGGTCAAACGTGTACTTCGGATTGAGATGTGTTTTCGCCTTAAAAGTCAGTTGTTGATCATCGTCATCGGTAGTTGGCTGTTGCTGATGCGTCGTGACCGGCTGTAACTCGTCTTTAGTCATGATCACCGGATCGACTTCCAGCTGCGCAAACTCGTAGACCCCTTCCACGACTTTGGTGACCAGATTTTTCTCCCAGTAAGCCTTATGCAACGATGCCGGAACTTCGATTTCGAGTTTATCTTTGGTTAATTTAACGGGTTTGGCCGTTTGAATCCATGTGCTGTAGCCGACTGGGGTCAACTCTTCACGGAATTTATCATTCAGGTAAGCCCAAAGCTCCTCTAAATTGGGCAT